>NZ_JH719941.1 GCF_000275825.1 Saprospira grandis DSM 2844
CCTTGGGGTTTGCTATTTGCGACCAGTTGGCCGTTTAAAGCCCCTAGCGGCCCGCCTAAGCGATTTAAATCCCTTTGTGGTGTATTGGGTCCAGACGGTTGGTGAAAGTCGCTTAGAAGCGAACTGAGGGCCTTTTGGGTGGGTGGCTGCTTGGCCTTGGCGAAAACTGGGGGCGAATCTGAATTTTGAAAAAAAAATGGCCCCTTCTCGTCATTGGGGTTTGCTATTTGCAACCAGTTGGCCGTTTAAGCCCCCTGGCGGCCCGCCTAAGCGATTTAAATCCCGTTGTGGTGTATTGGGTCCAGACGGTTGGTGAAAGTCGCTCATAAGTGAACTGAGGGCCTTTTGCGCTGCTGGCCTCATTTTGCGGACAGAGGCGAGCGCAGCGAGCCGGCTTAGGGATGGGCAGCAGTGGCCGGCAGGCCAGACCCAGCCCCAAAAAACGCTCGGCGTTTTTTGGGGCGCAGGGCCGAGCGAATAGCGAGCTGTGAGACAGCCCGACCCGCAGGCCCAGAGGGCCGAAGGGGAAGCCCCTAAATAGCGTTATTAAATTGATTTAAAACCTGCTACTTGAAAATATTAGGGCCTTGGTTTTTGGCTTAACTTGCCCTAAGTTATTGATTTTCAGTATAAAGATTTCTTTATTTAACGGAATCTTTATTTCGTTAATTCTTTAATTAAAGAATTCGTTATATATACGAAAAATGTTTATTTGGGCCAGTTTTGGGCCTCTAGTTCTATGCATTTAAGCAGACTTAAAAAGTCTTGAAAGCTGTCTGTAAACAGGCTCATTTTTGGAGATTTCAGTTGAGTAAAAGCCTCTAAATCTTGGGCATTTTGATAAGCTTCTAGGCAGCCAAACAAATATAAATTGCTTTTTAGTTGATGTAGTAGTTGGCTAATTTTGGACCAATTATTATTGATTTTGGCGCTTTTTAGGGCTGCTTGCATCTGTTGAAGTTCTTGAGCGAAATCAAGAAGAAAGGGGCGCCATTGTTCCTCTTCTTGGCCCACTAACTGTTTTAGGCGACCTAATTGGATGTGTAGAGCAGTCATATTTTGCTATTTATTCTTCTTGTTCTAAGATGCGGTAAATGGTGGATTTTCCGATACCTAGGGCCTGAGCGGCTTTGACAACATGATTCTTTTGGACATAGAGTTGATGCCTAATAATTTGTCGTTGGTAGGCTTGCATGCTGCTTCCGTTTTTGATCCATTGTTGGACCTCTTGTTTAAAGTCATCTTCTAGCCAAAGGTCTTTACTCTTAATAAAACGGCCAGTGCTCAGTAGGGCCGAGCGTTCGATCAGTTGTTTGAGCTCGCGGAGGTTTTCGCTAAAGTACCAATTTTTCAGGCGGTTTTGTGCCGATTTTTGCAGGCTCTTTAGCTGCAGGCCCTGCTCTTCACAAAACTGTCTTAAAAACTGCTGGCTAAGCTGAATCAATTCGCCTTTTCCTCTTTCTGACAAAGAGGGAATGCGTAGTTTCCTTTCTTTTAGTTGCTGGAGTAGTTGGCTAGAAAACTTCTTTTGTTCTTGCAAATAATCGAGATCTTTGCTGCTACTCAGATACAATTTTTGGTTGAGAAAAACGGGACTATCGCCTTGGGGTAAAATGTATTTTTCTTCTTTTAATAATTTGGCCAATAGTTCTTGTAAGTCAAAGGGCAGTAGCTCTATATGTTGAATCAAGAGGGCCTGAAATCCTCGGCTAGAGAGCAGGCCAAAATGCCGTTCACGGCCTTTTTTTTTGCCTTGGCCAAAAAGCAAGCGCTCCAAATCTTCCAGTTTGTGGTCCATCAGGCTAACCCTCATAAAGGGCTCTTGCTCGAAGGGAGAAAGGCCATGCATGGCCCCCGCCAACCAGCTTTTTCCGCTACCTGCTGGCCCTTGCAAAAAGACAAAGTCCTTGCTTTGGGCCAAAAGTTTGGCTCGTTTAAAGAGACGAATCATCAGTTTGCTTTGCCCCCAAAGCCCTAGCTCGGCAAATTCGGCCAAAATAGCCTCCTCTTCCTGATCCAAGGCCATTTGCTCCTTCCACCAAGCTTGCAGAAAGGGCAAAAGCTGCTGCACAAAAATGGCGAAAGGCGCCCGAAATACCAACACCTGCCGAGCCAATAAATCTTGATAATCTTCCCAGCTGATTTCGGGCGCCCAGCAAAATATTTGCCCCAATTGACGCACTTGACTGGCACTCAAATCAGCCAAAGCCGAAAAAGGCAAAATAGAAGCTCCCAGTTTTTCCTCCCCCAATTCCCAATGCTTTATGCTTTGCAAACTGGCCAGTAGCACTTGCTTTTCTGCTTTGGGCCAAGCCCATAATCCCAGTCGTAAAGGCGCTTTCATCAGATAAAAATTGAAGAAATAAGAGGATGTTTATTTTTTGGGGCCTCCTGCCTGCGGCAGGCGCTACGTTTCGCAGCTCGCAGGTCTGCTCGGCCCTTCGGCCTAACGGCCTCGGTCTGCGGCTTCGCCGCCCCCTTTCGCATCGCTAGGCCGAGGGCCCTTTCCAAGCCTTAGGCAAAAGTTGGGGCTTTTTTGTAATTTTGGAAAACGCTCGATTTCCTTTGGGCCAAAATGAAAATAAAACTTATGCCTAGTTTAGAAAAAGAAAGCAAAAAATCTCAAATTTATCGAGCCGCCGCTCAACTCTTTAAAGAAAAAGGCTATCAAGCAGCTTCCATGCGCGACCTAGCCGAGCGAGTAGAGCTTCGAGCCTCTAGCCTATATAACTACATCGGATCCAAAGAAGAGATTTTGCAGCAAATTTGTTTTGAACATGCCCAAGATTTTCTCAAAGCCATGCAAGAGGTCGAGCAGCTGCCCATTAGCCAAGGCCAAAAAATTGAACGCCTGCTGCGCTTCCATATTCGCAAGGCCCTCAAAGAGGTCAGTAGCCTAACGGTCTTCAATGATGAGTGGAAACACCTCAGTAGCCCCCAACTCGAAGAGTTTAGAGCCCTGCGCAAAGATTATGAAAATCGCTTTAGATCCATTATTCAGCAAGCCGTAGCTAAGGAAGAATTGCCAAATTTAGATACAGAGCTCTTGCTTTATGCCCTGCTCAATGCTATTCACTGGCTACCCAATTGGAATCATCGGAATAGCGAACTTACCGCCAGCGAATTAGAGGAACAAGTGCTGCGCATTTTGCTCAAAGGAATTCAAAAATAAATGCTTGAAGGCCTTTTTTTTGAAACCAAATTTATAGAAACGAACATTTGTTCGTATTATTTAGCTCGCCCAATTCAATCAAGAGAAATAAACTACTTATGGAAAGCAATATGAGCACCCAAATCGATAAGGCGACTTTGCGCCAATCTTTCTTTTTGGCCAGCCAAGCTAGAGCTATGGCCAGCCTTTATGAAGATAATTTCAAGTTGGTCTCTAAGTATGTGCATGCCACTTCTAGAGGGCATGAAGTTTTGCAAGTGGCCTTAGGTAGCCAATTGCTTCCTCAAGATTTTGTGGCCCCCTATTACCGCGATGATGCACTTTTGCTGGCTATTGGTATGCAGCCCTATGATTTGATGCTGCAATTGCTCGCCAAAGCAAATGATCCCTTTTCTGGAGGCCGAACGTATTATTCGCACCCCAGCCTAAAGGATGAGGATAAACCCAAAATTCCCCACCAATCTTCGGCCACAGGGATGCAAGCTATTCCCACCACCGGAGTAGCCATGGGAATCCAGTACAAAGAAAAAATGGGCCTTTATACCGAAGATTTTCAGGGCCAACTCCCTATTGCAGTTTGCTCTTTGGGCGATGCTTCAGTTACAGAGGGTGAGGTGGCAGAAGCTTTCCAAATGGCCGCCCTCAAACAGTTTCCCATTTTGTATGTGGTCCAAGATAATGGCTGGGATATTTCTGCCAATGCCGAAGAAACCCGCGCCCAAAATGCCTTTGAATATATTCAAGGTTTTCACGGCATCGAGGCCCGCCAAATCCAAGGCAATAACTTTTTAGAGAGCTATCTCGAGATTCAAGATATTCTGCGCATCATGCGCAAAGAACGTCGCCCCTTTTTACTACACGCTTCGGTGCCCTTGCTCAATCACCACACTTCTGGAGTGCGTATGGAGTGGTATCGAGACGACCTCGAAGAACAGCGCAAATTAGATCCTACACCCATTTTTATCCGCCAAATGCTCACTGAAGGCTTTAGCCAAAGCGATATTGAAGAGATCGAACAAGCCGCCAAAGAAAAGGTACAAGCCGATTTTGAACGCGCCCTGGCCCAAGAAGACCCTCAAGCAGAAGATATTTTTAAACATGTTTATGCCCCCACGCCTGTTAGCAGCGAACAAGGCGAACGCCGCCCAGCCAATGGAGAGGAAAAAGTGATGGTGGATTCTGCTCTCTTTGCCGTTCAAGAACTCATGGAGGACCACCCCGAATGTTTGCTCTATGGCCAAGATGTGGGCGGCCGCTTAGGTGGGGTCTTCCGCGAAGCCGCCACCCTGGCCCAAAAGTTTGGCGATGACCGAGTGTTTAATACGCCCATCCAAGAGGCCTTTATTATTGGAAGTACGGTGGGCATGGCCGCTACTGGCCTTCGCCCTATCGTAGAGGTCCAGTTTGCCGATTATATCTGGCCCGGCCTCAATCAGTTGTTTACAGAGGTTAGCCGGTCTTACTACCTCTCTAACGGAAAATGGCCCGCAAGCATGATTCTCCGTGTGCCTATCGGCGCTTATGGTAGTGGTGGACCCTATCACTCTTCTAGCGTAGAATCAGTCCTCACTAATATCAAAGGAATTAAGATTGCTTACCCTAGTAATGGCGCCGACCTAAAAGGCTTGATGAAGTCGGCTTATTTAGACCCCAATCCCGTCGTCATTTTTGAACACAAAGGGCTGTATTGGTCTAAGGTGCCTGGCACCGCCGCCGCCCGAACGATTATGCCCGATCGCAATTATGCTTTGCCTTTTGGCCAAGCCAATATGGTCCTAGAAGCCAGCGAAGATAAAAAGGCGGAAGGCCCCGTGGCTTTGGTCGTTTCTTATGGTATGGGCGTGCATTGGGCCCTTAATGCGGCCAAGGCTTTCCCCGGCCAAGTTTCCATTCTAGATCTCCGCACTTTGGCTCCTCTAGATACCGAAATGATTTATACCCAGCTCAAAAAACATCACCGCTGCCTAGTCCTCACCGAGGAGCCTGTAAATTGCACTTTTGCCCAAAGTATCGCCGCCCGAATCCAAGAAAATTGCTTCGAGTCACTCGATGCCCCCGTCCAAACTTTAGGCGCAGAAGATTTACCCGCTATCCCTTTGCACGAAAATCTAGAAAAAGCCATGCTCCCCTCTAGCCAAAAGGTCCAAGCTGCTTTAGAAAAGTTACTGAAGTATTAGTTGGGGCCTCCCGCCTTCGGCGGGCGCTACGTTTCAGGGCTCGCAGGTCTGCTCGGCCCTTCGCCAGCAAGCTGGCTTGGTCTGGCCCTGAGGGCCACCCTTGTACATCGCTAGGCCGCTCCACCAAATAGCTAAGGCTGGGCCTTTTTCTTTGGCCGCCTAACCACTGAAGATTGAATTTAAAAAACACTGACTATATATGACCGAATTATATCCACTCCAATTGTCTGATGTTCGCCAAGAAACAGAGGATTGCCGCTCTTTGGCTTTTGCCATCCCCCAAAACCTCCAAGAGACGTTTAAGTTTGTTCAGGGCCAATACCTGACCCTGCAAACCAAAATCAATGGAGAAGATGTTCGCCGTAGTTACTCGATTTGCTCTAGCCCCCTAGACCAAGAGCTTCGGGTGGCCGTCAAATTATTGCCCGGCGGTAAGTTCTCTACTTTTGCCAATGAAACTCTAAAGGTAGGTGATGAGCTCTTGGCTATGCCCCCTATGGGAAATTTCTATACAGATTTAGACCCCCAACAAAGTAAACACTATTTCTGTGTGGCCGCAGGTAGTGGCATTACACCCATGATGTCGATTATCAAAACGACCCTAGAAACAGAACCCAATAGCCAGATTACTTTGCTTTATGGCAATAAAAATACCCGAAATATTATTTTTCATGAGCAATTAGAAGGCCTGAAAAATAAGTACTTAGAGCGCTTTACGATCATTTATATCCTCAGCCGCGAAAAACTAGATGAAGATATCCTTTTTGGCCGCATCGATGCCCAAAAGTTTGAGGCCATTAGCCAAACTTTGGTCGATCTCAATACAGTTGATGAATGTTTCCTTTGTGGACCAGAAACCATGATTCTTGCCCTCAAAGAAGGCTTGGCCAATAAGGGCATTCCTCAAAAAAATATTCACTTTGAACTGTTTGGAACCAACCAAAAGGGCCAGAAAAAACCAGAAATTAAAAAAGAAAACCAAGGGAAAGTCGCCAAAGTAGAGGTCCGTGTAGATGGCCGCAGCTTTATGTTTGATTTGCCCTTTGGCCAAGATAATTTATTGGATGCCTCTATGAAGGAAGGTGCTGACCTGCCCTTTGCTTGCAAAGGGGGCGTTTGCTGCACCTGCAAGGCCCGACTCAAAAAAGGTGAAGTGGAGATGATGGTCAATTATGCCCTAGAACCAGAAGAGGTAGCCGATGGCCTCGTTCTCAGTTGCCAAGCTTACCCCAAATCAGAAGAAATCATGCTCGATTTTGATGATATTTAATTGAGCGTACGAACAAGCGTTCGTATTTTTCCTTATATTAAAGAATCGAGCCTTAAGTCTATCCTGACTAAGATGATAAAATAGAATATTTATGACCAAGTCAATCAATATTGCAAAATTAGAAGCGCGTTTTCAAGCTAAGGTAGATGCCGAACAAAAAATAGAGCCCAAAGATTGGATGCCAGAGGCGTACCGCAAAACCCTAATTCGCCAGATTTCTCAGCATGCACACTCTGAAGTAGTGGGTATGCTACCTGAAGGAAACTGGATTTTGAGAGCGCCCAGCCTCCGCCGTAAAGTGGCCCTTTTGGCCAAGGTGCAAGATGAAGCCGGCCACGGCCTTTACCTGTATAGCGCTGCCGAAACTTTGGGCATCAACCGAGATGAGCTATTTGAGCAATTGCTAACTGGCAAGGCCAAATATTCTAGCATCTTTAATTACCCCACCCAAACTTGGGCCGATATCGGAACGGTGGGCTGGTTGGTTGATGGTGCAGCCATTATGAACCAAGTAATGCTAACCCGCACCTCTTATGGTCCTTATGCCCGCGCTATGGTGCGCATTTGTAAGGAAGAAAGTTTTCATCAGCGCCAAGGCTACGAAATTCTTTTGGCCCTTAGCCAAGGCACCGAAGAGCAGCGAAAAATGCTACAAGATGCCGTAAATCGCTGGTGGTGGCCCTCTCTCATGATGTTTGGACCAAGTGATGCAGAATCTACGCATTCTGCCCAATCTATGGCCTGGAAAATCAAGCGAAAATCAAATGATCAACTCCGCCAAGAGTTTGTCGATGCAACGGTCCGCCAAGCCGAATACTTGGGCGTAACTTTGCCCGATCCAGACCTCAAATGGAATGAAGAAAGAGGCCATTACGATTTTGGCAAAATCAATTGGGATGAATTTTGGGCCGTGGTTAAAGGTCGAGGACCTTGCAATAAAAATCGCCTGAAAACAAGACGCAAAGCGCATGAAAATGGCGCCTGGGTCAGAGAAGCTGCTATGGCTCATGCCGAGAAGCGAGCCGCCCGCCAAAAGGAAGAGGGCATCGCCTAAAACGGAATTGGCCTAGCGATGTGAAAGGGTGGCGCAAAGCGCCAGACCAAAGCCGCCAAAGGCGGCTGCAGGGCCGAGCAGACCTGCGAGCCCTGTAACGTAGCGCCGACGAGCGAAGCGAGGCGGAGGCCCCAAAACATTAAAAATAACAAGCAATGGATAAGAAATCATGGCCTCTATGGGAGGTGTTTATCAGAAGTAAATCGGGTTTGCAGCACAAACATGTGGGCAGCCTGCATGCCGTAGATGCACAAATGGCCTTAGAAAATGCCAGAGATGTATATACGCGAAGAAATGAAGGTTTGAGCATCTGGGTGATCCCCTCTAGCCAAATTGTGGCCTCTGAACCCGAAGACGAATATATCTTCGAGGCAGCAAAATCTAAGGTGTATCGCCACCCCACTTTCTATGATATTCCCGATGAAGTGGGCCATATGTAGCCCTATTTGCTCAGACCAAAAAAACTGAATCTTATGGATCAAGCTGCCGCCTTACTGGACTATGTCCTCCGATTGGCAGATAGCAACCTCGTTTTGGGCCAACGCCTAGCAGAATGCTGTGGACACGCCCCAGAACTAGAGTTAGATATTGCACTCACCAATATTTCTTTGGACCTAATGGGCCAAGCGCGCTCACTTTATCAATATGCCGCCGAGCTGAAGGGCAATGGCTGCACAGAAGATGATTTGGCCTATTTTCGGACCGAAAGAGAGTTTCGCAATCCCCTCCTAGTAGAGTATCCCAATGAGGATTTTGCCTATACTATTTTGCGCCAATTCCTTTTCGATGCCTATAATCAACTCTTTTATCAGGCCCTAGAAAATAGCAGCGATGCCCGCCTAGCAGAAATCGCCCGCAAGTCGATTAAAGAAATTCGCTACCATCTTCGCTTTAGCGCCGAATGGTGCATCCGCCTAGGCGATGGCACCGAATTGAGCCGCCAAAAAATGCAAACGGCCCTAGATGACCTTTGGGATTATACCGCCGAGCTTTGCACGCCCAATGCTACCGATCAGACGCTTTTGTCTACTGGCATTGCCGTGGATTTAGAACAGCTCAAAGCGCCTTATTTTGAGCGAGTAGAAGAAATTTTGACCAAAGCTACCCTCAGAAAACCCGATTATGAACCCTTCCAACAAGGAGGAAAAGAGGGCAGTCATACCGAATTTTTAGGCCACCTTTTGGCCGAATTGCAGGTGCTTCAAAGAACCTATCCAGGAGCAGAATGGTAATGTTTTGGGGCCTCCGCTGAATATAATGTTGCGGCGGTTACTCCCTTCGGTCGTCGAACTGCGCCCTAAAGGGCTTGTTGTGGCCAGGCCCGCACTTGGCCCATTAAAGAAATAAAGATTCCGTTATTTCTTTAATCCGTTAATTCTTTATTTAAAGAAATCTTTATCCCATTATGGCGGTACAAATTGCAGAAGTAGAAGGCTATTTGGCTCAGGTCAAAGATCCCGAAATTCCGGTCCTATCGGTTTTGGATATGGGCGTGGTCCGGGCCATTCGCCCCTTTGAAGAAGAGGGGGTAGAAATCGACTTGACGCCGACTTATTCGGGCTGTCCCGCTATGAGTACCATTTCCTTTGATATTGTAGCAGAACTAGAGGCCCAAGGCATTCATCCCGTAAAAATCAACATGGTGCTTAGTCCAGCCTGGACCACCGACTGGCTGACGGAAGAGGGCCGAAAAAAACTGCGGGCCTATGGCATTGCTCCTCCTGAGGGGCAGGCGGGCCGCATCGATGCACTTTTTGGGGAGGCGCCAAAACCCGCCTGCCCCCGTTGCGATTCTAGAAATACGAAGCAGTTGAGCCAGTTTGGCTCTACCGCTTGCAAGGCCTTGTATCAATGCCAAGATTGCAAAGAGCCTTTTGACTACTTTAAATGTCATTAAAAAGCAAATATGTCTGACTTACTACTGAAAAAACAAGAAGGGGCCATTTTAGAGCTGTCGCTCAATCGGCCCAAACAATATAATAGTTTCAATCGCCCGATGGCTTTGGCCCTTATTGCCGCTTTGGAAGAAGCCGCTGCGGACCAAAGCGTTCGGGTGATTGTGTTAACGGCCCAGGGCAAAGGCTTTTGCGCTGGCCAAGACCTCAATGAAGTGACCGACCCCAATAATGGGATTAACTTTGAGGCCATTTTAGAAGAGCATTACAATCCCATTATTCGCCTAATTCGCCAGACCGAAAAACCCATTATTGCCGCTTTGCAAGGAGTGGCTGCTGGCGCAGGAGCCAATATCGCTTTGGCTTGTGATTTTGTAGTTTGTAGCGAAAAGGCCAGCTTTACTCAAGCTTTTAGCAAAATTGGTTTGGTACCCGATAGCGGCGGAAGCTATATTTTGCCCCGCTTAGTAGGTTGGCAAAGAGCCAACGCTATGCTCATGCTCAGCGAGAAGTTTACTGCTCAAGAAGCCCTAGAGCTAGGGATGATTTATAAAGTAGTGGCCGCAGAGGAACTAAACTCCGCCACTCAACAATTGGCAGAGCGCTTGGCCAATATGCCTGGTCAAGCTTTGGGTTGGACCAAACGCCTGCTCAATGCTTCTATTACGAATACCTTAGAAGAACAGCTCGATTTAGAATCGGACTTGCAAATTAAAGCAGGCTATTCGCCTGACTTTAAGGAAGGGGTGGCCGCCTTTTTAGAAAAACGTGCCCCCAAATTTAATCAAGACAAATAAAGTGATTTACATGAAAGTTGCTGTTATTGGAGCTGGATCTATGGGCAGCGGCATTGCTCAAATTGCCGCCACTCAAGGCCATTCTGTATACTTATATGACAAGTTTCCACAGGCCCTAGAAAAGGCCCTAGGAAAGCTAAAGAAAATTCTCAATCGCTTAGTTGAAAAAGGGCGTTTGGACCAAGAAGAGGCCAAAGCCATTTATGGCCGAATTGAGCCCATCTCTGAACTCGAAAAATTGGCCGATTCGGGCCTAGTGATTGAGGCCATTGTGGAAAATCTGGAGATTAAGAAGGCCGTTTTTCAAGAGCTAGAAAGTCTAGTGGCCAAGGATTGTATTTTGGCTTCTAACACCTCTTCGCTTTCTATTGCTTCTATTGCAGCAGCTTGCCAGCATCCAAATCGAGTATTGGGGATTCACTTTTTTAATCCCGCTCCCTTGATGAAGCTGGTCGAAATTATTCCAGCGGTCCAAACGGCCAATGAGGCCACCCAAAAAGCCAAAGCAATTATTGATGGCTGGGGCAAACTGACCGTATTGGCCAAGGACACCCCAGGCTTTATTGTCAATCGGGTGGCTCGCCCATTTTATGGCGAAGCCCTTCGCATTTTAGAAGAGGGCATTGCTGATGTGGCCACTATTGATTGGGCCATGAAGGAGTTGGGAGGTTTTAGAATGGGCCCTTTTACCCTTATGGATTATATCGGGAATGATATCAATTATACCGTGACCGAAACCGTTTTTAAAGCTTTTTATTACGATCCTCGCTATAAGCCTGCTTTTACGCAAAAGCGCTTGGCTGAGGCGGGATTCTTGGGCCGAAAAACGGGCCGTGGCTATTATGATTATGCAGAAGGCGCAACCGCCCCCGCTCCACAAAAAGAGGAGCTGTTGGGCCAGCAGATTTTGCACCGCATTCTGGCCATGTTAATCAATGAAGCTGCCGATGCCCTCTTTTGGCAGGTAGCTAGCGCCAAGGATATTGATTTGGCCATGACCAAAGGCGTCAATTATCCTAAAGGATTATTGGCTTGGGCCAATGAATTGGGCGCCGCTCATTGTGTAGAGCAACTCGATGCCCTTTATGATACTTATCGAGAAGATCGTTATCGCTGTTCGCCTTTGTTGAGAAGAATGGCCCAAGAAAATACCTCTTTTGATGTCTAAAGAAAAAGCAGAATGGATCGTGGGCGAACAGATGTTGGCCAAAGATGCCTTTAGCCAATGGCTAGGCATTCAGGTAGATGAAATTCGCCCAGGTTTTGCCGAGCTAAGCATGCGGGTTCGTCCCGAGATGACCAATGGTTTTGGTATTGCGCATGGCGGCATTTGCTATTCTTTGGCCGATACAGCCTTGGCTTTTGCGGCCAATGCACATGGTCCAAAAAGCCGCTCGATCAATACCTCTATTGTGCATACTTTGGCGGTGGCGGATGGCGAAAAATTATTAGCGAGGGCCGAAGAAGAGTATTTGCACCCCAAATTGGCCCATTATAAGGTCCATATTTATAACGGAAAAGGCGAACAAGTAGCCATTTTCCAAGGCTCGGTTTACCGCTCTTCTAAAAGCTGGACCCCAGAGGAGCTGGCCTAGCCGAGACAGGCGGCGAAGCCGCCGCAGGCTTAGGGATGGATAGCAGTGGCCGTTAGGCCAGACCCAGCAGGCGAAGCCTGCGCAGGGCCGAGCGACCCGACCAACGGGAGCCGACGCAGCGAAGCAAGTAACAGCGAGCTGCGACAACCAGCCCCTAAAGGGGCGCCAGTTCGACGACCAACGGGAGTACCCAGCCCGACCCGCCCGCAGGGCGGGGAAGCCCCCCTATTTTAAATGCGTTCTAAGAGAACAACAAGCAACAACAATATGTCTAAAGCAAGTTTTTTGGTGGATGGTGTACGCACGGCCATCGGTAATTTTGGCGGGACTTTATCGCCCGTTCGGACCGATGATTTGGCGGCCCATGTGATTAAGGAATTGGTGGCCCGCCATCCCAATATTTCGCAAGATAGTTATGATGATGTGATTTTGGGCTGCGCCAATCAGGCCGGAGAAGACAACCGAAATGTGGCCCGTATGGCGCTTTTGTTGGCCGGTTTGCCTTATTCGGTACCCGGCGAAACGGTGAATCGACTTTGTGCTTCGGGTATGTCAGCGGCTATTCATGCGCATCGGGCCATTATGGCGGGCGATGGCGATCTGTTTTTGGCTGGCGGCGTGGAGAACATGACCCGCGGTCCTTGGGTCATTTCTAAGGTCTCAAAACCTTTTGGCCGAGATGCGCAGATGCATGATTCTAGCTTTGGTTGGCGCTTTGTGAACCCCAAAATGAAAGAAATTTATGGGGTAGATGGTATGGGCGTAACGGCCGAGAATTTGGTCGACCTTCACCATATTTCAAGAGAAGATCAAGATCTTTTTGCCTATCGCTCTCAAATGAAGGCGGCCGCCGCTCAAGAAAAAGGCATTTTGGCCGAAGAAATTGTGCCGATTGCCATCAAAAGGCGCAAGCAAGAGGACCTTATTTTTGATCAAGATGAGTTCATCAAACCCAATTCTAGTCTAGAAGTTTTGGGCAAGTTGCGGGCGGCTTTTCGCAAGGAAGGCGGTAGCGTGACGGCGGGCAATTCTTCTGGTCTCAATGATGGCGCAGCGGTCAACCTTATTGCTTCGGCAGCAGCGGTAGAGCGCTACCAATTGCAGCCCTTAGCCCAAATTATTAGCTCGGCGGTGGTGGGCGTAGAGCCTCGAATTATGGGGATCGGTCCCGTAGAAGCTAGCCGAAAAGCCTTGGCCAAAGCTGGACTCAGCCTCGATCAAATGGATGTGATTGAGCTCAATGAGGCCTTTGCTGCCCAAAGTTTGGCTTGCACTCGTAGCCTCGGTCTAGCCGATGATGATCCCAGAATTAACCCCAATGGCGGCGCGATTGCCATTGGCCATCCCTTGGGGGTAACGGGCGCCCGCATTCTGTTGGCTGCCGCTCGAGAGTTGCAGCGCAAAGGCGGAAAATACGCTTTGGTGACGATGTGTATTGGCGTGGGTCAAGGTTATGCAACTATCATCAAAAATGTAAATGTATAAGGTGTTTTGGGGCCTCCGCTGCGGCTTCGCCTTGCGGCGCTACGTTTCGCAGCTCGCTATTCGCTCGGCCCTTCGCCAGCTTCGCTGGCTCGGTCTGGCCTTCGGCCACTGCTGCACATCGCTAGGCCAAATAACAGTCTTGCGCTTTGGCCCTAAAATTTACAACTAGCTGATAAGTAGCTATTTGGGCCAATAAAGATTTCTTTAATTAAAGAAATAAAGAATTAACGGAATAAAGATTTAAAGAAATAAAGAAGATGTCAACAACTCCCAATATTCCCAACTTTGCGTTGGGGCAATGGCAGCCACATGAAGGCGAAGGCATTGCACAATACAATGCCATTACGGGCCAATTGATTAGCACCGTAGGCAGCCAAGGTTTAGATTATGCGGCCATGGCTCAATACGCCAGAGAAGTCGGTAACCGCAATTTGCGCAAAATGACTTTTCACCAAAGAGGTAGAATGCTCAAGAAATTGGCCTTGCACCTTTATGGAATGCGCAAGAAATATTATCCCCTGAGTTACCAAACTGGGGCCACCAAAGTCGATAGCTGGATTGATATTGATGGGGGAATTGGGACGCTCTTCGCTTATGCTTCTTTGCGTAAAAAATTTCAAGACCAACCCTATTTTGTAGATGGCGAAACGGCTCCTTTGTCTAAAGAAGGGACCTTTGTGGGCCAACATATTATGGTCCCTCGTCGTGGGGTGGCCATTCATATCAATGCCTTTAATTTTCCCATTTGGGGAATGCTAGAGAAATTGGCGGTCAATCTTTTGGCCGGTATGCCTGCTATTGTCAAACCTGCTGAGCAAACTTCTTATTTGACCCAAGCCATGGTGCAAGATATTGTGGCTTCTGGCATTTTGCCCGAGGGCGCTTTGCAGTTGGTTTGTGGTTCTGGGGTTGGCATTTTGGATCCGGTGACTTCTCAAGATGTGGTGACCTTTACGGGCTCGGCTAGTACGGGCCGTATGCTCAAAAGCTTGCCCCAAATTCTCGAGCAGGCGGTTCCCTTTAATATGGAAGCGGACTCTTTGAACTGTTCTGTTTTGGGCCTCAATGCCTTGCCCGGCACGCCCGAATTTGATCTATTTATCAAAGAGGTGCGCAAAGAGATGACCGTAAAAGCAGGACAAAAATGTACGGCTATTCGCCGCATTTTGGTCCCTCGCCAGCAAATGGATGCGGTCCAAGAGGCGTTGAGCCAACAATTGGCCAAAACAGTAGTGGGCGACCCTCAATTAGAGGGGGTGCGCATGGGCGCCTTGGCGAGCAAAGAGCAGGTTGCCGAAGTGCGCAAACAAGTTGGTCTTTTGTCAGAAGAAAACGAATTAGTTTTTGGCCAAATGACCGACTTTGACGTGATGGGCGCTTCTGCAGAAACAGGGGCATTTTTGGCCCCTATGCTCATGCGTTGTGCAGATGGTTTCAAAGCCAGTCGAGTACATGAACTAGAAGCTTTTGGTCCAGCCAGTACCTTGATCCCTTACGATAATACAGAAGAAGCTGCGGCCTTGGCCCGAATGGGAAAAGGCTCTTTAGTAGCCTCTATTGTTACTGCAGACGACACAGAAGCTAGAGATTTTGTCATGGAGGCGGCTAGTCATCATGGGCGTATTTTGATTCTCAACCGCGATTCGGCTAAAGAAAGCACTGGACATGGTTCGCCCATGCCTTTATTGAGCCATGGCGGTCCTGGACGAGCAGGTGGTGGAGAAGAAATGGGCGGAATCCGTGGTGTTAAGCATTATTTACAGCGAACCGCCTTGCAGGGAAGTCCAAGCAGCCTTTCTAATATCACGCAAACCTATCAGTATGGTGGCCGCTATATTGAGGACCAAGTTCATCCTTTCCGCAAGCATTTTGAAGAATTGCAGGTAGGCGAAACTTGGATCACGCACAAACATACCGTTAGCGAGACCGATATTACCAACTTTGCCAATGTGAGCGGCGACAACTTTTATGCGCATATGGATGCCACCTCTTTGGAGGGGACCATTTTTGAGCAGCGAGTGGCACATGGTTATTTTGTCTTGGCCAAGGCCGCCGGTTTATTTGTTGAGCCCAGAAAAGGGCCGGTTTTGCTCAATTATGGCTTAGAGGAATGCCGCTTTGTCAAGCCCGTTTATCCAGGAATGACGATTGGTGTGCGCTTGACGGTTAAGGAAAAAGTGGCCCAAGAAAAGCGAGAGCCAGAAGATATTGCTAAGGGCATTGTCAAGTTTTTGGTAGATGTCTATGATGAAACTGGCGAAAGTGTGGCCATTGCCACCATTTTGACTATGGTCAAGATGTTGGACCAAAATGGAATTGACTAAATTTGGGCGTAGAGGCGGGCCGAAGGCCCGCCTGGCCTAGCGATGTGCAGCAGTGGCCGAAGGCCAGACCGAGCCAGCGAAGCTGGCGAAGGGCCGAGCAGACTTGCGAGCTGCGAAACGTAGCGCCTGCCGAAGGCAGGAGGCCCCAAAACATTAAAATATAGTATAAAAACGAGATAGCATGGAAGATAAGAGGCAGTTAGGAAAAGTAGAATTGGCGGTAGAGAAAGGCGTGGCAAAAATTAGTTTTTACCATCCTGCGCATAACTCTTTGCCTGGGAAATTGCTGGCCAAATTGGCCAATACGATCACGGAAGTATCGGCTATGGAGGCGGTAAAAGTGATTGTTTTGCAGAGCGAGGGTAATCGCACATTTTGTGCGGGAGCTAGCTTTGATGAATTGATTTCGATTAAGGATTTGGAGACCGGAAAGGCCTTTTTTATGGGTTTTGCCAATGTCATCAATGCTTGCCGCAAATCTTCAAAATTGATTATTGGCCGAGTACAGGGTAAGGCGGTAGGCGGCGGAGTTGGTTTGGCTTCTGCCTGCGACTATTGTTTTGCCACCAAATACGCCTCCGTAAAATTGAGCGAATTGGCCATTGGTATTGGTCCTTTTGTGGTGGGGCCAGCGGTAGAGCGCAAAGTGGGACTATCGGCTTTTTCGCAAATGGCCATCAATGCGACACAATGGTATTCGGCAGAATGGGCCAGAGAAAAAGGACTCTTTACCGAAGTATTTGAGCGTGCGGAATTGATGGATGAGGCCATCTTGAAATTGAGCTTCAACTTGTCAAATTCTAGCCCTGAGGCCATGCAAGAGCTCAAAGGAATTTGCTGGAAAGGCAGTGAAAACTGGGATGAGCTTTTGGCCGAGCGAGCGGCCATTAGTGGGCGTTTGGTCCTTTCGGAGTTTACCGTAAATGCCATCAATGACTTTAAGGCCAAGGCCTAAGCAAAAGCGAAAAACATGTTTTACGAGTTTAGAGGATACCGCCCAGTGGTGCATGAAACGGCTTTTGTGCACCCTCAGGCCAATGTAACGGGCAATGTGTTCATTGGAGCGCATTGTTATATTGGGCCGGGGGCTGTTTTGCGTGGAGATTGGGGAGAAATTCGCTTAGAAGAGGGCTGCAATATTCAGGAAAACTGCGTGGTCCATATGTTTCCGGGCCGCTCGGCTTATTTTGGAGCTGGGGCGCATGTGGGACATGGAGCCATTATTCATGGGGCGCATTTGGAAGAAAATACGATGGTCGGTATGAATGCGGTTTTGATGGATGATGTTCGCCTAGGGGCCCATAGTATTGTGGGCGCTTTGAGTTTCTTAAAAGGCGAAATGCAGATTCCGCCTCGTTCTTTGGTGGTTGGAAATCCCGCCAGAATTATCAAAGAGCTAAGCGATGAAATGATTGCTTGGAAGCGAAAAGGGACCGGACTTTACCAGCAATTACCCAAAGATTGCCAAGAGAGTTTAAACGTTTGCGCGCCACTACGGCAAGCAGAAGAAGGGCGGCCTGGCCGTCAAGCTTTTGCCGAATTTGAAAGCCTGAAGCGAACAAAGCGGAAATAAATGAAAAAGCCCCTGCAAATTGTAGGGGCTTTTTTATGGCTAAGTTGTTTCTGTTTCTCTAAAAGAGAATTGAATATCAATGTTTAATCCAGCTAAAATCTTTAAAAGAGAGGAGAATTGAATATCTGCCTTTTTATTTTCTACTCTTGATATATAGCTTGCTTTTAGTCCTGTTTTTTCGGCTATATTTTCTTGCGTGAGTCCTGCTTGCTCCCTTATTTCTTTGATTAGCCCAAATATTTCCATGGCTTTGTCTTGACGAGCACTAATGTTTTCGGCAGGAATTTCATTCATCTCCTCATTAAAATGCATAAGCAAACTAGCAGTGCTAAAATTTGCTCTTTCCTTTGTATTAGGAGCGCCATACTTTTGACTAATCAGTTCATTGACACTAGTTATTTTCTTCATAGAATTTTATTTTTGCTTGTTTGCAATAGCTATGTGCCTGTTATAATCTTTAGTTCCTTTTTTTAGGGAAAAGTTTGTAAGGATAAAAGGAGTAAAAGCTTTTTTTCTTCCATTGTGTCGATTTGCTTAATAACAGGAGCTTAAAATCTGAACTTACCATCTAATAAATGTATTATTGCCCTTGTTAAGCTATGCTTCCTCCTCTCTAGCAGATCCATCTGCTATGATGAAAGTTAGTAAAAGATTTCAGTTTTTAACTGAATAGACTCACTGCAGCCAGCGCATATGCGCTGGCTTTTTTATGGCCAAAATTTACTGGTCCCTCAACTTTTTCCTTTTAATAAGAAAAAAGTGAAAAAGTCATTAAAGCTGCTTTTATAGGAGGGGAGCTAGCTGTATAATTTGGGGCCCGCGGCCAGCAAAGCTGGCCGCCGCTATGCTGCGCGGCTCGCAGGTCTGCTCGGCCCTGCAGCCGCCTCTGGCGGCTTTGGTCTGGCCCTTTGGGCCACCGCTGCGCAGCGCTGGGCCGCTCATCCATTTTTTTCAGCCTATCTTTTTTCTTTGGCCATTTTTTGATAAAAAATTTAAGCTAGTCAAGGCATTTTTAAAGGCATATAGCCGCTTGTTTTTTGTGCAAAATTTTGCTTCAATGGTTTTGGATTTAAAGCTAAATGCCTGATTTACAGCGAATAGTAGCAATAAAGAAATCTTTAATTAAAGAATTAACGAAATAAAGATTCCGTTAAATAAAGAATTAAAGATTTAAAGAAATAACGGAATCTTTATTGCTGCCGTGGACCAATTTTGCAGTTAGAGGCGGCGAAGCCGCCTGGCTGAGGGATGGTAAGGGGGGGCGGCGCAGCCGCAGACCCAAGGCAGGCATCGCCTGCCTGCAGGGCCGAGCGAAGAGCGAGCCCCGACACAGCCCGACCCGCCCGCAGGGCGGGGCAGCCCCAAAACAAAAAAGCCCTTCCCAAAAAAGGAAGAGCTTTATAAAGTGAGTATTTTGTCTTTAATTAGGGGCTGACCACCGCCAAAGAGGGAAAAATGCTGGCCAAAATGGGGCGCAAACCGCTGAGGAAAAACTCTACGGCGATCACCATCACGATCAGGCCCATCAGGCGGAGCATAATTTTGTTGCCCGTTTCGCCCAGCCATTTCGAGATGGTTGAAGAGGCATATAAAATGGCATAAGTGAGGGCTAGAATAAGGGCCATACTGCCAATGAGAATAAATTTTTGAGCAATATTATCGGCATCCTGCATCAGGATAATCGAGTTGGTGATTGCGCCGGGGCCACAAATAAGCGGAATGGCCAAGGGCGTAATGGAAATATCGGTAACATAAGATTTTACTTCTTCCTCACGGACCTTAATGCGGCCCAAGCGGGCTTGCAACATATCGGAGCCCATTTGGAAAAAGATGATTCCGCCCACAATGCGAAAAGCATTGGCCGAAATACCAAAAAAGGAAAACAAAAGCTGCCCAGAAAGGGCAAAGGCCAACATAGTTAGGAAGGCGGCAATGACGGCTTTTTTTGCTGTGGCCCGCTGCTGTTGTTTTGTCAATTCGCTGGTCATGGTCATAAAGACAGGCATAGTGCTCAATGGATTGACAATAGAAAAGTAGGAGGTGAAGGCCAAAAGGCCAAAAGCCAAGTTTTCGCTCATTGTAGTTGTTTTTTTATTGCGAATGAGTTGGATTTGTTTTGCGGGGCAAATCTAGAGCAGCAGACTAAATTTTTAGCGTTTTTTCCTTAAAAAAATCTATTTTTAGAAAATTGAACTGCTAAACTGTTTTTTAGCAGGAAATATTTTTTTTTGCCTACTCAAAAAGGCCCTGCCAAAGTAATTTTCTCCTTATTTAAAGAAAACATTAAGCCGCATGAAACTGGACCCCACTGATTTGAAGATCTTGCAACTTTTGCAAGCCGATGCCAAGTTAAGCATCAAAGAAATCTCGGCTGATTTGGGCCTGAGCAGCACGCCCGTATATGAGCGCATCAAGCGCTTGGAAAAGCGAGGATATATTAAAGGCTATGTGGCCTTGGTCAATCGAAAAAAAGTAGAAATGGGCCTAATGGCCTTTCTCTCGGTTTCCCTAAAAGAGCATTCGCAAACGGCCCTCTTAAAATTTGAGCAGGAGATCAGCAAATTCCCTAAAGTAATGGAGTGCTATCATATTGCGGGGCAATACGACTTCATCCTCAAGATTGTGGTCCGCGATATGCAAGATTATCACGACTTCACTTTTAATCGCTTAGCGGCCATGGATAATATTGGGCATGTGCAGACCGATTTTGTGATGAATGACATTAAGTACTCGACTGAAATCCCTTTAATTTAAAACAATATGTTTTAAAAAGGGCCGGTAAATTTTTTTAAGCAGCAATAACTTGCTATAAACTAGCCTGTAAAGCGCTTTTAGCTTGCTTTTGGGCCAGCAAACAGCAGAGCGGCAGCGGCAAAAAGTTGGAATTTCTTGCAGAATTGAAACAAATTGTTTTAAATTTGTGTAGGAAATGGCAACTCATCTTGCTCACCAATCAAAACAATCGCTATGCTTGAAAAAAATCTCAGCCTTTTGCGCCACAATATTGCTGTGGTCTGGAAAAACCCCAAAAGCTTGCTCATTTATCCACGACAAATGAGCAGAAAAGCCAAATTTCAATGGGTCGTTTTAGGTAGTTTGGCCTTTTTGCTCTCTCAAAGAGAATTGTCTTTTCAATTATCTTTATCTGTACCCGAAGTTTTAGAAACTGGCCAAGCTGAATTGCCCCCAACTACAGCTCGCCCACAACTTGCTGCAATACAAACTGTTGCAGCTCCTTGGTGGAAACAGATTAAGGAAAAATCTAAAGACATTAGAGATAAACTCAATTTGGCCAATGCCGCAACTGCCGTAGGTGCCGCTTTGAGTACAGAACAACAAGCCGAGGCGGCCAAATATTCTAATTTGGGCTTTGTGCTCAACCCAACTTTACCCAAACGCTTGGGTGTATCTGCTGAAGTTGTTGCTTTTAAGGTAAAAAAGTGTACTGATTATGTAGATAAATACGCCAAAATTGCTGTGGAAGAAATGGAGCTTTACGGTATACCCGCAAGTATTACTTTGGCTCAGGGGTTATTGGAAAGCAATGCCGGTGATAGCCGCTTGGCCAAAAATGAAAACAATCATTTTGGCATCAAATGCAAGAAAAAATGTTTGGGCTGCCGATGTGCCAACTATACCGACGACGATAAATATGATATGTTCCGAATTTTTGAATCGCCCTGGTACAGCTTTAGAGAACATAGCAAATTGCTACAAAGCAAACGTTATAAGCACTTATTAAAATTAGAAATTACAGATTACAAAAACTGGTCTCGTGGCTTGCAATCTGCTGGCTATGCGACCAATCCAAAATATGGCGTTACGCTTATCGAAATTATAGAAAAACTGAACCTACAACGTTTTGATAAGGCTACAAATTAGAGCTGCTGATTGTTAATTTTTCAAGCCGAAGGGCCCTAGATTTTTTCTAGGGCCCTTTTTTTTCTTGATTTTCAGCTGCTTAGCTCAATAAAGAAATCTTTATTTAAAGATTTAACGAAATAAAGATTCCGTTAAATAAAGAATTAAAGAAATAACGGAATCTTTATTTTTTGGGTCCATCTTTTTTGCGCCAGCCCTTTTGTTTGAGCCATCGATTGAGGTTGGAGGGGGTTGTTTTATAGCGGTCGGCAATATAACGTTGGCTGCTGCCCTGGGCCAAAAGCGCTTGAATTTCGGGCCAAAAAGGATCGAGTTTAGAGCGGCCGGGTCCTTTGGGTCGGCCCAAAGGCAGGCCCTTAGCTTTGCGAGCGGCTAGGGCTTCTTTGGTTCGTTGGGCAATTAGGTCACGCTCAATTTCGGCGGCCATAGAAAAGACCAGGGCCATAATTTTACTCTGCAAACTTTCGTCGAGTTGCCAGCCGCCCTTAACCGCATAAATCCGAATTCCTTTTTTGAGGGCCAATTGCAAGACCTCCATAATTTCCAACATCGAGCGGCCAATCCGAGAGAGCTCATTAACGATGATCGTATCGCCTTGCTCCAATTCTTCAATAATTTGGCCCAGCCAGCGCTCCCGCCAATTTTTTCGGCCCGATACTTTTTCGGCAATAAAAAAGACCTTGCCCAAATTTTTATCATTGGCCAAAAATAGAATCTCGGCCTTATTTTTCTCTAAATTTTGTTCTTTTGTAGACACCCGCAGGTAGGCCAGAGCCTTTGCGCCTTTTTGCCGCTTAAATTTTTGCCAAACGGCCTGATTTTCTGCCATAATGCTGCTTTTTTAGCAAAATTCGCTAAAAACCATTAAAGACCTAGTTTTTAGACAATTTTTATTGTTAATTTATCCGTGAATTATTTTACAATTTTTATTATAAAATAATGGAGGGTTTTTAATAAATTTTTTAGGATTTGGGGCCCGCGGCCAGCAAAGCTGGCCGCCGCTATGCTGCGCGGCTCGCAGGTCTGCTCGGCCCTGCAGCCGCCTGTGGCGGCTTTGGTCTGGCCCTTCGGGCCACCGCTGCGCAGCGCTGGGCCAAACAAACGCCTTGCGCTTTGGCCTAAATACTTGATCTAGAGTGTCTAGCAGCAATAAAGAAATCTTTAATTAAAGATTTAACGAAATAAAGATTCCGTTAAATAAAGAATTAACGGAATCTTTATTGCCGCCATGGACCAATTCTGCATCTAGAGGCGAGTTCATGAGGGGTTTAGCCCTCATTTATAAATCATCGCGAAGCGATACCATTTTGCTGTGGGTTTCCACCCACAGTATCGGCTGAGGGATGGTAGGGGGTGGCCGAAGGCCAGACCAAGCTTTTGAGCGTAGCGAAAAAGCGCAGGGCCGAGCGAACAGCGAGCCCCCGCACAGCCCGACCCGCCCGCAGGGCGGGGCAGCCCCAAAACATCAAAAAACTATGAAAACAAATTTGTTTGTCCTCAGTATATTGCTTCTTTTTGCTGCCTGTAGAGGGCCAAAACCTCAAAACCAAAAGGAAGTTGCAGCTTTTGCCCTAGCGCAATTGGATTCGGGCCGCATAGATTGCTTTGCCCCTCATTTTGACTCGATCGAGCAGCGCTGGACCTTCTGTGAGGGCTCGGCTTTGGCCTATTGGGCCGATCATTTTTATTTGGTTTCGGATAAGTCTTTGCCGCCAAATTTGGGGAGTCCTTTGCTCAAAATGGAGGCTCCTTTAGCTGGAAAAGCCCAGTATTTTCCGGCCAATTATTTGGCTGAAGTAGAAAAACTGGAAGCCCTGGCTGCTGGGCCAAAAGGACTTTGGGCCATGACGGCATTTGATCGTTTGAAAGCTGATGATTGGGCGGGATACAACCAACTTTGGTTTTGGAAAAATGGCGAAAAACAGCCCTTTTTAGTGGGGGCAGAAACGCAAGAAAGCTCTGGGCAAAAGGGGAGTTTGGCCCTGCAAAAGGCCATTAAAGAGCATTTGGGCCAGCCTTATTTTAAGCTAGAAGGCTTGGCAGAGGGGCCCAATCAACAGCTGTTTTTGGGCCTGCGTGCCTTGGGCAAAAGCTATAAAGAATTTGACTATCAGCGGCGCATTTTATGCTTAAAATACGACTATAATGCAGCGGGAATACCCGTTTTGGACCTCAATATCGAGGAGCTAGCGCTTGATTTGCCCAGCTGGGCCAAAGACTTGCCTTTGGGGCTTTCTTCCTTAGAATATCGAGCAGAAGAGCAGGCTTTTTATCTAGCGACGAGCATGGAAATCGAGGGCCAAGCTTTGAGCAGTTATGTTTGGCGTTTTCCCTATCAAAAAGGGTCAAAAAAGGCGGATTTAGCGGTTTTGCAAGGGGCCAAAAAACAGCCCTTTAAGGTTCCGCATAAGGCAGAAGGCCTTTGTTTTGGGCCAAAAGGCGAGCTTTACTTGCTTTTTGATGATGATCGGGAGTTGCTCTGGGGGCGGCAGCCGCATCAGTTGGATTATTATCGTTTGCGCTATTGATTTAAAGCTTTGAAAATAGATCTAGTGAGCCCTTTAATATAGGTTTTCAACTCCTTGTAGTTAATAGCTCTTTCTTCTTCAGGGAGTGTTAATTTGAGTTGCTCAAAATTACCATAATGGTAATCAAAATCTATAGTTATTAAAAAGGCGAGAGGAACCTGTTTTTTACTGAAAATAGTCTTTAGTAACCTAAGATTATCTTCAGCGCACAAATCGTTATCTGTAATTCCTTTCTTAGTCATTAAGATCATGATATCATAAAAGTCTTTTGGTCGAGGGGTTCTATATTTAGGATTGCGCCCAATAAGCTCAGGATAATGGATATCTTGTTGACAAATAGCCCTTAATTTTTCAAAAATGACCATTGCTGGACTGTATATATAAATGTATACAGATTCAAAATCAGTTTCTAGAGCTTGTTCGCAATACTCAAAAAGACTGAGGTCTATTTTAAAAACGGTAGAACCTTTTTTACCTACAGCCAATGCTCTTCTTCTGCAATCCTCTAGGTTACTTTCTTTATCTATAGCTGTTGAGCTCAATTTGAATTCAACTTCGTAGCCACCCCAAAATGAAGCATATTTTTGATCTTGAACCTTAGGTTTTTCCTTAAATTTATAATCAAACAAATAGTAACGTTCTGATTCAAGCCCTTGCTCAAAGCCCTTTTTAAGTACATCTTCTATACGTTGAGCAATATTTTGCTCAGAAATGACCGATCGATTATCAACAGTCAAGGAAAAGTCAATATCTATTGAGGGGCGTTTTGTTACTCCCCAGATTAGTTCGAGTAATGTACCTCCTTTTAATACAAGAAAATCCGCAAGTTGATCATCTTCATATAAAGAGTTAATAATTATGGTCTTTATTTGGTTAATGAACTTTTGAGAAGGTGTTGGATTAGCCATTTATGATTAAGTGTTTAGGGTAAAAAAGCTGCCATTTTTCAGAAAATGAAGTTTCTTTCATTTGATAATGTAAGTAGAACCTTTTTTCGATATTAAATCGCTGCAATATTTTTTCATAGTCCTTCTGAGGATAACCACTGATTTCAAGATAAAAACCAATAGCTTGATGATAAGGATAGTTAAGCTTCATCCTTTTTAAATAAGAAGTTAGCCTATTGATTGATAGCTGCTCCTTTGCCAACTCAAAGGCTTTTATAATTTCTAAGACCCCTCCACTATAAGCAGGGCGTATACTACAATCAATGAGTGTGCGCTCTAAATTAGATACCCTTAATTGTTCTTGATCATTTAATAAAAGCTGCTCAACCCCTAATTGTCCTTGATTTGCAGATTTTAATAAAAAAACCTGCTCTGTTTTGTATTGACAAAAATTTGTAGAAATGCGTTGCGCTTTTTTAAAGGCTAAATCAATAGCAGTCTGATGGATGTCTTCAGCTTTTATTGTAGGTTGTTTTCTCTCAATACTTAGGTAATGGCTTGTAGCAAGCTGCTCTGTTAAGTTATGTATTTGAAGGGCCGAATAATGACTAAAATACGCTTGAGGTCCTAAAGCTAAAAGTAACTCTCTAAAAGAGTTTGGCCCCCAACTAAATAGACGTTTTTTTTGTCTTGGAAAATTAAATATCTGCTCCTCTAAACCTATTTCTCTTTTTGCCTCTGCTATAAATTGTTCAAAGTTCATACTTTGAGCTAAGTCCCAACTATATCGGTAACGATCAAAAAAAAGCTGTAGCTCTTTTAATCCATAAATGCTTTTTTCTGCAAGCTGAAAACTTTTAACAATTTTAGGCTTTGCAATACTAAACTTTGTTTTTCTAGGCATTGTTATAACTTTTATAAGTTGCATATATGCAACTTATATTTCATTAAAGCTAAGGTTTTTTATTGATAAAACGGCTATTTGGAGCAACTTTTTACAAAAAATCTACGTTTAAAATACATATATGTATTTTAAACTACTAGATGTTCACCATCTCTATAAAACTAAAAAGCAGTATGGGCAACTCCCATACTGCTTGAATCTAAGTATTTTCTTCCACTTTTTGCTTGTTTTACAATCGCTTCAAATAGGCTTCCCAACCTACTTTTCGGTATTCGGCGGCCTTTTGGGCGGGCTGCTCATCTTGGTAAATTCCTCGGCCCACAATCATCAAATCAATGCCTCTTTTTTCAAAGGCTTCTTGCGGACTATTGTATTGCTGGCCCAAATTATCAGAGCCACCGCCTAGCTTAATGCCTGGGGTAAACATCAAAAGTCCCGCATCTCTTGGTCGTTTGTTTTGGCTAACCACGCCCACAACCACTTCTTGCTGCTCTTGAGCAATGGCCAAGGCTTTTTTCATGTACTCTCTGCTGGTTAAGGTATCTACAGTCGACATTTGGGCCACTACTATCAAACCCACATTTTTTTCTAGCGCAATTTGCTTTAAGGCTTCTACACTAGAGGCACCCGCCACCACATGCACGGTAATCAGATCGGCCCAATCGGCAATGCAGTAAGGGGCGGCCTTAAATTGTTGTTGAACGATATGCCCAATATCGGCAAATTTGCGGTCCTCAAATAAGAGGAAATTATGGCGTTTGGCCAAAGCTTGCAGCTCAACAACCAGCTCTTGATCAAAGTCTTCAATGCTGTCCATATGCGTTTTCAAAACGGCAATATATGGTCCTACTTCTTGGGCCAATTGCAGCAACTTGGCTTTGGTCCCCACATCCGCAGAGCAACAAAGATTGGTTTGCTTTTGCTCCATGATGTCAATGAGGCGCTTGGTGACCCCATTTTCTGCATTCACTTTGATGGTCGAGTAGTTGAGGCGGGGAACGGCCTTGCGCTGCAAACGCAATTGCTCATAACCAATCTGGTTGTTCTGCACAAAGGCCAAGGTCAAATTATACATCTGCTCATCAATGCGATCATGCCGATACAAAATGTCCAAAATCTCAGCAATGGTATAGACCGACAAGGCCTGATAACCTTGTTTTTCCAAGGTCGATACGCCCCCCTGCATACGATCCACAATCGAAATGACATAGTCCACTTCCAAGCCTTCGGCCTCAATAACTTCCAAGGTCTCAATCATCGAGATGCCACTACTGATGACGTCATCAATAACAACGGCTTTTTGGCCCTCTTCAAAGACACCTTCTACCATTTTTTTGGTCCCATGCTTTTTCACTTCCTTGCGCTTGACGATCATCGGCTTGTTGTGCATCATCGATAAGGCCGAGCTGAGCGAAAGGGCCGCATAAGGTACCCCACACAAATGGTCAAATTCCAAATCTTTGATCAATTCCCAAAGTTGCTCGCTAATTTCTTGCAGCAGTTTGGGGTAGGCCACCACTCGTCTAAAATCTAAGTAAAAAGGCGAGGACAAGCCGCTCTTTAGCGTAAACTGCCCAAATTGTAATACGCCCAATTCTTCCAATTTCAGTAAAAGCGCTTCTTTCTTTTGCATAGTTTTATTAGTTGTGATGATGTTGTTTTAATGTTTTTTTGGGGCCTCCTGCCTGCGGCAGGCGCTACGTTTCAGGGCTCGCTATTCGCTCGGCCCTTCGCCAGCAAGCTGGCTCGGTCTGGCCTGACGGCCACCCTTGCACATCGCTAGGCCGCTCATCTTTTGTACAAATTCTAAGTCTTATATCGCTGGCCTCAAACCCTAAACCGCTGATTTACAGCTATTAGCCGCAATAAAGAAATCTTTAATTAAAGATTTAACGAAATAAAGATTCCGTTAAATAAAGAATTAAAGAAATAACGGAATCTTTATTTCTTTATCGCCAAACGCTCGGCCTCAATTTGGGCCAAAGCCTCTTTTGCAGCCGGGGTCGGATAAGCCCCATCCAAGCAAGCCATGCAAAAATCAGCATGCTCAAAAATAGCTTTTAGGTCCTCTAATTTTTGATAAATTAAGGCATCAGCTCCAATGTAATCGCAAATCTCTTGATCGCTGCGACCCACCGCCAATAACTCCGTACTCACTGACATGTCAATCCCATAAATACAGGGATGCTTGATGGCCGGCGCTGCCGAAACAAAATAGACTTTTTCGGCCCCAGCTTCTCGCAAAATTTGGACGATCCGCTTGGAGGTCGTGCCCCGAACAATAGAATCATCAACTACCAATAATTTTTTGCCCTTGATGGTCCTTGCTATGGGATTGAGCTTGCGCTTGACCAAAGCCTCCCGCTCTACCTGTGAGGGCGAAATAAAACTGCGGCCAATATAATTGCTTTTGACTAAGCCCCTTTTGTAGGGAATGTCTAAGGCCTCCGCCAAACCCGAAGCCGCAAAATAACCCGAACTTGGCACATCTATAACCATATCGGCTTCTAGGCCCATTTCCCGAACTTTTTGGGCCAGCATTCTACCCATTTTTACTCTTTGACCCGCTACTAATTTGCCCTGCAACTCACTGTCTTCTCGCGCAAAGTAGATAAACTCAAACACACAGAATTTCTCCGCCGTTTTATGGCCCAAACTACTATGCAATTGACGATTTTCATCAATAAATACAATCTCTCCCGCCTTCAATTCCCGAATGGGCGTATACCCCAAATGATCAAAACAAACACTTTCTGAAGCAAAACCATAAACGGGCTGCCCATCAGGCCCTTCTTTTTGGCCCAAAACTAAGGGCCGAATCCCATTGGGGTCGCAAAAGGCCAAAAGGCCATGATTGGCAATGGCCGCAATGACCGAATAAGCCCCATGTACCTTTTTTTGGGTCTCGCTAACGGCATCAAATATATCGGCTGGACCAATCTGGGCCAGGTCTTTTTTATTCAATTCCGAGCTAAAAGTATAGAGCAAAAGCTCTAAATCATTACTGGTCGCTGGCAAAATATGATACTCCTTATACAAGCGATTATGCACTTCTTCAAAGTTGCTCACATTGCCGTTGTGCACCATCGCAATCCCAAAAGGATAATTGGCCGCAATCGGCTGGGCGTTAATGAGTTCATTGCTGCCATGGGTGGTATAACGCACATGCCCCAAACCAATGTTTCCCTGCAAACGATCAGCATGCCGCTGCGCAAAAACATCATTGACTAAGCCCAATCCCTTTTTGATATGAAAGCTTTTTTCAAAGGTAATAATGCCCGCCGCATCTTGCCCCCTGTGCTGCAAAGCACTCAAACCCAACATCAAGTCATAGACAATATTGGGCTTTCCATAAAAACCGACAATTCCACACATATTTATTGCTTGTTTTTGCTGCTAAAAAGTTGATACAAGGCCTGAGGATAAAGCTGATGCTCTACCGCCAAACCTCTCCGCTCTACCTCTTCTATCGTTTTAACCCCCTTTAAATCAACTGGAGCCTGAGCGATTATTGGACCTGTATCTAAGCCCTGATCGACCAAATGCACGGTGATTTTTGTTTCTTCCAATCCCCCATCAAAGGCCCATTTATAGGCCCCCAATCCCTGATGAACTCGGGTGTCCGCAGGATGAATATTGACAATTCTTCCCGCATAAGCGGCTACAAAAGGAGCCGATAGTACCCGCATATAGCCCGCTAAAACAATGTAATCAGGCCGATATTTTTCTAATAAAGCCAATACTTCAGCATCAAAATCAAGGCGCTTTTTGCCCCAACTCGGAATGCAATCTACCGCCAAACCCAAGGCCTCTACTTTGGCCAAAACAGGCGCCTTAGGCTGGTTGGAAAAGACCAAAACGGCCTCGGCCAGATTCGCTAAACATCCATTTTGCATGCTCGCCAAAATGTTCATCAAATTGGACCCCCGTCCAGAGGCAAATAGGGCTATTTTTTTCATTTTTTTTGATCTTTTGGGGCCTCCGCAGCAATGCTGCGGCGCTATGTTCCAGGGCTCGCAGGTCTGCTCGGCCCTGCAGCCGCCTGCGGCGGCTTGGGTCTGGCCCTTTGGGCCACCCTTGCACAGCGCTAGGCCATTAGGGCCTGGCTGTGTTTTAGGCTTTTAATACTTTATAGGTTCTCTGGCCAATATCTTTACGGTAAAAAGCCCCCTCAAAACTCAGTTGCTGACAAGCCTCATAGGCTTTTTCTTGGGCTGCTTTTAAGGTAGGCGCTTGGGCCATCATGTTTAATACTCTTCCCCCACTGCTGCAAAGTTGCCCATCTATTCGACTGACGCCAGCATAAAAAACAAGGACATCTTCAGGCATTTGGCCCCGACAAAGTAGGGGCATCCCTTTGGGATAAACACCAGGGTAACCTGGCGCAACTTGGACCAAATCCACAAAGTAGCCCGGCCAAAATTCCATTTCCGCCCGATCCAATTGACCCGATAAACAGGCTTGAACTAAGGGCAAAAGCGGCGTTTTGAGCTGTGGCAAAAGCACCTCTGTTTCCGGGTCCCCAAAACGAACATTGTATTCTAAGAGCTTTGGCCCCTCTTCCGAAAGCATGACACCAAAATAAATAACACCTTTGTAGTCTAGGTTTTCAGCAGAAAGACCAGCCATAGTAGGGGCAATAATTTCTTCTTGAATTTGGGCCAAAATGTCTTCATGGCAAGCAGGAACAGGAGAAATTACCCCCATTCCGCCCGTATTGGGCCCCAAATCGCCATCCAATAGCTGTTTGTGGTCCTGTGCTGGGGGAAACAATTTACAGTTTTGGCCATCGGTAAAGCCCAAAATGGAAATCTCGTCGCCAATGATTTTTTCTTCTAATAAAAAGCGAGCGCTGGGACCATATTTTTTAATCAGCTCGTCCAAAGCGGCTGTTAATTGGTCCATATTGCTGCAGACAAAAACGCCTTTGCCGCCCGCTAGACCATCAAATTTTAGGACCAAATTTCCCGAATACTGGGCCGCAAATGCTTTGGCCTCAGCCAATTCTTGGCCCGAAAAAGCCTTAAACTTGGTGGTGCTGACGCCATGCTTTTGCATAAAGTTTTTGGCAAAAATCTTTGAGGCTTCTAACTGGGCCGCCGCCTGAGTTGGCCCAACAATTTGAATATTAGTATGTGCCCGAAAATAATCGACAATGCCATCGGTTAGGGGCTGTTCTGGCCCCACAAAAATATAATCGATTTGCTGGGCTTGGCTATATTGGGCCAAAGACTCAAAATCCTGAATATCAATAGCTGCTGAATTGGGAATACCCGCATTTCCAGGCCAGCAAAAAACATTTTCTTGGCCCAATTCCTGGGCAAATTTCCAGCTTAGGGCATGTTCTCTGCCCCCACTTCCTAAAATGGCAATACGCATAATTCAAGAGTATTTATAAATGTCTTTTGGAGAATAAAATCAGCTGATTTTGGGTGCTACAGGGCGCAAAGCGCCCGCAGGCAATAGCCAAATTTAAACGCACTCACTTTTATAGTTTGCAGCAATTTCCCGCTAGTCGGCCCTATTTTTCTCGGCCATAGCGAAGGCTATGCCCTTAAAAAATAGCTAGCCTAGCAGAAAATTCATAGCCAACTATGGCCAAAGCAGCGCGATTAAATCTGGCTGAGGGGCTGTAGCAGGGCCGCCGAAGGCGGCAGACCAAAGGCTTTTGTAGCGAAGCGAAAAAGCCTGCAGGGCCGAGCGAACAGCGAGCTGCGAAATGGCCCGACCCGCCCAAAGGGCGGGGCAGCCCCAAATCCTACTGCTTCAAAAGCAGCTGCGTTTGTTCCAAAACGAGCTCACAAATGCGAACCGCATCGCCCAGATAAGTATGCGGACGCAGGACCTTGCAGCGGTTTTTGATCTCCTCGGAAATATCGAGTCCATCCACCAAGGCAAAAAGGCTGTCTAAAGTGGGTTTTTTGCCTCGAGAAGCCACTTTGAGGAGATTATAAGGATCTTCTACACCAGCAATTTTGAGAATAGTTTGGATGGGCTCGGCCAAAAGCTCCGGACTTTGGTCCAAAACGGCCGCGCATTGGGCCTCATTTACGGCCAATTTATTCAGTCCTCTCAAGGTCTCGCCGATGGCCATATAGGCATGGGCCAGGGCCACCCCCATGTTGCGCTCCACCGTAGAATCGGAAAGATCGCGCTGCATTCTGGAGCGGCAAAGTTTATCGGAAAGCACCGTCAATAGGCCATTAGAGAGCATCATATTGCCCTCGCTGTTTTCAAAATTGATGGGGTTGACCTTATGCGGCATAGTCGAAGAACCAACCTCGCCAGCCTTGCTGCGCTCATAAAAAAGCTCATAAGAAATATAGAGCCAGCAATCGACATCTAGGTCCATGACGATATTATTGAGGCGGCGACTGAGATCGAAGTAGTCGGCCCAGCTATCATGGTCCTCAATTTGAGTGGTGGCCAAGTTCAATGCAAAGCCTTCTTGGGCCAAGAAATTTTGGGCAAAATCTAGCCAATCTACCTCTGGAAAAGCGGCCAACATGGCCGAATAATTACCCACCGCCCCGCTCAATTTGGCATAAAAGCGATGATTTTTCAGCTTTTCATATACCCGAGCGATGCGATTGATATAAACCGCCAACTCTTTGCCCACCGTAGAAGGCGACGCTTTTTGTCCATGGGTTTTTGTGGGAAAAGGGATGCTTTTCCAGTCTTCGGCCAATTGCATGAGCTTTTGCAAAAGTTGCTCAATTTGAGGCAATTGGACCTCTTCCAAATAGCCTTTGAGCATATAATTGTAGGCCATATTATTGGCATCCTCAGAGGTCAGGGCAAAATGAAAAAGTTGGTCCTGACTGATCTGAGTTTTCTCTCGCAAGAAGATTTCGCAAGCCTTGACATCATGCATTGTTTTTTGCTCAATGGCTTTGATGGCCTGATAATCTTCTTCTGAAAAATGCTCAATGAGGTCTTCTAGTCGCTGCCGTTCTTCGGCAGAAAGGGCCGGAAAAACACCCAGTTTATCTAGGGCCAAAGCATAGCGCAATTCTAGTTTGCAGCGATTGTACATCAGGGCAAATTCAGAAAAATAGTCGCCATGTTGGGGCAGTTTTCGGGCATAGCGCCCATCTAAAGGAGAAATCGCTTTATGGTTCATAGTTTATTTTAATTCTACGGTGGGAAGCTGCTCCACTAAGCCAGCTTTTAATAGATTTTTGGCCATTCTTTGGGCCGGTTCTTCGCTTGAGGGCGACCATTTTTCGCCTAGAATACATTCGTAAATTTCACGATAGCGGCGACTGGTTTCTTGGGCGACCGGTTCGGGCAGTTCTTGAGGCAATTGGCCCTCTATTTTATTGGCCAGCATCCATTGCCGCAAAAATTCCTTATCGAGTTGCTCGACGATCAAGGGGTCTTTTTCATAATCAGCCTGTCGCCAAAATCGAGAAGAATCTGGAGTATGGATTTCATCAATCAAAATGATTTGATCGCCAATTTTGCCAAATTCATATTTGGTATCGACTAGCAAAATGCCTTTGGGGGCCAAATATTGCTGCCCAAAAGCAAAAAGCGCCAAGGCTTTTTTGGCCAAATAATCCCATTCTTCAGCGCTGGCCAAGCCCGCGGCAATAATTTCAGCTGGACTCATTTCCTCATCATCTTCCGTTTTGGCGGTGGGCGTTAAAATGGGCTGCTCAAAAGCCTGATTTTTGCGCAAACCATCGGGCAATTCTAGGCCCGAAAATAGGCGTTTGCCCTTTGTATAAGCCCGCCAAATGGAGCCCGTCAAATAGGCACGGACGACCAACTCAATTTTGAAGCTTTTGGCCTCTTTGACCAAGGTCAAATTGGGGTCAATTTGGGCCAAAAAATGATTGGGAATAATCTGCTGCGTTTGCTGCATCCAAAAGTTGGCAAGGCTATTTAGTATGGCCCCTTTTTCTGGAATTGGGGTCTTAATTTTCAGATTAAAAGCAGAAATTCGATCACTCAAAGCAATCAAACGCCGCTGCTCATCCACCCCAAAACTATCCCGAACTTTTCCCGAATGTAAAAGCGGCAATCCGCTGATGCTCAGTTTTTTTATTTGCTGCATATTGATGACTGTTTTGTTTTTTGGGGCCTCCGCAGCTTTGCTGCGGCGCTACGTTGCGGGGCTCGCTATTCGCTCGGCCCTTCGGCGGCAAAGCCGCCTCGGTCTGGCCCTAGGGGCCACCCCTTCACATCGCTAGGCCAGCGGGCTGCGCCCGCTTCCAAACGAAAATGGACCATTTAATGCTTAAAGTGACGCAATCCAGTAAATAACATGGCCATATCGGCCTGATCGCAGGCGGCAATTACCGATTTATCTCGAATAGAGCCGCCGGGCTGCAAAATATAGCGGATGCCTGCTTGGGCGGCTAGTTCTACATTATCGGCAAAAGGGAAAAAGGCATCAGAAACTAGGTAGCATTGGCCCAAAATGCCAGCTACATCTTCTGCGCCTTCTCTTTGCAAGTTTTCTTTGGCCTTCTCAATGGCTAATTTAGTGGCAACTAGGCGGTTGGGCTGGCCTGCCCCCATGCCCAAAATGCGGTATTGCTGTTGATTTACCGCTTGGACCAGCGCAATCGCATTAGATTTTATGCTCTTAATGGCCTGCAAACCAAATTCAACTAAGCCTTTGGCGGCTTCATCTTTGGGGAATGGGCGTGCTGTGACCGATTCTTGTTGCTTGTATAGGGCCAGGTCCGCTTCTTGGACCAACAAACTGCCGGAGAGATAGCGATAATCGACGGCCTTTTCAAGGCGAGCGATATCGAGCTCTAAAACCCGCAAGTTTTTGTGTTGCTGCAAGTATTCTAGGGCTGCAGCAGTAATTTTTGGGGCAATAACGACCTCCACAAACTTGCGTTGGCTGCGGTCCTCGGCATCTAACTGAAAAAACTCGGCAGTTTTGAGTTCTAAAGGTTGATTGAAGGCGATGATAGAGCCAAAAGCAGAAATGGGGTCGCCAGACCAAGCAGCTTCTAGGGCTGCTCTTTGGTCCATACTTTTGGCCAGGCCGCAAGGATTGCTATGTTTGACCACCGCAACAGCCTGTCCGCCTAATCCCCGAACAGCATCTACAGCGCCTTGTACATCCAAAAGATTATTATAAGAAAGGGCCTTACCATGCAAAATGCGAATATCGGCCAAGCTGAGGGCCGAGCTATTTTCTCGGTAAAAGTCGGCGGCTTGATGGCTATTTTCGCCATAGCGCAAAGAGCGGCCTTGTTTAAAGCTGAGGCGGAGGCTCTTTTTGCCCAATTCTTCATCCATACGCATAGCAATGCGGGCATCATAATCGGCGGTATGGTTAAAGGCCTTGGCCATCAATTGTTGGCGGAGGGCCAGGCTAGTTTGGCCATTTTGGCTTTGGAGTTCGGCCAAAAAGCCTTCATAATCGCTAGATTGGACCAAAACGGCCACATCCTTAAAGTTTTTGGCGGCGGCTCTAATCATGGTAGGTCCACCAATGTCAATATTTTCGATTAGGGTGGGGAAATCGGCGCCAGCTTCTTGGACCTTTTGGAAGGGATAGAGATTGCAAACCACCAAATCAATGCCCTCAATATTTAGGTTTTGGGCCTCTTGGGCATCGCGTTCTCGGTCGAATAAAAGGGCCGAGCCAATTTGGAAAGAAATCGTTTTCATTCGGCCACCAAAGGCTTCTGGATTTCCCGTAACGGCTTGAATATCGGTATAGGGAATTTTGGCCTCTTTTAGCCTTCGGCCTGTGCCGCCCGTAGAAATCAGTTCAACGCCTAAATTTTGAAGGCCTTGGGCCAAGGGAATCAAATTCGACTTATCGGAAACAGAGAGAAGAGCTCTTTTAATTTTGCGAAGCTGCATAAGAAGCAATTGAGAGAGAAGTGAGAGAAAAATTAGTGGTGCATTTGGCCTAGCGATGTGCAAGGGTGGCCGTCAGGCCAGACCGAGCCAGCGAAGCTGGCGAAGGGCCGAGCAGACCTGCGAGCCCTGAAACGTAGCGCCGCAAGGCGAAGCCGCAGCGGAGGCCCCAAACCTTAATTCGCTTGAATATGTTGCACAATATTTTTGAAAAACTTCAGGCCCCAGCCTTCATCGGAAAGTTGAGGATTTTGGCGTTTCATTTTGGGCCAATTGGGGTGATTATAGAAGCTTAAAAAAGCTTCTGGATGGGGCATTAGGCCGAACACCTGGCCTGTGGGGTCGCAAAGTCCGGCGCAAGAGAGTTCTGAGCCATTTGGATTGGCGGGATATTCTGTGGCTGAGTCGCCATTTTCTAGGCAATAGCTCAGGCAATTGAGCGCTTTTGTGCGGACAATCTGCTTGAGGGTTTCATCGCCAAAGAGGAGGCGGCCTTCTCCGTGGCGGACTGGCAGCGGGATAATATTGATCCCCTTGAGGAATGGGCTTTCGGAATTGGGATTGACCTTACAGTAGACCCAGCGGTCCTCGTATTGGCTAGAGAGATTGGGCAAAAGGCTAGATTGTTGGGCAAAACTGAGGCGGGTATTGGGCAAAAGGCCTAGGCGCACCAACATTTGGAAGCCATTGCAAATGCCCATAATAAAATGGCCATTATTGAGGAAAATTTTGAGTTCATCGAGCAGGCTATTGCCGTTGGGGAGCTGCTTATATCGGATTTTATTGGCCATCACTTTGCCCGAGGCCAGATCATCTCCGAAAGAGAAGCCGCCGGGGAAGTGAATCAATTGATATTGGTGAATATTGTGGCCCTCTAGAAGGACCTCATTAAAGTGGTGGATATGAGCTTGGGCGCCTGCCAATTGGTAGGCGGCGGCGGTTTCTTCTTCGCAGTTAATCCCAAAGCCAGTTAGCACAAGGACTTGTACCATAATAAGTTATTTAGTAAAGGGAGGTCCAGAAATTAGAGAGAAAGCGTTTGCGACCAGGCCATTTCCAACTGCTCATTGGAGAGTTGGACCAGCTCCTCTTGGCCGAGTTGGATAGTCAGCTGTTGGTCTTCGCTCACTTGGCCCAAGAAAAAGGCAGCATCGCCCATAATTTCTTCAAAAGCAGCTTGATTTTGGGGAGCGATAGAGACCAAAAAGCGAGAATTTGACTCGGAAAACAGCAGTTGCCAGGCCGTCAAATCGCCCAATTGATCCAATTGAATATTGGCGCCCAAATCGCCACCGAAACAAGACTCGGCCAAGGCAACGGCCAGGCCGCCATCGGATAAATCGTGGCTAGAGGTGATCAATTTAGCTTCATTAGCCTGCATGACCTTGAGATAAAGAGCTTTGGCGGCTTCTTTTCGGACCTTAGGAACATTGGCGCCCAACTCGCCAAATAGCTGATAAAACTCAGAGGCGCCCAATTCATTGTAAGTGGTACCGACTTGATAAATAAGATCGCCAGCAACTTTAAAATCAGAGCTAATCGCTTGGCGAACATCCTTCATTTTGGCGGTAAAAGAATAGAGAATAGTGGGCGGGACCGAAATCTTTTGGCCCTCTGCCTTAAAGTCGTTTTTCATGCTATCCTTGCCTGAAGTGAGGGGGATATCGAAAAAGCTGGCCATATCATAAAGCGCTTGGCACATCTGCACCAATTTGGCGAGTTTGAGTTTGCCGTCTGGATTATGTTCGGGATGAAACTCCGAATCGGGCACACAAAAGTTATCGTTAATGGACCAGAAAACATCATCGTTTTCGGTCATATTGGGTAGGCGACCGCCCACCGAAATAATTTGGCGGAGCGCCTCATCAAAGGCGCTGGCTGACATCTGATAGGCATCAATATCGCCATAGCGGGGAATAATGCCATTAGAAACGGCCACCCCTTGATAATCAGAGAAATCAAAGCGAAGAACAGCCGCATCTTGAGGGGCTTTTCCCTTGGCGCCCATTAGCGGTTTGAGAATCGTTTTGCCTTTGACCTCATGGTCATATTGGCGGATAATACTTTCTCTAGAGCAGATATTTAGGCTACTCATAAGAGCTAAGAGTAGTTGATTATAATCTAAGCTTTCGGGAAGCGCTGGCTCTTGGAGTTTTGGTTTTTCCCATTCGGCCCACATTTCTTTTTGGGGAACGCCTTCATGCAAAAACTGCATACTCAATAAGGCAATTTGTTCCTCTTCGTAGCGAATATCTAGGTAGCCATCATTGGTGAAATAGCCAATATCAGAGAGCTCCACTTCATATTGTTGCGCAAGTTTTTCTAAAGCGGGCCATTTTTCTGTTTCCACGACCAAAGTCATGCGTTCTTGCGACTCCGAGACAAATATTTCCCAGGGGCGAAGTCCTGCATATTTTAGCGGTACTTTTTCCAATTGGACCAAAGCCCCGCCGCTAATTTCGGCCAATTCGCCTACCGAAGAAGAGAGTCCCCCTGCGCCATTATCCGTGCTACATTTGATGAGTCCTTGAGCGGTAGCTACCCGCATAAAATCGTAAAGCATTTTTTGGGTGATAGGGCTACCAATTTGGACCGCAGACATAGGGGAATGCTCATCAATCTCGATAGAAGAGAAGGTAGCGCCATGAATGCCATCTTTGCCCACTCTACCGCCGGCCATAATGATGCGATCATTCGCATCAATTGGTTTTTCCCAGCTATTTTTGCCTAAATAATCATAGGGCATAATGCCTCCTGTACCACAATAGACCAAAGGTTTGCCGCTATAGCGTTCATCAAAGACGATTGAGCCGTTGACCGTGGGCACACCCGACTTATTTCCACCATCTTCGATCCCCGAAACCACCCCTTCCATGATTTGGCGGGGGTGCAATTGGCCCTTGAGTAGGGCTTTGCTGTAGTTGGGGGGGCCAAAACAAAGGACATTTGTATTAAAGAGCAGTTGAGCACCTCCCACTCCTGTTCCGAGTGGATCGCGATTGTTTCCCAAAATGCCTGTAATTGCCCCACCATAAGGATCGAGGGCCGAAGGCGAGTTATGCGTTTCTACTTTCCAGACAAACAGATGTTTATCCGTAGCTTTAACCACTCCAGCATTATCAGAAAACACCTTAACCAGCCAATCATTTCCTTTTTCGGCCAAAGAAGCGGCCACATTATCGGTAGCCCCTTTGATGAAGGTCTTAAAGAGCGAATGAATCTCTTGTTCTTCGCCAGTTGCTAGGTTTTTATAGTGAATCAAGGCATTAAATTCCTTGTGTTTGCAGTGCTCGGACCAAGTTTGGGCCAGCACTTCTAGCTCGCAGTCAGTTGGTTGGGCGGGCAAGCCTTTGGTCGCTCTAAAGGTTTGGACCGCCTCACTGCCATAATAATCTCGAATGGCTTGCATTTCGGCTAAATTGAGGGCCAAGACCATTTCCTTAGACAGTCGCAGCAGCTCTTCATCGCTCAAAGGGGCCAAATCAATCAGTTGACGCTCTTTATTGGCTTGTATCTGTACTTTAGGAACATAAAAAGGGCGATCAAAACCACCTTCTAGGGCCTTGAAATAGCTAAAATGATGAATTAGTGGGTTGCCCAAAAGGCGCTGGGCCAAGGCCTTGAGCTCTTTGGCCGTCAACTCTTTTTCTATGAGGTAGATGGTTTGGCTAAAGATGCGCTGTTCTTCTGGCTCGAAGGGCAGATTGAAAAAATCGGCCCAGGCCATTTGGGCCGAGCGGCCCTCATCATCTGTAACGCCAGGCAATTGGGCAATGGCGACAGCCGAGGAAAAACCTGCGGGCCAGTTTAATTGATTGATTTCAATTTGGTCCGTCAAAGGATCTTGAATACAAGCCTCGGCAAAGGCCAATAGCTGCTCCTCTTGGGCCTCTTCGGCCAAAGAAAAGAGCTGAACCAAACGGATTTCGCCCGTTTTGAGGCCTAGCTGTCGATTGGCAGCTTGCACAATCTTCTGGCCCTGCCAATCGGCTAAATCGGGGCGCAGATAACGGAATATATGTGGGTAGTTGCTCATTAAATTAGGTATCTGGTCCAAGAAAAAAAGACTGCCCAATTTGGGCAGTCTTTTCTATGCTTAGAAATTGTAGTTCAATGTTTTTTCCTCCAAGACAAGCTGAATATTAGGAGTAGCCGTAATTTCTCCCGCTCGAACTAGCTGATAAGGAGTATCTTGGGCCAAGGCTAAAGCAGCATCTAACTGCTCGGCTGGCAAAACAGCTAAAAAGGCATTTCCCATGTTCCAGTATAAGTAGGCGTCTTCTAAGGTAATTTCCCCTAAGCTCATGACTTTTTTCATCATTGGCAAGGGCGCAAAGAGATTTTCTAGACGAGCCCCCTTATTTTTTCGCTTAAGCAAGCGCCTGAAGTTGTCGGCTATGCCGCCACCCGTAATATGGACCAAACCGCTGGGCAAAATATCATGGCTTAACCATTTATTGATGAGCGGAGCACAAATTAAGGAGGGCGTCAAGAGTTTTTCGCCCCAACTGCAAGTTTCATCATAGGGCGCATGCTGCCAATCTGGACCAAAGTTTTTTTCCATGATTCGCCTAATTAGCGAAAAGCCATTGCTTCTAAAGCCTTGGCTTTTCACCGCCACAACAACTTGTCCCTCTTCTATTTGGCTGCCATCTATGGGCTGGGCCAATTGCGAGGGCAAATGCCCAATGGCCGTAGAACACCAGTTGAAGTGCATCCCCTCGCCATAACCCGAAATGCGATTGCCCAATTCGGCAATTTCGCCTCCCGTGATGCTCACTCCCGTAAATGCACAGGCCTCCGACAAGCCTTTCATTAGCTCGTTGATGACCTCCTGGTCCAAATGATCTACATCAATAATGTTGGATAAATTAGTGGGTTCAAAACCAGCTGTGGCCAAGTCATCGGCCACCATAGCCAACAAATCAAAACCCAAAGTATCATATTTTTTGCTTCTTTCGGCCAACTCAATTTTGGTCCCAATTCCATCCGAAGCAATGCCAATTCGCTCTTGGCCAAAGAGTAGTAAGTTCGAAAATCCGCCTTCTAAATTGGGCGCCAAAGCCCCAGCCTTTCCTGCTCTTTGCACAAAGGTCTTTTTGGCCCAAGCATAGGCATCCTGAGAACAGGAATTGCCCAAATTGATATCCATTCCGCTAGCCGCTTTCTTTTCCATATTGCTTTTTCTTAAAGATTCAAAAATCTGGCTTTGGAAGAACTTTTTGTTTTTTTTGGGGCCTCCTGCCTGCGGCAGGCGCTACGTTTCAGGGCTCGCAAGTCTGCTCGGCCCTTCGCCGCTTTCAGCGGCTCGGTCTGGCCCTGCGGGCCACCCTTCCACATCGCTAGGCCGCTCCTCTTTTAGACAAAGGTTTAGCAGTTTGCTTTGGCCCCCAAGCATTAAAGATTCCGTTATTTCTTTACATCTTTAATTCTTTATTTAACGGAATCTTTATTCCGTCAATTGGTCTAATTGTCCTCATCTCTATCCGCCCAAAGGGATCAATTTATAAGGCATCGCGAAGCGATACCATATTGCTGTGGGTTTTAACCCACAGTATCGGCTGAGGGATGGACAAGGGTGGCCCGCAGGGCCAGACCGAGCAAAAATGCGCAGCATTTTTTGCGAAGGGCCGAGCAGACCTGCGAGCCCTGAAACAGCCCGACCCGCCCGCAGGGCGGGGCAGCCCCAAAAACATAAACAACTGATAATCAATAGATAATTTTGAGATCAGTCTTTAATGAGCTGCAAAACTAGGGATAATTAGCTAGACTTGCCCAAGGGTACAATTTGAATTAACAATTAGTTAAACGCTTAGGGCCAAAAAGGCCCCTATTTCTAGCAGAAGATGCTTACTTTTGCTTGCAATTTTTTCACAACTGGCAGTCTATGCTGCTCAATCAATTATTTTTTATGGAAAAATTGCTCAAAACGGGCCTCACCTTTGACGATATTCTGCTCGTCCCCGCCTATTCTGAGGTCCTTCCGCAAGAAGTCAATTTATCGACTCAACTTACCGCCAAGATCCGATTGAATATACCTTTGCTTAGTGCAGCCATGGACACCGTTACGGAGTCTAGGATGGCCATTGCTATGGCCCGCCAAGGCGGTTTGGGCATCATTCATAAAAATATGTCTATTGCTCAGCAAGCCGAGGAGGTGGACCGGGTGAAGCGCTCGCAAAATTTCATTATTTCTAAGCCGTTTTATCTCGGCCCCGATCATTTTGTGCATGAAGCCGAAGCTTTGATGTCAAAATATCGAATTTCGGGCGTACCGATTTGTGATGAGAACAAAAAGCTCTTGGGCATATTAACCAATAGAGATCTGCGTTTCGAGACCAATTTTGACCAAAAAATTGGCGAAGTGATGACCAAAGAGGGCCTAATTACGGCTCCTATCGGCACCACTTTAGAAAGCTCCAAGGCCATTTTGCGCCAACATCGGGTAGAGAAATTGCCTTTGGTGGATGAGCAAGGCCGTTTGGGTGGGCTCATCACAATTAAAGACATAGAAAAGGCCGAACGCTACCCTCAAGCCGCCAAAGATGAGCAAGGTCGTTTGTTAGTGGGGGCCGCTTTGGGCACCTCGGCAGATACCATGGAAAGGGCCGCTGCTTTGGTCCAAGCGCATGTAGATGTGGTTACGGTAGACACGGCGCATGGACATTCGGCCAAGGTCTTGGCCACCATCAAGGCGCTAAAACAAGCTTATCCCGATTTGCAAATCATTGCGGGAAATGTAGCGACTGCTCAGGGAACCTTGGCCCTGATTCAAGCTGGGGCCGATGCCGTTAAAGTGGGCATTGGCCCTGGTTCTATCTGCACCACTCGGATTGTAGCAGGGGTGGGTGTTCCTCAAATTACGGCCATTTACGACTGTGCGCAGGCGGCCAAGGCCCATAATATTCCCATCATTGCCGATGGGGGAATCAAATACTCCGGCGATTTGGTCAAGGCCTTAGGTATGGGCGCTAACGCTTGCATGATGGGGAGCATTTTTGCGGGTTGCGATGAGAGCCCGGGCGCTATGGAGCTCTATAAAGGCCGAAAATTCAAAGTCTATCGAGGAATGGGTTCTATTGCGGCCATGGAACAAGGCAGCAAAGACCGCTACTTCCAAGATGAGCAAAAAAACAGCAAAAAACTGGTCCCTGAAGGTGTAGAAGGTCGAGTAGCTTACAAAGGCTATGTAGAAGACAGTATTTTCCAATTAGTGGGCGGGATTCGCCAAGGGATGGGCTATGCAGGCACGGCAACCGTGGCCGAATTGAGCGAAAAAGCACAATTTGTCCGCATCACCAATGCAGGCCTCAAAGAAAGCCATCCACATGATATTCAAATTACGAAAGAGGCGCCAAATTATAGCCTAGACGCTTAAAGATAAAACTATGCAAAAAGAAGTCGTTCTGGTCCTTGATTTTGGGGCCCAATACAATCAACTCATTGCTCGAAGATTAAGAGAGGCCTCGGTGTATTCCGAAGTCGTTTCGGGCCAAATTACCGCCGAAGAGGTCAAGGCCAAAGGCGCCAAAGCTATTGTGCTTTCTGGTGGTCCTGCAGTTGTTTATGCAGAGGGCGCGCCCTCTATGGACCCCGCTATTTTAGATTTGGGCTTACCCATTTTAGGCATTTGTTATGGAGCGCAGCTCTTGGTGCATTTGTCGGGAGGCAAAGTAGCGCCAGCCTTGGCTAGAGAGTATGGCAAAAAAGAGCTGCAAGTGCAGCCAACGGCTATTTTTAAGTCGGTTCCCGCTCAATCTGATTGCTGGATGAGCCATACTTATCAAGTGAGTGAATTGCCTGCGGGCTTTGAAGCCATTGCGAGCACTGATCATTGTTCCGTGGCGGCTTTTGCCCAAAAAGAAAAGCAAATTTATGGCTTCCAGTATCATCCAGAGGTCATGCATACGGCTTTTGGCCAGCAAATGCTCCACAACTTCCTCTATGAAGTGGTGGGCCTAAAAGGCGATTGGCAAACGGATAACTTTATTGAGGCCAGTTTGGCCGAAATCCGAGCAAAGATTGGCGATAAGAAAGTACTTTGTGCCTTATCGGGTGGTGTAGATTCTTCGGTAGCGGCCATGTTGGTCCATAAAGCAGTAGGCAAACAACTGACCTGCATTTTTGTAGACAATGGTTTGCTTCGCAAAGATGAGGCAACAGAAGTCGAGCAGCTCTTTACGAAAGAGTTAGACCTACAACTCATCTGTGTAGATGCCAAAGAACGCTTTTTGAGTCAATTAGCGGGCATTAGCGACCCAGAAGAAAAGCGCAAGCGCATTGGCGAGACCTTTATCCGAGTGTTTGAAGATGAGGCCAAGAAAATCGGCGAAGTCGACTTTTTGGTCCAAGGAACGATTTATCCCGATGTGATTGAAAGCGGGGCGGGACATGCTGCCGTGATTAAATCTCACCATAATGTGGGCGGCTTACCCGATGTTGTTGATTTTAAAGAGTTGATTGAGCCACTTCGCCTACTTTTTAAGGATGAGGTGCGGACCGTTGGAGCGGCTTTGGGCTTGCCCAGCTATTTGGTCAATAGACAACCTTTTCCTGGACCAGGTTTGGCCATTCGAGTAATTGGAGATATCACCGAGCCCAAATTGGCCATTTTGAGAGAGGCCGATTATATCTTCCGAAGCGAAATTGAAGCCGCCGATTTAGAGGAAGAGGTTTGGCAATACTTTGCCGTACTCACAGGCATCCGAACCGTAGGTGTTATGGGCGATGAAAGAACCTATCATTATACTTTGGGCCTAAGAGCGGTCTCTAGTGTAGATGGCATGACAGCGGATTGGTCCAGATTGCCACTTCCCCTTTTGGCCAAAATCTCTAACCGCATTGTCAATGAGGTCGAGCAGGTCAATCGCATTGTTTATGATATTACTTCTAAACCACCTGCAACAATTGAGTGGGAATAAATAGAAAAGGGCTGTGTATACAGCCCTTTATTTTATATCTAGAACAACTTTCTAATGCAGCATAATTGGAGAACACCATTGTTTCCTCTACAAACAATGGCATATTGCTTAGGATCACTTTTGCGGCGTACAACAGAGCAATCTCCATTACATTCTATTGAACCTGCTTGTCCATCTGCCCAAGAACAAGTTTTGGTAGATTGATTATCATCCCAGTAGCCAGCTTCCACCAATTTAGTTATAGTGGCTTCATCCGCAAATTCCCAGTCATCGGGTAGTCCTTCATCTGTAGTAGTAACGACTTGAAATCCTTTGCTGGCTAAAGCTTCTCGCTCCTCGATAGATACTTCAACCCAATCGTCTGGTAATCCTTCATCTGTGGTGGTGACAACATGCAAGCCTTTCTGGGCCAAAGCTTCTCGCTCTTCTTCAGTTACAATTCTGTATTTAGCTGCATCTAGATCATTCGATTCAGAAGGTTGAATTTGTGCAAAAGCAGTATTTGCTAGCAAAACAACCATAAATAAAAATAAAGTTTTCATAATTAAATATTGATTTGAGTTATTCAATTATCTAATTTAAAAAAAAAATGCTACAAACAAAAATAGCGAACATTAAATTAGCCAACTGTATATACAATGCTTCTGGTCCAGCCTGCAGCAGCTTAGAAGAGTTGCAAGCCCTTGGACAGTCTGCGGCGGGAGCTATTTTATCCAAAAGCGCCACCCTAGCGCCCAGAGCGGGAAATCCCGCTCCCCGCTATGTAGATACGCCCTGGGGCAGCATCAACTCTATGGGTTTGCCCAATAAGGGCCATGCCTATTATTTGGCGGCGGCCAAGGAATTGGCCAGTTTTCAAAAGCCTTATATCGTTTCGGTTTCGGGCATGAGTTTGGCCGATAACCTCAAGATGATTGCGGCCATGCAAGAGGAGGAAAACATTGCGGCTATAGAGCTGAATTTGTCTTGTCCCAATTTGCCAGGCAAACCCCAAACGGCCTACGATTTTGAGCAAACCGAAAAAGTATTAGCGGCTGTTTTTGCCCAAAACAACAAGCCTTTGGGGGTCAAATTACCGCCCTATTTCGACCTGCTGCATTTTGAGCAAATGGCCCAAATTCTCAATCAGTTTCCCTTGTCTTTTGTGAGCTGCATCAACAGCATTGGCAATGGCTTGCTCATTGATTGGGAAAAAGAAGAGACCTTAATTCGCCCCAAAGATGGCTTTGGCGGTTTGGGCGGCGATTATATCAAAGCCACCGCCTTGGCCAATGTCCGACAGTTTTATTTGCTCTTGCGGCCAGAGATTTCGGTGGTGGCCGTGGGCGGCATCAAATCGGGCCAAGATGCCTTTGAGCATATTTTATGTGGGGCCAAGGCCGTACAAATTGGCACGCATCTGATGAAAACTGGTCCAAGTTGTTTTGCGCAAATTAGTGCCGAACTAACGGCCATTATGCAAGCCAAGGGCTATCAATCGATAGAAGATTTTCGAGGAAAATTGAAGACCGCTTGTCCCGTCCTGAAAAACTGATACAGAATTTAAAGCAATAAAATTCTGATTAAATACGGGTAAAAAGTTATTCTGGAAGATTTTGACCTCCTTCAAAAAGGTCAAAAAATCTTACGGAAATAACTTGTTGTCAATTTAACAACTCTGGCTTAAGATGATCTTGGGCTAGAGTTGTTTTCTTTTTATAGCTCTTATATTCGAGCTCTTGTTGTTGGTGCATTTCAGCAGGCGGCATAAATTGACAAGACCAATGTGGTCGCGCTTGGTTGTAAATATCAATACTTTGAGCCACTATTTTCTTCATCGCATCTAGCCCTAAATGGAAAAAATCTGCAATAAACTCTTGCTTTAATATTCCATTTATTCGCTCTGCTACGGCATTTGCATAAGGATCGTAAGACTCTGTCATAGAACAACTTATGCCTAGTTTTTTGAGCAGTTGCTGATAATCATTTGAGCAGTATTGAATGCCCCGGTCAGAATGATGAATCAGCTCTTCATTAGGATATTGACGACGCTTTGCAGCCTGTTTCAAGGCTCGAATAGAGCCAATGCTGCTTAAGCTGTTAGAGACATCATAACCCATTATTTGCTTAGAATAAGCGTCTGTGACCAAGGCTAAATACATCGGATTTTCTCTCGTTCCAATGTAAGTAATATCTGAAACCCAGACTTGCTCTGGTCGATAAATTTTCAAATCAGCTATTTTGTTCTTATGTTTTCTGTAGTGGTGGAAGGAATTTGTCGTTGTATGATAGTTCTTTCGAGGTCGAACCAGCAGATTATTGGCCCGCAAAATAGTAAAAAATTTATCTCGGCCTACTCCTAGAGCCTTCAACTCAGCTTGAAGTAAATGATACAATTTGCGGCCGCCTAAGCGAGGCATTTTGTTCCGTACTTCTTGAACTAAGGCAACTACTTTTTCTGCCAAACCCTGATTAGATCTAACTTTTGCCTTCGATCTATAATACTTTTGACGATTTATCCCGACCAATCGACATAAGCTACTTAAGCTTATTTTTTCTTCTTTTTGGAATTTATCAACTGTTCGGGTAAAGACTTTTTTCTGATTGGAATTTCAAATTCTTCTTCCGCTATATCTATCATCATATCAAAAAACAAGGCCTTCTTATCTGCCTGATTTAGCTCCTTTTCCAAGCGACGATTTTTCTTCTCTAAAAGCTTCAATTGCTGACGCAACGCCATCAATTCTTGTTCTGGACTCTTCTTCATACTTCTTAATTTATAGCTTTTATCATATTGGCCATGTTTCTCGATCCATGTCCGAATTGTTCTGTCTCCTTGTATCCCATACTTGCGTTGAGCGGCCTTTAAGCCAATCTCTCCATTTTCTACTTCCGACACAACTTGGAGCTTAAAAGCTAAGGTATAATCTTTTTGTGTCCGCTTAACATACTGACCTTCTTTATTTTCCATCTATCTTCTGATTTTGTTGTATCAGTATATCAGGACAAGACAGCTGCTCCTATTTAAAGACGTTCTGCCTGTTGGCTGGAAGGTCTTTTTTTTTAGGGTTTGGGGCTGCCCCGCCCTGCGGGCGGGTCGGGCTGTGCGGGGGCTCGCAAGTCTGCTCGGCCCATCGCTTTTTTTCGCTTTGCTCAAAAAAACTCGGTCTGGCCTTCGGCCCCCCCCTACCATCCCTCAGCCGATACTGTGGGTTAAAACCCACAGCAAAAAGGTATCGCTTCGCGATGATTTAGAAATGAGGGCTAAACCCCTCATGAACTCGCCTCTAGATGCAAAATTGGTCCATGGCGGCAATAAAGATTCCGTTATTTCTTTAAATCTTTAATTCTTTATTTAACGGAATCTTTATTTCGTTAATTCTTTAATTAAAGATTTCTTTATTGCCGCAAGTTACTGTAAATCAACTATTTGTATTTTGGTGGTTGCCGCTAGCTATGCTTTATTGGGCCAAATGGGCTAGGCTAAAGACAAAAGAAAAGGGAGTGCCTAAAGACTAGGCCTCCCCTTTTACCCTGTTTTTGTTCTTCTTTCGCTCTATTTTGTTCCTGTTTTTCCTAGGTCAAAAGAGCGGATCTAGAGCACATTTTTTAATGTTAAAACTTAAAGCGAAAAAGTTGAGGGACTAATAAAATCCTCTTACCAATTTAATTTAAAATTTTGGGCTGTTGGATAATTTTGCAGGAACTCCTCTTTGGCTTCTGGGCCTTTGGCGGCCTTATAGACCTGCCAGAAAATTTGCCAGAAGCTTTCTTTTTGGGCCACATAATTTTTGTGTGTTCGGGCAAAGGCATCTAGGCTAAAGATATCGGCTTTTTGCATACTGAGGCGATAAATATAGAGGTAGGCCAAATCGGACCAATAGCCTTTTGGGTAGCCGAGGCGATAGGTTTCAAAATTGCGAATATTGGTACTATTGGCAATTTTGATAAAATCTTCGGCGGCCTGTTCATTTTGGATGGCCTTATTTTTAGGAAATCGTTCTTCAAAGTTGCTGTAGCTGCTCCAGCCATAGAGTTGGGTATAGCTATCGAGCAGGGCCATTTGGAAGAGGCTATCTTCTTTTGGGGAAACAGAATCTAGGCTAGCTTGATGTTTTCTAAAAAAGCGTTCATAGGTTCTAAAGTCGTTAGTCATTTGGGCTAGAATCCAGGCTCGTTCATTTCGGGCATTTTCAATATGTTCTCGATGAGATTGAGAGGGAAACTTAAAATTTTCGATAAGTTCTTGATAGGCGGCATAGCTATTTTCTTTTTTGGCTTGGGCTTGGGCTTTTTGCAAAAGTTGGAGTTGCAGGCCCTCAATTTCTAGATGGCTCAACTTATTTTTTTGCAACTTGCGGATGCCTTTAGTATCTAGGGTAGCATATCGTCTTTGGGCCGATTTGGCATATTGAAAAGCTTGTTTGAGGTTAAAAAAATCTTTGTATTTGGGGTTGGCAAAAATGCGGGCCAGTTGGTATTCGGCTTCTACGCCAATATATACTTTGGGGTCTAGGATACGGGCTTCAAAAAGCGTGATGGCCTCTTCGACCTTTCCTTTTTTGAGGGCCTTATAGGCGGACTTAAACTGGGCAAAAAGCGGAGTTGCGCCTAAAAAAAGGAGGGTAAAAAGCAGGTATTTGATTTTCATAAAGTACTATTTATCAGCAATTAAAATTTGTATACTTAATAGTGTTAAAGATTCCGTTATTTCGTTAATTAACGGAATCTTTATTTCTTTATTTAACGGAATCTTTATTTCGTTAAGTGATTGGACAGGCGGCTTTGCCGCCTTGGCCCGCAGGGCCAAAACGGCCTAGCGATGTGGAAGGGTGGCCCGCAGGGCCAGACCGAGCCAGCGAAGCTGGCGAAGGGCCGAGCAGGCCTGCGAGCCCTGCAACGTAGCGCCGCAGCGAAGCTGCGGAGGCCCCAAAAAAAGGGATAGATAAAAGAAATGCCCTAGTCCGGCAAAGGGATTAGGGCATTTCAAGAAAGGGGCCTAAACATTAGTTAGGCATAGGGAGAGAGTCGCCATTCATGCTATAGACATAGGCCCAAAGGACGACAAAAAGGATAACAGAAAGGGCGAGTCCGAGGAGAAACTTTTCGGTTCCCCATACTTTTTGATGATTGCTCATTGTGGTTGTATTTTCAATAGTCAGAAATCTATAGATTCAAGTGAAGGGCAAATTAAAGAAATAAGTCTAAAGAAGGCTTATAGAGGGGGGCAAAATTTGGCTTATTGCATAGCTTTTATTTTTTGAAAAATGCTTTTGAGGGCTCCTTTTCGGAGAAGTTGGCTGAGTTCTTTCCATCGGAGGCGTTTAAAGTAAGTTTTCATTTTTTCGGCTACGGCATAATGTTGTTTTGGGGCATTTTGGAGGGGCAGTATTTTTAGCTCTAGGGGCTGTTCGAGCATATTTTGGCCTAGGCGGATAGCATCGCAATGGGCGCCACTGCCATCGAGGCCAATATTTTTGACCAAAGAGCGGTAGGGGTGTAGGGCGAGGCCATTTTGGAGAAAGATGCTAGCGTGCCAATGGCAGGCCCAGGTATTGAGTTGGCCAGATAGATTTTGATTTAGCTGTTTATAGAAGTCTTCTTTTTGGCCTCCATTAAAGACAAAGGGGTCATAATTCTTATTGATTTGGTTTAAGATATTGGTTGTATCATCTTGGTAATATTTCCAGGCTCTTTGCCAGCTTGCCCAGCCCCAGCAGCTATTGACATTATAAAAAAAGCTACTTCCCAGCTCCTCTTCTTCTAGTTTGAGTGGATAAATAAAGCCGCTAATGTGCATTACTTTCTCCACATCTTGATAGAGATTTAGGGCCTGATTCATATAGCGCAGAAAATATGGGCTAGTGACAATATCGTTTTCTAGGATAATGGCTCGTCCGTATTTTTCCATCACTTCGGTTACTCCAGATACAATATTTTTGCGCAGGCCCCAATTTTCTTTCCGCTCAATAATCTGTAGTTTTTTTGCCCAAGTTTGTGCTCGGATCAATTGGCGGACGGCAGCAATATCTTCCAAATCTTTAGGGCTAGCATTGGGTTTGGGTCCATCCGAATAGATATAAATTGGGCTTTGGCTGGCCTCTTCATTTTGGGCCAAGGCGGCTAAAGTTTGGGCCAGATGATCGGGTCGTTGGTAGACAAACAGTATAACTGGGGCAAAAGTCAATAAAGACATAAGTTTATGGTTGTTTATAAGGGCAAATATATATAGAAGCGCTGTATCTTAAAGGCCCCGATATCAGAACACCTATAATTTATTATTACGAATGAGAAGAATAAGCTTTTGGCTCTTTTTGCTATTGCTATTATATAGTACAAAAAGTTCGGGCCAAAAAACAGCATTTGCCGTAGAACTGGCCGCCTTTGAAAAACAAGTAGAGCTCAATTATTTTGGGCCAATCAAAGGAGTATATGAGCTTTATGATGTCAATGATTTTTATCGCTATCAAATTCCGGCCAAAACAAAAGCCGAGGCCGAAATCCTACTGGCCGAAGTAAAAGCGGGTAAATTTCCCTATGCTCGCATCATTGATTTTAAGGCCAGAGAAGAGGCCTGCAAAAATGCTTGTGGTTTTTGGGCCCCAAAATATACGGGTCGAAACAATGATAATGACCAACAAGAAGAGGCTTGGGCCAATACCCCAAACGCCAATCCACCCAATCAACTTTTGGCCCCCAAACCAAAAAAAACAGCCCTAGCGGCCCCCAAAGAAAAACGAAGTTTGGGCAGTTTGGCCGCCCCAGAAAGAGGACTGAGCTCGGCTATATTTTTTAACTTTAATAGCAGCGATATTCCCGCAGAAGAAGGCTATAAAATCAATTATATCAGCGATCTGATGATCAAAAACCCAGAATATACTTTGGTACTTGATGGCCATTCGGATGCCATTGGCGAGGAAGACAAAAACCTCAACCTCTCTAAAGAACGACTCGAAAAAGTGATGCTCAGCCTCTTTATGAAAGGGGTGGAAGGCGAACGCATGCGAATTCGCCCCCAAGGCGAATTGGCTCCCATTGCCATCAATGAGTATCCCAATGGCAGCGATAGCCCAGAAGGCCGACGATATAATCGCCGAGTCCAACTTCAATTATTAGATGGAAATGGAGAAGAATTGCCCGTTTTGGCCCCCATCGAAATTCCCGCACAACTTAAAATTGAAGACTAAAACAACAGTTTTAAGCAAAAAAAAAGGGCCTTTCGACAAGTCGAAAGGCCCTTGCTATTTCCCCAAATTAAAGCCTAAATGATAGGTCTTTAACCAGTTTTTGATCCAATTCAGGCAGCAAATTTCTTGGAATTAAGTAGGTGGCCAAACCCGCCAAATCGCCAAAAATGTGGTGTTTGTTCATGGCCCCTTCTAAGTATCCTGCCCCAGAAGACCCCCCAGTTCCAGCACGCATACCAATCATTCTACGCACCATAATCATGTGCCGATAACGGAAAGTAGACATCAATTCATCCAACTCTAAGAGCTTATTTAAGAGCTGAAATGGCTGCTGCAATAAAGGATATTCTCGGTATAAATAGATAAATAATGCCGAGCGACAAGCCTTTTCACTCAATCGAACTGGGCGATTTTCTTGGGCAAAAAAGAGCTCATCAAAGGCTTTCATACTAATTTCTGAACGCTCAGATCCCTTCAATCCCGCCAAATAAATGCCTCTATAATGAGCCCAAAATGGATGCATTTCTGAGTTTTCTTCCGCCTTTTGCTCAAAGTTTTGCCAATAATCCAATTGCCAAAAAGGCATCCGAGCCAACCAATTATCCAGTAATTCAAACAAAGAAAGACTGTTTTCTGCCGCTTTTATAGCCTCAATATGCTCCACCCTAAGCTGCTTTTCATAGTATTTTTTAGCATGGCGATGATCCATTTTTAAGCCCAAACGAGTCTCAATTAAACGAAATTGAAAGCTCTGAAAACCCGAAGCAGGAGTCAGTAAATCTCTAAAATCTAAGAAATCCATAGGCGTCATGGTCTCCATAACCCGCACCTGAGCTACCAATAATTTCCAAATTTCTACCACCCGATTCAAACGATGTGTAGCCACCTGCAAGCCCTTAGAATTGTCATTGATATACTGCTCATCAAAGATATTTAAGATAGAACTCAACTCATGCTGAACCTGCTTAAACCAAAGCTCATATGCCTGATGCACAATGATAAACAACATCTCATCATGCGCATCTACCCCCTGGGCCTCACTTTCCAATTGCTGGGCAGACAAAATTTTATCTAAACCCAAATAGTCATTGTAATACTGCTCTTTACCAGTATAAGAGTTTTTCATAGTAGCTGTTTTAGTGCGACTCTCCGCCGCGTTTCCTGCAACTTTAGGCAATTTTTAGCAGCTCTCCAATTCCAAATCAAAATTCTAAGTCAAGTATAATATTTTGGCTTTTAAGCATACGTTTCTCTAATTTTTTCCCCTTTAAGCATACGTTTTTTTAGGGGCCTCCGCAGACAAGCTGCGGCGCTACGTTACGGGGCTCGCAAGCCTGCTCGGCCCTTCGGCGGACAAGCCGCCTCGGTCTGCCGCTTCGCGGCCCCCCTCCACATCGCTAGGCCAAGGCCCAAGCCTAGTCAAAAAAACAAAACCCCGATTCTATGGGCCTTTGAGCCATAAAGAATTAAAGAAATAAAGAATTCTTTATTTCTTTAATTCTTTATTTCTTTATTGGATTTACCAAGCCAAATCCTTAGCTTTAAGCTAGACAATTAGCCCTTTTTGGGCCATTTTTTTGCCTCAAAATATTATCGTATGCCCATCAAAATAGGGGTCGTTTCCCAAAAAGGAGGCGTCGGAAAAAGTACGCTTTGCCGCCTACTCGCCAGAGAATATGCCGCCAATGACTGGGAGGTCAAAATTGCCGATATGGACGTATCCCAATCCACTTCCTTCAACTGGAATAGCCGCCGATTACAACAAAATATCCAACCCTCTATCTCTGTAGAACAGTTTGCAGAGGTCAAAAGAGCTCTCAAACTTAGCCAAAATCATGACCTCATTATCTTTGATGGCGCCCCCAGCTCTAACCGCCTTACCCTAGAAATTGCCCAAACTGCCGACCTCATTTTACTCCCCACTGGCACCGCTCTAGACGACCTAGAACCCACCATTAAATTGGCCCACGAACTCAAAAAACGAAAGATTCCACGCCAAAAAATTGCTCTGGTCCTCTCCAGAATTGGTACCTCCAAAGCCGAAATCGAAGAGGCCAAAGACTATATTTCTATCACCGGATATACCCTAATTGATGGCCTGCTAGAAGAAAAAACAGCCTACCGTAGAGCTAGCGATTTGGGCCAAGCCCTTACCGAAACCCCCTACCCTAGCCTCAATCAAAAAGCCGATTTTTTGGTCCAAAATATTATCCATTATCTCAATAAATTAGACTGATTTTTAGCCTAAATTTAAGCCCAAAAACGACCAAAACATCCTCCTAAAACGACCCTTTTTTACCCCCTAAAACGACCAAAATATTATCCCCAAACAACTCAAAAACGACTTCTCTCTAAAAAATAAAACGCTTACCATCCCCATTTATTTTCGACGTTTTTAACAAGTCGCCTAAACTTTTATCTGTTTTTTTTAGCTCCCATAATGTTAGTAACTGTTGTTTTTGCATTAAAAACCCATAGCGTTAATCACTTTTCGTAAATAATTTTACATCCATTTTTTTAGATATAAATATGTAATTATGGCCAAAATACCCGCTCCAAAAAAGCTAAAAAGTAGCAAAGGACAGCCCCCAAAAGAAGAAAATAGCAGCAATAATTTGGAAAAAAAACCAAAAAAAGAACGTGTCGCACTCAATTTTTCAGTCGATGCAGACTTCAGAAAAGCGCTAAAATCTGCTGCCCTAGAAGAAGAGATTTCTATGGTAGAGTTACTAAAAAAAATGTTCGATTTTTATCAAAATAAACCCTAAAAAATTTAGCCGCTTTTTGGCCCATTTTTAAGCCGTCGTTTACTAAAAACGACGGCTTTTTTTAGCCGTTTTTTTCAAAATTTTGTCGTTTTTAACATTTAACCTAAAAACGACAAAACTAAATGCGTATACAAAAAAAGAGCCTCAAATAAAGTAAATATGGCGAATTTTAAAGGATTTACAATTTATAAAAATTTCAATATCTAAGCAAAACTTAAAGGTATACGAAAAAAACGCTTTTTAAATTTAAGCTTTAGCACTTTTTTCGTTTTTAAACAGTAGAAATGGCTTTTTTTTAGCGGTGGAAAACTCCATTTTTCGTATACAGTTTTAAACGGATAGAAACTGCCGTAGCTTGGCAAAAAAAATTTTAATTTTTAAAAAACAACAACAACAAAAAATAAAACAACAAAAAGATAAACGAAAATCTCAAGGGCAAGCCCGCACACACATGCGCGCGCTCGCGTGCGCGTATGCACGAAGGCCAAGCTCTTGGTAATACTCTTTTGTTGTTGTTTTCTTTAACAACAATACTTTTCTATATTTTCCGACCCCGCAACTAGTTGATTGTCAGCGAGTTACAAAGGCTAACAACGACGGATTTGGGGTGTTCGAACGACGGATTTGGGGTGTTTTTGGTTTTTAACGACGACGGATTAGGGGTAAAAAACGACAAATTTGGGGTGAAAAACGACGGATTTGGGGTGTTTTTAGCCATTTAAATTGCAGTTTTTTTTTGTCGCTGCGTTGATAATGCCATTTTTTGTGGATAACTTAGCCCAAAATTGTGGATAACTGCCCCAAAGCCCCATTTTATCTTAATAACTCAAGAATATGGAACAAAAAAATGAAAGACGGGTCTCTTCAACAGTTAGAGAAGCTAATGAGCTCATTGAAGCCAGCTACAGATTTTCGGTCTGGGAGGATCGGATTTTTTTGCTCACCCTCTCACAGATTCAAGCCGAGGATGATGACTTCAAAATTTACAAAATCTACGTCAAGGATTTGGCCCGAGAATATGGACTGGCTACTAAAAGTGTATACGAAAATGTCCGAGAGGCAGTCTCCTCCCTACAGCGCAAAACCATCAGCATCCCTTTTCGCTTTGACGAAGGGCAAGGAAAACTGACCACCAGCTTTTTCACTTCCTTTGGCGAATTGGACCAATCGGATTTTAGCCACGTCCTCGTCGAACTGCACCCCAAACTCAAACCCTACCTGCTCCAGCTCAAGGAGCGCTTCACCCAGTACAACATCTCCTTCCTGGTCCGCATGCAGAGCCACTACTCCAAGCGGATCTACAAACTTCTCAAGCAGTACCACCCTTTGAGTAAACGCAGGATTAGCATCCAGCAACTCAAGCAGATTCTGCAAATCGAGCCCGAGGAGTACAAGCGCTACTTCGACTTCAAGCGCCGGGTGATCCTCAAGGCCCAAGAAGACCTGGCCGAGTACACAGACCTGAAGTTTGAGTTTGAGGAGGAGCGAAAGGGCCGAAAGGTGCAAGCCATTTTGTTCACTATTGACACCAACGAAAAAAACGAAATTAAAATCGGCCCAGCCCCAAAAAGCAAAAAATCCAAAAAATTGCAGGCAGCCCCCAGCCAAGGCAAGCTCTCAGCCGAGGCCCAAAAACTTTTTGAGCAAGTGGAACACTGGGGACTCTCGCAACAGGATTTTGAAAAATACCTCAAGCAAAAAACCCAAGAAGAATTTCAAACCTGCATCGACCTGACCCTGCAAAACGAAAAAGTTAAAAATCGAGTGGCTTACTTGGTGAGTTTACTGAAAAAAGAAAATTTAAAGGCTGTCAAAAAGTTAGATGATCCAAGCAAGCCACCTGTGCTCAAAAATTCCTTCCACGAGGAATTCAAAAAATTGGAGAAGGATCACCAGGCTCAGGTGAGCCAATGCCGAGCGCATTTCTACCAGCTGGCCCAAGCCGAGATTCAACGCCAACTCCAAGATGGCCCAAGCATCGAGCGCTTCATCAGCCAGTTTAGAGCCCAGAACTCCTGGATGCCCCTCAACCTGCAGGCCTTCCGCCAAGAATTTGCCGAGAGCCGAATGTTTCAGGGCCGAGTCTACAACCTCTTCCGGCTGGTGCTGCCCAAATTGCCCGCACTGGAGCAAAAGCGAGAATTGAAAATCAAAACGATGGAAAAAGAATTCTGGGCTTTGGTTCGGAAGATCAGGAATGCCTAGGAGGCCCCTAGCGGCCCGTCTAAGCGATTTAAATCCCTTTGCGGTGTATTGGGTCCAGACGGTTGGCGAAAGTCGCTTAGGAGCGAACTGAGGGCCTTTTGGGTGGGTGGCTGCTTGGCCTTGGCGAAAACTGGGGGCGAATCTGAATTTTGAAAAAAAAATGGCCCCTTCTCGTCATTGGGGTTTGCTATTTGC
>NZ_JH719942.1:0-5187 GCF_000275825.1 Saprospira grandis DSM 2844
CCTAATTTTGAAGTTCCCAAACCATTATGATACATATTTATCGATGCATTAAGATGACCACCCATCATTGGAGTTCTTACATTCATCCCTACCGATGCACTTCCACTTGTACTATAGCCATCTCTTCCTCCAATAGTAAAACTAACCTTTAACTGGGCTCTGAAATCGATGCCTACATTTGTCGATAGAATACCTTCTAACCCTTCCAATTCCCTCATATAAATTGGCGAAAGGCTAGCAACCTGATAGGGGGTCAACTCAGGATATTGAGCTGCAATAGGATCTACCGCAAAAAACCTTGCGACTCTAGCATCTTCTGTTCTGTATTTAAAGACAATTCCACCTCCATGTATATCAGGATCCTCCTCTTGCCCATTAAACCCAAAACGATAGTCCTCCCCACTCACAAACTTGCGGCCAGGCATTTCCCAACCAAAGGGATAATATAGGCTTGCCGAAGAAACCTGCGCCAGATAATAATCTGCCTGTCCAGTTTGGCTGCTGTCTTGGCCCAAGGATTTATCGCTGACCGTAGCCAGTACGTTGCCTAAGTGGTTGGAGAGCTCGTAGCGGCGGCGGCCCAGCTCTAGTTGCTGGTAGCTGCTTTGCGCCAAAGTGGTTTTGGCTAATGTTCTAATAGACCAATTAGCCGTGCCCGATTCATCCCGATACCTTAAAGCTAAGGCTTTTTTCAAGATCCCCAAACGAGCCGAACCATATAAATGCAGCTCCTCCAAATACAAACTATCTTTGTCATCGACAAGCGCAATATTTTCTTCATTGTACTGATAAACCGCCAGCACATTCCCCTGCGGGTCACGGACATAATACTGCCCCTCCGACCGAATATCCGCAGGACCATCTACATACAATTTCTTTTTGGCCAAGCGGTTGCCCATGGGGTCATACTCATATTGCAAGACCGAGGGGCCCGGCTTGCCCGCCTCAAAATGAACTTCTTCCCCCTTGCCTTGTACGTTCCAGACAATCTCCTCAATCTGCTCCGAGCTATCTCGAACCAAATTGCCGATTTCGTCATATTCATAGTTTTCTGAGGATGTTTTTGGGGCCTGCCGCCTGCGGCGGCCGGGCCCTTGCAGGGCTCGCAGGTCTGCTCGGCCCTGCGCCAGCAAGCTGGCTGGGTCTGCCGCTGCGCGGCCCCCTTGCAGGCCCCTAGGCCAAGTCGCTTCGCTCCTTTTAACTATAAGTTCCTATAGTAAGTTGTGTCAAAATAATGCCTCATAGTCCATAGCTTCTTTTTTATAATCCAAAAACAACTCTGCTATTGCTTTTTTGACCCGCTTTTTATCTTCTTGACTTAACTTTCCCGTGAATGCTTTAAAGTTTTTTCCAAAAAAATCAGCAGAAGTAAGATTGAGCTGATATACATGTCCATTATAAAAAATAATGTTCCTTTGTTTAGCTAAAGATCGTTTAATTGAAGCTTTCCATTTTCGTTTTCGTCCTTGATTATATAATATAATCCTATACAACTCTCTAGTATTTACGGTATCCATAGTACGATGTCTATTGGTCAAACTATCTACTAGGACCGCATTTTCTGGTATCACAAAATAGTGGTCCATGATATTTGTAAATACCTGAACGGCTAAGGTATCTCGATATTCTAAAACAATAGCATCCGCATGGTTCACTACATTCCATCTAGTTCCAGCCTTAGCTTTTAGCTCCTTATATATTTTTTGTTGGTTGGCCGTCTGCCCATTTAAAGCCATTGGAAGGCTAAGCAGCAATAATAAAATCCATTTCATTACAATTGTTTTAAGGTGTATCTTCATACATCAACTGATCTACAGCATGAAGCCGATGCCCAGAAGGAGTTAATTCATTCAATTTATTTATCAATGTACTATAGCTTACTATTCCGAATGGATGAGCAGCATAGCTGTCTTCTCCAACTTTTAAAACATTTTCATAGCGGAAGTTCCCCAAAGCTCCAGCATCTATTTCAGCCATCGAATTTGCCATAAAAGTAATTAGACTCCCTACAGGTAACTGATCTATAAACTCTTGTTCTGTATCATAGTTTGTGAAAGTACCTTGCCAATCTTTAAATACTATACCGTCTTCATCTGAATCTGTGCTACGCTCATACAATCGTTGGTGGTTTACATTTGTAGAGTACACATAATCTATTATCAATGGATCATAAAATCTATTTTTTTTCTTTTTCGCTCCATTTGAAAATGAAAAATCAAAGCCTCTATCCCCCAACTCTATCCTTGCGGCCTCTAAGAAAACTATTTGAGTGAATGCTGAACAATCAGCTGAAAAACTACCTCCATTCTCCGTAGAATAAACGATATTAGACATTACTTCTGATGGCTTATCTGAACCATATCGAAGAGTTATAGCCTCATTTTCAGTAGCCCCCTTTATTTTCGTAAAATAAGAGTTGTCATTAGGGACATTATCCTTTAACGCCCCAAAATTCATCTTTTCTAATCTAGTAGCAGCAGTTCGTAAACTAGCCCCTGACAATGCACGCTCTAACCCCTCTAAATCAATAAATAATATTGTACTATTCTCCGCAAAAGCATAACAGCTATTCCAAGGGTAATCCGGCGCAAGTGGGTCCACAGACAAAAAGCGGCCAACCCTCGCATCATGGACACGATACTTAAACACCACTCCCATATCAGGATCCTCCTCTTGCCCATTAAACCCAAAACGATACTCCTCCCCACTCACAAACTTGCGGCCTGGCATTTCCCAACCAAATGGGTAGTATAGGCTAGCCGAAGATACCTGCGCCAGATAATAATCCGCCTGCCCAGTTTGGCGGATATAAAGTAGACCTAAAGTTAGATTAGTTTTTCACTTCAGTATTCGCGCCCAAAGCCCGGCCATCCTCCATTTCAATACGTAATTCAATTTCCGTACTATTGGTATCAGATAGTAGTTTTTTAAACTCAGCCTTAGGCATCCAAAAGTAAACTTCACTGCCCAAGAGGTCTTTCCAAGTTTTCTTAGAATTAGAATTATAGTTCCTTTTGAAATCAGTTAAACTTGAAAACACTTCTGTCCCTAAACAAGAACAACTATTGGTGCCGCAAGGATAACTCTCTGTAGTATGAGAAGTGTTTACAGCTTTTTCTATATTGACAAAACTGAAGTTTTCATTTCCTACAAGGAAGCTATCTATAGAGTTTTGATCAAACAACGTTTGTAATGATATCTTATGAATTTTTTCTTCTGTTCCATAAAAACCTTTTGGCTGATACCCAATAACTATGTAAGTGCCATTGGTTGAATCAGAATAAAACCTTTTATAAAACCTAACGGCTATACCGCAGGAGTCATTTTTCCTCTCATTCAAATAACTACCTATGATAGCGCAGCCCATACTGTCTTTGCCAAGATAGTCAACTACTCGAATAGCTACTTTTTTCAAATAAAATCGGTCTTCAGGATATTTCTTCTTACAAGAAATAAGACAATAGAGTGCTACTATAATAACACTAACATACATTAACCTACTTTTTCGCATCGAATGATCCCCAGCCTTTTAAGTAATAAGAAAATTCTCCTGAATCAAATAATTTAATTTTCGGAGTTGTTCCTCCATAGTTAGGATTCCAATATGTCATTTCTATCTTTCCATTTACATTTCTCAATCCTTGTATTTCAATATAATGCCATCCACTGGACCCCCAATCCTTATTTTTCATTGCTGACCAATCAAACAGACCTATAACACTATGTCCTTGAGCTAATTTTTTTCGAATAGGATCATACTCTGCTAAAGTATATGGAGTACTTTCATGTATACCTAATGGTCCATACATTGTTGTCGTAACATCACTTGGATAAGTAAATGCCTTTGTTCCTTCACTAACTTTCCCCGTCCTCTGAGCAGCATCATCAACGGGGTTATAACTAAACGTAAGATTCTGAGAATGTCGTAATGCTGGCATAGTTACAAATTCTGCAGCAGTCAAGCCTGTATTAGCAACTTTCCCGCTACTATTTAAACTCTCACTGTGTATCACTGGATTCGTCTGAATTATATTAGCATTAGAAAAATATGAGTGACTTGGAGAAGAATACGTTCCTGTCTCAAAAAGTGAAATAGCAAAGTCCGCAAATTGTTCAGGGTTATACTCTGCACCTATCTTACAAGATGTTGCTAAACCACATAAATTTGTGTAGCCTTGAGTAATTCCAGATGGATTTTGAAGCATACTACTTAGACTCTGTCCAAAATCTGCTTTGCTTATATTGGGAAATACGGAACCTCGATTAGGGTCATTTACATATTGATTAACCGAATTAACTGCATTTTGCACCATTTGTGGCGTTGCCTTTTCTAACCCTTCTAACTCAACAAACTGAATTACTGCATTTTCAGCAAATGCATAAGGACTATTATGTGGATAATCCGGCGCAAGTGGGTCCACAGACAAAAACCTACCAACCCTCGCATCATGGATACGATACTTAAAGACCACTCCCATATCAGGATCCTCCTCTTGCCCATTAAACCCAAAACGATACCCCTCCCCACTCACAAACTTGCGCCCAGGCATTTCCCAACCGAAGGGGTAGTATAGGCTTGCAGAAGAAACCTGCGCCAGATAATAATCTGCCTGTCCAGTTTGGCTGCTGTCTCGGCCCAAGGATTTATCGCTGACCGTAGCCAGTACATTGCCTAAGTGGTTGGAGAGCTCATAGCGGCGGCGGCCCAGCTCATTTTATTTCAAAGAACGAGAGCTAAAGATAGTATTTTTTATCCTTTTTTGGGGCCTGCCGCCAAAGGCGGCCGGGCCCTTGCTGGGCTCGCAGGTCTGCTCGGCCCTGCGGGCTTCACCCTTGGTCTGCCGCTGCGCGGCCCCCCTTTCAGGCCCCTAGGCCAAGTCGCTTCGCTCCTTTGCGGCGGCTTCGCCGCCTGCTAGCCGTGGCTGCAGGTTGAAACCAGCAGCCATACAACAACCCCATTCTGTATCTATAGTGCTGAGAGGATTAAAATCCTCTACCGCTTTGAACAAGGGTTATTTTTTCTTCGGTAGTTTGTTTTTTATCCCCCATAAATTTCATAATACCCCTAGGGCCAAGGCCCTAGGGTCCTGTATAATATGGGCCTGTAGGTTGAAACCTACAGCAACAAAAGAGACCAAACTTAGCCCAATAAAACGAGCCGATGGTTGAAACCATCGGCCCATATCA
>NZ_JH719942.1:5287-12477 GCF_000275825.1 Saprospira grandis DSM 2844
GCTTCGCTCCTTTGCGGCGGCTTCGCCGCCTGCTAGCCGTGGCTGCAGGTTGAAACCAGCAGCCATACAACAATCCCATTCTACATCTATAGTGCGGAGAGGATTAAAATCCTCTACCGCTTTGAACAAGAGTTGTTTTTTTCTTGGAGCGAACCTTTTCCATTTTCCAGCAAACAAGGGCTTTAGCCCGCCAGTTTGCATAGCCCCACAACCATGGGCTTCAGCCCATGGGCCCAAACTGCCCAGCCGCCGAAGCAGAAAGAGAAACGACAGAAGGGGTAAGGATATCTATTCATCCCTAGGTATAGTCCACCCTCCTGTTGCACGGTATAAGGAATCCAATTCCTTTTTAAATTCTTCTGGAAACTCATAAAATTCGCAAACTCGATTCATTTCTGTTATCTTTTGTTTACTCCTATCATTTTCAGAAGTTATGATTAACTGGCGCTTTGAAGGACAGAAATAACCTTTTAAATCATACAACCAGTTTTTCCCAATTGTCCCTACGTAAAATGCATATTCTATATCTACAAAAGAATCTCTTACGGAAAAACAACCATACTTATACTGCTGCCAAGTTTTGTTTTCCAAGTCAAAAACAATATCATTCTTTGCCATATCAAACATCATATCTGCTGTTTTTACGTTATACCCACCTCTTAAAAAAAACTCCCCATTTTGACCAAACATATAATGACACCACCTCCCATTTTCCTCTTGAAAAATATAATACCCATCGAATAATACAGAACGACGACTAGATAGTGAGGCTTCATTAAACTTACCGTAATTCCTAAAACTTTCAAAGCGAATGTAAGAACCTCTAGGAGCACAGCCAAATAAGCAAATAACGAATAATGTAAATACTATAACCTTCTTTTTCATAAAATTTAATTTTTTAATTCCCAAAATCACTTTCAACTCCAGCCCCCACATAAGGAACTAGCTTTCCATCATGAGAAAACTGATCCATGCCTCTCTTCTCACCATCAGCTCCTTCAATCTCAGCTTTATAATGCATAATCATTTGAGGGAAAGTCGCCTTTCCTCCAGTAAATCCAAATTGAGCAGAAAAACTTTGTCCTTGACCTCGAGGAAATGCAGCCTTGATAAACATATTCCCATTATTTAGAGACTTTTGTGTTTCATCTTGCCTAACATATCTTACTTTATAAGAAGTCCCTTTTATTGTTTTTGCAATTTCTTCAGTTCGGTCAAACACTCCCATAACTCGCTCTCCATTAAAAATATTAAATCCAGCAGTTAAAGAAAAACCACTAGAATTTGTGTAGCTTATCATTGAAGACGCACCCCATCCATCGTCACCACCATCTCCTCCTAATGAGGTTAAAAAATCATTTGCGTGTCCTGCAGTAACTGCAAACTTAGTTCCTCCTACCTTTGCATCAAAAAAACCGATAGTTTGGTCTCTAGGACTATTGCCAAAATCAGTCAAATGGATCACTTTATTCATACCAACAGTTAAGCTTGAAGCATATTGACTAGTAATCGAATAAGAGCTATTTACATGGGTACTTTTAATTTGAGTCTCAACACCGTTACCTCCTCCTACTGTCATAGCTGATGTCAATATTAAATCAGAGTGTGTTCGTCCTCCTAATTTTGAAGTTCCCAAACCATTATGATACATATTTATCGATGCATTAAGATGACCACCTATCATTGGAGTTCTTACATTCATCCCTACCGATGCACTTCCACTTGTACTATAGCCATCTCTTCCTCCAATAGTAAAACTAACCTTTAACTGGGCTCTGAAATCGATGCCTACATTTGTCGATAGAATACCTTCTAACCCTTCCAATTCCCTCATATAAATTGGCGAAAGGCTAGCAACCTGATAGGGGGTCAACTCAGGATATTGAGCTGCAATAGGATCTACCGCAAAACCTTGCGACTCTAGCATCTTCTGTTCTGTATTTAAAGACAATTCCACCTCCATGTATATCAGGATCCTCCTCTTGCCCATTAAACCCAAAACGATAGTCCTCTCCACTAACAAACTTGCGCCCAGGCATTTCCCAACCAAATGGGTAGTACAAACTAGCAGAAGATACCTGCGCCAAATAATAATCTGCCTGTCCCGTTTGGCTACTGTCTTGACCCAAGGATTTATCGCTTAGGGTAGCCAGTACGTTACCTAAGTGGTTGGACAGCTCGTAGCGGCGGCGGCCCAGCTCTAGTTGCTGGTAGCTGCTTTGCGCCAAAGCCGTTTTGGCTAATGTTCTAATAGACCAATTGGCCGTGCCCGACTCATCCCGATACCTTAAAGCTAAGGCTTTTTTCAAGGTTCCCAAACGGGCCGAGCCATATAAATGCAGTTCGTCCAGATAAAGACTATCTCTATCTCCAACTACAGCTATATCCACTTCATTAAATTGATAAACCGCCAGCACATTCCCCTGCGGGTCACGGACATAATACTGTCCCTCCGACCGAATATCTACAGGACCATCTACATACAATTTCTTTTTGGCCAAACGGTTGCCCATGGGGTCGTACTCATATTGCAAGACCGAGGGGCCCGGCTTGCCCGCCTCAAAATGAACCTCTTGCACCTTGCCCTGTACGTTCCAGACAATCTCCTCAATCTGCTCCGAGCTATCTCGAACCAAATTACCGATTTCGTCATACACATAGTTCTGTGAGGATGTTTTTGGGGCCTGCGGTGGCCCTGAATCTTAATTTACAGCTATTTCATGAACTATATAGGCAGGTTCTTCCTGTACGTGAGCATTAAATGGACAGATTATCAGTAGCTTATTTTCAGCTGGAAAATGAAATATAAATGGCTGCGCCCTTGCATCTCTAGTTTCTCCAGATATTTTCTTTGCGGGCGGTAAGGATATTTCATCAGGCCCAAAGCTATTATAGTAAAAATCACCTGCCTTTTGATAAGCTAGAATGTAAGTGGTATCACTCAGCGCTCTAAAGGCAAGCGGGAAACATCCCAACTGCGATTTTTGCAATAATCGATTTTCTTTAATCTGCCCCTTTTGATCAATAGTAATGATTCCTAAATTTTGATTATAGGATACGATTTGACCATTAGCATAACTAATTCTATGAAGGTAATGCTCATAAATACAACCTTTTGATTTTAACTCAGGGTAATCTTTTTTCCATTCCAAACGCCCCTCTTGGTTTAGCTTTAAGAGGCTAAACTTATTACTCAACGCCCTATCTTGATAATGCTCACTAACAGCCAAATAAATGTTATTCTCCTCCCCTATAACGAAATCAGTTATTCGAGATTCTAAATCAAGGCCAGCGTCCAATTCTTTGGGGACATTAAATATTGTCAGTAGTTCTCCCTTTGCATCAACTAACTGAATTTCATAACTATTAGTCAAACTACTTGCCACAAAACAAAGACTATCTTGATACCTCTTTATAAAAGATGGTCGTTCCTGATATTGCCGTCCCAAAGTTTTACGCCACAGAAGTTGCCCCTTAGCTCCATATTTAACTAAGAACTCAGGTTTCCCTAAAAACTTAGGTTTTCCAGATTCTTCCTCATTAAACTCTTCTGTCAATAAGGGCCTTGTTGCATAAATCCAACAAGTTAAAAATCAGCTAATTACAAAAAACCTTGCGAATTAGGCATAAAAAAAGGGACAAGCCCCGTAGATTTAAGTTTTTTCGACGAACAATAAAACCTCGAGCTGTCCCATGACAAAAGTAGAAAAAACCTTACAGAATTACGCACTAACCAACAGATTTTATACCGCCCAAGGAGAGTTTCTTTTTGATGTTTGGTTCCCGCCTTTGGCAAGCAAAAAACTCATCGCTAAGCACTCAAAACGGGGTAGACCTAAAACAATTTCCGATGAATTTATTCGCTATTTATTCCGATTAAAAGTGCTTTTTGCGCTTGGATATCGGCAATTAGAAGGCATTCTAAAATGCGTTATTTCCAAATATAATTTGGATGTAAGGCCAATATCTTTCAGCCAAATATGCCGTAGAGTCAAGAATCTAAAACTGAATATTAAGCCTAAAAAAACGGATAAAGAAAAATCGATAGCGATAGATAGTACAGGGCTGAAAACCAAAGGGCAGGGAGAATGGTTAAGAAAAAAACACTTAGAAAAACAGCGCTCTAGCTGAATTAAAGTGCATTTAGCAGTGGATGATAAAACAGGAGAAATCTTATCCGTAGAGATTACTACAGAGCGAAAAACCGATGCTTCTCAACTCCTCAAAATGATGAAAAAAATGAAATCCTTGAATATCACCCGCGTTTATGCTGACGGAGCCTATGACCAAATAAAATGTCGAGAAGCGATTTGTGAGGCAGGAGCGGTACCGCTTATTCCCCCACGTAAAAATGCTCGCCTAAAAAAAGGAAAAAATGGAGAGCTAGTCGATAGTTATCGCAATGATGATATTTTATATATCTGGGAGTTGGGAGCGGCTGCTTGGAAACAAGATTTAGGCTATCACCGTCGAAATTTAAGCGAAACGGCAATGATGCGACTCAAGCACGTTTTCTCGGAACGGCTCTCTTCGCTTAGCTTTAAAATGCAGAAACAAGAAGTGCTGATGCGTATTCAAATTTTAAATGAGCTTAATGCTGTTAAGTTGGAAGTTGCTGCTAATCAGTAAATTACGATTTATGCAACAAGGCCCCTATGAGAAGAAAACCTACAGTTACTAAAACGTATTTAAAATACTCCAACTCAAAGTATCTCTGACCCTTAATAATTTATTGTATTCATTAGGATTTTGCCATGCTCCTATTAAGACATCTTCCGATCCAAAGCCCTCTAAAATAAATAAAGGTTCACTAGGATCAACAGACTTTGTTTTACTTTTCATATTTCTAACCAATGAATTACACAGCATGTCTACATCCTTCTTATTAAGAACATTTTTTTTCACCTCATAATATCTAAATTCATCATAACATTCAGGAAAATAGCGAAACTCTATTTTCTTCTCCACAATTTTAACTTTATCAGTAGAACCAACTTCTACTAACCGAATTAAATGGACAATACTTCCCAGACCACTATCTACTGGAGGTATATAAGTTATCCTATACACATGACTATCTAAATGATTTCTAAGAGGTTCTTCAATAGAACTATAAACCTTAGACATACAATAAGTATCAATCTCAGCACTAGCTTCTTTCTTCTGTTTGCTCGAACACGAAGTAAAAAAAGAAATAAACAAAAAAACACCGACACTAATCCTCACTATACACGTTATTCCCATATTCATAATCATAAACTTTTATTTTAAAACTATCAAAATACTTCCACACCTTTTCACGATTTAGAATACTTTCTTCAGCACCATTAGGATAGTACCACTTCATTACTGTTTCAAATTCTTTTCGCATTGTAGTATATATAGTATAACCATGAGGGGTAGCTAGAATACTTGGATAGTGTTTACCATAGCCTTCTAGGACAGGATTAAAATCTCTAGGATCAAATTGCCCCCTTGCAGATATAGGACTAGAAGGAGTATTTAATCGTCCAACGCTATAATTGTGTTCAAAAAAGGCCCCACCTTTTTCCCCTGCTGATGCAGTAATATGTGTGTGTCCCCATCCTATAGTGCCTTTAAACTTATATTCATCTGAGTTTTCGAAACTTTCAATAGCAGAAATAACTTCTCCCATTGTTATTACGTTACTAGTACGATGCATACCTTCACTCAAATCTTCAACAACTAATTCTCGACTATTTCCTACTAATCCAAAAATAAAAAATCTTTCTTTGCCTTCTCTATCTGAGTCTTTCATTATTTTTTTCAACTCACTTCTTGTTTTTTCTCCTATATAAAAATCAGCGTTATCACGTATAACTTCGGCTAAATCATACTCCCCTCCTCCTCTGAATATATTCGTAATCCTTGATTCAACAACACCTTCAATAGTAATAAAAACATTTTGATTAGGACAATTATCATTTATAGTCATCATCAATTGCCCCTCCAAATTTCTAATTATAGTTGTATCTCCGTTTAAGTCTGTTCCTGATATAGGATTACCTTGAAAGGTGTTATAAGGACTAATAGACGTCACAGGCCTTGGATCCACATTCCACCTTCTAGCTATTCGGCTATCATACTCCCAATACAAAGTAGTAGTATGTCCCTCTGCAATATCAGGATCCTCCTCTTGCCCATTAAACCCAAAACGATACCCCTCCCCACTAACAAACTTACGGCCTGGCATTTCCCAACCGAATGGGTAGTATAAGTTTGCCGAAGAAACCTGCGCCAAATAATAATCTGCCTGTCCCGTTTGGCTGCTGTCTTGACCCAAAGATTTATCACTGACCGTAGCCAGTACATTGCCTAAATGGTTGGAGAGCTCGTAGCGGCGGCGGCCCAGCTCTAGTTGCTGGTAGCTGCTTTGCGCCAAAGTGGTTTTGAGCAGGCTCCCAGCAGGCAAGCCAACGGCCCCCGACTCATCCCGATACCTTAAAGCTAAGGTTTTTTTCAAGATTCCCAAACGAGCCGAACCATATAAATGCAGCTCCTCCAGATAAAGGCTATCTTTGTCATCGACCAGCGCAATATTTTCTTCATTGAATTGATAAACCGCCAGCACATTCCCCTGAGGGTCACGGACATAATACTGCCCCTCTGACCGAATATCTACAGGACCATCAACATACAATTTCTTCTTGGCCAAGCGGTTACCCATAGGGTCATACTCATATTGCAAGACCGAGGGCCCCGGCTTACCCGCCTCAAAATGAACCTCTTGCACCTTGCCCTGTACGTTCCAAACTATCTCCTCCATCTGCTCCGAGCTATCTCGAACCAAATTGCCGATTTCGTCATACACATAGTTCTGTGAGGATGTAGCTAATGCCCCATCCTGTCCTGGCTGACTAGTCAAATCGCCTACCGTTGCCGCCCCTACGCCATCCGTCACATACTGCAATTGGTTGTTATACAACTGCCCGATAGCTTGGCTAGAAACCTCTGGCAATTGTGCAGGATCAACATCATAAGTATAATGATAGCTTAAATCATCTATCTGCTGACCCGCTGCATAACGCGATAAACTCAAGATATTTCCATTCGCATCATAGCTATATGATGACTGTGCTTCACAATCTCCTATAGCGCATCTTTTTGTCCAATCTGTTCCACCATAAGAATACCCTTCTGAACTCACAATCCGATGCAACTGATCATAC
>NZ_JH719942.1:12577-75061 GCF_000275825.1 Saprospira grandis DSM 2844
CCTATTCTCTATACTTATAAGGTCTTCTGCTAGTGGATCTAAATTTAATGTTGTCGTCATTTTTAACTGTATTTACGCTAAAAAACTGTATGTAGTCATAAAGATTTGTCTACCGTATATTCTACTACATTTTTTGGGGCCTGCCGCCTGCGGCGGCCGGGCCCTTACAGGGCTCGCAGGTCTGCTCGGCCCTGCGCCAGCAAGCTGGCTGGGTCTGCCGCTGCGCGGCCCCCTTGCAGGCCCCTAGGCCGAATGGAAGTTCTGCGCTTCGGCCATCCTTTGATAAAAATTTCAGGCTAGTCAAGGCATTTTTTAAAGGCATAGCCGTAGCTATGGCTGAGAAAAATAACGCAGAATAGCAAGAAATTTTTATCAAAGGATAGAAGTGGCAGGGCTTTCATTTGGCCTTTGCCTGCGGCGGCTTCGCCGCCTGCTAGCCGTGGCTGCAGGTTGAAACCAGCAGCCAATTTAAGTACAGCAGAGCCCGTTCCTCAGCAACAATTGGCCTGCAGCTTAAAAAGGAGTAATTGCTAGGTAACAGAGGGCTACTTAACATCTAATTTCATATATTCTTTCTTTTCAACCCCATATGGATAAGCAATATCTTCTAATATTGAATTAGGTTTGATAAAAAGGCAATTCTTAATAACTATGTCGTGTGTAAAATACGCATCAAAAAAGTTTAAATCTCCAGTAAAGACAGTGTTTTCAAAAACAATGGGTTCATCATTATGTCCTGCAGATTCAAAAATAACATCTCCCACAACACAGTTGGATACTAAAAGCCCTTTTTTAAAAAAACTTTCATAAAAATTAACCTTACCTATAACCATATTCCTAAAAACAACACGTTCTTTGAATATTAAACAAACGCCTAAAACTGAACTTAATACAGTATTCTCTCTACATATCACATCATTTTCCAGATGATCTAAATTCAACACTTTATTCATTTTTCATTATTACTATTCTAAATAATATGTACCTATAGAAATTTGTCCATCCTCTTTTTCAATAGCTCTATATCCAATTTTATTTCCATTTATTTCTACACTAAGGTTTATAGCTCCATTAAAACCCTTTTCTCCTTTTCGAGGCAAAGAGACACTTCCATTATTAATTTTGGACTCTAAATCCATAAGAATTCCACTTTCAACTTCATCCATTGTTAATCCAGTATCTCTTACATCTCCTGAGCGGTGAGAGCGATTATAACCATGCCCAGACTTAATTTGTACGCTTTTTCCATTATTTAATTTTGTGGTTCTTATCAAGTTTTTCCCTGATCCACTTTTTGTAAATGTAAATGGACAAGGCCCACTATTATGCACTAAAACTTCTAAATCACTAACATAGTAGGTATGAAAGCCTTCAACTGTAAAATTATAGACCTCAAAAGCCCCTTCCTCTACAACTATAGAGTCGATAACTTTTTGGCTATGCCCATAAAGATACAAACTATCCCCTGAATTTAGGTTACCTGCTCGCACCCATACAGAATTACTATAAAACGGGTGATCTGTTGTTGTTTCTATTTGTTCTCCTGCTATGTATATATGAAGCAGGCTATCTCTTTGATAGTTTGCTAGAGCCGTAACTTGTTTTAAGTTTTCTACCCTACTGCTATCATTAAAAGCCCATACATAATCCCCTACGGCTATTTCTGAGATATTTTTATACCCTTTTTCTGTTTTTATCAAGGTTGATCCAGTAAAACAACCACAGGGTATTACTTGTTTTGCCGTAACTACAACCTCATCTATCCAGTTCGCTTTCCGAATCGATTTAGCTGCCCGACCTACTTTGGACAAACCACTTACCCCCAATTTTGAAGCCCCTGCAGTTACACCCTCTATTACTAAATCTTTTCCTACTCGTTGTGCAGATTCCTCAAACCGTTTCCGATCAATTTCATAATTTGTTCCAAAAAACTGATTACTAAAGATCTCAGCTGCAGTTCCATAAATTGTGCCTGCATCCTTAATTGTTTGCATATTGCCATCCCAGACCCTAGATACTGTTCCCAAAGGATCTTTTACAGCCTCTTTAAGACCTTCAGCCGTTTCCTTCGCGAATTTAGTCGCTGCGTTACCTATACTTGCAAAATCTCGTTTTATCTCTGACCACTCTCTCCCCTCCAAATCAATCCCATCAATCACTCGATTCTCCGCAAAAGCATAACAACTATTCCAAGGATACTCCGGCGCAAGTGGGTCCACAGACAAAAACCTACCAACCCTCGCATCATGGATACGATACTTAAACACCACTCCCATATCAGGATCCTCCTCTTGCCCATTAAACCCAAAACGATACCCCTCCCCACTCACAAACTTACGCCCAGGCATTTCCCAACCGAATGGGTAGTATAAGTTTGCCGAAGAAACCTGCGCCAGATAATAATCTGCTTGTCCCGTTTGGCTGCTGTCTTGACCCAAGGATTTATCACTGACCGTAGCCAGTACGTTGCCTAAGTGGTTGGACAGCTCGTAGCGGCGGCGGCCCAGCTCTAGTTGATGGTAGCTGCTCGCCACTGGAGCAGCCGAACTTTTAAACAGAAGCAAATCGCCCAAATCATCACCAGGAAGCTCCAAACTTTTTTGAAACTCCTTTAAGGTCGCTCTTTTTTTCAAGATCCCCAAACAAGCCGATCCATATAAATGCAGCTCCTCCAAGTACAGGCTATCCCCTGCCTCATTCACCACATTAGCCAAGCGATCCCGATGCTCATAAACCGCCAGCACATTCCCCTGAGGGTCACGGACATAATACTGTCCCTCCGATCGAATATCCACAGGACCATCTACATACAATTTCTTTTTGGCCAAGCGGTTGCCCATGGGGTCGTACTCATATTGCAAGACCGAGGGACCCGCCTTACCCGCCTCAAAATGAACCTCCTGTACCTTGCCTTGTACGTTCCAAACAATCTCCTCAATCTGCTCCGAGCTATCTCGAACCAAATTGCCAATTTCGTCATAAACATAATTCTGTGAATACAAAGCTACGGCCCCATCTTGTCCCGGCTGACTAGTCAAATCGCCTACCGTTGCCGCCCCTGCGCCATCCGTTACATACTGCAATTGGTTGTTATACAACTGCCCGATAGCTTGGCTAGAAACCTCTGGCAATTGTGCAGGATCAACATCATAAGTATAATGATAGCTTAAATCATCTATCTGATTCCCTCCGGCATAACGCGATAAACTCAAGATATTGCCATTCGCATCATAACTATATGATGACTGTGCTTCACAATCTCCTATAGCGCATCTTTTTGTCCAATCTGCTCCACCATAAGAATACCCTTCTGAACTCACAATCCGATGCAACTGATCATACTTATACGCACTAGCATAACTACCTGAACCCATCCCTTCTCGGCCTAGTTGTGGCAAGGCCGTCTGCATATAAGCGATATTGCCATTAAACAAGCCAGAAACTCCATCTTTCGATAGAATATCTCCTGACATATTACTCCATGCCGCTCCATCTATCAAAGATGAGCCCCCAATGGGCGTATAAGCCAACTCATTATAGCCCAAGCCATAAGCATACTCATCTCGACTAAACCAGCGATGACGGCCCGTCTCATGACCATCCGATCCAGGATCTGTCCAAACCGCATTCTTCACCAAGCCATTCACCCCAATTATCCAGCCCTGCAAGCTATAGCGATAATCAGAGCCCAAGAGCTCTTCCCCCAACTCCACTCTCGCCAATGGTCCATGCGCATAATAGTAATAACGCGCCTCCTTCTGCCACAAACGACCATCCTCTGAACTATAGGCCAAACGAAGACGATTGTCCGCATCATAACTGTACTTATGATAAAAAGCATCCGCTTCCCCGGCCTGATAGGCCACTTCCCGAACATTCCCCGACACTAAATCATAGGCATATTCTAGGCTAAAGCCTTTATCTAGATTTTTGACATACTGATAATAGTGAGATACATTCCCTAAAATATCATAGCTATAATAGTTCGCTTGGTATTGGTTCTCTACCTTTGATACTCGGCCTCGAAGATGCTCCTGATTGATCGGACTACTTGCCAACTCATCATAGCTCGTACGCACCCACTCATCTAAAGTATAACTACTTGCAGCAGGAAAACTCAAATCATTCAAATCTGCCGCTAAAAGCGAAGGATCTGTTGGCATTTGGTAATTTTCCAATTGTCCAACCTCAACCACTCTACTCAGCTCATCATAACGAGTATAGCTATAATCTACAGCTGCGGCCTGCTTCGCATTTTGAGATAAGCGCAAGCGCTGCTCATCATCATACCAAAAGTTCGTTTCCCCTCCATCAGGACTATCCTGCCATAGAATTTGGCCCATACTATTGTACTTGTACTTTGTATGTAACCCTCTGGCAGAATGCTCTGGCTCATCCCCTAACCATTCCCCATGAGAACCAAAGGAACTAGCCGATAAGGGACGCACCGAAGCGGGCGGTATCGTTTGCACTAAACTCCCCGCCTGATCGTAATAATATAAGGTATAATGATATTCCCCCGTCTCATAGCTCACCGAAAAGGACTCCTTAAAAGGATTGTCCCAACAACTGCCTACCTGTGCCCGATAGGCCGTGATCATCTCTGCGATCAACTCCTGCTGTGCTTCCCAGGCTTCCTCCATCGCATCTTCAAGCAAAGAGGCTATACAAGAATCTTGTAAATCAGAGAGACTTATCGTAAAATTACTTAAAGTCGTATCCTCCTTAGGCACAAACACTAAGGAATCAATTATAGTTATTACATCTCCTGGACCATAAAGCCTATTTTCCACTCTAAGTGTATCGTACAAGGCTCCATGAGCCGTTAAAACCAAATCTTCATAGCTCGCAATAGAACAACTATTTGGATCTACAGGATAAGGGTCTGCCCCTAACAAGCTCAAGACCGTATCTAAACGAATAAATACACTATCCAAATGTGGCGATTGACCCGACTGATAGTCCTCCAACAAAGCATAACCCAAGGGGTTCCCCGTTCCACAAGTCGATAAACAGTTCGCTTCCATATCCAAAGCAATACGATCTAAGATTGCCTGTATCGCTAGATAAGTTGCTCCTGTCGTATCTAAATCACCTAATCCACAAGAAAGCAACTCTGTTTCTATTTCCCAACGGCTATAGGCCGCATTTGTGAAACAACCATCAGCACAATTATTACTTATCGCAGCTATAATACTATCCTCGATTTCTGTAAAACTCGCAGCCGTATCATAAGGCGGAAAGGCCGTTACTGTAGCTAAACTATCACTATAGTAACTACATTGACTACACTTTTGCTCTATCTGAAACTTTGCCCCTTGATAATAGGATAAAAAGCTTGACCAGCGGAGTTCCTCTGTCGATCTTGTCTGTATACCAGTCCAACGCAAACTTGGATCTATTAGGCTATCCACATAGTTAACCATCAACTGTGGATACAAATAGACACTAGAAGTATAATAGTCCACTAACATCCGCTTCATCTCATCCTCCAAGTAGTTTGCATCACAACTACTATGGGCTGGAAACACAATCAAAAATGAATCATTCTGAGCAAACTCACTCATTGCTGCTGCTGCGTGATGTATCTTTACTGTAGCATTACTGTTCTCGCCTGCCTGCCAAGCATACCAGTCCTTATACAGACTCATTCGTGCATCATAACGCTTACTCGCTAACAAACCTACACAACTTTCATAATGACAATACTCCCGATGACGGCTTGTTAATTCTGATAAAATTGTCTCTTGGTACAAACTATCCTTTAGGAGTTGTACCAAAAGAACCACCAAAGAATCTGTATTATCTGCTTGACTAAAGTCGTAGTATACATCTGCTGTACTGCTTTCCAGACTCAAATTCCCACTATAGTTAATCGTTGTCGAATTGACGACCTCTATCGTTAAGGAATTACCCGATAAATCTGCTAAGGTAAAATTAGCTAAGCCTGTAAAATCGACCAAGTCTGCAGCCAACCATGCCGATGCACTCACTGTTGTCAATTGATCCTCTATTTGAGATAAAATCCCATTACAAACCTCTACTTGGGCCGCTAGTATAGGATTCGTATCTGCCGTATCTGCTGGATTTAGCTCTTCGATAAAGTTACACAAACTAGAATCTATCGCTGCTGGACTTACCGTTGGTATCATATTATTATCCTCAAAGAGCGAGGACAAACTATCTAAGGGCATTTCCGCAGATAACAATCGAAGGCGTTTGTTCACTGTATATTCCCCCATTTCTGTTAAACTCAGATCAAATGACACCCCATGACTGTGTACATTCCCTAGGCCACAATTTGTTAAATCTGAAGCCCGGATTGTATCTCGGATTTGATAGCGATTATAGTTCGAGTCTATTACTGTTGTATGTAGCAGCCCTCCTGTCAACGAACTGGGAATGGGACTAACATAATGTCCATCAGGATCTGTCACCTCTATCTCTAAAGCATAGACGCAGCTCTCACATAGGCTATTTTGGAAACCCGCTAACTCAAAATAGCTTGCATCCACCTGATAGTCAAAACTAAAGGTCTGTACCCCCATATCTGTCTTCAACAAAACATGCGTCATTGAGGACTGATTATTGGCCAAGATATTGCTCCCCATCATATCTAGTCGTTGGTCATAGCTCTCCTTATGGCTCAACTCTTCCACATTCGTCGGAGCCTCCCCGGCCAAAGCGGTTGCTACTGTTTGACCCGCCTGATCTACATAGGCTACGGATGCCTGTCCGTTTGCATCTACTGTTACATGCTTTTCATAATGTGTTGCATTCCCCACATTGGACCCAAACAATCGACGAAGCTCTGTCGTACTCGCTGATCCATAAAAATAGCGGGTCTCCCGTCCTAAGCCTAACTGATAAGGCCCGCCTACTCCAGACTGCTCTGCTACACGGCCCGTCCCATCTCGCTTATAGCGCAACTGACTCATCGGATAGCCCTCTGCATCGGCTATATAAGGAACATAAAGCCCATCAGCTGTCGACCCCAAATGAGCCGAAGAATAATAGTAAGAGGCTCCTGAATTCGTTGATAAGGAATCTGCGCCTGTATCTTTGTCGTAATCTGTATAGTTATACGGCTGTCCCTGACTGTTCTGATTAAAATTTGCCTTAAAAAATAGGTTATTTTCTGCTCCTTGAGTTGGAACAGGTAAGATATTAACCACCGCCTGACCTTCCAAGCTGTAGTCTGTTTCTCCAACCAAACTCAAATCCGCATCATTCAAATAGGTCACCACCTGACGGGCCCGCATGCTCTCATCAAAATAGGTAATCACCTTCTTTTGCTTACCCGATTCTGCATAAACAGTACTATACTGCCAGTTCTCTTCTGGCTCAAAGGCCTCTGAGGGACTCACAGTCTCTTGCCCAACAACTGACCATGCCCCTTCTTTTCGCCAACTGTAATTGCTGCCCGTATTTCGAATATAACGACCTATCGGGCGAATCCGATAATAGATCTCGCCAGCAGGATAGCTCAACTCAAAATGATAATGCTGTGCTGAAGTCTCTACTCGAATCGCATCTGCAAAAAATTCTGGATCAGTCGGATCTGCGGCTTTTGATATCTCCGCATCCCAAAATACAAGTTCTACCTCTGCAGACTCCATCCCCGGAAGATAGTCCCAATACAGCTCCAAATAGCTTTCTTTCGCTCCCTGACTCGCATCTGCATTAAAAACATGCTCTCCTCCTACCGTCAAAGCGGTCGTAGGATCCAAATAATAATAATGCTTCCGTTTCAAGCGCAATTGTAGCTCAATATCCTCTGGGCCAATCCCGCTAATATCACTAAGACTGCTCCCATTATAGCTCAGACCCTTTATCTCGATCTCACACTCCCCTAGCTCATGAGGCAACAACACCATAGACTCAAATACGCCTAATTGCTCTGTATTTGATAAACGCAAAGTATCTATATCTGTCCGTCCATGCCAGCTAAAATACAACACCAACTCCCAATCTGCAGCCCCACTAATGTCCAGTAAATCCCGTCGGCCATAAACCAAATGAAGCTCCGCTTCCCAGGATATCCGGTGGTCTGCACTTTCACTCAAATTATAATCTGGCGCACGAAGCCCCAGCTTTTTACCCACATAAATAGAGTCCGCAGGCGCTGACAACCACAAATCACTATCTCCCGCCCAGCTAAATAGGGGCAAGAACAAACACAATAGGAGGTATAGTACTTTATTCGTTTTCATAACAATTTAATGACTTTGCTGATTGATGAGTTTGTAGGTCTTATAGCTACTTACTGGATAGTATTTTCCAGCTCGTTTTTCAATATATTGTTTGCGACTAAAATGGCGCTTGGCCTTGGGGGATGTGCTCAAATTCAAAAAGCGCATATCTACCTTTAACAACTGGTCCATTTCTGCTATATATGATTCATAAATTACCCTTTGAATAAGCATCTTTTCTGCATCTATATAGAGCTCCATATTTTTCATCAAGTAGCCCTTTTTCATACTTACTTTGTAGTGTTTTAGCCCTTCTTTTACCCCCAAATACTCTATTTTATCGTATAGGCGCATTGCTTCCTCTACCTTAGAGAGTATTTCATCTTCTTGAGCGGCTGTTGACTCCTGAAGATTTTGCAGAATAATCACTTTATCTTCCTGATCAACCATAATAGCTTCTTTAGCTGTTTTCAGAAAAATAAATGACCCAAAAGCATAATGCAACAAGTCTTTTTGTTTATATATAAAACCTTTATTCTGCTCTAAGGGCTTCAACTTAGAGGACTGTAAATCATAGACATACACCTCTATATCGGCAGAAAAATTCACTATTTCTGCATAGCGTTTTTCCAAGGCTTCATAATCCTTTTTCAGATCTTGTCCCCATAAGGAGAATTGTAAAACTAGGCCGATAAGGGCAAAAATATATTTCATCATTTTTTCTTTTTTTGGGGCTTGCCCGCCCAAAGGGCGGGCCGGGCTGTGTCGCAGCTCGCAGCTTTGCTCGGCCCTGCGTTTTTTTCGCTACGCTCAAAAAACTAGGTCTGGCCTGCGGCCACTGCTATCCATCCCTAAGCCGACGGCCCTTCGGGCCTTTTTACTCTAGGTTGAAGCCTACAGCCATGGCCGAAGGCCAAACGGCCTAGCGATGGTAGGCAGTGCGGCAAAGCCGCAGACCAAGCAAAAACTTGTTTTTTGCGCAGGGCCGAGCGAGCAGCGAGCTGCCAGACGTAGCGCCGCAGCTTTGCTGCGGAGGCCCAAAAATCACTTATTCTACATCTGTTGTTTTCATATGAGAGCCAGTCTCCTGGATAGTTTTAATTCCTCGTTCCGTTTCCTTTTGCACGGCAATTAGGGTCCCTTCTTGGTTATAGAGGTATCGGCTAAAGAAATTATTGTTATCTAGAGTAGCTCTAACTTTGTAATTAACAGGATCGTAGATATAGGTTTGCAGGCCTCCTTCGGCAGGAAAAATCCGCAAATCGTCAATATAAAGTGCTTTAGTTTCATGCTTATTTTGCAGGCCTAAAAGTCCTTCATAGGTAGCTGAAAGCAGCGCTGCTTCAGGAATGCTAAACTGCCCTTCCATTCGTTGCCAACCATCGATAATAGTTCCTGTAGGACTCATATCGCTTAATAGCTGCAGATTAGAGCTAGTCAATAGGTCGACAAAAGGTTGATAAGTTGGGCGATCAGCATTATCCAATTTTACCCAGCAGCTAAAGACATAAGCTTTATCTGCTTCGAGTTCCATCATACTATTATCGAAATTGAAGGTTCTATTAGCCTGCAGTTTGATCGAAAGATTTCCTGTATGAGCTGTTTCATCAGAGAGGCTAGCCATTGTATTTGAGACCTCTTGGCTAGGCAATTTTCTTTCGATGCTTACTGCGCCAGTGAGGCGGTAGGCCGAAGGAATATCTAGTCCATTGGGATCATAATGAATAATAATTTTCCCATTGGGGCTAGCACTTAAGCTATCGATAATAATTCGGTCTGATTGTGCTTTTCCGGCTTCATCACGAAGGTGTAGTCGCATATTTTGGCCCTGATAATAGTTGCTCCAACTACTTTGGTAGGGTTCATCTAGATAGAGTTGTCCATCAGTCCAATAAAAAGGTTGAGCAACATCTAGGCGGTGATAAATTGCGTAATCGGTATCCGTTTGGTTGCCAAAATTCAGCTGTCCAGTTTCGATATGCGGCAAATTATTGAGATTTGTAGTTGTTGCATATTCTTCAAAGCCTTCAAAAGCGATTTCCTCTTGTTTAGCATTGGCGGCTACGGCAATTGGTAAAGAGCCATTGTAGCCGTATAGGGCCGAAGAGTAAAGTCCGATAATATTGCGATTTTCAGTTTCCGCATTATCGCTATTGTACTTAGTAATTGTATTTGTTTTCTTCCATTTGTCAAAAGCCTCACAATCTTGCATCAAAACGGGGCGGTTCCATTCAAAAAGGACAACAGAATCCATAGCACCATCTTCGCGGAGATTGACTGTGGATGTAGTTTGTCTTCTTTCATCGACATAAGCATAACTATTTAGCATTCTGTAGATTCCTCTTTCGCCTGTGGCGTAGGGGTTATCACTAGCAGAAGCATGCATTTGCAGCCAATCTTCGCTGAGTTCTGCAGCGGAGATGTTTAATACATCGTTAATGGTTCTGTATGCATATAATGGTAGCGACAACTGTTCTTCCGCTGGCCATTGGAATTCGTGGCAGAATATACGATCCGTAGCCAAGATAAAGGTTACAGGATCAGTGGCGGCTCTCATTTTCACTTCAATAGCAATTTCGAGTACATCTATTCCACTAAATCGATTACAGCCGCGAATAGCATAGCTTTCAATTTTTGGATAGGTTGTTCCTTGAATTGCATTATTGCTATAGCTTTGTAAGCTGACATCTACAAAATGCTGTAATTCAGCGCCTATTTTAAGTACATTACCTTGACTTCCTTCTAGGTAGTAATAGATAGGATTCAGCAAGTGTGTGCCCTCTGGTTCCCATTTAATTTTAGCTGGATTGTACTCTACTAACCCCTCAAAGCAATCAGGTGTAGAGTAGGTAGTGTAAGAAGTATCCGTTTCACCATCCTTTTCAAGATAATTAACAGAAACATCATTGGGGTTTGCAGGATCTACTGGCTCAACTGTACAGCCCGAGTAGCTACAGTCTTCAAAGTTAATTAAGCTAGCTAGTTGAGTCCATTTTGAACTCAAGACTGCACTTCCCCCAGTATTTATCCGATTTGCATAAGCTTCTGTTGGAGAATTTCCTAAGTAGCTAGAAGTTGTAGCTGCACTACCTAAGTTATCCACATCCAAGGTTGCATTTAAGAAATCAGCTAGTTCTGCAGCTATTGCTTCAGTTTCTGTATCACAGCTATAAGTAATAGCGTCTAATTCTAGAGGTCCATCACAAGAAACTACAGCTCTATTTTTTGTAGGGTCAGACAAAGCTGTAATACTTCCAACTGATGCAGTCAGCTGATTTCTGGCACCAGAGCGAATTACTTTTAGTTGATAAGTACTTCCTAGAGCTACAGGATCGTCTGAATGCATTTCCAAATAGCAATTACTATTCTCTTCGTATTTAGAGAGTAATGTAAACTTAACGGCAGGGGATGAAGGATTTGTTTGGTTATAAGCCAAGTACTCATCTCCTGTGATTAAACCCTCCATCAGATCATTCCAAGTAGTGGGTAATTGTGGGCTCAAGTTTAATACATAGCGATTATTTGTTCCTGCTAAGTGTTGATTTCCGACAGCAGCAAGAAACTCAGCCCCCCAGTTTTTATATGCGGGACCAACTCCTTTATAGAAAAAATGTGCTGGTAGATTATAGCTATAAATAGCATCGTCATAGTTATTGTTCACTCTTGTTAAGAGTGCTTGTCCAGTGTATTGATCATATAATAGATTTTCTGTTTCCACTCTAGACTGTCCGTTGTAAGCTACAACTTTATCCATAATAGCTGCACGACGAATAACTTTGTTGGTTACTTGAGTCTGCATAGATTCATTTGTTATATGACCATGACCAGCCACTACAGGGACGATAAACAGTGGTAGCGACCAAAGCGTATTTAGACCCGCTCCAATAGATACTGCTCTTGAGCTGTTTTTCTCAGCACCAACAGTCATTTCACGATCAACGCCCATTTCTTGGTACTCAACTTTCACATTTTGCCCATAGTCAGCCCCGCCTGTATCACTTAATAAAACAGGAACAAAACTAGTTAAAACTTTTCGTTCTCGAAGTCTAATCCCCTCTACATAACTTTCGACTCTATGCTTATAATTATATTCTACCCAACTTATTGGACTATCAAGCATTTCTCCATCCTTACTTTGCGCATACTGACTCACTTTTTTAAGTCTACCATGCATATTGTTCAGTTCTACAGAATAAGCTTGACTGCCCCTATAATGTGCATATTTATTGAAACCCAATAATGGTATAGGGATAAGGTTCGCCCGATATTTTCTATCAATTTTTCCAGCCTTAAGAATATATGGGAAATCCTTTGCTGTATAGAATTCATGAATAGATTGTCCAGAACTAGCAAAGCCTTTAAGATTCGGATCTATACCTGCATCTTGATAAGCTTGTGAAAAGGGCTCTCCTTTTCGTTGAGCAAGGCTAGCTTCTGTTGCCAAACTCCTCACTGTTACTTTAGAATAGCCTATAGATGCTCCTGGAAGGAAGTTTTCATTGTAGGGATATTCAAAAAAATACAATTCATTCTGATTTCTCTTTTTTGCTTTCATGTAGTGTTTCGCATAGCGTAAACCACTAGCCTCTCGCCCCACTACAGGTGTTGCTGCAGCAACACCACTACTAATGACTTCGCCATTTTCATCTTGAGTATCATAGTCATAGACCATCCCATAAACAGGCGTATTTTCCTTGGTCCAATGATCTTTGAGTAAAACTCGTTTTACTCTTAAGCCGTCACCAAACATTCTTCTATCTGGAGTATTTAGACGAATAAAAGAGCGCTTTAAGTTTCCTTTCTTTCCTAGTTGTCTTTCTCTGCAGACCGTATAAAAGTTCTTGATGGATAAAATGGCGTTTTTCATCATTCTTTTCCAAGCATGTCCATCTCCTCCAGCAGGTCCTGTTCCTGTTAATGGTGGTTCTCCTAGAAATTGATCCAATAAGTTGAACTTAATGTATTGCCATATATTTATGGCCAAAGGATGATATTTATTGACTTTAGATGAAAAAGCCCCATAATCCTTTAAGATAATTCGTCCATATAAATAATCTCCCCCTGAGGCAGAGGGAACCAACTCATAAGACTTGATATACAAATAAGCGACTACATTTTCATGATAACCATCACTAGCAAGATATTGCCCAAAAACGTTGGCTGCATAACGCAAATAGAGTTGTTTTCCCTTATCATCTTCATAAAGGTCTGTAAAATATCGTTCAAATTTTGCTTCTGCAGCTGCGTCATTAGAGATAGGCTCCTCTAGTTTAAAGTAAATAGATAAGGCTTCTTTTTTCCCAGAGGTATTTAGGTCAGATAATTCTGAGGTATGCAACTTAGCCAATGCAGAAGAGTCTGGACAACTAATATCTGTTGTATTTTCTATTAACTTCTCTTCATCATAAGGATTGAGCGGATCTCCAAAAGCTACAATATTAAACATTTGTCCCGCAACATGATCCTGCTCATAACCATATTCATCTCTTTCTAACTCTAATTCAATAGTAGAGCCTGAGGGTAGTTTTATTTTTTTCAAATGCCAGACAGAGGCTCTGTCTGCCATCTCCTGTTTTGTTAAAGGTGCAACTAATGAATTAGTTTGTTGTGTATAAGAAATATAGCTATCAGTGCAAGCATTTTCTAGCTCCCCTCGATTTGTTCCCCAACGATCTACACCTAAAGCATAATAGTTGGCATAAGAAACTCCTTGGTCAGGATACTCAAATTGATATGGATTTAAGGCCCCTCGATTAGAGTTCTCATAGGTAAAATAAACTTTCTTCAAAGTCAATTTCCCCCCCCCATTCACATTATTTTCTGTACCAGGACACAGCTCATAACTATATTCAAAATGGACAACTTTCATAGGTATCGCAGTACTTCCCTTAGTGGCTAACTCCTGCTTAGAAAAAATCCGGATTGAGTCTAACTTATAAGATGAATCACCATACTTAATATTTGAGTTTTGATCTTGAATATAATCTCCTGCGCCATAGGCATCTTCTCGTTGAGAATAGGCAAATTCAGCTCTATGTGTTTTAGTTTCTATTCTAGCCACATAATACTGCTCTCTTTTTCCTGCAGTAAAGCTACCTTTATCATCTATTTTTGCAGTGGCTTTTCCTTGGCTATAAGTAGCACCTAAAAAGGGACTACGCCATATATAAGCATCTGATGTTTTAGCATACTCAAAACGAACCCAATAACCTTGATCCTCATCATTAGGTTCTCCATCTGTAGGGTCCATATCAATATAGTTCGTTCCCAATATAGAGGTTAGCATATAAGAGTGTGCATAAGATGGAGTCGTTGTTATATCTAGATACTCCTCTGTATGGTTTACCTTATAATGAATACTTTCATCTCTTTGATCAATATCAATAACTTTCTTACAAGGATCTATTTCTGGTGCAACTGAGAAAGCATATTCCTTTTGTTCTACATTTTGCACAGCTAGGCCATAATTCCAACGAAGACCTTCTTCTGATAAGACAGTATAAGCCCCAGTATGATTTTCTTTCATTAGAGGTCTAGATAAACTTCCTTTTACAGAATAACCATCAATAACAGCATCTCCTTGTTTATTATAATACTGTATATTGAACTCTGGAAGTACTCCTGTAGCTAACTCTCTATTTTTATATGGTTGTATAGATTTACTTCTTGCCTTTCTTTTCCCTCGGCCCTTAACATCTGCTAATGTAGCTCCTGTAGTTAGACTTCTTAATCTGCTTTCATTTGTACGAGACTTCAATGGACTGACTAAATCATCCCCCATTAAATAAGCATCACTAATAAGTCGCTCGGTAGACATTTCACCAAAGCCCTTATAGTAATAAGGTTCAAAGAAAGGATCTGAGGCTGTTTTTCTCTGTGCTCCAATATTATTTCCATACTCTGGCTGATGGTTATAAACATGCTCTTTTTGGTGATTATAATCTAAATCAAGTCCTATGCGTAAAGGCGCTCCAAGACCTAGTTCAACTCCGGCACTCCCCCCATAAGTATGTACCTTATTATCACGACTAGTAACAACAGCAATATCATTTCGATATGGCTGATAGGCTCCGCCCACGCCCTGACCTGTAACAGATAAAACATCTGAAGTTATTGAGGGGATTGGAAGATTTGTTGTCCATGACTGAATGGCTGTCTGTCCTTCTGTATTGTGATCTGTCAATGCTTGATTATCATCTCTTGCTTCTCCCAAATATTCTACTCCATATGCTTTTGCCTTAAAGTTTTTTCTAGCAAGCTTTCGAATTGACTGAGAATAATGTAGTCCCCCTTTCCAATATGCAAAACTAGCAGAACCTCCAACATCAAAATTGGCAGAAAAGTTAGACCCCTTAAATTGTCTATCAGCAAGAGGTGTATATGTCGTCTCTGATCCAGGCATCAAACCTATGCTTACTCCAGTAGTAGTCACTAAAGATTCCTTTTGATCTGTAGATCCTTTCCTAAATTTATTATAACCTCCATTTAGGCCTAGAGACATACGGTGCCCAGATAGCCCCCCATAAGCGAGCTGCAAGGAAGCACTTCCCCTAGCTGTTCTTCTAACCTTTTTAACACCTCCTCTATTATAAGATACAGAAAGATTAGCTTGCCCGCTACCACCATCAAAAGAGCCCATACTCATCCCAAAACCAACTCCAAAGCTAAACTTATCTGTTAATTTATAACCTAGACTAACTCCTGGATCAAAGCTAATTCCCTGACCTTTTAAGCTATTTATTGTATAGCTAAAACCTAAATTAAAACCTAGTGAACGACGATTAGAATTATTTTTAGATTCATCAACTCCAGGCATCTCTAGTCCTCCAGAAACTCTATACACTCTATTCACATTATCCTTCTGATCCACTTCACGCTCTATCAAATCACCATTAAAGTCATCTGGCAGCCCTCGCATCTGTCGATTGATTGCACCAATACCAAGATTCCAGCCTAAACCTACCATAGAAGCTTCTGCTTCTGGAGAGGTTACTGAATTATAAAACAAGTTTACGGGGTATCCTCCATTTGGACCGGGGAGGTCAAATAAAGGAATATTGTATGTAAAATCTCCTGAGAATAGGTCTACCATCTCTGTAGTGCCCACAGGCTCAAAAGACTGCAATTCAGGTTGAGTAGGGCCAGAAGTTAATGCTAATGCAACTGCTGGAAAAAACATTTGATTGATCATCAATAAGATGAAAAAGCTAGCTGCTCGCTTGCTAAACTTAGCTCTGCTAATGTAGTTCATGATTATTTTATCTTGGGTGTGTTCTTAATCTGTTCTCCAGAAAAAAATAACTTAATTGGTGCTATCTGAAATTCTTCACTATCTAATACAAAAGTCTTGTCTGCTTTTTTACTATTTTCATTAGTCTTAAAAGCCAATAAAAAGCCTCCATATTTAGACATATTATAACTTCTCTCAAACTGATATAAAGAGGGCTTTAAGCTATCTCCTCCATCTATCAATAGAATATCTTCAGCCATATCAAAAGACAAATACTGTAAGCGCCGTTTAGATGCAGCTTGATCATAGACCTGCCAATTGAGAAGAGTTGTGCCTTCTTTCTCACGATCCCTAACCCTCAGCCTTAAATAGTAGTACTGTAAGTCTTTATAGGCTGATCGCTCCTTATCTAAATCTAGATGCAAAAACTCTTCTTCAGAATTTGTCTTGAGAAGAATTAGTGCGTCTGAAGGCCGATAGGCTAAATCTAACTCTAAACCAGCAACTACTTTTGTTTTGCGTAAGCCATTATCTGGATCATCAATATAATCTAGATAGTCTTTGGCATCTATTTCTTTAGTTGTACAAGAACCAAAAGCAAGAAATAAAATACCTAAACAGCTGTAAAGTATCTGTTTTTTACACATTACTTCCCTGCATATTTTTTATTGATGTAGGCAATAACATCTGCTGTAATATCTTCAGCCTCATCAGCATACATTAAAGAGCCATTAGCAGCAGACCCAAATACATAATCATACTGTTGCTCCTTGCCATACTCAAAAACATATTGGTTAATCTGTGTCCACAACTGTTCTTGATAACGCTGTTGACTATTCGTCGTCTCTTGATTAAACTGCTGCAACAACAAGTTATACCGCTTTTCTAGCGTTTTCATCCGAACTACTGCATCTTCATCTAAATCACTTGCAGCCATAGCAGATATTTCCGCTTTAATTGAATCTAAGGCTTGCTGCCGATGACTGCTTTCAGCTCTATGTTTAGCGTCTAGCTCCAATGTGCCCTGAAACTCTTCAAAAAGCTTAAAATTATTCACATAAGCTAGTTTTGGTCCCTGATTACAAGCCGCTAAGCTCAAGGACAAAATTAGTATTGTAACTACAACTTTAAACTTGTTCTTTATATTCCACATGTCTACTCAATTCTAAACCTTAAGAAATAATCAATTCCCTGATTTCCCTCTACTTCTAATATATAATACTTATTAGGTGCTAAAGAAGCTGCTGTTAAAGGAAGCGTCAACCAGTTAGTTCCTCTCGTTAAATCTATAGTTCCCGTATCTGCTAGCTGGCGATTCCAAGCATAAATTTTATAGCTCAACTGTTCTCCAGCTAACAACTCATAATCTTGATCAAATCGAATTCTTAAACTATCATCTGTAACGGAAACATAACCTCCATCTAGCTCTTCTTTCAACTCGTAATAAGGTAAACCCGCTACAAAATCTGCACAATTATATGTTGTCGCTCCTGTGTTAGGGCTAGGACCTGGATCTTCACAAATTGTACGTACTCTAATGCGATCTATAGCAGTGGCATTTCCAATTAAGCCTGTATAGAAAAACCCTTCATCAGCTGATGTAAGTACTTGAGGCTCCCCTATTTCTAAACCATTCTTATAAAAATATACCTTTTCTTGATTAAGCCCTAACTCAATTCTATCTCCTATTTGCGTTTTATTCTTAGCCGTATATATAATCTCCTGGTTTTTATAAATATGTACAGCTGTTCGACCTAGTTCTAAATAGTAATCTCCATCTTGTTGCTTAAAGCCTAAACCTACATAGCTTTCACTGTCTGTACCAAAACTGTTTAAAGTTACAGACAACCCCAGACGCCCCAGAGCTCCTAAATCTGACCTAGGATCGTAGGGAAGCTCGCATAAAGCTCCAGGAACAATAAGTTTTAAAAAGCTAACCCTTGTTTTCTCTGAAACATTAGAAACCAATACATCTCCAGAATAAGTAGTCGCTCCATCAGTTCCTAAATCTAAATAGCAAGCACCTATTTCTGAACTATTTTCATATACCGCTAAGACCTCATCCGCCCCTAAAGCATAGTTAAATATCTTCAACTCATCTAACTTTCCCTTAAAGTACTTTGTCTGATTAAATCGCGTTCCCAGCACCGCTCGCTCTTGAGTTGTAGCATAATGAGGCGGACAATTGGAAGGTATTGAGGTTGTTGTTATTAAAACGCCATCTACATAAACTTTTCCTTCCGTACTGCTTCTTGTATACAAGACATGATGCCAACTTGTATCCGCAATTGATGAAGAAGCACCATAAGCAACTTGTGGATTAGAACAGTTGGTCCAACCATAACCCGTAAATCCAGTCTGTCCATAATAATTATTAGCTACATGTAGCCCCTGATCACCATTAGCCCCACCAATAGAAATTATTGGCATATAACTCTGATATGAAATTGGCTCTGCTTTAACCCAAACAGAATAAGTATATTCCGCAAATTTCAAAGCCGCTAAATTACTCATTTCTAAATAGTCATCCTGACCATCAAAATAGTATGCACTACTGTCGCGTCCATAACGATCAGTTGTGGGAATAGCCCCGTTTATCGTAGCAGAATGGTTAGCATACTGATCATCTCCTGTTCCATTCATCCTAAAGTATGCAACAGCTCCTGTTTGTGCTGAAACCAGCTGCCCGATTAAAAGCATTGCTACTGAAATCCATAACTTATTTCTCATCTTCTTGCTTTCTGCTATTTCTTTATTTTGGGTCTTGCCTCATTAAATATAAACGCAATAACTAATCTGTTAATTCGTAACTATATACGCTAGAGTATTCTCCAGATGCTGATTTCAAACGCAATCTTATATATAAGGGATGTGGCCTAGATATCCGATCCAACTGAAACTCCCAAACATTAGCTCTTTTCTTGATTAAGCGTGACCGCCCATTAAGCGCTCCTTCTTCCAAAGAGATAGTACGGTTGTATACATTATTTTGGCCCTGACCACGTCCTATCTTTAGCTCTATCTCTTCCACTAGATCACTACTTAATAACTGAATTTGTAGTTTTAAGTCTCCCTTGGCCTGATTACAACTCAATGCCGAATGATGTAAAGAATCTATAGAACATGCTGGCTGCGCCCCAGCGGAACACTGAAAATTACAGGCGGTCAAATACGCTTCTATATTCAGACAGCGCATCTGCTCAAAAGCCTGTACCTGCTGTAAACTATCCCAACGAGCTGAATCAATTGCAGCCTGAGCTAAACTATCTGGATGCTGTGCCTTCAACATTGATGTGGAAAATAATAAAAATAGAAGCACAACTATTTGAGGAGAGCATAAAGTCTGTTTCTTCGTCTTCATTTATTTCTATCTTTTAGGTTTTATCCATTCTATGGTCGCAAAAGTAATTATTATTCAAAAAACTATTTAGACCAAGTCACGGACAAACCATCTTTATATTGAAAACAAACCATACTTAAGGCCAAACACAAGCTAATATAGACTTATCAGGCCTAATATCTTTTTTTAAAAAAAATTAGGCCTGTCACAAATTGAAAAAATACATCTACATTCAACACTTTAAAACCCTATAGATGTACTCAATTGAAATAATGGTAAATACATTGCTACTAAAATAACAGCAACCATAAATCCTAAGGCAACAATCAAAACAGGCTCTAACAGACTGCCAATAATAGCCGTTCGCTGCTCTATTTCTTCATTATACTGCTCTGCCAAACGCCCAAACATAGGCCCCAACTGGCCTGCCTCCTCCCCTACTCGAATAAGCGCCAAAAATTGATTGTTAAATATCGTTCCCTCAGCCAATGCCTCTGCTAAAGTGTTTCCTTGCAATACTTTATCTCTAGCTGATTTCAATATGACCTCTATAGGGTAAAAATCAATCATCTGATCCAATAAATCCATAGCCTGCAACAAAGGCAAACGCGCTCCTAACAATAAAGCCATAGATTGAGCAAAGCGCGCTAAATATATTCGCTTGATAATCGGCCCAAAAATAGGCAAGAACAATAATATATTCGCCCGCCATTTTCGCCACCAAACTGCCTTTTTTTGACTATATAAAAATATAGCCAACCCTAGCAGCAAGAGCAAAACATAGCCCCCATAACGACTGCTGTAATCCGAAGCCTGCACAACCAAACGCGTCAAATAAGGCAATTCACTACCAAAACGCTCATAAATCCCCGAAAACATGGGCACCAAATAACGAAGCAAAAAGAAAAGCGCCAAAAAGGAAAAACTCATAACAAAAATAGGATAGGATAAAGCAGAAATAAGCTGCTGCCGATACTTCAAATTCTTCCTAAAAAAAGCAGCCAACTCCTTTAATACCGCCTGTAACTGACCCGACTCTTCCGCAATCTGAATACTATAACACTCATAAGTCGAAAATACAGACAAACGCTGCATTGCCTCAAAAAAACGAGCCCCCGAAATAATTTCCTCCAATAAACGCCCCAATATCTCTTGCTCCTTTTTCTTCTTTAAGTTCTCTTTCAATAATTCTAAGGCCGTCTGCAGATCTAATCCTGCCCGCAATAACAACCCTAACTCCTCATAAAAAGCTTGTTTTCTCTTAGCCGAAAAAACAGTACCAATGCTAATATCCTTATTCATGAAGGCCCAAAAAGAACTAGAGCTTTCCTCTTTTTTTTTCTCCTTTCGCGCTAATTTGATTCCCATTGCTCCCTGTTTTTTTGGCTCCTAACCCTAAATACAAAATCCAAATCCTCTATTTCCCAATCTAAAGCATCTACCGGCCCATTTTCCTCCCGCAAAGCCTTCTCCCAATACAAACGCAATGCTTTTGTCTCGCAAAATACAGTATCTACTTTGGCCTCTATCTCCAGAATTTGCCGACAAACAAAATCTCGCTCAAAAGAATAAGATAACTGTACACTATCCACCTCCAAAATCAAATTCCCCTCCTCCCAATTGCCCCCCTGACTACGCACAAAATCAGTCTGCAAAATAGCCCGAAAAGCATCTAGCTCCAAAATTGCCTCCGTCTCTCGCTCATATTGACGATACAATTGCCCCATTATCTGATGAGCTAACAACCCCATAGACAATACAAAGGTAGCCAACAACATCACCAAAATAAGCTCTACTAAAGTAAATGCCGCATATTTTTTCATCTCTTCTTTTTTTGGGGCTTGCCCGCCCATAGGGCGGGCCGGGCTGTGTCGCAGCTCGCAGGTTTGCTCGGCCCTGCGTTTTTTTCGCTGCGCTCAAAAAACTAGGTCTGGCCTGCGGCCACTGCTATCCATCCCTAAGCCGACGGCCCTTCGGGCCTTTTTACTGTAGGTTTCAACCTACAGCCATGGCCGAAGGCCAAACCACCACAACAAGTCCTTTAGGGCACCTTCGACGACCAAAGGGAGTAACCGATGGCAAACAGGCGGCACAGCCGCCGCAGGCCTAGCGATGTGCAGGGGTGGCCGAAGGCCAGACCAAGCGGGCGCAGCCTGCGCAGGGCCGAGCGAACAGCGAGCCCCGAAACGTAGCGCCGACGAGCGAAGCGAGGCGGAGGCCCCAAAACAAGCATTTAATCCACAGGCCAATATAACCACTGTTTATCGATTTGCAATTCTTCTTTATGCGCATCCAAAACGGTTAGCTCTAAACGATAGAGATAAGGCGCATTTTCTTTCTGCCATTTCTGTTCAATAATAAAAGGGGGGCGCTCAAACTGCTGATTTTCGGAAGGTCCCTGCTCCAAAGCTGTCGTTCGGATATCTTGCAAGCAAAGTTCAATCAAAGATTGTTGCTGTATGGCATCGGCTTTTAGCAATTGTATATAAAATTTTAGTCCGAAGGCCAAGCTAATAAAAATGAGCAGTAAGGCCACCATGCTCTCCAATAAAGAGGTGGCCGGCACTTTTTGCATTACTCTAAGCATTTGATAATTCCTCTTTTTTTGGGACTCTCTCCCTTAAAAATATCGGGCAATAAAAAATGTTCTGGACGTTTTTCCAATTCAACTTTGACGTTAATCAGGTAATTTTCATAAACCGCTGCAGGCGTTTTCAAACTCAGTTGTCGAAGCATGAGCTGCCCATCAATATCGGCCTGCATATCTAAGTAAACATTGCTATAAACAAATCCTCGGACTTTGCTCCTTGGCGCCAAACGATGCCTAGAGCGGCCCATAGACGGGCTATATTCTTCTTGAGAAATCCAAATCCCCTCTAAGATAGAAGCCGAATCTAATTCCAAAAAACTGGCTTGCTCAGCCAACTGATTGCGATAAATGGCTAAAACAGAGGGATATTTAAGGCGGCAGTTTGCCTGTACGATAATTGTATCGCTAGCAATAGCTTGAACACTGCCCTCAAAACCCGACTCAAAAATAATATTGGGCGCTTGCAAGATGACCTCTTCCAGTTGGGCCTCTTTTCCAACATAAATTGCTTTTTCAGCTCGAATGAGTAAGGCTCCTTTTAAATTCTCATTTTGCAAATATAATTCTTCGGCTAAAATATATTTAGGTGTTTGTGCAAACGAACAGTGAACTTTTGGGGCTAGACTGGTTTGCTGTTCAGGCAAAGTCAGCAGTTGGTCCAAATGCCTCAATTTGTCTAATGCTAAACTCGGTAACAACTTACTGCTTCTTCGCTCCTCGCCATAAAGTAATTGCCCCCCCTCAAACGGTTGACCCGCCGCCCTTCCTCGTTTTAATCCCGCTTTTGGCACATAAGCGGGACCTCGCAACAGGGTTTTACCCGCCAGCATCAACGGTTTTCCTCTATCGGCCAAGTAAAGAGCTGCATTTAATCGGCCTTCAGGCAGTTGCCCAATCAAATACAAATGGCTAAAACTATCTTGTCGATGAAAACTCCGAGCTCCCAAATAGTCATACATCCCCCAACTTCGCTTAAAAAGACAAACGCTATCTTGAGCCCCTCCATACAAAGAAATACAAGATTCCATCTCTGTTTCTTGGGCCAATAAATAGGCAATGCCTGCATCTGCATTGCGAATTAAGCGGCCTTGTAAAAACGACTTTGTCTGCAAAAAACGATGACTAGCAGACAACATCAAAAAAGCCCCTAGAATAATCGCAATGAGCAGACTCACCACAATGGCAAAAAGCAATGCCCGCGCGCTTAGTTTTTGCTTCATTCGCCTTCTTTTTTGCAGATCACCAATAACTCAAAAGTTGCTTGATAATGATCTATATTCTGATAAGAAATATCGTCTATACGCTCTACCCAACTCAAGGCTTGCAATGATTTTTTCCAATCATTATAAAAGACCGACTTCTTAGAAATCCCCTTAATTCTAATAAGTCCTTGTTGATAATTTGGCGCTTTTCCTTCTCGTTCCGCCTTTTTATCTTCTAACAAAGGAGCTATTTCTAGCTCCAATAAATGAATGCTTTTCGGCAGGCTACTGGCCAACTGATCGGCATAAAAAGATTGCTGACTTTTTTCGCCTAGGCTAGCTCCAGCCCCCAAATCTACCTGCTGTTCATAATCTTCACGAAGCCGATCTCTTTCGGCAAGCAGTTGTTGCTTCTGGGCCATTTCCAAACTCAAAGATTCATTTTTTTGCTCTAGCTGCCCCAAGTATAGATAATTGGCCAACAAACTAATGAAAAAGAAAGACAATAGCAGAGCAGTACTCAACTCTAGTAGCTTTTTGTACATCAACCGCTCCTGATTATCCTTCAATAAGGGAATATCCAAAGCCGTCTGTCTAACATCTTCTAAACCAATAAAGGCCAAAGCTGCTGCAGCCAACATCCGGCTATCAAGCTGCTCATCGCCCAAGTTTAATTCTTGGGCGGCTCCTTCTTGCTTGAACAGTTCACTCAAGGCTCCATCTTCTAAAAAAAACTCATAATGATTAGCAGCTACTCGATCCTCTTCCAGATAGGGAAATAAAGCGGTGGCCACAAAAGGCGCATAATTGGCATAAATAATAGACAAGCCGGCCTCCTGAGCCAAATTTAATATATCCGACAATTCTTCTCTTCGCCCCAAAACAACTAGCTGTCCCTCTTTTTTTGGAAAAAACTCCACTAAAATATCTGCTGCTTTAGCAGAGGGGAATATCGTTTTTAGGGCTTGTTCCTTATTATCAAATGCTCGGTCAAAAGATTTAAAGATGAGTTTAGGGCTATTCCAGCCAAAAAATATTGGGCAATCCTTTGGCAAGAAGGCCTTGAGTTCATCCCAGCTCCCCAAATTAGTAGCCTGCAGAACAATGCTTGCCTCTCCCTTTTTTTTGGCCAAAACTACAACTTGCAAACGGTAGCCCTCTTCGGTCCAAAAACATTCTACCCCAGCCAGTTGCTTTGTAGACAATAACCAAGATGCCATTTTCGCTTGCATAATTAGTAGACTATTGTAGGTTTAATAAAAATAAGCAACTCGCTATCTGACTTTGTTTTCTTTCTGCTTCCCAAAAGATTAAGTAAGGGAATCCTAGCCAAAAAAGGCGCCCCTTTTGCACTTTCCTCTTTGCGTTTAGTGCTCAAACCACCCAATACAATCATTTCGCCATTACGCACTCGCAAAGCCGACTCAAATGTACGAGAATACTGAGCTGGCGGTGCCCCAATTTGAGTTTCTCCAGTAAAATCCGACTGACTGACCGTAATATCTACCGTAATTTGCTCATCTCCAGATACCTGAGGCCGAATCCCTATAGTAAAATTGGCCTGTACAGACTTAAAGTTTATATCCTGTTGGGTCACTGTTCCCTGTACCCCCTGTACTGTCGTTCTAGTTTCCTGATAATAACGAGTTTCTCCCACAGTAAACGTCGCTTCATGAGAATTAAGGGTAGAAAGCTGCGGCCTTGATTTCGTTTTGATTAAACCAGCATCTTCTACAGCCCCCATCGAAACATAAAAATTGGGGACAACCCGCCCCAAATTGACAATTCCCCTTCCCGCTAAAGTATTTAACAAACGGTTGATGGTCTCTGCTCCAAAACTAAAAGATACGCCTGGTGTCAAGGTCGCCTGATCACTAGCAGGAGACTCGCCCAACCCCATCTCTAAATTACTTTCATTGATTAAACTCCTTTGTACATCCAAAATAATCAACTCAATATTGACCACAGGCACGAGCTTATCTATAGACTGCAAAAAAGCCTCTATCTCGGCTACTTCGGGAGCTGCCCCACTCAACAAAACGGCATTGAGCTCTAAAAAAGGTTGAATATCTACCCGCTCCTGTAAATCTGAAGGAATCACTTTTTCAATTTCTTGAGCCGATCGATTTTGCAACTGCACCACCTTTGCCGTTCGTAAGCCTTCCTGCTCTCGATCTCCAATTAAATAAATACCCTCGGACAACTTATAGGTAAAACTCGTCCCCGTTAAAATATAATCTAAAAACTCACTATAAGTGGCTTGACTCAATTTCATCGAAATAGCTGGATTAGAAGCCGTTCCATTTTGCTGTCGACTATTATTATTACGGCCCCTTTGTTGCCCTCTGCCCCTATTAGCTCCCCCTTCTTCAAATAAAAAGTAATTTTGGCCCAACTCAATAGAAACAGCCTGAATAAGGTCTAGTAGAGGAATGTCAATGGCTTCTATGTCTAAATACTGCTCCTGACTAAACGAGTCTGTTGTAACAAGCATAGAGAGGTTTTGAATAGCCTGGTAATCAACCCCAGCCCCCATACTTAATCGATTTTTAGCATTCTTATTTTTGGCCAATATCGGATCAACTTCCTCTTCTTTTAAGGCCAAATAAAAAGCCCCTTCATCCGTTTTGCTCAATTGTAATTCATTGGCCCGAGCCAAAAGCCCCAAGGCATCTTCAACCTCAGCCTTTTCTACAAAAACCGAAACCGCCAATTGCTGAGCCTTTTTACTCGCCACTACATTTTGCCCCGTAGATCGCGTAATGGAGCGCAATAACTTATCTAAAGGCTCAGCCTTAGCGTCTAAACTCAATTTGTTACTAAACGCATTATACTTGGCCAACTCTTTTTCCTTAGGTACCGGAAGCTCTTTTTTGTGCGGAAAAACCGTAATGATAGAACCCGAAAATGCCAAATCCAAATCATATTGCCGACAAAGATAGAGCAGTAAATCCTTAATCTTAACCTTAGAAAAATTACTGTCAACCGCTTGCTTCAACTGCGGATCTATCGTAATATTAAGCTTAGTTTGCTGAGCCACCGCCATGATAATCTCACTGACCGTCCCCAAAGCAGAAATATCTATTTTTTTGTTCAAATTTGTCTCTTGCTTAGAAAAACGGTCTAGCTGCTCCTCCAACAACTCAAACCGATCCTCATCCAATTGCGCCTGCACAACTATATGGCCCACAAGCATCAAGAGCAAGAGTAACAGATATTTTGTTTTCATCTTTTTGTTTTTTTCTTTTGGGGCGGCCCCTCGCTTCGCTCGGGTCGGGCTGTCTCGCAGCTCGCTATTCGCTCGGCCCTACACGGCTTTCAGCCGCTGGGTCTGGCCCTTTGGGCCACTGCTGCCCATCCCTCAGCCATAAAAACGCCCTCTGGGCGTTGAAAGGCGGCACAAGGCCGCCGCCAAAAATAAGCTTTTCTAACTACTTGCTGCCAAAATAGGATAAAGTTCTCCTATCGTGCTCTCCCCAGAAACTAAAAGCTTTATAGCCGCTTCCGCCAAGCTTTCTACCCCCCTTTCCTGAAGTATTTTTTTGACGTTAAATGATTTATTTTTAATATGTTGAGCTAAGTCTTCATCTATTCGGATAACCTCATAAATAGCTTTTCGGCCTTTATAGCCCGTATAGTTACAGGCTGCACAACCTTTTGCTATATAGTGCTGACTAATTTTTTGTTTTAAGGTATAGCTATAAGGCAATAACTCTGGCCGAAATGCCTCTGCTTGTTTACAAGCTGGACAAAGTAAACGAACCAAGCGCTGAGCCACTGCCGTATTCAAGGTATCGGCTAGCAAATAAGCAGGTACGCCCATATCTACCAAACGGGCCACAATTCCCCAAGCAGAATTAGTATGAATGGTAGAAAAAACCAAGTGTCCAGTTAAAGATGCTCTAATCGCCATTTCGGCTGTAGGCCTATCTCGAATTTCCCCCACCATAATTACATTGGGGTCTTGGCGCATAAAACTTCGAATACTACTGGCGAAATCGAGCCCAATAGCCTCTTTGAGTTGCACCTGATTGATCCCCTCCAAAGTATATTCGATAGGATCTTCAATAGTAATAATATTTCGGCCCACAGTATTGAGTTGATGCAAACTAGCATAAAGCGTTGTTGTTTTTCCAGATCCTGTTGGTCCACTAATTAGCACCAAACCTTCTGGCATCATCATGCCTTCTTGGTAGCGCCTAAGGCTTTGATGATCAAAGCCTAGCTCCTCTAGCTTCATTTGGCTGTTATTGTTGCGGAGCAATCGCATAACTACTTTTTCGCCATAAAGTGTGGGCAAAACAGAAACTCGAATATCTAGTTTTTGCCCGCCTTCTTCTAGAAAAATTCGGCCATCTTGGGGTAGGCGTTTTTCGGCAATATCGAGTTGGGCCTTAATTTTAATTTTATTGATTAGGCTGGGGTAATCTTTCTTTTCCAAGCTATACCGTTCAATCAATTCGCCATCTATTCTCAGACGGATCCGTGCTTTTTTCTCATAGACTTCAAAGTGAATATCGCTACTTCCAAGCTCTTCGGCTTCGAGGAGTAGGAAAAGCAAGCTATCTTTTGTAGTGCTTAGTTTTTCTTGTTTTCGGCTGCTTTTATCGCGGCGGTAGTGTTGGCCCAAAAAGGGTTGCAAAACAGCCTTGGGTAAGGGATAAAACTGAATCGTTTGGCCCAATAAGAGTTCTAATTCTAGGGCCAAAGAAGTCAAGTCAGATTGATCTTCGGCCACAGCGGCATGCAAGCCCTGTTCATCTTCCTTAAATAGGATCAGCTGATAACGCCAAGCTTCTTCATCGCTGAGGCGTTGCAACAATTTTCTGTCAATTTGTTGGAGGCGATCTTCCCAGTCTATCATAGTCAAGTATTTAGTGAAAAATGGGCCAATAGCCTAGCGATGTGAAGGGGTGGCCGAAGGCCAGACCAAGCGGGCGCAGCCCGCGCAGGGCCTAGCGAGCAGCGAGCCCCGACAACCAGCCTCAAAGAGGCGCCAGTTCGACGACCTAGGGGAGTAAACGTAGCGCCCGCCGAAGGCGGACAACAAGGCTGAAAGCCGCAGTTCGACGACTGTAAGGAGTAACGCCCCTAAAAAAGAGATCCTATCCATTGGAAAAAAAAGGAATCGTTATACATAGAAAAGCTAGTCCATTGCTCTAAGAGTAGATAAAAAATGAGGAAAGCCGACATACTGCCGGCCAAGGGGATACTTTCTTTGGACCAGCCCAGGAGGTTAGAAAACAGCAGATAAGCAATTAGGGAGCCTGCAAGACTGATGATAAAGAAAAAGATAAATTGGAGTGGGGAAAACAAGCAACAAAGGGGAAGAAAAAACAAGAGGTCGCCTAGGCCAATTTCGTGATTAACGATACTGTAAAGGCGGGCATTTTTGAGTAAAAAATACAGCTGCAGCGCAACTAATTGGAGGCTCAGCAAAAGTAAATTGAAGCCTATAAATCCGTATTGGATGTAGCCTAGTTGGTAAAATTGCTTGGCCAGCGCAAAAAAGAGCAGCAAAACTGGCAAAAAGGCGTAAATGGCCCGCTCTTTAAAATCTTGGTATAAGATAGCGCCTAGAAGGCCGATAAGTAGCCAATTCATGGGGTTAATCTAGTGTCACTTCTTGCAATTGACCGTCTTGGTTTATTTCCCAAACATTGAGTTGACCATCTCCATCAAAATCTTCGGTAGCGGTTGCTCTGGCCAAAAAACTTTGTTTAGAAGCGTTAACAATTTCATAATCGTAAACAGCATCTCCGCCATTAGCTTTCACCTTTGGGGCTTCAAAGCGAAGTTGTTTAAAATCATCGGAATAGCGAAAATTCATAGCGTGATAGCCTTCTTGTAGGCTATGTAAGAATTTAAGTTGTTTTTTGGCTTCTAGGCTATATGCTTGGCCAAAAAGTCCTTTCATATTGGGGAGGGCCAATAGAATGAGAATGCCAATAATGACAAGGACCACCATGAGTTCTGTTAGTGTTAAAGCACTTAACTTTTTCTTTAAAATTTTCATAGAAATATTGTACTTGTTCTTTTGCCCCACAAAGGAACACATTTCTTTAATAAGTTCAATAAAAAAAGGCATCTTTGCAGCCTACTCATTCAAAATAGCAGTTGAAGGCAAAACTCTTATTTTAGGAAGAGGTCTGGAAAAGAATCATAGATAGCATGGCCTTATTAGATACAAATGCTTATAAAAAGCGGCTTCTTTTTTTGGGTTTAGGCAGCCTTTTTCTTCTTTTTTTATCTTGGCAGCTGAGTTTTTCAAAAAGTTATGCGGCTTACCAAAATAAGCAAAAGCTAGAGCAAAAAATTGCTCAAGAAGCACAATTAGAACAAGAAATTGCTCATTATCGGCAAGCTTTGGCGCAATCTGAGGCCTTAAAGTCGGAGCGTCCCTTTAGTGCTGCAGAATTATTTGAGGTGGTAAGTAGTTGGTCAGCTGCGCATCAGCTGCAGGTACGGCAATTAGCTCAAGCCCAAAGCTATAAAGAGGGGAAATATGAATTGCAGTTGCATCAAATTTCGCTTCAGGGTAATTATAAGGCCTTACTTTCCTTTATTTATTTGTTAGAACAGGAGTTAAAACTGGGGCAGGTGGTTCATAGTTTCTTTGAATTGAAACGCAACAGAGACAGCCGAGAAACAGAACTTATCTTATCCCTAGATCTCCAAAATATTCAGACATTAGATGAATAAGCCACTTTTAGCTACAGCCCTTTTTCTTTTAGCCCTACTCCCTTTTAGTTGTGGGGTTTTATTAGAAGAGGATCTTTCCAAACTAAAAATAGAACTTTTGGCACCAACTCATGGCTATCGTAGTAGTCAAGAGTTGCAAGAACTAGTTTGGGCTGCCGATGAAGTTGTTGATTCCTTTCGCTTAGAAGTTGTTCAAGATAGTTTTTCGGCAATTTCTGCTTACATCTTAGACAGTATAATCATTGGGACGAGTCATCGTTTGACGCTTTTTCCAGGGCATTATCAATGGCGAGTAAGAGGCATCAATGGAAGTTCTAGCACAGATTATGAAATCTTCAATCTCATAATTGAAGCCGATAGTAGTTTAAGTCATCAATCCCTATATCTCATTCAGCCCGAAGATTTAACTAGTTTTAGTACTGATTCCATTCTTTTTCTTTGGGAGCCACTCAGCTTGGCTCAAAGTTATCGTTTGCAGGTGGCCAGTCATCCCAGCTTCAATTCTCAATTGATGCTTATTGACCAGCAAATCTCGCAAGACTACTATCTGCTTCAGCAACAATTGGGAACAGGAACTTTTTATTGGCGACTAAGAGCTATCCAACAACATCTAGATAGTACGGCATGGAGCACTACATTATCTTTTTCGCTCAATCTTGCCCCAGAGCTTACACAGCCTGCTTCGGCTAGCCAGATCAATAGTTTACCGGCCAACTTTAGTTGGCGAAGTGCTAGTCAGCACCAAAGAGACAGCATTTATTTTTATTATGAAAATGAAAGTAGTCCATTTTTAATTAGAGCTAGTCAAACTGCTAATTTTAACCTGCTAGCCAATGACACGATTGGTAAAGGAACCGGCAACTATTACTGGAAAGTTCGTGCAGTGGGGAGCAATGGACAATTGAGCAGTTACAGTCCGCTTTGGCAAGTGATGATTAACTAGAAAAGATGTCAATTTTAGAACAAAGTTATAGCAAATATATCCTAGGAGCGCTTTTGCTTCTTGTTTGGGGCCTTGTATTTTACCGAATATACCAGGCCTTTACCCCTGAAGAAGAGCTCTCGATGCCCTCCATACAGTTTGCCAATTGGAACAAGGAGCAGGCGGTCAATAAAGTAGGGTATCAACTTGCATTAGACTATGAAGATCCCTTTTTGAAGCAACAAGCTTATCATTTTTCCTCTCCTAAGCCAAGACAACAGATGGATCAAAAACCTAGTTTTGCCCAAAAGGAGCCCAAAAGGAGCAAAAAAAGGGAAAAGAAAGTCGCTCTCCCCAAAATGCCTCAGGTCCGCTACCAGGGCTACGCCATAAGTCAATCCGACAGCATTGCAATTATTAAAATTGATAATCAGTTTTTCCCCAACCTAAAAGTAGGCGATACAGTCAAGGGAATTAGATTAATGGCCATTTTCCCCGATTCTATTTGGTTAAATTGGCGAGCCGAACGCCACACTATTTTGAAGAAGTAGTTGCCGATTTTTTCTTTCGCTTGGCCTTCTTTTTTTCTTTTTGCGCTGGCTTAGGCTTTTTGGCCTTTGCTGGCTGATTTTTTCCTTCTTTTTTGGGGTTATCTGCTCTTTTCTCTCCTTTTTTGTAGCGTTCTACTCGAATACAACGGCCAGTTTCTGGATCAAAAAAATAGTATTTCCCATGCAATTTTCCTTTGCGATACTGTCCTTTTTCAATCAATTGCCCAGCAGCATTATAGCGGAGTAAGACTCCTTTTTTTTGTCCTTTTTTCCAATTCAATTCTTCTTTTAGTCGCCCATTTTCCCACCATTTTTGCCAAAGGCCATTCTTTACCCCTTTATGAAAAAAGCCTTTTTCCAAAAGATTTTGATTCGGATAAAAACGCTCATAAAGCCCTGCTAACAACAAGCCTGAATATGCCGCTTCTGTACCCAATAAGCGACCTTTATGGTACCAGAAGTACATTTTGCCTTTTTGCACCTTCAGCTTTTCAGGGTTTTTCACAAAGATCTTAGCTCGAACAAGGGTATCTCCCTCCAACATACTCAAAGGGCGCAATTCAGACTGAGCAAAAGCTCCAACTGAACCTATAATAAATAATAGTAGGAATATATTTTTCATATTCTTTTGGCCCAAAGCTAGCCATTTATTGGCTGATGTCAAATAAAAGGATGTTTTTGGGGCCTGCCGCCTGCGGCGGCCGGGCCCTTGCAGGGCTCGCAGGTCTGCTCGGCCCTTCAGCCCTTCGGGCTTCGGTCTGGCCTGCGGCCACCCTTTCAGGCCCCTAGGCCAAGTCGCTTCGCTCCTTTGCGGCGGCTTCGCCGCCTGCTAGCTGTGGCTGCAGGTTGAAACCAGCAGCCATACAACAACCCCATTCTACATCTATAGTGCAGAGAGGATTAAAATCCTCTACCGCTTTGAACAAGGGTTATTTTTTTCTTTGGTAGTTTTGGTTTTGTTTTTCCTCCCCCATAAATTTCATAGGAACCCTAGGGCCAAGGCCCTAGGCTATCGAAAAAATCGCCATCCCCTCATTCGAGGGGATTTTCTGTTCCACTAGGCTCCATCAGCAAAGAAGGGCTAAAATGTTTATTTAGGGAGGGTTTCAACCCTCCATTGAACACAAAAATGCATTCGTTAATTGGCTGTAGGTTTCAACCTACAGGCCCATATAGCAGGCCCGTAGGGCCGCAGGCCACAACAAGCCCTTTAGGGCGCAGTTCGACGACCAACGGGAGTAACCGCCCGCCTCATAATATCAGCGGAGGCCCCAAAACACCAAAAAAATGTATCTTAACATCTAGAGGAGTGTTAAAGAAGTATTGAGAACATCAAAAACTAAAAACATGAGAACATTTATTGCGCTCCTCTTCCTTGGATGGAGCCTCCCTATTTTTGCCCAAATTGAATTTTCTTCCGATAAAGCCAAAGCCCTTTATGAAGAGGGTTTAGAGCGACATGATGCAGAAAAATACGACAAAGCCATCCAGCTTTATCTAGAAGGACTAAAGTTTTGCAGCAAAGAAAACAAAGACCTCTTTTACAGCGAACTAGCCTTTAGTTATGGCCTAAAAAATGAGCTCGACCAATCTAATAAATACGCTCTTAAGGTACTAAAGAGTAGCGACCGGCTGTACAACTATGCCTTTAAGCGTATATCCAACAACTATTTGCTGCAGAAAGAGTATAAAAAGCTGCGCAAGCTGACCAAAAAAGCCATTAAAAAGCATGGCGAGCAGGTTGTTTTTTTGCGCAACTACGCTTTTCTTGAGTTAAGAGCAGAGCAATTTGAAGAAAGCAAAAAATGGCTAAAAAAAGTATGCCTAAGCGGAGATGCAGTGGGCCCCGACTTTGTTTTATTGGGCATAGTAGAAAATAAGTTGGGCCATATGGATGCGGCCCTTATGGCCATGACCTTCGGTCTTTTTTTGGAGCCAAAAAACAGCAAGGCCGATGTGGCCATCAGTTTTTTAGAGCAATACCTTTTTGGCAAGAATTGGGAAAAAGACTGCCAAGAACAGCTAAAGGCCAAAGAAGAAAAACGAGCTCCGCAAATGAATATCACACTTCCTCCTCTATCAAAAGAAGAGGATTTTAATCCCAGCTCCTTAGAATTTTTGATGCCGCTTAGTCGAGCAGTCTTATTGAGCGATGATGAAATTAACATCTGTGCAAAAAATCATTTTGAGCAATTGGCGGTATTAACCGAAACCGCCTGGGGTATCCTCTTACCAGAGGGCAGCGCCTTGCAAGAGGAAGAAAAAGAACTATACACAGAGATCTATCAGCCCTTTTTCGAGAAACTTGAAAAAGAAGGGCGGAAGAAACTCTACTCCTACTATATTTTTTCGGGTACCAAAGAGGGGAAAGATAATATGATCAATGATACCGAGCTGCGGGTTATCATTCAGAAAATAGAAGAAGAACGAGGACAGCGTTAAAAGAGAAATGGCCGCTAGATAGAAATCTAGCGGCCATTTTTCGTTCAAGTTCTTCGGATAGGATTAGAGCGCTAAGTTAATTTAAAATTAAAAAAATTGACTCTCCTTTAAGCCTAGCTATAATTTTCATCAAACATCTATAAAATAAAGGGACTCATCTATTTTTTAGTGGCCTAAAACCTTAGTTTAAAGCTATAAATAGCTGTTTATCAGTCTAAAAGGGCAAAAACTTAAGAAATCATAAAGTTTTGTAAATGAATGTATGCACAACAAAAAAAAAGCGAAAACTGTTAGCTTTGTGCTATTGATAACCAAAATGATGTTTGAAACACCCTTTATATGCTTCGCCAAATTATTATTGCTGCAGTAGCAGTGCTTATTTTAGTCCTTTCCTTCATTATGGCAGGAGGGCTATCTGAGCGTGCGGAAACGCCCAAAAAGGCTGAGACAGCCGCTATTTTAAAAAAGGTTCGGGCCATTCCGGTAGAGAACCAAGAGATACAGACCGAGGTCCAACTCTACGGTCGTTTAATTCCTTTTGAGAAGACCGAGCTTTTTTCTGAGGTAGGTGGTCGTTTATTAGCCAGCTCCAAGCCCTTTAGAGTAGGAACTCGCTTTGCCAAGGGCGAACTACTCATTAAGGTAGACAAGAAAGAGGCCGAGCTCAACTTGAGTGCCCAGCGTGCTCAGTTGTTGAGTACGATTACCAGTATGTTGCCCGATATCAAAATTGATTTTTCGGAGAGTTTGGAGCAATGGGAAAGCTACCGCAGCCAACTCAAGCCCCAAAGTCCTGTTGCCGATTTGCCCGAGCCTAAATCGGAGCGAGAGAAAGACTTTTTGGCCCTCAAGAATATCTATAATCAATATTATAGTATTAAGAGTGCCGAAGAGCGATTGAGTAAGTATGAATTGCGGGCGCCTTTTTCTGGGGAGCTCACAGAGGCCCTCATCAATACGGGTTCATTGATTCGGGCAGGCCAAAAGATTGGCAGCTTGATGAATATCAATGCCTATGAGTTGCAGGCTTCTGTTCCTTTGGTCGATCTCAAGTACATTAACTTGGGCGATAAGGTCCAATTGCAATCGGAAGATATTGCTGGGCAATGGAAGGGCAGCATCAGCCGAATTTCTAGTACCATTGATGCGAGTAGCCAAACCGTAAAAATCTTTATCCGAGTGGCGGGTCCCAAACTCAAAGAAAATATGTTTTTGACTGGAGAGGTGGCCGCCAGCCGCCTAGCCAATGTGGTCGAGATTCCCCGTAAGCTTTTGCGTGGAGATACCGCCGTTTTTGTTATTCAAGGCGGTAAAGAGAAAAGCTTAGCCTTGGCTGCTGTTCAGACGGTAAAAATCTCGGAGCAAACGGCCCTTGTTAGAGGTTTAGAAGATGGCCAAGCCCTATTGGCCGAGCCTTTTCCGGCAGCCTATGAAGGCATGAAAGTAGAATTGGCCCAATAAGGCGGCGCAGCCGCCTCAGGCCCCTAGGGCCAACGGCTGAGGGATGGTAATGGGTGGCCGAAGGCCAGACCGAGCTTTTTGAGCAAAGCGAAAAAAGCGAAGGGCCGAGCGAACAGCGAGCCCATGCACAGCCCGACCTGGCCAAAGGCCAGGGCAGCCCCAAAAATATATCCTAACGATAAGTTCATTATGAAATCTATAGTATCATTCTTTATTAAAAACTCGATTGCAGGGAATATCCTGATGGTCGTGATTTTACTCTTTGGCTTTTTTGGCCTAAAGAATATGAAATCGACCTTCTTTCCGCCTGCCCCCGAGAAATATATTAACATACAAGCCGTTTTGCCCGGGGCCTCTCCCGAAGAAATTGAGCAAGGGATTGTATTAAAAATTGAGGAAAACCTCAAAGGCTTGACTGGGATTGAACAGGTCAATTCGGTTTCTTCTGAAAATGCGGCCTCTGTTACCGTCGAAATCAATAGTAGCTTTGATATTGACTTGGTGAAACAGGATGTGGAAAATGCAGTGAATCAGATTAGCTCTTTTCCAGCTGGCATGGAATCTTTGCGGATATATAAGGAAGAGAATAAAAACTTCACTTTTAGCTTTGCCCTGAGTGGCAATGTGCCGCTGAAAACCCTGAAAACGGAAGCTCGGCAGATTGAGGATGAGCTCAGAGCCACCCCAATTATGTCCAAAGTGACCCTTTCTGGCTTTCCAGATGAAGAAATTGAAGTGGCTTTTCGAGAAGAGGACCTCATTCGCTACGGCATTAGCTTTCAGCAGGCAGCCGCAGCAGTACAAGCCAGTAACTTAGAAATTACTGGGGGAAGCATCAAGGGCCAAGAAGAAGAGCTTTTGGTGCGAGCCCGAAACAAAGGCTATTATGCTGAAGAGCTGAAGAATATTCCGGTCCGGAATACAGCCGATGGAGGGATTATTTACCTCTATCAGTTGGCCGATATTGAGGATCAATGGGCCGATGACCCCGAGCGCAGCTTTATGAATGGGGAAACATCGGTGGTGGTGACCATTCAAAATACTGATGAAGAGGACCTTTTGACCATTGCCGAATACCTGCGCAATTATGTCGATGAATACAACCAACAAGCAGGCCCTATTCGGGCCACAACGATCCGAGATGGTTCGGTGACCTTGCAGCAACGGATTGACCTCTTGGTAGAAAATGGGGTGATCGGCTTCATTTTGGTCCTTTTGGCCCTAGGCTTCTTTTTGCACTGGAGCATTGCCTTTTGGGTGGCCGCGGCGATTCCCATTTCCTTTGCCGGTATGTTTATTATTGGTAGCTCTGCCGATTTGACCATCAATGTCGTCTCGCTCTTTGGGATGATTCTCGTAATTGGTATTCTGGTAGATGACGGAATTGTAATTGGCGAAAATATTTATGCCAAATATGAGCAAGGAATGGACCGAAACCAAGCCGCCTTAGAAGGGACCATGGAGGTTTTACCCGCTGTAATTTCAGCCATCTTAACCACCATAGTCGCCTTCTCTATGTTCTTCTTTATTGAGGGCCGAATTGGAGATATCTTTGGCAATATGGCCTTTGTCGTGATCATGACGCTCATCTTCTCTTTGGTGGAAGGCATGCTCATTTTACCTGCCCACTTGGCGCACTCTAGAGCTATGGCCAGAGATGCCAAAAAGACGCTTTTTGAGCAGTTTTTTGACCGCCTAATTGGAGGCATGGATGCCCTGATGGGCTGGATGAGAGACCGTCTTTTCGCCCCTGTTCTTCGGCTTTGCCTAACGGGCCTACAAAGAAGTTTGCCCGTGGCCGTTTTGCTCGGCCTGATGATTCTATCTGTTGCAGCAGTCCGTGGGGGCTTGGTCAAAACCACCTTTTTCCCTTTCATTGAGCGCGATAATGTAGATGTGACGCTGACTATGCCTGCCGGAACGCGAGAACAAAGTACCAATGAACTCCTTACTTATATCGAGAAAAAAGCTTGGGAGGTCAATGAAGATTATAAAGCCCAAAGAGAAGATGGCAAAGATATTATTGAGAAAATTGAGCGCAGTGTGGGTCCCGCTAGCTACAATGGTAAACTCGCCATTACGCTAATGGATGGCGAGCAACGCGCTACCCCCGTTCTCGAAATTCAAGATGCTATCCGCAAAAAAGTAGGGCAGCTCATGGGCCCCGAAAGCCTCTCTTATGGAAGTAGTTCGGTCTTTGGCAAGCCCGTTTCGGTGGCGGTTTTAGGCGATGATCTTAAGGATCTGGACCTAGCCGTAGAGGCCCTCAAAAAAGAGCTCAATGCTATCGAAGGACTTAAGGATGTTTTGGATGACAACCAACCCGGCCTCCGAGAAGTCAATGTTTCACTCAATGATAAAGGCCGCCAATTAGGCCTTAATCTACAAGAGGTGCTGGCCCAAGTTCGTGGCGGTTTCTTTGGTGCCGAAGCCCAACGCCTACAAAGAGGCCGAGATGAGGTCCGCGTTTGGGTGCGCTACAAAACAGAAGACCGCTCTAATATCGGACAGCTAGAAAATATGCGCATCCGCTTTGCCGATGGCCGCGAATTTCCCCTCTCCGAAATTGCCAACTTTAAGGTTGAACGCGGGGTGGTGAGCATTAAACACCTAGACGGAAAAAGAGAGGTGAAGGTAGAAGCCGATATTGCCAATAAAAAGGTCTCCGTTTCTGATATCACTACAGAAATTAAAGAGAAAATAGCCCCCCGCCTAGAGGCGCAGTTCCCTACCGTAGAGTTCACTTTTGAAGGCCAAAATAAGGAGCAAATGAAGAGCGCCAACTCTATCCAACAGGTCTTGCCCATTATCCTTATCCTGATGTTTATCATCGTGGCCCTTACCTTCAACTCTATCGGCCAAGCAGTGATTGTCTTTGCCATGATTCCCTTCGGACTGATTGGTGTCATTTGGGGACACTGGTTTTTGGATGCGCCAATTAGCTTTTTCTCGGTGCTCGGAATTATCGCTCTGATCGGAATTATGGTCAATGATGCCCTGGTCCTCGTTTCGGCCTACAATAACTTTATCAAAGAGGGCCTAGAACCCATGGAGGCCGCCTTTGAAGCAGGCCGCTCTCGCTTCCGGGCTATTGTACTAACCACCCTAACAACCGTCTTGGGACTCGGCCCACTCATGCTAGAAACTAGTTTCCAAGCGCAGTTCCTCATTCCTATGGCTATTTCTGTGGCCTTTGGTTTGTTGGTGGCCACGGTGGTTACCCTGCTGCTCTTGCCCGCCTGTCTGCTCTTGGCCAACCGCTACAAATGGTTGCTAGCCCAGTTCTGGACCGGAGAGCAGTTTTCTCCCATCCAGGTAGAAGCCGCCCACAAAGGCCGAAGAAACCACTTTTTCCTTTGGCTCTTTGGCCTAGTCGTGATCATCGCTTTCTTCCTCCTAATTATGAATTTATTCTAATCCTACTCAACTAATTTTAGAAGCCTCAGCTTTTGCTGGGGCTTTTTTTGTTTTTGGGGCCTCCGCAGCAAAGCTGCGGCGCTACGCTTCAGGGCTCGCTATTCGCTCGGCCCTGCGGCCTAAAGGCCTTGGTCTGCGGCTAGGCCGCCCCCTTTCGCATCGCTAGGCCTGCGGCGGCTTCGCCGCCTGCCATTCATCGCCTAGAGACAAGCCCCTAGGCTAATCTAATGGAGTCAGCCCTAAAGGGCCTCCACTGCTGATATAACTGGCCTTGCTCTCTAAAGGATCGCCCAAAAGTTCAATTCATGAGGGTTTTAACCCTCATTTATAAGTCATTGCGAAGCAATACCACTCTTGCTGTAGGTTTCAACCTACAGTAAAAAGGGCCCGCGGCAGGCCCCAAAAAAAAGACAAAAAAATAGCCCTAACTTTCGCTAGAGCTATTAAAAGATAAGTAAATCCACTTAGGCTATCGGGCATTGCGGATCAGGTGAATTACGCCCTTAAGTGGGGCCACCTTATCGCAATCCATACAATTGATTTGCAATTTGCAAGTATAATAATACACATCTTCGGCTAGGTCTTGGCCCGTCTGCTGGTCCTTTCCATCCCAATTGATGGCGGGATCTTCCGTGCGGAACACCTCTTGGCCCCAACGGTTGAAGACTCTAAAATCTACGGCCTCAATATAACGGCTAGGCAAACAAGGACCAAAGAAGTCGTTGGCATTGTCATTATTGGGCGTAAAGACATTGGGCAGCTCATAGAAAGGACAGTTATCGCTTTGGACCACTGCACTAGGTACACTCTCATTGCCGCCCCCATTGGCCTCTACAGAATCTATAGTGCTTACATAATAGCAGCCCGCTAAATTATAATCGGTAGGTTGGTGGATAAAGAAGGTATCGCTAAGATCTGTAATTTCGGCCACCAATTCATAGGCCGTGCTATCACAATAGGGAGCAAAATAAAGGCGATAAGCAGCAATATCGAGCCCACAACTATCTGTAGGCCGCTGCCAGCTAATGGTATTGGCCATATCGATTTCTTCTCGGATAAAGCCCTCGCAAAGTCCGCGATTTTCCTTGTTAGAATCATCATTAAAAGCCTCGCAGCCCGAAAGCGCCGCCACCGCAATAGGCGGACAAGGAGCCAGGGTATCTAGCGGAGAGCCACAAGCCCGCTGCGATTTATTGAGCAAAGGTGAAAAGACATCGGGAATGCCGTAACTACCTATACTTTCTACATAATAGCAGTAGGTTTCTCCATTTTCTAGCTCCTCATGTACATAAGTTGTTGTACTGACGGTATCCAGAACCGTGTAGCTATTGCTGCCTGTGGGAGTTTCTAAGAAAACGACATACTCCGTATTGGACCAAGGCACATTTTCAGTCCAGACTAGCTCATTGGTTTGGTCCGTGGCGTTTATGGTGAGATAGATAGAAGAGGCCAGACTATTGGCGCCAACCGTATCGCCATTGGCATAAAAAGCGACCCGATAAGAGTAGGCATTTTCCTCGGTATTCAGTCCTGTATCCAAAAAGCTAATCGTATCGGCTAGGGCCGAGTAGCTATTAAAGTTAGTGGAGCTAAAGACGGGGGTAGACAGAAAATTAGCGCCATTTTGGCCTTCTGAGCGGAAGAGCTCGTAGCGATAAGGCGGCACCGTAAAGTTGGTATCTAGTTCAGTAGCTCTAGGTTTGGCCCAGCGGACCAAGATATCGCCATTGGCCAAATTGGTACTTTCTACATCTACATTTGTCATTAGGGGAAGGTCTTGCGCCATTTGCACACAAAGCTCGGCAGAGCTACGGCCAGAGACAGGCCCCAAAAAGTTACTGGTTCCAGGAACGGGGGTCGCAAATTCGGCTAAAACTCGATAGCTATAAATCCCGCCAGACTGCACATTGGGGTCGCTAAACTCAAAGCTCCCTGAAGCTGCGGCTGTAGTGACCAAGGCCCCAAAGTTAATTTGGGTATAGCCCAAGCCGGGCAGGCCAAGCGTACAAGAATCTAGTTCGGTATTATCGCAGCTAGATTTGCGCCAGACCGAAAAGCCTAGGAAGCCTGCAGAACTCTCGCAAAGATAGGGCGCATCCCAGCTGAGGTCCACTTGGCCAGGGCTAACCGTAGCCTGTAAGTTTTGGACCGGAGGGGCCACCACCTTAATGCGCAGCACCTTAAAGGTAGCCAAAGAAGCATCTAGGCCATTATTGGTCATCAAAGAATCTCTAGCCTTGAAGACAACCTGCCAAGCCTGCTGTTGGATGTGGTCGCAGTTGGTCTGCCAGCGGAAGCGGCTAGAAACGGGTGTAAAACCGGTAGTATTGCTAAAGGTAGCGGCCCCATTGGTCAATTCTAGAGGACCACCCGTAGCCGTTAGCGTAATGGGTTGAACGGGGATATCGCTATCTAAGGCGATGGCATCAAAATCGATGAGTTCGCCAGCCTCCACACAAATTTCCTCGGGCACTTGTAGTTCGGGCGGGGTATTTTGGGCATTTCTAATTTCGATTTGGATATCTCGGATGATACCGCCTAAATAAGCGCCATTTCGGTAAGACTTAACGAGGATAGCGATATTATATTCTCCAGCTACCCTTGGGGTATTCCAAGTAAAAAGCCCCGTTTGTTGGTCAAAGGTATAATTATTATTAGCGCCTGGACCAATAGCGTTTACGGGCAAAAAGCCGGGGACCGGATTATTGAGATCGCTCAGGCAGGTCACCAATTCGTAGGCCACACTATCTCCGTCGGGGTCGTAGCCATTGGGCGTATGTTGAAAAATTTGGCCCACCACCCCAAAATCGATTGGAGGCTCCAGTAAGATGGGCGAGTTATTATTGCCATAAATAGAAGTGGGAAAAAGGAACACCTCTGTTTGCACATAGAAGGCCACATTTACCGAGTTTCCATTATTTACATTGAGAATATCGGCATTTCGGTTAGGGTCTTGCATGCCCATTACATAAGGTTGGCCACCGGGGTTGGGGCCGGGGTAGCTATGGGTGATCGTATAGACATTCTTACGAATATCTTGATGTAGCATGACAAAATAATCTCGAGAGACCGTAGAGGAAGTACCATCTCCCCAGCTTAGGTCGAGCTCGGTGCGGTCGGCATGAATAGACTGTCCACTAATCTTTGTATAGGTAACAATAGTGGCCTCAATACTGAGGGGACCAGTTTGGCGGTAAGTAATTTCTCCTGCACGGTTATGTGTTGCCCAGAGCATAGACAAATTGCTGAGGAGAAAAAGCGATGATAAGAGAAGCTGCTTCATAGATAATAGTTAGAGCGTTTAAGGTCAAACTAGGGAAAAAGTTTTCTTTTTTTAGTGACCAGACTGACAAGTTTAGCCATTTATTGGCTATAGCCATATTATATAAAGAAGTGGCTAGTAGAAAACGAACAGCTGATAGCCTTTGGCTAGGGATTCAACAAAAATTGTCCCACATAGGTTTAACGTACCATGTGGGACAATTAGTTAGGCCAAGGCCTTATTTTAAGGGCAAGCCCTTAATTCTTTGTTTTTCGGAGTTGGTCTAGGGGCAGCTTATGAATCAGGTCAAAGCAGCTTTTTAGCTCGGCAAAGATGCGTTGCAGCATTTCATTGTCAGCTGTAAGGCTTTTGTTTAGTTCTGGCTCAAAGAGGCGTTCATGGCTCAAGGGGATTGCAATGTAGAGTTGTTGATCTTGGAAGGCCAGAGAAATTTGGCTTTCAAAGGTTTCTCGGATCCAAAGCACAGAGTTGATGAGTTCTTGGGTAAGGATCATTTTTGCTTCTGAGGTATTGGTAGAATAGATAGCAAATTTATTCTCAAATTCTGGAGCATTGTCAAGGTGGAGCAGATCGCCCTCTCGAAGCACATCCAGTTGGTCCTGAATTTTAACGGCCAATTGGCCCAACCACTGTTCATAGTTGTCGGGAACGATAAAGGTGGCGCCTTTTAGTTGGGTTTCAATATCTAAGACCATAAAGATCCCGTTAAAGAGGGTCACTTCATTTTTGCCCACCAGCTGTTGAGCATTGACCTCTGAAAAGCGCATATTCATGCCAACCACCACCCCAGAAAAGTAGTCTTCTCCGGTATAGCCTTCATTGGCTTTGCCATGAAAAAGATGGCTTTTGTAGAAATCTACCTTGGGTACATAGTTATTGGGCTGATAGTGCATGCTGGGATAGAAGTTGGCCACCATTTCCTTAAAAAACTGTGATTTGAACTCTTCTCTATACAGCTGTTTAGGCTTTTGGAGTTGTTGCACATACATCCAGCCCAAAAGTGCAGAGGCACCCACCATCAGGGCAATGGCCAAATACCAAAACTGGGGAATAATAAGCATACTTGCCGCAGCAGCAACAAATAAGACAACGGGAATAACGAGTAGCTTTTGAATAAGCTTAAAATTAGACAATTGTCGTTTTCGCTCTGTTTCTAAGCGCTCGATGACCTCTTGCATAGAGGATTTTAGCTGTTCAAGGTTTTTCATCAATCAGATCTTGTGATAATACGAATCGCAAATATAACTTTTCCCTTTGTTTTTTCCCTAAAATGATGGCTCTAGCTTTTTTAAAATTCCCTTAATCTTCTTCCCCTGGCCAAAAGCGAAGCCGCCCCCCGGCCCAGCGCTGCGGAGCGGGTGGCCAAAGGCCAGACCCAGGGCGAAACGAAGTGGAGCCCGCAGGGCCGAGCGAACAGCGAGCCCCGAAGCATAGCGGCGGCCAGCTTGCTGGCCGCGGGCCCCAAAAAAATAAAAAGCAACCACCCCTCAAGAGGAGCAGTTGCTTTTTTTATATTCCTAAAACTGCTTAATGCCTAGGCATTGGCAATTTCTTCACGGATTTTATTGAGGGCAGAACCTGCATTCACCCACTCAATCTGCTGTGCATTGTAAGAGTGCTGTACCTCGATGTTATCCACGGTACCATCTGCATGCTTAAGCTCGATATTGAGGGTTTTGCCAGGAGCAAAGGTCTCAAAGTTAGTGATGCTCACCAGGTCATCTTGGCGAACCAAGTCATAGTCGGCAGGATTCACAAAAGTGAGGGCCAACATTCCCTGCTTCTTCAGGTTAGTTTCATGAATACGGGCAAAAGATTTTACCACAACGGCCTTAACGCCCAAGAAACGGGGCTCCATAGCCGCATGCTCACGAGAAGAACCTTCTCCTAGGTTATCTTCACCAAAAACGATGGTGCCGATACCTTTTTTCTGATAAGTTTTGGCTGAATCGGGAACGGCCATGTAGTTGGCTGCTGCACCTTCAGCGTAGTTAGCTACCTTGTTGGTTTCTTCATTGAAGAAGTTTACCGCACCAATGTAGCAGTTGCCAGAGATATTCTCTAGGTGACCGCGGTAAGTTAGCCAAGGACCAGCCATAGAGATATGGTCGGTAGTACATTTCCCTTTGGCTTTGATCAACAAGCGCATGCCAGTTACTTCCTCTTTTTGGATGGGCGTAAAGGGCGTAAGCAATTGTAGACGATCAGATTTGGGGTTTACGGTTATATTGATTCCAGAACCGTCTTCGGCAGGAGTAATATAGCCCGCATCTTCTACCTCAAAACCTTTGGGAGGAAGCTCAACACCTGTGGGAGGATCGAGCATTACTTCTTCGCCGTTCTCATTGGTCAATTTATCTGTGAGGGGGTTGAAGCACATATTGCCAGAGATCGTCATGGCTGTTACCAACTCAGGAGAAGCTACAAAAGCTTGGGTGTTGGGGTTGCCATCGGCACGTTTGGCAAAGTTACGGTTGAAAGAGTGAATGATAGCATTCTTCTCTTTTTTCTCGGCACCAACACGGTCCCACATACCAATACAAGGACCGCAAGCATTGGCCAAAACCATACCTCCGATTTCCTCAAAATTGTCTAGCAAACCATCGCGCTCCGCAGTATAGCGAACCAACTCTGAACCGGGAGTGATGGTAAATTCAGCCTTAGCTTTAAGGTTTTTAGCAGCAGCCTGACGAGCCACAGAGGCCGCACGGCTTAAATCTTCATAAGAAGAGTTGGTACAAGAACCAATTAGACCTACAGACAATACTGAAGGGAAGTCATTTTCTTTTACGGCTTTGGCAAATTCAGAAATAGGCCAAGCACGGTCGGGAGTAAAAGGACCATTAAGGTGGGGTTCCAACTCCGTCAAGTTGATTTCAATCACTTGATCAAAGTATTGGCTAGGATCTGCATAAACAGCAGCATCACCAGTAAGATGTTCTTTTACGCCCTCGGCCAATTCAGCTACATCGGCACGGCCAGTAGCCTCTAGATAACGCTTCATAGAAGCATCATAACCAAAAGTAGAAGTAGTGGCTCCAATTTCAGCGCCCATGTTACAGATGGTTCCTTTACCGGTACAAGACATGCTCTCGGCACCTTCACCAAAGTACTCTACGATATAACCAGTACCGCCTTTGGCACCAATAATACCTGCTACTTTGAGGATAACATCCTTGGGAGAAGTCCAGCCCCCCAATTTACCCGTTAATTTTATCCCAATCAATTTGGGCATTTTAAGCTCCCAAGGGAGGCCAGCCATTACGTCTACGGCATCGGCACCACCAATACCAATAGCCACCATACCCAAACCACCAGCATTTACTGTATGAGAGTCGGTACCGATCATCATCCCGCCGGGGAAGGCATAGTTTTCCAAAACAATTTGGTGAATGATACCCGCTCCTGGCTTCCAGAAACCAATACCATATTTATTAGAGACAGCGCTAAGGAAGTCATATACTTCTTCGTTCTTGTCGTTGGCCACTTCCAAATCTTTGCCTGCACCCACCTTAGCCTGAATCAAGTGATCACAGTGTACAGTAGAAGGTACCGCCACCTTGTCGCGGCCTGCCATCATAAACTGCAAAAGCGCCATTTGGGCAGTAGCATCTTGCATCGCCACTCGATCGGGAGAGAAGAATACATAATCCTTGGCCCGGCCATAATTTTCCAAAGGAGAAGCTTGATCCAAGTGAGTGTAAAGAATTTTTTCGGTTAGCGTGAGCGGACGGCCCAAACGTTCGCGCACAGCCTCAATTTTTTTGGGTAAAGCAGCATAAGCTGCTTTGATCATATCAATGTCGAATGCCATAGGATACGCTAAATTTTTGCAATGAAAAAAAGTGTTTAGCAGCCCAGAACAAATAATGTTTGCCTGAGGTGCTCTATTCTAGTCGTTGCGAAAATACATTTTTTTAGTCATTTTTCAGCGCCAAATCTTTTTTTTCGCTTTCCATAATCTATTTTATTAGATATAGTTTTTGATTTTCTGGGGCCTCCGCTGATATTATCAGGCGGCGGTTACTCCCTTCGGTCGTCGAACTGCGGACTAAAGTCCTTGTTGTCGCAGCTCAATGATGTTTTGGGGCCTCCCGCCTGCGGCGGGCGCTACGTTGCGCAGCTCGCTGTTCGCTCGGCCCTGCGGCCTGACGGCCTGGGTCTGCGGCTGCGCCGCACTGCTACACATCGCTAGGCCGAATAGGAACCCTTCGCTTTGGGCGACAAGAGCCTGTTCTTACTGAAAAAGTGGGTATTGCAACTGACAAGAGCCTGTCCGCAATAAAAAAGCGGTCCCTGCAACTAACAAGAACCTATTTGCAGAAAAAGAGTGGCTGTTGTAGCCTGCAAAAGCGGATTCGCAATAAAAAACTGCTCCCCTGCGGCGGGAAAGGAGCAATCTGAAAGTTTCAAATCCCTTCAGGGTGCATAATTTTGCGGTTTTACAGGGCCGAAGGCCCGCGGCTGAGGGATGGAAAGTGGTGCGGCGCAGCCGCAGACCCAGCGGGCGCAGCCCGCGCAGGGCCGAGCAGACCTGCGAGCCACGGCACAGCCCGACCCGCCCGGCGGGCGGGGCAGCCCCAAAAAAAAAGCAAGCAGCTTCCCCAAGCTACTTGCTACAGAACTCTAGTGAGTTCTAATGTTTAATCCCCATGATTTACCCCAAACTTAATTGGAAGACAAGTTATTTCTATCTTGTCTGGGACAAAGATAGGGCGGGCATACAGTTATTTTCTCTTTAGATTACCTAATGCCTAAAAATGGGTTATTTACCTAAGGGCCTAGCTATTTGACCATTTCATCTAGGCGGTCGAGGGCGGCTTGATTGGCGGGCAGGAGGATTGCCGAGAGGATATCTAGTTTTTCTCTGGCCGTTAGGTGCAAGCTCAAGGAAGCCTTTTGTTCTAGGGTGGTGGGGCGATACACAAAGCGGACGATATCGAGTTGCTCCTCTCCCATTTGGGCCTGCAATTGGCCCAGCATAGCATCTTGCTGATAATCTTGGAGGTTGCCCACATCGAAGACGGCAGAAAGCGGGCTAAAAATGGTGCTACCTAGGCCGGGGCGCTCGGCCTGCTCAATGGGCTCCACCTTTTCGTTTCCTCGGATTGAGATAACGAGCACCCCAGAGGTATTCTTCTTGATCCATTCTTTAAAATTGGCCGAAAAGCGCAGGGCTGTTTCTACCCCATAATTATCTCTAAAGCCGGCATCCATGGCCTCTAAGACGGGGGTAGAGGGCAGTTGAACATTTGGGAAAATCACGGGAAAGGTCGAGCTCATTCGCAGGGCCGAGCAAAAGCGCAGATTATATGGATTTTGTTCTTGAAAAAGGGCCCCAAAATCTACGGCATCCACCTCTGCATAGTCTTTGACAAAGGCGGGCCGCATCATGTAGCTCAGGGGTTGGGGCGAGATATAGAGGTAGCGGCCATCATTGATAATAATGGGGCTAATAATCATCATGGGAATTTGGCCATTAAACTCGGGCTCCATATAATCCCCTAAATTGCGGTTCATTAGGCCCTCTGTATTTTCTATAAACTGTTGCTCCCAGCTATAGCCTCGGTCTTGTTTGTAGGTATAGCCGTTTACCTTTCGTTTGACCCAAGGCACAAAGGCATCATTGACCAAAAAGGTAAACATGGGCGCATTAGAAAGGTCTTTGCCTACATTGAGCAAGTAATTGCTATCGAGTGGGTTAACCTCTCGGCCCAATTGTTTTTGGTAATAGAGCTCTCGGAAATAGGCCGAGCCCCACATGCCTCCAGAAGCGCCCGTCATCAGGACCGTATGCGGCATAAGCTTGCCCTCTAGGCGCTTTTCAATTTCTTGGAGCACATGCATACTCCAGACTGCCGCCCGTTGTCCGCCTCCGCTCACGGCTACACAGATGAGTTTGGGCTTGCGCAAAAAGCGGCCCTTAGGAAACTGCTTGCGCCAATTTTCTAAAATCTGCAACTGATGTTTTTTGTCCGCAATCATTTGCTCGGGCCGGGCAAGGCTATCTAAAACCGCATAATTGTAGCGGGCCTTTTTGCTGTAGTCCATACCATAGGCGGCATTTTCATAGCTCAGCCAACCATCTTTGAGCAAAGAATTGGTTAGCAAGAGCAAAATGACCAACACCGGGCTGCGCCAAGCATTTAGCCAGTAGCTGAGCGCCCCTAAAAAGGTAGTGAGCACCGAAAGCAAAATGAGCACACTAGCTGCCGTGGGAATCCGAAAATGAGGAACATCCACAAAGGCGCTCATGAGAATAAGAGCTGTAATGCTTAGGCTTTGAATAAGCAGGGCATTGGCGTGATTTTGCTTAAAGATTTGCTCCAGTAGCTTAAAATCATAGTGTTTTACCGAGCGGGTGGGGCGAAAACGCAGGCGCTCCGTCAAATAATAATCGGTTCGCAAGGCATTGACGTAAGGATTGGCCTTGGCCTCGGCCAGCATGCGCTCATTTTTGCGCAAAATGAGTGCTTTGAGCGGAGCCGAAAGCTTTAACTGTTGTTTTTGCTGCAAAAAATACAGCTCGCTATTGGTCCAGCGAAAGTATAAAAGACTAAGAAAAATAAGGCTCGAAAAGCCCAAAATAAGGCCCAAGCAATAGTAAATCAGGCTGTACTCATCGGCAAACTCATTGTACCACTGAAAATGAATCAGGCTCCCCAAATAATAAAGGATAAACAGGCCTGGCAAAGCAAAATTATTGAGGCTAAACTTGGCAAAGGGGCGCGACAAAGAGGCCAAAAAGGGAAACTTAGGGCTATATAATATATAAGTCGTGCTGTTCCAGGCCATATAAAACATACCCAGGGTTAGGCCAATAATAAAAAAGCTCCAAAAACTCACCCGCCCCATATATTCTGGGTCTAGCATAAAGTACCGAAAGCCCATACTGCTCCCCAATTGCCCCGCCAATACCCCAAACAAAAAGAGCCAAAGGAGCAAAAAGAGCAGTTGGCTTTTAAAGTGCAGGAGCAGGAGCTGAACAGGAAAGCTGTACATCAAGAGGCTGAGGTACTTGCGAAAAAAGGCTTGCATCTTCGGCATTAGGAGTAGGCGAATTTGAATCTACTGGGATCAATAAAGAAAAGGCTGGCCCGCAAGAAGCAGACCAGCCCAAAAATAAGCATATCTCTGAAATAAGCGTTTATTTTGCCTTAATCGCTTCCACTTTTTTAATCAAAGCAATGTTATCCTTTTCTAAGGGACTCAAAAAAGCGGTTACATCAGAAGAGTGACTTTCAAATCCCTGCGCTTTAAAATGCGCGCCTAGGACCTCATCCTTAAACTTATAGCCATAGGCTGCAAAGACCTCATTGCGCATCAAACGCAGTTCTTCCAAGCTTTTGTTCTTAAGCTCCGAGGGCTGCAAGGGCCTATTAGAGACCTCTAGGTATGTTCGCTTGCTATCCTTTGCACGCAAAAAAGCATGAATATCAGAACTTTTCAGCTCATGCTCATAGACCTCAAAGGGCAGTTCCTCGCCCTGTCCCTCTTTAATATCTATAGGGTCTATAGCGCTGCTGGAGCTCTTCATTTCCATAATGTAATCCGCATAGGTACAGATGGAGCCGCAGGGCGGAATTATTGGTCCATTTGGCTTACCATAATAATGAGCATCTGGCTTAAAGCTAATTTTATTGCCCCGGGCCGTCCAGTTACCAGTCTTGACAGAAGGAATATAATCCGAATTTACGGTATAGATAAAACGGCCATCATCAAAAAAGTAGTAACTCTCAAAGGTAGAGGCATAGGCCATTGCATAATGTTTGCCCACCACCTCATGCGCTACCTTTGGCCCTTGTTCTTTTTTGGGCAGTTCGGGCGCCTTCAAATGGGCATAAGGATCGGCGGCTGTCTCTGTTTGTACAAGGCTTTCGCTGCTTGTTGTTGTCGTTGTTGTTTCGGCCTCGCCAGCACAGGCGGCCAAAAATAGGCCTAAAAAGGCCAGGGGGATCATCTTTTTGTGCATCTTTTATCTAGATTTTAACTTATTTCTTCTTAATGGCTTCCACCTTCTTAATCAAGGCAATATTATCCTTCTCCAAAGGACTCAAAAAGGCATTTACATCAGAAGAGTGGCTATAAAACCCTTGGTTGCGAAAATGTTTTTTTAGGGCCTCATCCTTAAACTTATAGCCATAGGCCGCAAAGACCTCATTGCGCATCAAACGCAGCTCTTCCGCTGTTTTATCCTTCAATTCGGAGGGTTGCAAGGGCCGCTCAGAAACCTCTAGGTATGTTCGCTTGCTATCTGCGGCTCGCAAAAAAGCGTGAATATCAGAGCTTTTTCGCTCATGTGGAGAAACCTCAAAGGGAAATTCATCGCCTAGGCCCATATCAATGTCTATAGGGTCTACGCCTTGGCTGTATTTTTCTACTCGCATGCCATAATCATCATAGGTGCAAACAGAGCCACAGGGCGGAATCATGTTTCCGGTCGGTTTGCCATAATAATGGACCACATTCTTAAAGCTAATTTTTGGCCCTTCGGCGGTCCAATCACCAGTGAGTATAGAGGGGCTATACTCCGAACTGCTCGCATAAACAAAGCGGCCATCATCAAAAAAGTAGTAATTGTCTTCGGTAGAAGCATAGGCCACCGAATAATGCTGGCCCACCGCCTTATGTTGCAGCTTGGGTCTTGGCTCTGTTTTGGGAATTTCTGGCGCCTCCAAATTCGCATAAGGATCAGCGGCCTCCTCTGTTTTCATCGAACTTTCACTAATTGTCGCTGCTGTTTCAGCCTCGCCAGCACAGGCGGCCAAAAATAGGCCCAAAAAGGCCAGGGGGATCATCTTTTTGTACATGGGAACATTGGTTTTAGTTAACTACCTAAAGTTATTATAAAAATCTTAATATTGCAAAGCTTTTTGATTTTTTGGGGCTGCCCCGCCTAAAGGCGGGTCGGGCTGTTTATTCCCGTTGGTCATCGAACTGGCGCCCCTATAGGGGCTGGTTGTCGCAGCTCGCAGGTCTGCTCGGCCCTGCGCCGCCTTTGGCGGCTGGGTCTGCCGCTTCGCGGCCCTGCTGCCCATCCCTCAGCCGGGCGCTGCGCGCCTAGGCGGGCCTTGCCCGCCTTTGGTCCTTTTTGGGCCTAGGGCTCCCCTTGAAAAGCTAAAAAATCCATATCTTGCAAAAAACAATCACGCTATGGCCAAGGAACAACAATCTGTTCTACTCGAAAAATACGTAGAGCAACTGCTTGCCCTGCAAGCCAAAAAACAAGAAGCGCCCCTCAATCTTGCCGAGCTCAAGGAAATTGCCGAGAGCATCGGCCTTTCTGAATCAGACTGGCAGGAGGCCCAAAATACGGTGCGCCAACAAACCAAAGTTGGGCAGCAACATATTGCGGTGGCCAATTTCCCTGCGGCCATTCAGGCCCTACAACTAGCCGTCAATATTAACCCCCTAGCCGAACAGGCCCTTTTTTATTTGGCCCAAGCTCATCAGCTGCAGTTTGCCCAAACAGGCAAAAAAGAAAACCTCTTGGCCGCCCAAGAATACGCCCAAAGGGTACTGCTCAATAATGATCCCCAACTCGATAGCGCTAGCATTGAGCTGATGAAAACGATTAAGGATAGTGAGCAAAAGCAAAAAAGAGGAAAATGGCTGCGCTTGGGCCTTTTTGCGGGCATTTTTCTGCTTTTGGGCCTAGGCCTCAACTTCTATTATTTTAGTAGCCGACAGGCTGTTTTGCAAGAAGAACAAGAAGTACAAAAACAATGGGCCCAGGTAGAAAATGTCTATCAGCGGCGGCTAGATTTGGTCCCTAAATTAGGACAGCTTTTGTCTAGAGAAGAAAATACAAGCCAAGCCAAATTGGCCGAAATCCAAGCCCTAGAAAGCCAGCTCAACCAAAGTGATTTGGCCCAATATGCCCAGCAACAAGCCGAGCTGAGCCAAAAAATTAATGCGCTGCTCCAAGGCCTAGACCAAAAAAGCCAGCTCTACCGAGATATCCAAATCCAAATTGAAGGGGCCGAAAATCGCATTGCCGTAGAAAAACGAAAGTACAACGAAAAGGTCGGCCAATACAATCAGTTTGTTATTCAGTTTCCCTACAACCTCATGGGCTATCCCCCCAAAGCCTACTACCAAACTTCAGCGGCGGGCAAAGATGCCCAGCTCATTCACTAAACAAACTGCGGCAGACAGGGCGCAAAGCGCCCGCAGGCTGAGGGATAGAAAGCAGTGGCCGAAGGCCAGACCCAGTTTTTTTGAGCGTAGCGAAAAAAAACGCAGGGCCGAGCAGACCTGCGAGCTGCGACATAGCCCGACCCGAGCCAAAGGCGAAGGGGCAGCCCCAAAAACATCCCCTTCCAACCTTCAGAAAATTCATATCGTCAGAATAAAAAACAATAGCACAGCATGTACATCTTGCTTTCTCCAGCCAAAACGCTGAACTTTTCGCCTAGCAACATTAGTAATTTTACGGAAGCCGATTTTTTAACCCAATCGGCCAAACTGATTGACATTTTGGCTGATTATGGGCCAGAAGATATTGCTCATTTGATGAAAATTAGCGATAAACTGGCCGAGCTCAATCATCAGCGCTTTGCCGATTGGCAGCTGCCCAAGCAGCTAAACCCTGGCAAACAGGCCCTTTTGGCCTTTCGGGGCGATGTATACAAAGGCTTGCAGGCCGATGATTTTGGGCCAGAAGAATTGGCTTTTGCTCAGAAGCATTTGGGTATTTTGTCGGGCCTCTATGGCTTGCTGCGTCCCTTAGACCTCATTTTGCCTTATCGCTTAGAGATGAAGACCAAATTGCCCAACCCAGAAGGAAAAAACCTTTATGCTTTTTGGGGCGAGCAACTGAGCAAGGCCGTTAATGAGCGGGCTCAGGGCCCTATTGTCAATCTGGCCTCTAAAGAATATTTTTCGGCCCTACAGCCCAAGGCCCTAGAACAGCCCCTTTATCAAATTGATTTTAAGGAGGTTAATGCAGAGGGTAAAGCCCGAATTATTGCCGTGCATGCCAAAAAAGCGAGAGGGCTGATGGCCCGTTATATTATTCAAGAGCAATTAGAAAAAATAGAAGACCTCAAGGGTTTTGCCAAAGAAAATTACGCCTTTGATGAAGAGCGCTCTAGCGATTTCCATTGGGTCTTTAGTCGTTAACACTGCCCCTACCTCCCTATCAAAAAGCATTATCTATGAAGATTTTACAGCTCAGCAAAAAGTTTCCTTATCCGCTAAAAGATGGCGAATCTTTGGCCATCACCTATATGGCCCAGGCGCTTCATGAGTTGGGGGCAGAGGTAGATTTGTTGAGTATGAACACGAGCAAGCACTATTTTGATATCAAAGAACTGCCCGATAACTTTAGGCATTATGGCAAAATGAAGCTGGTGGATATTGATAACCGTTTGCATCCTAAGGCGGCTTTGCTCAACCTTTTTTCCAATAAGTCTTACCATATAGAGCGCTTTGAGTCGGCTCATTATGCGGCGGCCCTAAAAGCGCTTTTGCAGGCCAAAGACTATGATGTGGTACAATTAGAAACCCTCTATTTGGCCCCTTATATTCCCGTAATTCGGCAGTATTCTAAGGCCAAAGTGGTTATGCGCTCGCATAATGTAGAGCATGAAATCTGGGAGCGGATTCGAGACAACTGCCCTTTTGGGCTCAAAAAATGGTATTTGCAGCTGCTGAGCAAGCGCCTAGCGGACTATGAGCTCAAGCAACTCAATAATTACGATCTCTTTTTGGCCATTACGGCCAGAGACCTGCAGCGCTTTGAGGATTTGGGCCTAAAAACAGCTGCTCAGGTGGTGCCTATTGGTTTGGACCTTAGTAAATACCCTGAGCGCCCCCTGCCTGCTGCGCCCAAAAAAATTCGGTTTAGCTTTATTGGCTCTCTAGATTGGATGCCAAATATAGAAGGTCTTCGCTGGCTGCTCGATGAGGTCTGGCCGCAGTTTGTGGCCCAACATCCCGAGGCCGAATTTCATGTTGCGGGCCGAAACAGCCCCGATTGGCTAAATAAGTTACGCCTAAAAGGCCTAAAAGTGCATGGGGAAGTCCCTTCGGCACAGGCCTTTATCCAAGAATATGAAATTATGCTGGTGCCCCTCAAATCGGGCAGCGGAATGCGGGTCAAAATTCTGGAAGCTATGGGCATGGGCCGCCTGGTCCTCAGCACTAGCATTGGCCTAGAGGGCATTCATGCCCAAGATGGTCAAGAGGTCCTCATTGCCAATGATGCTACGGCCTTTTTGCAGCAAATGAAGGCCATTTATCAGCAGCCCTATAAGTTATCGGAATTGGCCGCCAATGGCCGGCAGTTTATTCATCAAAATTATGATAAATTGCGGATCGCCCAAAGCGTTCTCGAGGCCTATGCCCAACTACAACCGCAGCCGGTCGACTAAAAAGAACTGTTTATTTTCAAAAAGCCAAGCTAAAAAAGCTTGGCTTTTTTCATATCTTCATTGCTCAACAAAAAATAGCATATGGCGGTCCCTCCCCAACACAAACTGATTAAGAACTCCCTCAAAGAGCGCTATCATATTGATTTAGAGCGCTACCGCACCGATGTCATTGCCGATAGCGTGATTGGCTACATCGATGCCCCTTTCACGATTATGGTGCATCTTATCCTTTGGCCCATTCTGACCATTGGTATTTTGGGCTATTTGGGCATTGCCTACGTTTGGCCAATCAGCTATATTTTGGGTATTGTTTGGCTGCTCTTGGCCATTTTGCTGGGGGGAGTCAGTAGCCTGATTACCGCCGCTTTTTTTGTCGCTTGGAACCTGATGGACCATACTAAAAACCTCTATGAAGCCACCGCCGACACCCTAGAGGTTATTATTGATGACATGCGCGATCGGCAAGTGCAGTTGCCTCCCCACCAACGGCACTACCCTAGCTTTAAAGAATGGGTGCAGGTGGTTCGGCTGGGGCTCTTTGTCCCCACGATCCGAGAGGTGATTCGGGCCAAATTGGGCTGGCCCATTGGCGACTGGATAGGCAATTTGGCCGTTAAGGTTTTGGGTGGCAGTACCAACCGCAGCTTGTCGGCTATGCCGCCAGAGGTCCGTGATAGCCCCGATTATACGCCCGACCGCCTCGATATTTACTGCGATAAAATGAAGGGCCGCATTCAGCTATTCAAAAGTAAATCGGAGAAAGTATATACTGCTGCCGCCTGGGTTACGCTCATGCCTTTACGCATTCTGATGTTTGTCTTTTTGGCCCTAGATGTTATTTGTTTTTTGGGTCTTTGGTGGTTTTTAGTGGGCTAATAATTTGGGGCCTCCGCCTCGCTACGCTCGTCGGCGTTACGCTTTGGGGCTCGCAGGTCTGCTCGGCCCTTCGTTTTTTCGCTACGCTCAAAAAACTCGGTCTGGCCTGCGGCCCCCCCGCCGCATCACTAGGCCGCTCCACTGCTGTTTTTTTTCTTAATAGTAATTTTACAGCCTCAAATAGCAACTTCTTTATTGGCCCTTTACCTTTGTAAAAAAAGAAAAGGCCATGCAAAAAAAATTAGGCATTTTAGGGGGCGGACAATTGGGGCGCATGCTCATTCAGTCTGCCACAGACTTTAATATTCAGATGGGTATTTTGGATAGTCAGCTTGAGGCGCCAGCTTCTTCTTTGGCCAAGCATTTTGTCCAAGGCGATTTATTGGATGAAGAAACGGTATATGCTTTTGGGCAAGATTACGACTTAATTTCTATAGAAATCGAGAAAGTCAATACAGCGGCCCTCAAGCGATTGGAGGCCGAGGGCAAGGAAGTTTATCCGCAGGCGGCTATTATTGAGCTGATTCAGGACAAAGGCAAACAAAAAGAATTCTATCGGGCGCAGGGCTTTCCTACGGCCGATTTTTTATTGCTAGCCAATAAGGAAGAGCTTTTGGCGCAAACAGACTTTTTGCCTGCGGTCCAAAAGCTCCGCAGAGATGGCTATGATGGCAAGGGCGTACAAGTTTTGCAAAAAACTAGTGATTTGGGAAAGGCCTTTGAGGCCCCTTCGGTCCTAGAAAAACTGGTAGATATTCAGCAAGAGATTGCGGTTATTGTGGCCCGTTCTCCTTCTGGAGAGATCCGGACTTATCCTGCGGTAGAGATGATTTTTCATCCTCAGGCCAATTTGGTAGAATATCTATTTAGTCCGGCCAGGATTGAGGAAGAGATGGCCCAAAAAGCTGATCAGATGGCTAGAGATTTAATCGAAAAGCTGGGTATGGTGGGGTTGTTGGCTGTAGAATTTTTCATTGACCGATCGGGGAATTTATTGGTCAATGAGGTAGCTCCTCGTCCGCATAATAGTGGGCACCAAAGCATAGAGGGAAATATCTGTTCTCAGTTTGAGCAGCATTTGCGGGCTATTTATGATTGGCCCTTGGGCGATAGTCAAATACAGACCCCTTCTATCCTACTCAACTTATTGGGGGAAGCGGGCTTTTATGGTCCGGCCAAACTAGAGGGATTAAAAGAGGTATTGGCCCTTTCGGGGGTACATTTGCATTTGTATGGAAAAGAAGACTGCAAGCCTTTTCGGAAGATGGGTCATATTACGGTAACCGATCAAAATTTGGAGCGCTTAATGGAGAAGGCGCGTTTTGTAAAAAACACATTAAAAATCCGCGGATTACACCGCATCTAAAGCTAGATAAGAATGAAAAAAGTAGCCATTTTGATGGGCAGTGATTCTGATTTGCCTGTTATGCAAGCCGCTGCCCATGTTTTGGACCAATTGGGTTTGCCTTATGAAATTAGTATTATTTCGGCGCATCGTACGCCCCAGCGTTTATTTGAGTTTGCCCCTGAGGCTAGGGAAAAGGGTTATGGGGTAATCATTGCGGGGGCTGGTGGGGCGGCTCATTTGCCTGGGATGCTTGCCTCTTTGAGCAGTTTGCCTGTTATTGGCGTACCGATTAAGTCTAGTAATTCTATTGATGGTTGGGATTCTGTTTTGTCTATTTTGCAAATGCCCAATGGGGTACCTGTGGCCACGGTGGCCTTGAACGGGGCCAAGAATGCTGGTATTTTGGCCGCCCAAATCCTGAGCGTTAATGATGCAAAAATTGCTCAAAAGCTAGATGCATTTAAGGTGGAGATGAGTGAGCAAGTTATGGCCAAGGTCCAGCGTTTGGATGAAGAGCAGGCCGACAGACATGAGGCCCCAAAACTTCGTCCTTAGGGTTTAGGCGAATAGCCAAGGGCGGGCTGGCCTAGCGATGTGGAAGGGGGCGGCGAAGCCGCAGACCAAGGCCGTCAGGCCGCAGGGCCGAGCAGACCTGCGAGCCCTGAAACGTAGCGCCGCAAGGCGAAGCCGCAGCGGAGGCCCCAAAACAAAAAAAAATGATATCTTGCGGAATGAACAGAAGAATCCCCCTACTAGTTAGTTGTGTAGTTTTGTTTGGCCTTCTTTTATTGTCGAGTTGTGGCTCTTCAAAGCAGGTCAGTTTACCCTTAAAAGAAGAGAATATGGAAAACAAAGCCTTAATTGACAAATTTTACATGGCCTTTGCGGCTGCTGATTATGAGACGATGGTGAGCTGTTATCATCCTGAGGTTGTTTTTGAAGATCCTGCTTTTGGTCGTTTGCAAGGCGAGCGGGCCAAAAAAATGTGGGAAATGTTGTTGACGCAGAGCAAAGACAGCATTTTGATTCGGCATAGCGAGTTATCGGCTGATGCGGAAAAGGGGCAGGCCAAATGGGTCGCTGATTATAAGTATGGCGACAAAAGGCGGCCTGTTCACAACATTGTTCGGGCTCAATTTCGCTTTAAGGATGGGTTGATTATCGAGCATCGGGATCAATTTAACCTTTGGCGTTGGAGCAAGCAAGCCTTGGGGACGACGGGGCATTTGCTGGGTTGGTCGGGTTTTTTCCGAAAGAAAATGCGGCAGACCACCAATGGAATGTTGGATAAATATATGGCGAAGCAAGAAAAATAAAGCAAAGGCGATTGGAGGGTTCCGGTCGCCTTTTTACGTTTTAGAGTTGGTTTCCGCTTTCCTTGATGGCCCATTTGAGGGCATCCTTCATGCTGCCTGTGGTTTCGATTTCGTCAATGGCGATGCCGAGTTCGACAATAGTTTGGGCGATATTGCCCGAAATGCCCGAGATGATACATTGGGCGCCCATGAGGCGGGCGGCTTTGGTCATTTTGATGAGGTGATTGGCCACGGCGGTATCGACGATAGCCACTCCAGAAATATCGAGGATAAAAAACTTAGCTTGTTTATCGGCAATATTGTCTAGCATGGCCTCCATAATATCCTTAGAGCGCTTAGAGTCGATAAAGCCGACTAGTGGAAGCAGCAGAATATTTTCCCAGATTTGGGCTACTGGGGTAGAGAGTTCTCGTAGGGCTTCGTTTTGTTTTTCGAGGTCATTGGTCATTTTCTCCCGGTACTCCTTGGCTAGGATATCGAGGTCAATTTGATTAAACTTTTTGTAGGCCAAAACTAGGTTTAGGGCATTTTCATTATGCTTAATAAAAAGCTTAGTAATGCCTTCATGGAAGCGGACCAAAAGCTGGGTAAAAGATTCTAGGCTCACAGCAGCAGCTAGAAAATTGCGTCTAATTTCAGTATGTCGTTCAATATAATCGGCAGATAAGCGGGCGCCAACCAAATCGGCCAAAATATCTTCTTTATGGACAATGGAAGCCGTAATTGTAATTTCGGGAAAGAGGTTAGATTCGCTCATCCAATCAATTACATCTTGAAAAACAGCTTCTTTTTCGGTGTAAGGAATTTTATTGGCAGCTAATTGCAATGATTCTAGTTCTTCTTCCGTCAGGAAGTAAGCCGATTTATAATAATGATATTGTTGTTCGTAAGTAGAGCTACTCGTTTGCATAGTCATTGTGTTTTGCCTTAAGGTAAGCAGTAGTTCTATTTTATTTAAATGTTCCACTAACTAAAAAATAGCTGGGCCTTTTAGAGTTGGTTTCCGCTTTCCTTGATGGCCCATTTGAGGGCATCCTTCATACTGCCTGTGGTTTCGATTTCGTCAATGGCGATGCCGAGTTCGACAATAGTTTGGGCGATATTGCCCGAAATGCCCGAGATGATACATTGGGCGCCCATGAGGCGGGCGGCTTTGGTCATTTTGATGAGGTGATTGGCCACGGCGGTATCGACGATAGCCACTCCAGAAATATCGAGGATAAAAAACTTAGCTTGTTTATCGGCAATATTGTCTAGCATGGCCTCCATAACATCCTTAGAGCGCTTAGAGTCGATAAATCCGACTAGTGGAAGCAGCAGAATATTTTCCCAGATTTGGGCTACTGGGGTAGAGAGTTCTCGTAGGGCTTCGTTTTGTTCTTTAAGGTCTTGTTGTATTTTTCGTCGATATTCCTTGGCTACAATATCTAAATCAATTTGATTAAACTTCTTGTAGGCTGAGATCAAATTAACTGCGGTAGGATTATATTTGATGAATAAATTTAGCACGCCTTCATGAAAGCTGGTTAAAAGCTCTACAAAAACATCTAGGCTAACTCCTGTTTCTAAAAAGTTTCGTCGAATCTCTGAATAGCGTTCGATATATTCAGGAGAAAATCTAGCTTCCACCAGATCCGTTATAATATTATCCTTATGGCCTGATAAAGCAGCCACAACAGCTTCTGGAAAAAGCTCTCGTTTTTTCATCCAGTCTATAGTTTCTTGAAAAACAGCTTCTTTATCTGCTACAGAAAACTGACTTCCAGCCTCTTTGAGTAGTTTAAGATCTTCTTCAGTCAGGAAGTAAGTTCTTTTATAGTGCTCATAAAGTTCTTTGTATTTAAGGCTCATATTTCGGTATATTTAAATATAGGCTAATAGACTCTCCAGCTTATCAAGATAAGCATCCTATAAGTTACTAAACTTATAAATATTTAGCTCTAAAAGGCCAAACAATTGGTTAATTTTTTCTTTAAACCAAAAAGTTACAGCTTTTTCCCTAGGGCCAAGAGCAGGCCTTTAGCCTTGAGCAGGCATTCTTCATATTCGGCTTCGGCGATTGAATCATAGACAATGGCCCCACCCAGCTGAAAAGAGAGATATTGTTTTTGGCTTTGATAAACTAAGCTTCTGATGACCACATTAAAATCGGAATTTCCCTCTGGCGAAAAGTAGCCAACTGCGCCAGAGTAGAGCCCTCTTTGTTGCTGTTCGTAGTGCTCAATAATTTTCATGCTCATAATTTTAGGCGCCCCGGTCATTGAGCCCATCGGGAAAGCCTTTTTGAGGGCCTGCAGGGGGCTACAATCGGCTCGTCGTTCGGCTTCTACGGTAGAAATCATCTGTTGCAATTGGGGAAAAGCGTAAATGCCAAACAGCTCGCTCACTTCTACAGTAGCGGGCGCTGCCGATTGGGCCAAATCATTGCGCAGAAGGTCTACAATCATGACATGTTCGGCCAAATCTTTTTCGCTATGTCTTAGGCGTTTGGCCAGTGCTTGGTCTTCGGCTTCATTTTTTCCTCGGCCAATGGTTCCTTTAATTGGTTGGGCGATCAATCGGCTTCCTCTTTGGGCCAAAAAGCGTTCTGGACTAGCCGAAATTAAATGTTCATTTTCCCATTGATAGTAGGCCGAAAAAGGGCTAGGGCTGAGATCCATCAGCCGTCGATAAAGCGGTAATGGGGCAATTTTGGCCCCTTGCATAAAAAACTCTTGGCAAAAATTGACTTCATAAATGTCTCCGGCTAGAATATGTTCTTTAAGGGCCGCAATGGTCGCTAGATAATCGGCCTTACTAATTCGAGCTTGCAGTTCAGGCAGCTCTTTGGGCTTTTCTGGGGCCAAAGCAGGGGCGGCCAAGCAAGCCCCCCAAACCTCCTGAGGATCAGCCGACTCTATTTCGATTTCTTGGTTGGGGCGAATCAAAATCCGAACTACTGGCTGAAAAAAAGCCAATTTTGGAAAGCCCAAGGGATCCGGATTCTCCGAGCTCAAGTCCTCCAAATCATTTTTGAGCTCATAGGAAAAATAGCCCAACCACCAAGCCTTGGGCTCGGCCTTCATGGCGGCCTCTAGGGGCGCAAAACAATCGGCCCGAAGGCGATGACGGGCACCTGCGCCCAACAGCCATTCCACTTCATGAAAAGCATCCTCCTTAAATTCATTGTTATCAAGGATCAATAAAGGATGATCATCTTGAAAAACACTTAGGGCCTGGGCCTTAAATTGAGCCAAAGAAAGTCCCTGGGGCAAAGAAAAATGAGCGATAGTCATGAGCGCAGATTTTTGAACAAAAAGATGAGCAAAGGATACAAAATTAAAAGCCCATCCCAATAAAAAGAAAAGAAAAAATCATTTTGTTGAGCATGGGTTCTAGAAAGTAGGACAAAGATAAGCAGTAAACAAATACTACTGGCCAATAGCATAAAAAAAGGGGTCGTATAGGCCTGCATTCCCCACCAAATTAGGGCTAGGGCAGCAATGAGGTATCGACTTCTTTTTTCGCCCAAACTAGAGACCAGAGTGGGCACCCCAGCCTTGGCTTCTTGTTCCAAATCTCGCAAATCAAAGGGCAAAGTAATCAATAAAATAAAGAGGGCTCGCTCAAAAAATAAGTATAGCGAAATGGGCCGCCCCAATTCTAAAGCGGGCAGCACTGTAGCCACAAAAGACCAAACCCCAGCAATCAGAAAAATTTTCAGCCAGGGAATATCTCGCAGTCGCCAGCCCTTATAAATCGGCAGCACATAGGCCAAGGAAAGTAGGGCCGGTAAAGGCAACCATTGGAGTAGGGCAAAAGGCAGTTGGCTCGCCAAATACAGCAGGACCCCAGGCAGCAAAAGCAGCAATCCCCAATTCCAAGCACGGTATTTTTGCAAAATCTCCTGCCGCTCGGCCTTCATCTTATCCGAGCGGTTCGAGTAAATTCGGTGCAGGGCATAAATCCACCAACAGGCAAAAAAAGCCAGCGGCAAACTCCAGCCCTCTACTGGCCGCCCCCATTGCCAAAAACTACTGGCGGTCAGCAGGGCTGCCCCCAAGGCAATATGCAGATGAGTATAAACAGAGAAAGAAAGCAGGCCGCGCATGGGTAATATTTAGAAAATCAGGCCCTAAAATAATCATTTTTGCAGGGAGTTTATGGTCCTTTTATCTCCTCTTCTCAAAATCTTCTATTTTTCTTTTTTTGGGGCCTGCCGCCTGCGGCGGCCGGGCCCTTACAGGGCTCGCAGG
>NZ_JH719942.1:75161-81025 GCF_000275825.1 Saprospira grandis DSM 2844
AAACGGCCTAGCGATGGTAGGCAGTGCGGCAAAGCCGCAGACCAAGCAAAAACTTGTTTTTTGCGCAGGGCCGAGCGAATAGCGAGCTGCCGAACGTAGCGCCGCAAGCGTAGCGCAACGGAGGCCCCAAAAACAACACTGATAAAGACATTAAATGTAAAAGCTAGAAAACAATCAGCGAGCTCTGTGATTTTTGTATCACAAAACTGGCCGAGTATGGACGTGAACTAGTACGGATGAACGCCTATCTTTCTGTTAAATCTATGACATAAAAAGATGTAGATTGGAGTTTTTCTTTCATTAAAAAAACTTCTTTATCAAAAAAAAGTTCATTCTCATGTAGGACGAAGTAGTTAACCCTCATATTGCCCATGTAGTAACTATTCTGCCCAACGGACAATGTCGTGCTATACCCCCGTTTACTATAAACATATATCCCATCTGATAAAGTTATGGTTGACCTTTCTATATTAGTATCATTGGTACTAAATACCCCAAAGGATAACTCATCACCTAAATATTTATTATTAGCAATATTTCTAAATATATTACTTACTTCAATAGGAAGTTCTTTAAAAGTCATCTTTTGAGGAATCACTTTAGATAAATCAACTAAATTATCATTTGACACAGGTAAGGCAAATGTAAAGACCGAAAATAATGCCATTGGGATTCCCCCTACAATCCAGTTTAGTTTCTTTTTGAGAGAGTATCTAAAAACAAACAATAATGCTACAGCATATTGGAATAGTCCAATCCAATCTAAGTAAAAAACTATAAGCTTAGAAAAGATGTTTCCGCCCTCAACATAAACACTTAAAACAAGAGATGTCCAAATCAACAGTAGCAGTACCCAAGAAAAAACAAAACTAGATATAAGGACTTTTTGATTAACTATATTGATGATACCCATAGAGCTTTTTTTTTAATATCCACCAGTTGCCCCATTTCCTCCAAAAGATTTTTCAGGTACTTTATTTAGGTGTTTCGACTTTATAATCCGTTCCATTCTGAGGAGTATAGCTACTGCTATTTGGATATAAGTCTCGTCTAGTTGCCTTGACATGTCTTTCAAGAGGTGCAAACCAAACTCCTACGTTTTTGTCCATTGTTCCCAAATGATTTGCCCATGATGCCCAACCATCACCATATTGAGGGTACTGATCTACATAATCTATTCTCAAATCGAAATAATGTTTTTGCCCCCAAAGTACATCCAGATACTCAGGACACATATTATCTTGAGTCCAACTAGTAGCTCCCCCCCAATACTTAACAACATCTAAATTTGCATCTATAATATCTTGCGTTCCCCTATCTAGGTCATCTTCCTTCCCATTAAACCCAAAACGATAGCCCTCCCCACTCACAAACTTGCGCCCAGGCATTTCCCAACCAAAAGGATTTTGAACTCATTTTATTTCAAAGAACGAGGTCTAAAGATACTATTTTTTATCTTTTTTTGGGGCCTGCCGCCTTTGGCGGCCGGGCCCTTGCAGGGCTCGCAGGTCTGCTCGGCCCTGCGGGCTTCGCCCTTGGTCTGCCGCTGCGCGGCCCCCTTGCAGGCCCCTAGGCCAAGTCGCTTCGCTCCTTTGCGGCGGCTTCGCCGCCTGCTAGCTGTGGCTGCAGGTTGAAACCCTCATGAAGTTAACGACTAAACCTAGCAAGACATTAAAAATATGCTTACCATAGGCGCCTTATAAAGCCATAATATTGTTCACTTAACTTGCTATAAATGTAGTGTACCTCCTTCAACTCAAATTTCCCTTCATCGCTAACTAGCCAAATATCTTTTTTTATAGCATCATCTGGAGTCGGACGCTCTGATTCCTTTGTGCTGTCCATAATGTGCACATAAACATAAGGCCTCCCATAAGTTATATATGAATAATAGGTATCTAAAACCCCCACTTCCTTAAAGTGTTTAGCCGCTAAGCAATCTATTAGACGCCCATTTTTTTGTAAGTAAGGAGACAATACATTTCAGTATAGGGCTCTTCTTCCCAATATTCAAAAGAAGCTAGTATGGGTTCAGGCTTCCCTATCTCTAGAGGCCACATTCCTTTCAAAGATAAATTCCCCTTTCTCCCTGGAAGTATTTTATTTTTCAATGAATCACTAATAGGACCTGAACGAACTTTTTTAAATAAAGAAGCTATATCTTTTTCATTAAGATCATCTCCTAGAAGCAGGTCTTTTAAATAGAACGCCTTGGCCTCCTCAATCTTTCTTTGTTTTCTTGCTAAAACCGCTAAAGAATCATCTAGTCCTTTTTGGCTTTCATCTTCGCCTCCATCTACAGGTTTAGTCAAGCAGCTTGCCATAATCATTAAAAGTATCAAATATCCCTTATTCATTCTTTTTCATTTTACGTATAGTTGTAATTATCCATTTTGTAGGATTTAAAGGAAAGGAATCTGTTCCCTCATTAGGATCTTCCGTTGTATAGCCTCTTAGGGTCCCATCTGCTTGAGGATAAAACCTATTATAAGTAGCATTTTTTGCATCCGCTTCTGTTCCCCAGCCATTTTCCCATCCAGAAAAATATAATTTACCATTTTTATCAATTCCCCTCCCAGTTAAAACGATAAAGTGATCTGAGGTCATATCAGTGATATCATTAGAGCTAGTAGGCCATCCATCTAAGCCAACAATTAGTGGTCGACCAGCTTCCAATTCACTGTTAATAACTCGAAACCCATTTAATTGACTTTCTGAAATTGGAAGCATCTCACCTCCATTATCCTCTATATGCTTCTTGATTTGATCAAGTTTAGATACATCAAAATACATCTGATTCAAGTACACCCCTTCCTCAAAATAATCATCTTCATCTTGAGGAGAAAACCCATTTAAATTAACCGTTTTTTCACTCATCGCCCAACAATCCTTTTTAACCTTATATTTTAAGTAGTTGTGTTGGTTTACAAAAGTTTCCTCAGAAATCACATTTTTTATACTAATTTTGAACCTCATCAGTGCCTTCCTCAAAAAGCCAGATCCCGAAAAATGACTGCTTCCCTCTCCAGACCAATAAAACATTCTCTCACCCGTTGCGTGCCCTAATCTTACACTTCGTAAGTCATATGCAAAATTAGCTACATCTGATTCTTCTAGTATCCGCAGCTCAATACTTTCTCCCCAACGATCTATATACTTTCCATCTGCCGCAAAAAATATTTCAAGTCCATCTAAATCTATTGCTGATATCGGCATATTCCCCGCAAACTGATAGGGCGTATACCAAGGATAATCCGGACTCAAGGGATCCACACTCAAGAACTTCCCTACACTCGGATTATACAACCGAAAGCCATAATCCTGTATATTTTGCGTCCCCCAATCTCGGTCATCCTCCTTCCCATTAAACCCAAAACGATAGCCCTCCCCACTCACAAACTTACGGCCAGGCATTTCCCAACCGAATGGATAATATAGGCTTGCCGAAGAAACCTGCGCCAAATAATAATCTGCCTGTCCAGTTTGGCTGCTGTCTTGACCCAAAGATTTATCACTGACCGTAGCCAGTACATTGCCTAGGTGGTTGGAGAGCTCGTAGCAGCGGCGACCTAGCTCTAGTTGCTGGTAGCTGCTTTGCGCCAAAGCCGTTTTGAGCAGACTCCCAGCAGGCAAACCAACGGTCCCCGACTCATCCCGATACCTTAAAGCTAAGGCTTTTTTCAAGATTCCCAAACGAGCCGAGCCATATAAATGCAGCTCCTCCAGATAAAGACTATCTTTGTCATCGACCAGCGCAATATTTTCTTCATTGAATTGATAAACCGCTCATATACAAAATGCCAATAACCGCCTAGGGACAAGCCCCTAGGCGATGAATGGCAGGCGGCAAAGCCGCCACAAAGGAGCGAAGCGACTGGCCTAGCGATGTGCAGGGGTGGCCGAAGGCCAGACCAAGCGGGCGCAGCCCGCGCAGGGCCGAGCGAGCAGCGAGCTGCGCAACGTAGCGCCCGCCAAAGGCGGGAGGCCTCTAGAATACAGGCTTATTATTCTGACATAAGTCAGAGAATAAAAATTTAATGCCTTTTAGCACCATCCCACAACTAGGACAACATACGTCTTTTAATTCAGACTGTTGTTTCAAAAAATGTTTTTTATCTTCAATTCCCAATTGGACATCAAAAGAAGAAACTAATCCTCCATAAATTTCAAAACTACATTTTTTACATTTTACATTAACGGGGGCAAACCTAAACAACTTATTGTTTTTTTTATACAAAAAAATTGGATACAAAGATTTCATTTCATTCTTAAACTCTGAAAATCTTACATCTACACAATCAATTTCAACAAGAATTTGAAAATCCTTATAATATCTTTTAAGCAACCGTTTTGCACCTTTTTCCTTTGCAAGGTTCAAAAAAACATCTAAATCATTTTTATCTTTTATAAGATATGTTGGTGTATTAAAATACAACTGATTAGCAAACTTTGACTTATTCATAAAATTTCTTTTATCTAGGGCCATGCTCTTCCACACTTAATGGTTCTACTTCTATAGGAACTAAATATTCAGCCTCTGTATTTTTGCTATTGGGCTGTTTGATTACATCGCTTCGTTTTACTCTAATTTCAAATAACATATAAGCTCCTCCTCTAGAACTTCCAAAATAATGAGCAGTTTTTTTATTCTCTGTAAAAGAAATAAGCGTTCGTTCTGCATCAACCCCATTAACACAAACTCCGTCTAAAAATGAAACACTTCCACCATGCGCCAATGCATAACGTTCTATACTTCCAAAATGCGTTATAAGACCTTCATGCATATCAGTTTTATACGTAGATATTTTTGATTGAAACATTTGCGTAATTGCGGCTTGACTCATGACTAAACCACTATCATCATATGCTAACTGTTCAGCATAATTATCAGTTCCTCGATATAATGTGATGTACTCATCATCTTGATCATCCTTTCGTGGGGATTCAATTGGAACATCCTCATTCCACCATTTTTCTTTCCATTTCAAAAAAGATTCTGCATTTGCAGGAGGAAGAGGATAACCATAATGTTGCCATTTATTCCAAAACTCTCCATGCTCTGACTGATCATATTCATGTGCTAGATCTTTACTTGCCCGTCCACCACCACTTCCAAATAAATTTATAACTGCTAGACCTGCATCTATAAAACCACCTCTGCCTAACGAAGGTTTTGGGCTTGTTCTTACCCTAGGCGTCTTTCTTAATTTACTTCTTACGCTATTTTCTAAGCTTTTTTTATTTTTTATCTCAATTTTAGTTCTTGTTTGCTCTTTTGTTTTAACTTGAACTTCTTCTTTAAACTCTAAACCATCTAAATCACTTCCTGCTATCGGACAATTATGGGCAAATTGATAACAGGTCAGCATTGGATAATCCGGACTCAACGGATCCACACTCAAAAACTTCCCTATACTCGGATTATACAACCTAAAGCCATAATCCTGAATGTTTTGCATTCCCCAATCTCGGTCATCTTCCTTCCCATTAAACCCAAAACGATACTCCTCCCCACTCACAAACTTGCGGCCAGGCATTTCCCAACCGAATGGATAATATAGGCTTGCCGAAAAAACCTGCGCCAAATAATAATCTGCCTGTCCAGTTTGGCTGCTGTCTTGACCCAAAGATTTATCACTGACCGTAGCCAGGACGTTGCCTAAATGGTTGGAGAGCTCGTAGCGGCGGCGGCCCAGCTCTAGTTGCTGGTAGCTGCTCGCCTCTGGAGCAGCCGAACTTTTAAACAGAAGCAGATCACCCAAATCATCACCAGGAAGCTCCAAACTTTTTTGAAACTCCTTTAAGGTCGCTCTTTTTTTCAAGATCCCCAAACGAGCCGATCCATATAAATGCAACTCCTCCAG
>NZ_JH719942.1:81125-227116 GCF_000275825.1 Saprospira grandis DSM 2844
TTTTTTCAAAACTCCCAAGAAAAAGTTGAGGGACTAATGAAAAGCCGAAGAACCGAAAAACCTAATACCTCCTTTCCATATAAAAACTTCTTATCTACGCCCTCTCCCGAAAAAACCAGAAAAAGTTGAGGGACTAATAACGCTATCTCCATACGGCCTCCTGCTCTGCTGCCTAGGGCCAAGCCCCTAGGCGATGAACAGCAGGCGGCGAAGCCGCCATGGCCGAAGGCCAAACGGTTGTTTTTTTGAACCTGTAGGTTAAAACCCACAGCAACAAAAGCGGCCATACTAAATGCAACAAATATGAGCCGATGGTTGAAACCATCGGCCCATATCATTTATAGCAAACAAGGGCTTTAGCCCGCTCTTTGCATAGACTACAACCATGGGCTTCAGCCCATGGCAGAAAAGGCGAGCTCCTAGAATCTTTAATTAAGCTTAGTCAACAGCGGCTATGCTTAGCACCCTGGGCTTCAGCCCAGGGTTGTTACCTGAGCGAAGAGCGGACTAAAGTCCTTGTTCCCTTTTTCTACTTATAGCTTCCCATTAAGCTTCAGCCCATGGGCCCAAAACTACCCAGCCACTAAAAGACACTTTCTTTATCTCTCCTTTTTTTTTAGAACTCCCCCAAGAAAAAGTTGAGGGACTAATGAAAAGCCGCAGGACCAAAAAACCTAATACCTCCTTTTCATATAAAAGGCTTCTTCTCTACTCCCGCTCCCGAAAAACCCAAGAAAAAGTTGAGGGACTAACGAAAAGCCACAGGACCAAAAAACCTAATACCTCCTTTTCATATAAAGAACTTCTTATCTATTCTCTCTCCCACAAAACCCAAGAAAAGTTGAGGGACTAATAAAGGATAGCATTCAAAATCTTGTGTGCGCCCTTTTTGCTGCCTAGGGACAAGCCCCTAGGCTAGCTTTTTCAGACAGCCCTCTGCGAGGGCCTTTCGATATGGCCCTTCTCTGCAAAAACAGATGAGCAAGGCCAGATATATGAGCAGTTGAGGCCCTTTAGGGCTGACTCCATAGGGTTAGCCTAGGGGCTTGTCCCTAGGCGATGAATTGCAGGCGGGCACACTAAATTTGGGCAGTTCGCTGTTTCAATGCTGCTTCGCCTGCAATGGGTTTAGTATAAAGATGCTTTTGCAGGGTTCTGACAGATTTAGAGCGTTTCAATGCTGCTTCGCCTGCAATGGGTTTAGTATTTCTAATTTTTCACACAGTTCTTCAGCTTCTTTAGTTTCAATGCTGCTTCGCCTGCAATGGGTTTAGTATAAAATTCAAGTAGAAATGAAAAAGATAAGCGAAACGTTTCAATGCTGCTTCGCCTGCAATGGGTTTAGTATTATTTTATGTACATTGCAAATACGGCCAATATAGTTTCAATGCTGCTTCGCCTGCAATGGGTTTAGTATTTTTATTGCAATTTCTGGTGCAGGATTAGGTGCAGTTTCAATGCTGCTTCGCCTGCAATGGGTTTAGTATAGAAGTTGTTCTGTAATAGAAACTTTAACGCTTAAGTTTCAATGCTGCTTCGCCTGCAATGGGTTTAGTATAAAGGGGCCTCGACTTGTTAACTTGACTCTGACAAGTTTCAATGCTGCTTCGCCTGCAATGGGTTTAGTATAGACTGGAATTATTCCCGTGCTCACATTGGGTACGGTTTCAATGCTGCTTCGCCTGCAATGGGTTTAGTATGATTTTAAAAGTTTAAGAGGATTATTCCTCCAAGAATAGTTTCAATGCTGCTTCGCCTGCAATGGGTTTAGTATTCACCAGTTTCCAAACCACAATAAAAAGACATGGTGTTTCAATGCTGCTTCGCCTGCAATGGGTTTAGTATGTAAGAAATTTAAAGAGTTCGGCGTGCCTTCGCGGTTTCAATGCTGCTTCGCCTGTAATGGGTTTAGTATGCCGAAACGACTGCTCTTTACCTTGAGCTCTCTAAGTTTCAATGCTGCTTCGCCTGCAATGGGTTTAGTATCCCGTTCTCGGGAGACTTTGCGGAGAGAAAAAAGTTTCAATGCTGCTTCGCCTGCAATGGGTTTAGTATTCATTTAAAAACCTTGAGGAGTTCGACAAACTGGTTTCAATGCTGCTTCGCCTGCAATGGGTTTAGTATAGCCCACCCGCAACGCTAACGCTCGCAGGGTACCGTTTCAATGCTGCTTCGCCTGCAATGGGTTTAGTATTCATTTGACCCCGTCTTCTTTGCGTTGGCGAAGTAGTTTCAATGCTGCTTCGCCTGCAATGGGTTTAGTATAATTGCAGCAGCGGATTGATGTATTCACTAAAGAATGTTTCAATGCTGCTTCGCCTGCAATGGGTTTAGTATTCGGCTGGCCTCCATCAGCCTGTTGGCGGCGCAGGTTTCAATGCTGCTTCGCCTGCAATGGGTTTAGTATATAAATTTCGTTTTGAATGTCTTTAAGTTGTTGTGGTTTCAATGCTGCTTCGCCTGCAATGGGTTTAGTATTGTAAAATCAGCCGATCCAAAAGTTGCGTTAATAGTTTCAATGCTGCTTCGCCTGCAATGGGTTTAGTATTGTTAAAAAATCCGTCGATGACCGACCCTTTAAGGGGTTTCAATGCTGCTTCGCCTGCAATGGGTTTAGTATGTAGGGGATTTAGTTCTCAAAGACCCTTGTACAAACGTTTCAATGCTGCTTCGCCTGCAATGGGTTTAGTATTACTTGGTACAACCCAAGGACAGCAGTCAGATGAATGTTTCAATGCTGCTTCGCCTGCAATGGGTTTAGTATAGTATTGAAGCAGGCGAAGCAAGCACGTGGCGATTGTTTCAATGCTGCTTCGCCTGCAATGGGTTTAGTATAAAAGGCCTTAGAACTACCGTCTTAAAGGCAGCCGGTTTCAATGCTGCTTCGCCTGCAATGGGTTTAGTATACACATCACCCCAATAAAGGGAGATGATTAGTGTTAGTTTCAATGCTGCTTCGCCTGCAATGGGTTTAGTATAAAGGCGTATCCGCCTCTTCTTCTTCTTTCACTGCGGTTTCAATGCTGCTTCGCCTGCAATGGGTTTAGTATAAAATAGAAATACTGGCACCTTACCTCTCTAATATAGGTTTCAATGCTGCTTCGCCTGCAATGGGTTTAGTATCACAATTTGTGGGAAAACTCCAATTAATTAAAATATGTTTCAATGCTGCTTCGCCTGCAATGGGTTTAGTATACTACTACAGTAGCCGAAGAAATTCCGTCACAGTGTTTCAATGCTGCTTCGCCTGCAATGGGTTTAGTATAGAGTAGTAAAACAAAAGAGGACAATGAAAGAGGAGTTTCAATGCTGCTTCGCCTGCAATGGGTTTAGTATTAGCAGATGGTCAAACTGTTTAACCGGTTCATCGAGCGGTTTCAATGCTGCTTCGCCTGCAATGGGTTTAGTATCTAGATGATTTATTAGAATATTCCGTTAAAGACGGAGTTTCAATGCTGCTTCGCCTGCAATGGGTTTAGTATAAGTAAGACGGTCAAGTTCAACTTTATCCAATTTGTTTCAATGCTGCTTCGCCTGCAATGGGTTTAGTATTTTAAAATCTTAAAATCATTAATGATGAATGGCTGTTTCAATGCTGCTTCGCCTGCAATGGGTTTAGTATACTGAATTAGTTCGTACTGAGAAACTTCCTAAAGTTTCAATGCTGCTTCGCCTGCAATGGGTTTAGTATTACAGATTCCACAAAAATATTACGCTAATTTCAATGTTTCAATGCTGCTTCGCCTGCAATGGGTTTAGTATAGCTAAAAACCTACCTTGAAAAAACGGCCCTAAGCGTTTCAATGCTGCTTCGCCTGCAATGGGTTTAGTATTTTTTCCTCTCTTAGCCTCAAAATACGCTGATAAGTTTCAATGCTGCTTCGCCTGCAATGGGTTTAGTATTTTTGAGAATGAACTACTTTGCACCATTTCAACGGGTTTCAATGCTGCTTCGCCTGCAATGGGTTTAGTATAATACATAATTCTCCATCTTCACCACTTAGAGCTAGTTTCAATGCTGCTTCGCCTGCAATGGGTTTAGTATCAGATTGGCCTTGAACTTTCACCCTACTACATCCTGTTTCAATGCTGCTTCGCCTGCAATGGGTTTAGTATTGAGAGTATCAGAAGAGGTTTCCACTGCTTCAGCAGTTTCAATGCTGCTTCGCCTGCAATGGGTTTAGTATTTGAAAAAGTCGTTGAGAAGATGAAACCTTATGTTTCAATGCTGCTTCGCCTGCAATGGGTTTAGTATAGTAAGCCGGGAGAAAGTTGGTTGCCAAGAGAACAGGTTTCAATGCTGCTTCGCCTGCAATGGGTTTAGTATTGACGTTGGTAATTCCAACTACAGGAGTTCCCAGTTTCAATGCTGCTTCGCCTGCAATGGGTTTAGTATATTACACGGGCTGATCAATTTTTAATTCTATGTAGTTTCAATGCTGCTTCGCCTGCAATGGGTTTAGTATTAAGGCAGTCTTTGGCGGCAAGCCTTCAAGCGCAGGTTTCAATGCTGCTTCGCCTGCAATGGGTTTAGTATCCAGCGGCACCTATTAAAAGGGTACCGACTTTTAGGTGTTTCAATGCTGCTTCGCCTGCAATGGGTTTAGTATAATAATAACAGGATGAACAAATTCAAGATCAGAATGTTTCAATGCTGCTTCGCCTGCAATGGGTTTAGTATTTTTAAGGCCAAATTTAAATTTGGCATCGAATGCTGTTTCAATGCTGCTTCGCCTGCAATGGGTTTAGTATAGATTCTTAACTTTCAAGAGTTCCCTTTAGGGGAAGTTTCAATGCTGCTTCGCCTGCAATGGGTTTAGTATAAGACACCTCAACTATTTAGCCCTGCAGAAAATGTTTCAATGCTGCTTCGCCTGCAATGGGTTTAGTATACTACGGAAGATGAAAACGGCTACACCATAGGGTTTCAATGCTGCTTCGCCTGCAATGGGTTTAGTATCTGACATCCTATGTAGATTAGGTGGCTCAGTTGAGGGTTTCAATGCTGCTTCGCCTGCAATGGGTTTAGTATGTGAGGCTAGGAAGCAAGAGAACGACCCGTCTAAGTTTCAATGCTGCTTCGCCTGCAATGGGTTTAGTATAACCACAATGAGCAAATTTAACAAGCTGGCCGAGGTTTCAATGCTGCTTCGCCTGCAATGGGTTTAGTATTGGCCTGCGGCCACCCTTGCACAGCGCTGGCGCTGTTTCAATGCTGCTTCGCCTGCAATGGGTTTAGTATTATCTGGTTTCCTTGCCAACAAAAACGACGAAAAGTTTCAATGCTGCTTCGCCTGCAATGGGTTTAGTATTTGATTTAGTCCTGTGTGACCTTCCTTATGGGACTGTTTCAATGCTGCTTCGCCTGCAATGGGTTTAGTATCTAAAATGGCATTTGCCTTATATACTGCTTCTGGTTTCAATGCTGCTTCGCCTGCAATGGGTTTAGTATGGTTGGAAGTATTGTCGTGGTAATGCCATTGAAGTAGTTTCAATGCTGCTTCGCCTGCAATGGGTTTAGTATATTGTAGGGAGAAGGACGGCCAACCGTCCCGTCCTGTTTCAATGCTGCTTCGCCTGCAATGGGTTTAGTATAATACTACAGATTGAGGGGCAGGATGAGCTGGTGGCGTTTCAATGCTGCTTCGCCTGCAATGGGTTTAGTATAATGAAGATGTTCCCAATTGCGCAATGGTGGCGGGTTTCAATGCTGCTTCGCCTGCAATGGGTTTAGTATAAGGAAAAACCGAAGCGATTATTTTGGACCACGGTTTCAATGCTGCTTCGCCTGCAATGGGTTTAGTATGTTGTAGACTGCAACGGTTTGCCTATTTCAGGCAGTTTCAATGCTGCTTCGCCTGCAATGGGTTTAGTATAAAAGCAGCGGGTTTTGCTATTAATTACGGCGGTGTTTCAATGCTGCTTCGCCTGCAATGGGTTTAGTATTTATAGTTATGATAATTATGTAGATGCTATTATGGTTTCAATGCTGCTTCGCCTGCAATGGGTTTAGTATGGGAGCGGATATGGAAGGCTACCAGTTTAGAAAAGTTTCAATGCTGCTTCGCCTGCAATGGGTTTAGTATATCATAGTTTAAAAGTTATAGAGGATTATTCCTCCAGTTTCAATGCTGCTTCGCCTGCAATGGGTTTAGTATTTGGAAAGATGCAAACATATCCGAAAGAAAGCCAGTTTCAATGCTGCTTCGCCTGCAATGGGTTTAGTATAACTTTGAAGTTTACAAAAATGTATTATAGCTATGGTTTCAATGCTGCTTCGCCTGCAATGGGTTTAGTATGCTAAACCTGCCTTTCCTTTATCGGCCTTTATTTGTTTCAATGCTGCTTCGCCTGCAATGGGTTTAGTATTACATAGAAGTCATCTGCCTCTAAGTCATCGTCGTGTTTCAATGCTGCTTCGCCTGCAATGGGTTTAGTATCTTGATCCTATCCCCATACTGCTACAAAGTGAAGAGGTTTCAATGCTGCTTCGCCTGCAATGGGTTTAGTATTTTATGCCTAAAAAATAGCTTAGGCGCATTAAGCAGTTTCAATGCTGCTTCGCCTGCAATGGGTTTAGTATTGGCAAGCCTTCGATATTTTGAACCGATCCATTGTTTCAATGCTGCTTCGCCTGCAATGGGTTTAGTATCGTACATATAGGTCCAGTAAAAGGCAGTCGTAATAGTTTCAATGCTGCTTCGCCTGCAATGGGTTTAGTATAATTACTAGATTTGTCTATACGCATCCTTTAGCGGTTTCAATGCTGCTTCGCCTGCAATGGGTTTAGTATTTTTTGGTTTTTAAATACTAATTCTTCTATTTCGTTTCAATGCTGCTTCGCCTGCAATGGGTTTAGTATCAGAAAAATCCCTGAATCAATGATACAAAAGGGAAGTTTCAATGCTGCTTCGCCTGCAATGGGTTTAGTATATTTTAAGATGAAAAGCCCTGTATCTTTTCAGGATTGTTTCAATGCTGCTTCGCCTGCAATGGGTTTAGTATTAAAAGGCGATTAAGAACTCGTTCTTTTTGTAAGTTTCAATGCTGCTTCGCCTGCAATGGGTTTAGTATGCGCCAAGAGCAGGGCAATGGCGTGCAGGCAGGGAAGTTTCAATGCTGCTTCGCCTGCAATGGGTTTAGTATACCCCCTCGTGGTATTAACAAGGGGAGGGTAAAAAGTTTCAATGCTGCTTCGCCTGCAATGGGTTTAGTATATGCAATCCAGTTCCAGAGAACCTTCTTTAGATATGGTTTCAATGCTGCTTCGCCTGCAATGGGTTTAGTATATATTGGTTTTTATTGTGATTGTAAGCCCGACAAGTGTTTCAATGCTGCTTCGCCTGCAATGGGTTTAGTATTTTCTATGTCTTTTTTAATCCATAAATCTCTTGAAGTTTCAATGCTGCTTCGCCTGCAATGGGTTTAGTATTTTATCTAAATTAGTAGAGACATACACAGGAGTGGTGTTTCAATGCTGCTTCGCCTGCAATGGGTTTAGTATTCAAGCCTGTGCATAATAGAAGTTACGCCACGAGAGAGTTTCAATGCTGCTTCGCCTGCAATGGGTTTAGTATTTGCTCTGTAAGCGCCATTAGTTGCAGCATCGTGTTTCAATGCTGCTTCGCCTGCAATGGGTTTAGTATCGGATTGGGTAAAGCAGTACGAGGCCTTGAGATGTTTCAATGCTGCTTCGCCTGCAATGGGTTTAGTATAAAATGACTACACTTCAAGCCCTACAGATGTATTGGAGTTTCAATGCTGCTTCGCCTGCAATGGGTTTAGTATGCAAGAAATACAACAAAGAAAGGGACGCCTCAAGACGTTTCAATGCTGCTTCGCCTGCAATGGGTTTAGTATAGCCGCCCAATACTTTTCGTCAAATCCCTTTGTTAGTTTCAATGCTGCTTCGCCTGCAATGGGTTTAGTATTTATAAGCACCATTGTAGAAGTGTCAATTAGCTGTTTCAATGCTGCTTCGCCTGCAATGGGTTTAGTATTATTAGACTCAATAGAGTCAGCCAACTTTTCTCCTAGTTTCAATGCTGCTTCGCCTGCAATGGGTTTAGTATAAGGCAATATTATAACAACAACAATTTAAAAATTTGTTTCAATGCTGCTTCGCCTGCAATGGGTTTAGTATGCTTATCAATGATTTCTCCGAAAGCTTTACCAGCAGTTTCAATGCTGCTTCGCCTGCAATGGGTTTAGTATTTACAAAGCCAAACATAAGTTTGGCTTTGGTAAAGGGTTTCAATGCTGCTTCGCCTGCAATGGGTTTAGTATTTTACTATCGGAAGCTCGCCAAAGTTTGGAAAGCAGTTTCAATGCTGCTTCGCCTGCAATGGGTTTAGTATTAGCCAAAATTAAAATCTCCAACTATAATAAGTTGGAGTTTCAATGCTGCTTCGCCTGCAATGGGTTTAGTATTTAACAAGCAAATGCTACATGAAAGGGCCAAACAGCAGTTTCAATGCTGCTTCGCCTGCAATGGGTTTAGTATAACTGCACCCAGATATAGGTTTCTATCATTACGGGTTTCAATGCTGCTTCGCCTGCAATGGGTTTAGTATCTAACGCAAATAAAACACTCCAACAAACTTTTGTTTCAATGCTGCTTCGCCTGCAATGGGTTTAGTATTAGCCAAAATTAAAATCTCCAACTATAATAAGTTGGAGTTTCAATGCTGCTTCGCCTGCAATGGGTTTAGTATAATTGAAAAACCCAAAGTATAAAGAAGATGCTTTGGGTGTTTCAATGCTGCTTCGCCTGCAATGGGTTTAGTATTCAAATATTCAACAAGTTTATTTCTCAATTGTAGATTGTTTCAATGCTGCTTCGCCTGCAATGGGTTTAGTATTTGCAATAAATTTGTTTAAACCAAAAAGCCCCCCTGTTTCAATGCTGCTTCGCCTGCAATGGGTTTAGTATCAAACGGGTCTAAAAAATTCAAAGGCTGTAGACATGTTTCAATGCTGCTTCGCCTGCAATGGGTTTAGTATCAATCTGTTTTACAAAGCGATCATAAGACGTTGAGGTTTCAATGCTGCTTCGCCTGCAATGGGTTTAGTATTATCCCAATACAGAAGCAGGCGAACGCATTGCAAAAGTTTCAATGCTGCTTCGCCTGCAATGGGTTTAGTATGTTGGCGGGACGCTTATCTTTAAATGGAATGAAGGTTTCAATGCTGCTTCGCCTGCAATGGGTTTAGTATAAGCACTTTGAAATGGTCGCTTTGGGTGCCAATTGTTTCAATGCTGCTTCGCCTGCAATGGGTTTAGTATAAATTAATTCCTAATGAACATTTTAGAAGTATTTGTTTCAATGCTGCTTCGCCTGCAATGGGTTTAGTATCCTGCTGGGCCGATTGCCGAGCCGCTACCCGCAAGTTTCAATGCTGCTTCGCCTGCAATGGGTTTAGTATTTCAAAGCGCCAAAGAGGTAACATCTGGCCAATGGCAGTTTCAATGCTGCTTCGCCTGCAATGGGTTTAGTATAGACAAAGTAAGTAGATGGGCCAATATCAAAGTAGTTTCAATGCTGCTTCGCCTGCAATGGGTTTAGTATCATGAGCCAATTGGTCTCTCCGTTTCGGAGAGTAGTTTCAATGCTGCTTCGCCTGCAATGGGTTTAGTATTCCAGAGGGTTAATCCTCGGGCTTTGGATAGTGCGGTTTCAATGCTGCTTCGCCTGCAATGGGTTTAGTATCGAGGAGGAGGCCGCAAAAGTCAAGGAAGAGCCAAAGTTTCAATGCTGCTTCGCCTGCAATGGGTTTAGTATCGACATTGAAAAGGTAAGCTCAATAGCTTTAAAACGTTTCAATGCTGCTTCGCCTGCAATGGGTTTAGTATTGGCCTTACTCCTTTCTTAAAGATACTGTTAGCAGTTTCAATGCTGCTTCGCCTGCAATGGGTTTAGTATGCTCCCAAATACAGCCTCTTGGAACCGTCCAAGGGGGTTTCAATGCTGCTTCGCCTGCAATGGGTTTAGTATCTAGCAGCCACCCCAATGCCGCCCGCCGATTGAGGTTTCAATGCTGCTTCGCCTGCAATGGGTTTAGTATACAACTATGATTAAGCCTATCTTTAGCAATGATGGTTTCAATGCTGCTTCGCCTGCAATGGGTTTAGTATTTATATAAAAGAAACTCTTTAATCAATTAGACTGGAGGTTTCAATGCTGCTTCGCCTGCAATGGGTTTAGTATTAAGTCCGAAGTTCATTTCGAGTATTCAGTTGAATGTTTCAATGCTGCTTCGCCTGCAATGGGTTTAGTATCCACCAAATGGACGTACGACATTAGCTGCAATGAAGTTTCAATGCTGCTTCGCCTGCAATGGGTTTAGTATTCAAAAGGGCTAATCCAGCGAGCACGCCAAGCACCGTTTCAATGCTGCTTCGCCTGCAATGGGTTTAGTATAAAAAGCCTTAGGCGATTAACTTATAACCAGCGGGGTTTCAATGCTGCTTCGCCTGCAATGGGTTTAGTATCCCTAATTTTGACGCTCAAGAAAGGCGATGTTATTGTTTCAATGCTGCTTCGCCTGCAATGGGTTTAGTATTAGGGCGGGGCCGTCCTTTGTATAAGACAAAAAAAGTTTCAATGCTGCTTCGCCTGCAATGGGTTTAGTATATTCCTTTCCGCCAACTCCTTTTTGTTGGAGTAGGTTTCAATGCTGCTTCGCCTGCAATGGGTTTAGTATATTTCGCCCAGAAAATCATTGAACTCCACAATGGAAGTTTCAATGCTGCTTCGCCTGCAATGGGTTTAGTATTAGAAGTCTGTTGCTCTATCCAATTGAGCTATGGGGGCGTTTCAATGCTGCTTCGCCTGCAATGGGTTTAGTATAAGTTGGAAAAAGTAATTTCTGATTTTGAGAATAAAGTTTCAATGCTGCTTCGCCTGCAATGGGTTTAGTATCAGGTCATACTACATACGGTGGTCATGACTATCGTGTTTCAATGCTGCTTCGCCTGCAATGGGTTTAGTATAGCTGGGGTTGAAGTGGATCAACAGAGCATTGAGTTTCAATGCTGCTTCGCCTGCAATGGGTTTAGTATAAAAGGGGCTAGGGTTGAGATATGGCTTAATGAAGTTTCAATGCTGCTTCGCCTGCAATGGGTTTAGTATTTTTCAACTTTGGCCAATGACTGTTTTTGAGAAGAGTTTCAATGCTGCTTCGCCTGCAATGGGTTTAGTATCCCCAATGAAATTGATGACAATCAAAACAACGTAGTTTCAATGCTGCTTCGCCTGCAATGGGTTTAGTATAGCCCCGGCCATCGCAGCCAAGGAAGCTGAACAGCGTTTCAATGCTGCTTCGCCTGCAATGGGTTTAGTATACTATCGAGGAGCTGAAACGGCTAGGGCTTAATAGTTTCAATGCTGCTTCGCCTGCAATGGGTTTAGTATACAGAGCTACTTAGCCGGGCCAGTCAACTTGAAAGCGTTTCAATGCTGCTTCGCCTGCAATGGGTTTAGTATAGACGACTTGAGTCCCCAGATAAAACGCTTTCCTGTTTCAATGCTGCTTCGCCTGCAATGGGTTTAGTATAAAGATCAATTTTCAGAATACGTGGTAAACATGTAGTTTCAATGCTGCTTCGCCTGCAATGGGTTTAGTATTTGTCTACCCGTCCCCGTTCGGTCTGCTTCTGCGGTTTCAATGCTGCTTCGCCTGCAATGGGTTTAGTATTAGTTCTGCTCAAGTTTACTGAAGGCATATCAGCCATGTTTCAATGCTGCTTCGCCTGCAATGGGTTTAGTATCAATTGGAAGTTGGCAGCAATGAGGTGCAGTGAGGAAGTTTCAATGCTGCTTCGCCTGCAATGGGTTTAGTATGTGCACCCATGGCTTCTTCTTCCTTTGTGCGGGTGTTTCAATGCTGCTTCGCCTGCAATGGGTTTAGTATTTGATTACCTTGTAGAAAACTACAATACGTTAGGGTTTCAATGCTGCTTCGCCTGCAATGGGTTTAGTATCGAGCAGGCACTGGCGGAGGCTGGGGTTTTCAACCTGTTTCAATGCTGCTTCGCCTGCAATGGGTTTAGTATTGTCGTGGTGATGCTCTTTAATTATTCCCTGGAACGTTTCAATGCTGCTTCGCCTGCAATGGGTTTAGTATATAGTATCCCTCCGAAGTGACAACAACCAGTTTTGTTTCAATGCTGCTTCGCCTGCAATGGGTTTAGTATAGATGCGTGAGATTGAGTTCTTGAAAATGAAAGCAGTTTCAATGCTGCTTCGCCTGCAATGGGTTTAGTATAGAAGTACTATGTAGATTACTGGGCATTAAAGATGTTTCAATGCTGCTTCGCCTGCAATGGGTTTAGTATTTATCGGGGTACCCGGTTTCATCTGCTAAATTTTGTTTCAATGCTGCTTCGCCTGCAATGGGTTTAGTATAATAAAGGAGGATACACCTCCATTTTCAAGGCCAAAGTTTCAATGCTGCTTCGCCTGCAATGGGTTTAGTATAATATAGGGTTGATTACAAATGAAAAATCAGTAAAGTTTCAATGCTGCTTCGCCTGCAATGGGTTTAGTATGCTGGTGACGTTTATGGCTCAGGTGAATTTGAGGATGTTTCAATGCTGCTTCGCCTGCAATGGGTTTAGTATGAGGTAGTTAAAGAAGATGACAGTGTATCATCGAAGGGTTTCAATGCTGCTTCGCCTGCAATGGGTTTAGTATAATTTCGCATCTACTGCGATGTTTTCGCCTTTTCGTTTCAATGCTGCTTCGCCTGCAATGGGTTTAGTATCCTAATAAGACTAGCAAAGGCCAAGAGCAAAAGGTTTCAATGCTGCTTCGCCTGCAATGGGTTTAGTATTAGACTATGATCATTTTCAGAAAGTTGTACAACTGTTTCAATGCTGCTTCGCCTGCAATGGGTTTAGTATTTTAATCATAATTCGATCTTCACCTGTTTCTGGACAGTTTCAATGCTGCTTCGCCTGCAATGGGTTTAGTATCCTCACGATGAATTGCGTGAGGAATTTCATCATAAGTTTCAATGCTGCTTCGCCTGCAATGGGTTTAGTATGAAGACGTTTATGCGTCTGGGGACCATGCTGGTCGTTTCAATGCTGCTTCGCCTGCAATGGGTTTAGTATTAAGGCCTTTCTTTACTTAGATGCCAAAGCAGCGGTTTCAATGCTGCTTCGCCTGCAATGGGTTTAGTATAATACGGAACGGTTAAGGGCTTAGTATTTCCCAAGTTTCAATGCTGCTTCGCCTGCAATGGGTTTAGTATAACTTCAAATTCAGCAGCCATTTATATTTATTTTAAAGTTTCAATGCTGCTTCGCCTGCAATGGGTTTAGTATTGCAGCCCACCATAGTCTTTCTCTTAGATCTTTTACAGTTTCAATGCTGCTTCGCCTGCAATGGGTTTAGTATGGGAAGAGCAAGCTACCCAGTTGAAAAAGCTGAGAGTTTCAATGCTGCTTCGCCTGCAATGGGTTTAGTATTAGTAACGGATCCCTAAAACCTCAGGATCAACGGTGTTTCAATGCTGCTTCGCCTGCAATGGGTTTAGTATAGAACCCCCGCCAGATAACGGAGGAGCAGTTTGCCGTTTCAATGCTGCTTCGCCTGCAATGGGTTTAGTATTTTCAGTTAAAAGATTAGGTAAGTAAGCACCATAGTTTCAATGCTGCTTCGCCTGCAATGGGTTTAGTATTTAATACGCAGGCTCTATCCACCACCTTTGGCGAGGTTTCAATGCTGCTTCGCCTGCAATGGGTTTAGTATAAACTAAGGATTCAGAGATCGCTTCCCTCCAAAGTTTCAATGCTGCTTCGCCTGCAATGGGTTTAGTATTTATCATTGTGGGCGGCCTAATAACCGCAGGAACAGTTTCAATGCTGCTTCGCCTGCAATGGGTTTAGTATCGGCAAAGCCCCAATAGTTCAGCGCAGCCGCCGCAGTTTCAATGCTGCTTCGCCTGCAATGGGTTTAGTATTGTTGCTGGGTAACATTTTATAAACAAACAAAAACTGTTTCAATGCTGCTTCGCCTGCAATGGGTTTAGTATAACTTATAACATGACATTAGAAGAAAAATTGGCAGTTTCAATGCTGCTTCGCCTGCAATGGGTTTAGTATGATCGTTATCAGGCGATCCAATTTTACTTTGAGGGTTTCAATGCTGCTTCGCCTGCAATGGGTTTAGTATTTAGGCTGGTTACTAGGTATTTTCAGATTGCTAGAGTTTCAATGCTGCTTCGCCTGCAATGGGTTTAGTATGAGGATGAGCTCATCGAAGAGGATGAGTACAAGGGTTTCAATGCTGCTTCGCCTGCAATGGGTTTAGTATTTTTACAAGGTATCTATTTTGGGGTAATTACTAGCCTGTTTCAATGCTGCTTCGCCTGCAATGGGTTTAGTATGCGAAAAAGCAACCTTTTCCCTCCAATTTTTAAAAAGTTTCAATGCTGCTTCGCCTGCAATGGGTTTAGTATGAAAAGGCTGACTTTATCAACAAGTACCAAGCCGCAGTTTCAATGCTGCTTCGCCTGCAATGGGTTTAGTATAGCTCAGCGATGATTTTAGCACTCTCTTGGAGTGGTTTCAATGCTGCTTCGCCTGCAATGGGTTTAGTATGCTGTGATAGTAGCCATAGTTTCATAGTTTTAATGGTTTCAATGCTGCTTCGCCTGCAATGGGTTTAGTATTATTTACCTTCTAGCTGCCCTTCTAAGGGGCTTAAAGTTTCAATGCTGCTTCGCCTGCAATGGGTTTAGTATCAATTATGGTTTGATTCAGACCTTTTTCGTCTGACGTTTCAATGCTGCTTCGCCTGCAATGGGTTTAGTATACACAAAAATGGAATATGCCAATGTGGAATTGGAGTTTCAATGCTGCTTCGCCTGCAATGGGTTTAGTATTCGCCCAAAAAATTATCGAACTTTACAACGGTAATAGTTTCAATGCTGCTTCGCCTGCAATGGGTTTAGTATAAAACTTACAAAATGTATCGTAAGTTGAAAAATGTTTCAATGCTGCTTCGCCTGCAATGGGTTTAGTATATATATAGAAGTAAGAGATAAAAAGCTTTTACGATAACGTTTCAATGCTGCTTCGCCTGCAATGGGTTTAGTATGCAGCCCCTTTAGTTCTTCTTTATTCATCTTGTTGTTTCAATGCTGCTTCGCCTGCAATGGGTTTAGTATCATCACTAAGCAGGCTCTAGATGGAGCCATTGAAAGTTTCAATGCTGCTTCGCCTGCAATGGGTTTAGTATACTATCCCTCCGAAGTGACAACAACCAGTTTTGGGTTTCAATGCTGCTTCGCCTGCAATGGGTTTAGTATAAGCCTCAGTGTTATTCAACACTGCTTTGCCAAAATGTTTCAATGCTGCTTCGCCTGCAATGGGTTTAGTATCTGATTACCATTGATTTGGCGAAGCCCCGAAAGCGTTTCAATGCTGCTTCGCCTGCAATGGGTTTAGTATTAAACTAGGGAGGCCCTAGGCTCGCCTGCTAAGCGTTTCAATGCTGCTTCGCCTGCAATGGGTTTAGTATATATATAGAAGTCATTAGGCGAAAAGGCACAAAACAGTTTCAATGCTGCTTCGCCTGCAATGGGTTTAGTATTAATGCAGACATTTCCGAGGACATCTTAAACAAAAGGTTTCAATGCTGCTTCGCCTGCAATGGGTTTAGTATTTAAGGCTTGTAAAATAGCATCTCTACGGCCACTTGTTTCAATGCTGCTTCGCCTGCAATGGGTTTAGTATAAAGTTGCCATTCCTTTGTATTGCTCTAATGCTTGTTTCAATGCTGCTTCGCCTGCAATGGGTTTAGTATCGATAGTTCGGCTGATTGAGCAGGGAAATAGAAAAGTTTCAATGCTGCTTCGCCTGCAATGGGTTTAGTATTTGACTCTCGTTGACCCCACTACTCCTGTGGGGGTTTCAATGCTGCTTCGCCTGCAATGGGTTTAGTATTGGCCCGAACTGCCATTGTATTGAAGATTAACTTGTTTCAATGCTGCTTCGCCTGCAATGGGTTTAGTATGTTCTTCGACCATCAGTGCACAATGCTATGTTTGCAAGTTTCAATGCTGCTTCGCCTGCAATGGGTTTAGTATTTGTTGAGACACAAATAGTGTGTCCCGAATAAAAAGTTTCAATGCTGCTTCGCCTGCAATGGGTTTAGTATAGAATACCAAGGGTACTCTAAGGAAGCTATAGAAGGTTTCAATGCTGCTTCGCCTGCAATGGGTTTAGTATTTCCCATCTAACGGACCTTTCTATATTTCGGGCATAGTTTCAATGCTGCTTCGCCTGCAATGGGTTTAGTATTTACAAGGTCTTTCTTCAGCCCCTTGTTACAGATCTGTTTCAATGCTGCTTCGCCTGCAATGGGTTTAGTATTTTATAAAAATAATTTCAAACCCTATTCTTACTATGTTTCAATGCTGCTTCGCCTGCAATGGGTTTAGTATTAATCTCTTCAGAGTCTTTACCAAATAATTCATTACGAAGTTTCAATGCTGCTTCGCCTGCAATGGGTTTAGTATTTAACCTCATTCATAGTGTGTTCTTTTACGTGTGTGGTTTCAATGCTGCTTCGCCTGCAATGGGTTTAGTATTAACATATCTTTTAAGATCGGAACCCTTAAGTTGTTTCAATGCTGCTTCGCCTGCAATGGGTTTAGTATGCATCTGGCATTTTGTTGTTTAGGGCTTCTAAAAGTTTCAATGCTGCTTCGCCTGCAATGGGTTTAGTATAGACGTCCCAGAAATGGACCAGACCGAAAAAGAAGTTTCAATGCTGCTTCGCCTGCAATGGGTTTAGTATTTAAAAATGCTTTTGTCGAAGCGTTTTATTTTTATTGGTTTCAATGCTGCTTCGCCTGCAATGGGTTTAGTATTAATAGGCGGCGGCTGAGAGCCCGCCAATGATAAAAAGGTTTCAATGCTGCTTCGCCTGCAATGGGTTTAGTATAACTGCCCCTACCCCACAGGGCAAAACCTATGGGCGTTTCAATGCTGCTTCGCCTGCAATGGGTTTAGTATTCCATACATTGAAAAAGAAGCCCCTACCCTATGGGGTTTCAATGCTGCTTCGCCTGCAATGGGTTTAGTATCTAGCATCATCAAATACTAGAAAAGTGTTATAGAGTTTCAATGCTGCTTCGCCTGCAATGGGTTTAGTATAAACAACAGCTACACAGACATTTTCAGAGGCCGAAAGTTTCAATGCTGCTTCGCCTGCAATGGGTTTAGTATACCCTATTGGCCGAACAGTTTCCCCAACTAAGTGTGTTTCAATGCTGCTTCGCCTGCAATGGGTTTAGTATTGTTTTTAGTAGCATCTAATTCTCGCCATAGAAGGGTTTCAATGCTGCTTCGCCTGCAATGGGTTTAGTATAGTAGCGATCAAAAACTGCGAACTTAAGAAGTTGTTTCAATGCTGCTTCGCCTGCAATGGGTTTAGTATGCTATATTTTTAAAGAATAGGAGAAATACTCCAAAGTTTCAATGCTGCTTCGCCTGCAATGGGTTTAGTATCTTCTTATGAGTTCCAAACAAAGACTTGTTTTGAAGTTTCAATGCTGCTTCGCCTGCAATGGGTTTAGTATTTCTTCACTTATTACTTACATTGACGGTAAGTTCGGTTTCAATGCTGCTTCGCCTGCAATGGGTTTAGTATACATCATCGCTCAAGTCAAGTTAGACTTGGATAAGTTTCAATGCTGCTTCGCCTGCAATGGGTTTAGTATGAATGAACGGCTGTACGAGAAATCTACTGAATTGAATCGTTTCAATGCTGCTTCGCCTGCAATGGGTTTAGTATCCAAAACCTTATTAAAGATATTTATGCGCAGGCCAAGTTTCAATGCTGCTTCGCCTGCAATGGGTTTAGTATTAGCACGCAAAGGAATTTTACCAAGCTTGACAAACGTTTCAATGCTGCTTCGCCTGCAATGGGTTTAGTATGTTTCTAGAGTCCATGGGGCCGAGCTTGAAACAGTTTCAATGCTGCTTCGCCTGCAATGGGTTTAGTATACGTTCGGCTGAAGAGTTACTATTATCGTTATCAGGTTTCAATGCTGCTTCGCCTGCAATGGGTTTAGTATCGTACTTCTAACATCATCTTCATCAATGAGTACGGGTTTCAATGCTGCTTCGCCTGCAATGGGTTTAGTATGGGTTGCAGGGTTATAAGACTCAGTATAAGCACTGTTTCAATGCTGCTTCGCCTGCAATGGGTTTAGTATAAGATTGTAAAGACGAGCTTAATGCAAATTAGAGAGTTTCAATGCTGCTTCGCCTGCAATGGGTTTAGTATCATACTGGTACAAATGTACCATTTCGTGCACTAGGTTTCAATGCTGCTTCGCCTGCAATGGGTTTAGTATTATCTCCAAATTAGCCTCCCTACGAGGTTAATAGTTTCAATGCTGCTTCGCCTGCAATGGGTTTAGTATAAGGAGAAGATACTCCTTTGTTATAAACTCTTTAGTTTCAATGCTGCTTCGCCTGCAATGGGTTTAGTATAATCCAATATACACACTTTCCATTAAGCCAATACAGTTTCAATGCTGCTTCGCCTGCAATGGGTTTAGTATTAGAAGCCATCGCTAAATGTAGAGAACTTCTACAGTTTCAATGCTGCTTCGCCTGCAATGGGTTTAGTATAAATACATTATAGTCGATTAAGTCCTCATAGATATAGTTTCAATGCTGCTTCGCCTGCAATGGGTTTAGTATTACTCTAAACTCATTACCCACAACTTCAAAGGAAAGTTTCAATGCTGCTTCGCCTGCAATGGGTTTAGTATGACGAGGACTACCAACTGGCCAGATTCCAAGCGCCGTTTCAATGCTGCTTCGCCTGCAATGGGTTTAGTATAAGTTAAGGAAGCTTGTAAAGGCCTCCGCAGTCGGTTTCAATGCTGCTTCGCCTGCAATGGGTTTAGTATAGCTATTATTTTTAGAAGCTAACGATCCTGAAAAGGTTTCAATGCTGCTTCGCCTGCAATGGGTTTAGTATGTTTTCGAATTGGAAGTAATGACTACAGTCAACAGTTTCAATGCTGCTTCGCCTGCAATGGGTTTAGTATTTAAATTACTTTCTTGAGTTCTTCGATGAACTCAAGGTTTCAATGCTGCTTCGCCTGCAATGGGTTTAGTATATGATTTTGGCCTTGTTCACTTCATCGGTAGCCGGTTTCAATGCTGCTTCGCCTGCAATGGGTTTAGTATAAAACAACGTGTCAAAATGCGTAACTACGGTCAAAGTTTCAATGCTGCTTCGCCTGCAATGGGTTTAGTATGCACTACAATGATGCTGTAGCAAGACGTGACGAAGGTTTCAATGCTGCTTCGCCTGCAATGGGTTTAGTATAGGCTCTGAGAGCTGCTCTAATCCATTTGTGGTAGTTTCAATGCTGCTTCGCCTGCAATGGGTTTAGTATAGCTCAACACCGTTTTGGTATACAGAATAGGCATGTTTCAATGCTGCTTCGCCTGCAATGGGTTTAGTATTCTTATGTACTGGAGTATAAATCCGTACAACTAAGTTTCAATGCTGCTTCGCCTGCAATGGGTTTAGTATTCGGCAGAGTATTCTACATCTTTGTCCCTAGATCGTTTCAATGCTGCTTCGCCTGCAATGGGTTTAGTATAGGGTCAAACCGCAGGAAACATTATTGAAACACTGTTTCAATGCTGCTTCGCCTGCAATGGGTTTAGTATAAGTCTAGAAAAACTTACAATATTAGCTACGTTGTTTCAATGCTGCTTCGCCTGCAATGGGTTTAGTATTTAGAAGGTCTACTGAGTACTTAAAGTCATAAGAGTTTCAATGCTGCTTCGCCTGCAATGGGTTTAGTATATTGCTGATGAAGGTATCTCAGTATTCGGTAGATAGTTTCAATGCTGCTTCGCCTGCAATGGGTTTAGTATCTGGGCGCTTGACCCCCATATGGTAGGGATTTAATAGGTTTCAATGCTGCTTCGCCTGCAATGGGTTTAGTATTCCAAGTAGTTGGCCGATACCCAATCATTAACGTGTTTCAATGCTGCTTCGCCTGCAATGGGTTTAGTATAAGGCAAGGCCTCAGCTTGCCGTCCATAATGGAGTTTCAATGCTGCTTCGCCTGCAATGGGTTTAGTATTCTTGCAATTGCTTTCAGCCCTAATATTATTGGCGTTTCAATGCTGCTTCGCCTGCAATGGGTTTAGTATAAGAGTTTACTATTATTGAATGGCGGCACGGTGTAGTTTCAATGCTGCTTCGCCTGCAATGGGTTTAGTATGCAAAACCAGAGAAATGATTAAGCAGATCGAAGTTTCAATGCTGCTTCGCCTGCAATGGGTTTAGTATCAAAGAGCTACGAGGTAAGGATTTGACCGATGAGCGTTTCAATGCTGCTTCGCCTGCAATGGGTTTAGTATCTTCTAACTCCAGTATTAAGAGAAAGTATTTTGAAGTTTCAATGCTGCTTCGCCTGCAATGGGTTTAGTATAGTTTTTATTTATTATTTTAAAATCAACATTACAGTTTCAATGCTGCTTCGCCTGCAATGGGTTTAGTATAAAGCGGACGGTAAGACTGAGCGCTTGGCGTTCGGGTTTCAATGCTGCTTCGCCTGCAATGGGTTTAGTATATCAATTTTAGTAAACGCACCTGTAACAGTTAAAGTTTCAATGCTGCTTCGCCTGCAATGGGTTTAGTATTTTGCAAGATACAAATGGTCACCAAAACAAGGTGATAGTTTCAATGCTGCTTCGCCTGCAATGGGTTTAGTATTCTCTCAGTGAAGAGGAGCAATCTTTATTTGTTGAGGTTTCAATGCTGCTTCGCCTGCAATGGGTTTAGTATATGTCCTGTATCAAAAGAGTTTGGTATTAATGGTGTTTCAATGCTGCTTCGCCTGCAATGGGTTTAGTATCTGTCAATGAACAAGAATCACCATACACTCCGCAATGTTTCAATGCTGCTTCGCCTGCAATGGGTTTAGTATAACCAAATTGATCATGTTTAATTTTAGATGGGTGTTTCAATGCTGCTTCGCCTGCAATGGGTTTAGTATATACCTGAGTGGAAAGTAGCCTCTACAAGAGTAGAGGGTTTCAATGCTGCTTCGCCACCTATCCGAGGTGGTCGCCTTTTTGGATGGAGGCGAAAAGCCAGAAGCCGTTTTTATCGATACCCGCAAAGAATTTGAACAACACCCCCCTCTCCTCCTCGTCGATTTTATGGATGTAAGGGCCAAGAACAGGTCAAAAGAGCCTTAGAAGTGGCTGCAGCAGGGGCCATAATGCCATCCTGATCGGCCCACCCAGCGCAGGCAAAAGTATGTTGGCCAAACGCCTGCTGACCATCCTTCCCCCGCTTTCGCTCAAAGAAGCCCTAGAAACGACCAAAATTCATTCGGTGGCAGGCCTCATGTCCGAAAATGTCTCCCTAATTTCTAAACACACCTTTCGCAGTCCTCACCACACTTATTAGTGGTGTTACTCTATTAGTGATAAGGTAAAGCTTAGAATTGTATATGACTAATTTTGGAACCGAATGCTTAATTAGAAAAATCCATCTTTAAGAACATTACCTTCTTCCTTATCTTCATTCTCAATTAATTCCTCAATGTTCTTACAAAACCTTGAGAAAACATCTGCACTAAATGGATTCTTCTTTAGAAACCTTGAGAACCTAGCAGAAGCACCCTTTCTTCCTTCTTTGGTAGCGAAGTCTTTTCTGACATTTGAAGAAAGTCTTTTTGCTTTACGCAAAATTAGAACTTCTTCGATATCAGTTGGGATTGTGCTTACTGGTGTCATATCCAACCATTCACAAAGCAAGAAGTATTTAGCACCAGGTATTGCCCTTCTTACGTCACTGGCAGTAGCGTTCGCTTCTTGAAACATTGTTTTGTCAAGATTGGTTTTACACTCTGCGGTTAAATACCCTAGATGAGCTTCGTTCGATTCATATTTTTCGAAGTCACTTGAATGAGATGCTCGAAGATGTATTTTTCGTGCAATTGCGAAATCTTGGTCTTTGGTACGAATCTTAATTCCTCCACCATTTTGTGAAGAGGTCAATGAAGATTTAAAGTAAACAGCTGAGAAGCATTTTCTTGGTCCTAACTCAATTTGGTCATTTAGCTCTGGAAAAGCCTTTTGAACGAGTATTGGAAGGAACTCTTCAATCACTGTATTGTCTAGTTTTAGCTGTCCTTTCTGCCTGTATAGAAAGTCATCATTACTTGAAAAGATTAGTTCAAAGTCGATAAAGTATTTATACTCATTAAGCAAATCAACAAGTCCTTTAATAATTTTAGGTCTATCTCCTTCAACCTCAGACATCTTCTTAATCCAATCATTGTAAGTTTCTATTGCCTTTTCTACACGAGGCATTTCTGACACTGGTAGTTTTGCATTTCTCTTGAGTGCAACCAGCTTGTCATAATGCGGTTTTGGTAATTCCATTATATCTCTTTTAAAATTACAGATGGACTGACATCTACTCCTTTAATAATTGCCATTTCTAAATCGTTTTTTGATTCCTCTGGAGCTATTGTATCTGCACCTTTCAATTGCGATATACCAATTTCTCTTGCACCAGAGATTAGTTGTTCTTCTGTTATTGTAGGTTCCCCAATCTCAAATCGAAGAATATCCTCATATATCTTCTGTCCAAACTTATTCGTGAAATATCGTTCTTGATTGCCTACCACTTTAAAGCCAGCAAGTTCAGCTACTTTAGTAAGAAGAGCAGAATTGAAGAATCTGGTTTTCTTGACCGTTGATTCTCGACCTACGATGAAGATTACTTTTGCTGAATCTTTACATACTCTTCTTAGCTCGTTAAACACCATTGCAATGTCTATACAATACTGTATTACCGTTAGGTACCTGTTTCCTCTAAACTTTCTATTCGCTCCTATTTCAGATTTGGCAACATTTAAGACGTTATACCCAATAGCTTCCGCAGACTTTCTATAATTCTGATGATAATTGAACACGTTGATATATGGTGGAGAAGTAATGACTAAATCGACAAAATCATCACTCAAAGGCACCTCTCTTGCGTCAGAATTAAAGCATCTGACCTCTGATGTGCTAAAAGGCAAGGATTTTATTGTGGATTTCAATTGTTCCCATGCTTTGTTTAACCTATCAATAGAATACTCTTTGTGATACAAATCAAGCCCTATAATTAAGGCTTCCGTTACAATAGCCTCGTACGCTTTAGATTCTTTTGTTATGCTTACAAGTCTTTCCAAGTTGGGCTTAGAGTCTACTATATTCTCGACTGACTTTACTATAGTTTCTCTCTGATGAGGTTCTACATTTATCAACTCATATATTTTTGCCAAGCCGACTGCGGCTGGATTCAATTCTGTCCCATATGCAGAAAGACCGAAATGTGCTGACTCAACTAAGATGGTTCCGCTTCCAAGGAACGGGTCGAAAATCACATGGTCCTTATCTGCGTATGCACTAAGTAACTCTTCGATGAATTGGGGTGAAAATTGACCTCTCCAAGTAAACAGATTGCTTCTTACCTTATCATCTATATTCAGTAGTGATATATCTAAGTCTTCTTCTATTGGTTTATTTAAAAAATCTTTCATTATTCAATTTTATCAATTGCGGACTTCTCTAAAGACCGAGCTATTCAGTTTGTGACTGAATGGCAGGAGTTTCAATGCTGCTTCGCCTGCAATGGGTTTAGTTACAACCCCCAATATAAAACTTCTCCCCTATACTTCCTAATTTACCCCCAAGCCTTTTTCCGCGCCCTACAGGCGGCAAAGCCGCCGCAGGCTGAGCTGCCGTAGCAGGGCCGCGCAAGCGGCAGACCAAGGAGCAAAGCGACGCAGGGCCGAGCAGACCTGCGAGCTGCGAAGTGGAGCGACCCAAGCAAAGCGAGGGGCAGCCCCAAATCCCCCTCCCAACAGACAAAAAATGAGTCCGTTTAAAATTTTGTCTGCTAACAACTGAGCAAAGCCGTACACAACAATTTGAGGCCCTTTAGGGCTGACTCCAGTTGATTAGCCTAGGGGCTTGTCCCTAGGCGATGATTGGCAAAATCCTAGCAAACGGCCCAAATTCTATTCAGATATACAAAATCCCCAACAGACAAAAAAATAGGAAAGCTCCTCTCCTAGCTCCCCTATTTTCGCATTTTTTTTTAAGCCCTTACTGACGGACAAATTTTAAACTCTGCTGGCTTCCCCCAGCCCGAATCCGCAACAAATATACGCCCTTGGCCAAATCCGTAGGCAAATCAAATTGCCACTGATAATCGCCAGCCGATAAATTAGTAGTCTCCAAAATGCCCAAAGAACAACCCAATATATCCAATAATTCTATCTCGACCGACTGCGCCTCCAATAAGTCCATAGACAAGTTTAACTGATTGCCCAACAAGGGATTAGGCCAGATTTTCACCTCTCCAAAACTGCTGCCCAAAACCGCCAAAGCAGAAGGCGCACAGCCCGCCGCCTGATTCGGACAATATAAACGCTTGGCCAAACTGCAGTCCAAAACAAAGGGATTCGCCTTGCCATCCTGATAAGTCGAAATCAACTGGCTGCGGTCCCATTCCGCCTGATCCACAGGGTCCAATTCATGCCAATCACAAAGCACCGCCTGCTGCAAACCAAAAAAATTAGGATCGCTGCCCTGCGCCTCATTGCGGTAAATCGTGTAAAAATAAAACATGGCCCGCGCCAGATTCCCCTTGAAATCCTCCCGCGGCTCAAAGGCCTCATTCATCACCAATTCACTGTACTTGTCCCGATCAAAAACAGGTACGCCCTGCGCATTATAAGTCAAATAAAACCAGTTAGTTACAGCCGTATCCGCCAGCTCCGCAAATGGCAAATTGCCCCGCATATTGTTGGTCTCATTTCGACATGCAAACAAATGATGCAAATCACTGCGCGCATTCCCATTGGCCGCCCCCCGACTCTGCGGATAACTATGCTCCACATTCATCCCATTAGGCGCATTATTGTCCGACATATAAGTATCAGGATCCTGCGCCGGATCCAACCATTTTTGCAAACCCGTATATACACAAGTCACCGTATCACTCTGATTATCAATGACTTTAAATAAGGTGTCCTTGGCATTATTCCAAGCCAAAACCGTATCGGGCCGATAATGCAATTGCACAGAATCTAACAAATCTGCCGTGCTCAATCCCGGAAATACATCCTGATGCTGCCCCCATAAAATAGGTCCAAACCCCAGAAAAATCATGCAGTAAATCAATCTTTTCATCGCTTTTTTTTATTGGTCAATAATATCCCAATTTACCGCTTTTTTAGCCCCCTCGCAGCCCCAATTTATAATTTAAAGTTGATTTAATTTTTCTGCTGTTTTTTTTGGGGCCTCCTGCCTGCGGCAGGCGCTACGCTTTGGGGCTCGCAGGTCTGCTCGGCCCTGCGGCGGCTCCGCCGCCTTGGTCTGGCCTGACGGCCACCCCGCCGCATCGCTAGGCCAGTCGCTTCGCTCCTTCTAAACGCTAAAAAAGGAAAATCCAACAATAATTTGCAGTTTATAAACAAAGGTTATATCTTTATGTAAGTACAAAAAATAAAAGATATGCTCATAAAAGCCTTTGCAAGCGCTGTTCATGGCGTAGACGCACAAACTATTACTATAGAAGTAGATACAGGCGGCCCCTTGGCCCAAGGAAAACCGGGTTATTCTCTAGTCGGTTTGCCCGACAATGCCGTTCGAGAAAGTTATTGGCGGGTAGAAAGCGCCATTAAAGCGATTGGTTATCGCATTCCTCGCATTCGCATTGTGGTCAATATGGCCCCAGCAGACCTCAGAAAGGAGGGTTCGCATTATGATTTGCCCCTAGCCTTGGGCATTTTGGCCGCCACGGGCCAAATCAAAAACGACCTACTCGAAAAATACATCCTCATGGGAGAACTCTCCCTAGATGGTAGCATCCGCCCAATCAAAGGCGCTTTGCCTATTGCCATCCAAGCCCGCAAAGAGGGTTTTGAGGGCCTGATTCTCCCCAAAGTCAATGCAAGAGAAGGGGCCATCGTCAACCAGCTAGAAGTCTTTGGGCTCAGCCACCTAGCCGAGGTAGTCGCCTTTTTGGATGGAGGCGAAAAGCCAGAGGCCGTCTTTGTCGATACCCGCAAAGAATTTGAACAACAAGCCCCTCACCTCCTCGTCGATTTTATGGATGTAAAGGGCCAAGAACAGGTCAAAAGAGCCTTGGAAGTGGCTGCAGCGGGGGGGCATAATGCCATCCTGATCGGCCCACCCGGCGCAGGCAAAAGTATGTTGGCCAAGCGCCTGCCCACTATCCTCCCCCCGCTTTCGCTCAAAGAAGCCCTAGAAACGACCAAAATTCATTCGGTAGTGGGCCTCATGCCCGAAAATGCCTCCCTAATTTCTAAACGCTCTTTTCGCAGCCCTCACCACACCATTAGTGATGTGGCCCTAGTGGGCGGCGGGGTCCACCCCAAACCCGGAGAAATCTCTCTGGCCCATAATGGCGTCCTCTTTATGGACGAGCTGCCCGAGTTCAAACGGACCGTTTTGGAGGTCTTGCGCCAACCCATGGAAAGCCGCCAAATTACCATCTCCCGCTCTAGGTTCACCGTAGATTATCCAGCCAATTTCATGCTCCTAGCCGCCATGAATCCCTGTCCCTGCGGCTACTATACCCACCCCACCAAAGATTGCGTTTGTGCGCCCCAGGCCGTGCACCGCTACCTCAACAAAATCTCTGGACCGCTATTGGACCGCATCGACATTCATGTAGAAGTAGAGCCCGTAGATTTTGAGACCATCAGTTCTTCTAAGCTCAAAGGCGAAAGTAGCGCCTCTATCCGAGAGCGAGTGAATCGGGCCAGAAAAATACAAGAAGAGCGTTTTTCTAATTATCCTGGCATTCATTGCAATGCCCAAATGAACAGCCGCCTCATCCGAGAGTATTGCCAATTGGACCAAGCGGGCAGTACACTGCTCAAGCAAGCCATGCAGGTCCGGCAGCTCTCTGCCCGCGCCTATGACCGCATTCTCAAAGTGGCCCGCAGCGTAGCCGATTTGGCCGGCTCGGCCCGCATTAAGCTAGAGCACATAGCCGAAGCCGTAGACTACCGCAACTTAGACAAAGAAAACTGGGTCCAATAAGGACCAAAGCCAAAGGCCCGCAAGGAAAATTCCTTGCGGGCCTTTGGTGTTTTTTGGGGGGCTATTTTTAGAGCTCCCAAGAAGAGTTGTAACGATCAAAAAAATCCTGCCAATGGCTTTGAATTTCATCAATTATAGGAATCATTTCTGGATGCTGACTACGAAATTTAAAATCTTCTACAGCAGAACGGGCCGTTAGTGCTAAAGCTTGATCTACAGCTCCCATTTTCTTCAGTTCATCAATCAAGTAATTGGTCCCTGAATAAGCACTGTCGATTTGTCGTTCTAGTTCTTCCAATTTAGCCATAGTTTCCTCATACTTTTTCTTTCGGAGCTGTACCAAGCCAGAATCATTCAATTGATAAATATGAATACTAATCTTCGCCCTTAAATAATTAAATCCATCTTGCCGCCAATTAGCCGCCAAATCATTATAGGCAGAGCGAGGCAAATCATCTACAGCTGCTGTAATAGGTTCAATTTGACCATTAGGAACCACCATAAGTAGTGCAGCATCTTGAGGCTCTGCGGGATCTAGCAAAAGAGGATAAACCTCTTTCTCCCAGGGCAGCTCTCCTGTAGTAAGTCTTGGGCTATTAAGGGCCAAAGGAAAGTAGTCACGTTTTCCAGTAAAGCGATTAGCCAAGGCGGTAGCAAGTCGATAATTTCGATGGTCTTTTTCTAGCCAAGGGTAAGGCTGCTCCTCTTCCTCCTGAAAAAACTCGAAGGAGAGCTCGTCTTCAATCATTTGTTTCTTTGCTGTAGACAAAGGTTTACCACTTCCTTTTGGCCAAAAATGTTCTATGTCTTGAGCATTTCTATCTGTTTGCTGTATTTCTGTATACCAGCACTTGTATGGACTGGGCTCATCTCCGTAATGGACAAGTTGTCGGAGTAAAAAGGCAGGGAGTTCTTTCCAATCGCTTCTACTTTCCGCTTTAGCCAACCAAGCTGCAAGCTCAGGATCATCTTTTAGATCTTCTCTGGGGAACTTAATCGCTATCATGGCCTAATCATTTAAAATTTGAGCCAGATAATCGAGGAGTTTTTCTTCTCTTAGTTCTTCAGCGAGCTGTTCTTCTGTCCCGAGCAAGGACAAAATTTGCTTGGCCAGCTGCTGCTCTAAACCTTCATAAGCTCTTTGTTTGGCCAATAAACCACTAAGCTCTCTAAAGCGTTGTTTTTCCTCCTCAGAAGACAGCTTCTTTTTCATCTTGGCCAAAAGCTGAATATATTCTTTTTGCCAATCTAAAGTTTTCTGGTCTAAGCTAACCGGAACAGCAAACATCTCTCTTAATACCCCTTCAGCACCTAAGCCAATAGCATCTGTATCGGGCTGAATGCTAATTCGTTTTTTATCTGCATCCTCTACAATTAAGTGAATCTGTTCTTTGTAGAGCCCATTAACCAATAGTGGCGAATGCGTACTCACAATGAACTGCAGCTTGGGAAAAAGCTTAGATAATCGGCTCAAGCTCTGCCTTTGTAGACGAGGGTGTAGGTGGATCCCAAACTCATCTATGAGGACCACCCCCTCTTGTCTATCTAGGATATCTTCCTCCAAATAGTGTTTATTGAGCAAAGTAGAGCGTACAACTAATTCCCCTAATAGCAAAACCATATAGCGGTAGCCATCGCTAAGCATTTCATACCTTCGGTAGCCCTCTTCTTTAAAAGAAAAAACGGCTTCAAATAGGCGACCTTTTTTAGGCTGCGTCATTTTCACAAAATCTACATCCTTAATATCGGGCAAAACTGTTTGAACTGCTCGCTTAAAGATTTTATGTACATGAGCGGGTAGCCTACCATAAAGCTGTGCCCCTCCAGCAGTTGCTTCTGCTTCTCTTCTACTCAGTTCTAATTTAGACAACCAATTAAAGACATAGCTCTCCATATTGCTGTCATCTAAGCAATACCAGTATCCCTCCATAGCGGAGCGGCCAGCAAAATTATAATCTTTTCGACTCGATTGCTGAATATGCACATACTCGGCCCCGAGATATAAGCAAAGGGGATTTAAGCGCTCTTTTTTGCTTACGATTTGATTATAACTCTCTCTAAACAAGCCAGCAACATGATTTTTTCTTGTTGTAGGTGGCTTTGTTTTCGTTTTGCCATTAGGACTACTCTTATAGCGTTCCCAGTTCAACTCTTTTTCTTCCCAGCTGCCTTGTTGGCCCTTCTTCAGATAAAGCTGTTGTTTACTTTTAATAGCAATACTCACTGAAGGTGAATATTCTGCAAAAATATCCTCTCCCAATAAGCGATGTTCTTCCTGAGTAATCCCTTTGTGTCTATTATTAGCTACTTTAGCCCCTTTCATATTGGAAAAAACAGTAGCTACGCCAATGCGTAAGGCCTTTAAAATGGCGCTTTTCCCCATCATGTTATCTGCTAACAAAAGATGAACATTGATATTTTCTTGCTCGCCTACTGCATTTATACAGTGCTCTGCGAACGAAATATCTAAATCTTCAAAACAGCGATAATTCTTCAATCTTAACTGCTTAATTCTCATCAGCAAATAGGTTTAATCTTAAATTAAATAACGGTCATTCTATTAAAATGCCTAAGCCTCATCCTCTGCAAGGCAAGCAAACAAAAAGGCATACTCTAAAGCGAGCTCCTTATAGGCTTGGAAGCGGCCAGAAGCGCCTCCATGACCAGCTTCTAAGTTGGTGTGTAGCAAAAGCGTATTTTGGTCCAGCTTTTTATCTCTTAATTCGGCTACCCATTTGGCGGGCTCCCAATATTGCACCTGAGAATCATGATAGCCCGTAGTAACCAAGATGGCGCAATAATATTGCGCTTGTACATTTTCGTAGGGCGAGTAGGACAAAATATAGCGGTAGGCCTCCTCTTCTTCGGGATTGCCCCATTGGTCATATTCATTGGTGGTTAGGGGAATACTGGCATCTGACATCGTATTGAGGACATCCACAAAAGGGACAGCCGCCACTAGGCCCCGAAAAGCCGTAGGGGCCATATTGGCCACAGCGCCCATCAGCAGGCCGCCAGCGCTACCGCCCATACCAAAGAGCTTTTCGGCAGAGCTATATTGTTGTAGGCAAAGGCTTTGGGCCACATCAATAAAGTCGTAGAAACTATTCTTTTTATTAAAAACACGGCCCTGCTCAAACCAATTGCGGCCCAAAGCCTGCCCACCTCGAACATGCGCAATGGCAAAGGCAAATCCTCGGTCCAAAAGGCTGAGGCGCGAAGCACTAAAGTAAGGGTCGATGGTATGGCCATAAGCGCCATAAGCATAGAGCAAAAGGGGGCTTTTGCCATCCTTTTTAAAGCCTTTTTTATAGACCAGTGAAACGGGTACCTTGGCCCCATCTCGGGCTTCTACCCAGAGGCGCTCCGTTTGGTAATTGGCGGGAGTATGGCCACCAACCACCTCTTGCTGCTTGAGCAGTTCTTTGCGCCCATCCTCCAAATGATAGGCATAGACGCTATTGGGCGTAGTCATCGATCCATAGATATAGCGGAAATTTCGCTCTTCAAAATGATGGTTTTGGCCCATAGAGACCATATACACCTCTTCCTCAAAAGAGAGATATTCGTCTTTATCGGCAGTAATTAGGCGAAGATGCGTTTGGCCCGCCTTGCGTTCTTCTAGTACATAAAAATCTTTAAAGACGGTTAGGTCCTCCAAAAAGACAGCTGGGCGATGGGGTAAAATGAGGCTCCAATTAGCTTGTTGGGCCGTATTGTCCTTGCTGCTGTGCAAGAGCTTAAAATTGGGGGCCTCTTGATTGGAGAGGATATAAAAGCCGCCTTGGCCATCTGGGCCAATACTATACTCATGATTGGCTTGGCGGGGCATAAAGTTCCAGAACTGCCCCAGCGGCTGATCGGCCTCTAACAGCTGGTAATCGCTACTGAGGGTGCTGCTATTCCAGATAATAATATATTCTTGGCAGCGGCTTCGGTAGACCCCAGTATAAAAGCTTTTATCATCTTCTTCATAGACCAAAGCGGCTTCCTCTTGCTTTTGGCCTAGGCGGTAGCGATACACCTTTTCGGAGAGTAGGGTTTCGGAATTTCTGCTGGTAAAAAAGAGATGTTGATTATCGCTGGCCCAGGCAATATCGCCGCTACAGCCTTTCAGGACAATAGGGCTAGTGGTTTTGGTTTGCAGATCGACAAAGGCCATTTTATAGATACGGCGGCCACTATCATCAAAAGTGTAGGCCAGTTGTTGGCCATTGGGGCTCACTTTAAAGCTAGCGAGTTGGAAAAAGGCTTTATCGGCAGCTAGGGCATTGAGGTCCAAAAGGATTTCCTCTTCTGTTTGGCCCGCCTTAATGCGGTAATAGATAGGATATTCTTGGCCCTCTTCATAGCGTTGGCCATAAGTATAGCCGCCCATTTGGTAGGGGACCGACTCTTCTCTTTTGGGCAGGCGGCCAATCATTTCTTGATAAATCTCTTCTTGGAGGTCTTTAAAAGGGGCCATTTTTTGGGCCGTATATTCATTTTCGGCCTGTAGATAAGCTAAGACCTCTTGGGTTTGGGCATCTGGGGTTTCGGCCATTTTTTGGGCATCGCTAAGGCGCATCCAATGATAATTATCGATGCGTTCCTCGCCATGTTGGGTTATTTTATGTGGCCGTTTATTGGCCTTGGGTGCATTTAGCATATCGTCTATATTTTAGAAAAATCCTTTAAATTAGGGAGGCTCAAAATAGCTTTTCTTTTGGCATCTTGCAAATTGCGTTTGGGCATTTTGGAGGGTATAGGCGGCGAAGCCGCCACCAGCTATGCCCTCAAAAAATAGCTGGCCTAGCCAAAAATTCATAGCAAACGATGCCCAAAGCAGCGCGATTAGATCTGGCCTAGGGATGGAAAGTGGGGCGGCGCAGCCGCAGACCCAGCGGGCGAAGCCCGCGCAGGGCCGAGCAGACCTGCGAGCCACGACACAGCCCGGCCGCCGCAGGCGGCAGGCCCCAAAAAAATAGTCCGATAATTCAGATAAAAGGCTAAAATAAAGTGATCTAAAGCCTAAAAGCTAATTTTAAATTTATAAATTTAGGGAGATATAAAAGCAGCAGCAGGCCATGAAAGAACAGCAAGAAATAATAACTCCGATAGCCAGAGCTTGGCCCATTGCGCCGGGCATTGTCAAAGTAGTGTATGACGAGGTAGTTTTGGAGCCTGCCGATGTGCATGCGCATATTGAGCAGATGCGGCAAGAGTTTGGCGAAGGGCTTTGGTTGCTTTCTGATTTGCGGCAGATGAAAAAAACGAATCAGGAAGTTCGGCAGGCCCTGAGTTCGGGAAAAATTGTGGCCGTAGGTGCCGCAGTTATGATGGGCAATGGCCTATCTAAAATTATTGGGAACCTTTTTCTAAAATTTAGTAAACCTAACATTACAACTCGTATCTTTACTGATGAAGAGAAAGCGGTTGAGTGGTTGAAGGAGCAAGTTAAATACTTTAAGGTTTGAAAAGAGATTATGCTGCCCAAGAGATTGAGTTTCCGCAGGCGAAACTGCAATGGTCTGCAGAAGAAGAAGGCGTACTAGAGCTGTATTTTGAGAAAAAATTAAAGATGAGTTTGGAGCAAGCCCAAGAATACTATGAGAGTCTGTGCAAAATGGCGGAAGCTCAAGAAAAAAACATCTTTATTTATATTGATGTATCGAACATTGGCGGTATTTCGGCAGAGGCCCGGAAATATTTTGCCAAGGCCGTTAATCCAAGGTCTAGAGCCTGTGCACTTTTGGTAGGCAGTGGAATTAGCCGTATATTGGGCAACTTTTTGGTGGGCTTTAATAAACCGCCTATTCCCACTCGTTTGTTTACTGATAAAGAAAAAGCCTTGCAGTGGTTGGTCGAATGGCAGCAAAAGACGTCTTAAAAATTTTATTCTAAAAGCCCCCTAAACAAAAATGACTTGAAAAGAGATTATGCTGTCCAGGAGCTACAATTCCCGCAGGCAAAATTGCAATGGTCGGAAGAACAACTAGGCGTATTAGAGTTGTATTTTGAGGATAAACTGAGCATGAACTTAGAACAAGCGATTAGCTACAATGAAGCCATTAAGAAAATGGCGGAAGCTCAAAATCAAAATATTTTTATTTATATTGATGGGAGTGGCTTAAAAGGGGTATCGAAGGAAGCTAGGCAATACTTTGCCCAAGCTTCAACCTCAAGGTCTAGAGCCTGTGCGCTTTTGGTAGGCAGCGGAATTAGCCGTATATTGGGCAACTTTTTGGTGGGCTTTAATAAACCGCCCATTCCTACTCGTTTGTTTACCGATAAAGAAAAAGCCCTAAAGTGGTTGGCCGAATGGCAGCAAAAGACCCCCTAGAATGGAAAAAGAACTGATGACTACCCCCATTGCCAAACTTTGGCAGTTGGGTCCTAAACTACTAAGGGTAGAATACCTACCTGTAGTAACCGAAATAGAAAAAATTGATGCGCATTTTGCGCTTTTGACCGAGCATTTTGGCAAAGCGCTCTATATGCTCGTAGATATTCGGCAGGTACGCTCGGCCAATGCCAGGGCGCGTCGACATATTGCCAAAAACAATAATGTGACTGCCGCAGCCGCTATTATTGTAAACAGTGGCCCATCTGCAATTATTGGCAACTTCTTTTTGCGCTTTGATGGCCCTCCTTTCCCCGCAAAATTGTTTACCCAAGAAGAAAAAGCCCTAAAGTGGTTGAACAAACAAAACTAAATCCCCAAAATTAAGATGAATCCCCAAACAGACAACCAAGTAGCCCGCACCTTTTTGCTAGAAGAGCAAATTGTAGAAGAAGTATATAAGGCCGTAACTATTGACTTAGCCATGATGAAGGGTCATATTGAAGACTCTTTGCAGGCCTATGGCCGAGACTGCTGGTACCTTTCAGATATCAGCCTGCTCAAATCGACAAAACGAGAGGCCAGAGACTATCTGGCCAAGAATTCTATTGCCGCAGGGGCGGCTATTCTGACCAATAGCCCCATTTCTAAAATGGTGGGCAACCTCTTTCTCAAGTTCAATAAGCCCGAATTCCCCAGCAAGCTATTTACCGATAGAGAAAAAGCCCTGCTCTGGATCAGAGAACAAATAGAGCTGAGCAAAAAAGTATAATTTGCTTTTTTATTGAACAAGTATTTAATTATCTTTGCGGCGAAACAAATTAGCTCTACAGCTCATGCGCGAACTAAAAATTAGCAGCCCGCTAGCCAGTGCTAGGCAGCGAGAAGACGGTATCATTCATGAAGTTTATCATGCCGTCAAGGTCAATATACAAGATTTAGAAGCCCATATAGAGGCCTCTCGCCAAGCTTTTGGCTCTACAGGTTATTATATTTCCGATATTCGGCAACTAAAATCCGTTTGTCAGCAATCTAGAAAGCATCTGGCCCATCATTCGGTGGCCAAAGCCAGCGCCCTCATTGTGAGCAGTGGTTTTTCTACTATTGTCGGCAATATTTTCCTCAAATTCAACCAGCCCGACTTTGCCAGCAAGCTATTTACTAGCGAAGAAAAAGCCCTAGCTTGGATTAAGGAACAACAGGCTTTGGATAACTAACAAAAAGCGCCCTAATGGGCGATTTTTTAGTTTAACTTGAGCTGGCCATTGGCCTGCTCAAGCAGCTCTTCATTGTCTAGAAGTTGCTGCAAAACCGCCAGCGCCTTATTCTCTAAATTGGAGGGGAAGCGACCAATAAGGGCCCTTACCGTCAGCGATTCTTTGCCAAGCTGCGCCAGCATATAGCTGCGCATTTTTTTATACTCCTCTGGGCTGGGGCGGCTATCATATCGGCCCAGACAGACGTCGCATTGCCCGCAAGCGGGCACATCCAACTCATTAAAATAGGCCAAGAGCATTTGCGAGCGACAGCGCTTTTCCTCGGCATAGGCCAAGGCCGCCTGCATCCGTTTTTCTTGCCGCTCTTTCAAGAAGCGGTAACTGGCCCCATCAAAGAGTAAATCTCGCTTAGACAAACGCGGCTGGAGGTAATAGATATAAGGATGCTCTTTTTGAGGATGATAATAAAGCAAGCCCGCCTGCTGCAATTGGCCCAACTGCTTTTTTACTTCAGAAATGGTCGACTTGGTCCCCTTGGCAATTTTCTCTTCTCGAATATTAACCGATTGCTGAAAAGCCCCCTGATAAGTCCGCAATATAAACTGAACCAAACGCTCGTAGGGCTTGTAACGCAAAGCAAAGTCATAAACCTGCCGATTGTTGAGCCGAAACTGAATGCTGGCCGGAAAAAATAGAGATTCCGATAAGATCAAATACTCATTTTGCATCAAAATCCGCAAGGCCGAAAGGACCAAAATAGGGTTCATTTTATATTGCTGGCAAAAGCCCCCCAAAGGAAAATCAAAACTCTGCCCCTCTCCCCCACCAATGGCCAACTGGAAAAAACTCCCCAAGGCCTGATAGACCTGCCGAACAATGTCTAAACTCGGATAACTCTGCTCATATTGCTGCAATAAACGAGCTTTGTCGGTGCTGTTGTACAACAATACCGCATAGGCCTTTTTTCCATCCCGACCCGCTCGACCCGCCTCCTGAAAATAAGCCTCCAAATTATCGGGCAAGGTCAAATGTACCACCAAACGCACATCCGGCTTGTCAATCCCCATCCCAAAGGCATTGGTGGCCACAATGACCCGAATCTCATTGGTAATCCACAACTGCTGGATCTGCGAACGCTGCTCTACCGAACGACCCGCATGATAATAATCCGCCGAAATATTATTCTTTTGTAAGTAGCTCGCTATCTCTCGACAAGCACGGCGGTTAAGTACATAAACGACAGCCGTTCCCGGCACTTTTTGTAGCATATCAAGCAGCTTGGCCAGTTTGTTCTCCTCTTCCAATACCACATAGGCCAGATTGTCTCGCCCAAAGCTCTTTCTAAATACCGCCTTGGCCTCTTCTCTAAAGGCCAATTTCTCCTGTATATCAACCACCACCTGCTCCGTAGCCGTGGCCGTCAGGGCAATGACGGGTACCTTGGGCAATGCAGGCCGAATCTCCGCAATTTTAAGATAGGCAGGCCGAAAATCATAACCCCACTGAGAAATACAATGCGCCTCATCTACCGCCAATAAACGAATCGGCAAACGGTCCAAACGCATTTGCAACATCTCTGTCCCCAAACGCTCCGGAGATACATACAAAAAAGAAATATACCCATGTACAGCCAATTCTAATATCCGATCAATCTCCGAACGACGCATGCCCGTATAAATGGCCTCCGCAGAAATACCCCGCCGCTTGAGCTGCTCTACCTGATCCTTCATCAAGGCAATCAAAGGAGAAACTACCAGACAAAGGCCCCCCAAACAAAGAGCCGGCACCTGAAAACAAACCGATTTGCCCCCACCCGTCGGCAAAAGAGCCAAACAATCTTGCCCCGCCAAAACCGCATCTACAATATCTTCCTGTAAGGGCCGAAAACTCGAATACCCCCAATACTTTTTCAATATTTCTCTCGCCGCTACTGACATCCTTTTTTCTTCCTTATTTTTGAGTTTCTTAAAGGCCTGCTTGGCCCCTTTCAACAAATCTAATCATTTTTTCTATGAAGTCAATCAGACAGACATCACTCTTGTATATATTTTTTTTTGGACTTTTATCGACAGCCTGCAAAAAGGAAGAACCCAGCCAAACAAACAGCGGTTTTGACCAAGGTATTCTGATCACCAATGAAGGCTTATACAACCAAACCTCCGGCACAATCAGCCATTATGATCCCGAACAGCAGCTGGTCCAAAATCGCATTTTTAAAACAACCAACCAAAGAGACCTAGGCAATGTGGTCCAATCAATCAACCATTTTGGCGAGCATACTTATATTGTAGTCAATAACTCCAATAAAATCGAATGGGTCAATCCCCAAACCTTTGCCGAAGAAGGCCAACTCCTCCAGCTCCAACAACCCCGATATATTAGCCCCATCAATGATAGCCTCGCCTATATTAGCCAATGGGGCAACGATCTGCTCTCAGGCAGTATCGCCATTTTTAATTACCAAATAGGCGAGCAAGTTGGCCAAATTGAGGGCCTCGGAAAAGGACCCGAACGCCTGCTGCCCTACAATAATATGGTCTTTGTCTGCCTAGTCGGCGGACTCGATACCGACCAACGCCTAGCCATTATCAATAGCCAAACTCATCAAATCGATCAGTATATTACAGTAGATGATGCCCCCAATAGCCTCCAACTAGACCAAAATGGCCTGCTCTGGGTCGCCTGCTCGGGCAAAGCCGTCTATAGCAATTACCCCCAAATCGATACCGCCAACAGCACAATGGGCAGCCTGATCGCTATCAATCCCAATAGCAAGCAAATTGTCCACCAGCTAAATTTAGCCAAAGGCCAAGGCGCCAAACAGCTTATCCGCAATGCCAACGGCAGCCAGCTCTTTTTTATCCACAAAAATGCCATCTACCTACTAGACCCCAATCAGCCAAGTATCCGTGAAATTAAATCTGGCCATTATTACGGCCTTGGCTTTGATAATGAAAACAATATACTTTACGCCGCCCGCTATATGGGCACCGAATCCGCTTGGGTCGATCGCCTAAGTTCCCCCAATTTTATCCTGCAAGATTCCTTTAGAGCTGGAATTTTTGCCAATGATTTTCATTTTCAGTAGGTTTTTTATAAAAAAATCGTGTTATTTAAACTGCATTAAAAAGTAGAACTTTTTGCCTCCGTTCTGCCTTTTTATAGTAGAAAGAATCAAACCCTACCTTATCAAAAGTAAAGTATTATGAGTAACCTATCTGACTTTATGAACCGCCCGGTCAGCGATATCATGACCACCAAAATTAAAGCGCTTATCCCTAGCGATAGCCTCGAAAAAGTAAAGGAGCTTTTCGATAACAATGAGATCCACCACATTCCCGTGGTCCGCTACAAGGAGTTGGTCGGTATCATCAGCCATAGCGATTTTGAAAAAGCTATCCATGGCGCCCGCCTGCATGGAGAGGTCCAAGCCGAAGCCGATAACAAAGAACTTTTGGCCAAGTATACCGTTGCCGACCTCATGACGACTAAGGTGGTGCATATCGCCCCCGATGCCAAAATTGGCGTAGCCGCCGAACTCCTCCTCATTAACTATTTTCATGCCCTACCCATCGTCTCTGAAGAAGGCGAACTAGTAGGAATCGTTAGCTCTCATGATGTCCTCAAGGCCGTCTACAAAAAAGCTTACCCCTCTGAAGATATTTAGGCCGAACCCTTTTTCCGCCTATACATAAGAACCTTTCCCTTAGCTTTGGGGAAGGTTCTTTTTTTGTTTTTTTGGGGGCCTCCGCCTCCCTTCGGTCGTCGGCGCTACGCTGCAGGGCTCGCAGGTCTGCTCGGCCCTGCGGCCTGACGGCCTTGGTCTGCGGCTGCGCCGCCCCCTTTCGCATCGCTAGGCCTGCGGCCCTGCGGGCCTGCTATATGGGCCTGTAGGTTGAAACCTACAGCCAGACAACCCTTGGTATTGCTCCGCAATGATATATGTATGAGGGTTGAAACCCTCATACAATTAACTCATTCCCATTCTGGTCTATACGCCCTGATCATCTTCACAGCTTTTAACAGCCCAAAAAATGTTTATTTATGGAGGGTTTTAACCCTCCATACTATATTAAAATGCATTCGTTAATTGGCTGTAGGTTTCAACCTACAGCTCTAGAATCTGCGGCCTTTAGGCTGCAGAAACAGAGATTTTTGCCCCAATTGTTAGGGAATTGTTAAAAATAGAAATAATGTAACAAAATCAAAAAGGGCAAAAGTTAGGTCTGGAACATAACTAGCTATGTCTGAAACATAACTGGCTATGTAAAAGGGCGGGACTGTTCAGAATTTTGTGTATTAGAATAAAATTTTGGCCTTTAGCTTGTTAGGATTTGGCCAATAGTCGCCCAGGGACAAGCCCCTAGGCTAATCCAATGGAGTCAGCCCTCTGCGAGGGCCTCAACTATTGATATACAAGGCCTTGTTCAGTTGTTATCACAGAGAAAAACCTCATCCAAAGGCCCTCTTTAGAGGGCTGTCTGAAAAAGCTAGCCTAGGGGCTTGTCCCTAGGCAGCAAAAAGGAGAAACACAAAATTTTAAAAAGCCCCCTCCTTGGAGGGGGTGACTCTACGATTAGCCTAGGGCCTTGGCCCTAGGATCCTGTATAATATCGGGTCCTCTAGGTTGAAACCCACAGGTACTATAAAATGCCTATCATCGCCTAGGGACAAGAAAGCAAGGCCGCAGGAAAAAGGCCGTAGGAAACAAAAAAGGCCCAAACCCCTCGGTTTGGACCTCCTCCATGTCTATCCTATTTTCCCCTCATAAAAGTAGGCCTGCAATAAGGCCCCAAATAAATCCTCCGCCGATTGCTGGGCCGACTGAATCAGCGCCTTTTGCCGCTCTATCCGCTCTACCAATTGCGCAAATTGCTGCTGTAAAGAAAGTGGAGGGAGGGGGATGGGAAAGTTTTTTATATCTCTAAAAGAAAGATTATCAGCAGTAACTGACCTAACTTTTCCTAATAACTTTTGCTGCCCCAAATGAAAACAATAGAAAATATATTGAAGCTCTACCATATCCTTTTTAAGGATGAAGGCCTTCATATCTTGGTTAATAGTTACTTCTACCTGATTAATTGCTAAAGGTAATTTCTTCTTGAGAATCCCACTTCTCATGACCATTAGTAAGGATTTGGGCGGAATTAACTTAACAGAGCTATTACTAATCGCCTCCTCTGTAATTGTATCTATACTTATTTTAATATTTTTAACCTTCATGTCTTTGGGAGTAACCCAAGGTATATCTCCTTCATAAAAGTCCTGATTGCTTTTACTTGGTGTTCCGCCTCCTAAAACTTTTTTACAAGTAGCACTCATTTTCACAACCTCCCAGCCCTTAGGATTGAGCACGGGATCCCCAAACATATCCAGAAAGCTGGCCGCCAGCAAACGATCATAATCTGCTAGGCTTTGGGCCAAGGCCTGCCGTACCTTATCCGCCCGATCAAGCTGGGCCGCTATGGCCTTTTGCTCTGCTAAGGGGGGAAGGGGGATTTGGAAATCAGAAATTACTCGCTTTGAAACTTCCTTAAAAGTTGAACCTGTACCTAAGGCCTGTACCTGCTCTTTAAAAAAATACATCGTATAATATAGGTAGTGAACATCAAGCATTGTCTTTGGGACAAAAGACTTAAACCCTTGGTTGGTACAAACAGGCTCTTTATTTATTGCAATATGGCCAATTGGAGCTCTAGAACTAAACAGTAAAGAGTTTGTAGGTAAAAGAGTTGTAGAACAAGATCGGTAACCAAGCTCTGTAATGTATTCAGGTATATCTTCTAAAAAACGTGTATTTAGTTTGCTTAAATCTTTAGGAGTTACCCATGGAATTATTCCCTCCTCCCAATATTCAACATTATTTCGTTTAGGGGTAGAACCTGAGACAATCTCACAAACCTCCCCTAGCTTTACTTTTTTCCAATCTTTATTCTTCATTTCTTTGATTTATTTGGCTAAACAATTGGGCCTGAGTGGCAAGGGGGCGCAGCCCCCTTGGGCCCGATAGGGCCGTTGGCCCAGCGCTGCGGAGCGGGTGGCCGTTAGGCCAGACCCAGGCGGCAAAGCCGCCGCAGGGCCGAACAGACCTGTGAGCCCCGCAGCATAGCGGCGGCCGCCCCAAATTGAAGGGCGGCCGCGGGCCCCAAGTTCTAAAAAAAATCTTGATAATAAGCAATATCAAATTCTTTATCCAGAGGTTCTTGCTCTAGTAAATGCGCAGCCAACTGCGCCGAGCAATAAGGCGTGAGATAGCTCCCCTTGGCCCCCAAGCCATTGAGAATATACAATTGTGAATACTTTGGATGTGCCCCCAAAATGGGTCGGCGCTTGCGTTGAGTTGGGCGGGCCGCCGCCCGATGGTCCAAAACCTTAAAGGAATGCCCCTCTAGCAACTGCTCCAACTGCCCCAAAAGGCGGTAGCGCTCGGCCTGCGTAGGGGCCAAAGAATCATATTCATGCTCATAGCTACTGCCCACCCAATACGTTTTATTGCCCAAGGGAATAATAAACACCCCATCCTTGACCATCTTGTCATCAAAGGGATAATCGGGAATTTCTACAAAGAGTACCTCCCCCTTGGCCGGACAAAAAGGCAGGGCATTAAAATAGGGATTTTGCTGGACTTTGGCCCCCTCGCAAAAAATGATGGCCTTGGCCCTTAGGGACTTATAAGCGAGCCCATTTTCTAGCAACTCTAGGGCCTCAAAATCAAAGGCTTCTTCTAGCAAAAGCTGGCCCTGCCCCTGCCAATACGCTCTGTATCGGGCAATGAGCAAAGGCAGATTGAGGCGGCCCGCAGGCGAAAACTCCACGCCCCCAGCCAAGGCCCCAAAGCTGCGCTCATAGGCGCTTTGATCAAAATTGGGCGAGACAAAAGGCTGCAAATTGGGGTCGGTAGAGCGGGCCATCCAATTATTGGCCACCTCCGGAAATCGGAACAACATAGCCACCTCCTTTTCTTCTAGCAAGGGGCAGCCTAACCGCTGCTCTAGCTGCCGATAATAGGCAAAAGCGATGGGCAAAAGCCTCTCCATCTGCCAGCTTTTGGTAAACCAACGGCCCGCAATGGGGTTAATAATCCCCGCCGCCAACTGAGAAGAAGCCTGTTTATGGCCCTGATCGATTAGGGCCACTTTTTGGCCAGCCTGCCAGAGGCGGTCCGCCAAAAGGCTACCCGCCAAGCCTTGGCCCAGAATCAAATAATCTAGCTGAGACATAGCTTAAAAGTTGTAAATTTTGCGGTACTTCTCTTCCAGATAAGCCAAGAAAAACTCGACCGAAAGGCCTTGGCCCGTGAGCTGCTGGCAAAGGGTTTCGGAGCTATAGTGGCGGCCCTTTTCATGAATTTCTTTGCGCAACCAATTGCGTAGGGGCAGCAATTCGCCTTGGGCAATCTGGCTTTGCAGCTCGGGCAGGGCCTTTTGGGCGGCGGCAAAAAACTGGCTGGCATAAAGGCTGCCGAGGCTGTAGGTCGGAAAATAGCCCCAGAGTCCAGCCGACCAATGAATATCTTGCAAAACGCCCAATTGGGGATGATCTGGGCAGATACCCAGCTCTCGTTCATAGGCCTCATTCCAGGCGGCCTCTAGTTGGTCCACCTCTAGTTCTCCGCCAATCAGTTGTTTTTCTAGTTGGTAGCGGATGCCCACATGCAAATGATAGTGGACCTCATCGGCCTCGGTGCGGATAAAATTGGGGGCCAGATAATTGATCGCTCGATAAAAATCTTGGGCCTTCACGCCAGACAATTGGCTGGGGAAGAGGCTTTGCAGGCGGCTAAAATTATGTTGCCAATAGGCCTCTGAGCCCGCCACATTTTGTTCCCAAAGACGCGATTGCGACTCATGAATAGAGAGCGAAACGGCTTCGCCTAAGGGCAGGCCATATTCTGAACTAAGGAGGCCTTGTTCATAGAGCGCGTGGCCACCTTCATGAATTGAGCTGCCAAGACAAGACATTAGATCCTCTTCATCAATGCGGCTAGTAATGCGGACATCCTCGGCCCCGAAAGAAGTGGTAAAAGGGTGGGTAGAGGCATCTTGTCGGCCTGCCTCAAAATCGTAGCCCATCTGCTCGAGCAATTCGAGGCTAAAGGCCCATTGTTGGTCGGCGGGAAAGCGGTGGTTTAAAAACTCTTTTTGGGGTGGGTTTCCTTGGGCGGCAATCTTGGCCAAAAGCTGGCGGATGCCGCTGCTTAGCTGCTCAAAAATGGGATCTAAGCGGGCCACGGTGGCTTCCTTTTCATAGCTGCGCAAAAGGCTATCGTAGAGATGGCCTTGGTCTGCTTTTGCGCGGATTTGGGCCTCTTCTCTTTTGGCGGCCAGCAGTTCGCTCAGGGGTTGGGCAAAAAGAGAAAAATCCTTGGCTTGGCGGGCCTTTTGCCAGGCGGCTTGAGCCTTAGAAGTCAGCAAAGAGAGCTGCTCGACAAATTGGGGGCTTAATTTCTGGGCCTCTTGATAATCCTCCCAAGAGAGTTCTAGATTGCGCTGTTCTGCGGGGCTAAACTGTTCTTTTTGGGCCAATAAATTTTGTAGGAGTTCGCCTAATTCGGGGGCTTGGGCTTTTTCTTGGGCCAATCGGCCAAGAGTAGCTAATTGTCGGCTGCGTTGTTGCAGGCCCTTAGCGGGCATAAAGGTTTCCATATCCCAATGCAAAACGGCTTGGGCAGCTTGTAGGTCCTTGATTTCTTGCAAGGCGGCCTTATATTTTTGGTAGCTCATAGTTCTTGTAAATTTTGCAACAAAAGTACAGTTTTATGAGCGGCTTTAAAAGAGGAGATGAACTTTTGGGGGGAAATTGGGGGCTTGGGTTGTTTATAATTATGGGCGTTAGCCCATGGCCCTAGACAGTTCTCGCTGCCTAGAGGCTTATCCCTAAGCGATGATTGGCTAGCAGTAAAATTAAGTGATAAAAACAACGTCCATACTTACTGCCCTAGGCTGAAGCCCAGGCTTGTTAACTGAGCGAACCGACGGAGAAAGTCCTTCTTCGCTTTTCGACCCTGAGGCTATTCGCTAAGCAAGAAAATGAACCCCTAGCTGCAAACAAGGGCTTCAGCCCGCTAGTTTGCATAGACCTGCAACCATGGGCTTCAGCCCATGGAGGTAAGACAAAACCTGCTATCTAATAGTATATGTAGCACTATAATTTATGATTTAATGCTTGATTTCGTATGTACTCTTGAACGGTACTTAGTTCTGAAAAACTAACGGAACGTGCATAGTAGTTTCTAGCCCACTTAAATTCACCTTCTTCATAATACATTTGGTTTAAGATTCTAGACGATCGACCTTTTAGCCAAAAAGCAATTTTTGCTAATGAATCTTGAGGGCCTAGTGCAAAAAGACAATGAATATGATCTACAGAACCATTCACCTCTAATAGCCGAATATTTTTTTCTTTAGCAATCAATTTTAGCGCATTTAAACAAATTTGCAACGCTTCTTCATTCAAAAACTCTAACCTTTTATAGGTTGGCCAGACCATATGGATATATACCGCATTTTTATACATTGCATGGATTCTTTTAACTAACAACTTTTACAGATACAAAATTAAATGTAAAAAAACGTAAACACAAAAGTTAATAGCCTTTTTTCCATACTTACTGCCCTGGGCTGAAGCTCAGGCTTGTTGACTGAGCGAACTGACGGAGAAAGTCCTTGTTCGCTTTTCTACCCTGAGGCTATTCACTATAGTAAGAAAATGAACCCAAGCCTCAATAGCAAACAAGGGCTTTAGCCCATGGCTCTAGACAATAATTGGCTAGCAGTAAAATTAAGGGATAAAACAACTTTTAGGCTTATTGACTGGGCAAAAAACCATCAAACAAGATATTTTCAACGGACCAATTTCTACAATTTATTTAAAACGTTTATATTTAGGCGTCTAAACAAAAAAAGCGATGAAAAAACAATCTGTTTTTAGAGCCTATAATTATTCGGATGCTCAATTATTTGAGCAGGCCATGGAGCTCCTGATTCAGCTCAAGGAGGACCAAAAAGAGTTTGCCCAATATGGCATTTTATCGGGGCATATAGCGGCCTTTGAGCAATTGGTCAAAGACTTCTCTGATATTCCCACAGATGAGGAATTGATGGGCGAGCAAATGGTGGCCACAGAAAAGAAGCAAGATGCTGCGACAGAAGTGCGTCGTTTGATTCGGGGCATTATGAACCGAGTGGGCCAAAAGTACCATAGCAAATCGGGCCGTTACCGTAAGTTTGGGACCAGCAAGCTCAGTGATATGAGTGACCCCAAGCTATATTTATGTGCCAAAAGAGTGATTCGGGTGGGCCAACAGAGTCTGGCCCATTTAGAAGATGTGGGCCTCAATCAGCCGCAGCTCGATGAGCTGCATCGGGCCAACCAAGCTTTTGAGCTGGCCTTACACATCAAAGCCGATCGGGTATCGGACCGAGATATTTCTGTAGAAAATAGAGTAATTTTGGGCAACCGCCTCTATGAGCAAATGCTCAAAATGGGCCAGGTGGGCAAAGATATTTGGCAGGGCGTCAATACCGCCAAATATGAGCGCTACTGCACCTATGAAAGCTCCTTTATACGGGAAGAAAAACGCCAGAGCCAAAAAGAAGATTAGCGCGGGCCTCGGCTGAGGGATGGTAGGGGGTGGCCGCAGGCCAGACCCAGCTTTTGAGCGTAGCGAAAAAGCGCAGGGCCGAGCGAACAGCGAGCCCCCGCACAGCCCGACCCGGCCAAAGGCCGGGGCAGCCCCAAAAAAATAATCCGCTACAGCAGGTCCTCCCCCTTTTGGCTGAGGAGAATAATTTTTTTTGAAAAAATAGATGTCTATACATCAATTGTCAAAACAATGCTTATATTTGCGATAGGCAACAAATAAAGTCGAGCGCTTGAAACTATTTGCTCGGCCTGTTGTTTGTCAAAAATGTTAATTCTAGCAAAACAATTCAAATTTAGAAGACTTATGAAAACACTATTTCGCAGCTTATTTTTGATGATGGCCCTTGGATTTGTAGTTAGCTCTTGTGCGGAGGCTCCTAAGGGGGAGAAAGTGGAGGCTAATGAGGCCAAAGCTGTAGATACCGAAAAAGCTGCCGAGGCCAAGACATTGGCTGTAGATGTAGCCAGCTCTAAAGTAGAGTGGGTAGGAAACAAAGTATCGGGCAGCCACAATGGCGATATGAAATTGCAGTCTGGAGAATTGCAAGTAAAAGAGGGTCAGCTTATTGGCGGTAACTTTGTATTGGATATGGCCAGCATCAGTGTGTTGGATTTGGACGAAGAAAGTGGAAAAGCAAAATTGGAAGGTCACTTGAAGACGGGTGATTTCTTTGAGGTAGAGAAATTCCCTACTGCTACTTTCACGATTACTTCGGTAGAAGCCGTAGAAGGGGAAGAGGGCGTTACTCACCGCATTGAGGGCAACCTTAAAATGCGTGATATTGAGAAGAGCGTAACTATTCCGGCCAATGTTAGCCTAGACGATACTGGTTTGAAAGCGAGTACGCCTCAGTTCACGATCAAGCGTTCTGTTTGGGGTATTGACTTTGAAGGAAAGAAAGACGACCTCATTGCTGACGAAATGGGGCTAAAAATCAGCTTGGCTGCAAAATAAGCCAATCCACTAATTAGCAAGTATTTAAGCCGCTAAGCCAAACTGCTTAGCGGTTTTTTTTTATTTTTTTTAAAAAAACTTGCCTTTGTAGGGTAACAAAAAGGGGACTTAGGCCATAAAGGTACAAGAAGTACAGGAAACTTCTTTTTTCATACCTCCTGAGAAAGTTCTTACAAAGTTAGTTAAGTTAGGTCTAAGGTGTTAAGCAAAGATTGCTTAGCACCTTTTTTTTGGCCCTGCGGTCAGCTCTATCTAAAAATCTCCACTTCTTTTAGATAGATTTTGTACCTTAGCGGAAAATTTAGGAGGTCCTAAGTCATACTAGGGTTTTCGTTTAAAGTTCTTACCATCATCTTTGGCAAAACACAATAATGCTAAGTAGAAACAACATCCGGATCAAGGTATTGCAGACCCTTTATGCGCAGTCTGTAAAAAAAGACAACACCGCCGTTGCCGAGCGCAATTTTTTGAAAGCCGTACAGGAGAGTTATCGGCTATATTTGCTCAGCGTACACTATATTACGCAGGTTGCATTTTTTAGTCGCAAGGACCTTGAAATCAAGAGCAACAAATTTGTCCCTACAGAGCAAGATAAAAAGGCTTCTAGAAAGCTATATGAGAATCCGGTCGTTGCTGCGATTAGAGAGAATGAAGCATTTCAGAAGCTCATTAAGAAAGAGGGTATTTTGCAGATGGTAGACCAAGACATTGTTCGTCGTTTGTTTAAGAAATTTACTGCAGAAGAATATTATGAGAGCTACCGCGAAATGGAGAACACGCCAATTCGGGAGCATCAATATGCTTTGGTCCGTTTGTATATGTGTATGCGAGAGGATGAGGTCTTTATGGAGCAGATGACGGATTATTTTCCGACTTGGCCCGATGATGAATCGCTTATTTATGGGGCGATCAAGCGTTCTTTGCGTACTTTGCCCAATGATCAGGAGTTTTTCTTGAGCCAAAAGCCCAACCTTGAGTTTGTTGAGGATTTGGGTAAGGAGCTACTTTATTTGGTTTTGCGCAAAGAAGAAGAATTGACCGAATTGATTGCTGGGCGTTTGAACAACTGGCAAGAGGATCGGGTTGCGGTTATTGATATGACCTTGATGAAGATGGGCCTTTGTGAATTCCTTTATTTCCCTTCTATTCCGACCAAGGTAACAATTAACGAATATGTTACTTTGGCCAAAACCTATAGTACAGACAAAAGTAAGCGCTTTATTAACGGTATTCTTGACCGCCTGATGCAGGAACTACAGAAAGAGGGCCGCATCAATAAGGAAGGTCGAGGTCTTTTGGATAAATAATCAAACCACTCCCTCCTATGAAAAAAATCGCTGTTTTATTTTTTGGCCTTTTGGCTAATGCTGGGCTTTTTGCCCAATCTGCCGAGCAGCCGCATGCTATTTCGGCCAAGGTTTTGGCCCATGATTATGTCTCCTTAGATGAATCGCATAAGATGCGTACAGATCGGTTTTTGGCTCCTCAAGATTGGACCTTTGGGGGGGAGCTGGCTTATCGCTATTACCTAAATCCCTCCTTTAATTTATCGGCGGGCTTGCGCTTGGGGGCTATTGATGCCTATCATGAGGATAGCAGAATTTTGTGTATCTCAACGCCTTGTGAAAAGCGCAATCACCCTAATGAGTTAGGGGTTGGCCTAGACTTGCAGGCCCATTATAAGTTTGCCAATGGCTATATCCTCTCTGAAGAGGCAGCCGTACAACCTTATATTTTGGCGGGACTTGCCCCTGTTTATATGACAGAGCGAGAAGATAACCCCCTGGACCTGCAAATTCCTTTGGGAGTTGGGGCCAAAATTCCCTTAAACGATAAAATCAGCCTAGAGCTGCAAGCCGAATACCGAGCCTCATTGATTACGCAAAAGTCAAATTTTGCCCTAGGACTGGGCGCTGTATTCCAATTGGGCAAAAAGGAAAAGAAGGCGATTCCACCTCCCCCTCCCCCCAAAGACAGCGATGGCGATGGCATTACGGATGAGCAGGATGATTGTCCCCAAACAGCGGGCTTGGCCGAGTTTAATGGCTGCCCCGATACAGATGGCGATGGGATTCCAGACCAGGAAGATGACTGCCCCGAACAAGCTGGCTTAGCCGAATTCAAGGGCTGCCCAGATACGGATGGCGATGGGATTCCAGATAAGGAAGACAACTGCCCCGAAGAGGCTGGGCCCAAAGAGAACCAAGGTTGCCCCGAAATCAAAAAAGCCGATCAAGATATCTTGGATCGAGCCATGAAAGAGGTACACTTTGAAACGGGCAAAGCCATTTTGTTGCCTAGCTCTAAAGAAATACTAAAAGAGATGGCCAACTTGCTCAAACGCTATCCCGAGCATCAGCTCAAAATTCAGGGACATACCGATAACTTAGGCGGAACGAGCAATAATCTCATTTTGTCTAGAGAACGCGCCAAGGCTTGCTACGACTTTCTGATCCAAGAAGGAGTTTCGGCTAGTCGACTTTCTCATAAGGGATTTGGAGAAACCCAACCTTTGGTCTCTAATAATACTAAAGAAGGCCGAGCCAAAAACCGCCGTGTAGAATTTATTCTCTTTAAATAGAATCTTGGGGGCGATGCTCCAGCATCGCCCTCAAATCATTGGACCAAAGATCTATAGAATATGAAAAAATTGCTATTTCCCTTCTTGCTGCTTTTGGGCGCCTGCCAAACTCCATCGGCAGATATGCCCTCTGCACAGGATGTGCAAGACAGTAAACCTTTGGGCAAAACACAACTCTACCACAATCCCATTTCAGCAGATAAGCCCTTGGACCCCAATGAGGCGGCCAAAATGCTATTTGAAGAAATGGCCTTTGATTTTGGCGAAATCAAAGAGGGCGAATCGGTAGAACATGTCTTCAAGTTTAAGAATACAGGCAAATCGCCGCTCAATATTACCAATGCTAGAGGAAATTGCGGCTGCACCGTCCCAAAATGGCCCAAAGCACCTTTGGCCCCCGGCGAAGCCGGCGAAATTCGGGTAGTATTTAATTCTACAGGGAAAAAAGGCATCCAAGAAAAAGATGTGTATATTACCGCCAATACCATCCCCAACAAAACTGTTTTGAAAATACGAGCCAATGTGGCTAACTAATTTTTTATTAAGCTAATAATATGCAAAAGTTCTCTTTATTCCTTTGGCAGGCTGCCGATTCTGGCGCTGCAGGTTGGACCAATTTACTCTTTCTTTTTGGGGCCATTATTATCATCTATTTCCTGATGATCCGCCCTCAACAGCAAGAACGCAAAAAACAAAAAGGCTTCTTTGAGTCGCTCAAAAAAGGCCAAAAAGTAGTCACTATGGGTGGCGTACATGGTAGCATTGCCAATATTACCGAAAGTACCATTGAGCTGATCATTGCCCCCAAAACAATGATTACCATCCAAAGAGAAGCCGTTTCTAAAGATATGACACAAGCTGTTTATGGCGATGAAGATGCCAAAGATGCCAAATAGGCAAGAGATTAAGGCCTTCCTGAAGACCGATCGGGCAATACTGATGATTTGCATTGGTATTGCCTTCATCTTTTGGCTCTTTACCAAACTTTCCTACAATTATCGAAGTACCCTCAACTTTGCCCTAGAATACCAACTACCCAAAGATAAGGTCCTCAGTTTGCCCCCAGCCGATAATATCGACATTGATGTGGAGGCTAGCGGTTGGGATCTGCTCGGACACTGGTTTTCTAGAGGAGAATTTGTGCTCGATCTCAATATCCATGATGATAATCCCCAAACGCTCAACGCCATGAACATCAAAAGTCGAATTAGTCGACAGTTGAGCGATGATATCAAAATCCTAGAAATTCGCCCCGATTTTATTCAATTGCAACCTGAATCTCCTGCCGATAAGGAGATTCCGCTGGTTCTAGACAATCAGCTGGAGTTGGCGCCCCAGCATCATTTCAAATCAGAGATTCAACTACAGCCCGCCACGGTAAAAATTCATGGGCCCGCCTCTGTAGTGAGCGAAATTAAGAGTTGGCCCACCGTCCCACTCATCCAACAAAAAGTAAATTCTAGCGTCATTCAGAAGGTGCGCCTCAAACCGCACCCCAACAGCAATGTCCACTTTGAACCCGAGGAGGTCAAGATAATTGCCACCGTAGAGCCCACCACGGAAAAACGCTTGGCGGTGGAGATACAAAAGAAGGGCATTCCAGATAGTTTATTGCTGGTCCTCTTGCCCAAAAAGGTCGAAATCAGCTGTATTGTTGGCCTTAGTGATTATGATCGTTTATCGGCCAGAGATTTTGAAATTATTGCCGATTTTTCCAAAATTGACCCCACCCAAAACAAGAGCATTCGCCTGCAGCTCAAGCGCAAGCCCAAATCAGTTAGCTACTTACAATATCAACCCAAAAAGGTAGATTACATCATCCGAAGCAAAACACTGATGGCCCAAGATAGCGCAAGAAGCAATTAAGTCCTTCTTTTTTATTTTTTGGGGCCTGCCGCCTTCGGCGGCCGGGCCCTTGCCGGGCTCGCAGGTCTGCTCGGCCCTGCGCCAGCAAGCTGGCTGGGTCTGGCCTGCGGCCACCCTTTCAGGCCCCTAGGCCGGCGGGCCTTCGGCCCTTTTACTGTAGGTTGAAACCTACAGCCATACAACAACCCCATTCTACATCTATAGTGCGGAGAGGATTAAAATCCTCTACCGCTTTGAACAAGGGTTATTTTTTCTTCGGTAGTTTGATTTTGTTTTTTTCTCCCCCATAAATTTCATCAGCAAACAAGGGCTTTAGCCCGCCAGTTTGCCCAGTCTACAAGCATGGGCTTCAGCCTATGGGCCCAAAACCGCCCAACCGCCGAAGAAAACAGCCAAAAGAAAAAAGACTGTTGAGCGGCCACAACAAGCCCTTTAGGGCGCAGTTCGACGACCAAGGGGAGTAACCGTAGCGCCGCAAGGCGAAGCCGCAGCGGAGGCCCCAAAAACAGCGCTTTTCAAAAAACATTTTCAAAAAAAAAGGCAAAAAAATTTGACTTTAGGGGAAAAGCTGCATCTTCAATGCGAAAATCATTATTTCATGCTGCAATTCAAGACAAATTGCATCTAACTCCCTAATTAACATATGTCTATACCCAAAAGCCAAGCTGCCCAAATCATTCAGCCCGGACATTTTGAAGCTGAAAAACACTGGTACCCCAAAGCATTAAATGCGACCATTCACCCTATGGTGAACTTCTTTTTAAACTTAGATCAGGAGCGAATTTTAAGACGTTATTGCCATATTCACCCCAAGGTCAGCTACGATAGCTTGCGAACCATCCTTAATTATCAGCCGCAGCAATTTCGTTGGGCGGGGGCCGATCTCATTCATGTGACCACCGAAAAAGGCAACCGCAAAATGGTGGTCATTGAGACCAACTCTTGTCCCTCTGGCCAAAAATCGATGCCCCTGACCGATGATTTTCAGGAGCAAGGCGGTTATCGTTTACTCATGGAAAAAACCTTTGCGCCCCTACTCAAAAGAGGAAAAGTAAAAGGGGGCTTGGCCGTTATTTATGACAAAAACCCCATGGAAGCCTCTGGCTATGCCGCTGCTATGGCCGATGTGATGCAAGAAAAGGTCTATTATGTGGCTTTTCCTAAAGATGATCCCGATCCCTCGGTTCGTTTTGTAGATGCGCAAATGGAAGTTCGAGATGCAGCGGGCAACTGGCAGCCCATTCGGGCGGCTTTCCGCTACCTCACTCAGCGGCCCTGGGACCGTCTGCCTATTTACAGCAAGACCAAAATTCTCAACCCTTCTATTGCCTGTTTGGCTGGTGGGCGCAACAAAATGGTGGCCGCCAAAGCCTACGACATTTATAACTCAGAAATTGCCGATTCGGGCCTCAATATCCTTACGCCCGAAACCATTTGGGACGTCTCTAAGAATGAGATTCCGATTTGGGTGCGCAAACTGGGTGGACAAGCCGTAATCAAGGTGCCTTATAGCAATGCTGGGCAGGGCGTTTATACCATTGTGAGCCAAAAAGAGCTAGACGATTTCATGAAGCTAGAGTTTGAGTACGATCAATTTATTGTGCAAAGCCTGATTGGCAACTACAACTGGAGCTCAACCAGTAAATTGGGGAAACTCTACCATGTCGGTACCTTACCCAATGCCAAAGGACAAAGCTTTGTGGCCGATCTTCGCGTGATGGTTCAGGCCACAGCAAATGGAATTCGCCCACTTTGCGTCTATGCTCGTCGGGCAGCCCTTCCCTTGGCCCAAGAACTCATTGATGGAACCGACTCTTGGGGTATGCTAGGCACCAACCTCTCGATCAAGCGAGAAGATGGGGGCTGGGACAGCGACACCAACCGTTTGATTTTGATGGACCGCAGAGACTTTAATAAACTGGGAGTGGGTCTAGATGACTTGATTGAAGCCTACATTCAGACCACACTTTCTATGATTGCCATTGATAAAATGGCCAGCACACTACTCAACAGCAAAGGGCGGATGCGTACAAAGCTATTTGGATCGCTAAACAACGACAGCCAGCTCCTCAACCAAATTTTACACTAATCTATGTATAAAATCCTCATCCTCACGGATCCTAGTCGCCATACAGCAACCAACTCCCTTTATGGTTTGGCCCAAACCCTTAGCCAACATCCTAAGGTGGCCACTTTACATCTAGCGAGTAGAGCCTTGGCCCAAAATGCCCCTTTTTTCTATCAGATGAGTAGCCAGCAACTGCAGCTGACCGAAGTAAAGGCAGACTTTGCCTTTAGGGAGGACCAAAGCTGTTTTGCGCCTAGCATTTCGGGCCAATTGAGTGATTATGATTTTATCTTTCTTCGCCTGCCCCGCCCCCTAGCCGATGGTTTTTTGGAGTGGTTGGGGCAGATTTTCCCCGAAGAACGAATTATCAACCGCCCTTCAGGAGTTTTGCAAACCAGCTCCAAAGCTTTTTTACTAGATATTGCCGAGCATTGTCCCCCTATAGCAAGAATTCAATCTTTGGCAGAATTAGAAGCCTTTAAGGCTCGCTTTCCAATTGTACTCAAGCCTTTGCTCAACTATGGCGGACAAGGTGTTTTGCGCATTCTCGACAATTATGTCTGGGAGGGCAACAATAAGCAACCCTATGCCGAATGGGCCAGCCAACAAAAGGAACTCGATTATCTGGGCATGGAATATATGCAGCGAGTGGCCGAGGGCGACAAGCGCATTGTCGTTTGTAATGGCCAAATTATTACCGCCGCCCTGCGTTTTCCAGCCAAAGATTCTTGGATGTGCAATGTGGCACAGGGCGGACGGGCCGAAGCCAGCCAGGCCAGCCCCGAAGAAAAAGCCATGGTGGCCGCCCTCCACCCTATTCTTAAAGAAAAAGGCATCTTATTGTATGGGCTCGATACCCTAATGGGAACAAATGGCAAACGCCTACTTTCCGAACTCAACACCTTGAGTATTGGCGGCATTGCTCCTGCAGGAGCAACAGCCCTAAACAATACTATAGAGGGACTTATTCACTACTTTGATTCGATTTAATGAAAGCAGCTAAAATCAAGCAAATCGATTTGGATCTTCTAGAAAAAGGGAAGATCTATCGCTTTTGGCTCAGCCTTACCTCCGATGGATTTGGCGACCCTTTATCTATTCCCATTTTTGTGGCGCAAGGAGCCAAACCTGGGCCTGTTTTGGGCCTAAGTTCAGCCATTCATGGCAATGAAATCAATGGAATACCTGTGATTCAACAACTATTTAGAGAACTAGACCCCAGCCAACTTTCTGGGACCATTTTGGCCGCTCCTGTAGTCAATATTCCTTCTTTTCTCCGAAAGCGTCGCCGTTTTCAGGACAATGTAGACCTCAACCATATCATGCCCGGCAAAGCCCGGGGCAATGTGAGTCAGGCCTACGCCTATGCTTTTTTTCACAAATTTGTGGAGCAGGTCGATTATCTTGTTGATTTTCATACGGCTAGTTTTGGCCGGATCAACTCCTATTACATTCGGGCCGACATGAGCAATCAGGTCAGTGCTGAAATGGCTCGTCGGCAGAACCCACAGATTATTTTGCACAACCCAGCCGTCAATGGCACCTTAAGAGGGGCAGCCGAGGCAATTGGGATTCCCGCCATCACCTTAGAGTTGGGCAATCCCAATGTGTTTCAGCCGGCCATTATTGCCCAAAGTTTGGAGGGCGTTTATAATGTCTTGGCTATGCTCAATATGTTCGAGCATGCCTATGAATCTCAAGAAGGGGCCAACATTCCCGTTTGTCAGTCCTCCAAATGGATTTACACCCGCAAGGGCGGGCTTTTGCATGTTCACCCCAAAGTGACCGATTATATTGAAAAGGGGCAGCTCATTGCACATCAAGAAAATATCTTTGGCGATCGCATTGCAGAATATCGCGCTCCGCAGGCGGGCATTATCATTGGCAAAAGCGTCAGTCCGGTCAATAGTTCTGGCGGCCGCATTTTGCATTTGGGCATTTTGAAGTAGCTTTTTTTGGGGCCTGCCGCCTTCGGCGGCCGGGCCCTTGCCGGGCTCGCAGGTCTGCTCGGCCCTGCGCCAGCAAGCTGGCTGGGTCTGGCCTGCGGCCACCCTTTCAGGCCCCTAGGCCGGCGGGCCTTCGGCCCTTTTTAGGCCAGCCCATTCGGTTGTATCATAATGCAGCTAGCAGGCGGCGCAGGTCTAGCGATACGAAAGGGGGCGGCTTCGCCGCCCCTGGCCGAAGGCCAGCATGGCCCAGCGCTGCGCAGCCGTGGCCGTCAGGCCAGACCCAGGAGCGAAGCGACGCAGGGCCGAGCAGACCTGCGAGCGGCGAAGCATAGCGGCGGCCGCCCGCCCTATTTGGGGCGGCCGCGGGCCCCAAAACCGCATAAAAAAACAGCTAGCAGAAAACGACTAACTGTTTGGTAATTACTTGAGCATCCAGCAGGTAATGCTGAGTCGTGGTCGGTTGGCGGGCAGCACGGCATGCGGTAGTTCATGGCTTCGGAAGCAAACGAATCGGCCAGCTTTGGGCGCAATTTTTATTTCTTGGCCATTGGGGAGTTGGAGCAAGAGCTCTCCCCCATCGGTATCGCTCCAATTTTCATTGAGGTAAAAGATGGCAGAGAACTGTCGGCGGCTATCCTGTTTAAAGCGGTCGACATGCATTTTATAAAAGCTACCTACATCATAGAAAGCGTAGTGCATTTCTGCGCTGCTCAGGCCAGTATAGCAGCTACGGTTGAGGTAGTGCATAAAGCCCATCAGTGCCTGTTGGTACTGAGCTTCTAGGGCTTGTTCGCTATCAGATTCTATCCAGAGGATCTGGTCATTTCGGATAGTAGTATGCTGGCTAGCTTGTTGGCCAATGCCGGCGGTTTTGAACTTAGATTGGGCTTTTTGGGCCAGCAAATAAGTTCGGATTTGGGCCACAAAAGAGGCTGGCAAAAAATCATCTACCAGCCCGTAGCCCTCTTCAATGATCCCCGTAATTAGGGATTCGTATTTTTCGTCCATTTAAGGGATTAAAAGCGCCATTGGTTGGCGTATTTAACAAAAATTTTGGCCAAATTGATTGCGTCATCAATACCTCGGTGGTGGGCGCCTTCAAACTCAAAGCCTTCTCGTTCTACGGCTCTTTTGAGGCCAATTTCTCGGCGGATGCCCTTAATTCGGGGATATTGATGTTTGAGGCTAATGTGTTTATCGGTCCAATCGGCTGGTAAATCGTGTAGCTTACAATTTCGGGCGAAGGCCTTGCGGTCAAAGAAGCCCCAAGAGCAGAGCAGGTAGTCTTCGCCTTTTGTTAGGCCGATCCAATCTTGGAAATCCTCGATTACCTGGGGAAATTCGTCGGCTTGGTTAACCTCTATTTGGCTAATTCCGGTTAGTTGCGTACAAAAATCGGAGAGTTGTGGATGTTCGCTTGGGCGGACAAAGCTCTCGAATCTAGATTGCAGTTCGGCGTATTCGTTAAAGAGCAGCGCGCCGATTTCGATAATTTCTTGGCTACGCCCCCTTCGTTCTAGGTCCGTTTTCCAACAAGTGGCTTCTAAATCGTAAATGATAAAGTTCATGATATATTTTGGATATGTAAGTTCTTTAGTAAAACAGAGGGGGCGGCCAATTTAATCGTCTTTCTTGAGTCGTTCGGACTCTTCCTCTTCTTCCTCGTTTTGGCTGGCTTCATCGAGGATGGCGGCATCATCTTCATCATCTAGGCCAAAGTCATTGCGGAGTGTACCGTCATCATCGTAGTCCTCATCATCTTCGATAATTTGTTCGGCTTCCCGAATGGTCATACGGACCAAATAGTAAACATCTTCGCAGTCGAAGGGGAGTGCAGAAACCAGCTTGCCATTTCGGTCGGTATATTTGACGAGGTGCTGGGCAAAACCCCGAGGGTATCGGAGTTTAATTTGCTCCAAGGTTTCTTCTGCTAGGGCATCATAATCCTTGATAATGCGTTTTTTGCTGTTCACAACTTGCTAATTTAAGTGGTGGTGTATAAGGTGGTATTCTTGTCTTTTATTGGGCCTATTTGTATAGGGCCGCAAAACTTGCAAAAAAAGCTTAAATCCTCAAGTGAAAATCAAAAAAATTAGGGCCTTAATCCTTCGCCTGCTTTGATCTGAATTTGCTCTACCTCTTGGTAGAGGATCTTGGCATAAGCGTCTAACTCTAAACTGAGGATTTCAGTTTCATTTTCGAGAACAATCCAGTAGGTATAATGGCCAAGGGGGTGTTGAGTGGCCAAGACATAGCTAATCGTTCTGTCGGCATATTCTTTTTCTAAGAAGCGCTTAATGGCTAGGGTAAAGGCAGAGGGTTCTACCTCCATATCTGATTTGAGCCATTTGCCGGCCTCATCAAAGTAGGCCAAGACATAGATGCCATTGGCTTCATCCCAAAATTGGCCTTGATAGCTGCTATCTACCTCTTGCCAGATGGCTTGTTTGACCTGGGCTTGGGGGTATTTAGTTTCAAAAGCAGTTTGGACCTTTTTGGGGAGTTTGTGGGGGGCAATATTGGCCGTTCTTTGGGCCCAGCTAGGGCTGCTTAGGGCCAATAGTAGGAGAAAAAAGAAGTATTTCATTGTTTTCTTTTCATTAGTTCTAAGAAATTCAGCTACTTAAGGCATAAGCAAGCGCTGATATTTTTTCTTTTTCCCCAACAATTCTAGGGCCATATCGAGGCAATGATCGGCCTTGAGACTATGGGCAATGGCTGCGGCTCTTAGTTTTTCTTGTCCCACGATTTCAACCTCTAGCAAAGATAGGATTTTATCCTTGGCGGCCAATAGTTTGTTGCGCTCTTGGCTGCGGAGTCCTTTTTCTAGGGCCTTTAATTCTTTATCAAGGGCTATTTTCAGGGCTCCTTCCTGATCGAGTTTCTGCTCAAACTGCTCTAAGGCCAAGGCCGTTTTGCTCTTTTTCAGGTAGGCGTTTTTATCCATCAAGGCCATAAAATCATCAAAGTCTTTGGCCTGAAGGCTCCAGTTATCCAAATCTTCGGGCAATTTATGCTGGCTGCGATAGGCCACGCCAAAGTCAAAAATAGCGGGACTAGCCAAAAGCTGCTTTTTCAAGCTCAGCCACTCCTGATTCTCATGCACTAAATCGGGGCGAATTCCACCGCCATCATAGACCTTTCTGCCCGCTAGGGTGCTAAAGACCTGTCGCAGAGAGTCGGCAATCACTTTTGGAGCTCCATTTTCATATTCTAGAGACTGGATACAACGGCCCGAGGGAATATAATAACGAGCCGTGGTTAGTTTGATTTTGGCCCCATGCGGAAGATCTACCGTATTTTGCACCAAGCCCTTTCCAAAAGAACGCTGCCCCACAATAACCCCTCGATCCAAGTCTTGGATCGCACCCGCCACAATTTCTGAAGCAGAAGCCGAACGCTCATTGATCAGGACCGCCAAGGCAATGCTGCTATCAATAGGCATATTAAGGGTTCTAAAGATTTGCTGTTGCGATTTCTCTCTCCCCTGAATAGAAACCACCTCCCGCCCTCTGGGCACAAAAACATTGATCACATTGACGGCCTCGCTCAATAAGCCGCCCGTATTGCCTCTAAGGTCGAGAATCACGCCATTGAGCTTTTCTTTTTCTTGCAAGGCCTCTAGGGCTTCTCCCAAATGCTGCCCCGCCTTTTCTGAAAAGGTGCTGAGCGAGAAGTAGGCAATTTTGCCCGGCAAGACCTCATAATGCGGAAGGTTATTGATGAGGATATTTTGGCGGCGCAGACTAAATCTCAGCTTTTTGCTCTGCCCTGGCCGATGCACCGTCAATTGCATGGCCTGCCCCATTTTTCCTCTCAACTCTTGGCTAATTTCGGAAAGGGCTTTGCCTTTTAAAGATACCTCATCGATAAAAAGGAGGGTGTCTCCGGCCATAAGGCCCGCCTTATGGGCAGGCCCCTTAGGGTATACTGCCGTAATTAGACCGCCCGAAGCCGTAACCCGTACTCTGGTCCCTATCCCCGCATAACTACCTGTAATAGAAGAGCGAAAACGCGCTACTTCCTCAGCTGGAATATAAGTGGTGTAGGGGTCCAAGCTCTTGAGCATGGCATCTAAGCCCGATTTCATCAAATCTTCAGGTGGCACCTCATCTACATAGTAGGTATTGAGCTCTCTAAATACATTAGAGTAGAGCTCTAAATTCTTAGCAATTTCAAACTCATCGGTTAGGGTGGTGGCCAAAGCCATCCCGCCCCCCAAAATGAGGAAAGCGAAAAATAGTTTCTTGGCTGATTGTATAGCAAACATCTCTGTAATCGGTTTTAATGTGGAGTGAATTTACTTTTTTGGCGCTTCCAAAAGCTGACCAAAGGCCTTTGCATCCCCAAAAAGAGCAATGGCGGCCTTTACTTCTTTATCTTCTTTCAATCGAGCCATAATAACTTGGTCCTCGCTATAATAACGACGCAAAATGGCCTGGCGAAGCTGAATGGATAAGGCCTCCTTTTCTTGATTCAATAGCCGCTTTTTTTCGGCTTGGATTTTTAGCCGCAAGGCCTCAAAAGCCGCCTTTTCCGAGGCGTATTTTTTCTCTTCTTTGGCCGTTTTTTCTAGCTTGGCCAACTCTTTTTCCGAAGGCAACTCAAAAGCATAGTTCTTCTGGGCCAAAAACTGCAGGTAGTCCGCATACAACTGCTCCGATACCTGAAACTCCAAGGCCGGAGCAATGCTGTCTACCTGCTGCCGAAAATCATTGGCAAACTCAAAGAGTAAGCGGCTTTCCGTTATCGCATCCAATAAATATTTGGTCTCGGCCAAGGCTATTTTATGATCCGGCTCCAACCCCCCCCCATCAAATACTTCTCGGCCATTTTCGGTGCTAAAACTGCTCCGCAAAGAGTCTTCCATCCGCTTAGACTTCCCTCCTTTGTAGGCCAAGGCCTGAATACAACGGCCCGAGGGAATATGATAGCGGGCAGTAGTCAGCTTTACCTTAGAGTTGTAACCAATATCATAGGTGTTCTGCACCAAACCTTTACCAAAAGAACGCTGCCCCAACAAAACTCCACGGTCGTAGTCCTGTATGGCCCCCGCCACAATCTCAGAAGCCGAGGCCGACTGCCCATTGACCAAAACAATCAAGGGAATCTGGCTGTCTAATGGCTGGCTTCTGGTGCTAAACGAACGGTCCCAATTGGCTACCTTATTTTTAGTGTAAACAATCAGCTTGTTTCTAGGCAAAAAGACGTTGCAAAGATTCACCGCCTCAATCAAAAGCCCCCCGCCATTGTTTCGCAAATCTAAAATGACTTGCTTGGGGTTGTGTTTTTCCTGCAGTTCTTGCAAGGCATTAGAAACATTGCCCCCAGCTCGCTCCGTAAAGGTGGTCAAAATAATATAGGCCGTGCTATCATCCAACATACTATAATAAGGAACGTTTTTCCGCTCTACCTTGGTCCGCGTCAAATTGTGCTCCTCCGAGGCAGCCACTCCCCTACGGGTTTCTACCAATACCTGCGTGCCCGCTTTTCCATGCAAACTCCGCTCGATATCCTCTAGCTTTTTGCCCGAAATATCGCTGCCGTCTATCCGCAAAAGCTCATCGCCAACCTGAATGCCCGCCGCCTTAGCCGCCGAACCATCCACCAATTCATTCACCAATACTTGCCCATTATATTCAATGAGCTCCATGCCGACCCCATCCCAAGAGCCCTTAAAATTGATGCGAAACTGCTCAATCTGGGCCTCGGAAAAGTAGTTGGTGTAGGGGTCCAAACTGCCATTCATAGAGTCTATGGCAATCCGCATCAGGGCCGTCGGCTCAGGCTCTTCTACATAATAGCGGTTCACGGCGCGATAGGCGGCTGCAAATATTTCCATGCTCTGGGCCAAACGAAGCAACCGGCCACCACTGGCCAAACTCAGCCCCGCTAAAAGTACTAGCCCTAAAGGCCAAAATTTTCTGTATTTCATACTGTTTTTTGTTTCTATTTTTGGGGCTTCCCCGCCCTGCGGGCGGGTCGGGCTCTGTCGCAGCTCGCTACTCGCTCGGCCCTTCGCTTTTTTTCGCTATCGCTTCAAAAAAGCTTGGTCTGGCCCTGCGGGCCACTGCTATCCATCCCTAAGCCTGCGGCCGCTTCGCGGCCTGTAGGACCTATGTTTTGGCAAAGCTCAAGCCCTCTTCTTTCCAATCCAATTCTTGTAAATGCAGTTTGCGCTTATAAAAAATTGCGGTGGCCTTCTCAAAAGAAGGCGTATAATCAGTAACATAAAACTGGGCCAAGGGCGCCAGATCTGTTTTGGCTTGCATATCATTTTGGACCAACTGCGCTTTTACTTCTTCTACTACTGCCGCAATAGAATCAAAAACAGCCACTCGGCCCTCATAAAAGGCCTCTATCTCTGGCCGAATGAGCGGATAATGCGTGCAAGCTAATAAAAGCGCCTCGATATCCTGAAAATCAGGATAGCTGAGGTACTGATGTAAAACAGCCTGACTCACCGCATTGTTAATAAAACCTTCTTCTATCATAGAAGCCAACATGCCCGTAGCCAAAGAACTAACGGCAATATCTGGCCTTAAGGCCTGCAATTGCTGGGGGTATTGGTCAATCCGAGTAGTGACTTTGGTCCCAATTACCCCCACTTTTTTATAATTTTTTTGGGCCATGCTCTTTACTAAGGGCCTAATTACATCAACTATCGGTAGACGATCCCCCCAGTAGGCTTTGAGCCGCCCCAAAGCCGCAGCCGAAGCCGTATTGCAAGCAATGACCAACATTTTGCAGCCTTGCTCTACCAAAAATCGACTAATGTGCAGGGCATAATTGGCGATGGCCTCTGGGCTCTTCTCCCCATAAGGTAAATGAGCCGTATCGCCCAAATAAATAATAGACTCTTGAGGAAGCGCCTGGCTAATCCCCGCCGCCACGGTTAGTCCACCTATACCCGAATCAAATATGCCGATAGGGCCATGTTTAGCTATTGCCATAAAGAATATAAAAAGATTTTGGGCGAATGCCCGTTTGTGCTGCAGATTTAAGTTTTTCTTTGCTTAGGCCTAAATATAAGCTTGAACTTAATTAAAACCAACTGTCCTTTGCCCTCAAGGCTATTTTTGCCCTCTTGAGTCTGTTTTAAATTTTGTGTTTGCCCTTTTTGCTGATCCTCTCATAAAATTCATAGGGGCCTAAAAACAAAAGCCAAACTGCCGCAGAAAAAAGCTAAAAGAAAAAAAATGGATGAGCGGCCTAGCGATGTGCAAGGGTGGCCGTCAGGCCAGACCGAGCCAGCGGAGCTGGCGAAGGGCCGAGCAGACCTGCGAGCCCTGAAACGTAGCGCCGCAAGGCGAAGCCGCAGCGGAGGCCCCAACCCTTAATCATTATCTTCATGAATAGCCTTGAGGACCATTTTATTGATGCGGTGTGGGCCATCAAAAAGTTGGATATGGGGGGGCTGGGGCAAGTTTTTCCAGAAAGCGATTTGTTGTTCTAGGCGTTCTTTGGGGAAATAGGCATCTTGCTGGCCACAGACCCAATGGAACTGAATTTGGGTTAAAAACTTGTTCTGAACATCTAGTTCGGGCGGGGCATCGGCGGCCCAGATGATCAACTTATTTAGCCTTTGGGGTTGGCGGTGCAAGGCCCAGCGGAGGGCCGTGGCGCCTCCTTGCGAAAAGCCTAGGAGATGGAACTTGGCCTGTGGGGGGAATTTGGGGAGCAGATGCGCATAGAGTTGGTCTAGGTAGGCCAGATAATCTTTAATTTCGTCTTCTCGGTGGTTTTTGGTCATCCAAGAATGGCCAATTTGGCCGCTACTGGCCTTGCAGTAAAAAGAAGAGAGTGCCTCGGGGGCGATAACAAAAGTATGGGGTAGTTCGGCAAACTTTTGGGGCAGGCGGCTGGCATCTTGGCCATAGCCATGCAGGGCCAAATAAATATGCTTAGTTTGGGGATTCAGCTTGCCTAAAGTGTGGTAGTGAGCGGTTTTTTTAACGGTCAGACGTTCTATTTTCTGCATAGTTTTTACTTTTTTGGGGGCTAAAATAAGAAATTCATGCATTCTTCTTCCCTCTCTTCTTCTCGGCCTTGGGCCAAGATAGTTGCTTATAGCCTATCTGCACTGCTTATCGTCCTTGTTTTTGGGCTACACAAATGGACTCAGGCCTCTCCTATTATGTTTGACATTTGGTCTTACTATGCCTATTTGCCTGCTACTTTTATAGAGGGTGATTTGAGCTTAAGTTTTTTGGATGAGCATCCGGAGTACATTGACTTATACTATCAGCCTGTTTATACGGAAGATGGGGAGCGGATCATTAAGATGAGCATGGGGCTGGCAGTTATTTACTCGCCTTATTTTTTCTTGGGGCATCTTTGGGCACATTTGCATACGGGCATGGCGGCCAATGGATTTTCTCAGCCCTATCAGATTACGTTGATGTTGGCGGGGCCTATTCATTTGCTCATTGGGCTATTGAGTTTGCGAAAATTCTTGTTGGCTTATGTGAGTGAAAAAGTAGTAGCTTGGACCTTCATATTCATTGTTTTGGGCAGTAATTTGGCCTATTATGCCTCTAATGAGGGGCCGATGTCTCATGTTCATACTTTTATGCTCTTTAGTTTATTTTTAAGAGGGACACAACTTTGGTTTAGGGAGCAGAGCTGGAAGCATACGCTTTGGCTGGGGCTATTGTCTGGCCTCATCGTTTTGGTTCGGCCCAATAACGTCTTAATTGGTCTGAGTTTTATCTTCTTTGGGGTATATCATTGGCAGAGTTTGAAGGCGCAGCTACAGTTATTTTGGAAAAACGCCCCCAAGTTGGGGGGGCTATTGGCCGTGGCCTTTTTGGTCCTATTGCCGCAGCTCTTCTACTGGAAATACATTTCTGGCGACTGGATTTGCTACTCTTACAAAAATGGCCAATATACAGAGGGTTTCTTCTTTGATCGGCCTAGAATTTACCTAGGGTTATTTTCCTATACCAAAGGTTGGTTACTCTATAGCCCCTTGATGCTGGTGGCTATTTTGGGTTTATTTCGCTTGCCCAAAGGGCTTCGCTGGGCCTTTCCGATCTACCTATTACTCAATGGTTACATCATTTTATCTTGGTGGTGTTGGTGGTATGGGGGCAGCTTTGGGCATCGGGCCTTTATTGATGTTTATCCCTTTTTGAGTTTGGGCTTTGCCCTTTTCTTTCAGGCTTTTTTTAGTTGGTCTAGGCTATTGCGTTGGGGAGTGGGTAGTGTATTGGGGGTATTTTTAGCCTTCAGTATGTTTCAGACTTGGCAGTACATAGGGGGTATTATACACTGGGACAGCATGTCGAAAAAGACCTATTGGGATCATTTTTTACGGACCAAAAAGACGGCAGATTATAAGGACTGGCTCATTAGTCCCGACTATGAAGCGGCCTTAAAGGGAGAAGTTTCTTATTGGAACGACTACCGAAAAAAGGAAGAAAAAGAGTAGAAAAGGTTTTTTATCTTTGTGGCTAAACCATACAAATCCACTAAGATGAGACTAATCTTTTCGCTCTGCCTCTGGCTATTGAGCGCTCCTATTTTATTGGGCCAGCTTAATATGAGCCCAGGGCCCGCTGGCCAAGCCAAGGCCGTTAAAGAACAGTATTTGGTTCTAGAAGATGGCCGTCAATTTTTGAAGGCCGAAAATTTAGCCGATTTAGATATTAGCTGCCAGGCCCTTATATTAGAAGAGGAGGAGCTTGCTGAATTGCCGGCCAAAATTGGCCAATATAGCGAGCTGCGCTACCTTTCGCTTTGGGGGCAAGAAGCGCTAGAAGAGCTGCCCGAAGAAATTGGCCAACTGCAAAATTTAGAAGTCTTAATCCTAAATAGTACGGGGATAAAGCGTTTGCCCGCCAGCATTGGGCAGCTCCAAAACCTCCAAATTTTGGACCTAGGCAATTGCCAACTGCAGGAGCTCCCCGAAGAGCTGGGCCAACTACAAAACCTAGAAGCCCTTAATCTATCGGCAAATCAATTAGAAGAGCTGCCCCCTAGCATTGGCCAATTGCAGGCCCTAAAAATGGCCGATCTAAGCAGCAACCGCCTGCAAGAGCTGCCCAATGAATTTTCTCAACTGACCCAACTAGAAGAACTGGCCCTAGCAAACAATCTGCTCTCTTTTCTGCCCTCCAATTTTGGGCAGCTTCAGGCCCTAAAAACATTACAACTCTCCGAAAATCAACTGGACCAACTTCCCGCCTCTCTTGGCCAACTAAAACAACTAGAACTATTAGAGCTCCAAGATAATGACCTTGGCCAAATCCCCGCCCAAATTGGCCAGCTCCAAAGCCTAGTAGAGCTAGATCTCTCGGATAACTTTATCCAACAACTGCCCCCAGAAATTGGCCAACTCCAAGCCCTGAAAAGCCTATTTATTACAGAAAACGAACTAAGCCAACTGCCCCCAGAATTTGCCCAGCTCAAAAACTTGCAAGAACTACAACTGCAAGAAAATAAATTGATAGCACTGCCCATCAATTTTGGCAAATTGAGCCAGCTAGAAGAACTGCAGCTCTCCGAAAATAAGTTGGAGGCCCTCCCAAAATCCATCAAAAGACTCAAAAAACTATCTAGCCTGAATTTAGGCAATAATGAAATCTATCTCTTCCCCAAAAATGCCTGTAATATCAAAAATTTATTGGCCCTAGACCTAGAAGGGAATTATATAGAAGAACTGCCCGAAGAGATTAGTCAGCTCCAAAACCTAGAGTTTCTCATCCTTTATGATAACGAACTCCGCAATTTGCCCCCCTATTTACAAGATTTAACCGCCCTGCGCCGTTTAGAAATTAGCGATAATGAATTTGAAACGTTTCCAGAGGTCCTCTACCAAATGCGCCAACTCAACGACCTTATCCTAAATGTAGATCAGTTTGATCCCACTAAAATACAAACCCTCAAAAATCGCCTACTCAACTGTAATATAGGGCCCTATGAAGGCGACTAAACCCTTTTCTATCCTCACTCCTTTAAAAACAATAGCGATCGATTCAAATTTTACCTTTTCTTGCATATTTTTTGCGCCACGCCCTAATTTAGCAACTGCGCAAGCCTGACTAAACGAGTACTATGAAACGATTTGCATTGCTTTTTATCTTTGCCGCACTCTCTCTAAACTCCCTATCGGCCCAACGCAACTGGGAACTAGGCGCCGGAGTGGGCCTCGCCTCCTATTTTGGCGACCTCAACCCCTTTTTTACCGTTAAACACCCTGGCCCAGCCCTTAATATCTTGGCCCGAAAAAATTTTGATGGCCGAATCTGCCTGCGCCTCAATGCCGGCTTTGCCCATGTTTGGGCCGATGACGCCCAATCCGCTAGCGATTATGCCCAAGCCCGAAACCTCCGATTTCAATCTAATGTCCTCGAAGGATCAGCCATTATCGAGTTTAATTTCCAAGATTTTCATGGCGATAGCCGAGACGATGCCAATATCTCCCCCTACCTTTTTGCTGGGGCCGGCATGATGTATTTCAACCCCCAAACCCGCTACAATGATGTGCTCTACGACCTACAACCCCTAGGCACCGAGGGCCAAGCTCCCGGCCAAGAATATAGTCTTTTTAGCCCGGTCGTGATTCTGGGCATCGGCCTCAAATTTCATGTCGATTATCACTGGAGCTGGAACGTAGAGTTGGGCCACCGAGCTACTTTTACCGACTACCTCGATGATGTCAGCGGGAGCTACGCCAATGTGCAAACCATTGGCGATTATAACGGCACTATCGCCGCCGCCCTCTCCGATCGCTCAATCGAGATTTCAGATGTTCGCCTAGGTGGCACAGACCGACAAAGAGGCGATAGCAGCACCAAAGATAGCTATATGATGCTTACGGTGGGCTTTTCTTACCGCTTTATGCCCCTGCATTGTCCTGCTTATTAAAAGGTTTTGGGGCTTGCCCGCCCTGCGGGCGGGCCGGGCTGTGTCGCAGCTCGCAGGTCTGCTCGGCCCTTCAGCCCTTCGGGCTTCGGTCTGGCCTGACGGCCACTGCTTTCCATCCCTAAGCCAATCGAAAAGGCGGCGATGCCGCCAAAAGAAAAAGGAGCAAACAGAAAATTTTCTGTTTGCTCCTTTTTTGCGCCTCCCCTACTGCCCAAAATGGTCCAACTCATCTACTTCTCCTTGATAATGAGCCTCGCCAAAGCCAAGTAAAGGGAGAAAAACAAAGGGTAAAAAAATCATCCCCATCGCAAAGCCCGTTCCCTTGCCAAAACGCTTGGCAATTTCTATAGGCACCACAAAAACGGGAATAATCGGTAGGATAATCCACCAAATGGGCTTTTCGGCAATCTCTAAAGCCACAATAATATTGTAAATAGGCACAATAGCCGCCCAGCCGGGCTTGCCCGCCTTCTCAAAAATTTTCCAGCTCCCCGCAATGATGCCAAAAACAACCAAGAGGTAGACAATCAGGAGTACAATTATACTTGCCATAGTAATTAAGTTCTTCTTTTTAAACAGTTGCAAAACATAAATTAGGTATTTTTGCCCGTAAATTGCCGCTTATTCTATTAAAACTAAAAAAATATATTCCATGCTAAGCAGTACTATTGCCCTAGCAGGCGACCATGCCGGATTTGATTATAAAGAAGCCCTCAAGGCGGTTCTGATTGAAAAAGGCTATAGCGTAAAAGACTTTGGTCCAAATGCTAGTGATTCTGTAGATTATCCCGACTATATCCACCCCATGGCCCAAGCCATGGAAGAAGGCGATTTTAAGCTGGGGATTATTGTCTGTGGCAGCGGCAATGGGGTGGCCATTACCGCCAATAAATATCCGCATATTCGGGCCGCCCTTTGCTGGTTGCCAGAGCTAGCCAGTCTGGCCCGCCAACACAATGATGCCAATGTTTTGGCCCTGCCCGCTCGCTTTATTGAACTAGAGGCCGCCAAAAATATTCTGGATCACTTTTTAGCTGCCGACTTTGAGGGAGGGCGCCACGCCCGCCGAGTGGCCAAAATTGCCGATGGCCTTAATTTTTAAGCCCAGAGAAAGAAAAAAAAAAAAGAGAGCTCGGGCTCTCTTTTTTTTGGCTGAGGGATGGACAGCAGTGGCCGAAGGCCAGACCCAGCCAGCTTGCTGGCGCAGGGCCGAGCGAACAGCGAGCTGCGAAACAGCCCGACCCGAGCGAAGCGAGTGGGCAGCCCCAAAAAAACAATCTTAAAATTGTTCTGCGCTGCGCCAAAATGGCCATACTTGCATCTAATAAGGTATAGATTCAATTCACTTAACTGCTATCCTTATGAAATTATTGATGTCTTTTTGTCTGCTGCTGCTCAGTCTCCCCCTTTGGGCCAGTGGCTTTTTGATTGTGATGCCCGACGGTAGTGGCAATGGCCGACAGGTTTTGTTTCCACTAGAAAACCGCAGCACACAGGTCGAAGTAGAAATTAGCGACTTTATGGCCTCTACTTCCATTAAACAAACTTTTTATAACCCAACAAACAGCCGCTTAGAAGCTTATTTTTTGTTTCCTGTGCCCAAAGAGGTCGTGATTCAGCGATTTGCCATGACGGTGAACGGAAAAATGCAGGAGGCCGAGCTGCTAGATGCCAAAAAGGCCAAGCAAATTTATGAGCAAATTGTGCGGCAGGCCAAAGATCCCGCCCTGCTCGAATACTATAATCAAGAGCTGTTTAAGGTCCGAATTTTCCCAATTGAGCCCCGCTCCGAGCAAAAAATTGAGCTTACTTACCATCAAGCGCTCAAAAAAGATGATGGCAGTTTGAGCTATCGACTGCCCATGAATAGCGCTAAATTTTCGGCCAAACCCATCCAAAATATCAGCCTGCGCTTAAAACTCAACAATAAGCAAGCGATCAAAAATGTGTATAGCCCCAGCCATGAAATCGAGCTCATCCGCAAAGGCGAAAAAGCCGCTAGCGTAGGTTTTGAGCAAAAAAATGTACGGCCCGATCGAGATTTCGAGCTCTATTGGCGGGCAGAAGATAAGGCCATTAGCAGCTCTTTGTTGCAATACCAAAAGGGCAAAGAAGATGGCTATTTCTTCCTCAATTTGAGTCCGGGCTGGACCGATCCCAAAGCCGTGATGGCCAAGGATGTCGTCTTTGTTTTTGACAAATCGGGCTCTATGTCGGGCAAAAAAATGGAACAGGCCCAAAAAGCCCTAAAATTCTGCGTCGATAATCTGGGGCCAGAAGATCGCTTTGAGCTCATCCCCTATTCTACCGAGGCCCAAAGCCTTTTTGGGCAGCTCAAAAGCAATAGCAAAACCAACAGAGAAGAGGCCAAAGAATATATTGACGAGCTGCGGGCCATTGGCGGCACCAATATCGAAGAAGCCCTACAAATGGCCCTCAATCGCAAAGAAAAAAAGGCCAAACGCCCCTTTTTCGTCATCTTCATGACCGATGGCAAACCCACAATTGGCGAAATTGAGCCCCAAGCCCTTTTAGATAAATTGGCGGGCTACCAAAAAGATCAGGTGCGCATTTTTACCTTTGGCATTGGTAGCGATATCAATACTAAATTGCTGGACCAAATGACCGAGATGTCTAAAGGCTACCGCGATTATGCCCTAGAAGACGAAGATTTAGAACTCAAACTCTCTAACTTCTACCTCAAGGCCGCCTCTCCCGTCCTCAGCAATATCGAATTGGTCTTTGATAAAAAGGTAAAGGTAGAACAACTCTACCCCCGCAAAACCGAGGACCTCTTCCGTGGCGAAAGCCTCAACATTATGGGCCGCTACAAGGGCGATGGACCCACTAAACTCCAACTCAAAGCCCTAGTCAATGGGGAGGAAAAAACCTTTGAGTTCCAACTGAACTTTAAGAAAAAACAGGAAGAGCACAGCTTTATCCCCGACCTCTGGGCCCTTAGAGCCGTGGGCTATCTCTTGGACCAAATCCGCTTTAATGGGGAACAAGAAGAGCTCAAACAAGAGGTCATCCGCCTAGCCAAAAAGCACGGCATTATTACCCCCTACACCAGCTATTTAATTGTGGAGGACCAGCCAATTGCGATAAATCCAGGCATTCGTCCCATTCCTCGCCCTAGCCCTCAGGTTTTTCAGGAAGAACTAGACGATCAGGCACAGAGAGAAGCCGCCCAAGGACTCAAAGAGAGCTCTGGAACGGCCTCTGTCCGTGCTTCTCGACGATTCAAAAAGATGAATCAGGCCCAAAATATGGCCGAAATGGAGCAAGAACGAGCCGAGCTAAACAATAAAGACTTGGCCCAAGATAATGCCTCGGCTATTGTCAACCGCGCTGGCCGGGCCCTTTACCGACAAGATAACAATTGGGTAGATGCCAATTATTTACTATTGGATAAGGCGCCCAAAAACCTACGTAGAGTGGCCTTTAATTCTAAGGAATACTTTAAGCTACTCGAAGAAGATGGCCTGCAAGAAATTCTGGCCCTCGGCAATAACATTACCTTCGAATGGAAGGAGGAATGGATCGAAATTTATGAATAAAGCAAAAAGGCCAGCTCTTTCCAGAGCTGGCCTTTTTTATCGGTCCAACATGCGCAATTACTTGAGCATTTCCATACCTACGCTACGGTCAATTTTGCGAAGCATACCCAACAAGATGCGGCCACGGCCACCTACTTCGGTAAACTCCTGCATACCGTCCGCAATCATTTTTTCTACCGATTGCTGCCAGCGTACGGCCCCAGTCAATTGCTGAATCAAATTCTGCTTGATAACTTCTGGGTCTTGGCTTGGACTAGCCGTTACATTTTGGTAAATGGGACAAAAAGGCGCATTAAATTGCGTCTGCTCAATAGCCGCCTGCAAACGGTCTTGGGCCATTTTCATCAAGGGAGAGTGAAAAGCCCCGCCTACCTTGAGGGGAATCACCCTAGCGCCCGCTTCCTTCAATGCTGCAGAGGCTTTGGCCACCCCTTCTACAGAACCCGAGATCACCAATTGGCCGGGGTTGTTGTAGTTGGCTGGCACCACAGCTTCTTCCACTTCTGCGCAGATTTTCTCCACCAGTTCAATATCACGGCTCATGATAGCCGCCATGCTTCCCTCTACCGCTTCACAGGCTGCTTGCATAGCCAAAGCCCGCTCAGAAACCAACTTGAGGGCCTCTTCAAAAGAAAGAGCGCCACAGGCAACAAGGGCCGTAAACTCGCCCAAAGAATGGCCCGCCACCGCTTTGGGACGATCCGTCTCTTCTACCTTGGTCAAATAAGTAATAATGGCATGCAAAAATACTGCTGGCTGCGTAATTTTGGTCTGTAGCAAATCCTCTTCGCTACCCTTGCGCATGACTTCCGTAATATCAAATCCAAGAATCTCATTGGCTTGAGCAAAAAGGGCTTGGGCCTGCTCAGAACTTTGGTAAAGCTCCTCGCCCATGCCTGCAAATTGGGCGCCTTGGCCCGGAAAAATAAAGGCTTTCATATAAAGGTTGAGTTATTTCTAATGTTATTTTGGGGCTGCCCCGCCCTGCGGGCGGGTCGGGCTGTGTCGCAGCTCGCTACTCGCTCGGCCCTGCAGTTTTTTTCGCTTCGCTTCAAAAAACTTGGGTCTGGCCCTTCGGGCCCCTGCTGTCCATCCCTCAGCCGAATTGGCCCCAGAGGGGCCAATTTTGGACCAGCTCTTAAGATTGAACATTGACCATAGAAGTGGGCGGCATGGCCTCATTTCTAATGGCTATCTGCCGCAAAGTCTGACGGGCCACATTCATAAAGGCTTCTTTGGTCATAGGGTCTTCATTCAAAATGGCGGGCAAGCCATTATCTCCCCCCTCTCGGATGGCCTGCACCAAGGGGATCTGGCCCAAAAGCACGCTATTAGATTCTTTGGCCAATTGCTTGCCCCCTCCTTGTCCAAAGATGTAGTATTTGTTGTTGGGCAGTTCGGCTGGCGTAAACCAAGCCATATTTTCCACTACCCCCAAAATAGGAACATTCACATTGGGCAGACGGAACATATTCATGCCCTTAACCGCATCGGCCAAAGAAACCTCCTGTGGGGTAGTGACCATCACGGCTCCAGTTACGGCTACCGTTTGGACCAAAGTGAGCTGCACATCTCCGGTGCCTGGAGGCAAATCAATAATCAAATAATCGAGCTCGGGCCATAGGCAATCTTGAAAAAACTGCTTGATGATGCCCGCCAAACGAGGCCCACGAAGTACCACGGCTTGCTCAGGCTCAATAATATACCCCATAGAAATAGAGGGAATGCCATATTTCTCAATAGGGACAATTTTAGGCTGCCCATTGATATCCTTAATTCTAGGGCGCTGCTTTTGCAAACCCAACATCGTTGGCAAAGAAGGACCATAAACATCGGCATCCATAATGCCCACTCTAGCGCCAAGGGCCTTTAGGCCTAAAGCTAAGTTGAGCGCTACCGTGCTTTTCCCTACGCCCCCTTTTCCAGAGGCTACAGCAATGATATTCTTAATCTGGGGCACAATAGAAGTCGGGGCCGTTTGGACCACCGTCGTTTTTACATGTATATGCACCTCGGCCTCTGGAAAAACCGAATTGACGGCTGCTATACAGGCAAAGTTGAGGCTGTTTTTGGTCCCACTATCCATATTGGCGGGCAGGAGTAGACTAAAACTGACATTCTGCTCATCAGTTTCGAGCTGCTCCACCATCTGGGCCGAGATAATGTCCTCGCCAGATTTGGGGTCTTTTACCTCTCGGAGCGCCTCGATAATTTTTTGTTTATTCAGTTCCATAAAATGAACGCTTTTTTAGATGACTGGCTTTTGCTATCTTCAGGCAAACGCCCCCCATCTGAATATGTTTGACAAAAGGGGGCTCAAAACTACGCAACAAAAATTAAAATGAAGAGAACAGAGCGCCCCAAAAATTGGACAGCTTGGCGAGAACGCCTGCATGTGATTATCTTTGAGGCCGATACCTTGGGCGGAAAAACCTTTGATATCTTGCTGCTCATTGCCATCTTTTGCAGTGTTTTGGCGGTTTCTTTAGAGAGTGTGCAGGAGTATCAAAAGGACTATGGAACGCTATTTTACATCCTAGAATGGGTCTTTACTATTTTCTTTAGCCTAGAGTATATCTTACGGATTATGGCGGTTTATCAGGCTAGGCGCTATGTCTTTAGCTTTTTTGGCATTATTGATTTACTGTCTATTTTGCCTACTTATTTGGGCCTCTTTTTTCCTATTTCTGGCGGCTTATTGACGGTTCGGGCGCTGCGGCTTATTCGCATTTTTCGGATTTTCAAGCTGGGGGGCTTTCTCAATGAGGGCAATCTCTTATTGGGGGCGCTCTACCGCTCTAGGGCCAAAATTACCGTTTTTCTGAGCTTTATTAGTTTGTTGGTGGTGGTTTTGGGCAGCCTGATGTACCTAATTGAGGGGCAGGCGGACTCTGGTTTCACCTCTATTCCCCGCAGTATTTACTGGGCCATTGTCACCCTCACTACCGTGGGTTATGGCGATATTGCCCCTGCTACTCCTTTGGGTCAATTTGTGGCCGCCCTCATTATGATTTTGGGTTATGGCGTGATTGCGGTCCCTACGGGCATGGTCACGGCCGAAATCATACAGCAAGAGAAAGGGAGTACGCCTAGCACCCAAGTTTGCAAAGCCTGCCTAAAAGAGGGGCATGCTCAAGATGCAATTTACTGTAAATATTGTGGCGAAGAATTATAAGCTCATGGCAAGACTTCCTTTTTGGAGGTCTTTTTTTTGGCCTCCCTTGCGGATTCTGCGGCCTTAGGTTTACTCCCGATGCTCGTCGAACTGGCGCAGCTATAAGGGCTTATCGAAGCTCGCTAGGCCAAATGCACCCCTGATTTAGCTGACAAGAACCTGTTCGCAATAAAAAAGTGGTCCATGCTGCAGGAAAGAAGCAATCTGAGAATTACAAATCCACTCAAGAGGCTTAATTTTACGGTTTTACAGGCCCGAAGGGCCGCAGGCCTAGCGATGTGCAACAGTGGCGCGCAGCGCCAGACCGAGCAAAAACTTGTTTTTTGCGAAGGGCCGAGCGAACAGCGAGCTGTGGAACGACAACAAGGCCTTTAGGCCGCAGTTCGACGACCAAAGGGAGTAACCGCCGCAGCTTTGCTGCGGAGGCCCCAAAACAGAAAAAGGCCTAGCTCCTTGCAGAACTAGACCTTTATATTGGAGAGGGATCCTCTTATTTTTTGACAATCACAACGATTTTGTCGGTTTTCCAGAACTCCTCGGCATTATTGACCTCTAGGCGGTTGCCATTGATGGTATAAGAGCTTTCGGGGCGGGCGGGAAGCACGGCAATGATATCGCCTTCGGTGCCACATTCGATTTGGTTGCTCTCAAAATAATTGATGCTAGAGCTATTGGCTCGGACGGCAGACTGGTACTGCTTGGTCAGCTTCATGCTAAAGCGGCTAAGGATGCCTTTTCGGCGGAGGGTTTTCTTACTACCGCAGGCCACATAACCTTTAGCTTGCTCATCGATAAAGACATTTTTTCGGTTGAGTTCCTCGATAGTGGTGGTGAGTTGGCGGTTCGTGCTTTCGAGGTCTTCATTTTTAGTTTTGAGTTCCTCATAGGCTTCTGATAGATTGCCTTCGCTTTCTAGCAGCTGCGACTCCATTTTAGAGAGGGCGGTACGGAGGCCATCGATTACGCCCTGGGCTTCTTCTAGTTCCTTTTCTTTGGCCATCACCTTTGTTTCGGCCTGAGAGATCATTTTGCGGAGCTGTTCATTTTCGATGCGGAAGCTATTGAGGCGGGCCTGCATTTGGCGGGCTTGGCCGTTAGACTTTTCGTTGGCATCTTTGAGGGCTTGGAGGCGGGCGATAATTGTTTGGCGTTGCGAGATATCGCCAGACATCTCTTTGCTTTGGCTCAGCTTCTGAATTTCCTTATCGCGGGTTTCGATAGCGCGTAGGGTATCCTCAATAGCATTGAGTGTTTCGATTGTTTCGGAGTATTCGCCACGAATTAGGCGGTCCTCCTCGCTCATGGCATTGAGTTTTTGTTGAATTGCTGAGTTTTCGTCTAGCAACTGTTCGTATTCTGACTTATAATTATTGCAGGCTGAAAAGAGGAAGCTAGCGAGTAATAAAAAGCTAAAAAGGTAGGTGGTACGCATAAAAAAGCTACTACATTAGAAAGTGATAATAATAGATGGTTTTACTTGAGTCGCCAGTATTGTTTGGGGTCTACCGACTCGATAATTAGCTCTCCATTTTTAAGGTATGGCAGAGCTGGCGAGAGGTCGAGGACAAAATCCTGTTGTTCTCCCACTTGCTCGAGGAACATGATGGTATAGGGGGCTTGTTGTTCGATACGGCCAGTAACTTGGCAGCGGATATCGTTAGAGAGGTGTACATCGGCTAGGAAGCTTCCATCGGTTTCCTTAATTTCGACAAACTTCATAGAGAGAATTTCCTTATCGGCGGCATGTTCGTACTCTACTTTGCCTACAAAGGGCTTGGCGGTTAAGATTTCTTTGGAGGGTAATTTAATACTTTTTTGAATATTTGCGAGGGCCTCTTGGGCTTCGGCTTTTCGTTTTCCTTCTGGAAACTCGGCCAAGTACTTTTTATAAAAATAGACGCGGTTTTCCATTTGGGCCTGAGCAAAGAGCAGGCGTTCTTTTTTGTTGGCTAGTTCGTCTTGGAAGCTATGCTCGGGGTATTGGCTGGCAAAGCTATCGAGGGCGGCTAAGCTATTGGCTTTTTCGGCAGTTTGCCAGGCGGCCTCTTCTTCTGGCGATACAGTGGGGCCGCAACTAAAGAGCAGCAGGGCTAGGGGCAGCCATAGGATACGGTAATACATCTTTAGGGTTTTAAATTTTAATCAATCGGTGCAGGCCGTAGGCCTTCATGCGGTTATGGTAATAATATAGCAAATTGAGGTCTTCACTTTCATAGCAGTTCTCTTTTTTGTTCCAAAAGAGAGGTTTATTAACATGAAAGGCGCCAATATTTTGCAGGCCATCGGCCACCAATTCTTCTAAGCTGTTTTTGGCCAACATCTCTGATAGCTTAAGTTCTCCCTTAGCTTCTAGCTCTTTTAGAGCAGTTCGGAGCAGCTTCAAATTATCAAAGAGCAGGGCTTGGCTAATTTGGCTTTCTTCTTTTGGCAAACGCAAGATACCGTATAAATCTTGTTCTTTTTGTCTTGCTTTAATAATATTGAAGGCCGTAAAGGCCAAAAGATGGCTAGAGAGGACCACATTTTCTACCCTAAAGCGTTCGACAATTTTCTGGGCTAAACGTTCTGTATAGACTTCATTGCGCTGACGATCATAAGTCAATTTCTCCCCAGAGGTGTAATAATCCCGAATATCTATCTCTCGACCATGCGCATCTAAACTATGCCCCTGCTCATCCACAAAATTGCCCATAACGTCCATAGGTTGGCCAAAGTTGACCAAAATCTCGGAGCTATTATAGACAAATTGCCGCAAATACTTCAGGATACCCATAGCGCTAAATCCGCTACCTTCAGGGATATAGAGTTCCTTGCCGGTATACTTCAAATGCTGTTCGATCAGGCTTTTGGCCTCTAGCACAAAGTGATAATTGAGGACCACGGGCACAATGTAGACCTTATTTTTTTCGCCTCTTTGCAAAACCGCTCCTTGGGCATCAATGGCTGTACCGAGCAGGCCCAATTTCAGGCGTTCTTCTAGGGCGCCATCTCTAGAGCGGGTACCGCCCGGAAAAAAGAGCGAGTGCACCCCTCTTTCAATAGAGAGTTGAGAAAAAGACTTCAGGCTTTCTAGGTAAAAGGGGTTTTTCTTTCGCCGGTCTAGGGTATAGGCCCCCAATCGGCTAAAGAAATAGGACATAATTTTATTATTGAACAGATTGAGCCCAGCCCCATAAGAAAAGGCCAACATACCAATTCTATCGGCGGCCCAGCCAATCAGAATAGAATCTAGATTAGAAAAATGCGTAGGCACAAAGACCACCGTTCCCTTATCGACCAAAGATCGGAGCTCTTCCACATGCCCAGAAATCCGCAATTTTTTGCGCAAATCCGCCTTGCGGATCGTTAGGGTATTAAGGATAGAATTGAAGAGCATGGGCAGAAGAATTCGGGCCAATTTATAGGTAGAAATCTTAAAATTGCCTGTAATTTCTTCTGTGTAGCGTCTCAAAATTCGCTCAGAGAGTTGCTCATGATGCGCTTGGGCTTCTGCCCCTTCCAATTTGGCCCCTTTGACCAATTTTCGGCGGATATCGCCCCAAAAATCGAGTTCGTCTGGGGGGTCTACTTTCCAAGGGTTTTCTAAAATTCGTTGTCGTTCTTTATAGACTACGGCCGCAATTTTCTGGGCCAACTCCCCCCCCTTTTTCTGCGCAATCAATTGGTCTTGCGTAAAGGCCACCAGCTGGTCCATAAACGCTTTTTTATCTCGATACAATTGATTGATGGGCCATTTATTGAGGTCCTCAATCACAGAGGGCAAGGGATAGGCTTTTTCTGCCTGATAAGACTGATCCTCTTGTTCTATTTTCATGTAAAGGGGGTTAAATGAAAAATTAAAGTGTATTTTTGCAGGCCAATAGGGGCCTAAATTACTCTTTTTTTATTTTGGGGCCTCCCCTCGCCCTTAGGGGCTCGGGGCGCTACGTTTCGGGGCTCGCAAGTCTGCTCGGCCCTTCGCTACTTTTGGGCTTCGCCTCAAAAGCAGCTTGGTCTGCGGCTTCGCCGCCCCCCTACACATCGCTAGGCCGTTCGGCCTAGGGCCGCTTGAGAGAGGGCCTTTTCTAATTTATGATATTTTGCTTGGCTACAAACATATAAAAAACTTATGCAAACTTACCTTTCTTTTTCCTTTTCGGTAGCTGAAGAAGACCAACAAGAGCAGTTAATTGCACTTTTGGCCGATTTTGCCTTTGAGGGTTTTCAGCAAGAGGAGGAGGTCCTAACGGCCTTTTTGCCTCAATCTGCCCTAGATGAGCCCTTAAAAAGCTTTTTGGCCCAATTGGCGCCCAAATGGCCAGAGGCCCAAATTACAGAAATTGCGCCCACCAACTGGAATGCCCCTTGGGAGTCGGACTATCAGCCGGTTGCGGTAGATGACTTCTGTCTTATTCGGGCCAATTTTCATGCCCCTGCTGCAGCGCATATTGAGCATGAGATTGTCATTACGCCCAAAATGTCTTTTGGCACAGGGCATCATGCTACTACCTATATGGTTTTGCAGGCCATGCGTCCTTTGGACCTAAAAGGCAAAAAGGTGATGGATTTTGGTTGTGGAACAGCGGTTTTGGCCATCATGGCGGCCTATTTGGGGGCCAAAGATATTTTTGCCTTTGATTTTGATCCTTGGGCCTATGAAAACTCGGTAGAGAATGTGGCCAACAACTGCCCCGAGGCGCCTTTGCGTTTGGCCCAGGGGGGAAGTGAATTATTGGAAGGGGAAACGGATTATGATTTGATTTTGGCCAACATCAATCGCAATGTAATTTTATCTTCTATCTCGGATATAGTGGCGGCCTTAAAGCCTGGCGGGCGGTTGATCTGCTCTGGTTTTTTGGAGGAAGATATTCCCTTGATTATAGAAAAGGGCCAAGGGCTCCGTTTATTGGAGCAAAAAGCTCGAGAAAAGTGGCGTTGCCTCATTTTTGAGAAAGGCTAAATGAGAAAAGCAGAGGAAGATATCCTCTGCTTTTTTTTGGTCCAAATTCTGGGTGTAGGGGCGAGCGTAGCGAGCCGGCTGAGGGATGGGCAGCAGTGGCGCGAAGCGCCAGACCAAAGCGCTGAAAGCGCTGCAGGGCCGAGCGAACAGCGAGCTGCGATACAGCCCGACCCGAGCGCAGCGAGTGGGCAGCCCCAAAAAAGGATTAGCCTCTTGATAAAAAAAACGAAAGCCAGCAACCGTAGTTACTGACTTTCTATCCTGACAATTACACCATCCATCCTTAAATTCTTCTATGATTCAGCAAGAGGAAACAGAGGCGAATGGATAAAAGAGGAACGCCTAAACTTGTTTTCCTTTCATCATATAGTTCCAGTACAAATAGGGAAGCATATATTTTTTGAGTATCCAGAGACGCCAGTGTTCCTTGGCCGAGTCAAAGACAAGCATTTGCTTGAGTTTGGGGTCGGGGATAAAGTTATTTTTATAGTCAAATTCGGCTAGGGCCATTTTTCCGTAGCCAGTAACGAGGGGGCAAGAAGAGTAGCCATTGTATCGTTTGGCGCTAATATCTTGGCCTTTCATGAGGCGGAGAATACTTTCTACCACGATAGGGGCTTGTTTGCGGATAGCGGCACCTGTTTTTGCGGTGGGCAATTTGGCCACATCGCCTAGGCTAAAGACATTGGGAAACTTGACATGTTGCATTGTTTCGATATTCACATCCACCCAACCTGCCTCGGAGGCCAAAACAGAATTTTTGACAAAATCGGGAGCGGTTTGTGGTGGGGCGAGGTGCATCATATCATAATGAATACCTACTAGGCCGTCTTTTTCTTCAATTTTGGCATTAGAGTTTTCATTATAAAGGCTTTTGTGGTCGGCCATTTCGAACCAAGCGATTTGGTTGGGGCCATCTACCTTAACCAAGCGGTGGCCAAAACGGAGATGAATATCTTTGCGGTCTACTACCTTCATCAGGGTTTCGGCGATAGGTTTCACGCCAAAGATCTTAGAGCCGGGAGAGGCAAAAACGATATCTGTTTTATCCTTCAGGCCAGTTTTTTTAAAGTGGTCTGCGGCTAGGTACATAATTTTTTGGGGAGCGCCACCGCACTTAATGGGCGTAGTGGGCTGTGTAAAGAGGGCTGTACCGCCTTTAAAGTTTTGGAGGACCTTCCAAGTATGTTTGGGGTCGGTATAATTGCTACAAACGACTCCTTTATCGATTGCTTCAGAGAGGCCTTCCACCAAAGAGCAGTCGATTTTGATACCGGGAGCGACCACGAGGTAGTCATAAGTATAGTCTCCTTCTTTACAGTGGAGTTTATTATTATCGGGATCGAAGCCTGTTGCGTAATCTTGGATCCAATCTACGCCAGCGGGAATAAGGCTAGCCATAGGGCGGGCGGTATCCTCATAATTATAAGTATTGGCACCGACTAGGGTCCATGCGGGCTGGTAATAGTGTGTTTTTGCGGGTTCTACTAAGCCGATAGAAAGGCTAGCATTTTCTTTTTTGAGTTGGGAAGAAACCATAATTCCGGCTGTTCCTCCACCGATGACAAGTACCTGATAGTGTTTCATAATATATTGGATAGTTGCTGACTGTCTGGCTCGGTTAAACTGGGCGTTCCTCTAAGCAGAGCAGGCAGTCATTGGTGAATAGTCAGTATAAATAATATAAGGCCTAGCTGTGGGTCTTAATTACTTTTTGCAGTTGGTCGGCTGATGCTACTCCGGCCTGTTGCCAAAGGGCTTTACCATTTTTGAATAGCATGATTGTGGGGATAGAGCGGATACCATATTGGGCAGATAACTTTTGGTTTTTATCTACATCAATTTTGATAATGCGGACCGCATCGCCCATTTTATCTTTTACTTCTTTGAGGATGGGGGGCATCATTTTGCAGGGGCCGCACCAGACTGCGTAGAAATCTACGAGTACGGGGGTATCGCTACTAATAATTTCCTGAAACTTGCTCATAACTTATGATTCTTTTAGGTGATTGTTTTTGGGAGAGTAAGGCAGTTGGCAACTGCCTAGGCAGGGTTTATGGAAAACGCCTTGATAGAGAAGGAGTAGGCCTAAAATCAGCATCCAGGGGCTGTGGCTATAGTAGACATCTATGAGAAAGAAGATGGCCATAGTCAGGCGGAGGATACGCAGAAAGGGCCATTTATTTGACCACTTCATAGCCTGCTCTTTGCCAAGCCATAATTCCTCCATTGAGGTTATAGACTTCTGTGAATCCTAGGCTTTTCATCCGGGCCATAGCACGGCCAGAACGAGCGCCAGATCGGCAATAGATATAGACGGCTTTTGTTTTGTCTAGTCCTTCTATATTTTGGTCAAAGGCGGAGTCATTCCAATTGATTTTATCGGCTCCTTTGAGGGTACCTTGGGCCCATTCTCTGGGGGTTCGGACATCCACTAATTGGACCTCTGGGCCGGCGGCTTCTACTGCGGCTTTAAAGTCGGCGGCAGCAATATTTTTAGCTAGTTGTGCCGAGGCTGCAGTAGCGGTTTCTTTTTTATCGAGCTCTTGTACTTTTTGGGCTTCTTGGGCATTGCAAGAGACAAAAATAAGAGCGGCTACAAAAAGCGATAGATATTTCATTCTACAGATTTAGAGTTGTTTATTCAAACTGCTCCAGGCGCCGCCATTAACGGCTTTGATGCCCCAGGCATTGAGTTGGTTGGCGGCTTGGCCGGATCGGTTTCCGGAGCGGCAGCAAGTAATGATTGGGCTGGGAAGTTGTTTTAACTTTGCCTGAAAGTCGGCCAAATTGCCCAGAGGCATATTGACACTCCCTTCAATATGGCCCATGCCATACTCCATAGGTGTGCGTACATCAATGATAGGGCAGCCTTTTTCAATGGCGTCTTTGACTTCCTGAGGGAGTTCTTGTGGTTTGAACAAAAAATCGAAAAATCCCATTTTATCTTTATTTTGAGGGTGAAGAGAGCAAAAAGCAGCTGTACTTCTTGCTTTTCTTAACCTAAAATTAAAGCATGGCTTATACTTTATTGGTGACAGTCGTCACATCGAAATAGAGCGATGGGCTAAAAATGGGGCGAGATTTTGGTCTAGACTTCAGAAAATGAGGCAAATAAGCCTCTTTAATTAGCGAAATTAAAATGGGGGAATAAAGCTTTGGTCCAAATTTTTTTTCTTTTTCTCTACCTTTATTACTAACCTCTCTACATTTTTGGCACTATTCTGTAACAGGCTGAGCTTATCCTGTATTTCTATTTTATTAAAAACAGATTCTAGTATGCGTCCATTTATGTTTTTGATTTTCTCGCTTTTCTTTCTGCCCCTAAGTTGGGGTCAAATAGAAACAGCCACCGATAATAGTGGGGCCGAAAAGCGGATGTATATTCGTCGGCAAGTGGGGCCTATTGAAAAGCGGATGGATTCGCTTTATCAGCAGCGGATTACCGAAAGAGAAATCAATGGGATTTATATCCCCAGAGACCTTTATGATTGTTTTCGGGTATTGGATGGGGCCATGGAAGATGACTTTAAGGAGTATTTTATGAGTTTATCTGATGAGGAAGTAGATGCTCGCACCCATGGCAGCCTAGGGCTTTGGATGAAGCACCGTTGGCAATTGATGGAAGGTTCTCGTTTGTCTGATTATTTTAGGAAGATGGGAGTTCCTCATCCGGAGTATGCGGTGGGGATTATTATTCAGAGCTATCATAGGAAGTTGCACCAAAGAGATTTGGGGGTAAAGGAGTTGGTGGAGAAGTTTCAGAAGATTTGGGCCAAAAAGCAAGCGGAGGAGGCCAAAGCCCTGTTGGGGCAGTAATTTTGGTCCAAATTAAGGGAAAAGCCCGCTGGCCTTCAGGCCAGCGGGCTTTGTTGTTTGGCTGGGGGCGAAGCCCCCAGGGCCCGAAGGGCCAATGGCCCAGCGCTGCGGAGGGGTGGCCGAAGGCCAGACCGAGGAGCGAAGCGACGAAGGGCCGAACAGGCCTGTGAGCCCCGCAGCATAGCGGCGGCCGCCCCAAATTGAAGGGCGGCCGCGGGCCCCAAAACAGCTACTTTTGTCTCCATTTGAAATTCCAACTGATGGAAGGAATAATGGGAAAAAGCGAGACTTTATAGGATTTGAGTTCTAAATTGCCAGAGTCTTCATTTTCCTCGGGCAGGGTGTAGGTAAAAAAGACATTTTTGCGGTTGTAGACATTATAGATCGAGAAAACGAGAGTTGAGCTAAAGCGTTTTTCCTTCTTTTTGTTGAGGCGGAAAGAGGCCGAGAGGTCGAGGCGATGATAGGCGGGCAGGCGGGCCGAATTGCGCAGGCCGTATTCTAGAACGGGGTCGCTACCGATGATGTAAATGCTTTTGATGGGGGTATAGGGGCTGCCAGAGCCAAAAATGAAGCTCGCGCCGAAGTTCCAGCGTTTATAATCATAGCTACCGACGATAGACAAATCGTGTAGGCGGTCGAAGCGAGAGGGATATTGATTGCCTAAAATGCCCTCAAAATTGCGAGTAGAGCGGGCCAAAGTGTAGGCGATCCAGCCCGTAAAATCGCCTTTTTGTTTGCGTAAAAACAGCTCTAGGCCGTAGGCTTGGCCTTTGCCAGAGATAAACTGTTCTTCTACAACTTGATCGATTGTGGGGGTATAATTTTCGGCATAATCGAGCTGTTGTCTGAGGTCCTTATAATAGGCCTCTACCGAAAACTCATAGGTATTTTCTTTAAAGTTTTGGAAATAGCCCAGGGCATATTGGATGCCCCATTGCGGTTGGACCAGCTCGCCAGAAGGCAACCATAAATCGGTGGGTAAGGTAGTGGCCGAATTAGAGACTAAATGCACATATTGGCGGCCAATATTGATGCCTGCTTTGATAGAAGAGCGCTTTGTCAGGCTGTATTTGCTGCTAATTCGGGGTTCTGGTCCATAGAAGGTTTTAACCGGCTCGAAGCGGCCATAAACCGTACTATCTAGGCTAGAGGTATAGGGCCCCAACTGCTGAAAAATAGAAAATCGCAGGCCTGCATTGAGGGAAAGGCGGTTAGAGATTTTCCAATCGTCCAGAATATAAAGTCCCGCCTCTTGGGCATATTTTATGGGTGGCGCAATATCAAAAGCCTGCTCGCCAGAAACGGCCTCGGCAATATTGGGGGTAAATTGGTGGTGGGTATAATCGCCACCAAACTTAATACGATGCTTGGGGTTGGGGTAATAATCAAAGCTTAGCTTTCCGCCCCAATCGCGGATGCCCGAATTGAGAGAAAAGGAAAATTGGTCCTGTCGGCCCTTGCTACTAAAGTCATAATCATTAAAGATAAAGCTGGCATTCATAAAGAGTTTATCGCCAAAAAGGTGGTTCCAGCGAACGGTAGAAGTGGCATTTCCCCAATTGAGGCCAAATTCTAGGTCTCTGGCGGGGTTATTCAAATTGAGGACATCTCGGCCAAAGTAGCCGCTAAGATAAATGCGGTCTCTGGGCGAAAGTCGATAATTGGCCTTTAAATTTAGGTCATAAAAGTAGTAGTTGGTCCCTTCAAAGGGGCTGCCTTTGAGAAAAGGCTGGGCCAAATCAAACAGGTAAGTTCGGCGGCCAGAGACCAAAAAAGAGCCTTTATTTTTTATAATTGGGCCTTCAAAAGTCAGTCGAGAAGCCACCAAACCGATACCGCCCTCGGCCCCAAACTTTTGCTTATTGCCATCTTTCATTTGGATATCGATAACCGAAGAGAGTCGCCCCCCATAATTGGCCGGCATTCCGCCTTTAATCAGGGTCGTATTTTTAATCGCATCGCCATTGAAGACCGAGAAAAAGCCTAGCAAATGCCCTGCATTATAGACCACCGCCTCATCGAGCAAAAGCAGGTTTTGGTCCACTCCACCCCCACGCACATAAAAGCCCGTATTGCCTTCTCCAGCGGCCAAAACGCCCGGCAAAAGCTGAATGGTCTTTAAAATATCGACCTCGCCCATCAATACCGGCAACTTTTTGATCTGCTCCATGGGCAGGTCAATTGTCCCCATCTGCGTATTATTCACATTGGCATCGCCGCGGACATCGGTCACCACTACTGCCGAATCGAGGGTAATTCCCTCTTCATTGGATAGCGAAAAATTGATGCTCGTATCGGCTTGTAAATTTAGCAAAATGCGCTTTTCGGTATAGCCCGTATAATTCACTTGGATTTCGTATTCGCCAGCGGGCAGGCTCAGAGAATAAAAGCCGTAGACATTGCTCACCACCCCGGCATTGGCCTGAGGGGCATAAACGGTGGCCGAAATCAGGTCTTCGCCAGAGTTGGCATCTTGAATTTGGCCGCTAATTGTGTATTTCTGGGCCATCAGGCTGGCCATTTGCAGGCAGCAAAATAAGAGGACTAAGGGGAATTTCATTAGTTATAGTTTTAAGTTTTTTTTGGGGGGCTGCCCCTTCGGGTCGGGCTGTGCACTGGCTCGCAGGTCTGCTCGGCCCTGCAGTTTTTTCGCTTCGCTTCAAAAACTTGGGTCTGCGGCTTCGCCGCCCCAGTTTCCATCCCTCAGCCAAGGCGCTTCGCGCCTTTCTAGACGCAAAAAAGGACCAAAAGCATAACAGCTTTTAGCCCTTGGGGTTTTCGTTAAAATAATATGCCCACAGAAAGATGAGGCCGAATCATCCATTGTTCTGTAGCAATAAGGCTATTGTTAATTTCCATCTCATAAGCGGCCCGAATAAACTGGTAGCCAAAGCCCATATGCCAGCGAATATGTTTTTTGCCAGCAAAGCGGATACCTAGCTCGGGGCGGGCATAAAATCCACCTTTGGCGCCAAGCATTCTCCGGCTATCGTTCCACCAACCTGCAGAAGTAGCGGCGGTATCTAGCAAAGCCACATTATAGCCTACAGCCAAATTGTAAGTAAAGGCCCAAGGGCGTTTTGTCTTAAAATCTCCACGGATTTCTGCAAAAATGGGAATATGGCTAGAGGGCATAAAGCCATTAGACATACGCAGCATAGACAGGCCAGCGCCAAACATCAAGTTGGTTTTTTTGGCCCAACCTCCAGAAAACTGCATAAAGATACCCAGATCAGGCGCGCCCGTCTGCGTAATACTTCCGGGGATACCCATATTCAGAAAAAAGTAGCGGCGTTCGCTGTAGCTACTATCTCTACGGTTTTCTTCTCCCTTATTAGTGACCAATTCGGGGCGCTCGATCCGCTCTACTTCGCTTAAGGGATAAACCAGTTTGGTCCCTCCTTCAATCTCTACTCGAATATTTCCGTTCTCCCCATAATTGATAATCTTGCAGCGCAATTCGCTACCATTTTTCAAAATAACAAGATCGGGGTAGCCATTGTATTCTTTGCTTAGGCGTCTTTCGCTGCGGGGCGCTTTTAGCGCTCCATCTTGGGCATAGCTATAGGTCGACAAACAAAGACAGAACAAAAAAAGGTATATAGTTCGCATAGTTAATTGGAAATAGGGGGCTTAATAGGGCCTTAAAGATGCTAAAAAAGCAGCAAAAACAGAGAAGTGTTTTTGTTGCTCCAAATAAAACAATTCCTTATTCTTCTACCAAAATGCTGCTAATGCGTTGCAGTTGGTTGGGGTTGCTAATATCATACTGATAAAAGCCGTCGGGGCCAATCACTAGGGCCAAGTCATCAAAGGGAGAAGCAATGACATCATAGGCAGAGAAGCTGGCATCTTGCGCTATTAGGCTGCTGCCAATAGCATAATCATCGCTGGCATCAAAGATTTTGAGGCCCTCATCTCCATCGCAGAGATAGAGCAGGTTATTTTTCAGGCTCAAGCCATGCGGGTTATGCATAGGATGGCTAGTAATTAGCTGCGGGTCGCTTAGGTTGCTCACATCTACTACATCTAGCTGATTATTGTAGCTGTCGCAAATTCCACCGCCACGCAAGGTCACATAAGCGCGGTTGCCCTCTACATAAACGGGGTCGCAGGCGGTAGCATGCTCAAAGGTTCCGCTCAGTTGAGGGGCCGCAGGATCGGCTAGGCTATAGATATACATCCCGCTATTGCTTCCGATAAAGAGGTTATTTTCGTGCGGAAAAATCGTCTCGATGGTTGCCCAACCAATATTTTGTGGTCCTTGATAGCTCGGATTATCCAGTTGGCTAATATTAAAGACTCTAAGATTGGCTTCATCTACCGTATACAGATAATCGCCAGTAATGGTAAAACGGGCCATAGAGCCGCCTAGGCCTACGGCGGTGGCGGTACGGGCATTGCTTCCGTTACTTCCATTAGAGCTCCCCACCATTACGGGACTAATACTTTGGTCTTCTAGCTGAGGATTCCCCCAGCCGCCAGCCAAGGCATCTAGCTCGCTACAGTTTACTTTTCCGGTAACTTCTTCTTTGTGGTAAGCCACCAAAGAGCGACCTTCGGCATCCTGTCCGTAAGTTGGAAAAACGTCTTGGTCTCTGTCTAGCAACTGTACATTTTGCCAGTTCGAAATATCAATCGTGAGTAGGTCGGTATAATTGTCTGCATAGAGAATGTTGCCCTTAATGGCCATATCTAGGTTACCAATAATATTGATAAAGCCAATTTTCACGGCTGCGGCAGGATTGCTATTATCAAAAACGTGAATCCCTTCTAGTTGCTCATTGATGAGCAAGAAGTTGCGATAGATATAGAGTTTGCCTGGATTTTTGAGGGGCCGAGCGGGCAGCATCGTCAGGGGCTTGCGGTAATCCTCTCCATTTAGGTAAATGGGGTCATACTTAATGTAAGTCGTGGTGGTCTTACATTGGTCTTTAGTACAGCTTCCCAGGCCTAAGACAAGGGCCAGCAATCCGAGGTAGAAAAAGGATTTTAAGTACATAGATTATCTTGTTTAGTGGGGAGATAAATTTCTCATTTAAACTTTCCTCTAAAACGTTCGTCTTCCTTAATTCGTTGGACTGCTTGTTGCTTTTTGTCGATCTCGGATACCTTGAATTAAATCTTGGCGGCTCAGTTGTAGCATGGCGGCATAGGTTTGCACCTTTTGCGGGCCCATAATCGGAGCGGCTTCTTTGAGCAGGGCATCAACACTTTCTCTCGTTTTTTCTTCTTGGCCCAAGAGCAGCAGGCTATGCGATTTCCCCGCCCAATTATCATAATAGTAGATAATATTTTCTGGCTGTCGGTACTTTTTGCCTTTGGCTAGGCGGGCATCAAATAAGGTAATGCTTTTTTCATAGTACTCAAAGGCCTGCAAACTATCGCCTTCTAGGTCTTTAAAAAAGCCCAAAGATTGCCAGCCCTCTGCCAATTCGGGTTCTTGAGCTAGGCGTTGACGCAGGTATTTTTCGGCCTCGGCCATACGGCCTTCTTGCATTTCTAGAGCGGCCATATTGCTATACAGAAGGCCATAACTACTATCTTGGGCTAGAGCTTGTCTGTAATAATAGCGGGCCGAATCTAAATAAATTTCTTGCGTTTCAAAACTGATGGTAGGGTCGGTTTCGGCCTGTGTTTGGTAGCGAATACCGAGGTCATTTAGGCGGAGCACTTCTGCAGTCGCCTCATAGTTAGGGGGCAACCAGCCCTCTTCTGTATTTAGTTTAGCCGCTTCTTTGGCGGGCAAATTCTGTTGGTCTTGGCAGGCCGTTAGGCCCAAAAGGATAAACCCCAAACAAGATATAGATTTGAGCATTTGCATACGTTCTTTTTTTTTGCAAAGCTAAATATTATAAATAGAATAGCCAGCGGTCTTGCTGTTTTTTACGCCTCAGGCAGTACGCTACACTTAAATCCTTCTCCCTTTTCTAGATGCTTATTCGAAGCTTCTTTTTTTGGGGCCTGCCGCCTTCGGCGGCCGGGCTGTGTCAGGGCTCGCAGGTCTGCTCGGCCCTTCGCAAAATTCGCTACGCTCGTTTTGCTCGGTCTGCGGCTTTGCCGCCCCCTTATCCATCCCTAGGCCTGCGGCCCTTCGGGCCTTTGCGGCGGCTTCGCCGCCTGCTAGCTGTGGCTGCAGGTTAAAACCAGCAGCCATACAACAACCCCATTCTATATCTATAGTGCGGAGAGGGTTAAAATCCTCTACCGCTTTGAACAAGGGTTATTTTTTCTTCAGTTGTTTGATTTTGTTTTTGTCTCCCCCATAAATTTCATAAGAACCCTAGGGCCAAGGCCCTAGGCTATCGAAAAAATCGTCATCCCCTCATTCGAGGGGATTTTCTGTTCCACTAGGCTTCATCAGCAAAGAAGGGCTAAAATGTTTATTTATGGAGGGTTTCAACCCTCCATTGAACACAAAAATGCATTCGTTAATTGGCTGTAGGTTTCAACCTACAGGCCCATATAGCAGGCCCCTAGGGCCGCAGGCCTAGCGATGGTAGGCAGTGCGGCAAAGCCGCAGACCCAGCAAAAACTTGTTTTTTGCGCAGGGCCGAGCGAACAGCGAGCTGCCGAACGTAGCGCCGACGAGCGAAGCGAGGTGGAGGCCCCTAAACAACAGCGAGCCCCGACAACCAGCCTCGAAGAGGCGCCAGTTCGACGAAGTAAACGACAACAAGCCCTTTAGGGCGCAGTTCGACGACCGAAGGGAGTAACCGCCCGCCGAAGGCGGGAGGCCCCAAAAAATCGCTCTACTACCTTAGAGAGGAAGAACTCCAATGGCCATATTTAAGGAGTCTGTTCTTCGGGAACGATCAGACGTTGCTGACCTAAAGGAGGTAAATCTTTTGTTTGGGTGGGGCGGTCCATTTTATGGGCCAAAGTATAGTTTTTAGTCTATTGTTTCTTGGCTATATGGATTGTAGAGTGGTTCTGCGGCTAAAAAAATGGCCTAAGCGGTATGCTTAGGCCGTTTTGGGGGATGTATTCCGAATCAGTTCTAAGCGTACTTACCACAAAAAACGTTCTTATTTGGAGACAGTTGAAGAAAACACTATATTACATGGCGTAAGATCATTAGTTAGTTATTTTCACTAAACAAATCATGAACATAAAACACTTTTCAGTCCATTTTAAAGATGGACCTAGTTTCGTCAACCTCCCCTTTATTAAAAACACTTTAATGCTGGTTGGGAGTAATGGAGAAGGTAAAAGTCGTGTATTAAAAAGCTTTTACTTATTTCTTACTGGACAATGGGAAGTACTTCAAACTTTATCTGTAGAGTCAGCAGAAATGCAGTTCGAAGATGACTCTACATTACAGTTTAACAGTAATCATCTTAATGTAAATCAGGATGCTTTACAAAGTGCTTTCTTAAAAGAACAACCTAGATCAAATGATAGCTGGCAAGAAATAGTACACAACTACGAGAAGCAAAAAGCAGGGAGTCCACTTACACTCAAACAATACCTTGTAAAATATGAAGCCATTCTTACAGAAAGCTATGACTTTCCCCCAAACCTTATAAACAAGATCCTTACTCATGCAGAAGGAACACAACGTCTCGAACTAGATAAACAATTAACTCAAAAACTATCCTTGTCAAAGGAAAACAGTTTACTGATCTTATACTATCCTACATACAGACAGAGTGAACGTTCCTTTTCTGAAGTATTTCCAAGTCTAAAAGGCAGTCTAGCTACAGCTATCTTTAACAAGTACTCTAAATTCATATCTCCAGAAGAAAATCTAAGTAAAGACTTTGAAGATACAGAAGGTACAAATGAAGACTTTAAAGAGAATAGTATCCAATCTTTTATAGGTGATGAGCTAGAAGAGTATTACAGTAAAAATCAGAATAGACAAACCTCTGATAATATTGATCATCTAAGCTATGAGGAGGTAATTAACTTTGGAGGAGAGCCACTTTATCAGCAAATTATCCTAAGTGACGAACAAGCTGAAGAAAGAAGTGCCTTACTTAAGCAACTTTTAGGCACTTACTTCCCTAGTCTTTTATCAAAAATAAGCTTAGACACTACTGAGCGTCACGAAGATGTGCTCCAGCAATTTAACCAGCTTTCTTCAGGAGAAAAACAGCTGCTTGCCTTCTTAATTCCGTTAATCTACACCAAAGAAAAGCGTATCTATATGGTCATTGATGAGCCGGAGATTTCGTTTGACACAAACTGGCAACGTCAATTTTTAACCGTTCTAAATACCTTTTTCAAAAAAAATCTTCTAGAAAGTGACGATGATAGTATGGCTAACACTCAGAAATTAGTAGGTATTTGTATAGCGAGTCACTCCCCCTTTTTAATCAAAAAAGATTTTAATAATTACCTATGGGGATTATCTAGATTTTTAACTAAACCCAATTCAAATAATAATGGCTGAAGATAGTTTTTTCATACAAGAAGGTGCAGAACAAGAGGGAATTATAAACCTTCAAAAAGAGATAAGCAAATTATCTAAGATGTATAAAGTAATCTGTGTTGTAGAAGGTGGTGATGATGTCTTGTTTTACAGGCCTCTAGTAGCTGAAGTTTTTACTAAAATTGGAAATATTACCACTTTAGATATAGGTTTTTTAGTTACTTCAGGTAAGAGTGCAAACTTAGCACTTGCTGAAGAAATAAATAGTCGTCCAACACGATACAAAACCTTTCAAAATAATCAGCATCTATACTACATGCATTTTGTAGATCGAGATCAAGATAGCTATTTACTGCATTTTGCAAAAGCAAAGCTTTCATGTGAAAATTTCATCCATGAATACCCTAAGATCTATACATATCCAAATGTTTTCATAACAAAGTACTACTCATATGAAAGTTACTTTTTAGAAGGAATTGACAGCTCCGTTCATCAAACAAATTTATATAGAATTACTGAGCGAATTACTGAATACAATCAACTAGGTGGTGGTGGTGACAATACTCCATCTTCTTGGGTTGAGAAATGTGAAATAGGAGTTGCTTCTCTTTTTACAAATGAAGCAACAACTGCATTTATAGAAAAAATCAGGTCTATCCGGCAACACATACTTTATCTTGGAGCACTAGATATTCTCCAACGCATAAAACATAATACAGAAGATAATGTCCCTGCTATAAATGATGCTCAGGGCATGATTATATCTCAAAGATTTAATACCAAGAATAATCTTCTTAAGAAGATCCGAACTACTTCTCAAGATTTAACTATGAAAGAAGTAGAATTTATTATATCGTCTTCTGAAGAAATAAAAAAAGAGCAGCTTCCTTCTGAACTCTTCAGCGAAGAAGATGTAAATAATATAATAAATGAAATAAAAAAACTTGAAGGAGATGAGGGCCAACTCTGGCTAAAAGTATTTAAGGGTAAAAATTTTTCTCCAGTTTTATCAGAAGGACTTAAGGGTATAAATCTTATATTTAAGGACGAAAAGCTCCCCTTTGTTCAAAACCTCAAAGGCATTTTCCCTGCTCTAACCTATTACTTCCACCAAGAAAGAATCTTTCCCCAAGACATCAAGGATTTCTTAGAAGAAAACTATAAACAATTTACAAACGAACAATCAGCATAAAACATGAGTGATATAAAGTACAAAACACTCCGGTCAGTACTAGATGAAGGACTTTTCACCATTCCAAACTATCAAAGAGGCTATAGCTGGAAAGAAAAACACTTAGAAGACCTATGGAAAGATATAAATAGACTATACAAAAGAATATACCATAAAGAAGGAGACAAAAAAAAGGAAAATTTTTACCACTATACAGGGTCTTTATTGGTCACTTGTGTTGATGAAAACAAATACCCACTCATATGGAAAGAAAAATGGTGGGGGGGGATGAGTAGCCTAAAAGTTTATGATATAGTAGATGGTCAGCAACGCCTAACAAGCATTCTTATATTTTTATTAACCTTGTATGAGCGAGGTAATAAGTCTAAATATGTTCTAAAGAATCCAGCTAATGGACAACCACTTCAAGGAGAATACATTGGGTTTGGTCTTAATTTATTCATCATGAATGATGATGAAAAAAAATTTAAATTATCATACTACAGTGAAAACCCTTTAAATGAATATCTTACCAAAACTATATTTCAAGATATACCCACTCCTGTTCAAGCTAGTGTATATGCAGAGAAATTAGACATGGCTAAAAAGTTTTGGCGAACCAAAGTTGATTCTCATATCGACACTGAAGATAAATTCCAAGCCTACTGTCAGTTAATAATGAATCACCTCAAATTTGACTTTCGAGAAATTGATTCTGAGTTAAATACTCACATGATTTTTGAAACAGTTAATAGTCGAGGAAAAGCTTTATCAAATTTAGAAAAACTCAAAAATAGATTACTCTATTTGTGCTCTCTTAAGACACAAGTAGCTGCTAGTGGTGACGAAAAAGTCAACTCTACAATTAAAGTAGTCAATAGTAGTTGGACAAAAATTTATGAGCTACTGGGTAAACACCCTCGGTTATTTGAAACGGATGATGCCCTACTAAATAGCCATTGGATTGCAACAGATTCTTTTTCAAAAGAGAAAGAACCTTATAAAAAAGCACTCTTTGATATAATATTTGATGTCGATAAGAATTTTCCTGCAGAGTTAGATTTCCCTACAGGTGGCAGCGAAATGATTGACAAGATCAGTCACTATGCACTTTCGCTAAAACGTGCAGCTAAATTTTGGTACTTAATCCGTCATCCTGAAGATGCTTGGAATGATAAAGATCGTGAGATTTTGTTTCCAAATTATAGTAAGGAAATTTTTGTTCGCTTAAAACGGATTATAGATTTACAGAATAGCAATTTTACGCCTTTTTTCTTAGCTAACTTTATGGCAATTGAAGAAAAACGGGACTTAAATGGTTTAGATGGAGCTCTAAAGTATTTAAAAATACTAGAAGCATTTACGCTACTAATCTACAAAGTATCGGGACGCCGTTCTTTTACTGGACGCAGCCACTTTAGAAACCTAGCATCTCATTACTATAATTGTAGAATCTCGATGGACAATCTCAATTCCAAATCTTTCAGGGAGAGAAGAGTTAATGATATTGACCAGCATATGACAAAAGTAATCTCTGATTGGGTGATTCCACCTGATGGATATCTAAGATATGACCAACTTAAGTTAAGTCTAGAAGAGCATTTTCGCAATGAGTTTGGATATGAAAGTTACAACAAACTGTCCTATATTCTTAGTCGCTTTTATTATGAAGAAAAAGTTTCAGGTTTGGAAAAACTAAACTTAGCTGAAAATGGCGAAGCCGTACAGCTTTATAATGAACAAGACTTACATGATGCAAACTGGAAGACCGCTAACAAAAGTATTAAAGCTCATTACAGCCTAGGCAACTACTATTACCTCACTGGTGATAAATTGAAAGAATTTAGATCGGCTCTATCGATAGAAGAAAAAAAGGAAATTTTAGCTAAAGTTGGTTATGAAGACATTATTGACTGCACTAAAGAAGATTTTGCCAAACGAGGAATCAAAATCTGGAAATACATTTTACTTAATGCATATGCCGATGAAGGTCAAGAATTAGATATTGACTTCGCAAAAGATGACGAAAAACTTCGAGGTCTTTTATTCCTAGATCGATAATGAATTGTAGAGAAAAGTCTATAAGCTTGTATTTGCTTATAGGCTTTTCTTTAATCGTCCAATTAGCAACAAACAAACAGCTTTACCGCCATGGCCGAAGGCCAAACGGCAAAGGCCAAATGAAAGCTCTGCCACTTCTATCCTTTGCTTTAATTTCCTGCTATTCTGCGTTATTTTTCTCCCCCATAGCTAGGGCTATGCCTTTAAAAAATGCCTTGACTAGCCTGAAATTTTTATCAAAGGATGGCCAAAGCGCAGGACTTCCATTTGGCCTAGCGATGTGCAGGGGTGGCCGAAGGCCAGACCAAGCGGGCGCAGCCCGTGCAGGGCCGAGCGAGCAGCGAGCCCCGAAACGACAACAAGCCCTTTAGGGCGCAGTTCGACGACCAACGGGAGTAACCGCCGCAAGGCAAAGCCGCAACGGAGGCCCCAAATCCCTCCCCCACAAAATATTTTAGGCATTTCTCCCCTACTTATGCTTAGGGCTTCTTACATTTGCGAGAATCTAATACAGCGAACATTTGGAAAAGAAGGAACTACCCAAAATATCTATTGTTACCGTAGCTTATAATTGCGAAGCGGTTTTGGCCCAAACCATGGAATCGGTGGCGGCCCAGGATTATCCCAATATTGAATACCTCATTATTGATGGGGGCAGTAAGGATAATACGCTAAAGATTGTAGAGCAATATGGAGAGCAGGTGGATTTTTTGCTCTCGGAGCCAGACAAAAATAATTATGATGCCATGAATAAGGGCATGAAACACGCCACCGGCGATTATGTCTGGTTTTTGCATGCTGGCGATCTGGCCCTAGAACCCACTACCCTCAGCCAAGCTTTTGCAGCCGGACAAAATGATGATTTTGTCTATGGCCGAGTGAAAGTACTGGATGAAGCCGGAACCGAAATCCCTTGGCATAAACAGCATCCCTCGCCAGAGGAGTTGAGCTGGAAAAGCTTTCGGAATGGGATGGTGATTTGCCATCAGGCCATGTTTCCACATAAAGATATTTGGACCGATTACCGCTTTGAGGATTATGGCCTAGTGGCCGATCTCGATTGGTCGATCCGTACGCTCCAACAAGCCAAAAGCTTTCGAGATACCGAAACGGTGCTTTGTTCCTTTCTCAAAGGAGGACTCTCGGCAAAAAACCGCAGAGCTTCTCTGATTGAGCGATTCCATATTCTTCGCCAGCATTTTGGCCTCTTCCCCACCCTATGGGAGCATGTTCAGATCTTTGGGCAGGCCATCAAAAGAGGTAAAATTTCACACTAAAGTTAAGTTAGCGTCTCATGAAAAAAGCATTAATTACGGGTATTAACGGACAAGACGGCTCTTATTTGGCCGAGTTTCTTCTCGATAAAGGCTATGAAGTTTGGGGAATCCTCAAGCGAAATTCTGTAGCCGAAAACCAAACCTATCGCCTCAATGATATTTATGGGCACGAACGCCTCAAACTGGCTTATGCCGATATGCTCGATATGGCTTCGCTGATTCAGGTTTTGCAGAAGGCCCAACCCTCTGAAATCTATAATTTGGCCGCTCAATCTCATGTTCGCATTAGCTTTGACCAACCTATTTATACCGCTCAGGTGACGGGGATGGGTACCCTGAATTTGCTGGAGGCCGTGCGCCTAACTTGTCCCAATGCCCGCATCTATCAAGCCAGCTCTTCAGAGATGTTTGGCAATAATATCGATGCCGATGGCTACCAAAGAGAGACCACGCCCATGAATCCGGTTTCTCCTTATGGTTGCGCCAAGGTGTTCTCCTATAATATCTGCCGCAATTATCGCAACTCTTACAAAATGTATATCTCTAATGGCATTCTCTTTAACCATGAGTCGCCTAGACGAGGAGTGAATTTTGTAACGAATAAAGTAGCCAAAGAGGCGGTGCGCATCAAATTGGGCTATACGGATAAGCTGATTTTAGGAAATACTCAATCTACCCGAGATTGGGGACATGCCAAGGATTATGTGCGCGCTATGTGGATGATTTTGCAGCAAGAACAGGCCGATGATTTTGTTTGCGCTACGGGCATTTCACATTCGGTCCAATATCTAGTCGATTATGTTTTTGCTCGCTTAGGTTTGGATACCGAGACGCAGCTGACGACTTCTGAGCGCTATTTCCGCCCCGAAGAATTGCACGACCTAAAAGGTGATGCTAGCAAAGCTAAAGAACTGCTAGGCTGGATCCCCGAATATAGCTTCGAGCAGATGATGGACGAGATGGTCGATCACTGGTTTGATTTTTATGAGAAAAATCCTAATATCCGCAGTTAAGTTATGATAAAACGATTAGTGACTGGCGGCACGGGCATGGTGGGTTCTGCTATTCCAGCCGACCTGAAAATTGGCCGCAAAGATTGCAATTTGAGCGATTGGCAGGCCGTTAATGCCTTTTTTGAAAAAGAAAAGCCCGAGGAGGTCATTCATACCGCCGCTAAGGTGGGGGGCGTTTGGGCCAATATGCAGCAAAAAGGAGATTTCTTTCGAGAAAATGTCTTGATGAATACCCATGTTATTGAGGCCGCCCGCCTGCATGGAACCAAGCGCTTGCTGGCCTTTTTGTCCACCTGTGTGTTTCCCGACCAAGTGAGCTACCCTCTCAATCCGCAAAAGATCCATTTGGGTCCCCCTCACCGCTCCAATGACGCCTATGCCTATGCCAAACGCATGGTCGATGTGCAATTGCAGGCCTATCGAGAGCAGTATGGTTTGGAGTATGTTTCGGTCATTCCCACCAATATTTATGGACCCAACGACCTCTTTGATTTGGAAAATGGACATGTGGTGCCCGCCCTCATTCATCGCTGCTTTTTGGCTCGTGAAAAAGGCGAAGATTTATCGGTTTGGGGATCAGGCAAACCCCTCAGAGAGTTCATTTTTTCAGAAGATGTGGCGCAGCTGAGTGACTGGGCCGTCAGCAATTATACCGAGGCCGAACCTTTGATTTTCTCTACTTCCGAGGAGGTCTCTATCAAAGAAATGGTCGAGATGATTGTCGAGCTCTTAAACTTTAAGGGCAAGCTCATCTGGCAAAGCGATAAACCCGATGGGCAGTTTCGCAAACCCAGCGACAACAGTAAAATTCGTTCGCTGCTGCCCAACTTTCAATTTACGCCAGTTTATGAGGGCCTAAAGAAAACAATTAGCTGGTTTGAGGAGAATTATCCGCAGATCCGAAAGTAGTTGGTCCGCTGTTTATTCCTGTTTTTTTGGGGCGTTACTCCTTTCAGTCGTCGAACTGCGCCCTAAAGGGCTTGTTGTCGCTGCGGCTACGCCTTGCGGCGCTACGTTTACTCCCTTTGGTCGTCGAACTGGCGCCCCTATAGGGGCTGGTTGTCGGGGCTCGCAGATGTTTTGGGGCCTCCGCCTCCCTTCGGTCGTCGGCGCTACGCTTCAGGGCTCGCAGGTCTGCTCGGCCCTTCGTCGCTTCGCTCCTTGGTCTGCGGCTTCGCCGCCCCCTTTCGCATCGCTAGGCCAGGCCTCCCTTCGGTCGGCCTTCACAAAAGCTTAAGAAAATATTAAACCTTATAACCCAAAAAGGCTCAAAGCAATAGTTTTGAGCCTTTTTTTATGCTTGGCAACAAATACTATTTTTTTTTTATTTAAAAAAATGTACATTAGCGCAAGAACACCAATCCTCAAATAATTATGATGACTGAAGATTGGGTATATGTTTTACTTTCTGTAGTAAAGGGCTATAATCTTAAGCTTTTTACTAATGAAGAAAAAGCGATGGACTGGCTAAAACAACTCTAAAGGATTAGCGTAAAATTAACAGCTAGTTCATTCTTACAATTAAATTATTTTAAAATAATTTAATTAGCTTCGGCCCTCAAACAATACTTAAAAATTCTGATGAACAACAAACAGCTAGAACTACTCAAAACTATTGGCCCAACACAATACTATAGAACAGCAGATAATTTTATATACTTAAATTCAGAACAAGAAAATGTTCCCTTAGAGCTAGAGCATATGAAAAGTAGTTATCTCTATCTAAAAGAGCTGTCTACTCAAGAAAATAGGCCCTTAAAAGTACTTGTTGATTTTTCTAAAGTACGGAGAATTGCTAAAGAAACTAGAGAGTATATGCGTAGTGCAGAAGCAAAAAGCTTCTCTCCTTATATTCAAGGCACTGCACTAATTACCTGTAGTCAGCTCTCTAAAATGCTAGGGAACTTTGTGTTGGGCACCCTAAAAGGCGATCAAGAAACTAGGCTTTTTACTAATGAAGAAAAAGCCCTTGACTGGCTAAAACAGCTCTAAAGGAGCATGAAAATTTAGCATTTTTTATTTAGTTTTGTTACCTTGAGTTTTACAAGGGCCTTCTGGCCATAAAACAACATAAAGATGGACTTTCTTAACGATGAAGATCGCTTAAATAACCTCATTGAAGTCATTAGTGGAATGGCTGGCCTTGATTTTTCACAAAAGGCCCTTGTTGATGAGTCTGACAACCCACTAAACACAATTGCTCTAGGTATCAATATGTTAGCAGAGGAGCTAGAGTCTTCTGTGGTCAGTCGTTCTGAATTGGAGGAACAAAACGAAGAATTAGAACGTCTAACCCGTGAGCAGGAAGGGGCGCTACTAGAGATGTCGACGCCTATCGCCCAGCTTTGGGAAGGAATCTTGTTACTTCCTTTGGTTGGTTTTATGGATGCTAAACGTGCAGAAGATGTTTTGCATACGGTTTTGCATGAAATTGCTCGCAGTCAGGCCAAAATTTTCATCCTAGATATTTCTGGTGTGACGGTAGTAGATACTTTTGTGGCGAATCATTTTATTAAGATTGCCAAAGCGACTCGCTTGATGGGCTGCCGCTCTATTTTGTCGGGGATTACGCCTGCGGTTTCTCAAACTATTGTGGACCTAGGCATTGATATTGACAAATTGAAGACGACGGGCAGCATGAAAGATGCCCTAGATTATGCCTTCCGCCAAACGGGCTTTCAGCTGGATCGCCAAGATGAGGAAGAAGATTAAATAAGGGCCTCAAAAAGAATATTCAGCCATTTTCTGTCTAAGTTGCCAGAAAATGGCTTTTCTTTGCCTCTAGGAAAAGGGGCGCTTTGGTCCAAATAGCGGCTAAAGCCGCTATATCATAAACATGCCTTTGGCGGCGGAATCGCCGCATTGGCTGAGGGATGGATAGCAGTGGCCCGAAGGGGCAGACCCAGCAAAATGAGCGAAGCGAATTTTGTGCAGGGCCGAGCGAACAGCGAGCTGCGACACAGCCCGACCCGACCATAGGGAGGGGCAGCCCCAAAAAAAGAACAGTAAAAATAAAAGCGTCTTGAGTAAGTATCAAAAAATACAGATTAAGCAGGCCGTAGGGGTAGTGGGGGCCGGTAGTTTTGGCCTGACCATAGCGGGTTTGCTAGCCGAAAATGTGGAGGATATTCTGATTTATACCCGCAGAGAAGAAAGTAAGGCTAAAATGCAGGCTAGGGAGGGAGAATATGCCCAGCTTTCGCCTAAAATTAGGATTACCACCTCTTTGGAAGAAGTGGCCCGGGATTGTCAGCTTATTTTTCCGGTGATCCCCTCTAAGGGTTTTAGGAGCATGATGCAGCAATTGGGGCCCTTGCTCAATCCGCAACACTTTTTGATTCATGCCACCAAGGGCTTGGATAGTTCTTTGGCGCCTAAGGAAGGAAAAATCAAGCCCGAGCATATAAAAACCATGAGCCAGCTGATTGAATTGGAGAGCTTGGCTTGTCGGGTGGGTTGCCTTTCTGGCCCTAATTTGGCCTCTGAAATTCAGGAGCATCAGCCAGCGGCTACGCTCATTGCCAGCAAATATACCGAAGTCATTAAGATGGGACAGGCAGCCTTGCGCAGCTCTCGTTTTCAGGTTTATGGCACCCATGATATTTTGGGAGCCGAGCTAGCGGGCGCCCTAAAGAATGTGGTGGCTTTGGCGGCTGGACTTTTGGGTGGAAAGGGCTTGGGCATGAATATTTGGGCCTTATTGGTTACTCGTGGACTTTCCGAGATGGTTCATATTGGCAAAGCGATGGGCGCCGATGTAAAAGCCTTTTTGGGTGTAGCGGGAATTGGAGATTTGATTGCCACCGCCTCTTCGACCAAAAGCCGAAATTATAAGGCGGGAGTAGCTTTGGCCCAAGGCACCCCCATGCAAGAAATTGTGGGGGCAGATGGCGATATGGTAGAGGGTTTTCGGACGCTGGAGATTATCAACCAGCTTTGTCAGGCCCTAGAAATCAATAGCCCCATTTTTGAAATTGTGCATCGGGTGGTGTTTAAGGGGATGGAGCTAGAGCGGGCCATTCATTTTCTCATGACCTACCCTTATGCGGTAGATGTAGACTTTTTATAGGATGCGGTATTATTGGCAAATTTTGGGCATCTTAATTTTGCTTTGGCTGGGCCTTTTTGCCTTGGCCAAAATAGAACTGCCGCCAAGTTGGAGTATTTCATTTGATGCGCCTGGCCTAAGAGCCTGGCTGCAAGATGAAGAAGTAGAGGAGCAAGCAGTTCGTCTGCCTCAAAGCGATAGCTTGGTTCAAGAGAAGGAGCAAAAAGAAGATAAAACGGCGGCCAAGAGCCAGCAAGATAGCAGCTCAAAATATATCTTATTGGCTGGCGACTCTATGATTGAGCATTTTAAGGCGACGATCAAGAAGGAAGCTAGGGCTCATGGGCATCAAATCATTAGCTGCATTTGGTATGGCTCGCATACGACCCAATGGAGCAAAAAGAAAAAGCTCAAGGAGTTAATCAAGGACTATCAGCCCGATATTATTTTCTTTTCGGTAGGGGGAAATGAAACCCTCTTTAGAAATATAGAAGATCGCCGGCCTTACATTAGGGATATCAAGGCGCAGGCCAAGGGGATTCCCTTTATCTGGATTGGCCCGCCCAACTGGAAAGAGGATAATGGCTTTAACCAGATTTTGAAAGAAGAAATTGGCGATAGCTGCTACTACCCTTCTATTGAATTGCGCAATCAGTTGGCCCGAAAAAGCGATGGGGCGCACCCCACACGAAAGGCCAGCGTTATTTGGGCCAAGGCCTATTTAGAGTGGTTTGCCCAGCAAAGTGCCTATAAAAATCACTGCTGGATTTGGCCCTCTTTGCCCAAGGCAGAGCGGCGATCTTATGTCAAAACCGAATTAGACAGCCTTTTGCCACAGCGGGCATTGGGACATTCGGTCCGTATTCTAGAACTCAACAAATAAGCGAGATGCAAGCGCTCTTAGACCTGCTGACTTATCAGGAGAATATGCCCTTTATCTTTAATAGTGGCCGTTTTCTCTTCTTTTTCAGCCTTTTATTTGCAGCCTATGGCTTGGTGGTGGGCCATAAAACGGCTCGCTTGGCCTATTTGACGGCCTTTAGCCTGCTTTTCTACTATATTTCTAGTGGGGGTTTTCTGCTATTACTGCTCTTTTGTATCCTCTTCAATTTCTTTTTTGCCCAATTACTGCCTCCTAAAGAGGAGGAAAAATCGCCGCCAGCACTCTTAAGCCTGGGCATTTTGGTCAATCTTAGCTTTTTGCTCTATTATAAGTACGCCAATTTTTTTATTGGCAACCTCAACGGCTTGGGCTTAGATTATCCTTTGATTCACAATTTGGTCTTGCCCGTGGGCATTTCCTTTTTTACCTTTCAGACGATTAGTTATTTGGTGGATGTGCGGCAGGGAAAGATTCCCGCAGCTACTTCTTTGCTCGATTTTGCCTTTTACCTCAGTTTTTTTCCGCAATTGGTGGCGGGGCCCATTGTGCGGGCTATTGATTTTCTGCCCCAATTGGGACGCAAAATTTATTATCGGCCAGCTCGGGAAGAGGAGGCCAACAGCAAGGCTTTTTTCTTAAATAAAGCGCTTTTGGGCACAGGGCTTTTCCTTATTCTAAAGGGTTTACTCAAAAAGGCGCTTTTAGCCGATTATCTGGGCCAATATGTAGATTTGGTCTTTAGTCAGCCCGAAGGACAAACGGCCTTAGAGGCTTTGCTGGGCATTTATGCCTATACGATCCAGATTTATGGCGACTTTTCGGGCTATTCGGATATGGCGATTGGCATTGCCTTGCTTTTGGGTTTTGAGCTGCCCGACAACTTCCGTCGGCCCTACCGCGCCTTGAATATTACAGATTTTTGGCGGCGTTGGCACATCAGTTTATCTTCTTGGTTGCGCGACTATATCTATATTCCCTTGGGGGGCAACCGCAAGGGGCCGCTTAAGCAATATCTCTTTTTGATGATCACCATGTTGGTCGGTGGGTTTTGGCATGGAGCCTCTTGGGCCTTTGTGTTTTGGGGCGGCATGCATGGTTTGGGCTTGATGTTGCACAAAGCCTGGAAACTTTGGGCCAATCGGCCCAAGGGCAAAGTTTGGGCGGTTTTGGCTTGGGTCCTCAACTTTCATTTTGTGGCCTTTCTTTGGGTCTATTTTCGGATGGGCAGCTTTGAGGGCAGCAATTTATTGATTGGCCGCTTGTTTACCCATTGGCAAGCCGCCCAATGGGAAGCCTTCTGGCTGGCTCGGCCTACGGTGGTCGTCTTTTTGGGCTTGGCCCTTTTGCTGCATTCGTTTTCGGATAAAGACAAGCAGAATATGCAAAACTTTTTTGGGCAGCTGCCTTGGGCCTTTCAAGCGTTGATTTTTTTGTTGGCCCTTGTCCTCATTTTTCAGTTTCAATCGGCTGATGTGGCGCCTTTTATTTACTTTCAGTTTTAAACAAAAAAAGGTCCTTTCTAGTTTAGAAAGGACCTTTTTAAGCTGCTGGCCAATTAAGCTTTATCGCTTAATAAACTGCTGAGTAGATTGTTGGCCTTGCTCAGTTTGTAGCAAGATATGGTAAATGCCAGCATCCAAGTTTTGGACATCAATTTGTTTTTGCTGGCCAGAAAACAGTCCTTGCCCTAGCAATTGGCCCAAATTATTGTAAATCCGGTATTGCCCAAGCTGAGCTTCTTCCAAGTTGATTGTTAGGCTCTGGCTAACGGGGTTGGGAAAGAGCCCAAAGTTTAAAGTGGGGCTTGCTACTTCTGTCAAGTTGTTGAGCAGTTGGGTATTCCAAATGACCAAAACCTCTGGAGAAAAGCCCACAGGGAATGTTCCCAAGCTATCGCCAGAAAGGTTGTAGCGAATGCCTGTATTTGTGCTTTGATCGCCAAAGTTAACCTGACTAACATACAAGAAACCATTTTGGGCATCTAAGGCAAAAGCACCAGAAGCATAGGGAATTAAGGCCGTATCAATTACGGTATTATTGATAAAATCATAGCTGCCGACTGCCCCATCATAAACGGTGTAGGCGATGCCGTTTTGGTCCAATTGAACCGCATGGCCATAGCTAGGCGCCTGAAAGTTTACGGCAGCGCTCTGCGTCCATTTTTGTCCGCTATTGATATTCAAATAAGAGAGGCTGTTGCTTTCGTTATTAATGCCAATAATGAGGCTATCCCCTAGGCTGAATAGGCGGCCTAGCTCATTTCCCGTACTGCTCAAAGTATCATTACCAATATAACTATTATCTGTCAAATTGACCTTGGCCAAATAGCCCAAAGTATCGGTATAGCTAGCGGTGCTGCTATTTTGCGCAATATAAAGGGTGTCGCCAAGCACAACAAAATCCTTCACGCCCTTATCAATTTGGCTAATGGAGCTCTGAAAGCTCAGGTCGCTTTTATCAAAAATGCGCAGATTATCGGAGCTGCTGCCATACCAGTTGCCCACCAATAATTTGTTCTGATAAAGGCCCAATTTGATGGTACTGACGCTACCAAAAGCGGCGGCAGCTAGGCGGTCGCCCGTTTGTAAATCATATTTATAGATACTGTCTTGAGCCGCCACATAGGCATATTGGTCGTCCTCAATCAAAAGATCTTGCACGGAATTGGTCCCCATACTATCCAAAAACTGATAGCTATCATCGGCGGGATCATAAACGCCCAAATTGGCAGTTTCTGTGGCCGAGCCAAACAAGCCCCCGTTCAAGACCAACAATTTTTGGCCCCAAAGGCCGGTGCTCAAAAGAGCAAAGCAGCATAAACTTAATAAGCGCATAAATAAAGATTAAGTATAAAAAAATAGCGCAAAGTATACACAGCTCGCCCCCCCTTTGTGCAGACAAAGCAGGCCCAAGCCGCCCATCTTTGACGCGAAGATGTTCTGGCGGAAACCTCAGGGCAGCGATCCGGCTTTACGGTTGCGCGACAGCAAGGGAGTTTCACCCTTTTCCCTTTTAACTTGCCCATCTTTAGACAAGACCCTTAGGTTCTTAAGTCGGAAAAATCTAGTTGTTTTTGTTTTGGGGCTGCCCCTCCCTTCGGTCGGGTCGGGCTGTGTCAGGGCTCGCTGTTCGCTCGGCCCTTCGCAAAATTCGCTTCGCTCATTTTGCTTGGTCTGGCCCTGCGGGCCACCCTTTTCCATCCCTCAGCCGAGGCGCTGGCTGCCAGCCAGCGCCTTCTAGGTCCAAAAAGATCTTTCCTTCATTTGGCCGCAAAGCTAGTAGTTTTTGGCAGCTTTGCAACTTATATCTTTGTTAAAAATGGAGGAAGTGGCCTCGCCACTGCCCTTGGCTGTTGTATTCTAGGGCCGGGAAAGGCAGTTTAAAGACATTGAGCATCATGAAAAAGGACTTTAAGCTTTTAGATTTGGTTGGGATTCGCTCAAAGTCTACATCTAAGGATAAATAGTATTGGCTCATGCGGGGATAATTGGCGGGGGCCTCAAAAACGGCCAAATCTTCATTGTACCAGCGGTTGCGCTCGGCCCCAAAAACGTTTTCTATGCCATAGCCAAAGGCTACATTTAGCCAAGGGGGCAGATATTTTGGGCGTTGGGGCAGAAAGGAAGCAATATTGACCGACATCCAGATCGTTTGCCCATTATATTCCTTAAAAAAGAGTTCGGGGAAGCTGCTCCCATAGAGTTGGTTGGCTCGTTCTTGCAAACTCGTTTGGGCCAAGGGGGTGTTTCGGGCATAGATGGGCGAGGTAGAATATCTCGGTCGGTGTACTGATAGCTTAAATAATATTCGCTGCTCTTCCCAGGCTAGCTCTTGGACCAAATAGGCCGAGGCGCCTAGGGTATTAAAGCCAACATCTCCCCAACTAAAGCCCCAGGCCTCCGAATAGCCATCCATTAGCTCAACGGTGCCTTGGAAGAGCATGCTGCCGCCAAAGCCGACCCAAGCCGCCTGTTTTTTTGGCATTCCGGCCCAATGGTACAAATGGCCCAGCCATTTGGCCTCAAAATTAGTGGTCATCAGGTGGCCCATTTTATCCATTTGTCGCCAGCCATAATTATCATTAAAAAAGTGGAAAGAGCTTCGGTCGTAATTGGCGTACCAAGCTCTGGCCAGGGCATAAGAAGTGGCGGTATATCCTGCTCCGACCGTTCCTGTTAGGGTCCAAAAGCGGCCCCGATGAAATTTTGGGGCAGGCTGCCAAAAAGAGAGTTGGCTACTATCTTGGGCAAAACTGCCTAGGGCCAAGCAAGAAAAGAGGAAGAGAAGAAGTAGTTTTTTCATGCCTAAAAATAAAGAACTCCGTCAAGAAGATAGGCTTCTTGGAGTTTAAATAAGGGGGTTTTGGGTCTTTTTGGGTGCTTAGTTATTGGTCCAGAAAGGAGCGAAGCGACTTGGCCTAGCGATGTGCAGGGGTGGCCGCAGGCCAGACCGAGGCGGCAAAGCCGCCGAAGGGCCGAGCAGACTTGCGAGCCCCGAAACGTAGCGCCCGCCGAAGGCGGGAGGCCCCAAAAAAAGGAAAAGGTCCCTCCTTAGAAAGGAAGGACCTAATAGTTTAGATCAGAAGAAATCGATCTTATTGTTTTACAAACTGCTGGCTGAGTTGCTGTCCGTTGGTGGTTTGCAAAACGAGCTGGTAGAAGCCAGCGTTTAGAGCAGTGGTATTAATTTCTTCTTGTTGGCCTACAAACTGTCCTTGCGCCACCAATTGGCCCAAAGCGTTATAGATGCGGTATTGTTCGGCATTGATCTCTTTCAAACTAACCGTTAGGCTATTTTGGGTAGGATTGGGGAACAGGCGGAAAGCGGTTTGGGCTTCGGCGATGATATCATTAGAGAGTGTAGGGTTGCCATAAGCAGCAGTAAGGTTGAAGATAGCGGCCACCTCTTGGGCGTTGATGGCACGGCTATAGATCATAGGATCGTCAAAAGCGGCTACTCCAGCATCGCCAAAACCGGCAGCACCAAACTGGATAAACTCTAGACTAGGGCCACCACAAACATTAGGGCTAGGCGCTGCGGTAGAAACCATTACCGTGTCCACATAAAGGCGCATTGTATCATTGACTCGAGTTAGGGCCACAAGATGCCAGTTTCCATCGCCAATATCCATAGTATTCACATCAGAAGAGACAGATCCGATCGAACTGCAAGGAATTGTTCCCTCTTCTGAATTTTGGCTAGCATCTACAGTAACGGTAGAGCCAGAGCCCGCCAATTCTAGTGCTATACTGTTCACTGCATTAGGGTTACTAATGTTAGTGCCGTTAACATAAACCAAGCGGCCATCATTTGTTGTTGCGGCTTGTTTGACCCAGACCACGATACTATAATGAGTTTCATCGAGCAAGACACCGCCGCCCAAATTGCCCCCATACAGGCGTCCATTGGTGGTATTATTTACATAGCTAAAAGCGGCATCGGCATTACCAAAGCGGTCGGCCACTAGGGTAAGGTCGGCTCCTACGGTCAAGTCGTTAGGGGCTGCGGTACTTCCAGAGAGGTCTTCTCCGCTGTTATTACAGGGGTAATAAGCTTGTAGGCCATTGGCCAAGTCTACTTGAGCATAAAGGCCCTGCATAGAGAAGCAGAGCAAGAAAGCGAATAGGGATAGGTTTTTCATCTATTTAGATTGAATAGTTATATAATGTCCTTTCAAGTTAGTTGGCCCTCAAATGTAGCAAAAAACATAAAGGAAGAAGAAATCGATCTTATTGTTTTATAAACTGTTGGCTGAGTTGCTGGCCGTTGGTGGTTTGCAAAACGAGCTGGTAGAAGCCAGCGTTTAGAGCAGTGGTATTAATTTCTTGTTGTTGGCCGACAAACTGTCCTTGCGCCACCAATTGGCCCAAAGCGTTATAGATGCGATATTGTTCGGCATTGATCTCTTTCAAGCTAACCGTTAGGCTATTTTGGGTAGGATTGGGGAACAGGCGGAAAGCGGTTTGGCTAGTCGCTAAAACGGCATTAGAGAGCGTACCATTATAAGTAGCGGTAAGGTTATAAATAGCGGCCACCTCTTGGGCGTTAATTGCGCGGTCGTAGATCATCATATCATCGAAGCTAGCGACGGTAGCATTACCAAATCCGCCAGAACCGAAAGAGATATCTTGGAAGGGGAAAGCTCCGCAGGGGTTGGCTGGATTGGCAGCGAGCTCCATCATTAGCGTATCTACATAAATGCGCATTGTATCATTGGTTCGGCTTAGGGTAAGCAAATGCCATTCGCCATCTTGGATGCCCATTGTATTGATATCAGAGCTCAGGTTAGAGGCATTGGTACAGGCACTTGCTTGCAAAACAGACTCTTGGCTAGCGTCTATCTCGATGCCCTGTACTTTTCCGTCCAAATTGATTTCTATTTCTTGATAATGTACGGGAGAAGAAGAAGTTTCTCCTCTAAGGACAAACAAATTAGTATTGAGCGTAGTACTATCTTGGCGGACCCAAATAGAGATCGTATAGTCAGTAGAAGAATTCAGGTTCATTCCGCCATAAAGCGATGAATTACTCACATCGTTGGTATATTCAAAGGCGGCATCGGCATTGCCAAAGCGGTCGGTAGTTGTTCTTAAATTGCTTCCTACGGTTAGATTAAAGGGACCATTAGCAGAGCCAGAATAATCGGTCCCGCTATTATTGCAGGGGTAGTAAGCTTGTAGGCCATTGGCCAAGTCTACTTGAGCATAAAGGCCTTGCATAGAGAAGCAGAGCAAGAAAGCGAATAAGGATAGGTTTTTCATCTATTTAGATTGAATAGTTATACAATGTTCTTTTAAGTTAGTTGGGCGCCAAATGTAAATAAAAAAGCCAAAGCAATGAAACATCAGGCTTTGACTTTTTATTGAAAAATAAAATTTAAACTTAGGCTAACATAAAAGAACAGTCCTTAGTCTATTTTAAAATCTAGGCTATTGAGCCATTCAAAGGTTTGGATGCTACCATCTGGATTTTTGCATTCTACAGCAGGTGGATTTCTGGGGCCTTCTCCCCCGGCATAGCTGAGGATATATTTTTGAGGCTTGCCTTGAAACTGCACCGTACTGCCGTAATAGACGCCCATATCGGTTCGTTGTTCCTCGCTAGAGATTAGTTTTTCGAACTTCTGGCGTTTATCGGAAGCATAATAAATGTTTTTCCCTTCATTTTTGAAGTAGAGGTATTCGGTGCTACCATCTGCATTTTTACAGCGGAACATGCCTCGGCTACCTTCGGCCTCCCAGAGTGATTTAAACTCCTGTTTGCTTCCGTCGGGATTGATAGAGATTAGGCCACAGGGTCCGCAGGGGCGGTAAACTTTGTAGACCGTTTTTTGGCCGGGGAAGCTAAAGCTGGGGGCCTTTTTGGGCTCTTCTAGCTGCATATCTTCCCATTTTCCAGCAACCAATTGCAGCTCTACTCCCTTGGGGTATTTTTTAGAGTGGTACATCAACTTATTGTTGGCAGTTATTTTGAGCAGCTCCTTGCCTAGGCCGGGACTAGAAGAGACAAAAACATCTGTATACTCCTTTTCTTGATAGTCAAAGGGGAGCGCTTCTGGCTGCTCTCCTATGAGTTGGATGCCTTTGGGGGCGGCTTCTTTGGGGGCGGCTTTGCTTGGGCCCTCGCTTTGGTTATTGGTGGTAGAGGCCGTAGTTGGTGTTTCTTGGGGCGCTTGTGTTTTTTCGGCGCTGCAGGCAAGGGTAAAAAGGGCTAAGGGGATAGCGAGGTAGGTCCATTTTAGTTTTTGCATCGGGTAAATTTTGGGGATGAAATAAGGGGATTATTTTGCTATCTTGCAATAATCTCATTTTACAGCCAAAAGATAAGAAGATGTTTCTTAAACGCCTAAAAATACCCGACTTCAAAGTCTTACAAAATATTGATATCGAATATGAGCGGCATGATGGTCGGCCCACTTATCCGGTGATTAGTTTGAATGCCTTTTTTGTATAACCCCTTAATATTTCTTATACTTAAGCCACAAAGCTATCTACTAAAAAGTAACAATATGCTTCTAAAAAGAATAAATATCCCCAAATTTAAGGTTTTAAAAAACATTAATGTCGATTACACAAGACAAGAAGATGACAGGATATACCCTATTGTCAGCTTAAATGGTGGAGGAAAAAGTTCTCTTCTACAATTTATTTTCACAATGCTTCATTGCTCTTTTGTCGAGCATAGGAAATTTGCCCTTGACAATCTTTTGTCTGAATTTGACTTTACAGAAAGTTCAGACAAACTGGCTTCATTTACTTTAGAGTACAACAACTACCAAGTAGAGCTAAACTTTACTATCGAGACTGATGATGAAAGTTATCGAGCTATGATAGATTATAAAGAACTAGAAGAGAAGAAAAAGGAGACCATAACAATTATGGATCGACTTGGAGAGCTTCAGTATATTGAACAACAAATAAAAGATACAAAAAGAGTTAGTACTTTAATCCATAGAAAATTAAGGAGGTTCATAAGAAGAGAGGAAGAACACGATCTTATTATTGATAGAGATCCAGAAGATAGTTTAAACGCCATTGAGTTAATTAAAAACCGAATCCAAGAAGAATATATATCAGACGAGGAACTAGAAAGAATTTTCAAAAAGACAAAAATCCTAAAGAGTAATTTAGAAAAAACTCTTTATAAAAACTCTCAGATATACATACACCACATAAATGACAATAAGAACGTCTTAATTTGTGAAGCTTTGATCCCACAGGAGCTACTAGCGACTGAATTCCCCCAACAAAAAGAACATCTTGAAAAGCAGAGAACACAACTTCTGGAAAAAATTTCTAACCAAGTTTTTCTAGCAGCTCCTCGTACTCAAATTTTTCACTTTTTAACAGATGATTCTAACGAAGAGCTTTTTGAGCAACCCGCAGGCTACTCCTTTAACTCCTACGACAGTATTCTTCGTCGAATAAAAGAAAAATTGAGCGGCTTTTTCACCTATGAATTTGCTTCTAATCAACTAATTATTGACTCGTTCAAACAGGCTAGAGATAAGGATTTTGAGCAAGCGCTTTTAACCGGAGAATATGGTAAGAACCTAGAAGAAACAAAAAAAGAATTAAATAACTTTCTTACAGGTAAAGAGATTACCGTTGACGGTAAAATCTCTGAGGTAATATTTAAAGAAAAAAATACAGGCTACAAATTGCTCCCTAGAGACCTTAGTCATGGTGAACTAAAAAAGCTGAGTATTTTCATCTGGGTCAAAAGAAATGCTAACAAGCACTCACCTCCATTATTTTTAATGGATGAAGTAGACATAGGATTACACCCCAGCTGGCAATATGAAATCTCTGATGATTTGCAAAAATGGGGAAAAAACAGCCAATTTATAATTGCCACCCACTCTCCTCAAATTATAAGTGCAGCGCATCATCGAAACCTAGTCGTATTAAATCAAATTGAAGATAGTAACTGCTCTACCTCTCGACAGTATGAGCAACCATTTGTAGAGCCTGATTTAAATACTGTCATCAAAACGATCATGGGATCAGATTATGTCCCTAAAAAAGTACAGCGACTCCGCAAAGAGTATCTACAACTCATAGAAAACCGACAAGAAGAGAGTGAGAGAGGCAAAGAGCTAAAAGCAAGATTATTAGAACATGAAAGTGAGCAATCAGCATTTTTGCAAGAGATGAAGTTTTTAATTCAATTCAGAGACTAAAACTAAGCAAATGAAACACATCAAAAAGACGAGCCCTCCTCCTTTCTTTTCTTCTACAGTTGCTGGCTTGACAGCATGGAGACATTTCTCCAAAAAAAGAAGTACAAAGCAGCATATTCTTCAGGAAGAACAAAACTATCTATGTTGTTACTGCGAAAAACGAGTATCTCTTGACAACTCTCACTTAGAACACATCTACCCTAAAAGTAAATATCCTTCTCAAACTTTTGACTATAACAACCTTATTGTTTCCTGCGAAGGAACCCATTGCAACCTAGATGAAAGTACCAGCAAAAACATCTGTGGGCATAAAAAATTAAATGAATTTAATCCTATAAACTTTTTAGACCCTACGACTACAACAGATATTGGAGAGTATTTTATTTACAATAAAGAAGGAGAAATTCTTGCATCAACAAAAGACTCAGTAAAAGCCGACTACATGATTAACACCCTTAATCTGAATTACTCTGGGTTAATTGAAAGCCGAAAAAACACAGTGCGCGCCTTAGTTAATGCATTTAGAAGACTATCATTAAATCAAGGACAGCAAGAACAAAAACTAAAAACCATTTTAGCAAATGAATCTCAAGACTTTATTAGCTTTCTTCGCCATTATTTCAATCCTATAGTTTCCTAAACCCAAAAGGCCCAAGCTGCTTCAGCTTGGGCCTTTCTCCTCTCCTACTCCAACGCCTTCAAGGCCGCTGCCGCCTTTGCATGTCCTGCCAAACGTTCCAATAGGGCTTTGGCGGCGGCCTTATTGCCCGCTCTTACGGACAGAGCGGCTTTATTAAAAATAGCCGACTCTTGCAGGGGGTCCAAGTCTAAGGCCTTGTCATAAAAGTAGTTAGCTCGTTTAAGATCGCCTTTTTGGGCGGCAATAAAGCCAAGGTTGGCATAGGTCAAAGGCCGTTTGCGGTCCTCTAAAAGGACCTCCTGAAATAGTTGCTCGGCTGATGCAGTTTGCCCCAAACGCGCATAACAAACGCCCAGCTTTTCTCTAAAATCTAAATGGTAAGGCAATAAAGCAACGGCCTGGCTGAAAAAGGGCAACGCCTTGGCCCAATTCTGCTGCCGATAACAAGCCTCGCCCAAACGATAGGCGGTCCAAGCATCTTTTTCTTCCGCTGCCTTGGCCTGCAAGGCCAGCTCTTCTAGGGCCGTATAACGACCCGCAGCAAAAAGTAAGTGAATTTTGGTCTGCCGCTGCAATTCGTTTTCTTCCTTTTCCTGATCCAAATAGTATCGAGCCGAATCTAAAACAGCTGATTGCCCCATAAATTTGTCGTAAAGGGCCAAATAGCCCCTAGCCATATCCAAATTGCTGGGCGAGTCTTTGCTCAAACAAGCCAAACCCAAAAAAGCCGCTACTTCTTCGGTCTCTTCTTGGGTAAGGGCCATGGCCGAACGGGCTGTTGCCTTAGATATATTGTGGTCCGTAATGGTCACATGCGGAATATCAATGCTGCCCGATCTCGGCATATGACAACTCACACAATCATCTTGCTTTTCTAAACGCTTGGCCGGCTCTACCGAACAAAAATTGGGCGCAGTAGGCGCATGACAACCCAAACAGCTTTCATTGTAGCGGTTTTCAGTCCTCGATTTTACATCATGATGCGGATTATGGCAGCTAATACATGATAATTCTTCGCTTTTTAGATAGCAGGGACTCAAACGCAGACGGTCGGCCTGTGAGGCCATAATAAAACGCTTATCCGAATTGCTAAAACGAGGCAAAAAGACCTGCATGACCGATGATAAGGGCATGCCTGGCTTAAAATCATAGAAGCTTTTACCCGGATTCAAGACCGCTACCCCCTGCAAATGACAACGCTGACAAAGGTCCATTTGTAGCTCTCTCGACAAATGCCGCGGATTCACAATGCTGTAATCTATATGCTTGCTAGTGTCTACCATTAAACCCGCCAATTTCTCTTTAACATGAATGCTCCCTGGCCCATGACAACGCTCGCACTCTATCCCCTCAGGCATTTCTAGGTATTTGTTGAGCCCGCCCTCCGCCGCCTTGGGCAAATGGTTGTGACAGGTCAAACATTCATGCGCAATCAAACGATCAAAACGGCTATTGTGGCCATCTTCAAAGCCCGGCGCCAAGTCCCAACGCCCATCCTGCGTATAATAGGTCACTGGCGCCTGATATACATAGCCATTGCGGTTGATTAAATGAGAGTTGGTATGATGCCCCGAACCAATAATGTAGCTGATTTGCTCCAATCGCTTATGGGTGGTGTCGCCTTCTGGCCCCAAACGATATTCCAATACATAAAGCTGCGAGTCTCGAGCAAAGGGCAGATAATAGTACTGGCTAGCCGTATCAAATATGCTTTGATGCCCCGCCCAATCTGCCGCAGAATTGGCCTGATGCGCCTTGGCAAAGGATCGGCCCATACCCGTTTTCACATAGCTCTGATGCACATTCCCATGGCAACTCTGGCAGCTCGTCATGCCCACATAAGTCGCCGAATCCCCCAAATTCCGAAAGCGATGATCTGCCGAAACTACCTCTTCTTCTGCTCCCCCACTACAATAAACCAATAAAAGCGCCAGCGCAAAGCCCAGCATATATATCCATTTTTTCATGCCTTTCTTTTCTCCCAAAGATACAAACTGTAAAAGATTTTCTGATCATTTCTGTTTTTTTGGGGCTGCCCCTCGCCTTTGGCTCGGGTCGGGCTATGTCGCAGCTCGCAGGTCTGCTCGGCCCTGCGTTTTTTTCGCTACGCTCAAAAAAACTGGGTCTGGCCTGCGGCCACTGCTATCTATCCCTCAGCCAAATAGAAGCTCTGCGCTTCGGCCAGCCTTTGATAAAAATTTTAAGCTAGTCAAGGCATTTTTTAAAGGCATAGCCGTAGCTATGGCTGAAAAAAATAACGCTGAATGGCTGGAAATTAAATCAAAGGATAGAAGTGGCAGGGCTTTTATTTGGCCTTTGCCGCTCATCCATTTTTTTCAGGCCATTATTTTTCTTCGGCGGTTTTGGTTTTCGTTTTCTGGACCAGTGGGTTAAAACCCTTTCCTTTTCCAGCAAACAAGGGCTTTAGCCCGCCAGTTTGCATAGCCCCACAACCATGGGCTTCAGCCCATGGACCTAAACCAACTCGCCGCTAAAAGAGCTTCTTCTCTATTCGCCCTCTTCACACAAACCAAAGAAAAAGTTGAGGGACTAATAAAGAACAGGCAGAATTTTCTTCGGCGGTTTTGGTTTTGGTTTTCTGGACCAGTGGGTTAAAACCCTTTCCTTTTCCAGCAAACAAGGGCTTTAGCCCGCCAGTTTGCATAGACTTGCAAGCATGGGCTTTAGCCCATAGACCTAAACCAACTAATAGCTGAAAGAACTTTTCCTTCCACCCTATTACAAACTACCAAGAAAAAGTTGAGGGACTAATAAGCAGCTATGCTTACCGCCCTGGACTGAAGCCCAGGGTTCTTGCCTGAGCGAACTGACGGACTAAAGTCCTTGTTCGCTTTCCCTACTTCTAAGGACCAAAAGCTGCCCAGCTCAGCCTTTCTCTCCATTCTCAAATATCCTCAGAAAAAGTTGAGAGACTAATAAAAAACAGAAGCTGTTTAAAATTTTGTGTTTCTCCTTTTTGCGGCCTAGGGACAAGCCCCTAGGCGACTATATGATATGAAGACCAGTGGGTTAAAACCCACTGCTACAAAAGAGGCCAGACTAAACCCAATAAATATGAGCCGAAGGTTAAAACCATCGGCCCATAACGAATTCTAATAGAGGCTTTATCAATAAAAAAGCTTCTTCGCTATTTCCTCTTCCCCTACCTTGCCCTCAAAACTTCCACAGAAAAAGTTGAGGGACCAATAAGATAACGTTGGGGGTCAAGATAGCGCTCCAATAAGTAGCCCATGCAGAAAGGGAGCTCACACAAAATATCAAACAGGATCAGAGTTCTCTATTATTTTTGCGAACTTGGGCCCCTGCAAAACAAATCTGGGGAAACCAACTGGTCCAGAGGCGGGCGAAGCCCGCCCGGCTTAGGGATGGACAGCAGTGGCCCGAAGGGCCAGACCCAAGTTTTTTGAAGCGAAGCGAAAAAAACTGCAGGGCCGAGCAGACCTGCGAGCTGCGAAACAGCCCGACCCGAGCAAAGCGAGGGGAAGCCCCAAAAACAGAAAACAAAACAAAATTGAATAAAAAACAGCATATTAGCATCCTGCTAGCCACTGCCCTGATTAGCCTTTTTATGCTTTGGGGCATCATTAGCCGAATACAATTTGATTTTGACCTACGCAATTTTTATCCGCTAGAGCATGAAGAAACCGAATATTTTGAGGAATATGTAGAGCATTTTGGCTGGGATAACAATTATATTTTGTTGGGCGTAGAATGCAAGGGGGCACATATTTATCAGCCGGCTTTTCTAAAAGAGGTAGATAGTTTGAGTAATAGTTTGCTACAATTGGAAGAAATTGTGCAGCTGATTGGGCCAACAAAGCAAGAAATTTATCGTTATGTTCCTTTTATGGACCTGATGAATAGCAGTCCGTTATTGGCCCTAGATAGCTCGGCGGCCCGCCTAGCTCAGGATAGCCTAAAGGTAGTGGAGCGGCCCGATTTGTTGGGCCAACTTTTTGCCGAAGACCAGCAATCTGTCTTGATTTTGATGCAGCAAAAAGAAGGCATGCAATATGAAGATTGCAAGCGGCTAATTGGGCGGATAGATAGCCTGATTCAGCCTTTTGAGGAGTTTAAGGCCCTGCATTTTGCGGGAAAATGCTATGGACAAACCACTTTTGTCGACCTATCGCGGCAGGAGGTGGCCACCTTTGTCGGCCTCTCTATTTTGGTCATTATTATTGCCCTTTTCTTTAGTTACAGAAGGTTTTGGGGCGTTTGGATGCCGCTTTCGGTGGTAGGGGTTACCGTACTTTGGACCCTAGGAACCATGATGTGGTTGGGCTTTTCACTCGACTTTATCTCCAACATGATTCCCACGATTATCCTCATTATTGGGATTTCTAATGTGATTCATTTATTTAGTAAATTTTTGCTTGGATTGCAGGCTGGGCAGGCCAAAAAGCTAGCGCTAAAGCAGGCCATCAAAGAAGTTGGGCGGGCCACCATTTTGACCAGCGGGACCACGATTATCGGCTTTTTGAGCCTACTATTTTCCAATGTGAGCCCATTGATTAACCTAGGCGCTTTTGCTGCTTTGGGCCTTATTTATGCCTTTTTGCTGACCTATAGTTTTTTTCCGGCTTTGCTCATGATCAGCCGGGCGAGCTTCCAACTAAAAGCCGCCAAAGACGACTTTTGGCAGCAGCAATTGGGCCGTTTGGCGCTTTGGGTAGAGGGGCATTATGGGAAAATCATCATCGGTTCTCTTTTGCTGATGGCCCTAGGGCTTTGGGGCAGCAGTCAGTTGCGGATCAACCAGCATGTACTGGATGATTTGAGTGAGCGGCACCCACAGATTGTAGACTCTCGTTTTTTTGAAAATGAATTTAAGGGGAGCCGTCAATTTGAGATGGAAATCATCTTGCGAGACAGCAGTAAAAGCCTGTCGGACACGGCAGTTTTGCGGGCTTTGGACCCACTAGAGCGCTACCTATTGGAGGAGTATGGTTTGGGGAGTATGTTTAGTCCTTTGGCCCGTTTAAAAATGGCCAATCGGATGACGCATTCGGGCAAGGCGGACTATTATCGGCTACCTCAGAGTCGGTCCGAATGGAAAAAGGCCCAAAAAATCGAGGCTAATTTCTTGGCCAATGGGCGTTATCCCTTGGTGGTTTTACCCCAAGGAAAAAGGGGGCGTTTTGCCGGTAAAATGCCCGATATGGGCAGTTTGGAGGCCCAAAAGCGGCATGCGGCCTTGGCCCAATTTATCCGAGACCAAGAGCTCGATCAACTCATTGACTATCGCTTGACGGGCTCTGCCTATCTGATGGACATCAATAACCACTGCATTGCGGATAATGTCTTTTATGGGCTCTTGCTCTGTTTTCTCTTTATTTTTCTGCTCATGCTCTACCTCTTTCGCTCTTGGCGGATGGCGAGCATTGCGCTTTTACCCAACATTTTGCCCTTGGCTTTAGTGGGTGCACTAATGGCCTGGAATGGCGTAGACATCAAGATTTCCACCTCTATCCTATTCATTATTGCCTTTGGCATTGCCGTCGATGACTCCATTCATTTTATGGCGGCCTATCGCTTGGCCAGCCAAGAGGCCAAGAGCAAAGCCGAGGCGCTGCGGACTTGTTTTCGGGGTACGGGCAAGGCCATTGTCGTTACGACCTTGATTTTGGTTAGTGGCTTTAGCTGCCTGCTCTTTTCTAGCTTTATGGGCACCTTTTACATTGGGTTGTACACCAGTATTTGTTTGTTTTTGGCCCTTTTAGCAGATTTATTGCTCTTGCCCGCCTTGATTTTGCGCTTTGGGGAAGAGCTGCAGGAGTAATTTATCATTTAAATGATCCTATTTTTTTGGGGCCTGCCGCCTGCGGCGGCCGGGCCCTTGCAGGGCTCGCAGGTCTGCTCGGCCCTTCGCAAAATTCGCTACGCTCATTTTGCTCGGTCTGCCGCTGCGCGGCCCCCTTTCAGGCCCCTAGGCCTGCGGCCCTTCGGGCCTGCTAGCCGTGGCTGCAGGTTGAAACCAGCAGCCAATTTAGGAACAGCAGAGCCAACTTCTGACTAACAATTGGCCTGCAGCTTAAAAGCCGCAGGACCTGAAAACCCAATACCTCCTTTCCATAAACAAAGTAGGGGATTTTTCTTTGCCCTTCTGGTTGGGCTATTGTTTTTTTCTTGGAGCAAACCTTTTCCATTTTTATAGCAAACAAGGGCTTTAGCCCGCTAGTTTGCATAGACCCGCAAGCATGGGCTTCAGCCCATGGGCCCAAAACTAGAAAGGCTAAATTCCTGCGTCTAGAAGGAGCAAAGCGACTGGCCTAGCGATGGTAGGCAGTGCGGCAAAGCCGCAGACCAAGCAAAAACTTGTTTTTTGCGCAGGGCCGAGCGAACAGCGAGCTGCCGAACGTAGCGCCCGCCTTTGGCGGGAGGCCCCTGCTACAAATCAATATAGATGGGGCTATTCATCTGAAGATGGATTCGGCCACTAGTACAAGTAAACATCTATTTTGTTTCAATTCGAGAGAAATTGTATTTAGGATCATCTTCAAATAGAGTTAGAGAACAACAACCGTCATAATTGAATCCAAGTATACAACTACTTGATTTACATATACACAGCTCTCTAGTCGCCCCCCAGCTATCTAAGTAAACCGTTTTTCCACGAAAATCATAAGTACCCTCGTTTAAAATCTTACTCCCCTTTCTAAGAGTATAATATCCAGAAGTTTCTATTTCTAAGGTTATTTCGTCAAAATAATCATTCTGATAACTGCCAACTAAACTTCTGGTCTCAAAAAGACTACATTGGCAAAATAAACTAGCACCCAACAAGCTAATTATCAGTAGCTTAAAAAATTTATTCATATTGACCTGTTAGTTTGCACTACCCTTCTCCCAAAATAGAACCCTAGTTTAAAAAACGGAAGAAAAAGCCCTGTCCTAGAAGAGCAACGAAAATAGATGCACACAGCAAGCTGTATTTTAGACTCAATTCAACAAAAGGTGGTTATTATTAAGTATAGTCTTTAAGTTAATATTTTCATCCTCTAAGGCACCCGCTATTTTCAAAGATACTAAAATCTTGTAATTACAACTCAGCAAAATACTATAATCAAAGTCAAAGCATTCTACACTTAGATCATAGATTGCTTTATTCATAGGCTCTAACTTAAGTGTGGTTACATGGCTGTCCCAATTTATATTTTCATGGAGTTTTACGGGAGTTAACTCCATATCTTCAGATAGGTAATAAAATCTAACAGATGCCATTTTGGGACCTAAACTCTCAAGTCTTAAAGGAATAATTATTTCCTGAGAACAATTATTTACAAAGGTCAATCTTACAACCTTAGCATTGTTATCAATTTTAGCGTTAGCAAAGAACTCCAAACACTCCCCATGACTGTAGTTAGGAGAGTGACTACAGAAAGACAAAAGCAAACAAATAAAATAGTTAATCATATTCATCATTTAGTTGAATCTCCCCCCAAAAAAACAGGCCCATAGCAAAAAACTATAGGCCCATTACAACAATTATATCTTTGCCAAATTATTTAGCAGCCGCATAACGCTTATTTACTTCCTCCCAATTGATTACATTGAAGAAAGCTTCCACATAGTCGGGACGGCGGTTTTGGTAGTTGAGGTAGTAGGCGTGCTCCCAAACATCTAGTCCAAGAATAGGCGTACCTTTGCAACCCGCAGTGTCTACATCCATTAGGGGATTATCTTGGTTAGGCGTAGAGCAAACCTCTAGTTTGCCCCCTTCTTTCACGCAAAGCCAAGCCCAACCAGAACCAAAACGAGTTTTGGCCGCAGCAGCAAATTTGTCTTTGAAGGTCTCATAGTCGCCAAAAGCAGCTTTGATGGCCTCGGCTACTTCGCCTGTAGGCTCGCCACCACCATTGGGAGACATGACCGACCAGAAAAGGCTGTGGTTGTAAAATCCACCGCCATTATTGCGAACGCCAGCACCAGCAGCAGAAACATTCGCAAGGATGTCCTCAATGCTCTTGCCTTCTAAGTCAGTACCTGAAATAGCAGCGTTCAATTTATTTGTGTAGCCAGCATGATGCTTTCCGTGGTGGATTTCCATGGTGCGGGCGTCAATATGTGGTTCTAGTGCGTCATGCGCATAGGGCAATTTGGGCAATTCGAAAGCCATAGTTTTCTTATTTTGTGGGTAAAGTAATTGAATGATTCGGGCGCTCCGCCCTTTATTGCGAAGCTATCATTTTTTATACAGAATCTAAACAAGGAGCTAGATTAAAAGTTGGCAGATCTTTCCCCAACTATATGCCAAGCGCTACATATATACTGATTGTCAATCAGATAAAAAAATTATTTTTTTTCTATTTCCTTTTTTTCCGCTTTTAGCGCTTCTATCTCTGCCCCTAATCGACTAATTTCGTCCTTACTTTTAGCCAGTTTCTGGGCCAAAATATCAGCCGCCCGCCTCTTACTGATTTTTTGTGCCCTTTTTTGCTCGTAGTCCTGAAATTGCGTGGCGATCTGAGCAAAAGCCGCCTCCTTTTTTGCCGCTCGCAAATATCGCTCATAGGCCGCCGTCTGATCAGCCAAACGACGAGCCCCATCTATGTCATTATACTTAAATACTTGCATCAAGCTCTGGTCTATCTTGGCCGATTGGGCCAATAACTCCTGCCAAATGGCCTTCGCATCCCCCCCTATCTGCTGGGCATTTACCCAAGTTGCTAAGGCTTTTTCCGCCTCTTTGGCCTGCTCCTCCAACAACTCATAATCCTGCTCTTGCTGCTTGAGCTGCGCCTCTAGGGCCTGCAGTTTTAACTCCTGACTTTTAAGGGTCAATAACAGCTGCTTATAACGCAAATAATTTGCAGCCAGCTTTTTAAGCGCCACCCGCTGCCCCGACAAAGAAAAACTCGTCTGGCTCTTTGTCTCCACATAATCCCCCGCTCCCTCTTCTATAAAAAAGTTGGGCAACTCACTCAAAGGCTCAAGCGGCAAAATAGAAAATGATGCCCCCCAAAGATCTTGCATATTGGCCGGCAAACGCAAAGCTGTTGGCTCCAAATCTATCCGCCTAAGCCCCCCTTTTGGCCCTTTTAACTCTAGGCTTTTAGGCGACTGCTCTCCACAAAAAAGGCCTGTGGGTAGCCCATTTTCGCCCCCCACAGACCAATATAAATAGCCGCTCTGCGCTGCCGCGCCCGAAGCTGCTGTCATCAAAAAGAGGCCTAGCCCCCAACTCAAAAATCCTTTCATACAACTATTTCGCTATTTGCTTAAAATAAGCAAGCAGTTCCGCCTGATCCTCTGCCGATAGTTTGGCATCCCCATGGGTCCAAGTATAAGACTTTAAAGGCATTTTCCCCTTTTCCATCTCCTCTATGCACTCCTCCAATTTATGCGCCTGCTTCTTGGCCTCATAACTGCCCCAAACCGAAAAATTTAAATGCTTGCGCCCATGCTTTATATGGTTGTTGATCCACTGCCCAACCGGAACCACATAAGTATACCAAGGATATACCGTCTTATAACTATGACAATCATAACAGGCCGCCTCCAATAAGGCTTTCTGCTTGGCCGTCGGCTGATGAATCGCCATCAAATCCGCTTGCTCATCAAATGTAGGGTTTTCCTTTTGGATTTGGAAAAATTGAGCCACTAAGAGCATCCCCAAAAATCCCAAAACACCCCTTTTTATCCACTTCTTTTTCATATGTTTTAATTTAGACTGTTTCTAATTTGTGCAAATATAGCGGTTTCTATATTTAAGCCGCCCTTAGACAACTGTTTTTTTTTAAGGTTTAATGTCTTGGGGCTGCCCCTGCGGCCTTCGGCCTTGGGTCGGGCCATTGCGCAGCTCGCAGGTCTGCTCGGCCCTGCGCGGGCTGCGCCCGCTGGGTCTGCCGCCTTCGGCGGCCCTGCTACAGCCCCTCAGCCGGCGGCTTCGCCGCCTCTAGACGCAGAATAGCTTACCGCAACTGGAATATGCTGTAAGGCCCTGGCCACTAAGGACAGAACAGTTCCCAATAATTGGCTAAGTTGAGTCTATTTAAAATTTTGTGTTTCCCCTCTTTGCTGCCTAGGGACAAGCCCCTAGGCTAGCTTTTTCAGACAGCCCTCTAAAGAGGGCCTTTGGATGAGGTTCTTCTCTGCGACAACAACTGAACAAGGCCTTGTATATCAATAGTTGAGGCCCTCGCAGAGGGCTGACTCCATTGGGTTAGCCTAGGGGCTTGTCCCTAGGCGACTACTGGCCAAATCCTAACAAGCTAAAGGCCCAAATTTTATTCTAATACACAAAATCCTGAACAGTCTCCGACTATTGGCCTAACTAGTTTACTTCCAGACCTAACTAGTTTACTTCCAGACCTAACTAGTTTACTTCCAGACCTAACTAGTTTACTCCCAGACCTAACTAGTTTACCGCCAGACCTAACTAGTTTACTTCCAGACCTAACTAGTTTACCTCCAGACCTAACTAGTTTACCACCAGACCTAACTAGTTCACCTCCAGACCTAACTAGTTCACCTCCAGACCTAACTAGTTTACTCCCAGACATAACTAGTTTACTCCCAGACATAACTAGTTTACTCCCAGACATAACTTTTGCCTTTTTTCATTTTGTTACGTTTTTTCAGTTTTTAACAAAAGCCTAACATATGGGCCTAAAAAAAGGCAAAAAACCTAGGTTTTTCGCCTTTTTGCGTACTTCAAGGGTGCTTAAAAGCCATCCCAGCCCAAGCGGATGCCCAATTGGGCCAGCAGGGCATCCTTTTGGCCCCAACCAAATTTTATAAAGGTTTGTAGAGAAAAGCTATCTACCGTGCTGCCGCGACAAAGCTCAACGATATGTAGCCATTTGGCATTACTGCCATTGACATTATGGCCCAAATACACCCATTCTTGGCCATAACCGAGGCTCAAAAAGCTCTTGAAGGGCGTTCTGCGGTTTTGTTTATAAGAAGAATCTAGTAACCAATGTCCTTTTAGCATAAGGGGAGCGGCCAAAGTAGAGCGAATTGCATTTTTTTGGGGTCCAATATCCAAGCTAAAGGGATAATAGCTCAGCCCGCCCTCCAAAGAAAAGAGAAAGCTTTTTCGGTTGCCCGCCCAGAGGCTCATGTGTAGGCCAGGCAAAATATTAAGCAGCTGCCCAATACTTTGGGGTTGGGGGCTAATCGCTTCTTGCCGTTGTTGGTCCCAGCGGTAGGCACTAAACTCTAGTAAAATACTTTGTCCCCAGCCCCAAGCCCTAGGCGCCTCGCCCTCTGGCCAAAGGCTACTACTATAGGTCTTTTTTAGGGCCAAGCTATCGCTTTGGGCCAAAAGCGGAGCAGAAAAAAGGGCAAAGAAAGAAAAGAAGAGGAGAAAATATTTCATAGTTGCTAAAGCGATTTAAGGGGCAAAAAAAAGGGCGGCCCATGGCCGCCCCAATTTACACTTTATTCTAGGAAAGGCCCAATATTTTAAGGCCTTGGGCTGGGCGGCGCAGCCGCCTATTGGGCAGGGGCCAGCCCCTGCCCTCTTCGGCTATCGCGAAGCGATGCCTTTTTTGGCTGAGGGATAGTAGCTGGTGGCCGAAGGCCAGACCAAAGCCCGCAGGGCTGCAGGGCCGAGCGAACAGCGAGCCAGCGCATAGCCCGACCCAGCCGCAGGCTGGGGCAGCCCCAAATCCTCCTCCCCTTATTTGTTCCGCTTAAATGGATTTTTATTGCCAAAGGGGTTATTCAATTTATCCTGAAGAATCTTGTCGGCTGCTTCTTTGGCCGCCGTCTCAATGCTATCTCGGATGCGTTTGGCCTCTTCGGAAGAAGCCGCCTGAGCGGCCAAGCGCTCGGCCTCTTTACGGGCCCGTTCCTTGGCTTCCTCGGCTAGGCGCTCGGCCTCTTTGCGGGCGCGTTCTTCGACCTCGGCTTTTAGGCGTTCGGCCTCGGCTTTTACTTTTTCTTCGGCCTCGGCCTTGAGCTTTTCGGCCTCTTCTTTAAGGTTATCTTTAACTTGGTCGCCCATAGATTCGCCAGATTTACCCTCGGCTCCCAGGACCTTAGGACTAAATTTGGGGTTGCTCAAATTGCCCGTAATATCTACAGCAAAGTTGATAAATGCAGCCTCTTCTACCTTGATGCCCAGCTTACTAGCCTGACTAGCGAGAAGATTGCCAGCGGCTTGGGTGGCCCCACCAATTACCGAATTATCGATCATGGCTTTAGGGACCCGCATCTTGAGGTCGTAGTCCATCGTTTGGTCCAAACCATGGGCCCCGCCAAAGGTCATATCAATTCCCTTTTGGGTAAAGGCAAAAGGCTCTACCGTCAGTTTTCCATCCTTAATTTTAAAGAAGTTGCGAGTATTTTGGATCTCGATATTCTCCAAAGCCTTGATGCCCATTTTCTGGCTCAGGCCCTTAAGGGGCGTACTGCCTTTAAGGACCGCATCAAAGGTTTCTAGCAAACCTTCGGAGTTGAGGCTGGCCATATCGGGATACAAATTGGGCTCTAAAATTCCGTTGAGGCTAAATTTAGAGTTAAACTTACCCAACATGCCCTTCATTATCGGTGCAAAAGTGGCGACTAGGGGCACTCCTTCGGCAATTTTGGCAAAATCGAGTTGGGCCACATCATAGGCAAAATCGAACTTAGGCGCTTTGGGGTCTTGGCTATTGTATTCTCCGTTTAGGATAATGCTTCCGCCAAAGGCATTACAGCTCAAATTGGTCATTTCTACCTTCTCTTCATAGACGCGGAGGTCGCCCGCCACATTATCCAATTGGTAGACATCATAGATAAACTTTTTGAAGCGAGCCTTCATATGAAAGTCAATATTGGCGGGGACCAAAATGGGTTCGAAGGCTGTTTCTGCGGTACTGGGATCGGCTGGAGCGGGAGCTGCTTCGGGTTCTGTGGCGCTGCCATCTTCGGTCATAAACTGATTGACGTTCATATAATTAGAGTAGAGATTTAGTTCCCCTTTGAGCAACTCATTTTTAAAGAGATAGCCAAAAACATTATCAAGTTGGCCATCGGCTTTGATATCTACTTTATTGATAAGCAGCTCAAAATTGCTCATTTTTGCTCGGCTGGGCGAGAATTTGCCCACGGCCTTCATATTTTTCATTTCATAGACATCATAGACCATTTTATCGCAGCTAAAATCTGCGGCAAAGTCCCAGCGGTCAAAGAGTTCATCTTCATTGATGCTGCTAGTGGTATCGGTCATATTGGTAGCGGCCATTTCCTCCTCGGAGGTAGTGGTGGTATCGCCCATCAGCTCGTTGAGGTCGAGTAGACGAGAAGTCACTTTGAGCTTTCCGGTCATAATTTTATCGCCAGAAAAATAAGTGAGTAGGTTGTCTAATTTTCCTTGGGCCTGAATATCGCTTTTGCCCATAGTAAGGTCAAAGGCTTGCAGGTCCACATCATTGGGGCTAAAAAGCATCAGCATCTTTTTGATGCGGATATCGGGCATCCCTTCCATGAGGTAGATCATATTTTCGATGCCTAATTTTCCTTGCATATCGACCTTCTCATATTTTTGTTCGGTCACATAAGACATGCGGGTATTGGCTTGGAGTTGGGCCTCGATGAGGCCGGCCATGCTGCTCCCTTCCATAGGAAAAGCCTTGGAGAGTTCGGCCAGATTGATTTTTCCTTCTACTGCGCTCTTAATATCGGGATCGCTCATAGGCGTTTTGAGGAAAAGCGAGGCGGAAAAGGGGTTTTGGCCCAATTTGAAGGCAAATTGCTTCAAGTCTACAGTCAATTTATCCAAATCTGAAGAAGGGCTATTAACTTTGAGGTCTACCCCAATATCGCTCACGCCCATGGGCAAATCGGGATATTGAAAGGTGCCATTAGCGGCTTTTAGGGCCATATTAAAGGCGGGATAGCTCTTCTCGTTGAAGGTGCCGTTTACTGCTCCGTTCAGACTAAAATCGCCAGAAGTTTTTACGCTTTCAAAGCCCTCGATATAGGCGGCGGGCAGCATAGAGAGCAGGCTTGCAAAATTGTTATTGGGGGCAGAAAACTTAAGCTCCTCAAAAATAATATCGTCGCCTTTCATGAGTACGGTCCCTTCTGCGCCCAATTTTAGGGCATTAAGCTGAAGGGCGTTATCGAGTAGTTTAAAGCTCATTTCGCCTTCCTTCATGCCCACGCCAATATTGATTTCGGCATCGACTACTGCTTTATTGAGGTAGCTCACTCCATCATAATTGAGTTGGAGCGACTGCATTTGGGTGCTGGTATAAAAATCAAATTGCTCTAGGCTCATATCGCCAGAACCCTTATGGTTAAGGCCTTTGATTTGCAAAAATGCGGCATTAGGGGCATCATCATAAGTCATTTCGCCCTCAATAATTTGGTAAGAGCGGAGGGCAAACTGAAAATCGCTACTTTCGCTACTGCTCGTTTCTTCTTCGACGGTGGCGCTGCTATCCGTTTTCATGATATCATAATTGGCCTTTCCGTTTTTGAGGACCTTCACATAGAACTTGGGTTCTTCAAAAACCAATGAATTTACGGCATAATTGCCCGAAATCACTTGGAAGAGGTTGAGGCGCAGGCTAATGCGTTTAACATCGGCTAGTTTGAGGCCATCAAATTCCTCTTGGCCCGTCACTTTGAGGCCCTTAAGATCAAAGGCAAAATTGGGAAAGGTCCAGAGGAGGGAAAGCTCGGTCCCTTCAAAATCTAGGGTGGCATTCAGTTGTTCATTGGCTGCTTCCTTAACCAATTTTTCGATATCCTCTTTAAAAATCATGGGCAGCGTAATAGCGGCCAGCACAAAGAGGATGAGAAAGCTAAACAATCCGATGAGGGAGTACTTTATCCATTTTTTCATACAGTAAGTTTTTTTTTAAAGGTAAAAATTAGGATCTAAAGCAGGGGCTTTAAGGTCATTTTTTTTTGGGGCTGCCCCTTCGCTGCGCTCGGGTCGGGCTCTGTCGCAGCTCGCAGGTTTGCTCGGCCCTGCAGGCTTTTTCGCTTTGCTTCAAAAGCCTTGGGTCTGCCGCCTATGGCGGCCCTGCTATCCATCCCTCAGCCGGTCGTCGCTTTGCTCCTCGGCGGCGGCTGCGCCGCCTTATTTGGACCAAAAAATGCGGGCCTTAGGGTTTCATTTGAGCCCAAAAGCTTGTCTGCCTGCCATTTTTTTATGTACTTTGCCCAGGCTCAGTTTGGCCCAGCGCTGCGCAGCCGTGGCCCGCAGGGCCAGACCCAGCGGGCGAAGCCCGCGCAGGGCCGAGCAGACCTGCGAGCGGCGTAGCATAGCGGCGGCCAGCTTTGCTGGCCGCGGGCCCCAAAACAAAAAAATAAGATGTTGAAAGTCATTATCTATAGTAGTTGTTTGTTTCTTTTGTTGGCTTGTTATCGGCCATTAGAGACCGAGGCGCCCATTTTGGGAGAGCAAGAAATCATTCCATTTTTGGTAGACCTTCATTTGGCCGAGGCCAAGGTAGCGGAATATAATAGTTTGACTGTTTTGGCCAAAGATAGTTTAGCGGCGGAGCAATATGCCACCCTCTTTCAGATTCATCAGATAGAGCCTACTGATTTTCAGCAGAGTATGCAGGCTTATATGGGCAACCCCGAGGCCTTGCAACAGCTCTATGAAAAAGTAGTAGAGGCCCTATTGGAGCATGAGTTGAAACATAGTGAGCGGAGTAAGAAAGGCAAAAAACGCTCGGCGGCAGAGGCCTTAGAACAAGTAGAAGTGGTTCGAGACAGCAGCAAAAAAGAAAACTAAGGTCTATTAAACTCTTTTGGAGCCAGGCTGTTAAGATATTGTCTAAATAAACAGACAAATTCAGAAAAAAGCCTTAGCTTTGTTGGCTATAAATGATATTAAATTATATGTCTACAGAAAAAAATACCCCTCAGATGGAAAACCCAATTATATTGACGGATGGGGCCGTAAAACAGCTCCTTAGAATTAAGGAAAAGGAGAACATTGCCGAGGGCCATGGTTTGCGCGTGGGCGTGAAGGGTGGCGGTTGTGCTGGATTCTCTTATATTTTGGGCTTTGATGAAAAAGGCGCCGATGATGATGAATTTGTGATTAACGGCATTACGGTATTTATGGACCGGGCCCATGCAATTTACCTCCTTGGCATTGAGGTTGATTTTCAGGATGGCCTTGGCAACCGAGGATTTACCTTTAACAACCCCAATGCGGAAGAAACCTGTGGTTGTGGCACTTCTTTTTCGGCTTAATGTAAAATATTAAAGATGTAGAGGGTCTAGCGCGAAGCGTTGGGCCTTTTTTTATGCAATTTAGTTATGAGAAAAACAGCTATATTCTTTTTTTTGGCCTTGGGCCTTCTTGCTTGTCAAACAGAAAACACAGAGGTCCAAAAAGGAGCAGAATATTTTGACCTACCTGCTTATTTTAAGGCAGAAGCCCAACGCTTGAAAGAAGAAGCGCCAGCTTACCAAAAAGTGATTTGGGCAAAGGGCGAAGTAGATAGTATATCTGGAGAAACCCTAGATTGGGAAAAAGAGCTGGCCATTTTTGGTCGGGAGCAGCTGCATGAGCCAGCGGTGCGAGAAGATTACCAAAGAGATAGTGTTGCTTTAGAAAATGGCTATGAGATTCGCTATCAAAGTTTGATAGAAAAGCGTAATTTAGAGCGTTTAGTCCTTGAGTATGGTCCAAAAAAGGAGTTGCAAAGCTTGCGGTTAAGTCTAAGCCAAAACAATACGGTATATGCTGGCCAAAGCGAGCTAAGGTATTGGCCTCAAAAGGGCTATCAGTTGCATAAGGACCAAAAAGTAGTTGCTTTTGATTCGGCTCAATATCGCCTTCATCTTCATTTTCTGGCCCATTAAGTTTTTCTGTTTATGTTTCCCTTATTTCGGCAGCCCTCGGCTTTGCGCGAATCACTTTCTTATCAGCTTGGGTTTAGCCTTTTTTTGGGGCTAGTGGTGACCCTTGTGGTGCATAGCCAAATGCCCGACAGTCCGGTTTCGGCTTATCGGGAGTGGGCGGATGCGGTTATTTGTGGACTTACGGCTATTTTGGTTTTTAGTGGGCAGCTCAGCATTTTGCCTTATTTATTGGGCAATTGGTTTAGTCCGGATCGTTGGACGATTGGCCGAGATTTGTTGTTTAGTAGCTGGGTATTTTTTGTGGTGGGGCTTGTCAATTCTCTGATGCTGGTTTATTTGGGCTGGATGCAGTTTCAGTGGTCTGGTTTTTTTTGGCAGCAGTTTTTACAATTGGCTTGGGGTCTCCCTCCTATTAGTTTGATGGTCGTTTGGCGCAATCAGAAGTATGCGGCCTTAAATATGGCATGGTCCAAGCAGATTGACGAAAAAATTGAGGAGCGGGGCAGTTTGGCTTTAGGGCCTGGTCCCGAGCTGCTGCGCTTGCAAGCGGCCCAAAGGCCTTTGGGTTTGCCCGCTCCCCAAAAACGAGAGGGGCCCAAGCTGTTGGTTTATCATCAGGGGGGGGCCAAGGGCATTTTTTTAGAAGATATTTTGGCGCTTTATAGCCAAAAGGGAGAACTGGAGATTTATTGGGCCGAAGCGGGGCAGCTGGCTTATATTAAGGTACAAATGCGGCTAAAAGAAACCCAAGAGGCCTTGGCCCAACAAACTATTTTGCATCGGGTGCATCGTTTTTATTGGGCCAATTTGGCTCGAGTGACGGCCAGCGAAAGTAATGCGCGGCATATTTTGCTTTCTTTGCCGCAGTTGCCCCAAACTATTCCTGTTTCTAAAACTTACAGAAAAGCAGTACAAGCTTATTTTGAGATGGATTAGCGCTGGCAATTAAAGGGCCGAAGGCCCGCCGGCCTAGCGATGTGCAGGGGTGGCCGAAGGCCAGACCCAGGCGGCAAAGCCGCCGCAGGGCCGAGCGACCCGACCAACGGGAGCCGACGCAGCGAAGCAAGTAACAGCGAGCCCCGCAACGACAACAAGGCCTTCAGGCCGCAGTTCGACGACCGAAGGAAGTAACCGCCGACGAGCGAAGCGAGGCGACAACAAGGCTGCAAGCCGCAGTTCGACGACCAACGGGAGTAACGCCCCAAAACAGCCCTAATCTTTACAAGCATTCATTTTTTTGCTTATCATTTCTTGGCGTTCTGGCGCCATATTCATGGCTTTTTTATAGATTTTTTTGGCTGCCTTGCATTTTCCCTGAGCCGCTAAGTTTTCGGCTTGAATGAGGCAAGCCTCCCAATCTTCGGGCAAAATTTTGTACATAATATTGCTGAGCGGGCCACTAGCCGCATAATTTTTTTGGCCAAAATGGTAGCGCTCCAACCAATAGATATCGAGCAAATCCTCTTGGCTATCGTCCTTTTTGTTTTTCCAGTACCATTTTTCGAGCTTTTTAAAATCGCCTGCTTCAATTTTTTCGGCCAAATCATAGGCTAAATTGCGCTGCGGCTTCTCCAATTCCATTTTTGGATAAATGTAGGCCAGCGCAATATCGTCGGCCAATTGTAGGGAATTGCTCAAGAGCAGCACGCCCTTGCCATTGGTTTTATTGTAGGCCATAATGCTCGAGTAACTGCCCGTCAGGCCCGTATGCATGAGGATTTCGGTCTCTCTATCGGGTCGATAAATGAACCAACCGCCCTTGTAATAAAGTTTTCCTTGGCCCAAATCATCGAGGCCCGTGGGAATGGCATCCTCTACCCAACCGGGTTGAAATAAAATATTATGTTCAATTTGGTAGTTCAAAAAAGCGGCTAAATCTTCGGTCGAACTCCAAAGTCCACCGGCATAGCGACTAGGGCCAGAGAAGGCCCAATTTGCGCTCGGCAGGCCCAAATTTCGAGGCGCTACGGCGGCTGCTGTGGGGCCAAAATGCGTATTGTTCATCTTGGCTTTTTTGAAAACCGACTGCAGGAGCTGCTCATAAGTTTGGCCTGTTTGCTGCGCCACAATTTGGCCCAAGATCATATAACTCCAGTTAGAATAGGCCCATTGCCCCATTTCATAGGGCTCCCAATGCGTCAATTCCTGCCACATTTTTTCTTCGCTATAATCTTGATAGGGGTTGGCCCAATTGGCTGGCGAAAAGTCATCTGCCAAGCGCGGCAAACCCGCCTGATGCTGCAGTAAATCTAAGGGCCGAATTTCTTCTAAATAGGGATTATCTACCTTCGGGAGCAGCTCGGATAAAGGCTGCCGAAGTTTTTTGCCCAATAGATGCAAGGCCAATTCTGCTGTAAAAGTTTTGCTCAGCGAGCCAATTTCGTACTGGCTTTTTTCTGTAATTTCAGCCCCCCCAAAGTTCCGATAAGCAACTGGCCCCTCAGGATATATTAAAGCGACAGAAATGGCCGGATTTATTTTTTCTTGCTGCCGTCTCTGCATTTCTGCCTCTAAAATCTCTTCTGCTTGCGCCCAAATTGAGCCCGACAAGCCCATGAACAAGAGTAATAAACTGAGTTTTTGCATAATCTATTCGTTTTTTGTACCCTATGAAGCTAGCTTATTTTTTTGGCCCAAGAAAAATAAAATAAAAAAAGCCAACTCTTTCTGAGAGTTGGCTTTTTTGCTTAGCTAGAAAAATTCGACTTAAATGTAGTCGTAAATTTGTTCTACAGTCAAATTTTCGGCTGGAATTTTCGTAATTTCAGAAACCACTTGGTCTTTTCCGTCTTCAATTCTTAGCAAATCAGAAAACAGTTCGCCTTCTACATATTCTTTTTGCATGAAGCGAACAGCAACTTCTTCCGCATTATATTCCTGGATCAGCTCAATTTTGCTATCGGTCAATAAATATTCTACTTCATTATAAATGAGTTGGCCTTTTTCATTGTACTTGGGCTGCTGCACATCTGCCATTTGTAGGTCGGGCGCCTCCCCTTCTTCTTCCAACATCACATAATGCGCTACTTTTTTGGGCAAGTTGCTACCTTCGGCATACTCAAAACGGTGTTCGCCTTCCAGTTCATCGCCAAAAAGCTCGGTAATTTTAATTAAGCGCTCGCCTTCCCAATCCAAAAGCACATAGCTGGTGGGCTCATCAGAGGGAAAAACCTCTTGCACCACTTTAACCAATTGGCCGGTCTCATTATAAAAATAGCTATCGGTATCTTTGCCGCCTTCTTGCAGGTCAGAAAAAACAGACTGCACAATTTGGCCTGCTTCATTATAAGTAATCAACCAATGGCCAGCTTCTTCGCCATCCTGCACATTGAGCACCTCATGTTGGTTGGCTGCGGGATAATTATGCTGATATTCTTCCATCAGTTCATTATCTGGACCAAAATGGCGCACGACTTTGCTGCGGCCTGCTTCATCATAGAGCACTTCTTCGCTCAAAAATTCAATTTCTTGCTCCGCTCGTTGCATACGCGTTTTCACCTGCAATTTCTGGACGGTTTGCTTTGGGTTCTTGGGCATCAAGTCAATTGAACTAAATTCCTGCACCAAATAATTGGGATTCTTTTTTTCGCTGCTCATTTTCTAATATTAAAGATGATGATGATTTTTTTTGGGGGCCTCCGCAGCTTCGCTGCGGCGCTACGTTTCGGGGCTCGCTGTTCGCTCGGCCCTGCAGTTTTTTCGCTTCGCTCAAAAACTTTGGTCTGGCCTACGGCCCCCCCTACACATCGCTAGGCCAAGGCTCGCTTCGCTCGCCTTCTGCTGTATAAGGCGCAAAGGTAAAAGAAGTTCTTAAACAATTTGCAATTCGCTGCGGCCTTCTCCTTTTTTCTGCAATTGAATTTGGCAGGGAATTCTTTCCTTGAGCAATTCTAAGTGAGAAATTAAGCCGATGCGTTTGCCTTCATGCTCCAAACGCTCCAATAATAAGAGCGCATCGCCCAATGTTTCTTGGTCTAAGGTGGCAAAACCTTCATCTATAAATAAAGATTGCATTTGTTGTTTAGATGATAAATTAGAGAGGGCCAAAGCCAAGGCCAAGCTGCACAAAAAAGTTTCTCCGCCAGAAAGTGTAGAGAGTGGCCGCTTGGATCCGGCCTGAAAAGCATCAATGACGTTAATATTTAAGCTGTCGTAGCTTTCTTTTTCCAGTTCGTAGCGATTTTGCGCAAAACTTCTCAAATGTTGGTTGGCATAATAGAGGAGTCGCTCCAAAGAGATAGCATTGGCAATATCTCTAAACTTTTTCCCATCGGCGCTACCAATTTCATTTTTGAGTAAAATCCAGCGGTCGGTTTCTTTTTCTTGTTTTTTATGGGCCAACTGTATGCGCTTCACTTTTTTCTCCTGCTCTTTTTGTCGGTCCAATCGCTCTAAAGTACGCCCAATTTCGGCTTGTTCTTCCTTTGTTATTTTTTGCAGCCGCTCTTTTTCGGCCAAATAATCGGCTAAGGGGGCCAAATTGGGCCAATTTTCGGCTATATTTTTTGCCTGTAGCTGCAACTGCTCCGCTCGATCATCCAAACGCAATTTTTCTTGGGCCGCTTTTTCCTTGGCCTCGGCAATAGTGGCCGCTTTTTTAGCAGGCAAAAGCGCCTCTGCTAATTTTTCTAGGTTTTCAAAACCTAACTGACTGGCCAAGTCTGCTAATTTTAAACGCAATTCGGCTTCCTCTTTTTTATTGCCCTGCAATTGCTGCCCCAACTGACGCAAACCTCCCTTTAAAGCCTCTTTTTCACTTTGTAGCTGGGCCAATAAAGTTTGTGCTTTTTTCTCGGCTTTTCTCAATTGAGCCAATTGCTCGACAAATTTTTTGCGGGCTTTTTCTACCTGCAAATCGCCAAACTGCTCTTTTCGCTGCTTTTCCAGCTGCAATAAGGCCGCTTTTTCAGCCAATTGCTTTTCTTTTTGTTCCTCCCCCTCTTTTTGGCAACGCTGCAAATCTTTAGTCGCTTTTTCCCAATTCACCGCCATAATGGCCAGTTCTTGTTGCAACTTTTGCGCTTGCTCCAATAAGGCCTGATAATTTTTGTAGTCGCTTTTTAAAACAGCAATTTCTTGCTTGAGCTGTTTAGAGCTCGACAATTCTCTGCCCAATTGGGCCAAAACCAATTGCGCCTGTTGCAATATTTTTTGGTCCTGCTCTAGTTTTTCTGCCAGTTCTGCCTCCAATTGCGCCAAGCTTTCGAGCATTTTTTCTTTTTGCTGCTCTTTTTCTGCATAATTATTTTTTGTGGCCTTCTTTTTTTCGGCCAAAATAGCCCACTTATGCTGAATCTCTACTAATAATTTGAGTTGCTTTGTTTTTTGCGCTTGTTCCTCCCCAAAAAGTTGATAAAGCGCCTGCAATTCTGCTAGTTCTAAGGTTTTCAACTCTTTTTCAGACCAATTCAATTGAGGCAGGGCATCTAGTTTGGCCCACAATTGCTCTACCGATTGATTTAGGCTTTCTTTTTCCTGCGCCAATCGCTTTAAACGATCGGCCAAAACAGAACTTTTTTGTTCCAATTTGCTCTGCGCCGATTGAATTTCTTGCTGTTTTGCTTGTAAATCGGCCAAACGCTGCTGTTCTTCCTGCAATTCTTTTTGCTTACCTTCTTGGTCAAAGGCTTCATGCGCATGCGGATGTTCAGTAGATCCACAAAGGGCACAGGCTTTTCCCTCTTCTAAATATTGGCGATATTGGGCCGCCCCCATTTGTTGCTTGAGCAATTCACAAAGGCGTTCTTGAGAAGCAATATGTTTTTGCAGATCGGTCAAACGCTCTTTGTTTCTGGCCTCATTTTCTTGCAGGGGCTGCCATTCTTCTTCATTTTTTGTTTTCTCGGCCAAAGTTTTGGCCAGTTGCTCTTCCGCTTGCTGAATCCCCTTGCGCAAATTGATATGTTCTTGCCAAGGCCTCTCAATTTCTTGGGCCTGAGCCAAATCTTTTTCCAAAAGCGTCTTTTTGGGAAGCAGCTCCGCTAAACTTAGTTCTTCTTTGGCCAATGCTTCTGAAAGGGCTTGCTCTTCCTTAGCTTCTTCGGCTAATTTATTTTTAAGCTGCTCTAGTTGTTGCTCTAAGTCTTTTTTGGCCTTTTTTTGTTTTTTTTCTTCGGCTCGCTGGGCATTTCCGGCCTTATGCAATTGCTCAACTTCTTGGGCCAAGGCCTGCAATTGTTCAATAATTTCTGGACTATCGGCCAAGGCGGCCTGTTCTTTTTGGGCCAAGGCTATAGTGGCGGCTTTTTGCTCGCTTTTTTCTTTTTGCTTGGCCAATTGGGCCTGTTCGGCGGCTTGTTTTTTTTCTTGGACCAATATTTTTTCTAGGGCTGCTTCTGTTTCGGCCAATTTTTTTTGCGCAAATTTAATTTCCTGATCCAAACGTTCACAAGCCTGCCATTGCGCCTGCAAATCATTTTCTTGGGCTTCTTCTTCGGCTAGTTTTTGGGCCAGTTCTTTTAAAACAATGGCTTCTTTGGCCCAAGCTTTTTCTTTTCTGGCCAATTGCTGTTCATCTTTTGTTTGTTGGACCAAAAGCGCCTTAATCTCTGTCTCCAATTGGCTTAAGCGCTTCAATTCGCCCCCAGCTTTTTCGGCCTTTTGGTGTTGGGCCAATAAAAAATGTTCTGGCTCTTGGGCTGCCCAATTTTTGGCCCAAGCTGCTTTTTGTTGCTGCAATTCGACCAAGGCGGTTTCGCATTCTTTTTTTTGCTCGGCCAATTTAATTTGTCCCTCTAGTTCCTTTACTTTTTGCTGCCGCTCTTCTTCTTCGGCCTTTTTTTGGACCAAAGCCGTTTCTAGGGCCAATAATTCTTCTGCCGACAATAAATCAACGGCCTGCAATTGCTTTTCTAATTCTTCTAGCTTTTCTTTTTCCTCTTTTGCCTTTTGAAATGCGGCTTTAGAAATTTCGCTATACTGCTCTGCAGAGGTAATGCGGGCCAAAATATCTGAGCGATTTTCTTTATCGCGCAAAAAGGCAATAAAATCGCCCTGGGCCAAAAGCACCGAGCGACAAAAGCCATCAAAACCCAATCCATCCAAAAGTTCTTCTATTTTTTTATGGAAATCTCTTTTTTTGGTGGCTAAAATGGGCTGCTCTTTTTCCGTAATTACTTGCACTAATCGTTGCTTGGGCCGCTCTACTTTTCCATTTCTATTGATGCGCAGCATCCACTCCGCTCTATAAACTTGGCCCTTGACCGAAAACTCTAAGGCCGAAAAAGCATTTTTTTGCCCTTTAGAAATCATATTGCTTTCTTTTCCGTGGTCGCTTCCTTGCGTACCACTAAAACGGGCCGCTTTTCCATAAAGCGCCAAAGTCATGGCATCTAATAAAGTTGTTTTTCCAGAGCCTGTTGGTCCAGCAATTAAAAAAAGACTGTGCTCTTTTAAGGGCGCCGCTTCAAAATCAATGCAAATGGGCTCTTCGGCTTGTAAAGAGTTAATATTTTGGATATAGAGTTTTCGGATCTTCATGTACAACTTGGCTAAATAAAATAGAATGTTCCAAGTTACGGACTTTCGCTTGTGGAGAAAAACTGTAGCGGTATTAAAAAGCTTTGTTTTTTTGAAGTTTTTTTGGGGCTGCCCCTGCGCTTCGCTTGGGTCGGGCTATGTCGCAGCTCGCAGGTCTGCTCGGCCCTGCGTTTTTTTTCGCTGCGCTCAAAAAAACTGGGTCTGGCCTTCGGCCACTGCTATCTATCCCTCAGCCAAATAGAAGCTCTGCGCTTCGGCCAGCCTTTGATAAAAATTTTAAGCTAGTCAAGGCATTTTTTAAAGGCATAGCCGTAGCTATGGCTGAAAAAAATAACGATGAATGGCTGGAAATTAAATCAAAGGATAGAAGTGGCAGGGCTTTTATTTGGCCTTTGCCGCTCATCTAATTTTTTTAGTCCATTATTTTTCTTCAGCGGTTGGAGGTGGTTGTTGTTTTGTCACTAAAAATTCAGGGATAAAAAATAACTGCTATTTGTTCGGCCCTGGGCTGAAGCCCAGGGTTGCTAACTTGAGCGAACTGACGGAGAAAGTCCTTGTTCGCTTTTTGGGGGCGGTTGTTTTTTTCTTAGTGGTTTTGAATTCATTAGTTTTTCCGCCGAAGGAAAAATTGTGGTAAAAAATCCATTCATCGCCATTCGGCCAGTTTTTTTACCCCATTACTAATTGAAAGCCGCTATTTGAAAGGGGAATTTAAGGCCGAAGAAAAAAGCCCAGAGAAAAAAGACCGATGAGCGGCCTAGCGATGGGGAGCAGTGCGGCGCAGCCGCAGACCAAGCAAAAAACTTGTTTTTTTGCGCAGGGCCGAGCAGACCTGCGAGCTGTGGACCGTAGCGCCGACGAGCGAAGCGAGGCGGAGGCCCCAAAAAAATCAAAAGCAGTTTGCCAAGGCGAAAAATTATTTTTTCCTAAAGTTCATTATCTTGAACCAACTGCAAGATTATGGAAGAAAACAATAACCAGAAACAAAAAATCACTCTTTTTTTGAGCGAGACCAAAGAAGCCCTCTCTTTGGCTCCCAAAGCTTTTGCCTCGGGTGGCGAAGGCAGCTTATTTCGCATTTTATCGCCAGAAAAGTATAGTGATCGGGTAGCAAAAATTTATCATCCGCATAAAAGGACGGCCGAAAAATTGGCCAAATTGGAGCTCTTGATAAAAGATCCTTTGGGCCAAGGAGAAGAAGGAATTGCGCCCAGTTTTATTTGGCCCCAAGCCATTTTGCAAAATGAAAAAGAGGAGCAAATTGGCGTCATGATGCCGCTGGCCCAAGGAAAAAAACTAGAATTACTTTGCTTGCCCAAATTGCCCAAAAAAATTGATGGGGCCTGGAAGCGCTTGGCTTTTGATCGGGAAGGTAACCAAAAACTTCGGTTGAAAATTGCCTTTAATTTGGCCAATGCACTTAGACAACTGCAGTCGAAAAAAAAATATGTGCTGGTCGATCTAAAAGCCGAAAATATTTTGGTCCAACCCAATGGACAAATTGCTATTGTGGATGTCGATTCGCTGCAAATTTCTGATGGCGAGCAGTTTTTTAAGGCCGCCGTGGCCACTCCTGAATATTCTGCCCCCGAATATTATCAATTGCCAAAAATAAAACGCTTTGATCATAGTTGGGATAATTTTGCCTTGGCCGTTATCCTCTACAAATTATTTTTAGGAATTCATCCCTTTGCCGCCTCGGCCAAAGGAGAATATGCCAAGCGCGTCAGTTTGCATGAAAAAATTGAGGCCAGATTATATGTGCATCATCCAAAAGCCAAAGAATGGCTGCAATTTTTGCCGCCTCCGCATGAAAAATACCATGAGCTTCCGCAGGGGCTGCAAAATTTATTGGCTAAAACTTTTGTAGAAGGGCTAGATCAGCCAGAAAAAAGAGCGAGTCCGGAAGATTTCTGCGAGCAACTGCTTGAAGAAATTAGAGACTGGGCCTTCCTCTTTAATTTTGAGGCCCAAAAAGGAGAAGAAAAAATAAAACGGCTCGAATTAGCCGCCAAAGAAATTAAACCGCCAGAAGAAGAACTAGAAGAGCTGCATTTATTTCCCCCTACTTATCAAAAAATCTTTTCGCAGAAGGGTAGTTTTTTAGGCGAGGAAACACTGACCTCCCCTTCGGGTTGCCTCAATCTTTTGGGTTACATTAGTTACCTCCCTTTTATTGGCTTGTTGGTGGTCAGTTTGATTCATCTTGTTTTAGCTTTTGATGGCTGGCTCTATTTAATGGGCAGTTTGATTAGCGCTTTTTTTATTTATGTTTTTGCCGAAACCTTGGCCAAAAACAAAAGTGCTATTTGGAACCGTTTTTTTTCTTTTAGTGGAAAAGCAGGCGCTTTGGGCCTCATTCTTTGGAGCCTTAGTTTTTTTTCGATGCCTGGATTTTATAGTCTTAACGATCTTTACGATCTTATTTATTGGAGTATTTGGACCGCCAGCAGCTTTGCGCTAGCCAAAATTTTAATTTCTCAAGAAAGTCATAAAGGAGCCTTGCAAGAAAATGCGGGCGTTTTGCTTCAAGCTACGGCACTGGGCCTTGCGGTATATATTGTTTTTTATGTCTTTGATTATAGCTTTGCTTATTTCACCAGCGACAGCTCCATTTTATTTTCAGAACTTTTAACTATTCTTGCGCCCTATTTTATTTTTGCGGTCATTGGCTACCTTTTAGGCTGGCGATTGAAAAAAGCCTCGACCAAAGGACTGCCCAGTCCAGTCCAACTCATTAACGACTACAATAAAAAATTACTAGACCTACAAAAGCATTATAATTTGGCCGAAGAACAGCTCATTGATTTTGCCGTTGGCTATAAAGAAAGTGCTCAGCTTTATTTTGACGATTGGTTTAACAAACGACTGAAAACAGCTACACATTTTTTACGGGATTATGAACAATTGTTGCAAGCACAAGCTGCCGCTCGAAAAGAGAGCGAAACTTTTTTGCTGCAATCGGCCCATCATCTTCATCCTATTTTTAAGGGCATGCGCTCTTTTTCGCAAGTCAGTCAAAAAATGAAACTTTTAGCCAGTCAGGCAAAAAAAGAGGAAGTTAGAGAGATCAAAAACGAACTGATTCGCCTTTTGCATCAGTCGCAGGCCATCTATATTAACTACTTGCAAGGAAAACAACCCTATTATAAAGTAGCCGAAAAAAAACTAAGTAATTTTGAAGCCGAGCTCGAAAATGACTACCAAAAAGAAAAGGAAAAACATTTTGCCGCCGCTAGTGAGGGCTTTGAAGAAATAGAACTAGAGGAGAAACTATCGTTAAATGATTTTTTAAAGCAACTGCATGAATTAAAGGCCGAAAAAGAAGCTTTGCTCCCATTAGAGCATAAAGATTAGCTTTGTTTTTCAGGCAACTGCTAATTGAAAGCCGCTATTTGAAAGGGGGAATTTAGGGCCGAAGAAAAAAGCCCAGAGAAAAAAGACCGATGAGCGGCCACAACAAGCCCTTTAGGCCGCAGTTCGACGACCAAAGGGAGTAACCGCCGACGAGCGAAGCGAGGCGGAGGCCCCAAAAAACTATTCCTCCGCCCAGTTTTTCACCTGCCTAAAGATCTCTTGCTGCCAAGCCCTTATATTTTTATCGTGGGGAATAGAAACGCCTAAAACACTACAGTCTTTTGCCCCCGCATTTTTTTGTGGCTGAAAAAAACCTGCTTTAGAAGCTCCATTTGGGTGAATTAAAGCCGCTTTTTGGCCCTCATAATAATCTAGATAGACATAAAGTTGCCGTAAATCATGCGGAGAAGGCTTTTTTTGGTCCAATCGCTTCCATTTGCAGTCTAAAACATACTTTTTGTTGTTGAGCTGCAAAATGATGTCGGGCTTCATGTAAACAGATGAATTTTGATCCGAAAATTGCCAAAACTTTTTTCGCGGCTCGGCCCAAATGCGATCAGTAGGACCCAATTGTTTTTTTAGACTCTTAAAAATAAAGCGCTCCCAAAGAGCATTCATATCAAACATTAGGGCCAAAACTTCTTGCTGCCCCCGCTGCAAATCGGGATGATAATGCAATAATAATAGCTGCGCAATGGCCAGCGCCCGCCGATAATGTTCATTGTTGCGATGAAAAGAAATTTTTTGAAAACTGGCCTCCGAAATAAAAAGATCGGGCATGGGCGGAAAATCAAGCAATAGCGAGCCAATTTTACTCTTCAAATTTGCCTCTCGATTGATTTTGCCCAATAAAATCAAAGCTTTGTACAAAATCTGATGGATCAAATGCTCCTTATTATATTGACTATGGCGAACGTAAAAGCGCTGCTGCTGACAAACATTTTTTTGAAGCTGCTTGGCAAAAATTAACTTTCCTTTTAATGCCGTTTGATTTCGCTCCACTTTTTTATAGCGCTTAATCAATCCTCTATGCAATAAATACTGCAACTCTTTGATGTATAAATCAAAGTAAAGCGATAAAATTGCATTGGGTTTGAGTTTCAACTGGCTGCTACTGGGCGTTTGAATGGGCAAACTATCCACAGCACGCAAAATATCAATCAACATTTTTCGCCAGTGATTTTTATCCGCTGATTTATCGGCCTTGGGCAAAATTTCAATGCTAAAATCAGCCAGTTGCAAAACACCTACCTGCTCGCAAAACTTGACATATTTATGGCCCAAAGAAAAATAAGGATGACCGCCCCGCTCATGAAAAACTTGTAGTTGCTCCAACTGCTTTTTCGTCAAGCCATTTTCGCCCAAATACAACTTTTCATGCTCATAAACAGTAAATTGCTTGTTCATAAGGCCTTATTTTATGCTTCTTTTTCTAGCCCAAGCTGCGCCAAAGCCATTTCCAAATCTATTTCTGTCCAAGGGATCAACTGAAAACGTTCCTCTTCCATCAAGGGCTCATAATCCATAGCGGCAAAAATTTGGGTTTCTTCTTCTTTACGGACAAATCCCTGGCCCAAAACCAACCCAATTTTTCCAAAGTCGCCATAAAAATACTCTTGCAAAAGCGGCAGAATTTTATGCTGAAAGACCAAGGCCAATTCTTTTTCTGGCGCTTCCGCATTTTTTATATGCAAAAAATAACTGTGGCCAATCAAATGATCTTTAGACAGTAGTCGCTCTATCCGTTGGTTGATGGTCCATAGCAATTTTTCCATCGCATAGCCATAAACCAAAATATTTTCGAGCAATTCTGGACGAGCTGGCATTTCCACAAAACTAAATCTTCTGCGCAAAGCAGCATCCAAAGCTTCTACCGAGCGGTCGGCTGTGTTCATCGTTCCAATAATGTATAAATTGGGCGGCACCGAAAATTCGTCTTTGCTATAGGGCAAGACAATTTCTAGGCTTTCTTTTTGGCCCAAACGTTTATCTTCTTCCAATAAAGTGATGAGTTCGCCCAAAATTTCTGAAATATTCCCGCGGTTAATTTCATCAATAATGAGGACGTAGTTTTTTGGCGCCTCTATTTTTGAATCCGTAGCATATTGCTCTAAGGTATTCAAAATGGATTGATAATAAATCCCCAATCCTTCTTTTAAATTAAAGTCTCGCTCGCCGGTAAATATTTCTTTTAGCGTGGCTAGCCTCAAATAATGTGTTCGGCTACCACTAGCTTTTTCAAAATGAATCCGCCCCTGTTCCTGATCGATCGCATAAATTTGAAATTCTGAATTTGCTCGACGTAAAGAAAACGCCATATTTGGATTGGCCTCCCAAGCGGCCAAAAAATTTGCATAGACAGTATCAAAACTACTTTTAGTATGCAGGCGATTTTCGCCCAAGTAATTTTGCGCAGCAAGTTGGGCCAACTGCTTAAAAATACCGGCCTTAATTTCATAGGATAAACTTCCCTCGCTTTCTTCTTCCAATACAGGCTTGATCCCCTCTACAAAATCTTCATAGCTCATACTTTGATGAAAAGTAGTGAACTGAATTTGCCCCAACTTTTTGTACTGCGCATAAGCCGCCCGCAAAATTTCTCGGCCAGTCTTAAAAGGTTCTTCTAAATTTAAATTGGAAAAAATCTGCTGGGCTTTTTCTAAGTTATTGTCCTTTTCTATTGCGTTTAGCTCCTCCAAATCTACTCCCGCCAAAATAGCCAGCGCATAATTGATGCTGTTGTAGGTTTTTCCAGTGCCGGGAGGGCCAAAAAGAATTTGGTTGTTGGGGAATAAGCGAGAACATAAATCCTTAGTAGCATATACTTCTGGAGGTTCTTCTAAAGCATTTTTTTTAGTGTGTCCTTCCCAAAGGGCTATTGCTTTGCTAATAATATCAGACTTATTAACGCCTACTATTCCTTTCTGAACGTTATACGTAAACTTATTATCACTTAATTCAATAATTTTAGCCGGTGAATAATATGCGTAATCATCATAACCTATCTTATTATCTTCTAAGGGTTTCTGTAAGTTCTTATTAGCAGTAACAACCTTACTATTCTCAAGAACTTCTGCTAGCCCTATAACAGTATATCCATCTGTTAAAAGAACTAAATCCCCTTTTCTATGCTGATTATCAATATTACCCAATACAATTTTCTGCTCTTTTAACATCTCAAAAAAAAGGGGCTGTCCTTTTCCCCAACGGCATCCTAGTTTCCAAACTCTTCCTGTCATAACTTAATTATTATGGGTTGCAAAAAAACAAAACTTTATATGTAACTATAACATAGTTTATGTATAGGCTCTAAAATTATCACAATTTCTTACAATCGTACTTTAAAATAATATTTTTTCTGTTTTTTTTTGGGGCTGCCCCTGCGCTTCGCTTGGGTCGGGCTATGTCGCAGCTCGCAGGTCTGCTCGGCCCTGCGTTTTTTTTCGCTGCGCTCAAAAAAACTGGGTCTGGCCTTCGGCCACTGCTATCTATCCCTCAGCCAAATAGAAGCTCTGCGCTTCGGCCAGCCTTTGATAAAAGTTTTAAGCTAGTCAAGGCATTTTTTAAAGGCATAGCCGTAGCTATGGCTGAAAAAAATAACGATGAATGGCTGGAAATTAAATCAAAGGATAGAAGTGGCAGGGCTTTTATTTGGCCTTTGCCGCTCATCTAATTTTTTCAGGCCATTATTTTTCTTCGGCGGTTTTGGTTTTGTTTTTTTTCTTGGAGCTAAAATGTTTCCCATTTCCCAGCAAACAAGGGCTTCAGCCCGCTCTTTGCATAGATCCACAACCATGGGCTTCAGCCCATGGCGGTAAAATAATTCCACAAAAAAATTCAGGGATAAAAACGATGGCTATTATTTCTGCCCCATAAATTTCATAGAAACCCTAGGGCCAAGGCTAAGAAAAAAATTGTCATCCCCTCATTCGAGGGGATTTTTCTTTGCGGTTGTGGTTTGGCGGCTATTTTTTTCTTGGTGGTTTTGGATCCATTGTTTTTCGCCGAGAAAAAAAATCCATTCATCGCCTAGGGACAAGCCCCCAGGCTAAGTTTTTTTATCAACCCTCTAAAGAGGGCCTCTTTTTATTTTGTTGTTTTTCAGGCAACTGCTAATTGAAAGCCGCTATTTGAAAGGGAATTTGGGGCCGAAGAAAAAAGCCCCGAGAAAAAACTAAGGTTGTGCGGCCTAGCGATGCGGCGGGGTGGCCGCAGGCCAGACCAAGTTTTTTGAGCACAGCGAAAAAAACGAAGGGCCGAGCAGACCTGCGAGCCCCAAAGCGACAACAAGCCCTTTAGGGCGCAGTTCGACGACCAAAGGGAGTAACCGCCGCAAGGCGAAGCCGCAGCGGAGGCCCCAAAAAACTATTCATCTGAATAATTATCAATTACCATTTCCCCCCAATCAATGATAGCATTGATGAGCGGGACAAGAGTTTCTCCGAACTCAGTTAAGGAGTATTCTACCTTTAATGGTGGTTTAGAAGTATATACTTTGCGGTTTATCACTCCTGCTTCTTGCAAAGCTTTTAATTGAAGGCTAAGCGTGCGTTCAGTTACTCCTTTCATTTTTTTTCGTAATTCGCTATACCGCAATGTCCCATCAATAGTTAAATGTGCAAGAATAACCGTTTTCCATTTTCCGCCAATAATTCCCATCGTAACACTTGTACAGCAGGGGTATTCTACGCCTTTCACTTTATACATATTGCCTCTTTTTTTTAAAAAAATTTGATACTATCCTTTTTGACCGTTATTGCAAAGATAGCAAACTATACTTACATTTGTTACTATAAAAATTATAGTTGCTATTGGCTAGTAAAATAGTATAGTTTTTTTTAAATCTAGCTTGTTGAGCACTAAGCGAGAATAATTATCTAATTGAGGTCAATTAAAAATTGGCGTAACAAAATAAAAGTAGACTAATGGATATTATTAAGGCAGTAAATTGGAGATATTCAACCAAAGAGTTTGATCCTGAGAAAAAAATCGCTCAGGAAGATGTTGAAAAGATTAAAGCGCTTCTGAGAATGAGTCCTTCAAGCACAAATATTCAGCCTTGGCATTTTATTATTGCGGATAATGAAGAGGGGAAAAAACGTATTGCTAAAGGAACTCAAGGCTTTTTTCAATTTAATGAGAAGAAGGTCCTGGATGCCTCACATGTAATTCTTTTTTGCTCAAGAACGGATGCAGATGATCAGTTCATGACTAAAGTGCTAGAACAAGAAGATAAGGATGGGCGCTTCCCGAATGAAGAGATTAAAAATATGGTAGATGGCGCGCGAAGATACTTTGCAGATTTGCACCGCTATGATTTCAAAGATTTTCAGCATTGGATGGAAAAGCAAGTCTATTTGAATATGGGAAATCTTTTATTGGGAGCTGCTGCTATGGAAATTGACAGCCTTCCTATGGAAGGATTTGACTTAAAAGCTCTTGATGAAGAGTTTTCTTTACGCGAAAAAGGATATACTTCTGTCGCAGTTATTGCTCTAGGGTACAGATCTTCAAGCGATTTCAATGCAACAACACCTAAATCAAGACTGGCATCAGAAGATATTATAACTATGGTCTAATAAAATACCGACAACAAAAAATATCTTGATCGTAGCTGAGGATTTTAATCCTTGGCTACTTTTTTTGTGCTAGTCTCCAGCCGTTATTCTAGCTGCATTAGTTTTTACTCCCCGATAAAATCAAATTGATTTTTCTGCTCTTTGCTAATTGAAAGCCGCTATTTGAAAGGGGGAGTTGGGGCCGAAGAAAAAAGCCCAGAGAAAAAACTAAGGCTGTGCAAAAAAGGGGAGCGAAGCGAGCCTTTTGGCCTAGCGATGGGAAGCAGTGCGGCGAAGCCGCAGACCAAGCAAAAAAACTTGTTTTTTTGCGCAGGGCCGAGCAGACCTGCGAGCTGCGGACCGTAGCGCCGACGAGCGAAGCGAGGCGGAGGCCCCAAAAAGAACAAAAAAAAAGCTGCCGATAAAAATCGACAGCTTTGAAAATTAGGCTCTAAATTTAGAGCGGCATATTGCCATGTTTTTTTCGGGGACGAACGTCCACCTTATTTTCTAGCATTTTGAAAGCTTTAATCAAGCGTTCGCGGCTAGTAGAAGGTTCAATCACGGCATCGATAAAGCCGCGAGCGGCGGCGCGATAAGGATTGGCAAATTTTTCGGCGTATTCTGCTTCTTTTTCGGCCAATTTGGCGGCGCTATCATCGGCGGCCATAATTTCTCGGCGGAAAATAATTTCTGAAGCGCCTTTAGCGCCCATCACTGCAATTTCTGCAGAAGGCCAAGCAAAATTTAAATCGGCGCCAATATGTTTAGAGTTCATCACATCATAGGCTCCGCCATAGGCTTTGCGAGTAATGACCGTGATGCGGGGAACGGTGGCCTCACAGAAGGCATAAAGTAATTTGGCCCCATTGCTAATGATGCCGTTCCATTCTTGATCGGTGCCAGGCAAAAAGCCAGGAACATCTTCCAGAACCAAAATGGGAATATTAAAAGCATCGCAAGTACGCACAAAACGAGCGCCTTTTTTCGAGCAATCTACATCCAAGCAACCCGCCAACACCATGGGGTTATTGGCCAAAACGCCAATACTTCTGCCGCCAAGGCGAGCAAAACCGACCACGATATTTTCTGCATACTCTTTATTGACTGCCCTTACCCCCAAAATTAGGACAGTAGTTTAAGGTGGAAAAATGAAAGAAAAAAGTCGTATAATGAAGCACTAAATTACAAAAGAGATGAGAAAGAAACGTCGTAATTTCAGTTCTAAATTTAAGGCAAAAGTAGCCTTAGAAGCGCTAAAAGATCAATTGACCTTGGCAGAATTAGCGACAAAATACGAGCTACATGCAAATCAAATATCGGCCTGGAAGAAAGAGCTTTTAGCCAATAGTTTTTTGTCTTTATGAAAAAAAGCGAGGCCCCAAAGTGGATGCTGATGAAGAAAAAGAAGCCCGTTTATATGAGCAAATAGGCAAGTTGCAGTTTGAGCTGGACTGGCTTAAAAAATATAGGGGAATGTGATGAAGCGTTAAGACTGAGCCAAATAGCAGTATTAGAAGGACTTAGCATAGCTCGGCAATGTGAG
>NZ_JH719942.1:227216-230877 GCF_000275825.1 Saprospira grandis DSM 2844
AAAAAAATATAGGGGAATGTGATGAAGCGTTAAGACTGAGCCAAATAGCAGTATTAGAAGGACTTAGCATAGCTCGGCAATGTGAGTTAATGTCTGTTTCCCGATCAAAATACTATTATCAAGCAGTGGGCGAAAGTGCAGAAACTTAAAGTTGATGCGTAAAATTGATGAGTTTCACCTGTCACATCCAGAGTGGGGCTACCCTAGGATGACCGAGTATTTAAGGGCCTCAGGCTTGATTTGCAACAGAAAACGAAGTTGCTCGCTTGATGAAAAAGATGAATATTCGATCTGTTTTACCCAAGCCAAACACCTCATTATCAGCCAAAAGTCATAAGAAATACCCTTATTTACTTCGAGGCCTAAAAGTGAGCCGTTCAAATGAAGTTTGGGCAACTGACATTACTTATATTCCTATGCAAGCGGGTTTTATGTACTTAACCGTTGTCATGGATTGGTATAGTCGATATGTTTTGAGCTGGCGGATTTCGAACAGCATGGATAAGCGTTTTTGTCTAGAAGCTCTGGACGAAGCTTGGAAATGGGGGCAGCCTGAAATATTTAATTCCGATCAAGGCGCCCAATTTACTTCTCTAGAATTTACGTCTGAGTTGCTCAACAGAGGAATTAAGATCAGTATGGATGGAAAAGGCCGAGCCTTAGATAATGTGTTTGTAGAAAGATTATGGTGGTCCGTAAAATATGAGCATATTTATTTGAGAGCTTATGAAAATGGTTTAGATTTACACAACGGACTTAAAGAGTATTTTAATTATTATAACAATCACAGGCTTCATAGTTCTTTAGGATATAAAACTCCTCAAGATATTTTTCTTCAGCATCTTCTCTAGAGAGGGAAGCTAGTTCCCCTCCCTGAAGAAACTCCACCTTAAATTAAGGGACTTTCTGTTTAAGCATTGGGGTAGGCGTAGACCTCATAAAAAGAATCAGCATCTACCAATTCTTCGATCAAGGCACGCATATCATAAGGATGATTGGGATTTTCGGGCACGATTGTATTTAGTGCGGGACGTTCCTCTTGGCCAGCTTCATAAGGCAGCATAGCCGCTTCTTCTTCACAGTTTTGAGGCAAATAAGAAAGTAACTTTTTAATCTGAAGCAGACAATCCATATCATTTTGAGCGGTAAAATGCGTCACGCCAGATTTTACGGCATGCGTCATGGCTCCGCCCAATTCTTCAGCGCTTACTTCTTCATTGGTCACGGTTTTCACCACATTTGGGCCCGTGATGAACATATAAGAGCTTTGCTCCACCATATAAATAAAGTCGGTCAAAGCGGGAGAATAAACCGCACCGCCTGCGCAGGGGCCCATAATGGCAGAAATTTGTGGAATTACGCCAGAGGCCAGGGTATTGCGATAAAAAATATCGGCATAACCGCCCAAAGACTGTACGCCTTCCTGAATGCGCGCTCCACCAGAATCATTGAGGCCCACCAAAGGCGCCCCATTTTTTATGGCCATATCCATCAACTTGCAGATTTTTTCTGCATGAGTTTCAGAAAGAGAGCCGCCAAAAACGGTAAAATCTTGAGCAAAAACATAGACCAAACGGCCTTCTACGGTTCCATAGCCCGTCAGGACACCATCGCCATAAATTTTTTGCTTTTCCATTCCAAAGTCATTGCAACGGTGGGTCACCAAAGCGCCCATTTCTTCAAAAGAACCTGGATCCAAGAAAAAGTGAATACGTTCACGGGCCGTAAGTTTGCCCTTGGCATGTTGTTTCTCAATTCGTTTTTCTCCGCCACCTTGAGCCGCTTGGGCCAATTTATCTTGCAGCGTTTGTAGTTTATCTTGCATAGCTTCTCGATATTTTTTTCGCCGCCTAAAATGCTACTTTTTTAAGGGACGGCCAAACTTTGGTCCTAAAAAACTTGCCCTAAATGGCTTTGGCCCTTGGCAAATGCTCGGGCCGCATGATCTGCTCTTCGGATGGGTTCTGGAATCCGGTAGCCCTGATCGGCCAACTGCAAAACCATTTCTCGAGCTGTTTCCAAATCTATTTTATGGCCTATACTTATATATATAGGCTTTACGCCCGTCTGTGTTCGCAAGGCATAGCCCAAAAGCTCTTCATTTTGCATAATGGGCGAAACACTTCCTCTTTCCTCTCCTTCTGGATCATCAACAGCCAATAATGGGCGCTTGGCCATGCCGATGCTAGGCCGATCGGCCTGAACGCCCAACCAACTGGCCACGCCCAAGCGCCGAGGGTGTGCAATGCCATGCCCATCGACCAATAAACAACTGGCTTTTTCGCCCAATATTTCTTCTAGGGCCAAAATAGCGGCTAATAAGGGTGGTCCTTCCCGAAAAGAAAAATAACGAGGCCGATATTCCATGCCCGCCTTTTGTAGCGATAAATATACTTTTTCTGCTCCTTCTTGCCAGCGCAAAACATCGATGGCCACAAATGCTTCTTCTTCTACATATTGGATATCTAGACTGAAGATCAAATCTCCTTTTTGGGGAGAATAAGCAGTACGTTCTACTTTTTGGGCCATTTTTTTCTGGGCCTCGGCCAGTTCGGGAATTTCCTCAAAGGGATTTGCCATAGGATTATGGGTTAAGCGAGTTCTTCTACAATCAATCCGTCTTGCATCTGCAAGCAGCGGTCACTCATTTTGGCCAGCTCCATATTATGCGTTACAATGACAAAAGTTTGTTCAAAATCTTTGCGCAGATTAAAAAAGAGCTGATGCAATTCTTCTGAGTTTTGGCTGTCCAAATTCCCTGAAGGTTCATCGGCAAAGACTACCGCGGGCGAGTTAATCAAGGCTCTGGCCACCGCCACTCGCTGTTGCTCTCCGCCCGACAACTGCTGGGGTTTATGGTCCATACGATCCGTCATCCCCAAATAATCTAATAGCTCTTTAGCCTTTTTCTGCGCCTGTTTTTCTGGCGTTTTTTTTATAAAAGCCGGCATACAAACATTTTCTAGGGCCGTAAATTCTGGCAAAAGATGATGAAACTGAAAGACAAAGCCAATTTGCTCATTCCGAAAGCGAGAAAGCGCCTTTTTCTTCATTTCGCCGCAATTCTGCCCATCAACCCAGAGCTCACCCTCATCGGCTTGGTCTAAAGTGCCCAGAATATGCAGCAGTGTACTTTTGCCCGCCCCCGATTTTCCAACAATACTCACTAGCTCGCCCTTGGCAATCTCTAAACTTACGCCCTTGAGCACCTGCAATTGCTGATAAGATTTACGAATATTTACTGCTTTGATCATTTTCTTTTATTTGCTGAAAAGATAAACATTTTTCAAGAAGATTTTATCTAGATGAGCTTTGGGGGCCTTCAATTCCTCTGTTGTCTGGCTGCTGGTTTCAACCTGCAGCCCATAGCCGAAGGCCTAGGGGGCAGTCACTAGCAAAGAAGGAGAGCTCCATTTTATAGATGGTAATATGAGTAATAACATTAACTACAGAGCGTACAGTTGGTTATTTATAGGAGATAAAGCTGGGAAAAAAATAGGTCAATACAATACGCCTACCCCAATGCTTAAACAGAAAGTCCCTTAATTTAAGGTGGAGTTTCTTCAGGGAGGGGAACTAGCTTCCCTCTCTAGAGAAGATGCTGAAGAAAAATATCTTGTAGGAGTTTTTATATCCTAAAGAACTATGAAGCCTGTGATTG
>NZ_JH719942.1:230977-289008 GCF_000275825.1 Saprospira grandis DSM 2844
AGCGGCAGACCTAGCCAGCTTGCTGGCGCAGGGCCGAGCAGACCTGCGAGCCCTGCAAGGGCCCGGCCGCCGCAGGCGGCAGGCCCCAAAAAAGATAAAAAACTGGCTATCATCGTCGAAATGTAAGCGAAACCGCAATGATTTGGCTCAAGCACTTTTTCTCTGAACGGCTCTCTTCGCTCAGCTTTAAGATGGAGAAGCAAGAAGTGCTGATGCGTATTCAAATTTTAAATGAGTTTAATGCTATCAAGCTAGAAGTTGCTAATAGTCAGTAAATTACGATTTATACAACAAGGCTGCAAAGATGATAAAAATGAATAATTGTATATTATTATATACATTGCTTCTGACTTTTATTAGTTGTACTAATAAAAGTGTTTTAGATAGGGGGAATGATTTATTGAAGGTTGAAAACGATGTAGACTCACTATCTGAGAATTTAGAGTTTGAAAATCCATTTATTAAAAGTTTTCGATGGGACCCAAAAGATAGTAAAGGAGTACAAATATGGTTTACTGACAAAAAAGTATGTTACTTACTTTCAGTTCACTGTCTATATATGTTCCCTGTTGTTTATCATGATAATGAGGCGATTATGTATTGGGAGGGGGAAATGGATTGTCGATATGATGCAAAATTAAAAAATAGTTTTGGAGGCGTAAAAGCCCCTGAAGTCGGAAGTGCTTTTGCAAAATATACCTTAGTTGAGAATGATGTTATTCGTGTTGAATATTATTTTTCAGAGTGGGTAAGCGCTTATATTGAGTCTGAAAGTGACGAGCAGTACATACACTTTCCAGATACTTTTTATTATCAAATAAATTAAAGGAAACTTCTGTGCCTCAAACAAATAAAAGGAAATAGAGATGATGAAACTTTGTATAGGATTGCCCCTTATCATATTGATTTTTGCTTGCTCTTCTACTAAAGAATTGAGTATAGTTAACGAAGATAAATTAAGCAAAAATTTATCAGATAGCTGTATCTTTAAAGTTGATTTTCAGGCTGGATTTCTTAACGAAACAGTTGCGTTGAGTTTTTTGGATACCCTAGGCGAAAAAGTAAAAATCTTTGAACTAGATAGTGTCGAAACATGGAATAGCAACCTTACATCTCTTCAACTAAGCTGCTTTTACAAGGATGGAGAAAAATACTTTTATATTAGAGGCAAGGAGTTGCCTATTATCATTTCTGCAGAAAAATTTAGGTGGAGTCAATTTTTTTTCCACATAAATAACAAGCCTTTTCGACTTTTGATTGAAGGAGAAGATAAGTACTATGGCATAAATTATTACAAGGATAAGGAGTCTGTTTATGTAATATCTCATGATTCTCCATTCACTTATTGGTAAGGCTTTTTGCCCCGCTCTAAAATAAAGAACCTTCTAAACAAAACATGCTCTATAAGTCAGGCGAAGTGTATAGATGGTTATTAAATTTGTGGGAAAAGATATAGCTAGCCCTTTAATAAGCGAGGAAGCCCGAATGGCACTCATTGCTAGGAGTCCAGAATCTAAAGGTATCCTTCAAATTGCTCAATCTGAAAAAGCCCCTTTTGGGGCAAAAATTAGAATATAAGAATAGCAGATTTTAGTTTAGGGGAGGCGGAGCAATCTATGTATATAAAACTAAAGAAATATTTATTGATCTATGCTCAAAGTGTTCGATGCTTTGAATTTGCAATGATAAACAAGTATACTATAAAAGGTCAGCCGTATTTTTTTAAAAAATTATTTCCGTTAAAAGGAGTAATTTTCATCTCGGACCAAGCTGTATATTACAACTATCATGGTGCAGGCTGTAGTCTGAAGTTTCCTAACTTTGATTTAGACTATAATGTAGTAGGAGCAGGAGATGGCGATTTGTATATATCCCTCTGGAGCTTTAAAGAGTTTTATAGGGCTCAAGAATCAATTGCGGAGGATATTCCATTGGCCAAAATGCTTGCTTGTTTAGATCTTTTTGTACAGAATGGGGTGTTAGCATGCCATGCTGAAAATGGCCTTAGAAGCTATTTTTTTGCCAAAAATTGGCTGCATGAAAATGCGATAAGCATCAGTATACTGCTAAATAAAATGAACTGATGAAAATTAAGTTAGATGTTTAAAACGAAAAATAGTAAATATATTGATAAATTAAAGAGGTCTCAAAATGCATTTATTGATTTACAGAAGGATGTTTTTTGGGTTGATGGGAGGCCAAGTTTTTTAATTAAAATAATAAATATACTTGTTGCCAAAGGGGATTTAGAAGCATTGTATTTTTTTAAGTCAAAGATTTCACTAAAAATTCTAAATAATGTCCAGAGTAAAAATCAAAAGGAGTGTACTCTTCTGCAAAAAGCATGTTTCTATGCGGTGAAAGAGAATGATAATTGTGGGCTGCGATTGAAAATTGTTCAAGTCCTTCTGGAAGAAGGTTTGTCTAAAGTGAGTATAAAATGCACAGACCCTATTGTAATCGCAGCTTCTCATCGCAACATTGAATTGTTGGATATTTTAGTGAAATTTGGATTAGACTTAAACAAGCTTTGGAAGCCGTCGATTTGGTTTAGGGTGTCACCAAAAATTTTAAAGCATTTAGAAGAAAATAGTTCTAATGTTCCTCAAGAGGTGGTAGACTATTTAAGAGCGCTAGCTGATGATTTAGAAAAATGACCCCGCTAGTAGATGGTTTTATTTATAGTTGGGGCCTCCGCAGTGGCTTGGCCGCCCATTTGGACCAAAAAAAGCGCAGCCTTCCCAATGGAAAGACTGCGCTCCTAATTTATTAAGGCCTAACCCTTATTTCAACATCTTACGGACAAAGGGAGGCAAAGCAAAAGCGGCCTGATGTACAGCGCCATCATAGTAATTCAAGTCATGCTTTTCAGAAAAAGCATTGGCCGCCGCCTGATCGAGCTGAGGCAATTTGGCCTGCCCATCTTTGCTGGCCATGGTAAAGCTCCAAGTTCCTGTAGGATAAGTGGGGATTTGCGCCAAGTATACCTCTACCGCCTCAGCACCAAAAATGTCCTTTAGGCAGTGATTGAGCTCAACAAAGGCTTTTTGGTGAAAATGAGGGCTTTCGCTCTGCAATACCAAAATACCATCCTTTTTAAGGGCTTTTTGGGCATTTTTGTAAAAGGCCTCAGAGAAAAGTCCCTTGCCCTTACCCCCAAAATTAGGACAGTAGTTTAAGGTGGAAAAATGAAAGAAAAAAGTCGTATAATGAAGCACTAAATTACAAAAGAGATGAGAAAGAAACGTCGTAATTTCAGTTCTAAATTTAAGGCAAAAGTAGCCTTAGAAGCGCTAAAAGATCAATTGACCTTGGCAGAATTAGCGACAAAATACGAGCTACATGCAAATCAAATATCGGCCTGGAAGAAAGAGCTTTTAGCCAATAGTTTTTTGCTTTATGAAAAAAAGCGAGGCCCCAAAGTGGATGCTGATGAAGAAAAAGAAGCCCGTTTATATGAGCAAATAGGCAAGTTGCAGTTTGAGCTGGACTGGCTTAAAAAAAAATATAGGGGAATGTGATGAAGCGTTAAGACTGAGCCAAATAGCAGTATTAGAAGGACTTAGCATAGCTCGGCAATGTGAGTTAATGTCTGTTTCCCGATCAAAATACTATTATCAAGCAGTGGGCGAAAGTGCAGAAACTTAAAGTTGATGCGTAAAATTGATGAGTTTCACCTGTCACATCCAGAGTGGGGCTACCCTAGGATGACCGAGTATTTAAGGGCCTCAGGCTTGATTTGCAACAGAAAACGAGTTGCTCGCTTGATGAAAAAGATGAATATTCGATCTGTTTTACCCAAGCCAAACACCTCATTATCAGCCAAAAGTCATAAGAAATACCCTTATTTACTTCGAGGCCTAAAAGTGAGCCGTTCAAATGAAGTTTGGGCAACTGACATTACTTATATTCCTATGCAAGCGGGTTTTATGTACTTAACCGTTGTCATGGATTGGTATAGTCGATATGTTTTGAGCTGGCGGATTTCGAACAGCATGGATAAGCGTTTTTGTCTAGAAGCTCTGGACGAAGCTTGGAAATGGGGGCAGCCTGAAATATTTAATTCCGATCAAGGCGCCCAATTTACTTCTCTAGAATTTACGTCTGAGTTGCTCAACAGAGGAATTAAGATCAGTATGGATGGAAAAGGCCGAGCCTTAGATAATGTGTTTGTAGAAAGATTATGGTGGTCCGTAAAATATGAGCATATTTATTTGAGAGCTTATGAAAATGGTTTAGATTTACACAACGGACTTAAAGAGTATTTTAATTATTATAACAATCACAGGCTTCATAGTTCTTTAGGATATAAAACTCCTCAAGATATTTTTCTTCAGCATCTTCTCTAGAGAGGGAAGCTAGTTCCCCTCCCTGAAGAAACTCCACCTTAAATTAAGGGACTTTCTGTTTAAGCATTGGGGTAGGCGTACCTCTGCTGGACCAGCGGGGTCACTGCCATCTACAATGATAATATCAAAGCTTTCTGCAGCCGCCTCGGCCAGATAAGCAATGCCATCGGCAATTTTGAGGTCCAAATTAGGATGGTCAAAAGCCGCAGCAATCTGAGGCAAATGCTCCTTACAAGCCTCTACCACATTGCCATCAATTTCTACCATGGTCACCTTTTCTACAGCATCATGACGGAACAACTCGCGAACAGTTCCCCCATCGCCACCACCAATCACCAAAATATTTTTGGGCGCGGCATGGCTCAACATGGCGGGATGCGTAATCATCTCATGATAGATGAACTCATCCTTTTCTGTAGTCATAATGAGGTTGTCAATCGTCAACATCTTGCCAAAGGCATGAGATTCTAGAACCTGAACAGTTTGGAACTCAGACTTTTTGCGGTAGAGCAAATTGCCGGTATGACGAAGAGAAAGCGCTAGGTTTTCATCCTTATCGGTAAACCAAACATTGCGGCTAAATTTAACCTTATGTTCTAGTTGCGACTCGGTGCCCTGTCTTTCTTTGAGCAGGTGGTCAATGTTTACTCGCTTGAGTAAGTCAGCTTGGCCGCGATTGATCTCCATGGCCGAACCATAATCTGCCTCAAAAGCTGTTTTGAGGTAGTCATAGGAAATCCAAGGATTGACCTCATCGCCGCAGGTGAAAAGGTCTACCGCAGCATAACCGTACTCTGGCCAACTGTGAATGGCCAAGTGGCTTTCTTGAATCACTACAACGCCAGAAACGCCATAAGGAGAAAAGTGGTGAAAAGTCGCATTGATGACCGTTGCTTGGGCCTCAAGAGCGGCATTTACCATAGATTTTTCAATAGTGATAACATCATTGAGAATATCTGGAGAACATCCAAAAAACTCAACCAAAATGTGTCTTCCTAAAGTCTTGCTCATCAGCTAAATGTGAAAGTTGTGCGCAGCAAGAGCTGCATGAAAAAAATGAATTTTGTTTGGGGCGGCAAAAATAGAACAAAGTCTCAAGTTGCAAACTTTTTTTGCTTTTTTTTTGAAGGTTGCTATTGATTTTTTTGCCGCCAACCATAAGTTGAGGAAAAACTTTAGAATATCGAAAATATTTTAGTTCTTTTAGCTGCAGCCTCTGGCTTGCTTTGTACTTTTGAGCGCAGGTAAACTGGCCCCTATTGGCCGCAGGCCAAAACGGCCACAACAAGCCCTTTAGGGCGCAGTTCGACGACCAAAGGGAGTAACCGCCTGCCCTAGGCAGGAGGCCCATCATTATCATTTAGTTTAGCATCATCATGAAACGAACCATATTTTGGCCCAGCTTTATTTTTCTTTTGGGCTTGCTGTTTATCCTCTCGGCAAATACTGTAGAAAATTGGGCCTATCGATCACCAGATTTGCCAGAAGCAGCCCAAGAGTTAGCCAGTCAATTGGCCTTTTGGGAGCAGGATCTAGAGCAGCGGATTGAACGCCGAGAGTTTCTGATGCGCTCTGTAGACAATGAGTGGTCCGAGGATAGTTTGGCAATTTCTAATGCCCTGCCCTATACGCTTTTAATTTATAATGAAAGCGATTCGCTGATTTATTGGAACAACAATAAGGTAGAGCCCTACCAGACCGATGTGCGCTATAAAAGTAAGCCAGAGCGCCGTATTATGGATATGGCTGGCTCTAAATACCTAATGATTAAGCGCCCTTTTAAGGTAATTTTGAACCAGCAGGAGTATCGCTATACCCTATTGGGCCTCTTGCCCGTTTACCTGCGCTTTCCTGTGCAAAATGGCTACTTAGACAATAATTTTCCGCTGATGTCAGAGGAGTTTGGGGAGTTTGTTCGCCCAAGTACCGATAGCTCGGCGCAGCAGGTCCTAGATGATTTGGGCCTAGAGTATTTGCGCCTAGAGGAACAACCCAATTTTCCCTACCGAGACTCGGCCTATGGGGCTTTGGTACTCTATTTATTGGGGGCTTTTTGCTGGATTGCCCTGCTTTTTCGCCTAGCGGCCCAACTGACTCAACAAAAAGGACAGTTATTGGGAACCCTTTTCTTTCTGTCTGGCAGCCTCAGCCTACGCCTGCTAGGGGTGTATACCGAGCTGCCTCGACTCACGCATGATTTGCCGCTCTTTAGCTTTAAATTATCAGATCATGACTCGCTTTGGTATTATGCCCTAGGTGACCTACTACTCGATTTGGGCTGGATTGTGGCCCTGCTGGTTTTTATTTTGGCCAATTGGCAGGAGCAAGCCGTTGCAAAATGGAACAGTAGGCAAAAAAATGGCCTGGTCCTCTTTGTCTTTTCCGTTTTGGTGGGCGGTTTCCTCTCCTTAGAGCTTACCCTTCGAGATATTGTGCTCAATGCCAATGTCTATTTGGAGTTTGAAAACTCGACCAGGGTCGATGCCCCTTCTTTTTTAGCTATGCTGGCCCTTGTGGTCCTTTTCTTCTCTTATTTCCTCCTGGTCAATAAGTTGTATCGCATGCTGGCGCTGCTAAACTGGAGCTACCTGCAGCAAGCCAGCTATTTGCTGATTTGCCTGCTTTTTGGCGCCGCCCTAGGCCTGAGTATGGGCCTCCCCATTTTCTATATTTTGGCCCTGGCCACCTTTGTGATTGCCTTTGGCATTTTGCTGCTTTGGTTTGTGCAGGAAAAACAACTGACCTTTATGTGGCTGACCGTTTGGCTGCTCTTTTTTAGTGGGGTCGGAACCCTGCTCATCGAACAGGCCAATCATGAAAAAAATCTGGCCCTGCGCCAAGATTTTCTTAAGGTCCTTACCTTTGAACAAGACCCCAAGGTAGAAGAAGCCTTTTTGGAACTAGAGCCCAAATTACTCAACGATAATTTCTTTAAGGTCTATTTTAGCTCGCTCTATATCCCCTATAGCCAAGTGGTCGATCGCCTGACCTACCTTTATCTGGATAATGCCTTTTTTGGCCGCTACGATTATAATATCTATCTCTATAATAGCCTCAATTTGCCCAAAAAAGGAGATCAACTCCCTTATGGCCAATTAAAAGATATTTTTGAACGCTCGCAAAAAATGGCTAGCCCCAATCTCTATTTCTACTCAGAGAAATCTGGCCGCTTTGTCTATTATGCCGACCTAGAACTGCGAGAGGGTAATAAACTCTTGGGCCGAATTGTCCTCGAACTCCGCCCCAAAGAGGAGGATAGCCAAAACTCCATCTATGTCGAGCTGCTCTCGCTGCCCAAAAGCCGCCTAGAACAAACCTACGGCAATTTTGAGTATGCACTCTATAAAGGCAACCAAAGAGTGCTGAGCAAAGATGGCGATTTTGCCGCCTATCTGGCCATTGATGAGGAACTGCCCGAACCCAAACGCTTTTTGCGCAAGAAAAAAGGCGATAAAACTTATCTGCTCTACCAAGATGAACGAAGTTACCTAGGCTTGGTGGCCCTGCAAGCTACTTCCTGGCTGCAACCCTTTAGCCTATTTTCTTATATCTTTTGTATTGGCTTTCTCCTGCTTTTTCTGCTCTTTATTAGCCTAGCCGCACTCAAGTATTTGTTCCAATGGCAACCTATTGTGATCGAGTTTAAGGCCTCTTTGAGAGAACGCATCCAACAGGGGATTGTACTGGTGAGCCTCTTCTCTTTTATCGCTATTGGAGTAGTCACGATTTTCTATTTCCAAAATGAATATAATGATTACCACAAACAACGACTAGAACGAAAAATTGCTAGTACAGCCAAAACCGCTAGCTGGCAAATTGTCAATCGCCCCGATTCTAGCCAACTGATTCCCGATGCAAAGGACCTGGCCAATATTCATAAAATTGATGTGAATGTCTATGGCCTCAATGGCCAGCTTTTGTCCTCTTCTGAAGATGCCATCTTTGAACGCCGCCTGCTTAGCCGACAAATGGACCCCCTGGCTTACCGAAAAATGCGCTTCGAACAACTCGATAATTACCCTCAAAGAGAAACAATTAACAACTTAGAGTATCTCTCGGGCTATGTGCCGCTGCGAGATGAGGAAAATAATATTATCGCCTTTCTCAATCTGCCTTATGATTTGGCCGGGAGCAATAATATCCGCTCTCAGGATGTGGCAGAGTTCCTCGGAGCCCTGCTCAATGTCTATGTGATTTTCCTAATTTTAGCCGCCGGAGTGGCTTTCCTAATTGCCAATTCGGTCACCCGCCCACTCTCGCTTATTGGCGAGAAGTTGCGCCTGATTAAGGTGGGCGAGAAGAACGAACAACTAGAATGGAAGGGCCGAGATGAAATTGGCGACTTTGTCCGCCGCTTCAATGAAATGCTGCTGGCCCTAGAAGAAAGCTCCGAAAAGTTGGCCCAAAGCCAAAGGGAGTCCGCCTGGCGAGATATGGCCAAACAGGTGGCCCACGAAATTAAAAACCCCCTGACTCCCATGAAGTTGCAATTACAACTACTAGAAAGAGCCGCCCAGAAAAGCCCAGAAAAAGCCCAGAAAATGATGCCCCGAATCTCTAAAGCCCTAGTAGAACAAATTGATAATCTGGCCCGCATCGCTTCCGAGTTTTCTAACTTCGCAAAAATGCCGCCCCCAGAAAATGAGGTGATCGCCCTAGACGAAATGCTGCAGTCTATCCAACATCTGTTTAAGGAAAATGAAAGCGAAACCGAAATCGAACTCCTCTCCCCCTTGCCCCAATTAGCCGTTTGGGCCGACCGCAGCCAAATGCTGCGCATCCTCAATAATTTGGTCAAAAATGCTATCCAAGCTATTCCCGAAGAACAAAAAGGACGAGTCCAAATCCAATTGGAACAGGCCGGCGAAGATGCCCTGGTCCTTGTCCGAGATAATGGCTGCGGCATCCCAGAAGAACAACGCAAACGCATTTTTGTCCCCTATTTTACGACCAAATCTTCAGGCACAGGCATCGGCTTGTCTATGTGCCGCAAAATGATTCGCGCTATGCAAGGCGAAATCTATTTCGAAACAGAAGAGGGCCAAGGCACAGATTTCTATATCCGCCTCCCCCTTTTTAAACAAGATTAACTAGCTGGATGATTTGGGGCTGCCCCGCCCTGCGGGCGGGTCGGGCTCTGTCGCAGCTCGCAGGTCTGCTCGGCCCTGCAGGCTTTTTCGCTGCGCTGCAAAAGCCCTGGGTCTGCCGCCCGCGGCGGCCCTGCTTTCCATCCCTCAGCCAGGCGCTGCGCGCCTCTAGATCCAAAAACTTTTCCCTTTCTCTTAATATCTATCTATGAAGTATTTTCTCCCCCTTTCTCTTTGCTTACTCCTCTTTTGGGCCTGCGAACCCACCCAAATTGTAGAAAACCAAACGGTAACTAAAGACAGTAGCCAAGCAGCTCCCACCCCCCTAGATACCTTTGTCGACTTTCGATTCCTTGCCGTAGGCGATTTCATGCAGCATGGAGACCAAATCCGCGCAGCTTATGATCCCGCCTCTGGGCAGTTTGATTATGAACCCGCTTTTCGCTATCTCCGCCCCCTCATCGATTCGGCGGATTTGGCCATCCTGAATTTGGAGCTGACCCTAAATGATAAGAATAGTTTTAGCGGCTACCCCATGTTCCGCTCGCCCGATACCTTGGCCCATTTTATTAAGGCGGCAGGCTTCGATCTGCTGTCTACAGCCAATAATCACACAAATGATAACTTTAATTATGGCCTACAACATACCCTTGATGTTTTGGATAGCCTAAATTTGGCCCATACGGGCAGCTTTAGAGATAGCGCAGAACGAAAAGCAATTTATCCGCTAGTCTATGAGCTGCAAAAGGATAGTGTAGCGCTGCGCCTGGCCGTGCTCTCTTTTACCTATGGGACCAATGGCATCCCAACCCGCAAACCTGGCCTCGTCAATTTGATGGATAGCCTAGAACTTAGAGCAGATATTGCCAAAGCTAAGGCCCAAAAGCCCGACTTAATTGTTGCCCTAGCCCATTGGGGCCTAGAGTATCAACTACAGCCCAGCCGAGAACAACAAAAATGGGAAGCTTGGCTAAGAAAAGAAGGAGTGGACCTTATTATTGGGGGACATCCCCATGTTTTGCAGCCCTTGGCCCGTGATAGCAGCAGTGGGCAGTTTACCGCCTACTCTCTCGGCAATTTTATCTCTAATCAGTTTCGCCCCAATACCGATATTGGGCTGATCCTAGAGCTGGATTTTCAGAAAAACCGCTTTACAGGAGAGCTGCAGCCCAAAGGCGCTAGCTATATCCCCATTTGGCGACATATCCACCACTATAAACAAAAGCCCGTAGCCGATTGGGTTTATACTTTATTGCCTATCTCGGCCCTTTTGGCAGATAGTAGCAATTTTGCCCAGTTGCCCCAGGCCGAATGGGCCAGAATGAAAGCCACTTATCTCCGTAATCAAAAGAATTTGGCCCAAGGGGCTGGCCAAGAGCGCTTTTTGCCCGCTACTTACTGGCAGGGCTTTCCCCCCATTGATTCGGTCCTTACGCCCCTGCCCGCCAGAAAGCATAATTTTCGGCCAAGGATCCGCTAAGTATGGGGGCGAAGCCCCCACTGGCCGCAGGCCAGAATGGCCCAGCGCTGCGCAGCCGTGGCCGAAGGCCAGACCCAGTTTTTTTGAGCAAAGCGAAAAAAAACGCAGGGCCGAGCAGACCTGCGAGCGGCGCAGCATAGCGGCGGCCGCCCCAAATAAAAGGGCGGCCGCGGGCCCCAAAAGAAAAGAAAGGTCTAGTCTGTAGCGATTAGGCCTTTTGCTTTATTTATGCCTAAAAAGTTGCCCTTCTGCAAAGGATTGATAGGGGCGATAGTCCTGTTTTAGGGCCTCATAGCCATAGGGCGCATAAATGTAGTAGAAATCGAAATGGGCTTGGGCATCAAATTCTGCGCGATAGTTCATGAGTTGGATGCCTGGATAAATGCCCCTTTCTTGGTAGTATCGGAAACTGGGCAAATTGAGCCAATAGGTCCCCAAACTATAGGTTTTTTGCTCCTTTTGGGCCAATTCGGAAACCGAAGAAAGGATGGCTTTATTGTCTTGATCATAGGCCCATTCTCGAAAGGCATGGGGCTGCCAGCTTTGCGCAAAGATGTAGAGCTGCAGCAGAGAAAAACCGCCCGCTAGCCAGCTTTGCAGCCGCCATTTTTGGACCAAAGCCGCAAATAGCGCAAAGCTGAGCAGTTGGATAAAGGGCAAATAAATGAGGGCCGTACGATCAATGAGGAAGCGCACCCCAAAGAGTTTGTGGGCCAAAATATGGCCGATGCTCATGAGGCTGAGCAAGAGGCTACTCATAAAGATAAGGCGATAAATGGGGCTATTTTCTTTGCGTTTTAGGAGTAAAAAGAGCAGGCCCAAAAGCAGCAAAAGGGGGTAGGCATAGCAGAGCAAGACACTATATTGTTCTAACCCAAGGCCCTGCAATTGATGTTTGGCCAAAGAGCCGATCGTGTCCTGCAACAGCCCTTTTTCTCCCCCAAAGTAAAGTTCTTTCCGATCGATAAGTCCTTTAAGTGGTCGGCCAATAAAGCCAGCTAAGCCCAAAAGCCCCAAGCTCATCACCGTCAATTGCTGTTTAAGCTTTTTATTGTCTAGTTGGCTAAACAAGAGATGATAGAGCGTATAACTGGCCAAAAGGGCCAAAAGCGGAATCAGTTGAGAGAAGTTGGCATAAACCGAAAGGCAGGCAAAAAACAGGGCCCAAGCTAAGGATTTGGTTGCTGGCTTGATTAAACAGAGTTGGGCAAAAGCGAGCAAGAAAAAGCCATAAGAAAGGCCGTAGCCTCTAGCCAAAGAGAAAAAATCATTGAAATAAGCCTGGCTCAAAAGCCAACTGCCGCCCAAGAAAAAGAGCGGAAGCGAGAGGCGGGGCAAAGCCCGCAAAATTCGCCAAAGCGCATAGGCAAATGCAGCTGCCGCCAAGAGATTGGGCAGCCGCAAAGCCCACTCTGCAGCTCCAAAAAGGGTATAGCAGCCCTTCATCAACAAACTGTTGAGCGGATGATTATTGGCCGAAGCGCCCCTAGCAAAGTTTATGACCTCCCAGCTATTGCGGCCCATCACATAATCTAAATAGCTAAGGCTTTCATCATGTGTGAAGGCCAAAAAATAGGCTTTATAAGCCGCCAAGGCTAAAAAACATAGGGCCAAACAGCTATATACAAAGCCTTTGGCCCTAATAGAAGAAGGGGAATACATGAAAGTTAGTTTTCTTGGGTCGTTCCGCGGAGCAGTTTGCGAATTTGCTTGTGTAGGGCCTTCCAGTCGTCTTGCTCACTCAGCTCTAGCTGAGGAACCTCGGGAAAAATTTGAAGGATGCCAGGTAAAAGCGTTACAAAATAGTCTTTGATTTCTTCGGCGGCGGTTTCTTTGTCCTCATAATCGGGGACCTCCGCCAAGAGATTTTCGGCAGTGGCCTGCCCAATGATAATGGCATCTAAAGGGTGGTTGAGTTCTTCCAACAACTCCTTAAGGGCTTGGGCCTCCTCCAAAGAAGAAATGCAATCGGGGTCTAGCAACCAGCCCGCCTTAATGTTGCGGGGGAGTTTGCGCAATTTGCTTTGCATCAGCTGCTTATAACGGGCCTTGGCGTCTAGTTCGCCCAAACTTTGGCCCAAAGCCGACTTACTTCCCGCTTCTTGCATAAACAAATCGCTAAGCGAAAGGTAGTAATAGTCTTCTTGCAAGGCCAGTTCTTCTACTTCTAGGCTGTAGATGGCATAAGGGGGCTCTAAGAGCAATAGTGTTTTCATGCTTTTAAAATTCATAGGCACCAATATCGGGCTGGGCGTCTCGCCCTTTGCTCTCTGCATCATCGGCTAGGCTCGGGTTGAGCGGCATGCCGGCATTGATAAGCGGAGATGCGCTGCTGTCAATTTGGTACGCATACAGTTCTAAATCTCTAAAATAAGGTTCTTGATTGATGAGGCAATTGAATTGCCCCGTTGCAAAGGTATCTACCTTGAGTAGGCAGTGTTCAAAGGCATAATCCCATTGGGCGCCGCCACTAAAGTCTTCTAAAGAGCCCAGCTCAATCTCTTCAGCTTGATTGCCATAGACGATAGAGTTTTGGAAGCGAGCTCGAAGATCCGCCGTAACTGGAAATTCATTTCCATCGGCATCATAACGGATTTCAAAGTCGCGCATACTCAAAACAGCTTCATTGCGGCCCACAAAGGGGTTGGTCCCAAAGTTAATCAGATTGCAATGCCTAAAGGTATAATCGCCGCCCAAAATATTGATGAAATTATATTGGTTCGAGTTGGCCAGGATGCAGTTTTCGGCCCAAAGGCTACTAAAACGGGCCAAAATGCAGCTGCGGTCTACATTATAGATCATGCTTTTCTTAAGCTCTAACTTGACCGTAGGGTGGTTCGGGGCCAAAGAATCAATCACAATTCCATCTACTGCATTGCGAATAATGCAACCATGTATTTGGTTGTTCACACTTTCGGCAGTGAGGTAAATTCCCCCATGCTGAAAGGGTAATTCCTGATAATCCTCCTCCAATCGATGGGTTTTGAACTCGGCGGGCTGGTTGAGGTCGCCGCCTACATTCACTTTGATCGAGGAATTATGCCCGATGACAATGGTGGCTCGGTCGCCGGGGCGGCTTGTTGGTCCCCCAAACATGAATACTTCTGTTCCGGCAGGCACGGTCAATACCGAACTGCTGTCAAAGTAGAGTTGGCCCAAAAAGATATAGGGGGTATCGGGGGTTAGCTGGATTTGCTCATTGACAAAGCGAGTTTGGTAGCCTCTTCGGCCAACATAAATTGCGTTCCAGCCATAGGCCTCTAAGTAGACCTTTTGTTGGCTGCCGTTGGTCTCAAATAAAATAGAGTCTAGCCGTATAGCGTCTCCATTATTGGGGTCAATTCGGGCAGAAGCGAGTATATACAGGCTATCGCCTCCTGCCAATTCGATGTCTTTTGCCTCTAAGGTATTTTGGCCGTCAATGTTTAAGCTGAAGTCAGAGCTTCCGCCTCCAGCTAGCTCAATCCGACTAATTTTTAGGGTTTGGCTGTGTGGATTATAGACCTTAAATCGCCTACTGGCCGAGCCCATATCGGTAAAGACGGTATCAAAACTGAGGGTATCCAGTTCAAAGCGAAGATCTGCTCCTGCTTGCGTTAAGAATTGCTCTTTTCGGCAGGAGGTAAAGGGTAAAAGGAACAATAAACAAAGGCCCAAACAGGTCCAGGAATACTTTTTTAATCTCATATCGCTAGCTATTCTTTTTCTACTAAACGCAGCTCATTGCTTTTTGGCAAAGCTACAATTTTTTGTGCATAATATTTTTTCGCCTTTTTCTTTGCACATTTTGTCTAGGGCCGCTAGCATCTTGTTTATTGTCCTTTTGTTTTTTGATTTGGGGCTGCCCCGCCCTTTGGGCGGGTCGGGCTGTGTCGGGGCTCGCAGGGCTGCTCGGCCCTGCGCTTTTTCGCTGCGCTCAAAAGCTGGGTCTGCGGCTTCGCCGCCCCCCTATCCATCCCTCAGCCGCGGGCCTTCGGCCCTTTCTAGACGAATTTCTGCTTCATGCGCCTAGAGAGATGCTCTAGGCGCTTGTTGGTCCAAGACGGCCGCTAAACGCTAGTTTAGCTAGCTGCTGATTATGCAAATACAGCCAAAACAGCCGCATCTTGTTTATTTGCAGTTGCAGAATAAAGAGAAACAGTTGTTTAGCGTCAATCTGCAGTTGCAAAACGTCTCTGGCGTGACGCCAGAGCTAATCTGCAGTTGCAAAACGCCTCTGGCGTGGCGCCAGCCTCAATCTGCATTTGCAAAACGCCTCTGGCGTCACGCCAGCCTTAATCTGCATTTGCAAAACGCCTCTGGCGTGACGCCAGCCTCAATCTGCAGTTGCAAAACGCCTCTGGCGTGACGCCAGCCTCAATCTGCATTTGCAAAACGCCTCTGGCGTGACGCCAGAGCTAATCTGCAGTTTACAAATCCCTCCGGGCGTATCTATAATCTCCTATCTTTTTTTTCTGGACTGACCCTACTACAGTTTAGGGATAGGCGCTTAGCAGCAAAATATTAGCCTAGCGATGCGAAAGGGGGCGGCGAAGCCGCAGACCAAGGCCGTCAGGCCGCAGGGCCGAGCAGACCTGCGAGCCCTGAAGCGTAGCGCCTGCCGAAGGCAGGAGGCCCCAAAAAACAGCAATAAAAAACAGCGGCAGAAATAGGTAGATAAATACTATAGATATTTGTACTTTTGCGGGTCAATGATTTAACGACCAAGCTGGACTTTTTCAAAGCGTATTTAATGGTATTTGCTAGCCTCATCTTCTTAACGGTCTTTCTGCCCCTGCATTTAGTGCTTTACTATGCGGTAGACAACAAGACCTACCGTAATATTCTGCTGACTTTATTCTCTTTGGCTTTTTATGCTTGGGGGGAGCCCGTCTGGATCATCTTGCTGATTATTTCGGCCATGGTGGATTATGGCAATGGGCGTTGGATTGAGCATTTTAGGGGGACGGCCCATGCCAAATGGGGCTTAATTTCCTCTTTGTTGGTCAATTTGGGTTTGCTAGCCACCTTTAAGTACAATGTTTTCCTTTATGAAAACTTCAATGCCTTGTTTGGGACCGCCTTTGAGCCGAAAAAATATGCCTTGCCCATTGGGATTTCCTTTTATAGCTTTCAGACCATTTCTTATACTGTAGATGTGTATAGGGGGCAGGTGAAGGCGCAAAAAAGTTTTCTGCGTTTTCTGATGTTTGTCAGTTTGTTTCATCAGTTGGTAGCTGGGCCGATTGTTCGGTATTCGGATATTGAGGACGACATTAACAACCGAAAAGAAACGGCCTATGATATTAGTCAGGGCATTTTGCGATTTTGCATTGGGTTGTTTAAGAAAGTCTTCATTGCCAATGTGGCGGGTGGTTTGGCTGTTTTGTATTTGGGCGATGGGGGCAATCCATTAGATCTGACTACCATTACGGTTGCCGAGGCTTGGTTTGGGATTTTGATGTTTGCCTTGCAGATCTACTATGACTTTTCGGGTTATTCTGATATGGCGATTGGTTTGGGGAGGATGTTTGGCTTTCACTATTACGAGAACTTCAATTATCCATATATTGCGAAGAACACTGCAGACTTCTGGCGGCGTTGGCATATGTCATTGGGGAGTTTTTTCAAGGACTATATATATATACCTTTGGGGGGAAACCGCAAGGGCAAACTGCGGGGCTACCTCAACCTGTTTATTGTTTGGTTTTTGACGGGCCTTTGGCATGGCGCCAGTTGGAACTTTGTCTTTTGGGGCTTATATTTTGGTGTTTTGATTTTATTGGAGCGTTTAATTTTGAATAAAATCTTTAAGCGTTTGCCGGCTATTTTCAGTCATGCATATTTATTGATAGCGGTCATGTTTAGCTGGGTGCTTTTTTACTTTGAGGACAGCAGTCAGTTATTCCAATTCTTTGAAATCATGGTAGGCGCCAGTGAAAATGCGCTTTGGAACTTCAAGCTAGGTCTTGTTTTGAAAGAGCATGCCTATTGGTTGGCTTTGGCGGTATTGCTTTGTTTGCCCATTTATCCGCCATTTGGAAGATGGTTTGAGAACAAACTGCGTTTTCAGTCGGGCTTGCTTTATTGGTGGTCCTTGGGGCTCATCCAATTGATCTTGCTTCTTGTATCTATGGCCCTTTTGGTTGGCGATTCCTTCAATCCCTTCATTTATTATCGTTTCTAGCTTATGCACACCCCTTATCCATATCGTTTGAATGCCATTTTGTTTATGATCCCCTTGGGGGTTTTAGGCATTTTGTTTTTTGTTTTGCCCAAGCAGCAAGTTTCTGAAATTGAGAAGCGGGAGTTGGCGCCTATGCCTTCTTTTTCTGCCGAAAAATTATTTGCGGGGGGCTACACTGACAGTTTGGACCTTCATTTCTCGGATAATTTTCCTTTTCGGGAGCGTTGGGTGGCTGTTGCAAAGTTTATTGAAAACCACCGAGGCTTTGCTAATGAAGATGTAAAGTTTTATGCCGAAGGAGTAGACATGGATGCGGGCATAGAGGCCATTGCTGCGGCCAACGATAGCCTACAAGGCGATAGTTTACAGCTAGTCGGGGCCGATTCATTGGCCCAAGACAGCAGCGCCAACAATCTGTTTGAAAACGAGGGCTTTGCCTCTGATGTACAGCGCCTTAGCCGAGGTTTACTCATCTATGAAGGCATGGCGATACAGATGTTTGGCGGTAGCCGCAACACCGCTAAGCTTTGGGCCAGAGTGGTGAACGAATACCAAAAGAAGTTGGCGCCCAAAGGGATCCAATTGCATTGTGGCGTTACGCCCACCCATGGCGAGTTTTATCTGCCTTCAGAATACATAGAGGAGGCTGTTTCGGAGCGAAAAAACATTGACACCATCTATCATTATTTGGACTCTGCCGTGCATGCCTTTGATATAACCACCGAGCTCTTTAAGCATAAAGACGAATATTTGTTTTTCAATACGGACCATCATTGGACGGGCCGGGGGGCCTATTATGCCTACAAAGCCTTTTGCGATGAGGCTGGCCTGAAAGCGATTCCGATTGAGGAAATGGAACAGGGGACCATCCCTAACTTTTTGGGATCGCTCTACCTCAAAACTAGAGACAAACGCCTGAAGGAAAAAGGCGATTCGGTAGAGTACTTTAAAATCCCTTTCCGCCACAAAACCTACCGTTTGGTCGGGGCCGATTATAGCCGTTTGGCGGGCAGCCGTCTGTATATAGAAAATGCCAAAGGCGGGGCTGCATATGGGGTCTTTTTGGGGGGAGATTATCCCGCTATCTGTGTCTTTAGCGAGCAGGATACCTCCAATCATCGCCGAGCTTTGGTGGTCAAAAACTCTTATGGTAATCCATTTGCCAGTTATATTCCCTCGCATTTTGAGCGAACTTATGTGATCGATTACCGCTATTTTAAGGGGAATTTGATGGACTTTATGGAAAAGAACAAGGTAACTGACCTGATCCTCTTCCACAATAGTTTTTCGGCCAATACGCCTTCACATGTAAAGATGATTAAGCGTTTATTGACAAAGGGCGGGGTTTGTGCACCTCATGCAGTGCCTGCTCGCCAGAAAATGTTTCCGATGGGCGACTTCCTTTCGCGTCACTTTGGCAAGGCGAAGAAGTACAATGAGCTCTACCTGAAAAAACAAAAAGAATTGGCGGAGCAGGCCGCCGAAAATGCCAAAGAAGAATGGGATAGTTTACCCCAGAATTAGAAACTCAGCAGCCTGTTTAATTGTTTTAATTTGGGGCTTCCCCTCGCTTTGCTCGGGTCGCTATGTTGCGGGGCTCGCAGGTCTGCTCGGCCCTTCGCTTTTTTTCGCTTTGCTCAAAAAAGCTCGGTCTGGCCTTCGGCCACCCCTTCACAGCGCTAAGCCGAAGCGCTTGCTTTGCGCTTGTTTTTCGAGCTTAAAAAATAACTGCTCAACCGCCTAAAATAGAAGAATTCATGTTTGGACGAATTAGTTTTTTTGCCGTACTCCTCCTCATTTTTGCACAACAGGCTTGTCAGGCACAGCCCGAAGCTGTAAAATTCACGCCGACTACAAAGGTGGATCTGTCTAAATACCCTTGGATGCATCCAGAGCTCAATATGCTGCAGTTTTATAACCGCGACGCCTTAGAGATCTTGCGCCAAAAGTGGAAACGGACCGATAAGGAGAAATTGACTGTCATTCATTTTGGCGATTCCCATTGTCAGAATGATGCCTTGCCTGGCCAAATCCGAAAGCGGATGCAGGAAGTACATGGGGCAACGGGTCGTGGGCTGATGTTTCCGACTTCTACCGCCAGAACCTATTCTTCTATAGAGTATAAAAGCAAGCATACGGGCAAATGGATTGCGGAGCGCAGCTTTCGGATGCGGCTCAAACTGCCTTTGGGGATTCGGGGGATGAGCTGCCGGACCGAACAGGCCAATAGCAGTCTGGTTTTTGAGTTTAAAAAGCCGGTTCCCAAAAACTACCGCCAGCTAAAAATCTTTTGCAAGCGAGATATCCGCAGCTTTGATATTGTGGTAGAAACCAGTGGCAAGAGAATTCCCGTTATTGTGGATGCTTCTAGCCGCGAGCCTTACATTGAGGTAGAGCTACCTGCTATTACAGACCAAAAGCTGACGCTACATATTGTTCGCCGCAATAAATATGAGTCGGAGTTTGAGTTTTATGGCATGAGTCTAGAGGATGAAGCCGATAAGGGCGTAGTGGTTCATAATGCTGGAGTAGGAGCGGCCAAGTACAACTCTTTGCTCAATCAGGTATTGCTTTGGGAGCAATTGCCCCATCTACAGCCCGATGTAGCCATTATTGATTTTGGGACCAATGATTATCTCTATTATGATAAGATTGATCCTAAGCTTGAAAGTGAAATCAAAACCATCATTGATAAGATGCGCAAGGCCGTGCCCGATATTTGTATTATCCTGACCAGCACGCAAGACCTTTTCTGGAAGAAAAAGAACTGCATGTCGGGAGAGCCTTTCTCGGATATGATGCACAAAATTGCCTATGATAAAAAGTGTGCGCTCTTTGATTGGTACTGGATTTCTGGTGGCCAACGCAAAATGTTAGATTGGACCAAAAGCCGTTTGGCCCAGCCCGACATGGTTCACCTCACGGTAAAAGGTTATCGGCTAAAAGGAGACCTCTTTTTTGAGGCTTTGCAAAATAGCTTGGTTTGGCTAGAGGAAAACCCCAAAGAAAATGAGTTCTTTTTCCGCATAGATAAACTTAAAGAAGAACAGGCCGTCTTAAGAAATGGAGGAAAGCCCAAATCGGAGGCGATGAGCCAGAAAACGACAAAAAGTAATCAAAAACCTGCTGCAGCTACTGGCAAATACCGCACACATATCGTTAAACGTGGAGAGTCCTTATATTCCATTAGCTTAAAATACAATGTGAGCATTCAGGAATTGAAAAGATGGAACAATAAAAGCAAGAATACCATCTATAAGGGCGATCGCCTTAAAATTTATAAATAACTTGGCCTTTAGGCCCAAAAACTAACAAGATGAAAAGATTTGCATTTTATTTCCTTGGCCTTTTTCTAAGCTTAGGCCTTTTGTCTTCTTGTGAAGATGTCGAAAAATTGACGCAGTTTAATCTAGACTACAATACTACCGTTACTATTCCCTCTACCTTTGGGGTGCAAGTTCCTTTTGATGTCTCTACTCCTGCTATCAATACCAGCTCGACTTCTACTTTTGAGTCTAATGACACCCGTAAGGATTTGATTGAAGAAATTCAATTGACCGAAATGACCTTGACGATTAACAGTCCTTCTGGGGCCGATTTTTCTTTTCTAGAGTCTATTGAGGTCTTTATTTCTGCCGATAGCTTAGGCGAAACGCGGATTGCCTACCAAGATTCGGTAGATGTAGCGGCTGGAGAGTCATTGAGCTTGACCACCACTGGCGTAGACCTTCAAGAATACATCAAGGCAGATGAATTTAGCTTAAGAATCAATGCCGTAACCGATGAGGCGATTAGCCAAGACCATGAGTTAAATATCTACACTAAGTTTTTTGTAGATGCCGAGCTCTTTGGTATTTAGGCGGATGAGCTGAATTGCGCAAAGCGAAACTTGCTGAATTGCAAGTTTCGCTTTTTTTTGGCCTAGCGATCTGCGCAGCCCGCGCAGGGCCGAGCGAGCAGCGAGCCCCGGAACGACAACAAGGACTTTAGTCCGCAGTTCGACGACCAACGGGAGTAACCGCCCGCCGAAGGCGGGAGGCCCCAAAAAGTTATCCCAATAAGCTATTTTTCCACTAGTTAGTGCTTGCTACAAAAAACTATAGCGAAAAACGACTAATCTTCACTCCAAATTTGCTTTAGCTCATCTAATGTCTTTACTCCATGAGTAAACCGAACTTTTAAGTCTGAAAATGAAAATTTTAATTCAGGACAGGCACAACCAGGCAGCATAATGGCCTTGTTGCATAAATCATAATTTACTGATTAGCAGCAACTTCCAACTTTACGGCATTAAGCTCATTTAAAATTTGAATACGCATCAGCACTTCTTGTTTCTGCATTTTAAAGGACTTTCAAAGAAATGAAATAACGAGTACTTTACATGGAGAAACAGCTATCTCCATTGAATTGTCCATCTAGACTCTTCAACATATTCGAGGATATCATCTTTACTTAGAAGCCAGTCATCAAACACGTTTTTAGTAAAAAACTCGTCATCTGAAATTAAGATGTAGATTCCTCCAGTACTACCACTAGTATCATCCTCTATTTTAACATATTTACCTTGATCATCACCTTTTAATATAAGGCCAACTACAGCGTATTTTATTTCCATGCTTATAAGCTTTGGTCAGACTTTAGAGAACTAAAGTTCGAGTTTAACTAGCGTCCTTCTCTTTTATAAAAAACTGAAATCCCTCTAAATTAAATTCTTCAAACAATTCAAGGTATTTCACTAACTCTTTTGTTGGTATTTCATCAAGAAGCTTTCTGCCCTTATCGGTCATTTCATACTGCCCTAATTCTAATGTTGAAGTCTTCTCATAAAGCTGAACATATGCCTCACATTCTAGCTTTTGAAAGAAAAAAGGTAGATCTACAAATACCCCCATCTTAGTGAAAGCCTTAAACATTAAATAAAAACTCTTTATCTTAAAATTGCTACTAACCAAATGTAGCATCAGAACAAGAAGAACCTTATCTCCAGCAATCAATTTTTCCATAAACTGTTATTTTGGATCTAAATCCAGAAAAAGCTGAGGGACTAAGTTGTTTTAGTCCCTCTCCCAAGACTCATTTCGCAAAAACTGATTTAATTCATCATAAAGCATTAAAAAGCGAGTTGGAATATGCTCTAGATTAACCTTTTCTTCCAAAAAGTAATTTTCTACAAAAATGTGCTGCTTATCCGCTACTTCAATCAGGGCAAAACGAGCCAAATAATTTGATGGGGCTGCTGCTTTTTCTTGCGGCTTCAAAGATAGACCTTTTTCTAATTTTAGCTTTTCCCAAAAGCCTCGATAGCTAAATTTATCCAACTTAAAACAAGCTTTCTGCATCAAATAAAGCTGACGCAAACGATAAGTTTGCTCATCTGCATAACTAGCTACTAAACGGCCTTTCTCGCTTTTTTCTTTTTCTTCCAAATAATAACAACAGCAGCTGCTATCCGACTTTTGCAGGTAGCAAACTCGCCGAGTAGACAAATGAGTCTCATAAAAAATTAAGGCAGCTTCTGTCCCTATTGACGCCGGAATTACTGCATCAATGATTGTTTGGTCTATTTCTTTTAGTTCCGATAATTGATTAACCTCTGACCGACAAGCAAGGAGCAACAGCCAAGCACAAGCAGAAAGCAAAAAACGCATAACTTATTTTTTTCAATGAATAAATAGCTTATAATCATTCAAAAAATGCTTTTTCACCAATAGCTGCCCCTCCTTCTCCTCCAGCTCATAGCGATAAAGTATATCTCCATAATCATGCAACTGCTGACCCTTGCGATTCTTCAAATGAACAGTCTGATAACAAAGCAAATAGCTATGCTTGCTCGCCCGGCTCATCTCCTCCTCCAAAAGCAGCTTATCCAATAAGAATAAAGCAAAAACAGCTTGTTTATCATCTCGACCAGCCAAGACAACAGCTTCTGCCTCATAGGGATCTATATAGTAAGTCGAAAGCCTTGGATCTGCTTTATTATCTACAAAAAATGCTTGTTTGCTTTTCCCCCAATCTAGCTGTAAAATTAGTCGCTTAAAGGCATCAACATCCTCTTTGCCCCAATCTTTTAAACGTTTTTTTGAGCCTGCCAAAACCTTATTTAAAAACACTGTTTGCTCAAAAACGGCATAATCCTCTGCAATAAGTTGCCTTAAATCAGCATTATTTTGCAAGAATAACAACTGCTCAAAATCGCTAAGCGCCTCCCAGTCTTCAGGGTAATCTAAGACCCTCAAGAAGCTTTTGGCGCCCAGCTCTTTCCTCTTCGCCCTATAGATAGCCGCTGCATTTGCCGCAAACTGCTTCTGGCTCAAATAATCACTAATAGGCCCGATTTCATGATAATGCTGCTGCATCAACTCATTGGCGGCCTGCTCAAAATCTAGCTCTACTTGCACTCTTTGACAAGATGATAGGCCCAAAAACAGTAGCCATAAGAATAAGTTGAGGAATCTTTTTATACACATATCCATGTTTATTTTTTTGGGGCCTGCCGCCTGCGGCGGCCGGGCCCTTACAGGGCTCGCAGGTCTGCTCGGCCCTGCGCCAGCAAGCTGGCTGGGTCTGGCCTGACGACCACCCTTTCAGGCCCCTAGGCCAAGTCGCTTCGCTCCTTTGCGGCGGCTTCGCCGCCTGCTAGCTGTGGCTGCAGGTTGAAAACCAGCAGCCATACAACAACCCCATTCTACATCTATAGTGCGGAGAGGATTAAAATCCTCTACCGCTTTGAACAAGGGTTGTTTTTCTCCCCCATAAATTTCATAGGAACCCTAGGGCCAAGGCCCTAGGCTATCGAAAAAAACGCCATCCCCTCATTCGAGGGGATTTTCTGTTTCACTAGGCTCCATCAGCAAACAAGGGCTTTAGCCCGCCAGTTTGCATAGACCCGCAACCATGGGCTTCAGCCCATGGGCCCAAAATAACTCCACACTAAAATTCAGGAATGAAAACGATTACTATTATTTCTGCCCTGGGCTGAAGCCCAGGGTTGTAGACTTGAGCGAACTAGCGGACTAAAGTCCTTGTTCGCTTTTTCTACTTATAGCTTTCCATTAAGCTTCGGCCCAAAGCTACCCAGCCACTAAAAGACACTTTCTTTATCTCTCCTTTTTCACCCCCCAGAAAAAGTTGAGGGACTAATATTAAAATCTTGTGTGCGCCTCTTTTGCTGCCTAGGGCCAAGGCCCTAGGCTATCGAAAAAAACGCCATCCCCTCATTCGAGGGGATTTTCTGTTCCACTAGGCTCCATCAGCAAAAAAGGGCTAAATATACCTGTAGGTTAAAACCCACAGCAACAAAAGCGGCCATACTAAGCACAATAAAATGAGCCGAAGGTTAAAACCATCGGCTCATAATGAGTTGTAATAAACAGCAAACAAGGGCTTTAGCCCGCTAGTTTGCATAGCCCCACAACCATGGGCTGAAGCCCATAGGCCCAAAACTGCCCAGCCGCCGAAGAAGAAAGCACGGACTGAAAAATGTTTATTTATGGAGGGTTTTAACCCTCCATTGAACACAAAAATGCATTCGTTAATTGGCTGTAGGTTTCAACCTACAGTCCATATAGCAGGCCCCTAGGGCCGCAGGCCACAACAAGCCCTTTAGGGCGTCTTCGACGACCAACGGGAGTAACCGATGTGCAGGGGTGGCCGTAGGCCAGACCAAGCAGAGTTATCCTTACTCCCAACAAAAAAATTACGCATTTAAAAAATCTTCATCCCAAGTCTTTACAGAAGCCTTAAAAGCAGCTAATCCACTATCATCTTGAGCAATTTTTGTAGCTATAATTGACATTGCCCAAATAGGACAAAAAACCACATTATGTCTTTTAGACTCTAAATCAATTATGGGATAACCATATTGATAATCCTCTTCATCTTCATAAATACTCCATTGCTTATTAAACTTCCTAATCATAATTTCTCCCCAATAAATTCCAATATCATAAGCTATGGAATAAGTGGGGCTCAAGATCGTATACTTCTGCGGCTCAAATGAATCTCGATAATAGACTGGAAGCTCTTCTTTCAGCTTTAAATTTTCTTCTTCAGTTGTCTCCCGCTTCACTAAATGCTCCTTTAGAAAAGAAAAGCATTCATATAGGGATTCATAACTGTAATCCAGCTCTTTGCGTAATATTAGCCTACGCACTATCTCTAAGCGAGAAGGTAGCGCTTTGATAAACCATTTTTTATATGGCTCTTGATTTACGACTGCTACATCTTCACCTAAACACTCCATCTTCCTCTCTTCTAAAGCAGGTATTCTCGGATAAGCTATTATTTTATTCATCTATTTTTCTTTAAGGTATTAGACCGTTAAGGACTAAGATAAGTCCATCGAACAGAAAAATCAAGCCCCTTTGAAGGAGAGCTCTATTCTAGCCTAGGATGCTATGAATAGGGGGCCACAGCAAACGCAATAAAAATGAGCCGATGGTTGAAACCATCGACCCATAACTAGCGAGACTAATTTCTTGCGTCTAGAAGGAGCGAAGCGACTGGCCTAGCGATGTGCAGGGGTGGCCGAAGGCCAGACCCAGCGGGCGCAGCCCGCGCAGGGCCGAGCGAGCAGCGAGCCCCGACAACCAGCCTCGAAGAGGCGCCAGTTCGACGAAGTAAACGACAACAAGGACTTTAGTCCGCAGTTCGACGACCAACGGGAGTAACCGCCCGCCGAAGGCGGGAGGCCCCAACGGCAAATCAATACAGATGGGGCTACTCATAAGAATGAACATCCATCCACTTAAAAAGTATAGGTTCCTCTACCTCTTCTAAAGAAATCTTCCTTTTATTACTATCCTCAATAACAATCCCCCCACCCTTTCTAATTTTAATTTTCTTTTCAACGTCTCCATTTAATTTATAATACACCCAAACTCCCTTTTTATCACCGTCTTTATCAAAAAAAGAAACACCTCGTAAATCTCCATTTTTATAAAAGTATTTCCATTTCCCAACCTTCTGTAAGGTAGTATTTATTTTTCCTTCTGCTTTTATTTGTTGCGTTCCTATATAAAAATACCTTACAAAATTCTTAACTCTTATATACTCAACTATTGGTTCTTGGGCTTTTATCTCATAAAAAGAGATACACGTTATAATTATTATTCCAATAAACTTCATATTCACATTTTTACACAAAATTTAATTTCTATTTCCAATAACAGCTCTATAAACTGGAGCTAGATTAACTTCCCCCTCTCCTCTTCTTCCCCAAGTAAATTCAACTCTATAATCGTTTTCAAAATCTACAGACCTAAGCAACCGTTTTGCTTCTAATACATTTTCTTCTGTTGGATTTACTAAAAGGTCTTGCACCTGAGCTCCAAAAGAATTAGTCAAATTTATTTCAACACCTTCTACAAAAGTTCTTCCCATATCAAGCCCTCTAAAAATATTCACTCCAGTGCTTGATAATGTAGTTGTTATTTGTGCAGGTCCGGCATATCTCATAGCAAATAATTTAGCAGAAACTTCTGACTCTATAAAATTTGTTATTTGACCGTCGCGATACTCAGTTAATGCTCTATTTCTAGCTTCTTGTCTAGTCAGACTGGGGTCAGCCAAATACTGTTGAAATAACTGATTAGCATATGTAGGACCTCCTCCTACACCTAATTCTCCATCATCTTGAAAAAACATCCTATAACGTCCTCCTTCATAGTCAACTAAATGAGCTGTTTCCTCAAAAAATGCATAATACCGAGGTAACCCATACCAATTATCAATTTCTTTTATGTTATAACGAATTTCTATATTATATGAGCCATCTTCATTTTCCCCAGTTTTAACAGCTTTTCCATCATCATCTACTCTTCTATATGTATAAACATTCCGAGAAGCATTTAATATATTGTAATATGCCCTAAACTCAGGGTTTTCTAATCCTCGATTTAAATCAGCCTCCTCTTGAGACCCTTCTTCTGGAGGAGTTACAATATCAGACAGTAAAGCCACATAACTCCTCGCAAAAGAGGTAGAGCTAATTTCCGTTGATACAGTAGCTTTATAAGACTCTTCTTTTTCCGGATAACCCACACTTGCCCCAGAAGCATCCGTATAATAGATCGGATTTCCATCAAAGGTATTATAGGGCGATTGATGCGGGAAGGTAATGGGGTCCGCAGACCACCAGCGGCCCATCCGCCCATCTAGCTCTCTAAAGTACGTAGTATGATGCCCTGAGCCAATTTCTGGGCTTTTGCGCATTTCAAAGAACGAGGTCTAAAGATACTATTTTTTGGGGCCTGCCGCCAAAGGCGGCCGGGCCCTTGCAGGGCTCGCAGGTCTGCTCGGCCCTGCGCCAGCAAGCTGGCTGGGTCTGCCGCTGCGCGGCACCCTTTCAGGCCCCTAGGCCAGTCGCTTCGCTCCTTTGCGGCGGCTTCGCCGCCTGCTCGCTGTGGCTGCAGGTTGAAACCAGCAGCCAATTTAGGAACAGCAGAGCCCGCTCCTCAGCAACAACTGGCCTGCAGCTTAAAAGCCGCAGGACCTGAAAACCAAATACCTCCTTTCCACAAACAAAGCAGGGGCTTTTAAGCCGCTGCGGCGAGAAAGACCAAGGCCCAACAAGAATGGCTGCGGCCTTTAGGCTGCAGATAGCGGCAAAGCCGCCATGGCCGAAGGCCAAACGGCCTAGCGATGTGCAGGGGTGGCTGAAGGCCAGACCCAGCGGGCGCAGCCCGCGCAGGGCCGAGCGAGCAGCGAGCCCCGAAACGTAGCGCCGCAGCTTTGCTGCGGAGGCCCCAAAAAAAACAGGATCCTTGGCAACAAGCAGGCAGAAAATAAACGTTTAGTGAAGAACTGCTAAGGATTTCTTATTTTTAGCCTTCGATTTTGTTGGACAAAAAACAGCTATATGCGACATATTTATCTATTTGGCCTTCTGTTCCTCTGCGGCTGGAGCTTGCAGGCCCAAGTTCGTCTAGAAGTGATTATCAACTCTGGAACGGCTGGGACCAGTTGTACAGATGGGATTTTTGGTGGTAGTCCCGACCCACAATGGCGGGTTAATGTAGAGAGCCAAGGTTGGACCACCTACCCGCAATCGGGGGCTTGCTTTACTGATGCTCCAAACCGCCAATATGATGAAGAATTTATTTGTGCAACAGACTATCCTGCTAATATCCAACTTTGCTTTAGGGCCTTTGAGGATGATGGAGCCGCTTGTGTGGTGGACCAGACTTGTTTGGCCCAGATTTGTCAGAACTTTGCTACCCCCGCCCCAGGGACCTCCCTCAACTATAGCCTGAGCATTCCAAACTGTTGTGGAAATAGCAGTTGGGGGCAGGTAGATTTTACGATTCGGGCAACGGGAAGCTTTGTGAATGCGGGTCAAGCCTATGATCAAATTTGTAATGCTATCAACCTGGGGACCCTTAATAGTAATAGCTCTATTGGAGATAATGGACTGAGCAACTACGGGAACTTCTGTGCAACAAATACCTTAGAACCTAGTCCCTGGGGCAATGCCAATGAGCAAGGCGTTTGGTTTCAGTTTACCACTGGCCCCAACCCCAGTGCTAGTCTCCGTTTTGAGGCCATCTCGGACCCTCAAAACCTAGGCGATGGCATTGACCTACAATTGGCCCTTTATGAAAGCTCTAATGGCAGTTGTAATGGCGCCCTTAGCCTAGTGGCCGAAGACTATCAGGGCGCTGGTGCCCTTTATGATGAAGAAATGAGCGTAGAATGTCTGCAGCCCAATACCACCTACTTCCTTTTGGTAGATGGCGAAGATAGTGGCATCCCCTTTACCGATGGCGGCCAAGGCTACTTTGGTCTAGAAATCTTTGACCTTGGCGTACAGCAATCAGCCGATAGCATATGTGCAGCCAGTCATCTGGGGCCTGTTCCTACTGGGGGGCAAGTACAAACCAACGCCCTCAGCCAATCGAACCTCTGTGCGAGCAATGCCAACGAGCCCGTTCCAGGCAATTGGAGCAATGAGCAGGGCGTTTGGTTCTCCTTTGAGGCCCCCGCCTCTGGGCATGTGATTATTGAGGCCAATAGTGACCAACCGGCCCCTTTTGGGACCGATGCGGTAGACCTTCAGCTTGCCCTTTATAGCAGCTCGACCAACAACTGTACGGGAAGCCTTAGCGAAATAGCCAGTGATTATGACCCAACGGGATTTGGCGAAGAACTAGATGTGCGCTGCCTAGAAGCTGGCCGCATCTACTATGTCATGGTGGATGGTTCTACCTTAAATATAGATGGAATCTTTGACCTAGAAGTACGAGATGGCGGGATTCCGCCTGCGCCCAATGATGAAATTTGTAATGCCATTGCTCTGGGGGCCCCTGCGCCTGGCAGCAGCGTTGGACTAACCGATCAGAACAACTACTGTGCAGACAACCTCTTTGAGCCCATCCCCAACAACTGGGGAAATGACCGTGGGGTTTGGTATACCTTTGTGGCTCCGCCCTCGGGTAAAGTAGAGATTCGGGCAGAAAACCAAAGCTTTTTTGGCTCTGACCAAATTGATCTACAACTAGTAGTTTATGATGCTGCCAACCAAAGTTGTACCGACCCCTTGACCGAAATACAGAGTGAGCATGAAGGGATTGGAGTGCTCTGGGATGAAGATATGGAAGTAGAATGTCTTACTCCAGGCAGAACCTACTTTTTGATGGTAGATGGAGAGGGCGCTCTTTTTGACCCCGACCTCCAAGAAGGTATCTTTGACCTAGAGGTTTATGGAGACCCTCGAGATCCTCCTGCCACAAATGACGACCCTTGTAATGCCATCTATTTGGGCGACCCAACAGGGGGACAAATTGGAACAAGTCCCGGCCCGCAACATGGCAGCCAAAACAACTTCTGTGCAACAGGAGCTGGAGAGCCCAATCCGGGAGCGTTCAACCCCAATCAGACCGTTTGGTATACCTTTACGGCCCCTGCTAGTGGCAATGTAGAAATAGAACTCAGCTCAGACGATCCTCTTAATGGCGTAGACCCTATTGATCTGCAAGTAGCCGTTTGGGAAGCGGCCAGTTGTACGGGCAGTTGGCGAGAAATGAACAGCGGCGACGATCTAGTTGTCTTTGATTTGGACCTAGAGGTCTATTGCTTAAACCCGGGGCAGATCTATTATGTACAAGTCAATGGGGCAGATTTGGCCATCTTAGACCCAGAAGAAGGCTATTTTGACATTACCATTACAGAAATACCGCCTATTCCCGTAGCGCCCAACAACCTCATCTGTAATGCCATTCCCTTAGGGGATCCCTTTACGAACGGGCCACAAAGCATCATGAACCAGCACAACCTTTGTGCAGATGCCATTGGCGACCCCAATCCAGATGACTTTGATGCTGATCAGACTGTTTGGTACAGCTTTACCACTCCGGCTACAGGAGGGCCTTATGCGGTAGACATTTCGGCCACCACCTCTACGCCCTTTAGTTCTCAAGATGCCATTGATATTCAGCTAGCCGTTTTTGAATCCTCTAATAATAGCTGTACGGGTATTCTCAGTGAGATAGAAAGTGATTATGATCCCGGCTTCTTTGATGAAGACATGGACGTACAATGTCTGGACGCAGGCAAGACCTACTTCATCATGGTAGATGGTTCCTTTTTGGATGTGCAGGGTTACTTTGATTTGACGATTAGTCAGGCGCCCTCGGTGCCCATTCCGACCAACGACCTCATTTGTAATGCAGAAGCCTTGGGGGCTGTACCTATTGGGGGCAGCATCAACAACAATATCAACTATTCTAATTTCTGTGCAGAAACAGAGCCCGGAGAGCCCTCTCCCTTTAATATTGAGCAGACGGTTTGGTTTAGCTTTCAGGCGCCTACACATGCGGGGGCTAGTGCCTCTTCGGAGGTCAGCATTCGCCTAGAGTCTGACCCCAATAACCAGGGGAATGGCGTAGACTTACAACTAGCCGTTTACCGTTCTTCTAATGGCAGCTGTACAGGCAACCTACAACTTTTGGAAGAGGGGGTAGACAATCCCACTCTCAGTTTTGATGCTGAAGTCAATTTAACTTGTTTGCTCCCTGGAGAAACCTATTGGGTCCAAGTAGATGGTTCCCTCATCGATGTAGAGGGCTATTTTACGATTGAGATTGAAGATGATGGGGCTGGCGCCTTCCCTGCCAACGACAATATTTGCAATGCCACGCCTTTGGGAGCTGTGCCCAATGGGGGCAGCATCAACAATAACATTAGTTACAATAACTACTGTGCTACCGTAGAGCCCAATGAGCCTAACCCTTCGGCCTTTGCCGCCGATGAAACCGTTTGGTTTAGCTTTGAGGCTCCGACTTCTGGGAACATCAGCATCAGCTTAGAGTCAGACCCTGCCAACTTAGGCGACAACCCCAACTTACAGCTTGCGCTCTGGTATAGTCCGGGCGGAACTTGTGCTGGACCTTGGCTAGAGATGGGCAGTGATTACGATCCTCTGCTAAACGATGAATCGATGAGCATTACTTGCTTGGTTCCAGGGGCCACCTACTACCTACAAGTAGACGGACAAGAGGATTACTTTGGGGTAGAAGAAGGCTACTTTACTATAGAAATTGAAGATGATGGCGGAAGCACGACCTTCCCTTATAATAATAATATCTGTGATGCCTATGACTTTGGTCTCCCCACGGGCAGCTTTGCCACTTTAGGCAATGAGACCAATGAATGTGCAAATGTAGAATTGGGCGAGCCCGGTTTGGGCGGCTATGCCGAGCATACCGTCTGGTACCAGTTTACAGCTCCGCCTTCGGGCCGTGTAGAAGTTGAGGTAGAAAGCAATGATCCTATCTTTGGCATTGACCCCGAGGTCTATATCTTTGGCTCTTCTAGCAATAGCTGTACAGGCCAGCTCAGCCTAAGCGATGGCTCGAACCTGCCCACTGCGATTATCACCGAAAATGTCGAGGCGACCTGCTTGACCCCTGGCAATATCTACTTTATTCAAGTAGATGGAGAAGGCCTCAATCGAGAAGGAGAATTTAGCATTCGGGTTCGAGATATGGAACCTCTCTTTGGTACAGGACAACCCAATGACCCCGAACCTATCAATAACTATTGCCAAAATGCAATTAACCTTCCCGTTCAATCAGAATCTTGCACCAATGGCAGCGGCAGCTGGAATAGCTACAACTATGGCGTTCCTACCGCTAGCCAAGCAACTAGCTGTGGCCAAAACTGTGGAGAAACTTGGTATAGCTTTACTATGCCCACCAGTGGAGTGGCTTTGGTAGAAGGAAATGATGATGGCATTAGCTCCTCCTCTCCTATTGGCGACTTCTCGGACCTTGTGGTAGTGGCCTATACTGGCGGCTGCGGCAACCTCCAACAAATTGCCTGTGGTTCAGGTGGCCTTAGCGGAGATGTCGGCTTTGAAATTGCGGCCCCTCCAGGCAGCCAGGTCCTCCTCCAAGTCTTCAATGATGGCGGAGATGATGATAATGAAAACTTTGAGCTCTGTATATCAGAGGGCTGTGGGGCCGACAACTGCCTCAATGCCATTGCCTACCCGATTCAACCCAATGTTCCCTACTGCTTCAATACAGCCTCTGCCACTGGAGAAGGGGTTGCAGGCGGCGCGCCTGGCTACTTTGAATGTGGAGAAGGCGATGATCCAGAGCACTCTCTTTACTACTACTTTGTATCAGACTGTAATGGTAGTGCAGTAACCCTAAGTATCATTAACGCCACCTCTAGTGGAAACTGTATTGGTGGTACCGTGCCTGGTGATGGCTTTAATATATCTTTCTTTCAGGATAGCAGCCCTTGCGATAACAACCCCGATGTGTTGGTAGATTGCCAGAGCTTTAATAGCTGCATGACCCAGCCCATCAACTGGTCCTTTACTTATAACAACCTACAACCCAACACCCCTTATATTGTCCAAATTGATGGAGGCTTTAATTTCCTTGGTGGAAGTAATAATGGGACCTTCATGATTCAGACGACAACTAGCCCAGTGGCCATGCCAACGGCTACCCCTTCGGGTTGTGGCAGCAATAATGGTACAGCCACGGCAACTACCGTGGGGGGAACCCCTCCCTTTAGTTTCCAATGGTCCAATGGGGCTGTAGACTCTATCATTACCAACCTGAGTCCGGGCTGGTATACCGTTACGGTCACTTCTTCTGGACCTGGAGGCTGCTCTGCTATTGATAGTGTTTTTGTGGATAGTACCAATGCCTTAGGGCTTCAGCTGGCCTCTCAAAGAGATGAAAGCTGTTTGGCTAGCTGCGATGGCTCTGCCACGGTTTTACCGCTTTCTGGTTTGGCCATTAACTACAACTACTTATGGGATGCCGCTGCAGGCAGTCAAACGACAGCTACGGCTAGCGGACTTTGTGCCGGCAGCTATAGCGTTACCGTAAGTAGCAACAATGGCTGTCAGGATAGCATGACGGTCCAAATTGGTAGCCCAAGCCCTGTACAGGCAACTTTAGTCAATGGAAGCCTGCCACAATGCCCCGGCCTTTGCGATGGCTCTGCAGCCATTACCGCTACTGGCGGCAGCATTTCTACCGACTACTACTACCAATGGTCTCATGGAGATAGTACCTCCTTGGTCACTAACCTTTGTGCAGGCAACTATAACGTGACTATTAGCGACCGAAACGGTTGTTATGATACCCTACAGCTAAATATTCCCGTACCGCCTAGTCCCATACAAATTAGTTTGCTTGCAAATCAGGACCTCAGTTGTGCAGGAGATAGCTCTGGCGCCTTCAGCTTAACGGCTGCGGGTGGACAGGCCCCCTATACCTACATCATGGCTGGAGATAGCAACCAAACAGGACAATTCTCGGCCTTAGCCGCAGGCAACTATTTGGTCCAGGTGATTGATGATGTAGGCTGTACAGATACGATTTCAGTCCGTATTCAAGAACCAGCCCCCTTAAGCGCTGGCATTAGTATCGACCAAGACTATAATGGTAGTCCCATCTCTTGCTTTGGAGTCGCTGATGCAGCCCTTAGTGCAACAGTAACTGGGGGAACGGCCAACTATAACTACAACTGGAGCACAGGAGCAAGCAGCAATAGCCTCAACGGATTGGCAGCAGGGAGTTATAGCCTTACGGTTAGCGACCAGAATGGCTGCCAAGACAGCAGCCGCATTAACCTACAAGCCCCCGACTCTATTCAGCTGAATATAGATACCCTTAGCTTCTATAATGGCTATACAGTATCTTGTGCTTCAGCAACAGACGGACAACTAGAAGCCAGTTATAGTGGCGGCTGGGGCAGCCTTCAAGGCCAATGGAGCAATGGCAGTAGCCAAGCCCTACAAAACAGCCTAGCTGCAGGCAATTATTGCTTTAGCCTGACCGATATCAATGGCTGTCAGGCGAGTAGCTGTGTCTTGCTTACGGCCCCCGACACCCTACTACTAGATAGTGTACAACAACAAAACATCATCTGTGCAGGCCAACAGAATGGCGAATTAAGCATCTTTATGCAAGGCGGTTTGCCTCCCTACAGCTACCTTTGGTCCAATGGCCAAAGCAGTAGCCATATTAGTAACTTGGCAGCCGGAAACTACCAGCTTACAGTCACCGATGCCAACGGCTGTAACTGGCTAGGCAACTGGAGTATTACAGAGCCTACAGCTTTGGTCCTACAACTAGATGCCGACTCTGTCCGCTGTAATGGCGGAGCAGACGGAAGTATCTCTGCCCTAGTGAGTGGAGGCATTGCGCCTTATAGCTATCTTTGGTCCAATGGCCAAAGCAGTAGTAGTATCAACAACCTAGCAGCAGGCCCCTACCAACTTACGGTCACCGATGCCTATGGCTGTAGTATTGTTGCTTCGGCCCTTGTACAAGAGCCAGCCAATGCCGTTATTGCCAATGTATTGAGCAGCCAAAATCCAAGTTGTGACCAAGGAACAGATGGTTGGATCGATGCCGATGCCCAAGGGGGAACCCCCAACTACAGTTTCCTTTGGTCTACAGGAGATACAACAGAGGACCTCCAACAATTGGCGGCAGGGAGCTATAGCCTTACCGCTACCGATGCTCGGGGCTGTCAGGCCACAACGAGCATACAACTGATTGCCCCCTCGGCTATACAGCCCAGTATTAGTGTATATAGTAATTATCATGGGGCCAGTATTAGCTGTGCAGGCGCTAGTGATGGGGCCCTTACCGCCCAAGCGCAGGGCGGAACCGCCCCTTACCTCATCAGTTGGTCTACTGGCGAGAATACGGCCCTAATTCAGAATCTCTCTGCAGGCTGGTATACGGTTAGCTTTAGTGATGCCAATGGCTGTACCGCTGTTGATAGTATAGAACTTACAGCGCCTTTGGCCCTTGCAGCCCAACAAACAGTTAGTGCGGCTAGCTGTGCCAATAGCTGCGATGGACAAATTGTCTATCAAGCAGTAGCAGGCACCGGAACCCTAGGCCAAAATGGCTATGAATACCGCCTTTTGGGCCCCAACCAAAACGGCCAGCTCTTTGGCCCCAATAACAACTGGAGCAACCTCTGCGCAGGCTGGTATGTCGTTCAGTTGAGAGATGGAAACGGTTGCCAAATTCAAGATAGCATAGAGATTACGGCACCTGCCCCCCTACAACTACAGCTTAGCTCAAATGACCCTAGTTGCTTTAATGGCAACGATGGAAGCCTAACGGCTTTAGCCACAGGCGGAACAGCTCCCTATACTTACCTTTGGTCCAATGGACAAACAACAGCTACGGCCACTAACTTATCCGCAGGAAGTTATAGCCTGAGCCTAACTGATGCCAATGGCTGTAGTTTGGTCCAAACAACTAGCTTACATAGCCCTTTTCCCCTAGCCATCAACTTTCAAGTAGATTCGGCCAGTTGTGCGGGCAGTAGCGATGGGGCCATTTTAGCTATTGCAACTGGCGGAACTGCCCCCTATAGCTACCTTTGGTCCAATGGCCAAATGGGCCGGCAAGCCCGAGGCTTAACCGCAGGCAACTACCAATTGACGATTAACGATGCCCAAGGCTGCCCCTTTACAGCAAGTACTACAGTAGAAGAACCTAGCCCCTTGCAAATTCAATTGCAGAGCAGCAATCCCAACTGCCAAGGACAAAACTCTGGAACGGCCACAGTGGTCGCTACAGGCGGAACTGCCCCCTATACTTACCTTTGGTCCAATGGACAAACAACAGCTACCGCCACTAACCTAGCGGCTGGCAGCTATCAATTGATTGTAACCGACGCCAAGGGCTGTCAGCAGAATGCTAGCGTTCAATTGAGCCAAGCCACCGGCTTGGGCCTAGCCATTAACCAACTGCAGGCGCCTAGCTGCCATAATGCAGCCGATGGGAAACTAGAAGCGGTAGTAGTGGGCGGAACAGCCCCCTACCAATATAACTGGTCTAATGGCAGCAGTACCGCCAATGCCAATAACTTGGCGGCGGGCTGGTATAGCCTGACGGTTAGCGATGCTGGCGGCTGTCAGCTGGTCGATAGTTTTGAACTTTTGGCTCCCGCCGCCCTACAGCTAAGCCTGAGCAGTCAGGCAGCGGGCTGTTTGCAGGGAGCAGATGGAGAAGCTACTGCTAGCGTACAAGGCGGAACCCTTCCCTACAGCTTCCTTTGGTCCAATGGCGCCCAAACGCAGCAAGTGACAGGCTTGGCCGCAGGCAACTACCAACTTACCGTTACCGATGCTAATGGTTGTAGCGTTCTGGGCCAAGTGGTTGTTGATGAGCCAGCTAGCGGCTTGGTAGGCTATATCAATGTACAAGATGCGCTTTGCCAAAATGGAGCATCAGGCCAACTTACAGCCATTATTAGTGGAGGTACCCCCTTGGCCAATGGCGACTACAGTTATAGTTGGTCCAATGGAGGCAGTACGGCTATTCTCTCTAATCTTAGCGCTGGAAACTATAGCCTTACGGCTAGCGATGCCAATGGTTGTACCCTGAGTCTAAGCGCCCAAGTGGACGAGCCCACGGCCATACAACTGACCTTAGTGAGTAGCCAAGATCCTCGCTGTGCAGGCGAGCTAACTGGCCAAGCCCAACTACAGGCTAGCGGCGGAACTTCGCCCTTGAGCTATCAGTGGTCCGATGGACAAACTGCTCCCACGGCCCAAAACTTAGGGGCAGGAAGCTATAGCGTGACCGTAACGGATAGACATGGATGTACAGCTGATTTATCGGTCCAAATTATAGATCCAGCTCCGCTACAACTGAATATGCAATTGAATATGCCCGCCTGTGCTGGAGGCGATGATGGCAGCATTAGCTATCAATCTTCTTCGGTTCCCATCAATGCCTTTCTTTGGTCCAATGGCCAAGTTGGCCAGCCTTTGACGGGCTTGGCTTCGGGGATTTATAATTTGACGGTGGTGGATCAAAATGGTTGTAGTTCGGACTTCCAATATGTTTTGGGTGGACCGCCTGCTTTGGGCCTGAGCCTCAAGCCGCAAAGCAATATTCGCTGTGCAGGAGAGCTAAGCGCTAGTGTAGAAGCCTTGGCGAGCTCGGGCACTGCCCCCTACAACTATCTTTGGTCCAATGGCGATACCCAATCTTTGGCCCAAAACCTAGGGGCGGCTTGGTATGCCGTGACCGCCACCGATGCCAATGGTTGCCAGCAAACAGACAGCATTCAGTTTGTGGATCCCGCTCCGCTGGAGCTATCGGCAGAGGTTGATTCTGTGCGCTGTTTGGGCCAAAGCAATGGAAGTATCTTGGCCTTGGCTCAGGGTGGTTCTACTGCATTGGGCGGCTATAGTTACAGTTTAGATAGTATAAATTGGCAGGCTTCGCCTTTCTTCCCGAACTTGGCGGCTTCTGATTATAGCATTTACCTAAGAGATGCCAACGATTGTGTGGCCGATACTTTGGTGGCGGTAGAAGCGGGCTTGCCCTTCTTCTTACAGCAATTTGGTCCCAATGATACGACCTTGGTCTATGGCGACAGTTTGTTGCTTTATGCCTTGCTCAATGATAGTTTGGGGGTTAGCTTCAGTTGGAGCGAAAGCCTGAACAATCAATTATTGAGCGATAGCAGTTATCAGCTATGGGTGCAGCCTTTTGATCGGGCGATTTATGAATTTGTGGCCCAAAATGAGCGCGGTTGTCGCTTAGACAGCAGCATTACGGTCTTTATTGACAAGCAGCGGATTGCGGCAGCCCCCAATGCCTTTACCCCAAATAATGATGGGGCCAATGATCGCTTCTTTATTCAGGGCGATGAGCGCCTGCAGCTGGTCAAACTCTTTAGGGTTTATGACCGTTGGGGCGAGTTGGTCTTTGAGGGCCAAAACCTAGCCCCCAATGATCCACAGGCGGGTTGGGATGGCCAATTTAAGGGCCGACCGATGAACTCTGGGGTTTATGCTTGGTATGCCGAACTAGAATTTATAGATGGCCATATTTTGGTCTTAAAGGGCAGCATTCAGCTCTTGCGATAAATTTGAAAAGGGACTTTCCGTTAGGGAAGTCCTTTTTTTTGGGGCCTCCCGCCTGCGGCGGGCGCTACGTTTCAGGGCTCGCAGGTCTGCTCGGCCCTGCGGCCTGACGGCCTTGGTCTGCGGCTAGGCCGCCCCCTTTCACATCGCTAGGCCTGCGGCCCTTCGGGCCTGTAGGACGCTATAAATTCTAGGCGGAATTGCTGGGCGGCCCTTAGGCCGCCACTCGCCCCTTGGGGTTTACAATCGGCCTAGGGGCCTGAAGGGGGGGCCGAAGGCCAGACCAAAGGCGAAACGAAGTGAAGCCTGAAGGGCCGAGCAGACCTGCGAGCCCCGCAAGGGCCCGGCCGCCGAAGGCGGCAGGCCCCTAAAAAATAGCGACTTACTTATTTTGACTCCTTATAAATTTACTTTAATAGATTAAAAATTATATTTTTGCGCCAAAGCTAAGCAAAGCCTAAAACACAAAGCCATTTTGCCCAACCTACTAGCCAAGTATAAAGCTTGCCACTCCTTATGAAAAAATTCTTCAACTTCTTTACCCAAGAGATTGCGATCGACTTGGGGACTGCTAATACACTGATCATCCACAACGACCAAGTAGTTGTAGATGAGCCCTCTATTGTGGCCGTAGACCGCAATACCAATGACGTTATCGCTGTAGGAAAAAAAGCGATGATGATGCACGAAAAGACCCACCAAAAAATTAAGACGATTCGCCCATTGAAAGATGGGGTAATTGCTGATTTTGAGGCGGCTGAGCGCATGATTCAGGGTTTGATTGATATGATTCCGAACCGCAGAAAACTGCTTCGGAGTATGCGCACCGTTATTTGTATTCCTTCGGGCATTACCGAGGTAGAAAAGCGGGCCGTATTTGATTCTGCCGAGCATGTGGGTTCTCGAGAAACCTACCTCATTCATGAGCCTATGGCGGCTGCTTTGGGGATTGGTTTGGACGTGACGGAGCCGGTTGGAAACATGATTATTGATATTGGGGGCGGAACGACGGAGATTGCCGTAATTGCCTTGGCCGGTATTGTTTGCGACCAATCTATCCGTACTGCTGGAGATGAATTTACCTTTGATATTGTGAACTATATGCGTCGGGAGCACAACCTATTGATTGGAGAGCGCACCGCCGAGCAGATTAAGATTCATGTAGGGGCTGCCGAGCAGAACCTAGAGGAGCCCCCTGCGGATTATCCGGTAAATGGCCGAGATTTGATGACAGGGATTCCCAAGCAGATTATGGTTTCTCATAAGGAGATTAGCCGTTGTTTGGATAAATCGGTGGCCAAAATTGAAGAGGCTATTTTGAAGGCCTTGGAGAGTACACCGCCAGAATTGGCGGCCGATATTTATCGGACGGGCCTCTATTTGACTGGTGGAGGAGCTCTTTTGCGCGGCTTGGACAACCGGATTAGCAAGAAGACCAAATTGCCGGTCCACATTGCGGAAGATCCGCTACGGGCGGTGGTCCGCGGAACGGGAATTGCCTTGCAGAACATTGCCAAATTCTCCTTCCTCATCTCTCAGAAAAGCCTCTAAACCAGAGCTATAGCCGGGAAGGTATTATTATGGTGCCTTTCTAAAAATAAAGCGTGTCGGAGCGGTTAGGCTGGTCCGACACGCCCTATTTATTGCCCAACTATTATGAATAAGTTTAGCCAGCTAATTATTCGTTATCATGGTGTTTTTGCCTTCTTCATTTTGGAGTTGATTGCGCTAAACTTTTACTTTAGCCAAAATTCTACGCCAGAGAAGACCGCCTTTTTGAGTTCTGCCAATCGGATGGTGGGCGGAATTTATGATTATCAGAATCGTTGGTCGCGCTATTGGAACCTCTCTGCGGTAAATGATTCTTTGGCCCAAGAAAACGCCCGGCTCAAGATGCAGTTGCCTAGCACTACCTTTTCGCATTTGCTCGACTCTGCCACAGTGGGGGCCGATGACAGTTTGTCGGAGCAGCAGTATCATTATTTGGCCGCAACGGTGGTCAATAATAGTGTGCATCAGCAGAAAAATTACCTCACCTTGAACCGAGGCAGCAAGCATGGGCTGCGCAAGAATACGGCGGTTTTGGCCAATACCCAAGAAGGGGTGGTGGGCGTTATTCGGGCCGTTTCTACCCATTATGCTTTGGTCATGTCTATTATCAATACCGATAGCCGAATTAGCAGCCGAATTGGCCGCAACAACTACCTTGGCGTTTTGCGTTGGGATGGCCAAGACCCCCGCTATATGCAGCTGCACGATATTCCCAAACATTTGGGCCTGCAAAAGGGCGATAGCGTATTGACCAGCGGCTTTTCTACGGTTTTTCCCAAAGATATTTTCTTGGGAAAAATTGATAGCTTTTATATAGAGCCAGGCAGTAACTTTTACAATATTTCGGTGCAGTTGGTCAATGACTTGGGCCAAGCCGATAAGGTATATATTGTAGACAATATTCTGAGAGACGAACAACTTGAATTAGAAGCTTCTATCCATGAGCAATAACCTTTTTGGCATCAATATTTTCCGCTTTATCTTTGTTTTGTTGTTGCAGGGCCTGCTCTTCAAATATGTAGATTTTAAGCTGATTGATATTTACATTCATCCGCTTTTTGTGCTCTTGCTGCCCCTAGAAATCCCTATGGTCTTGGCCCTGATTTTGGCCTTTGCCCTGGGCCTGGGCGTCGATACTTTTCTCAATAGTTTTGGCTTGCATGCAGCCGTTATGGTGGCCTTGGCCTTTTTGCGCCCCCTCATTTGTGCCATCATAGAGCCTATTTCTGGCTATGAACCCGGCCAACTCCTAAGCAAAGAGAGCTTGGGCCGCAGCTGGATTATCCGCTATACCGCCCTGATGATGGGCGCCTACATGATTATGGCCACCCTACTAGAAGACCTGAGCTTCAGCTGGTTGTGGCTGGCTCGCTGTATTCTGAGCTTTATCATTTCCTCTCTTTTTGTACTGCTCTATCAGTTTATTTTTAGAATCAGGATCTAGTTTTTTGGGGCCTGCCGCCTTTGGCGGCCGGGCCCTTGCGGGGCTCGCAAGTCTGCTCGGCCCTTCAGGCTTCACTTCGTTTCGCCTTCGGTCTGGCCTGCGGCCACCCCTTCAGGCCCCTAGGCCGATACTGTAGGTTGACACCTACAGCAAGAGCGGTATTGCTTCGCAATAATATATGAATGAGGATTGAAACCCCTCATGATTTTTGCTATAGCTAGTCGCTGCGCGCCTATAGGTCCAACTTAAAAGCGCTTGTTTCAAGAAAAATATTAAAATAAAAGCTTAGTTTTAATCAACTCACCAAAGCTTTTATTGTTATGCGTTTTTTCGATTATCTTCTTTTTATGTTTTTAGGCGCAATAGGTGGAGCCGCAGGCTACCACTTTTTTATTTTGGGCCAAAATTTGGAGAAAAAAGACCCTATGCCCCAAGCTAAGCAACAAATTTTGCTAGAACGCATTAAAGAAGTAGCCAAGTTGGTTACGGTAGAGGGCGAATTCTCTAATGTGCATGAGTACAATAGTTTTTACGCCTACGATATTAGCCCCTTACGCAAAAAAGCCCTAGTAAAAGTGAAGGCCAAAGTAGCCGTGGGCTACGACCTCAGTCAGTTAGATTGGGAAGTAGATGAGGACCAGAAAATTGTTCGGGTCCGCAACCTTCCCGATCCCCAAATCTTATCTATTGACCACGACTTAGAGTATTACGACATCCAAGAAGGGGTATTTAATGCCTTTAATGAAGATGAATTGACGAGCATCAATGTGGTCGTTAAGAAAATGCTCCGAGAAGAGGCCCAAGATAGTGAGCTGATGAGCAAGGCCCGCAGAGAAGGGCTACGCAATTTGGGCCTCATCAAATTATTGGTAGAGCAAAATGGCTGGACCTTTGAGGCCATCAGAGCTCCTCAGAAAAACATAGAAGAACAGCAAACTACACCTCCTGCTGCCGATTCGATAATTAAAATTAAGATTCCTCCTCTCGCTGAGCCAAAAGGCAGTAAAGGCTCAGATTAAAACCTCCTCCCCCATGATGAATAGTATTCAGCAAATTGATTTACGGACCCTAAAAAAGTGGCAGGCCCAAAACAAGGACTTCATCCTGCTTGATGTTCGAGAGCCAGACGAACATGAAGCCTTTAATATTGGTGGGCAGCTAGTCCCCTTATCTGATTTGGGGCCTTTTGTGGAAAGAGTGGCCCAAAATAGCTGTTTGGTCCTCTATTGCCGCAAAGGGCTGCGTAGCCAATTGGCCATACAAAGAATTAAGGGCCTACGCAAAGATTTAGATTGCTACAACCTTAGTGGCGGCATCTACGAGCTGATGTAGGTCCAGAAAAGCGGGCGCAGCCCGCTTTGGCTGAGGGATGGCAGGGGGTGGCCGCAGGCCAGACCGAGCAAAAATGCGAAGCATTTTTTGCGATGGGCCGAGCGAGCAGCGAGCCCCCGCACAGCCCGACCCGGCCAAAGGCCGGGGCAGCCCCAAAAAAAGAAAAAGAAAAGAATAAAAACTCGGAAAAGAGTGTATCTTTGTGCTTTCGTAAAGCCCCGCCGCTTGTTCAGCAAGTTCAGTGGGGGATCAAAATCACAGGCTTAAATTTTACAGACATGCCCGTAAAGATTCGTTTGCAACGCAAAGGACGCAAAAAAGCGCCTTTTTATCACATCGTTATTGCTGACTCTCGTGCTCCCCGTGACGGTAAGTACATTCAGCGTATTGGTACTTACAACCCCTTGACTGTACCTGCTACAATCAATGTGGACCGTGATGCCGCTTTTGACTGGTTGATGAAAGGTGCACAACCTACCGACACTGTTCGTGCCATTTTAAAATTCAAAGGTGTATTCTACAAGAAGCATCTTCAGCGTGGTGTAGCCAAGGGTGCGCTTACTCAAGAGCAGGCTGATGCTATGCTAGCGCAGTGGATTGAAGGTAAAGAAGCGGTGGTAGAGTCTCGTCGTGAGCAAACCAAGCAGCGTCTAGAAAAGCAACGTCAGATGATTTTTGGAACGCCTCCTGCCAAGCCTGAGCCTAAGGTAGAGGAAGCTCCTGAAGCCACTGAGGTTGAAGCTTCTACAGAAGAAGGAACTGATGCAGAAGCCTAAGTCATTTTGACTTAAACGGACAAAGGGGATAAGCTTTAGGCTTATCCCCTTTTTTTTTGTTAGTATTCGATTCGGCTGGGTAAAATTGGGTTATTTTCGTTTTGGGGTTCTTCTTCTTTTAGGGCATTGCTAGCGTCTACTCGCCAGCCATTTTTGAAGCTGAGGCTATAGAGAATTTGGAGGTTTTCGCCATGTTGGGGTTCGGTATACCAGTTTCTTTTTTGGCGTTCCATGCTGCGGATCACATCAAAGAGGGCCAATTTAATTTTCATGATGGCTTTGCGATCAATATCGTAAGCTCTTCGGCCATTAATTTTTTCTTGGGTGCGCCATTCGAGGTAAGCGATATTGGAGGCGAGGCGGCGGAGTTCGTCTTCTTTTTTCATATTGAAGCCGCCTTCTCCTTGCCAGGCCAGGTTTTCGGGATAGGCCATGCAATTGCTTAGGGCTTGGGCGGCATCGGCCACAACCCCACCCATTTGGGCCTGTTGGCCAAAGGGTTGTTCAAAGCGTTGGGTCACATAATTGATAATGGCCCGATAGCGGCGATTGACGCGGCGGTTCATGGGGTCTAGCCAGGGGGCTTCGGCTTGGGCTTCATAGCGATAATTGGCCCAGGCAAAATAGAGCGTTTGCCAATCTTCTTGCCCTTGGCCGGGCAATTTTTCTTTTTTGAGCAGGAGCTGAGCATCTTCAAATTTGCCCTTTTTGAGCAACTTTTCAAGTTGGTCCAATAGCTTTTTTTGGGGACTACCATTGAGTTTATCGTTTAGCGTTTGGGCGTAGGCCACAAAAGCTTGCATTTGCTCCTGATAATCGCTAATGATATAGGCTTCTGGGTCTTTTCTCTTTTTCAAAACCCGTTCATCTTGGGCCAATTGGCAGCCGCCATAAATGGCCTTGAGCGTTTGCTCCAATTCGGGTTCAACTTCGGCGGGACTATCATCTGGCGTACAAATCGGGAATCCCCCATTGAAGCGTTGGGGCTGGGCCCATAGGCTGAGCGAGCAGCCCAGACATAAGAGGAAAAAACTAAGGTGGCGAACTAGCATAAGTAATAATTGGTTAAACACTTTTTTGAGAAAGCGGGACAAAATAAGCCGCTTGGCTCAAAATAAAAAATTACCCCTAAGCCCAGCCTAGAGGTAATTATAAAATTAAGCGATAAAAATATTATCCGCCAATAGCGGGAGATGTTTGCTGCAATTCTTCGCTTGTTTTTTCGGTATAACCTTCAGGAATAACCAAATCAAAATTGCTGCTTACAGGCGTAGACTTGTCCACTTCTGTGGCTAGCATAGAAAACTTACCCTCGGGGCTATCTACCTCGATACCGAGGGGGAAACCACCTAGTTTTTCGCTCACTTCGCCCATAAAAGAAATGGCACTCACATCAATTTTGTCCGTCAAATAAATGGCCACTTTGGTGTTGGGATCTTTGGGGTTATTGGCAAACACCTTACGGCATTTGTAGCCGGCAATTTCTTTATCGCCCCCCTTAACATCCTTAAACTTAGTAGTGATCTCATCTAGGCTTCCCATTTCTTTTTGGGCCTTCTTCACATCTTCCGAAGGGATTTTCATGGCTGTTTTTTCGCCCATCATCTGGATAAGCGCCAAGCCTTTGCTGTCCCCACTATTCATAATAAGGTCGCCCATAATTAGGCCGCCCATAACGGCACCCGTTGCGCGGAGGTCGCCCTTGAGGAAAACCAACTTAAGCGTAGAATTATTGACCATGGCCACATTGGGGTCCTTGCTCTCTTCTACATTAAGGGTATAAGTAATGCTCCCTTTGTTCATTTTCTTAGAACGAAATAGCTGCGCTTGGGTAGAAGGAAGGGCAAAAACAACCGCAAAGAGCAGGAATAAAACTGAATTTCTCATAGAATGGAGTATAAAATGGTAGTAAAATATCTTTTTTAGAGGCCAAAACCACCGCCTAAGCCTTGCATTCCGCCCAGCTCTTCTAGGGTTGTTTTTTCATAGCCTTCTGGAATGCTTTTGTCAAAAACCTCGGCTTTTGGGGGTTTGTTAGAAATTTCATCGGCCTCAAAAACTAACTTCACTCCTCCTTGGCTAATTTCATACCGAAGTGGAAACCCTTCCAAACCTGGTAGCTGTTCTTGAATCTGACTTTGCCCTGCGGGCTGTATCTTTTTGGTTACATACATGGTCAAAGTCTCCGAAACGCCAGGCATTTGGACCTCCACCTTATGGCATTTATATCCCGCAATTTTTTTCCGCTTGCGCTTATAATAGGTAAATGTAGGCTGGCTAGCGACCGCATTGCTCTTTTGCTTGGCCTTGAGCTCTTCTATTTGCTCTTTACTGAGCTCTACCGCCATGTTTTTGCCCATCATCGGTATCGACATCAACATCAGGCCCTCTTGCGCCTCATTATCCATAATGATGTTCATGTTCATCATGCCGTTCATCATGTTGATCGAGGTTTTCACTTGGCTGCCCAAAAAATAAACCTTCATCTCCGAGCCATTCAGCATCCCCGCCATAGGGTTCTCTTCCCCCCCGGCCATATTCATCGTATACTTAATGTAGCCCTCATTCATCTTCTTTTGGGCCATCAAGCTCGTACTACCCAAAGCAAGGAAAAAAATAAGACTAAAAATAGCTATTTGCGCTTTTCGCATGAATAATTCTGTTTTCTATTTGAGCCCAAGGCTCTATTGGTTTGATAAAATAGTGATTTCTTTTTTTGGGGCTGCCCCGGCCTTTGGCCGGGTCGGGCTCTGCCGTGGCTCGCAGGTCTGCTCGGCCCTGCAGTTTTTTCGCTGCGCTTCAAAAACTTGGGTCTGCGGCTGCGCCGCCCCACTTTCCATCCCTCAGCCGCGTCGCTGCGCTCCTTTGCGGGCGCTTTGCGCCCTGTCCCATCCAAAATTGGGCCTATATAGCTGCTCAAGATACAGCCAAAAATGGCTATTTGTTCAAGAGATAAACAATTTATTAATGGCCTCCCTGATTTTTAGGCTTTTATCAGAAGTTTAATTTTTTTTGACAAAAAAGTAGCTACCTTTGTGCTCTAAATCACAGAAAATACTTTAAGGGCAGCTCCCTCCTCTCAAAAAGAAGTAGCCCCATGCGTCTATTTCCCCACTAAATATACTTAGGTACTCAACCTGCAAAATATTTAGAAGAACCAAGTCTAACCAGCTCCCCCTAAGAGCTGGTTCTTTTTTGGTCCAAAAAGGAGCGAAGCGACGCGGCTGAGGGATGGTAGGGGGTGGCCGAAGGCCAGACCGAGCTTTTTTGAGCAAAGCGAAAAAAGCGATGGGCCGAGCGAGCAGCGAGCCCCCGCACAGCCCGACCCGCCCAAGAACTCATGAGGGTTTTAACCCTCATTTTGTATAAGTTCGCAAAGCGATACCGCTTTGCGCTGGGTTTCAAGCCGGCGGAAGGGGCAGCCCCAAAAAAATGTGACCTTATTGTGACTTTGGCATCTATAGAACAGTAAATTTCAGACTACCTTAGCAATGGGTTAACAAACAATTAAATAGACCATTTCATTATTATTCAATAAACCAATACAACCTTTTACAAATCTTTAATTGACAAGAACAACTAATGAACAACCTAATTTTAATGCTAACTGGACTTTTTCTTTTTGCTCAACAAGCTCCCCTTTCAGAGCGACTACATTCTGGTGATGAAGCTCCCCTTTTCAACACCACTGAGGTAAGAGGCGAAAAGCTAAAATTGCGCAAATTGCTCAAGGAGCAGGACCGTGTTTTGTTGGTTTTTATGCGCCATGCTTGGTGCCCCGTTTGCAACCTTCGTTCGCATGAATTGATGGAGCGCTACGAAGAGCTCAAAGCCGCCAATTATGAGGTAGTGGTGGTTTATGAATCGCCTCAAGAGCAGCTCATTCGCTATGTAGAAGACCACGAACTGCCCTTTAAGGTGGTGGCGGACCCTTCTGGCGAACTTTACCGCTCTTATAAGGTAGAGCGCAATCCCGAAAAATTGAAGGCGGCCATGCAAGATGAAAAAACCTTGGCCCATATTGAAAAGGGCAAAAAGAGCTATAAAAAAGACTTTAGAAGTTATATGGCCAAAGGCGAAAAGCCCGATGCTTTGATTCCCGCCGACTTTGTTTTGGACCATAAAGGCAATATTTTGCAGGCCTATTATGGCAAAACTCTAGACGACCATTTGCCTCTAGAAGAGCTCATTGGCGCCCAAAAATAAGTTGTTCTCCTTGGTTAGCCCCTAAGAAAAAACCTAATCGCAAGAAGCGATTAGGTTTTTTTTATGCCTGCAAAAGCGGCAGTAATTTATCGACAATTTGTTGGGGAGAAATGCTGGCCATAGCATTTTCATAGCCCTTAAACATTTTGCTGCCATTTCTGGAGCTAGGCAGCATAGGAAACTGCTCATAATCGGGCAAAAGAGCGTATTCTAAGGGTTGGCGCCAGGGGTAGAACCCAAAAGCGGGATGGCTAGCGCCCCAAAGCGAAACAATGGGCTTTTCGAAAAAGGCGGCCATATGCATATTGGAAGAATCCATGGCCAAAAAGGCCGTTAATTGGCTCATTAGGGCCAATTCATTGGAGAGGGAAAGTTGGCCAGCGACAATATGTACTTGTTTAGATGGGGCAATAGGCCATTGGCTAAACTCCTGCCCTTCTGATGGTCCCCCAAACAGATAAATTTGCAAATTTGGGCAGGCGGCCAGCAAAGCCTCTAGGCTTTGCTGCATGAGGTCCAAAGGATAAGTTTTGCCTGCATAGCGGGCCTTAGGAGCTACCCCCAATTTGGGTCCTTGGGGGGCTAGAAAAGGGGCCAAAGCCGCTGTTCCCTCAAAAATGGGGGGCGCTAGCTTGGCGGATAAATCGATGGGAAAACCCAATTTGGCCAAGACATCGGCATAGCGCAGATGATGCGAGCGCAAATACTGAATATTTTTATGGGCTTTGGGGGCGGCTAATTGTTTTTTGGCCCCTCTTTCCTTTTGCATTTTGGCCAAGGGGATGCCCCAAGACCAAGAGAGCAATGGGCCCAGCAGCTGTGTGCGCAACACATTGTGCATATCGGCAATGGCTAGTGGTTTTGGTCCTTTTTGCAAGGTCTTAGACAAGCGCCAAATCCCGCCCAGGCCCTGATAATCTTTCTCCAGATCAATGCCGACAAACTCTAGGCGATCAATAGGAGCAAAAAAGGGGGCAAAGGCGGGTCTAGACAATAGCCGAAAGCGCAAATTGGGATATTGGGCCAGGGCTTGTCGCAAAACGGGTTGCAACATGGCTACATCTCCCATAGCCGAGAAGCGCAGGAGCAAAATTTCTTTCAAAATTAGGCCTTTTTCTGGTAGAGCACAGGGTTGAGCTGTGGATCGTTATACATTTTCATTTGGCGGTAGACCTTCATTTGTTTTTCGCCTTGGGCCAATTCTTCTAGCAGCTGATCGATAGCGGTAGAGAGGTCTTCTCTTTGCTCGAGCAAGATGGCTAATTTTTGCTTACAGCGGGCTTGTTGGTCCATAGGGGTATCTATGCGCTCGGCCTCGATAGCCATATGGTAGATTTTTAGAGCCAAAATAGATAGGCGATCGATGGCCCAAGCGGGGCTTTCGGTATTTAGGCGATTGCTTTTGGCGGGCACCGCTGCAAATTTGGCCAAGAAATAATCATCGATGCGTTCTACGGTATCGGTGCGTTCTTGATTGAGGGCATCGATACGGCGTTTGTAGCTCAGGGCCAAACTGGGCTCAATTTCGGGCTCGCGAATAAGGTCCTCTACATGCCACTGAACGCTATCGATCCAGTTTTTTTGGTAAAGTAAATAGTCGATAGTATCGGTAGCATAGGGGTTTTTTCCTTCTTGATCCACTTGGTCCAAAACATGGTAAAAAGCGACCACCTCATCAAAGATTTTGTTGGCTGACTGACTGAATGATGACATATATTGTAGTATTTATTTCTTAGAATGAGCGCAAAGATAATGAACTCCTATTAAAAGGAGGGCCTAATCTAGTTTTTTAGGTTTAGCAGGGGGCGAAGCCCCCGCAGGCTGAGGGATAGTAGGCAGTGGCCGCAGGCCAGACCAAAGGCAGGCAAAGCCTGCCTGCAGGGCCGAGCGAATAGCGAGCTGCCGCATAGCCCGACCCGAGCGCAGCGAGGGGCAGCCCCAAATCAGCTAGATTTTAGAACATAGGAAACTCAGGTTGATTGCCTAAGATCGCTTCAATTTGGCTATTTAGGTCTTCGGTAAATTGAGGCAAAAGCTCCAAAGCGGTCAAGGTTTCGGCCAAATGATGTGGCTTAGAAGCGCCCAAAATAACGGTACTCACATTGGGGTTTTTGGCGCACCAGGCCACGGCCAATTTGGCCACAGAGGTCCCTAGTTGATCGGCTAGTTTTTGGAGTTTGCGCACCTTGTCCAAGCGTTCGGGCGTTAGTGAGCGCTCTTTGAGCCAGTCCATGCCCTGCAAGCTCAGGCGGGTATTATCTGGAAACTCCTTGAGGTATTTATTGGTCAATACGCCAGAGGCCAAAGGCGACCAAATGGTGGTGCCCAGCCCCACTGTTTTGTAAATTTGGGCATATTCTACCTCCACTTTTTCTCTATGAAACATATTGTATTGCGGCTGCTCCATAGTTGGGCCAATCAGGCGGTAATCCTTGGCCACCATATGGGCTTCCATAATTTCTTGGGCCGACCATTCTGAGGTCCCCCAATACAAAATTTTGCCCTGTTGGATGAGCGTATTCATGGCCAAAACGGTCTCTTCAATGGGCGTTTCTTTATCTGGACGATGGCAGTAAAAGAGGTCCAAATAATCGATCTGCAAGCGCTTCAAGGCGGCCTCACAGGCTTCTACCAAATGCTTTCGGCTTAGGCCTCTTTCATTGGGCAATTTGTTGCCATCGCCAAAAAAGGCTTTGCTAGATACCAAATAGGAAGAGCGCCGCCAGCCCATTTTCTTCAAAATATTGCCCATCACGATCTCCGATTGCCCATTGGCGTAAATTTCGGCATTATCAAAAAAGTTGACACCCTGCTCATAGGCCATTTTCATCAATTCTTCGGCGACATCATCCCCAATCTGATTTCCAAAGGTGAGCCATGAGCCCAAAGAAAGTGCACTGACTTGCAAACCCGATTTTCCTAATCTGCGATATTCCATTTGTGGTTGTGTTGATTACATTAAAATAAAATCAAAAAACAGGGCGGGCCCAATCTTGTTTTAAAAAGCCGTACCTTTGCCCCATTCTTAGACCTAAATTAGGAATTTTACGCATGAAACACCTTATCGCCCCCTCTGTTTTGGCTTGTGATTTTGCTCGCCTGCCCGAAGAAATTGCCCTGCTCAATGATTCTGCCGCCGATTGGATCCATCTGGATGTCATGGATGGCCGTTTTGTTCCCAATCTCACTTTCGGCATGCCTTTGGTCGAGGCCATCAACCGCCTAACGGATAAAACCTTGGATGTACACCTAATGATGCTGGAGCCTGAGCGCTATGTGGAGGCCTTCCAAAAGGCTGGAGCCGATTGGATTTCAGTGCATTACGAGGCCTGCCCTCATCTTCACCGCAACCTTCAGCAGATTAAGGCCACTGGCGCCAAAGCTGGGGTGGCCATCAATCCACATACGCCCGTCGAGGCCCTTTTTCCTGTACTAGAAGAAATTGATTTGGTCATTATTATGTCGGTAAATCCCGGTTTTGGCGGCCAAAAGTTTATCTACCACAGCATCGATAAAATCAAAAAGCTCAAGGAGGAAATTATTATCCGTAATCTCCCCACCCTGATCGAGGTAGATGGCGGCGTAGGCATGCAAAATGCCCAAGTTCTCTTGCAAGCTGGGGCCGATGTATTGGTGGCCGGTAGCGCCGTTTTCAAAGCGCCCGATCCTAAAAAAGCCATTCAGCAGCTTAAAAATATTGGCGGTTTAGCCCTTTAGGTTGATTTTTTGGGCCTCCCGCCTTCGGCGGGCGCTACGCTTCGGGGCTCGCAGGTCTGCTCGGCCCTGCAGCCGCCCTTGGCGGCTTTGGTCTGGCGCTTTGCGCCACCCCTGCACATCGCTAGGCCGATACTGTAGGTTGAAACCTACAGTAAAAGCGGTATTGCTTCGCAATGATATATACATGAGGGTTAAAACCCTCATGCAATTAACTTCTCCGCCCTCCTTTATTAAAGGAGAGAAGCCGCCCCCTATTCTCTAATTCTTCAATTTGATTCTTTAGTTTATGCGCATTATATTCATGGGCACCCCCGATTTTGCGGTTCCTAGCCTACAAGCCTTAGTAGAAGCCCCCGATTTGGAGGTAGTTGCTGTTGTGACGAGCACCGATAAATGGGGCGGCAGAGGCAATAAAACGCTGCTGCAATCGGCGGTAAAGAAATACGCCCAAAGCCAAAATATTCCCGTATTGCAACCGGAGAAATTCAGGAACCCCGATTTTCTAGAGGAGCTCCGCAGTTATAAGGCCGACCTACAAGTGGTGGTGGCCTTTAAGATGCTGCCCAAAATGGTTTGGGATATGCCTAAATTGGGAAGTATGAACCTACATGGTTCTCTTTTGCCCAAATACAGAGGGGCCGCCCCTCTCAATTGGGCCGTAATCAATGGAGAAAAAGAAACTGGGCTCACCACCTTTTTGCTCCAACATGAAATTGATACCGGAGAACTGTTGTTACAATATAAGACCCCTATTGGTCCAGCCGAAACCGTAGGCGAGCTACATGACCGCCTCATGATTGCCGGGGGCGATTTGGTATTGCGTTCGGTTCGCCTCCTTAAAACAAGCGATTATCAAACGCAGCCCCAAGCAGAGACAGAAGTTTGTCATGCGCCCAAAATCTTTCATCAAGATTGCCAGATTAACTTTCAGCAAGGGGCCCAGAAGGTCTTTGACTTTATTCGTGGCCTTAGCCCCTACCCTGTTGCTTGGACCAAAGTGGGGGGCAAAAAACTTAAAATTTACCGCAGTCAAATCATCTTTGCAGAACAAAACGCTAGCCCTGGCAGCATCTGGACCGATGGCAAGAAGTTTTTGCGGATTGCGGTCCAGGGCGCTTGGCTCGATATTTTAGAGCTACAAGCCGAAAAGCGCAAACGCATGGATGTGCAAACCTTCCTCAATGGGCAGGAACTGAGCGCCAGCAAGGTCGATGAGCTCGACTAAAGTTCGCTTTGCGCCCGATCATTGATTTGAATGCATAAAAAAAAGCAATATGTCAAAAACAATACTTTGGACCGCTACGGGCCTGCTTACGGTAGGTCTTAGTATCCTCTTTATTCGACCTGATTTTTTGGGAATGGCCCAAGAAACCACTCCTTTAGCGGAAACCACTATTGGAGAAAAGCTCAATGAAAACAGAGGAGGAGAAAAAAAGCGAGATGCCGACTATGTAGATCCTCGTCGGCCCAGCTTGCGCAAAACTGATTTGGAGGCAGAGCGCCAAGATGATGGCAGTATTGTGATGTATGCCGAGGGTTATGAAGAGGATGATTTTTCTGCCTTTGAGGAGCCTGAAAATATGTTTGAGATTGAAGGCGGGGCGGCCCAGCAATCGGTGGGTGGACTTTGGGATATTTTTCTGGAACTAGAGTTTGATTTGGGGCTTGACCAGAGTTTGGAAGAAGTGATTATGCAACCGCTGTTTACCAAAGCCATTCGGGCCTATGACCAACAGACCATAGAAATAGAGGGCTTTATTATTCCGCATGATATTGTGGCCCAAGCGATGGGGCCTGGAGATGATGGAAGCATGTTTATGCTTTCTGCCTTTCCCACCGCCAGTTGTTTTTTTTGTAAGGGAGCTGGACCAGAGTCGGTGATGGAAGTTTATCCAAAATCGCCTATTCCTTACAGTCAGGGCAAAGTAAAGATTCGGGGGCGCTTAGAATTGAATGAATTTGACTTCTTAAAAATGGCTTATTTGCTGCGAGATGCGGAGATTGTCCGAGAATAAGTAAAAATGGCTGTCGAAAAATCGACAGCCATTTTTTTTATTGGTCCTCGCTCAACACAGGATAAATAAGGGGGCGAGAGGGGGCGGCATCTAGCTCGAAGGCGGGCACGCCCAGTTGTAGCCAATAATCGCCATCGGGGGCGGCATTGGGCACATAGATTAGCTCGGTGATGCTGGCCCCAAAGCGGGGTGCATCGGGATAATTCCAGAAAGCTTTATGGGCCAAAAGGGCGCCTCCATCTTCTTCTGGATCTACTGAGGGGGTATCAATAAGGAGGTGTGGGATATTGGCTTGGCGGATGAGCAGCATGGCCTCTTCTTCGATAAAAACGGGATGGCTACCTGAATAATTTCGGCTAATTTTTTCTTCCTCATTGGGTAGCGTACGGATAATGAGGGAGGTATTACTGGGCCAATTTTCTAGTTTGGGGGCTAGTTGGTCGGCGGTAATTTGCCATTGGCCATTTTTGGGATTGGGCAAAAAAGAATGCAGGCGGGCCCAGCCATTAAAATTGCTTAAACAAGTTCGGAGGCTATGTTGTTCTGCCGAGATATGGCCTAGGCATTCGGTATGGGTGCCATGGCCGTGGGGATTAAAAGAGACATTAAAAAAATTGACTGAGCTGCCCATTTTGACTGAGCCGATAAAACCACCGGCCCTAACGGGCTGCATTTCGGGCCAGCCACAATGCCAGGCGCGGGGATTTTGGGCTGAGGCGGAAAGCGGGCGGGCCAAATCGTAAAAAAATTGAAAATCGATCGTTAGCGACCCTTTTTCGGGATGTTCTATTTTAGCAATCATTATCGGTTTCTTTTTCTAGTTTTGTGGGCTTCCTACAGGCGGCGAAGCCGCCGCAAAGGAGCGAAGCGACGCGGCTGAGGGATGGGCAGCAGTGGCCGCAGGCCAGACCAAAGCGCGAAGCGCTGCAGGGCCGAGCGAATAGCGAGCTGTGAGACAGCCCGACCCGCCCGCAGGGCGGGGCAGCCCCTAAAAGTCCTTAAAAAAATTGGAAAAAGCTTGTCGAAAGGGGAAAAAAAAATTAAAGTTTCACTACTTTCAATAAAAATTGAAACCTGGAGCCACTGAGAACGTTAAATAAGAAGAGCGGCAAATTTTAAACTGAGAACTATGGATTTTATACAGATAAGAGATTGGGGGATTGGATTGGAGGCGATTTCGGAAGAGCAGCCGATTTTGATATCGGGCCCATGTAGTGCCGAGACCGAAGAGCAGTTGTTGCGCAGTTGTTTGGAGCTGGCGCAAACTGGGCAGGTGCATATTTTGCGGGCGGGCATTTGGAAGCCCAGAACGCGGCCCAACTCCTTTGAGGGGGTGGGAAAAGAGGGATTAGTGTGGTTACAAAAGGCCAAGGAATTGACGGGATTGCCGATTTGTGTGGAAGTGGCGCAGCCGGAGCATGTAGAATTGGCTTTGGCGGCGGGAGTAGATATTTTGTGGATTGGGGCGCGGACCAGCGTCAATCCTTTTGCCGTACAAGCCTTGGCCGAGGCCTTAGCGGGCAAAGATGTGCCGGTGATGGTCAAAAATCCGATCAATCCAGATTTAAAGCTTTGGATGGGAGCGATTGAGCGTTTTTACCAGCAGGGGATTCGAAAAATAGCGGCTATTCATCGGGGATTTTCGGTTTATGGGGAGCCTCGTTACCGCAATGCGCCCATTTGGGAGTTGCCGATTGAGTTGAAGCGGCAGTGGCCCAATTTGGAATTGATTGGGGACCCCAGTCATATTGCGGGCAAGCGAGAGTTGTTGGGTGAGTTGGCCCAGCAGGCCCTTTATTTAAACTTTGATGGTTTGATGATCGAGAGTCACTGCCAGCCCGAGCAAGCTTGGAGTGATGCGGCCCAGCAAATCAATGCGGCAGATTTGGAGGAACTACTCGGAAAGTTGGAGCCCTTGCGAGCGGCATCTTCTGACCCTGATTTCCTTTGTCATTTGAACGAACTGCGCAAAGAAATTGATTATTTGGACCATCGGTTATTGAAGGTTTTGGCTAGGCGGATGCAGCTTGTTCGGCAGATTGGGGAATACAAATATGAGAAGCAAATTAGCATTTTGCAATTGGAGCGTTGGGCCGAAATTTACAAAGATCGTTGTGGGCAGGCGCAGGATTTGCAACTGGCTCAAGAATTTATCAGTTTGTTAATTCAGGCCATCCATCAGGAGTCCATACGACAGCAAGAGGCTGTTTTTGCCAGCAGTCGAATTTTGGAACAGCTCCAAAAAGCTTAAAGGCGCATTGTTTTACAGCTGTTTTTTTGTTGCTTTTATGATAGTTTCCTATTTTCCGAACAACTTTTAACAAAGGGTTAAGCCAATGTTAAGGAGTTGATTAGGGGACTAATTAAATTGCCTCTAATTTATTGAATAATAATAAATTAGAGGCTTTTACATTTTATTTACATTCACAGGAGGGGTTTCCCTCTTTTAGAGTCAAAGCAACATGGATATTTTAAGAGGCCTTTTGGGGATTTCGGTCTTATTACTCATTCTATTTTTGGCATCCAACAACCGCAAAGCGATTGATTGGCGGCTAGTGGGGGTCGCTCTCGTCTCTCAGATTACACTAGGGGCCCTCATTATGTATGTGGATGAAGTTCGGAGTATTTTCGACTTTCTCTCTGGTTTTTTTGTGATGGTCATTGAGTTTACGGATGAGGGCGCGGCCTTAGTATTTGGGGGCTTGCTCGATACACAATCGGTGGGTTATATCTTTGCGGTAAAGGTATTGCCCACTATTATTTTCTTCTCGGCCCTTTCGGCTATTCTCTATTATCTGGGCATTTTGCAGGCCATTATTTATGTTTTGGCTTGGGGGATGAGCAAAGTTATGCGTTTGACGGGGGCCGAGAGTTTGGCGGCTGCGGCCAATGTGTTCATTGGGCAGACCGAAGCGCCTTTGATTATCAAGCCTTATCTGGACAAGATGTCGAAATCGGAGCTCATGTGCTTGATGGTTGGCGGGATGTCGACCATTGCGGGGGGCGTACTTGCGGCTTATATTGGCTTTTTGGGGGGCGATGATCCGGTGGCTCGTCAGGAATTTGCCACGCATTTGCTCACGGCCTCGATCATGTCGGCACCGGCGGCTATTTTGGCGGCCAAAATGCTTTATCCAGAAACCTCGGAAGATATCAACAGAACGATCAGTATTCCTAGAGAGCAGGTGGGCGACAACCTACTCGATGCTATTTCTAAGGGCACCACAGACGGTCTGCGTTTGGCGGTTAATGTAGGGGCCATGTTGCTTGTTTTTACGGCCCTCATGGCCTTGCTCAACAGCATGGTTAGTGGCACAGTTGGCGAGTTGGTGGCTTGGTCTGCGGACAGTGGAAGCTTTCAGTTTTTTGGTGGAAATGACTTGCCGGCCAATACTGTTTTGCGTTGGAATGCCGAGGCAACTAATTGGTTATTGATGGATAAAAACAATCCAGAAGTAGCGGGAAAAGCCTTTGATGTACAGGGTATCACGCTTAATATGTATATTGAAAAAAGCACGGCGGGCCGTTTTACGGGTTTCAATTTGGAGTATATGTTGGGGCTTTTGCTCTCTCCTATTGCCTGGCTTTTGGGCACTCCTTCAGAGGATATGGTTGTTATTGGGCAGTTGTTGGGTAAAAAGACGATTCTGAATGAGTTTGTCGCCTATGCCGATATTCCCAAAGTGGAGCATATTATCAGTGAGAAATCTAAAATTATTGTCACTTATGCCCTTTGTGGTTTTGCCAACTTTGCCTCTATTGGTATTCAGATTGGGGGGATTGGCGCTATTGCTCCGGCTCGCCGCAAAGAGCTTTCTACCTTTGGCGTTAAGGCCTTAATTGGGGGAACAATTGCTTGTTTTCTAACGGCTACTATTGCGGGTATGCTCATTGGTGGCAGTTAATCTCAATTTATTGAATTTCAGGATGCAGCTCCAAAGCAATTTTTTGTTTTGGGGCTGTTTTTTTTGGGGCCTGCCGCCAAAGGCGGCCGGGCCCTTGCAGGGCTCGCAGGTCTGCTCGGCCCTGCGCCAGCAAGCTGGCTAGGTCTGCCGCTACGCGGCCCCCTTGCAGGCCCCTAGGCCGAATGGAAGTTCTGCGCTTCGGCCATCCTTTGATAAAAATTTCAGGCTAGTCAAGGCATTTTTTAAAGGCATAGCCGTAGCTATGGCTGAGAAAAATAACGCAGAATAGCAAGAAATTAAAGCAAAGGATAGAAGTGGCAGGGCTTTCATTTGGCCTTTGCCTGCGGCGGCTTCGCCGCCTGTAGGATGGATGTATATCCCAGTGGGTTAAAACCCACAGCAACAAAAGAGGCTATGCTAAACACAATAAAAATGAGCCGAAGGTTGAAACCATCGGCCCATAACTAGCAGGACTAATTTCCTGCGTCTAGAAGGAGCGACTGGCCACAACAAGGCTGAAAGCCGCAGTTCGACGATCAACGGGAGTAACCGATGGTAGGCAGTGCGGCAAAGCCGCAGACCAAGCAAAAACTTGTTTTTTGCGCAGGGCCGAGCGACCCGACCAACGGG
>NZ_JH719942.1:289108-292969 GCF_000275825.1 Saprospira grandis DSM 2844
AACTGACGGACTAAAGTCCTTGTTCGCTTTTTCTACTTCTAGCTTTCCATTAAGCTTCGGCCCAAAGCTACCTAGCCACTAAAAGACGTTTTCTTTATCTCTCTTTTTTCTTAGAACTTCCCAAGAAAAAGTTGAGGGACTAATATTAAAATTTTGTATGCGCCCTTTTTGCTGCCTAGGGACAAGCCCCTAGGCTAACTTTTTCAGACAGCCCTCTGCGAGGGCCTTTGGGTATGGCCCTTCTCTGCAAAAACAGATGAGCAAGGCCAGATATATGAGCAGTTGAAGCCCTTTAGGGCTGACTCCATGGGGTTAGCCTAGGCGATGAATGGTATTTTATCATCCCTGTAGGTTGAAACCTACAGCAAACAAATGCGGCCATACTAAACACAATAAAAATGAGCCGAAGGTTGAAACCATCGGCCCATAATGAGTTGTAATAAACAGCTTTATCATTTATAGCAAACAAGGGCTTTAGCCCGCCAGTTTGCATAGACCCACAACCATGGGCTTCAGCCCATGGGCCCCAAACAAGTCCACACAAAAAAATACAGGGGTAAAAACAATTGCTATGCTTACCGCCCTGGGCTGAAGCCCAGGGTTATTACCTGAGCGAACTGACGGACTAAAGTCCTTGTTCGCTTTTTCTACTTGTAGATTCCCATTAAGCTTCAGCCCAAAGCTACCCAGCCGCTAAAAGCCGCTTTCTTTATCTCTCCTTTTTTTTAGAACTCCCCCAAGAAAAAGTTGAGGGACTAATAAAAAGCCGCAGGACCGAAAAACCTAATACCTCCTTTTCATATAAAAAACTTCTTATCTATTCTCTCTTCCCCTCTCTCCCCTCTCTCCCCTCTCATAACTCCCAAGAAAAAGTTGAGGGGACTAATATTAAAATTTTGTGTCTGCCCTTCTTGCTGCCTAGGGACAAGCCCCTAGGCTAGCTTTTTTAGACAGCCCTCTGCGAGGGCCTTTGGATATGGCCCTTCTCTGCAATCACAACAGAGCAAAGCCGTAAATCATAATTTGAGGCCCTTTAGGGCTGACTCCATGGGATTAGCCTAGGGGCTTGTCCCTAGGCGATGAATGGCAGGCGGCTTCGCCGCCATGGCCGAAGGCCAAACGGCCTAGCGATGGTAGGCAGTGCGGCAAAGCCGCAGACCCAGCAAAAACTTGTTTTTTGCGCAGGGCCGAGCGAACAGCGAGCTGCCGAACGTAGCGCCGCAAGGCGAAGCCGCAGCGGAGGCCCAAAAACATAAATGAAAGCAGCTCCTATAAACCTTGTTCTATAGAAAAAAAATCGCCTTCATTATCTCTACATGGAATAAAAATATCTCCTTGAGGAATCCCTGAGCTAAAGTCAATATAACTCATTTTAGTCGAACAACTTTCAAAGTTTCTATAGAGGAGTACAGATTTGTTTTTTATACCTTTTGGTACGATATCAATTCCATAAAAAGAATATCGGCCTATGTATTCTTTATTTTTAAAAATTTCGAGCGTTGAGTACATGCGAACCACTAGTCTAGTTCTTGAATTCATCGTTATCTCTGAAAAAAAGCTGAGGGTATCTTCTTGCAGACTAATTAAATCACCCAGATAATTAAGGTAAAAGTTATTGTACAAGCTATCTTCATTTTCTATGTAATACCAGTGATTTAGCATCCCTTGCGTTAAAATAGTCTTTTTAAGCTCCTGCATTTTTTCGGCTTGATTATCAAGGCCAATTAAGGTCCGAAGGGTATCTAGTGAAATAACATTTTCTATAAATCGGCTATGGCTGGGCTCTTCATAAGGTTTTAAATCATAGGTTGTTGTGGTTTCTTTTTTCGAACTAAAGATCAAACAAGAATTAATAAGTAACACTACACTTATTAACAAAATGACAACTTTAATCACCTTCATTATAATCACTATTTTTAGCTTTTCTAGAATTTTCGACCTGAGTTTTTACATCATTTTTATATTTAGCCCCTCCTGGTCCAAACTTCTCAATAGCTTGATCCCAATCAAACTTATAGTCCATTTCTGTTTTTGGATAATAAGATTTCACTTTGGTAGTAAAACCATTGGAAGCCAGAATCCGAATTCCGAAATAGATAGATTCCTGTTCCGTTACTTCCTGATCCTTTTTTAATCCAATAGGAGTTTTCAATGAATAAGTTGTGTTCCAATCACCAGGATGATTTACTGTGAGTAAATCTGAAACGCCAAGAATACCTGCTCCTGATTCTTGTACGGCTAAAGACTTTATAAGAGTAGGGTCTAAATCAGGAATTTTCTTCGTCTCAGAAACAGGGATTTTATTTCCTCCTCTAGAATAAAGCTCAAGAATTCCTTGATTTTTCTTGTAATTAAAAATAGCTGTCTCTGCTGCTATAACATGATCCCACTTCTGAGCATCTGTCCAATCTTTTCGTTTACTAATATCTCCCCTTGTTCCACTACCTACACGTTTTTCTATCACATTAGGCATTGGTGCTTCTATAACTTCAGGACGTGGATATCCAAATTCTGTTTCTACCATTCTAATAAGGTAAGTTTCATGAACTTTATTAGTCACAGTTCTTCCAATTTCATTCCCATCCATATCAAAATATACAATATCTTGTCCATCAGGATCAACATAAATTATAGGGTTGATCCCTATGCCATTATAGGGACTCATTCCAGGGTACTTCGATTGTAAAGGATCCGCAGACCACCAGCGGCCAATTCTCCCATCATAATTTCTTGCGCCAAAGTCAAGATTTCCATCTGCAATCTCAGGATTTCCTTCCTTCCCATTAAACCCAAAACGATACCCCTCCCCACTCACAAACTTGCGCCCAGGCATTTCCCAACCAAAGGGGTAGTATAGGCTTGCCGAAGAAACCTGCGCCAAATAATAATCTGCCTGCCCAGTTTGGCTACTGTCTTGGCCCAAAGATTTATCACTTATGGTGGCCAGTACGTTGCCTAAGTGGTTGGAGAGCTCGTAGCGGCGGCGGCCCAGCTCTAGTTGCTGGTAGCTGCTTTGCGCCAAAGCCGTTTTGGCTAATGTTCTAATAGACCAATTAGCCGTGCCCGACTCATCCCGATACCTTAAAGCTAAGGCTTTTTTCAAGATTCCCAAACGGGCCGAGCCATATAAATGCAGCTCCTCTAAATACAAGCTATCTTTGTCATCGACCAGCGCAATATTTTCTTCATTGTACTGATAAACCGCCAGCACATTCCCCTGCGGGTCACGGACATAATACTGCCCCTCTGACCGAATATCCGCAGGACCATCTACATACAATTTCTTCTTGGCCAAGCGATTACCCATGGGGTCGTACTCATATTGCAAGACCGAGGGGCCCGGCTTGCCCGCCTCAAAACGAACCTCTTGCACCTTACCCTGTACGTTCCAGACTATCTCCTCCATCTGCTCCGAGCTATCTCGAACCAAATTGCCGATTTCGTCATACACATAATTCTGTGAATACAAAGCTACGGCCCCATCTTGTCCCGGCTGACTAGTCAAATCGCCCACCGTTGACGCCCCTACGCCATCCGTCACATACTGTAATTGGTTATTATACAACTGCCCTATAGCTTGGCTAGAAACCTCTGGCAATTGTGCAGGATCAACATCATAAATATAATGATAGCTTAAATCATCTATCTGATTCCCTCCGGCATAACGCGATAAACTCAAGATATTTCCATTCGCATCATAGCTATAACTACTCCCATAAGCCGTTGTATTAGACGCTACAGACCCATCTTTCCAATTCCCTCCAGGATAAACATAGTAATTCGAGGCCGAAACAATCCGATGCAACTGATCATACTGATACGCACTAGCATAACTACCTGAACCCATCCCCTCTCGAGCCA
>NZ_JH719942.1:293069-309253 GCF_000275825.1 Saprospira grandis DSM 2844
TAATCCGGACTCAACGGATCCACACTCAAAAACTTACCTATACTCGGATTGTACAACCGAAAGCCATAATCCTGTATGTTTTGCATCCCCCAATCTCGATCATCCTCCTTCCCATTAAACCCAAAACGATACTCCTCCCCACTCACAAACTTACGGCCTGGCATTTCCCAACCAAATGGGTAGTATAGGCTTGCAGAAGAAACCTGCGCCAGATAATAATCTGCCTGTCCAGTTTGGCTGCTGTCTTGACCCAAGGATTTATCACTGACCGTAGCCAGGACATTGCCTAGGTGGTTGGACAGCTCGTAGCGGCGGCGGCCCAGCTCTAGTTGCTGGTAGCTGCTTTGCGCCAAAGCCGTTTTGATTAATGTCCTAATAGGCAAATCAACGGTCCCCGACTCATCCCGATACCTTAAAGCTAAGGCTTTTTTCAAGATTCCCAAACGGGCCGAGCCCATATAAATGCAGCTCCTCTAAATACAGACTATCTATATCCTCAACCACCGCTATATCTTCTTCATTGAACTGATAAACCGCCAACACATTCACCTGCAGGTCACGGATATGAAACTGCCCCTCCGATCGGATATCCACAGGACCATCTACATACAATTTCTTCTTGGCCAAGCGGTTGCCCATGGGGTCGTACTCATACTTCAAGGCATCAGGACCCGCCTTGCCCGCCTCAAAACGAACCTCTTGCACCTTGCCTTGTACGTTCCAAACTATCTCCTCAATCTGCTCCGAGCTATCTCGAACCAAATTGCCGATTTCGTCATACACATAATTCTGTGAATACAAAGCTACGGCCCCATCTTGTCCCGGCTGACTAGTCAAATCGCCCACCGTTGCCGCCCCTACGCCATCCGTCACATACTGCAATTGGTTGTTATACAACTGCCCGATAGCTTGGCTAGAAACCTCTGGCAATTGTGCAGGATCAACATCATAAGTATAATGATAGCTTAAATCATCTATCTGATTCCCTCCGGCATAACGCGATAAACTCAAGATATTTCCATTCGCATCATAGCTATAACTACTCCCATAAGCCGTTGTATTAGACGCTACAGACCCATCTTTCCAATTCCCTCCAGGATAAACATAGTAATTCGAGGCCGAAACAATCCGATGCAACTGATCATACTGATACGCACTAGCATAACTACCTGAACCCATCCCCTCTCGAGCCAACTGTGGCAAGGCCGTCTGCATATAGGCGATATTGCCACACTGGAAACAAAATAGACAACGGTTAGTACATAGCAGATACTGCTAAACTAGCAAATTAAGTCCTAGCTATTTTAGAGAAGATTTCCTATCCAATACTTCATCTTCTATTTGGACATCTATTTTTCGCATTACCAACACTAAAAATATAATTATATTAATAAAAAACACAAAAGTAAAAGCAAAAACAATACTTATCAAACTAGATACATCGGATTCAAATTGCTCTTTTGTAACAACAACTTCATATCCCCCCGACATAATAAATTGTTTTACAGCAATTAGCTGGAAAAGATTATATATAGCTATTATCATCCCTAAAAGATTAACTGCTAATAACGCAAGCTTAATGTTCTGCATTACTTTCTTTTAAAATTAAAAACATCAATCGTATTTCTTTTCACTACAAAAACGTTACTTACCCTCATACTCTACTGTAACATCCTCAATATTCACACCAGTAGTTTTTTTATCTTTCTTCAAATACCCTAACAAGGCATTAGGCGTTTTTTGTTCTTTTATTTTTCTATTCAAATTTCTTTTATCGCTAAAATAGACAGTCCTCCCATATCCTGCAGATTCTGTAGTTGTAGAAGTCGCACTTTCTGGAATTCCCTTAGCTACACCTTCACATGTTTTAGTAGTACAATTATTAGAGTATAATTTGTACTTATCAACAGTTTTAGCATTCCCCTTATCTTTGTATTTGCCTTCAGTTGGGTTAGACCCAGACTTTAATTGATCTTCAAAATGATCTTTTATCTTACCAGAATTTGCACCTTCTACTTCAAAAACTTTTGCTCCATACTTGTTGACATATTTTTTATTAAACTCTTTTGCCTCTATACCTTCCTTTTTTATCAAAACACCTTCTCCAGATTTAGCAGTTACCCCTCCTGCTGAAGATGGATCATCCTTTCCTGAAGAGTCATCCAAATCTGCGTACCTACCATATGTGTATACCGTACCGTCGACTTCTAAATAAGTATGTCCCACAGTCCCGTCTATATAATTTCCACCAGCCACAATTATTAAAGTTCTGCCTTTTTGCTGATTTTGATACTTTTTACCTTCTTGAGATAATTCTCCTTCTAAACCTTCTACCTCAATTAAATAAATGGGGGAATTACTAGCAACTTGATATGGGGTCAACTCAGGATATTGAGCTGCAATAGGATCTACCGCAAAAAACCTTGCGACTCTAGCATCTTCTGTTCTGTATTTAAAGACAATTCCACCTCCATGTATATCAGGATCCTCCTCTTGCCCATTAAACCCAAAACGATACCCCTCCCCACTCACAAATTTACGGCCTGGCATTTCCCAACCGAATGGATAATACAAACTTGCAGAAGAAACCTGCGCCAGATAATAATCTGCCTGTCCAGTTTGGCTGCTGTCTTGGCCCAAAGATTTATCACTGACCGTAGCCAGTACGTTGCCTAAATGGTTGGACAGCTCGTAGCGGCGGCGGCTTAAAGCTCATTTTATTTCAAAGAACGAGGTCTAAAGGTAGTATTTTTTATCTTTTTTTGGGGCCTGTAGGATGGATATATATAAAACCCACAGCAACAAAAGAGGCCACACTAAACGCAATAAAATGGGCCGATGGTTTCAACCATCGGCCCATAACTAATTCTCAAATACTGATTTATAGCAAACAAGGGCTTTAGCCCGCCAGTTTGCATAGACTACAACCATAGGCTTCAGCCCATGGATCCCAAACCGCCCAACCGCCAAAGAAGAAAGCCCAAAGAAAAAAGACCGCTGAGCGGCCCAGCGCTGCGAAGGGGGGGCCGTAGGCCAGACCAAGGGCGAAACGAAGTGTAGCCCGCAGGGCCGAACAGACCTGTGAGCCCCGCAGCATAGCGGCGGCCAAGCGAGGCGAAGCCGAGCCGGCCGCGGGCCCCAAAATAACAACCCTCCCCCAAATAATTTTAAAAAAAATGAACCTCTCCTCAACTTTTCTACAAGATTGTTATTACAATTGATGTATATACATTAAATCAGTAACAGATGAAGCGAAAACAATTTTTAAAAGCATTGGCATTGGACAGGTTAGGGCTCTTTGCTGCCCCCAGGGTAGCCGCAGACATGCCAAGCACGGCTGGCTCGATACCTACCACAGTCCAATTATTATAAGCCCAAACGTTGGCGTTTGGCATACCCAAAAACTGGAACTCCAAGCCACAAAAGAAGCCAAAATCCTCCTCATGGAGGTCCCAATGCACTAATATATTCTACCTCCTTAAAAAATAACAAGATGTCTTTAGTCGAAAATCTGAAATGGCGCTATGCCACCAAAAAATTTGATGCCAGCAAAAAAATTGCTGCCGAAACCCTAGAAGAAATCAAAACAGCCATCCAGCTGTCTGCCTCTTCTTATGGCCTACAGTTGTACAAAATTATTGATGTCCAAGATCCCGAACTACGCAAAAAACTCCAAGCCGCAGCCTGGGGCCAAAGCCAAATCGTAGACGCTTCTCAGCTCTTCGTTTTCACCACGCCCACTACAGTTACCGCCGAACATATCGAGGAGTTTGTCCAACTTACTGCCGATACTCGCGGCCTCGATCCCGCTGTACTAAACGATTATAGCGACTTTATGAAGGGCGCGCTCTTGAAGCAAACCGAAGAAGGCGCCAAAAACTGGATGGCCAAGCAAACCTATATTGCCCTGGGCAATCTGCTGGCCGCCGCTGCCGAACTCAAGGTGGATGCCTGCCCCATGGAAGGCTTCGATGCCGCCCAATTTGATGAGATTTTGGGCCTAGAGGGCTGGACCACTTCTGTGATCGCGACCCTCGGCTACCGCCACGAAGAAGACGGTATGCAACATGCCGCTAAGGTGCGTAAAGCCAAATCTGTCCTCTTCGAGACCAAATAAGGATAGTTTGATTTTTGTGAATAGTCTGTGGGCTGGCCATTTTTGGTCAGCCCTTTTTTTTATCTTGAGCTTTATTATTTGGGGCCCGCGGCCAGCAAAGCTGGCCGCCGCTATGCTACACGGCTCGCAAGTCTGCTCGGCCCTTCAGCCCTTCGGGCTTCGGTCTGGCCTGCGGCCACCGCTGCGCAGCGCTGGGCCAATTCCATCCCTGCTCTTAATCTCTCGCCAAAATGCAAATACCCTTTAATAAGCCCTACCTCACAGGCAAAGAAGCCCACTATCTCTATCAAGCGGTCCAATCGGGCCAATTATCTGGAAATGGCCAATTTACTAAGGCCTGCCAAAGCTTTTTTGAAAGCCGCTATGGCTTCCACAAATGCCTGCTGACCACCTCCTGCACCGATGCCCTCGAAATGTCCGCCCTACTCCTCAACATCCAGCCCGGCGATGAGGTCATTATGCCCTCCTATACCTTTGTGTCTACCGCCAACGCCTTTGTGCTCCGTGGGGCCATTATCCGCTTTGTCGATTCTCAAGCCCAACACCCCAACCTCGATCCCCAAGCCATTTTGCCCCTGATTAATGAAAAGACCAAAGCTTTGGTGCTGGTCCATTATGCCGGTATGGCCTGCCCCATGCAAGAAATTATGGCCCTCTGCCAAAAGCACCAAATTGCCCTAGTGGAAGATGCCGCCCAAGCCATTGATGGCTATTATCAAGGGCAGCCCCTCGGTAGTTTTGGCCAATTGGCCTGCTTCTCTTTTCATGAAACCAAAAATATTATTGCTGGAGAAGGCGGCCTGCTGGCCATCAACGACCCAAAACTGGCCCAAAGAGCCGAAATCATCTGGGAAAAAGGCACCAACCGAGCCGCCTTTTTTCGGGGAGAGGTCGATAAATATGGCTGGGTGGACCTGGGCTCTTCTTTTTTGCCCTCCGAAACCGTAGCGGCCTTCCTCTTTGCCCAATTGGAAGAGCTCGAGCAGATCCAAAATGCCCGCAAAAAACGCTGGAACCGCTACTTTGAAGCCCTACTCCCCCTGGCCCAAAAAGGCCTAATCGAACTGCCTAATATTCCAGAACACAGCAGCAATAATGCCCACCTTTTTTATCTCATTTGTAGCAGCCTAGACGAAAGAACGGCCCTGATACAAGCGCTCAGAGCCGTTGGCGTTCATGCTGTTTTTCATTATCTCCCCCTACATGCTAGTCCGTTTTATGGACCAAAACACGATGGCCGCAAACTACCGCAGGCCCAGCGCTATGCCGACCGCCTGCTACGGCTCCCCCTCTTTTTTGAGCTCCAAGCCCAAGAACAGCAATTTATTATCGATCAGATTTTCCAGTTCTTTAAGCTGGATCGTACTTAAATTTGGGCAAATAGTTAAAGACTTCCTCTAAACAGGCTGCGGTCAATTCTGCATCCTCTAGGGCGTTGTGCATATCGCCTTCTCTTTGCAAACCAAAATACTCGGATAGGGCGCCTAGGCTAAGGCCCTTAGAAGTAGGCTGTCCGTTTTCTCTAAGCAAACGGAACAAGAAATAAGCCTGCTGATATAAATCAATGGTTTTGAAGGAGAAGGGATAAGGCTGCTTGAGGTCCATATAGGCAAAACGCAAAAAGTTGATATCGTAATGCACACTTTGCCCGCAGACCACTAGGCGCTTGAGTGCCCCCGGTTTTTGATTTTCCTTCCATTTTTTGTGGCCCAAAACAGTAGTTACGGCCCAGTTTTCAAAAGCTTCTATGGCCTCGTGTAGCATAGGGGCCTCCTCTAGAATGTCTAGGGTTAGGCCATGTACTTCTAAGGCGGGTAGCGAAAAGCTCTCCTCATTTTCGGGATAGACATTGGTTAAAAAGGTACTTTTTTTCTCCCAATTTTCATCATAAATGGCGGCCCCAATTTGTACAATCTCATGCCAGCCAGGCTCGGTGCCCGTCATTTCCAAATCAAATACTAGATAGTTCATCTTTGTTTTTTTTATGAGTGCTAAAGCTATTAAAAAACTGGCAATAGGGCCAAGAAAAGGCCAACTTTTGTTGCCCAAGCGGGCCGAAGCCGCCCCTCTAAGCCAAAGAAAAAAGGAGGAGCGGATGAGCGATGCGGAGCGGGTGGCCGCAGGCCAGACCAAAGCCGCCAAAGGCGGCTGCAGGGCCGAGCAGACCTGCGAGCCCCGCAGCGTAGCGACCCGCCCGCAGGGCGGGGCAGCCCCAAAAAATAAAATCTTAAAGGGCCTCTAATTTAGCGGCCAATTCTTCTTGACTAAGGTCCTCAAAAGACTGCTGCATGCGGTTCATTTCCTTTACCTCAGCGCTGAGCTCCATAAACTGTATGCGGTCGCCCAATTGCTTGATACCGATCAATTTGGCAAAATAACTTTTGGGCACATTTCTGAAGCTTGCCTGATTATCGGCCCGCAGAATTCCGTTGATATTTTTAAAGACCAAAAAGTACTGCGTATTGCTAGAGGCCTGGGCCACAGTCAGATTCATTATGCCGCTCTTAGCGTTCAAAAAGCGATCGCAATTGATCCAGCCGAGGCCAGAAACCTTCATTTGGCTCAACATTTTTTTGCGCGCTTCCTCTTTTTCCAATAGGCCATAGCGCTCTTTTTTGGCCAAAACTTCGGCGGCTAGGCTATCTATTCGGGGGCAGAGTTGAGCAACCCTTTGCTGTTCCTTTTCGGCGGCCTGACTATACAGTATGTAATCGCTATAGGTCTCATTTCGCAAATTGTATATATCCTTCTGTTTTTTCTTCTGTAGCTGTTGTTTCAGCTTGAAGTATTGTTTCTGTCCGCGGGGGCTAAAGCCATCAGCCTCCTCCTTGAGGAGCTGGGCCAGTTTAATTTTTAGGGCCTCTAGCGCTTCATCTTTTGTCCAGATCAGAAGGGGCTGCGCCTCTCCTTTTGCAATATTTTTGGCCCAATTCTTCTCTTCCTTCTCATAGTATTTATTCAAAAAGCCAATATAGCCAAGCATAGATTTTTCGTAGATATCGCCTGGCAACTGAGGGAGAAGTTCATTGGTAGCGGCAATTTCTGGGGTAAAATCGCCTGCTTTATCGGCCTGATAGACCGGTAGAACCTCCTGAAAGCCTCCCAAAGTAGCGCTATATCGACCATAATCATATATATCAAAAACCGCATACAAATGCTTTTTATGCATAGCCATAAGGAGGGCCAATCGCTCATGGCTGAAGGCCTCTAAATAAGCCAAAAGTTCCTTAGCCTCCTGATGCTCCTTGTCTAAAAATTCCTGGTAAACTTTCTGGGCGGCCTCATAGCTGCTGCGGGCCTCATCGTAGCGGCTGCTATCCTTTTGATAGGCTCTATATTTTTTTTTCCAGCTGCGCTTTTTATTATTGTACTGCTTGAGGAGCTTGATCTTCTTTTTTCTGATTCGGTACTGATAGCTCTTTTCGGTTTCTCCTGCTTTTTGGGCTATTTTTTTGGCCAGATAATCCTCAAATTCCATAAAGCTCCGCTCCCCCTTAAAGCGAGGCGAAGGCTGCTTGAACGGCTTTAAAGGTTTACGGTTAAACAAACTCAAGATTGGCTCATTGAGCAAATACAAAAGCTTTTTTTGGGCCAGAAAATAGTCACTATCTAGGGGGGCTATTCGGCTCTGTTTTTCCAGCTCTTCATTTCCAATCCGCTGGCTGCCCGTGGCCTGCCAGTTGATATCGTTGTGGGGGTTGGTGGTATTCGGGCCCTGAAAAATTTGCATACCGGGTAGTGCTGCGGCGGCGCCCGGAAAACCAACGGTCAAGTCTTTGCCCTCGGCCAGACTCAATTCTTCGCCATTTTCGCCCTTGGCGGCCAAATAAATCATGCCGCCAGTTTCAATCAGCTCTCCATTGGAGCTGGTGCTCAGGTTTTGCAAAATCATGTCTTTCATGCTTAGGGCCTCTTGCAACACTAGACTGACCTGTCCCTGATAAGGTTGGCCATCTGGCCCAAGAAAACTATTTTCTGGAATGTCAATTTGGATCCCCTCCTTGCCCTCAATAAACTTTCCTTTTTGGGCCGAAAAGCTAAAGAACTGCTGCGCTTCTTTGCGCTGCTTGCTATAAAAAGAGGTCCAGACATCATTATTTTTGACCTCCTCAAATTCTTCTGCATTATAAAAATAGAGGTCGATGCGGCGCAACTGCTGCCGAGCTTCGGCTGCCGGCAAGCGAGCATCCAGCGGCTGCCGTTCATAGGGCAATTGCTCAAATTGTAGTTGCTCGAAGCCCTGTTTTTGTACAAACTGAATAATAGTTTTTGCTCGATTCTCGGCCAAAACCTCATTGTCAATATCGCTTCCCAAATCATCGGTAAAGGGCTGAATTTTCAGCACCGATAAGGGGCGAGCCTGCAATATTTTGCTCAAATCGGCCTCTTGCTTTGGGGTCAAGCTATAGGCATTGGGAGCATAAAAAAGCTGGTATTTGTCCTGCGCAAAAAGCAAAACAGGCAAAAAGAAAAACAAACTGAAACTGAGTAGATAGGGCATAGGCTCACTGTTTTAGCTATAAGATGATGTTTCTATAAGATATAGTGGGTGGAGCTGCGATTTGTTACAGTTTTTTTTGGGAGGCAGCCCCAAAAAAAGCCATCCCTAGGGATGGCTAAAACTTTAGAGGGCATCTAGTTTGGCGGCCAATTCTTTTTCGCTCACTTTTTGGAAAGGGAAATATTTTTCGTCTAATTCAAGCACTTTATCCTCTGCCTCCATAAATTCTATTTGGTCGCCAAACTGCTTAATGCCAATCAGTTTGGCCTGATAATTCTTAGGCACATTTTTAAAGGTAGCCCGACTATTGGCCCGCATAATTCCGTTGATATTTTTAAAAATCAGGAAGTATTGTGCATGCCGAGAGGCCGAGGCCAAGATCAAATTCATTTTTGCGCCATTTTCATTTAAAAAGCGATCGCAGTTGATCCAGCCGAGGCCCGTAATTTTCATCCGGCTTATTGTCTTTTTTCGTTGCTCTTCCTTCTTATTTATGCCATAGCGTTCTTTTTTGGCCAAAACTTCGGCGGCTAGGCTATCTACATTTTTGCAGCCTTTATTGGCCTTCTGTTGCTCGGCTTCGATTTTCTGCATATTTAGAAGGCAGTTGCTATAGGCTTCTGTCTTCCATTGTTTATAGCTGACATACTCCTTTTTGGCCCAAAACATTTTTTTGATTTCCGCATATTTTTTCTGGCCTAAGGGCGTAAATCCGCCTCGTTCATCCTTAAGTAAATTGGCTAATTTTAGGCGAATTTCTTCTTGCGCTATATCCTTGGGCCAGTCCCAGTATTCCTGTTCTTTTTCATCTTTCAACTGCTTGGCCCAGTTATTTTTTTGCTGCCCTAGTTGTTTTTCAAACAAGCCAAGTGCACGATTAAAAGCCTCTTCATAGGCGTCAATTTGCTCAAAACTGAATTGGGGATAGAGTTCTCGGGCCTTCTCTATTTCTAATTCAAAATCGCCATCGCCTCTAAACTGATACATCGGCAGTAACTCCATAAAACCACCTACAGTGCTTCCTGCCTGATTATATCTTTTTGGGTTGTAGCTCCTTCGTATTTCTTGGTTACAACTATCTAGCAGCTCATGTAAATGCTCATGGCTAAGGGCCTCTATATATGCTAAAAATTCTTGGGCTTCTTTATACTCTCTATCTAAGAACTCATTATAGGCCTTTTGCTCTTTTTCGTATCGGCTACGAGCTCTGGCGTAGCGACTGCTATCCTTTTGATAGGCTCTATATTTATTTCGCCAGCTGCGCTTTTTATTATTGTACTTCTTGCGCAGCTTGATCTTCTTTTTTCGGATTCGACGCTGGTAGCTCTCTTCGGTCTCTCCTGATTTTTGTGGATATTTTTGGGCCAGGTACTCCTCAAAGGCGATAAACGTCCGCTCTACTTTTAGTCGAGGACTCCTTAGCTTAAAGGATTTTGGGACTTCTTTTTTCGTCTTCGCCAAAAAGGGCTCTTTGAGCAAGTACAGCAATTCTTCCTTATAGTCAAAATAAGCCTTGCTAAAGCTCATTGTGCTATCCAGTTTTTCCTCTACAAAAAGCTCCAAAGGGTTGCCTACGGGCTGCCAATTGATCTCGGCATGCGGATCGGCAGCATTCGGGCCCTGAAAAATTTGCATACCGGGTAGTGCTGCGGCGGCGCCGGGAAAACCAACGGTCAAGTCTTTGCCCTCGGCCAGACTCAATTCTTCGCCATTTTCGCCCTTGGCGGCCAAATAAATCATGCCGCCAGTTTCAATCAGCTCTCCATTGGAGCTGGTGCTCAGGTTTTGCAAAATCATATCTTTCATGCTTAGGGCCTCTTGCAAAACTAAACTGACCTGCCCCTGATAAGGGCGGCCATCTGGCCCAAGAAAACTATTTTCTGGAATGTCAATTTGGATCCCCTCCTTGCCCTCAATAAACTTTCCTTTTTGGGCCGAAAAGCTAAAGAACTGCTGCGCTTCTTTGCGCTGCTTGCTATAAAAAGAGGTCCAGACATCATTATTTTTGACCTCCTCAAATTCCTCTGCATTATAAAAGTAGAGGTCGATGCGGCGCAACTGCTGCCGAGCTTCGGCTGCCGGCAAGCGAGCATCCAGCGGCTGCCGTTCATAGGGCAATTGCTCAAATTGGAGTTGCTCGAAGCCCTGTTTTTGTACAAACTGAATAATAGTTTTTGCTCGATTCTCGGCCAAAACCTCATTGTCAATATCGCTTCCCAAATCATCGGTAAAGGGCTGGATTTTCAGCACCGACAAGGGGCGAGCCTGCAATATTTTGCTCAAATCGGCCTCTTGCTTTGGGGTCAAGCTATAGGCATTGGGAGCATAAAAAAGCTGGTATTTGTCCTGCGCAAAAAGCAAAACAGGCAAAAAGAAAAACAAACTGAGGGAAAATAAATTTCGCATAGCTTAGCGTTTAGGGGGGGTAAATTATTCTATACTTTATTATAAGGATAAAAATGTTAATTGTTACAATTCTTCTTTTTTGGGGCTGCCCCTGCGGCCTTCGGACTTGGGTCGGGCCATTGCGCAGCTCGCTGCTCGCTCGGCCCTGCAGCGGCTGCGCCGCTTTGGTCTGCCGCCTTCGGCGGCCCTGCTACAGCCCCTCAGCCGAGGCGCTGCGCGCCTTTGCGGCGGCTTCGCCGCCTGCTAACTGCAAAACAGCCCATTAAAGTCTGCATACTCTATTTAACAAGAAATTTTTATCAAAGGATGCCCAAAGCGCAGAACTTCCATTCGGCCTAGGGGCCTGAAAGGGGGCCGCGAAGCGGCAGACCAAGGGCGAAGCCCGCAGGGCCGAGCAGACCTGCGAGCCCTGCAAGGGCCCGGCCGCCGAAGGCGGCAGGCCCCAAAAAAATAATAAAAAAAGCCATGCAGCATATTGGCTACATGGCGCTACAACTACCCAATAAGGGACTAAAAAACTACTTTAGGCTTGGCCCAAAACAGCCTCCTTAATTTCCTCTACCACAGAGGGATCTAGCAAAGTAGATATATCTCCAAGGTTGCTTACATCTCCGCTAGCAATTTTGCGCAGAATACGGCGCATAATTTTTCCCGATCGAGTTTTTGGAAGGCCCGACACCACCTGAATGCGGTCAGGTTTGGCAATAGGACCAATTTCCGTGTTAATCAACTCCTTCAGCTCGGCCTCTAAAGCCTCTTGACTGCATGCTTCCTGAACAATCACAAAGGCAAAAATACCCTGGCCCTTAATTTCATGCGGATAACCCACTACGGCAGACTCCACCACAATATCATGCTCATTGATCACATTTTCAAGCTCAGCTGTACCCAAACGGTGGCCCGAAACATTGATCACATCATCTACCCGGCCAATAATCCGATAATTGCCATCGGCATCGCGCTTGGCGCCATCTCCCGTAAAATATTTGTCCTTAAACATCGAGAAATAGACCTGTTTGCAGCGATCATGATCGCCATAAGTGGTGCGCAACATAGAGGGCCAAGGAAACTTAACCGCCAACAAGCCCTCTACATTGTTTTCTGCCAATTCATTGCCCTCTGCATCCAGCAAACAAGGCTGTATTCCAGGCAATGGAAGAGTAGCATAAGTGGGCTTGAGCGCAGTAATATTGGGCAAAGGAGAAATCATAATCCCCCCTGTTTCCGTTTGCCACCAAGTATCTACAATCGGGCATTGGTTCTTGCCAATATACTTGTTGTACCACTGCCAAGCCTCTTCATTGATGGGCTCGCCAACAGAACCCAAAACCTTGAGCGAGTTCAAACGGTAAGGCGCTACATATTCTAACCCCTTAGCCATCAAAGCACGAATAGCCGTGGGAGCTGTGTAGAATTGATTCACCTGATATTTATCACAAATGGCCCAAAAACGACCCGCATCAGGCCAAGTAGGTACGCCCTCAAACATAACGGTAGTCGCCCCAGCCAACAAAGGCCCATAAACAATATAAGTGTGGCCCGTAATCCATCCGATATCTGCCGTACACCAATAAATGTCATTCTGCTGATACTGAAATACATTCACAAAGCTATAATAGGCATACACCATATACCCCGCAGTAGTGTGCACCACCCCTTTGGGCTTACCCGTAGAGCCCGAAGTATAGAGAATGAAGAGCATATCTTCTGCAGTCATCGTCTCGGCGGGACAGTCGGTGCTCGCAGCATCCATAGCCTCTCCCAACCAAACATCTCGGCCCTCCTGCATATGGCAAAACTTGTCGCTGCGCTTAGCCACCAAAACAGTTTCTACGCAAGGGCAATGACTCAAAGCCTCATCAGCAATATCTTTCAATGGAATCACTTTGGCCCCACGCAAAGAACCATCGGCAGTAAGCACTACCTTGGCCTGCGCATCGTTGATTCGATCAGCTAAAGCATTGGCCGAAAAACCAGCAAAAACGACCGAGTGAATGGCCCCAATACGAGCACAAGCCAAGGTCGCAATAGCCAATTCTGGAATCATCGGCATGTACAAGCAAACTCGGTCGCCCTTCACTACGCCATAAGATTTGAGCACATTGGCCATCTGGCAAACCTTGGCATGCAACTCCCTATAAGTCAAGCGAATTTCAGGCGTTTTGGGTCCGTTGGGCTCCCAAATAATAGCCGTCTGATCCCCTCTTTCAGCCAAATGACGGTCTAGGCAGTTTTCCGTAATATTCAATTCGGCGCCCTCAAACCATTTGATATCAGGGCCCTCAAAATTCCAAGAAAGGACATTATCCCATTTCTTTTTCCATGAAAAACTTTCGGCCACATTGGCCCAAAAATCCTCCGGATTAGCTACGCTTTCTGCATATACTTTTTCGTATTCTTCCCAGCTCTTAATTTGATGTTCCATATTAGAAACTATTTTGTCAGGTATGTGAAATTTATATTTTTTTGGGGCTGCCCCTCCCTATGGTCGGGTCGGGCTGTGTCGTGGCTCGCTGCTCGCTCGGCCCTGCGCGGGCTTTGCCCGCTAGGTCTGGCCCTTTGGGCCACCACTATCCATCCCTCAGCCGCTTCGCTTCGCTCGCTTGCGGCGGCTTTGCCGCCTGTAGGTCGCAGCAGCTAGCTAATCTTCTAGCATTTCTGCAATCAGCTCAACCAGCGCTTGGTTATCAAAGGGTTTGGCCAAATAGGCATCGCCACCATGAGCATAGCCCGCTAGTCGGTCTTGTTCTTGGCCCTTGGCGGTAAGGAAAAGGATAACGGTATCGGGCGACAGTCCCTGCGCTCGCATTTCCTTGGCCATTTCTAGTCCGTCCATAATAGGCATCATGACATCTAAGATGATGAGTTGGGGACCAAAATCGGCCACTTTGGCTAGACCTTCTTGGCCATTGGCGGCAGTAGCTACCGTATAGCCTTGGTCCTGCATCAGAAACTCTAAGGCTAGGCGGATGCTGCTCTCATCATCGACAATTAAGATTTTAGCGTTCATTTTTTTGTTGTTAGCGGTATAGAGAAATAAAAGGTAGAGCCAAAATTGGGCTGGCTACTCAGCCAGATATGGCCTCGGTGCTGCTCAATAATCTGCTTACAGATGGCTAGGCCTAGGCCGCTGCCCTTGGGCTTGTCGCGGCTGGGCAGTTGCCCTTGTTTAAACTGCTCAAAAATAGATTGGTGCAGTTCGTTGGGAATCCCAATGCCATTATCAGAGACCGAAAAGATGAGTTCTTTCCCATTTTTTTCGGCATCAATTTGTATGCGCAAAGGCCGGCCAGCCTGCTTAAACTTAATGGCATTAGAGATGAGGTTGATCAGGACCTGTTTTAATCGGTCATAATCAGCCTCAATGATATAGTTGGGCCGAAGGCTTTGGAGTTTATTTTCTAAGGTCACCCCATTTTGCTGCATAGACTCTTCCAAGATCAGTAAAACGTCGGCCAGTAGTTCTTGGACCAAAAAGCGGGAGTAGCTAAAGCTCATTTTGCGTTGCTCTAAGCGCTGAAAATCCAAAACCTCGTCAATTAGGCGGCCCAGCCGCTGACTTTCCTTAAAGATAACGGCCAGAAACTGCGCCTGCCGTTCGGCGGGCAAGCTATCTTTCCGCTCTTTCAAGATCTGACTCAGGGACTTGATAGAGGTAAGCGGGGTCCGCAATTCATGCGTTACCGTACTCACAAAATCATCTTTCATCTGGGCCAATTCTTTGAGCTGTTCATTCGCTTGTTGGAGTTCGGCTTGGGTGCGCTGCAAAATGGCCGATTTGCTTTCGATCTCTCGGGTATAGCGCAAAAGGGCCTCGGTTTCCTGCAACATCTTAAAGAGCTGCTTTTGGCCAATAGGCTTTTGCTTAACCATACTGGCAAAGATGGCCCGAGCAGAAGCCGTGCCTAGCACGCCCCCCAAGGTATTTTCGGCTGCCTGAATAAACTGATTATTGGCTAAGCTCATTGGCTGATAGGCTTTTCCTTTTTCTTCAAAGAACTGTTTGGCCCACTCTAGGGCCTGTTCACTCATAAAGCGGCTCAAAAGGGCCACAATATCGTGGTTGAGAATTTGGCTATGGTCATCTTCTTCGGGCTCGGCAAAAGGCGAATGGTCCTCATCATCAATAAAAAGGGCCGCCTGCGTCAGCTCCAAAGCAGAAGGTTTGCTTCTGAGCGAAACGCCCACATAAAAAATGAGGTTCGTCAGCAAGCTCCAAAAAGCAGCTCTAGGCACCGGATGTTGTTCGCTATCGGCTAGCAAGGCGGCCCAATCGGGCCAAAGTGCTGGCAGCGGAAGCATAGCCCCCCAAACGATAAAGCCGGCTAAAATACCCGCCTTGGCCCCGGCTTTTGTGGCCGACCGCCAAAAGAGCCCCCCCAACATAGCTGGCGCCAACTGCGCAATACCCACAAAAGAAACCCAACCCGTATCGACCAAAGGCGTAGAATTGGCAATAATCTTAAAATAGATATAGGCCCAAAGAATGGTAAAAGCCACGGCTGCCCGTCGAGCAAAGACAATACTGCTGCTCAGCTGCTGCGCCTTATTCAAATCAATGGCTTTGGTCCTAATCAATATAGGAATCAGCAAATTGCTAGTGACCATAGTAGAGAGGGCCAAAGTGGCAATGAGTTTGTTTAAAAATTTCGTTTTAGGAAAATAAGTATAAAGGCTAAATAGTGTAGACTCGCCCAGTTGTCGGCTTTTCTTTCAAAACGAATGAGTAAAATTTTGAATGCGTCAATCCATGCGTTAGTTCGCTCAACAGAAAAGCGTTCTTTGTAAAGTTCCTCATCTATAATATCTTGATAATAAGCTTTTTTTCTATTTCTTTTGTTGTGGTCAATATTAGGGATAATGCCCATTTTTTGGCAGTTTTCTCTAAGTTTTTTGCTATCAAACCCTGCATCAGCATTCATAAATAAACCATCAGGAGAGATGTCTGAAAGCTGCAGATCGGCAAGCATTTTTTGGAAATGACTCTCGATTTCAAACAAATCATTATGGTTTCCCGCAAAAGGCGGAGACATAGCGATTGGCAGCCCATTTTTATCTGTGAGAAAGAGAGCATTTGTGGTTTTGGACTTTTTTCGGCCCTGATAACCCACAGCTTCGCCCCCTCTTTTCGCTGGGGTATGACTTCCGTCAAGCTGTATA
>NZ_JH719942.1:309353-346279 GCF_000275825.1 Saprospira grandis DSM 2844
TGCAGCATTTTTTTTTGCCTTAGTCTAGCTGCTGACTAAAAAATTTAAACAAGCTCAATAATAATCATCCCGGTAGCGGCGGCCAAGCCCCCCAAAAAAGAAAGCAAAGCCAAGGCATCTTGGCCCTCTGCCAAAGGCAGACTCAAGACAAAAGAATCGGCATCATAGGCTTGGCCCTCAAAATAGAGCCGGCCAGCAATAGCAATTATTGGCACAAAAAGGTTAATCAGCAACAAATAGAGCGGAAAAAACCAACTGGCCATTTTGAGGTGTTGCTCATGGCTATTTTCTACTACCGCCACCTGAAACTGCCGAGGCAGAAACAAAATAGCCGACATAGAAATGAGGATAAACCAAGACCAATCCCAATAGCCCAAATTGTCATTTCCCTGCATGCTGAGTAAAGGCCTCAACTCTTCTTTATCCAAAGCCGCCTGAAAAATACTTCCGGGTCCATCATACAGCCCATAAGCCACATAAAAGCCAAGCGCCAAAAAGGTCACTAACTTAAAGACCGACTCAAAGACGATGACCGCCATGAGCCCATCTCGGCGTTTACTGCTATCTAGGTTTTGTGTACCAAAAAAGATGATAAAAATGGCTAGAATAATCGCAATAAAGAAAGCGGTATCGCCCAAAATGGTCATCTGGCTAAAGTCTGTGCTAACAGGGTCATAGCCAATTAGGATATTTAAGCTAACCGTAATGGCCTTTAGCTGTAGCGAGATATAAGGGACCACGCAAGCAAAGGCAATAAAGGCAACCAAACCACCCAGAAAACCGCTTTTTCCGTAACGAGCCGAGATAAAATCGGCAATAGAACTTATTCTTTGCTTTTTGGAAACTCGAACCATTTGGCGCAAAAGCAAATACCAAACAGGCGAAAGCAGAAGCGGCCCCAAATAAGTTGTTAAGAAAACGGGCCCACTGCTGCTTGCCTTCCCCACACTGCCGTAGAAGGTCCAGGCTGTACAAAATACAGCTAAAGACAGGCTATAGGCCAAGGGGTTATCGGTCCAGCTCCGCCCCTTCTCTGCTCTTCGGTTGGCCCAATAGGCCAGCACAAACAGCAAAGCCAAATAGGCTAGAGCCACCGGAATGGCAAGTTGGGCTGCGCTCATTTAGTGGTTTCGTCTTCTTGCTTTAAGATCCAATATAAACCTAGCAATAAAAGCAGCCACAAAGCAAGCACATAGGCGTAGAAGAGCGGTAGCACTCCAAAGACCAAAGTTGGCTGATTGAAGCTCTTGGCAATTGGGTAACTGAAGAGCAAACAACAACAGCCAAACCAACTAATCAATCGCTGCTTTTGCATAGGTTAAAATCATTTTTCCCAATATATAAAAAATTAGATACCTATATAATTTTAGAGAAAAGATTTATTGGCTATAAATAGTTGGAGGCCGAAAAAAAAGGAGAAATAAAGTAGCCTCCGCTACTTTATTCTCCTTACAAACCTACTAAACAGAATAAGAACTTTTGGTCCCATTTTTTGGGTTTTGCAGGGGGCGAAGCCCCCGCAGGCCTAGCGATGTGTAGGGGTGGCCCGCAGGGCCAGACCGAGGCGGCTTTGCCGCCAAAGGGCCGAGCAGACTTGCGAGCCCCGCAACGTAGCGCCGAGGAGCGCAGCGAGGCGGAGGCCCCAAATCCTGAGGATTAGTGATCTTGTGCTTCGCTAGCCCCAGAAGGGATGCGAATCTCTTCTACAATTTGCTGTACTTCTAGAGGAGGAGCCGGCGTAAACTGGCAAATCACGATAGAGACGACAAAGTTGACGACCATAGCGACTGTTCCGAAACCTTCGGGCGAGATGCCAAACCACCAGTCATCGGCAGTAGTGGGGCCAAACATATTAAATTTGTAGTTGAGCATATAGAAAAGCATGAGGCCCAAACCGATGACCATTCCAGCAATTGCGCCTTCTTTGTTCATCCGTTTGTAGAAGATCCCCAGGATGATGGCTGGGAAGAAGGAGGCCGCAGCCAAACCAAAAGCTAGGGCCACAACGGCCGCCACAAAGCCCGGAGGATTGATCCCGAAATAACCGGCTACGACCACCGCAAAAGCGGCACTAATTCGGGCGGCCAAAAGTTCTCCTTTTTCAGAAATATCGGGCATGAGCTGCATTTTGAGCAAATCGTGCGCAATAGAAGTTGAAATGACGAGCAGTAGACCTGCTGCTGTAGAAAGGGCCGCGGCTAATCCGCCCGCTGCCACCAAGGCAATTACCCAATTGGGCAGCCCGGCAATTTCTGGATTGGCCAGTACAATAATATCGCGGTCAATATAGAGTTCGTTTTTGCTCGACTCATCGGGGTTGGTCACCAGACGTTCGCCATTGGCGCCATTGTCTTCGGCAAAAACAGGCGTTTTTCCTTTGATGGCGGGACCAGCTACATACTGAATGCGGCCATCATTGTTTTTATCGGACCAAGCCACTAGGCCAGTTTCTTCCCACTGCTTGAACCAGTCGGGCATGGCTTTGTACTCTACATGCTCTTTGGTCTCTTCATTATAGACCGTTTGCAAGAGGTTGGTGCGAGCAAAGGCCGAAATGGCAGGAGCCGTGGTGTATAGAATAGCGATTAGGATAAGCGCATAGCCGCCAGAAAGGCGAGCCGAGCGCACATCGGGCACCGTAAAGAAGCGCACAATTACGTGAGGAAGCCCAGCCGTACCCACCATTAGGGCACAAGTAATGGCAAAGACATCAATCATGCTCTTTTTGCCCGAGGTATACTCATGGAAACCAAGGTCTCGATGTAAACTATCTAGTTTATCTAAGAGAAAGGTGCCATCTTCTAGGGTTCCGCCAAAGCCAAGCTGGGGAATAGGCGTTCCAGTCATCTGAATCGCAATAAAGATAGCCGGCACCATAAAGGCAAAAATCAAGACGCAGTATTGGGCCACCTGGGTGTAGGTAATCCCTTTCATCCCGCCCAAAACGGCATAGAAAAATACGATCAGCATCCCGATGACTACCCCCCATTCGATAGAGGTTTCTAGAAAGCGAGAGAAAACTACTCCTACCCCACGCATTTGTCCAGCTACATAAGTAAAAGAGACAATAATAGCGGCCAAAACAGCCACCAAACGAGCAGTACCCGAATAATAGCGATCTCCGATAAAATCGGGCACCGTAAACTTACCAAACTTACGCAGATAAGGCGCAATGGTTAGGGCCAACAGGACGTATCCACCGGTCCAGCCCATGAGGTAAACTCCACCATCATAGCCCATAAAGGAAATCAGTCCCGCCATAGAGATAAAGGAAGCAGCAGACATCCAGTCGGCAGCAGTAGCGGCCCCATTGGTGAGGGGCGAAACCCCTCCGCCAGCAACATAGAAATCTTTGGTAGAAGAAGCTCTTGACCAAATGGCAATAAAAATATAGAGGCTAAAAGTCAGCCCAACTAAGATATAGGTCCAGCTTTGCACCGATAAAAGCGGCAAGCCAGCAAATAGATAATTCATCATTGTTCTAAGATTTTAAGGCAGTAATTTATTTGTCTAGTCCATACTTTTTGTCCAAGCGGTTCATCAACCAGACATAGGCAAAAACCAAAACCACAAAGGCATAAATAGAGCCCTGTTGGGCAAACCAAAACCCTAGTTTGAAGCCCCCTAATCGGATGCTATCTAGACTGGGCGCAAATAGAATTCCGGCCCCAAAAGAGACCAAAAACCAAATCACTAAAAGAATAAGTAGATAGCGCAAGTTCTCGCGCCAATAGGCCTTCATCTTTTTGTTGTGGGCCTCTTTATTTTGCAAGTTGTTCTCTTCCATAAGAGTTAAATATTTAAGGGTTAGAGGAATACAGCAGCCTGCATACGAACCAAGCCTTTGCGCTCGGAGCCCGTAGTTGCTGCTTTATTGGATTGATATTCTAATGAAATTTTTGCATGATGCCCCTGGATAAACCAGTTGGCGCCAACGGTCAAGCCATTGGCCGCCTCTTCAAAGGCTTCGAGTTGGCGATAAGAGCCCGCCAAATAAAATTGTAGTCGGCCCAAATCCGTAAATTCAGGCAAGAGGTAACCAGTCTGTAGATAGACGATATTTCCAGTTCCAATTACATCACTGCTGCCCGTTAGGCGGTAATTTGGTCCAAAATTGTAGCGATAATAGACCCCATAGGCCGTAATCGCCCCCTTGCCCTCTCCTAAGGGCGCATCATAAAAGGCATCTACACCAAAAAGAGAAACATTATGAGAAACCGTATCGCCTTGCGTATCTAAACTGCTGCTGCCTTTGGGGTGCAAATTGAAACCCGCCCCAACATTAAAGACCTTCTTTTTGCCTAGGTAGGTCCCCACCATATAAGGCAGTTTGTTCGACTCTTTATCCAAAAATTGATAGTTCAAATAACCCGCATAGACATAGCCCCCATCATTGAGGTAGGTCGCCTGGGCAGTATCTGGCGCAATGCCTTGGTCCAAGTTATTGACCAAAGCCTGATTCACCGCCAAACGATAATCCAAACGGTCAATTTTTCCTTTGGCATAAACGCCCAAATGCCGAGCAAATTGGTCTGTCGTCCCAATCGTGGGCCAATTGAAACGAGGCGCATCTATCGTGAGCATGTTCAAGGTGCTCTGGTTGCTCAGCCGAGAAATTCCGTTCCAATAGTGTAGACCGGCCCCCATCGATAGATAATCCTTATAGACCTTGTACTCGGCCCAGGCGTCATGCATAAATAAACTGCTTTTGGTCGATTGGCCCACAGGATGCAGACTCGAGGCAGTTAGGCTGTTCAAGCCAAAATGCGTCAAAATTAAAAAACGAGGAGATACCTGCGCATAGGCCAAAAAACGAGAGCGACGCAGCATTAAATCTACTTCTACTTGGTCCTGACTGTTCATCTGGGCCGTTCCCCAGACCTGATGCCAAGTAATAAAACGAATGTATTTACTGCCGTCTTCATTCAAATTTAATTTCAACGGCTTATAGCTATGGTCCACTTCCTGAGACCACAATTGGCTGGAGCTACTCAATAAGAGCAGCAGTGCAATTAAGCGTAATAAGGTTTTCATAGGCAATGTTTTGAGTGCGTTCTTTTATCTGGGTATAAATGTATATAAATATCTATATAGATAAAAGTCTATACTCAACTTTTTTCGCCATTTAGGCCAATTTTTTTCTACAAAAGTGCTTCTAGGCCAAATTATCCTTTAAAATAGGGGCTTGAGCTAATAATTATTTGGTAAGCTTTTTTCGCCATTTTGTCTATTTTGCTTCTAAGCGAGCTGTTTTTTGGGGTTTGGGGCGTTACTCCTTTCAGTCATCGAACTGCGCCCTAAAGGGCTTGTTGTCGCTTTGGGGCCTCCGCTGCGGCTTCGCCTTGCGGCGCTACGCTTTGGGGCTCGCAGGTCTGCTCGGCCCTTCAGGCTACACTTCGTTTCGCCTTCGGTCTGGCCCCACGGGCCACCCCTCCGCATCGCTAGGCCTGCGGCGGCTTCGCCGCCTGCTAAACCGCCTAAAGGCCTTGACTAGCCTGAAATTTTTATCAAAGGATGGCCGATAAGTTAATTTCATGAGGGTTTCAACCCTCATTTAGAGATCATTGCGAAGCAATACCATTATTGCTGTAGGTTTCAACCTACAGTAAAAAGGGCCGAAGGCCCGCAGGCCTAGGGGCCTGAAAGGGGGCCGCGCAGCGGCAGACCTAGGGCGAAATGAAATGAGCCCGCAGGGCCGAGCAGCCCTGCGAGCCCGGCAAGGGCCCGGCCGCCGAAGGCGGCAGGCCCCAAAAAAACTCAGCCTATATATATAGTATCAAATTAGCGGAGGACGCCCTCTAGTTGGGCACCTGGAAAACGGGCATCGGTAAGGATGGCGCCACGAAAGTCCACCCCTCTAAGGTCAGCCAGTTCAAAATCGACGCCTTGCAAATTGGCATTGACAAAGCTGGCGCCACGGAGACAAGCCCGAGAAAAATCGCTACCGGCCAATTGGGCCTCGGCAAAGATGGCTTTTTCTAGCATGGCGTCGGTAAAGAGCGAAAACTGCAATTGGGCCTCGCTAAAATTGAGATATTTGAGCCAGGCGCCACAAAAGGAGGCATAAGGCATTTGCAACTCTTCAAGGTCCAGCTGGCTAGAGAGTCGCCGCATATCTAAAATAGCCTGTTGGCCCTTGCTTAGCTCTCGGCCCAATTGGTAGGCGCCAAAGACCTGCCCCATCAGTTGCATCATCTTCCATTGGCCGCCGGCCCCACCGGCCCGCAAAAAATCTTGATGGGCCAACAAAATGCGCTGCCATTCTTCTTCTGTTATAGCTGGCGACTGCTCGGCTCTTTGGCGCATAGCCGCACTTTTGATGGTCGAGCAATCGCTGCCGGCTTGTCCCGCCAAGGGAAACTGCTGTTCAAAAAGCAATTGTTTGAGCTGATGTTTTTGGGCCAATTTGGTCCAGTCTTTTTTGCTCCATTGGTTAAGGGGCGGGCTAGGCGCCTGCAGATAGGCCTGGCGGGCGCTTGTTAGGGCCTTTGTTTGCACAACAAATTGAAAATACTGGGCTGGCGAAAGGGGAAAAGCCGCCTCAAAGTGCAGCCCATGCTCATCGGCAAAATAGAGCGGGGCCCCTGCTTGGCCAAAATAAATAGCCTGTATACAATAGGAAGAAAAGGCATCGAGGGGGTACATTTGGCTATAAAACTGGCCTAGAGAAAGAGCTTGGCCCGCAAACTGAATTTGCTCTTGGGGGAGCAGCAGCTCTTGGAGGTAGGGACTGGGAGAAAAAAGCCGCTCTATGGGCAAGAGAAAAAAGCAGCCTTCCTCCTCTCGAAACTGCTGTAGCGGATAATCCCAATCTTGCTGGCCTTCGGGCCCAGCCAAAGCATTATTTTTAAAGGCCCAACGCAACTGCAAGCCATTTGTTTGCAGATAAAAGGCCTTGAGCTCCGGAGCTAAAACAATCCCCTTTTCGGTCTCCAACTCTTCTATTTTTTTGGCCGTGACGGGCGCAAAAACGTCAAAACTAAGGAGTCTAATCGTCTCTTCCTCTGCCAGCTCCTGGGCCAAGCGCCTAAATTCTTCAAACTGTGACATGCTACTGCTTAATATTCTGTTTTTTCTGCGAAAAAAGAAATGGCTAGTGGACTAAACATTCTATTTAAAGTACTTGTTAAATCCCCAAATATTGTTGATTCAGCAACCACAGGCAGAGAGTTTATTGTTAATTCTCTGCTTTTTTATTTGCCAAATTGACTTCCTAAGCCCAAAGGCCCAAAAGATAAGCTAAAAAAACTAAATTTGTTGTTCTTAGCGTTAAACTGATTAAAAAACGACCAAATACCTACTAATTTGTTTGAAGACCAAGACAAAACTGCGGTAAGCCGCAAACAGGACCATATTGCGCTAGCTTTCTCTTCTCAGGTAGCGGCCAATCAGCTCGATTCTCGCTTTAGTTACGAGCCCTTGCTCTCTAGCCATCAGGCTAAAGGCCTGGCTGAACAAGAGTTTTTGGGCAAGCGTTTTCGAGCGCCGCTTTGGGTCTCTAGCATGACTGGCGGTACCGATTGGGCCAAAACAATTAATGAAAACTTGGCCCGAGCCGCCAAACAATTCGGTTTTGGAATGGGCCTGGGCAGCTGCCGTGGTCTCTTGACCGATGATAGTTTTTTAGCCGATTTTCAGATGCGCCCCATTTTAGGCTACGACCTTCCGCTCTATGCCAACCTAGGCATTGCCCAGCTAGAACAACTGCTAGACGATAACAAAACAGAGCTCATTCTCCGCCTTATAGATAAACTTCAGGCCGATGGACTAATTGTACATGTCAATCCTTTTCAGGAATGGTTGCAACCAGAGGGCGACCGTTTCCGTTATGCTCCTATAGATACAATTGAGCGCCTGCTCGACCAACTGCCACAAATTCCACTCATTGTAAAAGAAGTAGGCCAAGGAATGGGCAAAGAAAGCTTGCGAAAGCTGCTCCAACTCCCCATAGCCGCTGTAGACTTTGCAGCCAGTGGAGGCACTAATTTTGCGCTTCTAGAACTACTTCGGGCCGACCTAAGCCTGAAAACAGCCTATGAGCCCCTAACTTATATTGGGCATTCGGCCCCGCAAATGCTGCAATTTGTCAATGAATTAGTGGATGAGCTAGGCGATAAATTGCGCTGCGAACAGTTAATCATCTCTGGAGGAATCAAAAACTTTCTAGATGGTTATTATCTTTGCCAAAAATCTAAACTCCCCGCCGTTTATGGGCAGGCCTCTGCCCTACTCAAGCACGCCCGTGGTAGTTATGAAGATTTAGAACGCTTTTTACAACAGCAAATTCAAGGACTTGATTTGGCCCATCAGTTTTTGCGGGTTCTAGACTAATCCCTTTTCTAAAAGGAAGCATTCTAGACGAGCTTGTCGTTCTAAAGCAAACAAGACTATTCTCTATAAAAAAATATAGCCTATGAAAAATCCAAAAATTGTTTCTGGATTTTCTAAAAAATCGAAACGTGGAAAACTACGCTGGTTGGTCGAAAACTTTTTCAAACACCCTGAAGAAGTAGCCCGAGAGCTCAAAAGCTTTTGGTATGGCGACCCTCAAAAACAAAAAATATTTGATGAGTTCAGCGAAAATACCATTACCAATTTCTATATGCCTTATGGCCTGCTGCCCAACCTCAAAATTAACGATGAGGTCTATTGCGTGCCCATGGTCATCGAAGAAAGCTCGGTAGTAGCCGCCGCTTCTGCCGCAGCCAAATTTTGGCTGAACCGTGGCGGTTTCAAAACCGAAATCCTAGCCACCAAAAAGGTGGGCCAAGTACATTTTGACTGGAAAGGCAAGCGCAAAACCCTAGATGCGCTAATGCCCAAAATTAAACAGCTCATCCATACCGAAACCTCACATATTACAGCCAATATGCGCAAAAGAGGTGGCGGTATTCTAGATATTGAGCTGCTCGATATGAGTGACCTAGAGCCCAACTATTTCCAGCTCCAAATGACTTTTGAGACCTGCGATTCGATGGGGGCCAACTTTATCAATTCGGTCCTTGAAGAATCTGCCCGCAGCCTCAAACAGTTTATCGGTAGCCAAGAACAACTGCCTGCCAAAGAAAGAGAATTGACCATTATTATGGCCATTTTGTCTAACTATACGCCAGAATGCCTCGTTCGCGCTAGTGTAGAATGCCCCATTGAGGAGCTTGGCAATTTCTGCGATGGCGATATGCCCGCCGAAGAGTTTGCCCGCAAATTTGAAAAGGCCCTCAATATTGCTCGCATCGATACCTACAGAGCCACCACCCATAATAAAGGCATTTTTAATGGCATTGATGCCGTGGTCATTGCTACAGGCAATGACTTTAGAGCCGTAGAGGCTTGTGGACATGCCTATGCCGCTAGAGATGGGAAGTACCGCTCGCTCTCTTTTGCCGAATGCAAAGACGGCATCTTTAAGTTTTGGCTAGATATCCCACTGGCAGTGGGCACAGTTGGCGGCCTAACCGCCCTTCACCCCATGGCCAAGCGCTCGCTAGAAATGCTCGGCCAACCTCCTGCCGAAGAACTCATGCAAATTATTGCCGCTACGGGCTTGGCCCAAAACTTTGCCGCGGTCCGCTCTTTGGTTACTACCGGGATCCAAAAGGGCCATATGAAAATGCACCTGATGAATATCCTCAACCATTTGGAAGCCACCGAAAAAGAGGTCAAAGAGGCCTTGGTCTACTTTGCCGATAAGTTGGTTTCTTTCAGCTCGGTTCGAGAGTTTATCCAGCTCTTGCGCAACACCCCAGAGGGAATGCCACTCCCCCTTCCCATTATGATTGAGCGCAAGAAATCCTAAAAAAAGATAGGCCTTTGGCCCTTAAAGCTCCAGACCTCGACTTGGTTTGGGGCTTTTTTTCTTTTTTGGGGCTGCCCCTCGCTTCGCTCGGGTCGGGCTGTGCCGGGCTCGCTCTTCGCTCGGCCCTTCGCTTTTTTCGCTTTGCTCAAAAAGCTCGGTCTGGCCTTCGGCCACCCTTTCCATCCCTCAGCCGAGGCGCTTCGCGCCTACTAGACGCAAAAAAATTAAGTATGCAAAAAATCGTTTTAATGGGCTTTATGGGCGCTGGCAAAAGCTATTGGGGCCCTAAACTGGCCCAAGCCTTGGGCTACTCCTTTATTGATTTGGACCAATATATAGTGCAGCAAGAAGGCAGCAGCATTCCCGAATTATTTGCCCAAAAAGGCGAGGCTTATTTTCGGGCCCAAGAGAAAAGCTATTTATTAGACCTATTGGAGCAGAAAGCGCCCTTGGTTTTGGCTTTGGGCGGAGGCACGCCTTGCCAAGCAGGCATTTTGCCTCTTTTATTGGAGCAAAAAGGGCTACAGCTCATTTTTATAGACCCGCCTTTGGCTGTATTGCAAAAACGCCTAGCCCAAGAAGCCGAGGGACGACCCCTATTGGCCCAAAAAAAAGGTCCAGCACTGCAAAAAATTATTGCGCAGTACTGGACCCAAAGGCGGCCTTATTACTTACAGGCCCCTTATCGCTTTAGTGGGAAGCAATTAGATGAATTATTGGCCCTTATTCCTCGGCCACCCAAGCCTGAGCAATAACTTCTTGGCGGATGCGGCTTAACTCTTGCTCAAAGCGGCTATGCGGATGAGCGGGAAGCAAAGCGGCCACACGGTAAAGGCCTGTATAGAGTTTTTTGACCTGGACCTTATAGCCCATAGCTTCTAATTGGGCCTTATTCCGTTCTGTATTAAAGTCTTCTTTAAAGACGCCAATGACCACAATTTTTTGGTCCAAATGTTTAGGCGAGATTTCTTCTTGATTTTCCTTGGCTGTTTTTTCGGCCACAACTTCTTCTTGGGCCAAAGGGCTGCTCAAGCTTCCAGCCGAATTCTTTTGCCAAGGAGAAGTTTGTTCTTCTCCGCTGCTTTCCTCTAAAGCAATGCCCATTTGCCCTTGAGCCTCTGCCTGGGCTAATGCTTGGCTGGCCATTTCATTTTTCAGTTGTTGGCGTTGCATCTGAATAAGGCCAAAGTAAGTTTCTTGTTGTTCTGTGACCAATGGCAAGATAGAAGGCATAGGCCTAGTATTGGCGGCTGGTTGTGGGCCCCACCAAGGGGCGGTAGCCAGACCAGTGGCTAAAAGTAGGCCCAAAGCGGCCATCAAATACCAGCCTCTTGTTGTTTTCTTTTTGCGGCCCTCTAAGATTACGCCTTTTTCTAGATAAGACTTTTTGCGTAAAATGGGTTGGCAGTTAATTTTGGGATAATGATTTTGGGCCAAAATGGCATGCTCCTTAAAGGTCGCTTCTAATGTAGGGAGCAGGCCTTCCTTGGCCATAATGGGCAGGGGCGCTTGTTCGGCCACAAACTGATCAATTGTTTTTTTGGCCTCTTGAGCGGCTAAAAACTCTTTTTGGACCAATTTATTTTCTAATAGCTGCAGCGGATCCTCTCGAAGATCGGGATTAAAGACCAAGCTATAGCTAGGAGGCAATAAAAGCTGGCCCTTATTTTCTAAACTTGCCGATTGGTACTGCCACTCAAAGGCACCTAGGCCTGGAACAATCAGGCGGGGGTAGCGCTCTAATATCTCGGCCATTAGGGGGAGTAAATTGGGGGTAGACATAGCGGTTAATCGATTGAAATAGCTTTTTGGATGCGTTCGGTATAGCTATGCAAGACCAAGGTATAATTGCCTTTTTCCAATTTAGACAAATCTAGCTCATAGATAGTATTGCTAGGCAAATCAAAGAGGTGATCATCAATAGCTACAATTTCTTGATTTTTATCAGAAGAGAGGCTAAGTCGGCTCATTTTTCCTCCTAGGGCCTCAAAGTCGATATATAATTTTCTGCGATTTTGGTCCAAATGCAGGCTCCAATTTTCTGAGCTTTCGTCTAGTTCTGTTTCAAAGGCAGCCCAATTAATACTCTCCTCGTTTTGTTGTAGTTCGGCAATTTGTTGTGCTTGAGCAGAGCAGCCAAAGGCTAGGCATAGTAAGCTAGATAGAAAGAATGCTTTCATAGTGGCGAGCGTTGAAATTATTTTTTGTTAGTTGGCTTGTTTTGGGCTATAGCTATTGAATTTAGCGGTAATTTTTTGCTAAATCGAGCTTGATTATAAGAAAAGCCTATAATAATTACAAAAAGTTTGGCTAAAAAGGTCCAGAATAAAAATAAATTAACGCCGCCTTTAGGGGAATTGTTTTATTCTTTTACGAATTAGTGGCGGGCTCTGCGGTTGGGGCAGGCTTGGCCTAGCGATGTGCAGCAGTGGCCGTTAGGCCAGACCCAGCCGCTGAAAGCGGCGCAGGGCCGAGCAGACCTGCGAGCTGCGAAACGTAGCGCCGACGACCAAAGGGAGGCGGAGGCCCCAAAATAAAATAAGCAGAAAGTAGTTAATAAGTATGCTGTATCTTCCTCTCTTAGATTCTTTTTCTCTGGCCTATAAAATTCTTATATTTTTGAATATTATCGTCCTATGAAGAGCTCCCCGCTTTGGTCTAAAGCTTGCAGTTTAGACCGATCCAAAACACACTACCAAAGCAATAGAATATTATGCATCAAGTATACACCCTTAGTTTTTTGTTTATGCTCTTCGGTTTTAGCTTGTTGGGGCAGCCGGGTCCTTCGCCGACCAAAGCCCTATTGACCTTAGAATTTGTGCATCCGGAGAATGGGGATCGTTTTCCTTCTTTGCCATTTAGGTTGCAGCGGGTAGGGACCGATGAGAGCTGGCAATTTGCGACAGATCGGGAGGGGAAGGCCAACTGTTTGTTGCCCATCAATAGTCGTTATGAGTTATATGTTCGGGAGAGTAATTTGATTGCCAACATCAACATTGAGGCGGGGGAATTTCAGGAGCATCGGATAGAGATTCCCTTTGATGGGGAGGGCAGTCCACTGCTGGAGCACAAAGAGGACCTTTGTCATTTAAAGATTCAGTTGATTGACCATCAGCAGCGGCCTTATTCGGCTAGGGAGCGTTTGCGTTTGCAGAACAAGGCTACAGGAGAAGACTCTTTACTTTGGATAGAAAATGGTCGTTTAGAGATTGATTTGCCGAAGAACAGCCGTTATATTTTGAGTTTTTCCAAGGCGCCCAACTATGCAGAAATTGTATTGGAGGGGCAAGATTACTGGGAGGAACAGGTGCTTTTTGAGCGTAAAAAAGGCTATGATAAGTTTCCGAGTCGCAGCCATGGTTTAGTGAACTTCAGGTATATAGATTTGGATGGCAACAGTGTGCCCAATGAGCCAGTAGAAGCCTTGGACCGGGCTAGTGGCGAGCGTTTTACGGCCTTTACCAATAAGGGGGGGCTAGCGCAATTGCTTTTGCCTTTGGGCCGCACCTATTTATTTAGCACTGCTTATAATCCACATTTTGAGGAGCGAGAGATTGCTTGTGCCAAGGGCTATGTACTTTATGAATTGGACCTGCTTTATCAGGCCCCTAGCTCTTCTGATTGGCTAAAAAGTTTTACGCAGCAGGCGGCGCTCAGCCGTCTCAATGACTCTTTGCGGGCCGATTTACTGGCCCAGGCAGAGGCTAATTTGAAGGCCCAGCAAGCGGCAGAAGAAAAGCAAAAGGCCCTAGACCCCATGCTCACTAAGCTAGACCTAAAAGGAATAAAAACCTTTAAGATTCGGAAATTGATTGAGCGAAAAAGCCGTATACTCAAAGACAGCCTCCAACTCAACCCCAAGGTTTTAGAGCATCATTACAATAAACCCGTTTTGGCCAGCCTGCTCCGTTTGCAAGATGCTTGGGAAAAGCGGATTATTGTTACGGATGTCACCGCCAGCATGTCGCCTTATTTTGAGGAAATTTTGCTTTGGCACAGCCTCAACCTCATGAAAGCCACCGATAATAAGTATATTTTTTTTAATGATGGCGACAATGAGATGAACAGCCATAAGGTATTGGGGCGCACCGGCGGCTTGTACTACTGCCAGGGCAAGGTAATTCAGTTGGACCAAATTATTGGCCGCTTGAAAGAAGCCTCTGGGGTTCGTAGAGCGGGTGGAGATGCGCCCGAAAATGACATTGAGGCCCTTTTGGCGGCCCAGGCGCTTCGAACAGATAGCTTGGAAGAAATTATTTTAATTGCCGATGCCTTTTCGCCTGTTCGCGATATGGCCCTACTCTATCAGCTCAATTGCCCCATTCGAGTAATTCTTTGTGGCTGGGAAGAAGGCAATGAGTTTTATCCTAAAACCCCATTGCCCAACCCAGAGTACCTCACTATTGCCCACCGAACAGGAGGCTCCGTGCATACGCTAACCAAAGACCTCTGGGACCTATCTAAAAGGGATGATGGAGATGTCATTGAGCTGAGCGGCCTGCGCTTTTTACTCAAAAATCATCAGTTTATTAAAAACTAGGATTTGGCCCTTAGAGCCTCAATTTTTAGCTGCAGCGCTTCGGCAGCCGCAACTTTATCGGCATAGAGACGCAAATCGCCAGATCGTTGAATATCTCTGGCTTCTTGCATCAATTTTTCATACTGCTTTTCGAGTTTTTTGATGGGGTCTTTTTTGAAAAAGGAAAACATAGGCATACTATTAAGAAAGTGATTTAGGAGCTTAACAGTAAGGCCAAAATAGAGTTTAGAAAATAATCAAGAAGTCTGTTAATAACTGCCGATAGCTATCGGCATAGGCATAATCTGGCGGGCCCTGACGCATGATAATTTCTTGCTGTTGGGGCTTTTCTATGGGCGCCTGCCCCCATTGCAAAAGCAGCCGCTTGGGCGCCTTGCCCAACCTGCTGATAAAATCGCAACGACGATGCAAAAACAAGCCTGCCTCTTGAGCCAATTCATGAAAATAAAGGGCCTGGGCAGTGGGTAAAATAATAGCCAATTGGCCAGCTGGCGCCAAAAGCGCTAGGCTGTGTTCTAGGAGTTCCTCAAAGCCTAGACTTAGGCTGGATCGGGCTTGCCGGCGGTCTTTATTGAGGGCCTTAGAAAACTGCGCTTCGGGATAAAAAGGGGGGTTGCTCACAATCAAATCATAGCCCTCCGAAGCGCTAAAGCTTTGCAGACCTTGGGCATACAGGCTGAGGCGGTTGGACCAAGGACTGGCCGCAAAGTTTTTTTGGGCCTCTTCTGCTGCCTGCAAATTGATTTCTATCGCATCAATTTGGGCCTGAGCAAAACGCTGGGCCAACATCAAAGCCACTACCCCCGTTCCAGAGCCAATATCCAAAATCCGCTGGCCCGAACAATGCGCCCAAGCCCCTAATAAAGTCCCATCGGTCCCCACTTTCATAGCCGCCAAACGCTGCCGAACTACAAATTGCTTAAATTGAAAGTCTTGCATAAGCAAAAATAAAAAAGCAGGAGCTTCTCGCTTCCTGCTTTATCTATTAAAAATCTAGGTCCAAATCAAAGTCATCCTCATCATCCATTCCTAAATCATCATCATCATCTCCAAAGTCGAAGTCGTCATCATCGTCGTCCTCCTCATCATCGTCATCATCATCCTCATCATCGTCCTCCTCGTCTCCAAATAAATCATCATCATCCAAATCTAGACCGAGGTCGTCATCATCGTCATCATCGTCATCTCCGAATAAATCGTCGTCATCATCTCCAAAGAGGTCATCGACATCATCATCCATATCAAAGCCGAGATCATCATCATCATCGTCAAAATCCAAATCATCTAGGTCCAAATCATCGGCTAGATCGTCTAGATTGAGGTCATCAAGGTCGAGGTCTAAATCATCATCATCCAAACCGAGGTCCAGATCGTCATCATCATCGAGGTCGAGGTCCAAATCGCCAAGATCGAGATCGTCTTCATCCAGATCCAAATCGAGGTCCAAGTCTAAATCATCATCATCAAGGCCCAAATCCAGATCATCCAGGTCCAAATCATCATCATCCAAACCGAGGTCGAGGTCCAAATCATCTAGATCAAAATCATCATCCTCTTCAATGGCGGCGCCAGCCGCCGCAGCAGCTACGGCAGCCACAGCTACCCCCGAGCCACCAGCTTGCTCGACTTGTACAATCTCTAGATCTTCTTGCTTGAAGAGGCCTTGTTTGAGTTGGCGGCCTTCAAACCAAATACAGTTGGGGTCGCCAAAGCTAAAGCCTTGTAATTCGAGGCGGCGATCCATGGCCTTAAAAAGCTGTCCACTTCCATCATCATCATGATTGTCTCCAATCAAACGAACAACGGTCATGAGTATATCGTTTTCTTTGTGGCGAACCACATCTCCTACTTGCATATTTTTTGGTTTAAACAGGGATTAAACTAAGTAAAAGCTGGGGCTACCAGTCGTCATCATCATCGTCATCATCATCGCCTCCGGCTCCTACTTCGGCCAAAAACTTACCATCGGGCGTTTTGAGGCAAACGGCCTTAAAGGTTTGGACCTTTCTTTTGGTGTTTCCCTTGGCATCTTCGGTCTGGAACTCGCAGGTGATGTCTCCTTTCTTAAATCCCTTGAGCAAAGCGGCCTTTTCGCGGCTACTTCCACTACCCGTCAAAATATTTTTAATAATCATTTCTGGGCCTCCAGATTTTAAGAGGACCACATCTCCTATTTCAGCCATATCTTTATTTTTTTGTTGTGGTTCTAAATATAGAAGATTCGCCCACGATTTACAAAGGAGATGTTAATTTTTTTCCGCAGACTTTTAGTGTACAAAAAAAAAGCGCCCAGAATTTAAATTCTGGACGCTCTATAAATTTATTTGTTCATTAGCAACAGGGCAGCCGCTCTGGCTTCCTCTAAAAAGGCGCAACTATAGCTTTCTTTTTTGAGTTCGGCCAGTTTAGCAGCCAATTTCTTTTCGTCTTGGAGTTGCTCCGCAGCCAAAACCTCCCAGTAGTTGGGGTAATCTTCCAAAATAGCGGCCTGCGCTTCTTTTAGCGAGCAGTTTTCTTTGGTCGATTTTAGGTAGGTCTTAATGTTTTCGGCCCATTTCTGGGCATCTTCGGCAGAAACATCAGCCAAAATGGCCTTAACTTCCTCCTCCCCTTCTGCATAGGCCAAATTGCCAATTAGGTCCTGCAGTTCTTGCGAAATTGCAGCCGTATAAAGATCATTGAGGCAAAAACAATGCACATCTAACTGAGCATTGAGCAAGTCTTCCGCAGTCAAGTCTACGGCTTCTTCTACTTCTTCCTCTTGGGCCCAAATTTGGGGCAGTTGTAGGGCCATCAAGGCCAAAATCAGGAAAATACGCATGGCTTAAAAAGATTAAATGCTAAGATAAAAAATGCTTTTTAAGCTAGTTGGGCGTTCAGCCGTTTCCGGCCAAGCTAGGGAGCCCAGGGCTCCTGTCTTTTCGCTTTCCTAGCAGGGTCAAAGAACTATATAAAAAACTGATTAACAGCTTTTAAGAGCAGTTCAAAAAATTAAGATTAACTGCTCTTTATTTTTAATAAAGCTACTACTCTTTTTCTATTCTCCTCGCTTTTCCCTACTTTTTTTTGCCTCTTTTTTAGTTAATGTTTTGGGGCCCGCGGCCAGCTTCGCTGGCCGCCGCTATGGTCCGGGGCTCGCAAGTCTGCTCGGCCCTCCTTTTTTTGCGCCAAAGCGCAAAAAAACTCGGTCTGGCCTAGCGGCCACCCCTCCCCAGCGCTGGGCCACTCCACCCTCCTTTTTGCTTTTGGCCTTGGGCTTCGGTGGCTAAATTTGGTCCAGAACAGGCGGCTTCGCCGCCTGTAAAGGGCCGAAGGCCCGCGGCTGAGGGGCTGTAGCAGGGCCGCCAAAGGCGGCAGACCAAGGAGCAAAGCGACGCAGGGCCGAGCAGGCCTGCGAGCTGCGACAACCAGCCCCAAAGGGGCGCCAGTTCGACGAAGTAAATGGCCCGCCCCGACCAAAGGGAGGGGCAGCCCCAAATCCTCCTCCTAAAAAATATCGAGCTTGGGCAAACTGCGGCCCAAAACGGCCTGAGCATCCCCTTGCAACCAATCGGAAAGGATGGCCTGATAGACCCGCCGAAAATCAATATCATAAATCAAATCGCCCTGATCGAGTTGGCTTAAAGAAGCCGGAGCATTATAAATTCCCGCCTTTTTAAGGCCCCCACCCATCAAATAGAGGTTGTTGGCCGTGCCATGATCACTGCCGCCACTGCCATTTTCGGCCAAACGCCGCCCAAACTCCGAAAAGGTCATGATAAGCGTGTTTTCCCACTCTCCTGCCTTGCGCAACTCTTGGCGAAGGGCAGCCACCGCCTGCGCATATTGGCCCAAAAGCTGGGCCTGCTTATTCTTTTGATTGGCATGAGTGTCAAAGCCCGTCAGACTGGCATAATAAATCTGGGTTTCGCAACCCGCCGCAATCAACTCGGCCATTTGCTTGAGGTCCTTGCCAAAGCCCGTTTTGGGGTAATCGCCCGAAGAAGTGTAGAGCTGGGCTTTCTCCATTAGGTAGTTGGCCGAAGACTCGGTTTCGCCCAAAGTTTGATATAAATAGGCCAATTGCTCATGCTCTGCCGCATGTTGCTGCTCTAAAAGGGCCTGAATAATGGGGCTGTTGAGCTGTCGTTTGAACTGCTTGGGATTATTAACCGCCAAGGCCGCCATTTTATCTCCTTTGAGGGCCAAACTCAGTTGGTTATCGAGCTCTATGGCGGTATAGGGTTTGGTCTGCGGCAGCTCCTCCAAATAGCGGCCCAACCAGCCTTTGGACCAAAATTCATTGGCCGCAGAACCCGTCTGCCAAATATCCATGGACCGAAAATGAGAACGGTCGGGATCGGGATAGCCCACGGCATTTAAAATTAGGCATTCTCCCTCTTCCCAAAGCGTTTGCAGGGGCTGCATAGCGGGGTTCCAGCCCTGCAATTCATCCAATTTGATGAGCTCCTGCTTGGGAATGGCCAAGCGGGGGCGTTTTTGGTAGTAAATATCGTCCTCAAAAGGGACCAAGGTATTGAGGCCATCATTGCCGCCCGTCAGTTGTAGGATAATTAGGCGTTTGTCCTTAAATTCGGTCTTGCCCTTCCAGTCATTTTGATAGGCCTTAAGAAAGGCCGGCAACAGCATGGCGCCCGCCGTTACGACTGCCGATTTTTTTAGAAAACTTCTTCGATTCAACATAGGGGGAGGTTTAGCAAATTTGGAATTCGGGAGTAGATAAAAGCAAAAGACTGCCGGCCTTAATTTTTTCTTCTTTTGTTTGGGCCAAACTCAAATACGCCTGAAAATTGGGGGCCGATAGCTTGGGGGCCTGCAAAAGCAGATAATCGCTCAATTCGGCCAGGATATCCTTTTCTTGGCCACAAAGCTTATTTAGTGGGGCCAAATTGGCCCTAACGGCCAGCTTCCGAAAGCCCTTGCCGCGGCCTGCGGCCTTGGGGTCGTCTTTGGGCCGAAAGACAATATTCGTTTTTTCAAAGATTGCTGCGGCCAAATTGAGGCGCATGAGTAGGAGGCTGTGGTCGATCCAGCTACGCCCCCCGGGCCAGCCCGCCACATTGGGCGGTTTGAAGAGCAATTGGCCCAAGACCTGCTGTGGTTGGATCCAAGCCTGTTCGTTTTCTGCCTGAAGGTCTAGAATGCGGGCCAAATGGACCAGCAAAAAGACCGGACTCTTAATATTGGCCCCTAAATGCTCTGGCCGATAAAACCATTTGGCCTCAAATAAAAAGCGTAGACTAACTTTGAGATCATAATTACTACTATATATAGTATTGGCTAGGGCCGAAATATGTTTTTTATTGGGCTGTCGCTCATTGACAAAAAAGGCATAAAGCTTTTCGGCCAGAAACTCGGCGCAGCGCTTTTGCTGCAAAATGATATTGATGATGTCTTCTCCGCCAAAATTGCCTGTTTGGCCCATAAAGGTTTTGCTGCCCGCATCATGTTGCCGCTCCTTAAATTTAAATTGGGCCTTTTGAGCGTTGCAATGCCAGCCCGTAAAAGCCCTAGCCGATTCCTTAATATCTTGCTCCTTATAATGGCCCCGCCCCAAAGTGAAGAGCTCCATTAGTTCTCGGGCAAAGTTTTCATTGGGTTTTTTCTTGCGGTTTTGCTGATTATTGAGGTACAAAATCATGGCCGTAGATTTAGATACCGCCAGAAGCAAATCCTTAAAATTGCCCAAGGCATGCTGCCGAATGGCGGCCAAGTACTCCTCTGCATGATGGTGCAATTTAGGCTCGCAAGCAAAATGCCCATGCCAGAACAAAGCCATTTTATCAAGCAAAGGGCTCTCCTTTTTGGGCCGAATCATCCGCTCTATCCATTGGTTATTCACCTGTTTGCGGAGTTTTCTCGATTTTTTGCGCAGCATTCTCCGTTTTTCCTTGCTCAGGCTTTTGGGGTCTTCCGGATAAGCAAAAGCCAGAGGAGCAAAAGGCTGGGCTTCGGTCTGTTTAAAGAGCGCTGCTATTTGTTGTTTTAGGGGTTCCTTTCTTTTTTGGGCCCATTCTTCGGGGCGTAGGCCAAAGCCCGCCCGAAGATGAAGCTGCTTTATTTTTTCTTCTGTTTTCATGCCGTTTTATTTTTAGATCCTTTAGGCCATAATTTGTTTAATGCTCCCAATCTCATTTTGTGCCAATTTTGGGCTACGTATAAAAAAAGGGCGGATATTTTTCTCCGCCCTAGGCTAGATTAAAGTCGATTTTCTTTTTCAACGAGATAAGTCGTTAAGGAAGGCAAAGACTTATGAATCCGCCTTAGCTCTTCTTCTGAAATTTGCCCTTTATAGATAGCCATCAGTTCATCTCTTTTTATTTTTTTGGGGCCTCCGCTGCGGCTTCGCCTTGCGGCGCTACGTTCCGCAGCTCGCTCTTCGCTCGGCCCTGCGGCCTGACGGCCTTGGTCTGCGGCTGCGCCGCACTGCTGCACATCGCTAGGCCGAATGGCCTTCGGCCATTTCTAGGACCAAGGCCTAGCCGCCGAAGAAAACAGCCAAAAGAAAAAAAACCGATGAGCGGCCCAGCGCTGCGGAGGGGTGGCCGAAGGCCAGACCGAAGGCGAAACGAAGTGTAGCCTGAAGGGCCGAACAGCCCTGTGAGCCCCGCAGCATAGCGGCGGCCAGCTTGCTGGCCGCGGGCCCCAAAAAAACCCGAAAAATAGAAAGCCAAAAAAAGGAAGAAATCAAGTCTGAAGGCATAAAAAAAACAAAAAGTTGCAAGCCTTTGGCCATCCCGACGGCCTTTTGTATGTTGCAAAGCACTCAAAAAAATAGGAAGGATGGAAGATTTTGTACATCTACATTGTCATACGCAATTTTCTTTGCTCGATGGGGCCTCGAACATTGGGGTGATGATGGATAAGGCGGCTGCAGATGGGATGAAAGCCGTAGCATTGACCGATCATGGAAATATGTTTGGGGCCTTTAAGTTTGTGGCCGAGGCCGAAAAACGAGACCTAAAACCCATTGTGGGCTGTGAATTTTATATGGTAGAAGACCGGCATCGCCGCAGTTTTGCAAAGGCCAAAGGCGAGCGAGACCGCCGTTTTCATCAGTTGTTGTTGGCCAAAAACCAGCAGGGCTATCAAAACCTATCCAAGCTTTGTTCGCTGGGCTTTATTGAGGGACTCTACTCCAAGTTCCCTAGAATTGATAAGGAGCTGATTGAAAAATATCATGAGGGCCTGATTGCGACTAGCTGCTGTATTGGGGCCGAGATTCCCCAAGCCATTATGCACGGCAAAATAGAGGAGGCCGAACAAAAACTCAAGTGGTGGCTCGACCTTTTTGGGGAAGATTTCTACATTGAAATCCAAAGACACCGAGGGCTAGAAAACATTGATGGTCTGGGCATTAGCCAAGAAGACATCAACCAGCAGCTCTTAAAGTTTGCCCAAAAATATGAGGTAAAAGTTATTGCCACCAACGACTCTCATTATGTAGAAGAAGACGATTGGACGGCCCACGATATGTTGCTTTGTATCAATACGGGCTCTTTGGTACAGGACGAAAAACGCTTTAAGTTTTCGAGCTCTGACTACTACTTTAAGAGTCAGCAGCAGATGAATAACTTGTTCTTAGATCGGCCCGATTCGATTGCGAACACCATAGAGATCTATGACAAAATTGACAAGCTCAAGCTGGCCCGAGATGTCCTTTTGCCTGCCTTTCCCCTGCCCAAAGAGTTTAAGACGCAGGATGATTATCTGCGGCATTTGACCTATGTGGGCGCCAAACGACGCTATGGGAGCATTACCCCTGCGATTAAGGAGCGTTTGGACTTTGAGCTGGAGGTGATTCGGCAGTCCGGCTATCCTGGCTACTTCCTGATTGTGCAAGATTTTACCACCGTAGCCAGAGAATTAAAAGTATCGGTGGGGCCAGGTCGGGGTTCTGCTGCGGGTTCTGCCGTGGCCTATTGTGTGGGGATTACGAATGTGGACCCTATTAAGTACGACCTCCTATTTGAGCGTTTCCTCAATCCGAGTCGGGTATCTATGCCCGATATTGATATTGACTTTGATGATGTGGGTCGAGAGAAAGTGATTCAGTACGTCATTGATAAATATGGCCAAAACCAAGTGGCCCAAATTATTACTTATGGCTCTATGGCGGCCCGTTCTTCTTTGCGAGATGTGGGCCGGGTAATGGATGTGCCCCTACCCGAAGTGGACCGAGTGGCCAAGACCTTTCCGGCTCATCTGAGCGCCACCCTCAAAAAGGTATTGGGCAAAGATGGCGTAGACCCCAAGCTATTGGGCAAACTCAATAGTGATGAAAAAACCCAAGCCGAGGAGTTCCGCCAATTGGCCGCAGGTCAAGACACCATTGGCGAGATGATCCGCAATGCCAAAAAGCTAGAGGGCTCTATCCGAAGTACGGGCATTCATGCCTGTGGGGTGGTGATTACGCCCGACGATATTACCAACTACGTCCCGGTGACCGTAGCCAAGGACTCTAACCTCTTGGTCTCGCAGTTTGACAACTCTGTGGCCGAGGATGCGGGCTTGCTCAAGATGGACTTTTTGGGCCTCAAAACCCTGAGCATCATCAAAGATGCCGTGGCCATGATTAAGGAAAACCATGGCGTAGACATAGAACCCGATGAGCTGCCCTTGGATGATCCCAAAACCTATGCGCTCTTTCAGCGAGGAGAAACTGTGGGGATTTTCCAGTATGAATCTGCGGGGATGCAAAAGCATATGCGGGCCTTAGAGCCCACCACTTTTGCGGATCTCATTGCCATGAACGCCCTTTATCGGCCTGGCCCCTTGCAGTACATCCCCGAGTTTATTGATCGGAAGCATGGCCGCAAACCCATTGTTTACGATTTGCCCGATATGGAAGAATATCTGGCCGAAACCTATGGAATTACCGTCTATCAGGAGCAAGTAATGTTGCTTTCGCAGAAATTGGCGGGCTTTAGTAAGGGCGAAGCCGATACCCTGCGTAAAGCGATGGGAAAAAAGAAGAAAAAGCTCATTGATCAGATGTTTCCCAAGTTTGAAAAAGGCGGAGAAGAGCGGGGACATCCGAAGAAAATTCTCAAAAAGATCTGGCAAGACTGGGAGGCCTTTGCCTCTTATGCCTTTAATAAATCGCATTCTACTTGCTATGCCTTTGTGGCCTTTCAGACGGCTTACCTCAAGGCGCATTATCCTGCGGAATTTATGGCTTCGGTCCTTTCGCACAACAAGGATAATATGGAGAGTGTAAGTTTCTTCATTGCCGAATGTAAGGCGCAGGGCGTCGATGTACTGGGGCCAGATGTCAATGAAAGTAAGCTCGACTTCTACGCCACCCCCAAGGGGCGCATCCGCTTTGGGCTTTCGGCCCTAAAAGGTGTGGGCCAAGGCCCTGTAGAAGCTATTTTGGAGGCCAGAGAAGAAGCCGTTTTCACGGATTTGGTCGATATGACCCAACGCATCAATCTCCGATCTGCCAACCGTCGATGCTTTGAGAGTTTGGTCTTGGGCGGCGCCCTAGATGCCTTTGACCTGCCTCGAGCCGCTTATTTTGCCCCCTATGATGACCGCCAAAGTTATTTGGAGGCCGTGATTAAGTATGGTAACGCCTTTCAGAAGCAGAAAAATGACTTTAGTCAGTCGCTTTTTGGCGCCACCGCCATGGAGGAAAGCATGCCCCCACCCAAGGTTCCTGAGGCCGACCCCTGGCCCTTGTTGGCCCGCCTGAAAAAGGAGAAAGAGGTGGCCGGTTTCTACCTTTCTGGCCATCCGCTAGATGACTACAAACTAGCCGTGCAGCGACTCTGTAAGCCCATCAATGAGATGGACCAATACAAAAACCGCGAAATGGCCATTGGCGGAATCGTAGATGAGGTAGAGCATCGGGTCTCTAAAAAAGGGAAATCCTTTGCCTTTGTTACCGTAGAAGATTATACGGGCCGCTACCGCATGGGCCTTTTTGGCGAAAACTACCTGAAGTTCCGCCATCTGCTCAATCTAGATGCTGTCATTTATATCAAAGGGAAATATCAACCCCGCTGGAATAATCCGCATGAGTTTGAGCTCCGCATCAATGAAATCCGCCTGATGGATGCTGTTTCTGAAGAGAAAATCCGTGGGGTGACCATCAATTTGCCCATCCAACAACTCAATGAGCAACTGATGGAACAACTGGATTATGTCTGTAGCAAACACCCCGGAGAACAAGAGCTGGAGGTCAATTTGCTCGATATAGAAGAACGGCTGAAACTTACCCTGCTCTCCAAAAATCGCCGCATTAGTGCCGATGACGCCTTTGTGGATGCCCTGAAAAAGTTGGGGCTGGAGTATAAGTTGAGTTCTTAGGAGGACTACAGGATTTAAGAAAAAACGCCTGGGCAACTTGCTCAGGCGTTTTTGTTTTTGGGGGCCGCTATACAACTCCAAAAGGGATATACACAGCCACCAAACTAACTTTTATAAAGCTTTTTTGCATTTTTCTTTCAAAAAAGCCACTTTATCGCTACCATTAGCCCATCAAACACAATATCTACTACTATGCTTATTGACCTCCGTATAGAGAACTTTCGCTCTATTAAATCTGAAGAAGTCTTTTCTATGCAGAGCATCGGAAAAGTTCAGGAATATCCAGACAACACCATAAACAAGGCTGGCGAAAACCTCCTTAAAGCGGCCCTAATTTATGGGCGCAACTCTTCTGGAAAAAGCAATCTGCTCAAGGCATTTAAAGCTATTCAATATCTGGTGGACCAATCTAGAAACTTTGAAGTAGATCGCTCTATCCCCTGTTATGAGCCCTTTCGCTATGATCTAAGCACTAAATCGGCCCCCACTTCTTTTGCCATCCAATTTATTGCTAAAGATGGGATCAAATACGCTTATGAAATAAGCTTTACGGCCCATGAAATCACAAAAGAAAACCTCTACTTCTACCCCAATAAGGTAAAGGCTAGTTTATACGAGCGCAGCCCAGAAGGGATTAAGTACGGGGGCAAACTCAAAGGCCCCAAAAAGGAAATTGAGCAGCTCTTATATAAAAATCAACTCTATCTCTCTAAGGTTGGCACCTCTAAACAAGAGCAACTCCGCCCCGCCTATGAGTTCTTAAGTGATTACCTCTATGTGCAAGTCAGCCATGATTCTGATTATGACAAAGAACTGCTTCGCCTTATTAAAAAAATAATTCGAGAGGAACCAGAAAGCCTCATTATCAAAAACTTGATCCATCTTCTTCAGCAAATTGATACGGGCATAGACACCTTATCATATCAGGAGCAAGATATTCGTAAGCTTGTGTTTGCTGAGGGATTTCCTGAAGACCTTAAACAGCCTATTATAGAAGACTGGCAAACAGAACTGCAGGTCAGCCGCCCCATTTACCAAGCAGGCCAGCTACTCCAAATGATCGAAAGCCCGCTTAGCGAAGAATCTACAGGCACACAAAAGTTTTTAACAGTAGCTTCTGTTATCTTAGATGCCCTATCTGATGGCAGCCTGATTGTTATTGATGAGCTCGACAAAAGTTTGCATAGCCAACTAACGGCACTACTCATCGAGCTTTTTCTCTCTACAGAAAATAACCCCTATGGCGCACAACTCATTTTTGCCACCCACGACTCTAATCTAATGGACTCCAAAACCTTTAGACGAGACCAAATATGGATAGCAGAAAAAGATGCAGCAGGAAGCACAGAACTCTACTCCCTAGGCGACCTCAAAGGGGTGCGCAAAGGCATTGATTATGAGAAATATTATCTAGAAGGGGCCTTCGGGGGCCTGCCTATGCTTAACAGCTATAATATTCAACTCCAATTCCCTAGCCTCAAAAATAAAGAACAAAATGCCTAGAAAATCTAAAGGACGAACAAGGAAAGGCGAAGGCAGCATCTCCCTAACTATAAAAAAGGAGCAAAATCTATCTTTAAGGCCCTAAAGGCCAATACCTCCACCGCAAAAGCTAATGCCAAAAGACTCCTCCAATCCCTAGATGATCAAGCCGCTTACCGGCAAAATCCCTATACTTCTGTACATCTGCTACTGCAAGCTTTAGAAGACTTTTAATATGAAAACGCCTGGGCAACTTGCTCAGGCGTTTTTGTTTTTGGGGGAGGTGGAGAGACTAAATATTTTTAATTAATGCGGTTAACTGAAAACGGCTAGACCGATAATCACAATAGCCATTATGGTCAAACTCATAAGACGTTCTAATATTAGTCCCTTTCTTTTGAGCATATTTATCACAAATTCGGAGCTTACGTATTTCATAATGCTCAATTTCTAAGCCCACTCTAGCTGCCGTATTTACAATAAAATGTACAAACTCCTGAGCCGCATCTAATTGTGGCTATGCGCTTGTCGGCCCCAGCTTCAACTCAATTAAGAAAATATACAATCGGTCATCTCCCTGTTCTTCCGCAAAAAGAATATAATCACACATTTTCTTCAAGCCTTTTACCCCCTTCTGCCCTTTTCCCGTTTTAGGAAACTTAAAAAAAGGAAAGGCATCATCCTCATAACGATATAAACAATGAGCAATCCCAGCCCTTTTATGAATCGGATACTCCATTCGAAAACCCTTCTTTTTGCGGGTCCTGTTTTCCTCTATCAATAAATCCTGATCTGCCGCTAAATAATTTTCACTTAATATGTCTTTGATTATGTCTAAATTACTCATCGCTGTCTTGGCTTAGGGCGTCATATAAATCCTCACTAATCATATTTTGGGACTCAATCGTCTCATCTATAGACGGAATCTCAAAACCAGTCTTGGTCACCTCTAACCTACGAACGCTTAACTGCCGATAATTCCTTTTACTAACTGGGTAGTTAAAATAGGAAACAGCAACATCCTGAACGGCAATGGTCTCTTCCAATGAATAGCCATATTGCGCTCTCACTCCTTCTATTCCTGCTTCTCGAGCAGACAACATAATCAAGTTATTTAGCTCTCGCACTATATAATCACTATGCGTGCTAATGATTAAACGAAACCCCTTGGCCATTAAACGTGCAAAAATCCTTGTCAATACAAGCTGATTGTTCGGATGCAAATTGATTTCTGGCTCATCTATGATAATTAAATCATGCTCTTTGGCTAAGTACTTCAGATAAATAACAAGACTAGCCAAAGATTTTACAATAGATGCTGTCATCTGTATCGGAAGTAATTTTTTGGGGTTCTTGTCCGACTTAAACTGTAATTCCCCATCTTCACTTACTTCTACTTTTCCATATAAAAGCGCTTTCTCCAATTCTAAGGCAAAACCAAAAAAAGGACTCCTTACCTTCTTTATCTCTGCCAAATCTTCCGCAATCAATAAACCATCTCTAACTGCTGAAGGGTATCGCTTGGTCGTTTTAAACAAAAGATCAAAACGATCTACTTTTTCCTTGCCAGTCATCGCATGAAAATGATCTATTGCCTCTTGTTTTCGTATAGATAACTCTTTGCTAAAGGTAAATATAGAGTTTCGCTCTACCGGAAGAATATACACAGAACTCACCGGGAAAATAGCCAGCTGAGCAATTAACACCGGCAATAAAAATACCTCCAAACGATTTAAATAGTCCGTAGAAATACTCTGATCCTCTACCTTCAATGATAAACTCCCCGCCCCCTTTTCCTTGCTTACTTTTACTATACTACCATTTATATCTATCTGAAAATCAAAGGAATTTTTCAATAATCGCTTCCGCAATTCCTCTTTAGACTCCAAAAACTGAATAGTCGTCCCCTCAAAAAATTTACGCCCCATTTCTTCACTAATCCCAAATATACTATCCAAATCAGCCTTTAAATCTTCAGCTATTTTATCCCTATACGCATTGATCTCATCAAAATCTAACTGATAACTTGTCTCCTTTTCTTCAATCAATTCCTTAAACATCTCTTTTGACAAAGCCGATTTACTTCCGCTTACATAAATACGATTCTTAAAAAGACTATATAGTACATAGGCCAAATAGGTCTTTCCTGTGCCATTCGGCCCAGCAAAAACATTGAGCGGCTTAGACAAGTCTATGGTCGCTGACTTTATGGCCCCTAAGTCCTTTATCTCGATTTTCATATCTTCAGTTTTGTCAAAAAATAGATAGCGAAATATAAGCATATTTATCTAACTATGCTTTTTGATCTCTGCTGTTTTTTTGGGGCCTCCCGCCTGCGGCGGGCGCTACGCTTCAGGGCTCGCAAGTCTGCTCGGCCCTGCGGCCTGACGGCCTGGGTCTGCGGCTGCGCCGCCCCCTTTCGCATCGCTAGGCCTGCGGCCCTTCGGGCCTGCTATCTGGGCCTGTAGGTGGAAACCTACAGCTCGGCCCTGCGGCCTTTAGGCTGCAGAAACAGGGATTTCTGCCCCCAATTGTTAGGAAATTGTTAAAAATGAAAATAATGTAACAAAATCAAAAAGGGCAAAAGTTCGGTAAAATACCGAACTGGTTCACCCCCAGACTGAACTGGTTCACCCCCAGACCGAACTGGTTCACCTCCAGACCGAACTGGTTCACCTCCAGACCGAACTGGTTCACCCCCAGACCGAACTGGTTCACCTCCAGACCGAACTGGTTCACCCCCAGACCGAACTGGTTCACCCCCAGACCGAACTGGTTCACCCCCAGACCGAACTGGTTCACCCCCAGACCGAACTGGTTCACCCCCAGACCGAACTGGTTCACCCCCAGACCGAACTGGTTCAGGGAGACTGTTCGGGACTGTTCAGAATTTTGTGTATTAGAATAAAATTTTGGCCTTTAGCTGCTTAGGACTCAGCTATTCATCGCCTAGGGACAAGCCCCTAGGCTAATCTAATGGAGTCAGCTCTAAAGGGCCTCAACTATTGATATACAAGGTCTTGATAAATGATTATAGCAAAGAAAAACCTCATCCAAAGGCCCTCTTTAGAGGGCGGTCTGAAAAGCTAGCCTAGGGGCTTGTCCCTAGGCGCAGGAAGAGCAGGGCCGCGGGAAACAAAAAAGGCCCAAACCCCTCGGTTTGGACCTGCTCGATCTCTATGCTATTTCCCCTCATAAAAGTAGGCCTGCAATAAGGCCCCAAATAAATCCTCCGCCGATTGCTGCGCCGACTGAATGAGCGCCTTTTGCCGCTCTATCCGCTCCACCAATTGAGCAAATTCCTGCTGTAAAGAAAGTGGGGGAATTAAAATTTTTATGTCTTGCATTTCCTGTGCATTGATATTGGCCATCCCTACAATGCTTTTACACATTCCTTGCAATGTTTGTTTTCCATGACTAGAATTCAAATAAGCTGATATATATTCTGGTAAGGCCTTTTCATTAGTTCTTACCCTAATTAAATAACCTGCAATTGCAACAGCCTCATCTCTTTTATAGACAGCCGTTTTCCCTACTAGCTCTTTACTATTTGTTCGATTAAAAACTAAATCGCCTTTTTTAATGAGATACTTTGGTTGATCCTTTTCTGTTAGATCAATATATTTTAAGCTTGAAAAATCCCAATTTCCTGAGTAGGTAATATTATTCATTCGGAGATACTCAAAAGCTCCTTCTGAACTTGCCTTTTGACTAGTTCCATAGCGCACTTCCTTAACCAAATCTCTAATTTTCCCCTTCGGAAACTGATGAATATTTGTTGTTGGATCCCCAAACATATCCAGGAAGCTGGCCGCCAGCAAACGATCATAATCCTTTAGGCTTTGGGCCAAGGCCTGCCGTACCTTATCCGCCCGATCGAGCTGGGCCGCTATGGCCTTTTGCTCTGATAAGGGGGGAAGGGGGATGGAAACCTCCTTTAAGTATCTTGTTAATTGGAGATTTATAATACCAGTTGTTTTATTCTGGTATAGGTTAGTAACCCCTACCTTATGAATATAAAACAAATAGTAGAATAAGAACTTCTGATCTAATTTCTGATCATTTTTAGCTCTTAAGATAGATGTAAAATTATTGCACAAATAAGTGCCTTCTTCTTTGAAGAAAACAACCCGTCCAACAGGCTGCTTGGGGCTTCCTCCAGACTTTTCTATAATTACATCTCTTTTGCGTAGCTGCTTTTTCTCGACTTTGGTTTCTGGAATATCTCGATATGCTACACCTTTCGTTAAATCAACTTTACCTTCATTGGTAAAATTGGTAGTGCGAATTACACCTATTTTTCTATCTGTTGGGTCTGTTCCCCATTCTCCTGAAATAGGTTTTGTCAGTACCTCCCCCAGCTTTACCTTTTTCCAATCTCTCTTCTTCATTTCTTTGATTTATTTGGCTAAACAATTGGGCCTCAGCGGCAAGGGGGCGCAGCCCCCTTGGGCCCGTCAGGGCCATTGGCCCAGCGCTGCGGAGCGGGTGGCCGTCAGGCCAGACCCAGGCGGCGAAGCCGCCGCAGGGCCGAGCAGACTTGCGAGCCCCGCAGCATAGCGGCGGCCGCCCCAAATTGAAGGGCGGCCGCGGGCCCCAAATCCTAAAAATAATCTAGATAATTGGTAATATCTAGTTCTTCATCCAAAGCTTTTTGCTGCAGCAAATGGATGCCCCCTTGGGCCCGTCAGGGCCATTGGCCCAGCGCTGCGGAGGACCGTTTTCGGTAGGTTAAAACCCACCGCAACAAGGCTATCGCTTTGCGATGATTTATAGCATGAGGGTTGAAACCCTCATGAATTTAGCCCCGCAGCATAGCGGCGGCCGCCCCAAATTGAAGGGCGGCCGCGGGCCCCAAAAAAAACTAATCTAAAAGCTGCTGCAAATCAGAAAGTTCTTTTAGGCTGCTTTGTAAATCCTGCTGAATCTTTTGGATAATCTCTTGGGGCGGATCATAGGCCACCGCCTCATACTGAATCTCCTTATAGCGGTTGATGGAGAGATCATAATCATTTTCTTGTAGCTCAGAAAGGGGCACCATAAAGGACTGATCGGTGCGGCTGCGGTTTTCCTCCTGTTCCAGCTTGGCCCAGCGTTGCAAAATATCGGGCAGATTATTCTCTTCATGGCTTTGGGTTTGGCCCTCTTTGCCCAAAAACTGCCGCTTATCATCTAGCGAAAAGCCATCGGCCTGCATATCGTAGAACCAGACCTTATCGGTGCCGCCCGCATTGGTTTTGGTAAAAATTAGGATGGCCGTGCTGACCCCCGCATAGGGTTTGAAAACGCCCGAAGGCATAGAAATAACGGCCTGTAGCTCCTGTTTTTCTACCAACTGTTTGCGGATTTCCTTATGGGCCTTGCTGCTGCCAAAGAGAACGCCATCGGGGATAATGACCGCCGCTCTACCGCCATTTTTGAGTAGGCGAAGGATTTGGGCCAAAAAGAGCAACTCCGACTTCTTTGTATTGACCACCTTGGTTAGTTCCTCATCCAAATCATCCTTGTCCACCGTCCCCTTAAAAGGCGGATTGGCGAGGATGAGCGAGCAACTCTCTTCTAGGTCGGCATTTCGGGGCGAAAGCGCATTGATATCGCGCAACAAAGGTTGCTCGATGCCGTGCACAAAAAGGTTCATGGCACCCACACGGACCATAGTGGGGTCAAACTCTAGGGCCGAGAACATCTTGCTGCGGAAATGCGCCTGGTTTTCGCTTTTGACCAAGGCCTCCTGATGGTTTTTGCGGACATAATCGGCGGCCTCTACCAAAAAGCCTGCGGTACCTGCCGAGGGGTCGCAAATGGTATCTTGTACATTGGGTTGCATCATATCCACCATCAGGCGGATGATATGTCGGGGCGTGCGGAACTGCCCATTTTTCCCGGCCGAAGAGAGTTTAGACAGTAGATATTCATAGAGGTCTCCCTTGGTATCCGAGTCCTTATAATTGACCGAAGAAAGGGCCAACACCACCTGATCCAGCAACTTAGCGGAGGGGATCATAAAGCTGGCATTTTGCATATATCGGGCAAAGATCGAGACATTCTCCTTAGACTTTCCTTGAGAGAGTTCTTCTCGCATAAAGGGAAAAACCTCATCGCGCATCTTTTCGAAGCGGGCTTCAGGGGTCATTTCCTTAAGGTTGGACCAGCGGAGGCTTTCTTGATCCTCTTCAAAAAAGACCTTTTTCTCATAGCCTTCGCCAAAGAGAGCGGCCAGTTGGTCTTGTGCATTTTGGCGGTTATCGAGTTCCTGCAAAAACATCAGGTAAGTCAGTTGCTCGATCACGGTCACGGGGTTGGTCACTCCACCCGACCAGAAGTAATTCCAAATTTTATCTATATCGTTGCGTAATTCTCCAGTAATCATAAAGGTATTTTTGTGAGGGGGAAATATAGGAAGTTTTTTGTTGGGATGTTTTTTTTGTTGGGGGGTTTTTGTGGGGGGTGGGCTTGGGTCATATATCTCATTTTTCTTATTATCTCCCTTCCATGCTTACAGCCCTAGGCTGAAGCCCAGGGTTGTTGACTGAGCGAACTGACGGACTAAAGTCCTTGTTCGCTTTTCGACCCTGAAGCTATTCACTATAGTAAGAAAATGATCCCAAGCCGTTTATTAGTACTCGTTATGGGCCGATGGTTTTAACCTTCGGCTCATTTTTATTGCGCCTAGTATGGCCTCTTTTGTTGCTGTGGGTTTCAACCCACAGGTACTATAAAATGCCAATAGTCGCCTAGGGGCTCCCCCTAAGCCGGTTCCGTATTCTTATTTATGGCCTTAATGAGCTCTACAAGGCCATGAGCATGCCCACCGAAGAGGTCGACCAAATTGCCATGGCGGTTAAAGGGCTCGCCCGTAATATCTTGGGGTTGCAAATAGCCATTGGTTACAAAATGCTGCACAATCAATTGGACCAAGGCCAGTTGTTGGGCATTCCATTTTTGGTCTTGCAGATAATCGGCAAAAGTGCTCTGGACGGCGGCGGGGTCTAGCCCAATAATCGAGCGGATGAATCGGCCCAAAGAGAGTTCGCCTTGTTCGGCTTGCAGTTCTTCTTTTTTGCCCTGGGTTTGCTCCAGGATAAAGCGTTCTAGGGCTTCTACCTCGGCTAGGGTTAGGGGTTGATTGCTATGCAGCTTTTGTAGATAAAGCTGCTCCTTATTTTCGGTTAGTAGGCGGTAGAGCCGTTGTTTATAGGGCTCGGAATAGCCGCCATAGCCCTGCATTTCTCTTTCTTCGGCTCCAGTCAGCTCATCGGCAAAATGGCTATAAATGGCTTGTTTTTGTTTTTTATCGAGCAGGCGGAGCAGTTCCCGCAGTTCTAGGCGGGCCTCCTCTAGTCCCCAAAAATCGAGGGCCTCAATAGCGCCGAGTTGGCGCAACTGTCTGATGAGTGGCGCTTTTTCTCGAATCTGTTTGATATTGCCTTTTTGGGCCAGCAGATCGAGGCTTTCTCGCAGGCGGTTGGCCTTTTTGCTTCGGTCTTTATTTTTCAGGAAAAGCAATTGCAGTTGCCAAATCATTTGATCAAAGCGGCGAGCGCCTAGATCGCTATCCTGATCTACCTGCGCGGCAACAGGGGCCAGTTCTTCGACAATCTCCTTCAGTTCTTTGCTATTGAGCTGATCCCAGCGGCTGCGCTGCTCATACTTTTTGTAGAGCGGATAAATGGCTTTGACCTCAATTTGGTGTTGATCTAAATCCATTAGGGCCTGCCAAGCCTCATCTCTTAGGGCCTTTTGATGGGCCAAAAAGCGTTCATCTTCCTGATAATCCAGATGATTGAGGGCTTGGGCAATTTCTAGCTTAAGCTTATAGGCCCGCTCCTCCATAGAGGGGCTGCGGCTGCCTTGGCCCTTCTCAAAACTCTCCTCGAAGAAGCTCACATTATCGCAGACATCAAAGATGTAAAAGAAGGTTTTGTCTTGGCCGGGACCAAAGAGGTCGGGAGACAAACGAGTTCCCCTACCGAGCATCTGCCAGAACTTGGCATGAGAACGCAGCTTTTTGTAAAAGACCAGATTGACAATTTGGGGTACATCTACCCCCGTATCGAGCATATCTACCGAAATGGCAATTTGGGGCAATTGGTTGGGGTCTTTAAAACGATCGTAAAGTGATTCTACATGATCCTTGCTGCCATAAATGGTTTCGGCTAAGTCCGCCTGGGCCGGAAAAAGCAAATCAAAGCGCTTTTTGAGAAACTTAGCATGCTTGATATTTTTGGCAAAGATGATGGTTTTGCCCAGTTTATCGCCTTGTTCTACCTTAAGGCCCTTTTCCATCAAGAGATGGAGGACTTTATCGGCTGTGGGGGCATTAAAGAGGCGAACATCTAGCTCGCTATTGGCGATAGATTCGGGCATTTCCTCCTCTTCTTCATTCATGAAACTATCTTCATACTCTTCTTTTTCGGCGGGACTAAGGTCCTTATAATGCACCCCCTCATTAGTAATTTGGGTGCTACCATCTATAATGATGGGCGGAACCAGATAATTGGCTGCCACCGCCTCTTTGAGTGGATACTCAAAGGTGGGGTTTTCATTGGCACAATGAAAAAGCTGATAGGTATTGCGGTCCACCTGATCTTGGGGCGTAGCCGTTAGGCCGATTAAAATTGCATCAAAATAATCAAAGATGGCCTTATACTTTTTATAGACCGAACGGTGGGCCTCATCCACCACAATAAAATCGAATTGGGCAATGCCAAATTTTCGCTCCTCTGTTCTATTCAGATAATTGAGCATGCTGGGATAAGTAGAGAAGACCAAGCGGGCATGCTCCTCCCCTTCTTCCTTTTTATCGAGCAGACTAATGCTGCTGTAGTTTTCTAGATGATCTTTAAAAGCATGCTGGGCTTGTTTGACTAAAGTGCGGCGGTCGGCTAAAAAGAGGATGCGTTTGGCCCAGTTATTTTCAAAAAGGACCTTAGCTAAAGCCGCAGCTGTACGGGTTTTCCCGCTACCCGTGGCCATAGATAAAAGCACCGCCCGCTCTCGGTTTTCTAGGGCTTGGTTCACACTGAGCACGGCCTGCATTTGGTAGGGGCGGCCCGCAATCTGAGGGTCGGGCCCTACCGTCGAAATGGCTTTTCTATTTTTGTGTTTATAGTGTAGATGCTCTAGCTCTTCTCGGCTATAAAAGCCCAAAATAGAGCGCTCTGCCTTATAAAACTGATCATCGATGATCGTGGTTTCTAGGCCATTACTCAAAAAGATAATGGGACGGCAGCCCGTAGTTCGTTCTAGGGCATCGGCATATAGTTTGGCCTGTTCCTTTCCTTTTTCGGGGTCTTTCGTAATGGATTTGGCTTCGAGAATAGCTAAGGGCAATCCTTTTTCATCAAAGAATACATAATCGGCATAGCCCTTACGGCCAGGATACATCTCATGAATGGTATATTCTTCAACAACTTGTCGATGGTCCTTCAGATTCCAACCCGCTTCTCGCAGCATCTGGTTAATGTAGAGTTCGCGACTTTCTTTTTCGGTCCGCACCTCTGGGGCTAGGCCAGGTTCCTCGCCTTTTTTCAGCATATTGGCACGGTTGCGTTCTTTTTGCGCCTTAAACTGTGCGTTTTCTTCTTTTAGTCGCTGGTGTTCCTCCTCAATTTTCTTGAGCCGCTCGAGCTCCTTAAGGATGGTTTTCTGTTTGTCCTCAAAGCTTTTTTCTAGTTTGGCCAATTCCTTTCGGCTCAGTTCCTTTTGGGCGCTTCCGCCTAGGGGCAAATGCTCATCGGACCAGCTATGAATGGGCATAGCTTCATTGGCCGAATAACTTCGGGCCAGCCAATTCATAAAGCGAAAAACATTTTTTAGGGCCTCTTTGGCCTCTTCTCCACTGACCGCCTGAACACTATGGGCAGCCGCATTTCCAATTTTGCGAATATAGTCAAGGTCCCGCTGCATAGAAGGCCGCAGCATCTGCTTAAAACTGGGCTTTTGCAAAAGACCAAAAAGGGTTTCATCGGCATAGCGCTGATCCAAATCTTCATCATGGTCATAAAGCCAATAAACCGTTAATTCTAAAGTCAATCGGCTATAAAAAGCAGCCGTCCGAGGAGCGGTTAATAGGTGTTTTTCGGCCTCTCTTGCTTGGGTATAGAGCTGGGGCCATTCCTTTTTGAGGAAGTGGAAATTACTCATGTTTGTCTGTTTTGTTCTGCCCTGAAAATAATTAAAATGCGTCAAGAAGTACAAATAAAACTAACTTTTGTCCAGCCTATCTAGAATCTAATATTTTTTTTGATGTTTTGGGGCCTCCCGCCTGCGGCGGGCGCTACGTTTCGCAGCTCGCTATTCGCTCGGCCCTGCAGCGGCTGCGCCGCTTTGGTCTGGCCCTGCGGGCCACTGCTGCACATCGCTAGGCCGCCCCCTACTGCGCATCGGTTACTCCCTTCGGTCGTCGAACGGCGGCCTAAAGGCCTTGTTGTGGCCGGGCGCTTCGCGCCCCCAAACCGCAAATTTGGCCCAAATTTAAAATTAAGTGTATTTAACTGTTGACTATTTGCTTTTTAGTCTTTATAGTTGGTGGTATACGCATTTTTTAGTGCTGCATTTTTTCACCACCTCATTTAAATGCCTTAATTTTGGGAAAAGAAGAAAAAAAGATGATCAAGGATCGCTACATCAATCCACTCACCGATTTTGGATTTAAGAAGCTTTTTGGCGAGGCCGCCAATAAGGAGCTGCTCATCCATTTTCTCAATCAGCTGCTGCCCGAAAAGCATCAGGTGGAGGACCTCGAATACCTCCCTAGCGAACGCCTGCCCTCCAGCTTTCTGGACCGAAAAG
>NZ_JH719942.1:346379-392229 GCF_000275825.1 Saprospira grandis DSM 2844
TTTTCACCACCTCATTTAAATACCTTAATTTTGGGAAAAGAAGAAAAAAAGATGATCAAGGATCGCTACATCAATCCACTCACCGATTTTGGATTTAAGAAGCTTTTTGGCGAGGCCGCCAATAAGGAGCTACTCATCCATTTTCTCAATCAGCTGCTGCCCGAAAAGCATCAGGTGGAGGATCTCGAATATCTCCCTAGCGAACGCTTGCCCTCCAGCTTTCTGGACCGAAAAGTTATTTTTGACATCTATTGCACCAGCAGCCGAGGCGAGCAGTTTATTATTGAGCTGCAGCGCAGTAAGCAAAATCATTTCATCGATCGCTCTATTTTTTATAGCACCTTCGCCATTCAAGAACAATCCGAAAGGGGCGATTGGAATTTTAAGCTCTGGCCCATTTATACGATCTGCATTCTCGATTTTAAGATCAATCAGCCCAATCCCCATAATCGAGTGATTCGTTATGTACAGCTCAAGGACCAAGATAAGGAGCTCTTCTTTGAAGACCTTACCTATATTTATATTGAGCTGCCTAATTTCACTAAAACCCTAGATGAGCTAGAAGATCTACAAGATAAATGGCTTTATCTTTTCCGCTATTTGGCCAAATTAGAAGATCGGCCAGCGGCCTTGCAAGAGCGCATTTTCACGGGGCTTTTCCATGCCGCCGAAATTGCCAGCTACTCTATTGAGGAGCGCCAAAATTATGAGGTCTCCCTCAAAAAGCATCGAGATATTAAAAATGTGATTGACAGCGCCCTAGAAGAGGGCCTAGAAAAAGGCAGAGCCGAAGGCTTAGAACAAGGACGAGAGGAGGGCCTAAAAGAAGGAGAAGAAAAAGGCGCATTAGCAGCCAAAAAAGCCATGGCCAAGCAAATGCAGGCCGCCAACTTAGCCCTAGAACAAATTGCCCAAATTACGGGCTGCTCTTTAGAGCAACTCAAAAACTGGCTAGAAGACTAGCCCTAAACAATAGAAAGCTTGAACCTGCTGAGGTTCAAGCTTTTTCTTTTCCTTAGACCACAGATAAACTGAAAGTAAATTTGCGTTTACAACCTTAAGTTTTATCTTTAAGGGCCAAAACAAAATGAGCGATTTTGTCACCTTCAATTTCTCTCATCTATGTTACAAGATTACTTTTACTACAGTCGTTCGGAGCGGGTTGCGGCCCTGACCTTAGTTATCTTAATTTTATTTTTCTTTGGGCTCAATAGTTATTTGTATTGGCGGCCTAATTCAGAGCCACCATTAAAAATGGAGGTTTTGCTTTTGGAGCAAGACAAAGTAGACAGTCTGGCCCCAGAAGAAATTGTATTGGCTCCATTTGACCCTAATTTGGCAAAGCAAGAGGAGCTAGAGCAACTGGGCTTATCGGCGAGGACAGCTAGGTCCATAATTAACTATCGGTCTAAGGGGGGAAAATATCGCTACAAAGAAGATTTGGCGAAGATTTACACCTTAGATAGTGCGGATTATATTCGCTTGAAGCCCTATATACAGTTGCCAGGGCGGCCAGCTAATTTTGAGCCTTACAAGCGAAAAAAGAAAAGGCAGAAAAGGCGGCCTAAGTTTGATCGTTTAGAGATCAATTCGGCCAATGAGCAAGACTGGCAAGAGCTGCGTGGAATTGGGCCAGGCTATGCCCGAAGAATTGTAAAATTTAGAAAAGCCTTGGGGGGATTTCACAAGATAGAGCAAGTTGCGGAGCTTTATGGTTTGCCTGATTCTACCTATCAAAAAATCAAGGGGAAGTTGCATTGTAGGCCACATAATATTAAGAAGATCAACTTGAATACAGCTACAGAGGAAGAGCTAAAAAGCCACCCCTACTTAAATTGGAAGCAAGCCAAGGCGATTATTCGTTGGCGAGAAGAGCAAGAACCATTTGATGGTCCACATGTACTACAAACCTTTTTTGAGTTTGATGATGGGAGTGGAAACTACGAACGCTTATTGCCTTATTTGAGTTGGTAAGCTGCTTGAAGTCTAGGAATTCCATTTGGCCTAGCGATGCGGCGGGGTGGCCCGAAGGGCCAGACCCAGGCGCTGCAAGCGCCGCAGGGCCGAGCAGACCTGCGAGCCCCAAAGCGTAGCGCCGCAGCTTTGCTGCGGAGGCCCCAAAAAATAAATATTAGTTCTTCAAAATAAGTGATATTGAGGAGAGTTTACGGCTTAACAATAATTTTACAAAAGAATTTTTTTTTGTAATATTGCTGTATTGCAGTAACCAACAACATCATATTTTATGAAAAAGCTAATTTACTTCTTAATGGCCCTGTTTTTTGGGTCGAGCCTAATGGCTCAAAACGGCTGTGATGGGCAGCGTTATCGGGAATTGATCTTCACGGATATTGACACGGCTTTGGCGGTACAATTTGGGGAGAACGTTACCTTTAATGGCGACACACAGCAATTGTATATGGATATTTATTATCCGGCGAATGATCAAATCAGCAATCGGCCAGCTATTGTTTGGGCCTTTGGCGGCAGCTTTATTTCTGGCGATCGGGAGCAATTGGCTAGTCTTTGCCATTACTCGGCGCAGCAGGGCTATGTGGCTGTAGCCATTGATTATCGTTTGTATGATGGGCCATTTACTTCACTTCCGGACTCTTTTGACTTTTTAGATGTGGCCATCAAGGCAATGGGCGACATGAAAGCCTCTGTCCGTAAATTGCGGGAAGATGCGGCCAATGGCAACCCTTATCAGATTGACACCAATTACATTTTTGCGGGAGGTGTTTCTGCGGGGGCAATTACGGCCATGCAAGCGGGTTTTGTAGATGCTACAGACCCCATTCCGGCGCATATTGACACGATTATTCAGAATAATGGTGGCTTAGAAGGCAACAGTTCTTCTAACTATCAGTATTCTTCTGAGATTCATGCTGTAATTAACTATTCTGGTGCTTTGGCTCGTACGAGTTGGATGGATGCCAACGACCCGCCCGTATTTTCGGTGCATGATGATGGCGATGATGTAGTGCCTTATGGTCCTGGTTATGCCTCTATTAGTGCAGGGGGGTTTAGCGTGGATATTGTCTATGTAGAGGGCAGTGAAACGATTACGCAAAAGGCCAATGATTTGGGTTTGACCAATGGGTTGATTACCATTCCGAATAGCAACGACCACGTTAGTTATATGTCTGGTGGGCCTAATGTGCCTACATGGCAAGACTCTGTTTTTGACAACAGCTTTTTGTTTTTGCACAATGAGGTTTGTGGTTTGGCGGCTGGGGTAGACGAACTTTCGGTGCCTTTGGTAGAAGGCCAAGTTTTTCCTAATCCTGCTCAAGAGCGGGTATTCCTTCGCCTCAACAACTGGCCAGAGGGGCAGCTACAGCTCTCGCTCTATGATCTTCAGGGGCGTCAGTTGCGTCAGTGGGCCGAAACGCCCGCTCAGCAAATTGAGATTCAGCGTCTGCAATTGCCTGCAGGTTTGTATGTTCTGCGTCTGCAACTAGAAAATGGGCAGCGTTTGGAACGGAAAGTGATTTTTAGATAGATGACTTAGTAAAGAGTATAAAAAACGTCTAGTGAGAGCTAGGCGTTTTTTTTTGCTCTAACCGCTGAACTTTGTTTTTCTAGGAAGGATGACTATCTTATACTCTATTCCATAATAAATAGAAAAGCGCCTTATCCCTTAACTATATCCCCCCCCTCAAATGAACAAAAAAACCTACCAAACAGACTATACTCCCCCTAACTTAGAAGAGGATACCGCTTTTCTAGCCAACTCCAAATCCTTAGCATTTAAGCTGGTGGATTTCTGGAAATGGAATCAATCGAACTTAATAGAAAACCGAACTAGAGGCATTCTGGCAGAATTCATTGTAAAAATGGCGCTAGACATAAATTCCCCTAGCCGTTTAGAGTGGGATGCCTATGATTTTGAAACCCAAACAGAAAAAGGGAAGGTCAAAATTGAGGTAAAATCTGCTGCTTATATCCAAGCATGGGCGCAGAAAAAGCTATCTAGTATTAGCTTTGGAATTGCGCCGACTAAAGAGCTGCTGCAGGATGGAAATTACTCGGAAACATACAAAAGACAGGCAGCTATTTACATTTTCTGCCTATTGGATCATAAGGATCAAGCAACGATCAACCCGCTGGATATGGACCAATGGTGTTTTTATCTGGCTCCAACTTCCCTTTTGGATAAAGAACTAGGTCCTCAAAAAAGTTTGTCGCTGGCTCGCCTCAAAAAACTGGGGCTGAAGGCTATCAAATATAGTGATTTGAAAATTTGCTTTGAGGCGGTTGTGGGGGGGGAGGTAGTGTGGGAAAGCCCAAATAGTGTGTGCTATTTGGGGGTTTTTGGTGGGGAGAGATTCTCTTTTTGGGGAATATTTTTTTAAATTGGTAGTTATTTAGTCATGACTTTAATAAAGAGTCAACAATATTCACAAAACATAAAAGTACATATGCAACAGGAAAATTATGACTTCCTCCAAAACTTAACAAACCGATCAGATTTAGACAGATATGGAGATAATAAGCACCTATTATATTCTCTTCAACTAAAATACAGTATTGAAGATATTCATAGTGTAGCATCTATTGCATTAGTAGATGGCCCTAATGACAAAAAAACAGATCTGTTATACATAGATGATGAATTAGGCGAGGCAGTAATTGCACAAGGTTATTTTTCAAAAAAAGAAGGAAGAACTCACGCTCCAGCTAATAAAGCTAGTGATCTAAACACATCTGTTTCTTGGTTGTTGACAAGAAATCTAGAAGATCTTCCCGAAGCATTAAGATCAGCAGCTAAAGAGTTAAGGGAAAAAATTAAAAATAATGAGATTTCAAGAATTACCTTATGGTATTGCCATAACCGCTCTGAGTCAACAAATGTTGAGCAGGAGCTAACTTCGGCAGAAAACACATTATCTTCAATATTAAAGAACCACTTTAGTGATAAGACTATAGATGTGCACTCATTAGAGGTTGGCTTAAAAAAAACAGAGGAGTGGTATAAAGAACTTACAGTACCTATTCTAATGACAGATGACATTACTTTAGATAATTGTACAGGTTTTGAAAACTCAGGCACAGACTGGTCGTCATTTAGTACATCTTTTCCTGCAAATAAGTTATATGACTTGTATAAAAAATATGATACAAGTCTATTTTCAGCTAACGTTAGAGACTACTTAGGAAGTCGAAATTCAAGTGCAAACATCAATAACGGGATAAAAGAAACGGCTAAAGATGACTCTGAGCATTTCTTTGTTTACAATAATGGGATTACTGCTTTAGTTAATAATTTCCAATATAATGCAAAGACTAAAAAGTTAACAATAGAAGGGCTTTCTATTGTTAATGGAGCACAAACGACAGGTGCTATAGGAACATTAGATACTTCTCCGGACAAAGAGATGACTGTTCCAATCCGCTTAATTAAATGTGCTAATCAAAAAACGGTTCAGCTTATTGTAAAGTATAATAACAGTCAAAATAAGATTACAGCTCCAGATTTTCGAAGTAGTGATAGCATCCAAAAAAGAATTACAAAAGAATTTCAAAAATTACAATTAGAATATTCTCCAAGAAGAGGAAATGCTACAGATATAATAACTCGAAGCCCCAACCTTCTTCCCTCTATTAGCGCAGGCCAAGTGTTAGCAGCTTTTCATGGAGAGCCTAGTATAGCATATAATTCCAAAAGTAAAATTTGGACATCTGACTCACTGTATTCAAAATTTTTTAATACACAAACAACAGCCAAACATATTTTTTTCTGCTATTCTTTACTAAAAGCTATAGAAGATTTAAAATTTGAACTGGCATCTTCTACAGCAGAACTACTTGAACAACAAAAAACTACACTTAACTTCCTTAGAAGTCGAGGAGCTATTGTACTATTTACAACTGCTATTTCAGATTGTTTAGAAACCATTGTAAACCGTAAGGTTTCCAATAATTTTAAATTAAAATTTTCTAGTAATAACCTCACTTTAGAAGAGGCAAAAAAGGCTTGGCGTGAAATTATAGATATTGTTAGTCCTTTTGTCGGAAACCTAAATGAGGGATTGAAAGATGGTATTAAAAATAAAGAAAGTATAGACAAAGCGAAGGAAACGTTTAAACAGTTGGTTCAAGCTATAAGAACAGCAAATAAAGATAAAATGGATGATTTTGCCAGTAAAGTGAGCAGCTAAAAAGTAATTTTTTCTAAAAACTGATAAGCCCTAAGCAGTCTATGCTACTTAGGGCTCTTTTATCTTCAAGTTGCTAATTATTGTGATTTTGTCTACATTAGGTGTGTACACTACTTTTTTATTTTTTCTTTGTCATACATTTTATGGATCAGGACACCTCACTTATAGAACTCGTACGCAATATTGTTTCCAAAATAATAGCGAATCCATCCCATTTTGATAATGCAATAGTCATTGAGGCTATAACTATTGCCGCTCTATTTAAAAAGTACCCTCAAATAAAAAAAATAATCCTATCTAATATGAAGTATAAAGATGTCAAACTTCCGAGTGACAATATACTACTTTTAGAAATTTTAAAACCTAAGCCTCTCTTTCAAAGTATTAAAAAAATTTATGACGAAGGTAGTAACCTTAGTTCTTCCATTCTTTCATCAACTCTTCTTGAAATTTGGCGCAGACAGACAAGCTATAAAGGATTAGAGAAGTATTTTAATACTCCTGACGACCTATTTAATGAAAATGCTTATTTTTGGAGTGTTCATTTGCGAAATGAAAAATTATTTGCAAACATTGAACTACCTTTCAAAATTCTTATGAGATATTTTGACTTCCTTACTCAATACAGTAAGCCAATATCTTGTTCAAACTTAATAAAGGAAGACTTCAGAAAAGAAAAATTAAATGATGATCAAAAGATATTTATCCTAGATAAAATGCTGAGCATGATTTATCAAAGCAATAATCATAATCTTTTTAAAGTTTATATTGAACTAATAGACCAAAGAAATAATATTTTACCATACCTTGAAGATCCAGATATTATAAATAATATGTGGGATTTAAATACTTTAAAAGCAGAAGCAGATCAACTCAATACTGTATCAGAAAAACGAAGATTTTATAGATTAAAACAATTACAATATCAAAAGGAAGCTGCAGAGGTAGGACTAGATCTTGGCATTGGTGAAGAAATAGATATTGAATTACTATATCTTGATGAGGTAGATAAAAATATCAATACTCTAAATACAATCCTATTCCTCTCTGCTTCGCCCAACGGCTTAACTCCAATCAGAGTAGATATAGAAGAAAGTGAAATAAGATCTAAAATCAAAGGTAGTAAGTTCAGAAACACCCTTATTCTTGAAACAAGAACAGCAATAACCACTGATATTATATCAGAAAGTATCCTTGAGATAGAGCCTAATATTGTCCATTTTTCAACACATGGAGAAAATGACAACATCCTTATTGAAGGTAAAAATGGTACCCACGAACAACTATCTGCTAGTAACTTAAATAGACTTCTTAAGAAAAGTGACAATATTGAATGTATTGTCTTAAATGCTTGCTATTCAGAAAAAGTAGCAAAAATAATTTCTACAAAAGGCTATTATGTAATTGGTGTCAGTAATGTTATTAGTGATGATAATGCTATTGCCTTTTCTAAAGGTTTTTATATCGCAATAGGATCTGGAAAAGATATTTCTAGTGCTTTTGATGTCGGAAGAGCTAGCCTTAAACAGGCACCACCTTATTCAATAACACTATGGCAGAACGGTAAAAATATTACTCCATCTTAACCCACACACACACACACACAAAAAAATCCCCGACCACTCCAGTGCTCGGGGATTTCCTCCCCCCATCACTCCACCACCACTTTCATCACCCACTCCTCCATCACCGTCCCCCGAAAAAGCTGTTTAATCTTCAACTTCGTCCTTCCCTTCTTTTTGGCCACAAAAATAAAAGTAGCCCTGGCCTCATCGCCACCGGCGGGACGAATCTCCCCGACGCTTTCATCAATTTTCAGTTTATAGTCTACAATTTTCTCTTTAAATTCAAGGATGCAGGGGTCCTCAATTTCAAACTCGCCGGTATTGCCTACAGAGCTATGTTGAGTAAAACTATACCTTAGTTCCTGCCCCTCTTTTACCTTATAATCAGTTTGAAGGGGCTGCAAATTCACAAATTCCATAATCAATTGTTTGTTTTATTGGCCGAAGAAGTTCCTTGCCCAGCCATTGATTCAACAAAATACAATTATTCTACCAAGGCTTAGCCCCAAAAACAACAAGCCCATGCTAAAAAAAATTGCCACAGACATCAACCGCCTCGCCGATATGATTTGGGGAGAAGACTATTACGATGAAACGGAGATTGATGAGTTTGCCACAGCAATAGATGTTGATCTAGGATTGTATCAATTAGATTCTCGCAAAAGATATGATCCAGAGCTAGAAGAACTCCGCCTGAAGTTTATAAAAATACTGGCCGACTGGGAAAGCATACGCTAACCCCAAATATATTTTCAGTATGAAAATAGCCATTAAATCCCTACATTAGTATTCCTTGCAAAATGTAGTACTCAACTGTTTCTCCTTTAATATTAGGCCCAATACTATTTTAAGCAAACATAGCTTGATCCCCGCCTAAAAAATCTACATTGCATAACATTCTTTTTTCTCAAAAAACTATATGCAACTGCCATGGCAATGGATTTCATAAAAATAAAAGGGTACAAGTCTATAAAAAATATACAGCTCGACTTGGCCCCTATCAATATTTTCATCGGAGCCAATGGTGCAGGAAAGAGTAACTTTCTTACATTCTTTGAGTTTCTAAGCAATTTATACCAAAGAAAGCTAACACAATATGTAAACCTAAAAGGAGGAGCCAACAAACTCCTTTTTAATGGCGCAAAAAATACAGATGAGATAAGATTTGAAATCAGTTTCGATCAAGAACAAAATGGTTACTCCGTTCGAATAAAAAACGGCGGGGAAAACTTTGTGTTTCAAGATGAATATTTGCTATATCAAGGCAAAAAAAGTTGGAACATTGCCAATCATGCTACAGAAGCCGCTATAAAAACTACCGATAATTTCAGAGCAAAGCATGTTATCGGCTACCTCAATTCATATAGGAAATATCATTTCCATGACACAGCTAAAAGCTCCCCTTTTACACAAATGGCTCATACTGAAAATGACAGCTATTTCCTCTACTCGGAAGGGGAAAATATTTCTGCTTTCCTATACCACATTCATGAGAATCACAAAAAAGTATACAACAGAATTGTAAAAACAATCCAAAGTATTGCCCCCTTTTTTGCCGACTTCTATTTCCATCCTAATCCAACCAATTATATCCGCCTCCAATGGATAAGTAAGTTTTCAGATACCATTTATGGCCCCAACGACTTATCTGATGGCACCATTCGCTTTATTGCCCTCACTACCCTATTCCTTCAGCCCGAACCACCTTCTTCGATCATTATAGACGAACCCGAGCTAGGATTACACCCCTTCGCTATAGCAAAACTTGCAGGAATGATTAAAAGCGCTGCAGCTAGAGATATTCAAGTTCTTCTTGCCACACAATCTAGTGATTTAGTAAATCACTTTCTACCTGAAGATATTATCACTGTCGATTTAGTGAATGGCGAAAGCCAATTTAATCGACTTGACTCCCAAGAACTAGAAAGATGGCTGGAAGATTATGGCCTAGGCGAATTATGGCAAAGAAATATCCTCTCTAGTGGACAACCCAATAAGTAAACTTTCTATGAAACGAGTTATTATTATTTGCGAAGGACCAACAGAACTTGAATTTTGTAGAGAAATTCTACAACCCTATTTTTTGCCCAAAAATATCTACATCGACTCCCCCTTAATCAAGGCTTCTAAAGGAGGTATCGTTAAATGGGGAACCCTAAAAAAAGAAATTCAAAACTATCTACACCAAAACGCAATTGTCACTACCCTCATAGACTACTACGGAATTCCAGATAGCTATAATTACCCCGCCTGGATAGAAGCAAAAGAAATCAATGATAAATATCAACGAATGGATTTCTTAGAACAGGAAATGAAAAATGATATCCCTGATCCATTAAATCAAAATTTTATCCCCTACTACCAACTTCATGAATTTGAAGGACTCCTGTTTAATAATATAGAAACTTTTGACGACCTCTTTGAATCCTCAGAACTCATAGACAGAGAAAAGCTGCTAAGAGATATCCAAGACTACCCAAATCCAGAACTAATAAATAATGACCCCAATACAAGCCCATCCAAAAGATTACAAAACTATATTAAAGGATACCAAAAGACACTTTATGGTCCAATGATCGCCGAACATATTACGCTAAATCAAATTAGACAAAAATGTACTCGATTTAATCACTGGATAGCAGCTATCGAAAATAGCTAAGCCCACAAAAAAACCCAACTACTTCCCAGTAGTCGGGTTTTTTTCGCAGCGGAGAAAGCGGGATTCGAACCCGCGGTACCCCTTTCGAAGTACGCCAGTTTAGCAAACTGGTGGTTTCAGCCACTCACCCATTTCTCCATATAATATAAACTTAGTATAAAAGGCCCCAATCATCTCTACGATAATTAGGACCTTCTCGTCGGGCTTGCAGGACTTGAACCTGCGACCTCCTGCTCCCAAAGCAGGCACGCTACCAACTGCGCCAAAGCCCGTACTGGCCGAAGCCAAAATCTGGCGGAGGAAGCGGGATTCGAACCCGCGGTACCCCTTTCGAAGTACGTCAGTTTAGCAAACTGGTGGTTTCAGCCACTCACCCATTCCTCCGAGTGCGTTGCAAATATAAGACGGCTTTCTGATTTGTCCAAACCTTTTTGCAAAAAAAATGCCCCCTTTTTCAAGGAGGCTCGCTAATATATTGTTAATCAAAGAGTCAGTCCCTCTCCAATTTTGTAATTTTTATTTCTACCCGCTGGTTGCGCTTCCGCCCCTCCCGAGTCTCATTATCCGCTATGGGCTTGCGCTTACCATATCCCCGATAACTGATCCGTCGACGATCTACCCCCTTGGCCGTCAAATAAGCCGAAATGCTCTTGGCCCGAGCCCGCGATAGTTTGTCGCAGTAGTCATGCGTGGGCAAGCCATTGGTATGCCCCCCCACTTCTATCGATACGCCCTTGTTCTTTTTCATAAAGGCTACCAATTCATTTAGCTCTAAGGCCGCAGCAGGCGTAATGCTCGATGAATCCGCCTGAAAATAAAGGTTGTCCAAACGGAATTTATCCCCCAAGGCCAAATCCTCCGCCTTCAAATCTCCCTTGAAATCCCCCCGATCCACTTCTTTTACCTCCTCTTTAGGCTCCTCTTTCGCCTCCGGCAATACCGGCTCTTCCTTGGGCGAGGGCTTGACATTGGTCTTCTTTTCCGGATCTACCTGTGCCAATATAGGGTTGTCGGGCTTCTCTTCCGGAATCTCACAACTGTAAATCTCCGAGGCATTGTCCAACAACAAGTTCCCATTGTAGTAAAACATGGTGGGCGTCTTATAATAGGCCTCCAACACAAAGTATCGATAGCTTTTCTTAGGCGTAAACTCAAATTTATAGGGCCGCCAATCCGTATGACTCACCATATCACTACTGGCCAATAATTCCGCCTTCTCCCGCGGAGAGTTCCCCCCATAAATCCGCAATATCGCCCCCTTGTTAAAGTTGGTCAACTCATTGGGCTTGCGCTTGGTCGGACTCACATACTGCGCCGACCGTGCCAAGTATATGCTAAAACGATAACATTGCCCCTCCCGTATCGGCCGCGCCAATCGCTGACTCACCGCTTCCCAGGTCTTGTTGTCTCGCACCACCAACCCCAAATAGGTGTTGTCGTCATGCGCCGCCTGCGTCACGCCAAATCCCCCAAAGGGCTGCACATCGGGCGGAGACTCTCCCGCAAATCCACAGTCTATCCAGCCCCTAGGCTGCCAACCCGGCCGTGGCTCGTCCTCAAATGAAGGGTTCTCCAAATAAATGATTTCTGTCTGAGCCCCTAACATGCCGCAAAATGCAACTAATGCTAAGGCCACTAATGTCGATCGATTCATATATTATTTTTTGGTCTATTTTTTCTTTTTTTTAGGGGCCTCCGCTGCGGCTTCGCCTTGCGGCGCTACGTTCCGCAGCTCGCTATTCGCTCGGCCCTTCGCAGGCTCCGCCTGCTCGGTCTGGCCCTGCGGGCCACTGCTGCACATCGCTAGGCCAAATGCTCCACCCTCCGCTTTTGCTCTCCTCAGATGAAAGGTTCAAGCAACTTAAGGCATAATAATAATAGGCCCTTTCCACCGCATAGACAGCCGTTTTTAAAGCCTAGCTGCGTAAAATTAGCATTTCAACTAGAAGATGCCTAGTTTTTAGCCTAGTTCATTGTACTTTTGCAAACAGATCAAGCAGTCTTTGCCTTATACACTTTACCTAAAGTAGATAAGTACAAGTTTTACCTTATTTAATAAATTGCCCTTATGCCTGTTTTCAAGTTTGGTGGCGCTTCTATTAAAGATGTGCCCGCAATCAAAAATGTGGTCCAAATCCTTCGCCAATATCAACAAGAAAATCTATTGGTCGTCGTCTCCGCCTCCGGAAAAACAACCAACGCCCTAGAGAAAGTAGTGCTGGCTTATGTGCAACAAACAGGCCAAGCAGAGGGTTTACTCCAAGCCGTCCGCCAACAACATTTAGATCTACTCCAAGGCCTTTTTAATAACCCTCAACACCCTATCTATGATGAAATCAATGACCTTTTTGTCGATGTAGAATGGATCCTTGAAGAAGAACCCCAAGATGGCTATGATTACCTATATGACCAGATTGTCTCTCTAGGCGAACTGCTCTCTACCACCATCCTTGCCGCCTACCTCAATGAAGAAGGACTAAAAACACATTGGCTGGATGTCCGCGATTGTATCCTCACCGATAATAATTATCGCGACGCTCAAGTGGATTGGAGCGAAACCCAAAACCGTATCCAAAAGATCGTCCCCCCCCTACTCCAAAATCAATTGGTCCTTACGCAAGGCTTTCTCGGTAGTAGTAGCGAGAATTTTACCACCACCCTGGGCCGTGAAGGCTCCGATTATACCGCCGCTATTTTTGCCTCTTGCCTCAATAGCCAAGAACTAACCATCTGGAAGGATGTCCCCGGCCTGCTCAATGCAGACCCCCGCCTCTTTAACAATACCATCCAACTCGATAATATCTCTTATGCCGAGGCCATAGAAATGACTTATTATGGGGCTCAAGTGATCCACCCCAAAACATTACGCCCCCTCCAAAATAAAAATATTCCCCTCTGGGTAAAGTCCTTTGTCCAACCCCAAGAAAGAGGCAGCCTAGTCTCTGCCGAAGAGGTCGAACAATACCCGCCGATTTTTGTGGTCAAAAAAAATCAAGCCCTACTAAAAATTAAGGCCAAAGATTTTCATTTTGTAGACGAAGCCCGCTTCTCGGCCCTATTTGCTAGCTTTGCCAAACACCGTATTAAGGTCAATATGACCCAAAATACCGCCCTGGCTTTTTCGGTCTGTATCAATTATGAGCCCCAAAAGCTAGGCGGCCTGCTCGAGGAACTAGCCCAAGCCTATATGACCGAACTGCGCAGCGATCTCCAACTGATTAGCCTGCGCCACCAAACCGATGAGGCCCTCAATATGCTTAGAGCAAATAAAGAGATTTTGCTGGAGGAGCATATTGGCTGCACCAGCCAACTACTCATTGCCGCAGAGGCCAACTGGTCCTAATGACTTAGGCACAGAGGGCGCTTTGCGCCCGCTCTCCTGAGGGGCTCGCCCCCTCAGTACTCATTTTGCGCTATCGGCTGAGGGATGGATAAGGGTGGCCGAAGGCCAGACCCAGGCGGCAAAGCCGCCGCAGGGCCGAGCAAACCTGCGAGCCCTGACACAGCCCGACCCAGCGCTCCGCGCTGGGACAGCCCCAAAAAAACAACTACTAAACAACAACCTTATGTCTAAAAAACAAGCTAAACCCACAGAAAACCGCTTCCGCATTCGTGTGGTCTACGGATTTCTAAAAAAACTTCGCATTGTCATTCTGGGCGATGTAGAAGAAGGCCAAGTACAAGCCGGTATGCAACTAGTGACCAAGCTGGGCAAAGAGCTAGGCAGCTGGGAAATTGAAGAGGTCCTGAAAATGGATTTTATCAACCAACACGAAAACCAGAAATTTATCGGTTTGCAACTCATTTGTAAAAGCGAACAGGACTTCAACCTTTTGAAGTCGCTCCGTGTTTATGATGAAATTGTGCATATTCGCTAAACCAACTGCATGTCTAACGCTAAACAAGAAAGGGGCAATTATGCCGACCGTCAGCTGTTCTTTCGGCTGCTCAAGTTGGTCCGCCCCTACAGATTTATTTTTATTACCGCCGCTACCCTCTCTATTGTCTTGGCCCCACTGGCCATCCTTAGGCCCTATTTGGTCCAATTGAGTGTGGACGAATATATTCTTGCCGGCAATTATCAAGGTCTACTCTGGATAGTAGGCCTTTTGTTTGGGGTCCTGCTCTTTGAGGGCGCCCTGCAATATTTCTTTACTTATATTACTGGCCTTTTGGGCCAATCGGTCATTAAGGACCTGCGGCTGAGGGTCTTCAAACATATCAATAGCCTGCGGCTGAGCTACTTTGACCGCACGCCAATTGGAAACTCGACCACCCGCACCATCAATGATATTGAAACGATCAATACGGTCTTTTCTCAAGGAGCTATTACGATTGTTGCCGATGTTTTGACCCTCTTTTTTGTGCTGGGCATTATGCTTTATTCTAGCTGGAGCCTAACGCTCGTCTGCCTGACCACCCTGCCCCTGCTCATCTGGGGCTCTTATTGGTTTAAGGAGGCCGTAAAAAAGGCCTACGAAAGCGTGCGAACGGAGGTGTCCAAGATGAATGCCTTTTTGCAAGAACGCATCAGCGGCATGCGCATCGTTCAGATCTTTAATGCCGAACAGCAAGAGCTCAAAAAGTTTGATGCGATCAATAACCGCTATACGGAGGCCAACATCCGCTCTATTTTTTATTATGCGATCTTCTTCCCTATGGTCGAGATCCTTTCGGCAGCTTCTTTGGGCCTAATGGTCTGGTATGGGGCCCAATCGGTCCTTAGTGAAGAGGTGAGTATTGGGGTATTAGTGGCTTTTCCGCTCTATCTGGGCATGCTTTTCCGCCCCGTTCGAATGCTGGCCGATAAATTCAACTCCCTACAAATGGGACTGGTTGCCGCCAATCGAGTTTTTAACCTCATTGATAGCAACAAGCAGATCCAGAATAATGGCGAGCAAAAGGTAGTGAAGCTGGCCGGCAGCATCCGCTTTGATGAGGTCCACTTTTCTTATGAACAAGATAAAAAAGCCAAAGAAGTAGAGAAATGGATCCTGAAAGGACTCAGTTTTGAGCTGCCCGCAGGCCAAACGATGGCTATTGTAGGGAGTACAGGCGCCGGAAAGACCACAATTATCAATATCATTAACCGATTTTACGATATCCATAAGGGCCAAATCTTTATTGATGATACCGAAATTCGGAATTATGAGCTCCGTAGCCTGCGTAGCCGCATCGCTATTGTGCTACAAGATGTCTTTCTCTTTTCAGGCTCCGTCTATGAAAACATCTGCCTACGAGAAGAAAGTATCAGCCTAGAGCAGGTAGTTGCCGCCGCCAAAATGATTGGGGCCCATGAGTTTATTGAGCGCCTGCCCGGCGGCTATGACTATCAGGTAATGGAAAGAGGCGCCACCTTGTCTATGGGCCAACGGCAACTGATCTCTTTTGTTCGGGCCCTAGTCTTTGATCCCGATATTCTGATCTTAGATGAGGCTACCTCGGCTATTGATCCCGAAACAGAAGGCATTATACAGTATGCCATCGAGAAATTGATTGCCAAACGAACCTCTATTATTATTGCCCACCGCTTGTCGACTATTCAGCATGCCGACCAAATTCTGGTCCTCGATAAAGGACGAAAAATGGAGATGGGCGACCACCAAACTCTAATGCAAAAACCCGACGGCTTTTACCGTGACCTAGTGGAAACGGCCTATAGCGTCAATCAAACCGATTAAGATGAAAAAGATTCTTTATTTTGATATGGACAATGTGCTGGTGGATTTCCCCTCGGCCTTTGCCCAGCTTTCTGCCGATACCTTGGCCCAATATGAGGGCCGCCTAGATGAGGTCCCCGGTATTTTTTCCCTAATGCAGCCCCTAACAGGAGCTTTGGCCGCCTTTGAAGAGCTCAGCCAATTGTTTGATGCCTATTTATTGTCTACCGCTCCTTGGGAAAACCCCTCGGCTTGGTCTGATAAGCTGCTCTGGGTGAAAAAACATTTGGGCCAAAATGCCCACAAACGCCTTATTCTCTCTCATAATAAGCAGCTCAATCAGGGCCACTTCCTTATTGATGACCGCCTAAAGAATGGTGCCGATCGCTTTGGCGGAGAACATATCCATTTTGGCCAAACGCCCTTTGAAGATTGGGAAAAAGTAGTGGCCTACCTGAGAACAAAGGTCTAGAGAGGTCTAAATGACTTCTTTTTATGGCGAAAGATAATCGCTAGGAACAAAAGTCCGCAGTACAATTTGTATTGCGGACTTTTTTTGGCTTTAGGGGACTCCCCCTAGCCATCTGGATCGTTACATTTAGCTCTGGCGTGACGCCGGAGCCATCTGGATCGTTACATTTAGCTCTGGCGTGGCGCCGGAGCCATCTGGATCGTTACATTTAGCTCCGGGGATTCCCCAGAGCCATCTGGATCCTTACATTTAACTCCGGGGATTCCCCAGAGCCATCTGGATCGTTACATTTAAGCGGGGGGATTCCCCCTAGCCATCTGGATCGTTACATTTAAGCGGGGGGATTCCCCCTAGCCATCTGGATCGTTACATTTAAGCGGGGGGATTCCCCCTAGCCATCTGGATCGTTACATTTAAGCGGGGGGATTCCCCCTAGCCATCTGGATCGTTACATTTAAGCGGGGGGATTCCCCCTAGCCATCTGGATCGTTACATTTAGCTCCGGGGGTATCTAAATTGTCCTATTGCTTTTTTCGGGGACTCCCCTACTACTGTTTAGCCAGAGGCCCTTAGCGCTAAAATTATGGGGACGCTTCTATTTTGAGCTGCTAACATGCGCTAACTTTTTGCTTAAAGGCCAAGAGTCAATTGGCCCAGCGCTGCGCAGCCGTGGCGCGAAGCGCCAGACCAAAGCCCGCAGGGCTGCAGGGCCGAGCAGACCTGCGAGCGGTGACAACAAGGACTTTAGTCCGCAGTTCGACGACCGAAGGGAGTAACCATAGCGGCGGCTGACCTAGGCCAAAGGCCTAGCCGGCCGCGGGCCCCTAAAAAAGGATAGAATCGAGAAGAAAAAAAAACAGATTCCTGAATCTATCCCTCAAGTTTATATATTTGTAGGCGAAGCGATTTTACAAACAACAGACAGATAACTTGGGTTATGGCAACGATCAGAACAGATGAAAACTTTCCGTACAGCAACCGCGATTTGAGCTGGTTGGCCTTTAATTATCGGGTGTTACAAGAGGCCAAAGACCCTTCGGTTCCTCTTTTTGAACGCATTAAGTTCTTAGCGATTTACTCCTCTAATTTGGATGAGTTTTTTAGGGTGCGGGTGGCCTCGATCAAGAGCCTCATTCGTTTGGGCAAGCGGACCAAAAAGGCCATTGAGTTTCCGCCAGAAGAAGTTTTGGACGGCATCAATGAAACCGTGCGGCAACAGCAACTAGAGTTTACCGAAATTTATCAGAAACACATCTTGCCCCTTTTGGCCGCCATCAATATTCATTTGGTCAAGGAGGCTGATTTGAAGAAAACCCAGACCGATTTTCTGGATAAATACATTGAAGAAAAGCTGATTCCCTATCTGCAACCCATGCTGATTGTCAAGCATAAGATTCGGACCTTTCTGATCAATAATGCGCTTTATTTGGGGGTAGAATTGGGGACCAAAGGGCGGACCCCTCGTTATGCCGTGGTGCGCATCCCCTCTCATCGTTTTCCTCGCTTTTTGGTCTTGCCCTCCGAGCAAGAAAACGAGCGCCTGATTATTATGTTGGATGATATTGTGCGCTATGCCCTCCCTCGGATTTTTCCAGGCTATAGTATAGAAAACAGCTACTCTTTCAAGATGACCCGAGATGCCGAAATGTACCTCGAAGATGAATATTCGGGCGATCTGATTGAGAAGATCCGCAAGGGGCTGAACAAGCGAAATATTGGGGCCAGCACCCGCTTTGTCTATGACCGAAATATGCCCGCCAATTTATTGCGCTTTCTGATGCAAGCCTTTAGCGTGAAGAGTACCGACCGCCAACCCGAGGGCCGTTATCACAACAACTTTGACCTTTTTCAGTTTCCCAACTTTGGGCTACAGCACCTGCAAGATGATCCCTTGCCCCCGCTAAAACATCCTACGCTATCTAAGGCGCAGGTCCTTTTTGATTGCATTAGTGAAGGGGACCATTTGGTGCATTACCCCTATCAGCGCTACAATTACGTCATCAAGTTATTGGAGCAGGCCGCCTATGATCCCGATGTCAAACGCATTCGGATTTTGCAGTATCGGGTGGCCAAGGATTCGCAAATCATTGCGGCTTTGCGCTCGGCCATTGCAGAAGGAAAAGAGGTGATGGTCTTTGTAGAAGTCAAAGCCCGCTTTGATGAAGAAGCCAATTTGGATTGGGCCGAAAAACTAGAGAAATGGGGCGCTATCGTAAAATATAGTCTGCCCGAACTCAAGGTGCACTCCAAAATCCTATCTATTTCTAGAGAAGAAAAAGGCAAGCTACAAGACTACTGCTACCTCAGTACGGGCAATTTTCATGAGGGCACCGCCCGCCTCTATGAAGACTATGGTTTTTTTACCAAAGATAAACGACTCACCAAAGAGGTGGATAAAGTCCTCCGCTATTTAGAACATGGCGAGCTGCCCAAAAAGCCCTTCAAACACCTATTGGTAGGGCAATTTCGGATGCGGAAGAATATCTATGCCATGATTGACCGAGAAATAGAGCTGGCCCAGGCAGGCCAAGAAGCCCGAATTACCGTAAAGCTAAATAGTCTGCAAGACCATCGCATGATTCGCCGACTCTATGAGGCCAGCGAGGCGGGGGTAAAGATCGACCTCATTGTTCGGGGGATTTTCGGTTTGCAGACGGGCATCGAGGGCTATTCCAAAAACATTCGGGCCATCTCTATCGTTGATCGCTTTTTGGAGCACTCTCGGATCTATCACTTTCATAATGCGGGAGATGACAAGATTTATTTATCTTCTGCCGACTGGATGACGCGCAATTTATATTACCGAATTGAGTGTGCTTTTCCGATTTATGACAAGAGCTTACAGGAAGAAATTAAAGATTTTCTAAATTTGCAGCTCAAAGACAATGTCAAAGCCCGAATCTTGGACCCCAAGCTGTCCAACCATTACAAAATTGATGAAGGTCAAAGGCCCTTTCGCTCGCAGTTAGAGGTCTATGCCTATTATAAAAAACAACTAGAAGCTTCTCAGCATGCTAAAAAATGATTTGTTTCTCCGAGTGGCCAAAGGCGAAGCCACAGAACGTCCGCCCGTTTGGCTGATGCGTCAAGCTGGACGCATTTTGCCTCAATATCGCGCCATCCGCAATAGTCTTTCTGGCTTTAAGGAATTGGTCGAACGGCCCGAATTGGCCGCAGAGGTCACTATCCAACCCGTAGACGAACTAGGGGTAGATGCCGCCATTATTTTCTCCGATATTTTGGTCATCCCCGAGGCGATGGGCCTTCCTTACGAGATGGTCGAGAAGAAAGGACCTCGCTTTCCTAAAACCATCGAAACGGCCAAAGACATCGAGCAGCTATTGGTTGGCGATGCCGCCGCCGAGGAGCTACAATATGTATACGAGGCCCTAAAAATCACTAAGAAAGAGCTCGATGGTCGGGTCCCCTTGATCGGTTTTGCCGGGGCGCCCTTTACCATTTTCTGCTACATGATTGAAGGTCAAGGCAGCAAGACCTTCTCTAAGGCCAAAAAGCTAATGTACCAAGAGCCAGAGCTAGCCCATCTGCTTTTGCAAAAGATTACGGACACGACTTTGGCCTACCTCAAGAAAAAGGTAGCCGCTGGAGCCGATCTCATCCAACTCTTTGATTCTTGGGCCAGCGTGCTTCGCCCAGCCGATTTCCGCGCCTTTTCTTTGCCCTATATGGCGCGCATCGCAGAGGGCTTGAGCAACAGCGTTCCCGTGACGATTTTTGCCAAAGGCGCCTGGCATTCTATGACTCAGATGGCGGCCACTTCGGCTTCGGTCTTGGGCTGTACCTGGACCCAAAACCCCAAGCAATTGCGTCAAGAGCTAGGCCAGCATCAGGTTTTGCAAGGGCTTTTGGACCCCTGCGCCCTTTATGCCGACCCCAAAACCATTGAGGCCCAAGCCATTCAGATGCTCAAGGATTTTGGTCCGCATCATATTGCCAATCTTGGCCATGGCGTTTATCCCGATACGCCCCTAGACAATGTTAAGGTTTTTGTCGATACCGTGAAAAATTTCCGCTATTAGGCCATTTTGCCTTTATGGAAGCGAAGAAGAAGTTGTAGGCTTACAACTTCTTTTTTTTGGGGCTGCCCCGCCCTGCGGGCGGGTCGGGCCATTGCGCAGCTCGCAGGTCTGCTCGGCCCTGCGGCGGCTTTGCCGCCTTGGTCTGCCGCCTTCGGCGGCCCTGCTACAGCCCCTCAGCCTGCGGCGGCTTCGCCGCCTGTCCTCCGCAAGATGGACCAAAAAACAGGAATTAGAGTTCTAAAATGCTAAACTTTTTACTCCTTTTTTGTTTGAAACAGTTATCACTAAAAAAGAATAGAATGAGTACCTTGATTCTTGGTGCTTCTAGCAAGCCTCAGCGCTATGCCTATGAAGCCGCCCGCCGCCTCTTAGCCATAGGAGAAACCGTTTATCCCCTAGGCTATCGGGCCGGAAAAACCGCTGGATCTCTCGACATATTAACCAAATTTCCTACTGAGGCTCAAATAGATAGCATCACCCTCTATCTTCGGCCCAGTCTACAAGAAGAATACTTTGCCCCTATTGTTGCCCTGGCGCCCAGACGCATCATCTTTAACCCTGGAACAGAAAACCCCCAGTTCCAACAGCGTTTGCAGGCCGCACTTCCCCAGACCGAAATCATGATGGCCTGCACTTTGGTCCTGATTAGCATGGGAGAATACTAAAACAAATAGCATTTAGAAACTTAAAAAACAAAGCAAACCCAAAGGGAAAATTAGTGAAGAACAAGCCTAAATATTCACTAACCACAAGTTATATTCCCTATGTCAGCAGAAAAGTATCTGCAACAATTTTACATTACAGCAGAAGACTGTAGAAACGTCCGTGCCCTTTGGCAGGACATCAAAGGCGATGCCGCCTGGATATTTGATGAGTTTTATGCCTGGCTGCCTTCTGTAGGAGGGCTAGGCGAGCGATTTAGAGACCCTAATCTAGTTCGCTCTAACCGCAAACTCGTAGAGGCCCATTGGGGGCAGTTTTTTTCTGCCCATATTGATCAGGCCTATATTGATAGCCGCAAAAAGATTGGCCAACGTCATGCTTTTGAAGGCCTGCCCTTGCATGCCTACTATTCTGGAGTGGCCAAACTAGATAGCCTTTTTGAGGAGCTCTTTCTCCGCCTTGGCGTCAATGATGTTAAAAAAATCATCTCTTTTAACAAGCAGCACCGCATGGATATTGCCATTGTGGCCGATACCTATAGCAGCCTGACCCAAAAGAGTTTACAAGATCGCAATGAGGCCCTCTATGCACCTATTGCTCAGCTTTGGGATGATATTCTCTTTGTGCCCTTGGTGGGAGAGATGAGCCATGAGCGGGCCCAAAACCTACTATCTGCCATCTTACAAGCTATTGGCAATAAACAATCAAAAGTGTTTATCTTGGACATTAGTGGGGTGCTCGTCATTGACGAGGGCGTTAGCCAGCAACTCATTCGCATTTCCAAAGCCGCCAATTTGATGGGTTGCCAGTGTATTGTCTCTGGTGTTTCCCCACAGAATGCCGTTACGATTGTAGAGCTGGGTTTTTCAACCCAAGATTTACAAACCACGGCCTCCCTCAAAGAAGCCATTCGCTTAGGGTTCAAACAAACAGCCGTCCGTTTATAAATGAATATCTCTTTGCCTATTTATGATTGTATTATTATTGGTGGGGGCCTAGCGGGTCTTTGCTCTGCCCTTCCTTTGGCCAAAAGAGGACTAAAGGTCCTACTCATTGAGCAAAAGGAGTATCCTTTTCACAAAGTTTGTGGGGAATACATCTCTAAAGAGGTGCTCCCCTACCTCAACAGCTTGGGCTTTGATCCTTTTGCTCATGGAGCCGTTGATATTCGGCGTTTTGCCCTAAGCTCCTTAAAGGGGAAACAGGTCCAAACTACTTTGCCTTTAGGAGGCTTTGGGTTATCTCGTCATCGGATGGACCAAAAGCTTTATGAATTGGCCTTGGGGGCGGGGGTAGAATTTGCGCTGGGGCAAAAAGTCAATCAGCTAAAAGAAATTGGACCAAAAAACTGGTTGCTCCACAGCCAGCAAGGGCAGCAATACCGAGGCGCAATGGTCTTGGGCGCACAGGGCAAACGCTCTTTAGTTGATCGGCAGCTTGAGCGGGAGTTCATGCAAGAGCGGGCGGGCTTTATGGCCGTCAAATGCCATTATGAAGGCGATTTCCCGGAAGATTTGGTGGCCCTACACAACTTTGAGGGAGGCTATTGCGGCTTATCTAGAGTAGAAGATGGTCGAATCAACCTTTGTTATTTGGTGGCTCAGCGGCAGCTCAAGCGGGCGGGCAGCATCAAAGAGTTGGAGCGTACTATTTTGGGGCAGAATCCTTATTTGGAGCAAGCGTTTCGGGAGTTTAGGCCCATTTTTTCTCGGCCCTTGAGCATTAGCAATATTTATTTTAGGCCCAAGCCTTTGGTAGAGCAAGGGCTGCCCATGTTGGGCGATGCTGCGGGCCTGATCTATCCGCTTTCGGGCAATGGGATGGCCATGGCCATAGGTTCGGCTTCCATTATGCAAGCCTTAGTGCCCCAGTATTTGGAGGGCCAACTGAGTCAAGCTGAATTTTTGGCCCAGTATGCGGCGGCTTGGCAGAAAAACTATAGCTTGAGGTTGCAGGCGGGGCGGAAGTTACAGCATTTCTTTGGCCACCCCTTTTGGTCCAATTTGGGCGTACAGCTATTTGCGGGCCTACCCTTTATGCAAAAAACAATTATTCGCTGGACGCATGGCCGTCCATTAACGCCTTGGGATGCTCTACTTTAAACAGCGGTCGGAGAAAGAAGAAATCATGGATGATTTGGAAATGGAGGGGCCAGAGCTCAGGGCCACTTTGGAGCAAATTGCCTGGGTGAATAAACTATTGGGGGGGCTGGCCATTAGTCAGGCGGCCTTGGCCCAACTGCTGCAGAATTGGCCCAAAGAAAAGCCCTTGCGCTTAGTAGATTTGGGTTGTGGGGGCGGCGATGCCCTGCGCGCCTTTGCCCTTTGGGGCCGAAAAAAGGGCTATCGTTTAGAATTGCTGGGGATAGATGCCAATGCCTATTGTTTGGAGCAAGCCCGTTTATGGTCCAGTGATTTTCCAGAAATCCGTTATGTTCAGCTCGATGTATTTGGGGAAGAATTTGCGGCCTTAGAGTTTGATGTGGCCCATTGCGCCCTTTTTCTGCATCATTTTGAGGAAGAAGCCTTGGAGCGGCTGCTCCTACAGCTAAAGGGGCAGGCCCAATGGGGCGGCATTGTCAATGATTTAGAGCGCTCGAAATTGGCCCATTTTCTCTTTCGTTTAGTGACAAAACTGTTGGGGGCTAGTCCGATGGTCCGTTATGATGGACTGCTTTCCATTCAAAAGTCCTTTTTGGGCCGAGAGTGGCGGGAGCGGCTAGAGCGTTTGGGCTATCGGCACTATCGTTTGGCTTGGGCTTGGGCCTTTCGGCATAAAATACTTTGGTGGAAATAGGAAGCGGAGGACTTGCATTTGGCCTAGCGATGTGGAGGGGTGGCCGAAGGCCAGACCGAAGGCGAAACGAAGTGAAGCCTGAAGGGCCGAGCAGACCTGCGAGCCCCGCAGCGTAGCGCCTGCCGCAGGCAGGAGGCCCCAAAAAAAAATCGCAGCAGAACACTAAGATTCTACTGCGATTATTGAGGGAAAAAAGATCTAGTCATAAATCTTAAAGCGGCCCTCGGTATATTTTTCCCATTTATCTAGGGCTTGTTGGAAATAATCGGGCAGCGGGGCTTCCAGATAGATTTCCTCTCCTGTTTTGGGATGTTCAAAGCCCAGAGAGAAGGCGTGTAGGGCTTGGTGGGGAAGAATTTTGAAGCAATTCTCGACAAACTGTCGGTACTTACTGAAGATTGTTCCTTTGACGATGCGGTTGCCATTATAGAGCTCATCATTGAAGAGCGGGTGGCCAATATGCTTCATGTGCACCCGGATTTGGTGGGTCCGTCCTGTTTCCAGTTGGCATTCGACCAAAGTTACGTAGCCAAAGCGTTTGAGGACCTTATAGTGCGTCACGGCATGTTTGCCATATTCCTCATCTTCATAGACACAGAAGCGTTTTCGGTTTTTGGGATCGCGGCCAATATGGCCCGTGATCGTTCCCTCTTCGGCCTCTACATCTCCCCAGACGAGGGCGCGATATTTCCGTTTAATGGTGTGATCAAAAAACTGCTTAGAGAGATGTTGGATCGCCTCTTCGGTTTTGGCCACCACCAGAACTCCCGTAGTAAATTTATCGATACGGTGCACTAGGCCGGGGTAGCTACCATTGCCTTGGGGCAAATCTTTAAAGTGCCAAGCGAGGGCATTGACGAGGGTGCCGGTATAATTGCCCACGCCGGGGTGGACCACCATGCCAGCGGGTTTGTAGACCATGAGGACCTCCTCATCTTCATAGCGAATATCTAAGGGAATATCTTGGGCGATCACCTCGCCTTTGGGGCGGGCGCGGCGCCAGCGCACCTTAATTAAGTCATGTGGCTTAATCTTTTGGTTGCTTTTAGCTTCCTTCTCATTTACCGTTACATAGCCGGCATCGATACCGCGCTGCACTTTAGAGCGGGTCATGCGCTCCATGCGTTGCATTAGAAACTTATCTAATCGCATGGGTTCCTGTCCGGGATCGGCTTTATACTCATACCAATCGAACAAGGGTTCATCCTCGAATTCCTTTTCCTCTTTAGGGTCCATAAATTTTCACTTGATTAAAACGCCCAATTCGTTAAGAATGGGAATATGTGTAAAGTAAGCGGCCTGAATACTACCGGCCACAAAGACGTACTTTCGGTCGTACATATAATCTTTCCATAGAAAGCTGATCCAATATTCATTGGCCATTTGCACAAGATCTTTGTGCAGGGGTTCAATTTTTTGGAATGAGCTGGGGGGTACCTCCTCAAAATAGTATCGGATATTGGCGGTTTCCACCTCCTTATCATTTAGGCGGCCATAGCCTCTAGCCGAGACGATCAACTGCTTGATGGGTTCTTTTTTGAGGTTGAGTAGGTAGACATCCCAAAAGCCGTCGGCAGCGGGGACAATAGCGAGGCCCACCCCTTCTACTTTTTTAATGGGAATATCATTTTTCATGTTGTAGTAAATTTGGCGCTAGGCTAAAATCTAATTCGGCTGCAAAGATATCTGCAAAATGCCGAGAAAGCAAACTTTTGACCTCCTCTTCTGCTAGGGGCCGTCCCAATTCTTGGGCTAGGGAGGTCACGCCCTTATCTTGGATGCCGCAGGGAATAATATGGCCGAAGTAGCTCATATCGGTATTGATATTAAAGGCAAAGCCGTGCATGGTCACCCAGCGGCTCAGGTGCACCCCAATTGCGCAGATTTTGCGGGCATTGGGGCCATCTTCATCTAGCCAGACGCCAGACTCGCCTTTGATGCGGCCTGCGGTAATGCCATAATCTTGGAGTGTTCGGATCACCATTTCTTCGATACTGCGGATATATCGGCCAATATCGGTAAAAAAGCAATCGAGGTCCAAAATAGGGTAGCCCACAATTTGGCCCAAGCCATGATAAGTAATATCTCCCCCCCGGTTAATTTTTACAAAACTGGCCTCATGGGCTTGCAAGCCCGCCTCATCGAGTAGTAAATGGGCCTCTTTGCCATTTCGGCCTAGGGTATAGACATGGGGGTGTTCACAAAATAGAAAATGGCCAAACTGCTCTAGCTCCTCCCCTGCTCTTTGTCGCTTTTTACGATCGATACAGGCATTGAAAAGTTTGGTTTGATAGGCCCAGGCCTCCTCATAATTGATGCGGCCTAATTCTTCTACTTTTACTTGTTTACTCATCTTACTTATTTTTTGGACCAGCTTGCTGTTTAGGCTTGTCCCGCCAATTCTCCTTTTAGGAAATCAATCACTTTTACTTCGGTGGCATCTACTTGGCGCAACACAGAAAGCTCCCAAGAGATCCAGTCGCCCAAATGTACAGCATACATAGCCTCTTCAATCAAGCTATCGCCCTTAAGTTTGATCTCGATTAAGGTTTGTGTATAGTGGTTAATGATTTCCTTATTGATTTTGATGCGGGCTTGATTGCGCTCATGCTCAAACTTGCTTCTGAAAATCAAGACAGCAAAATCGCCCTCTTGTTTACGCCAGCCCACCAATTCATTATGATTCATCTCGGGAATTAGATGATGGCCGCAAAGGATTTTTGCATTTTCATTGAGCTGCTGACGCAGGCGCAAAATAATAGCTCCCATACGATCATTCGTATAGAGAACGGGAAACTTGCCGCTCATGAACTGCGCCATCTTCTTGGCCTTTTCCATGATGTCGGCCTGCTCTTTTTCTAGCAAAAGAATACTTTGCTTGAGCTGCTCGATACGCTCGGCCTTGGCACAACCAAAGAACTTTAGGATAAATAGCTGCTGCACCAAAGAAAGCCCCAAACAAGCGCGGGGAGGGCTACCGGCATGTGGCAATTGAACGAAATCTAATCCATGCTCTTCGGCCAAGGCTTTCATTTTACCGCCAGAGCTGACGCAAACAATCTTGGCCCCTTTTTCAATGGCTGCCTCTAGGCCCATTAGGGTCTCTTCGGTATTGCCCGAAAAAGAAGAACAAATGACCAAGCTATGCGGGTTGACATAGTTGGGCAAATCATAGCCCTTAACCACTTCCATGGGCAAAGGACGCTCCTCTGCCGTGAATTCCTTGGCAAAGTTGGCCCCAATACCAGAGCCGCCCATTCCCACAACCACAATATTGCGCAATTCCTGCTCAGCCGCAGTTAATGTTATATTTTCGCCGATTTCAATGGCCTCCGTCAACTGGGCGCCAAAGTTTTTAATTAGTTCGTTCATCATGATCAGTTCAAGATTTTGTTAATAACCCTTTCGAGCTATGTATATATCATACGTTTTAGTATACTAGCTGTATTGCGGTGCAGCTTGTCAAAGCTGCGAAAGATAAAAAAATTATGGCAAAACATCACAAAATAGGCATCTTGGGCGAAAAGATGGCCCTAGAATACCTTTTAAAGCAAGGCTATCAGCTTAAAGCAAAAAACTGGCGCTATGGGCGGGCCGAAATAGACCTTGTTGTTTTTAAGGAAAACATCCTTGTTTTTGTAGAGGTCAAAACCCGAAAAAACGCCGCTTTTGGCCCCCCCGAATTAGCCGTTACGCAAAAAAAGCAACAGCTTCTTTTTGAAGCGGCCGCAGCCTATATGCATGCCGAAAACTATGAGGAGGAAATCCGTTTTGATGTCATTGCCATTCAGCTTTCGGCCCATGAAGCCATCAAACATTTTGAAGACGCTTTTTTCCCTATCTGGGATGGAAACACCAACTAAAAAGTGCAAATTAGCGTTGCTTTGGCAGAGGACCTTTAAGCAGCTTCTCCAATTCAATTATTAAGACTTACTAAATATAAAACGCATGAAATTCTTGCTCTCTTTTCTTCCCCTTCTTCTTTTTGCCCTGCCCCAAATTAGCCAAGCCCAGCCGCTTTCGGTCAATGATATTGTTGAGGTGACGGGCATTGTGATTACGCCCGGCCCCAACGGAAAGGTGGCCCCGATTCCCTTTGCTACCGTGGCCGTAGAAAATGGCCTGCGCGGTACCTATGCCAATATGGACGGCATGTTTTCTATTGTGGTCAAAAAGGGCGAAACGATGCAGTTTTCCGCGGTGGGCTTTGCGACCCAAGAAATTATGATCCCCGAAGATTTTGAGGGCCTCTACCGCTCTATTGTGGTCCAACTAGAAACCGAGGATATCAATATGGCCGAGGTTTTGGTTTTCCCCTGGCCCGATCGCAACAACTTTAGAGCAGAGTTTTTGGCCATGCAACCCACCCAAGCCCAAAATCTTCAGGCTCTGGCCGAGGGCAAGCTCAGCCGCCGACAACTACTTGCCATGCAAGAAGAAATGGATATGGATGGCCGAGAAAATGCCTCGCTTTACCTCCGCCAACAGGCTAGCAGCTATTCTTATCAGGGACAACAGCAGGCCATGCCCGTCCTCAATCCACTAGCTTGGGCCCAATTTTTCAAGCAGTTTAAGAAGAAGGATAAGTAGTTTGTTTTTTTGGGGCCTGCCGCCTGCGGCGGCCGGGCTGTGCACTAGCTCGCTGTTCGCTCGGCCCTGCGGCAGCAAAGCTGCCTGGGTCTGGCCTACGGCCACTAGTTACCATCCCTAGGCCAATGCTGTGGGGACCGCCCCACAGCCCAAACTCCGCCCTTGGGCCAAGATAAAAAAGCCCGATCTACTTTTGTAGATCGGGCTTTTTGGTCCTAAGAAGCGCTTAATCTTCTTCCTCCTCCCAGTTCAATTGCTCTAGCATGCTATCGCCTTCTTTAAAGCCATCAATTTGGCGGCGATCTCTTTTGGTGGGGCGACCAGCGCCTTTTTCTCTAAATTCTGTTGCTCGGCCATTCATAAACCAAGCCTTAAATTTATTGAGTTCCTCTTCTGGCGTCTGATCCTTATAGCAAGGCTCCGCTAATTTGGCCGATACCCGCTTTTCAATCAACTCAACCACCTTAAAGCGCATATTGAAGTTGTTTTTTCGGACCTCCAACAAATCCCCTCTTTTTACAAAAGAAGAGGGCTTTAAAATTTGCCCATCTATACGTACATGCCCCTTTTTGCAGGCATTACTCGCCATGGTTCGGCTTTTAAAAATACGGACCGACCATAACCACTTATCTACTCTTACCTTATCCATGATTTAATTTTACTTTTTTTCAGGAGCTCCAACAAGGGAAACTAAAAAGATGGTTCCATTTGTCCAAATTTTTCTGGCCCTAGCTCAGCCCCCTACTAAATTCAACCGCCGAAGAAAAGCGCCAAAAGCAAAAAAAACTGTGGAGCGGCCTAGCGCTGTGAAGGGGTGGCCGAAGGCCAGACCGAAGGCGAAACGCAGTGAAGCCTGAAGGGCCGAGCAGACCTGCGAGCCCCGCAACATAGCGCCCGCAGCGGAGGCCCCAAATCCTTATCGAGGGGGTTGAAAATCGTGCATAATACTGCCTTCTCTCAAGCCATTTTCTATACTATCCTTTACCCAGAGAATAATGTCTAAAAGCCCATTGATAAAGGTTTTGACGGTATAGGGCGTGATTGGATAATTGTAATACTCGCTAGATTCTGGTGCTTTATGCTGCACAATACTGCTGAGGGTGGCATAAATGATATAGGTCAGAAAAGAGACGTGCATCGGGGCCAGTTTTCGGACCTTAATGAGCTCGATCAGGTCTTTGGTTCGGCTTTGTCCGTCCATTCCATATAGCAGCGGATCGACCTTGAGGGCCTCTCGGCAAAAGACGTTGAGAATAGACTCTTCTAGGCGGCGGACAAAGGCGAGGCGCTCTAGCATTTGCTCTCTTTTGGCCATCGATTTATCGGCTAAGATGCTGAGCAAGAGCGAAACATCTTCTTGGTCCAGATAGCGGTCGGCAAAGTCAAAGACCTCGGGATACTGCTGTTTGATTTTGCTATTTTCTAGTTGGCCCACCTCCTGATGCAGAAACTCAAAAAGGGCTTGCATTTCGTCTTCATCTACGGCTGTTTTCTTTTTGTCGAAGAGGGCAGCCCGTTGGCGCAAGCTAGGTTCTAGCTGCACCCTCCAGGCCGTATGCACACAAAAAGGCAGGGGGCGTTCTTGGCGCAGCTCCATCTCTCTAAGGCGCATAATGGCCTCGTGCACAAAGTTTTCGGCCTCTGTACCTTTGGCTTGTTGTGGATAAATAGGCGCCTTGCCATCTAGAATAACAGCCTGGTATTTACTGTTATTTTGTAGTTCGTGTAGGCCCTCTTGCAAGTTTGTTTTGTTGGTAATGAGGACCTGATACTTGCGGGCCCGTTTAATAAAGGGGCTAGCAAATTGTTGATCATCATCAATCATTAAAACCTGTATTGGTCGGCGGCGTTTTTTGCTCATATTCTTATTTTCTGTAGGGCAAAATAATATCAAATTGCACCTTAAAGGGGTCGCGTTTATCTATTTGCTCCTTATAATGTAGGCTACCCTCGTGGTTTTCAATAATTTGGTGAATGAGGTAGCCTCCGATACCCGAATGTCCAGTATCGCCGGCATAATTGCCATAGGATACAAAATCCTCAAAGGTAAAAGAATTTGGGAAAGCTTTTCCATCATTTTTATATTCTATCAATACTTCTTCTTGTTCTTCTAGCAAAGAAACGGAAAAGCGGATCAGATGTTTTTTATCCTTAGAAAATCCATGGCGGCGGGCATTTTCTACAAAATTGCTCAGGGCCGTGGCCAGTTGTGCTCGGTCGATGAGGGTGGCAATGGGTAATTCTCGGCCTCTTTCATCATCTTCCACCTCAATTTGGATAGAGAACTGTTTTTCTTGGGCATAAAGCTGGGCCCAATCTTCTAGAAAGTCGCGCAATAAAAGCTGTTCTAATTGCATGCGCTCCTTATCTGCGGAGATGATATTGCTGGCCGCATCAATGCTGTTAATGGTATAAATGAGTTGTTGCTCAATTTTGCGCACCACCTTGCCCAATTGGTCCTCTTCTTCGGCTTCTTCGCCCTCAAAAAGGGGATAAATAGAATCGCTCCAGCTCAGGGGCGTTTGCTCTTCCACTTTATCGCCCAGAAAGTCCTTAATATTTTTGAGCTCCGTCAGTATGGCGGGTAAGCGATTGCCTAGTTCATGCTGCAAAGAAGAAATAATGCGCATTTGTCGGTTTTGGGCCGTTTGCTTATCCAGATTGAGGCGGCTGCGCAGGGTTTCCACCTTATGCTCTTCTTCTTTGAGCAAAGACCATTTGGTTTCTTGGACCAATTTGATTTGCTCCTCTAGGCTGAGCAAAGGCATTTGCAGTTGGCCAAATTCCCGCTCTGATATCTGCAAAGCTTCATGATCGGTTCTGAACATATTGAACTGGGCCAAAAACAGTTTTTGATGCAATTGGACCAAAAAGTATTCTTTGTTGATTTTCTTTTGCTGCAAATCAAAAACCAGCACCGATTTGCTCACAATAATGGCTTGGCCGCTATACTCAAAATAGCTGGCCCGCAAGCGCCTGCCTTTGCGATTGACCAAAAAGGCCGAATGTTGCAAGATACGCCCTTCCTCCTCTTCTTGTTCCTCAAAGGGGCAAAGCTTGGCTAGGGCCAACTGATAATCGGCAAACTGCAGGGCCAAATCTCGACTACTCACAAAGGGGTAATCATGAAACTGCTGCTCTTTTTTATGCACCCAAAGCGCTGGCAATTCTCCCGCCATCACTTCCTGCAGTTTGACCAAGGCATTTTGATCGGCCAGGGCCTCTAGTTCCTGAATAAAGGGGGCCGCATAACGCTTGGCATTGAGGTTGGCCCGCTGCTCGAGCAGTTGCTCTACCGTTTTGCAAACCACATAGCCCGCTAGCTCTTGCGGCACCTTCTCGCCACAGCTATGATAAGCCGAAACGATGGCTGCAATTTGCTGGCTCTCCAAACGATGGCGCACCCGACTCTTGGAGGTGGGTTGCAGTTGAGAAGCATTGATAAAAAGAACTTTCCCCTTGCGTTTGGCGGGTTTCTTTTTATGCAAATAGAGCAGGCAAATGGGGGCTTGGCTGGCATAGAGCAGGCCCGCTGGTAGGGTAATTACGGCATCCACCACATCGCGGCGAAGCAAGTACTCTCGCAAACGGCGCTCTTGTCGCTCTTTAAAGAGGGCCCGCATGGGCAAAACGGCAATCATCCGCCCATTCTCATTGAGTTGCTCCAGCATCAATTGTACAAAAAGGCTGTTGCAATCGGTTTCTTCTTGGCCCACATCTAGGGGCAGTTTGACATAAGATCGGTGCTTGACGGCTCGCAGATCGATTTCTTCTCCAAAGGGGAAGTTGGCCAAGGCCAGATCAAATTGCTGAGGGGGTTGGGGCGGATGAAGCAGGCTATTATTTTGCTCCACAACGGCCTCATAGGCTCCATTCATGAGCAAATTCATTTTGCAAAAGGCCCAGGTAATTTGATCTACTTCTTGGGCCAATATGTTTAGGGCGGCTGCTTCTTGCAAAAGGGCCACTAGGCTCCCTGCCTGTCCCGCCGTGGGTTCATAGACCGACTCTCCCGATTTGGGCGATAGCAAAAGGGCCATGAGTTTATTGAGAAAAAGCGGACTGGTAGCGCTACCGCCCGCCTTGCCCCTTCTTTGGGCTGCTCGGCTCAGGCTCTTATTAAAAAAGGCCCCAAACTGCGCAATAGAAAACTGCTTGAGCGAAAAATCGACCTGTTCCAATAGGCCAAATACTCGGGCCAGATGTTGGGCATCGGCCTTATCTTGTAGGGCCACCATTAGGGGGGCAAAAATATTTTCTAAAGAGGGGTTGGCCCTAGAAATTGCCACCAGGGCATCTCGCAAATCGCCAAAGGCCTGCTGTTCGTTTTGGGCCAACTGCTGCCTAAAATTGTGTAGGATCTGCCGTTGTTTTTCAGAAATCTTAATGAAGGCCAATTCGCCTTCTTCTTGTAGACAAATCAGGCGCTTATAAAAGATTAGGCTCAGCAACACATTGGCCGAGTTGCTCAGGTCCCAGGTCCCTCGAAGAGCATCCAAACTACTACTAAATAGGTTGTCCAATTGGTTCTCTAGCTCCTCCTTGCTGCTGGGCGTCCAGCCCGAAGAGATCTGTATTTGATCAAAGTTGATAGATTCCATAGGTATTTTGGCTTGTCTGTTATAGTGTGTCTCTAAATATAGGGTTTTTTATTAACATCTATCTGCTTGTTGTTTTGGGGCCTCCCGCAGCAAGCTGCGGGCGCTACGGTTACTCCCTTTGGTCGTCGAACTGCGGACTAAAGTCCTTGTTGTTGGGGCTCGCAGGTCTGCTCGGCCCTGCGTCGCCTTCGGCTCCTTGGTCTGGCCTGACGGCCACCCCGCCGCATCGGTTACTCCCTTTGGTCGTCGAACTGCGCCCTAAAGGGCTTGTTGTGGCCTGCGGCGGCGGCGCCGCCTGCTAAACCGCCTAAGGACCCAACTGTTACTAATAAGTTAAAGTACTGGCTTAGTGAACTTATTGCTAAGAGCTAATGAGCTAGCTTTTTGTTAGCTCGACCTAAGGCGCCACTAGCTCAACCTAGGGTTTGGCTAGCTTGACCTAGCTTTTTCTTAGCTCCAGCTAATACTTTCCTAGCTCGACCTAAGGCGCCACTAGCTCAACCTAGGGTTTGGTTAGCTTGACCTAGCTTTTTCTTAGCTCCAGCTAATACTTTCCTAGCTCGACCTAAGGCGCCACTAGCTCAACCTAGGGTTTGGCTAGCTCGACCTAGCTTTTTCTTAGCTCCAGCTAATACTTTCCTAGCTCGACCTAAGGCGCCACTAGCTCAACCTAGGGTTTGGTTAGCTCGACCTAGCTTTTTCTTAGCTCCAGCTAAGCGGCTACTCCCTAAATTCAGGGGACGGTTCAGGATTTTGTGTATTAGAATAAAATTTGGGCCTTTAGATTGTTAGGATTTGGCCAATAGTCGCCTAGGGACAAGCCCCTAGGCTAATCCAATGGAGTCAGCCCTGGCGAGGGCCTCCACTGCTGATATATAAGGTCTTGCTAAATGATTATAGCAAAGGAGAATCTTATCCAAAGGCCCTCTTTAGAGGGCTGTCTGAAAAAGCTAGCCTAGGGGCTTGTCCCTAGGCAGCAAAAGGGCCGCACACAAAATCTTAAACAGTCTCTAATTCGGCCAATCATTGCTTAGCGGCTTGTTCTTCAACAACTCCACACAAAATTCAGCGATAAAAACAATTGCTATGCTTAGGGCCCTGGGCTGAAGCCCATGGTTGTGGGGCTGTGCAAACTGGCGGGCTAAAGCCCTTGTTTGCTATAAATGATATGGGCCGATGGTTTCAACCCAGAGGTTCAAAAAAAATCCCCTCGAAGGAGGGGATGGCGATGATTCTATAGCCTAGGGCCTTGGCCCTAGGGATGGCCGAAGGCCAAACGGCCTAGCGATGTGCAGCAGTGGCCTGCAGGGCCAGACCGAGCCGTCGCAGGCGGCGAAGGGCCGAGCGAATAGCGAGCTGCGAAACGTAGCGCCGCAAGGCGAAGCCGCAGCGGAGGCCCCAAAAAGAAATAAAAAAAAGCTTCATAAGCGCTATCTTTCGGTCTATACAAAAGCTTCTGTCATGCCTTATTATCTTCTATTCCTTTGTCTTTTATTTTGGGCTTGCGGCTCAGAAAAGTTGGAGCCTGAGGTGGTTCCGGCCCTGCTTTATCAGTCGGCAGCGGATAGTTTGGCGGCGGTTAGGGATTGGCCGCTGCCCCCTGCGCCGAAGGATAGTTTTTGGTTGGCGGCGGTGGGGGATATTGTGCCGGGGACCAATCATCCGATGGTGCTTTTGCCGCCTCATTTGGGGCGGGATTTGATTGGGGAGCGGCTTCTGCCCTATTTGCAGGAGGCCGACCTTAGTTTTGGAAATTTTGAGACCGTTTTGCGGGATTCGGGCGGGCGGGCCAAGGCTTGTTATGATCCCAAAAGCTGCTTTCGCTTTCGTTTGCCCCCGGTTTATGTAAAGCCTTTTCAGCGGGCGGGTTTTGACATTTTGAATATTGCCAGCAATCATATGGATGATTTTGGGCGGGCTGACCGATTGAATACAGAGCGGCAATTGCAGGACATGGGATTTATGCCGGCGGGGTTGGCGCATCGGCCCTGTGTGTATTTTGTTCGGGCGGGTCGTTCTTGTGCATTTTGTGCTTTTTCGCCTTTTTATGGCAGCTTTAATATGAAAGATACGGCAGCGGTTCGGGCGCAAATTCGAAAAGCCAAGGCCAATTCGGAGCTCCTGATTGTTTCTTTACATGGGGGTGCGGAGGGGCCAGAATATCGGCATCAGCCCAAGGAAAAACCCGAGATTTTTCTGGGTTTTAATCGGGGCAACCTCTATGAGACCGCCCATCTTTGCGTAGATGCGGGGGCCGACCTTATTATTGGGACGGGTCCGCATGTGAGTCGGGGCATGGAGCTCTACAAAGAGCGTTTGATTCTCTATAGTTTGGGGAATTTTTGCACCTACAGCTTTCGGATGAGTCGTTATGGCGCGCATGCGCCCCTGCTGCGGCTTGCTTTGGGGCGGGAGGGGCAATTTTTGGCGGGACAGATTATTCCCATTGTCCAAAAGCATGGGGGCATGCCTCGTTTGGACCCCAAAGGTTTGGCGATAGATGACTTAAGAGAGCTCAGCCGTTCGGATTTTCCGGAGAGTCGGTTGTGGATTCGGGAGGATGGTTGGTTTTTTAGGGAGTAGGGGGGGAATATTCTATCAAAATTTAATTGTAAATTTAGACACCTACATTTCACATAAAACCAATATTAAACATGAGTCTAACAAGGATTTTAAGAGACCCAAGGCGTAGATATTTAAAACAATGGTTTCGTTATTACTTCCCTAATCCAGGAACCCCTGAAGAATATACCATACAAGTAGAATCTAACACTAGCCATAAGGGACTTGTAGGAACTGCATTAGATTATCTTCTCCGATTCAATGTAGAACGAATTAACAAATCGATATCTACAAAACAAAAAACTTATTGGGTAGCCTACTTAGGATTACAACAGTGTGAATTTACGCTAAGTACCTTTGCCAGAGTATCTAGGAGCGCTGTTATTGGCTACAAGTATGATAGAAGAGTAAATGCTTTAGAGTTTTATCAATTACTTCTAGAGCGATTTGACCAAGCTTTAATTAACTATGGTGACTTTCTAATCAATGGAGAATATTCAAGAGCACTTCTTGGATCAGCTCTATTTTTAGCTAAACTAGACTTAGTTGTTAGAGCGGGATTTATTGATGCAACAATAGATGAAACAGAAGAAGATATAGTAGATGAACTAGAAATATTGATTAGTAAAGTATCCTGGGATTTTTTCAAGGCCAAAAAACAATATTTTTTAAATCCAAATTTTGGTAAAGCGTCCTCTTTTGTCGGCGGTGCAGATGCAGATTTAATTATTGACAACACTCTTATAGACATAAAAACAACGCAAGAGCAAAAACTTTCAAGAGGTGATTTGAATCAAATAATTGGTTATTATATACTCTCCTTGTTTGGAAAAGTGAATGATGAGCAGAAACTTAAAATTGATAAAATTGCACTCTACTATGTTCGATACGACTACATGAGGGTATTCAATATATCAGACTTTTACTCTAAAAAAGAATTTAGAACGCGAGCAAAGGAATTTAAGCAGCTTGTAAAGGATCGTGAATTAAGCCTATTGAGTAAAGATCAACTTCTTAAAATTGGAGTATATAAAATCTCTAAAAGAAATTTTAAATGTCCCTATTGTAAAAGTCCTCATTTCACAAAAAGAAAATCCAATACAAGCAGTTACTACTACAAATGTGCGGCTTGTAAAAGACAATTCTCCTCATCAATAAACGTCCCCTCAAATCCCCCCCAACAAAAAAAATAATCCTCCGCCATTTCCAAAAAGATGGTTGTACCTTACTTTGGGATCTTGCGGCTGTCTAGTCAGGATACTTTGGTGCTGAGAGTGGGTTAGTGGGGCGCAAAATTATGGCTGCAGGCCAAAGTGCGGCTAAATGTTCGCTAAGCTGTTTCGAAATTGGCTGTGGGTTTCAAGCGGCAGCTCCCTAACCATCAAGAAAAACTAGCCGCCGAAGAAGAAACTTAAGCTGGAAAAAGACAGATGAGCGGCCTAGCGATGTGCAAGGGGGCGGCGAAGCCGCAGACCCAAGCCGCCGCAGGCGGCTGCAGGGCCGAGCAGACCTGCGAGCCCTGAAACGTAGCGCCGCAAGGCGAAGCCGCGGCGGAGGCCCCAAAAAGTATAACAATTGCGAAATCTTGTATAAGGTAAATAGATCTTATTCGTCTTATTTTTGTAGCGGACAAAATTAAAAACGATGAGTATGAAAAATCCATTTGGAAAAAAAGGCTGGACTCCCGAGAGAATAAAAGACTTGAGTGGGAAAACATTTGTAATCACGGGGACTACCAGCGGAACTGGTTTTGAGGCAGCTCGAATTCTTTTATCGAAGGGGGCTAAAGTAGTTATGTTGAACAGGAACCCTCAAAAAGCCGCTGATACGATTGCCAAGTTAAAAGAAGTAGTTGGGAATAAAATTGATGTAATTAACATTATCATGGACTTGGGTATTCAAGATAGTGTAAAAAAAGCAGCGGCTGAAGTTTTAGAACAGGCAGACCGCATTGATGCTTTAATGTGTAATGCTGCGATTGCGCAAACGCCCAAAAGAAAGGTCACTCAAGAAGGCTGGGAGTTACAAATGGGGGTAAACTACTTTGGGCACTTCACACTACAGGCATTATTGTTCCCATTGATTGAGCAGTCGAAAGGGCGCATTGTAGCCGTTGGTAGTATGGGCTACAATATGGGGTTAAAAACCATTAAGTTTAACGATTTGAATTGGGAAAAAGACTATACCCCCAACAGTGCCTACAGTCAAAGTAAACTAGCGCAAATCATGTCGATCTATGAGTTGAATGACCGATTAAAAGCTGCTGGAAAATCTGATATAAAAGCCTATGCTTGTCATCCGGGTTCTTCTAGAACTTCACTAATTTCGACCAACGGTAGCTTTCTTATGAACCTGATTTTTAACATTATGAAATTAACACCACTGACACAGGCTGCCGAAAATGGTGCTTATCCAGAACTAATGTGTGCTACAGAAGAGAACCTAGATGTAACTGGGTTTTATGGTCCTACGAGTAGAGGCAACTTTGTTGGTCCTGTTGGGCCCCATGAAATTAAGTCGCATGCAAAAGACAAGGCTGTTATGCAACGATTATGGGATCTATCTGAAAAAGAAACAGGCCTAAGTTGGAAAATATAAGCATCTAGTAAAATGCGCAAAAGGGAACGTCCGTATTAGCCATAAAGCAACAGAGAACTATGCTACACTTTAAAACCTTATCAGCCTATTTAGATTACTTAGGGCTGCCACAAGCAGAGCACCCTATGTTTAGTGTATTCCAGGCAAAAGGCGAGGGCTATTTGCCTTGCCCAAGAGAGTCATCTCCGCCTATTACTAACGATTGCTATTCGATTAGTTTAAAGAAGTTTGTGAAAGGTGAGCTAAACTACGGACGCACCAAATATGATTTTACAAATGGTGCTTTAGTCTTTATTGCACCAAGACAAGTATTGCAGTGGGACAACAGTATCGTATTTGAGCAAAAAGGATTTTCGATAAATTTCCATGAAGACTTTTTGAAGGGGAGTTCATTAGCTCATCAAATAAAAAAGTACAGCTTCTTCTCCTACTCTACCAATGAATCTTTGCACCTTTCTCCAAAAGAAGAAAAACAGATCGAGTCAATTGTCGAAAATATTGAGTTAGAATACCTAAACAACCAAGATATCTTCAGTAAAGATATTATCATCTCGCTGCTAGACAGCCTACTAAAATATGCTAATCGCTATTACGAAAGGCAGTTTATAAACCGTAAAGAAATTTCTAGCTCCCTATTGGAGCAATTTCAGGAGCATTTGACTAGCTATTTTGAATCTGGACAGTTGCAGGAGAAGGGGCTCCCTAGTATTAGGGAAATTGCAGATGAAATGTCTGTTTCTCAACGCTATTTAAGTGACAGCCTAAAAAAGGTAACGGGTAAAAGCACGATTGAGCATATACACTTGCATATAGTGGATGAAGCTAAAAACATTTTACTGCAACCCAATAAAACAATTGCCGAGGTGGCCTATGAATTAGGGTTTGAATATCCCCCCTATTTTTCAAGGTTGTTTAAAAATAAAGAAGGCATAAGCCCTAGCGAATACAGAAAAAAATACAAACTAAACTAAAATGGACCTATTAAAACTGGCCTTGGACTGGGCAAAGTCCGAAGTGTTTTCAACTCGCTTTTTCATCTTTTTTGCCCTGGGGTTTTTAATCAGCAGTATTGGGTTTTGGCAATTGGGAAAAACCGATTTAGCCAGGGCGTATATTATCCCGACCCTAGTCGCTGGTATATTACTTCTCATTATTGGTGGTGGCCTCAACTATACCAATATTCAAAGAGTTAAACAATTTGAAACGCATTTCAATACAGATCCACAGGACTTTCAACAATCTGAGATAAAACGTACAGAAGGCACACTTAAGGAATATACCATTGTATTTAAAGTCATCCCAATTCTTATTATGCTGGCTGCCGGTCTAATGCTGCTAACTAATTCACCAACTTCGAGGGCGATTAGTATAACCACTGTTGCTATGCTAACTGTTATTTTGCTAATTGACGGAACAGCTTACTCGAGAATGGAGAGCTATCATAAGAAGTTGACAACAATAATTTTGCAAAAATAATTTATGGCCCTAGGATCCAGAAGATCTTTGCTTTTCTCTACAATCCTCCCCCATTTCCAAAAAGATGGTTGTATCTTAGTATTCTTCCTCACTCCACACAACCATAAATATGCAATTTAAAGACTTTCCCTATCAGCGCCCAGAGCTGGAGCAGATCAAAAGCGAATACCAGGCCCTCATCACGGCCTTTGAGGCGGCCCCTACGGCCCAAGATGCCATAGCCATTCGGCAGCAGATTTTAGATACGAGCTTGCGCTTTAGTGGTCCTTATAATCTGGCTTCGGTTCGCCATTCTATTGATACTCGCGATGCTTTTTATCAGGAAGAGAAGAGCTTTTTCAATCAGGCGGCCCCAGAACTTTCGGCTTTGTCTAATGCCTTTAGCAAAGCGCTTTTGGCCTCTCCGCATAAGGCCGAAATGGCCGAGCAGTTGGGCCAGCATCTCTTCAATTTAGAGGAGATGGCCCTCAAAACCTTTCAGCCCGAAATCATTGAGGACCTCAAAGAGCAAAACCGTCTTTCTACTCGCTATCAAGAGATTAAGGCGCAGGCCCAAATCGAATTTGAGGGCGAAACCTACAATCTTTCTACCCTCAGCCCCCTAGAACTCTCTACCGATAGAGCCCGGCGCAAAGGCGCCCAAACGGCCAAATGGGAGTACTATGATAGTATCTCGGAAGAGGTAGAAGATATTTTTGACCAGCTTGTCAAGCTGCGCCACAAAATGGCCCAAAAGCTGGGCTATGAGAATTATATCGAGCTCGGTTATGCCCGCATGGCCCGCAGCGATTATGGTCCCCAAGAGGTGGCTAAATTCCGCAAGCAGATTGAGGAGCAGGTGGTGCCCCTGGCCCAAACCCTCTACAAAAAACAAGCGGAACGCATCGGTATCGATAAGATGGAGTTCTACGATTTTGCCCTAGAGTTTTTGGATGGCAACCCTACGCCCAAAGGCGATGCAGACTGGATGGTCCAACAGGCTGATCAAATGTATAGCGAGCTGTCTGCAGAAACAAAGGAGTTTTTCCGCTTTATGCAGGACAAAGGCCTGCTCGAGCTAGCTTCCAAAGATGGCAAACGAAATGGCGGCTATTGCACTTATTTCCGCGAACATCAGGCGCCCTTTATTTTCTCCAATTTTAATGGTAGCGCCCACGATTTCACGGTCCTTACCCATGAGGCGGGCCACGCTTTCCAATGCTACCTAACAGGCCGCTCTGGAGCCGATCCCGACTACATTTGGCCCACTTATGAGGCCTGCGAAATTCACTCGATGAGTATGGAGTTCTTTAGCTGGCCTTGGGTCGAGCAGTTCTTCAAAGAGGATAGCGAAAAATTCAAATTGGCCCACCTTGGCGGAGCCGTCACCTTTTTGCCCTATGGCGCTGCTGTCGACGAGTTTCAGCACTTAGTCTATGAACATCCAGAATGGACGCCCGCCCAACGCAATGCCGCTTGGCTAGAGCTAGAAGAGCGCTATATGCCCCATCTCAAATCAAGCGAATCGGGACAGCCCTTTTTGCAAAGAGGCGGCTACTGGCAGCGCCAAACGCATATTTTTGCCAGCCCTTTTTATTATATTGATTATGTTTTGGCCCAAATTTGCGCCTTTCAGTTTTGGGATCGCCAACTTCAGGCGCCCGAAAAAGCTTGGAGCGATTACATCAAACTTTGCGAAACTGGTGGCCGCCATTCTTTCCTCAAATTATTGGAAATCGCCGATTTACAATCGCCATTTTTGCCCGATACCGTAGAAAAAGCCCTGCGCCCCGTCAGAGCCTTTTTGGCCCAAAAATAAATAATGACTGAACTAGAGCTGCCGTTTTTTTGGTGGCTCTTTTTTTCTTTTTTTGGGGCCTGCCGCCTTTGGCGGCCGGGCCCTTTCAGGGCTCGCAGGTCTGCTCGGCCCTGCGGGCTTCGCCCTTGGTCTGCCGCTGCGCGGCACCCTTGCAGGCCCCTAGGCCAAGTCGCTTCGCTCCTTTGCGGCGGCTTCGCCGCCTGCTAGCCGTGGCTGCAGGTTAAAACCAGCAGCCATACAACAACCCCGTTCAACGTCTATACTGCGGAAGAGGATTTAAATCCTCTACCAATAAAAACAAGGGGTATATTTATCATCCGAAATTTTAGTTATAAATTTCCCCATAAATTTCATAATAACCCTAGGGCCAAGGCCCTAGGCTATCGAAAAAATCGCCATCCCCTCATACGAGGGGATTTTCTGTTTCACTAGGCTCCATCAGCAAAGAAGGGCTTTAGCCCGCCAGTTTGCATAGACCCGCAACCATGGGCTTTAGCCCATGGCAGAAAAGGCGAGCTCCTAGAATCTTTAATTAAGCTTAGTCAACAGCGGCTATGCTTAGCGCCCTGGGCTGAAGCCCAGGGTTGTAGACTTGAGCGAACTAGCGGACTAAAGTCCTTGTTCGCTTTTTCTACTTGTAGCTTTCCATTAAGCTTCAGCCCAAAACTACCTAGCCACTAAAAAACGCTTTCTTTATCTCTTATCTCTCCTTTTTCAAAAAACCCCAGAAAAAGTTGAGGGACTAATAGGCGGCTATGCTTACCGCCCTGGGCTGAAGCCCAGGGTTGTTACCTGAGCGAAGAGCGGACTAAAGTCCTTGTTCGCTTTTTCTACTTGTAGCTTTCCATTAAGCTTATTACCTGAGCGAAGAGCGGACTAAAGTCCTTGTTCGCTTTTTCTACTTGTAGCTTTCCATTAAGCTTCAGCCCATGGCCCCAAAACTACCCAGCCACTAAAAGACGTTTTCTTTATCTCTCCTTTTTCAAAACTCTCAAGAAAAAGTTGAGGGACTAATAAATGGGCGTATTTAAAATTTTGTGTCTGCCCTTCTTGCTGCCTAGGGACAAGCCCCTAGGCTAGCTTTTTTAGACAGCCCTCTGCGAGGGCCTTTGGGTATGGCCCTTCTCTGCAAAAGCAGATGAGCAAGGCCGTAAATCATAATTTGAGGCCCTTTAGGGCTGACTCCATTGGATTAGCCTAGGGGCTTGTCCCTAGGCGATGAATGGCAGGCGGCTTCGCCGCCATGGCCGAAGGCCAAACGGCCTAGCGATGGTAGGCAGTGCGGCAAAGCCGCAGACCAAGCAAAAACTTGTTTTTTGCGCAGGGCCGAGCGACCCGACCAACGGGAGCCGACGCAGCGAAGCAAGTAACAGCGAGCCCCGAAACGTAGCGACCGCCGAAGGCGGGAGGCCCCGGCTGCAAATTGATATGGATGAGCACCTAAGACTATCGAATTCGATAATACAACTCCTTCCCGTAATAATAAGAACTATAAATAATTTGATCAAACATATTCTTCTCTAATCCTTGGATTTTTTTTCTAACTGAATTAGTAGAAGTTTGAAAAAAAATATTTCCCACCCCTTTCAACATTCTTATATTTAGTAGCGATGACTTATTCTTCAGAAAATCGTTTTTTGTAACAAAAATAAAGAGTGTTTTAAGCCCTTTCATTTTCTTCATAATGTCTAAATTAGTTGCTGTAATATCGCCTAAATTTAACTTTATATAATTGATATCATCTAATTCCAAAATTACAGGAGAAAATTGTTTCACCCCTCTTAAGTTTAACCCTGTTACAGATACTCTTTTACTCAATAACAACTTTGAAGTTATACTGTCTTCTAGATCTAGTTTACAACCATCAATGTATATAGAATCTTTATAGTTCAAAGTATTGAAGTAAATGGTTTTATCTGTATTTAAATACAGTGCTTTAAGTGAAGGAGATATTTTATCTAAGTTGATCATTTTTATATTATCTCCTCCTACAGCTATTTCGTAAATATTTGGCAATCTTACTAAATATTGAAATGTGGAATTTTTTACATGTTGATTGTGCATCAATAGATTGGTCCATGAATTATTAACTATCAACCATTCTTCAATGCTTTTTCGATTTTTAAACTTCCAAGAAGTTTCAAAAGACTTTATTCCTTTTGAAGAAAAACATTTAGGTATTTTATAACGTACTTCAGCTCTATCGGTAAATTCCCCTAATGATAATGTATCTAAATTCTTAAACTCGCACAAAAACTTTTTAAGTTGTCTAAATGATGCCACATCGATATGTAGTGATGAGACATCTTGATGTTTTTCTACAACTTCTGAAATGAACTTACATTCACCGAACATAAAAGAAACCTTTGAATAATAGTTTGTATCATTAGATATCGTCTTTAACGACATTTCAGGAGTTACAACTAACTCTTGTCCTCTTAAAACAAAAGGGACAGATATCAAAAAAACTAAAAGAAACTTCATATTTATATTTTTAAGGTCCAAACCTTCTATTTAAAACTTTTTTATTATTATTATTTACTCTATCAAATATCTTAGTCCCCTTGTAAGTAGGATAGTAAAATTTACGAAAAGCGTTATTATGATTAAATTTAATGCTAAAACCTGCTCCCCATCGCTTGTATGCTACAAATACGGAAGATTGTTGAGTCTTTTTTGGAAAAGGTAATAGCTGACTATTATAAGCGATAGCTTTACTTCCAGTAAATTTTAATGCACTATATGATATAGAATTGTTTTCATTAGGAATAAATACACATCTAGGATAATTGTCTTCAATCAAATCATCATTAAAAAATATCTCCATTTGCATTGGTGTGAGAGTTGATGTACCTGTACTATATAAGTTATCAAATGGGTTGTATCCAGGATCTATATCATCATGTGGTAAAACCATAGGAATGGTCCGACGTCCTGTAAACCAACCTTTAAATTTCACTCCATCTATAGTATTCATAGTATTGTTTACCCCTTGATGATACCTATCGGCCAACCCAAAAATATGTCCAAATTCATGCGCTGCATAAGTTGTTGGATTTCCTCCTTGGTAATAGAAATATCCTGTTGTTCCTACTGTACCACCATTCACAACATAAGATGTATTTGTTCCATCGGCATGAGGATCCCCAGTACCATTTCCCACTGTAAATAGATTATGGAATTCATTCTGAGGATCATATGTTGCATCAACCTCTAAAAAAGTAACTGCAGAAAGATCTACAGCGACCCCGTTAATGTTTTGATTACTCCAAGTAGCAAGCACAGATGCTTGAAAATTTTGAATATATTGAAGTTTATCCGCTGGAGTCAAAGTTGGATCTTCAAATGAAAAATATACAGCAGCTGTAATTCTACCTGTATTAGGGTCTCCACCTCCATTATCAAATCCTCTTGCAACCCTTGCCACATAACTCCTCGCAAAAGAGGTAGAGCTAATTTCCGTTGATACAGTAGCTTTATAAGACTCTTCTTTTTCTGGATAGCTCACACTTGCCCCAGAAGCATCCGTATAATAAATCGGATTTCCATCAAAGGTATTATAGGGCGATTGATGTGGGAAGGTAATGGGATCCGCAGACCACCAACGGCCCATCCGCCCATCTAGCTCTCTAAAGTAAGTAGTATGATGCCCTGAGCCAATTTCTGGACTTTTGCGCATTCCGTTATGGCCATATTCTGGAGGAATAGCCCCAGGAAAGTTTCGGCCAGGCATTTCCCAACCGTAGGCATAAGCATCCGTAGCCGATAATACATCTGCAAGATAGTAAGTTGCTACCGTTAAGTCTGTTCCCATTGGAAGCTTAATATCGCTTATTTCCATCCGCAAATCTCCTCGGAAATTGCTTAGTGCATAGCGATGATAGCCTCTTTCGTTTTGATATTGTACAGGAGCTGCGCTATCTATATCACTATAAAACGCTATGCCTTCTCTTCTCCATGTCGCCACGCCCAGTTCTTGCGTACGCAAATAAACTGCTGTAGAGATCTCTGTCGTCACTGTTGAGTAGGGCGTCCAAGTGGGTTTGGCTTCATACTCATAAGTAGCTTCCAATGCCCATTTTATTTCAAAGAACGAACTCTAAAGATAGTATTTTTTTTCTTTTTTTGGGGCCTGCCGCCTGCGGCGGCCGGGCCCTTACAGGGCTCGCAGGGCTGCTCGGCCCTGCGCCAGCAAGCTGGCTGGGT
>NZ_JH719942.1:392329-434139 GCF_000275825.1 Saprospira grandis DSM 2844
ATGGACGTGAACTAGTACGGATGAACGCCTATTTCCCTAAGTTTCCCCAAATAAGCGAACTAGACTTAGTCATGTGATATTTTTAAAAATCTATCTGAATTATAATAGTCTATAAGACCTTTAAGACCTTCCAAATCAACTCTTACATCTTCTTTTGATTCAAAATGATCTCGATCATAATCAGGAAAAAGAATTCTAAAACCAATTGAGCTAAGATCAAATTCTCCATTCTTGGTTATTAAAACAAATTCATAATAATCTTCTTTTAAAAATTATACGTCTTCCTCAACTCAACTTCATTATCATAATTTTCTTTTGCATAAAAAATGAATGCTTTTACGATTTTCAGTTCATAGTCCATCCTCTCCTCGGCGGAGAGCAAATTAAGAATTTTACTATATTCTTCTAGATCATCGATTCTGAATGGCTCATTATCAATAAAATTAGAACTTATTTCAATAAAAAATCCTTCAAGATCTCTATTAACAAGTGCCTCACAATTTAAATAGTTTGTCCTTGAATATTCAATCCTAATTAAATTTGTGGAAATATAATTTCTTATCTCATTTTGACAATCTCCAAACCTTCTGGTCATCATTGAAAAATCACCTTCCTCTAAAACACCCTCATCCACATTGCCCTTACCCCCAAAATTAGGACAGTAGTTTAAGGTGGAAAAATGAAAGAAAAAAGTCGTATAATGAAGCACTAAATTACAAAAGAGATGAGAAAGAAACGTCGTAATTTCAGTTCTAAATTTAAGGCAAAAGTAGCCTTAGAAGCGCTAAAAGATCAATTGACCTTGGCAGAATTAGCGACAAAATACGAGCTACATGCAAATCAAATATCGGCCTGGAAGAAAGAGCTTTTAGCCAATAGTTTTTTGCTTTATGAAAAAAAGCGAGGCCCCAAAGTGGATGCTGATGAAGAAAAAGAAGCCCGTTTATATGAGCAAATAGGCAAGTTGCAGTTTGAGCTGGACTGGCTTAAAAAAAAATATAGGGGAATGTGATGAAGCGTTAAGACTGAGCCAAATAGCAGTATTAGAAGGACTTAGCATAGCTCGGCAATGTGAGTTAATGTCTGTTTCCCGATCAAAATACTATTATCAAGCAGTGGGCGAAAGTGCAGAAAACTTAAAGTTGATGCGTAAAATTGATGAGTTTCACCTGTCACATCCAGAGTGGGGCTACCCTAGGATGACCGAGTATTTAAGGGCCTCAGGCTTGATTTGCAACAGAAAACGAGTTGCTCGCTTGATGAAAAAGATGAATATTCGATCTGTTTTACCCAAGCCAAACACCTCATTATCAGCCAAAAGTCATAAGAAATACCCTTATTTACTTCGAGGCCTAAAAGTGAGCCGTTCAAATGAAGTTTGGGCAACTGACATTACTTATATTCCTATGCAAGCGGGTTTTATGTACTTAACCGTTGTCATGGATTGGTATAGTCGATATGTTTTGAGCTGGCGGATTTCGAACAGCATGGATAAGCGTTTTTGTCTAGAAGCTCTGGACGAAGCTTGGAAATGGGGGCAGCCTGAAATATTTAATTCCGATCAAGGCGCCCAATTTACTTCTCTAGAATTTACGTCTGAGTTGCTCAACAGAGGAATTAAGATCAGTATGGATGGAAAAGGCCGAGCCTTAGATAATGTGTTTGTAGAAAGATTATGGTGGTCCGTAAAATATGAGCATATTTATTTGAGAGCTTATGAAAATGGTTTAGATTTACACAACGGACTTAAAGAGTATTTTAATTATTATAACAATCACAGGCTTCATAGTTCTTTAGGATATAAAACTCCTCAAGATATTTTTCTTCAGCATCTTCTCTAGAGAGGGAAGCTAGTTCCCCTCCCTGAAGAAACTCCACCTTAAATTAAGGGACTTTCTGTTTAAGCATTGGGGTAGGCGTACATATCTTAATTTATATTGATGCTGATTAAGATCATAGAATACCATAAGACCTTCGACTCCACATAAGTTTTGAGGTATGCTAAACTGATTATATACTTGTCCCATTACTATAGCAAGATTTAATATTATTAAGTTAATAGTTAATGTTACTCTTTTCATTTTCATCTAGTTATTTATCAATGGGACACCAAGTGGATTAGCCCCTATCAAATCACGATCGTTGTATCCATAAATCCATCCTGGCATCCTTGCTTTAAATTTAACCCTAATTACTCCATTTACTTCCTTATAAAAAGCAACATAATGTCCAAAATTAATTGATTTGCTTTCCGCATAATTCCGAATACTAGAAACATCCGTAACATCGGCAGTTGTTACTAAGTAATAAAACGTAGCTTTCTTTTTTGCAGCATAGGGGAACTTATGCTCGATTGCTGCAATTTGAGCTCCTATTTGTTTATAGTTTTTATATATTTTTTCCCTCTGTACTCTTTTTACTTCATAAAAAGCAACACCCTTTACTTGCTTGTACCGATGTCCTCTTCCTGGATATACATCTGTATGATACCCATTGGACTTGCCATCGAATGCAACGTTTCTCCCCCAAGGAGAATAATATTGGTCACTTTCTTTTTGACGTTCATATTTAAGCCTTATCATAACAGGACTTGTTTCTGCAAATCTATTCCAAGCATCCTCCAAATAAAAACCAGAAGTATGTGAATTTCCTGTAGTCATTTTATCTAACAATTTTGCGGGTAAAGGCATCCACCCATCTTGAACATCTCTTTCTAGTTGAGTAGATTGTTTACCACTCCTTGCCCCTTCTCGTCCTTGAATTGATTGGTCTTCTCTGGAATTAGAAATTCTGATATTCCTAGAATCTATTGCTAGATCTTTCTTATCTCCTATTCTTTCTGCAACTACTTTAACAGTTTCTGTTGTTCCCCCTTCTATTGTTGGAGGATCTTTTTCCTCATCTTCACCAGACTTCAAAGGGTTATCATCATCTTCACCAGACTCTATCCCACCACAATCTACGCAGGCCCCAGAAGCATCCGTATAATATATCGGATTTCCATCAAAGGTATTATAGGGCGATTGATGCGGGAAGGTAATAGGGTCCGTAGACCACCAGCGGCCCATCCGCCCATCTAGCTCTCTAAAGTAAGTAGTATGATGCCCTGAGCCAATTTCTGGGCTTTTGCGCATTTCAAAGAACGAGGTCTAAAGATAGTATTTTTTTGGGGCCTGCCGCCTAAGGCGGCCGGGCCCTTTCAGGGCTCGCAGGTTTGCTCGGCCCTGCGGGCTTCGCCCTTGGTCTGCCGCTGCGCGGCACCCTTGCAGGCCCCTAGGCCAAGTCGCTTCGCTCCTTTGCGGCGGCTTCGCCGCCTGCTAGCTGTGGGCTGCAGGTTGAAACCCGCAGCCATACAACAACCCCATTCTACATCTATAGTGCGGAGAGGATTAAAATCCTCTACCGCTTTGAACAAGGGTTATTTTTTTCTTCGGTTGTTTGATTTTGTTTTTTTCTCCTCCATAAATTTCATAATAACCCTAGGGCCAAGGCCCTAGGCTATCGAAAAAATCGCCATCCCCTCATACGAGGGGATTTTCTGTTTCACTAGGCTCCATCAGCAAAGAAGGGCTTTAGCCCGCCAGTTTGCATAGACCCGCAACCATGGGCTTTAGCCCATGGCAGAAAAGGCGAGCTCCTAGAATCTTTAATTAAGCTTAGTCAACAGCGGCTATGCTTAGCGCCCTGGGCTGAAGCCCAGGGTTGTAGACTTGAGCGAACTAGCGGACTAAAGTCCTTGTTCGCTTTTTCTACTTGTAGCTTTCCATTAAGCTTCAGCCCAAAACTACCTAGCCACTAAAAAACGCTTTCTTTATCTCTTATCTCTCCTTTTTCAAAAAACCCCAGAAAAAGTTGAGGGACTAATATTAAAATCTTCTGTGCGCCCTTTCCTGCGCCTAGGGACAAGCCCCTAGGCGATGAATGGCAGGCGGCTTCGCCGCCATGGCCGAAGGCCAAACGGCCTAGCGATGTGCAGGGGTGGCCAAAGGCCAGACCCAGCGGGCGCAGCCCGCGCAGGGCCGAGCGAACAGCGAGCCCCGAAACGTAGCGCCGCAGCTTTGCTGCGGAGGCCCCTAAAAAAGCAGAAGAAGCAAAGGGAATCTGGAAAAAAATAAATATTCTTCTTAGCTTTGTGCGAGCCAAAAATGCCCAATTATGTTGATGTATCATTTATCAAAAAGAGAAATACGAGCCGGTAGTCAATTGACCCGGGGCGTATATGGGGAGCGGATCCGCCGCGATGATTTTTTGAAAGCAGCCTATGGTAGCTACCTCAAAGAAGAGATATTTGAAGACATTCGGCAGCGGTATTACCCTGATGCGCCATCTCGTTTTAAGGCCGTTTTTTTGTTTGCCGATTTGACGACAGCCAAGGCTTTTTGGGCCAATCAGGACCATTATCAGTCTTATATTTATAGTGTTCGTTTGGCGGAAGACGCCCAGCCTTTTCTGGCCGAAATGGAGCTTTTGCGCACAGACGGACTCCCCTATTCCGATATTTTGGAACGAGCGCATGCCTATTGGCAGCAAAAACAACAGCCCGAATCAATGAGCCTAGAGGCCATTTGTACGGGTACTGTATTGGTGGAGGAGCTAATTTTGCCTCCTTCTTCTATCTTATAAGCCTTCGGGCCATTCAATAGCGTAATAAAACCAGAGCTTATGGTATTTCTAGATTTTGAACAACCCCTAGAAGAACTACATAATAAAATGGAGGCGCTCCGCGAACGCCAAGACCTGACCGAAGAGGAAATTGAGGAGCAGGTAGGCAAGTTGGAGAAATTGCAGTCTTCTTTGCGCCGTAAAATTTATAACAACCTAACCGGTTGGCAGCGGGTGCAGCTTTCTCGCCACCCCAAACGCCCTTATACCCTTACTTATATTGAGATGATGTGTAGCCGCTTTGTAGAAATGCAGGGCGACCGCTGTTTCCGCGATGATAAGGCGATTGTTGGCGGTGTGGGCCGTTTGGACAATATGACGGTGATGTTTGTGGGCCACCAAAAAGGAGCCAACACCAAAGCCCGTCAGTACCGCAATTTTGGTATGCCTAACCCAGAGGGGTACCGCAAAGCCTTGCGCCTTTTCAAAACGGCAGAGCGTTTTAATATGCCTATCGTTTGCTTGATTGACACCCCCGGTGCTTTTCCGGGCATTGAGGCCGAAGACCGCGGACAGGCCGAGGCCATTGCCCGCAACCTCTTTGAAATGGCCCGCTTGACCGTTCCCGTTATCTGTGTCATCATTGGCGAAGGGGCATCTGGTGGAGCCTTGGGCATTGGTGTGGGCAACCGCATCTTTATGTTGGAAAATACTTGGTATACCGTTATTTCGCCAGAATCTTGCTCTAATATTCTTTGGAAAACCATTGATTATAAGAAAGAAGCTGCCGAGGCCCTAAAATTGACCGCTCCCGATGCCCTAGAACTGGGAATCATTGATGGTGTGGTCAAAGAGCCTTTGGGCGGTGCGCATATTCAGCCCGAAGCCATGGCCAAGGCCCTCAAAAAGCACCTAAAGAAAGAAATCAACGAGCTTAAGAAATTGAGCCCCGAAGAATTGGTGGCCCAAAGAATTGAGAAGTTTAGCGCCATGGGCCCCACACAAACGATCAAAAAACAGTAGGGATGGGATTAAAGTCTGGCCTTCAGCAAATGGCCTATAAGCAAGCATTAAAACCACATTTGGCGCAACAACCCGCTCCGCAGGCCCTCAATTTTTTGCAATTGCAAAAAATTGCCATTCTCTTTGATGCCAGCTCGGCCTCAAATACAGAAGCGATTTTGGCCTATGCGAAGAGTTTGCAAAAAATGAAAAAGGAGGTGCAGCTTTTGGCCTATTGGCCCGAAAAAGAACTGCCCGAAGGGCTGCCCTATGAGGCCTTTTCTACTAAGGAACTCAACTGGGCGGGCATCCCTAAAGGAGAACAAATTGATGCTTTTTTGGCCCATAAATATGATCTGCTGATGGCCCTTTATGTTGGCGAACAGTTGCCGCTCGACTTTCTGCTGCAGGCCGCCCCTAGCAAAATGCGGCTGGGTTTCTTTGCAGAAGGCCGTACCGATCAGTTTGATTTGATGGTGCATGCCGCTAAAAAACCTATGCCCAGCCTCCTCAAAGAAATTCATCAGTATTTAGAACGCATAAACAAAAAATAGCATGTACGCTTCTCTTATTCGTCAATTGCGTGGTACTGGGGTCGCCCTAGTTACCCCCTTCAAAGCTGGCCAAATTGATTATCCCGCACTGCAAAAACTTATTGACCACTGTATAGAAGGGGGCGTAGAGTTTTTGGTGAGTATGGGCACCACTGGCGAGTCGGTAACGCTCTCTAAGGAAGAGAAAAAAGCCTTATTGGCCTTTACCAAAAAGGCGATTGCAGGCCGTGTACCCTTGGTTTTGGGCCATGGGGGCAACAATACCGCCGCCCTAATTGAAGAGCTGCAAGCTATTGATTTGGAAGGAGTTGACGCTATTTTGTCGGCTTCTCCAGCCTATAACAAACCCAGCCAAGAGGGGATTTATCAGCATTATATGGAGTTTGCAGCCAATTGTCCCTTACCCATTATTCTCTATAATGTGCCTGGCCGAACCAGCAGTAATATTTCTGCCGCCACTTGCATCCGCTTGGCCAAGGCCAGCAAGCAGTTTATTGGCGTAAAGGAGGCCTCGGGCAATTTGGGCCAAGCCATGGAGATTATCCAAGGCGCACCCAGAGAATTTGCCCTTTGGTCTGGCGATGACAACCTCACTTTGGCATTAATTGCCTTGGGAGGCGATGGCGTGATTTCGGTGGTGGGCAATGCCTATCCCCTTCGCTTTTCAGAAATGGTCCGCCATGGCCTAGAAGATGAATTTCGAGAGGCCCGAGCCCTGCATTACACCCTCAGCCAATTAGTCGATTTGCTCTTTGTAGAGGGCAATCCCGCCGGCATAAAATGGGTGCTCAACGCTATTGGCATTATGGAAAATGAGTTGCGTTTGCCTTTGGTCCCCATGCAAAATGAGCAGTATATCAAGGCCCTAAAAGCCGAGGTAGATGCGCTTCGCTAAGCAAAAATGACTTAAAATTATATGGCCCAGTTCTGTTTTAGGACTGGGCTTTTTTGTGGATTTTTGGCCCGCTATGCAGTAGTCGTTCTAATAATAAGCCTAAGGCTAGATTCTACTCCACTGCCTCATAATAAACCAACACCCATTCTAGCAAAAGAGAAAAAAGGGACTTTGCTTATTTTTTAAACAAAGTCTGTAAAATCAGCAACTTTTTTTCTAGATTGTCGTTTGAATCCCCAACACCTACTTAGTTTACATAATAAACAAAGCTATGAAAATTGCAATCGCTCAACTCAACTACTATATTGGCCACTTTGAACAAAACTTGGCCAAAATGCTTCGGGCTACAGAAGAAGCCAAGGCCCAAGGGGCTGATATTGTTGTTTTTGGAGAATTGGCTAGCACGGGCTACCCGGCTAGAGATTTCTTAGAATTTGATGACTTTATTGCCAAAAGCGATGCGTTGGTCCAAGAGTTAGCCGAAGCGGCTCAGGATATTGCCATTGTGCTCGGCGCGCCCTCTCGCAATCCGGTTCCAGAAGGCAAGGACCTCTATAATTCGGCTTACTTTTTAGCTGATGGCAAAATTTTGCATAGGCAGCACAAGGCCCTTTTGCCCACTTACGATATTTTTGATGAGTATCGTTACTTTGAGCCCGCCACTGAATTTAAATTGGTCGAATATAAGGGCTATAAAATTGCTCTTTCTATCTGTGAGGATATTTGGAATGTGGGCAATGAAAATCCGCTTTATACCATCTGCCCCCTCGATGAGCAGTTTAAGCAGGGGCCAGACTTTATTCTCAATCTATCGGCTTCGCCTTTTAGTTACTCTCAGGCCCAAGAGCGGCTAGCCATTATCAAAGAAAATGTGCAGCGCTACAAATTGCCCTTTTTCTATGTAAATCATATGGGTGCCCAAACGGAAATCATTTTTGATGGGGGCTCGGCGGTTTTCTCGCCCAATGCAGAGCTTTTTGAAGAGCTGCCTTATTTTGAAGAGTGCATCAAAACCTTTGACCTTAAGTCGGTGCGCCTAGGCCAAACCCCCAAGGCCCAAACCAAAGAAAAGATGCAACTGATTGAAGATGCTTTGATTCTCGGTATCCGCGATTATTTTGGCAAATTGGGCTTAAAGAAAGCCATTTTTGGCCTTTCTGGCGGCATTGATTCTGCCGTGGTGGCGGTTTTGGCGGCCAAGGCCTTGGGCCCACAAAATGTGCGCTGCCTGCTCATGCCTTCTCAGTTTTCTTCTCAGCATTCTATTCAGGATGCCAGGCAATTGGCCCAAAATCTCAATATTCAGTACGACACGATTTTTATTGAGGATATTTACAAGGCTTATCAAAAGGAGTTGGCTCCTATTTTTGCAGGTACTACCTTCGATTTGGCCGAGGAAAACCTTCAGGCCCGCGCTCGGGGCATGTTGCTTATGGCGGTCTCCAATAAGTTTGGCAATATCCTGCTCAACACCTCTAATAAGAGTGAGGCGGCGGTGGGCTACGGCACGCTCTATGGCGATATGGCCGGCGGCCTGTCTATTATTGGCGACCTCTATAAAACCGAGGTCTTTGAGCTTGCCCGCTTTATGAATATGGAGGGCGAATTGATTCCAGAAAATATTATTACCAAGCCCCCAAGTGCCGAGCTTCGCCCCGATCAGTTTGATAGTGATAGTTTGCCCGACTATAATATTCTGGACCAAATTTTATTTCAGTACATTGAGCGCCGCCAAGGCCCCAAAGAGATCATCCAACAAGGTTTTGATGCTCAGTTGGTCCGTCGAGTGCTCAAAATGGTCAATCGCAATGAGTTTAAGCGGGCCCAAACGCCCCCTACGCTCCGCATTTCGAAAAAGGCCTTTGGAATGGGCCGCAGAATGCCTATTGTCGGTCGCTATTTGAATTAGTATTAGGGGCCTCCGCAGCAAAGCTGCGGCGCTATGGTCCACAGCTCGCAAGTCTGCTCGGCCCGTCACAGGCTGCGCCTGTTCGGTCTGCCGCCTTTGGCGGCACTGCTCCCCAGCGCTAGGCCCTGCCAAGCTGCTGTAAGAACGGTATTCGTCGCTGCGCTCCTCATTCCTTAATATTAACCCGCCCACCCTCCCCTCCAATGGATTCCCTAAGGAATCCATTGGGGGAGCTTGGGCCATTTTTTCATCCTGCAGGCCCAAAGGGCCGCAGGCAATAGCCAGATTTAAACGCACTCACTTTTATTGTTTGCAGCAATTTCCCGCTAGTCGGCCCTATTTTTCTCGACCATAGCGAAGGCTATGCCCTTAAAAAATAGCTGGCCTAGCAGAAAATTCATAGCAAACTATAGCCAAAGCAGCGCGATTAAATCTGGCTGAGGGATGGACAGCAGTGGCGCAAAGCGCCAGACCCAGCCGCCTTTGGCGGCGCAGGGCCGAGCGAACAGCGAGCTGCGACACAGCCCGACCCAGCCAAAGGCTGGGGCAGCCCCAAAAAAAACAACAGCATGTCCAGCAAAAACTACTATATCCTTGGCCTAATGTCAGGCTCCTCCCTAGATGGGCTAGACCTCGCCTACTGCCGTATGCAATGGGGCCCAAATGGCCTAGAAAACTGGGAGCTGCTCGCCGCCCAAAGCCTGCCCTACTCCAACAGTTGGGAGGAACGGCTGCGGGCCCTGCCCCAACAATCGGCCCTCATTTATGCCAAAACCGACCAATACTTTGGCTTTTATATGGCCGAATTAGTGCAGCAGTTTTTGGCCCAAAACAACATTCGGCGGCTCGACTTCATTGCCTCGCATGGACATACCGTTTTTCATGAGCCCCATAAACGTTTTGGAGCCCAAATTGGCCGGGGCAGCGCCTTGGCCGCACTCACAGGACGGCCCGTCATTAGCGATTTTAGAAGCCAAGACCTCAGCTTATCTGGAGAGGGCGCTCCTCTAGCTCCTTTAGTTGATGCCTACCTGTTTCCGGGCTACAATTATTACCTCAACCTAGGCGGCATTGCCAATTTATCGGCCAAAGCAGGCCAAAACTGGCGCGCCTTTGACTTTGCCCCCGCCAACCAACTACTCAACTTTTTGGCCCAAGAAAAGGGCGCCAGCTATGATGAAGACGGCCAATGGGCCGCCCAGGGAGAAGTTCAAGAAGAACTATTGGCCGCCCTACTCTCCGACCCATTTTATCAACAACCTTATCCCAAATCGCTCTCTAATGCCTGGGTGCAAGGGCCACAGCTCCGCACCTTAGCCGAATTTGAAGCCAGCACAGAAGATAAGCTGGCCACAGTTTGCGAACTCATTGGAATTAGCCTGCGCCAAAGCATTTTGGACCTCAAAAAAGAGGAGGGCTTTGGGCAGGCCGGCAAACTCTTGGTCTCTGGTGGGGGCGCTTTTAATCACTACCTTTTGGGCCAATTACAAGCCTATGTAGAAGATTTGGGCATAGAGATTTTTCTGCCCAACAACAACATTATCGAATTTAAAGAAGCCCTACTAATGGCCCTACTTGGCCTACTGCGTTGGGAAAAACAAACAAATGCCTGGCCCCAAGTGACCGGCGCAAAAAAAGCAAGTATCAATGGGGGCATCCACTGGCCGCCCCCCAAATCTTAAGATTATGAAAAAAGTAGATATTTTGGTCTTGGGCTCTGGCGTGGCCGGGCTCAGCTTTGCCATTCGGATGGCCCAAAAACAGCCCCAAACGAGCATTGCCGTACTCAGCAAAACCATCTCTTCAGAGAGCAATACTAGCTATGCCCAAGGTGGAGTAGCCGCCGTTTGGGACGATCAGAAAGACTCTTACCAAAAACATATTGAAGACACCCTAGATGCTGGCGATGGCCTCTGTGATGAGGAAATTGTTCGGATTGTGGTAGAAGAAGGCCCTAGCCGAGTCCGCGAGCTCATTGACTGGGGCAGTCGCTTTGACAAAGAAAAGCAGGAAGAGCAGTATGATCTGGGCCGAGAAGGCGGACATTCGGAAAACCGCATCTTGCATTATAAAGACATCACGGGCCGAGAAATTCAGCGGGCATTGCTGGCCAAAGCCAAAGAACTCCCCAATATTGAAGTCTTAGAGCATCATTTTGCTATTGACCTCTTAACGCAGCATCATTTGGGCCGTTGGGTCACTCGACTCAGTCCCAATATTGAGTGCTATGGTTGCTACTCCCTCAACTTAAAAACCAATCGAGCGGAGCGCATTTTGGCCAAAGTTACCGTTATGGCTTCTGGTGGAGCCGGACAGGTCTATAAATCGACCACCAACCCAACTATTGCCACAGGAGATGGCATGGCCATGACCTATCGGGCCAAGGGAAGAGTGCGAAATATGGAATTTGTGCAATTTCACCCTACTGCCCTTTATAATCCCGCTGGAGAAAATCCCGTTTTCTTGGTCTCTGAGGCCGTCCGTGGATTTGGAGGCATCTTAAAAGATGCCGAGGGCCAAGAATTTATGCAGAAATACGACCCCCGAAAATCTTTGGCCCCTCGAGATATTGTAGCTAGAGCCATTGACCAAGAGATGAAAAATAGTGGCTCTGACTGTATGTATTTAGATTGTCGACATTTGGATCAGGAAGCTTTTTTGGCCCATTTTCCCAATATTTATGAAAAATGCAAAAGCATCGGTATCGATCCCTTTGAGCAGATGATTCCTGTACTCCCCGCCTGCCATTACTTTTGTGGCGGCATTGAAACCGATGCTTGGGGACAAACCTCTATCCATCGCCTTTATGCCTGCGGCGAATGTACCAGCACGGGCCTACATGGAGCCAACCGCCTAGCGTCCAACTCCTTGCTAGAGGGCCTCGTCTTTGCCGATCGCATTGCTAAGGACCTAGACCAAAAACTAGAAAAATGGGACTGGAAAGAGGGGATTCCCGCCTGGGAAGCCACAGGCAGCCAAGACCCCAAAGAATTGGTCCTCATTACCCAGAGCATGAAAGAGCTCAAAGAAATTATGAGTAGTTATGTGGGCATTGTTCGCTCTAATCTGCGTTTGGAGCGGGCCTTTTCTCGCCTGCGCCTACTCTATGAAGAAACCGAAGAACTATATAACAAAAGTAGAATTTCGCCTGCACTTTGCGAGCTGCGCAACCTGATTACCGTGGCCTATTTGGTCACTCGCTCGGCGGCTATCCGCAGAGAAAGCCGGGGGCTACATTTTACTACGGATTATCCCGACCGACAAGAGTATTTGGATGATACTCGCCTATAAAAGCAAAATGGCCCATAACGAATTGTTATGGGCCCTTTTTATTGGTCCTAAAGGGCCGAGCGACCCGACCAACGGGAGCCGACGCAGCGAAGCAAGTAACAGCGAGCTGCGCAATGGCCCAACCCGATCGATAATTCATGAGGGTTTCAACCCTCATTTTGTCTAGCTTCGCAAAGCGATACCGCTTTGCGCTGGGTTTTAACCTAGCGGAAGGGGCAGCCCCAAAAAATTAGATCTTACTCATCATCTAATTTAAAAGGCGTATGTTCTTTTTGGGCAGTTTCTTTATCATCGATCCCCATAAAGCGCTTTCTGAGCATGCTAGTAAATTGCAGGGCAAAATAGCTCTGGCTGCTTAGCGAATACTCAATTTCCTTCTCGCTCATCTCCTCGATAAAGTAAGTAGAGCTGAGGTAAACCACCTCATGGCCAGCCTGTTCTCTCGTCATCGAGAAGCTCTCGGTAATGAGTTGGTGGTTTGTTTTGAGGATCAGTTCCATCAATTCTTGGCGGGCTTCGATAGCTGCGGGCACCACCACAATAGGCGAAACGATGACGAGGCTAGGGCGTTTTTTCTGCTCAAAAGTGGTAGATTCTCGGAGGAGGACCACAATTTCGGCATTGCCACGATGCAAATGCCAGCGGTTTTCTTTGTCGGTGCGGCAGACCTTGGGATCTACGCCCAATTTCTGGATAGCCGCTTCAATGGTTGCTTGGTAATCAGCTAGTTCTTTCATGATTATTATTATTTACGACTGCCCGTCTAGTTGGGCTAAAAATTCTGCTTCTGTAAGGATATTGATGCCTAAATCTTGGGCTTTTTTGAGTTTAGAGCCTGCTTTTTCGCCCACCACCAAAAAGTCTAAATTTTTGGAGACCGAAGAGGCAGCAATGCCCCCAGCAGCCAGCAGGTGTTTTTTGGCTTCGGAGCGGCTCATCTCTTGCAAACTGCCCGTAAACAGGACCTTTTTATTGGCAAAGGGGCCTTCTTTGGGACCCTCTTGGGGTTTTTCTTCTTCTAGTTGTTTTAGATTGAGGCCCAATTCGCCTAGCTCTTCTAGCAGCTGTTGGATGGCGGCTAGTTGAAAGCTATCATAGACCGATTGGGCCATTTTGGGCCCCACATCTTTTAGCTCGCTGAGCTGCTCGATGCTCCAGTTTTTAAGTTCTCGGATATCGGGGACAATAGCGGCCAAAATCTTGGCATTTCCGCTCCCCACATGACGCAGGCCAAGGGCATAAATGAGGCGGAAAATCGGTTGATTTTTGGAGGACTCAATCGCCTCTTGCAATTTGGCTACAGAGCGCTGGCCAAAGCCCTCGAACTGAGCAATTTTATCATAATCTAGGCGGTAAACATCGGCTAGGCCATGCAGCAGGCCCTCCTCATAAAACTTCTCGACATAAGCGGCACCAAAACCAGAAATATCCATGGCTCCCTTAGAGACAAAATGCTTGATGCGTTCTAGCGTCTGGGCCTCACAATCGGGATTGATACAGCGCCAAACAGCTTCGCCTTCGGGCCGTTCCAGCAAAGAATCGCAGACCGGGCAATTGCTTGGAAAAACGATGGGCTGCTCCTCTCCGGTCCGTAAATCCTCTAGGGGTTTAACGATTTGGGGAATCACATCTCCCGCTCTTTTGACCAGCACATGATCGCCGATGCGCAAATCTTTTTCGGCAATTTGCTCGGCATTATGTAGAGAAACCGAGCTTACGGTTACCCCGGCTAATTCGACCGGGCGAATTTTGGCTACAGGAGTAATGGCCCCCGTTCGGCCCACTTGATATTCTACACTTTCTAGGACAGAACTAGCCTCTTTGGCGGTAAATTTATAGGCAATAGCCCAGCGGGGATGATGATTGGTGTAGCCACAAATTTCTTGTAGGGCCAAGTTATTCAGCTTGACCACCATGCCATCAATTTCGTAGGCATAATCTTCTCTTTGGGCCTCCCATTGGGCGCAAAAATTGCCTACGGCGGCAATATTTGGGCAAAGTGCCCGCTCTTTATTAGCAGTAGGGACCTTAAAACCTAGGTCGGCCAAGCAGGCCAAAATATCCCAATGGCTCTCAAATTGGTCCAAAACATTTTCGGCTTTAGCATTAACCGCAAAGCCCATTTGATAGACAAAAGCCTCTAATGATCGGGCTTTTACTTGTTGTGGATCTTTTAGGCGAAGGCAACCCGTTGCGGCATTTCGGGGGTTGGCAAAAAGGGCCTCTCCGGCGGCGGCTCGCTTTTCATTGACCCGCTCAAATCGGTCTTTTCGGATCAGGGCCTCTCCGCGCAGTTCCACTTTTTGGATGCCGTATTTACTAAAATTGGCCTGTAGGGGAATGCTAGCAATGGCGCGGGCATTGGCCGTGATTTCATCGCCTTTTTCTCCATTTCCGCGGGTGGCGGCACGGACCAACTGATCATTTTCATAAACCAACACAATTGTCCCCCCATCAAACTTGGGTTCTACACAATAGGCCAGTTCATTTTGGGCCAAATCTTCGGGCAGAAGGCGGCGAAGACGCTGCTCAAAATCCTGAAGATCCTCCATATTTTCAGAGTTCTCTAAAGAAAGCGTAGGCGTAAGATGCTCCACGCTTGGAAAGCCCTCTGTTAGGTCGCTAGACACTCTTTGCGTGGGCGAATGCGGGAAAACCCATTGGGGGGCCGCCTCTTCTAGGCGCTTCAATTCTCGAAACAACTGATCATATTCATAATCACTCAGCAGGGGCTGATCGAGCACATAATAGCGCCATTCATGATAAGTAATCAGGGCAATTAGCTCCTGAATAAAGGCCTCTTCTGTAGGCAATGGCTTTTGGGCCAAGAGCGCTTTAGAGCGCTCAAATAATTCTTTTTGCTCTTGAGCAGAATAACGCATAAGTTAATGTATGAATTTTTTTTGTGGTGTTGGGGCCTCCGCCTCGCTGCGCTCGTCGGCGCTACGTTTCGGGGCTCGCAAGTCTGCTCGGCCCTTCAGGCTCCACTTCGTTTCGCCTTTGGTCTGGCCTTCGGCCACCCCTCCACATCGCTAGGCCGCGGACCGTTTGGGCGGCATTTGGGGCTCCAATTTACTGAAAAATTTTCTCCGCACTATGCGGGCAACGCTTAAAGATTCGTTTCTCTAAATCTTGGAGAAAAAACTCTCTTTGGGCATCAGATAGACCTTTTTTGTAGGGTTCAAATTCTTCTGCAAAGCAGGGATTTAGGCCCGTAGCATATTGGAAACCTTCTTCGAGCAATTCGTAATCACCAGTTTGGACCTCTTCCATTAGGGTGCACTCACAGAAACTGGTGGCCAAATTATTTTTGATGCGATCATCGCGAAAAGCAATATAGTCAATCGTATAGATGAGGACGACCAAAAAAAAGAGGACCGCCGCTCCTGTGATACTCCACTGGATAATGGTTTTCCGTTCCATAAGATAATTGGGTAAATTATTAAGTGTGTATGCGTAGTAGAATGTAGTATGCTATGCCTTAGAAAGGTAAGAGATTTATAGCGTTAAACTAATTTTTTTTGGCCTTCTTTTGGGCCTTTTTTTTGTGGTGGGCTGTCTTACTGGCCATTTGTTATATTTGAGCTTAATCTATATTTTCACTAGAACGAAGCGATTCTGTTCAAAGGCAGGGGAAAAGACAATTTGAGGAAGAAGAAAAAAGCCTTGCAGAAATGCAAGGCTTTTTTCTTAGGCCTCCTTAAAGGCTCTGGTCATTTCTCTTTTGCCTTTTGGGCCAGGCAGGGCTTCTACCCTAAAGCCGATGCTTTTGAGGAGTCGCTTGAAGGCGCCTTTGGCGCAGTAGGTGGTCAGGCAAGCGCCGGGGCGCATGGCCTCATAAATCTTTTTGAGCATGGGTTCCTTCCAGAGTTCGGCCTGTACATTTGGAGAAAAAGCATCATAATAGACAATATCGAAGGCATTTTGGGCGGATAAGTCCTCAAAATGCTGAATATTCAAGCAGAAATTAAAGTTTTCGGCTAGGGTTTGCCAGCGGTTGGGCTGCTTGTGCATAGCCAGAAAAGCAGCTTGGCTAGTTGGGCTGGCTAGCTCTTGGGTATAATTAAGGGCCTGGGCGGTTTTGCTAGGAATGGGATAAGCCTCTAGGGCCAAATACTGAATTTGGCATTGGGGCGCTTCTTTTTGGCTATACAAATAGCTCATTAGGGCATTTAGGCCGGTACCAAAACCAATTTCTAAAATAGCTAATTGTGCTGGCCCCTTAGCCAATTGATGGGCCAAGGCCGCCTGTATAAAAACGGTATCGGTTTCTTGGATGGCCCCATGTGTAGAGTGGTAGCTGGCCGCAAACTTTGCCGACTCTAGGCTGTGAGAGCCATCGGCGGTTAGGATAATTTTAGCGTTAGAATCTGCTTGCATATAATCTACTAAATTGGATCAGGTCAAAGTAAGATTTTTTGATGTTTATACAACAGCCTAAGGAAGGAAGTTGTTTAGTTGGTCCTTTATATTTGCGGTAGACAGGGCGCGAAGCGCCCGCAGGCCTAGCGATGCGGAAGGGTGGCCCAGAGGGCCAGACCGAGTAGGCGAAGCCTGCGAAGGGCCGAGCGAACAGCGAGCCCTGAAGCGTAGCGCCGCAGCTTTGCTGCGGAGGCCCAAAAAAAAAGGCCCTCTTCCCAGAGGACCTACAACAATAAACATCTAGCTGTAAGGCGCAACATTTAGTAGCGGACATCATGGTGAATGGCAGCTAAAAACTCCTTGCGGAACTGCTCTTTTTCAAATTGACCACTGTAGGCGGTTGTTACCGTACTACTAGATATATCTTGGATGCCTCGGCTAGAGACACACATGTGTTTTGCATCAATATAAACGGCCACATCATTGGTACCTAGGCTCGTTTTGAGTTCTTCTAAGATTTGGCGGCTCAGGCGTTCTTGTACCTGCGGGCGTTTGGCATAATACTGCACTAATCGGTTAATCTTTGAGAGGCCGATCACTTTACCATTGGGAATATATGCTACATGGGCCTTGCCATAGATGGGCAAAAAGTGGTGTTCGCAGGTAGACTGCAGCAAAATGTTCTTTTCGATCAGCATTTCTTCATACTGATATTTATTTTTGAAAAGGGCAATTTTGGGTTTATTGGCGGGATTGAGACCACTAAAAATCTCCTTGACATACATTTTGGCCACTCGGTAGGGGGTCCCTTTTAGAGAGTCGTCGCTAAGATCGAGCCCCATAATTTCCATGATAGCCTTAAAATGGGTTTGAATCTGCTCTACTTTTTCCTCATCGGAAAGTAAGAAAGCGTCTTCTCGCATGGGGGTATCGATAGAGCTAAGAATATGTTGGTCGCCCATTTCATCAAATAGGGCCTGCTCTTTGGCAGTCAGTGTTTTTACGGATTGGTTCATTTTAATTGAATTTACTTCTGAAAAAATAGGCAGATAAAAAATTCAGAAAAAGCTCTGCTACTTTTTTTGTCGTTAGATACGACTGAATTTTACGTTTTGTTTAGCCCTGAGGGGCTAAAATTTAGGGGCAACTCAAAACAACAAAGCTAAGGGAATCTATTGATTTAGAGTAGGCAGTTTGCGCATTTTGGTAATTTAGGTGTAGATGTCTGACTCCTTTTCAAACAGGCCTTGCTTTTTTTTGTTTAAAATACTACTTAGACTAGTTAAAAAAAATAGTAGAAAATGAAAATAGGCATTATTGGCTCGGGCATGGGGAGTCTTTCTGCGGGAGCGCTCTTGGCCAAGGATGGGCATGCTGTTCACATTATAGAACAAAATTATTTGCCTGGGGGTTGCACGAGTTCTTATTATCGTAAGGGCTTTATTTTTGAGGCGGGGGCCACCACTGTAGTGGGCTTAGACCAGCATATGCCTTTGCGCTACATTTTAGAGCAAACGGCGATCCAAATTGATATGAAGCCCTTGGATCGGCCCATGCAAATTCGGCTAAAAAATGGGCAGCAGCTAGAGCGATTTGCCAATTTGGAGGATTGGATTAGGGAGGCCGAGCGCATTTTTGGACCAAAGGGGCAGGCCGCTTTTTGGCGGCGCGCCTATGCCATTAGTCAGTTTGTTTGGGAAACCTCCTTGCAGCAGCAGAGTTTCCCGCCCTCTTCTTGGCAAGATTTGGGGCCTATGATCAAGGGGTTTCGGCCCAAGCAGTTGGCTTTTGCTGGACTGGCCTTTCGCTCGATGAAAAAGATGCTGCAACAATATGGGCTAGACAAAAATCCCGATTTTATTGCCTTTGTCAATGAGCAGCTGCTCATTACGGCCCAAAATTACCTGGAGGAAGTCAATGTTTTGTTTGGGGCCACGGCTCTTTGCTACACGCTTTTTGGCAATTATTATGTCTATGGGGGGCTCTACCAACTGGTCAAACCTTTTTGCGATTATATTGAGGCGCAGGGCGGAGAGCTTCATTTGCGGCGAAAAGTAGAGCAGATTAAGCGCAAAAATGGGCAATATATTTTGCAGACTAATCAGGGCCCAATGGCTTTTGACCGGCTGATTTCGGGTATTCCCATCAATAATTTACTCGATATTTGGCCCAATAAAAAGCTGCATCAGCGCTATAAAAAGCGGTTGTTGCAAAGTCCGCAGCTCAATTCGGCTTTTCAGATGGGCATAGGCTTTAAGCGCCAAGAGGACTCCCCGGTTTTGCACCATCAAATACATCTCAAGCAGCCACTTTCTCAGATTGGAAGCCAGAGTATTTTCCTCAGTTTTTCGGACCCCATAGATTGGTATCGAGCGCCTTTGGGCCAGGGCGTGGCCTCCATTTCTACGCATATTCCAGACCCCGCCCGCCGGCCCGTTAAAGACAAGGCCGCCCTAGAAGAAGAGATCCTAAAGGTCTTGGACGAGGAGGGCTATATTGCTCAAGACCAGGTTTTGTACAGGCATAGCTCGGCGTCTAGCAGCTGGGAAAGCTGGACCCAGCGCAAGTTTGGTTTTGTGGGCGGTTATCCTCAATTTCTACGCATTAAGCCCTGGCAGATGCTGGATGCTCGCCTAGAGAAGGGCGCCTATCTTTGTGGCGACACGGCTTATCCAGGGCAGGGGATTCCGGGCGTGGCCCTTTCGGGCATTATTGCCTATAAAAAGTTGTTGTTGGATGGCTAGTTTTTTGGGCCTCCGCCTCGCTTCGCTCGTCGGCGGTTACTCCCTTTGGTCGTCGAACTGCGGCCTAAAGGCCTTGTTGTCGTTTATTCCCGTTGGTCATCGAACTGGCGCCTCTTCGAGGCTGGTTGTCGGGGCTCGCTATTACTTGCTTCGCTGCGTCGGCTCCCGTTGGTCGGGTCGCTCGGCCCTTCGCCAGCAAGCTGGCTCGGTCTGGCCTTCGGCCACCCCTGCACATCGCTAGGCCTGCGGGCGCTTCGCGCCCTGTCTGCCGCAGAAATGGAGCCCGCCCTTAGAGGTCTTCCTCAATGCGTTGACTCAGCAATTGGTAGAGGGCCAGCAACTGCGGTTGATGCTCGGCCAAATAGGCCTGATGTTTTTGCATGCTGCTTTGGTCTCCTCGAATAGCGGGACCAGTTTGAAAATCTTTGGCGGGGCCTTCTTCTAGACGCTGGGCCGTTTGCAAAATTAGGGGGAAAAGAATTTCTGGATCGATTTGGGCCTGTTCACAGATGGTTTGGCCCATGGCAAAAAGATAGTTACTAAAATTATTGACCATAACGGCGGCCAGATGCAGGGCGGGCCATTGTTCCTCTGCTAATAAATGGTAGCGGCAGCCTAGCGATTGGGCTAAATCCTTTAATTGGTCCAAAAAAGTGGGAGAAGAAGCCGCCAAACAGATTGGAATGCTGGCCAAATTGGGCAAATAGCCCTCATGAAAACTTTGCAAAGGATAAAAAATGCCATATTGCTGGGCTTGAGCCAGTGCGCTTAATGGCGTAGCGCCAGAGCAGTGCAAAATTAGTCGTTCAAGGCGGATACTTTCGGGCAATTGGGCCAATACCTCAGCAATGGCTCTATCATGGACAGCAAGTAAATAATAGCCTGCTTGGTTTTGTAGTTGATCGAGGGCAAAAACAGCTTGTCCCCCTAAGTCCAGAGCCGCTTTCTGGGCCTTTTGAGGGCTTCTGCTATAGCATTGGCCGATAGTATGCCCTGCCTGAAAAAACGCATGGCCTAGCGCTTGGCCGACCTTTCCCGTCCCTATAATATGTATCTGCATCTTGTATTAGCGCAATTTGGCCACCGAAAAACGGCGGTAGGTTGCCTCACCAAGAATGACCACATAATACTCGCCGGCTTGGAATTGGCTAAAATCTAAATTGAGTTTTTGTTTTTTTCCGGCTTGAATGGGCGGAAAAAACTGTTGTTGCAAGCTACCGTTTTGGTCTAGGATACTACAAACCAAAGATTCATTAGTTTCTTCTGTTTCTAGAGAGACCTTAAGGCCTTCTTGCAAAACTTTGCTTTGTTCGGAGATATTGGGCAGTTGTTCTAGGTCAATTTTGGCCCAATTGATTTTTCGTTTAGTTTTTTCTTCTTCAGCAGAAGAGCGCAGCTCTTCTAGTTCTAGCCTTTGCTGTTGGTCCAAGGAGACATTGGCGGGAGTAGTTTGGCAGGAAAAGAGCAGGCTCAGTAGACAAAAAGCGGTACAATAACGAAGCATAATAAATGATCTTTTGAGTTCTTAAGATAGCTTATATTAGGGAGCTAGGCAAACCTTAGGGCCGCAGTTGCACAAAATACTCTTTGCCTGCACGGGGTTTAATGGAGTTATGGCAATCATTTATTTGGACTGAAGAAAAATGGGCCTTAAAAAGTTGTTGATAGGCGGCTAGGCTCCCGCCAAAGGGTGGGCCTTTTGGGCTCAGCGGAAAATTGAACAGCAGGCCAATAAGTTGGCCGGAGGGGGACAGCAAGCTGGCCATTTTTTGGGCATATTGGGGTCGAAGTTTAGGGGGGAGGGCGCAGAAAAAAGTTTGTTCGATAATGAGGTCAAAATTATCTTCTTGCAGGGCAAAAAAATCGCCTTGATGAAAATGGTGAGGGGGCAAATCGCTTAACTTTTCTTGGAGTTGGCTTAGTGGTTTTTGGGCCCAATCGCAGAGGTGGATATTTCTAAAGCCTTTTTGGTAGAGATATTGGGCCTCATGGCCATGGCCACAGCCTGGAACAAGAATTTTGAGGCCCAAATCCTCCAGCTGATCAATATAAGTAGCGATAGGGCGGGTACAGCTGCCGGCGTTCCAGCCCGTAGTTTGCTCGAGGTATCGGTTTTGCCAATAATTGGCAGATAGTTTTTCTTTCATGGCAGTTTATTTTAGGATGTTGCAGGCGCAGAGCGCCGCAGGCTATAGCCAAATTTAAATCCGCTCACTTTTATATTGAGCTGCTATTTTGGCCTATACGGCCCTATTTTTCTCAGCCATAGCTGGGCTATTCCTTTAAAAAATAGCTAGTCTAGTCTAAAATTTCTAGCTAAATACGGTCAAAGCAGCGAAGTTAAATCTGGCTGAGGGATGGATAGCAGGGCCGCCGCAGGCGGCAGACCAAAGCGCTGAAAGCGCTGCAGGGCCGAGCAGACCTGCGAGCTGCGACACAGCCCGACCCGAGCGAAGCGAGTGGGCAGCCCCAAATCATTCTGCTAGCGTTGGCCAAAAAGGGCGGAGCCAATACGGACAAGCGTGCTGCCTTGTTTTAGGGCCAATTGATAATCTCCGGACATGCCCATAGAGAGCTCCTTAAAGCTAGGATCTTGGGCAAAAAACTGTTCTTTTAGTGTTTGGAAATACTGGGCTAATTGGCCAAACTCGGCCAAAACCTGTTCCTGATTATCGCTAAAGCTGGCCATGCCCATCAGGCCAACAATTTTGATATTTTTCATTTGGGCGTACTCTTTGGAGGTTAAGAGCGCCTGAGCTTCGGTCCAATGGAGGCCAAATTTACTATCTTCTTGGGCGATGTGAAATTGGAGCAGGCAGGAAATGGTTCTGTTATTTTTTTTGGCCTCCTTGTTAATTTCCTTTAAGAGACGGAGGCTATCTACGGCATGAATCAGGCTCACAAAAGGGGCAATATATTTCACTTTATTGCGCTGTAGGTGGCCAATTAGGTGCCATTCAATATCTTTGGGGAGGCTTTCGGCCTTTTCTAGGAGTTCCTGCACCTTATTTTCGCCAAAAATGCGTTGTCCTTGATTGTAGAGGGCTTGAATAGCGGCAGCGGGTTTAGTTTTGGAAACCGCCACCAATTCCGTTTGCCCATTGGCCAACTCCTTCTTAATGTTTTGATAAAAATCTAGATCTAGCATAAAAACCTTTGCTTTTTTTTGCTGTTGTGGAATAGGAAACCGTACTTTTGATAGTATTACTATCATTTCAACCCCTTCTAAATCATCTTATGGCTTCAGTTCAGCCTTCTTTTAAGCCGCTCAAGCGGTTAGGCAAGATGTTATACCTTGACCGCAAAGATATTTATTTAGTCAGTTTTTACGCTTTTTTTGCGGGTCTTTTAGGCTTGGGGATTCCTTTGGGGATACAAGCGATTATTAACTACATTGCGATTGGAGAGACCACGACCAGTTGGTACACCCTCTGTTTTTTGATTACGGGGGCCAGTGTGGCGGTGGGCATCAGTCGTTATATGCAAGTATTGATTGCGGAGGGGATTCAGCAGCGAATATTTACTCGTTCGGCCTTTGAGTTTGCCTATCGGATTCCGAGATTCAAGATGGAGAGCATTCGGGAGGCTTATGCGCCTGAATTGGCCAACCGTTTTTTTGACACTTTATCGGTGCAGAAGGGGGTGCCCAAGCTCATCATTGATTTGCCGGCTTCTGTATTACAAATACTCTTTGGGTTAATTTTGTTGGCCAGCTATCATCCTTTCTTTGTCTTTTTTGGTTTGACCTTATTATTTGTGTTGGTAGCTATTTTATACTTTACCTATCAGGAAGGTTTGGCCAGTAGTTTAAGAGAATCTAAATATAAGTACAAAGTTGCCTATTGGTTGGAGGAATTGGGGCGGACCATGGGCTCTTTTAAGTTGGCTGGGCGCACCCAGTACCCCTTAGAGAAAACCGACGAATTGGTGGGCAGTTACCTCAAGCATCGGCAGAGTCATTTTGCGGTTTATCGGCAGCAGTTTATGAGCATGGTGGGTGTTCGGGGAGGCGCTACCTTGGCTCTTTTGTTATTGGGTGGAGGCTTGGTCATTTCCAATGAAATGAACATTGGGCAATTTGTTGCGGCAGAAATCATGATTATCATGGTGCTCAATGCCTTGGAGAAAATTATTTTGAGCATGGAAACCGTTTTTGATGTCCTTACGGCCATTGAGAAAATTGCGCATGTTACGGATTTGCCTTTAGAAGAAGAAAAAGGCATTGATTTTCAGGAAATTGTTGGAAACAAAGGGATTCATCTTCGGGTACACAAAATGAGTTATCATCCAGAACCGATGATGCCGCCGGTGCTCAAAGAGATTTCCTTTGAGTTGGGTGGAGGAGAGCACCTTTGCATTACGGGTTTTGCCGATTCGGGAAAAACTACTCTTTTGCGGATCTTGCTGGGCTTGTACCAAAACTTTAAGGGGACCATTGATTACAACCAAATGCCCATTCGCAACCTCAATTTGAGTAGTTTGCGCTCTTATATGGGCGATTATTTGAGAGAGGAGCATTTATTTTATGGCAATTTGCTAGAAAACATTGCTATGGGGCGAAAAGATGTTACGGCCCAGGATGTCCTTTCTACTTGTCGGGCGGTGGGGCTTGACCGCTTTTTGCAGGAGCATCCAGAAGGCTTAGATGCCATTATTCCCTCCGATGGGCAGGGCTTATCGCAATCAACCATCAAAAAGATTTTATTGGCCCGTTGTATTGTGGACCATCCCCGTTTTTTGGCAGCAGAAAACCTATTGGTAGGCTTAGAGAGTAGAGAAAAGCGGATGTTGACCAATTTGCTTACTGCACCTAATGCGCCTTGGACCCTAGTGGCCGTTAGCCGCTCTTCTGAGCTGGCCGCCCGCTGTAAACGAGTGATTGTTTTGGATAAGGGCGAAATTATTTTTAATGGCTGCTATAACGACCTAAAAAAAGAGCCTTACTTCAATGAGCTATTTGATGGCTGCGAAGAGGCCTAAAAGCCAAAGACCAAAGCTAGTTTAGCTTTGGTCTTTTTTTCTTACTTCAGTACCTCTGATTCAAATTGCCAGACTCGGCCTCCTCCCCCATTATTGGACAAAATGCTCCGGATCAACTGCATTTCTGGCCAAAGGTCGTTCATCATGCCATCTGTACGAGCCAAACGCTCATAATCACCAATGATGGGCCGAAAAAAACTAAATAATAACTCTGGATTTAGGCCTCTGGCTCCCTGCAAATTCTTGAGCACCTGAAATCGGCGATTGGGCTGATGCAACAAAAACTGATAGAGCGGCAAAGAACGAACAAAAGCCCCCGGAATACGGGCCAAAAGCGTTAGGGCCGCATCTGCTAGGGCCAAATCATCGGCCTCGGCCATCATCTGAATGTAGCGCTCTTGAGTAGCTACTTCTCGACCAAAATCTTGTAGGCCCAATAATAAACGAGCCGCCAAAGCTTCATCCTTGCTGCCCAAAGCATCAAAAAATCGCAAAATTTCTGCTTTTGTTGGAATCCTTCGGAACTTTTGCAAATTCTCGGCAGTTGTGGCCTTAATTTTCACCGTCTTCCTCCGCTTTAGATCCAAGATAACAGCCTTGAATTTTGGATTGGGACAATAAAATAACAACAACTTTTCTAAAGCCTCCAAACGCTGCTGCATAGCATTATCGGCCCCCTCATAAATTTGAAATAAAGCCTCTTTTTCTTCCCTTGGCCAAAGCGCCTCCCAGAAAGAAAGCCGCAAATCATATTTATGCCGATCAAAAATTTCTACATTCTCTTCTGCCGAAAGCGGACTCTGCTCTTGCAGAAAATCTAAATTTTTTTGATGTTTGGGATCCATATTGCTAAGTTGTTAAAGAAAACTTAATAAATTGCAGTGCTCCTATAGAGCTTAAGTCAATAATTTAACGATTATTTCCTTTTTTTCTTGGCTAAAAGAATGCTCCCCCTAAAAAAAGTAGCAAATACATCAAAAATTAACCTAGGATTTAAATAGCTTACTAGACTTTTGTTTAATTTTGTAGCCGCTTTTTAAATCAACCTAGCTTGACTTTACACTCAAGTAGAAATTACACCAAATGAAAAAGGTTTTTCACGCTTTCCTATTTTTGCTATTTAGCTTGGCTCTTTTTTCTTGTAACAATGAAGCCAGCAAAGTAGACAATAACGAACCTAAAAGCGCCGAACTGGCGCAAGATAGTAGCCAAAAAGAAGCAGCCACTAAGCCTGCCGAAAAAACACTTTTGGGCAAGTGGTATGTTATTGACATGGACAATGAAAAAATAGAAAAGGGAGCGATGATCATTGAATTTAATGCCGACGGAAAGGTATCGATGCTCAACCAAGAAGATAATTCCGCTGCTGATTATGAGCTAATCGAGGAGGAAAACCTTATTAAGGTAACCAATAGCAATGATGCTCCAGAAACTTGGACCATTGAAAAATGGGAGGATAAAACCCTTGCCATCACAGCCAAATCTCCTGATGGAGAAGAGGCACTACTTACGCTAGAGCGCTAAGCGCCAATAAATTAGACAATAATTACTTATTGTATATATTCAGACTATTCACATTTTTTTGATCTATCAAACATTCCAACCATGAAATTTTTGAATCTATTGTTCGTAATGGTTTTCGCTTTTGCTATCACTTCTTGCGGTGAAGAAGCTCCCAAGAAAGAAGAAGTAAAACAAGAAGAAACTACCAAAGAAGGTGGTGAGAAAGCACAGGAAGAAGGCAACACTGAGGCCGCTCCTGAAACTGAAGCTACAACTGAAGGTGAAGGTGAAGCTGCTCCTGCTGAGGGTGAAGCTGCTCCTGAAGGCGAAGCTAAAGAAGAAAGCCACTAAGGTCACGATCACTAGTCACTAGCGATCTAGAATAAGAGAGGCGCTCAACTTTTGTTGGGTGCCTTTTTTTTATGTTTTTTGGGGCTGCCCCTGCGGCCTACGGCCTTGGGTCGGGCTCTGTCGTGGCTCGCAGGTCTGCTCGGCCCTGCAGTTTTTTTCGCTTCGCTTCAAAAAACTTGGGTCTGGCCTTCGGCCACCACTATCCATCCCTCAGCCGTTTTGGCCTTTGGCCAAATTGGGCCGTTTTAGGGCTCCAAGGCTTGGTTACGAATCAGGCGGTGGCCAATACTACAAGACAAACAACGGCGCTCTACACAATAACACTTATAGAGTTGAATCAGGGCCTGCGACTGCTGTGCATCCTTGGCCGAAATATCCCAGCCTCCCCAATTTCTCAAAATCTGATTATTTTCTGCGGGCAACTGCCCTAATAGATCAAGCAGCAACTCAACCTCTTTTTCTTGGCCATTGGCCTGAGCATGCAAAAAGCGAAAAGGGGCCAAAAAATTGATAAAAAGCAACTGAATACTCTCCTTGCCCAAGCTTTTCTGCTTACGGGCCTGGCTTTTTTTCCCTAGGCGATAATGGCTCAGCCAATAGGGAGAATTTATTTTAACGCCAAATAAAGCCTGCAAAGCTTTTAGGGAGTCTACCTCCATAAATTTGGACCAAAGCTTTTCCTTTTGCAAAAGCCCAAGCAAAAGAACAAGGCGAAAACTAGGCAAAGCTGAAGGACGCAAGCCCCCAAAATTCCAGGCTAAGGGCAGGGCCGTTCCGAGCAGCTCCTTTTCTTGCAAATAAGCATACTCTTGGGCCAAAGCCTGGCTATAGTCATCTTCTGTTTGGGCCAAAAAGCCGGCTCGCCCAAAAAAGAGGGCCTCTAGCTGTTTGGGCCGGCCCAAATACTTTCGCCAAAGCCGATAAGGCAAAGCCTGCCCTAGGCGCTGAAAGTTTTCGGCATTTTGGCCCAAACCAAAATGAGCAATGAGCTGTTCATAGAAACAGGCGGTCCAATCGCCTCGCCAATGGCTTAGGCGCTTGCGCAAGGCCGCCGCTTTTTGCTCTAAGCGCTCAATGGTTAGGCGTTCTAACCAAATGGACCATTCTAAGGGGTCTATTTGGGGAAGTTGCGGCCCACAGGCGATGGGCTGTTCTAGCTCGCCGAGCAAGCGCATCCCCTGCTCAAAGAGGGCGGGAGAAATGCGTCCCCGCAAGGCCAAGGCGGGCAAGCGGCTACCATCTGCCCGCCGAATAACTTGGTCCTCATCATAGACCAGATGCAAAATGACATTTTCATAATTGGGGTCGTTTTGGTGTCCATGCCGCAGCCAATCAGAGGCGCGTTTGTGGACCTCCACCTGCCCGGCCCAAAGGGTGCCCCCAATATAAATTCGGGCATCGGAAAAATCGGGGCCGGCGGCATGCTGGTTCCAGTGGCCCGGATAAACCAACTGAATTTCTTGGCCTTCGGCAGTGCGCAAAAAACGCTTGTCGTATAATTGAAAGCGCCAGATATAATGCAAAAAGGATTCGGGAAAAGGATATTTACTCATCGCTAAATTTTTAAATACAGCTAAAGTTAGCTAAAAATAACGCTAATAGCAACAAAATAATTAATTTTGTTTACTATAGTGTTAAGTTCTGGTAAAATCCTTTTGGCGCCAGAAGGCTGGGCTTTGCCCAGCCTGGCTGAGGGATGGACAGTGGTGGCTGAAGGCCAGACCCAGCCGCCGAAGGCGGCGCAGGGCCGAGCAGACCTGCGAGCCACGAAACAGCCCGACCCGCCCGCAGGGCGGGGCAGCCCCAAATCAACATCTGAAGGATAAAATATTTCGTTTTAAAAGAAAAGAACTATGTGGAAACCATTATTTTCGTTGGTTGTTAGTGTACTAATTTTATGTCAATACGCTTGTGGGCCGGCCAACAGCCCTGCTGTAGTAGGCGCGAGCGACAAAACGGTAGAATCTATGGAAGGATTAGCGGTGGCCACCTTAGGCGCGGGTTGTTTTTGGTGTGTAGAGGCCATTTTTCAGGACCTCAAGGGGGTCAAAAAAGTAGTATCTGGTTATGCTGGCGGGCAGGTAGAAAACCCGACTTACAAAGCGGTTTGTGCTGGGACGACTGGGCATGCGGAGGTGGTCCAGATCACTTTTGACCCGGAGGTATTATCTTATACTGACTTATTGGAGGTCTTTTTCTTTACGCATGATCCGACGACGCTCAATCGGCAGGGGAATGATGTGGGGACGCAATATCGCTCGGCTATTTTTTATCATTCGGAAGAGCAAAAAGCGGCAGCGGAAAAGGTGAAGGCGAAGATGGCGGTGGAGTTTTCGGATCCTATTGTGACGGAGGTTGTGGCTTTTGATCGTTTTTATTCGGCGGAGGATTATCATCAGGACTATTATAATTTGAATGCGAACAAGAATCCTTATTGTTCGGCGGTGATTAGTCCGAAGGTGAATAAATTTCGGAAAAGCTACAAGGATAAATTGAAAGAGGAATTGAAGAAGTAGTTCTAAGAAGAAAAGAGGCAAATCGCCTCTTTTTTTTTTGTACTTTTAGGACAAAGCCTTGTCCATGTTACTATTAAAATCTTGGTTAGACCTTGTTCAGCAGCTACTGACCTCTCCTGTTCTTTTGATGGGGTTATTTGTGGCTTTGATTGTTTTGCTCTTCCTTATTTCTCGTTTTAACAACTACTTAGAGGTACGTGGGGTAGACCGTGCGATTGCGATTACTCGGGGGATTGTGGGGTCTTTTATTTGGTTTATTGTGGTTCCCACGGCTCTATTTATTTTTGTCAATGTGGTGGCCTTAATTTTCCAGGTTCCCTTAGTGAGTATTAGTTTTTTGGGCAACTGGTTGGGTTTGACGGCCTCTTCTTATTGGTGGCTGCTTCGTTGTATGTTTAACAGTGCGGATTTGAATGGGGCGGACACCTCTTATAGTTTGCATTCGATTATTCGGATTTTATGGATTTTGATTCCCTTTAGTTTAATTTGGTTTCGGACTAATAAGGGGCGGATTCCGCGTCTAATTCTCATACCGATTATCATTGTTGTTTTTGTGGTTACCCAGGGAAAGAGGGCTGATGAAACCTTTATTACTGAGCAATTTGAGATGGAGACCCTGCGTGCTCTTCCGGTGATTGGGTTTGTTTTTGAGGAGCCTGAAGCGGGAACGGATCAGGGGAGTATGCATCCGACCACCCGTAAAATTATTTCGGTGGTTTTGGTTCTTTTGGTATTGGGGGGATTGGCTACGGGCTTGGTGGCCGAGAAAAGGGTCATTGGGTTGATTGTAGTAGCTGTAGGCATTGGGGGTTTTATGTTAATTATGCCTTCGGGGCAGAGCAAGGATATTTTGGCCGAGGGTTTAACTGAAGAAGAGAAAAAAGAGAGTCCATTTCATCATGACATTGACAGCTTAGTGCATCGGTTAGATAGTTTTTATGAATTGGAGGGGGTTAATTCTTTAGAGGTCTATTATATTACGATAAAACTAGATGCGGCCTATCGGGCACAAAGAGAAAAGGAGCCCTTTCCGGACTCCCTTTGTCTTCGTTACAAAGACTTTTTCTACGATTGGTGTCGTTAGGACCAATAGTTTTACTGCTTTTTGAGCTGCATACGAATATCTCTTTCTTGGAAAAGGATTTTGAGTTTCAGTTCGTCCTCTTTGGCTTCTAGCACATCAATTTTGAGTTGTCCGCCGCCAACAATCAGTTGCTTATCTTCAATTTTATAGGCTTCTGGATTATTGAGGCCAAACTGTTCGAGCAGTGCAAAATCGAGTTGTTCTTCGGCCAAAAACTTTAGTCTTGCGCCAGCCTGTTGCTTGGCAGAATCTTCAACAAACAGCACATCTTCGCTATTGCCATCAATGCTGCCGGCTACGCAGAGCCATTCTCCGGTAAGTTTTTCGGTGGTTAAGACAGTTGTTTCTTTTTGGGGAGCATCGCCTTGGCAAGCCATGAGTAGCAAGCTAAAACACAAAAGGTAAATTTGTTTCATAGGATAGAAATTGGGTGTACAATAGTAGACCTCTTTTTTTGTTGATCTACGTCTTCAATGATACAAAAAAAAATCAGAAACCGCCTTTGCTTTGCATTTTAACTTTTCGGCCGGGCAGGCTATCCCAATTTTCGGCGGCCAAGCCATTGGGGCTAATCATCCAGAGCAAGGGGATGCGGCAGCGAACTTCGGGTTTGGCAGCAAAGCCGTCGGTAAAATAGATTAAGGCATCGGGCCGATAATCTTCATTGGCCCATTTGATGGGAGCGTCAAAGCGGGTGCCGCCACGGCCTTGAACCAGCTCGGGCGTTTTACCTTTATAGGGATAGATGCGTTGAATATCAACATCGCATTCAACCAGCATGATTTCGGCCCCTTGTTTCCAAATATGATAGAGCTCACTAAAAAAGAGCTGCAATTCCTCTTGATTGACAGAGCCCGAGCTATCTAGGGCTACCCCAATTTTCTGTTTGCGTTGAATTTTAATTCCGGGGCTTGTTCCATAACGCTTCGAGGGCTTTTTGATCGTATTTCTGATGCGGGTTCGGCTACTAGAGGACGCAAAAAGCCGCAGGGTTCTCCGCCAATTGATGCTGGGCTGCAAACTCTTCATCAGTTGGTCCAAATACTCCTGCAATTGGGCCGGCAAATTGGTATAATTTCTCGTCTTTAAGCGCGCTAAGCTATTTTGGATGGCATCATTGACAAAGGCCTCCATAATTTTTTGCTCCGAGGGGCTCTGCTGCTGAATATCATCCCAAAAAGCATGCTGCTCCAAATGCGGATGCTCTTCTTCTAAGAGCGCTTGCAATTTTTGTTGGGCCGAATTAAATTCCTCATTTTCTTCGCTGCCTCCTCCCCCATTCATCATCTCTTCTAGCTCATCGGATAGGCGGTTGTAGTAGTAGTCTAAGCTTTGGCCACGCTCCAAAGAAAAATCTGGAAAATCTTCTAAACGTATAGCTTCTTCCTCCAATTGGTCCGAATCAATATATTGGTTGACGGCCAAATCGGCAGCAATACCATAGAGTTGCTTGTTCCCAAAATCCTTGGCCCGCAAAATATGCTTAAACACAATATGCAAAATCTGATGCTTGATGGCCCCATAACGCAGTGCAGCCGTTTGCTTGGGCGTTGCCCCTTGGAGCTTTTCCTCCCAGTAGTTGGGGTTTACCAAGAGCTTGAGCATTTGACTGCCACCCAAACGCAGGGCCATAGTTTCGGTCTCTTGGCTCACATCCCTAAGCAAAGAAGAAAAAAAATGACCATAAAAAGCCTCTTTCAGCATCAGCTGAATGCTCGTTTTGGCTAATTCATCAAGTATTTTTTGAGACATAACTAGGCGCGTTCACAATATTCAAAATACAAAAAACGATCAATGAGAATATTGCCCCGATAAGGAAGCAATGTTGGCGTTTTGTAGTAGCATTCTATAATAATATAGGAATATTTGGCCTTAGTAATGAAGTTGAACTGATATGTTTTCCATTCATAGTGCGCAATTGGCGCCGAGCTGGCCAATAACTGCAATGGCTCCTCCGCAGTTTTGGCCCCCCACAAACGAAAACAGGCCGCCCCCGTATAACCCGCATAGGCCTGCGAACGAGAGAGGTCCAACTCAAATTTATAACATTTGTCCTTCTTTAAGGCCTTGGGCAGTTTGGCCGCTACCGACTCAAATGTGCCGTCTTCTCGACAAATCAGCCCCATAAAAGTATTCCCATCTGTTGGGCGCTGATAAACCCCCCAAGGCCCCGGCAAAATATCGGGCGTAGAATTATAACTGCTGCTTTCCCAGCCCTCCGGATGTAGCGCATCTCTGGGCGCCCCTTCAAAAGAGCCATTGGGCAACCAAATTTTTGGCCCCTTTTGCCCCCAAAGCCCTAAGGCAAAAAAGCAAATAAATAGGCTTGTCAATATCTTTCTGGACATAAGCAAATCTCATCTTCGCTTTGTTTCGGTCCAACTAACCCATCAGCAATTTGGCCAAGATAGCTAGCCCTCCCATAACAAAGCAATAAATAGAAAAATAGAGCAATTTCCCTTTTTTGACCAAGTTGAGCATCCAGCTACAAGCAAAAACACCCACAATCAAGGCCGCAAAAAAACCCGCCAACAAAGGCAAACTCTCTGCTGTATTCAACTCCAAATCTCCACTGAGCAAATCTTTAGCCAGCTTGCCCAAAATTAAGGGAATGACCATCAGGAAGGAAAAACGAGCCGCCTCTTCTTTGTCAATTTTGAGCAAAACAGAGGTCGAAATGGTAGAGCCCGATCGAGAAACCCCCGGCAACAGCGCCACGGCCTGCGATAAACCAATCAAAAAGGCATCTTTATAACTTACTTTTTTATTGGTTATTTTGGCCCGATCAGCCAAAAAGAGTAAAGCTCCCGTTAGCCAAAGCATTAGCCCCACCAAGATAATCTGCCCCTCAAAAAGTTGCTCAATTTGCTCATCAAATAAGAGGCCCACTACTGCCGCCGGCAGCATAGAAATAACCACTTTGAGCGAAAACTGCAGCTCTTCATTCCAAGCAAACTGAAACAGCCCCCTGAGCACCCTGGCCACTTCTCTCCAAAGCACAATCAAGGTACTAATCACAGTGGCCACATGCAAGACAACCGATAGCGTCAGGCTGTCTTTTGGCGTGTAACCCAAAAAATATTTGGCCAACTCAATATGGCCGCTACTGCTCACAGGTAGGTACTCGGTTAGCCCCTGTACAATGCCCAGAATAATATTGTAGATGTAGTTTTCCATGCCTTTTTTTGCCGCTTTGTCTGCTGCGGATCTATTTTTTTATTTTTTTGGGGCTGCCCCGCCCTGCGGGCGGGTCGGGCTGTGTACTCCCGTTGGTCGTCGAACTGGCGCCCCTATAGGGGCTGGTTGTCAGGGCTCGCAGGTCTGCTCGGCCCTGCGCAAAAATGCTTCGCATTTTTGCTGGCTCTGCGGCTTCGCCGCCCCCTTTTCCATCCCTCAGCCGACGGCCCTTCGGGCCTTCAGGACCAGAAAACACCCAAACACTCCCCGAAGGGATTCCCCTAAGGAATCCCGCAGAGGGGTGGGTGGGCGGGAACTATCTACGCATGAGGAGCGCAGCGACGAATACCGCTTAAAAGGGAAAGCCCCGCCGCCAAAGAATAGGGCCAAAAGAGAAAAGATAGTTGGGCGGCCCAGCGCTGCGAAGGGGTGGCCGAAGGCCAGACCGAAGCCGCCACAGGCGGCTGAAGGGCCGAACAGTCTTGTGAGCCCCGCAGCATAGCGGCGGCCAGCTAGCTGGCCGCGGGCCCCAAAGTCCTCCTAATTACTAAATTGTTTTGGGCGCTTCTATTTCTTCTGCAGGATACTGCTCTTGATAAGCCTGCTCTGCCGCCTTATCTTCTGGCGTTTGGAAAAAGAGCGCATAGGCAAAAACAGCCAAGCCCAAAAGGACCACAAAAGGGGCCAGCGTAATTCGGCGGAAGCTATAAATTTCTTCGGGCTTCCAAACATTGGGGTCTTCCATTCCGCCACCAGACATTAGGAAAAACCCAATGATGACCAACAAAACGGCTGCGCCCATTATCATATAATGTTTTTTGCCGTATAGCAGCTCGCGCTGCGCTTTTTTAGTTTTTCTACTCATGCTATTATTTTTGTTCTTGGCGCCAAAAAGAAAGAGGTTGGGCCATATATTTTTTTAAGCTATACCAACTGCTTAGCCAAGAAATCCCCAAGCCAAAGGCCAAAAGCAGCAAGCTATTGCTGAGAAGAGCGCCAAAACTGAGGTAAGGCCAAAAGCCTAGGGCCAAAATACTCAATAAGAGGGCAAGGCTGGCCAAGGCCCCGCAATATAAGCCATTATAAATACTTTTTTGCAAAAAAGGGCGGCGCAAAAAATCGGGATTGGCCCCAACAATTTGCAGCAATTCAATTTGTTCTCGGTTGCTGAGCAGCTGCAACCGCAAATGATGCCGCAGTAGCGTGAGGGCTAGCAAAACAAAAAAGAGGACAAAAATACTGCTCAGCCAGCTCAGGCGGCTCAGCCAATCTTCTCCGCCCAACAAAGGCGTTTGCGCATAGCTCACCTCTACCACAAACTCTTCTTTTTCCAAAGCTTCTAGTTGTTCGGCATATTGGCCCAGGGCTTCGCTCTTCATCTGAAAGCTAATGGCATTGGGCAAAAGGTTTTCGCCAAGGACCAAAATGTCTTCTTCTTTGAGGTCGCCATCGGCCAGCATTTCTTCTAGGGCTTCTTCTTTAGAAATATATTGTAGGCTCCCCTCTTTGATATAATCTTGGCTGGCCAGCTCCTTTTGAAAGCGGAAGACCTCGGCCTCATTGGCCCCATCGGCCAACTCTATATAAAAGGGAATGCTTTCTCGGAGTTGTTTGAGGCTCGATTGGCCATAGGTAGATAGCAAAAGCAGCCCGCCCAACAAATAAAGTAGTAGGCTGAGGGCCAAAAAGGCGTAGCTGTTGTGGCGGCCCTTTTGGGGATATAAATTTTGTTCTTTTTTGGCGGCAGCTAAAGGCATCTCTTCTAATCGTTTGTCAATAAGTTTTGGCCCTGCATGAGTTCGGGAACGGGCAAGTTCATGGCCTGTAAAATAGTGGGGGCAATATCGGCCAAGCTTCCATCTTTGATTTGGTAATTATCGACATCCTTGGCCACAAAAATACAGGGGACGGGGTTGGTAGTATGGGCCGTATCCGGGCTGCCATCGTCATTAATCATATAATCAGAATTGCCATGATCGGCTAGAATAATCATTCCGTAATTTTGCTTAATGAGCTGATGCACCAACTTTTGCAGGCATTCATCTACGGCCTCGGCGGCTTTGATGGCGGCCTCAAAAACGCCAGTATGGCCCACCATATCGGCATTAGCATAATTGAGACAGAGGAAATCGGGTTTGGCCTCTTCTAGTTCTTCTATAATGCGTCGGGTTAGTGGGTAGGCGCTCATTTCTGGCTGCAAATCGTAGGTAGCTACTTTGGGCGAAGGGATAATAATCCGTCTTTCTTTGGGATAAGGCTCTTCTCGGCCTCCATTAAAGAAGAAAGTGACATGTGGATACTTTTCGGTTTCGGCAATACGGATTTGGCTTTTGCCGGCCTGGGCCAGGCATTCGCCTAAGGTTTGGCTGAGGTCTTGTTTTTCATAAATGACTTGCGTTTTTTGAAAACTTTCGTCATAGCGGGTCATTGTATACAGGCGAATATCTAGGGGCTGCATTCCTTCATTTGGGAAAGCCTCTTCGACCAAGGCGCGGCAAATTTGGCGGGGGCGGTCGGTGCGGAAATTATAGAAAATGACTACATCTCCTGCTTCGATTTGGGCCAAGGGTTGGCCTTTGTCATCTTGCATATAATAAGCTTCGACAAACTCATCGCTTTGGCCGGCTGCATAACTCTTTTCTATGGCTTCTTGGGCAGAATTTACGGCAGCACCTTGGCCTTGGGTCCAGAGTGCATAGGCTTTTTGGGTACGTTCCCAGCGCTGGTCTCGGTCCATAGCATAATAGCGGCCAATAACAGAGGCTATTTGGCTAGGGTGTTGGGCGATGCTTTTCTCTAGCTCTTGAATATATTCTTTGCCGCCATTAGGGGCGGTATCTCGGCCATCGGTAATTGCGTGAATAAAGACCTTTTCGAGGCCTTCTTCCTTGGCCATTTGGGAGAGTGCCTTGAGGTGATCGATATGGGCATGCACCCCACCATCGGAGAGGAGGCCCACTAGATGTAATTTAGAGGCTTTGCTCGCTTGCATAGCGGCTTTGAGTTGTTTTTGCTCAAAGAAGTGGCCCTCTACAATTTCTTTATTGATTCTGCTGAGTTCTTGATAGACCAGACGGCCTGCCCCCAGGTGAATATGTCCCACTTCGGAGTTGCCCATTTGGCCTTGGGGCAGGCCAACGGCCTGGCCAAAAGTAGTCAATTGGCTATTGGGGTAATTGCGCAACAAGCTATTGATGAAGGGGGTATCGGCTTGGGCCAGGGCGCTGCGTTGGGGGTCTGGACCTAGGCCCCAACCGTCTAGGATGACTAAGGCAAAACGTTGAAAAGTAGACATAGGAAAGAAATTAAGTAATGAGGAGGGGGCAAAGATAATAAAGAAGTTCTTGAACTCATTTAACTGGCCCTATCTTTTGCGTTTGGCAGGGCCGAAGGCCCGCATAGGAGCGAAGCGACTGGCCTAGCGATGGTAGGCAGTGCGGCGCAGCCGCAGAGCCAGCAAAAACTTGTTTTTTGCGCAGGGCCGAGCGAGCAGCGAGCTGCCGAACGTAGCGCCCGCCGAAGGCGGGAGGCCCCTAAAAATAGTAAAAAAAGAGATGAGCCTCTACAGGGAGAAACTCATCTCTATATAATATATGGCTCGTCACGATTAGGCGGCGCTCATGCTGGCTAGCTTGCGTTTGCTAAGTTTTTCCTTGGCATAATCTAGGGTTAGGATAAACTCATCGACCTCTTGCGAGGGCAATTCAAACATGGCGTCGGTCATAATGGCTTCGCAGATAGAGCGGAGGCCACGGGCGCCGAGATTATAATCTAGGGTTTTTTCCACGATAAAATCGAGGGCGGCTTCTTCAATTTCGAGGCGGATTCCTTCGAGTTCGAAGAGGCGTTGATACTGTCTGATCAGGGCATTTTTGGGCTCTGTTAGGATAGAGCGCAGGGTAGCGCGATCGAGGGGGTTGAGGTAAGTGAGCACGGGCATTCGGCCAAGCAGTTCGGGAATAATACCAAAAGACTTGAGGTCATGATGGCTAACGAACTGCAAGAGATCTTCGCGGTCTACTCTTTCCTCTTCTTCCTTAGCAAAGCCAATCACTTGGCTATTGATTCTGCGGGCGATATTTTTTTCTACGCCGGCGAAGGCGCCGCCACAGATGAAGAGAATATTTTTGGTATTGAGTTTTACCATTTTTTGTTCGGGATGTTTGCGGCCACCTTGGGGGGGGACCAAAACATCGGTACCTTCTAGCATTTTGAGCAATGATTGCTGCACGCCTTCGCCAGAAACATCTCTGGTGATAGAGGGATTATCGCCTTTGCGGGCAATTTTATCAATTTCGTCGATATAGACGATTCCTCTTTCGGCGGCGGCCACATCATAGTCGCAAGCTTGCAAGAGGCGGGTCAGCATACTTTCCACATCTTCGCCCACATAGCCGGCTTGAGTAAAGACGGTGGCATCGACGATAGTGAAGGGAACATTAAGCATTTTGGCGATTGTTTTGGCCAGCAGGGTTTTTCCTGTTCCGGTGCGGCCAACCATAACCACATTAGATTTTTCGACCTCTACGATCTCCTCTTCTTGGATTTTCTTTTGGTATTTGGCTTCTTCACGGATACGTTTATAGTGGTTATAAACGGCCACGGCCAGAATCTTTTTACTTTGTTCTTGGCCAATCACGTATTGGTCCAGATGCGCCTTAATATCCATTGGGCGAACTAGTTCGGGCAGGGCATCTGCATCAAATGCTTCGCCTTTGGGCTGCAACAGTTCTTCGCTAATAATGGCATGGGCTTGCTCTACACAAAACTCACAGATATAGCCTTCGATGCCAGCGATTAGCATTTGGGCCTCAGACTTGGGGCGTTGGCAAAAAGAGCAGTGGGGTTCTTTTTGTTTTTTAGACATTCTTCTTGGTTCATTATAGCCTTGCCTCTTGGCTAGGCGCTCACATAAAAAGGTTCAGCCCTTGAGGCCTGGGGCATCAATGGGCTGAACGATTGGGCAGTTGGTTAGCCCTTATTTTTGGCGGCGGAGTACTTCATCCACCAGGCCGTATTCTTTGGCGGCATTGGCGCGCATCCAGTTGTCACGGTCACAATCTTTTTCAATAATATCGTAAGGTTGGCCCGTATGGCTAGCCAAAATGTCATAGAGTTCTTTTTGGAGCTCTTTGATCAATTTGTAAGAGATTTCCATATCAGAAACTTGGCCTTGCATACCGCCCAAAGGCTGGTGAATCATCACTCTAGAGTGGGGCAAACAGCTCCGTTTTCCTTTTTCTCCAGCGGCCAAAAGTACAGCGCCCATAGAGGCCGCCAAACCGGTACAAATTGTGGCCACATCGGGGGCAATATACTGCATAGTGTCATAAATCCCTAGACCTGCGATGACAGAACCACCGGGGCTATTGACAAAAATCTGCACATCTCTTTTGGGGTCGGTAGACTCCAAGAAAAGCAACTGCGCTTGCACCACATTGGCTACATAATCGTTGATTCCTACGCCAAGAAAGATAATGCGGTCCATCATCAGGCGAGAGAAAACGTCTACAGCAGCTACATTCATTTGGCGTTCCTCAATCACATTGGGCGTAAAGTTGCCAATTTGAGGGATGCGAGGCATCATGCCGCGAGTAGATTGCTGTGCGTATTGTTCTAGGTGTAGGCTGTCCATATTAAGATGCTTGACAGCGTACTTCTTAAATTCATTTTGATCAAACATAAAAAGCGATTTTTTACTGAAGGATTTGTATGGGGTTGCGGTTTAGCCCTTTTAGGCGCTTAAACTACATTTTTATATACAATCTTGCAACATTAAAGTTGTGCCAAGGCTTTTTTTCTGACAAATCGTCAGTTTTGCTGATTATTTTCTGGGGCTTGCCCGCCCGATGGGCGGGCCGGGCTGTTTCGCAGCTCGCTCTCTGCTCGGCCCTGCGCGGGCTATGCCCGCTTGGTCTGGCCTGACGGCCACTGCTGTCCATCCCTAAGCCTGCGGCGGCTTCGCCGCCTGCTAGCTGTGGCTGCAGCTTGAAAGCAGCAGCCATACAACAGCGGTATTGCTCCGCAATGCTACCAGAATGAGCGTTGCCTTTACTCTTTAAGCAAAACAAAGTAACCTGCCATATCTTTTGATTGTGCGCGTTTAACTTCGTTCAGCTTATAGCGGAGAGGTTGAAAGTCTTTGCCTTTCAGTTCCTTGAGCTGCTTATTTAAGCGTGTTGTCATTTTTTGGCAGACCTCCTTAACTGTACCTTCATTGTATGAATGTCTAAAAGTAGCCCTGAAAATCAATTGTGTAGCCTTGGTAGTTGCTATTCGCCTTGCCATCTCCTTGATTTTAACCTGAAAGTTATCGAGGAAAATTCCACCAAACTCCTTTTCATATCTGCTCTCCTCTTTACTGTAAATACCAAAGGTATTACTGAGCAGATAGGTCTTATTCAGTTGGAGCTCTTGGCCAAAAGCAACATTTTTATCACTCAACTCTTTTTTTACCTGAATTTCTTTCTTGTACTTATCGGTCTTGGCAATTTCCTCATGAAAACCAGAAGCATCCGCTCTAGCTGCAATGAGTCGGAGAACTATCTCTTCATCCACTCCATACCGTCTTGCATTATTGGCCAAGCCCCTTTATTTTACCTAATAACTCATGCTCAGCAATAATTTCTTTTAACTCCTTAAGAGAGCCATATTTTACTGTTGTTGGATCAATTCCAAAAGTTCTGGCTTTGGCTTGAAGAGCTATTCTTTCTTTTTGCTCTTCTCGATCTTGGGCCTCTTGTCTCCGTCTTTTGGCTAAGGAGTTGGCATATTGAGAAGCTGTAGAGGGGCAACCATCTTCAGTTTGATTAAAATCAACTACTTTTTCTTTTCTTTCCTCTTTAAATAATTCAGTCGCCAATGATTCATAATTATTAGATGTCTTATATTGGTCAATTCCTGTACTTGCTAATCCTTGACCTTGATAGTAAATAATTGTATTAGGAAATACTTTTTTTAACTCAAGAAGAGATGCAACTTGAGTCGTTTTTCCAGGGAATGCTATTCTAAAAATCTCTTTATTGATATCTTCATCATTTGTAAACTTTGTTTTAATAACTTTTGATGGATCAACCATATTTCCATCCAGCGGAAAAGTGGTATATTCACAAGTTTGGGTGACAGAGGTATTAGATTTTTCAAAAAGTTCTTGTAATGAGGCTTTCATTAAACGATCGACCTGATTGTCTAATGTTAGATTTGACTTTTCCAAATTCTCTGAGGCCTCATGAATAGACTCTATGAAAACCTTAAATTTGATATATTTACTAGGCAGGCTTAAGGATTCATCCGAATTTATTTTTTTTAAAAAACTCTTGAGTTGTAAATTGATTTTAGTGACACCTTTTAGATCTTCTGTTTTTTCATATATTATTTTTTTCCTTATGTCTAACTCTAAGGACGCACTGAGGCTCGCTTTAGTAATTGCTGCTGGAGAAGAGGGGGCTAGTACCGTTAATATTTCGATAACCTCATCAAAGAGAGGTAAATGATCTTGGACTAATTTTGTTGCCTTATTAGTTATTTTTTCAACAACATAGCCTTTTATTCCTCCTTCTGAAGGAATACTTTCGGATAAATCTAGACTATCTAGGATGCGTTTTGCATAATCAAAGGAGCTTTCACTAAAGTCAAAAATAGTTGAGAGGACCTGCTTTATAGCACTGGTATATGTATCGGTAACCGTTTTGGAATCTTGGAATGCATCGAGTACTCTGGAGGCTGTTACATCACTAAGTTCTTCATTCTGAAGGACCTTTACAAGCTCTTCATTAACAGAGATAAAGGCTTCAGTTTCTCTTAATTGTTGTTCATAGAATTCTAGTTGCGTACTTAACTCTTTATCTAAAGGGTTACTTATTTCTTGTTTTCGAAGCTTGTGTACAAGGTTTTTGTAATTTTCTTGCTCCTCCTTGAAGGCAAGTAAAATTTTACTTATTTCCGCTAATATTTTTTCTTTTCTGTCCATGACTTATTTTAGTGATTCGGGTTCGGTAAGAAGATTCTATGAATTGATTTGGTAATAAATCCATTTTTTTTGATATACTATCAGCCAATATATAAGATCCTGTATCGTTTTGAATATATGAAAATATGTAATCGCCATTCATATGAAAATATGACCTTCTGATTATATGTATTGACTCGCTATCTAGTTTTTTATTGAATTCGTTTTCTATTATAGCAGGGATGACTTTAGGGTCAAAGCTAAGTCCTCTATCATTCTTTGTATTGCTTATCATAAGGATTGACTTAGTATAAGCATAGTTGTCTTTAGGCATGTATTCTATTAAGTCGTATTCTTGTATGGGAATATTTTTTGGACTAAAAAAGTCTAATCCATGGAAAGAGTCAATTACTATAGAGTAATGGCCTTGTTGCATAAATCATAATTCACTGATTAGCAGCAACTTTTAGCTTGACAGCATTAAGCTCATTTAAAATTTGAATACGCATCAGGACTTCTTGTTTCTGCATTTTAAAGCTGATCGAAGAGAGCCGTTCAGAGAAAAAGTGCTTGAGCCGCATCATTGCAGTTTCGCTTAAATTTCGACGATGATAGCCTAAATCTTGTTTCCAAGCAGCCGCTCCTAACTCCCAGATATATAAAATATCATCATTGCGATAACTATCGACTAGCTCTCCATTTTTTCCTTTTTTTAGGCGAGCATTTTTACGTGGGGGAATCAATGGAACCGCCCCAGCCGCACAAATTGCTTCTCGACATTTTGTTTGGTCATAGGCGCCATCTGCATAAACTTGGTTAATATTAAATGGCTTCAATTTTTTCATCATTTTGAGGAGTTGAGAAGCATCGGTTTTTCGCTCTGTGGTAATCT
>NZ_JH719942.1:434239-483815 GCF_000275825.1 Saprospira grandis DSM 2844
TTTTATGCCTAATTCACAAGGTTTTTTTTAATTAGCTGGTTTTCAACTTGTTAGATTTATGCAACAAGGCCTAGAGTAATGCTTAGAAGTAGAGATGGATTTTAATAATCTTTTCCTACCAAAACTATACATTGAACTTTCTTTATATATACTTATAGTCGCATCATTAGATTCTTTCTGTGGATGATATACCATCAGCGCTACTTCCATTGTGTCATTTTCAATTTTGCTGCTAGATAACTCTGTAATCTTCCCATCGGTCCAAGTTGTATCGCCCTCAACAATAGGTTTGGCTGGACTATCCTTATTTTTAGTTTTTTGAGGGGTTTCCTCCCCACAGCTGCTGAAAAATAAAAGGCTACTCATGCTTAGTAGAAGCAAGCTCATTTTAGATGGATATTCCATAGTCTTTAAATTTAGTTTTAAGTTCATTTTTAAGTGATTCTAATTTATTCGAACTTTGGTTTAAGTCATTTAATAAGCGGTGGAGTTCCCCCCTCACTTCATCCAAATTCCCCTCTACTGTACGGTTTTTTAAATGCTGTTTTAGCTTGGCCACAATCTTAATGAGTCGAGGCTCTTTGGCCTTAGCTTCTGCTACAAAAGCGCTGTATTTCTGCTGTTTTTGCTCACTAATTTCTTGCAGTTTGTCTTGCAGGGATTTAGAGAGTTTTAGTAATCGAAGTGATAGTTGATAATGTCGCTCTTCAATTTTTTCTGGCGTTTTGGCCTTAAGTATGGGAATAACATTATTGGCGACCAAGGCAAAGGTTTTCTTGTAGGCTCGGATAATGCTAATCATCTTTTGATCATCATTTTCTTGGTCTACTTCGGCCTCTATTTGGTCAATTTCTTTTGCTTCTAGACCTACTTCTTGTAGCCCCAAATCTCCCTTAAAGATGTCTACCGCAAAGCCCAATTTCTTAAATAGCTTTTTGCCGTTTTTCTTCATCTTTGCAGGCTTGCCCTTGCCGTCATTTAAGGCAATACGCATAATGGGCGGCTCCCCCTCTACTTCCTGAAAATAACAGACCCCCTTGGCAAAGTCTTTTTCTGCCTTTCGATCAGTTTTTAGTCCCTTATAATATTTTATTAATGGGCCAGATAACTTGCCCAGCAAAATTAACGTCCCTAGCGAACCACAACTAAAAGTATAATCAGATAAAACGATAACGCCAGTTTGCCCAAAAGCAGCCGCCCGTTTCACCTCTCGCTCAATCAACTTGATGTACTGCACTTCGGTCAAGTCTTTTAGCTCTTCTAACTTAATTTTAGATTTAAAAGCCATACGCTAAAGTTTTTACGGTTACTAGATACGACTAAGCTAACGGCTTTTTTTCGCAAATGCAAGTTATATCTTAAAGTTTATTCATTTTTTTGGGGCTTGCCCGCCCGATGGGCGGGCCGGGCTGTTTCGCAGCTCGCTATTCGCTCGGCCCTGCGCAAAATTCGCTACGCTCATTTTGCTGGGTCTGCGGCTTCGCCGCCCCCTTTTCCATCCCTAAGCCTGCGGCGGCTTCGCCGCCTGTAGGATGGATATATAGCTCTAGGTTGAAACCTAGAGCAACAAAAGCGGCCATACTAAACGCAACAAAAATGAGCCGATGGTTGAAACCATCGGCCCATAACGAATTCTAACAAAAAGCAAAGAAGGACTTTAGCCCGCTCTTTGCATAGCCCCACAACCATGGGCTTCAGCCCATGGGGCCAAAACCAACTAGTTCTGAAGAGGCTTCTTTTCCCTCTCCCCAGAAAAAGTTGAGGGACTAATTAAAAGCCGCAGGACCGAAAAACCTAATACCTCCTTTTCATATAAAAAACTTCTTATCTGCCCCCTCTCCCGCAAAACCCAAGAAAAAGTTGAGGGACTAATCAAAAATCTTCTGTGCGCCCCTTTTTGCTGCCTTGGGACAAGCCCCTAGGCGATGAACAGCAGGCGGCTTCGCCGCCATGGCCGAAGGCCAAACGGCCTAGCGATGGTAGGCAGTGCGGCAAAGCCGCAGACCCAGCAAAAACTTGTTTTTTGCGCAGGGCCGAGCGAACAGCGAGCTGCCGGACGTAGCGCCCGCCGAAGGCGGGAGGCCCCAACTACCCATTAACACAACTAAGATTGCTAGTCTTAAAGGTAATAGGCCTACTAGTCTGGAGAAATACCTAGTTTAAGAAATGAGGTAAGACAACTTTTTCAAATTTTTCTTTATAAAACTTCTTCCTTCTCTGAAAAAGAGCGTCATCGCTAGTTGTAGCTCCATTAACCTGTATCAACTTAATTTGCAGAACAGAATCAAATGGATAAATGCCTAGTAAAAATTTTTCATCACAACTATCCTCTTCAATAAGATCAGTAAATTTACACTCCCAATAAGTTGAGTCCTTAATGCTAAAGAGTCCACAGCTTGAAGTTGCTCTCTCATATAATTCCTGACTGTTTAAAGGTGTAGTATACAGTATTGAGTAATAATACTCTCCGTAAATTCCTTTAGGTGCAGGCTTCATAATTTGATAACAACTACCTAAACTAAGTAATAGAAATAAGTATATTTTTTGCATATCAATTTAAGTGATTTACTATTGTTTATGGCCTTACTCCTGCCCTTACCCCCCAAATTAGGACAATAGTTTAAGGTAGAAAAAAGTCGTATAATAAAGCACTAAATTCCCGCGCCTAGAGGGAGCGAAGCGACTGGCCTAGCGATGGTAGGCAGTGCGGCAAAGCCGCAGACCCAGCAAAAACTTGTTTTTTGCGCAGGGCCGAGCGAACAGCGAGCTGCGGAACGTAGCGCCCGCCGAAGGCGGGAGGCCCCAGCTGCACATCAATGTAGATAGGGCTACTAGAGCAAAGACAGTTGATACTATCAATTTAGACGGATAATTACTTAGCGTGACCTAATATATTTCCACTTATTAACTAACAAGAGTGTGTCTAGGGACAATATTTCCCCCTCTAAAGATACTTCAGAGTAGTATCGTCTAGCTTTTACCATTTCAGGATAGGGGATAAAAAACATTCTCAGATCTAAACATTTTCCATCCAACTTACTTATATCTATTTTAATTGTATGATAATTTTTCTTTTTTATTTCCAAGGATAAAACTTTAGCCTGCTCTGACAATAAAATAACTCCTGATCTACTAATTTCTTTTCTGATAAATAATCGTTTCCCATCTATTTCAACGTCATACATAACTGTAGCACTACTATCTTTAGAGTACTCTGAAAGATCATTAAATCGAATCTGTGTTTTTTGACCGATCACATCAGCACATTCGGCCAAACTATATTCAGACCGATCACTAATTTTTTCAAAATTCAATACAAAACTCTTATCTGATTTATAATCAACAGCTCCTCTTCCGAAAATATGATAATCCAATTCAAAGTCATTTTTTACAAAAAGCTTAAACATCCCTAAAGAATCAATCACTATCTCACTTCTCGCAAAAGTAACGCTATCGAAATACGAATAAACGCCCTTTAATTCATTTTGAGCAAAAAAAGAATTTACAATTAAAAACTTACAAGCCAAAATTAACAAAATTCTCATAAAACTATTGTTTTTTTAAGATCCCAAATGGGCGAAGCCGTATATAGGTGAATTATATCAATGTTCACAATAACAAAAAGATCCCTTCCCTATTTCATAAAGAATGCTGTCAATATCATTTGAATTACTTTTGTAATAAGACCCATTCAACCAGTAATATTCATTATTAATATAAACAAATGTATCTGATTTCATATTATCGCTACTCCTAATCAAAAAAACCAATCTAGAATCTACACCAACACTCAAATGAGATTTAATACTATTTTTCAAGACCCTTTCCTGAAACTCACTTAACCTCGAACTATCCTTTATTATTGCTTTAGCATATGATTTATCACTCAAAATTTGATCTGGTTTTATGTCTGAATAGGTCATACATAGTGGTGGAGTAATATCCTCAATATCATATGTAATACAACCCTCCGCCAATAGAAAACACCAGCAATAAGGCTCTATTGAAACAACTTGTGCTTCACTCCCATCTGTACAACCCAAACACGCTATAAATAAACAATTAACAATCAGCACCACTACACCTTTCATATTTTATTTACTTTTTTTAAAAAAAAATCATTTAATCAATAGCCTCAGCTCGACCTTAGGGATTAGATAAGCCCCGTAGATTTAAGTTTTTGGTAAGCAAAAATATCATGGCTAAGTCTTCAAAAAAATGAGCAAAAGGTTAGCTAAACCCATAACTACAAAATAAGGCTTTCTACAGCAACTTAATCTCTCTAATATCCGCTTCGCTTAAATCTAAAAGCAAGATGGCGCACCAACATGAATCAGGGTCTGTTCCAAGATAAATACTTTCACTTATTCGGTAATACTTAATTGGCCCCCTACTTTCTCCAATCGTTATAAGCATAGCCGTTTCGTTCATAAAAGCAGTCATCATCTCCAACCTATGATGTTGAAGGTCATCGTCTATTTCTATCCCTAGAGAACAGCTATAAAACTCATCACTCAACTCTAAACGATTAAATTCATCATCCTCTAGTTTTTTTATTTTTTCATTATTTAATGAGACGAGATCCATTCTAGACAGAGTTTTACTGCAAGAGTCAAAAGCGGATTGAATGAATACTCCACTATTTTCACTAAAAAAATCAATAAATATTGAATCCCCCCTAAGATTTTCTCTTAAACGAATCATAAAAGGAAGATAATAATAATAGTAATCTATCAAATAATCCAAGGGCTTATCAATAGGTTTAAAATTTAGTTTTAACATGGTTAAAATTTAGTTTTTGGATAAATCAGCATAAAGTGATTAACTGCTAGAATATTTAAGCTTAGTCAATAGCGGCTATGCTTAGCGCCCTAGGCTGAAGCCCAGGCTTGCTGACTTTAGCGAACTGAAGGAGAAAGTCCTTCTTCGCTTTCATTGCTTCTAAGGGCTCAAAACTGCCCAACCGCCAAAGAAGAAAGCCAAAAGAAAAAAGACAGCTGAGCGGCCCAGCGCTGCGGAGGGGTGGCGCGAAGCGCCAGACCAAGGGCGAAACGAAGTGTAGCCCGAAGGGCCGAACAGCCCTGTGAGCCCCGCAGCATAGCGGCGGCCAAGCGAGGCTATAGCCGAGCTGGCCGCGGGCCCCAAAAATAAGCCCCCTAAAGAAAACAATCCAAATCATTTTGCTCCCGACCAATGACCTCTTTTTCTAACCATCGATCAGAACGACTCTTGAAAATAATGAGACTATCATAATCTTCATCCATTATCTCTTTGGCCTCGGCCAACAACATGGATAATTCTTTTTCTATTTGCTTTATGTCTTCCGCAGATAAAGCTTCTACATAAGTCGTTTTTCGAGCAGTGAGATACTCTATGCAGCCCTGTGCAAACCACATAAGATTGATATAAAAAAGGCGCTATTTTTTTCTTACTCATAAAAATTGCTGTTCACTAGTCTGAAACTGCTGCTCGTTTAAGCCATCTTCTACACTATATAGGCTCTCCCAATTCAATAAATAGAGATAACCGTATTCCGATTTTTCTGGATCAATAAAAGGCGCTAACTGCATTCTCAAAGCAGGAGTATCAAATAAAGAGAAAACAAATTTGGCCATAATAGCCTGCAATTGCTTGAGCAAAATTTGCTGCTGGATATACTGCTCTGCTGGATTTAATATCAAGGCCAGATAAACAGCAAATACTTCAGCCGCATCTACTCCTTCCGGACCAATGGCTGCTGGGCAAAAGCGCTCTAAAAACAATCGTTGGTCTGCACTAAAATTTGCTTGTCCCAAATCATTAAATGGCAGGACCAAAGGAACATAAACACTGATATTCTTCTGGCGAATCAACTGAAAATCTTCTTGCGCCTTCTGATAGTCCAATTGCTGCAAATGGAGCAAATAACTCGCTAGATTTTTATTTAGCAGCCCCTTATTCCACTCATTGAGGGCAAGCATGACCTTTTGATACAGAAAATCAAAATCTTTTTGCTCTAATATTCGACGATAATCCTCTTGGGTAAGATCCTTAGTCATTTTGTAGCGCAAATCATTAGCATAAAGTACCCTGGGCTCATTATGCTTAAACAAGTAGAGTTCGGCGCCTTCCTTTTTTAGATTACGGTTGATTCTTCCTGCCAATTGCTCATCACTATCTAGCAGCGACTGATTTTTGAAACCAATATCCATATCGATATCTACTCCCGCCTCTACAACTTGAGTACTGACCACTAAAATCCGTTGATTTCTATACTCTGGATTTTTTAAATAGTGAATAATCGCCTTTCTTCGGGGGCCCAAAACAGTGCCCGACAACAAAAATATTTGGTCGAAAAAAGTGGCAATTTCCGCATCTTCTTTCATTTTCAGGATAAACTCGGCAGCAGATTTCTTAAAAATGAACTCAATAATGCTGTGTACCGATCCTTTGGGTTTAGCCTTACCCAAATCTAACTGGCTATAAGCAACAGAAGCCCTGAAAACCTCTTGCGCCAAATCGTCTAAACTAATGTTTTCTCTTTCTAAGAGACCAAAATCAAAGCGAAGCCGCTGGGCAAAATTGGCATTTTGAAAAAACCTTGTTTTGGCCTCCTTAAGCAAATAGTTCACCTTTTCCTGAAGCAGCCCTTTTTCTAAAATTAGTGCTTCTAGCTTTGGCAAGGTCGCCGACATCAGGACAAAGCGCATATTAAAATACTGCGCATATTTACTAATGAAATAGAATAACTTGTCCCATTGATCAGGTGGATAAGACTGTATTTCGTCTAAAACAACCACCGAATTGGCCAAACGATGTAAAATGTAGTTATCCGATTTTTTTGGACTTACTAAAAAGTTGAAAAAACGGACATGTGAAAGTAAGACTAAGGGATAATGCAAAAACTGATAATCAATAAAATTCATCTGATCTGCCCCATAATTAGCCTGTCCTTCTGCTGTATCTCCAGCCTTTTTTGCCTTAAAATCGGCTTTGGCATGCAGGGCAATCCACTCTTCTTCTCTCAGGCCTAATAGCTGAACAAGCGTTTCTGAAGTCTGCTCAATGAGGCTAGTAAATGGAAAAACATAATAGACTTTATTGGTCCTTGGGAAGCCTTCTAGCAAGCGCATTGCCGTTAGGACCGACAAATTGGTCTTGCCTCCACCTGTAGGTGCTTCTATATAGTAAAGCCGCTCTTCTTCTTCTAGAGTTTTTAATTGGTCTAAAAGCTCTACCGCCATAGCCTGCCGCAATTGATTCAGCGCCAAAGGCGATTTTTCTTTCGGCAAAACCAATGAAACCTGATTTTCCGCCAACTCATAAGTCGCTTTATTATAAGCCGTTGATATTTTTAGGGTTTGGGCCAACTCATTTTTTCGGGCTTTAGAAAAAACGCCCAACTCAAAATCTTCGGCAGTTAGGGATTGCATATATTGAGCTGTACCCAAATAATCTGAAGCAGTAAGCACAGAAAACAATAAGCGACTCAAGGCATAAATAGGGAAATTGTCCTGAGGGTTTAAGTGATTTTTTTTTAGTTCGCCATAGAGCTCATTTAGGCTAAATAAAGGCCTTTGCTCTTTCTGCGTCCAAGCATAAGCTTCAAAATATAGGCTTAAGTCAGCCTCTTGCCAGATGTCCCATTGTTCTATCTTGTAATCCTCTAAAGCGCTAGCATGATGTTTTAATATGCTTTGTGAGAAGGCATAAATTAGGCTAATTAAAGCAAAAAAGTGATCATCCTCTTCTGATTCCTCATCTAGGGAGGTCAAGGCTTGGACCAAATAAAGAACAGCAGATTGTGGTGCATGAAAACTTTTAAAGCTATGCTTAGCCAATTTTTTGAATTGTGGATTTTTCATTTTCTCCACTTGAAAATTGGGGTTCACCTTTCCAAAATCATGGAAAACAACCGCATTCAACATCCATATTTTGGCCCGATTGCCTAATTGAAGCTGTTCTTCTTTAGAAAACGCCTCAAAAACAGCCAAAAGCAAGCGATCGACAACCCCATCTAGCTGATGGGCTTCAAATAAGCGGCAAGACTGCTGCAAAACGCAATCTATATGCTCCGCTAAGGTTTCTTTATCTTGATTATGGGCCAAGCGATGCGCCAAATAAACATCGGCTTGCGCCAAATAATCTGCTGGTCCCTTCACCTCCTGGGCCAAAGTTGCCCAACTTTTTAGTTTAGTAGAGTTGGACATACTGTTGTTCTTCCTTTAAAAAGTAAAGTTGTGGGGGCTGAAAATCGGGCTTTAGCAGATGGCTAGTATAGCTAAAATCTTCTAAAATATACTGTTGTAGTTCTTGGTCAAAATCAACCGGAAGGCGCTCAAAGTAAAGGCTTCCTCCACTACTAAAGTTGGCGCCAAATCGGCTTCTTCGGTTAGGCGCTAGGGCGCCTGCTTGGCCCAATAGGCGCTGACCTTCTTTTCTAAATAGGCTACGGATTCGATATTGTTTATCGGCTATTTTTTGCTCCCAATCATAGCTTTGGTAATTTTCCCAATAGGCCGCATGTTCATTTTTGCCAAAATAGGGTAAATAATAAGCTTGCTGTTGAGCCAGGCGCTGATCGAGTTTTTGGGCCAGCTCATCGCCTTCTTCGATAAGAAAATATAAGCGATAGGCTGGGGCAATGAGCGTAGACTCTACTAAAATAAGCGTACTGTTTTTTTGGCCAAAGCCCGTTTTATTGACGTACCTAATATTGGTTTTGGCAAAATGGCAGTTTTCGGCATCTAAAGGAGCAATAGCCATTTTGAGATGGCTTAGCTGCTGATAATAAGCGGGCAGTTCTCCTTCTTTTTGGTAACCCTCTAGGCCCAAAATGGCCCCGACTAAGCCCAAAGCCGCAGGCCGATGCAAAAAATTGTAGCTCAGACTAATATTATTATTGGTCTCTGGCTTTCTAAAAAAGCCAAATTGAGCTTTTAAATCTATAGATATAATTTTAGTCATCTTTTCTGTGTGAATAAGTTTAGGAGTGTGGTGACCATTTGGCCCAGCGCTGCGGAGGGGTGGCCGAAGGCCAGACCGAGGGCGAAACGAAGTGAAGCCCGAAGGGCCGAACAGACCTGTGAGCCCCGCAGCATAGCGGCGGCCGACCTAGGCGAAGCCTAGCCGGCCGCGGGCCCCAAAAAATAATCTTAAAGCGCTAAAAGCTGAGCATGCTCCATCAATCCCTTAATGCTTTCTTTGGGAATATTGGTATAGATCTCTAGCTTTTCGGTGGCAGCTAGTACATCTGGGCGCTGCAAAATTCTACTTAGTGCGCTAAGATCTAGTACTTTATCCTCTGTCATTTCGATCAGTTCTACAAAAGAGGGCAAAACCATCTGCTCGCCTTCCTTGAGCTCTAGCCAAATCATCAGCTCATTTTCACAGCCAATTTTAGAGGCCGAATCATAATAAGTTACCCCTCTTCTTAACGCTTCTTTGAGTTTGCGGACATCCTCCTGACTAAGGAGCTGCAAGTTGGGCAATTGCTCCTTAAAGCTTTCAATATTTTTGGGGTTGAGGGAAAAATGGTGCACATAATGGCCCTCTTGCAAGCGAGACTGTGTCCCTAAGGTCGTTTGCATGCTATCACTTTTGCTCGAGTTACGGAAAGGCGACATAATCTGCTCGCTATAAATCATTTGCTCGGGAAAGCGATTGAGGGCAGGCGTAATCTGACAGCTGCCATGAATAGAAAGGTTGGCATTTTTGCTGGCATAAGTACCACCAAATAGGCGCACATCAAGGCAAGTGAATAAATTTTCGAGCACCTTTTTCTTATCCTTAGCCGTTTTTGCATCAAAGTGATAAGCATAGGTTTCATCCAAGTTTCGAGGTTGGAAGTCCTTATTATGGCTACTAAAATAGAATACTCGCTCCCCTAAGGCCTGCTTAAAATAGTTGCGGATAGAATACTTGAGCACCTTATCTGTGGCGTAAACTGTTCCATTGGGCAAACGACGAGGTTGCTGACTAAAGTCGGCATTATAGCTAGCATTGAGGGCTTTGACCATAACGCAGCCAAAAACACGATTTTTAAAGTTAGACATATCTTTATGTATTTACATCTCTAAACAATAGAGATAATTTAATGGATGGTAGAATTGATTTTAATCGGCAGCACTAGAGAAAAGCCTATTTTTGGCAAAAAAGCCCGCTAGAAACAGCGGCTGTCCTGCCTTAATTTTGTGCTCATTGGGGTAAGTCAGCAACAAAGCGGCTAGGCGCTCAAACTTTTTGGTAAAATTTTGATGCTTGTATCGGGCGAAGCGCTCACTAACAACGGCTTGTAGACCCGACATTTTTTGCTGCTGCAAATAAGCTTCTAGGCGTTGGTATTTATGGCCAGCGGCTTGACTTTTTGATTCTAAGTAAGCCGCTAGTTGTCCCGCCGCAAAAAGCATAGCCTCTAGCGGGATCTCCTCTTTATAGTCCTCGCTATTCAGCATATTGTCTAGTTGTTCCTGATAGGCTTGCAGTTGATTAGCCATAGTAGTTGTTTTTACAGATTGATTTGGGTTAAATTTATCATAGAGTGAAAAAAGGATATTGAGTTTCTGCACCAATTTCCATTCTTCTACTCGATCTTTTAGGTCAAGCTGAATGGCCGATAAACAAAGCGATTTAAATTCTGCTTGCTGAAAGGCAATAGCTTTAGATTTATAGATAAAATCGTAAAGAGCTTGTTGGTATTTAGCGATCAGTGCCGCTCGGTCTGCCGCTATTTTATCAGGCGTCTCAAAGAAGAATGAGGTTCGGAAAAACCGTTGATCAAAGAGGATCGGCAAAAGTTTTTCTTGCAACTCAAAGCGATTGACTAACTGAATGGGCCGAGTATCTCGTTGCAGCAAATCACTGACGATCCAGCTTTTTCCATCCTCTTCCAAAAAGTAATTAAAGCGCTCTACATAATCGAGTTCATGTACAAAGAGTCCATCTTTGGTCCGGGCAAAAAAGAGGAGATAAAAGTTAGTTAGACTTTTGTCCTTATTTTTTTGCCTTTTGACTAATCCCTTGAGCAGCTCAGCATAACTCTCTATGCTTCCATCTTCGGCAAAAAGGGCTAGACTTTCTGCCTGCAATTCTTCTTCATAAATAAAGAGCGGCAAAGGATTAGGGACCAATTTTCGGTTTGTAAAGGCCTCTTTGCCCATCAACAATTTTTGAAATTGATCCAAAGCATGCGCCTCCTTCAAATGAATCCGATAAGGCAATTTAAAGTAGGCTGTTCGATGCAGCAAAAAAGGCTTTTTGCCATCATAACCATTATAGAAGTTATTGCTGCCATAGACATCCTTTTCATCTTTGGCGCTAGCCTTTTGTCTATTGTAACTATCGCTATTAAATAGCTTTTGGTCCAAATAAGCTCTATGCGCCTGCTCAAATTTTGATTGTTCTACATTGAGATAAAAACAGATATAATCGCTTTCAGCTAAAGGTTCTACAACTTGTAGCTTTAGCTTAAGATCTTTAACCTTATTCGCCAAAGCCGCTTTTTCCTCTTTCTTAGCCGTTTTTAGCGCCCCTTCTAGTTCGGCCAGATCGGCTGATAACAACTCGTACTTTTCTTGCCGCTGACGCAAAGCAGTTTCTAATAAAAAAACAAAAGGATAACCTCCACGTAAGTCTTCTGCTGGAGCAAAAAGCGCCTGAAAGGCCTTAGATTCGGCGGAAAACTCCTGCTGCTCGGCCTCTGTCAAAAAACTAGCGGCTTTTTCAAAGTAGCTCCCAAAGCGATCAAAAATTTGACTTTTTTCTTTTTGCTGATTGGCCAAATATTTCTTTCCCCCCAAATAGTTTTCTCGTTTGAAGGCCACTGCAAAGAGCTGGGCACTATGAATAGCTTTAGAAGGAGCATCTAAGCCTTTATTCGCATCCACCATCCAAGCATTTTCTTGCCGTTCGGCCAATTTCTCCCAGCCCTCGGCTGCAGAGGAGGCCTTAGCATGAATATATTGCCATTGGTGCTCCTTTAGATCTAAGGAGATTTGCTGTTCGGCATCAATATTAACCAAAAAGTGAATACCTGCTTTCAAGCGCTGCCCTCTAGCCAAAATAGCCGCTGGCAGCTTATCCATAAACTCAATTATTTCTTGTACCATCTCCCCTATTTTAAAGCGCCAAATCCAATTCCCGTGCTATTCCCCAAGCCTGTCAACCAAGCCAAACGCAGGGCTTCTGCCGAGCCTTTAATCTCTACTGGACACAAACTGCCCTTATTCGCTATGCCCTTATACTTCAGTAAGCGCACTTTAGCCTGTTCATGATCTCGTAAAAAACGCAGCTTTACCTCCTGATTCGCCAAGCCCAAAGCAGCCAACTTAGCCCGAAACTTTTCCGTCAAAAGCGCATCGGCATCTTCCTGCTCATAGGTTAAAAAATCATAGCCCTTGGCCTGAGAACGAGGCCGTTTCAATAAAAGGGGACTGGCCATCCAAAACTTATGTGTCCCATCTTCAAAGTCTGGACAAGGCTGCATGCTCATTTCCCGCACCCGCATTCCACTAATAAACTCCTGATCCTCTTGCACCCCCGCAATAAAGCGTTCGGCCTGTTCCTCCTCATAAAAAGAGATAAACCAGTCGGCCCCTTTTCCAAAGTCTAAGCTTTTTTTGTCTCGACTCAATCGCCCAGCTTGCAAACTAGAAAAAGAAAAAAGAGCCTGCCCTCCATGCCAATCATTATTAGGGCCCAACCATTTATGAACAGCCCCAACAACAGCAGGCAAATGCCCAAAAGGAACGGCTTCTTTGGCGGCACTACAGCTCAAGTAGATTCTCATAGGTCCTTGTTTTATTCGTTTAAAGAATTGCCCAAACTTACCCCCTAACTATCCACCCTATGCAGACAATTGATAGCTAAGGGCAAAAAAAATCAGTTTTTCTTTCAAAAAACCGAAGCCTACAAACCAAATATAGTATGGCAAAAGAGGCTTTGTGTTTTATTTTTCTGTCTTTTAGGTTAGGCGAAATAATAATGACCCAATAATTGAATTGCAACTTATTATTATTCTTTTTTTTATTTTTTTCTTGGGGCCCGCGGCCGGCTCGGCTTCGCCTCGGTCGGCCGCCGCTATGCTGCGGGGCTCACAGGTCTGTTCGGCCCTTCAGGCTACACTTCGTTTCGCCTTCGGTCTGGCCTTCGGCCACCCCTCCGCAGCGCTGGGCCAATCCCAGCCTTGCCCTCAGCCAACAAAAAGCCCCAAAGCAGTATGACTCTGGGGCTTTCTCTTGCTATAAAACTGTAGTTGAAGATGATATTAAAGGGTAACCGACATGAGCCAACAGATTTCCACTTGGTAGTTTCAATTCCGTAAAGGTGCAATTAAAGGTGTAAGGACGTGTGGCGTTATACAAAAGCTTTGCTTGTTTCAATTCCGTAAAGGTGCAATTAAAGGGCTTTGGCCTTTATACTACCCAGGCTTGCCTAGACAAGTTTCAATTCCGTAAAGGTGCAATTAAAGGAGCTTGAACTTATGTCACAAAATGAGCTAGAAAAACGTTTCAATTCCGTAAAGGTGCAATTAAAGGTGGCCCAAACTATTGCCAGACTAATTGCCGATAATTAGTTTCAATTCCGTAAAGGTGCAATTAAAGGCCTTGGTTGGTATTCCCTCCGCTTTATGCTTATTGGGTTTCAATTCCGTAAAGGTGCAATTAAAGGAGCTAGATACTAAGCTAGTGGCCTACTACAACCGTGGTTTCAATTCCGTAAAGGTGCAATTAAAGGCAGCAAGGTTTACGGCCTTGCTTCGCTGGTTACCTCCTAGTTTCAATTCCGTAAAGGTGCAATTAAAGGAACAGCCATCAAGATAAAGCTAGAACGAGATGGCTGGTTTCAATTCCGTAAAGGTGCAATTAAAGGAAAGGCCATTGGGGCCATCCTACAAAAAGGAGACTGGTTTCAATTCCGTAAAGGTGCAATTAAAGGAGGGGTTATCCCGCACGTAGATAGACCCGCTTTTGCGTTTCAATTCCGTAAAGGTGCAATTAAAGGTATTATAGCGGTTGAATTTGTGAGGTTAATGCTGTGTTTCAATTCCGTAAAGGTGCAATTAAAGGAGCAAAAAGGCTTTCGTTTATAGAAGATATAGACATGTTTCAATTCCGTAAAGGTGCAATTAAAGGGCTTTGCCTTGCTTAATAGCACGTTTTCGCTCCTTTGTTTCAATTCCGTAAAGGTGCAATTAAAGGGGCCGCCAAACTATCCAGTTTGATGATGATACCCTGTTTCAATTCCGTAAAGGTGCAATTAAAGGGGGCCATCAATGCCCCAACTTTACCCCATCCAAAAAGTTTCAATTCCATAAAGGTGCAATTAAAGGAAAGAAATTGTAAGTGGACATTTCGACCTAGAAAAGTTTCAATTCCGTAAAGGTGCAATTAAAGGGGGCCCGCTCAAGTCTTTGGCAGGTGCTTTGGCTAAGTTTCAATTCCGTAAAGGTGCAATTAAAGGACAAAGGCAATGAAGCAAATAGAACGATGTCTCAATGTTTCAATTCCGTAAAGGTGCAATTAAAGGGATCAGAAGCAAATCGGCCGCCCCATCGCTATCTAGTTTCAATTCCGTAAAGGTGCAATTAAAGGTTAGAGCAAGTCAAGGGGCTTAGGCCTCAAGTGGAGTTTCAATTCCGTAAAGGTGCAATTAAAGGGAGTTACTTGCAAAAGGCTAAGGCAGATGCCAAAACAGTTTCAATTCCGTAAAGGTGCAATTAAAGGCTTGGCCTTCAGCTCTTCCTCTAGCTGCTCAACCCGCGTTTCAATTCCGTAAAGGTGCAATTAAAGGAAAAATCAAAGCGCCGCTTTGGCGTATTCGCCAAAATGTTTCAATTCCGTAAAGGTGCAATTAAAGGAAATCGACCTAGAGAGCGACAAAGCGGAGCAAGCGGTGTTTCAATTCCGTAAAGGTGCAATTAAAGGGTTGAATCGCCTAGTAGCTGGTTCTACATTCTACTTGTTTCAATTCCGTAAAGGTGCAATTAAAGGGTTCACTAAAACCCAAGCAAAATGCAAGTAGTTAAATTGTTTCAATTCCGTAAAGGTGCAATTAAAGGTAGTGCGGTTCATTACTACACCTTTCTCGAACTGCTGTTTCAATTCCGTAAAGGTGCAATTAAAGGAATTTTAGGATTGTCAAGATTGACGATGAGTATTTCTTGTTTCAATTCCGTAAAGGTGCAATTAAAGGAAAATAACTGTATATGAGTATGCTAACTAGACTGTAGTTTCAATTCCGTAAAGGTGCAATTAAAGGTCAAATGGTTTTAGACCGTTTACCTTTTCTAGTGGAGTTTCAATTCCGTAAAGGTGCAATTAAAGGCGAAGGGACCTGCAAAAATTGCGGCTCAACATTTAGTTTCAATTCCGTAAAGGTGCAATTAAAGGCTCTGCGACCAACTCCACCCGCTTCGAGGTGTATTGTTTCAATTCCGTAAAGGTGCAATTAAAGGCCGTTCAAATATAGCCTTTTTATTCCCTAAAAATGGGCCTTTCCAGCTCTTTTTCAGCCAGCAAAATCTGTCGACCTCCAATAACCGGAAAACCCTTGGGGATCGACAGATTCATAAACCATTATAAAACAAACAGTTAGAAATTTATTGTAATATATCCCCACTCTCCGCCCTCTTTTTAGGCGAGGTCGACAGATTTAGCCTGCTGGCCCAGCGCTGCGCAGGGGTGGCGCAAAGCGCCAGACCAAGGGCGAAACGAAGTGTAGCCCGAAGGGCCGAACAGACCTGTGAGCCCCGAAGCATAGCGGCGGCCAAGCGAGGCGATAGCCGAGACGGCCGCGGGCCCCAAAATAATAAGATCAAGAAGAACAGCAAAAGCCGCCTCCTAAACAGAGACGGCTTTTCTAATTGGGTGGCTGGAAATGACTAATCGCTACTTCTCGATGCCTAAAGCTTTAAGGCCGTTTACCGTGGCAATCTTGGCCAACTCCTCTACATTGTAAAAGTGACAAGCCTCTAACATGACCCGCATTTCGGTCCAAAGGTCGCCATCAGAAAAAGGTTTGTAGATATCGCAAATATTGTCTGTGCCAAAAGCAACATTGAGTCCCGCCGGAACCATCTCGTCTACAGGCGTGATGGAGTTGTGACTGGGGGCCAAACGCTCACTGCGGTTGTGGTCAATCCAAGCCGTGGGACAAGAAATGATGTGTACCTCCGCCTTCTTGAGCAACTTATATACCTGCTCCCGATACTGACGAGGATGGGCCGCCAAGGAAATACAATGAATGGCCGATACCTTGCCCTGCATGCCATGCTCTATGGTTTTATGCGCGAGCTGCTCGGTCTCCTTTTCTTCATCGCTATTGAACTGGTCTACATGTACATGCACCAATTTGCCCTTTTCCTTGGCCGTAGACAACAAAATATCTAAATGCTCATCTTCTCGACCAAAATCTTTGGCTGGCAAACCGCCAATGATGTCCACAAAGTCTACCGACATGTCAAACCATTTGCGGGCCTTGGGATCAATTACGCCCTTGAGCACCTGATTGGCAAAACGAATCTCTAAGTCGTTTTTGTAGTTCTCTCTAATCTTCATGGCCGCCTTGATGGCCTTGTCCTCAATCTTATCATCGACATCTATGAAGGTGCCAATGGCCTGCGCGCCCTGCTCAATAAAAAGCTCTACGGCCTGCGACATTCTGCGGTAAATATCATCTACCGTGGCGGCCTGCTTCATCTCATCGACCAAATGCCATTTTTCCTTGAGATAAGAATAACTGTACTGGAAATTATCGGGCGTAAGGGTATAGGCCCGATCGAGATGCGCATGCGTGTTTACCCATCCGCCTAATGTTTTGATTTTTTCCTGAACCAGTTGCTTAGGATTCATAACTGTTGCTGTTATTTGAAGAAATTTGACAAAAAAAAAGGAGCTGACGTTTCCGCCAACTCCATATAAAGTTAATCGCTAAGTAGGGCAGCCAATGCCGCCTCAATTTTATCGAATGAAAAGCCCTTGAGCGTAGACTGCATCAAGGTCTCAATCTTATCATTACACAAATTACCAATGCTGCCCTCATGCTGATGCTGAATATCTCGACTCGGCTCAAATTGCCCCGCCTCAATATCTTCCCCAATCTTTTTATAGGCATCGCGGAAGGTCATCCCCTCCAAAACCATCTGATTGACCACTTCTACTGAAAAGAGATAGCGGTACTTCTCTTGGTCCAATATGTTTTGCTTGACCTTTATCTGCTGTAAACTGTAATCCGTGATCGCTAGGCAATCTTTGATCTCTGCAAATACCGGCAAAAAGCTCTCTTTGATGATCTGTAGATCTCGATGATAGCCCGAAGCCAAATTAGCCGTGATCAACATGATCTCATTGGGCAAGGCCATGATCTTATTGCACTTGGCCCGAATCAACTCAAAGACATCGGGATTCTTTTTGTGTGGCATAATGCTCGAGCCCGTGGTCAAACTAGTCGGAAAGCTAATGAAGCCAAAGTTCTGACTAATATATAGACAAACATCCTGCGCCATCTTGGCCAAGGTCCCCGCAATGGAAGCCAAGGCTTCAGCTACCAAACGCTCGGTTTTGCCCCGCCCCATCTGGGCATAGACCACATTGTAGTTCAAACTATCAAAACCTAGCAAGTCAGTAGTCATCTGACGGTTCAAAGGAAAAGAAGAACCATAACCCGCAGCCGAGCCCAATGGGTTTTTATTCGCTACCTTAAAAGCCGCCTGCAACACTAAAAGATCATCCACCAAACTCTCGGCATAGGCCGCAAACCAAAGCCCAAAAGAAGAAGGCATGGCTACCTGATAATGCGTGTAGCCCGGCAATAAGACCTCTTTGTATTTTTCACTCTGCTGCAAAAGGGTATGAAAGAGCGGCAATACAAGCTCTACAACTTCTTGTATCTCTTCTCGGATAAAGAGCTTGAGGTCCAACAACACTTGGTCATTTCTCGAACGGCCCGAATGGATCTTCTTGCCCAAATCGCCCAATCTTCGACTCAATAAAAGCTCTACCTGAGAATGTACATCCTCTATCCCCTCTTCTATCTCAAAGTTTCCCGCCTCAATCTCTGCATGTATTTTACGGAGTTCCGCCTGCAAAATAGGCAGCTCTTGGCTGCCTAGAAGATCGATGCTTTCTAGCATCTGAATATGTGCTAATGTTCCACGAACATCATGTTTGGCCAAAAGGAGGTCCAGTTCTCGGTCCTTGCCAATCGTAAAACGCTCAATTTCCTTAGACACCGCCACGCCATCTTTCTGCCAAAGCTTCATAAGAGGGATATTATCTGTTGTTTCGAATAGCAACCTGTTTCTTGGCTACTTTGTCCTAAATTGGCACAAAGCTAAGCCCTTAAAGAGAAGGACTAAAATCTTAAGGCCTAATTTAATGTTAAGCCTTTGTTAGTTGGGCGTTAATGGCTAGAAAAAGGAGCCAGGGAACCAATCCGAGATGTCCGTAAGCTTCCGTGGCTAAATTCCAAGCAACTAGCACAGATAAAATCTTAACAAAGCCTTAGGAAGTTGATTAAACTTGACCCATTTAACAATAATCTCTTTCTTTGCGTTAATCATACATATAATATAAAGCGGTATAAACATGAGCATCAAGAGAAGAATCCTTTCGGAAGCCGAAAAAGAGGCCTTAGCCCAGTTTGTGGCCCCCGAAAATGCAGCAAGCGCCCAAGAAGTCTTGGCCCAATATGGTCAGGACCATACCGAAGACCTTTGTTTTCTGGCCGAAATCCTATTGAAACCCGCCCGACTTGAAGAACTGCAGGCTATTGTTCGTTATTGTTGGGAAAATGAGATCCCCATTACGCCCAGAGGAGCGGGCACTGGCCTAGCGGGTGGCGCCCTACCTGTAGCTGGGGGCGTTTTGCTAAGCATGGAAAACTTCAAGCAGATTGTAGAGATTGATGAGGAGAATTTGCAAGTTACAGTAGAGGCGGGCGTCATTACCGAAGAGCTACAAAACACTCTAGCGGAAAAAGGCCTCTATTATCCGCCCGATCCAGCCAGCAGAGGCTGGTCCTTTATTGGGGGAAACATTGCGACCAATGCGGGCGGTCCCCGCGCCCTAAAATATGGGGTGGTTAAGGACTATGTGCTCAATCTACAGGTCGTTTTGGCCGATGGTTCAGTTATTTGGACCGGCGCCAACACCCTCAAAAACTCGACAGGCTTTAATTTGACCCAATTGATCGTGGGCAGTGAAGGCTGTTTGGGCATTGTGGTTCGGGCGGTGCTTCGCCTAATTCCCTTGCCCAGCAAACGCTTGTTGATGTTGGCCCCATTTCGCTCGGCAGAAGGGGCTTGCGCAGCCGTCTCCGCTATTTTTCGGGCGGGAATTACCCCCTCGGCCCTAGAATTTATGGAGCGGGCGGCTATAGATCGAGCGGTGGAATATATGGGCGGCAGCCCCTTGCCCGTTCCAGAAGAAACAGCGGCCCAACTCATTATTGAGGTAGATGGGCATTATCTAGACCCCCTTTATGCCGATTGCGAGAAAATTCAGGAGGTCTTGGACCAATTTGATTGCATCGAGCTCCTTTTTGCCGACAATGAGGAGCAGCAGCGGCAAATCTGGCAAAGTCGGCGCAATGTCGGGCAAGCCGTAAAAAGTCACTCTATATATAAGGAGGAAGATACGGTGGTCCCCAGGGCCAAATTGCCCCAACTTTTGGCGGGCGTAAAAGAGATTGGCGCAAAATATGGCTTTAGCTCCATCTGCTACGGCCATGCCGGCGATGGCAATTTACACGTTAATATTATTAAGGGCCAATTGAGTGAAGACGCTTGGCAAAATGAACTGCCCAAGGGCATCCGCGAAATCTTTGAACTGACCACTAGTTTGGGTGGCACCATTTCTGGAGAACACGGCATCGGTTGGGTACAGCGCCCTTATATGGACATTGCTTTTGCGCCCAGCGCTCTACAACTACTCAAAAACATTAAGGCGAGTTTCGACCCCAAAGGCATCCTCAACCCCTATAAAGTACTATAGATCAGCCTATTTTAACTAACCCTAGGTTTAAACGCTCAACATCATCTTCTCCATAAAGGAGCAAAGTTTGCTGATGTTTTGGGGCCTCCGCTGCGGCTTCGCCTTGCGGCGCTACGTTTCAGGGCTCGCAGGTCTGCTCGGCCCTGCAGCCGCCTGCGGCGGCTTGGGTCTGCGGCTTCGCCGCCCCCTTGCACATCGCTAGGCCAAATGGACCAGCTGCGCCCTAAAGGGCTTGTTGTGGCCAAATGGACCAGCTGCGCTTCGGCCAAGCCGGCCCGCCCTCTTCTAGCAAAGCCATCTCCGCCCAGAGCGCCTCGGCTGAGGGATGGTAGGGGGTGGCCGCAGGCCAGACCAAGCTTTTTGAGCAAAGCGAAAAAAGCGATGGGCCGAGCAGACCTGCGAGCCCCCGCAGAGCCCGACCCGAAGGCCCAAAGGGCCGAAGGGGCAGCCCCAAATTATCTTCCCCCTCCTAAAAAACAAAATCAATGAAATTCTCTTCGCTACTCTTTTTAGCCTTACTGCTTTTATTTGGACCAAAAAGTCAAGCCACGCATATTGTGGGCGGCGTCATTAGCTATGAATGCCTGGGGTTTAATAGCAGCACCCAAATGATGAGTATTCGACTCACCCTCAAGGTCTACCGAGATGCCATCAATGGGCAAGCCGGTTTTGATAACCCCGCTAGCCTAGGGATTTTTAGCGGAAGTAATAATTTGCTCTACCAAAACCTCAGTTTGACCAACCCTGTTATTACTACCGCCCCAATTGATCTGAGCAACCCCTGTTTGTCGGTCAGTCCCGGTAGTGTGGAGGTGGAAGAGGGGGTTTATACCACCACCATCAACCTGCCCTATGATGCCGATGGCTATTATATATCTTATCAGCGTTGTTGTCGGAACAACACCATCAATAACCTAGTGCAACCAGGTTCGGTAGGAGCCACCTACAGCATATTTTTGTCGGGCGCGGCCATGCTGTCCTGTAATAGCAGCCCTGCTTTCATCAACTATCCGCCCATTGTGATCTGCGCCAACCAACCCCTCGTTTTTGACCATGCAGCCACGGACCAAGATGGGCATACGCTTCGCTACTCTCTTTGTACGCCCTCTACAGGAGGCTCTTCATTGGCCCCAGCGCCCTCTCCCCCAGCGGCCCCGCCCTATGTCAATGTGCCTTTTTCCGCCGGCTTGTCGGCAACTAACCCCATGCCCGCCAACCCCGCCCTCAGCATTGACCCCAATACGGGCCTACTGACGGGAACGCCCACACAAATCGGGCAGTATGTAGTGGGGGTTTGTGTATCGGAGTTTGATGCCAATGGCAACCTCTTGAGTAGTACCTTAAGAGACTTTCAGTTTAATGTAGAGCCCTGTTTTTCTAACCTCAATGCCGCCATCTTTGCCGATTCTGTGAGTGCAAATGGCCAAGGATTTCTGCTCAATCAATGCGATGATAATACCTTTCGGTTTACCAACCAAAGTACAGCCAGCCCGCAGGGGCTCATTACCGCCTATGAGTGGTATTTTGATTTGAACAATGGCACAGCGGCCACTTCTTCCTTCAATAATCCCACTATTGTTTTTCCTGGCCCCGATGTTTATAATGGTTGGTTGGTGGCCAATCCGGGCCAAGTTGGCTGCACCGATACGGCTTATATTACCGTAGAGGTCTATCCGCCTATTTTTCCAAATTGGGGAGTGGTTATTGACTCTTGTAACCCCAGCGTGCCGCCCCTGCAGTTTATCGACTCGACGACTATTGGGGGGCCAGGAACCATTGCCCAATGGGATTGGGACTTTGGCGATGGGACGAGTAGCAACCAACAAAACCCCAACCATCTCTTCCCCAATGCAGGCCAATATCAGGTCAATTTGGTGGTTACGGACAGCAATGGCTGCGAGGAGCAAGTTGCCTTTCCTGTAGATTGGTACCCGCCTGCTATTCCACAATTTACCGTAGACGACCCCAATGGTTGTGAGCCGCATTATGCAACCTTTACGCATAGCTCCTTTCCCTTTACTTCAGCCTATCAGACCATTTGGGACTTTGGCGATGGGGACAGCTCCAATCTGAGTCCAACAGTGGGCCATGCCTACCCCAATCCGGGCCAATATGATGTTAGTTTGACCCATGTTTCGCCTTGGGGTTGTGTCAGTCAGGACCTACAGCCGCAACTCATAGAAGTTTATGAGGGGCCTACCGCAGCTTATAGCTACACTTATGACAGTTGTGAGTATGAAGCAGTAGATTTCTTTGATGCCTCTAGCCCCAATAGCCAGGGAGATGCTATTGTCAGTTGGAATTGGGACTTTATGGATGGAACCCTAGAAACGACCCAAAACAGCAGTCATTTATATGCTTTGGCGGGGAGCTATCCCGTTCAATTGGCCATTGCGGACATCAATGGCTGTACCGATACGATTTCGGATAGCATTCAATGGTATCCCAAGCCCGTAATTGATGTAACCTTAACGGATAACAGTGGTTGTCGGCCCTCTATCATTAGCTTTATCAACAACTCCTACCCCATTAATGGCTATAGCACCATTTGGGACTTTGGCGATGGGGCCTCGGATACGGCGGCTAGCCCCAGCCATATCTATACGCAGGCTGGGGTATACCCGATAGAATTGGTCATTACCTCTCCTTTGGGCTGTACCGATAATTTTTTGGATACCGTAGACATTTTTGAGTTGCCAACGGCCCAATTTAGTAGCAGTTTTGATCCTTGCGTCATTGGGGCCGTCAGTTTTGATGAACAGGCCCAGACCAACCCCGCAGGCACGCCCCTGCAATTTTGGCAATGGGACTTTGATGATGGGACCATTTTATCCGCCCAAGATACCAGCCATCTATATAATTTGGCGGGCGACTTTGAGGTCCAACTCATTGTAGAAGACACCAACAGCTGTCGAGATACAGTTGTACAGACTGTAGCCTGGCATCCTGCGCCCATTGTGGCCGTAGATGTTAGTGATAGTGTGGGTTGTGAGCCTTTGAATGTAGACTTTATCAATAACTCCTACCCGATTAACGGCTATAGCACCCAATGGAACTTTGGGGATGGGGGCAGCGATACCGCAGCCAGTCCCTCTTATATCTATCAACAGCCAGGAGCATATCAGGTCCATTTATACATCCTTTCCCCTACGGGTTGTACTGGCGACTTTTACGATACAATTGTGGTGCATGAAAACCCCAATGCCCAGTTTAGTTATAGTTTTGATTCTTGCGAATATACGGGGGTCTTCTTTAGCCAAGAATCAACAACTAATCTAGCAGGGGATAGCCTTCGCCTTTGGGATTGGGACTTTGGCAATGGGCAAACTGCGGTTTTATCTAGCCATCAGGATACCGTTATGAGTTATCCGCCTAGAGACAGCTACTACATCCAACTCATTGTAGAGGATATAAATGCTTGTAGAGATACGGCTATACAGCTTATGCCTTATTATCCTGCCCCAGTTTTTCCGGTCAATAGTCATTCGGCGGAGGCCTGTGTGCCAGTGGCAGTAACCTTTGATAATAATATATTGAATGATTATCCGGGCTACAGCTTCCTTTGGTCCTTTGGCGATGGCAATAGCACAACGGCTTTTGACAGCAACTATGTCTATGAGAACGGCGGGACCTACTACGCCAGCCTATTCGTCCGTACGGCTTCAGGTTGTGAGCAGACCTTCTATGACACCATTCAGGCGAATGGTTTGCCCGAGGCCCGTTTTGATAGTCGGTATGATGCCTGTGAAATTGGGGCCATGCGTTTCCGCAACCTCTCGGTGCCGAGTAATGAAGGTATTTTGACGCAGAGCTTCTGGAGTTTTGGGGATGGCAATAGCAGTACGGACCCCTTAGTGGATCATTTTTACAACTACCCTGACACGGGCTATTATGTGGTCCAATTGGAAGTAGAAGATGAAAACGGTTGTCAGGACCAAACCACCGATAGTGTATATTGGCGGCCCCAGCCCATCTTCCCGGTTGATTTGCGGCCGCTGCGACTTTGTGGTCCATCTACAGTGCCTATGCCTGAGGGCTACCCCTACCCTATTGAGGGCTACAGCTATAGTTGGGATTTGGGTGATGGTCGCCGAAGCAATGCCGCTCAGCCTGATTTGAGTTACAGCAGTTTTGGCAGTTATCCCTTGTCTTTGCAGGTCAATTCTGCTGCGGGCTGTGTAGACAGCTTTTCGGCCCAAATTGATATCTTAGAAGAGCCAGTAGCGGGTTTTAGCTTTGCGGCGGTTAATGGGGGCCAAATTTCCTTTCAAAACCCAGAGGTCCAGTTTACAGATCAATCGATGCGGGCCAACCTTTGGTCTTGGGACTTTGGCGATGGGCAGCAAGTATTGCAGCAAAACCCCATACACAACTATGCGGATACGGGCTTGTATTTGGTCCAGCAAGTGGTTTATCATCGCAATGGTTGCCCAGATACGGCCCAGGCGGTAGTGGATATTAGTCCGCAAATTACTTACTTCTTGCCCAATGCCTTTACGCCCAATGATGACGGCAAAAACGATGGTTATCGGGGCGAGGGCTACTTAGACTTTATCGAGCAATTTGATATGCGGATTTACAACCGCTGGGGCGAAGAAGTATTTCGGACGGCAGACCCCAGAGCCGAATGGAATGGGCGCATACAGAACAATGGGCGCAAATGCCAGGCGGGCGTTTATGTGGTGCAGGTCCAGATTTCGGGTGCCCGGGGCTTTAGAAAGGAAATTAAGGGCTTTGCCACTATTATTTACTAAAAGCTGGGGTTTTGGATGGGACAGGCCCAAAGGGCCGCAGGCTGAGGGGCTGTAGCAGGGCCGCGAAGCGGCAGACCGAGGCCGCAGGCCGAAGGGCCGAGCAGACCTGCGAGCTGCGTAATGGCCCGACCCGCCCGCAGGGCGGGGCAGCCCCAAAAAAATTTAAAAAAACTATAAAAAATGCTTATATTTGCCCCTCTAAACCCCAATCATCTCTCCATCTCAACTAAGAAGAAATAGATCTCTATATTTATGTTTAGCAATTTACAAGATAATTTAGATGCGGCCTTTAAGAACCTTTCGGGTGACGGTAAGTTGACCGAAATCAATGTGGCCACCTCCGTTAAAGCGATTCGCCGTGCATTGGTTGATGCCGATGTAAACTACAAGATTGCCAAATCTTTTACGGATAAGGTAAAGGATGAGGCCCTAGGAAAGCGCAACGTATTGAAATCGGTGCGGCCTGGTGATTTGATGGTTAAAATCGTTCAGGATGAGTTGGTTGAATTGATGGGTGGACAGGCTGTCGGGATTAACATCAAGGCCAATCCGGGTATTGTTTTGATTGCGGGTCTACAAGGTTCTGGTAAAACGACCTTTACGGGTAAGCTTTCTCGCCACTTGAAGAACAAGCGCAGCAAAAAAGTGATGGTGATTGCTTGTGACGTTTATCGTCCTGCGGCTATCAATCAGTTGGCGGTTGTTGCCGAGCAGGTGGGTGTTGACATCTACAAAGAGATGGACAATAAAAACCCGGTAGAGATTGCGCTAAACGGTATTGCCGAGGCCAAAAAAGGAAAATATGATGTCGTGATTGTCGATACTGCGGGTCGTTTGGCCGTAGATGAGGAGATGATGACGGAGATTGCTGCGGTAAAAGAAGCGATTCAGCCCACAGAGACGCTCTTTGTAGTGGATTCGATGACTGGACAGGATGCGGTAAACACGGCCAAGGCCTTTAACGATCGCATCAATTATGATGGGGTAGTTTTGACCAAATTGGACGGGGATACTCGTGGTGGTGCTGCTCTTTCGATCAAATATACCGTGGGTAAGCCGATCAAGTTTATCTCTATGGGAGAGAAAATGGACACCTTGGACATTTTCCACCCCGATCGTATGGCCCAGCGTATTTTGGGCATGGGAGATATCATTTCATTGGTAGAAAAGGCCCAAGAAGACTTTGATGAGAAGGAGGCTAAGCGCCTAGAGAAGAAGATTCGTAAGAATGAGTTTGACTTTAATGACTTCCTCAAGCAGTTGGCCCAAATTCGCAAGATGGGTAACCTCAAGAGCTTGATTGGAATGATTCCCGGTATGGGCAAGATTGCCAAGGACATTGACATTGACGACAATGCCTTTAATAAAATTGAGGCCATCATTCTTTCTATGACTCCTGAAGAGCGGGAAAATCCTGGCGTGATCAATGGTAGCCGCAAAAAGCGGATTGCCAAAGGAAGCGGAAACCGCGTAGAGGAGATCAATCAGTTTTTGCGTCAGTTTGAGCAAATGCGTAAGATGATGTTCCAGATGAGTAAGATGCAAGCGGGGGGCGGCAACATGCGCATGCCCAACATCCCTAGAGGATTCCGTTAGAAGATCTACCGACGATATACACTAAGAGCTGCCTTTGGGTGGCTCTTTTTTTTTGTAATTACAGGCAGAACTTATTATTTTCGGGACCTTTATTTGGGGCTGCCCCTGCGGCCTTCGGCCTTGGGTCGGGCCATTTCGCAGCTCGCAGGTCTGCTCGGCCCTGCAGCCCTACGGGCTTTGGTCTGCCGCCTTTGGCGGCCCTGCTACAGCCCCTCAGCCGCGTCGCTTCGCTCCTTGAGGCGGCTGCGCCGCCTAAAGGGCCCCCTTCTCTCCTCATCTTCTTTAGCAAAAGAAACTATGATTCAGTTTTCCTCTAAATTTCCATCGGCAGAGACCACTATATTCTCGGTCATGTCGGCCTTGGCCCAAAAGCATGAAGCCATCAACCTATCGCAGGGCTTTCCGAACTATCCGGTAGATCCTCGCTTGATTGAGCTGGTCCATAAATATATGTTGGCGGGTAAAAACCAATATGCGCCCATGGCTGGAGTGCCCGCGCTCAACCAGCGTTTGGCCCAAAAAATGGAATCCCTTTATGGGGCCAGTTATGATCCAGCTACAGAGATTACGATTACGGCAGGAGCTACAGAAGCTATCTTTTCCTCTATTATGGCCTTTGTTCGCCCAGGCGATGAGGTTATTATTATTGAGCCTGCCTATGATTGTTACCTGCCTGCCATTGAGTTGGCTGGGGCCAAGGCGGTGCCCTATGCCCTCAAAGCGCCAGATTGGGCCATAGATTGGGAAGAATTGGGCCAACTGATTACAGAGAAAACGCGGATGTTCATCATAAACAGTCCGCACAACCCCATTGGGCGCTGCTTTAGCGAAGAAGACATGCAGGCCCTGACTAATCTTTTGGCGCCAACCAACATCATTCTATTGAGTGATGAGGTCTATGAGCATATTGTCTTTGATGGGCAAAAGCATTTATCGGCCCTCTGCTATCCGGCTTTACGAGATCGGACCTTAGCGACTTATTCCTTTGGGAAAACCCTACACAGCACGGGTTGGAAAATGGGCTATGTAGTAGGAGCGGCTCGGCTCATGCGAGAATTTAGGATGGTCCATCAATTCAATGTCTTTTCGGCCAATACGGCTGTACAATACGCCATAGCCGAATATCTAGAAGATCCCAACACTTATTTGGGGCTATCCGCTTTCTTTCAGGCCAAGCGGGACCTCTTTTTGGACCTCATGAAAGATACGCCCTTTCAGTTTGAGCCCTCTGGGGGCAGTTATTTTCAGTTGGGGGATTATAGCCAGATCTCGGAGTTGAATGATGTAGACTTTGCCCGTTGGTTGACCATAGAAAAGGGCGTAGCGGTGATTCCGCTTTCTCCATTTTACAGCCAAGAGCAGCCCGATAATAAGGTGGTCCGTTTTTGTTTTGCCAAAACGGAGGAGACCTTGGTGGCTGCGGCCCAGCAATTGCAAAAGCTATAGGGCATTTTGGAGGGGACAGGCGGCGCAGCCGCCGCAGGCTGAGGGATAGTAGGCAGTGGCCGCAGGCCAGACCGAGCAGGCGAAGCCTGTGAAGGGCCGAGCGAACAGCGAGCTGCCGCATAGCCCGACCCGAAGGGGCAGCCCCAAAAAAGCATTGTCACAATTTTACAATTCTCAAAAGTTCTGCTTAACCTTTGATTAACGCCCATTAAGCGATATATTTTTTAGCTTTGTCGAAAGCCGACTAGATTGGCAAGGCAGTTTGTATTTCATACAGCTCTGTAGCAACAAGCATTTTCCTGTATTTTTTTATATCCATCATTATGTTAAGGACCCTATTTACTTTTTTGTCCCTCTTTGCCATTTTGGGCAGTTTATCGGCCCAAACGCCCGTTCGTTGGCGTCATGAGGCCAAAGCGCTAGGCAACGGGCAATACAGCATTACCTTTAAGGCCAAAATTGAAAAAGGCTGGTATGTTTATTCTCAGTACTTGCCCTCAGCAGATGGGCCAGTGGCCACCTCTGTCACGATTGAGGAGGGAGAATTTACGCCTGTGGGAAAAGCCAGTGAAAGCAGTAGCGATGCAGGGAATAAGAAATCGGGTTTTGACGAGATTTTTGAGATGCAAGTGACCAAATACAAGAACGACTTGCAGATTGTGAAGACCGTTTCGACGCCCAACAAGCAGCAGCATTTGGTCGGTTATTTGGAGTTTATGACCTGTAATGACCAAAGTTGTTTGCCTCCAACCAACTATGAATTTGACATTGACTTGGCGGCTTTGCCTCAGCCCAAGGCGGCCCAAGAGTCTACTGAAGATGGGAAATCGGGCCAAGTTGCCCCCAAAGCAAAAGATGCTTCCAATACAACGGCCCAGCTAGATCCAGCTGCGGGAATGCCCAAAGAAGAAGTAACTGTAGAGGAAACAGCGCCGAATAACAGCGCTGTAGAGGGGCAGCCCATTAGCTGGAGCTATGAAAAGCGTTTGATTGAAGGGAACAGCTATGAGCTCATCTTTAGAGCAGAAATGACTGAGGGCTGGCATACCTACTCGCAGTTTTTGGAGCGAGAAGACGGTCCAGTAGCGACCAAACTCAACTTTGTAGAAGGCGATCACTTCAAGCTACTTTCTGGTCCCACAGAAAGCACGATTGACCCTAAAAACAAGCTCTCGGGTTTTGATCCGCTTTTTGATATGAAGCTGACCAAATACAAAAACCAACTCGAGATTCGACAGCGGGTAGAAGTATTGGACAGCAGCAAGGCCCTAGAGGGCTTTTTGACCTATATGATTTGTGATAAGGAGCAATGTTTGCCGCCTACCGATTTGGAATTTAGCTTTTTTAAGGCCGCAGCGGCAACTACGGCCAAACTCGATCCGGACAAAGTATTGACGGGCATTGATCGCCCCGATATTCGCAGCAGCTTAAAAACCGCTGCGGCTCGTGGGAACTGTGGGACTGAGGTAGAAAGTGCCAACCTCAGCCTTTGGATGATTTTCTTCTTTGGCTTTATTGGGGGATTATTTGCCTTATTGACGCCCTGCGTTTTTCCGATGATTCCGCTGACGGTTTCTTTCTTTACCAAGCGCAGCCAATCTAAGGCCGAGGGGATTCGCAATGCGACCATTTACGGCCTTTCTATCATTGGTATCTATGTAGCTTTGGGGATGTTTGTTACGGTTGTATTTGGAGAAAATGCCTTGAACTGGTTATCTACCCACTGGATTCCCAACCTGAGCTTTTTTATTCTTTTCATTGCTTTTGCCATTTCTTTCTTTGGCTACTATGAAATTACGCTGCCCTCTTCTTGGTCCAATGGAACGGATAAAGCGGCCGACCGTGGTGGCTTGCTAGGTATTTTCTTTATGGCCTTTACGCTTTCTTTGGTGTCTTTCTCTTGTACGGGTCCTATTATTGGGACGCTTTTGGTACAAGCTGCAGAGGGTGGCCAATTGGCTCCGGCGGTAGGGATGCTTGGATTTTCTTCTGCTTTGGCCCTTCCTTTTGCGCTCTTCTCGGCCTTTCCGGGTTGGCTCAACTCTTTGCCCCGCTCTGGTGGCTGGATGAATGTGGTCAAGGTAGTTTTGGGTTTTGTGGAGGTCGCCTTGGCCTTCAAATTCCTTTCTAAGGCCGATATGACCATGCATTGGGAGCTGCTCAAATATGAAACCTTTTTGGGGATTTATGTGGTGGTAGCTTTTGCTATGGGGATTTACCTTTTGGGCTTTATTCGTTTTCCACATGATATGAAAGGCGCTAAAATTGGCCTTCCCCGCAAAGGCTTGGGCTTGTTTAGCATTGCTTTGGCCACTTATTTTGCCCTAGGCTTTACGGTAGATGAAAAAACGGGGACTTATGCCACACCTCCTATTATGAGTGGATTGGCTCCTCCTGCCTGCTACTCTTACTATCATCCTTGCGACTGTCCCGCTGGACTACAAAACTGTTTTCACGATTATGAAGAAGGCTTGGCTTATGCTAGAGAGCAGAAGTTGCCTATCATGATTGACTTTACGGGTTATGGCTGTGAAAACTGCCGTAAGATGGAAGACCAAGTTTGGGTTAAGCCCGAAATCAATAAAATTTTGAATGAAGAATATGTGCTCATTTCGCTCTATGTAGATGATCGCACAAAATTAGAGAAGACCCTTATCGCTCCCGATGGCCAGAAGATTCGGAATGTGGGTAATAAGTGGGCGGCCTTCGAGCGCCTCAACTTTGGCCAAGTTTCTCAGCCGCTATATGTGCTGATGGCCCCCGATGAGACCATCCTCAATACCCCTGTGGGCGCTGTCTTTGATGCCGATAAATATCAGGAATTTTTGGAGTGCGGATTAAACAATTATGCACTTTGGGGCAAGGGAGAGTTAAAATAGCTTGAGCTTGTTGACAAAAAAGCCCTGCTCTTTGGAGCAGGGCTTTTCTGTTTTTGGGCCTTATTTATTTATCACCGAATTACAGGATTCGTATTTGACATATTTGCCTAACTTTTTGTGGCCCTGCAAAATATTGATTTCCGTCATGGCCTGATAGACCCCTCTTTGGTGGGCCATACAAAGGTACTGCATGGCTTTGATGCACATCTCTTTGCGTTGTTTCTTGCCATTGCCAAAAAGGCCGCGGCGGTCTTCGGCCATCTCGATCAGGCTGGCGGCAATTTGCATATACTCTCTATTGATTTGATCATTGACCGCTTGGTTTTGTTTTTGGGCCTGCTTCACTTGATCTTCAATCTGCCGCAATCTGTTTTCGGCTTCTTGGACTGTAGCTTGGGCGGCCTGCAAATCATTAGATTGTCGTTCAATCTTGGCTGTTTTAGTCGCATTTTCTTCTCGGAGCGTGCTATTTTCGACCTCCAGTTCTTCTACTCTACCGCTCAGGCGGTTAATTTCTGCTTGTTGTTCGGAGAGCAATTTTTTCTGGGCCGCAATACTTCTACGCAGGCCGGCATTATTCAGTAAACTGGATTGCGATTTGGCCAAATCGGCTTCTAGGCGTTCAATTTTGGCAGTGCTGGCCTTAATGATCTCTTCAATATTGCCTAGGCGTTCTGCCTGAGAGGCATCAGAGAGGTCAATGCCCCCGGCTTCTAGGCCTTCTTGGGCGGCGGTATAATCTAGCACCTGCTCAATAGCCTCGTCAATTTCGGTCATTTCTTGGCCCATTTCGGCCAGCAGGATACTATCTTGACGGATACGGTCATTGAGTTGGCTAATTTCGGCGGCCTGTTCATTGGCACAGCCAAGCAGCAATAGCGAAAGGGCCAAACTAGCCCCAAAAAAGGTCTTTTTCATCTGTTGGTTATTTTAAGTAAAAAATTACAATGCTTTTAGGCTCGCTTTGGGCAAATCGAAGTGGAGCTTTCCAGCTTCTAGGCGGTAGCTTCCTTGGCCCAAGCCTTCGAGCTCTAGGGTTTGCCCCTCAAAGCGGAGCTCGCCTTTTAGGTGGCTTTTGGCCCGCCCAAACACCTTATACTGAAAGCTAATTCCCTGCTCATGTTTCTCTTGGCTTTGGATGCGGATACGGCGCAGACGGCCATTGATTTTCCCTTGAAACTGAATGGGCAAACTGCTCAAAGGAGCGCTAGTTGCTGCCTTAGGGCTAGGCGTTTTTTCTGCTTTGGCGGGCGTTTCTTTTTCTTGGGCTTCGGGCCAATCTTCGGCCAGCAGGCGTTCTTGGCTATTGGCAGAAATGCGCAGGCGGCTGCTGTCTTTACTCCAGCGCAGCTCTTCTAATTGAAGCACAAATTTGGGCCGCAGGCAATAGGCTTCTAGCGACTCGAAAAGCAGGCCTTCCGTTTCCGAGATGGCCAAAGTAAAATCAGTTTTGGGGTAAGCTTGGCGCAGGCAGGCAAAGGTTTTATAGCGTTCTTCGGGCAGCAATTGGTGCATTTTGGGCAGATTTTCTTGCAGTTGTTCTAGAGAGTTTGGCCCACAATCTTGGGCATAGCTAGCCGCAATATGCTGCAGTTCTTTTTTTGCTGTTTTTGCCTTTGTTTTTGGCCAAAATTGCAGGCCCAAAAAGAGCAGTAGACCCAGGCCCAAAGCGCCGCCGGCCCAGGGCGCTATTTTGCGCAAAAGGGGAGCATAATCTTTTTTAGGGGGAACCACCTCTAGGGTTTGCTGCACCAATTCGCCGGGATTTTCGCCCCAAACCTTGAGCTCATAGGATTGAGCTTGGGTGGGCAGATCGAGCAAAATTTGTTCTCTTTGCAGGGGAATTTCTTCGCCATTGAGGCTTATTTTTTTGGCCCCGCTCAGTTGCCAGCTCAGCTGTAGTTGCTGGCCCAAAAACTGCTGCGAAAAAGAGAGGATTTGGGGAGCGGGATAGACCAGCAGCCGTTCTGTCGTCTGAATATTAGAGTCTAAATTGAGGGCAATGAGCACAAAATTATAGGTTTTTTTGGGGTCTCTTCTGGCCTTATATTGCTGCTCAAAATGGAAATTGCCAATAGATTGTAGCTGAATGCTATGGGCATTTTCGGTGGTCCAGCTCAGTAGAATCTGATCGGCATCTAGTTGGTCCAACTCAAAAGAGAGGATTTTAGGTACATTATTCATTTGTGTTTTATTTCTTTTGTTTTGGGGCTGCCCCGCCCTACGGTCGGGTCGGGCTGTGTCGGGGCTCGCAGGGATGCTCGGCCCTGCGCTTTTTCGCTATGCTCAAAAGCTGGGTCTGCGGCTGCGCCGCCCCCCTATCCATCCCTCAGCCGAGGCGGCTGCGCCGCCTAATGAGGGCCAATCTACTTTCTCTGCGTAAAAATACGGAAGAAACAAATAAAATTTTGATTTTTTCAGTAAGTTTGGGAGGAAAAGATATTGCGTTTTGCAGGCGGCGAAGCCGCCGCAGGCTTAGCTGCCTGTAAGGGTGCCCCAAAGGGGCAGACCGAGGCGGGCCCAGCCCGCCGAGGGCCGAGCAGACCTGCGAGCCCTGCAAGGGAGCGACCTGAGCGAAGCGAGGGGAAGCCCCAAAAAATAACAAAAAAGACTATAAACATTCCCATGAACGTAAAGAAATACAGTCCCCTTTTATTGGCGGCCTTGGGCCTAACGGCCTGTGGTGGCGGGGGTGATGCTGCCCTAGAATCTGCCATTCGGAAAGCCCTAAAAGATGGGCAAGTGACTACAGAAGAGTGGCAAGACTTGCAAGCGCAATCGGCCAATGGGCCTTATTCTGATTGTGCAAAATTATTGACATTGGTAGAGCAAGTGAACGCCAATGTTCGGCAAAAAGCGGAGCAACTGCCCAGTTGTGAGTCGGTTAAGAAAGCGGAGCAAAAAACGGCCCTATCCTTTGCCCTATTTGTGGAGAACTCGAACAGCATGATGGGCTATTTTACGGGCAATACGGCCTTTAAGGACGCCATGATGGATTTGGGGAGTCGGATAGAGGATAAGGGAAAAAAGAACGACTACTACTTTATTAATGATCAGCCGCATAAAATTGGGCAAGACTACGAGGAATTCATTCAGAAAATGGACCGTAAAACGGCCATAAAAGTGGGGAACATCCGTATTTCTAAGCTCGATGAGATGTTGGGCGAGGCGGTTCGGCAAGTAACCGAAGAGGGAAAAACGGCCATTTTGGCCTCTGATTTTATTTATGATGTGAATCGACAGAACCCCAAGGATGCTTTTCCAAAATTGAAATACTCGATTAAGGGGAAGTTGCAGAAATTGAGAGAGCGGGGTGATTATGGCCTACTTTTGCTCAAGATGAGCTCCTTATATGATGGCAAATACTATGATTATCAGGATCGGCCCACGAGCATTAAGGAAGAGCGGCCTTATTACATTTGCATTTTGGGCAAAAACGCTCAATTGCAAGAAATGTACTTGCATTATGACTTGAAGAGCATTCGGGGTTTTGAGGAAGCGATTATTTTTTATCAGCCAGATGGACAGGCCTATTATCATTCGGTTTTGGGGCAGAGCTATAAGGCGGGGCAATTTTCTCGGCCAAGAGGGCAAGAATTGATTCAGGCCATAGAAAAGCCGGAGCTAGACAAGCGCAGCGGTAGTTTTGAGATGGCCCTAGCGGTAGATCTTAGTACATTGCCTGCGCCTGCTTCTTATGCTTTGGACAAGCTAAATTACTCGGTTGATGGCGGAAACTTTAGCATTAAGGAGATTTTGCCCCTAGCAACTGCTGAAATTCATAAAAATGATCAGCGATATTTGGGGACTGCCAGCCATATTTTTATTTTAGAGAGTTCGGAATTACCCAAAGATAATTTCGAGATCAAACTAGCGCTCAAAAAGCAGTTGCCTGCTTGGGTAGCCGCTGCACATACCGAAGACGACCGTAAAATTAAGGAGCAAATGGATAAAACCTTGGGCCTTCAGTATTGGGTTTCTGGCATTTCGGAAGCCTTTAATGAGTTGGGCGAGGATAACCACTATTTTCAAATAAAGCTTGCTGTAAGCAACTAAAGACTAAACAATGAACGGATTTTTTGCAAAAATGATCGAGCTGATTTACAGTTCACAAATGACCAATGACCTTTACGATAACAACATATATGGCGTAGCGGGTTTGGTGATGATCTTGGTGCCTGTTTTAGGGGCCCTTATTTTTTACTTTGGCTTTGACAAAGCGCGTTATGTGGGTTGGAAAGCCTGGGCCCTAAGTTTTTTGCTCAGCATTTTGACTTGTTTTTTGATTTGTTGGCTTTGGCCACAATCGGCCATGGGCAAAGCGGGTTTAGACTATGCGAGTAGCGAGTACGTCTACTTTTCGGCCATCACCTCTATTTATTCGGTGATTATTTTTATGATTTGCACCTTTGTCTTCCGTTTTCGGACCACCAACCTACTTCACTCTCCTTTTTAGGCTTTAGGGCCACTAAAAACCTCATTCATGGATCGTTTATTTTTATTTTGTATTGGCGGAACGGGCTCTCGGGTCTTGCGTTCTTTAGTCCATTTACTTGCTGCGGGGGTAGAGCTGCCTGTCCGCGAATTGATTCCCATTATTATTGACCCCGACAAAGAGAACGGCAATGTCGAGCAAAGCATCAAATTGCTCAATGCCTATCAGGAAATACGAGACAAGGCCCATTCTGCGGGCAGTAGTTTTTTCAAGACCTCCATTCGCCGCCTCTCCGAGGTAGTTGATGGCGATATTGCTGGCCTGAGCAATGAGTTTCGGGCGGGGGCCCAAACGGGCGAGCGGCAGACCTTCAAGGACTTTTTGGAGTTTGACAGCATGGATGCGGCCACTCGTTCTTTGCTTCAGCTCTTGTATAGCGAGCGCGACAATTTGCAGTCGGATCTCAGCATTGGCTTTAAGGGCAATCCGCATATGGGGACCGTAGTGCTGAATAAATTTCAGGAATCGGCCGATTTTCGGGCCTTTGTCAATATGGTCTCAGATAACGACCGCATTTTTATTGTCAGTTCTATTTTTGGCGGAACGGGAGCCGCAGGTTTTCCGCTTTTGGTCAAAAATATCCGCCATCCGCATAGCGATTACCAAAGTAAGCAGGCCACCCTCAAGCAGGTCCCTTTGGGCGCCCTGACGATGCTCCCTTATTTTGGGGTAGAAAGCAAGCCGGGCAGCCCTATTCAGAACACCTTTATGGGCAAAACTAAGTCGGCCCTTTCTTTTTATGGCGATGACCTTCGGGGCATCAACAGCCTCTATTATTTGGGCGATGACCACCAAAAAGAGGTCGATAATCAGCCTGGGGGCGCTAGCCAACAGAACCGCGCTCATTTTGCCGAGTTGGTGGCCGCTTTGGCCGTTATTGATTTTGCCAAAACGCCTCAGGATCGCCTAAAAACCAATGCAGAGGGTATTGCTTTACAGCCTTCTTTTAAAGAATTTGGCCTGTTGGTCGATGAAAATAACCCCGACCAATTGAGTTTGCGCAATCTTGCGTCTAGCAGCAGGCAGCAAATTGGTCCGCAGCTCATCAAAATGTACTATGCGCTTTTGTTTGCCAAAAACCAATTGGCCGAGTCGCTAGCCACCAAAAACCATCCTTTTGTCAAGGGCAGCACGGGGGTTCCGCTCAGTCCTTCGCTCATCAATGCGCCCTTTTTTGCCGATCGGCTCAACCCTTACTTTACCCAATTTCACGATTGGCTCATCGAATTGGCCCAAAATAGCCGCGCCTTTGCCCCTTTCAATCTACAAACCGAGGCCCTAGACGCCAAAGTAGTGGGGGTCGAGCAACTCAAGAAAGGCTTTTTCAGAAAAACTTCGGATTGGGATTATGCCGTTTTTGAGGGCTACCTCAATGATGTAGAAAGCAAGATGGGCGGGCTCTCTGCCGAGCAGAAACTACTGGCCCTCCTCTCTCAAGGAACCGAAGAGCTCTATAAAGAACGCATCCAAACGGGTTTGTTGGGCTAATTTTTTTGGGGCTTCCGCAGCAAGCTGCGGCGCTACGTTTCGGGGCTCGCTATTCGCTCGGCCCTTCGCTTTTCGCTGCGCTCAAAGCTCGGTCTGGCCTGACGGCCACCCCTGCACATCGCTAAGCCGTTTTGGCCCAAGGGCCAATATGGGCGGGCAGCAATATTTAAAACGACCATCACAAGATAGATACAGATGAATTTAAAAGAAGAAGTACTGCGTTTGCATTCGGCCAATCAGGTAGGCAGCGACTGGCATGAAACGGGCAAAATGCACGATAGCCAAATTGAACAGATTAAAGACCCTTCTGGGGAACATCATAATATTGCCATTACCTCTATTCCTTCGCCTTTTGCGCGCATCCACCTCACAGAAAATGCCTTTGAGCGGGTGCACAAAATGGCCGATTTAGATCCCTCTCGCTTACATGGCAACAGCATCCACCACCGCCTTATTTCCGAGGCCCTAGATGTGGCCCAACTCTTTTTTGAGTATGATAATGTACGGGCCCGAAATATGGAGGTAGATATTGTTCGCTGGAATATTGAAGATAATATTGCCGCTCTCAATCGCAATCCCAAACATGCCGTTTTGGGCCATGCCTTAGAGCTATTTATTAAGAACTCGGCCAAAAACTCGGGACTTTCGCTCCTCCAAGATATTTATATCTTGCGCTGGAACTACCTGCCCGTGGGCGGTACCTGCGCCTCTACCCTATTCTTTTCTTCGCCCAATATTCCAGACCCCAAAGAACAGGGCCAACAAATCGTCTTTGGAGAAGACAGTTTATTTGACAATAGCTTTTGTCCGCTCTACAATCGAGAAAAAGACTTTATTCGCTACCTCTATCAATTGTTTTATCGCTACCCGAGCCTAAAACAAAGCGCCAACCTGATGTGGAAATACATGGAGGTTAGTCTGCGCCAAATTAACCGTACCGATCCAGACCTCTTTAAAGAGCTCAAGGCCCTAGAAAATAAACTGGAGGATACCCTGCGCCAAGATATGGACCGCAGCTATAGCATCGCCAATTTTGCCGGCCCCAATACCCAAATCGAAATTCTTCCCGATGTCGTTTTGTACAAACGCAAAGAAGGAGAAAGCAGCGCAGAAACCGACTTTGCCATTGGCTCCTTTAGCCAGCCTGGAGAAGTAAACCAAAAATATAATCAGCTGCATCCCGAGCAAAAAGTGCCGCTTCTTTTACAAGATAAATTGCAAGCGAGCTTGCTCTATATGGGCAGCCGCTGGCGCTTTGAGACCAAAGTCCCCCCAGTGGACCACAAGCCATTGCAAGAGCGTCAGCTGCCCGATATTAACAATAAATACCCCTATCTCACTATTTCTGATTTCTTAGAAGACTATCTACTCGAGCTGCCCTTTGAGGCCGAACAGGATAGCTTCTTCATGGGGCATTTACTCAACTTTAACCTTACCGACCGAGCACAGGCCATTTTGGGAGACCGCCACTTTGCGCTCCCCATTAAGCCTTTGTTCTTCTCCTTTTTCGAGCCAGAAGACCTCATGCGGCAACTGCCCGATGGGCGGCCCGTCTTTAGTATCGAAAAACTGAGTAGCTCTTCTTTTAAGGTCAATCTGCGCCTGCCTATTAGCAAAAACAACCAGTTTTTGAACCTAGAGCGCATCTATTACCGCAATGCAGAACCCCATATTGATGCTCAGCACAATGATGGCGCTATCCGAAGCAGCCAACTCAATCTAGCCATTATGCCGCTGCTCCAAACAGCCAAGCATCTTCGGGTTGGTTTGGTCGATATTGAACATAAGGATTATGACATTAAGTTCTTTAAGGCGAGCCAAGAGGTGCACTTGCAAAATGTAAAAGAACAAAAACGAAGCTTAGGCAGTACAGGCGCTCTAGCTAGCTCGCAATACTTTGCCCTACAAGAACCCTTTGACTATTTACAACTTGTACAAGAAGGCCGCTATCCCGCTATTATTTTGCCCAAATGGCGAAAAGTAGCCAACCAAAGTAAGTCTTTTAGCTTTGCCATTGACTTTGGGACCACCAATACGCATATTGAATACTCGGAGGGACATGGTAACCCCAAAACCTTCGATATTGGAAAAAATGATGCTCAATTGGCCCAACTCAATAACCAAGAGTATCGCCTGAGCTTCCCAGAACTCAATAGTTACTTCCTCAAAGAACTCCTCCCCCTAGAAATTGGTGGAGAATACCACTTCCCTTCTAGAACCGCACTCACAGAAAGACAAAACCTAAACTGGCAACAGGCTGCACAAAGCTACCTAGACTATAACCCCACCCTCTATTTTGAACAAGATAGTAGCCTGCCCCAATCTAAAATTATTACCAACCTCAAATGGGGAGACCTGAGCGGAAACTCCGATGAGGGCCAAAGAAGAGTGCGCGCCTACCTCGAGTCACTCATGTTTATGATTCATAATAAGGTGCTGCTCAATGGTGGCGACCTCAATAAAGTAGAACTCCTCTGGTTCTACCCCTCTAGCATGAGCCGAAGAAGCAAAAGTGAGCTCCGCCGAAATTGGGAAGACCTCGCCAAAGCCTACCTTGGCCCAAATGCCAAAATTAGCGACCTTCCCGAATCAGAAGCTCCCTACTACGAACATGCAGATACAGCTATCGGTAGCCAACCCTCTGTAAATATCGATATTGGTGGAGGAACGACCGATGTACAAGTTTTTGAAAAAGGACAACCTACTTTCCATACCTCATTCCGCTTTGCTGGAGATACCCTCTTTGGTAATGGCTATGGTAGACAGCAATCTTTAGAAAATGGCTTTGTCAAGGCCTTCTCTAACCAAGTAGAAAACTACCTAGATGCCAATCCCGAACTAGGCCGCTTTATGAGCGTCTACCAACAACTTAGCGATCCCGCCAAAGGACGCTCTGCCGACCTCAATAGCTTTTTCTTCTCCCTAGAAGGAAATATCCGCAATACAAATCCAGACCTACACTTCTCTTTTGCCGAAAAACTCCGACAAGATGAAGACTTTAGTATTGCTTTCTATACCTTCCACTTGGCCATTTTGTACCATACAGCCTGCTGGATGAAGGAACAAAAGTTAGAGATGCCACAGTATATTTTCTATTCAGGGAATACCTCCAAAAGCTTAGACTATTTGGATAATGACCCCAGAAAAGAATTACTAGAAGAATTGGCCGGACGGGTCTTTGAAAGAGTGTACCAAAAAGAATATGGCCACATTCGTCTAGAATTAAGAGTAAGTAGCCAACCTAAGGAGGCCACCTGTAAAGGCGGACTCAAACTTCTCCGCCACCAGAACCGTAATAGTGGGCGCATCTCTTCTACCGTTCTTTTGTCTAGTCATGCTATGTTGCTCGGAGATCGAACGGGTCCCCGCCTCACTTATAATCAAATGATTGAGGATAAGGAGCGAAACTTCAAGGAAGGGGCCCTCAAGTCTTATCTAGATTTTGTCGACCTTATTCTAGACCTCGGCTATGAGTTCCGCTGGTCCGATTTAGGTATCCCCGTCGGAAAAATCCAAGACTACAAGCAGGTCCTTTCTTATAATCTAGAGGCCTTCTATGAAGCTGGACTAAGAGAACGGCTCCAACTCACTGATCCCGCAGACCTCATTGAGGAAACCCTCTTTTTCTACCCCCTAGTTGGGGCCCTGCACCGCCTTATTTTGGAGATTGGAAATAAGCGCATCTAAATACAATGGAGCGCTGGCCCTCAGGGCCAGCGCTCTCCCAAACCATAACCCTATGTCAAAATACAAAACACTGCTATGCGCTGCTTTTCTGCTCCCAGCTAGCCTTTGGGCCCAACAAACAAGCTGGAATCCACAAGAACAAACAGCCATTATTGAAGAAATAAAAACAAGCTGTAATTGCCAAGTTGATGGATTTAATTTGGTCGATGTCACAACTACCTTTAAACAATCTTTTGGCGCTGAAGGAAAAGATAAGGGCAATGATATTTTATTAAGCGCTTACCAAGGCTTAAAACTACACGAATGGGCGCCCAATACAGATAGTAGCTTTTGGGCCAAAAAGCTAAAAGATTACCCTAGCGCTAACCCCAAATGGGATAGCATTTTTCGACAACCCACGATCGCCCTTCTCCGAAAAGAAACGGAGCAACAAAAACTGGCGCAAATCCTGATTTGCCAAAGCATAGAAAAGATACATACCTACTATCTTCAACATCCAGAAGAACTTCAGGCAGCTCCCGCTCAACTAGCCTACTATCAATCTCTCACTAAGCTAGAACAAGCTCCAGCAAAAGCCGAAAAGCCCAAGGCAAAAGCAGCCCAAGCAGAGGCCTCCACGGGCTTGCCCTATGGCTGGATTAGTGGCGGTTTGGCTGTTGGCTTTTTGTTGGGCCTATTTATTGGCGCCGCTGTTCGACCTGGCAACAAGAAGGAGGAAAAGAACAATAATGGCTTGGCCAGCCCAGAAGAACAGCTCCAAAGTAAAAACAAGCAGCTCCAAAAAGAAGTGGCTGCCGCTCAACAACAATTGCAAGATTCCGAAAAAAATATTCAGCGCTATAAACAAGAAATTGAACGGCTGAAAGATGATTTAATCACCCAAAACCGAGAAAAACGGCCTTTGCAAGAGCATAAAATAGAGCAATCCCCTATTCATCAAAAACCTAAAATGAAAGCCTACCTCAACGCTCCCCCTGACCCCAAAGATGGACTATTTTATGGCCAAGACATCAGCCAAACAGCTAGCCCCACCAGCCTTTTTCTACTAGAGTATGTAGATGAACAGAGCCAAGAAGCTAACTTTAGTCTGCGCCTAGAACCCGCTGTCCTCGCTAGAGTAAATACAGACCATCGAAATTATTTACGGGCCTCTGCCGATATTTATCAAGATGGCCAAATCCCCCCTCAGGCCAAAATCACCCCCGGCCTATTGGTCCGACAGGGCCAAGGTTGGCGAGTAAAGAAAAAGATGATTATCAACTGGTAAAATGATAAGCTGCTGATTTTTTCGGCAGCTTTTTTTTTGGGGCTGCCCCGCCCTTTGGGCGGGTCGGGCCATTTATTCCCGTTGGTCATCGAACTGGCGCCCCTATAGGGGCTGGTTGTCGCAGCTCGCAGGTCTGCTCGGCCCTGCGCGGGCTACGCCCGCTGGGTCTGCCGCCTTCGGCGGCCCTGCTACAGCCCCTCAGCCTGCGGCGGCTTTGCCGCCTGCAAAACCGTTTACTGCAGCCTAAAGGCCGCAGCCAATCTTGTTGGTCCTCATTTTTCTTGCCGCAGGAGCTTAAAAGCGCCTGCTTCTGATTTTTATGGAGGGCAGCTATTTTCAGGTCCAGCGGATTTTGATGGCCGAAGGCCATTCGGCCTAGCGATGCGGCGGGGTGGCCCGCAGGGCCAGACCGAAGGCGAAACGAAGTGTAGCCTGAAGGGCCGAGCAGACCTGCGAGCCCCAAAGCGTAGCGCCGCAAGGCGAAGCCGCAGCGGAGGCCCCAAAAACAACAAGTCTTAAAGAAAACAAAAGAAGGAAAAGAGCGCCCACTATTGCGAAAAAAGTTGCATCTTCTAGAAGATCCCCTTTATCTTCTTTCATTAAAACGAAGCCAATGAAACGATACCCATTATGGCTATTATTTAGCCTTTTAATTAGTACCCAGATGTTTTCCCAAAACTATGAAAAGGCCTGGCTAAAGATTGATTCTTTAGATCGGCAGGGCTTGCCGGAATCGGCCCTAAAAAAGACGGACAGTTTGCTGCAAATTATTCGAAAAGCGGAGGCTGGACCGGCTAGAACGGCGCATTATGTCAAGGGCTTGTTGTATTACAATAAGTTTCAGGGCAGTTTGGAAGAGGACGGTTTAGTGAAGTCCATTTATCGCTTGGAGGAAGAGATGCAAAAGGCCGAGGGCAGTGAGAAAGCGCTCTTGCAGTCTATGGTGGCACAGCTTTATCATGAGTATTTGAGCAATCATTATTATAAATTCTCGGATCGGAGCAAGGTGAATGAATTGGAGCTCAAGGACATTCGGACTTGGGATATTGAGCGGATTAGTGAGCAGGCTTTTGCTTTGTATTGGGCATCTTTGTCTGATCCGGCGGCCTTAGAATTGGAGTTAAAGCAATTTGCGCCCATTTTGTCTCGGACAGATTTTGATGCAGATTTGCAGCCTACGCTTTATGAATTATTGGCCCAAAGAGCCCTCAATTTCTTTGAAAATGAGAACAGCTATTTGAGTCAGCCCGCTTATCAGTTTTATGTCGAATCGCCTACGCTTTTTGCGGTTGGGCAAGAGTTTGTTGGGCAAAAAATTGAGAGCCGAGATAGTTTTTCGCATAAATGGCAGACCTTAAAGCTCTATCAGAAAATTGTGGCCCGATCGCTAGAGCGGAAATCGCCTTTGGTCCTCTTACAGTTTGAGTTACGTCGCTTGAAGTGGACTTATTCACAATCTATTAATGAGGATAAAGATGCACTTTATTTGGCTGCCTTGACCGCCTTGGAAGAAAAATATGAGGAGCAGGCTGCTGTGGCCGAAATCATTTTTGCCAAAGCGACTTATTATAAGCAGTTGGGGCAGGGGTATTCGCCTAGTCAGCCAGATCCCAAGGCGCGTTGGGCCTTAAAAGTGGCCGATTCTATAGCCACAAGCATTATTGCGGATTACCCCAAGAGTTTTGGGGCCAAGCAGGCACAAAGCTTAAAGGTGGAGTTGGCGCAAAAACATTTGAAGCTTAGAATAGAGCGTTATTTACCCTTGAATCAGGCGGGGCTTATTCGTTTGGATTATAAAAACTTGAGTCAGGTTCATTTGCGCCTCATCAAATTGAGTGAGTCGGAACTAGAGCGTTTTCAGAATATTCGCTATGAATATCAGGAGCAAATAGACTTTTTGGCCAAAAGAGATCCCGTATACAGGCAGTCTCATCAGTTAATTGACTCTGGAGATTTTCAGCGGCATGGGACCGAGCTCATGATTCCCGCCCAAACAGATCCAGGCATTTATGTTGTTCAGCTTTCGGCTAATGCAGACTTTAGTTATGCGAAGAATGCGAATAGCATTGCGGTGGTTCAGTTGACCAATTTGGGCCTCATTCAGCGGCAAGAAAAGGGCCTCTATGAGTTTATTGTCGTTAATCGCTGGACTGGAGAGCCTCAAAAAGGAGTCAAGGTAGAATTTAGAGAGCAGCAATATAATCGCTTGAGCAAAAAATACAACTGGAAGCGCCTGAAGTCGGTGCTGACGGATGGAATGGGCTATGCCTTGAGTAAAAACGTCAAGAGAGATGATTATTATAGCTATAATATTCGGGTAGAGAAAGGGAAAGACTTTCTTTTGCCAGAAAGCAGCTTTTCTAACTACGACTATGAAAAGCCTAGAGAAAATGGCAGTACAGAAATCCGATTTTTTAGCGATCGGGCTATTTATCGCCCCGGACAGACGATTTACTTTAAGGGGATTGCCTTGTATAGCAAGGGCGAGCAATATAAAGTTGTCAAAAATCAGGAATATGCCATCTCGCTATTTGATGTCAATGGGCAAAAGCTAGAAGAGCTGAGACTCACCACCAATGAATACGGTAGTTTACAGGGCAGTTTTACGGCTCCCACCACCGGCTTAATGGGACAAATGAGCATTCGGAATACTAGCCTAGGCTACTACAGTAGCCATAGCATTCGGGTAGAAGAATACAAGCGTCCCAAGTTTGAGGTCAACTTCTTGCCTCAGGAAGAAGCCTATAAGCTGAATGATCAAGTTACTGTTTTGGCTCAGGCGGAAGCCTTGGCTGGTCCAGCGATTAGCGAGGCTAAATTTAGCTATCGAGTAGTGCGAGAAGTGCGTTTCCCCTATTGGCGCTATTGGGGCTGGAACCCCTGGTTGGGCCAAAGCCAAGAAATTACCAAAGGAGAAGGCATAACGGATGAGAAAGGAGTGGCTAAAATTGACTTTGAGGCCATTCCCGACAAAAGCATCAGCCTAGATAAGCAGCCCGTTTTCAACTATACGGTTTATGTAGATGTAACAGACATCAATGGAGAGACCCGTTCTAGCCAAACCGCTGTTCGAGTAGGTGCCATAGCCTTAGACCTCTCTGTTAACTTGAAAAGCGAGTTGGACCAAGGGCAAAAGCTAGGCAAGCTAAAACTCAATAGCCGCAACCTCAATGGTGGTTTTGAACCCGCTCTGCTCGAATTGAGCTGGGAGCGCCTAGAAGAACCCAAAAACATTTATGTTAAGCGCCAATGGGAGCAGCCCGATTATTACAGCTTGGGCGAGCAGGAGTTTAAGGCTGCTTTTCCGCATATTGCCTATAAGCAAGAGGACAAAAGCCGCAACTGGAAGGTCATCAAAACACAGGCTAAAAATAAGATCAATACCGCAGAGCAAAAAGAAATTGACCTGCAGAAATTGCTCAAGAAGTGGCCCGCAGGCTACTATCGCCTAAGCGTAAAAACTACCGATAAGTATGGCCAAGAGATCCAGCTAGAACGAGAGTTCCGCTTGTTTAATAGCCAAACTAAAAAAGCAAATGTACAAGATATTCTCTTTGCCAACCAAAAAAGCTTTACCGTAGAGCCCGGCGAAACAATTGAATTTGCCCTAGCTTCAGCTACCGATTTTCCCGTACTCTTTGAGCGCGATCAAAAAGGGAAAGGCATTAGCCAGCGAAACTGGTTGCAATTAGGCGAAAAATGGAACAAACAAAGCTATACCGTTCAGGAAGATGATCGAGGGAATCTCTATTTCCGCCTAATCGGCCTGCGCTATAACCGCAACTTTAGCCAACGCATCAATGTCTATGTGCCACATAGCAACAAAAAACTCAATATAGAGCTCTCTACCTTTAGAGATAAGTTGCAGCCTGGCCAAGAAGAACGTTGGGAACTTAAAATCACAGGACCCGATAAGGCCGCTGCAGAAGCAGAGCTTGTCGCCTCGCTCTATGATGCTTCTCTAGATGCTTTGGTCAGCCATAATTGGGGGCTATCACTATATGGCTCTTATTATGGCAGCAGCAATTGGTCCACCAACTGTATGTCCGTAGAACATGCTAGCCTAGTAGCTGCCCAGGACTGGAACCTCTCTTATAGCTACCCTAGCCACAAATGGAGTAGCCTCAACTGGCAGGGCTTTTCTTTCTATGATTGGGGCTTTAGCCCTAGAAGAATGTATAAGTCTCATTCTAGAGCTACAGGCCGTGCAGAGAAAAAAGAAGTACAGGTATTGGGAGAAGCTACAATGGAAGAAGTAATGATTGATGACACCGCAGGAAAAGCGGCCCCTCCCCCCGCTCCCATTGCAGATAGTGGATTTGCCGAAGCGCCCGAAGAGCCCAGCGACAAAGATGCAGGAGACTTAGGAGACGTAAAGGTCCGTACCAACCTCAATGAAACTGTCTTTTTCTTCCCACAACTGCGCACCGATAAAGAAGGAAATGTCATTTTGTCCTTTACGATGAATGAGGCCCTTACTCGCTGGCGCTTGATGCTTTTGGCCCATACCCAAGATCTCAAAGTAGGGCAAAAAGAGGCCTTCGTACAGACGCAAAAGGACCTCATGGTAGTTCCTAATGCCCCCCGATTCTTCCGCCAAGGCGATAAAATGGAGTTCTCGGCAAAAATCAACTCTTTGGTAGATAAGCAGCTAGAAGGCGAAGCCCAATTGTTGCTTTTTGATGCCTATAGCATGCAAGCCATTGATGCCGAATGGGCCAATAAAAACAATCGCCAAAGCTTTAGCCTAAAGGCCAAAGGCGCTACGGCCCTAAGCTGGAAATTAGAGATTCCCAGCAACTGGACAACTCCTGTGGTGCATCGTATTGTCGCCAAAGCTGGACAATTTAGCGATGGAGAGGAAAGTAGCTTGCCTGTTTTGAGCAACCGCATGTTGGTGACCGAAAGCATGCCCCTACCCGTTCGAGGAAAAACCGATAAAAACTTTGAGTTTAAGCGTATGCAAGAACTCAGTAAGTCAAATACCCTCGAACACTATAGCTATACTTTAGAGTTTACGCCTAACCCAGCTTGGTATGCGGTGCAGTCGCTCCCCTACCTTATGGAGTACCCGCATGAGTGTAGCGAGCAGTTGTTCTCTCGCTATTATGCCAATAGTTTGGCCGCTAATGTGGCCAATTCACATCCCAAAATTAAGCGGGTGTTTGAGGCTTGGAAAACAGCAGGCTCTAAAGCTCTAGAAAGCAATTTGAGCAAAAATCAAGAACTCAAAAATGCGCTTTTGGAAGAAACCCCCTGGGTTTTGCAGGCCCAATCAGAAGCCCAACAAAAGAAGCATCTAGGCGTTTTGTTTGACCTCAATCGCATGGGCCAAGAACAAAAACAAGCCTTGCGCAAATTGGCCGATCGCCAACTGGGCAATGGTGGCTTCCCTTGGTTCCCCGGTGGCCGCGATAGCTGGTACATCAGCCAATATATTGTAGAAGGCATGGGCCATTTGCAAGTAATGGGCGTGGCCCAAGAAAATGAGCCAATGAGCCAAGATATGATCATCAAAGCAGTTCGTTATATCGATAATCAATTGCTCGATCAATACGATCGCTTGTTAGCTACCGCCAAACGCCAAGAAGATCCAGAAGCTTACCTCAAAAAGGACCATCTGGGCTATATGGCGATCCATTATTTCTATGCCCGAAGCTTTTTCCCTAAAGTGGAGTTGAAAAACCGCCGCCTAAGAGAGGCTAGAGCCTATTATACTGGACAAATGCAGACTTACGCCCTCAAGAAGTCAATTTACATGCAAGGCATGATTGCCCTTGCCCTGCACCGCGATGAAAACCTTCCCAAAGTACAGGAACAAATCATCAAATCCTTGAAAGAACGAGCCCTCAAATCGGAAGAAATGGGTATGTACTGGCAGTCGCCACATGGCTATTTCTGGTACGAATTGCCCATCGAACGCCATTGTTTGATGATCGAACTCTTTGATGAGGTGGCCAATGATCAAGAAACGGTGGAGGCACTCAAAACTTGGTTGCTCAAGGCCAAGCAAACGACGCATTGGAAAACCACTAAGGCCACCGCCGCCGCCTGTTATGCCCTCTTGGCCCGTGGAGAAAACTATTTGGTCGATAGCCAACCCGTTGATATCAAATTGGGAGGAGAACTACTAGACCAAAAAGCTTTGAATCCCGAAGCCGGAACAGGCTATATCAAAAAACGCTGGTCGGCTAAGGAGATTGAGCCGAAAATGGCCCAAGTAGAAATCAAAAATCCCAATGCTTCTGTGGCTTGGGGCGCCATCTACTGGCAGTATTTCGAGCAACTCGATAAGATTGAAAGCTTTGAAGAAACGCCTTTGCAACTCAAAAAGCAGCTCTTTAAACAAGTAAAAGGCGATCGAGGTCTAGAATTACAGCCCATCACCGCCGAAAAAGGCCTAGAAGTAGGCGATTTGGTCATGGTCCGCATCGAACTTCGTGTGGATCGAGATATGGAATATGTACATCTCAAAGACCAAAGAGCCGCCGCTTTCGAGCCCACCAATGTGCTCAGCCAATACAAATACCAAGGCGGATTAGGCTACTACGAAAGCACCAAAGATGCCGCTACGCACTTCTTTTTCTCCTATCTGAGCAAAGGAACCTATGTCTTCGAATACCCTGTTCGAGTGGCCCAAAAAGGCGACTTTAGCAACGGAATTAGCAGCATTCAATGCATGTACGCCCCCGAGTTTTCTTCACACTCTCAAGGTATCCGCCTAGAAGTGAAATAAACAAGGCCCTTTAGCATTTTTTACCCCTCATCAGGATCTTCTGATGGGGGGTCTTTTTTTGGGGCCTCCTGCCTGCGGCAGGCGCTACGCTTTGGGGCTCGCAGGTCTGCTCGGCCCTTCAGGCTACACTTCGTTTCGCCTTCGGTCTGGCCCTGCGGGCCACCCCGCCGCATCGCTAGGCCAAATGGCCTTCGGCCATTTTTGGATAAAAATTTCAAAGCTGTTTTGCGTTTATATGTAAAAGTTACTACCTTTATGTAAACACAAAAGCAAAACGATGAAAGCATTAGCCATTTTTCTGTTATCGAGTTTATTTTTTGGCCATCTAAATTTATTACAGATGAAGCAGCGAGAACTTTTTTTGGCAAAGCAGCAGCAGTATCAAGAAGATACAGCCCTTTATGAAGAAACCTTGGCCCAATATCTAGAGCTATATTCACTTTATCAGGAACTTCCTGCAGAGGATCCCGATCGCCCGAGCCTAAAGGCGGCTTTGCTCAAGACCAAAGAGGGCTTAAAAGCCTTTAAGCCGCAGCTCAAAATGGAAAAGGCCAATTTGGAGCAGCTATTTTTGGCCCTTAAGGAAGAAGATATTCCCAAAACTGATTTTTTATTAGAGTTTGCTCTAAATGCTCGAAAAGTTGCTTTAAAAGCACGAAAACTTCAAGGCAATATCCCAAAAAGAACGAATTGGAGGGAAACCTTACACCTTGATGAGCTTTACATTAAATTCAAGGAAGGTAAAAAGCTCAAAGTTTGCCGTCTGATTGCGGCAGATATTAAGGCTTTAGTAGAGCAGGCAGACAACAAGCCGCCCAGTATATTTTTAGAAGAATTGGCCCAAATTTTTGAGCGTTATGATACGGTAGAAAAGATTAAGAAGTATAGAGCTAAATCCCGCTTTATTGAGTCTAGCATTGCGCCTTATGTCCTTTCCCCAAACCAACTAGAACCCATTTTGGACCAAGCCCTGGCCAAAGATGACTTTTTGACGGAGGAGGAGTTGAAGGAGAAGTTGGCCAAAGAGGAACAACAAGCAAAAGCAGAAGAGGGATATTTAGCCCAAGTTAAACTAGAATTTGATAGTACTTTGTCGCTGGCCGATTTTATTTGGCAAAAGGCAGAGCTTCTAGACAGCTTAAATAGCTTAGCTAAAGCTAGCCAAAGTCCTATGGCTAAAGCACTAATTGAGGGTTTAATTGCACAGCTATCAGGAACTCAACTAGGGCTCATTCAACTCAATACTATTGAGGATTGC
>NZ_JH719942.1:483915-485654 GCF_000275825.1 Saprospira grandis DSM 2844
GAAGAGGACGGATTTTGTCATCAAACAAAAAAAAGAAGAATATCTAATTCGAGAGGCCTCAGAGGGAGAAATGGATGAGCTAAAAGGCCAAATAGAGCCGGGCCAACAAAAGCAAAGTATAGCTCATTTCCAAATTGACCTCCAATCAGTTTATAAGGGCCTAAATGATGCTGGAGATGAAATTGTCAGTCTATCATTCTCATCAAAACTACTTGATAAGGATAGCCCTATACTACTTATGCCTCAAATTATTAGCTCTACCAATGTAATTATTAGCAAAAAACTTAGATAGTCTTAAAGCCCCAAACTTCCGTTTGGGGCTTTGCTTTTTTGCGGCCAATCTGTCTAGCTTTTGTATAATTTTAGATACCGTTCAATTCATGAGGGTTTCAACCCTCATTCATATATCATTGCGAAGCAATACCATCTGGCTGTAGGTTTTAACCTACAGTCAAAAGGGCCGAAGGCCCGCGGCTGAGGGATGGGCAGCAGTGGCCCGCAGGGCCAGACCCAGCCGCCAAAGGCGGCGCAGGGCCGAGCAGACCTGCGAGCTGTGACAACCAGCCCCTATAGGGGCGCCAGTTCGATGACCAACGGGAATAAACAGCCCGACCCGCCCGATAATTCGGGGCAGCCCCAAAAAAATAAATCTAAACTCACTTTACGTTTATAATAAAAAGTTACTACCTTTACGTAAACACAAAAGCAAAACGATGAAAGCATTAGCCATTTTTCTGTTATCGAGTTTATTTTTGGCCATCTAAATTTATTACAGATGAAGCAGCGAGTAACTTTTTTTGGCAAAGCAGCAGCAGTATCAAGAAGATACAGCCCTTTATGAAGAAACCTTGGCCCAATATCTAGAGCTACATTCACTTTATCAGGAGCTTCCTGCAGAGGATCCCGATCGCCCAAGCCTAAAGGCGGCTTTGCTCAAGACCAAAGCGGGCCTAAAGGCCTTTAAGCCGCAGCTCAAAATGGATAAGGCCAATTTGGAGCAGCTATTTTTGGCCCTTAAGGAAGAGGATATACCCAAAACTGATTTTTTGTTAGAGTTTGCTCAAAATGCTCAAGAAGTTGCTTTAAAAGCACGAAAGCTGCAAGGCAATATTCAAAAAGACCAGTGGGAGGAAACCTTATATCTAAATGATCTTTACATCAAATTCAAGGAAGGTAAAAAGCTCAAAGTTTGCCGTCTAATTGCAGCAGATATTAAGGCTTTAGTAGAGCAGGCAGACAACAAGCCGCCCAGTATATTTTTAGAAGAATTGGCCCAAATTTTTGAGCGTTATGATGCGGTAGAAAAGATTAAGAAGTATAGAGCTAAATCGCGCTTTATTGAGTCTAGCATTGCGCCTTATGTCCTTTCCCCAAACCAACTAGAACCCATTTTGGACCAAGCCCTGGCCAAAGATGACTTTTTGACGGAGGAGGAGTTGGAGGAGAAGTTGGCCAAAGAAGAGCAACAAGCAAAAGAAGAAGAGGAATATTTAGCCCAGGTTAAACTAGAATTTGATAGTACTTTGTCATTGGCCGATTTTATTTGGCAAAAGGCAGAGCTTTTAGACAGCTTAAATAGCTTAGCTAAAGCTAGCCAAAGTCCTATGGCTAAAGCACTAATTGAGGGTTTAATTGCACAACTATCGCGAGCTCAACTAGGGCTTATTCAACTCAATACTATTGAGGATTGTTTTGCTCAAAGTTTAGCTAAGGTCAAAGTAGATAACTCACTTAGAACA
>NZ_JH719942.1:485754-503499 GCF_000275825.1 Saprospira grandis DSM 2844
CTCATCGCTTCAAAAGAGATTCCCAAAGAAATGGATCGTCTGCTTCTGCTTAAGCAGTTGTATTTTTTGGCCGAAATTGTTGGCCCCTTAGAAAGTGCTGTTCCCCTAGCCTTTGCCAAGGCCGTAGAAAAACTAGCTAAAGAGATCAAAAGAGCAGACTTACAGGCCGCCCTTTTAGCCGAATTAAGCCAATTTGATGACAAAAAAATAGAGGCGCTATACTATAAAGAAGCTGTTAAACACAACTCCAAGAATTGGCGCAACCTAAGTGGTCGGGCGCATACCGCTTTCCTGGCCATAGACTCCTACAAAGATGCTTTTAAACAAGCTACACTTCCTCCAAAAAGGAGTTTCTTTCAAAGAGAGCAACAGTTCCATATTCACTTTGCTACTGCTGAGGGCCAGATCTATTCTATCAGCATAGATAGTCTTCTTATTCCAGCAGCTAAACAAAAGCCTTATTTTAAAGCCGCTAAACTAAGCATGATGCTCACAAAAGCTGGCGATAAGGCCAGTAGTAAACAATATGAGTTGCCAGCTAGTACGCCCACGACCTTTTCTGTAGAAGAAAAAGGAAATATAATTACCGAAAGCAGTTCTTTTACGGTCTTAATTAGTGAGCCATTGGCCCAGGCTTTTTCCACGGAAAAGCAAAAGTACAAAGAACAAGCTACAGTAGTTAAAATTAAAGAAGCCATTGAACGAGACCCCACAGATGAAGAAGTTGTCACGGATAATATTGTTAAAGGCATTGGAGGCAAGAAGAAGACGGATTTTGTCATCAAACAAAAAAAAGAAGAATATCTAATTCGAGAGGCCTCAGAGGGAGAAATGGATGAGCTAAAAGGCCAAATAGAGCCGGGCCAACAAAAGCAAAGTATAGCTCATTTCCAAATTGACCTCCAATCAGTTTATAAGGGCATAAATGATGCTGGAGATGAAATTGTCAGTCTATCATTCTCATCAAAACTACTTGATAAGGATAGCCCTATACTACTTATGCCTCAAATTCTTAGCTCTACCAATGTAATTATTAGCAAAAAACTTAGATAGTCTCAAAGCCCCAAACTTTCGTTTGGGGCTTTGTTTTTTTGGCCTTCGGCCATTTTTGGATGAACTTCTAGGCTGCAAAAAGACGGTTTAGCAGAAAACAGATGCTTTAGCGACCTACTTAATTCAAAAAAGGAACAAATAAACTGTATATTGGGGGGGGTAGTGACCTATAAACAAAAAATCAAAATAACATGAAAGCATTCGCCACTATCCTTATCTTCTTTATTAGTTTACTTAATCCCAGTAAAATGCAAAGCAAAAAGGAAATTATTGCGGCAAAAAACAGTTACCAACAAGAGCAAGCTCTTTTGAACGAAAGCTATTTGCAGTATAAAAGCCTGAGCGAACTGCTCGCTCAACTCAGCCCTGAAGACCCAGAGTACCAATCCTTTAAAGCAGCCCTAACAAAGGCCAAAAAAGTTTTGGGGCCGTATAAAAAACAGTTGGCCAAGGAAAAAACAGTCTTAGAGACTATTATTGCCAGTTTTCTAGGCGCTCAGCAGGAGGATATACCGAAGGAGCAGTACAGAAAAGTACTAGCGCTATTTTTTGTGGATCTTCAGCAAGGAGTATCATCTAGACTTGGAAAAAAGCCAGCTTTAAAAACGGGGGTTGGCCTTATTAAGTTACGTTCAGATTTAGTATTATTTTTCAATCAAGTTCCAGGTCCACTCAGTAAACAACTCAATAAGGAGGTTAAAGCAATTCCGATTGATACCAATGTTGAAGACTTTCTAGCGGCCTTTTTGGCCATTTTAGAGAAATACAGCCAAGAAGATCAAATCAAGGCGAACTGGTTCAATACCTTTAGTATCAAAGAAGAGAATTTACTAAAGAAAATTAGCTATCAGCAACTAGAAAGCATTTTGGACCAAGCCCTAGCCAAAGATGACTTTTTGACGGAGGAGGAGTTGGAGGAGAAGAAAAAGAGAGAAATAGAGGAAAAAAAAGAAGCAGATTCTACCTACCGAGAAGAACTGGCTAGATTCAATGAAGTTCTAAGATATTGCAACAGTAATATTTTGAACAAACTTCATGTCATAGAGAGTTCAGAAGAAACAACTGCATTAGCCAAAGGTGTAGAGTACTATATTTCTGCCAAGGAGTTAATAGAATTTTTAGGAAAAGGAAATACAGGACATCCTCTTGTTCGGGCAGAACTCATTAAACAATTGGCTGCTCAACTAGATAGTAGTAAGCAATACTCCATACGAGAATTAGTGGTAAAGATTGAAAATAGCCTAGAGCTTTCTACAGCCTTTAGTACCCATCTCTTTCTTCAGGAGTTTTATGATTTTCAAAAACAAGAGTGGGTACAAGGAGCTCCTCCAGCAGGTAAAGAACTCTATCCCCCAGATTGGTTAAGTAGTTGCTTTGATCCTAGATTACGCAAAAGCCAGCCAAGTCGAGAAGTGGCCATTATACAGCTAAAAGAAAAAATCGAAGCTTGGTTTGAAAAACTACAGCCCAGTATAAAAGATCCTAATATTAGAAATTACTGCCTAAACAAAAAGCGATGGAAGGCTAGTCTAAGCTATCTTTTTTCAGCATCGACAGCAACTGGGCTAAAAATGCCGCTTTTAGAAGACTATTTTTTAGCTAAAATAGATCAAATCGACCCCAAGGAAGATCATCTTCACATGAAAGATTTTGCCACAGAAGTTTGGGATGATTTTCTGGGCGATAAAGACTTTCAACGATTAGATCCTTTCCATAACTTATTAGCCGAGGAGATTAAGCAATTGGCAGATAGTGCGGTAGTGCTCTTATCCCCAGCCAAAGAATGGGAAAAAGCAATTCGAGCAAGTCGTTGTCAGGGGCCAAAACCACTGCTTTTAGAGCCTATAGATGCTGTTTACAACTTGGCCCAAATGCCCATAACATTTTCACTTCAAGGAGAAAAAGAACTTACTCACTTTGATAAAGTGACTATTGGTTTTCCACTAAAATATGAATATGGTATAGCCCCCGGAGTAGGTAACAGCCTCCGGCAAGTTGCATTTCTCTCTTTTGATGAGAGCAAAAGCCCTATCATTGTAGGAGGAGCCAATATAGCCAATATGAAAATTCATAGCCTAACATCAGATGCTGTTCGATGCCAAAGGAATGGAAACAGCATGGATAGCTATTGGGTATTTAGCGTTCGTGCCGAGATTAACCTATTCTCTATATTGGGGATAGATACCACTGCTTTATCGACGCTTGATGAGGATGAGATTCCTTTTTATCTACTAGAAGAAATACGCAAGTACTTTGGCTCTTCAGTAAGTATAGGGCCAATATCCTTTGACATTAATAATCCCGAAATAAAAATAGATTACTTGGCAAAAATGGAGGTCAAGTTAAGTTCTTCCCCCAAAGGAATCGAAAGCCTACTCCTCCAAAACCACTTAAGAGGTCCCATTAAATTTAATCCCATACCTAACTATGGGTTAAAAGTAGATGATGAACATAAAGCCAACCTTTTTTGGGAGCAAACCCCAAAAGTAAAAAAATAAAAATCAGCTATTCAAAGCCCCAAACTCCCGTTTGGGGCTTTGCTCTTTCAATAAAAGATTGCGCAGCAATACTGCTTCTAAACGGTTTTGCAGGCGGCGAAGCCGCCGCAGGCTGAGGGGCTGTAGCAGGGCCGCCGAAGGCGGCAGACCCAGCGGGCGCAGCCCGCGCAGGGCCGAGCAGACCTGCGAGCTGCGCAATGGCCCGACCCAGCCGAAGGCTGGGGCAGCCCCAAAAAAAAAGACTCCCAAAAATGGAAGTCTTTTTCAGATTAGCGTTTCTTAAAGGATGGACCAGCAGTTCGTTTGCTGGCCGCCTCTACAGGCCGTTTGGCCGCCTCCTCTATGCCCTTGAGAATAGCCTTCTGGATATGCCCAAGTTGATCCGAAAAGTTGGAGAGCTGCGCCACCATTTGAACCATGGGGTTTTGCTCATCGCCCTGCAATAAACGGTCTTTGACATAAGCCGCTTTGACCGCTTCCCAGCGTTTTTGCTCCTCCTCCGTTTGTAGGCCCATCATCTCTTTGAGCTTGAGCATATTGGCCTCGGCGCTAGTGGTCAAGGTTTGTGATTCCCCTTTGTAATGCGAAATCAATAAGGTTTCAATCTCCTCCTCATTCATCACGGCCACCACTTTTTCCGACAATTTGTTCATGTTCCGATACGAACCCTGCAAAAGGAAGGGGGGCTCCGTTCGGTAGGCATCGGGCATTGCTGCCGATTTGATATAGCCTTGGTTGACCTTGAGAATGACGTCTCGAATGCGCAGCATTTTTTTCAAAACCGCCGCATATTCGTTAAGCTCCTGAGGCGAGTGATTGGCCCGAAACTCTAGGCCCTCTCTGCGGCCCGTTTGGGCAAACTCCAAAATAGGATACAAATCATCAATAGATTTGGCCGCCAACTTTTGGGTAACAGGATTAGACGTCAAGGAGTTTTCAATATAACTGAGCTCGAAAATATCCTTTGTCTTTCCAATAATATCTCCCAAATTGTAAATATCGGCCCGGTTGGCCAACATATCGGGAATGCGGAACTTATCCCCACTTTCGGTATAAGGGTTACCCGCCATGACCACCGAAACCCGCTTACCACGCAAGTCATAGGTTTTGGTTTGGCCCTGATATACCCCCTCAATTTTTCGCTGCCCATCCGTCAAAGAGATGAATTTCTGCAAAAATTCGGGATGACAGTGCTGAATATCATCCAGATAAATCATCACATTATCGCCCATCTCCAAAGAGAGGTTGAGCTTTTCGAGCTCTTTGCGTGCGCCCGCATTTTTGGCCTCTAAAGGATCTAAAGAAACCACATCATGCCCAATAGCCGGACCGTTAATCTTCATAAAGATCAAGCCCAGACGGTTGGCCACATATTCCATCAAGGTGGTTTTACCATAACCAGGAGGCGAAATGAGGAGCAACATCCCCATGCGGTCGGTTCGGCTGCCCTCGCCCAAAGTACCGATTTGCTTGGCCAAGTTATCGCCAAAAATGGGGAGGTATAGCTGGTCAATCAGTTTGTTTCGGACAAAAGAGGACAATACCCTAGGCTTAAACTCACTCAATCGCAACTGTTCATTAAACTGATGCGTCAGGTCTTTTTTCATCTGAACAAAACGCTCATACAAAGGAAGATCTTCGGCCATATAGGCCTGCATTTTATCCATAAAGCGGTTGTAGTCGAGGAAATACGCTCCCTTTTCACCAATGTTGCTATGCTCCCCCCGCAAGCCGAGCAGCTCTTGCTGTGTATTGACCTGCAAGACCTGGCTGTCCTGATATTGGCCCAGCAACAAAATCAAAGCGGCCTCATCCAGATAGGCTTTAGACTGCTCTTGGCTATCGCAGAAGGCATTGAGCCACTGCCGCAACAACTCAAATTGCTCTTTGGGAAACTTATCCAGCTCCCGAATGGCCTGTTCAAAATCCTTTTGCATGGCCTCCCCCGCTAAAAGAGCCAAAAAGGCTTGCTTGAGATCGTGCGCTTGGCCCGAAATCAAGAAGTAGTTGCGCTTGGCCCGCTCTTTTAGCAAGTAACGAGCAGCCTGAGCCGCCAAATGCGGAGCAAACAGAGCGGTTTGGGCCAGATAATCCTGAATATCCGCCTCTAAATCTTCCAGCAAACGGTCAAATTCCTTGCTTTTGGGAAACAATTTGAGCAATTGCCCAGCAGAACGCAACTGCTTGTCCAACAACTGCCGCTCTCCATCTTCCAAATGACGAAGGTAGTACAGTTGCGCCAATACTCGGCTTTCTGGACCAAAAGACAGATGGTCTATATGCTGATGCAAATAGAGCAAACTGCCCAATATCTGCGCCGCATCCTCATCATGAATTCCCTTGTTGTAGCCATCTTGGTAACGGCTCGCCATGAATTTCTGCACATAAGGCAAAATCTCGTCTTCTTTGAGCCAGTTTTGCTCGGCTTCTAGTTCTTTGAGGACCAAATAAGCCAAAAACTCGGCCCGATAGACCTTGGCATTTTCAGAAGGATAACTTTGGTCCCAAACCGATTTGGTGGCTAAAAACTCCGGATTATCCACTTCCTGAAAGAAACCCGTTCCCGTCAAATGATAATACATACCGCCCGAACGAGGGACCATGGTCAAATCTAAACTTTGGGTATTGACCGCAAAACTATGGCGGCCAAAACGAATGGCATTGCCCCCGCCCTGAAAAAGATCTTCCTTGTCCCGAAGCTGACGCAAAGCGTCTTCCTGAATGGTTTTAAGCTGCGTTTGTAGATCGCCCGCCTTATTGCTATCGCCCAATTCTCTAAGCTGCTCAATGCTTTCGCGCAGCTTATCAATCATGAGGTCAGAGGCAAAAAAGCCGTTAATCTCAATCACCGATTTTAATTTATTCGCCCGATTGCGCACCCCTTTCAAAATCCGCTCGGCGGCAGTTTGCAAAGCCGATGAACGACGATTGATGGCCTCGACCAAGCTGAGCTTTTTGGTCTCAAATACGTTGTAAACCTCTTCCCGCTTTTCCGAAATCTTAAGGATAAACTCATCAAATTCGGCAAATTTGCTTTCTAACTCTTCTACCTGAATCATCAATTTACTCAGGTACTCCTCGCATTTGCTGGGCGTATCCGAGATATCGATATAGTTGATGATCGACTGGTCGATCAGCTTCATCTGGGCCGCAAATTCAGCTTGGCCCTCAGCAGAAGTGAGCTCTTTGAGGCGGCGACGAAGGGCGGCCTTAATTTGGTTGAGCAGCGAGAAAATATCGGTAATGCTGTCAATGATTCGAGTGGTCTGGGTCGCATCCTCAATCTTGAGGTTAGACACAATCTCGATCAACATTTCTAGCTCTTTACCAATGCCATCAATGCGCTCTTCTAGTTTTTTTCCTTGCTGGGCCGTTTCTACATCTGGAATTTCCTTTTTGGCCTCAGCCACTTTTTGCATATAGGGCTCCAAAGCATCGGGCCGCAGCAAAAAGGCCACACATTCGGTAGAAAGCTGCGCTAGCTTTTCAGCCGCTTGGGCCTCTAAGCTTTCAATATAAGGCAACTCCGCATAACGCAAATCCTTAAGCGAGATGATTTCCCCACGGATAATCCGCAACTCAGATAAGAAGTTGACGAAGATGCCAATCTGATTAAAGCTAGCTTGATCTACCTCCTTAAATAAGGTATTGGCCCGCTGCCCCACTTCCTGAATGCTTTCTTTGCTCGCCTTTTTAATGGATTGCACTTTCTCAAACTCATCAATGGCGGCATTGGCCGCCTGGCGAATTTCACCCAAGGGCGCATCGATCCCAAAAGCCTGAGGGTCCTTAATCCAATAATAGGCATCAAGAATATCATTCGACTTTTTGGTCAGATCAAAGTAAAGATCGCTATAGGTTTCATCCTTGCCCAATAAACTCAGTAGCTCTTGGCATTCGGCCATGGCCCGCACAATGTCGCGGTTGCCCACCTTGTACAAAAAGCTATCGGTATGCTCAGAGGGAATGATGTCCCCCTCAATATAAGGCGTTTGCCAAATCTGAATCATGTGGTGCTTGGTCGCACTCTCCTCCGCTCTAAAATAGCAGAGTTCTCCATTCGGGAAAAGGGTGTACCCATGGCAATGAATGGGCGTGGCCACCTGCTGCTCAATTACATTATAAGAGAGCAAAATATAGGTCCCTTTTTGCTGATTGTAGAAGCTGAACAGATGGTCTTCTCCATTGGGAGATTGCACCCGACGCTCAAACTTATAGCCACTACCGCCCGCCTTATCAAAGACTTTGTAGTCGCCAGTTTGTAGATAAAAACCATTGGCAAAGATGAGCCCTTGGCTACCCGGCAACAAAATTCCCGAATGTTCTAAGGTGTCAATCCGCTCTACAGATTGTAGCTTTTCATTAAAAACAAAATAGCGGGCATCTTCTAAATAGGGGGCCATGCGCAAGACGATCAAATTGCCCAAATTGGCAAATTGGATGTCGGCATCTTCTAGTTTTTGGTCCTTTTGAACCACCTCTTCTCGGTAAACCCCTTGTCCATCAGCCGTATTGTCTTCTACCTTGATGGTCAAATCTCCGCCCACGGTTTCTACAAACACACGGTCCAAAATGGAAATATGCGGATGATCGCCATAGCGGTACATTTCTCGACTCACTTTTTTCCACTCAAACTCATGCTGAGCCGGAAATTTATAGCGATGCTCACCCGGTTGGTTGAAATAGAGCAATTGCCCATCTCGGACCTCCCACTTAAACATTTTGCTGTCGTTCACATCCTCGCTAAGCTGAAAGACCATATAGAAAAATGGACTATTCTGCTCAATGGCAAACTTAGCAAAAACGGCATCCTTATAATAGCGGAATAAGTTGCTAAAGTCGGTTAAAAATTGGCGATTTTGGCCCTCAAAAAGGGGGTTCAGCGCTGTTTCTTCAAAGCGGTCGCCATTAAATTGATAGGCGCTAAAAATATCTTCTAGCTTAATTTCGGACCGAAGGCCCATTTGCACATTATAACCAAAAATACAGAAGTCGCCCACCGCTATAATATCGCGGGCCACACAATTATTTTCGGTATTGATACGAGAGTTCCCTTTGAGTTCTAGCTCAATAGCACCAAAGATCTCTTTCCGAGCCACATTCAGCTCATCTAGGCGACCTCTCAACTCTTTTCCATAGCGGTTCAATCGGCCCTTAATGACCTCATAGGTACCGCTTTCGAGTTGGCTATTTTGCTCCTCTTCTTGTTCTGGGGCTATATTTTCCTTTGCCATAATTTTTTTTGGAGATTTTCTTGGGGCTGCCCCGCCCTGCGGGCGGGTCGGGCTGTGTCGGGGCTCGCTGTTCGCTCGGCCCTGCGCGGGCTGCGCCCGCTAGGTCTGCGGCTTTGCCGCCCCCCTTTCCATCCCTCAGCCGGGCGCTGCGCGCCTCTGCGGCGGCTAGGCCGCCTACTCAAGGACCAAAATGAAATGAAAAAACGCCTAGCCGTCCTTTTGGTCCACTAAGCGTTTTTTTTTGCGGTTTTGATTGGGGCGGCGCAGCCGCCCGGCCCTTGGGCCGAACGGACTAGCGATGGGAAGCAGTGGCCCGCAGGGCCAGACCGAAGCGCTGAAAGCGCTGAAGGGCCGAGCAGACCTGCGAGCTGCGGACCGTAGCGCCCGCAGCCCCACTTTAAAGGGCTGCGGGAGGCCCCAAATCATAATTAGCCTAGCAAGTCGGCAGCAGATTGATTGTTGATGCCCAAGCTACTCACCTGGTCCATCATGCTGCGGATAAGGTCTTTTTGGTTGCCGCTCACCTGGCCATACAACTGAGACAAAAGTGCAGAAATGCTCAGGTCACGCAGGGTGTCGCTACCAATATTGTACTCCTGAGCAAACTCCCGTAGGCGGCTAAATAGGCCCTGCTCTACGCCATTGCCCAAAAGGGCGGCCTTGGCATCTTGCAAATGCTGCGAGTTGTCGATCAGGCGATCTACAGATTTGCCCTTGTTGATCGAGTTGAGCAAAGAGTCGAAGAATTGCGTTTCGCCACCCACGATATCGATGCGGGCGTTGCTCAAAGACTGGCCTAGGAGGCGAGATTGAGCCTCGGCAATGGCGCGGCGAGCTTCGATTTCGGCCAAAGCGATTTGGCGCTCTTGCTCCAAGCGGAGTTTGTATTCTTCATGCTCGCGGCCTACGCCGTCTAGGGCCTTCATGGCCTCGGCTTTGGCGGCCAAACCTTTGGCTTCGGCAGCTAGGCGCAATTCGATCACGCTAGCTTCAGAGGTACCTTTTTGCGAGATGAGTTGGGCCTCTACGGTTCCTTTTTCACGGTTCACTTCGGCCTCGGCCAAGCCTTGTTTGCGATTTGCTTCGGCTTTGGCCTCTATGGCTTTGGCTTCGGCTAGGGCTTTTTGCTCAATCAAGCGGGCCTCTACGCTACCTTCTAGTTCGCTAGCTTCGGCACGGGCTTGCATGACTTCGGCCTCGGCCAAACCAACAGTGGCTTCTTCAGCGGCTTTGGCTTCGGCGGCAATTTTGCGAGCTTCGGCTTCCTTCTGCTGAGCAGCTTTTTTGGCATCGGCCTCAATAATAATTTGTTGGGCCTTGATTTCCGCCACGGCTTTTTCGGCTTCCGCACGGCGAGTCTCCTCTACCTTTTGGGCCTCGGTGGTCCTTTGTACGTTAATCATGGTCACTTGGCGTTCGCGCTCTGCTTCGGCCAACTGAATGGTATCTTGGATCTTCTGATCCTCTTCAATGGTCTTTTTCTCTTCGGCCTTACGCTCTTTGATAATCGCTTGGATATCGCGCTTTTTGGCTTCTAAGACCTTTTCCTTTTCGATCCGGGCCTCTCCTACCGAACGCTCTTTCTTCTCTACCTCCAAAAGGCGGTCAATCTCGATGCGTTCATTTTCTACAGCCTCGGTGCGTTCCTTATTTTTGCGGGCCACAATGATTTCCCGCTCCTTATTTTCCTCGGCAATGCCCTCTTGGCGGTGCGCTTCTTTGCGCTTGAGTTCAGTTTCCAAGTTTTTAGAGATGACCAATTGCTCGGCCTCATTCGTTTGCTCTGACTTCAAGATGGTCAAGGCTCTTTTTTGGCGCTCTTCTTTTTCTTCCTGTTGGAGCTCCAGCTGCAAGATGGCTTCACGAGCTTCTACATCCTGTTGCTTGATGGTTTTTTCTCGCTCGCGGCGGATAAAGTTGGTCTTTTCAATTTGGATTGAAGTCAATTCTTCAATCTTCTTGATCCCCTCAGAGTCAAGGATATTATCCTGCTTTAGGGCCGTGATAGGCGTTTGCTCGAGGTAGTCAATAGCACAGTCATCCAAGACATAGCCGTTGAGGTCGGTACCAATAGTTTCTAGAATCTTGTTCTTAAACTTATTGCGCTCGGTATAGAGGTCAATCAAGTCAAATTGCTTACCTACTGTTTTTAGGGCCTCAGAGAACTTAGCATCAAAAAGGTTGTTGAGCGTTTCTTGCTTAGACGCACGAACACAACCAATGGCCTGGGCTACTTCGAGGATCGACTGTTTGTCTTTATTGACCCGTACAAAGAATACAACCTTAATATCGGCACGGAGGTTATCTTGGCAGATCAACCCTTCACTACCTGTACGGCCTACCTCAATCGTTTTGATCGAGATATCCATTTCTTCTACTTTGTGCAAAACGGGAACGACAAACATTCCACTATCATAAACGACCTTGGTTCCACCAAAGCCAGTTCTAATTAGTGCACGTCCCTGGGGGACCTTTCGGTGGCAACGGGCCACGAGAATAACAAAGCCGATCAAGACGAGCAGAATCACTCCGCCGACGATGAGCATAATTTGCGGGAACATGAGCAAAATGTTTTAGAGTTGTTGAGTAAAATTTGGGGTTATTTGGGCATTTGAGGGGCCCCTTAGAAGAAGTTGAGGACTAACTTAGTCCACTTCTGTTAATACAAGGTAAGGAAATTTGCGATTTTCGCCATCTGGATGCAGAGATTTGAGCTGGTATTTTTTGCCTTGGATCTCCAACTCATCGCCTAGGGATAATTCAAATTCTTTTTCTTCTTGAAAGTAAAGCAGGACCGCCATTTCGGTATTTACGGTAGCCGCAGAAACCGTAGCGCTACCCAAAGGAGCCGGCACGCCCTGTTCAATAATATATTCTTTTGCCATTTCTTCTGTTTTGGGGGCTTGGGCGCAGGCCTGCAAGCAAAGCAGCAGGCCCAAGCTCCAAATAAATAAACTATTTGTCGCCGATGCTAAAGTCATAGAAATATTCTTTTAGCGTATCAAAATCAATTTCGAGGGTTATTTTTTTTGGCCCTACTTAATGTTCATCGGCAGGGACGACCACAAAGCAGTTTTCCTGCTTGATCTCATCCACAATCAAGACCTTTTGGCCCTTCTTGATTTCTTTTTCTATGCTTTTGGCCGAAATCGTAGAGACCGAATCGTTCACGAAGACTTTAATCTGGCCCATGCTATCTGGGGCTATCTCTGTGAGGACCGTCCCTACTTTTCCTTTATAATCTATCGCCTTTACCGAAGTATCTAGCTTGGCAAAAATAGGCACCAAAGGCGATGACAAGATTTTCATGATTAAGGCACTAGCAAGAATATTAGGCAATATGGATATAATGGCTAGCCCTATTGTATTCTCCGGATTATAAAAGCTTCCCTCATGGTTCAATAAGACCGAAATGCTCCATGCACTCAATATAAATAGGGAAAAGAGTATCATAAAGGGCAGTTTGCCCAAATTCAAAAAGCGGAGCGTGCCAATCCACCAAGAAACTTGCGCCCCAGCAGAAACCTCAGTATCTGCATCGGCATCTACATCCACATCTGCATCTACATCCACATCTGCATCTACATCTACGTCTACATCTACATCGACGTCCACATCTACATCCACATCTGCATCTAGGTCCATATCAAAGCTCTCTATATCTAGTGCGCCCAATACTACCGACAACCAATACAAAATGACCAATACAAACAAAACGGTCCAAAGAAGATTGGAGGCCGATAAGGCCGCCTGGATAAGCTCCATCATAGGGGAATAATTAAATCTAGGGGTTCATGAACCTATTAAAATGAATAGACATCTAGCCTAAGGCTTCTTTCTTAACAAAGGTTCCCTTTATGTTAAAATGTCTTAAGGCCTTTAATTTAGCGCTTTTTGGGCGAATACCTAGTTTTTGAAAACAAAAACTCTAGGCGCTCTGGCCTGAAAGCTACTATTCATCCTATCTAGAGGAGAATATTTTTTTGGGGCCTGCCGCCTGCGGCGGCCGGGCCCTTGCAGGGCTCGCAGGTCTGCTCGGCCCTGCGTCGCCTTCGGCTCCTTGGTCTGCGGCTGCGCCGCCCCCTTTCAGGCCCCTAGGCCTGCGGCCCTTCGGGCCTGTAGGATGGATATATATACCTGTAGGTTGAAACCTACAGCCATACAACAGCAGTATTGCTTCGCAATGATATATGTATGAGGGTTGAAACCCTCATACTTTTAACGGACCTCTTAGCCACCGCATTTATGATTTACACAGCCTAGAAGATGTTTATCTATGGAGGGTTTCAACCCTCCATACCATATTAAAACGCATTCGTTAATTGGCTGTGGGTTTTAACCTACAGCTTGGCCGAAGGCCAAACGGCCTAGCGATGTGCAGGGGGGGCGCAAAGCGCCAGACCCAGCGGGCGCAGCCCGCGCAGGGCCGAGCGAATAGCGAGCCCCGAAACGTAGCGCCGCAAGGCGAAGCCGCAGCGGAGGCCCCAAATCCTAGTTCCCCCCCTCTACCATCTTGATCTCCTCCTCACTCAATCCATATAAGGCATAAACCGCCCGATCAATCTCCTCCTCTATTTGTTGCTGCTGCTCCTTGGAGCTAGCCGCTAAACGCCGCTCGACGAGCTCCTTTAAGACAGCTTCCTCTGCTGGACTAGGTTCTTTTATAGGTATTAGCTCCATATATACTTTACTAGGCTCTTTTGTATTGCCCTGCAATTCTGGAAAGTTATCCGCAAAACAATAGCGAAATAGCTTTGAATTAAAAAAGGCTGTTAAATAATATACAGCAGCTCCTGTCATGATAAAACACTTCTGATTCGTATAGTACTCTCCTTTCAAATCAAGCGCAAAAGGCAGAAACTTAGTCATATTCGGGTAAATAAGCTTCGGTTTATCAAATTGTTCCTGATATGCACAACCTCGAAGATTTGTCCAGTGATCTCCTTGATCTCCTCTTTTAGCAGCCCGAGTTTTATACTTTAATAGATGCTTGTATACTGCAGGATAATCTTTTTCAATATTTATTCTAGGGACTGTACCATAACCATTATGAGATGTAATCAGCCACAAATCACTAAAATTAAGCGAATAAGCCCCTATATCTCTTCCTCTAAGAATAGGCCTTAGAACTTCTGCACTCTTGGGGTCTGCCTTAATTAGAGCATCTCTTTGCTCTTTGTTAATCACAAAAGCCTCATTATAGCCAGTTTTAATCCCATAGTTAATTTCTACATCCCAATCCCTCAAGGCTTTACCCTGCGCACTTACTTTTTGCTTAATAATATGCCGCTCCTTATCTAAAATAATCCAAGCTTCATCCTTTTCAAACTCATCCATATCTATATGATGCGCAGCAAAATAAGTAGCCAAATCATCTAATTTTTCTTGCTCGGCTCGAACAATTCTTAATGCTTTTATGGGAAACAGAGGGCTGCTTCTTTGGAAAAAGCCTAGACTAGTCAAAACCGTTGCCGTATCAAAAATTTGACAGTCCGATAAATCAACTACGGCTAGGGTCCGCATTTTTTCTGTAAAGAAATTGCGTAATGCTCTAGCCCCTTTTGCTCTTAGCCAAGCACTTCCCGTAATAAAATTCACTGTTCCTCCTTCTCTAAGTAACTGCTCTGCTTTTTCATAAAAGAGCATATAAACATCTCCTGATCGATTGAAAACAGTATAGCCCTGATCTTGATAAAGCTTAGCCAAAGCGCCCCCATTCTGTTGCAGTTGAATATAAGGCGGATTCCCAATCACCACATCAAAGCCCCTAAAGCTACCATCCTCATTGAGCACCTCTGGAAACTCGAAGCGCCATTCAAAGGCTCGGTCATAGATTTCGTTGTTAATCAGGGCATCTCTTTCTGCCTCTACCTTAACTAATTTATTCTTGAGGCTTTTGAGCTTGGCCTTTTCGGCCTTGCTAATCTTCTGACCAAAGCGCTTGAGGTTATCTAGTTCTTCCTTTTTCTTGACATAGGCTCCTCTGACCTTGGACACCTTAGTAATAAAGTTGCGGCTGAGGCTTTCCTGAAAACCTGCTTTTACCTCTTGGATAATCTGCATAATCTCCCGCTTTTTGCCCTTATCATTGCTGCTCTTATAGCTGGCCACGGCATTGCGGTAATCATTCAAACTATATTTGGGCTGTATGGCTCCCTTTTTCTTGCGGCCCTTCTGCTTAAAGGCGGCAGACAAATCCTCATCTAGGGCAAAGCGACTAATCAAGGAGTTGCCCGTCTTAATATTGATATCAATATTGGGCAGGGTCTGCAATTCGCCATCTTGGGTATAATAGGCATGCTTGAGCAGCTCAATCCAGAGACGCAAACGGCAAATCTTAACCGAATTGGGGTTGAGGTCCACCCCAAACAAACAGTTCTCAATCAAATGCCGCTTGTTCTCAAAGATCGCCTGTTGGATCTGCTGCGAGCTTTTATTTTTGGGTTGGTATTCATGTAAGTCGCCTTCCCGATAGCGGATAATCAACTCATCATTTTCGATCTCCAACTCAATCCGCAGAGGTTTGTTCTCTGCATCCAGCAACAGCCCCAACTCATTCTTAATATAGAGCAGCTCATTGAGCGCACTGACCAGAAAGTGGCCCGAACCTACGGCGGGATCACAGATGCGCAGACTATCGATCTCGGCATTTACGGCCAAGCGGAAGGCCTGCCGTTCGGCTTCCGGCTTCATCTTTTTGTAGTGTCTAAAGAGCAAGAAGTTGAGCTCCTCCAAGTCCTCAATATCCTCCCCCAAATCAAAAGCCTGGGCCAACTTCTGAATCACGGCCTTTTGCAGGCTCTGCCGACTCATGTACATCGTAATATAAGCAGGGGTATAAAAAGAGCCATCCTGATAGCCATTGATCTTTTCAAAGATCAGCCCCAGCACCGAGGCCGAAATCAGGCTCTTCTGCTGCTCGCCTTCCTGCAAGAGTTCTTCCCCTCCCTCGGCCTCACTAAAGTTATAGGCCTCCAAAAAGCGGAAGAGATAATCTAGTAGGGGCAATTTCCCCTGCATCCGTTTGAGGTTGGCATCCTTGAGCACCGTCTTTTCATAAAGCGGCAATTCTAGCTCTTCTAGGGCCGAAATAGAAAGGACATTTTGCTCTAGGGCTGTTTCCTCAAACAAAGAGGAATTTAGATAGGGGATCTGCGCATAATCGGCCTGCACCCGCTGATGTCGGTCGGCCTTTCGCTTGGCCAATACCGAGAAAAACAGCTCCTTGAGCTTATTGAATTTGGGCAAAAACTGATAATTCAGAAAGCCCTTTTGTTCTTCCTCCTGCTGCATCAGCTGCGCCTCTAGCAACTTGAGGAACAGCAGTCGGTTGATCCAGCTCAAAGAAAGCTCTAAGCCCAGATGAAAATACTGCTCCTCCTTATTCGGGCCATACTGCCCAGGCCGATCTACCTTATATAAGGCATCGGTTTCGCTCAGGGCATAGATTGTCGACTCTAGCAAAGAGGCATCATGCCGCTTGCCTTGGCTGGCCCGACCAATTAGTTTTTTCCCCTTCTCCTGCTGCTCCTCTAGGCCCATAATATGCAAGAGCTCATAATAAAACTCCTTATTGAGCTGGTTGTTATCATTGCCTAGGGGCTCCCGCAACAAATAATAAGGCGAAAAGAGTTTGTAGACATAGAGCAAGGCCCGCTCACTAAATTCTTTGCGGATATCCAGGTAATAAAAGGGCAAGCTTTTGCCTGTATTTCCATCCAGCAGCTCGGCAATATACTTTTGGGCAATCTCCTTATAAAAGAGCTCCGTCTTGCTACTGTCCTTTTTGCCATCGCGGAAAGCCTCATACTCCCGAATCAGGGCCTTATTCTTATAAAAGCATTCATAAAAGCTATTGGCCGAAAAGAAAAACCATTCGTTGCCATTCGTAATGACCAACTGCTTAATATCGTTGTTTTGTTCATCTAGCCGCTGCCGCAAATAATAGAGCAAGAGCTCTTGCAGGGCTTTGGTATTGAGCTTATCCACTGTAGGAAACTCGGCGGGGTTCTGCGGGCGCTTACATTCCAAAAGGACCAAAGGTCTGGCGCCGGCATCCCCCTCCTGAATCACCATATCCAAGCGGTCCAGCGTATTGATCGTATAGCGATCTATGGGATAAAAGCTATTGCGTAAAAACTCGCTGATATAAGTCTTTGCATTCTCCTCCGACTCCTGCCGCAGCTCATGCCCGTCCATCTGCAACTTAAAGCGCTTGAGCTGCTCCTCAAAGCGGTCCAATTCCTTTGCTTGAATCTGATGTTGCAATAATGATTTGGGTAAAAGCTGGCTGAGCTTCTCGATTTGTTTTCCTCCTGGGTTCATCGTATTGTTTGTTTTATTCTGGCTGTTAAAATAGCTAAAAAATACAAATCAAGCTCTTTTTTGTCCGGCCTATCTAGATAGGGATATTTTTTTGGGGCCTGCCGCCTTTGGCGGCCGGGCCCTTGCAGGGCTCGCAGGTCTGCTCGGCCCTGCGTCGCCTTCGGCTCCTTGGTCTGCGGCTAGGCCGCCCCCTTTCAGGCCCCTAGGCCGATTTGGCCTCCGGCCAACCCTAGGGCCAAGGCCCTAGGCTATCTAAAAAATCGCCATCCCCTCATTCGAGGGGATTTGCATTCCAGCCAGCCCCTAACCACATTCCCTAAAACAACCATTAACCGAAGCACAAAAAAGCCCCCTCCACGGAGGGGGTGACTTTACCTTTAGCCTAGGGCCTTGGCCCTAGGGTCCTATATCTCCTTATCCATTATCACCCCTACCCCCTAGGGCCAAGGCCCTAGGCTATCTAAAAAATCGCCATCCCCTCATTCGAGGGGATTTGCATTCCAGCCAACCCCTAACCACATTCCCTAAAACAAGCATTGACCGAAGCACAAAAAAGCCCCCTCCACGGAGGGGGTGACTTTACCTTTAGCCTAGGGCCTTGGCCCTAGGGTCCTATATCTCCTTATCCATTATCA
>NZ_JH719942.1:503599-990034 GCF_000275825.1 Saprospira grandis DSM 2844
AACATACTCAAAGGGCGCAATTCAGACTGAGCAAAAGCTCCAACTGAACCTATAATAAATAATAGTAGGAATATATTTTTCATATTCTTTTGGCCCAAAGCTAGCCATTTATTGGCTGATGTCAAATAAAAGGATGTTTTTGGGGCCTGCCGCCTGCGGCGGCCGGGCCCTTGCAGGGCTCGCAGGTCTGCTCGGCCCTTCAGCCCTTCGGGCTTCGGTCTGGCCTGCGGCCACCCTTTCAGGCCCCTAGGCCAAGTCGCTTCGCTCCTTTGCGGCGGCTTCGCCGCCTGCTAGCTGTGGCTGCAGGTTGAAACCAGCAGCCATACAACAACCCCATTCTACATCTATAGTGCAGAGAGGATTAAAATCCTCTACCGCTTTGAACAAGGGTTATTTTTTTCTTTGGTAGTTTTGGTTTTGTTTTTCCTCCCCCATAAAATTCAAAGGAACCCTAGGGCCAAGGCCCTAGGCTATCTAAAAAAATCGCCATCCCCTCATTCGAGGGGATTTGCATTCCAGCCAGCCCCTAACCACATTCCCTAAAACAACCATTGAACGAAGCACAAAAAAGCCCCCTCGACAGAGGGGGTGACTTTAGCTTTAGCCTAGGGCCTTGGCCCTAGGGTCCTGTACAAAACTGCCCAACCGCCGAAGAAAACAACCCAAAGAAAAAAGACAGCTGAGTAGGTTGAAACCTACAGCTTGGCGGCGGCTGCGCCGCCTGCTATATGGGCCTGTAGGTTTTAACCTACAGCATATTCCAGCCAACCCCTAACCACATTCCCTAAAACAACCATTGAACGAAGCACAAAAAAGCCCCCTCGACAGAGGGGGTGACTTTAGCTTTAGCCTAGGGCCTTGGCCCTAGGGTCCTGTACAAAACTGCCCAACCGCCGAAGAAAACAACCCAAAGAAAAAAGACAGCTGAGTAGGTTGAAACCTACAGCTTGGCGGCGGCTGCGCCGCCTGCTATATGGGCCTGTAGGTTGAAACCTACAGCCATACAACAGCGGTATTGCTTCGCAATGATATATGTACGAGGGTTGAAACCCTCATACAATTAACTGATTCCCATCTCAATATACCCCCTTATTATATCTACAGTTTTTAACGGACATCATAACAGCCGTATTTATGATTTAAACCGCCCAGAAGCTGTTTATCTATGGAGGGTTTCAACCCTCCATTTTATATTAACATGCATTCGTTAATTGGCTGTAGGTTTTAACCTACAGCATATTCCAGCCAACCCCTAACCACATTCCCTAAAACAACCATTAACCGAAGCACAAAAAAGCCCCCTCGACAGAGGGGGCGACTTTAGCTTTAGCCTAGGGCCTTGGCCCTAGGGTCCTGTACAAAACTGCCCAACCGCCGAAGAAAACAACCCAAAGAAAAAAGACAGCTGAGCGGCCCAGCGCTGCGCAGGGGTGGCCGAAGGCCAGACCAAGCGGGCGCAGCCCGCGCAGGGCCGAACAGACCTGTGAGCCCCGCAGCATAGCGGCGGCCAGCTTGCTGGCCGCGGGCCCCAAATCCTAGATCTCAGCCAAAAGTTCTATCAACTCTCTTACCGTATAAGAACCCTTAACAGCCGTATTTTCTCTAAATACCATACAGTAGTTATACTGAAACCCATCTCCTAAAGCATTGGCATAACTTGCCCACTGGCCTCCCAAACGAGCTTTCTCTTTGGTATCTTCAGTAGCAGATAAATGCTCTCCCTTGGTTTCTACAAGGACAATCCCTTTATTTTTTGTATAGATTAAAAAATCAGGATAATGGTTAATGGGGCCATTGATAAAGAACCCTTTACGACTAGGTATGCGATGCCAAAACACAACATTATCTAAAGCTGCAACTCGATCTATTACCTCATTCTCAAATTTATTCCCATCTTCCTCTTTGGTATACAACCCCTTGGCTAGATTAGACTCTCCTTTAGCGGTATAGGTATTGGTTAAGGTAAACTGATAAGAAGGCCGAATTACCACCTTTCTACTCGCTAGCCTTTTGTAAAATTCCTTTTGAGCGAAGGAAGTACCACAACGATCAATATGATTTTTAATAATCTTAATCGCCTGCATATTGGTCGCCAAATCATAGATCTCCTGACCTTTAAATTCGCCAGCCTCAAAAACTCTCAAGACATATTTCTTCAAATCCTGATCTGAATAAGGTGGCATCTTCCCCATCGAACTAACTATTGCCTCGGCTGTTCGCTCTAGTTTCTTATCCCTATTGCTTTGCGCATTTAAGTAGTCTAAAAATCTGGATGTCTTGTTAGGGCTAAATCGACTATATTTTACATTGCCTTCCCGACTGTTCTCTCCCTCTCGGATATCAATTTCATAAATCTCTTTATCTGAAGGATTAAAGTTAATGTCTACACTCGCCTTGGCCAGCTTAAAGTCTTCCTTCAATGATTCTTTATCAAAGAATAAATAGCCTGTTTCTTCCCTACCCCTCGAAAATAACTGCTCCAATTTCTTAGGCGCCTTTTGAAAAAATTGCGGCAACCGAATGCCCTCCACATAAGAACGATAATCTTCCTTAATAGAAGTGGTATTGATCATTTTTTTCATTCCGCTCTCTTGTTTACTTAGAAATGGGTCTTCTTCTCGCTCGGCAATTCGCTTATGCTGATCTTGCTGATGTACTGCTAATGCTTTCTCCGTCAACTTATCCAATAAAGCCGATCTAACTTTCTCTTTTTGGGCAGGATCTGCAGTTTGTAATTCGGCTCGAATAGGCGCATTACTTTCTAGAATAGTATCTAGTTCCCCCTCATCTAAGAACTGACTAATCGCTCCTCTTACTACCCCATCATCAATCGTACGCTGTACCCCCTCTACAAATTCTTCTTGCTCATCTAAAACGATTATTTCAGAGCGTTCCTTGGCATCCGAAAACCCCGCCTTATTCAACCCCTCTACAATATTATCTAAGGTAGCCGTAAAATTACTTGAAGAGGTAAAGACATATGCCATATTGAGCAAAGGGTTCTTTTGCTCTCTTGTATAAGGTAGACGCAAGACACGCCCCAAGATCTGCTCTACATCTGTTTTTGAGGACTTACTAGCAATCGTAGCCAAAATATAGGCAAAAGGACAATCCCAACCTTCTTTCAATGCATTTACCGTAATGATATAGCGAATTTCACAATCTCTAGACATGAGGTCCACAGACTTCAATTCATTGATGTATGCCGTCTTAATGGCAATCTGCTCTGCAGGAACCCCCTTGGCAATTAACTTCGCCTTGATCTTCTGAAAAGTTTCACTATCCTTTTTTGTCTTTGGCTCTGCCTGAAAAAGAACAATTGGCCGAATGTACTCATCTGCCTGCTCCCTAGCCGTTACTTCTAAGTTATGACGCATGTCTAAAGCCGAACTGATTACATCCTGCGGCTTATTATGATTATAGACAATTACTGGCAACTTTATCATCTGCTCGTCTTTCAAACGACTGGCCGATATTACACTGATTAAGTTGCTATTCTTTCTAGGCGTAGCAGTCAAGTCCAATACAAATGAGGGATACATGTTCTGCAACATTTCTACACTCAAATCACTTTCCGCCCGATGGCTCTCATCTATAATACAAATAGGACGAAGACTGCGGATGACATTCATCAATGAATATTTGTCCACCTTTTCATCCTCTAAAAGAAAATCCGTATTGTTCAATACATCTATGAAAGGAGCCAAGGCTCCATTCTCCCGATAAATGAGACGATCCACTTTCTTTCTGGACCGAAAGCTGTCAAAACTCATCACCAAGATGTTTAACTGCTCTCGTACCGAGCCCACATTAAAACTCGCTCCCTGCAAAACCTGATCCTTGCTATAAACAGCGACTCTATTATTAAATAATACGTTCAATCTCCGCCGATAAGGATGCTCCGGGTCCTTTAAGTTGTTTAGCGTTTGCTCTAAAATTGTATTGGAGGGCACTAACCATAATACAAGGTTAGCCTGCGTAGCTGGCAAAGCTTCCGCTATTTCCCCCAAAGCATTACAAGCTAAAAAAGTCTTCCCGCCAGCCGTAGGCACCTTTATACATACATGCGGAATCTCCGCACCCAAGTTCGGCTTGTAGGCCTGCATCCCGTCTACTATATTCTCGCTCTTCATCTGAACGCCCTGAGACTCCCAGAAAAACTTAAATGCCGATTTTAAATCCTTTTTTTGCTCCCAGCATTCAATAAATCGTCTTAGGTCTTGAATGACTTCCTGTTGGTATTCCTTTAATTCCATCTTTGCTCTTGTCTGTTAATGCACTGTCTATATAATATGTATCTTCTCGCTATGGCTTTAAGGCTTGCGTTCACTCCGCCTCCCTATATTCTAGCTATATCTCTCGGAATCTTCTTAAAGATAATATTCCCCGATGCTAAAAATTCATCTCCAATCAAACTTAAGTCAGCATAAATTACAACACCCCTTATCTCATCTGATGACAACTCTATCTGCTCCAAAAACTTATAGGTCAAATGACAACTCTCTTCTTTCTCATAAAAAAAGAAATAGTCCCGATCTTCATAAGTCCCCATAAAGTAGGGGGCCTCCGCTCCCCTTTCCCGATAGCCTTTCAAAGAACCCGTCTCCGTATAAAATATATACTTCCGCAATTCCTCTTCCTCCAAATCCTCATTCAAAAAGTTGGGATTGCTCTCCTTAAATATGCTCGGCCCCAAACGATAAAATCCAAAGTCTCCTCCCAGACCCGCTACGGCTTTAGCCCCTTCTCCATATCCATCTATCACTCTGCGTACCCGCTCCGCCGTGATCTGCTCTGCATAATCCTCCATCTCTATCAAAATAAACTGACGATTCCCCCCATCTTCTTTGTTTAACTCTAATACCGCCTGGGCCGTTGTCCCCGAACCCGCAAAAGAATCTAAGATGATGGAGTCGGGGTCTGATAAGTTTTTAATTATCTGTTTAGAAAAAGCACAAGGCTTAGGAGTACTAAAATGTATTTTCATATTTTTTAAAAGCTGATCATCACTCCCTCCATACCGAAAAATAGAGCTTATATTTTCCTGCATGTTTTCATGCAGAAAATACTTCCTCGTAGGTTGAGTAGACTGATCTTCCCCAAATAAGATACGACCTTCTTCTAATAGCCGCTGCATTGTTTGTGGCGGATTTCTCCATCCTCTAGCCGGCACCGGACAAGCGTTTCCAGTTAAAGGATGTTTTAATGGAATAAAATATTCATCTGGCGCTTGCTTTTTATTTGGCCAAGCCATTGAAACTCCACGATAGACTGCTCCTGAGCTATCTATATATTTATACGCTAGTTCGCCCCCTGTAAAATCTTGCTTTTTAAGCCATGCTTGAAATTCAGCATTAGCATCTTCTAATGAATAATTCTTTTTCAGGTGCTTATATTCCTTAATATCTATATTATACTTCTTGGCAACTTTTACAAAGTCTTCAGGATAAATAGTTTGTCCAATTTTGGAGTAATACTTCTTTGCCGTAGCTAACATTTTTAAAGCGTTCTTTTTATCCTGCTTTAAAAGCAAGTCAAACTTTTGCACATCTTTAGCGTATAGCAGAATACTTTCATGTTGACAGGATATCCTCTTAGTATCTCCTTTTGGGTTTTTTTTATCCCAAACTATTGTCCCTAAACTGTTCGTAGATCCAAAAATTTCTTCTAAAAGAAATAAAAAACTATGGTATTCATTTTCATCAATATGAATTATGATAATACCATCCTCTGCCAGCAATTTATGCAATAGTTTTAGCCTAGGGTACATCATACAGAGCCATTTATCATGTCGGCTCAGGTCTTCACTTTCTTTACCGACCACCTCGCCCAGCCACTTCTGGATCTTAGGGTCTTTCACATTATCATTATAGACCCAGCCTTCGTTTCCGGTATTATAAGGGGGGTCAATATAGATGCACTTAATTTTGCCTTCATAGGCGGGCAACAAAGACTTTAGGGCCAGCAAATTATCGCCATGAATAATCTTATTAGCACTTTGGGCTGCACCATAAGTATAAGAAAGGGAAAGGGGACGATAAGGAACATCCAAATGATGCGTAAGCACCTTTTCCTTTCCTATCCAATTTAATGTAGGCATTCTACTATAGCTTTAACAGTTTGATTGAATCTTTACGAAAAGCAATATATAGGTTTTTAACAAAAATTGCTAGCCCAAAGCCCTCGGAGCTTTTTTCAGCCTTAGATAAAGCAGGATTTAGGCCTTTTTCGCTATAATCAGCAGGATGATTTTTTTGGGGCCTGCCGCCTTTGGCGGCCGGGCCCTTGCAGGGCTCGCAGCTCTGCTCGGCCCTGCGTCGCCTTTGGCTCCTTGGTCTGCGGCTGCGCCGCCCCCTTTCAGGCCCCTAGGCCGATTTGGCCTCCGGCCAACCCTAGGGCCAAGGCCCTAGGCTATCTAAAAAATCGCCATCCCCTCATTCGAGGGGATTTGCATTCCAGCCAGCCCCTAACCACATTCCCTAAACCGCCCGGCCGCCGAAGAAGATGGCCCAAAGAAAACATAAAAGATGAGCGGCCTAGCGATGTGTAGGGGTGGCGCAAAGCGCCAGACCAAGCGGGCCTTAGCCCGCGCAGGGCCGAGCAGACCTGCGAGCCCCGAAACGTAGCGCCGCAAGGCGAAGCCGCGGCGGAGGCCCCAAAAAAGGCAAAAAAAAGGGAAAAAAAAGGCAAAAAAAAGCCCCCTACAGAGGAGGGGGATATCTGGCTAGCGTTTAGGCGAATTGGCTAAAAGAGAAAGTTTGGGGTTCTATTTTTCTAGTAGGATAGCTTTTAGCGTATGGGCCAACCATCTTTTAAAGGACTTCTTTTGTTCTTCATGGAGGAGGGCTTCTACTTTTTCGAAATGTTCGTAGGTAACAACTACCTTTTGAGATTGGAGTGATTCAATATCTTGGATAATAGTTTGTTGGTTGCTTACTTTATTTTGGCTAACGAGCGGGCTAAAGTACCTCATAACCAGGTCATGTTCTTGGAGGTGGACCTTTTGCATTTGCTGCAGATGTTCGTTTACGAGTAGAATAAACGCTTGTTCTTGTTCATTGCTTAAGTTAAGTTCTTGGGTGGTATCTTCTAATCGTGGGGGGCCTTTTGGGGGAGGGGGGCTAAAGAATAGGAAAAGGGTAATTAGGGAAATATTTAGTAGGAGAAGGCCTAAGCTCAGGTATTTATAAAACTGTAGCTGCTTCATTATTGATAAATTTTATAATTAGACATTAGGCTAATATTGGGGTTATTGCTTTGTTTTTGGGTGGACAGTTGTCTATTTTGTTGAAGGGCTTGGATGGTCCAGAGATTTAGTATTAGGAGGCCTACTAGGGCGGCGGCGACAATAGAAAGCTGTTTGAGTTGGATAACTTTTGATTGGGAGGCTAGCTCTTGTTCAATTTTGGTAAACAGTTGAGTTGGCGGTTTTGCTTTGGGTGCTCCTTTCATGCTGTAGAGCACATTATTTAGTTGTTCTTCTTTATTGTTATTCATAGAAAATAATTTTAGGGTGACTTTATATATTATTAGACTTCAGAAGGGGTTAAATCCTTCGGTTGGGGTAGGATTTTTCTAGTTTGGATCTAAGATTTTTTTTTGCTCTTTGGAGGAGGGATTCTACGGCTTTTAGGGAGATGCCCATAATATTGGCTACTTCTTGTCGGGGTAAATCCTCGACAAAGCTAAGGATAAAAGCTGTTTTTTGTTTATTGGCCAAGCTTTCAATAAACTGAAAGAGCAGTTTTGCATTTTCTTTATTTTCGAGAATCAGGGCGGGGTGTTCAAAGTCTGTTTGTTCTTTTTGGGTATAATTTAGTTGAAAGAGGGTTAATCGTTTTTTCTTTTTAATAAAATTGATGGATTTATTGACTGTAATTCGGTAGACCCAAGTATTGACAGCAGCCTTAGCTTTAAAATTGGCGGCGGCTTGATAGATGCTTGTAAAAACATCTTGTGTAACTTCCTCGGCATCTTGAAGATTCTGGGTATAGCTAAGGGCTGTATTAAAGACCTTTTCTGCAAAGAGCTGGTAGAACTGCTGAAAAGCTTGGCGGTCTTCAGCGGCGATACGGCTTAATAATTCCTCAGCGTTAACATTCAAAGCTTAGTATAATTTGATACTTATAACAAAGCGCTAGAATAGGGTGGTAGGAGCCTTATCTAGCGAGTAAATAATAAATGAGGGCGATAAAAACGAGGGCGCCTAGGGTGATCAGGAGGTAAGTGCTTAGCTTACTTTTAGGGGCTTCAATGATTATTGCTTGGTAGTCATTATTGGTGGAGAGGACAAGATGTTCTGCTTGGCCATTTAAGTGGTGGAAAAAGATAGTTTGATGTTGTTTATTCTCCTTAAATGCGGGGATACTGATCGTGGCTTCTTTTATATTTTGGGGTAGATCTGAGAGGATAAACTTCAGGTCTGTTTGGTGGTTTCCTAGGCGCAGGCCGCCATCTTTTAAGGTAATTTTTTCTCCGTTGACCTTTAGTACAAATCGGGGTTTAATATATTCTATGATTAGTTGTTTGAGTTGGGTGGTTGTTTTGGTATTGAGCGATTCTTTGCTGTATTGTTTTAGCAGTGCTTGTTCTAGTCCGCTTTGGCTCAGGTTAACATTGAGGGTCCAATGATTATCTTCTTGATTTAGCTCATAGCGGGCGGAAAGCGGGTTATGGGCAAAAAGGCTGAAAGGGAGTAGGGTGAGGAGGAGATGGAATAGGATAAACTTCATTTAGGCAATGCTTTAGTGGTTGAGTAAAAAGGGGAAGAGGTGATCCTCTTCCCCTTTTTGGTTTAATCATATTTAGTTTGCTGTATTTAGTTATATTGGAAAGCATTTTGGGCGGCCACGCCCTTTAGGCATTGGGGTACATTGGGTGCGCTAGTTGTGCTAGCTACATAGTGGTAGACGCCATCGGGGTATTCGTTGGTTATGGCTGTTCTTCCGCCGCAGTCATCTAGATCTGTAGGAGTAGTAGCATAAGCATAGATAGGAAATCCATCTTTGGCAAAGCCTACTAATTCGGTAGTAGTTGTTTGAGTAATTTTGGTACAAGAGGTAGCGGTAATTCCGTTGGCTACAAGTACTTGATTCATTACTTGAGGGACAAAATGCCAGTGGTAGTAGCCAGCGGGGTCATGATGTCCACCACAGGGGTCTAGAGAAGGGATATTGATTTCTGTTGCTGTACCGCCGGTACCGCCTGCTCCTCCACCTGGGCCATTCATAGCTGGTCCATTGATTGCTGAGGGGGGGTCACCATTGATGGGGACGCCATCTAGAGAGAGGCCGATGAGTTCTATTTCTTCGATATCATTATTAGTTGCGGCTAATTTAGGGTTGGCCGGAATAATGAAGGTGAGTTCTAGGTCATCGTTGGGTGCAGCATCTAAGCAATTAGACTGATCCATATTGATAGTCCCTGAAACAAAGTCATAGATATTCACATTGCCGCTAGAGTCTACGATATCGTAGCCATCGGCTTCCATATCATTGAGAAAATCGGCTGCCCAGAGGCGGAGGCCGGGGTTAGTTGCCCCATCATAGACGCTTAATCCGGCTACATCATTAACTGTTTCGGCACAAAAAGGGCCATTAGCTACGGGGTTGCTAGAGAAGCTAAGTTGGAAGCAATCGGCGGTAGTTCCGTCTTCTAGGGTTGCGGTAATGAGTTCAAAGCTCAGCAGTGAATTTGCGTTAAATAGTGATTCCTTGATGAGGTAATCTTCTGTGGGGGAATCTTCATCTGTTTTATTGCAAGCGGAGAGGCCAAAAAGGCCTATTATGGCTGCTATATAAATTAGATTTTTCATACTTAGGATTTTTTTTGGTTAGATAATTATTCGGCCCAGGCGCCATGATAGCATTCTAAGATTTCATTATTTTCTAGGGGCATAACATGGTAGTGATAGCCTCTAATTTCGTCATAATGTCCGCGACATTCGTCCAGATCGGTAGGTTCATTTCCATTGACATCATATTGTGCGTAGAGTCCGTGTCCATCTAAGGCGTAGCCAATCATGGGGGCGTGTCCATCTGCTTGAGCGATACGTGTAGTGAGGCCCATATCTCCGTGATAGTGGTAGCCCAGGCGGTTATTGACATGTCCTCCGGCGTCATCGACGGGGGCGAGTTGGTATCCGGCGAGGATAATATTAACATCTGCGGGGTGGTCAAAGCGGACGCCATTAAAGGCTAGTCCTCTAACTAGGGGGCCATAACTCACGCCAGCTTGGTCAAGAGTTGGTCCATCGCCAAGTGTGGTAGAATTAGCTTGAATAGTTGGTCGAACGGGGATGAGATAGCTTTCTTGAGCGTTTACCCAAGAGGGTAGGCATTGGGCGCACATATTCATATATTGGTCTTCAATATTGGGGTCGGCGCCCTGTTCGCATTCTTGTTGAGTAGTGAAGCGGTAGACATTTCCGTTAGCGTCATGCATTTTCCAGCTTGTATCATTATAAAATACGGCTAGATTTTCAATAAAGGGTCCATCTACATCGTAGAGGACGCCATTATCCATCCAGAGGCCTCCATCTTCTGGTCCATCAGAAATATGTTCTGGGCACCAGGGTCCCATTTGGTGATCGGTGGGGATATGTTTAGAAACAATTTCAAAACATTCTGTTTCTGTGCCGTCGGATAAGGTACAGGGTACACGGTTTATCGTAACATTTCCATCTGTAGTAATGAATAGAGTTTCATCTACTTCATTGACAACATAGGGGCTCGTATCGTCATTATCTAGACTATTATCTACGTATCCTGTTGGTTGTTCGCAGGCAGTTTTGCTGATGGCAGGATTTCCTAGTCCGTCGGCGTCGGTATCTTCATACCAGAGGGTATCTTCACAGAGGGGTTCATCATCTCCGCAGGCCCAGAGGAGTTGCAGGCTTAGGAGGAGGAGCAAAGCATATTTCAGTTGATTTTTCATGGCTTTATTTTAAAGATTTGGCGTGGGTGGGGCTATTTTAGATTGTTTATTAAGGAGTAAAAAAATTGCTATTCCAGTTAGCAGGATGCCTAAGACAAGAACAAGAGCATAGACATTAGTTTGTTTTTCTGCGCTAGGGTCTAGGGGTTCAAATTTATTATCTTCAGCTTTGAGGTATAGTTGATGATTATTTTCTTTATTCATCATAAACTGATTTTTGGCGAAGCCTTTTTTTAGTACAATCAGGGCGGCTTGGTTTCTGGAGATATGTTCAAAGCTAGTGTTCTTCACCTCTATAAGGTTCATATTGTCATGTTGTCCTTCTAGTTCAAAAGTAATACTGCTTTCATGTCCTAGGCGAACTTGGGGTTTATTCAGTTTAAGGCTTTCGCCCTCATTAAATTTCACCGACAGGCTTTGTTCTATTTGCTTAACGACCAATTCTTTAAACTCTTCGGCTGTTTTATAGGCATCTTGGCCAAAGCGTGCAGCTACTTCATATTCGAAGGCGGTAAGGGAGGCTCGGATTTGGACAATCCACTGTCCGTTTTCTTTTTCCATTAAGATGGTGGAGGACAAATTGGGTTGGTGGGCCCAGAGCCCTGTTGTGGAGCAAAGGAAGAGGAGCAATAGGCTATATTGAATGATCTTTTTCATGCTGTATAATTTTATAGTGGTGATCAATGCTTAGAAGCTAATTATTCAAGATATTTTTGGGGTTTGCCCCTCTCCTATTGGTTGGGGTTTTCTTGGCCCAGCGCTGCGGAGCGGGTGGCCGTCAGGCCAGACCGAAGGCGAAACGAAGTGTAGCCTGAAGGGCCGAACGAACAGTGAGCCCCGCAGCATAGCGGCGGCCGCCCGCCCTTTTTGGGGCGGCCGCGGGCCCCAAATTCTAGAACTTATATTGCATGACTGCCTTGAGGAAAAAAGGAGTTCCGGGCGTAAAGTGAATTTCCTCTACCGATTCGCTTTCATTAAAAAGGCGAGATTCGGTGGCAAACTGTGTTTCGTTCCATGCTGTATTAAAGAGGTTTTGAACCTGCACAGCAAAATCAAATTGTTTATATCCATAGCCTAGGTTGGCATCGACAAGCGTGTATCCTTCTGCTACGATAGAATTATCTTCATTGGCGGGGCGGTCATTGATATGTCTTAGGTTGAGGCTCCCATAAAGTCCGCTAGGGTGTTTATAATTCAGGCCAGCTTGGAGGGTGAAATCTGCTGCTAGGGGGATATAATCTTGGCCGATTTCCTCCTCTATACTTCGGGCGTGGGTATAATTGGCATCCAGGTTAAAAAAGAGGGGAGCAATAGGTTGGTATCGATAGCTAAGGTCTATACCTTGTCTTTGGCTACGGCCAGAGGGTTCTACAATACCGGCATCGCCTACATAGACAAACTCTTGTTCCATATAGAGGTACCAATAGGCCATATTGAGGAACATTTTGGGGCTAATTTTCCAGTTATAGCCTAGATCGAAGCCATAGGTAGCGGGTAAAATTTCGTCTAAATTTTGGGCAATGACTAGGCGGCTATCATTGGAGTGGAAGCCCTTTCCTCCTTTGAGGTAGAGCTGCAAGCGATTGGATTGTTGGTAAGCGATATTGAGTTTTGGGCTCAAAATGCTTTTTGTTGTAGCGCGATGGTCATATTCGCTGCTCAGATGGTTGGTATAAGCAAAATCAAAATAATCTAGGCGCAAGCTGGGCTGGATCAGCCATTTGCCAATATTTAATTTTGCGCCTAGATAAGCAGCGGCATTTTTTTCTTGGATATCGCCAAATTGGATTTGCTCCAAAACGGTTTGGCGATTGACCGTATGAGAGAGTTCATTGTCTATAGATTCATCGGCTCTTAGTTGTAGGCCAGCGATCAGGGCCCCTTCTAACTGATTAAAATGAAAGAAGCGATTATACTCTGTATTTAGGCCGTAGATATTTCGATCTTCTTGCTGTTTGATTTGGTCGCCATTGATGCTATCTTCTAAGAAGAAGGTAAAATTAGAGTAGAGTTCAAAATCGTACTTGCTCCAATAGAGGCTAGTTTTGATCAAAGAATGCGCATCAATAATTTTTTTGTGCGCCAAACGAATATTTGTTCGGCTGGTTTGTCCGCCTTCGGTATCATCTATAGCTCCAAAGCGGCTAATGAGTCCTTGTTCTACTGCTCGTGTAGGAATTTGGCCCGAGGCGTCCCAACTACTTTGAAAATGCGAGGCCGTAATATTTATTTGATTATTTGGGGAGCTATTTAGGCTATATTTAGCAAAGAGATTGAGCCGATCAAAGTGCTGGGGGCTTTCAAAATAGCCATCAGTTGCTTGATAATCGCTAGCGATATAAGCCGATTGCTTTTCGCTATTAAATAATTTAAAAAGCCCCAAAACACGGGCACTATTATATTGGCCAGCTTCTAGTTTAATCAGATTGTTTTCTAAGTAGTTTTTTGTTTTAAAATTGACATAGCCAGCTGTAGCAAAATTACCTTTTTGCTCATTGTAGCTTCCTTTTTCAAACTGAATTTGCTCTACCGTTTCAGGAATCAGAAAATGCAAATCTGCATAGCCCTGCCCATGCGCATGAGAGACCATATTTACGGGCATATCATCTACCGTGATGCTCAAATCGGTGCCGTGGTCAATGTCAAAACCACGTAGAAATATCTGCTCGGCTTTTCCTCCCCCAGCATGCTGCCCAATAAAAAGACCAGGCACTTTTTTTAATAAGTCTTGAGAAGATTTTACGGGCTGCAACTGCAAATCAATATCAGAAAGGAGCTGTAGGCTATTCACCTTATTGTTGATGACAACTTCTTCAAGCTCTACCGCCAAATCATCTAATTTTACAATAATAGGACTGTCCGTTTGGACCACCAACAATAACTGAGGGCGATATAAAAGATGTCGAAACTCTAAAGTATCTCCAACAGCCACTTTTTCTAGCTGAAAATTACCCCGCAAATCACTGTGGCTATGCTGCTGATTGGCCCTGTTGATAACAGTCGCCTCAGCAATAGGAGAAGAGCTCTGATCTAGGATCTGCCCTTCTAGGGTTTGTGCACGCAAACTAATAGAGAAGGTCAATAATAAAGCGGAAAAAAAAATAAACTTCATTAGATTTTTGTTTAGTGAGCCCCCAAGATATTTTTTTATAAAAAAAAAAGGGCAACCCCAATTGGCTGCCCCTAAAAAAACAAACAAGACTGTAGTTATCTAATCCTCTCTACGGCCTCGAGCTCGTTTCTTTTTTTCTGGTTTGGGAGCGTTTTCTAGCTCCTCAGGGCTAATAAAACCGTCCTGGTTGGCATCAATTGTAGCAAAACCTTTTTTCAAAGGACCTTTTACCTCCGATTCTGCAAGCAAGCCATCTTGGTTGGCATCCATTTGTTCAAATACTTCTTCTGTAGTAGGAGGCGCTTTACGCTCTCCTCTTTGTGCGTTACAATTCAATGCGATAAAAGCAAAGCTAACAGCCATCATTAGAGTTTTCATAAGTTTCTATTTTGTGGTGTAAAATTAAAACTCTGACCTCACGCTATTAAATTAGTTTAAACGACAATGAAATTTATTCTACATATGCCCCTTTTAAGCAATTGATAAAGTTGTTGTTCCCCGCAGCATCTACATGATAATGATAACCTCTTACTTCATCATAATGCCCTCTGCAATCATCCAAATCTGTAGGTTCATTACCATCAGCATCCAATCGAGCATAAATACCATGACCATCCATAGCATAACCAATCAAATCCGCATGACCATCGTCCTGCGCAACAGCATAACTCAGCCCTGTTGCAGCATGATAATGATACCCCTGATTAACATTGACATGACCCCCCGCATCATCAAAAGGAGCTAGCGTATAAGCCCCCAAAATGTTGTTTACCGGAGCAGGTGCAGAAAACTCAACGCCATTCAAAGCCAACCCTCTTGTTGAAGGAATTGTACTTTGGCCCGGAGGAGGCCCAGGCTGCCCCGCCGTCATAAAATCTACAGCAACTTCCTGAAGAACGGGAGTCACCGGAATGGTCCATGTCTGACTAACCGTAGCAATGTAAGAAGGAATACACTCTACACAGAAGTTTTCATATGTCGCCCCAACATTAGGATTGGCCGCATCTATACATTCTTGCTCTGTGTCTGTTGTGTAAATATCCCCATTGGCATCATACATCTGCCAGGTTGTATCATTATAAAAACTAGCCATGTTCTGTACAAAGGCGCCATCTACATCATAAACTACTCCCCCCTCTAACCAAATCCCTCCAGCAGATGCATCATCGCTAATGTTGTCCGGACACCAAGGGCCCATCTGATGATCTGTAGGCATACTCGTCGTTACAATCTCATAACAATCCGTTTCTGTCCCATCAGAAAGCGTACAAGGTACAATCGTTATTGTGGTGTTCGTATTCGCCGCCGTAAAATAACTAGCCTCTACACTCACTACTGTTTCTTCACTGCCCGAAATATCTTCCTCATCCTTTTTACAAGCCGAAGTGGCTACTGCTAAGCCCAAAAATAAAAAGGAAGCCATTTTGAAGGATCTGTTCATAATCATCTCTTTTTGGTATTCTTACATTTAATACCCCTTTAGACCCTCCTCCCCATATAATCCTTCGCCCTTTGGTTGTTTTTTTTTTTTTAATTTCGCCGCTAAAAAATCCCCCCAAAGCACATACCTACAATGCGTGTTTTTTATTCGCCCAAATCTTTCTTCTCTATACTCATTTTTTGGGGCCTCCTGCCTGCGGCAGGCGCTACGCTTTGGGGCTCGCAGGTCTGCTCGGCCCTTCGCCAGCTTCGCTGCCTCGGTCTGGCCTGACGGCCACCCCGCCGCATCGCTAGGCCTGCTCATCCATTTTTTTTTCTTTTAGCTTTTTTCTTCGGCAGTTTGGCTTTTGTTTTTTATTCCCCATAATTAACCCAAACACAAAAAAAGCCCCCTAAACAGGAGGCTTTATAGCTATTGCTGCAAATTTTGAGTGTTTCCCTTTAATGGCAAACCATTGAGAGGAAGCGGCTGCCAACTGCTTTCGGGAGTAAACATCCAGATCGTTTGGTCTTGCAACCGAAGCATATAGACCGTCTGTTGCCCCTGCATAAAAGCCTGAAAATCATCAATTTTATAATTGTCAGGCAGGCCTTTGCTGGAAGAAGGCTGCCAAGGATGACCCGGAACAAACCACCAGATCGATTGGTCTTCTAGGACGGCCACATAACGGCTGCCATCTCGAGCAGAGCGGCTGTAAGCCACAAAATGAGCAATTTTATAATCTTTGGGCAGACCATCATTGGAAGAAGGCTGCCAGGGATAACCCGGGGCATACCACCAAATCGACTCGTCTTCTAGGACCACCACCGTGCGGATATCCCGGTCTTCTAGTCGAGTATAGGTAGAAAAATGTTTAACTTGAAGTTGATTCATGGCAGACTATTTTTTGGGAAAGAGGTCCATCGCGGCGGCCTGCGCTAGCATAAAATTGCGGGCGGCCTCATATTCATTGGCAATCAAACCATCGAGGATCGCCTCGCGGATGGCATTTTTGAGCTGGCCCACCGTTCTAGAGGGCTTAATCTGAAAGGTCTCCATAATTTCCTCTCCAGAAATAGGAGGTTGCCATTGGCGGAGATGGTCTTTTTCTTCTACCTCTTGTAGGCGTTGGCGCAGAAAAATGAGGTTGTCGGCATAGCGGGCCAATTTTTTGGGGTTGGCGGTGGTGCTATCGGCCTCACACATCAAGAGGAGGTCCTCTAGATCCTCTCCGGCCTCAAAGAGAAGGCGGCGAATGGCAGAATCGGTAATATTTTCTCGGTCCTGTGTGAGCAGAATAGGGCGTTGGTGCATACTCACGATTTTTTGAACCTTCTTCATTTTTTGGTCCAATGGCAGCTTAAAACGCTTAAATATTTTGGGGACCAATTTGCCGCCTACAGCCTCATGCCCATGAAAGCTCCAGCCTTGCCCCTTAAAATAGCGCTTGGTGAGGGGTTTGGCTATATCGTGCAAGAGAGCCGACCAGCGCATCCAAAGATCATCGCTCTTTTCCGCCATATTATCAACCACCTTTAGCGTGTGCCAAAAATTATCCTTATGGCGGACCCCTTCTTTTTCATCTACCCCATGCATGGCATAGAGCTCAGGGAAAATCAGCTCGAGCAGGCCAGATTTAAACAGCAGGCTAAGGCCCAAAGAAGGCTTGCTCGAAAGCATAATCTTATTGAGTTCTGTGCTGATGCGCTCTTGAGAAATAATATGAATGCGTTCCCGCTCAGACTGAATAGCGGCGAAGGTCTTCTCCTCAATCTCGAAGCCCAACTGACTAGCAAAGCGGATGGCCCGCATCATGCGGAGCGGGTCATCAGAAAAGGTGGTTTCTGGAGCGAGTGGAGTGCGAATACATTTTGCCTCTAGATCGGCGAGGCCGCCAAAGGGATCTAGCAACTGCCCAAAATCGGCTTCATTGAGCGAAATGGCTAGGGCATTGATGGTGAAATCGCGGCGATTTTGGTCATCTTCTAGGCTGCCATCCTCTACAATGGGTTTGCGAGATTCGGGGCGGTAAGACTCCTTTCGGGCGCCGACCAGCTCAATTTCCCAATCCTTATGATGCAAGGCGGCTGTACCAAAGCGGGCATAAGTGACCACCTTAGGTTGTGGCTTTAGGCTTTTGGCAATGGCCTTGGCCAATTCGATACCGCTACCAACACAGACGAGGTCGAGGTCCTTCCCCTTAGTCGAGCGGGCCAATAGGCGGTCGCGGACATATCCGCCAATCACATAAGTAGGAAAGCCCAGCTTCTGAGCCGCTTGGGCTATAGTCTTAAACAAGGCCTCCTCTTGGGCCGTCATCTCAAATTGCATAGGAAGGTGCAAACTATGTTTTCAAAAAGATTAGAAGGCGCAAAGATAGCAAAATTAAGCGTCCTCCCCAATTAGGGTCGAATAAACTCCAATTCTTCCTTGGGGCCAATACGGACAATGGTGGAGGGGGCCACTTCTTGGCGATCATCTTGGCCGTACTCACAAACATAATCTACTTTTTCTATGAGGCTGGGGTCAATTTCGCCAAAATGGGCTGGGCTAGCTTGGCCGCTATAATTGGCAGAGGTAGAGACCACGGCTCGGCCAAAGGTGCGGATAAAATCTTGGCAAAAAGCAGATTGGCAGACGCGGATAGCGATGCTGCCATCGGCGGCCAAGAGTTCTTTGGGCAATTTTTTGGGTTGATCGTAAATAATGGTGAGCGGGCGTTCATGAAAGCTAATGAGCTTAGCGGCCTTTGGGGGAATGGGAAAAACGTATTGCTTCAGCATCTCGATATCGGAGACGAGGAGAATCAGTGACTTTTCTGTGGGGCGGCCTTTGAGGGCATACAACTGCTGGACGGCGGCTACATTATGGGCATCGCAGCCCAGGCCCCAGATGGTGTCTGTAGGATAGAGCAGGCTCCCTCCCTTTTGCAGACAGGCTAAAATTGCTGCTTTTTCGTCTTTCATTCTGTAGTTATATTAGGTCTTAAATTTTGGTCCTTAAGCAAGGGGGCAAAAAGCTATACTTTAGTTCCCCCAGATGTTCCGCACAAAAGTAATAGGATTAATGCGTTTTACCGCATTTAATTTTGGTCCATTTGGATGGGACAGGCGGCGAAGCCGCCGCAGGCTGAGGGATGGAAAGGGTGGCCGCAGGCCAGACCGAGGCAGCAAAGCTGCCGATGGGCCGAGCAGACCTGCGAGCCCGACACAGCCCGACCCGCCCGCAGGGCGGGGCAGCCCCAAAAAAAGAAAAGCCAGCCCTTCTCAAGAAAAGCTGGCGAAAAATGTTTAGTAGCATTGCCAGAAGGCGGTATCTTCAAAGAGATACATGACGCCTGAGTCGCCGAGGTTAAGCTCTGGCGCCAGTCGCTCATCAAATTGGCCAATAAAGGGGCCATGATGTTCATCGCTTTGGAGCCAGAGTGGTTGGCCGCCCAGGTAAGCGCAATTGAACAGTTGTTGGCGGATGGCCTTTAGGGCTTCATTGGGCGCTTCCCAGCCAAAAATTTCGCTAGGGAGCATTAGGGCTTTTTGCTGTATCATTTGAGTAGAAAGGGGCGCAATAGGCGGCGTGTTGGGCATAGCGGCTTGGCCAGTATGGAAATGGAGCTGGCTAGAGTCATTGAAGGGTAAAAAAGCCTCATTATCTTCTGGATTCGCCACAAAAAGAGAGAGAAAATCGGCTGGGGGGTTGGGCAGCTGCCGCAAATCTAGGCGCAAAACATGCTGCATCGGCTGGCCTTGGCGTTCGGGCCAATCCGTTAACTGGCTGGCTTGACCGCCATAATAAGAAAGGCTGGCGCCGCCTTCTTCTCGCCAAAGGAGGATAACTTTTTCTTGTTTTGCCTCAGGGTTTTGGGCAAAATAGGCCTGGGCGGCCTGTTGGAGTGATTCGTACTTATTCATAGGCTTAATCAATTTGTAAAATTCGGGAGACCAGCTCTTGTAGGAGTTGGCCCGACTCAGTTTGTTCATTGAAAAAATCGCCCACTTGTGGCCAGCCCACCCCTTTAGAGCGGAGGTCATAGATTTTGAGCAGGGCGATAACTTCCTCTAGATGAGGCAGCGCATAATTTTTTTGCACATGGCGATAATCGGCAAAGCGTTTTGTTTTTTGGCCTGGGCGGCCATAGGCTCTTTGGCCAATGGCCCCAGCAATACTGACATCATCTAGGTTGCTCAGGAAGCGGCAAATATAGGCCTTACTAAAGAAATTGTAGAGCACGCCCGTGAGCATGGGCAGGGGGCCCGCTTTGGGATTGGCCTGATAATACTTGACAATTCGCTGGGCCTTGAGGGCATCTTTTTGGGCCAGGGCCGATTGTAGTTCAAAGACATTATAATCCTTGCTAATGCCAATATTTTTCTCAATTTCTGCCTTTCCGATTAATTGGCCCTTAGGGTGGTTAATCAGCAACTTTTCGAGTTCATTGGCGATCTTGCTCAGATCGTTGCCCAGATATTCGGCCAGCAAGAGGCCCGCCTCTTCTTCTATTTGGGCGCCTTTGTCCTTGAGGTAATTGCGGATCCAATTGGGCAGCTCATTTTCATAGGGCTTTTTGCTTTCAAAAAGGACCGCCTTGCCCGCTTTTTCGGCCACTTTGAGGCTTTTGCCTAGCTTTTTGCGGCTATCGAGTTTTTTGTGCTTATGTAAAATAAGCAAAAGCGTAGTGGGCAAGGGGTTTTTGACATAAGCCTCTAGTTGGTCCAAACTGCGCATACTTTGGGCCTCCTTAAGGACCACCAACTGCCGTTCGGCCAGCATAGGGTAACGGCGGGCGGCATCTAGAACCTGCTTAAAGTCGGTATCCTTGCCATACAAAATCGTTTGATTGAAGGCTTTTTGGTCCTCAGAAAGCGTATTGGCCTCAATAAAGTCGGCAATTTCATCAATATAAAACTCCTCCTCGCCATGCAAGAAGTAGATCGGGGCGATTTTCCCCTGCTTAACATCTCGGATAATTTCTTTGGGGCTAGCCATAAATTAGACATCAAAGTTGATACGGACAATAGGCGTAGTGGGCTTAGACTGGCAGCTGAGGATAAAGCCTTGGGCGACCTCCTCCTCATCTAGGGCCAGACAGCGTTCCATCTCTACGCTTCCTTCTTCTATTTTGGCCATACAGCTAGAGCAGGCGCCAGACATACAAGAAAAAGGCGCATCGGCCCCTACCCTACGCAAACCGTCTAAGATAGATTCTTTCTTTTGCAAAACAACCTCAAAGTCTTCCCCATCGATGCGGGCATAGACCTTGGCATTGGCTTGAGCATTCACCTCATTTTTTGGGGCTTCATCGGCATTGAACCATTCTCTGTGGATTTGGTCGACACCCAAGTTTTCGCCTGCTTTTTGGGCGGCATCCATCAGTCCGGCGGGTCCACAAAGATAAAGCGCTTTGGGGCGACCATCCTCTGCCTGATGCTGCTTGATAAAGCGGCTGGCCTTTTTGGCGTCAATTCGGCCCTGTTCGCCCTTCCAGCTTCTGTTCTTTTTGGCAAATAGGCCCATAAAACCACCAGAGGTTTCGGTTTTGGGTTGGCTCAGGATATGTTTCACGAGCAATTGGCCAGCATAGCGTTTTTCTAGGCGGTCTAGCTCTTCTCTAAACAAAATGCTATCTTCTGTTCTGTTTTGGTAATAGAGAAAAACCCGACTTTTTGGGGCCAGCTCAATCACTGATTTCAAGATAGACAAGAGCGGCGTCAGTCCGCTTCCGCCCCCAAAAAGGAAATAATCTTTCTTCTCATCGGCTTGGGGCTGGGCCACAAAATGGCCTTCTGGGGGCATGACCTCAATTTGGTCTCCTGCCTTAAGCTGATCGTTAATATGATTAGAGACTAGGCCCTTGGGCACTCTTTTGACGGCCACGGCCAAATCTTGGTCTAGGGCAGGGCTAGAGCAGAGCGAATAGGCTCGGCGTTCTTCTTGGCCATTGAGGACAAAACGAAGCGTAACATATTGGCCCGCAAGATAGCTAAACGGCTCCTTGAGCGCTTGAGGAATATCAAAAACGAGCTTTACGGTATCGTTAGATAGCGAAATGACTTCTTTTAGTGTAAGCGTATAAAACTGATGGGCTGCATCCATAAAAAAGCTTATTGTTCTTCTTGCTCCCTTGCATTTTTTTGCAGATAGCTCTGCTTAAAAATACCTCGGCTTTTCATCAAAAAATAATTATCAAAGGCGGCTTGCAAAGAGATATCATACTCTGAGTTTGTTTAAAAATTTCGTTTTAGGAAAATAAGTATAAAGGCTAAATAGTGTAGACTCGCCCAGTTGTCGGCTTTTCTTTCAAAACGAATGAGTAAAATTTTGAATGCGTCAATCCATGCGTTAGTTCGCTCAACAGAAAAGCGTTCTTTGTAAAGTTCCTCATCTATAATATCTTGATAATAAGCTTTTTTTCTATTTCTTTTGTTGTGGTCAATATTAGGGATAATGCCCATTTTTTGGCAGTTTTCTCTAAGTTTTTTGCTATCAAACCCTGCATCAGCATTCATAAATAAACCATCAGGAGAGATGTCTGAAAGCTGCAGATCGGCAAGCTATTTTTTGGAAATGACTCTCGATTTCAAACAAATCATTATGGTTTCCCGCAAAAGGCGGAGACATAGCGATTGGCAGCCCATTTTTATCTGTGAGAAAGAGAGCATTTGTGGTTTTGGACTTTTTTCGGCCCTGATAACCCACAGCTTCGCCCCCTCTTTTCGCTGGGGTATGACTTCCGTCAAGCTGTATACTAGATAAATCTAAACAAGATTTTCATGGGCTAGAAATTGGATCCACACTTTTTGCCAAATACCAGACTCGGACCAGCTATTGAAGTAGTAATATACTGTTTGCCAGCAAATTAGAACTTCGTCAAAAAAAGATTGTATCGGTAATTCTCTCCACTGACAACCTGTTTTAAGCCTATAAATTATCGCTTTAACAATTTGCCACAGAGGCGCTTTGGTTTTTCGAGCCAATTTTTTTTCGGGAAAAAATGCTAATATTTTTTCCGTAATAAATTCTTTTGATAAATTCACAACCATGTTGCAAAGCCTTTTTTTGTTTTTGTCGTAATCAACAATAATAAGCGCTTTGCAGCATTTTTTTTTGCCTTAGTCTAGCTGCTGACTAAAAAATTTAAACAAGCTCTCTTGCAAAAAGGCTTCATCGGCTACAGAGCGGATGAACATTTTATCTGTTAGGGCCAACAGACGAGGATTGATATCGTTCATGATACCGGCCTCGATTCCTTTTCGGTAGAAGGCTTCGGCCACAAAGAGGGCTCGATCTTGAAAATCCCGCATTTTGGCCCAGAGCTCAGGGTAAAGCTGTCGGCTATCAATGAGAAACTGATTGGACATTTCGGCCAGCATAACCGAGGCCGTTTTGATCACCTCAAAATAGCGTTCGCTAAAGGTAATTTTATCATCGCTTAATTGGTCCTCAAAGGCTTCAATTTCGGTAATTCGGAGGCGGACCACGGCATCTAGGATTTCGGCTCTAGAGGCAAAATATTTATACAAAGTGGCCTTGCTAATGCCCAATTTTGCGGCAATATCGTCCATAGTAAATTTGGTCAATCCATTGCGGAGATAGACCGTAGAGAGTTGTTCGATCCAGCTAGCTTTGAGGCTAGGGTCATCGATTCGTTCTTTTTTGACTGGTTTTCGTCCCATATATTTTTGGAGTAGCGGCTAAAAAACTTTTTTCTGGCCCTAAAGTTACCAAGTTTTGCGCAATTTTTTTTTGTTTTTTTGGGGCCTCCCGCCTGCGGCGGGCGCTACGTTTCGCCGCTCGCTGCTCGCTCGGCCCTTCGCCGCTTTCAGCGGCTCGGTCTGGCCTTCGGCCACGGCTGCACATCGCTAGGCCGTTGCCAGCCGCCCTTCGGGCGGCCAAAAGCAGGCCTGGGGGCCTGCCCCGCAGTTCCGCCTAAGCCTTTTTGGACCAAATAGAGGGCTTGGCGCCATGGCCCAGCGCTGCGGAGTGGGTGGCCGAAGGCCAGACCGAGCTTTTTGAGCAAAGCGAAAAAGCGAAGGGCCGAACAGACCTGTGAGCCCCGTAGCATAGCGGCGGCCGACCTAGGCAGAGCCTAGCCGGCCGCGGGCCCCAAAAAGAAAAAGCCAGTCCTCTTTACAGAAAACTGGCTTTATATATAGTCTATTGATGATTCTCATAAAAAAAGGAGCCCGATCTACACCAAGCGCTCAACCACCTACCCTTGCTTCGTTTCCGACCTGGGGGAATTCAGTAGGAGCTGCCCGTGTCTCTTGGCTCCGCTGCAAATATAAGGTGGCTTTTTAGATTTGCCAAATCTTTTTTGAGGAGAAAAGGCCATAGCGAGGCTAAGTCTTTTGGAATCAGGCAGAAAAAAATCAGAAAAAGGGAGAATTAGATAGGGGGAGGCTTTAAATTAAACATCTGTTTAATAAAAAGAAAGTCTATGAAGAAGTTAGTTTTATTTGCCCTCCTCCTCCTCGTTTTTGGTCCTTTGCAAGGGCAGCAATGGGAGTTGGCCAAAGAAAAATCGGAAATATCTGTTTATAGTCGGCCATTGGCGGCTTGGGAAATGCAAGAGAGTCGAGCCGAAATGTACATTTCGGCCAATTTAGAAGCGGTAGAGGCGGCCATTAAGCGGGCAGATATGCGCAAAAAGTGGATGTATGAAACCCCATTAAATGAGAACCTAGAGCGGGTTTCTGATGATGAATTCTATGTTTATTATCAGGTAGATATGCCTTGGCCGATAGAAAATAGGGATAATGTGACGCATTATAAGATACATCGATTATCGGAGACAGAGTTGCGGATTGACTTTAGGAGTTGCCCAAAGAAGAAGGCCAAACAGGCGGGTTTTATACGGATTGAGGAGATGCAGGGGCATTGGTATTTTAAGGATATGGGTCGGGGGAAATTATTTGTTCGGCAGCAGTTGGTGGCTCATGCTGGGGGGAGCATTCCGGCTTGGTTGGCCAAAAAATCGGTGGTTGAGGGGCCTTATAAAACGATGACGAAATTTAGGGCTTTATTGGAGTAGGGCCTTTTTTGTGACCTAGCTTATAGTTCTTTTTTTAATCGTTCACAAAGCAGCAAAAACTGTCGAAAACTATCTAGATGGTTAGTTTCTACAGTTCGGTTCTTCATCTCTTTAAAATAGCTAGTGGTCAAGACTGCAGAAGGATTTGCTTTTGTATAGCGCATATTTTTTTCCTTTAGCATCTCTCTTAGGTAGTAGGCGTGAAACTGTGCTACAGTTCCAGTTTGATTTGGGGCTAAGGGCATTTTTTCAGGATCTGCTATTCCCACATCATAATGTGCTTTTAAGGCTCTAAAGCGTTCTGATTCTGGCGCTCTACTACAGACTCGTCGGTTTCCTAAGAACCAGCTTTCTATACAATGTTTATGAACAATAATTTCTAGTTTACAGTTGGTAGGCAAACTAAAATTGCGCTCTTTTAATGCTTTCTCTAGTGCAACTTTTCGATCAAGAAGAGACAAATCTTCACTATCTATACAGACCAGCAAATAATCGTAGTGATCTGCGAGTTCTGTGATATCTTCTGCAGCATGTACAAGATGATTATAGATCGAGGGAATTCCACCAGCAGAAAAAAGGTAATAATTATTATGCTGCACCTCCTGATAGTCATCAACTCGACTAAGTTCGGGAAGTAGCCTAGCCAACCATTCTGGATAAGCCCTCATTTCTGTCTTAGCCCCCTCGACTATAATGTATAAATTCATAATTAGCTTGTTTGCACTCCTTGTCGATATTGCTTCAGGTTAATTAAACGAAGAAAACGTTCGTGTTTTGAATCTCCAAGGTTTAATCCTTTAGCATCAATAGTTGAAATGGTCCCTGCTTTTCGCTGTACTAGCTTCCAATAATCATAGGGCACCTGATTAATAATGTATGGATGATGGCTAGTGGCTATAAATTGAATACTTTCTTGGCTATACAGCAAATCCTCTGTCAGAATATCAATACAATTAGTCCCCAAACTATTCTCAAATTCATCAATCAGTACCACTGTCCCTTTTTCCAACAAGTACATCTCTGCAATATGAATCAGGCTGCGCAACATACCTGAGGAAATGCGATATTGAGGAATCCAGTTATTAACTCCTTTCTCTTTTATAGACAAAATAATTACTCGTCCCAAAAAAGAGCTAAGTTCTCCCATTCGGCCTGTTTTTATCTCTTCTACCTGAGGAAAGGCTGCAGAAAATTGCTCCTGTATATCCTGAAAAAGGTCATCATTTTTTTCGTATAGCCAGTGCAATTTAACAATTGTGGGGAGTTCGGCAGCTTTTAACTCCTCTACAGTTTGGTAATCCTCCATTCTATAATCAGTAGAAGATATCCCAACTTCTTTAGTGTGATCTCTTAAAATAATTTTCTGAAAGCCTTCATAAGCGGGACGGATCGCTTCTTCTTCCTTAAAAATGGAAATTAGGCTTTCTGTAAAAGAGAGCTTGGGCATTTTTTTACCCTCAAAATATATTTGCTCTCCTTTGCGCTCTGTAATTAGTTCATCATTTAACCAGAGTTTTTCTCGAAGTAATTTAGCCATTTTCTTTTTAGCACTCGTCTGCCAATCTAAGCCCTCTATCTCATCAACTAAAAAGTCAAATTCACCTGTCCAACGATAGTGCTGACCCTCATTCCGAAATTTGACATCCCATGCTAATCCATTTTGATTGCCCCCCTTACTAATCTTGACCAAGCTATTTATGGCCTGAAGAATCTGCGTTTTACCAACTCCCGAAATGCCAACTAAAAGTGTCAACTTTAGAAAGTGAATATCTTGAATTGACCACTCCTCTTGCATATGTTGATAAGCTAGACTATCAAGGTACATAGGATACTAAATTTATTTTGTACAAAATCAAAATGTTGTCAAACTGCTTATCTCAAGATAAGCGTTTTTTTACAAATGCTTAAATATCCTAAAAAAGGCCCCGCTAGCAGTTGCTAGCGGGGCCTTTTTTCTGGCTTAAAATAAAAAAGAGGCTGCCCTTATTCAGGACAGCCTCCCCTAAAAACCCAAACAAATAAACACAAAGACAATTCAAAGATACAGCTCTTATTGTAAATGTCAAATTGCAGCCTAAAAATATCCCCCAAAAGGGGTAATTTTAACAAATGTTAAAAACCGATGTAACTACACTAATTTAATAACATATTGGCTATCAATAATTTCTACGCCTTTTGCTTTTAGTTCGGCGATTGCATTTTTTCCGTCTTCTGCTTTCATATTTACGGCTCTACAAGCATCTTGGACCAAATAAGTTTTGAATCCTAGGGCCTGAGCATCTAGGGCGGTAAACTTGACGCAATAATCTAGTGCAAGGCCGAGCACAAAAACAGTTGTGACGCCTTTTTCTTTGAGGTAATCGCCTAGGCCGGTGGATTTTCTGTGGCCATTATCAAAAAAGCCGCTATAGCTATCAATTTCTACATCCGTTCCTTTTTGGAAGATCTTTATAATTTGGCTTTGGTCTAGTTCGTCTACCAGCTCGGCGCCATAGCTTCCTTGCACGCAGTGAATGGGCCAAAGGATTTGCTCTAAGCCATTGAGGTCAATAACTTGCCCAGGCTGTCGAAAAAGGTGATTGGCCGCAAAGCTTTTGTGGTTGGCGGGATGCCAATCTTGGGTAGCCAGCACCAGATCAAAATGAGGCATCAGGCTGTTGGCGATAGGGATCACGGCATTAGCATCGGGGACCTCTAGGGCGCCATGTTGGCAAAAGTCGTATTGTAAATCTACTAAGATCACTGCATTCATAAGTTACTCTCTTTAGTCTTCGGTCTCTCTGGGTTGAAAGCGAATTTCGAAGATAAATTCGCCTAAGCGTTCAGACAGCCGTTGATATTTTTCTTTATTAAATTTATAGAGGTAGGCGGGGCGATGCGGCACATTTTGTTGCCGTTCTTGTTGTTCGAGCAGGCCCATTTTTAGAATTTTGGATCTAAAATTTCGGCGGTTGAGTTGTTGGCCCAAAATAGTTTCATATAAATTCTGAAGATCTGTCAGGGTAAACTTTTCGGGCAAAAGCTCAAAGCCAATAGGTTTGTACAAGACCTTTGCTCGGAGTCGCTCCAGCGCCATTTCTAGCACTTTGTTATGGTCAAAGGCTAGGGGTGGCAGCTCCGAAATCTTAAACCATTTGGCTTGTCGGGCATCAGAGGCGGCTTTAATGGGGTGTTCCGATAAATTGACTAGGGCATAATAGGCCACACTAATCACTCGGCCCCTAGGGTCTCGATTTGGTGCGCCAAAGGTATAGAGCTGCTCGATAAAGATATCTTTAATGCCCGTTTCTTCCTCCAGTTCTCGTTTGGCGGCCAAATCTAGGTCTTCGCCCATATCTACAAAGCCGCCTGGCAAGGCCCAATGCCCAGCAAAAGGGTCATCGGCTCGCTCAATGAGCAAAATGCGCAAATCTGCGCTATCGTCTAGTCCAAAAACCACACAATCTACCGTGACCGCGGGTCTTGGGTATTCATAGGTATATGCCATATTTTTTATTGTTTTTTATTCCGAAGTCCCTCTATTAAGTCGGCTTTAGTTTGGGCCAAATTCGCTTCTAGCCCCTTGGGGTACAACTTAAAATCTACGCCCTGAAAAAGGGCCAAATCTTGTTCTGCAGCCTTGCGAATTTCGCCTAAGCTAGGCAATTTATAACAAAGTTTGCCTTTTCTAAATATGGGCTGCAAGAGATCTTCGTATTTTCGGCTATCACAAACTATGCTACGGCCATCTAGGCTTTGTAATTGGCCTAAAGGGGCAGTTTGTAGCTCATCCCAAATCATGTCGCCATAGGGCCGCCCATCGGTTAAATAATAGCGGCGAACTTGGAGCGCGCCCGGATTAGAGATTTTAATTGGCGTATTGGAAAGCTTAATTTTATAGGCCCATTTGCTGTTTGCATCCTTGCGCAAGGCGGCCAGTTTATAGACGCCGCCTAGGGCGGGCTGATTCTGAGCCGTGACCAAATTCGTGCCCACGCCCCAACTATCAATGGCTGCTCCCCCAGCCTTTAAGGTCCTAATTTTATCCTCATTCAGGCTATCGCTAGCAATGATTTTAGTGTTTTCAAAACCTGCCTCATCCAAACGTTTTCTGGCCCAAATACTCAGGGCCCGCAAATCGCCACTATCTAAGCGAATCCCAAGTAAATCTTGTCCTTGCGCCCTGAGTTCTCGACCGATTTCAATGGCTTTGTCTACTCCCTTTTGGGTATCATAGGTATCTACCAGAAAAACGCAATTAGCGGGCATGGCCTGCGCATAAGTAGCAAAGGCTTGCTGCTCATCCTCAAAACTCATCACCCAGCTGTGCGCATGGGTTCCCTTTACGGGAATGTCATAGAGCTTGCCGGCCAATACATTACTCGTTGCGGCTACTCCGGCAATATAAGCTGCTCGAGAAGCCGAGAGGCCGCCATCAATTCCCTGCGCTCTACGCAAGCCAAACTCTAGGACCGTATCGCCCTGAGCGGCCAAACAAACCTGATGGGCCTTGCTGGCGATTAAGGTCTGAAAGTTGAGGATATTTAACAAGGCCGTTTCTAATAATTGGGCCTGAATCAATGGGCCACGCACCCGCAAAAGTGGTTCATGCGCAAAAACAACTCGGCCCTCTGGCACTGCATCAATATCACAGCTAAACTTCATGCGCTGTAAGTAATTCAAAAAGGCTTCCTCAAATAATGGGCGGCCATCGGCCCCCTTCAAGCCCCCCAAATACTGTATATCGTCTACCGAAAAGGCAAAATCTTGCATATAGGCAATGGCATCTTCCAAACCTGCCGTAATGGCATAATTGGCCCCAAAGGGATTTTTTCGGTAAAACCAATGAAAGATGGCCTCTTCTTCCTGCCGTCCTGCCTTCCAATAACCGTAGGCCATAGTAATTTGATAGAGGTCGGTGAGCAGGGCCAAACTGCTCCGATAGCGCTTATTTAAACTGTTTTGCATAGGGATATTTTATTTTGTATGAACAAGGTAATTAGACTTAGTTTATTTTCCAAACTAACTTAGTTTATTTTTCAAACTAAGTACCCTAGCAATTAGTTCAGCTGGCTTAAAATTTCAGGTTAAAAAAGGAATAGCCAATTGGTTATCAGTTATTTATTTCTGGTCTTTTTTGCGGCAGGCAGGCGGCTTCGCCGCCTGCAAAGGAGCGAAGCGACGCGGCTGAGGGGCTGTAGCAGGGCGGCGAAGCCGCAGACCGAGGCGCTCTGCGCCGAAGGGCCGAGCGAACAGCGAGCTGCGAAATGGCCCGACCCGAGCGAAGCGAGTGGGCAGCCCCAAAACAGCAGCAGCTTGGCTACAGAAGGGGATAATATTGAGCCAGGGCGGCAATAGCCAGAAGCAGCAGTTGCCAAAGCTCTGCCCAGCGGCTATTTTTCCAGGCTTGCCATTGCAAAGCAAGCAGCAGAGCTAGGGGCAGCAAGCAGGCGGTTAGTTGGGCGGATATTCCTTGATAGGCCAAGAGCTGTAGTGGGGCAAAAAAGAGGAAGATAAAAATGAGTTGTAAAAACTTCTGCTCCTTAATAGTCGTCTTTTGTTTGAGGGCTTGAAAATTGGCCCAAGAGAGGAGAAACATCAGCAAAGCCGCCCCCAAAGAAGCTAAAAGAAAGGGATCATTGAAGTTGGAAAAATCTTGGGCGAGCCAATTGGAAAAGGCATAAATTTGGGCAAAATCGCCCCAATGATCAAAGAGAAAATAGGTTGTGCCGCTTAAGAAAGCCGGTATACTGCCCGAGAGTAGGATGACGGAAAAATCCTTAATACTGGCTGGTCGAAGGGTGACCCAGGCCAATAAAAAGGCGGGTAAATAGAGGGCAAAAGGCAGATAAAACTGTATACTTAGGCCCATAAAGAGGGCGGCATTAGAAAGTGGCAAAACCGAGTTTTTCTGTTCGTAAGATCGGTAGAGATTATAGAAACAGAGCAGCAAACTCAAATTGCCCAGCAGAATGGGAGAAAGGCCTAGGCTCTGCGGAAACAAAGCCAGGCTAAGCAAGCTACTGATAGCCACAAAAAAAGTACTCTGTCGGCCCAAGCGAAAGCGATTGACCAATTGATTGAGCCCAAAAGCCAAGACAAAAGCGAGGAGCAAAAAAAGCAAATTGGCCCCTAGTCCACTGCCACCAACATAAGGCGCCAGTGGCCCCAAATGCGCCAGAGTAGCCCTATCGGGGAGAAAAAAGACGGGCAAAAGGAGTAAAACTCCATAAATCAAGACAAAAAAGCCGGTAATAATATGGTTGTTGCGAAATAAAGAGAGCACCTTTTCTTTTTATAGGGTAGAGGTAATTTGTTCATTTAGGGCAAAATGGGCCTTTCGTCTAAAAGATGATGGACAAGATCTTAATTCTTCAGTAAGTTCATCAAAAAAGCCTAAATTTACGGTCCATTTTATGCCTGACCGCCCCAAAATACAGCTTCAGCATGCGAAATACAATCGGTTTTCTGCTTTTCTTTCTCCCTCTTTTTCTTTTGGCCCAAACCGAAGAAGAAGAACAAGCAAATCCCCCCTTAAAATTGGGGCAATTTTATGCCGATATACATATCAACTCTAGTAGTAAGCCCTACAACTCTCGGACTGGAGACATGGACTATACGATCTGGGAGCCCATTTTTCATGATTGTGGCTACGATCGCTCTAGCCAAATGATGCAGGCCCTTGGCCCTTATTTGCCCAAATACTCGCAGGCGCATTTTGCGGCCCTAGCGCAGGGGCGTAGCCGCCTGAGCTGCATGGCCCTCTCTCCCGTAGAGCGCCCACTCATCAATGGCTCTAGTTTTTACAATGACCGAAATAAAAAATCAACCGTCTCTTGCATGACGGGCATTGTGGCCAACCAACTCTTTTTGCGCCAAAAAGAAATGGATTACTTTGCCGACTTGCTGGGTAATATTGAGTATTTGCAACGTTTTGAGGGCGATAAAAGCTTCTACTATTTTCAGGGCAAAAAGCATCAGTACGAAATTATCCGCAATGCCGAGCAGCTCGACTCGGTGCTGGCCAGCCCCTACCGCCTCGGCATCTTGCTGAGCATTGATGGAGGCCATAGTTTGGGCCACTCTATATATATAGATGAAAATATTACCAACCTAGAGGAGTATAGCGATCTGATGCGCAAAAATATTCGCCGCCTAAAGGGCCTGCTCCCCATCTCGGATAATACCGATGAGTATATCCAAACGCCAATTCTCTGGATTTCCTTGGCCAAAAATTATGAAAATGGCCTAGGCGGAATGGCCAATAGCTGGAGCCGCGACGAAATTAACGTCTTTGGTAAGGTCAAAGCAATTAACAACGGCCCTAGCCGCCTAGGTAAAGAAATTATTGAAGAACTGACCGCCCGAGAAGGCCGACGCATCCTCATTGATGTGAAACACATGAGCTACCGCTTTAGAAAATATTATTATCAGGCCATTGAACGAGCCTCGATTTTGGGCGAAAAAATTCCCGTGGTCTGTAGCCATTGTGGCATTAGCGGCTTGAGTTGGCAGCAACGAAATTATAAACGCAAAGATGACGATAGTAAAAATAATACCTCTTACCTGAACCACTGGACCCAAAACCTCTCGGAGGAGGACCTTGTCAATATTTATAAGTCGGGCGGACTGATTGGCATCCCCCTAGATGCCTCGGTTTTGGGCGGCCAACTGGCCCTAGAAGAAATCCAAATGAGCCCCGAAGGCAGCTTGCAACGCAAAAAAGCAGAACTGCACCTCTTTATGGCCAATCTGCTGACGGTGGTGCAGCTGGTTTCTAAAAGTAGCGGCTACAACCCCAAGCGAAGAAGTGTTTGGGACATCATTGCCCTCGGTTCCGATTTTGACAATATCAAGCAACCCCTCACGGCCTACCCTAATGCCTCCTCTACCGCCAAATTGGCTGAAGATGTCCAGGAGTTTTTGACCCAGCCCGAAAATATTAGCAGCCTCTTTACTAGCCGCCAAATTGAGGAACTGATGGAGGGCCTTAGCCCCGAGGAACTAACCGAAAAGATCATGGCCAAAAATGCCTATACCTTTATTAAAAAACAGCTAGAGCTCCAACCCAAACTAATGGGCCCACAAGCCCAAAAATAAGGTCCTGTTTTTTCTTTTTTTTGGGGCTGCCCCGCCCTTCGGGCGGGTCGGGCTGTGTCGGGCTCGCAGGTCTGCTCGGCCCATCGGCAGCTTTGCTGCCTCGGTCTGGCCTTCGGCCACCCTTTCCATCCCTCAGCCTGCGGCGGCTTTGCCGCCTGTAGGGGTCCAATACGACCATTTTAGCTATGAACATCAATCAATTTTTTCAGACAGCCAGCTGGCGATTTGCCCTTATTTTGGGCTGCGTATTGGTCCTTTTGGGCTCTGTTTACTTTAATATTACGATTGGGCAGCAGCTAGAAACCGCAGAGCGGCAACGCATGCGCACTTGGGCCCAGGCCCAAGAAAGCATTTTAAAAGCAGCCAATAATTGCGACCTCAGTTTTCAGAGCCAAATCATTAGCGAGAATGAAGATATTCCCATGATTCTGGTCGATGGCGATTACCGCATTATTGATGTGCGTAATTATGGCGATAGAAGCTGGCCCAAGGACCGAAAATACTTTGAAAAAGAGCTAAAAAAGCTGAGAGGAAAAAGCCAGCCCATTATTTATGAAGTGCCCGAACTACAACTTAAAAACTACGTTTATTTTCGGCAATCTAAATTGATTACCTACTTAGAGGTATCGCCTTATTTGCAGTTTGCTTTATTGTTGGCCTTTATCATTATGGCCTATTTGTCTATTAAGGCCCTTAAAGATTTGCAGCAAGAGCGCATTTGGTTGGGCATGGCCAAAGAAACTGCCCATCAGTTGGGGACGCCCACTAGTTCTTTGGTGGGTTGGATAGAAAACATTCGTTTGTTTTATCCCGAAGATGAAAATCTGGGCATGATGGCCGATGAAATGGCCAAGGATGTAGAACTGCTCAATCAGGTGGCCTATCGCTTTTCTAAATTGGGGGCTTCGGCAGAATTGAAAGAGGAGGACCTTTTGCCTCGCCTAGAAAAATTGTTGGCCTATAGTAAAGAGCGGGCCTCTAGAAAAGTGCAGTTTATGGCCCCCAACTTTGAGGAACTAGCCCCAATTATTGCTCCTATCAATGGCCTTTTATTTGATTGGGTGATTGAAAACCTCTTTAAGAATGCCCTAGATGCCATGGATGGACATGGCGAAATTGCCCTGCGGGTCTATCAAGTTCAGCAGCAAGTGATTATTGAAATTCAGGATAGTGGAAAAGGCATGCCCAAAAAGCTGCATAAAAAGATTTTTCAGGCGGGCTTTTCTACCAAACAGCGAGGTTGGGGCTTGGGGCTCTCCCTCTCTAAGCGCATTGTAGAGCAATATCATAATGGGCGCATCTATGTAAAAGAATCGGTACCTGGAGAAGGGACCATTTTTAGGATCCAGCTGCCCACAAGCCTAAGTTAAGCCTTCTGCGGTTTGCAGGCCCTTTAGGGCCGCAGGCTGAGGGATAGAAAGCAGTGGCCCAAAGGGCCAGACCCAAGCCGCCGCAGGCGGCTGCAGGGCCGAGCAGACCTGCGAGCTGCGACATAGCCCGACCCGAGCAAAGCGAGGGGCAGCCCCAAAAAAAAGGAATAAAAAAAACGAGATAGAGAAGCGCTAAAAAAGAAGCTCAAGAACGGTTCTTTTTTGCTTTTAAAAAGGCTGGCATAAGCCATTTATTTTTTGTATTTTTGTAGCTATGGAAGAAAATAAAAACAACTTAGATCAACAACAGCCCGAGGTTCAGAATGCGGACTACGGCGCCGATAATATTCAGGCGCTGGAAGGCTTGGAGGCCGTGCGTATGCGGCCAGGTATGTATATTGGAAGTACAGACAGCAAAGGGCTTCATCATTTGGTATGGGAGGTCTTGGACAACTCGATTGATGAGCATTTGGCGGGTTATTGCGATGAGGTGACAATTACCGTGCACCCCAATAATTCGGTTAGTGTTTTTGATAATGGTCGGGGGATTCCGGTGGGCATGCATCAGAAACTACAAAAGTCTGCTTTAGAGGTGGTCATGACGGTTTTGCATGCTGGTGGAAAATTTGACAAAAAGACTTATCAGGTATCTGGTGGTTTGCATGGTGTGGGGGTTTCTTGTGTGAATGCGCTATCTAGCTTTTTGAAGGCGGAAGTGCATCGCGAGGGGCAGGTTTATGTGCAGGAATATAGCTGTGGGATTCCGCAGACCGAGGTATCTGTGATTGGGCAGACGGATCGGACGGGGACCAAAGTGACTTTTTTGCCCGATGCCAGTATTTTTTCGGCCATCAATTATATTTATGAAAACCTAGCCAAGCGCTTGCGGGAGTTGGCCTATTTGAACAAAGGTTTGCGTTTGATTATCATTGATGAGCGCAAATTGGAGGAAGATGGTAGTTTTAAGCGGGAAGAATTCTTTTCTGAAGGCGGACTGAAGGAGTTTGTTCAGGAGATGGACAGCAATAGCAACCGAGAGATTTTGTTGCCCGAGCCTATTCATGTGATGGGAGAAGAAGAGGGTGTATTTGTGGAGGTAGCTTTTCAGTACAATAACTCTTATCGGGAGAATCTTCGTTCTTTTGTCAATAATATCAATACCGTTGAAGGTGGAACGCATGTTTCTGGATTTCGCAGAGCGGTGGGCCATGAGCTCAAGAAATATGGAGAGCGGACGGGCTTGTTTGCCAAGGCCAAGGCCACTATTTCTAGTGAAGATTTTCGAGAGGGCCTAACGGCTGTGGTGGCGGTAAAGGTGCCCAACCCGCAGTTTAAGGGACAAACCAAAGGAGAATTGGGCAACCAAGAGGTCAACTCTATTGTATCGGGAGCCGTGCGTAAGGCCTTTGCTCTTTATTTGGAGGAGAACCCTTCTACGGCTAAGTTAATTATTGACAAGGTAGTCTTGGCGGCTCGGGCTCGTACAGCAGCCCGCAAGGCCAGAGAAATGGTACAGCGCAAAAACGTCTTGACGGGTTCTGGTCTGCCAGGTAAACTGGCCGATTGCTCGTCTAGAGATGCTAGCCTATCTGAAATCTTTTTGGTAGAGGGAGACTCGGCGGGTGGAACGGCCAAACAGGGCCGCAGCCGTGAGTTTCAGGCTATTTTGCCCTTGCGTGGTAAGATCTTGAACGTAGAAAAGGCCATGGAGCACAAAATCTACGAGAATGAAGAGATCAAAAATATCTTTACCGCCCTAGGCGTACGCATTGCCGAAAAAGATGGCGATCGTTATCTCGATACCGAGAAATTGCGTTACCACAAGATTGTCATTATGTGTGATGCCGATGTGGATGGTAGCCATATTGTTACCTTGATTTTGACCTTCTTCTTCCGCTATATGCGCCCCTTGGTAGAAAATGGCTATGTTTATATTGCCGCTCCACCCCTCTACTTGATCAAGAAAGGTAAAAAACAAGTCTACTGCTGGGATGAAACACAACGCCAAATAGCAGTAGCCGAATTAGGCGGGCAGGGCGTTGGCATACAGCGCTATAAGGGTCTGGGCGAAATGAATGCCGAGCAACTTTGGGAAACTACCATGAATCCCGAAACCCGCACCCTGCGTCAGGTACAAATTGAAGATGCCGAAATGGCCGATGAGACTTTTAGTATGCTGATGGGAGATGCTGTGCCTCCTCGCCGTAAGTTTATTGAAGAAAATGCAAAATATGCCAATGTTGATGCCTAGAATTTAGGCCAAAACAAAGAAGCAAAAAGCGAACTTCCCAAATTGGGAAGTTCGCTTTTTTTTTGCCTTGCTAATATAAAAGGGCAAAGCTTGGAAAATAAGTTAAGCACTTGAACTGTCACATCAGTCAGGAATTTCTGGCCTTTTTATAGAGCCCTAGATAAAGAAGCAAAGATTTGCTACGAACAAAAGTGCGGCTAAAATATGGCCAATAGGAGTTAAATTTTGGCAAAATCAACACAAATCACTACAAATCAGTTACTTAAAGCCAAAGGCTAGCAAAAAACACTTTTTTAGGTTTTTTTATGACCTTGAGCTTGTAAAAGAAATGTTAAGCTGATTTAAAGAAAATCTGGCTTTTAGGGTAACATTTTGAGTAAAAATGCCATAAACTACTAGTAGTCCCAAATAAAATGAAGCTAATCAATTGACTTAAGGTATAAAATTCATTTTAATTGTAATTAACGACAGAAAATAGAACAGACACTAAAGGACAAAAAAGCAAGGGAAGAGTGACAGGAATCAACCAAACTTAATTCTTAGACAAACTAAAAAGGCAGAATTTTATCTGTATTTGGGCTTTTTTTTGCGTATTATACATAAAAATAAAGCCCTATGGACAAACAAATTTCATTTCAGCAGTTATTTTTTGCTTTTTCTAGAGAAATAGAGCTTCTCTGGAAATTTACAAAAACCGACCTTTTGGTCTCTGTCGTATCGGCTAGCATTTTTATGCTAGTGGCGCTTTTTTCGGTGGCTTCAGTTAACCTTCAAAGCCTGCTTTATTTTGGCCTTGGGCTTTGCTACTTTATTTTTTACATATATCCTTTTGACATTAGCAACCAATTGGAGGCCATAGAAGAGGACAAAATTAACAAGCCTTTTCGGCCCTTGCCTTCTGGCCTGATTAACGAGCAATCGGCCTATTTTCGCTATTATTTAGGCACGGCTATTTACCTAATTTTAGGGGCCTTTTTGGGCGTCTTTTATTGGTCGGCACTTTGGGTAGTTGTTACCTATATGCTCAATTTGGGCGGCTGGGATAAAAACTGGATCACAAAGAATTTTGTCTCTATGGGCTTGGGCACTGCTGCTCAATTGGGCGCGGCTTGGCAAATTATTGGCCCCTTTAGTTCTTCTGCCATTATTTGGATCGGCTTAATTTCTTTTTGGGTGGCCCTTACTTCTTGCACCCAAGATTTTCGAGATGTAGAAGGCGACCTAAAAACGGGCCGTAAAACATTGCCTATTTTAGTGGGTGATCAAAAGGCCAGAATCATTACGATTAGCTTTTGGGCCATTATGTCAATCAGTGTTGGAATCGTCTATTTTCAGTTGCAAGAAGGCCTATTTTGGCTAGACCTCGCCCTCATTTTGCCTGCCCTGAGCTGCCACTTTTATATTATGTACCGTCTTTGGTTTTTGCGCAGCCCGCTGGCCGATGGAAAAACCTACCTCATCCAATGCCTCCTCTATTGCTACCTTTTGTTGCTGTCTGTCTATATTTTTCTATAGATTTTTTGGGGCTGCCCACTCGCTTCGCTCGGGTCGGGCTATGCCGTGGCTCGCTGTTCGCTCGGCCCTGCGCAAAATTTCGCTGCGCTCATTTTGCTAGGTCTGCGGCTTTGCCGCACCACTATCTATCCCTCAGCCTGCGGCCCTTTGGGCCTGTAGGACGCCATAAAAACAAAAGGCCAAAGAAGAAGGCCAAAAGAAAAAATACCGATGAGCGGCCCAGCGCTGCGCAGCCGTGGCCGAAGGCCAGACCAAGTTTTTTTGAGCAAAGCGAAAAAAAACGCAGGGCCGAGCAGACCTGCGAGCGGCGACAACAAGGACTTTAGTCCGCAGTTCGACGACCGAAGGGAGTAACCATAGCGGCGGCCAGCAAAGCTGGCCGCGGGCCCCAAAACAATATGATCCCCTCCCCCACTGCAGAAGTAGTAACTAAAAGTTGCTACTTTTTTTTGCCAAAAAGCGGCCACCCGATCAAAAATCTTACCAAATGAAAACTTAAATTTGATTTTAAGGGCTAAAAATAGTAACTTTAGTAAGTAAGCGGGCGTATATAGCCCCTAGAACCCTTTTCGCACAGCCTATTTAAACGATAAATATATGCTCAAGCAACAGCAATCTCAGAAGATGATGCAAAAGCTATCGCCTCAGCAAATTCAGCTGATGAAGCTCTTGCAAGTACCCACCGACATGCTAGAACAGCGGGTCCAACAGGAATTGGAAGGTAATCCGGCCCTTGAAATGGATGAGCATCAGACGGAAGAGGAGGAAAAAGAGGATCCCTTAGAGGAAGAATATTTGATTGGGAGTGAGGAATCGGAGAAAAAAGAGGAAGAAGAAGAGCTCAATGACCCCGATTTTGAGGATTATTTGGAAGAATACCTGGGCGATGATGTCGCTTCTTATAAACTAGAGGTCAATAATTACTCGCCAGACCAAGAAGAAAAAACCATTCCCGCCGCTGTAGAATCTAGTTTTCAGGAGCAGTTGGAGCGGCAATTGGGCATGCGTGAGCTGACGGAGTCGGAAGAATTGATTGCGCGGCAGATTATGGGCAGCTTGGATGATGACGGTTATTTGCGGAGGGAGCCTATTGCTTTGGCCGACGACCTATTATTTGCCGAAAATGTTCGTTTGGGGGAGGCTGAAATTCTGCGTGTTTTGGAGGAAGTCATTCATTTATTTGAGCCGGCTGGAATTGGAGCCAGAGATTTGCGGGAGTGTTTGCTTTTGCAATTGGACCGCAAACTGCAGTCTGAAGAAGTGCAGCAATATTATGATGAAAAGGAAATGAAGAGCCTCAAATTGGCTCATCGAATTATCAAAGACTACTTTGAGCCCTTTTCTAAAAAGCACTACAAAAAGCTGATTCGCCAACTCAATATTTTTAGAGAAGACCTCAAAGATGCTACCGATGAGATTTTGAAACTCAACCCTAAGCCGGGTAGCGTTTATGCCTCTTCTTCTAAGATTAAGAAATATGTAGTGCCCGACTTTATTATTGAGAACAAAAACGGAGAGCTAGACCTGCGCCTGAACAGCCGCAATGCGCCTGAGCTTCGGATCAATCGGGAATATAAAAATATGTTGGAGGCCTATAGTGCCAGTAAGAAAGACAAAAAACAGCGAGAAGCCATCATGTTTGTCAAGCAAAAAATTGATGCCGCTCGTTGGTTCATTGATGCCATTCGTCAGCGTCAGGACACCATGTTTAGGACCATGTATACTATCATGAACTACCAGGAAGACTTCTTTTTGACGGGAGATGAAAAGCGCTTGCGGCCCATGATCTTAAAAGACATTGCCGAAATTACGGGCTTAGATATCTCGACGATTTCGCGGGTGGCCAACAGTAAATACGTACAAACTGAATTTGGGACCAAGCGGCTCAAGAGCTTTTTCTCGGAGTCTTTGCAAACCCAATCTGGAGAGGAGGTCTCTACCTTGGAGGTCAAGAAAATTTTGACCGAAATCATTGAGGCGGAGAACAAGCGCAAGCCTCTTTCTGATGAGAAACTAAAAACGGCCTTACAAGATAAGGGCTATAATATTGCTCGAAGAACCGTAGCCAAATACCGAGAGCAGTTGAATATTCCGGTGGCTCGTTTGCGCAAAGAAATTTAAGAAAAAAGCCCTGATCGTGAAGATCAGGGCTTTTTTGGTTTATAGCACGGGGGTACCATCTTTTCCTTTTTTCAGCATCAATTTAAGAAACTCCACATCGGGTAGGCGGCCATTGGCCTCTTCGCGGGGCAGCATTCGGCCACTGCTACTATCTAGGCGTTGGTGTGGGGGCGCAATAATAATCACTCGTTGTTTATTGGTTTGGGGATCTCGGATAATAATGCGTTTGCCCTCCTGCATCAGTTCACGTTCGGAGGGATTGGCCTTAAAGTTTAGAAAATAGAGGGCCGAAAAGCTGCAAAGGCTCAGGCTGGCCACTCCTAATTGGTAAAAAATTGTTTTTGACATCCTATTGGCTTTAATCTCGATCTTGTTCTTGCATCCAAGAGAGCAACTCCCCAAAGCTTTTTTGTAGCGCTTGGCTGGCTTTGGGATCGGTTCCTTTTTCTTGGAGGTAAAGGTCGAAGAGCCCTTCTGGACTCAATTCTGCTAGGTCTTTTTCTGGACCTTTAGCCGCCTTTTCCCTACTGTTTAGCGCTGCTTTTTGCTGCATAGAGATCAGTTCGGCGGCTTTGTCTTTTAGTATTTTGCGAAACTCTTGTTCTAGAGCGGGCAAAAACTGTGGCACTTCTAGTTCTAGCTTGAGTAAATCACTTACTTTTTCGCCTTTGGGGGCTAGTTTTTCCAGTTTGGCCCTAATTTTTTGCTCATCGCCCTTATAAAAGATTAAACGCCGAAGCAGCTTTAAGGGTTTCGTTTTATTTTGGAGCAGCTTTCGGCCCTCAAACTCGAGCAGCTGCACAGATTGCGCATAATTGATTTCATTGAAGTCCATGGGCAAGATAGAGCCCGAGTAACAGATCCGTCCTTGCTCCCCTAATTTTTGTGGGCGGTGCAAATGCCCTAGGGCCACATAATCAAAAAGGGCGGGAAAATCTTGGGCGGGAAAAAGGTCGGCCTGACCAATATGGATATAATCGCTACGGCCATCTCGCTGTCCTTGGTCCACATATAAATGCCCCGTAGTAATTAGCGGAATATTCAATGCTGTTTTATCGGCCAGCAAAGCAGCTAAATCCGCATAATGCTGTCGGATGGCCAAACGGAGCGCCTTAATTCGCTCTTCATAGGGCAGCATTTGGCCTTGTCGGAGCTCTCTTTCTCTTAGAAAGGGGACGGCAGCAACATAGGCTTGTAGTTCGCCTTGGGGATTTCGGACCTCAATGAGCTGTTCTTCTAAGGTTTCGGGTAAATTGGCCAATACCTTTATATTAAAGCTATCGAGCAGCAGTTTGCTACTATCCAAAAAATTAAAGGAATCGTGGTTACCCGCCACCACCACTACTGTATGACAAGAGGTTTGTTGTAAGGCTTTTAGGAAATTATAGTACTGCGCCTGCGCATAATTGGGCGGCAGGTGTTGGTCAAAAATATCGCCAGCAATAAGGAGCAGCTCCACTCCTTCGGCAATAATAAGGTCTATAATCTGCTGAAGAACAGCCGCATGTTCCTCTTCTCTAGTCTGGTTAAATAATTTATGGCCCAAATGCCAATCGGCGGTATGTAGTACTTTCATCTTTGTTGCTTTGTTGCACAAGAAACAAAAAAGCGCTCGCTTTTTGTTGAGCGAGCGCTGCTAATTGCTAAAATTTCAACCTTAAAGTGCTTCATCTGAAAGCCCTAACTTTTCTTTAAAACCAGAGAGACCATAATAATCGGCCAGCATTAAAGGATATCCACTCAAAACAGCAACAACTTCTGCTCTATTGAGATAATTATTTTGCTGAGATTCAAAAATGGTCAGTTGGTCAACCCTTGTTTGGGGCCAACTGAAATTCCGATGAACAACATAATTCATCTTTCTTAAATGGGCTACTGCAACTTCTCGCCAGTGACTTAGCTCCCAATTTGTTAGATTCTGAAAACGAGGACTAGCTTCATTGCCCACCAAATTTTTATAGTTAATTTTTGTCCTAGCCGCTACAACTAATTCTTTAAAATCAATCTCATCAGCTAAATGCTTAATCGCTTCAAGCATCGGATAACTAATGTAGAGCTTACCTTCTTCTGTTTCATTCCTAAAGAACTCTAGCATTTCTACTATTTGTTCATCAGTAGCCATACGGTCGTGCCCATCATAATCAAAGAAAAAGTATAACTCACTAAAATCATTTCGGCCAAAGCCCTCTAATTGATTAGGATGACGGTTTTTTAGTAAAAAAAAGGTATCCAGAAACTCATCTTCTGAGCATTGCCTATAGAACGTATAAATATTTTCTCCATAGACTGTAAAGATGGTACTTTGCTCTATTAAATTCAATGCTTTTAAGCGCTCTCCAATCTGATTTTCTGCTCGGCCACCTTCAAATACAAAAAGAATTCTACTCATAAAAAGCTCCTGCTTTATACATTTTTTCAATGTTATGCGCCTCTCGCAACTCTTTTGCCGTACTTGCCGCTAGTGATTGTATTTTATTGGGCCACATCAAAAAATAACAATCAGGACGCAGTAAGTCATTCGTCATGATAGAGGTATTATGCGTAGTTAGCACAAATTGTGTTTTCGACGCTTTGAGCAGCTCCACAATTGCTCGAGACAACTCATGATGATAAAAGGCGTCAAATTCATCTATGAATAAAAAAGAAACGGGCTGCTCAGAACGCAAACGAAGACTCCAAGCATAAAAAAGTGCTAGTGCTTGCGTTCCCGTAGATGCAATATCATAGAAGGGAATATGAACTCCGTCAAAATCAAAGGCAATAATTATTTTATCAAAAGTACTTACGGCCTCCAATCGACAATCTAAATTAGCCTTCTCATTTAAAAACAACTCAAAGTCTTTTAACTTCCCCTTTTTTATAATATCTGTTTCAATGTCCCAAACCCCATTTTCATAGCCTAAATATAGATTTCTAGACAAGGACCGATAAAAGAGCATTTTATTTACAAAGTCAAAAAACTCTGCCAATATCCGATTCTCTAAACTATCAATTAAGTTTGCATTCGTCTGGATATACTTTAATAACGATAAGTTTGGGTTATTCAACTCTTTGTTTAAACTTTCGGCTCCAGCTAGTTCAATTCTCGCTATAGTTCCTTGGCTACGATCTATTTCGGCCACAATTTGATCATTGATGATAAGTTGCTCTTTCAAAAGCAACCGAAAGCTCTTCTTTTCATAGGAATAAGTAACTCGCTGCCGACCAAACAAAAATTCATACTTGAAAGTCGCCGCTCGAGTTTTATTGTATGCATTTAGATAACTACTCTCTCCATAAGAGTTTTCTGCATCTGTGTGCTTATCCGTCAAATGCCCAACAATATCAAAAAGAGCCAAACCTAAATTTGATTTGCCCACTCCATTGTATCCATAAACAATGGCATTTTGTACTACTCCCTCTTTTACTGCAGAAGCATTAAAGCTGTAGTTTTTTGCATCTTCTAAGGAAAAGATGAAAGGCTCCTTAAAGTTCTTAAAATTAGAGACCGTAAATTTGCTTAGCATAATTGACACTTTATTTATTAGCTGCAATAAATGAAAAAAAGCAGCCGTAAAAAAATTACGGCTGCTTTTTCTCCCCCTAATCCAAAAAATAAACGGGCTCATCCATGGCCCTTATTTTCTCCTTTATCTGCAAAAAGAGATGCAAGGGCTTTTGCGGTCGCCAATTTAATTCATTAAAAGGGGCCCCAAAATAAATATGCTCATGAAGATCATGGGCCTCCATTTCAGCACTCAAATGCTGCCGCAAATTCAAAAAACAACACCAGCCTTCTTCCTCATCCAAATCCTCTACAAAGGCTTCGTAATAAGCATCATCACTGCCATGAAAATTTAATACATTTTCCATAATGAGCATAAAATAGCGAATCCCCTCCCCCTGCAAAAGGTCCAGTAGTTCATCTTTCAAACAACCCATGTCATTGTTGAGAGTGTCGTTCCACTCCCCAATCAACTCAATAATAGCATAACCCCGCTCATAATCCACAAAAAGAATTTTAAGATAGAGGGTTTCCGAGCCAAATTCATCCCATTGCGGATGAATCAGGTAGTTGTAGATCCTGTTTTCAAAATAGAATTCACTATACTCCCGCCCATAAAATGGCGAACGCTCGTCTTGCTCTGCCGTATATTCGTCTCGCCAACGAAAATGAGGTTCTATGCTGTGCATCTCTTTCTAATTTGTCGGAATAGCCTGGGGAGCAATCTTTACCCCATCAATATCATCGCGAATGAGGCTCTGTACTTGGTCTACCGCCCGTATGACGCTGGCATAACCCTCCACATCAAAGGTGTTGGTGTTCGATTTGGGCAATATGTCGTTGATTTTTGGCCCCGTTACCCCAATGGTCTGGAAAATATAACGCACCGAGGCCCGACCTAGCTGTACATGGGCCGCCAATTGTGGTAGGTTGTTTAAGTCAATTTTTCGACTGGCCTTTTCAATATGCAAAAATAAACGTACCCCAACTCCATAACGACTCTGATCCTCTTCACAGTCCATATCTTTGTATTGCATATAGTCCACAATGACCACCACTTCTTTTTTGCCCAATTGCATTTCTTTGCCAAAAAGGGCCAAGCTCCCCTGGTTGTTCTTGTTAAATTGATAATATATTTTTTTCAATCCACCATCCAGATCCGCTACCGTTTTAGGCAACTGACAACCCGCTGGCGGCGCTACTACTTTGTATTCTTTAACCTCTACTTTGGGCATTTGTTCATCCACGGTTTCCCCTTCTTTAGATAGCTGATCACAAGAGGTCAATAGCAATAGAGCAAAAATAAGTATACTAAATTTTCTAATCATGTTGATGTTGTTCGTTGGCCCCAACTAAAAAGAAGAGCACGGTTAAGAGATTCCCAAATTTAACCTATTTCTGCTAAAGGGTTTCATCTTTTATGAACTGTTTTTTGGGGCTGCCCCGCCCTGCGGGCGGGTCGGGCTGTGCGGGGGCTCGCTGCTCGCTCGGCCCTTCGCTTTTTCGCTGCGCTCAAAAGCTCGGTCTGGCCTTCGGCCACCCCCTGCCATCCCTCAGCCTGCGGCCCTTCGGGCCTGTCCACCGCAAAAGTGGTATTCCTCGCTGCGCTCCTCATCCGTCAATATGTCCCCGCCCACCCTCCCCTCCTCGAGATTCCCTAAGGAATCCCTTCGGGGAGGCTGGACCAATTGCTATTCCCCCCAAAGCCTAGCATTCAACCTAGGCTGCCAAAGCTCCGCCCAACTACAAACATAGCCCCGGCCCATAAACTCCCGCACCCAACTGATCCCCTGCACCGCATTCGTCAGCCAAATTTCATCCGCGGCCAGACAATCCGCTATAGTCAGGGCTTTTTCCTCCACCACTACGCCCTTCTGCCCAAATACATCCAACAAATAGGCCCGAAACACCCCCGCCACGGGCCCTTCCGAAAGAGCAGGCGTGGCCCATCCCTCTCCTTTCCGAAGCCAGATATTGGCCGCCACGCTCTCTACTACACGGCCCCAAGCATTCAGTAAAATACAGTCGTCAAAACCCGACTCCTGCCTATATTTGGCCGCCATCACATAGGTCTGGGCACTCAATGATTTTAGAAAAGATAAGCCACCCGCCGCTATCGGCTGCCCTTCATAAACGCCTAAATGCAGCCCCTTTTTGGGCCAAGGGAAAGCAGCCGCTTGCAGCGGCTGCTCTTCTACCGCATAGGCCAAGCCGTTCTCTTCAGGGGTATAAAGCCCGCCGCCTGCCCGCCAGCAGCTCAGCCGCAGGCGGTAGGCTTCGCCCAAACGGATAAATGAAGCTAGCTGAAAATCCTCCGGGAGCAAAATGCCCAATTGGTCCAAACTGCGGCGCAGCCGCTGCTCATGCCAAAGCAACAAAGGCGCCCCCTTGGGCCCTACCCGAATGCTCTCAAACAACCCATCCCCATACTTAAACCCTCTGTTATTCATAACTATACATAAAAATGGCCTTGGAAAAACTCCAAAGCCAAATTACTTAATATTGTTTCAATAAGCGCCCCCATTTAGAAGCCGCCTGCTTCATAAAGGCCCCCACTTCTTCTCTAGCCGTGCGGTCCGGCACCTTCCAACGAGCCATAGAAAAGAAAGAGTGCTTTTGCTCTTCCTCTACCTCTGGCGGCAAAATCTCTAGCCAGCGGTCTACGGAAGTACGCAACTTTTGGACCTCCTCCAAAAGGACCAGCTCCTCCTTGATGTGCTTTTGCTGCAGCTGGTTGTCCAGACTTTGGGTAAATTGCCAAAGCAAACCATAAGCCTCCTTGTAGCGATTCCGAATTTCTAAAATTTCCACCATATTCATGAGCATCTGCAAGTTGTAGCCAATGCTCGAACGGCGCTTGCGCTGCCAATCCGCTGCCGTAAGGACCAAACTCTCCTCTTTATAATCATAAATGGCCAAATAGAGCATATTGGCCCCATTGGCAGCAGCATAAAAATGCGGAACATCGGCCCCTTGGGCCTCGGCAAAGGCCATTTCTTGGGCCAACTCTTCTGGAATATTGCCAATGTATTCCGACTTATTGTTTTGGGGCTGAAAACATTCTACCTCGGCATCTATAAATTGCCCAAGGCTAAAGGCCCAAGCCGCCGATTTGTTGGTGGCCGCCCAAGACATAATGGGTGCCGTGCGGGCATGAGCCAAGACCTGCCCCTCCTTATTGGTCCAGTAAATTTTGGCCTCGGCCAAGTTGGTGCTGCAATCGCTAGCGCCCAACTGGGCCAAGCGCTCTGCTATTTTTTGTGTAGACATGATTTTATATGGATTCTATTTTCTGTACTCTAATTTTTTGCGTCTAGAGGCGGGCGAAGCCCGCCCGGCCTAGCGCTGTGAAAGGGTGGCCGAAGGCCAGACCAAACTTTTTTGAGCAAAGCGAAAAAAAGTGAAGGGCCGAGCAGACCTGCGAGCCCTGAAACCTAGCGCCGACGAGCGAAGCGAGGCGGAGGCCCCTAAAACCAATTGGCCAATTGGTAATAAAAATTTTGAGCAATGGCGCCTCCCGTCCAAGCAAAATCAAAGGCTAAGGTAAAGACAATGCCCCAAATAGCCCCCCAAAAGTGAGCATCATGCCCAATATTGTCGTTGCCATTTTTACTCATATAATGCGAGTAGGCCAAATAGCCCAAAGCGGCCACAATGGCGGGAGTGGGAATAACTAAAAAGAGCAAAAGCGTGCTGGTGGGCGCAAAAAGCACATAGGCCAACAAGACCGCCGAAACCGCCCCAGAAGCCCCCAGTGCATTGTAGCCATAGTTGTCCTTATGCTTCTCGAAGCTATAAAAAGAAGAGGCAGCTAGGGCCGAAACATAAAGCAAAAGATAGAGAATATGGCCCCAAATATTTCCAAAAACAAGGGTAAAAACCTGCTCCACCTGTCCCCCAAACTGATAAAGGACAAACATATTGAGGCCCAGGTGCATGCCATCGGCATGAATGAGGCCCGAGCTAAAAAAGCGGTACCACTCCTTGCGGTTGACAATGACCGCCGGATTAAAAATGAGCTGTGCGTAAATCTCCCGCTTCTGAAAAGCTTGGAGAGAAACGATGACCGTAATGACCAAAATGGCTAAATTTACGGGCGCCTGACTAAGCAAATTGTCTAATAAAAGTAAGCTATTCATAATAGAAATTAAGCGTGATGATAGGGCAAGCCCCTTTGGATACTAATGGCCCGATAGAGCTGTTCGAGCACAAAAAGGCGGACCATTTGATGCGAAAAAGTGAGTTTGGAGAGACTCCAGCGGCCATTGGCACGGGCATAGACCTCATCGGAAAAGCCATAGGCCCCACCAATTAGGTAAATGATCCGCTTATGGCTAAGTTGAAACTGCTGCTCTAGTTTAGCAGAAAAAGCCAGCGAGTCAAACTGCTTGCCTCGCTCATCGAGGAGCATAAGGAAATCGCCCTGCTCTAGTTTGGCCAAAATCTTTTCGCCCTCCTTCTGCTTAATTTGGGCCTCTCGCATATTTTTGGCCCCTTTTATATCGGGAATAATGCGGCTCTCGAAGGGAACAAAATGCTTGAGGCGCTTTTCATAAATATCCATTCCCTCTTTGAGGTAGTTGAAGGCGGTGTTCCCGACCATCCAAAATTCTAGTTTCATCTCTTAGCGTTGGCGGCGAAAAAAATAACGGTCCTTGCTACGGACATTTAAGTTGGTGATCCAGAGCGACTGACTATCTAGCTTATTGATGGCAAAATATTGCCGTTTTTTCTGGGCATTATCAAAAGAGAGTCGACGCTCTTCTAGGTATAAAGGCGCTTGCATAGGCACCAGCAATTGGCTGTCGCTAATTTGCCAAAAGATGCTATCGGGCAAATGAAAATAGTCTCGCCATTGTTGGCGGGCGCCATCAAAAAAGACATGATCTTCTAAGCGCCATTGGCCCTGCAAAAGCGGAAAAATATCGGTTTGTTCTAGACTATCAAAAGTTTCCTCATAGCGAATAGCTTGGCCCAAATAAGCCGCATGCAAAAAGGGCGTACTCAACTGGAAATTGGGAATCTCTAGCTCCTTATATTCCTCTAGGCCCAGGCGGATTTTCAGCTGCATGCTGCCCGTAGATTGCTTAAACTGCTCATGCGAGTGGAGCTGAAAACTCCCCGACAAATTGCGGTTGACGACAAAGCCCGTGCTGTCGAGGCCCGTCAAAACGGCCTCAATTTGCTCCGAAGGGAAGCTATAACTACTATCTAGGGCAAAATTAAATAATGCTCCATTAAAAATGAGGTAAAGGCTGCTAGAACCGCCCTCCAAACTCAGTTGGATGATTGTCTGCTGGCCCGATTGAATACTAAAGTCCTGCTCCGTATTCAGTCGAGCATAATAATGAATGCCCCCTCCCGCATCTATACTTTCTTTTGGTCCATTTTGGCCACAGCTAAAGAGGCCAAACAGCAAAACAAAAGCAACTAAAATTCTCATAATTTATCTTTTTCGGCCTGAATAAAAGGGGCCCAAAATTCGGGCTCGTATTTCTCCCAAGCATGGCAACCAAAAGGCAATTGCTCCCCATTTTGGGCATAGGCTTTTGCTGGCGAAAGCTCAAAGGCGAAACGCAGGGCTTCAGCTTCTTTGGGCCGCTTAAATTTCATGAAATAAGGCAGAACACAGGCCCAGAGAAAATCTTCATTTTTGCCCGTGGCCCGCAAAAGGCCGCCCCATTGCTTGGCCGCCTGAATAAAACGCTCAATTTTTCGGAGCGAAAAGCCTCCATTGCCCACCTGCCCCTTCATCATATTGGCCAAATTAAACAGTGGGCGCTTGTCTACCGGGCTAGGCGGGGCCTCTATCCAAGGCGCCCCAATATAGTCATAATCTTGCTCCATCCAATGGGCCAATTCATCGCGAAAAACAAAGGCATCTAGCTGATAAATCAACAAATAATCATAAGCTTGAAAACGGCGATAAAAATCGGCCCTCAGCATCAAACGATTATAGCCTTTTACCGAAGCAAAATAAGTAGGCTCAAAATATTCTACTGTAGCCTTGGGCGCAAGGGCCAAATAAGGGGCCGCATCAAAGCCCTCTGCCGCAATAAAACTAAAGGGGTAATTGCCCAAAACACGAACAGCCTGCCCAAGGGCAAGCAGTTCATTATCTGTGGGTTGCTCCCGATAAATCGGAATGCAAACAATAGCAGTTTTCATCTTATTCTTCTTCTGGACCAGCCTCTTTCAAAATCTCCCAAGTATGGTCGGCCAACAACTTTACAGTAGCCAAAAAGCGGTGAAACTTATGCCCAGCCCAGCCCCATTCATCGGGACCCACCATAGACAATACAGCCTCCCCATTCTCTCGCTGATAGAGGTGGTAAATATGGTTAATTAAAGGCTTAAAGTTCATATCGGCCCCATAAATCATCTCCGAAACCGAGACCCGATCCTGCAATTTTTTGGCTTGCATAGCCAAGAGCTTAATCTGCTCCTCAATCTGAGACAACTGCATTTTGGTTTGCTCCTGCATGGCCTGCACAGACAGCCCTTTGGCCCGCCCCTTGTCCATCGGCTTGATCACAGCGCCCCCCACCGTATGCGCATAAGGCAAAAGGTGTGGATTTTCTGCAATTTTATCGGGATCAATCGGGTTGATGAACTCTTTTTCCTTTTTCTCTTCTTTCATAATCTTGAAATTAGGGCCTAAAAATACGGATTGTTTTAATATTGTGGGTCTATACTGCTGTTTTTTTGGGGCCTCCGCAGCTTCGCTGCGGCGCTATGTTGCGGGGCTCGCTATTCGCTCGGCCCTTCAGGCTCCACTTCGTTCCGCCTTTGGTCTGGCCTTCGGCCACCCCTCCACAGCGCTAGGCCGAAGGGCCGCCTGCCCATAGCTGCAGGTATTCTGGCGGAACGGTATCGGTAAGCCAAACGCCATTGGCCGATTGGTAGAAGGCATAGCCTGCGGCCTGCATCTTTTGGGCCTGCACCACCAAAAGGACCAATTTGCCATGCCGACGGCCCACATTTTCGGCAGTAGAAATATCTGCCGATAAATGCACCTGATGCCGATCCATTTTTAACAAGCCCTCTTTTAAAATGTTGTCTAAAAAATGCTGGGCCGTGCCATGATAGAGAATTTCTGGGGGCGCTTGGGCCCTATATCCCAACTCAATGTCTACAGAATGTCCCTGGCTGGCTCGAATCTTGGTTTTTTCTGCATTAAAAGCAAAGCGCTTTTTGTTATTTTTGCAGACCACTTCCTCCAGCAACTCCCTATCTAATTCCTTATTATGAGCCTTGGCCGCCGCCAAAAGCTGCTCCACATCGAGCCAGCCGCCAGCCTCTAGGCTTAGGCCCAATAGCTCGGGCCGGTGGCGTAGAATTAAACTTAGGAACTTAGAGGTTTTTACTAATCTTCTACTCATTTTTCGTTTTTTTCGCTGATAATGAAGAATTTTGCCTAAAACGTTCCCTGCGCCCCCTCTTTTTTGCAGCAAACTGGCCTAGCGCTTGCTCAAATGCTCGGCTTAGCTGCCTGAGGCTGGGGCTTTCCCCAGCCTATCGGCTGAGGGATGGATAGCAGTGGCCCAAAGGGCCAGACCGAAGCGCGCAGCGCTGAAGGGCCGAGCAGACCTGCGAGCTGCGACAGAGCCCGACCCGCAGGCCCAAAGGGCCGAAGGGGCAGCCCCAAAAAAATATATTAAGAAACTATTTCATCTATGCGATTAACCATCATGTTCTGCCTTGCCTGCCTTTTCTGTCTGAGCAGTGTAGAGGCCCAAAAAAAACGACCCAAATACAACCAAATCAATGCCGAGGGCCAAAGAGTAGGCTACTGGATTATTAAGGGAAAAGATGGGAAACCCCTGGCCAAAGGCCGCTATAACGAAAATGGCGGAAAAGAAGGCCGCTGGCGCTTTTATATCTCTCCAATTGGCCGATACGCCGATGAACCCGATGTGGTGGGCCAATATGAAAATGACGTAAAAAATGGCCGCTGGGAGCTAGTAGACTCCAGAACAAAGATCAAAATGAAAGGCAAATTTACCAACGATAGCATGAATGGCGTCTGGATTGTCTATAACCATTTAGATGATAAACTGGCCGCGGGCAAATACCTCAACGGCATCCGACAAGACGAATGGCTGCTGTTTAAGGATGACCGCCTGATGGCCAAAGGCCGCTATACCAATGGCCAAAAAAAAGGCCGCTGGCAATATGACTATTATATAGATAAGGGAAATGTCCACATTAAAGGAGAATTTGACTTTGGCCAAGAACGGGCCAGCGGAAAAATGGAATACTATAAGGTAGACCGACATCCCCGTTTTGGAACCGAAGAGTTGCTGGTGGGCACGGGCTCCTTTCTCAATGGCCTGCGAGAAGGCCGCTGGATTGAGTACAAAAGAGGCCTCAATGGGGGCGAACTAGTGGCCACCGGCTACTATGATGGCGAAGGCCGAAGAACGGGCCTTTGGAAAACCACTTTGGATGCCGAACCCTTCCGACAAGAGACCTTTAATGACGGCAGACGCCAAGGAGTCTTTAAGACCTACTATGATGATGGCACCCCCAAATATAGTACGGCCTATGAAGATGGCCTAGAACTGGGCTTTTTTACTAGCTATTATGAAAATGGAGAAATTAGGGCCAAGGGCGCACATACCATTTTGAAGGACCAAAAAGATATGGATACCCTCTTTTATAAAATTGAACTGCCCTATGAATATAAATTCAAATTGGTGGACCAAGACTTTGAGGCGCTGAACTACAACGCCATTAACTGGATTGACAAAGTAGATTATTCGGTTTCTGCCGATAGTTTGGAAGAGCGCTGGCAAGAGTACCTCAGCTATGGCTTGGCCAAGGAGTTTCGTATCCAGAAGCTAACTCCTCGCAAACAATATAGCGTTCGGATTGGGGAGTATGTGCAATACCACATTAACGGCAAAGAACATATTAAGGGAAAATACCTGCCCAAACTCATTATTGAGTACAACCCTTTGACAGGCCGCAAAGAACGCGGTTATGCCAAAACTGGCGAATGGGTAGAGAATGACCCTGTGGGTTATCTGCGCTTCAAGTACTTTTTCAAAGATGGGGTTTTAGTCCGAATGGAAAATAACAAGGGCCGAAAGATCGACCCTTATACCTTTGAAGAATTAAACGATTAGAAGTCTTCTTCCTCCTCTCCTACTAAACTAGGCGCTACTTCTACGTAGAGGCCCGAAAGAGGAAAATGTAAATAGCAGCTAGCGCTATAGCCTGCTTGGGCCAAGGCGTTTTTGGCTGCATACAATTTGGCTGCTGCTTCTCTGATGCGGTGGCTTTTTTGTTTCCAGCCCTCATAAGTATACAAAACATCTAGCATTAAGATTTGCCGCTCCTCCTCTTCAGAAAAGAAGTAATAATCTACCTGCCCCCTAAAAACCTGTCGGTCTTGCTGAAAGCGGAACCTTCTGGCCCGATGCAGCTGCATAGGTCCAAATGCCTGTAGGCTTTGATGAAACTGCTGACTCAGGCGCATCAATTGCAAGCTATTGAGCTGATGCTTGAGCTCAAAATCTTCTAGTAGTTGTTGGGCGGTTTGCTCTCTCAAGCTCAGGGCATAATCCAATTGGTCGGCCCGCAAATAGAGCTGTAACAATTGGCCCAAACGCTCTTCCTCCTCTTCGCTAATATCTTCTATGGGCAAGCCAGGCAGATAGGGATACTCGCCCAAAATTGGCATTTCAATTTCGCCCATCAGCTGCTCTGCCGTTTCGGGCTGGGCCGCCAAATGGTCCTGCTCGCCCTTAAAGGCCTGCAAATAAGGAAAAACCTCCTCCTCTTGTTCCGCTTCTAGGGGGTCAATCTCCTTAAAGAGCTCCAATTGCATCCGCTGAACGGGCAGGGCATTCCCCTTCCAGTCCCAAATGCAAAAATCGCTATCGGGGTCTACGGTCTGCATCTCCTCATCGCCCAGATGAAAGCTGCGGTTGAGCCAATTGAGGCCCCAATTCTTTTGCTGCAAAAAGATGGGCAAGGCCAGATAATCTCGGGCACGAGTTACCCCCACATAAAGCAAGCGCGACTCCTCCTGCAATTGCGCCTTTTTGCGCAAGGCGGTCTGTAGTAAGGCCTTGATGTTCTCTACCAAATTGGTTTTCTGGCTCTGCTTGCCATAGGGATTGGGCCAAAAAGAAATCAGGCGATTGGCCAAGGGGTTTTTCAAGTCTACCTCTTCCTGGGTAGAAATCAACTGAAAGCCAAAGTAGTTTTCTCGCAGCGATTTCTCTAGCTCATAGCAAACCACAAAAGGCCATTCTAAGCCCTTACTCTTATGATAGGTCAATACATTGACGGCATCCTGGCTTTGGCTAGAGGCCTGGGCATCTAAGCCCTCCCGCTCCAAATGGTCCAACCACAGGAGAAAGCCCCCCAAGGTGGCCGCATTATGCAAACGGTTGCAGTTTTCTTCATATTCTAGGGCCTTGCTGCGTAAGGCATCCAAATTGGCAAAACGCTGATTGGCATTTCCCCAGCGGGCCACTACATTGCGGAGGTTCATTTTTTCGATGACCAGATTGACGATTTCGGTGGCAGACATCTCGGGCAGTTGTTGGGCCAAATGCAATAAGCGCTTAATTTGTCCCGACTCCCCCCAAAGTTTATACTTTTTCTGCTCCTGCTCTCGCTCCAAATACTTTAGGCGGTCCTTGACAATTTCCTCCAAGCTCTGCGCCTCTAAGAGAAGTTTTAGCTCGGCTACCGATAAGCTATCTTGCGGATTGAGAATAAACTTTAGGCAGGCATGCAACAAACTGGCTTCTGGCGTTTTGAGCAAGCCCTTTCGGGCAATGGAGGCTTTTAGGCCTTCTTCGGCCAGTTGCTCGGCTAGGTCCTGACAAGTTTGGTTCGAGCGGCAGAGTACGGCTATATCGCCCGCCTGCAAAGGCCGCATTTGGCCCTTGCCTCTGGGCCGAATCATCCGCCCCTCTTTTAAGAGTTGGGCAATAGCATGCGCCAAAGCCCGATGCGGCCAAGGTTTTCCGGGCCGTCTTTTGCCTTCCTTAAAGTCAATAACCCAATGCTCTAAGGCATGGCCCAAACCCTGGGGTTCTAGTTCTTTCTTAAAGGGCGGAGCTACCTCTAAGGCTACCCGCTCTTCCCCTAAATCTGGAAAAGCTTTGCAGAAAAGCCCATTGGTAAAATGAACAAGGTCTTGCCTAGAGCGCCAAGAGTTCCCCAATACTTGCATCTCTTTGGCTTGTTCTACTACGGCCTGCATGAGCTCGGGGGCGGCCCCTCTAAAACCATAAATTGACTGCTTGGGGTCGCCCACCCAAATCGAGCGCTTGGCCAAACGGCTGAGGTCCAAGAAGATTTTGAGCTGAATGGGGTTGGTATCCTGAAACTCATCGACTAATAAAAGGTCTAGCTCTTCTTCCAAAACTTCCCGCACTAGGGGTTGCTCCAAAAGCTTGAGGATATAGACCTCCATATCGGTGTAGTCAATTAGGCCTCGACTCGTTTTGTAGGTTTCGTATTCATCTATAGCTGCCTGTGCCAAGGCAAAAAGCTGCTCGATATATTGGCTGAGGTCCTCCTGAAATTGAGGATGAGATTCATGCCCATCGGTCAATTCTTTGAGTTCTTCTACAGCCTCCTTACATTTTTTTGGGGCCTTGCCGCAGGCTTTGCCCAGGGCCACCCATTCCGACCAATGCAAATAGCCCCGAGCGCGAAGTTTATTCTGAAAACTTCGCAGTTTGGAGATTAGGGTTTGTCTAGATTTGGTCCCATCTTCTATTTCTAAAACGGCCAGCAAGGTATTTTCCAAATAGCTGCGCAACTGCTGGTCTAAAGCTGCGGCGGTCTTGGCGCTTCGGCTAGGCAAAAGGGCCAAAAGACTACGCACAGAAGCCGTAGCGCTTTCTTCCAGGGCTGCTGCATCTAGGTTGTTGCTTCGGGCCAAATCGGTCAGTTGGAGGATATCGCTGCGCCAATCTCGGCCATAAAAGCCCTGCTCTTCATAACCTAGGCGCTTGCTCAGCATTTCCATTTGCAGGCTGCGCTCTTCGGTTAAAATTGTCGATAGCGATTGGTTAAAAATCTGCGATTGCTCCCCTTCGGCAATGATGTCCATTTCGGGAGAAAGCCCCGCCTCAAAGGCAAAGCGCTTGAGCAGCTGTACGCCCACCGCATGCACGGTCCCAATCATGGCTTGGCCCAATTCATCGGCTTCTTGGCTCATGCCTTCCTCCAATAATTTGACCCGCACCCGCTCTTTCAACTCAGCGGCGGCCTTATTGGTAAAAGTGGTGGCCAAAATCCCCGAGGCCCGCACTTCGGCGGGCTGTCCATCTTTGGGGATCAGCAGTTCGGCCATTTGTTGAGTGAGGGTGTAGGTTTTTCCACTCCCCGCTCCAGCCGATATAATTTTCAGTTGCATTTTTTCTTGCATAGCTCATCTGTCTTCTTAAGCAGTTATCAACCGCTAGGTCCTTATCCTTCTGTTTCTTTTTTGTGAAAACTTAGGTTTTTTATACGCAATAAAGTTATCCCTTATTTTGGGGTTTTGCAACTGTTGTTTCTTTTATTTTTGTTTGGGGCCTTCGGCCATAACTGTAGGCTCAAAGCTACAGCAAGATTAAATTCTTGCGTTTAGAAGGAGCGAAGCGACTGGCCTAGCGATGCGAAAGGGGGCGGCGAAGCCGCAGACCAAGGCCGTCAGGCCGCAGGGCCGAGCAGACCTGCGAGCCCTGAAGCGTAGCGCCGACGACCGAAGGGAGGCGGAGGCCCCAAAACCTCATTAAAAATCTAGACGAAAGCGCAGGTTCAGTCGGCGAGAAGAGAGATAATTGGGGATAGCATAGCTGGTATTTGTGAAGTCCTTGATCCAAGTATTGGAGGCTACATTGCCCACCGCCATCAGGTTAAAAACCTCTAGGCTCAGCCAGGCCGATCGCAGGTAGCGGAAAGGATTTTTGCTATCTTTTTTGAGGGCTTGTTCGGCCATGGCCAAGGATAAACTCTTGTCTTTATAGGCTTCTTGGGCCTTTTTGGCGCGATCCCAAAGCGAGAGGCTAAAGCCAATATCGATGCGATGATAGGGGGAATAGCGGTAGAGGTTTCGGGCCACAATATTGTCTTTGGGCACGCCATAGTGCATGCCGCTGCCCAAGGTAAAGGCCAAATTGACCTTGAACCACTCGGCGCCGGGCAGCTCATCTTGAAAATACATAGAGAAAATGAAGAGCTGGTCGGTGGGTTTAGAGACATAATCAACCGTGCTGGTATCGATAGTTTGGCCCTCTAGGGTATAGACCTTATGGTCTACGCCATTAAGGCTTTCGCGGGCGCGCAACAAAGAGAAATTGACCCATGATTCGAGGCCTTTGACCAGCTCTCCGTTGAGGCGAAAATCCCAGCCCGTTATGTAGCCCTTGGCCAGATTATCGCCATAATAGCGAATCCGAACATTGTCCACATCATAGGGAATTAGGTCCCATTGATGCTTATAATAAAGCTCTGAAATCAGCTTAAATTTGCGCTTATACCAGCTAAAATCCCAGACGACACCGCCCAAAATATGGACCGACTTCTGTGCGCGGACCGAAGTATTGATTTCGCCCTCTAAATTCCTCAACTCCCGATAAAAAGGGGGTTGATGATAGGCTCCTAGGGCCAACTTAAAGGTCAAATCCTTGCTCCAATGGGTCGTATCGCTCATGGCATGATGCTGTGAAAGCGGGCTATAGTAGAGCTGAAATCGGGGGGCCAGCAAAAACTCTTCGTTCAGGCTCCAGTAACTGGCCCTCAGGCCGAGGGTGCTCCGCAAAAAGTGCCGATCATTTTTGTACTCCCAAGTATTTTGTAGAAAGCCCGAAAAGCGATGCGTCAACAGCTGCGTATCGGTCCGGATGTATTCAAAAACAGGCATGGCCGTCGTGTCAAAGGGGAGCGTATAGCCCAAAGAATCGAAGCTGGTCCACTCCTTTAGGTCGTCACGGATAAACTCATTTTTGTAGGTCAAGCCCCACTTTAAGAGCTGTTTACTTTCGGTAAAGGTCGAGTCATTGAAGCGCTCATAGCTATAGGCGCCCACATATTTGGCCTGAATCACATTGGCCGTCAGGTAGTTTCGGGCATATTGATGGGTTTCGCCATAGGCCAAAGTGCCCAGCACATCGCCAAAATTATCGGCGCCCAGGCCAGTTTCCACCTCCTCCAAGCGATAATTATTGATCACATCAATGCGTTCATCCTCCTGCGATTGGTAGTTAGAAAATAAGATGCGGTGGCGGCTATTTTCCTGAATCGTCAGTTTTTTTTCTGGAATCGTTTTGACCTTTAGTTTTCCACTGTAGGCCAAGGCCGTTCCCATCATATAGGTATTAAAGCTAGAAATTTCTTGGCCCTCAAAGAGCGAGCTGAGGCGTATCGCATAATTATATAAGCCGCTCGTGCTGGCCGATTCTTCAGGTATCAGTTGAAATTGGGCCGTATTATAATTTCCGATGGCTTCTATTTGCCAGTTTTTGCCCAAATCATAGATCAAATCGGCCTGCAGATCTAAAAATCGGGGGACATACTCTCCCTTAATATCTAAGCTCGATAATAAATACTGGGTTGTTTTATAGCGGGCGCCCAGGGTATAGGTCAGGGCGTTGTTGCCCTCTGTTCGCCCACCCAAATAGAGCGATCCGCCCAATAAACTTCCGCTAGCTCTGGCCTCAAAGCGGCTAGGGCGGCGATAGCGGACATCCAAAACCGAAGACATTTTCTCGCCATATTCAGCCTTAAAGCCCCCCGAAGAGAAGGCCAATTCATTGAGCATATCGGGATTGGGAAAGCTCAGGCCCTCCTGTTGGCCCGAGCGAATGAGCAATGGGCGGTAAATCTCAAAGCCATTGACATAGACCAAATTTTCATCATAGTTTCCGCCTCGCACCGAGTATTGAGAGGAAAATTCGTTGCGATTGGCCACCCCTACTGCGGTATACAAAAGCACCGACTCTAGGCTCATGGTCGTGGTTGGAATATTCTGAATATCATCTCTAGACAGCCGCAAAGCATCCGCTTCCTTATCCGAAAACGACTCTACAATTACCTCTGGAACCGCATCATCCAAGGTTTTCAGGGCAATATCTAAGCGCAAAACTTCCTCCTCTTTTAAGCGCAGGCCTCGCTTTTCATAGCGTTGAAAGCCCAGATAGCTAGCCATTAGTTTGAGCCGAGGACCAGCGGGCAGACTCAGGTCATATCGGCCATCCATATCCGTCACCAGCCCAATGAGCAGTTCGTCATTGAGGTAAACACGAATAGCAGCCGAGGGCAGCGGCTCTCCTGTTTGCGCATCGGTTAGCTGGCCGATGAGTCGGCCTTTTTGGGCCAATAAGGGGAGCGAAGCCAAGAAGAAAAAGAAAAATATTAAGCGAGACATAATTTATTTTTGTACAGAAAGAAAGAGCGCGTTGGCGGCCCATACTTTTTATCAACGTAGCTAGGGCCTAGTTCGCAAGATACAGAACTGTTTTTCTTTGTCGCTTTTTCTGTTTTGATTTTTTGGGGCCTGCCGCCTTTGGCGGCCGGGCCCTTGCAGGGCTCGCAGGCTTGCTCGGCCCTTCCTTTTTCGCTTCGCTCAAAAGTCGGTCTGGCCCTATGGGCCACCCTTACAGGCCCCTAGGCCGGCTGCGCCCTTTGGGCGCGGCAAGGCCTCGCTTCGCTCGGCCCCACAAAAAAAAAGCCGCCAAGGAAAATTCCTTGGCGGCTGCGGTTGCTCCTTTTGGGCCATTTACTTCGCTTGAAAAATGCCCATGCCCAAAGGCATAAAATGCGCTTCATCTGTAATTTGATCTTGGGGACCAAGGCAAAGTAAGCCATTTGTTTTCAGGCCCGTATAGCAATGGTCCAAAATCTTTTTTCGATTTTTCTCATCATAGCGTTTAATCACCTCCGAACAAATAATGAGGTCATATTTATTTCGGTTAGGGACCATCTTAGAAAAATTTCGGCTGCTATAACTCAGGTTTTTCTGATAACGCGAGCTAAGGCGGTTGGGACTAGAGCTACTCAGGTACTTTTTATAATTACCATTAGGGAAAAGCAACCGAAACTTAATGGTCAATTGCTTTTGCAAATTGGCGTATTCTGCTTTTTTGGCAATTTTCAAAAGGCTAGGATCTACATCTGTAGCCTCAATCTTAGCCGATAGCCCCATTTCCTCTAGCAAAAGGACCAAACTGTGCAGGCCTTCACCTCTTCCTACTTGCATATACAAAATGCGTAGGTTTCCGCTTGCCTTTTCTTCTAGCAACTGCTTAAAATGTCGCCATTGAGAAAGAGGATTAAAAAAGCTATTATCTCTAGCCTGCAAAAAGCGAATTGTTCTTTGGCCCAAATCAGCATTCCGCAAAATTTGGCTCCAAAGCGAAAAGATAGAGCTAAGCTGTTCTGCTTTCATCAACAACTCTACTCTTTCAGTTAGAAAGCTTGGGGAATAGCCTTTAAAGTCTGCGCCAAATTTATTGGCCAAACCAGAAAGCAGAGAGTCAATTTCTTCGGTTCTTACCATCATAATAATTCCTTCTTTTTATAAATTCGACGACTCAAGCAATAGGGTTCAAAATAATCTTGTCCAGCTTTGGGGAGTATATCATAATAGCCAATAATCAGATAGCCATTTGGCTTGAGGCTTTGATAAAAACGCTTGAGGCTGTTCATTTTGAGCCGCTCGTCAAAGTAAATCATGACATTGCGGCACAAAATCAAGTCGAAGTCTTGGGGGTAATCGTCTTGGACAAGATTGTGTTGAAAAAAGTTAATCTTCTTCTTCAAGTTAGGGTGCATACAGAAGTCCTTTTGGTCCTCTGTTAAAGTAACATAAGCACTGGCCCTATTACGAGGGCTAAATGCTTCATAGTTTTTAAAATAACGGCCTTGGCTATTACTATAATAGCAGCCTTTTTTTGCTCGATCCAGCATTTTCTGGCTCAGATCAGAGGCCCAAATTTCGGCCTGTTGCAAAAAATAGCTCTCTTTGAGCAAGATTGCCATACTGTAGGCTTCTTCTCCAGAGGAACAGCCTGCATGCCAAACTTTCATGGACCTTCTAGACTTAAACTCCGGCAGGAGTTCGTCTCTTAGTCCTCGCCAAAGCTCTGGATTTCTGAAGAAGGCCGTTAAATTGACCATCAATTCATCTACATAATGCTGAATCATCTGGCGGTCCTTCAAAATATGTCCCCAAAGCTGAGTCAGTACAGTATAGTCATAACGCAGCATCAAGCGAGAAAGTCCCCGTTTTAAGGATTTTGCTTCATATCCGCTAAAATCCATACCAAAACGCTGTTTAACTGCAGAAACAAAAGCAGCTAGTTCTTCATCGCTGGCTGCTGCAGGTGTAGAAAACTTCATAGCTTATTTTATCCTATTTTTGGGTAGCCGTTCACCGGCTACGGTCCAATAAATACAGACCGGCTTGGGGATGCCCGCTGCGCTAAAAGATAAGCGAAAAGACCAACTCTCGGCGCTTATCTCTTTCCAGTCTTTAAACACTGGGGGTAAGCCATAAATTACGCCCTCATAATGGTCGGCAAAACTGGCCAAAAAGTTCCCCGAAAGGATGTTGTCCAGTTCGAGGAAAAAGGCTTCTTCCATTTCGGCAGGGACAGCCGCCCCTGCTTGGGCCAAAATTACTTGTTTCCAAGCCTGGGGGATGAGCAAAAAAGATGCGCCTACAATTGGGCCTTTCAGCTGGGTTTGCCAACAACTCCCCTGCTTCGGAAGTTGGTCCAGACAGTCTATGCCCAAGTAGTTTACCTTTTTCCCGCTATAGCGCTGCAAAAGCTCCAGCATTTTTGGTACAGCCGCCAATAGCAACTGACTAAATTCTTCTTGTTTAGGCATCCCGTTCTCGCTTAAAGTCCTCAAATAATGTGTCTATGGTCAATAGCAAACAAACTTCGCCATTGCCCAAAATCGCAGCTCGCCTAAACAAAGGGTGCTGGTCTAAGGGCGGAGCTAATTTGCGTTCAAAAATCTCTTTTTGTTGCTGCAAACGATCTACCCAAAGGGCCATTCGCTGCCCTCCATAATGCAAAAGCAAGAGCTGAAGCTCTGCCTCTGCATCTAGCTCGGCTATGCCTTCTTTTTTTTGCCCAAAGACCTGGGCCAAGGCCCGAATCGGATAAAAATCACCCTCATAGTTGCACATCCAGTTTTGGCCCAGCCACTTTATCTCTTTCCGCTTGATGCTCAAGACTAAGTACGCCATATCAATAGGAAGCGCAAAGCTTTGCCCGTCTTGCTCAAAAAGAAGCACGGTGCGCATGGCCATAGAGTAAGGCATTTGCAGACAAAAAGTACTTCCTTTGCCTAAAACAGTGGACAAACTTAGTTTGCCCCCCAAAGATTGTATCGCATTCCGAACCGCATCTAGCCCCACTCCCCTACCCGCCAAATCGGTCAATTCACTAGCCGAAGAAAAACCCGATTTAAAGAGGTATTCAAAGCATTCTTCATCGCTCAATTTGGCCAACTGGGCCGCAGTTAGCCAAGCTAATTCAATGAGTTTTTGCTCAATTTTTTTACGGTCTACCCCCGCTCCATCATCAGTGAGCTCAATAACAACCTGCTCCTTATTGGTCCTTGCCTGCAGCAATAATGTCCCTACTTCCTCTTTGCCCGCCAATAGGCGTTCCGCTGGCTTTTCTATGCCGTGGCTCATCGCATTGCGCAACAAATGTTGTAAGGCATCGGCAATAACGGGCAAAAGGTTGCGGTCAATCTCGGTCTGCCCTCCCCGAATCTCTAAGCGGGCCTTTTTGCCCGTTTGTCGACACAAATCGCTCAAGATCCTCGGATATTTGGCAAAGAGCAACTGCAACTCAGACATCCGCAGTTGCATAATCTGATATTGCAGCTCTGTACTCAACCGATGTAGGGTCAAAAAGCGATAATCATTGCCTTTTTCCTGCTGATCTTCCAACATCAATCGGTCCTTTTCTATACTGAGCTCTCCCACCAAATTGAGCAGTTGCGTGAGCCGTTCTACGGGCACTTTCAAATGGTCCGAAAGCCGAATATCTCGAGGCGCCAATAGGTTTTCGGCTGGTTCTTTAAACACTTCTTTTTCTTCAGAAGTAGCCAGCGCCTCTACCGTCTTTTCCCGCTTCTTGGCCTTTCGCAAGGCTACTTTTAGCTTGGTGCTAAAGCCTTTATAGGCCAGTTTTTCTTCCTTCCGAATGGCCGAAATCAAATCGGAGAGCAGATCACTGCTTCGCAAAAAAAGCACAATATCATCGGGCCAAAGCGGAAATTCTCCAGCCTGTAGGGCCTTAAAATAATCTTCCAAAAGATGACTCACCGCCGCAATGCCCTCATAACCTAGGCCCATAGCATTCCCCTTTAGGGTGTGCGTCAACCTAAAAATAGGGGCCCAGAGGTCTTTGCGCTCGGGGCTAGCTTCTAGCTGCAAAAACAAGGCTTCTAGTTCGGCCTGCTGCTGTTCTGCTTCTGCTAAAAATATCGCCTTGTACTCATCTCCTGTTTCCAACTGTTTTGCTTTTTCTGTATTTAACTTTTTTTTGGGGGCCTCCCGCCTTCGGCGGGCGCTACGTTTCAGGGCTCGCAGGTCTGCTCGGCCCTTCGTTTTTTCGCTGCGCTCAAAAACTTGGTCTGGCCTAACGGCCACCCTTTCACATCGCTAGGCCAAATGGAAGTCCTGCGCTTCGGCCATCCTTTGATAAAAATTTTAAGCTAGTCAAGGCATTTTTTAAAGGCATAGCCTTAGCTATGGGGGAGAAAAATAACGATGAATAGCAGGAAATTAAATTAAAGGATAGAAGTGGAGGGCTTCTATTTGGCCTTCGGCCAAGGCGGCTTTGCCGCCTATTCCATATCTAGTAATTGGACCAAAAAGGGCGGAATAGTTGAGAGCGGAAGCTCTCTTCGGCTGGCGCCTATTCCTTGAGCTGCTCGGGGCATTCCATAAATGCTAGAGCTAGCTTCATCTTGGTTGATCGTAAAGCCGCCAGCCTCCTTAATGGCCAATAAGCCTTTGGCCCCATCGGATCCCATGCCCGTAAGCAAAACCCCCAAAAGGCTTTTGCCGATCAGCTCGGCTGCAGATTCAAAAAGGGCATCGACAGAGGGGTAATTATAGGAAGGATGCGTTCTTTGGCTCCAAGCAAAAAGGTAGTCCTTAGGAGTTCCCCGCAAGAGCAAATGATAATCTCCTGGGGCCAAATAGACCTGATTGGGTTTTGGTCGCTCGCCATTTTGGGCCATACTAACTTTCAGTTTACTCATTTTTTGTAGGCGGCGGGCAAAAGCGGGCAAAAAGGCCTGCGGCATATGCTGGGCAATAACAATAGGCAGCGGCCAATTTTCGGGCAATTGGGCCAAAATAAACTCTAGGGTGGCGGGACCGCCAGTAGACGCGCCCAACAAAAGCATTTCGTAGGGCAAATCTGTTGAAAAAGAGTGTTTGGCTTGGCTGGCAAAAGCCTGTGGTTTTTGGGCCAAATTAGTGGCTAGGGCCGCCTTAATTTTTTGGTCCAACTCTAGACCAAAATGCTGCAAATTGCCATTGCGCAAAGAGGGCTTGGCCAGTACATCGGTGGCCCCGGCGGCCAAGGCTTTGAGCAAAAGCTCTTCGCTTTGGCTGGCTGCAGAGAGCAACAAAATGGGACAAGGGCAATTTGATTTCATAATTTGCTCTACCCCATAAAGGCCGTCGTAATCGCCCATAAAGAGGTCCATAAGGACCAAATCGGGTTGAAATTTGGCAGCCATTTCTGCGGCCTCTTTTCCATCACTAGCTTGGCCTACAATGGTATATCCTCGATTATTGCCCAACCAAGAGCGAATTAGCTGGCGCATCACAGCCGAATCTTCAGCCAATAAGATGCGTTTGGGCTTATTCTGTAGTTTGGTCATTGAGGCATTTATTTGCGGTCTCGAGTAATTCTTCTGGGGTAAAGGGTTTTACCAAATAGGCAGAGGCGCCCAATTTGAGGCAATCTTGGATGACTGATTCTTGGCCTACGGCGCTAATCATAATGACCTTGGCCTTTAGTTCTTCGGCTTGGAAGACCTCTAGAATATCGCTACCGATCATATCGGGAAGAATATTATCTAGGGTAATGAGGTCGGGGGCAAGGAGCATGGCCAAATCGATAGCTTGTTCGCCATTGGCGGCTTGGCCGACCACTTCATATTCTTCATCTGCCGCCTGAAAAGACTTAAGGATCAGGCTACGCATATAGAGCGAATCGTCTACGATTAAGACTTTCTTTTTCATAGTGGATTTTTGAGGAGGGTAAATAATTAAAAATGAATTTAGGGCCTAGCCCTTTATTTTTTGGCGAGCCTTGGCGAGTTTTTTGGCCAAAGGCCCTTTGTTTTGGCCTAGCGATGTGGAGCAGTGGCCGAAGGCCAGACCGAGGCAGCGAAGCTGGCGAAGGGCCGAGCAGACCTGCGAGCTGCAAAACGTAGCGCCCGCCGCAGGCGGGAGGCCCCAAAACAGCAGCTTAAATTTTATCAATATCTAGGAGCACGGCAATTCCTTTAGGGCTTTGGAAAAGGGCTTTGATGTAGGGATTATTTTGGAAGAGCCCCTCTGCCGCTTGTAGAGCCTGCTCATTTACCTTAAGGGTTTCGGGCAGTTTGGGGATGAGTAGGCCTTGTTTTTTATTTTTTTGTTGGAGGACCAGAAAGAAGCCTACTTTTTCTTCGGCGCCTATTTTTTGGTCGAGCAAGTTAAAGAGATTGATAGCGGCTAGGATTTCTCCGCGGACATTGACCACCCCTTGGATATGGGCGGCTGCCTTGGGAATTTTGGCCATAGGGGGGCAGGGCAGCACCTCTTTGGCGGCAGAAATGGGGAGGGCGTAAGTGGTTTCTCCGAGTTCAAAGCTCACCAATTGGATTTGCGAATTTTTGGTTGTGTCGGTTATTTTTTTGCGTTCCTTTTGGGCGGCCTGTTGCAGTTCATCTAGCGAGATATAGGCCTGTTGATTTTCCTCTTTGGGCATATTATCTCAATTTAAATTTCAGAATATTCTCTTGGAGTTGGGTGGCCACCTCGGCTAGGTCCTTACTAGTTGCCGAGACCTCATTCATCCCTTGGCTGAGCACTCGGGTAGAGTTGGCGACCTGTTCGGTACCGTAGGCGGTTTCCTCGGCGACGACGACAATTTTCTCGATATTTCGGACTGTAGCATCAATGGCTTCCTTTTGTTGGTTGCTAGAATAGACGATACTTTCTGAGAGGCTAAACGTTTGGTTATTAGACTCTTGAACATCCTTAAAGACCTCTTCGGCCTCCTTAGAAGCTTCTCCGCCCGACTTCACATTTTCCTCCATGAGTTCGATAGCTCGGCTAGCGGCATAGATATCTTTTTGGACCTCTCGGATGATGCGTTCGATATTGACGGCGGATCGGCGGGAGCCCTCGGCCAGTTTGCGAATTTCCTCGGCGACCACGGCAAAACCTCGGCCAGCTTCGCCGGCTCTAGCGGCTTCTATAGCGGCATTTAGGGCGAGTAAATTGGTTTGCGAGGCGATATCGGTAATAATGCTGAGCGTGCTAGCGATTTCCTCGGAGCGGTTGGAGAGGACCGAAATGGACTGGGCGGTACTTTGGGCAGATTGGCGGATCGACTCCATATTATCGACCATAAGTTTGAGGGTAGCCAAGCCTTCTGAGGAAGAACTTTGGCCCTTATGAGCGGCTTGGTTAATCAGCTCGGCCTTTTGTTTCATCAGGTTGGCTGCCTTGAGCAGCTCATCCATTTGCTTGCTGGCCTCATCGGTTTGTTGGGCCTGTTGTTGGGCTCCTTGGGCCATTTGTTGGGTAGCGGAAGCGGCTTCTTTCGTCGTACTTTGCATTTCCTCACCCTTGGTCAGCATTTCTTCTGAGGCAGTAGCCAGCAGATCGGCAATTTGGGCCGTATTGGTGAGCAGGCCATTGAGGCTAAGGATAGCTTGGTTAATTCCTTCGCTAAGATTGCGGATATCGCCTTGGGCTTCGATATCGAATTGGCCAGTGAGGTCGCCCTCTGCCAATTGGTCGATAATTTTGCCGAGTTGGCCGATGGGTGTAGAGACTGATTCGAGCAGCATATTGACAGAACCGACCAGCATTAGCCAGTCGCCCTTTGCATTTTCTAGCTTGAGGCGGGCGCCCAGATTACCTTCTTGGCCGGCGGCGGCCACCACGCGATTTACCTCTAGGACCACCTCTTTTTGGCGGCTAATATCATTGGCGATTTTGATCACCTTAGTCACTCGGCCCGATTCGTCTTCTACGGGAGTATAGGCCGCTAGGATAAAGATATCTTTTCCTGTTTTAGAGATGCGGCGGAACTCGCCTTCTTGTTTTTGGCCCATAGAGAGGTCGGCCCAAAACTGATTGTATTTATCGCTATTTCGGTAATTGGGATCTACCAGCATAGAGTGGTGATGGTCGACTAATTCTCGTTTATGGTGATAGCCCATCAATTGGACAAAATTGTCATTAACATCTAGGATATTTCCATCTGGATCAAACTCAATGCGGCCAAAAGAGCTATCTATGGTTTCTCGGAGGGCTTCGGCATGCAGTGAAATAGCTTTTTGTTTAGTAATATCTAGGGCAATTTTAACAATCTTGCTCAGCTTTCCCTCTTTGTTTTTGACGGGAGTATAAGCGGCTTGGATCCAGACATCTTCGCCCTTAACATTTTGGCGTTTAAACTCTCCTTCTTGGGTTTGGCCTAGGGCCAAGGACTGCCAAAACTGTTGATAGGCTATAGATTTTTTGTAGCTATCGCTTACAAAGATAGAGTGATGTTTCCCGATCACCTCTTGGGCAGAATTAAAGCCTATGAGTTGGGCAAAATTATTATTGAGATAGAGAATATTTCCGAGAGGGTCAAACTCAATACGGCCAAAAGACTTATCGATGGTTAATTGCAGGGCTTGGGATCCAGCTTGCGTTTGGGCCTCTTCGCTTTGGTCTTCGAGGCAGAGCAAATAACGTTTAGTTTCTGCTTCATTTTTCAGCTCTTGAATATGGACACGCAAATGAGATACGCCTTCAAATAAGCCATAAAGTTCATAGACTTTTGCCTGCCGTTCTCCTTTGCGGTAAGCTTGTAGGGCCTGTGGCACAAAAGGCAGGCAAATGCTGCTATACTCGCCAATGAGTTGCTGAGCTTCCTGCTTTAATAAGGCTGTAGCAGCTTGATTAACTAGAGCTATTCGAAGATCTTCGGATAGGATAATTGCAGGCGTAGGGAGCTGCTCATAAATTTGTTGATAGTTCATGCTAATTATTTCTATATCTCTCTAAAAAAGGGGGTACTTCTTTAGAGCTGGGGGGTGAGGGGATACATTCGTTTTTTTAACGAGAAAATGAGTGTTCTTTACTCGCATCATTCTGCCAGTAAATTTCGCTCAACTAGCAAGACTCCATACATAAAATGTGGGGGGAATAAATAGCAAAGGCCTCGCTCTGCGAGGCCTTTCTATCTTTTGAATGCCCATTTAATAATAGGCAAAAACGATTAGACTTTCAAATAGTTTAGACTAATTCTTTCCTACTTTAATATAGCCTTCATCGCCGGGATTGAGGCGGAGGAAAGACAGGCCGGGGCCTTCTGTAGCTTTAAGTTTTTGTTTACTCTTATCATAGAAGGTAAACCACATAGTATAGCCTTTATCGGTAGTTTCATACATGAGGTCGACATATCGGGCGGCTGTAGTAGAAGTAAGCATTTCGCAGGTTACCTCATCGGGCATTAGGGTTTTGAAGCTTCCTTTTTTGTGTTCCTGATGAATGATAGTCAGGTCGCAAGCGGGATTTTTGATTAGGTCCTTACGGATATCGAGTTTAGGGAACTTGCTTTTTTTCCAGGCATTGATATACTTTTCGGGTTCTTTGAGGTAGTAAACCTCTTGGCGAAAGCTATCTCGGTCGATTTGGACATACTGTTCGATGCGTTGATCGAGTGGGCTTTCTTTCATATCGGGAGAAAAGAGTTCGAGATAGACCCAAAACTCTCCTGGGCGGTCATATTGAAAAATGGGAACCACCACAAACTCTTGGGGGGGTTCGGCGCTATTTTCTTCTAGGAGTTGTTGGCGGTTACTAAAGTGCCCGGCCAACTGTAACTTCAGGCGGTCAAATTTGTTAAATATTTTGGAGATCTCCTCTGGAGATTTGCTTGACTTTTCGTAGAGTGAACTAGCTGCTTTTTTACCGCCAGTACAAGCGGCCAAGGCAAATACCAAGAGCAAGATCGCCCATAGCTGTTTTTTCTGCATAAGATTGATGATCAGTTATTGAAGGAGGCTAGGCTCCTTCTTTTGAAGATGATTCCTTGACGGGGAGAAGTGCTGTGTCTTTAAGTTCATCAGCTAAATTCTTGCCCAAATAGTTATCAATAATGTGGTGCATCCAATAAAGCAAAGGCGTTAGGAGGATAGCCACAGTAAATTTATAAATATAATTAACGGTTCCTACAGCAATGATGCGGTCAAAGCTCCAATCGGCGCCTAGGCCAAAGGCGATATAAAGGACCACAAAGCTATCTATGAGTTGAGAGACCAGGGTAGAGCCCGTTGCTCTCATCCAGATGCGGCTTTCTCCGGTTGCTCTTTTGATGCGTTGAAAAACGATGACATCTACAATTTGGCCCACTAAAAAGGCGGTGAGCGAGCCCACGATAATCCAGAGTCCTTGTCCAAAAATAGCTTGAAATGCCACTTGCATATCTTCTGGTCCTCCATTTGCGGCTTGGCTACTAGGCCACCAACTAGCGGGCAGCAGGGCAATACTCAGAAAGACCATTAAGAAGGCGTAGAGAATAAGGACCACAGCCCCCTGCGAGAGGAAGCGCACCCCTTTGGCACCAAAATACTCATTGATGACATCGGTCATAATGAAAACAACGGGCCAAAGTAAAACACCCGCCGTAAGATCTAAATTGAGTTCATAGCCTAGGATCATCAATCCTAGGGGATCAAAACCACCGCTAGCCTCTAGAGAAAAGATTTTCACGCCAATAAATTCTGCAATAATTGCATTGGCAATAAAGAAACCTCCTAGGACCAAAAATAAACGGTTGGCCTTATATTGAATGATATGATTCATGTTCCTAAGATTTTAATTGTGCTTGAGTTTGTTTGCGCCAGCTCAACATGAGCTTTTTAGAGAGTTCCTCTGCAAAATTGTGCATTTCTCGCATTTCTTGCAAAGAGGCAAAGCGCAACTGGTGCATTATGAAAATCATGGTTCCGTTCGATTCGATATAGTGCGTGGGCTGGCTCTCCAAAAAGTCGAGCAAATCTGTATCAAAAAACTCACGCATATCTTTTTCGCTTGGGCCACGCAAAAGGTAGCGATGCGAAAATTGGGGATGGGATGTAAAATTGACATCCTTATAAACCGATAATTGCGCTCCTATTTTAGTGGGGCCTTTTTCGGCCTCCAAAACAAAAAGCGGTGCATTAAAGGGAAGGTGCAAAAGAATAATAGTACTATGATAAGCCTGCGCATTGAAAAGCGCCCCCTGGGCAAAGGTCAAATCACAACTCTCCCATTCAAAAAAGAGTTGGTAGTTCCCCTTAGCCATATTGAGCTTATACTCAATGGGCCGAGTCTGGAAAAAACTAAACTGCTTGAGCATATTCACCTCCCAACTCAGTTCGGGCCAAAACTGCCCACTTTTCGCCTCTGCCAATTCGCCCAGAGCCTGCTGCCTTTTGGTCAGCTGTGGCTTTTTATTTTCGGGCAATACATGCATGGCATTGGGGTGACGCGAAGAGGTTTCATGCGCATCTAAACCAATAATATCAAAGTTGAGGTTGGGCAAATCATAGCGTTCTACCTCCTCATTGAGGTATTCCAAAACTGCCGAATCTACCAAACGAGTGTTAGAGAGGTCCAAAATCAAGAGGTCCTTTTTGTTGGCCGAACGCAGGGTGTTTTTTAGCTGTAAAATATTGATGAAGTTGATGACCCCCTTAATGGCCACATAAATCTGTCCATCGGCCCGCTCTTCTACCTGAATATCGGGGCGCAAAAGGTAGGCCCAAAACTGCTTAAACCCTAAATTAGATTGGCTATACTGCAAGAAAATAGTTACGGCAAAACCAAAGGCAATTCCCCAAAGTAAGCCATTAAAAAGAATCATGAGCAGGGTTGAAATAAGGACCACAAACTGCTCTAATCCTAGACGAAAAGTATCCTTAAAGATTTTTGGAGAAGCCAGTTTATAGGCTGTAAAAATAAGTAGGGTCGCTAGTGCGGCCAAGGGCACGCCCTTAGCAAAAACGGGCAAAAAGAGCACAAAAACAACCAACATCAGGGCCTGAAATAAATTGGCCCATTTGGTTTTGGCCCCATAGTACATAGGCACGGCTGTAATCACGGGCAGGCCACCAACACAGGCCGAAAAAATACTGCTCAACCCACAGGCAAAGAGATCCTTATTCAGGTTGGTTTGTCTGCCCAAAGGATCAATTTTATCCATGGCCTTAGCCGAAATCACCGTCTCAATAGACACAATCAGGGTGATGGTCACCACAATCTGCCAAAAGTAAAAATGGTCCCACTTCGAGAAGTCCGGATAGACCACATTTTCCCAAATATTCTCGGGTAAATTGACCAATAAATCGGGCCCCAAAGCAAAGCTTTGGCCCATGGCCTCCACCGTATGCGGCTCATCCAAATTGAGCACATAAGCCATAATCATACTAAAACCAATGACCCAAACTGGGCCCGGAATCATCTGTATCCAACGGTTTTTGGTATAGGCCTGCAAAACCAAAAGGGCCACCGAGCCCAAGGTAATCAGCCCCACAATAGGGTTTTGGCGCAAAAAGAGCTCTGGAATCTCCTCCAAGCTCTCCATAGGCGTGAGGGCCCAGCTCTCGGCGCCCAAGGCCACCGGCATCTGTTTGCCCAAAATGATCAGCCCAATAGCGCCTAAAACACCATAAATAACCGATCTAGAAAATATATCTCCATAACGGCCCAAACGCAGAAGGCCGAAGAGCATCAAAAACACTCCAGCTACTACCGTGGCCGCTAAAAAATACCGAAATCCCGCCAGGGCATTGCCATCGCCCAAGAGCTCTATACAACTCAGGGTAACTACAATCAAACTAGCTGCGGGGCCGTTCATGGTCAATTGGCTACTCCGAAAAAGAGTGGCAATCAACCCACCCATAATAGCCGAAAACAAGCCGGCCATGGGCGGAACTCCCGAAGCTAGGGCAATGCCTAGGCAAAGCGGTATGGTGACCATAGCCATACTAAATGCAGCCACTCCATCCTCTTGCCAGGAAGGTTTGGCTTGCAGCCAGTTGCTACGCCACTTTTGCCTAAATTTTTGTCCTATCATATCTACTTTCCATACTGCGAATAATGCGGTCTTTGTATCAGTTTGCCTGTTGCAGACTGCTTGTTCTTCTTTTATTTTTTTGGGGCTGCCCCTGCGGCCTACGGCCTTGGGTCGGGCTCTGTCGTGGCTCGCAGGTCTGCTCGGCCCTGCGCAAAATTTCGCTGCGCTCATTTTGCTGGGTCTGCGGCTTCGCCGCACCACTTTCCATCCCTCAGCCAATAGCCGCCGCCCTGCCTCTGGCCCAAAAGCCAAAATATTATTTGGGCTAACTAGCGCCAGAAAATGCTTGGGCTAAAATAGGGAAAGACTGCCCTACTTCGACGACCGAAGGGAGGAGCAGTCTACAGGGCGCTTTAGCGCCCGCAGGCCTAGCTGCCTGTAGGGGTGCCGCGCAGCGGCAGACCAAGGCGGCAAAGCCGCCGCAGGGCCGAGCAGACCTGCGAGCCCAGCAAGGACAACAAGCCCTTCAGGGCGCAGTTCGACGACCAAAGGGAGTAACCGCCGCAGCAAAGCTGCGGAGGCCCCAAGAATTACTCAAAAATATTGTACTTAATCATCAGTACGACATTCTGATCAATTTTGCGTTTATACGAGTGTTCATCCATTAGTTTACGGACCAAATGAATGCCCAATCCTCCAATTTCGCGTTCTTCAATAGACTTGCTCAAGTCGGGCGGTGTTTTTTGGAAAGGGTTAAAGGGCAGGCCACGGTCCGAAATTTCGAGTAATAGCTTACCGGCTTGCAACTCTATTTTGATGTCGATGAGTTGGAGGCGGTCTTCATCCTCAAAGCCATACTTAATAATATTAGATAATAGTTCATCGAGGACAATATTGACCTTGAGCATAACGGGCATAGGAATGCGGTGCTCATGGGCAAACTCCTCAAAGATAATCATGGCGCGTTGGACCTCAGAGATTTCGTTCTTGATACAGAACTCCTTATCGTAGGTGGCCACAGCTTGGCCCTTACCTAAGAAACTCAGGGCGATAGCGGTAATATCATCAAACTGTTCTCGTTCTCCCTTAAAGATTTGGGTAGCTTGCACGATTCGTTCTACGGTAGGTTGTGCTTCTTCATCTGGATATTGTTTGAGGAGTTGTTGCAGGCGTTCGTCTGAGAATAGTTCATTGGCTTCATTGTGGGCCTCTGTAATTCCGTCGGTATAGGCAAAAACCAGATCATCGGTTTTGAGTTCTATGGTTGATTCTCGATAAACGAGGCCTTCCATAGCGGCCAAAACGGGGCCATGCAATTTGCTCAGGCGTTCGAGTTCGCCATTGGCTCGGCGGATATAAGTGGGGTTATGTCCTGCATTAGAATAAATAAACTGCCCAGTTTGCACATCGAGAATACCCATAAAGAGGGTCACGAACATAGACTTTGGGTTATCCTTGGCCATTTCGGTATTCACATAAGTGAGAATACTAGCGGTAGATTGCTCTGTACTTGCTCTTGATTTGAGTAGGGTTTTACAGACGGCCATCATGAGGGCGGCGGGTACTCCTTTACCCGAAACGTCTCCGACGACAATAGCGAGGTGGCGATCATCGAGGAAATAAAAATCGTAGAAATCTCCACCTACTTCTCGGGCGGGGATAAGTTGGGCGAAGACCTCAATTTCGTCTTTATGGGGAAAGGCTGGAAAAGTCAATGGCAGCATACTGAGTTGGATATCACGGGCTACATTGAGCTCATTTTCCATTCGTGCTTTAGCCAAAGTGGCCTTACGAAGATTTTCTGAAGACTCGAGTAATTCTTGGGCTAGTTCCTCCTTAGTTTTGAGGTCGAGGATATTAGAGGCGGCGCGAAATTTCTCTTCAAAATCTTCTCTGAGGCGAAAATGCTTAATCAGCAAGAGTTCGCTACTCTTATTGGTGGGTTGGATTTCGTCAAAGAAGGCGGCCAAGAGGCGTTCTTCTTTGGCGGATCTTTGCACCTGAACGCTGAGTGTAATTTTTTCTCCATCGCCTTTGAGCTGCACCTCTACCTCTTGGGGGTAGGGTAATTTGCGCAAATAGGAAGAGATAGAATTACTTAGGGTAGTCACTGTAATAGCGTCTACAGTTAGCAACTCTGCCACGCTAAAGACTTTATGTCTGAAGTGGTAAATATCTTCTATGGCTTGTATTCGAATATGGCTAGTGTGCAAGAACATAAGCAGGTTATTTCAGGAGGTTAAGGTAGACTATAGAAAGATCATCATAGCTACGTCCATAGTTTTCGATAATATCTGATAAGAGTTCGGCTGTTCCTCTGAGGGGCCAACTCTTACGGTAAAGGGGGCGTCCTTTGATACCATCTGAATACATCATCAGGGCATATCCTGGTTGCAATTGATGCTCAGTGATTTGGAACTGCCGGGCTCTTTGGCCCAGCACGCCATCCTTAGACACCAGCAATTGTTCTTGTTGGTGTTCGAGAATTCGGACCACGACATTGCCCAGTCCGATATACTCTAAGCGGCCATCTTCATGCAGGCGGCAAACGGCTAGGGCTGCGCCTCGGCTTGCTTCAAAGTGGCGATGTGCTTTTTGGAGCAATTCGTCTAGCGGAAGATAGTGATATTTTTTCAGATAGGCTTTTAGCTTATCTGACATTTCTGCGGCTTTTGGGCCATGGCCGAGGCTATCGATTAGGGCTAGGAAGATAGAATTTTCTTCTCTGTGGAGCAGTACTGCATCTCCACAGCACTGCTCTCCTCGGCAATTTCGCCAAGAATAGTGCAACTGGAAATATTCGTCCTCATATCGTCTGACCCAACTCATGATTTATAAATTACGATACTCACCTCGGTTCCCTTACCGAACTCGCTTTTGATGTTAAATTCATCCATCATTCGGCGAACGCCAGGAAGGCCAAGGCCTAGGGTTCCGGAGGTACTAAAACTATCTTGCAGAGCGGTTTCAATATCTTCAATTCCTGGTCCTTGATCGATGGCGACCACTCTAACGCCTAAGCGGGGGTAAGTTAACTTTTCTATGAGCTTGTTTAAATTTTTTAGTCAGCAGCTAGACTAAGGCAAAAAAAAATGCTGCAAAGCGCTTATTATTGTTGATTACGACAAAAACAAAAAAAGGCTTTGCAACATGGTTGTGAATTTATCAAAAGAATTTATTACGGAAAAAATATTAGCATTTTTTCCCGAAAAAAAATTGGCTCGAAAAACCAAAGCGCCTCTGTGGCAAATTGTTAAAGCGATAATTTATAGGCTTAAAACAGGTTGTCAGTGGAGAGAATTACCGATACAATCTTTTTTTGTACGAAGTTCTAATTTGCTGGCAAACAGTATATTACTACTTCAATAGCTGGTCCGAGTCTGGTATTTGGCAAAAAGTGTGGATCCAATTTCTAGCCCATGAAAAATCTTGTTTAGATTTATCTAGTATACAGCTTGACGGAAGTCATACCCCAGCGAAAAGAGGGGGCGAAGCTGTGGGTTATCAGGGCCGAAAAAAGTCCAAAACCACAAATGCTCTCTTTCTCACAGATAAAAATGGGCTGCCAATCGCTATGTCTCCGCCTTTTGCGGGAAACCATAATGATTTGTTTGAAATCGAGAGTCATTTCCAAAAAATGCTTGCCGATCTGCAGCTTTCAGACATCTCTCCTGATGGTTTATTTATGAATGCTGATGCAGGGTTTGATAGCAAAAAACTTAGAGAAAACTGCCAAAAAATGGGCATTATCCCTAATATTGACCACAACAAAAGAAATAGAAAAAAAGCTTATTATCAAGATATTATAGATGAGGAACTTTACAAAGAACGCTTTTCTGTTGAGCGAACTAACGCATGGATTGACGCATTCAAAATTTTACTCATTCGTTTTGAAAGAAAAGCCGACAACTGGGCGAGTCTACACTATTTAGCCTTTATACTTATTTTCCTAAAACGAAATTTTTAAACAAACTCTATATTAAAATAGCCTTCTTTGGCATACTTCAAAATATTATAGCCTAGTTCAGACACAGAAGTACTCAGCTTAGCTACAGCAATAGTAGGAAAGCCTAGATCCTTGAGCAAATTGCTTGTTTTATGGATCGTGAGATGTAGGTCCATCTCTGTACGAATATGTTGTCTAAAAACGAGTTCCATTATAACTTAGATAAGTATTCTAGGGCCAATTTAAGATCTGCCTCTACGGCTAGGGCATCAAAGGAAATGTCTAGACCGACAATAGTGGCGGTTAGACCGGGAGAGAGTCCACAAAGTACAGGGACCAGACCTACAATTTTGAGCGTTCGCATCAGTTGCAATAGACTTTCTAATTCTTCTGCATCGATGAGCTCCAAACCAGAGAGGTCAAAAGCTACCCCCTTGTAGTTTTGTCCTTGGATCTGATTAAAGAGACGGTCTTTTAAGGCATTGAGCGCTGGAGCCGTTAGCTCATATTGAATGGGAACAATCAGCTTGTCCTCTGAGCGCTGTACTGGTATTCTATGGAGTTGTTCCATCTATTTTTTAATTTGTCGAAGTTCTAAGCCAGTTAATTTATAGGCCTCATTTAGAGCGGCCTGCATGGTTCCCTCCGTGATAATTTCGTCAATTTGCACCCCTAGTTCTACAATAGTTTGGGCTACTGCAGGCGAAATTCCAGATATAATACAGTCACAGCCCATCAGGCGAGAAGCTTTAGTCATTTTAATAAGGTGGTTGGCCACGGCGGTATCTACTACAGCAATTCCGCTAATGTCTAAGATAAAGACTTTAGCGGCCATTTGCCCCACCTTATCGAGCATTCTGCTCATGAGCTCCTGAGCACGTTTAGAGTCAATAATCCCCACCAAAGGCAGCAATAAAATATGCTTGGCAATTTGGGCCACTGGGGTAGACATTTCTCGCAAAGCTTCATTTTGCTTCTCTAGGCGGTTCTTCATAATTTTGTTGTAGGTATCTACAACAATATAAACATCCATAGAGACTCGTCGGTGATAGGCAGTAGACAAAGCCACGGTATGCACTCCCAAAGCATTAAATTCGTCTTCAAAGAGTTTATTGAGTATCATGACGGCATCATAATACATATCTAAGGGCAGGCCGATGCGGGCATGCACCTCGCCTATTCGCACTCGTTTATTCAAGTAGGCGTCATCTAGATCATCTTTCCAGAAAGATCGCCAATGCTCTACTTGCAACTGCTTAACCTTAGCGACATAATCTTCAGAGTGAAAGTAATCCTTAAACTTTGGGAACAGATAAAGGTGCTCATATAACTTATCAATGATAGCTGGAAGGCGGTCTAGCATCTGTTTTGAGGCAGTTTGCAAAAGCGCCAACTGCTCATCTTGGATAAAGAAGCGGTTTTTTAAATTGGAGGCGGTAAGTGACATTTATAATGGAATTTATTCTTGGGGCTCATGGGAAAGGAGTTGGGCTCCTATTTATTCTCCCTTAAGCGAATGCAGCCAAGGCTGCATCTAGGTCAGGCTGTACATCCATGATGCTGCTAAAGCCCGACATATCGAGGATCTCTGTAACTACCTCATTGGCATTACAAATTTTGAGTGAGCCTCCTAGGCCCAACATTTTTTTGGCTGTAGCCAAAAATACACGTAGGCCTGCACTACTTACAAATTTGGTTTGGTTCAAATTGAAGATCACTTTGCTATGTGCATTGATATGTTTGTTAATTTCGGTCTCGGCAAAGCTGGCGGTTCCTGTATCTAGGCTGCCTTCAAAGCTAAGGACCAAAATGTCATTTTTTGTGGTAACGTGAACTTGCATAATTTCTATTGTCTATTAAACGAATGTACGGTTATCTTTTCTTTAAGTTGGTGATCCCTGACTAGCGATCCAACAAACCCAAACGATCGGCAAAATGCCAAAGCTCAGCTCTGCTCTTTATGCCCAGCTTTTTGCGCAATTGCTTAAGCTGAGTTTTTACGGTAGCTTCTTTACGGGCCGAAAGTGCAGCAATTTCTTTTGCTGTCTTCCCTTCTACCCAATATAATAACAATTCTCTTTCTCTTGCACTTAATTGGGCATATTTATCTGTATCGGCCTGTTTGACTAGCTCTTGCTCGAGCATTTCTTTAGAAAACTGATAGGCGCCTAAGGGGCCAAACTGTATAGCACGGATAGACAGTTGCCCTGTATCGGCCTGATAATGGGCCAAATCTAGTTGCCAGTTCCCCTCGGTCTTGCGCTGGCACAACTGCCAATGCTCCCCTCCTTCTTCTTGATTGAATACAGGCTGACAGCCGCCCTCCCAGGGACCTTCTTTGGATCCAGTTTGCAAGCGACAGAGCAGCGATTGCTGTCCACAAACTAAAGGAGCAAATAAACAGTATTTAACGGGCTCTTTTTCTTGCATTAGCCTATTTTTTAGGGTAAATCTCAAAAGCTTGTATAAAGCGCATAAACTCATGAAAACTGCTAAAAGGCAGCTTGGCCCTCAAATTACTGAGGTGTTGCTTGACCGTTTCGCTAGAGCAAGTTAGTAGGGCTGCGGTTTGCTGCATACTTTTGCCCTCGCCCCAATGCGCCAAGACCTCTAGTTCTCTAGCTGATAAGCGCCGATAATGCTCATAGTACCGCAGCTGCAAACTGCTAATTCGGAGCTGTTTTTTTAGCCGCTGGCTCCAAATGCCCGCCTCATTGACAGGGACACTGAGCGAAAACACCCAATTGCCGTCTTCAGAGGGCTGATGAGAGGCCAAACGCAGCTGGTACTCTTTGGTCCAAGCAGAGCGCATCTTCACCAATAGCTGATAAGGATTTAATTCCTTTTTCCAGTCTCGCCAACGCTGCAGCCGAAGATAATGCGCCAAGCTACTCGGCTCTACAAAACTAAGAAAACGCTCTCGGCCAAAACTGACTAAATCTTCTTCTTCCGCTACGCCATAAAACTGCCTAAAACTTTCATTGACATAGGCAAAATCAAAGCGGCGGACATGCATAACAGCCACCGATAAAGGGCTGGGCAGCCCTTCAAAATAGCTACTTAAGCGCTCTAAGTCTCTGCTTAAGCACCAAGTATGCAGCTCTAATAAAAGTTGTTGCTCTTGCTCTGTATGTTGTTTGATGTTCATATTTTGGTCTTTGCGCTTTAATGTAGGTCTTTATTTATTTTTTTTAGTAAAAACGCCCCCCTTTTGGGGGATTTTTCTCTCAAAATAAATGCTCCTCCCTTCGACGACCAAAGGGAGGAGCAGCTTGCAGGGCGCAAAGCGCCCGCAGGCCTAGCGATGTGGAGGGGTGGCCAAAGGCCAGACCGAGCCAGCTTGCTGGCGAAGGGCCGAGCGAATAGCGAGCCCCAAAACGTAGCGCCGCAGCTTTGCTGCGGAGGCCCCAAAAAATCAGCCAGCCCCGACAACCAGCCTCGAAGAGGCGCCAGTTCGATGACCAACGGGAATAAACGACAACAAGCCCTTTAGGGCGCAGTTCGACGACCGAAGGGAGTAACGCCCCAAAAAACACTAGACAATCTTTAATAAAGCGGCGATACAGCGGTCTATTTCTTCTTTTGTATTTTCATAGGAAAAAGAGAGCCGCAAACTACGTAATTCATCGGGAAGGCCCAGCGCCGACAAGACCCGAGAGCCCTTGAGTGCGCCCGAGCTACAGGCCGAGCCCCCAGAGGCGCTAACGCCCGCCAAATCGAGTTTAAAGAGTAGCATATCGGTGGGGACTTCGGTCTTAAAATTGACCGAAAGCACCTTATAATGGCTCTCTCCCTGCCAGTCGCCATTGAAGGACAGCCGCTCTCCAAAATGAGTTTGCAGCTGCTCGATGAGGTAGCTTTTTAGGGCCGAAATATGCGCCCGATGCTCGGGCATTTCGGTCAAGGCCAAATCAACGGCTTGGGCAAAGCCCACAATGCCCGCCACGTTTTCGGTGCCCGAACGCAGCTGCCGCTCTTGGCCACCGCCAACAATGAGGGCCGGAATATGAATGCCCTGGCGAATGTATAAAAAGCCTACGCCTTTGGGGCCATGCAACTTATGCGCAGAACCCGACATAAAATGAATGGGCGCCATTTGCTGGACATCTATGGGGTAATAGCCCAGGGTCTGCACTGTATCGGTATGAAAATAGGCCCCAAACTCTTGGCAAAGAGCGGCAATAGCGGCAATATCGTTGAGGGTCCCTAGCTCATTGTTGGAGTGCATCAGGCTGACCAGCACCTTGCCCTCGGCCTTGGCCAAAAGTGTACGCAACTGGCCCAAATCTGCCCGACCAAACTGGTCGATCGCTAAATCAATACGGTTTACCCCAGCAGCCTGCATCTGCCCAACGGAATTGAGCACACAAGCATGCTCAATTTCGGTAGAAATAATGGTCTGAATACCCAAGGCCGCCACCGCCCCCTTGATGGCCATATTATTGGCCTCCGAACCACCAGAAGTAAAAAACAACTCTGAAGGCTTGGCCCCAATGGCCCGGGCAATATTGCGGCGCGACTTCTCTACCGCCGCCCTGGCCGCCCGTCCCTCGGCATGAATAGATGATGGATTGCCATATTGCTGACGCAAAAAAGGGAGCATAGCCCTAAGAACCTCCTCTCGAATAGCCGTCGTTGCGGCATTGTCAAAATAAATTCGTTGCATAATATGTTGTTGTTTGCACTGTAAATAAGGTCGCATCAATAATAAGAAAGGTTGCGCATTCTTAAAGAATGTGCAACCTTTTATTTCCTGTCAAAACGCATTTAATAGCCCCATTAAGCCATGATGATTTCGCGAACATCTGACTTGATTTTGTTTGCCAAGTTTTGAGCCGTTACCGATGATGCACTCTCCGTATAGATCCGAATGATCGGCTCTGTATTCGACTTTCTAAGATGGATCCAGTTCTCATCAATAAAAATCTTCAGTCCATCAATTGTATTCTTAGGATAGTTGACATACTTTTTCTCTAAAGCAGCTAGCAATTGGTCAATATCAATTTGTGGCGTCAACTGAATTTTATCCTTAATGATGACATAGTTGGGATAATCTGAACGCAAAACCGAAGCCCGCTTATCTGTACTCGCCAAAAATGACAAAAAGAGCGCAATACCTACCATGGCATCTCGGCCATAGTGCAAAGCAGGATAAATGATTCCGCCATTGCCCTCTCCACCAATAATCGCCTCCACTTCTTTCATCATCTGCACCACATTGACCTCTCCAACAGCAGAAGCCGTGTACTTGCCCCCATGCTTTTTAGTTAGTTCGGCCAACGCTTGGGTAGAAGATAGATTCGAAACCGTGTTTCCTCCACCTTCTTCCCCCAAAATATAATCGGCCACCGCCACTAAGGTGTACTCCTCGCCAAAGGGCTCTCCATCTTCACAGATCAAAGCCAAACGATCTACATCAGGGTCTACCGCAATGCCCAAATCTGCTTTCTGCTTGAGTACCTCCGCCGATAAAGCCGAAAGGTTCTCTGGCAAAGGCTCGGGATTATGCGCAAAACGCCCCGTTACCTCATCGTTAATCGCAATCACCTCGCAACCCAACTGCTCCAATAAAGGCACCATAGAAATAGCCCCCGTAGAGTTGATGCAATCAATGACTACCTTGTATTTTTTCTCCTTGGTCAATTCAGAACGAACCAACTTGAGCTGCATAATCAAATCAATGTGCTTCTGAATGTAACCCACTTTCTTCTGATAAGTCCCCAACTCATCTACCTGCGCATACTCCACTTCTCCAGAAGAAATTAAACGCAATATCTCACTGCCATCTCTAGCCGAAATAAACTCGCCCCGATGATTCACAAACTTTAAAGCATTCCACTCCTTCGGATTGTGACTGGCCGTCAAAATAATCCCACCATCAGCCTCCTCTTGCATCACCGCTACTTCTACTGTGGGCGTAGTCGACAAACCAAGGGTATAGACATTTACCCCCATCATCCGCAAAGTCGCCGAAACCAACTGCTCGATCAATTCTCCAGATACTCTCGCATCTCTTCCCAATACTACTGTAGGCGCATCTTTGCCCGTCTCTTGCTTAATCCAATAGGCATAAGCCGCCGTACTCTCTACCAAATCTTGGGCGGTGAGGTTCTCTCCTACTGCGCCCCCAATTGTTCCCCGAGTTCCCGAAATTGATTTTAATAGTGCCAAAAGCTCTAGCGTTTACGTTTTAATAAAAAAATGAACTACTTCCCCCTTCCCATTAAGGTCAGTGAGCAGTTTCACCCCATCTCAAAGCCCTCTCCCTAAAGAGCGCTTTCAAATTTTGCCCAAAAATAGTTTTTTTATTTATCATTGTACAGTGATCCGATTCAAAAACTCCCCTTTTTCTTCGCTTCCTCCAAATGACTCCAATATGAGACCTACTTTTTTCCTGCTCCTCGCCCTCTCGACCCTCCTAATCAATTGCCAAAAAGAAACGGAACCCTTTCCCGATTTTGAACTCAGCTATTTCCCTATAGATAGCGGACATTATATTGTCTATCAGGTAGATAGCATCTATTATAATGATTTTGACCGAACGGTCGACACGGTCTCTCTACTCATTAAAGAGGAAGTCGGCGGCCAAGAAACCGATAACCGCAACCAAAACTACCAACGCCTCAACCGATACTATAAAAGAGATAGCTCCCCCTGGCAACTGGCCGAGGTCTGGGCCATCCAAATTGAAGGCAGCTTTGCCTACCGCATAGAAAATAATCAACGCTATATCAATCTGAGCTTCCCCCTAAAAATGAACCGCCAATGGGATGGCATCCCCTATATCCGCAGAGATACCGTGATTAGTATCCCCGGCGGTAGTATCGATATTTATAAGGATTGGGACGCCTCCGAGATTATCGAACTAGATGGTAGTTATAGCTATAATGGCCAAAGCTTCGACTCCGTACTGACGGTCCTGCAAGTCGATAAAATCAATAATATTGAACGCCGATATAGCCTAGAACGATATGCCAAAAATTATGGCCTCATCTATAAAGAACAACTGATCCTAGATACCCAATGCAACGGAAATATTGCCAACTGTATCGGTATCCCCTGGGAACAAAAAGCCGAAAAAGGATATATCCTCAAGATGACTTTCCTCTCCTCTAATTAACAAAACAATGGCCCCTCTCTCCTCAGAAGATGGGCCTTTTTGTTTTCTATTTGGGGCCTCCGCAGCAAGCTGCGGCGCTACGTTTCAGGGCTCGCTATTCGCTCGGCCCTTCGCCAGCAAGCTGGCTCGGTCTGGCCTGACGGCCACCCCTCCACATCGCTAGGCCTGCGGGCGCTTCGCGCCCTGCTAGACCAGGCTCGCTGCGCTCGCCAAACTGGACCAAAGAACTAGGCCGCCTTTTCTTTCCACCGACGAAATATGCCCATGGGGATAGATAAAGCCAATAGCCCCCCCAAAGCATAAGGCCAATAATCTGCCCAACGTCCCTTCTTGGCCAAAGGAATCGGACGAGGATCTCCCAGTTGTATAAAAGCCGCCCAATAGGCCGGATGCCCCAAACTAGGCTCCCCAATCCCATTCAAATAATCTAGTTTGGCCAAGCGCAATGCCATCGACTTGTTGGCCCCCTCTTGTAAATAACTGTAAAAACGCTGCATAATATAAGCCGTGCTCTGATCATTGACCTGCCACAAACTAGCCACAATAGAAGAACTGCCCGCAAACTGAAAGGCCCGAGCCAAAGATAATAAGCCCTCTCCCGATTGATACTCCCCCAACCCCGTCTCACAGGCCGAAAGAACCAATAAGTTACTCTTTAGCTGCAAACGACCCAACTCCCATGCCTCCAAAAAGTTGTCTTCTGTACTATCCGCCGTTTCCGTAAATACTAATGAAGATAAAAAGGGCTGCCGCTTCTCTAAAATACCATGTAGGGCCAAATGCAATAAGCCATAGCCCTCTTGCTGATGACGCTTGAAGTTGAGCTCACTAGCCTCCTGCTCATACAAAAACTGCCCATCAAATAAGGCTTCTAGATAGGCCACTTCTTTTTGGGCCGCTGGCAAAGGCCCCAATACCGAACGACGGTTTTGCAGTAAGGGACTGCGCAACTCACTAGCAGGCTCTCCCTCCGCATAGCTGCCCGCAAAGGCCAATACTTTATCATAGGGATATAAAGAGCGCCGACTTTGGTCCAAATACAGTTTAGCCGAAGATTGATAACTGATCTCCCAATCTTTGATTAAGTAGGGAATAGAATCATAAGGCGTAGAAAGTGCCACCTCTCGACTCAATAGGGCCTCAAAGGGCAAATAACTCATTGGCCCATCCAAAACTAGGGTTAAGCGCTGCCCCTGCTGCTCAGCCAATATGGGCCAAAGTAGTTGCTCACTCACCAAAAGAGCTAGCTTTAAGTAGCGCTCTCGACTCCCTTCTGCATCATTTAAGACCGAAGTAAAGGCCTGCATTTCTTTTTGTAGGGCCAAACAGTCCTCAACCAAACCTTCTTGCTCCAACTCATACAACTGTAGCTTTTCCGAACTGAGCGCAAAGGCATACAGTCCCTCTTCCGACCAAAAATAGGCCAGCAGTAATTCCTCTGTAGCCAACTGCTGTTGTAGGGCCCCTATATCCAATGCCTCTACCTCCAATTGCTGGGCAAAGTAGCCGGGAAACTGCTGCTTGACAGCCTTCTCAAAGGCCGTAATAGCCAACTCCTGCCGCGCAATCTGCCCATCTAACGCCTGCTTTTCTGAGGACTCCAAACTGCGGGACCGCTGCTGCTTTAGGGCCATAAACTCCTCTTCTAGGGCCGCCCTTTGGTCCAAAATGCTGTCGGGCAATTGTAGGCCCCAAGCCCCCAACTGCTGCTCTTCCTGAAATAAAACCGCCTTTTGCTCCTCCGCCAACTGAAACAAACTAGCCACTGGCTGCTTACGCAATAGTTGTAACTGAAACTGCCGATTGAGCAACCGCTGCCCCAAACTTAAGGTCCGCTGTTTATCCCCCTCATGCCGAAGCTCCTGACGGATTTTACGGTTGTAGCCTAAGGCCAAATCAAGGTAGAAAGCCGCAGAGTCTAAACCATTTTCCAACTGCTCATGATCTCTATATAGTTGGCTCAGCGCCTCTAGACTTTGGACAAAAAATGCAGGATGCCAATAATCAGCCTCTAGTAACTCTTCTGGCGCTAGCCAATTTTCACTCTTCGCATTGGCCTGAATAACCTCCCAAAAGCCATTTTGGGCCAACTCATAGTCCTCTTTGTAATAATGTAGCCTAGCTATAGAGTATTGGTTTTGTAGTAAGCCGAGTTGATTTTTGGCCATTTTTCCTTTCCTCAGGGCTAGGGCTTCTTGCATATATTGCATGGCCTTTTTTCGCTTCCCCATTTTAAAGTAGGCCACAGCAGTATTGTTTAGACTAATCGCATATTCTAAAGAAGGACCAACCACTTTTTTTTCTTCCCGAAGGAGCTCCTCATAATTGGCAACAGCAGCCTCTATTTCGCCTAAGCTGCTCAGAATCGCCCCATAATTGGCCTTTAGCTCAAAGTACAGACTATGCTGCTTACCCAAACTAGCCGAAATAATAGCTAGGGCCTTTTCTTCATTTTCTTTGGCCAACTTTAACTGCCCATCTAAGGCCTGTACCCCAGCCAAAAAATCAAGATCCATGGCATAGTAGTAATGCCCCTTACCATAAAAAGCCTCATCAATGGCCATCAGCTGAGTATGAAAAGATAAAGCCTTACTCAAAGCCCCCATATCTTTATATAATTGCGCCAAATTATTAAGGAAGGTACTTTCGCTTTCCTCATCGAGTAAACTATCAGCCTGCAAGAGCGCTAAGCCCTCTAAAAAGTAGTGCTCTGCATCGCTTAAGGCATCATACTGATAGGATATGGCCCCTAGCAGGTTGTAAATTTTACTTTTCTCTTCTGCAGTTTCTACCGCCAATAAACTCTTTTCTAAGGCCTTTTGGGCCCGCTTGTAGTCACCACTGTAATAGAGGTAACAAGCCCAGGTATAATAGAATTTAGAGTAGTAAGGATCTGTTTTAGGGCATTCCGCCAAAGCTGTAGAAAGTAAGGACTTGGCCATATCCCAGTTTTCTTGCTCTATGGCATAATAGGCCAAACTGTTTTGCCAATAGTATTTTTCTTCTCCTGCTGGGGCTCGAGCAATCATTTGCTCTAGGTAAAATAGGGTTAGCTTAGCAGGAGCTTCGGCTGCTAAAAACTGATGCACACTATCCGCATAGCTCCAGTAATTTGGGGCACTGCTAGCTATACTTAAATAGCTATCTACTATAGTCGATAGGTTTTCTTCGCTTTCTAGTAGTCGTTCATAGAGCTGCTGGGGGGCAGTCTGGGCCTTCCCCAAAAAAGGAAGGCAAAACAATAGGAAGGGAAGTAGGGGCTTCATCTGTTTTATTTGTTCTGTTTTCAAAATACTAAACTTCTGTTTAGCTGCTTAACGGCTGGGCCTAAAAGGCCCGAAGGGCCGTCGGCTGAGGGGCCGTCGGCTGAGGGGCTGTAGCAGGGCCGCCAAAGGCGGCAGACCAAAGCGCTGAAAGCGCTGCAGGGCCGAGCAGACCTGCGAGCTGTGCAATGGCCCGACCCAAGGCCGAAGGCCGTAGGGGCAGCCCCAAATCCATTTAAAAATCTAATCCTATGGCCAAGTCAAAGAAGTCGGCAGTGATGCCATGCGCCTTGATGCGTAGCGCCAAATAGGGCGTATGCTTGTACTTTAGGGGCGAAAAAGGATAGTAGGCCAGGCTGGCCCGAGTATAGGGGAGCCTGACGACCGGCTCCGTAATATAATAACCAACTTGCACTCCAAGACCAATATTGCCCATCAACCACTCATGTCCAGCCCAAAACAACAAACGCTGCGCCTTTTGTCGGGCTTCTTGGGCCGTTAGGGTCAGGTTGCTCAACCAAAAGGCCTCTACCCCGCTATGGTACTCCCCCAAGAGGCCAAAACGCAGACTTTTAGTGGCCGCATAGCGATAACTACCGTAAATTGTGGCACTGTAGAGAGCAAACTTTGGTCCCCGCTCGGTACGGCGCACCTCGGTCATGCCTAGGCCAAAATCAGCCCCAACGCCCCATCTTTTGGGCGGTTGATAATCCGTTGGGGCAGGCCGATAGTCCTGCTGCTGCAAAACATAGGGCCGATAACGCAGGCCCAAATGAAAACTAGCCGCATTGATGCCCAAATTGGGAAACTGAGAAGCCCCATTAGAATAATGCGTAAAACTAAATGAAGGCTGCAAAAGCAAACGAGAACTCAAAGGCCATTGAAAGCCCAAACGCAAAGCCGTGTTGTTGTTCCAATGCGAACCAATGATGTTGTTGTCGGGATTCCTAAAACTATTGCCATAATTAGATACATAGGCAATGCCTAGGGCCAAGCGAGCATAAATCTCCCAGTCGCCAGAGCGCCAAAAAGGAAACTTGAGCTGCGGCATCAACCCAATACCCCAACCCAAACGAGCATCCGCAAAGTCCTGAAAAGATAAGATGAGCCCAAATTCTGGATAGCCCGCCAAAGCCGACCAATCCTTTTTGCCATAACTCTGATACAGCCAGTTAATCTCGCCCCCTAAGGTAGGCGGCAAACGGTCTACCGGAATATTGATGTACTCCCGATGTTTGACTAAGCCCCCATAATGCAGGCCCATTTCCCAACTATGCCCCTGCTGAGACCAACTAATTGAGGCCCAAAGTAAAAGTATAAATAGTAGTAGCTGCCGCATGCTGTTTTAGCCCAAAGATAGGGCTTTCTCCTGAAGTCCTGAAAGGAAATAAGGCTTTGGGGGGGGCTTAAGTCCTAAGGAGGATTAAGGAAGGTCCTCGCCAGGACCTGTCTAGGTCCTAGCGACCATTAAGAGACATCCTCCAGAGGATCTGCCTAGGTCCTAAGGAGCATTAAAGGAGGTCCTCGAGAGGACTTAAGTAGGTCCTACTGACCATTAAGTGAGGTCCTCAAGAGGATCTAGACAAATCCTAGCGACCATTTCAGAAGGTCCTAGCGACCACCTCCATAGGTCCTAGGCTGGGGGTAAAAGAATCCCCCTGAGGGGGTTTGGGTACCCCTCGGGAGGGCTTCGGTACCCCCTCCAAATAATGAGTTAAAATCATCTTGAGGAGGGAGAAAAATAAAGCCCCAAACTATGGTTAGTTTGGGGCTTTATTGCTTTAAATAGACTAAGGGACTAAAATAATAGGAACGAACTCCTGCACATAATTCCCTTTATGATCTATATGGCAGCGGATTTCCAGTTCTGCTGCTCGGGGGAGGCTATCGGTATAGACCCAGCTAGTATCAATGGCCAATAAACCATCATGGGTATGCAGGCCCGCCGAGAAGAGCAAATCATAAGTGCTTGTATCTAAGACATAGAGCTCATAGCCATGCATTTCCCAATCTTCTGCAGAGAAATTGGCCTGTATCCGAATAGTTTCTCCCCTACGAAAGGTATCGCCAGGCTGAGGGCTCAACAGAAAGCTATCTACTTCTTCTTGGCTGGGCGCTATAGGGGGCTTTTCGCAAGCCAATAGGGCCAAGCTCAAAAGTAGACTGAGCAGAATAAGATGACGCATAATATTATTTGTTTAGAAAAGATAAATCGCTCGGAAGCTAGCCTGCCAGCGGCCATATACATAGCCTTCACCTAGGGCTTGCTGAATGGGCAGTTGGGCCTCTACCCCAAAGGCATAGTTTTGCAGAAAGAGGTCGGCCCCAAGGCGGCCCCAAAGGGCCCAGCCAAAAGTAAACTCTTCGGGAATATTGCCCCGATAATCGGGGTTGCGGTATTCATAGCGCAGGCCCGCCTGATAAGAAATAGAATTGCCCTTAATCTTTTGGCGGTAGAAGCCGTATAGGTTGGTATTCCAGCGGTCGCCAAACTCATAATTGGTTTCTGGCGCTGCGGTATTGAGGGTATAGCTCATTTCTAGGCCACCGCCCCAGTTTCGGTACTGCCAATTATAGAGCAGCATAAAGGGAAAATCCCAAGAGCCGGTCCCCATTTGTAGATTGGCGGGCAGCAGCTCCCCATCGGCAGATTGGCGCTGATACTGCCCCGTGGGCAACTTCAGGCCAAGGCCCAATTGCAAAAAGTGGCGCAGCTTATATTCTGCACTATCCGTATTATTATAAAGGGTAATATTGGCCTGCAGACTAGCATCGCCTAGACCCTGATTATAGCTCCATTGGCCGCCCTCATAATTGCTATAGTGCTGATAAGGCAGGCTAGCAAAGAGTTGCAATCGGTTTTTCAGCAAGCCATAGCGGCCCCAAATTTCGGCCCTTTGCAGATAATCCCAGGCCTCTAGGGCCTCGCCTTCCTCCAACAAATAGGGCGGATGCTCTGTATAATACTTCTGAAAACGATATCGAAGGCCCATAAACCGACTGCGATAATTGGGAAGTAGGCCAAAGACATTATCTCCAGCCCCACTGCCGCAAACATCGCAGGCCAACAAACTAGGGGCAGACAAAAGCAGAAAAAAGAAAACAGAGAGTAAGCGCATAGATCGGTATTTTGCTCCTAGCCAGCAGGGCCGCCAGGAATTTCTTTATCTTGCGCAAAGATAACTTATAACTACCATGAAAGAAAAGAAAAAAAACAATTGGCTCGAAAAGCTAAAGAAGAGTACCGATTTATTTTGGTCTGAAACCTACCCCGCCAAAACGGCTGAGGAAAAACAAGCCTACTGGAGCGCTTTGGTCCAAAAGGCCCTCAAAGAGGCCAAAAAGAACGGAGAGGAGCTCGGCCAGGTCTTTAGCCCCAGTTGGTGGCAGGAGATTAAGGCGCAGGATGCCCAAGCTTGGGACTATCTGGCCAAAAGTTTTCCAAAAGCAGACTTTCCCGCCATCTGGAGCGCTTGTCCAGAAAATTAGGATTTGGGGCCCGCGGCCGGCTAGCCTTCGGCTAGGTCGGCCGCCGCTATGCTGCGCCGCTCGCAGGTCTGCTCGGCCCTGCGTCGCTTCGCTCCTGGGTCTGGCGCTTCGCGCCACGGCTCCGCAGCGCTGGGCCTGCGGCGGCTTTGCCGCCTGCTAGCTGTAAATTCAATTGATGAGGGTTTACCCCTCATTCTTATAAGATTGCGAAGCAATACCTTTAGAAAGGGCCGGAGGCCCGCGGCTGAGGGGCTGTAGCAGGGCCGCCGAAGGCGGCAGACCAAGGAGCGGAGCGACGCAGGGCCGAGCAGACCTGCGAGCGGCGCAATGGCCCGACCCAAGGCCGCAGGCCGCAGGGGCAGCCCCAAAAAAAGTAATGTAAAAACAATCACATAAAGAAGATGAAAAATAGCTTATTATTAATTTGTTTATGGTTGAGCGCTCAGCTTATGGCCCAGCTTCCTGAGGCCCAATTTCCCTTAATGGGGAGTAATGGACAAGCCCTTGAGCTAGCTTGGCAGGGCGGGCTCAACTCGCCACAACTCTCTACAGCCGACCTAGACGGCGACCAAGCCCCAGAACTCATCTTATTTGACCGAGTGGGCCAAACTATTGATATTTATAGTTGGCAAAGCGATGGCAGCTATTTGCCTCGGCCAGCGCTGCGCTCCGCCTTTCCACTTGCCCAACTACAACACTTTATGCTAGTGAGAGACTATAACTGCAATGGAATTCCGGACCTCTTTAGCTATTTCCAAGATGCTAGCCTAGGGCAGACAGGTATTATTGTCTATGAGGGGCAGCTCAATTTGGCGGGGCAGCTCAGTTGGAGCACTGTTGGGAAAAAACTATTTTATAGGGATGTACAGGGGCAAATAGAGCCTATTTTTCTGAGCAGCATAGATATTCCGGCCATTGATGATATAGATGGAGATGGCGACCTTGACCTCCTGACCTTTAACCCCTCTGGGGGCTATATCGAATACTTTAAAAACCAATCTATAGAAGAGGGGCATGCCTGCGATAGTCTGCATTTCACCTTAGCCGATGACTGTTGGGGGCGGGCCTATGAGAGTGGATTGCAGGCCGAGCTAGACCTCAGCCCAAGAATGGATAGCTGTGCCAATTGGGCCGGTTGGACCGCCCTGAGGCCACAGTCGGGCCGTCATGCAGGCTCTAGTTTGCTTAGTTTGGACCTAGATGGCGACCAAGACAAGGACCTCGTTTTGGGCGACCTCTCTTTCTCCAATCTCATCGCCTTGCGCAATGGCGGACAAAACGACACGGCCTGGTTTGACCAACAAAATGTAAACTTTCCGACGGGCCAAGCGGCAGCCGTAGAGCTTTTTCCCGCCGCCTTCTATGAGGATGTAGATGGGGATGGCATCAAGGACTTTTTGGCCACGAGTAATCGAGACTTTGCCTCGGAGGACCGCAGTTTGTTATTCTATAAAAATACGGGTAGCAACAGCCAACCGCAGTTGCAGCTACAAAGCAATCATTTTTTAATTGAAGAGATGTTGGACCTAGGCACCAATGCTTTTCCGCTTTTAGCCGATTGGGATGGAGATGGCGACCAAGACCTCATTTTGGGGCATTATGGTAGCTATCAGGCGGGCAACAGCTATACCGCTGGACTTTGGTACTTTGAAAACCAGGGCAGTGACCTTCAGCCTAGTTTTAGACAGCAAAGCGATGACTTGGGCCAATTGCGGCAATACAACCTGCATCGCTTGGTCCCTACTGCTGCCGATATAGATGCCGATGGCGATTTGGACCTCTTGATCGGTTTGGATGATGGCCAATTGTACTTCTTGCAGAATACCGGCTCGGCTCAAGCCCCACAACTAGCCGCTCCCCTGCCCTATCAGGGCATTGATGTGGGCCAGAATGCGCACCCACAATGGGTAGATTTGGACCGAGATGGCGACTTAGACCTAGTTTGTGGAGAGAAAAATGGCAATATCAACTACTTTGAAAATACAGGCGATAGCAGTCAGGCCCAGTACTCGGCTAGCCCTACCACAAGCAGTCTAGGCTTTATTGATGCCCGTCAGCCAGGATTTAGCGAAGGCAACTCGGCCCCCTTCTTTTTAGATTTGGACCAAGAATACCGGCTATTTCTGGGCGGCCAAACAGGGGAGATTTGGACCTACGACAGCATTGAGCAGAACATTTTGGGGACTTACCGCAGAATTAGCCATCCTTTGGACCAAATTGATGAGGGTTGGCAAACGGCCATAGCCGCCTCTACAGCCTTTGGGCAGGGACAAGCGACCTACTTCATTGGCAACCGCAGAGGGGGACTTTCGGCTTACTATCAGTTGCTGACTAGCCATTCTACTATAGCCCCTCAGCTTAAGCTACAGCTTTGGCCCAATCCGAGTCGAGGCCAATTTCAGTTGGAGGGCTTGCCCCCCACTCCTGGTCAAAAGCTCTTTGTATACAATATGTTAGGCCAATTGCTATATCAGCAAAGCCTAAACGGAAGCTCCTCTCAAAGGATAGATTTATCGGCCCTAGGAGCAGGACAATATATTTTAAGCTTATCTTCTAGTCCAAGCAGCCAATATGCTCAGATTATTGTTATATATTAATATATTCATTATAAAACTACTTGCGTTATGCACAAACTCCTTCTACTCCCTCTTTTGCTTTTCGCTGGCCTTAGCTTTGGCCAAACGGTAGAGCCTTGGTTGCCCCCTGTCATTAACAGCAATGGGGATACCTTAATCTATGGAGCGCTAGGTGGGTTAAATACCCCCCAGTACTCTGAACTAGACCTCAACAATGATGGTAAAATGGACCTATTGGTCTATGACCGTTCTGGGCAAATTGCCTTGACCTTTCTCAATGAGGGGGGGGCCAATGAGATCAACTATAAGTATGCGCCCAAATACCAGAAGAACTTTCCGCAGGGGACCCGTAATTTCATGTTGGCCCGCGACTTTAACTGTGATGGCATTGCCGACCTCTTCTTCTTTAATCAACCCCCCTTTACCTCTGGCGGAATTGGCGTCTATAAAGGGCGCTACAATGCCGATAATGAACTAGAGTTTGACCTTTACAACCCCTTATTGGAATACACCCACCCTCAGTTTGGGGTCAGCGACATCTTTATCTTTAATCCCGATGTTCCCGCTATTGAAGATATTGACTTTGATGGCGACCTAGATATTGCCGCCTTTACCCTAGACTTTACCTTTCAGCGAAATGTGTACTACTACCGCAACACCTCTATAGATGATGGACATGGTTGCGACTCGCTCAACTTTATTTTGGAGCACGAATGCCACGGCATGTTCTCGGAAAGTGGCTTTGACAATGTGGGCATCTTGAGTAATGATGTCGATAGCTGTGCCGGCAACTCCTATTGGGGACGCATGGCCAACCCCCGACATATTGGGTCTACCGTAACCTTAGTAGACTGGAATGCCGACCGCAAAATGGACCTGCTCATGGGAGATGTCAGTGTAAACACGCTCAATATGCTTACTGCAGAGATAGTTAACGACACCTTCCTCTTTGTTTCTCAAGACATTACTTACCCTAGCTATGATGTTCCTGTAAATGTATTTAGCTATCCTGCGGGCTACTTTGTAGATGTAGACAATGATGGCGATAAGGACATGATTGCCAGCCCCACCGAGCTAGCCACCGGAGAGGCCGTGACCGACTCTGTTTCTTGGCTCTACCTCAACAACAGCCCCGACTCGACTATGCAGTTGGAGTTTCAGCAAAAGGACTTTATGGTGGGGCAGATGATTGACTTGGGCATGGGGAGCTTCCCCACAATTGTCGATGTTAATGCCGATGGCCTTTTGGACCTAGTGGTCGGGCATTTTGCCTATACCGACACCTTTAACGTCTTTAGTACGAGCCTACACTACTACGAAAATGTGGGTACTGCAACAGCTCCTGTCTTTGAGTTGATGGATGAAGACTTTGCGGGCTTGGCTAGCTTGGGCCAGCAGTCTTTTGTCCCTACCTTTGGCGATATTGACGGCGATGGCGACCAAGACCTTTTAGTCGGTTTGGTAGATGGGACCTTAGACCTTGTAGAGAATACCGCAGGGGCCAACCAAGCCATGATTTGGGGCAATCGCACAGATAGTTTTGCGGGCATTGATGCCGGTAGCGTCGCTTATCCGCAACTTATGGATTTGGACCGAGATGGCGACCTTGACCTTGTGATCGGTAATGATATTGGCCGAATGTACTACTATGAAAATGATGGAGATGCCAATACGCCCGACTTTCCGAGCAGCCCGAGCAGCAACACCTTTGGCTTTGACCTCACAGCCTATGGGGGCAGCTTAGCCGCTCCACATTTTGTAGATATAGGGACCGACTTTGAGCTCTTCTTGGGCCATGATGATGGCAAAATTCTACAGTTTAACAATATTGACGGCAATGTAACGGGCCTTTACGACACCCTTAGCCTAGACTTTATGGGCTTTTGGCAGGGACGCAACAGTACCATTGCCGTAGCCGATTTGGATGGCGATGGTCAGCGCGATTTTGTGCTGGGCAATATCCGTGGGGGGCTTTCTTTTTATCGCCCTGCTTATGTAGATACCACGACTAGCAATAATTTCTTGGCCCAAAGCAACAGCTTTAGCCTCTTTCCCAACCCCAACCAAGGCCAGTTTGTCGTAAAGTGGGAAGCGCCATTAGAAGCGGGCGGACAACTCTTTTTGTTTGACCTCATGGGCCGCCTCATCGAGCAGCAGCAGTTGGTCCAAGGACAGCAGTATAGCAGCTTTCAGTTGACGGACTTGCCCGCAGGGCAGTATTTGTTGCAGTATCGTAGCAAAACGGGCCAACAAGAAGTACAAAAAGTAATTATTCGATAATGATTTGGGGCTGCCCCGCCCTGCGGGCGGGTCGGGCCATTGCGCAGCTCGCAGGTCTGCTCGGCCCTGCAGGCTTTTTCGCTTTGCTTCAAAAGCCTTTGGTCTGCCGCCTTCGGCGGCCCTGCTACAGCCCCTCAGCCGATTGGCGGCTTAGCAGCCGCCTGTTGGCCGAGCCGCCCTGATTAAATTTACGAATGGACCAACTTGGCCAGCGCTCTACAGAGCGCTGGCCTTTTTATTTGCGCATCGGGCAGGCCCAGCGCTGCGGAGGGGTGGCCGCAGGCCAGACCCAGCGGGCAAAGCCCGCGCAGGGCCGAGCAGACCTGCGAGCCCCGCAGCATAGCGGCGGCCAGCTTGCTGGCCGCGGGCCCCAAAAAAAACAGAAGAGCGATCAGCAAAGCCATTGAATCTTTGTATTTTGGCCAGACTGCAAAAAATAATTATGAAAAAGAAAAATGCGATACAGCAATACCTGCAAACCATTCCGCATATTGTGCGCTATGTTTTGTTGGGGGCTTTAGTTTTATTTATTAGCCTCTTTTTTCCCAACAACATCCGTTTGGACTATAGCTTTGAGCCGGGAGAAAGTTGGCGTTATGAGGACCTCAGAGCGCCTTTTGCCTTTCCGATTAAGAAATCGGAAACCCTATTGGCCCAAGAAAAGGAATATTTGGCCAAAGACTTCATGCCTTATTACCGCTTGAATGCGGCCTTGGGCCAAGAGCAAATTGCTAGCTTTGAAACGGCTTTTGCCCAGCGCTACCAGCAATTGAATGATAGTGTTCGGGCCCTAATAGATAGTAGCCAGGCCCAAGATTTGGGGCAAGGTCTGCTGGCCAAAACCTATGAGCAGCACATCATAGAGCTGGCCAGCCAGCATCAGGCAGAGGGCAAAGAGCTGCAATTTCGCTTAATTGAGCAGCAAATAGAACTAGGCGAGCATCAGGCCCTCGACTTCCTTTCGCAGCGAGAGGCCGCCCAGATTGTGGTAGATAGCTTGGGGAAACTGCCCCAAAGCTCGGAGCAAACCGAGCTCCTTTTGGCCCTATTAGACAGTTTGATGGCCCAAGCCGATATTAACTACGAGGCCTCTTTGACCGCCAAAAACAAAGCCCTGGCCATTGATAATGTCTCGCTGACCAGAGGGATGGTCAAGGCCGGCGAGCTGATTATTCGGCGAAATGAATTGGTAGACTCTACGGCTTATGCCAAACTGATCTCCTATAAAGAGAAATACGACCAGGAGATCAACCAGCACAAAAACGGCTTTTTGATTTATTTGGGCTATCTGCTCTTGACCTTGGCCCTGATTGCTATTTTTAGTATTTTCATACGGACCTATTCGCCGGAGCTCTTTCAGAACAACCAGCATTTGAGCCTTATCTTGGTCTTTATTGGAGGCTACTCCTACCTTTCTTTTGCGGTAGACCAATTGCCAGAGTTGAGCTCTTATCTGATTCCCTTTTGCATTGTGCCGATTGTCATCAAGAACTTTTTCTCGGCCCAGATGGCGCTCTTTACACATATTGTGATCATTCTGATTGCGAGTATGCTGCTGTCTTTGGACTATCAATTTATTTTGGTCCAGATTATTGTGGGCATGGTGGCCGTATTGACCAAGCGCAAAACCCGTTATTTGACCGACTTCTTTTTTGCGGTCCTTTATATTGGAATTGCCTATGCCGCTTGTTATTTAGGCTTAGAGCTCATTCATAAAGGCGCCTTTTCGCCTGTTTTGGCCGAAGATGGCCGCTTGATTGAGGAAGGCGTAGAATGGGGCAACTTGGGTTGGATTAGCTTTAACGTCTTTTTGACCCTACTCACCTATCCCTTGATCCCTTTACTAGAACGCATCTTTGGGCTCATTTCTGAAATCACTTTGGTAGAGCTTTCGGACCTCAACAAGCCCTTGCTCAAAGAGCTATCCCTCAAGGCGCCGGGGACGATGCAACACTCCTTGCAGGTGGCCAACTTGGCCGAGGCGGCTTGCTCGGAAGTAGGTGGAAACGCTCTACTCGTCAAGGTTGGGGCCCTTTATCACGACATTGGTAAAATGCTCAATCCGCCTTACTTTATAGAGAATCAAAACCAATATAATCCGCATGAGGAATTGACTTATAAAGAGAGTGCGGCTATAATTATTGGGCATGTGACCGAGGGGGTCAAGTTGGCCAGAAAATACCGTTTACCTCGGGCTTTGGTTGATTTTATTGCCACGCATCACGGCAGCACAAGAGTAGAATACTTCTATCGGATGTACCAAAAGGAGAATCCGGACTTAGAAGTAGACCCGGCCGACTTTACCTATCCTGGACCAGCGCCCAGAAATAAAGAAGAAGCCATATTGATGTTGGCCGACTCCATTGAGGCGGCATCCAAAAGCTTAAAAAATCCTACGGGTCAAGATATTGACCAATTGGTAGACAAAATTGTCAAGTTCAAATTAGAGCTGGGCCAATTGCAAAATACAAACATTACCTTTAAAGAACTCAATCAAATTAAGGCGGTATTTAAGAAAATGCTCCGCAGCATTCAGCATGTGCGCATTGAATACCCCGAAGAACAGAAAAAGAAATCTGAATAACTATGGGCTATATTATCCGTGCCATGAAACCCCAAGATGCCAAGGCCTTTATTGAGCTATTGCAAACCACCGATGCCGAAAGTAACTTTATGTTGCAAGAGCCTGGCGAGCGGCAAATGAATAGCTTTCAGCTGCGCATGGCTGTGGCTACGGGCATTCATCGCATCTTTTTGGCCGTAGAAGAAGAAAGTGGCCGTTTCATTGGCCATATTGCGGGCAGTTTCCCCTATGGTCGGGGCGAGCGCATTAAACACGCTATGCATATTGGCATCTCGGTCCTCAAAGAATTTTGGGGCCAAGGGCTGGGCAACGCCCTCTTTGCAGCCCTAGAGGATTGGTCCCAAGAAAACGGCATCCACCGCCTCGAACTCACCGTCATGACCCATAACGAAAGAGGGGTCGCCCTTTACAAAAAACGAGGCTTTGAAATAGAAGGCACAAAAAAACATTCGGCCAGAGTCAATGGCGAGTACATTGACGAATATCTAATGGCTAAACTCTTTTAAACGCTACCTAAATTATGTCGCTAAATATATTAGTTACCAATGACGACGGCCTAAGCGCCCCCGGCATCCGCGCCCTTGTAGAAGTGGCCCAAGAATTTGGGCAGGTCTATGTGGTGGCCCCCGATAGTCCACAATCTGGACAAGGGCATGCCATTACCCTAGAACACCCCCTCCGCCTCAAAGAACAACGCATTTTTGGCCCCAATATCCCCGCCTATGCCTGCTCGGGTACCCCCGTAGATTGTGTCAAGTTGGCCAAACACGTTTTGCTTAAAAATGAAGATATTGACCTCTGTATTTCAGGCATCAACCACGGCTCCAACGCCTCCATCAATATCATTTACTCGGGCACCATGTCCGCCGCTATGGAGGCTTCCGTAGAAGGGATTCCCTCTATCGGTTTTTCTCTGCTCGACTATAACATTGATGCCGATTTCTCAGCCGCTAAAATCTATGCCCGAAAAATTATCAAACAGGTCCTTGAACAAGGCTTAAAAGAAACGCTGCTCCTCAATGTCAATATCCCCAAACTGCCCGCCGATGCCATCAAAGGTATTAAGGTTTGCCATCAGGCAGAGGGGCATTGGGCCGAAGACTTTTTGGAAAATACCGACCCCATGGGCCGCACTTACTACTGGCTCACAGGCAAGTTTACCCTAGCCAAAGAAGACGAAAATGCCGACGTTTGCGCCCTAGAAAATGGCTACGTTTCTGTGGTGCCCTCTATGCACGACCTCACGGCCTATCCCGCTCTAAATTATCTCAAATTTCTGGAAGAAGTATAAGCTATGCAACTGTTTAAAGATCAATTGGTATATGGCTTGGCTTGGGGACTCATTACGCCCCTCATTAGCTTTGCCCTCGTCTTTGCCATCAATAAAACTCTACTACAATCAGGAATGCTCGATACCTATGCCACGGCTTGGCCCGGCTTTAAGGACAGCACGCTCCACCTGATTGCCATCTGTGGCAACCTGATTCCCGTGGCCATGGCCAACCGCCGCCGCCTCGATGAATTTACCCGAGGCATTATGTTGCCCACGGTTATCCTGGCCTTTGTCTGGATGTTCTATCACAATCCACTCAATATCTAGAATTTGGGGCTGCCCCGCCCTGCGGGCGGGTCGGGCTGTGTCGTGGCTCGCAAGCCTGCTCGGCCCTGCGGCGCAAAGCGCCTTGGTCTGCGGCTACGCCGCACCACTATCCATCTCTCAGCCGGCTGGCGCTACCGCGCCCGAGCTAGACAAAAGGCCAGTTTGGCCCAAAAAAGTAGGCCGTTGTTCTTCAAGAACAACGGCCTACTTCCGTCTAAGCGCAAAAACTTGGGCCTCAATTTAAACCTTATCTAGCTAGAAAAAGGCTTAAGTTGTTAAGGAAATGTTTAAACCTTTGTCCATCAGCACTATCCTAAAGCCCTTAAACGCTTTCCTTACCCTTTACTCCACAACTTATGCGATTATCCTTTGTTTTTGCGGCTGCGCTCATAGCCCTTGTACTTGGCGCTAGTACCATTAATTTGGACCAGCTAGACAATTACGCCAACCAAACTGTTCCCCCTTATATTCAGCAAGACAATCTGCCAGCAGGCCAACAGATGAGTGATGCAGTGGCTACTTTGGGCCGTGTCTTGTTTTATGATAAGGCGCTCTCGGCCAATAGCAGCATTTCTTGTGGAAGCTGCCACCAACAGGCCTTTGCCTTTGGCGATACGGCCAAACAATCTTTAGGCTTAGATGGCGGGCTGACGGGCCGCCACTCTATGCGCCTCATCAATGCCCGCTTTGCCGAAGAGGTAAAATTCTTTTGGGATGAACGTGCCCTGAGCTTAGCCGAGCAGACCACACAACCCATTCAGGACCATATAGAGATGGGCTTTTCGGGCAGCAATGGACAGCCCGATTTAGATTCTCTTCTTCGCCGCCTTAGTGCACTCCCTCGCTACCAACAACTCTTTACCTTTGTTTATGGCGATACGATTGTAACCGAAGCCCGTCTGCAGGAGGCCCTCTCTCAGTTTGTGCGCTCTATCCAATCTTTTGATAGCCGCTTTGACCAAGGTTTGGCCCAAACCAATGGCAATATTAACCAGAACTTTGGCAATTTTACGGCCCAAGAAAACCAAGGGAAACAGCTCTTTATTCAGCTTCCCGCTAATGGCGGAGCAGGCTGCCAAGGTTGTCACCGCGCCCCCGAATTTGACATTGACCCAGCGACCAACAACAACGGCATCATTGCTACCGCAGATGGCACGAGTACAGATTTGACCAATACTCGAGCGCCTTCTTTACGAGATATTGTTAATCCTCAGGGGCAGCTCAATGGTCCCTTGATGCACAATGGGAACATCAACAACCTTCAGCAGCTGATCAATCATTATAATGCGGTTCCTCAAAACCCCAACAATAGCAACCTAGATGCTCGTTTGTCTGGTCCAGGGGGACAGCTAAACTTGACGCAGGCCCAAAAAGATGCCCTAGCCGCCTTTTTGGCTACCCTTTCTGGCAGTAATGTCTATACCGACCCCAAATGGTCCGATCCCTTTGTTGGGGGCCTAAGCATTATTCAGTCTACGGCAGTGGCCCAGATGGAAAATGCCCTAGAGTTACGCCCCTACCCCAATCCGAGCAGCAATTTGGTCCAGCTAGACTTGCCCGAGGGGCCTTGCCAAATCAGCATTTATAATATGGCGGGGCAGGTTGTGCAGCGGCAAGAGAGCGAATCGGCCCAAATTCAGCTTAACATTTCGGATTTGCCAGCGGGCTCCTACCTCCTAGAGGTTCGTCAGTGGCTAAAAGGTCGCCGTGGCCTTAGTCGAATACAAAAAATCTAAGCGATTGCTTACCTTTGGTCCATGATTCGCTTTTTTCTTATCTTTTTGATTAGCATTTTGGGCCAAAACAGCAGCTTATACCTACAGCGCTACGCCCATTTTTCGGCAGTATTGGCTTCGGCCTTGCCAACTTTGGGCCTAGCGCTTTTTTTGCTGTTGTTGCCCCAATCTTTGGGTAATTTTTGGTTAGAAGAGTTGCCTCTTATTTTTTTTGGGGCTAGTTTTGCGGGCATGTCGCAGGCGCATCGTTTGCCCAATTTGCCCAGCCAGTTGGTTTCGGCCCTAATTTTTGCGGCCCTCTTTTTTGCCCAGAGTCAATTTTTCAAGGGCTATGGGGGGGCTTTGGGCACATCGGCCTGTATTGCGGTTTTGGGCAGTACGGCCCTGCAAGAACTTTATGCCTATGGCAAAAAGAAATGGAATCCTTAGTTTTTTATTTTGGGCCTTTATTCGGTCTAGCAGCGGGCGAAGCCCGCGCAGGCTGAGGGATGGATAAGGGGGGCCGAAGGCCAGACCGAGCTTTTGAGCGTAGCGAAAAAGCGATGGGCCGAGCAGACCTGCGAGCCCTGACACAGCCCGACCCGCCCGCAGGGCGGGGCAGCCCCAAAAAAATAATCTCATAAAAAAAATAGTTATTGCCTATGAAATTGCAGCAAATGAAACTGCTTCTGCTTTGCCTACTATTGAGTATAACTGGCAGCAGCCTGATGGCCCAATCGAAAAAAGAGTTATTGGCCCGAATTGAAAAGCTAGAACAAGAGAGCCTGAACCAACTGCGGATGTTGGAGCAACAGGCGGGGCTGCAAGAGGCCCTAAACAACAGCATTGCCCGCCAAGACTCTATGATGGCTAGGCTTTTGGCCCTAGAGAGCTTGACAAAAAAGATGAATCGGGAGCTGCTCTTGAAAGAAGAGAAAATTGCGGCTTTGGAGCAGGCTATTCCCCGCCCAAAAATGGAATTTGTGCAAACGGTCTATGATTTTGGCGAGCTAGAAGCGGGGCAAAAAGTAGAATTTGAGTTTGAGTTTCAGAATACGGGCAATATGCCCCTGCAAATTTTTAATGCCAAAGGGAGCTGTGGTTGTATTGTGCCCGAATATCCAAAAAAGGCCTTAGAAACAGCCGAAAGGGGCAAAATCAAGGTGGTATTTAATAGCAAAGGCAAAAAAGGCCTGCAGCGAAAAACCATCACACTCAAAACAAATCTGCCTCAAGAAAAGGTAGAGCTATTGATTTTGGCGGATGTAAAAGCGCCAAAGGAATAAAGGCAAGGGCAAGGCAACCACAGTTGTTTTGCCTTTTTTTTGGCCAAAAAATGACATAAATATGGAAATTTTAGCCAACCCTTCCTCCTGCTTATTGTTGAAAAAACTGTTACTTTTGCGCCTTAACAGCCTATTTTTGGGCCAGTAAGAAGAAATGAACAATGTCTAAACAAGATGATCAGGCCCCAAAAGGGCAAAAAAAACTCAAAAAAGATGGGCTCAAGCGGGCCTTCAAACTACTTGCTTACATTAAGCCTTATCGTACAGCTTTTGGGCTTTCGCTCATTTTGCTCATGCTGGGTAGCTCTGTCTTTTTGGTTTTCCCTTGGGCTGCTGGAGAGCTACTTGCCATTGCCGACCCCGACCGTGAGGCGGCCTATGGCCTTACCTTTAATAGTATTGGTTGGTTACTTTTGGCCTTGCTAATCTCTCAGGCGAGCTTTTCTTATATCCGCACCCTGCTCATTACCTATGTGAGTGAAAAATCGATGGCCGATATTCGGAAAGACCTATACAGCCAACTGGTTCGACAGCCGATTCACTTTTTTGAGCAGCGCCGAGTGGGCGAGCTCTCTAGCCGGGCCACCACCGATGTGCAGCAACTACAAGATGCTATCTCGATTACCTTGGCCGAATTTATTCGGCAGCTCATTATCTTGATTGGTGGCTTGAGTTTTATTGCCGTTATTGCCCCCAAGCTGACCTTAATTATGCTGGGGACCTTTCCGGTGGTTATTATCATTGCGATGGTCTTTGGCCGTTACATTCGCAAACTGTCTAAAAACCGCCAAGATGAATTGGCCGCGACCAATGTGATTTTAGACGAAACGCTTTCGGCCATTGCGGTGGTCAAGGCCTTTACCTCAGAGTGGTTTGAACGGAAACGCTATGGTCGCTCGGTAGATAATGTGGTGCAGATTTCCCTGCGTTTTGCTCGAGTTCGGGGACTGTTCATTGCCTTTATCATTGCGGTCCTTTTTGGGGCCATCTTCTTCATTCTTTGGATCGGGGCGAGCATGATTGACGAGGCCGACCCCAATGGATTTCACTCTGACGACTTTGTCCAATTTATTACCTATACAGCTCTTTTGGGCGGTTCGCTCTTTAGCTTGGGGAACTTCTACGAGCAGTTGGTGCGGGCCGTGGGGGCCTCGGAGCGCATTCTAGATATTTTGGAGCAAGATACCGAAATAGCCGCTGAGGCGCCAGAGGGCGAGCTTCGACTTCAGGGGAATATTCGCTTTGAGCAGCTCGCCTTTAGCTATCCTTCTCGGCCTGATATTCAGGTGCTCAAAAATATCAACTTTGAGTTGGCCGCAGGCGAAAAAGTGGCCCTAGTGGGTAGTTCTGGGGCCGGAAAATCAACTATTGTGCAGCTCTTGCTGCGCTACTACCAACAACAGCAGGGAAAAATCCTGATAGATGGCCAAGATATTAGTGGCTATAACCTGAGCCAATTGCGCCAGAATATGGCCATTGTGCCTCAGGAAGTGATGATGTTTGGCGGAACAATTCGAGAAAACATTGCCTACGGAAAGCTAAGCGCCAGCAAGGAAGAACTCATTGAAGCGGCCAAAAAAGCCAATGCTTGGGAGTTCATCCAGCAGTTTCCAGAGGGCTTAGATACTATTGTGGGCGAAAGGGGGATCACGCTTTCGGGCGGGCAGCGCCAACGGATTGCCATTGCTCGGGCTATTCTGAAGGACCCCAAAATTTTGCTTCTAGATGAGGCCACCTCGGCCCTAGATGCCGAATCTGAGCGGCTGGTCCAGGAGGCCCTCAATACCCTCATGCAGGGCCGCAGCTCAATCATTATTGCCCACCGCTTGGCCACCATTCGAGAGGTGGACCGCATTTATGTTTTAGAACATGGCGAAATCATTGAGCAGGGCAACCACCAAGAGCTCAGCCAAAAAGAAGATGGGGTTTATCAACAACTGGCCAAGTTACAGTTTGAGCATTAAGCCTTAACGAAAAGCCATTCCTAGTTGTAGGGATGGCTTTTTTTATTGTTTTTTTTGGGGCCTGCCGCCTTCGGCGGCCGGGCCCTTTCAGGGCTCGCAGGTCTGCTCGGCCCTGCGTCGCCTTCGGCTCCTTGGTCTGCGGCTGCGCCGCCCCCTTTCAGGCCCCTAGGCCGATACTGTAGGTTGAAACCTACAGCAAAATGATATTGCTTCGCAATGATATATAGATGAGGGTTGAAACCCTCATAAATTTAACTTTTCGGCCATTCTTTGATAAAATTTCAGGCTTGTCAAGGCATTTTTTAAAGGCATAGCCCTAGCTATGGGGGAGAAAAATAAGCGTCTGTTGAAAATTTTGTGTTTCTCCTTTTTGCGGCCTAGGGACAAGCCCCTAGGCTAGCTTTTTTAGACAGCCCTCTAAAGAGGGCCTTTGGATGAGGTCCTTCTTTGAAATAACTACTTAGCAAGGGCATGTATATAAGCCTTTGAGGCCCTTTAGGGCTGACTCCATTGGATTAGCCTAGGGGCTGTCCCTAGGCGACTATTGGCCAAATCCTAGCCAGCTAAAGGCCCAAATTTTATTCTAATACACAAAATCCTGAACAGTCCTGGCAGCCAGACCCCACCCAGCTAGCAGCCAGACCTACTCGGCTAGCAGCCAGACCTAACTTTTGCCTTTTTTCATTTTGTTACATTATCTCCACTTTTAACAACTCCCTAACAATTGGAGTCCCTCTGTACAAAAGGCCGCCAGCAGTCTTGTTGGCTCCTCATCAGGCTGCGGGTTTCCAGCTGCACTAATGGCCGAAGGCCAAAGGCCCAGCGCTGCGGAGGGGTGGCCGAAGGCCAGACCGAGCTTTGAGCGCAGCGAAAAGCGAAGGGCCGAGCGACCCGACCAACGGGAGCCGACGCAGCGAAGCAAGTAACAGCGAGCCCCGCAGCATAGCGGCGGCCAGCCTTGCTGGCCGCGGGCCCCAAAAAAAGAAAAAACATTGTGTAGATAAATCTGTTTTTTAGGGCAAAGCGGTTTAGAATCTAGTCTAAAAAAATTAGCTTTGTGGCAGAGCTAACCGTTCTTACCCTTTGACTACTTAAGCAGCTAAAAACCAAAGAAGTAGTAAGTATCAACTCAACTCTTTAAAAAAGGCAAAATTTAATTTTGCTCAAAAGCTAAACGCCGATGTCTATTTTCCAGCATCCCGATCGTTTTGTGCAGCGTCATATTGGACCAAATGCAACAGAGCTTCAAGATATGTTGAAGCAAATTGGCCTTCCCTCTTTAGAGGCCCTTATTGCGGAGACTATCCCTGAAAACATTAGAAGAGCAACGCCCTTGCAACTGCCTGCGGCCCTTTCTGAATCGGACTATTTGGCCGAGCTCAAAGAAATTGCCGCCAAAAACAAGCTATACAAAAGCTATATTGGTCAGGGCTATTATCATACGCTGACGCCCAATGTCATTTTGCGTAACATCTTTGAGAATCCGGGATGGTACACCCAATATACGCCCTATCAGGCAGAGATTGCCCAGGGGCGTTTGGAGGCTTTGCTGAACTATCAGACGATGGTCAGTGATTTGACGGCCTTGCCCGTAGCCAATGCCTCTTTGTTGGATGAAGCCACTGCGGCGGCTGAGGCCATGACGATGTTTTATGGAATTAAGAATCGGAAAAACAAGAAAAATCCAGCCAACCAGCTTTTGGTTAGCCGAGAAATTTATCCGCAGACCCTAGACGTACTCAAGACCAGAGCCGAGCCTTTGGGGATAGAAATTGCCGTGGCCGATCCGGATCGCATGCGCTTTAAGGACCCCGAAATCTTTGCAATTTTATTGCAATACCCCAACTCTAGAGGAGAGGTCAAGGACCTTCAAGCGACGGTAGAGCGGGCCAAAGCCGCGGGCATTTATGTCATTGTAGCCGCCGATTTGATGAGCCTCGCCTTATTGAAAGCCCCTGGAGAATGGGGGGCAGATGCCGTAGTGGGCAATACGCAGCGCTTTGGGGTGCCTATGGGTTTTGGTGGACCTCATGCGGCTTATTTTGCGACCAAAGAGGAGTTTGTCCGTCAGATTCCGGGCCGCATTATTGGGATGTCTTTGGACCAAAAAGGGCAGCCTGCTTTGCGGATGGCTCTACAAACCAGAGAGCAGCATATTCGTAGAGATAAGGCCACCTCTAATATCTGTACCGCCCAGGCTTTGTTGGCCATTATGGCGAGTATGTATGCCGTTTATCACGGACCTAATGGGATTCGTAAAATTGCCGAGAATATTCATCGACATGCGCAGGTTTTAGAGGCCGAATTGAGCCGTTTGGGCTTTCAGCAACTAAACAAAGCCTATTTTGATACCTTGCGAATTGATGTCTTGGAGAAAGCCGAGCAGGATAAGCTGCGAGAATTGGCTTTGGCCCAAGAAATCAACTTATTTTATGATATGGGCCGTTATGTGCAAATTTCGGTAGACGAAAGCACTAAGCTAGAAGACATTGCCCAATTGGTTCATGTATTTGCCCAACTCAAGGGACAAAAATCGGAGGCTACAGCCGAGCAATTGGCCAAGCGTTATGCGGCTGCTTTTGCCTCGCCTAAAATTCCTAGCCAGCTTCAAAGAGAAACAGCTTATTTGCAGCATCCGGTCTTTAATAGCTATCAGTCAGAGAGCCAAATGATGCGTTATATCAAGCGCTTGGAAAATAAAGATTTGTCTTTGGTGCACTCTATGATTTCTTTGGGGTCATGTACCATGAAATTGAATGCGGCCAGCGAATTGATTCCCGTTTCTTGGCCTGCCTTTAGTCAGATGCACCCATTTGCGCCCTTAGATCAGGCGGAGGGCTATCTGCAAATCTTTGATGAGTTGGAGCGTTATTTATCTGATATTACTGGATTCACGGCCTGTTCGCTACAGTCTAACTCTGGGGCTCAGGGAGAATACAGTGGTTTGCTCAGTATTCGGGCCTATCATTTGGCCCATGGGCAATCGCAGCGGAAGATCGCCTTGATTCCCTCTTCAGCCCATGGCACCAACCCCGCCTCTGCGGTCATGGCCGGCATGAAGGTCGTGGTGGTAAAATGCGATGAGAAGGGCAATATTGATGTGGAGGACCTCAATAAAAAGGCCGACAAATACAAGGATCAGCTCTCTTGCCTAATGGTCACTTATCCCTCTACGCATGGAGTATTTGAGACGGCCATTCAGGAGATTTGCCAAAAGATTCACGATTGCGGCGGGCTGGTCTATATGGATGGGGCCAATATGAATGCGCAGGTGGGCCTCACTGCTCCGGGCCTCATTGGTGCCGATGTTTGCCATTTGAACTTGCACAAAACCTTTGCGATTCCGCATGGGGGAGGTGGACCTGGCATGGGCCCCATCTGCGTCAATGATAAGCTCAAGCCTTTCTTGCCCAAACACTATATTTCTGATCAGGTAGGTGGAGCCCAAGGCACCAAAGCGGTGGCTGCAGCCCCTTGGGGCTCGGCTAGTATTTTGCTCATTTCTTATGGCTACATCCGTATGTTGGGCGCGCAGGGTTGTACCGATGCCACGGCCTATGCGATTCTAACCGCCAACTATATCAAGGCCCGTTTGGAGCAAGATTATGAGGTATTGTATACTGGCGAAAAAGGTCGGGCGGCCCATGAATTGATCATTGATTTGCGCAAATTTAAGCAGCTACATGTTTCGGCAGAAGATGTGGCCAAGCGCCTCATCGATTATGGCTTTCATGCTCCTACCCTTTCCTTCCCGGTGGCCGGCACCATCATGATAGAGCCCACCGAATCGGAAGATAAGGCCGAGCTAGACCGCTTTTGCGATGCGCTTTTGGCCATTCGCAAAGAGATTGACGAAATTGCTAGTGGCGAGGCCAGTGCAGAAGATAATGTCTTGATCAATTCACCACATACCATTCACGAGCTCAGTGCCGATGAATGGAACCATAGTTATCCGAGAAGCAAAGCCGCTTATCCCCTCCCCTTTGTGCGGGGAAATAAGTTTTGGGCCTCTGTGCATCGGGTCAATGGCGCCTATGGCGACAAAAATCTGATTTGTACTTGTCCCCCGCTCAGCAGCTATGAAAATGAAGCAGAATGCGAGGCTTAATGGCTAAAGCATAGCCTTAAATTAGATAGAGCAGATACGGTTAAAGGTATCTGCTCTTTTTTTATGGTTTTTGGGCCTCCCGCAGCCAAGCTGCGGGCGCTACGGTTACTCCCTTTGGTCGTCGAACTGCGGACTAAAGTCCTTGTTGTCAGGGCTCGCTATTCGCTCGGCCCTTCGCAGGCTTTGCCTGCTCGGTCTGGCCTGACGGCCACCCTTTCGCATCGCTAGGCCTGCGGCGGCTTCGCCGCCTGTCCCCTGCAAACTAGCGCAACAACTGAAAAGCGGCCCAATAATAAGGGTGAGCATAGCGTCCTTTTTCTTTTTTCATCAGGGCCAATTGGGCTTTTCGCAGAGCGCTGGGGGGCGAATCTCCTCTTAGGTAAGCCTCATAAAACAGCTCCATAAAAAGGGCGGTAACTTGGTCGTTCACGCTCCAGCGGCTGCCCATAAAATAGTCTACCCCCGCTTGCTGAAAAGCGGTGGGTAGGCCTAGCAGGCCCTCTTGGCTACTGGTTTGGCCTAGGGCCGTTTGGCAGGCAGAGAGGACCAGCAGTTCGCAGCCTTCTAGCTCTAGGCTGAGTAAATCGAGGGCGGTGAGAATGCCGTCGGCTTCGGCCATAGCGCGACTAGCGGGGCCTTGCCAGCTCAGGTTGGCCCCGGCAAAGACCAAACCCGAGCGCATAAGGGCTTGTTCTTCTTCTTGGATCAGTTGTTTTTCTAGGCTGAGTTCGCGGCTGCTTTCTTCAAAGAAAATTCTGTCTTCATCGCCTTCTTTTGGGCGTTCAAAAAAGTAGGCATGAGTGGCTAGGTGGATCAGGCGAAAACGCTTTTCTTGCAGCAATTCTAAAAAGCGCACTTCATTGGCCGAGCCGCTGGTCAATTGATCAGTTTCCCAGCCTGCATTATATAGGGCTACTTCTAAATCCTCTACTTCTTCTAGGCTAGCGGGCAGGGGGTTCCAAGGCAGCCAGGGGCTGTGTTTGGGTTTGAGGCCAAAATCCACGCCCCCCATTAAAAAGGCTTGTTTGCGGGCAAAAGTTCGGGGTCGTTTTTTTAATTTATGAAAGCTACTATAATAATGTAGTTCATAGTCTTCTATGAGATAACGTTCATTATGGCTTTGCTGAATGGCTTCAAAAGAGAGAGCCTGTAAGATGGCGGGTAATTGGAGGTGCAGGCGGTTTTTAGTCCCTAGATGTGGGCGCAGGGGTTGCCAAAGCTTTTTATCTAATAATTGGCTTAGTCCGGGAATAGACAAATAGCTGCGATTAACATCGCTAATTGTTTTGAGTGTAAAAATATGTGACAAGACGGCCTGCATGGCTTTTTCTGTGCAGAGCTCTTGCCAAATGAGCAGGCTATCTTGGCTAAAGATCAGGGCGGCAAACTTAGCATTGCTTAGCCAATCTTGGCCATTATGGTCTTGATAGTGTAGAATACTGATGGCTATTTCGGAGCTATCTAATTGGGCTTGCAGTTGTTCTAGGGTATAATTTTGGGCTAAAAAGGGAATATCATTTTGGCGAAGGGCGGCCTTTAGTTCTTTTTCTAGGGCTTTTACGGCTGCTTTTTGTTCGGCTTGTTGGAAGCGGTGGGCCGCTTTTTTTTTACTGAGGCGATAGCTTTGGGCCAGTTTATCTACGGCTTCGGCCCAATCCATTTTGAGGTCTATTAAGTGGGGCGACCTTAGGGATTTTAGGGCTTGTTTGAAGGCTGTGGCCTCTGCTTGGCCCCTAGCTTGGGCGGCTAATTGGAGTTGGGCTAGGCATTTGAGCCATTTTTGTTGGGGATGTCTGGCCACCCAAGCCATAAAGCGGTTAATTTCGGGGGTTAAGCTTTGTTGGAGCCTCAAAAACTCTTGGTAGCTACTATATTGGGCCAACTCATCAATCTCTTGGATCAGGTTTTGGATATAAAGCTGCATAAGGGTTTCGCTTTGGTTCAATTGGCCTTGACGTTCATAGAAGTAGGCCATTTCTCCGGCTAGGCTTAGTGTGAGCGGATGATCTTGGCCCAATTTTTTTTTTCGATTTTGGTAAAGTTGTTCATAGCGTTTTTGGGCCAGAGCGGTTTTTCCCATTTTCCAGGCATTTTTGGCTAGGGCGGCCTTTAGGACTTCGCTTTGGTAGGCGGTGCTGGGGCCAGTAAGGGCTAAGGCTTCTTGGAGCAGTCTTTCGGCCTTTTGGCCTTTCTTATTTTTTTGGGCCAAGATAGCGGCGGCATAGCGCCATTGGAGATTTTCTCTTAGGGGGATATTTTTTTGCTGCAAAATTTTGTCATAAATTCGCTGAGCGGCCAGCAACTGTCCTTTGAGCTGGTAGATTTCGGCCAATTGGGCCAAGAGCTGCAGGCGGTCGAGGCTAGGCGGGCCGAGCAAGGGCGGGAGTTGTTCTTGGGCTTGCATCAGGAATAGCTCGGCGGCTTCATATTGGCCATCTAGTTGTTCTAAGCGGGCCAATTGCTTATAGAGAAAATGGCTTGAACCCAGGCGGAAGCCTGCTTGTTCATTGAGTTGTAGGGCTAAGGTGCCATACTGTCGGGCTTGTTCGAGATGGCCCGACTGCAGATGTAAATCAAAGAGCAGCAGCAGGCTAGTGTAGTGGGCCGAATTGACTTGATCTTTAGTGGCATTGAGGGCTTTGTGGGCCAGAAAAAAAGCTTTTTTTTCTTGGCCCAAGCTCCATTTTTGCCGAGCTTGCTGTTGTAGGTCCTCTACTTGGGCTAAAAGGCAAAAAGGGAGAAAAAAGAACACAAAAGGGAGGAGTAATTTCATAAGGCGATTTGCTGTAATTGGAGAAAGCAGGCGGCGAAGCCGCCGCAGGCCTAGCGATGTGGAGCAGTGCGGCGCAGCCGCAGACCTAGGCAGCTCTGCTGCCGCAGGGCCGAGCAGACTTGCGAGCTGCAAAACGTAGCGCCGACGACCGAAGGGAGGCGGAGGCCCCAAAAGATAAATAATAGTCAAAAAAAGAGAGCATGCAAGGAATACAATATATAGACCGCAAAACGGGAGCGCTTTGTGAGGAGCGGCCACCGGCGGAGAAATACATTCGGTTTTTGTATCAGAGTCCGTTGGGCAAACTGCCCTTAGAGTTATTGGTGCGCAGGAAATTTTTGTCGGCTTGGTATGGTCGGCGGATGGACAAGGAGAAATCGGCGAAAAAGATTGCGGATTTTGTGGCTGCTTATCATATTGATATGAGTGAGGCGTTGCGAACAGTGGAAGAATTTGAGAACTTCAATGCCTTTTTTTGTCGCAAATTGCATCCTTCGGCTCGGCCTATTGGGGAGGGTTTGGTTTCTCCGGCCGATGGCAAACTGCTTGCTTTTGAGCATATTGATGAGCTGCGTGCTTTTTTTGTGAAGGGGCAGGCCTTTAATTTGAAGCGTTTTTTGGGCGATGAGATTTTGGCCGAGCGTTATGCCAAGGGGAGTTTATTGATCATTCGCTTGGCGCCGCATGATTATCATCGCTATCATTTTCCCTATGCGGGGCAGGCCGAGGAGGCCCAGCAGATTTTGGGGAGATATTATTCGGTTTCGCCTTATGCTTTGGCGAGGAATTTTGTGAAGGTATTTTGTGAAAACAAAAGGGCCTATAGTATTCTAAAAACAGCTGATCGGGGCGATATTTTGCTGGCTCCGGTGGGGGCGACCATGGTGGGCAGCATTCATTTTAGTTATCCGCCCAATGCCCAGTTAGAGAAAGGGCAAGAAATGGGTTATTTTGCCTTTGGGGGCTCTACGGTGGTCATGCTTTTAGAGCCGGGGCAATTTGAATTGAGTGCGGATTTATTGGAAAATAGCCGCAGAGGGATGGAAACTGCGGTTCGGATGGGCGAACAAATTGGGAAATAAGTATTTTACCTAAATTTAGTCTTTGCCCAAATGGCCTAGAAAAAAAGGATTTTCTTGCTGTAAATTTGCAATAGAGCAAAAGGAAATACTTGCTCTAACTTCAATTAAGTTTGGGGTAAATCATGGGGATTACAGAGCAGCTACTTTGGGGAAAGTAGCTGCTCACTTTTTTTGCCCCTATGCGTTTTGAAAATTTGGAAATAGATTGTAGTTTTAGCAACTGATTTTAAACACTATTTCTCATTTATCCCATAAATTTAAAATAATGGCCGATTATACAAAGGACCTAGAACAGTTGGTAGATATCCTTTTGATGGAATTTAATAAGCAGTTTAATGGCAGCATGATTAACCCTCATGTAAAGTCTTACTGGAGCAAACTAAAGACTCGTTTGGATGCTGATGTGGTGACTGCCCTAGAGCAAAAGCCCATGGAAGATAGCAGCAAGGAGCTCCTTAATAAGACCTTGGCAGAGAAATTTACCGACCAGCGTTTTTTGGCGCATACGGCTATGTTCATGAACCAATATGAGCGGACCAAAAAGTAAGCTTGGCTACTTTTGGAAAGCCCCCTTTTTTCAGGATAGAGAAAAGGGGGCTTTGTTATTGGCCTTTCTTTTGTTAATCTTGAGCTCTGTTAAATATAAACAAAAGCTTGCGGGACATTCATCTAAGGGCAAAACTCTTGCGTTCTTGTGTTGTCAGCAAACAAAACTATTGCTCCAATAGTCTTGTCCTCCCCCAATTAAGACAGCAAGCTGTCTATAAAATATAATTTGTTATATGTTCAGAATTGCCACCACTCTAGTTCTTTCTATTTCTGGAATCTACCTCGCTTGTAGCTCCAGTACGCCCCAAAACCTTAGTTCTAAATCTGCCGATAGCGCCACCTTTGAGCTGAAAAGCTTTAGAGGAGAAAGCGAGGAAACCGAAGAAGAAAACCCTTTGTCTAATGTCAATTGGATGACTTATGAGCAGGCCGTTGCTCAACTCCAAGCCGATAAGGCCGCCGGCCACAAAGGCAAAAAAATCTTTATTGATATTTATACAGATTGGTGCAGCTGGTGTAAGCGAATGGATAAAAATACCTTTCAGCAAAAAGAAATTTCGGCCTATCTCAATACCAACTTTTATCCCGTAAAACTAGATGCCGAATACCGAAAAGATATTCTTTTTGCGGGCAATACCTTTAAGTATATTCCCCAAGGCCGCAGAGGCTACCACCAACTGGCCGCCGTTTTGCTAGATGGCAAAATGAGCTACCCTACAGTGGTTTTTCTCAATGAGGACTTTCAGCTGATTCAACGCATTCCGGGCTATCTAGAGGTCGGTATTTTTGATACTATTTTGCATTATTTGGCCGAGGATCACTACAAAGAAACCCCCTGGGAACAGTTCCAACAAGAATATAAAAGTACGGTCCAACGCTAAGACATAGACCAACAACACTAAAAAGGGCAATCAGTTTTTTCGCTGATTGCCCTTTTGCTTTTTATGTTTTCTTTTTTTGGGGCTGCCCCTGCGGCCTTCGGCCTTGGGTCGGGCTCTGTCGTGGCTCGCAGGTCTGCTCGGCCCTGCGGCGCTTGCAGCGCCTAGGTCTGCGGCTGCGCCGCACCACTTTCCATCCCTCAGCCAAAGCGCTTTGCGCCTTTCTAGACGCAAAAAACGGGAGCTTATTTAATCAAGGCGCCATCTTGCATGCCCTTCCAGGGTTGGAGCAAAGAGAGGCTACCATCTGGATTTTCAGCCGTTAAAATCATTCCCTGCGAAACAATTCCTCTGAGTTTTCTGGGCTTCAAATTCACCACCATCACGACCTGTTGGCCCAAGATCTCTTCGGGCGTATAGCATTTGGCCAAGCCAGAAACTACGGTTCGTTTTTCTCCGCCCAAGTCTACCTCAATTTCCAATAATCGATCTGCTTTTTTCACCTTTTTGGCCGAGATCACCTTGGCCAAGCGCATTTCTACCTTCGTAAAATCATCAAACTCAATCTCGGGCAAACGCTTTTGGTTGGCTTCTTCTTGGGCTTTGCGCTTGGCCTCTGCCTCTAAAGCCTTTAGGCGATCTTGCAACAATTGCTCTTGCTGCGCAATCAAATCAGACCAGCGCTTATCTTTCTTATTATTGATTTTGGCAAAGATAACTTTGGGCGCTGCCAAAGTATGACCAACGGCTAAAAGGCTTTGGCCTGCAGCTAGTTTTTCTTTCAAGCTCGCCATATCCAAATCAGCTGACCAATTGAGGAGCTCTTCCATTTTTTGGGCTACAAAGGGCAAAAATGGCTCGAGCAAAATATTGAGGCAAGCGGCAATTTGCACCCCAAGGGCCAAAACGGTTTGTACCTCTGCGGCCTCTGGATTCTCCTTGGCCAATTTCCAAGGCGAGTTATTCTGGAACATTCCATTGCCCAAACGAGAGAGTTCTAGGACCGTTTGAATCGCTTGGCGAAACTCAAAGGCCATGATTTCTTTCTCCAAACGCTCTACCAAAGGCAAGATTTCTGTTTGGCAAACCTTCTTGTAGCTGCTTTCACTACCCACCTCAGATCCCTGAATCAGCAAATCTAAATCGGCTGCAGGCAGTTTGCCCGCACTATATTTTTTAATAAAGCTGAGCACTCGATTGAAGAAGTTCCCCAGGTTATCGGCTAGCTCATTATCATGTAGGGCCACAAATTCCTCCCATTTGAAATCGCCATCTTTATTTTCGGGCAAACTGCGAATCAAGGCATAGCGCAACGCATCTTCCTTATTGGGAAATTCGGCAAAATCTTGTAAATATTGATGTTGTTCAATCACCCAACCTCTAGATTTAGAGAACTTTTTGCCCTCTAAGTTCAAAAATTGATTGGCGGGAACATTTTTGGGCAGAATATAATCGCCTGCTGCTTTGAGCATGGCGGGAAAAACTACACAATGGAAAACAATATTGTCTTTTCCAATAAAATGAATCAATTCTGTATCCTCTCCTTTCCAGTAATCCTCCCAGTTTTTGCCTTGCTCTTCGGCCCAAGCCTTAGTGGCCGAAATATAGCCCAAGGGCGCATCAAACCAAACATAAAGCACTTTGCCCTCGGCATTTTCAATGGGCAATTTGATTCCCCAATCCAAGTCTCGAGTAATGGCTCTGGCTTGCAGTCCCCCCTCGATCCAAGAAAGGCATTGGCCCAAAACATGCTTGCGCCATTTTGTTGGGTCATGCAATTGCTGGCCATCTAGCTGCCCTTTTTCCACCCATTCTTTGAGCCAAGCCTCATGCTGGTCCAAACGGAAATACCAATGCGTTGTTTCCTTAAGCACAGGCGTTTTTCCACTCATTGTAGAAATTGGATTGATCAATTCTGTAGGCGAAAGCGTAGAGCCACATTTTTCGCATTGGTCGCCAAAGGCTTCCTCATGTCCACACTTAGGGCAGGTTCCCTGAATATAGCGGTCGGCTAAAAACTGCTTAAAGTCTTCATCGTAATACTGCTCTGTGGTCTTTTGCTCAAATTGGTCGCCTTTTTCCAACAGCTGCAAAAAGAAATCTTGGGCCGTTTTATGATGCAGCTCGCTACTAGTCCGATGATAAATGTCAAAAGAAATACCGAGCTGCTCAAAGGTTTTTTTATTCAGCGCATGATAATGGTCAATAATTTCCTGAGGACTCCGCCCCTCTTTTTTGGCCCGAATCGTAATGGCTGCGCCATGTTCATCAGAACCACAAACAAAGGCCAAATCTTTGCCTTGTCGACGCAAGAAGCGGGCATAAATATCGGCAGGCAAATAGGCCCCCGCCAAATGGCCAAGGTGCAAGGCCCCATTAGCATAAGGAAGGGCTGCGGTAAGGGTATATTTCTTTGACATATCTCTTTTTGTAAAGTCTCGAATCAAGGGCGCAAAAATAAAAAAAAGCCCTTAAAAAAGGGCTTTTCAAGGGGCTTATTTAGCATCTCTTAGCATGACCGTAAGGCGGCTACTACAAATGGGGCGCCCTTTTTGGTCCTGCAATTCGATCTCCCAAAAATGTACCTGACGGCCAATGCGAATAGGGCGACAAATCCCCACTACTTCGCCTCCTTCAGGCACCGAACGCAAATGGCTGGCATTGATTTCTAAACCCACGGGCTGCTTTCCACTATCCTCATCTATACAAAGGACCGAGGCCACAGAACCCAGCGTTTCGGCCAAAACAACAGAAACACCCCCATGCAAAATCCGCGCTGGCTGCACCTGATTGGCCGTCACGGGCATTCTGGCCTTCAAGTAATCCTCCCCAATTTCTATAAACTCAATGCCCAAATAACTCACCACAGTATTTTCCGATAACTGATTGAGCTGGGCCAAGCTGGCTGTTCTTCTCCAAATAGACATAACTGTAAATATTTGATTGATATAATGATGTTTTGGGGCCCGCGGCCGGCTAGCCTTCGGCTAGGTCGGCCGCCGCTATGCTGCGCGGCTTGGGTTGACCCACTTTTTATAGCGGTGTCAATTTAGGGATCGATATCCATCATACATAAATATGAATCTCTCTAATCCTAGTCCTATTTTTTTGACGGATACGGCATGCCTAGTTTTCTTTACTGCGCCATTAAATCCGCCCAACCTCGCTATGATCCAATAGGCCCAAGCTATTGATTTAGAGGTGAATGGATTGCGCAAAGAAGGGCTTTGGCTTTCGCCTTTTAGATATTGTTTAAATATAAGATCTAAGACTTCTACTTCATCTTCTGTGAAAATAGAGGTTGCTGGAGTTTCATTATCTTGGTTAAGTCCAGCTTCTTTAAGCTTAAGGACCTTGTCAGATGCACTGATTGCCATAAGTATCATTTTGCGGATAGCTTTACCTGTTTTTAAACATATGTTTTCAATGTCAAAGCCATCTGATTTTAAATATTTAAAGTATGTTTCAATTAACCACCTCTTGCGGTAGCAAAGAACAAGCTCTAAGAGCTCTTCTTCGCTGTTGATTTCTTCATTTGTGAGTAAGCGCCAACTGATGGTTTCATCATCATGATCTTTTTTTGTTCGGCTTCTTTTTCTAGCGGCAGATTTTGAAAAACCTTTGCCCTTTTCAAAAACCTCAATAACATTGATTGTCATTGGTTTAGGTCTTGGTTCGCCAAGAATGTACTTACAAGATTTTGGAACGGCAAAAGTCACTTTTTTAGATCGAATAACTAGCTTCTTCCCGTTAAGTTTTTTACGGCTACTCTTGACCGTTTCTGTCGTCTCAAAATCTGCTGGATAATGTTCAAAGACATCACATAATGGAATCTTTTTGCCATCCTCCCAAATCGTTGCTCGTCTATCTGTTCGAGACCGAATCAAGAACTTAATATGCTGCCTGAAAAAACTTTCCATCATGGGATAAACATCTCCTTCTCGATCACAAACATGTAAAATATCAATTAGGTCGTTAATCACTTTTAACGCAGATTCTGTCTCTTCTACATTTACTTTCCACCTCGTAATTTCACCTCTAAAATGACCCGTATTTCTATTTTCAGCCTCCTTACAAGTTACTCTATTTTTATATCGATTGTAAAGCTGAACACCTCCTAAGCCATGATAATGAAAGCTTTCTCGACCATATAGTAGAGCCATGTGAAGAAATACAGACAAATTTGTTTCCCGACCTCCAGGGCCTAAACCCTCTTTGTCGGTTAGTCTATTTCTTTGCTTGTTCAGTACAACTTCAGAGGTGTCGTGAAAGGCCAGAAGCTTTTCTTCAACCACCTTCATAGACTCCCTACTTTTGCCAATAAACTCAAATTGAATGTATTCCTCACTAAGATTTTTGTTTGATAACAACCTCATGAAAGCCTTACGGTCTGCATCAGTTTTTGCTACATTTGTTAAATGTGGGTTAGGATTATTTTTTAGACTCTCTACTAATCTATAACATACTCTTACTGATTGCTTATTTAGCATAAATGAAGATGCATTTGTACTGTCCATATAAATCTTGATTTAGAGCTAATTTAAGCTTATTTTTAAAAGTGGGTCAACCCAAGGCTGCGCGGCTCGCAGGTCTGCTCGGCCCTTCACAAAACTTCGCCAAGGCTCGTTTTGTTCGGTCTGGCCTGCGGCCACCGCTGCGCAGCGCTGGGCCAATTGCGGCCTTAGATTAAAGAAACATTAATCCGCTGCAATATAAATAAACCAATCGGTATTTTTTGTAGTTTTACATCATAAGCAACAACAAGCATGAAAAAATCGGCCAAAACAAGGCAACATATTATAGAAACCACGGCTCCTATTTTTAACCAACAGGGCTATATCGGCAGTAGTTTAACGGACCTTTGCCAAGCCACGGGGCTTAGCAAGGGGGCCATTTATGGCCACTTCCAAAATAAAGAAGAATTGGCCCTAGCGGCCTTTAATTACAACTTGCGCCAACTTAGCCAAGCCATCATGAAAAGGGTCGATGCCGAAGATCGGCCTAGCGATAAACTAGCCGCTATTCTGCAATTTTATCAGGATTACCACCATTTTGCGATTCCTTTTGGGGGTTGTCCTATTCTTAATTTGGGAATAGATGCCCAGGGACAACATCCTCAATTTTTGGCCCGGGTAGTAGAAGTGATTAAAAAACTAGAAAATCATATTCGCCGCCTAATTGTAGAAGCGATGCAGGCCGGAGAGTTTCGGCCCAATTTAGACGAGTATAAGCTCAGCCGTCAGATTTTCTCCCTTTTAGAGGGCGCTATTTTTATGACGCTTAGTCTAAATAATAGCCAATATTTATTGGATGCTACAGATTTGGCCCAAGACATACTCAGAGATTGTCAGCAATCCCCTACTCCTCTACAATAAATAAAACCAATCGGTATATTATGGAACAACAAGCACAGCCAGCTGGAGAGTTGGGTAATTTTTACAAAAAGCAAGAATTGCCCTTAGCCGTAAAAGCCTTGCGCTTTTATTTCAGCAACTTGGGCAGTTTGGCGCCCAACTATTCTACAAAGTTATTTTGGCAGCTCTTTACTCGGCCCAATCCTCGTAAAATAAAGGATTGGCATAAGGAGTTTTTGGCCACGGCCAAAAACAAAAGCCGATTTGAGGTAGAGGGCCATGAATACTGTTTATTTGAATGGGGGGAAGGGAGCAAAACCATTATTTTGGCCCATGGTTGGGAGGGCATGACGCCCGATTTCAAGCGGCTGATAGAGGCCCTTTTGGCCCAATCTGATGATTACCGCATCATTTCTATTGATTTTGCGGCCCATGGGGCGGCGGCTGGGCAAGCCAGCAATTTGCCCATTTTTATGCTGGGCCTAAAAGAGCTGCTTCGCAAAGAGAAAGAAATTTATGCCTTAATAGGGCATTCTTTGGGGGCTTGTGCCTCCTTTTTTGCGGGCCTAGAAGAGCGAAAAGAGGTTCATATTCAAAAATTAGTGATGATGGGCGCCTATCCTATTCCCTATCATTTCTTTCTAACTTTCAAGGAGTTCATGCAGGTACCCGATGCACTTTTTCGCAAAATATTTAATAAAATCCAAGGGCAAATTGACTGGGATATTTCGCAGTATAATATGTATGAGCAGCGCTATAAACTACCTGTAGGAGAGGTTCTTTTGGTGCATGACGAACTAGATGAGGTGGCTAGTTTTGAAAAGATCAGGGCCTTGGCGGCGGGCTGGGATAAGGTAGAAGTCTTTTATGGTCGGCATGGGGGGCACTCTCGTCATTTTCGCCACAAAGAGGTAGTTAAAGTAGTGAGTAATTTTGTGGGAAGAAGCAAAAAGGCATTGGCCAATTAGGTATTATTGGTCCAAATCTGCGTTCTACAGGCCCAAAGGGCCGCAGGCTGAGGGATGGACAAGGGTGGCCGAAGGCCAGACCGAGCAAAAATGCGCAGCATTTTTTGCGAAGGGCCGAGCGAACAGCGAGCCCTGAAACAGCCCGACCCGAGCGAAGCGAGTGGGCAGCCCCAAAAAAAACGCCCCCTAGAAAAAGGGAGCGTCTAAAAAAGGAGTGAGATGGAGCTATTCCTAAGGATTTGGAATAAGCTCTTGGTAGTAAGCCTGTCTTTCACCTACGACTTGTAGTTGAAAGATTTTGGGTAAATCGGCTGTATTTAATTCTGCTTGCGCATGAGCAAAATTTTGCTGCAGCAACAATTGGCCCTGAAGGCTATACACCTCTAATTTGAGCAATTCTTTGCGGTCTTGCTCTATCTTTTGGATGCGGAGATTATCTCCTTGGCGATAGAGGGTAAAGCCTTTATTTTGTTGCCAATTTTCGACCTTTACTACTGAGTAGCTGATGTCATTTTCGGCAAAGCCGACAAACTGGAGGCGATAATAATTATTGCCTCCAAGCGGTTGTTCATCGACAAACTCATAATTTGCGTTTTGTTGAGGGTCATTTTGGGCGCTTAGGGTATAAAGGACCTCAAAGAGCATATCGTCGCCAGCGCGTTGCACCACAATTTGGTCCATATCGTACTCACTTTCTGTTTGCCACTCTAGCAAAATACCTTTTTGCGGCTCTTTTTTCGTCTTAAAATAGGCTAACTTGAGGGGTAGGCTAGCTTGAGAAACCGAATAAACATTGTAGATACGGAGCTCGGTGAGCAAGCCTAGAGTGGGAGCAGTTCTTCGGATCTCGACACGCTCTAGGGTTTTGCCTGCGGGAATATTGAGGACCAACTGAAAGCGGCCAGAGCCAGCGCCTAATAGATTTGCAGAAAGTAAGGGCGAGCTATTATCGAGTAGGCTGCTGCTGCCATCGCTATACTGTGCCATTAGGGCTAAGCCGTTATTATCCCAAAGATCGCTGCCTAAATCTAGGCCTAAATTGGCTAGAGCTGTTTCTTGGAGCTGAATAACTACTGCATCTGAGGTACCGTCGGCATCGCCTAAAAAGTCGGTATTAGGGCTAACATCCCAATCGTACTCAATATATTGGTACTCTGTACCCAAGAGGCTCAGGCCAATGTCCCAGCGCATCTGTGCATACTGAGAGTTAGGGTCATTTCCTAAGCTAGCGGCATGCACCTCATTGAAAACTCCACAACTGAGGCAAGAAGTTAGGGCCGAGCCGTTTTGGCCAGAATTTCCGGTAAATCGGCTAGCGTAGTAGCGGTCGGTAGGCATGCCCTCGATGTCATAGACTTCTAGGACAGAAGGCGTAATGCCTGCCCCCAAAGAAATTAAGGCGCCTGTTCGGATACGGATCCCGTCGATATTAGCCGTTGGAATCTGAATGAGTAAATTAAATCGAGAGCTAGCTGCATCAACCACATCCAGCTCGGCCAGAGAGGTTCCAGAGCTACCGCCATAGGTACTCACTACAGTGGTTCCATTGAGCAGCTCAATTTCTAGGCGGTCGAAAACTAGGTCATTGGCTAAAGTGCCTAAAAGACCTGCTAGAATGCTATGATCGCTAAAAGCGAGGTCCAGACGAAGTTCTGAGCCTATAGCTAAGGCTGCTGCAAAAGAATAATCTTGAGAAACATAGCCAACTGTCGAGAGAGGCAGAGCCGTGGGATCAACTAAGGCAAAGGTGCTTGTACTCGCATCAAAGGCCATTTCGGATTGACTGACAAAGCAGCCGACACAGCTCAATGAATTTTGTGTGTTGCCAGTAGATACTGGCTTTTGGGCCCAAAGAAAAAGGGGAAGGGCCAAAAAAATGAGGGGTAAGATTGGGAATTTCATATCATAGGTTTTTTGAGGTAAAAAAAACCTTGTTTTAATCATCCATTTTTGAGGTATGCATTTCTTTTACGGAAAGTTTTCAATTCTGTTTCATAAAACATTAAAAATAAATAACTTACAATTAAAAATTGTCACAAAAAAGCATTATAAATAATGCTATAAGTTGCCTAAAATGGGGGCTCAGGGATAATTTAGGCTCAAAAAAAATAATATTTAATACACATAAATTATTATTTTAAATTAAAAAAATAAAGTAACTTAAAAATACATGTCAAAACCTGCTTACATAGAGTTTGCTGCCAAAGACTTAGCGGGCACTAAAGCCTTTTTCCAGAAGGTGTTTCAATGGCGTTTTGAGGATTATGGTCCAGCTTATACGGCCTTTTTTGCGGCTAATTTTGAGGGGGGATTTTATGAAGCGCCTTTGGCTTCTTCGGTAAAATCTGGGGGTGCCCTCTTGGTTCTTTATGCCAAAGATTTGCCAGCTTGTTTGGCCCAGGTAGAGGCTGCTGGGGGAGAAATTAGCCAAGATATTTTTATTTTCCCTGGAGGGGCTCGTTTTCACTTTATAGAGCCCAGCGGCAACGAGTTGGCCGTTTGGTCAGAACAAGCCAGCCCGCATGTCTAGGGCGATTCGATACGTTTGGGACCAAAGCTGCCAAGACTACTTTTTGGCCCATATTCAATCGCATCATGGCGAGCTGATCAAGGCTTTTTATCTCTTGGTGCCCTATCTGCAAAGCATAAAAAAGGGCCAAGCCATTTTGTACTTGCGGGCGGGACATTGCCGCATTTTGCGGCAATGTCCCGATCTCGAAGAGCTGCTTTTTTCTAGCCTTGGCGAAACAGCCGAAGAGCTAGAAGAATACATCCAGTTATTTTGCCAAACTCCGCCCCCCAAAGAGCTGGCCCAGGAGCTACGGCCCTATCTCGACCGCTACCTACTGAGCTTTGAAGAAGCCCAAGATATTGCCAAAATTTACTTAAGTAAAAATCAGCCTTTGGCAAAGTTAAGCGGGCATGGACAATGGCTGCCCGAATGGCAATTGGATGCAAACCTCTACCCTATTAAGGAGCCCGTTTGGGTAATTTTTGCCCAGAAAAAAAGCAAATTTGAGGGGGCAGGAGAGTATAGTTTAGTCATCTCTTGTCGAGAAAAAAAGCTCGCTGATATTCGACTCATTTAAGTTTTACCGCTAAAATCCATCTTTATGCAAGAGCTTGCGCCCTATTTGGCCAGCAGTTATTTTATAGAATCTGACCATCCTGATATTCAGGAATTTGCAAAAAAAGTTAGTGCGCAAGCCAAAACGCCAGCCGAAAAAGTGCAGGCGCTTTACTATGCCGTTCGAGATGGCTGGCGCTACTACCCTTATCATCTTCGCCTAAAAAAGGAGGCTTTGCGGGCCAGTTATATTTTGCAAAAAGACTATGGCTATTGCGTCGAGAAATCGGTCCTTTTTGCCAGTTGCCTTCGAGCAATAGGCCTTCCCGCCCGCCTCGGTTTTGCCAATGTGCGCAACCATTTGGCCACTAAAAAAGTAGAGGAATATCTGCGGACCGACCTGATGGTTTTTCATGCCTATACCGAGGTCTTTTTGCACCATCGTTGGATCAAACTCACCCCCGTTTTCAATAAAACCCTTTGCGAGCACCTTAATGTGGCTCCTCTAGATTTTAATGGGCAAGATGAGGCCATTTTTCAAGAATCGGATAAATCGGGGCAGCCATTTATGAGCTACGAAAAAGAGTATGGCCATTTTGCAGACCTTCCGCTTGCGCTTTTTGTTCGGGAGCTCCGCCATTATTATCCTCATATTTTTGAGCAGCGGATTCAGCGCAAAGATATTATTGTTGATTTTTGATTTTTGGGGCTGCCCCGCCCTGCGGGCGGGTCGGGCTGTCTCGCAGCTCGCTATTCGCTCGGCCCTGCGCAAAATTTCGCTACGCTCATTTTGCTGGGTCTGCGGCTTCGCCGCCCTGCTGCCCATCCCTCAGCCTGCGGCCCTTCGGGCCTGTAGGACCTAAAAAAGCTTGAACCTCATCAAGGTTCAAGCTTTCTATTATTTAGGGCTAGTCCTTTAGCCAATTTTTGAGTTGTTCTAGGCTACAGCCGGTAATTTGCGCAATTTGGTCTAAGGGTAAATTAGCGGCCTGCATTTGTTTGGCCATGGCTTTTTTGGCTGCTAATGCGCCTTTTTCTAAACCTCGTTCTTCTCCTTCTTTTAGGCCTTCTTCTCGTCCTTCTTCTCGTCCTTGTTCTAGCCCTTTTTCTAAGCCTTCTTCCAAGCCCTCGGCTCTGCCTTTTTCTAGGCCCTCTTCTAGAGCGGTGTCAATTACATTTTTAATATCTCGATGCTTTTTGAGAGAGACCTCATAATTTTGGCGCTCTTCAATAGAGTAGCTGGCAATTTCGGCGGCACGGAAAAGCCCAATGAAAATGCGCTCTTGCAAAGCCGCTGGCCGATCTTCTAATTTGGCCAAATAGCGGAAAAGATAAAGCCATTTATCTTGTAGATCTTCTAGCTCATCTAGGGTTTTGGTAAAATTAGGCAGCTCGATATAAATATAGGTAAGGTCTTCAAAGAAGAGCTCTTTGTCTTGGTCCTTGAGCTGTACATATCGAATCACTCGATTATGCGGGTTGGGCTGATTGATCTTAAAATCGAGAATACAGATCGTATAAATGGGCCAGAGCTTAAAATTCCAATCGCCCCTTTCGGATTGTTCTTGAATGGGGAAAGTGCTATAAAAAATAGAGCGGTCGATGAAATGATTTTGCTTACTGCGTTGCAGCTCAATAATAAAATGCTCGCCTCGGCTGCTAGTGCAATAGATGTCAAAAATAACTTTTCGGTCCAGAAAGCTGGAGGGCAGGCGTTCGCTAGGGAGATATTCGAGGTCCTCCACCTGATGCTTTTCGGGCAGCAGCTGATTGAGAAAATGGATAAGCAGCTCCTTATTGGCGGCCTCGCCAAAAAGCTTCTTAAATCCAAAATCGGTCAGTGGATTGATATAGCGATCCTTGATCATCTTTTTTTCTTCTTTTCCCAAAATTAAGACATTTAAATGAGGTGATAAAAAAATGCAGCGCTAAAAACTGCGTATACCCCTAACTATACGAACTAAAAACCAAAAAATCAACACTTAAATGTACTTAATTTTAAATTTGGGCCAAATTTGCGGTTTTGGGGGCGCAAAGCGCCCGGCCTAGCGATGTGAAAGGGGGCGGCGAAGCCGCAGACCAAGGCCGTCAGGCCGCAGGGCCGAGCAGGCCTGCGAGCCCTGAAGCGTAGCGCCTGCCGAAGGCAGGAGGCCCCAAAAGAAAAGTCCTTTAATTTTGTTAAAAAAATGTTACTTTTTAATTTTAACATACTAAAGTTTTGGAGTTTATTGCTGAGCTATTTTTCGCCTAAAGATTTAGTTAAAAGCTAGGAACAAAGGCGCTTGCGTTAAAAATGGTACTTTTGGTGCTTTTAAAGTTTTAGTTCCCGAGGCTATAAAAAAAGTTGGCTTGGCACGAAAGTAGACTGAGAGCAATCCAAATAAAACCGACATACATACATAACTTAAACCTTAATTTATGCGATCATTTATTTATTCAGTATTAGTGCTTCTGCTCTCTTTGGGGAGTTTGGGGCAGCTACAGGCTCAGGAGAGCGATGGCTATGGCGGTCATTGGTTTTTGGGTGGTGGTGGAGGTGTTGCTTGGCAGCAGAGCGATGCTTGCACGCAATTGGGGGGTGGTTGGACCATCTACCTAGGCAAGAACATTTATTACAGTCCGAGCAGGCCCTTATCTTTAGATTTGCGGATGCGTTATATGGGGACTGTGACCTATGGGCAGGACGATCAGTTGACGGACATCAGCAACAACAACTTGTTGAATGGGCAGTCTACCTCTTTGTTTGACCCAGATTATTCGGTGAGTAATGGGGGCAGCAACTTTGTATACCACAACCACCGCACGGCTTTTAATGATTTATCATTGGAGGCGAGAATCAACTTTGAGAACCTACGTCGCAATCACAACATCTGGTTATCGCTTTATGGTGGAATTGGGCTGGGTTGGTATCGGGTAGCTTATGATCAGTTGGACCAGCGTGTTTTTTTGGATGATGAGTACATCAACCTTTATAATAGTGTAGCGGGTGATTCTAGCTTGAGTTCTTCTGAGATTGTGGACCAGCTTGTGGGGGGTCGTGATGGCGACTATGAGACCTTTACCGATGGATTTGGCGATTATGACGTCATTTTCACCCCTTCTGTAGGTTTTGAGTTGGGCTATTGGGTAACGCCACGTTTTGCGATTGGTTTTGGGCACCGAGTGAACTGGACCTTAACGGACAACTTTGACGGAGTTGTTCGGGCTGGCAACAATGAGATTCATCATTTTTCCAACTTCTTTATTCATGGTCGTTTGACGGACCATCATGAGGAGGAAGTGAAGCCTTTGCCAGATCCTCAGGCAGCGCCTCCGCAGGTCAGTTTTACGAATCCTTCGGGCAGTTCGGCCACGACCAACAACAGCAGTTATACGGTACGGGCGACAGTTCGGAACGTACGTTCGGCCAGTGACATTCGCTTTATTCAGAATGGGCAGGTGATTAACAACTTTAGTTATAGCAATGGGACTTTTCAAGTAACGATTCGATTGCAGCAGGGAGCCAACAACATCAACATTCGGGCAAACAACCCCTCTGGAACCGACCAAGATGTGGCCACCATTAACTACGAGCCTATTATTCGTCAGGATCCTCCCCCCAGCGTAGTCATTACGACTCCTTCGGCCAATCCTTATACCACAAGCAGCAGTTCTGCTAGCGTAAGAGCGACCATTCGCCATGTAAACAGCAGCAACAATGTAAGTTGTACGCTAAACGGTCAATCGGTCAATAACTTTAGCTTTAGTGGGACAAGTTTTAGCTTGAGCAATATTTCTTTGCAAAATGGCAGCAACACGGTAGTGGTATCGGCTAGTAACAATGCGGGTCAGGCCTCTGACCAGACCGTCATTATTTACAAGCAGCCTGTAAACAACAATACGAATACCCCCTATCCCCCTACCGTAAACATTACGAGTCCTTCTTCTAATCCCTATAACAGCTCGAGCAGCAGTGCGAGCGTTCGTGCGACTATTCGCAATGTTCGGAGCAGCAGCAACATCAGCTTTACGGTAAATGGTCAGGTGATTCGCAACTTTAGTTTTAGTGGAACTAGCTTTGTGGCGAGCAACATCAATTTGCAGCAAGGAAGCAATAATATTGTGATTACGGCTAGTAATAGTGATGGAAATGGTTCTGATCAGACGACTATCATCTACCAGCCAGTGCGCAATGCTACGCCTCCCACGGTAAACATCACGACACCTTCTGCCAATCCATACAACAGCAGTAATAATAATGCAACCATTCGTGCGAGCATTCGCAATGTGCGTACTAGCCGCGACATCAGCTTTACCGTAAACGGCCAGGCCTCTAGTAGCTTTAGCTTTAGCGGAACTAGCTTTGTGGCCACGGGCATCAACCTACAGCAGGGCAATAACTTTATTGTTATTTCGGCCAGCAACCAAGATGGCAATGCTTCGGATCAAACGACGATTATTTATCAGCCGCAGCGCAACCCCATGCCTCCTACGGTAAACATCACTAGCCCTTCAGCAGATCCTTATACGGCTTCTACTAATCGGGCGACTGTTCGAGCGACGATTCGGAATGTGAACAATAGGAATGATCTGCAAATGCAGGTGAATGGGCAAACGATTCGCAACTTTAGCTTTGCGGGGACCAACTTTGTGGCTACAAATGTGAATCTTCAGCAAGGTAATAATGTAGTGGTTATCTCGGCCAGCAACCCAGATGGTACAGCTTCGGACCAAACGAGCATTATCTACAAGCCGCAGCGCAACCCCACGCCTCCTACGGTAAACATCACTAGCCCTTCAGCAGATCCCTATACCTCTAACGCTAGTCAGGCAAGCATCCGCGCAACAATTCGCAATGTGAATAATAGCAGTGATGTACAAATGCAGGTGAATGGGCAAACGATTCGCAGATTTAGCCTCAGCGGCAGCAGCTTTAGCGCCAATAATGTTTCTCTACAACAGGGTAATAATGTGGTGGTGATTTCTGCTAGCAACCCAGATGGTACAGCTTCGGACCAAACGACCATTATCTACAAGCCGCAGCGAGTTCCTACTCCCCCTACGGTAGATATTACTACGCCCTCGGCCAATCCTTATAACACGCCGAGCAATACAACGACAATTAGAGCCAGTATTCAGCATGTAGATAACAACCGTGCAGTTAGCTTTAAGGTAAACGGGCAAACCGTTCGCAACTTTAGCTTTAGCGGAACTAGCTTTGTGGCTAATAATGTCCGCCTACAACAGGGTAATAATACCATTGTCGTTTCGGCCAATAACCCAGATGGCAATGCTTCGGACCAAACGACGATTATTTACAAGCCGCAGCGAGTTCCCACGCCCCCTACGGTAAATATTACGACGCCTTCAGCTGATCCTTATACAAGTACAAGCAACAGCACAACGGTAAAAGCTAGCATTCAGCATGTAGCCAGTAGCAGTAATGTTCGCTTTACGGTAAACGGACAAACCGTTCGCAACTTTAGCTTTAGCGGAACTAGCTTTGTCGCTAATAATGTCCGCCTACAACAGGGTAATAATACCATTGTCGTTTCGGCCAATAACCAAGATGGCAATGCTTCGGACCAAACTGTAGTGATCTTTAAACCACAGCGTATTCCCACTCCACCCACAGTGAAGATTACTACGCCTTCGGCAGATCCTTACAACAGCCCGAATACCAATACGCGTATCGTTGCTACAACTAGCAATATTAGCCGCAAATCAGAAATTAGCTTTAGCCTGAATAATCAGAATGTTTCTAATTTCAGCTTTGCCAATAATAGAATTACCGCTTCGGTAAATCTTAAGCAAGGAAGCAATCAAATTAGCATCAAGGTGCGCAACCAAGATGGCAGCGCTACTGATCAAACAGTGATTACCTACAAGCCAGCACCTGCACCTACAGTGAGAATTACCTCTCCTTCTGCCGATCCACATACTGTGGCCCAAAACCAAGTCGATATTAAAGCCGATGTCTTTAATGTCAATTCTGCCAATGATATCCGCTTTACGGTTAATGGCCAAACCAACCGCAACTTCCGCTTTAGCAACAATAAGTTTACGGCCCCCAATATTCGATTGAATACAGGCAATAATACCTTTGTTGTTAGTGCAACGAATGCGCAAGGCAATGCCTCTGACCAAACCGTGGTGATCTATCAAGCCGCTCCACAACCCCCAACTGTAGATATTACTACGCCCTCTAGCAACCCTTATATGGCCGCTAGCAATAGCACGACAATTCGGGCCACCATCCGAAATGTAAGCAGCAGTAGTAATGTTAGCTTCTTGGTGAATGGTAGAGCCATGAGTAACTTTAGCTTTAGTGGAACGAGCTTTAGCGCAACCAACATCCCCCTACGCCAAGGCAATAACAGCATTAGCATTTCAGGGCAAAATAGCGCAGGTACCGCTAGCGATGCCGTTACCGTGATCTATAAACCCGCTCCCACTCCAGATGTACGCAACCTCAATGTGAGCATTAGCCCCAACCTCAATAAGTGCTTCGCCGCTATTTCAGCCGAGGTCCTTAATGTGAGCAGCAAAAATGAAGTGAGCTTCCAAGTTAATGGCCGTAGAGTTTCTGACTTTACCCTAAGCGGTAGCCGCTTCAACGCCCGCCTAGATGTAAGCAATCTCGGCTCTGGCGCAATCACATTTACTGTTTCGGCACAAACTGCCGGCGGTAGCGACTCCGAAAATAAACGCGCTAGCCTAGCCGATTGCTCTAGCAATGTTTCTGGCGGAAACTCCAGTACCATCGGCGGAAATAACAATACCAAGGATCCTCGAAATTCAGGAGGAAATAATGGCGCCAATAGCCGCCCAAAACCTTCTGTTACCTTTACTAGCCCTCGTCTTGGAACGAGCTCGGTCCGTACCGTCAATGTTCGTGCAACCATCACGAATGTAGATAACCGTAGCCAAGTCCGCTTTAAGCTCAATGGCCAGAATATGTCGAACTTCCAACTCTCAGGCATCAATTTCCAAGCTAATAATATGGGCTTGCGCCCAGGGAGCAACCTGCTCGAAATTACCGCCACAAACAATAACGGAAGTACCACACAAACCTTTGCCATTACTTATAATACCGGAGGAGGAACGAGCAATACTGCCGACCGCAAAGCTGATAACAATAACCAAAATAGCGCTACCAATAGTGAATCTACGGTGAACGATAAAAAGCAAAGCAATAAGCAGACAAAAACCTCGACTAAGGACCAAAAACGTCGTGGAAGTACAACGAAAACAGAGGAAGAAAAGAAAGAAGAAGCCAAAACGCAAAAACGTCGAGGTAACTAAATTTACACTCTTTCTCTAAAATTTTGGGAGCATTGGATTTTTTCCGATGCTCCCTTTTTTATTTTCTTTTTTTTGGGGCTGCCCCGCCCTGCGGGCGGGTCGGGCTGTGTCACAGCTCGCTGTTCGCTCGGCCCTGCGCCGCCTTTGGCGGCTGGGTCTGGCCTGCGGCCACTGCTATCCATCCCTCAGCCATGGGCCCTGCGGGCCCTAGCGGCTGCGCCGCCAAGCCAAACGCTTGCCTTAGAGCAAAAAAAAAGACCCGCCCACAAAAATGCGAGCAGGTACTAACCCCTAAAAATGTATGAAGAACAAGTAGTTCAAATAGAATGGATTTTACTAAAAACCCAAAAAACACTTTTCAAAAAATCCCCCTCATAAATGACAGAATGTAGGATTTTTACACCCTACATAAAAAAAAGACCTGCCCACAAAAATGCGAGCAGGTACTAACCCCTAAAAAATGTATGAAGAACAAGTAGTTCAAATATACTATATAATAATTTATTATAGTGTATAATTTAAGTTTTTGCTCCCTCTAAGCCTCTAAATAGAATAATTCTATACAAAAGTCTATTTTGTTCTATCCTTCAAAAAAGGGAGCCGTTTCCGTATAGCTAATAATTCATCTATAGAAATCTCTATGTTTTTTATTTGCTCTTTACCTTTAAGCTGAAATAATATTTCGCCATCGGCGGCAATGAGGCTGCTATATCCAGAATAATACAAATCTGTGCCATCGGTCCCTAGCCGATTTACAGCAGCAACATAAGCTTGGTTTTCTATTGCTCGGGCCTGAAGCAGCGCCCGCCAATGTGCGCTGCGTTTATCGGGCCAATTGGCCACATAAATGGCCAAATCGTAGTTATCCTCTTGGCGGTTTCGGTTCCAGACCGGAAAGCGAAGATCATAGCAAACAAAAGGGCAAATCCGCCAGCCTTTATAGGCAATGATAATTTTTTCTTGGCCGGCCTCATAGTGTAGATCTTCTTGGGCCATCGTAAATAGATGTCTCTTATCGTAGCAAAGATAATCGCCTGAAGGAGGCATCCAAACAAAACGATTATAGTACTTTCCGTTTTCTTCAATAATGAGACTGCCCGCCAAAACCGTCTCCAATGCTTGGGCTTTTTGCTGCATCCATTGCATAGCGGGCCCCATCATGGGCTCGGCCAGCTTTTGGGGCTGCATACTAAAGCCCGTTGTAAACATTTCGGGCAAGATGATTAAATCGCTTTCTTTGGGGGCCAAAGGCGCCAAAAGTTGGTCAAAATGGGCCAAATTGGCCAAGGCATCTTCCCAATGCAAATTTGCTTGGACTAAGGTGATATTCATAAGCTGATGTTTTATGCAAGATAATTTGGCCCTCTGCGGCGGACAGGCGGCGAAGCCGCCGCAGGCCTAGCGATGTGCAGCAGTGGCCCAAAGGGCCAGACCGAACAAAACGAGCCTTAGCGAAGTTTTGTGAAGGGCCGAGCAGACCTGCGAGCTGCAGAACGTAGCGCCGACGAGCGAAGCGAGGCGGAGGCCCCAAAGTCATTAGAAAGTAGCCAACTGCCGCTTGTACATTTTCCAAACCACCCAAAAGTAATACAAAAGAGGAAGGGCCAGCCCCAAGGCAAAATAGCCCCAAAAAGCAGGCGTTTCTACAGCGATATACTGCCCCAAAACCCACTGAAAGCTGTAGCTGGCATAGGCCAAGAGGCCCAAGAGTAGGAGGGCCGAAATGCTCATCATTAGGCCCCTAGAGAAGCGCCATAGTTGTAGTCCTCTGGCCTCGTTTTTTGTGGCCACCTTATCGCTAAACTGTAGTAATTTTTGGCGGATATACAAGAGGAGGGGGAGCGGAAAAATGGGCAAAAGGAAGCCCGCCAAGGCAAAAATGCCGCCTAGGTAAATCAAGCCCAAGAAAAAGGCTTTGAGCGCCAAAAGGAAATCCATAACTTGAGTATTATTGCTAAAGGGCGCCAGACAGCCCCAAAATGAGTTCATTTTAATTAGTTGTCCAAAATATAGAAAATATGCGGTTTTTCCTGAAAAACTATTTCTCTTTCCTGCTTGGTCTCTTGGCCCTTTTGCTAAGAATTTTTTGGGGATTTTTTCCGGCTCATTGCGAGACCTACTACGCTAGAGGCCTTTTTTTATGGATCCGCCAAGGGCTAGACCTCCTTTTTTCGCCCCTACCATTTGCGGCTTTCTATTTATTTTGGGCCAGTTTTTTTATTTGGGCGGCCTATCGGATTTGGGCTAGTTTTCGGGCCAGGCCTTTTGGGGGTTGGCGAGCATTTTTAGGCTTGCAAGTTCGGGCCACGGCTAATTTTACAGGCCTAATTGTCAGTCTTTTTTTGGGCCTTTGGGGCTACAATTATGCAAGGATTCCCTTAGAAGAACAGCTTAGCTTGGCCGTTCGTCCGCTCAGCCAAGAAGAAATGCGGGCCGAAGGGGCTCGGATACTAGAAGCGGTGGCCCAAGCCCGGGCTGAAATTGGTCCATTAGATAGTTTTGCTTTAGATAGTGCCATTTTGCCCAAAGATCTAGTGGCACATCTGCGTACTTGTTTGGAGGCTGAGCTGGCCAAACTGGGCTATCCGCATCGGGCAAATTTTAGGTTGCGGGCCTTGCAGCCCAAGGGCTTGGGCTATGGCTTTAATGCCTCGGGGTTTTATTGGCCCTTTACGGGAGAAGCGCATATAGAGTCGGCTTTGCACCCTTTGCAACAGCCCTTTACGATTGCGCATGAACTGGCCCATGGCTATGGCTTTGGCGATGAGGCCAGTTGTAATTTTTTGGCCTATTTGGCTTGTCAGGCCTCGCCCAATGCCTTTATCCGTTATACGGGCCAACTGGCCTATTGGCGCTACATTTTCTCGGAGTTAAAATATAGTGACTATGGCTATTATCGCTATCTGCGAGCGCAAATTGATCGAGGAGTGCATCAAGATTTGGCCGCTATTTATGCTCAGATGGGGCCCTACTTTGAGTTTGTTCCGGGCCTACATGGCATTGCCTACGAAACCTACCTGCAAATGCAAGGCGTAGAAGAGGGTTTGGCCTCCTATGACCGCATGGTTTTATTGGTCTATGCCTGGGAAAAGCAACACTAATCGAGTAAATATTGTAATTCTGGCCCAAAATGCGCCTTAATCTGCTTTTTTACGCCTTCTTTGGCCGCCCGATGCAAATAGAACCGAAGCTCTCGCAATTGCTTGAGTTCTAAAAAGCTGCTGGGCAATTCTAAGGAGGGACTATAGACCGAGAAGCTCTGATAAAAGGAAAGTCGCTGCAAGTTGGGCAGGCCGCCCCAATTTTCTGGAAACTCCTCTAAGAGATTATAGGAGAGGTCCAAATCCTCTAAATTGGGCAAATCGAATAGGCAGGCAGGCAGGGCCGTAAGGCTACAATTTTTTAAGGACAAGGCCCGCATATTCTTGAGCTGGCCCAAAATATGGAGCCGCTCTCGGTCGATCTGCTGTGCACCTTTAGATAACTCTTCGGTTTGTTTGTAGTAACTCCCCACAAAACCAATTCGGCACTGACTAAGGTCCAAAATCTCAATATCAAAATCGGCAATTTCGGTGGGAAGATGCTCTAAATACTGCCCAGAAAGGTCCATCGTTTTGGCCTCTTCCTGATAGAAATGAGCCAATAAGCGCCGTTTTTGTTCCGAATCCTCGCTATAGCGGAGCAAAAAAGCCAAGCCCTCTTTATTCTGCTCAAAAGCCAGGGCCGCCATGGCCAAGGGCTGTTCTAAGGGGAGGCGTTGCCCTGCAGGCAGCTGCAGCTCACTAAAATGGGGGTAATTATGAAATGGCGTATAGGCTTTGAGGCTCTGAGAGGGTCGTTTGTAGTTGGCCAGGCCTAGTTGCCGCAACTTTGGAGCTTGGCAAAATTCTTCGGGCAAGGCCAAGCCTCTTTGCAAATTCACCTGACAGCTGCCCGTCAGTTCTAAGGCTTCTAGCTCAGGGAGTTGGGCCAAAAAGCTAGGAAATTGCTTGAGGTTATTTCGGCCTAGCTGTAGGCGCTTGAGCTGCTTTAGCGAAAGCAAGGCCTTGGGCATTTTTTTCAATTGATTGCCCGATAGCTCTAGGACTTCTAGCTGCTCTAGCTTGGCAATTTCTGGAGGAAGACGGCGCAAAAAATTATCATTGAGCCGAAGATGCCGAAGGTTTTTATAGGCCAAAACGGCCATGGGAAACTCTTCTAGGCCTGCCTGAGAAAGATCGATCAAATTGCCCTTTTGGCAAAAGCTCAGATCTGCATCGGATTTTCTGCCCCCATCCAATAAATAATAGGCTCCCAGTTTGTGGTCCTCATAAAGCCATTCGGCCAATAGCTTGGCCGGCAGATCGGCCTCGGCCTCGCAAAGATGAAGCTGCTGGGCCAAGGTCTTTTCCTGAGAAGATAAAAGGAGCGATCGGCTAATCTGCTGCCAGTAAAAATCCATCACGCCAGAAGCGGCTAGCCTCGGATTGGCCCGCAGCAAACGCTCGGCAGTATCGGCAATGGCCGAAGTGGGCGCAAACTGATAGACATAAAAAAGAGCGGCCCGCAGCTGGGGAGACTGCGGCCCTTCCGCCAAAAGGCTAAAGGCCAATTCTACATTTTCGGGCTGCGAGCTCCGCAGCAGCAGTAATAAATTGGCCAGTTCGTCGGCAGTAAATCGATTGGGCATATATTTATTTTTGAGGAGCCTGGGGCGCCTCCGTCACTAAGAAAAAGTCATATGGACGTAGCAGCTTTTGCAAGACGAGATTCTGGGCCAAATAAAAATGATCCTCATCCCGATCGACAAAATATCGAATGATGCGCTCGCGCAAGCCCGGACGGCCATCACCACGGTCATAAGAAGGGTTAATGACCGGATAAATACTCAATTGCTCCTTTTTCCCTCCCTTAAATTCATATCGCAATTGGGCAAAAGGAACCGTTTTTATTATAGAGTCGCGCAAAGGCGCATCATAAATTAAACGCTCGGCCCCCATGAATTCCATTTCTTCCAAATAGGCCGAAATATACTCCTTTTTCAACTGCCCCTGGGCTACATCCTCTCCATTGGGCATCTGGTATAAAGGACGCAATTTATAGTCCTCTCCCCCATTACAATCAATATGAAAAGAATAGGGGCGCTGCTCTGGCGAGTAATATTCCATCTCTAACCAAGCAATTTTTTGGGGGTTGAGGCGCAACATGGCCTTATCTCTCAATGCCTTTTCTCTACAAGTGTAGCGGGTATCAATACTGCCCGAAAACTTAGGCAAATAGACCATATAAGGCACCTCAGCACCTTCCATGACGGCAAAAGTAGCCTGCCCAGCATCGGCAGGGCCACCAATGTAGTAGGTCCGCATTTTTTTATCTTGCTGATTGTACAACTCTACCTTGATGCCAATACTTCCAATCCCCTTGAGGACCGAATTGACAGAAGGCGCAGGCACTCGGTTTCTGGCCCGTAGCTTTTCTATGGTCTCTATCAAGTTATTAAAGGCATTGGGACTAGGCCGAAAAACCTTGCCCGTTGCCTGATTGGTATAGGTCCAGCTGCCATCCGATTGCTTTTCAAACAAAGCCTGATTGCCCTGCTTATCGGCCAAAAATATTTTATGCAAAACCTCCCGAGCATTTTCTACCGCAAATTGCGTATGCTCTACCTCTGCAAAGCTATCTTTGTACTCCTTTCTCCCTTGCCAAAGCCAATAGACCAAGCCCAATAAGATCATTAAAATAATGGCTAGTATTCCAATCCGTTTCATGTTTCATTTTTTATATAAGCTCCAAAGATAAGCAGCCTAAGGGAAATCTAAAATCTAAATAGCGGCCTTCTCTTTTTCTTAATTTTTTGGGGCTGCCCCGCCCTGCGGGCGGGTCGGGCCATTTCGCAGCTCGCAGGTCTGCTCGGCCCTGCGCGGGCTGCGCCCGCTGGGTCTGCCGCCTTTGGCGGCCCTGCTACAGCCCCTCAGCCGCGGGCCTTCGGCCCTTTGAAGCGGTATGGCTACGCCATAATATATTGATGAGGTCCAAATCTGCGCCCTACAGGCGCGAAGCGCCGCAGGCTGAGGGATGGACAAGGGGGGCCGAAGGCCAGACCGAGCAAAAATGCGCAGCATTTTTTGCGAAGGGCCGAGCGAACAGCGAGCCCTGACAACCAGCCCCAAAGGGGCGCCAGTTCGACGAAGTAAACAGCCCGACCCGAGCGAAGCGAGTGGGCAGCCCCAAAAAAAACAGCCCAACAAAACTGTTGAGCTGTCTATTTAATGATCAAGCAGTAGCTGCCTATTATTGTTTGACAAAGCGGCGGTGGTAATTTTGCCCACCTTGCTGAATGCGCAAGAAGTAAATGCCGGCGGCCAAATCTTGAAGCGGGAACTGGAATTGGTTCTCTCCCTCACTCACGCTCACTCTTCTTGGAGGCGTAATTTGTCGGCCCAAAGCGTCTACAATTTCAATTTGGATCTCGCTATTATAGTAACTATAAAATAGGAGGTTAATTTGTTCTCGGGCGGGGTTGGGCTGTAGGCGAATGGTCTCTAGGCTGTTGCGGCGTATGTCTAGCACACGGACCGAAGAGTAGTGGGTGCTGCCATCATCAAAATGCTGCAAGAGGCGATAATAATTATAGCCATTGAGCGGCTGTGCATGAATTTTTTGATAGCTAGCGGCTTGGCCTTCTGCGGTAATTTGGAAAAGGTCTTCAAAGTCAATTCCATTTGCAGAATGCTGTAGGCTAAAGCTATTGCAGCCTTCCTCCGAAGCTGTTTCCCAGCTTAATAGCGCCTGATCTCCGGTTCTTTTGGCCTCAAAAGAGAGTAGATTATTAGAGAGCAAAGTGGGATTGGGATCGCCAAAGCCAAAGCCAGAAAAGCCCGTACTAAAGTTAGCGGAAAGTGTTATGCCATTGGCGCCAAAGCTGCCTAGAGTTGCTGGAACATACTCAATATTATAGCTGGCATAATTGCCGGGCGTCACATCTGAAATTGGATTATTGGCTACCTTAATAATTTTGAGATCGGCTCTTGTTTTTCCCGTGGCGGCCTCCCAATCGGCAATTTCTGTTTCTGTAAAATAGAAAGTTGCGTTATAGGTTCCTGAAGCATTATTGCTAGATGGATTTAGGTAGAACGTTTTGGCCATTAGGGCATTGGCTGCAAGCAAATCGATAAAAGGAGCGGTAGGTCCAGCATTACTAGCCGTAGAGCGATCTAGCTCTAGGGTGGTGCAGCCATAATCCCAAGCCGAAGTATTTTCAATGCTTCCCATGACATTAGAAGTAGCGGGATCGTAGAAATACACCATATTGTTTGGGCCAAGGGGAAGATCATCATTATTGGCCGTATTTACGGCCTCTTGGATATCCGTATTAAAGTTGGCCTGCAAAAGGATATTGTCTAGGGCCATACCATACATCCAGCTGCCGCCATCACTATACTCAAAGCGAAGCATAAGGTTATTTTGGCCAAGGTAAGCATCTAGGTTGCTATTGATCGTTACCCAAGGCGTGATCCGGAGGCCATTTCCACCATTTGTGCTAGTATTGCTTAGCGTTAGGAGGGGGAGAAAGGGACCAGCGGCGCCATTGGTAGAAATAGATACAATTCCAGTTTCAGGCGCTTCGTCGGCAAAGGCATGATCAAAGCTAAAGGTTGTAGAATTGGCATTTTGCAGACTAAAGGCAGGAGAAAAGAGGTAATCTGCAGACTTATCGCAGGCATTGCAGCCATCATCATTGGTATAGGCAATAGTTGTTGCATTGCTATTGTCGATGGTCCAATATTGACTAGAAGCTGTAGCGGCAGTGCCTAAAGCAAACATGTCGGCAGGTGTATTTCCAGAGGTAGTAAATCCGCCAGCACCAGATTCAAAGTCTACGTTGATGATATCGACCAATTGGTTGGCCATAGGCGCATAATCGTCATCTTGGACCGTAAATACATGTTGGCGATTATCGGTTGTTGTAATTGCGGCATCGCCTACAGTACTTAGATTCATATCGATAGTAAAGTCTTCTGTTGCTTCAATAACACCATCATTATAGATACGAACCGTTAGGGTTTGCGTAGTTTGTTGGCCGGCTAAAAAAGTAACTGAGCTAGGGAAAAAGTCATAATCTTCGCCTTGGGTGGCTGTTCCAGAAGGGACAAAAGTAATGATGGCATCATCAGAAGGAGGAAGAGCGATATTGAGGTCTAGGGTAAACTCCTGAAAATTACAATCGGTCCCTTCGGTTACTACTGTTTGGTCCAAATCAAAGGCAATAGTTGGGGTTGGAGGCGCACATTTGGTAGAGCTAGCTAGTTCCATCCGACGAGGCGAGTTATTCATGACCACGACCATCCTTGCTTTTTGGTCGGCGGTAAAGTTATTCATACAAGCATCATTGGAATAATCCATATAGTTCTCAATCAAATCTGTAGTGCTACAAGAAACATGGCCCGTAGGGCAACCATAGTTAGCATCATCTGATTCGGGAGTATCTGCACAAAAGTCATCTAAACTACAATCTCCATCGCCCCAGATATGCCGAAGGCCAAGCCAGTGGCCCACTTCATGAGTAGTTGTTCGGCCCAAATCGTAGGGTGCGCTATAGGTTCCGCCGGGTGCAATAGCCGAAGAGCCGAAGGCACTAAAAGACATAATTACCCCATCGGTATTTGCGGCACCGCCAGAAGCCGTTAGGCCGCCTAATCCAGAGGCATCTGGAAATTGGGCATAACCGAGAATACCCCCCATTCCACCACCAAAGCGGCAGGTCCACATATTTAGGTATAGAGTAGGGTCCCATTGCGTAGAAGGTTTTAGCGTGCCTTCAATGGAGGCATTGGTGTTCCAGCTTGCCTGTCCCAAATCTACCCGGTTAATCCCATTAAAAGGGTTACCTGCTTCATCATATTGGGCCATACAGAACTCGATCTCCACATCGACCCCAGCCCCATCGCCGGGGGTGCCTGCCAATTTGCGGAAGTCCTCATTCATCACTTGGATTTGTGACAAAATTTGGGCGTCAGAAATATTTTCGTCTGTGCCCACAGGATCGCCATTATGAATAACATGCACCACCACGGGAATTCTATAGACCACTGATTTGGCTCCGCCTCTAGCGGCCTTTTGTTTGTATTTGGCTACTTTGGGAGCGAGCCAGCGTTCAAAATCTTCTACATAATTTGTATTGAGCTGTTTACGCATGCGTTCAGCTTCCATTTCAACGGTGGCGCAGCGAATATGGCCAGAGGGCGTGCGTTGAAAACTAGTTTGATTTTGGGCAGCTCGGGGCGCATTGGCTGGTTTTTGAGCCAAAAGACCTGTAGTCAGTCCAATAAAAAGAAGTAGTGTATAGAGTAATTTCATGAACGTTGGTTTTGGTTAGACGATTAAATTTTGCTAATTTTTTGACTTAAAAAAAAGGCCTAAATCACCTAAGTGGAGAAATTTAATTCAAAAAAATGCACTTATTCAAATATATAATTTTGAATAATTCGTTAAAACAAAAAACTAGCGCTCAAAACAAAGCCCTAGCCATTTTATAAATGGCTAGGGCTTTGTTTTGTTACATCTTTTACGTTCCTTTTTTTCAGAAGAATTTGAAGTTTTTGCGCAGAGCATTCCAAAAGGCCCCAAAACAGCCAACTACTTAGAGCCAGGCATGCCTGATTTTCCGCCAAAGTAGAGATAGGGAAAACTATCGTCTACCCCAGGGAGCACTTTCTTTTGTTCTTCAGTGAGTTGCTCATAGGCCGCTTTTACGTAGAACTGTGGATTGTGGTACCAAACGCGAATAGGCAAGGCAGGCAGCCAAGCGTTTTCCATTTCCTTTTTTAGACGAAGCTCCGCCCTTGTTCTTTTGTCTCTGAAGGGGTGTTTATGAAACTTGAAAGGAGATAATGGGGTATAGCGTTCTCTTACATTTTCGTGCAATTGATAACCGCCTAGGTCTTCGGCATCAAACCAATGCCGTTGTCCGCAGTTGGTATAACCTGGTGCCCAGAGAATACTCACGGGGTCAAGGTAATACTCAAATCGGTGGATCTTATTGGGCAGTAATTGCGCTAGCTTTTCGGCAAACTTCTTATTTCCAATGGTTCGGGGCGAGGCAAAAGTATAGACATTTTGCACAGGCAGGCCCGCTGATTTTAGGTAAGCGCCCGAGATAATAGCCATGGCGCCGCCCAAACTATGTCCAGTAATCCAGATGGGTTTATGTTTAAACTCTTTTTGTTGTAAGGTACGCATCAGCTCATCTCGGATCAGGTCAAAGCTCTGCCAAAAGCCCTTATGCACCTTAGTATTGATCAAAAAACCACCAGCTTGAACCAGCTGAATTCGAAAATCGGTCCCCTTCCATTCGCTCCATTCATTTTCCTCTACTCGATCGGTGCCCCTATAGACCAAAACGACCGCTCTAGGGGTATTGACAATCATCAGTTCGGGGTCTAGGCCTTGGGCTTTCCCCTTGCCGAGATAAGCCATTTTCCGCATAAAGTGGAAGGTACTTTTAGCTTGTGGAGGCTGCTCCTCTTTCATGCCCGTTAGCTGCCGGGGGTAATCAAAATAGTGAGCAAAGCGCAGCTGAAAAGCCTCCTGAAAATTATCGTCATCGACTACTGCATATTGCTTAATCCATTCTGAGTCTGGAATACTATCTACTGGCTGATAGCCATTTTCTAGATAGCGCAAATGGTACTCCATTCGCTCCAAATACATCAGTTCTGAGAACTTGGCCAAAAAGAATAAGTTAATCGGAGAGATACCCTCCGCCTTGGGTTCAAAAAACCGAAAGGCTCCTTTTTCTTGCTCTCGGGGCTGAAACTTAAACTGCAGCTGAGCAAAACTGCAATTAGGGAGTAAGAAGACTAAAAATAAAAGATAGTTTACAGGCGCTAGTCCTTTGGTTTTCATTGATTTATTGTTTTTTCATACTATTTAACTTTGGTCGTTTGCCTATCAAAAAATGTGCCCCTATTTAAGTTTTTCTTTAGCTTTTTGAGTCTGCTACTTAATAGTCAAACTCCATACTTTCTAGGGGGAAACCAAAAGCCCCTCTTTCTTGAATATATCGAGCCACACGGTCAGATAACATCGCCTCCCAGCCTTCTTCTGCCGCCTGTATTTTGCGCAGCGCTTCTCTAGATCGAATATGCAAAACATCCTCATTATAGCCTTCTACATCTCGAATCTGCCGCTGGTCCAGCAAATGCTGATAGAGATTGCGCATCCCTTCTGGAATGGGCAAATTATGCGTTTGCAAAAGCTCGCCACTGCCTTCCTTGAGCTCTGGATAAGCGTATAGCGTTACACTTCGGGTAAAGACCTCGCCAAAGGCCGTGAGCAAACGCCCATCTTTATTCCGCTCATATTTGCCCGATAGCAAACTAAGCAGCAGGTTGTTTTCGAGGACCAAGCCCAAATGCTGAATCCGATAATCAAAGGCATATTGAATGAGCTTATGGTAGCGGTCGCAGTCCGTAATCATGACATACTGCCCCAAATAATTAAGCAGCCGCGCCCGTTCCAAAAAGTTTTTCTCATCAGTAGTGTTTTCTTCTCCCTGCAGACTATGGAGGGTCATTTCGGTCATGACAAAGCAATCCATAGCCCGCCGACTAAAGTCGGCCCTAAACTGTGCCGCCGAAGCCCGAATCATGTCTAGGCTCAGTAAGGTAGAAGGATTGTAGTTGCCCCGAACCAACAAAAGGTTTTTCTTATACAAGAACTCCGAAATATGAACGGGCTGCCCCTTCTTATCAAAAACAGCCACATCGGTCAGCTTTTGCTCTACCAAAGACAAGAGCAAAAGGCGGTTGTCAATATGCTCAAAATCAGGCCCTTTCATGCGCACCACATCAATGCGGATGCGGTCCTCCAGCTTATCGAGCAAAGAAGCCAAAAGCTCTTTGTAATCCGCATGATAGCGATAACAAGCATACAGTAAATTAACCCCCAAAATACCCACCGCCTGCTGCTGCAAATTGGCATTGCCATCCTGCAACTCTATATGCAATACAATTTCGTTGGGCTCTGCATGCGGACTCAACTGAAAGCGCATGCCCATCCAGCCCTGCCCCTTGATGGTGCGGTGATAATTGATGGTAGTAATGGTATCGGCAAAGGCAAACAAACAGAGGTCGGGCCGCTGCCCACTCAAACGATCCAACAACAACTCATACTCATGGTCCAACATTCTATATAACCTAGACTCGCAAACGTAGCGGCCAGAAGGCTCCCGCCCATAAATGTCATCACTAACCACTTTGTCGTAGGCCGAAATCGTTTTGGCAATGGTCCCCGCCGCAGCCCCTACCTTAAAAAAATAACGAGCCACTTCTTGCCCCGCCCCAATTTCGGCAAAAGAGCCGTAAATTCTAGGGTCGAGGTTGATTTCTAGGGCTTTCTGTTCGGTTTCTAAAAATTGACGCATAGTTGTAGTATTAAGATCCCGAATATACAGTTTTGCTGAAAAAAAAGAAAGGTTTGTAAACTGAGTTTACAAACCTTCTAATCACCAAAAATCAATCAAATTCTAACGCTTGTATTAAAGGACCAAAAGCGAATTGGCCCCAATACTGTCGTTTTCTATTAGCTAAGATAGAAGCATTCTACATAAATGCAAAACTTTTTACAAAAAAAAAGTTTTGTTCTTCTGCTTAGTCCTTAAACCAGTTGGCCAGTTCTTTTTGCTGCTCCAAAGCATCTGCCTGCTGCACCGATAATTTCGGAAAAAAGTTAAGCCCAGTCTTACTTTCCAATTCCCGAATGCTCAAAGCAAAGCTGCCTAATTCAGCATCCGATTTCTCATTGGCCAATAAAAAGGCTATGCTCTTACGCCCCTTTAGGTCTACAATGACTTTGTAAAAGGCCGAAGGCACCAAAATATCTCCCGCAATTTTAGGAGCATCCGCAGGCAGTTGCGCAGGCAAAACAGGCCCAGTAATTACCAATAAATCACCTTTCTCTAAGGCCCAATCTCGCAAATCACCCTCTAGCTTTTTCCAAATCCCCCGATTAAAACTAGGGTCCTGAGGCGATACATTAGACAAATAAAAGCTTTCGTCCATAGCCTTGGGATCAAAATCCATATCCTCCGCCGGAACCAAATGCCCCCGGTCAAAACCCGACCCCCGATAATCAGCATCGCTAGCCGTTTGCCGACCCAATTCAGGGTCCTGTATAAAACCAGAACGCCTAGGCGCCCGATCATCTACTACCGACTGGCTGTCGATCCGATACATAACCCAGTCCGCATTTTTAGCATCTAAACGATAAGAAAGCTGATAAAATTGATGACGCACCAATTGCCCAGCCCGCCCCGCTGGCACATCTGCCAGTAACTGATCGGCAACCCAAAGCTGCTCTTCTGCCACTGGGGCCGGACTATCCCCCCCCGGCGCTTGCGGACTAGGTTGACAGGACCAAAAACTCAATAATAAAAAACCTAATGCTAGTAATCGATTCATAAGTTCTGCTTTTGCGTTGGGTTACCCCAACTCTTTTCTTATATGTTTGTTAAGAAGCAAACATAAGTTATTTTTCCCAAAGCTCTCTTCTGTGACTCTCATCGCTTAAACTCATCATAGCCCTTTGTTTATTTTGACCTCATTTTTCAACCGCACCAACTTATGGCCAATAGAAAACAGTACCCCCAAGACCAATACGAAAAACCGGTCTTTAACCTCCCCTACCAAAAAATTTATCTCTACCTGCTTTTGCTGGGCCTCACTTTTCTCTTTATTGCATTTGCCATCGGCTATGTCTATACCCGATCAGCCAATGAGGTGGACCAGGGCGTTTACCTCCCCCCCATTTTTATCGCCAACTCCATTTTGCTCCTCCTCAGTAGCCTTACAGTCAAAGCCGCCAATACCGCCTACAAAGAGGATGAAACCCAAAAGTACCAAAATGCCCTCAACCTTACCTTTTTACTCACAACCATTTTCTTGGTCATGCAGGTACTCGCCTGGACCCTCTACAAAGATGCCCTAATGGGCGAAAATATCGGCAATGGCAAACAGTATCTCTACGCCCTCTCAGGCCTGCACTTTGCCCACGTTTTTGGCGGCCTGCCATTTCTGCTCTACTTTATGTATGTGGCCTCCGTCCGCATGAAAGAACCCGTTAGCGTACTGGTCTATTTCTCCGACCCCGCCAAAAAACTCCACCTAGAACTCCTCACCGTCTATTGGCATTTCCTAGATGCCCTCTGGATCTTCCTCGTCCTTTTCTTCCTTCTCAATATGCTGTTTTAACTGCTGTTTTGGGGCCTGCCGCCTTCGGCGGCCGGGCTGTGTCAGGGCTCGCAGGTCTGCTCGGCCCTGCGCGGGCTGCGCCCGCTTGGTCTGCGGCTGCGCCGCCCCCTTTTCCATCCCTAGGCCGATTTGGCCTCCGGCCAACCCTAGGGTTCCTATGAATTTTAGGAGAGGATATATAGTAGGCAGCAAAAAGGCGAAACACAAAATTTTAAACAGACTCCTCTTTTCCCTCCCCTCAATTCAAACACCCAAGAAAAAGTTGAGGGACTAGCTAAGCACCTATTAGTCTAAGGCTAGGTTTATATACATTGGGTTATTGGGCCGGAGAAGAAGGTCCAAAGAAAAAACTAAAGTTGAGCGGCCCAGCGCTGCGGAGGGGTGGCCACAGGCCAGACCGAGCTGGCGAAGCCAGCGAAGGGCCGAGCGAACAGCGAGCCCCGCAGCATAGCGGCGGCCAACTAGCCTTCAGCTAGTTGGCCGCGGGCCCCAAATTATTCCTAAAATTCTTTTTCCTCTAAGGGGGGCTGTAGATCTAAATCTAGTTCTCGGTACTTCTTTTTATAGAGCTTGGGGTAATCCCAAAAAGCGAACTCTCCATTGCTGCGGTCGAGCAACTGCCAATCATTGATACTAAAAATGGTTAGGCTCAGGCCGGCGGTGGGTTGGTTATCGATAGGCGTTGGTTTGAAGGCATTGACCCAATTGGTGGCGCTAGTATTGTGGCCCACAACCAGGACCTTATTGATCTGGTTGGGCAACTCTCGGAGGCGTTGATACAGCTGCGGGAGCTCGGCTTCATAGAGGCGATAACTAATTTCGATATCGCCGGCGGGGCGGTTTAGGGCTTGGCAAAAATGCAGAGCCGTTTGTTGGCAGCGTTCTGCAGGAGAGCAGATAATATGGTCCAGCGGCAGCTCCCTGCGCTTAAACAACTGGGCCATAAGTTGGGCGGCCTCCTCTCCTCTGGGGTTGAGCGGGCGATCAATATCGTCTAGTTCGGGCTGCTCCCAAGAAGATTTGGCATGGCGTAAAAAATAAACCCACTTCACAGTTATTGTATTTTGGTTAGGGGGCGAATATCTTAAAAAAAAGAGAGGGCACAAAAAAAGCCGCCTCCTTTGTCAGGAGGCGGCACTGAAAGCTATTGTAATCAGCTTTTTAAACGCTATTTATTATTGCTTGATGAACTGCTTAACTGTAAATCCTTGGCTAGTGGCCAAGCGGATAAAGTAGACTCCAGCAGGCAATTCGTTGATATTGATTTGCTCCGTTTGGTTTTGGGCGCCATTCAAGCTAATTTCCTGAAGACGTTGTCCACGGATATCGATCAAGCTAATTTGTGCATCCATTTGCTCCTCTAGAGACAACTGAATATTGAGGTAGTCCTTAGCAGGATTGGGGAAAACAGCCAAGTTATTTTGGTCCAATTGCGCTACAGGCGTTACGGCTGTTCCTGACATGAAAGCAGCTTGATGTAGACGGACAACGGGGCGGTAGCCACCAGTAAATCCACCAGGATAAAAGCGGTCAGTATATACTGTAGAACCTAGGCTAATGAACTCTCCAGTTCCGCCATAGGTAAATCGAGGAGAAGTGGGAATTGTGCTATCGCCTTGGTACTGTACCACAAGGAGGTACTGCGTGTTGGCCGTCAAAACAGCAGAATCGGCTCCGCTATTGATATCGAACAAACGCTCAGTAATGATCGTATTGGGTAGCGTATCAGCAGCAGTAATGATGTGCTGAGTAGCGGCGACAGGCGTATAAGTAGAGTAATCTGCATCTTGCCCTGTAGCGCCAGTAATATCATAAAGGAGGATATTGAAAGGACGGCCAATAAACTCAGAGCCATTGTCTAGTGCAAAAGAAGCCCAAGCTGCAGCACCACCATTGGGGCCAGCGATATAAGCGTTACCCATATCGAAGCGGTAAGCGGCATCGGCAAAGCCTTGGTCAGTTACCCCGATCCAGGTGAACTCATCTTCATCGCCTTCATCAAGCATAAAGCTATGCTCTGTAATGCGGAAGTTTTCAAATACAGTATCATTAGCCAAAGAGCTAAAGAAAGTCATCTGGTACAAGCCCGTATCTACAGGCGTGTAGGTCTGTGTGAACGTTACATTAACAGTAGTATCTGCAGCAATAGTTAGGGTGTCAGTCAAGGTTTGAGTAGCCCCAGCAGGATCAGTTACAATAGCCGTAACGGTAGCACTAGCAGCAGAAGCGCTAGCATTGATTACATCTACATTGATTCCGTCTAATACTTGGATATGGTCCTCTGGCGTACCATAAGCAAAAGTACCTACGGCATTGGCAATAGCAGGCTTACGGAAAGTCATGCTTACAGAATCGCCGGCAGTAATCGCATTGGCCAAAAGCTCACAGTCTTCATAGCTAAGCATTACCGTGGGGATGGTTACCGAAGCACCAGAAGTACCTCCGGCCATATTGATGACCCCACCACCGGGCTGGCTATTACAAATCACACAACCAACAGCCCCTTGAGTTTGTGCATTTAGGGCCTTTAGGCTAAAGTTACAAGCGCCACGGCGAACAAGAGCAATCTTGCCCGTCAAATCATTGACTACAGAGTCACAAGAAATAGAATCGCCTACTGCAGTTCTGGCCCAAACGGCCTCTCCAGTTACACTTGCAGCCAAAGAGGTAGGTCCCCAGTCCGACTGATAACCATAGATATAAGAGCCCGCCAAGTTAGAGGGCGAGTTAACCTCTACCAACATGGGGTGCTCCAACTGCTGGGCAGATAGACCGAAACCCATAAGCAGGCAGGCAAAAAGAAAAAGTTTCTGTTGTAGAATTTTCATAATAGATTGCTGTTTTGGTTCTAAAATCGCAATAATATATGCGGTTCGTTTGCCTTAGCAAGATAATTTATTCTGTTTGATTTTAAAAGCCCTATTGTCTTAAAGTTTAAGTTATATTAACTTTTATTTTACAACAGCCGCCTAAAATACTGCAAACTAAGGCTTTATTTTTTTGTTTTATCTGCCCTTGCCAATGAGCGGGAAAAGCTTATATTTAAGCTTGTTTTAGATTAAAATTAAGGCCCTTTTGGCCGCATCAAAACGTCAATTTATGAATATCATCACGCCAGCTTCTGAAGAATTTTTGGCCCAATACCTCAACAATGCTTCGCCTACGGGCTTCGAAACCCCCGGCCAAAAACTTTGGCTAGATTATATTAAACCCTATATCGATGAGTATTTTGTCGATAACTACGGTACCGTGGTGGGCGTGATCAACCCCACTGCCGACTACCGCGTAGTCATTGAGGCCCATGCCGATGAAATCTCTTGGTTTGTGCATCAAATTACCAAAGATGGCTACCTCAAAGTGATTCGCAATGGCGGCTCTGACCATATGATTGCCCCCTCCAAACGCGTCAATATCCATACGCCCCAAGGCATTGTCCGCGGCGTTTTTGGCTGGCCCGCTATTCATACTCGCCGTGGCGAGGATGCCAAACTGGCCCCAAAACTCGACAATATTTTTATTGATGTGGGAGCAGACTCTAAAGAAGAGGTAGAAGAAATGGGCATTCATGTGGGTTGTGTGATTACCTTCGACGATGAGTTTGAGGTCCTCAACGACCGATTTTATATGGGCCGCGCCCTAGATAACCGCATGGGGGGCTTCTGCATTGCCGAGGTGGCTCGCCTACTCCAAGAAGAAAATGTAAAATTGCCCTTTGCGCTCTATATCGTTAATGCCGTTCAGGAGGAAGTGGGCCTCCGTGGTGCCCAAATGATTGCCAACCGCATTAAACCGCATGCGGCTATCGTTACCGATGTTTGCCACAACACCCATACGCCCCTGGTCAGCATTGCCAAACATGGAGACATTAAAGGTGGAGAAGGGCCCGATTTGACTTATGCCCCTGCCGTGCACAACAAATTGCTACAGCTCATTATTGAGGCCGCCCAAGAGAAGGAGATCCCCTTCCAACGCTCGGCTTCTTCACGCATAACGGGCACCGATACCGATGCCTTTGCCTACTCCAATGCGGGCGTGCCCTCGGCCCTCATTTCTCTGCCCCTCAAGTATATGCACACCACCGTAGAGATGGCCCATAAGGAAGATGTCAAGCATGTGATTCAACTCATTTTTGAAAGTCTTCAGAAGATCGAAAATCAACACGATTTCCGCTATTTTCATTAAAGAATGATTTTTTTGGGGCCTCCCCTAGGGCGCTTTGCGCCCTAGGGGCCTTCCCTTTCGCAGCTCGCAGGCCTGCTCGGCCCTGCGGGCTGCACTTCGTTTAGCCCTGGGTCGGCGGCTGCGCCGCCCTCCTACAGGCAAGTAGGCCGCTCATCGGGCTTGTTCCCTTTGGGGCAGCCATCTTTGGCCCTATTAATTATTAAAAGGTGCGCAGCGCTGCCTTATTTGGCTGAGGGATGGATAAGGGGGGCCGTCAGGCCAGACCCAGCCGCCTTTGGCGGCGCAGGGCCGAGCAGACCTGCGAGCCCTGACACAGCCCGACCCGCCCGCAGGGCGGGGCAGCCCCAAATTCTTCTCCCCGAACTGCACAAAAAGAAGACTGACAAATTTTGTATCTTGCGCCCATTCTAAAACTTCTTTGAAATAAAGTAGCTATGCCCCTTTCCTCTCAACTCTTAGAAGAAGGCGTACAAGCCTTTAGCAAACTGCCGGGTATTGGCCGCAAAACGGCCCTTCGTTTGGCCCTACACCTCTTGCAAGCCGAAGAAGAGGAGGTGGTTGATTTTGCCAAAGCCTTGCTTGATATGAAGCAAAAAATTCAGTTTTGCCAAAAATGTCATAATATTTCGGACCAAGAAACTTGCAGCATTTGTCTATCGCCTAGCCGCAGCAAGCAAATTATTTGTGTGGTAGAAAGCATTAAGGAGGTCATGGCCATTGAAAACACCCAGCAATTTCAAGGTACTTATCATGTATTGGGGGGCCTCATTGCGCCCATTGATGGCATTGGCCCGAGCGAACTTGAGATTGCCTCTTTGATAGAGCGCATTGAAAAAGATGAGGTAGAAGAGCTAATTATGGCTCTTAGCCCTAGCATTGAGGGCGATACTACCGTTTATTATATATCTAAGCAGCTAGCAGGCAAAACGATTAAGATTTCGACCATTGCCCGAGGGGTTTCTTTTGGTGGCGAGCTAGAATATGCCGATGAGCTAACCTTAGGACGTTCTATTTTGGGCCGTTTGCCCTATAAACAAAGCTAATTGAGCATGAAACTGAGCATTGTCATTGTCAACTACAATGTGAAATATTTTTTGGAGCAGGCACTCTTGGCCGTTCGCAAGGCGGCCAAGGGCTTAGCCGTAGAGGTTTTTGTGGTAGACAACAACTCAGTAGATGATTCTGTGCAGATGTTGCGGGAAAAATTTCCTGAGGTCAAGCTGATAGCCAACAGCCAAAACTTGGGTTTTTCTAAGGCCAATAACCAAGCAATTGCGCAGGCCAAGGGAGAATATGTACTTTTGCTCAACCCCGATACTGTTATCCGAGAAGATAGTTTATCGGCCCCCTTAGCCTTTATGGATGCGCATCCTGAGGCGGGCGGTTTGGGCGTAAAAATGATTGATGGCAAGGGTTGTTTTTTGCCCGAATCTAAGCGGGGATTTCCTAGTCCGGAAGTGGCCTTCTACAAAGCCTTTGGGCTCTCTAAGCTCTTTCCCAAATCTACTCGCTTCAATCGTTATCATTTGGGCTACCTCAGCGCCGATGAAACCCATGAAATCGAGGTACTTTCTGGGGCCTATATGCTTTTGCGCACATCTGTTTTGGACCAAATCGGCTATTTAGATGAGGCCTTCTTTATGTATGGGGAGGACATTGACCTCTCTTATCGGGTGGTACAAGCGGGTTATAAGAACTATTATTTTGCGGGCACCACGATTATCCATTATAAGGGAGAAAGCACCAAAAAGGGCAGCTTAAATTATGTCAAGACCTTTTATAATGCCATGATTATTTTTGCCAAAAAGCATTTTGGTGGACCTCAGGCGGGGCTTTATGTGGGCATGTTGCGGGCGGCCATTTATTTTCGGGCTAGCCTTACGCTTTTGGCCAATTGGAGCAAGCGCTTATTTCCCTTGCTCTTAGATGCGTTGCTCATCTTTCTAGGCCTCTTTTTGCTCAAAGATATTTGGGCCAATTTGCGCTTTAATGATCCTCATTACTTTAAGCCCAGCTTAGTCTACTTCAACTATCCGCTTTATATAGGCATTTGGCTGACTACCGCTTTTTTTCGTGGGGTCTATGACCAAAAGCTCAAGGCGGGACAGTTGGTCTCGGGTTTTGCCTTGGGCAGCCTGCTCATTGCGGCGGTTTATGGTTTTCTGCCCTCCCATCTTCGGGCCTCTCGCATGCTGATTGTGCTGGGCACTATTTGGGCCATTGGCAGCAGTTGGAGCTGGCGCTACCTGCTAGCCCTTTTGGGTAAGGGCCCATTAGAGCAAGGCCAACAACTGCATAATGTAGTTATTCTGGGCAGCTTATCGGAAAGCGAGCGGGTGCAGCGCCTGCTCTACAAGGCGAGGGTACAAAACAACCTCATTGGCACCGTGGCGGCCAGCGAAACCGAAGCCAACTTCAAGCAGTTTTTGGGCAGCCTCTACCAGCTAGAAGAGCTGGTCCAAATCTATAAAATCAAAGAGATTATCTTTTGCGCCAAAGACCTTCGGGCCGAGCAAATCATTTACTGGATGAACCGTTTGGGAGCAGAAGTCGCCTATAAAATTGTGGCCGAAGATAGTCTGAGTATTGTGGGCTCCAACTCCAAAAACGCTGCAGGCGACCTCTACACCCTAGAGCTGGGTTTCAAGATTGCCGAAACCATGGCCAAGCGCAACAAAAGGCTGTTGGATTTGAGCAGCAGTTTCATTTTCCTGCTTTTTTCTCCTATTTTAGCTTGGAGCTGCGCCTCTCCGCTGGGCTTTATCGCCAATGCTTGGGCCGTTTTTTGGGGCCAAAAAAGCTGGTTGGGCTATACCGAAGGAGACAGCAAACTACAGCATCTGCCCAAGCTCCGCCCTTCGGTCCTCTCCCCTGCCGATAGCCTGCCCCAACTGCCTGATGAAGAACACAGCCTCCACCGCATCAATCTCTTTTATGCCAAAGACTACTATTGGTCAGAAGATGCTCGGCTAATCTGGGAAAACTGGCGCAAACTGGGCCGAAAAAAGCAGCCCGCCCGCACTTCTGCCCAGCCTCAGCCCGCCGCTCAAAAACAAGACTAAATGGCCAAGAACTACCAGGCCCAACTGATGGCCCACCCCAAAATCCCCATCAGCCTTTTCGACTTCCTAACCGAAGAGCTGCAGATTTCTCGCCGCTATCTGGCCCTTTGTATCGGTGCCGATGCCCTACAACTTATTAAGCATTGGAAAAAACGCCTGCATCTGCTTTGCCTGCTCTTGCCCGATGAAGCCGCCATCTCCCTAGCCGAAGAACTAGACCCCAGCCAAGAAATCTGGATCCAAAAAGGCGATTTGGCCCAACTTCCCCTAGATGATGATAGCGTAGATATGGTCTGTATTCTAGCCCCCCTGCCCGCCTCCCCAACCGCCTGGAAAAAAGAACTCCAACGCCTGCTCCGCCTCAATAGCTATGTCTTTGTACTCAGACACGAACTAGAGGACCAAAATGAACGCAGCTTTTCCTGGGCCTTTAGCCAGTTTTTTAAACAATTACACGGCCCCAATAGCTACCCCCACCTCCCCAAAACAGAAAACTTTGACCAACTCTACCCTAGCAACTACAAAGCGCAAAGCTTTGCCAATCAACTCCGACTCGATTGGCCCCTACTAGAAGCCCACTACCAAGCTTGCCCCCAAGCCTTTGGCCTAGAACAAGAAGAATACGAACGCTCCCGAAAAGGCCTGCGCATCCTCTTTGAACAATATCAACAAGATGGAAAAGTGGTCCTCAACTACCAAACAAAACTCTACTACGGCCTTTTTAACCTCTATACCCCAGCCATCTCCCTGCGCAAAAATATATTTTTTCAACTGCTCCGCCCCTTTGCCTTTCTCTTCTACCTACTCATCAAATTAAACCTCTACTTTTGGCGAGCTATCTACAAATTGCAAAAAAAACAAGCTGATGACTAAGCAAGATTTACAAAATAAATGTCAAGAGTTAATCGAAAAATTATCCTACGAACACCTAGAACAAGTCCACGACTTTGGCAAAATGCTCCTAGAAATGCAACAAAGTGAAGAAGATTTTAATAACCACTTTAGCATAGAAACCCAAGAGGAAACTCAAGCCCCCAATGCAGAACCCCTAGCCGACCCCCTAGATAAACTCCTGCTGCAACACCTAAAAGACGAAAATCGAGATATTAACTAAACCAATTTCTCCTTTTTCTATTCTACTCTAAAAGTACGCTCTAAAATGAAGAAACTCGTTTTTAAAACCAGTTTGCAGTGCAACAACTGCCAAGCCAAAGTGCAAGATGAACTCAACGCTATTCCCGGACTGCATTGGCGGCTCGACCTAGCCGATGCCGACAAAAAACTCTATGCGGAAGGCGAAGAAATCAAAGCCGAAAAAATTATCGAAACCATTGAAGATTATGGGTTTGATATAGAACTTATTGACGAAGTATAATCTATACCGCTTTATGGCCAACCTACCCAAGGAAATTCAGGCCCTTCAGGCCAAAATTGCTCCCATCGAGGCGCAAATTATCCAACACCCACTCTATAAAAGTATCCAAAAACCAGAAGATCTGCACCCCTTTATGCAGCATCATCTGCTGGCCGTTTGGGACTTTATGTCGCTGCTCAAAGCCCTGCAAATTGAGCTGACCTGCATGCAGCTCCCCTGGCGCCCAACAGGCAATGCCGAAACCCGATTTCTCATCAATGAAATTGTGGTGGGCGAAGAGTCTGACGAACTACCCGATGGCAGCCACCTTAGCCATTTTGAACTCTACCTGCAGGCGATGCAAAAGGCTGGCGCCAATCTAAACCCCATGCAAACCCTTTTGCAAGCTATAGAAGAGGGCCAAAAGGTAGAAAAAGCCCTGCAAACCGCCAATATTCCCGCCGGCGCCCAAAAGTTTGTCAACTTTACCTTTGAGGTGATCGCCACAGGCAAACCCCATATTATGGCCGCCGTTTTCACTTTTGGCCGCGAGGACCTGATCCCCGATATGTTCCAAGCCATGGTAGACGACCTCAACGCCCGCTTCCCCAACGACCTTAGCCTCTTTAAGTATTATCTGGACCGCCACATCGAGGTGGATGGCGACCACCACAGCCATCTGGCCCTCTCCATGACGGCCCAACTCTGTGGCCAAGATCCCGAAAAATGGGCCGAAGCCGAACAATATGTACTCCAAGCCCTGCAAATGCGAAAAATGCTCTGGGACTCCGCCTATGAAGCCATTATGACCGTGCAAGTCTAATCCCTTTTTGGGGCCTCCGCAGCAAAGCTGCGGCGCTACGTTTCAGGGCTCGCAGGTCTGCTCGGCCCTGCGCAGGCTTCGCCTGCTGGGTCTGGCCTAACGGCCACCCTTACACATCGCTAGGCCAAATGGAAGTGCTGCGCTTCGGCCATTCTTTGATAAAAATTTTAAGCTAGTCAAGGCATTTTTTAAAGGCATAGCCCTCGCTATGGCCGCAAAAAATAACGATGAATAGCAAGAAATTAAATCAAAGGATAGAAGAGACAGGACTTCTATTTGGCTTTTGCCTGCGGCGGCTGCGCCGCCTGCAAAACGCAAGCTCATCTTATCTGGATGGCCTTGCGTTTTTTTGTACCTTTGGACCAAAGGGCGCAAAGCGCCCCCAAGGAGCGAAGCGACTCGGCTGAGGGATGGAAAGTGGGGCGGCGAAGCCGCAGACCAAACTGCCGAAGGCAGTGCAGGGCCGAGCAGACCTGCGAGCCACGACAGAGCCCGACCCGACCGCAGGGAGGGGCAGCCCCAAAAAATAGAAAAAACTAGTTGAAGAATATGAAAAAGATTTATTTCAGTTGTTGTTTCCTTTTGCTTAGCCTTTTGGCCAAAGCACAATACTATGAAGTCTATAAAGGGATTTTGGGCGGCGAACCTATGGAAATTATTTGGACCGAAAAGGCCGACGGCCAACTAGAAGCCTATTATATAGATATTAACCGCAGACAACGCTTTCCTTTAGTTGGCGAATATCATCAGGAAGGGCAATATTGGTCCTTTGAAAGCCATGAAAGCCCCCAAAGTTGGCGGCTGTTTTTGCGAGCACGCTGGGGCCAAAAAGGCCGCCTAGACGGCATCTACTACCGAGAAGATAAGCTGCGTAGCTTTGCCGATATGCGACAACAAAATGCCAGCAAACGCAATCCCGAACAACTCATCGAGGCCGTTAATGGCATTTATCGCGACTTTTTGGCCCAAAATAAGCTCCCCCAACGACAAAAGGAATTGCCCTTTACCCAAGACGAACAAACAGGCATTTATTTTCTGGCCGAAAATGAACCCGCCCCCCTGCCCTCTGGCCTTAGTTTGGCTGGCCGAAAAATGCACCGTTACCAAGCGATGCAGGTCTTTTTTGACGACTTTTCGGGAGATGGCAAAAAACTGAGCCTCTACTTTCAAGTCCTTACTTATTACCCCAATATGCAACTGATGGTCTGGGCCGAAGAACAAAACGAAAGCGGCCAAACACTCACCCTAGGCGTTTATCAGCAAAATCGTAGAAATTGGGAGCTGACCAAAGATGTTTTGCAAGAAAAAAGCTGGACCGAACTAGCCGAACGGCTCCCCAAAGGGGCCAAAATCAGCAAGAAGGGCGCATTTTACCAATTGGAATTGGGCCAAAATCCCTTGCAAATTGATCTAGGCACCCCTTTGAGTAGCTTTTACGACAAAAAGAAACCACTCTTCCGCCTCTTTTGGGAAAAAGGCCATTTGCTGATTCGCTAGGCCAAGACCTTCCATTCTTCACTGCTATTTTGTACATTTAAAGCCCAAAACATTTTCTTTTGCCCATGAATTGGACGACCTCAGAAATTTCTGCCCTCGCCCCAGATGTCGCTACCGAAAACCGTGCACGTCGACTTGCCCAAGCCCAAAAATGGGAGACCCTGGGCCAATATGAAGACTGCATCTGGGGCTATTGCAAAGGAGCCGGCATTGGAAGTATGGCCTATGAAGTAAAAATCTACCTCAAGGGACCAGAACTGCTTTGTAACTGTGCCCAAAGACAACTGCATTGCAAACACGCCCTTGCCCTACTCTTCCTTTTTGCTGAATCTGCCCCGCTTTTTCAGAAAAAAACGCCCCCAAAAAATATCCTCCACTGGTATTTGCAGCAACAACCCCAAACTGCAAAAACAAACCCCTCGGCAGCGGTGGACCAAAAAGAGCTAGAAAAAAAGCGCTTGGCCAAAGCCAAGCGCCAAGCCAAAAAACTGGCCCAAATGGAGGCCGGCATGGAAGAACTAGAACAATGGCTACAAGATTTTAGCAGACAGGGGTTTGCCCAATTGCCCGTCCAAGACAAAAGCTTTTGGGAACAACTGGCCCAAAAAATGACCGATGCCAAAATGAGCCGCCTAGCTTATGGCCTGCGAGAAACCGCCCAAATCCTGCCCTTTCAAAGCAACTGGATGGATTTTCTGGGCCAAAAAATTGGCGAGCTGCAACTGCTGCTGCAAAGCTTTAAGCAAAGAGAAAAGCTCTCGCCCCTTCAGCTAGAAGATTTACTAGATGCCCTGGGCCGAGTACAGCGCAAAAAAGATATTGTGGCCCAAAACGAGCCCATTCAAGACCTATGGTTAGTCTTGGCCCAACTAGAAGAAATTGATGCCGAGGGCCGAAATATGCGCAGAGTTTGGCTGCAAGGTCTGCAAACAGGCAAAAATGCCCTACTCATTGATTATAGCTTTGGGAGCCGTGGTTTTGAGCAAAACTACTTTTTGGGCCAGCTCTTAAGCGCCAAACTCTACTATTATCCTAGCGCCTACCCCCAAAGAGCTATCTTGCAAGAACAGCAGCAAAGTGCCCAAAAAGGACCCTTCCAAATTCAGATGGCCGAAAACTGGCAGGCGGCCCAAAAACAATACGCCCAAGCCCTAGGGAAAAACCCCTGGCTCAATTACCAATTATTTTTGGTCCAAAACCTTCGCTTAGAACAGCAGGCCGATGAACACTTTATCCTTTTGGACCAAAATGGGCAATTCCTTCCCTTTCAGACCAAAATAGAGCAAAGCCTCTGGCGCATCTTGGCCTATGCCGCCGAAGCCGACATCCACCTAATTGGCGAATGGCAAAATGGCCAATTCCGTCCCCTTTCTATCTTCAAACAAGGTCAACCTCAAGCGCTTTAAGTCTTATGCAAAGCTGGAACCTCATCATCAAACAACTTTTATTGGGCAGTGCCCAAGCAGGCCCTTTACCCAAAGAAAGCCAACTCCAATTGGAGCATTGGCAACTGCAGCATATTGGCCAAGAACAACTAGAGCTTCAATATTTGCAGGCTTTGGCGGCCCAATCGCTCTTTAAGAAAGCAGAATTGCCCCTGGGCCAACTGCCCGAAGCCGCCCAAAAAACTAAGAAAATTCAGGATGAGCAGCAGGCCGCGCCCCAAAAAGCCAGCTGGATGCTGCAACAAATCCTCAGCCGCAGACAAGAAGAGCTCTTGCCCGCTTGGATCGATTTGGCCCATAGCCAAAACTGGCGAGTGGCGCCCGATAATTTAGCCGATATCTTAACCTTTGGCAGCCGCCACAAAGAACTGCGGCCCGCTATTATTTCCGTTTTGGGGCAAACGGGCCGCTACTTGGCCCAATTCAAAAGAAGTTGGTCCTATGCCGCCATCAAGGAATTACAGGAAGAAGAATTGGCCCAAGCCGACTTCTCTAGCCTGCTCTTTTGGTTGCAGCAAGAGCGCCGTTTAGACCCCGCCAATGCCCTAAAAGTAGTTCAGCAGTATTGGAAAGAATGGAGCAAAAAACAGCGGCTGGAAGTGCTCGAGCTGCTTCAGCCCCAAATCAGTAAGGCCGATGAAGCCTTTCTGGAGGAGGTCCAAAATGACCGCCGCCAAGAGATTAGGCAAGCCGCTGTAGAGCTTTTATTGCTTTTGCCCAATACCGCCCTCGAAAAGCGAATGCAAACCGCCCTCGAACAACTGATTCAGTATGATGGGGAACGACTAAAGATCGCGGCTCCCGAAAAACTAAGCGCCCAGCTCAAAAAAGATGGAATAAGAGCGCATTACCAGGCCTTTAGCGAAGGGAAAAACAGCAATTGGCTGGCGCAGATGATGGCCTCGGTAGCACCCAGTTATTGGGCCCAAAGTTGGGGGCTTTCGCCTATGGCTTGTCTGCAGTTGGCCCTAAACTCTGACTATCGGCAGGCTTTGGTTTGGGGCTGGAGCAAAGCCGCCCACCGCCTCAAAGATTTAGATTGGCTGATGGCCTTTCATCAGCTCTTTATGCAAAATGAACCTAAAGGGAAACAAGCCCTTTTCTTTTCCCTAGAATTTCTGTATTATGATTTGCCCAGTTCATTCTTTAATGAATTGGCCATGGCTTACCTTCAGGCCTCGGGCAAAAGAAGCATAGATGATGAAGATCCGATTATGCAGTTACTTTTGCAAGAGGGCCAAAGTTGGGAGGCCGAATTGGGCCGGCAGGTTTTGGAGGCCATGAAAATCAGTTTGGCCCAGGGCTTTTCCGTTTTTCAGTGGAACCACAAAACCCTGCTCAAACGAGCGGCCTTTGCCCTAGACGAAAGTCTGTTTGAGGACAAAGAACTGCTTAATGACTGGCCTCAACTGGATTATTCTTGGCAAAAGGAATTGGACCAATTTAGCGCCCAAATCTCTTTCCGTAAAGAACTGGCCCAACTCAAGGCCCTTTAGGGACTTGCAGCGGACAGGCGGCGAAGCCGCCGCAGGCTGAGGGATGGATAGTGGGGCGGCGCAGCCGCCGACCAAGGCGCCCCGCGCCGCAGGGCCGAGCGAACAGCGAGCCACGACACAGCCCGACCCGAGCGAAGCGAGGGGCAGCCCCAAAAAAATAGCTTGACGATTATCTAATACAATACTATATGGCGAAGCGAAAAAAGGCAGCAGAACAATTGTTGCGCCCTCATGCCGAGGTGCTTTATGCAGAGGAACTCAAGGCCCTCAAAAAAATGGATAGCTACCCCAAACCCCATAATTGGGCGCTTTCGCCTTGGGCGGTGGTGCAGTTTGTTATGGGTGGCAGCTTGGAAGATGGGACCGAAATTGAGCCCAAATATTTTGGCAACCGCCGCTTGATTGAGCTGGCCGTAGCTACCCTAGCCACCGACCGCGCCCTGCTTTTGATGGGGGTGCCCGGTACGGCCAAATCATGGGTCAGCGAGAATATTGCAGCGGCCATTAGTGGCAGCTCGACCTATTTGGTGCAGGGCACCGCCGGCCTTGGCGAAGAGGCCATGCGCTATAGCTGGAACTATGCGCAATTGTTGGCCAAAGGCCCATCGGCAGAGGCTTTGGTGCCCTCTCCCCTGCTGCGGGCCATGCAAAATGGGGCCATTGCCCGACTAGAAGAATTGACCCGTGTGCCCGCCGATGTGCAGGATACCCTCATTACCATGCTGTCGGAGAAATTGCTGCCGATTCCCGAGCTCAATACCGAAGTTCAGGCCCAAAAAGGCTTTAACCTGATTGCCACGGCCAATGACCGCGACAAGGGCGTCAATGAGCTTTCTTCGGCCCTCAAACGCCGCTTTAATACTGTAATTTTGCCCCTGCCCGCTTCTTTAGAAGAGGAGGTCAAGATTGTCAAAATGCGAGTAGAAAAGCTAGGCGCCGCCCTAGAGATTCCCGCAAAAATGGCCCCACTCAAAGAGATTGAACGCCTAGTGACGATCTTTAGAGAACTGCGTTCGGGCGTAACCCAAGATGGCCGTCAGAAAATCAAGCAGCCCAGCTCTACCCTCAGCACCGCCGAGGCCATTTCGGTGGTCAATAATGGCCAAGCCTTGGCCGCCCATTTTGGCGATGGCGAACTGCGGGCCAGAGATTTGGCCTCTAGCCTGATTGGTGCGGTGGTCAAAGACCCCAGCCAAGACCAAGAAGCCTGGCAAGAATATGTAGAAACGGTGATCAAAGAGCGGAAAGAATGGGCCGATTTGTACCGCGCCTTTAAAGAACTAAGCTAAACTACCTCATTTGGGCCATAAAACGGCCCCAATAAACTGATTAACATGCAATACCCCGTCAAGATCTCTAAAGCAGAGGTCAATGAACTCCCCCTCTGGCATTTTGAGGGCGAAATTATTACCGTAGAAACCGAAGAGCAGCTAGAAGAGGCCCTTTTGGCCCTCAATCAATGCAAAATTTTGGGCTTTGATACCGAGAGCAAACCCTCTTTTCGCAAAGGAGAATACTATCCCGTTTCGCTCATCCAATTGGCTATGCCCGATAAGGTTTTTCTGATTCGCAACCTCAAATCCGGCTTTAGCGATGGCCTCAAGGCCCTCTTCGAGAACCCCAAAATTGTCAAGGCAGGCCCCGCTCTCCGAGATGATATCCGCGATTTACAGCGGCTGCGCCCCTTTACCGCCAAAGGCTTTAAGGACATTGCAGATATTGCCAAGGCCAACGGCATTCAGCAAATGGGAGCCCGCAATCTCACGGCGATTTTTCTGGGCAAACGGATTTCGAAATCCCAACAGACCTCGAACTGGGAGCGAGAGCCCCTCAGCCAAGCCCAAAACTTTTATGCCGCCACAGATGCCTATTTGGGCCTAAAAATTTATACCTTATTCGAGGAATTGGGCTGGACCTAAAACAAGATGCAGCAGTCTATTTTTCTAGGCTGCTGTTTTTTTTGGGGCTTGCCCGCCTCCTAGGCGGGCCGGGCTGTGTCGCGGCTCGCTCTCTGCTCGGCCCTGCAGTTTTTTCGCTGCGCTCAAAAAACTTTGGTCTGCCCCTTCGGGGCACCGCTATCCATCCCTAAGCCGGCGGCTTCGCCGCCTCGGAACGCAAATATTGGAGCCATGTCATACGAACAAAAAGAAGTTAATCTTCGCCTAGAAAAATACTTGCTCAAAAGTAACCAACAATTTACCCTAGAAGATGCTACCGCTAGTACGGGTATGCCCATTATTGAGAGCGAGTCGGCTATTCGAGAGCTGATGCAGCGCTACGATTGCAAGCTTAAAGTGACCGAAAATGGCGATTTAATCTATGATTTTACGGGCCTGCACCGCCGTACAGAAAAAAGCTTTGGCGAACGCCTGCAGGAATTTGCCGATTGGTTCTGGAAGGGCTTCAAAATCTTCTATCGAATTGTCACGGCGGTTTTTCTGCTCATTTATTTTGTACTTTTTGTGGTCATTCTGATTGCCTTGATTGTCGGTCTGTTGTCTCAGGGCGGCAACTCGGATAATGATAGCAAATCGGGGGGAGTGGGCAAGCTCTTTTTGGTCCTTTTTCGAGTTTTTCTCTCCATTTTTGAGTGGAGCACCATTTTGGGCTATGATTATACCTACCGCAGCCGCGACGACTACGGTTATCCCTATAAACATTATGTAGAGAAGCCGGGGCAATTGGCCAAATTGCGCAAAAAGCGCAAAAGTTCTAAGGAAGAAAAGGGCTTTGTGGCTTCTATTTACGACTTTATTTTTGGTCCTGTTCGTTATCAGCCGGACCCCTATGCCAACCATAAGGAGGTGGCCAGTTTTCTGAAGGAAAACAAGGGCTTGGTCTCTACTGCAGAGCTACAGGCTTTGGCCGGTTGGCGCAGAGATGAGGCCGAAAACTTTATGACAGAGCTTTTGGGCCGTTATGATGGCCAAGCCAAGATTTCGGAGCGTTCTGCCGTCCTTTATGGCAACTTTAGCCAGCTAAACCGCTCGGCCAACCGCCCCGATGAGGCCCCTATTATCTATTATTGGGATGAATATGAGCCTGAATATGAGCTCACGGGCAATAAAACAGGGCGAAATTGGGCCATTGTGGGCATGAATAGCTTGAATTTAGTTTTTTCGCTCTTCTTTTTGGCCCAGCCTAACTTTTTTGCCGAATTGGAGATTCCCATTGCCAACGGTCCCTTTTTGGCCCAGATTATTTTAGGGACGATTCCCTTTACTTACTCCCTGCTCTTCTTTTTGATTCCCGCTTTTCGCTACTTTAGGCTCTTGCCCCTGAAGCGAAAGCAACGGCAAGAGAATGCGCGTAAACGATTGATGAAAGTCATCTTTCAGCATGTTCGCGTTCCTATTAGTCTAAAGATGCTGACCCAGGTGGCCAATGACCAAGCCCAAACCGAGGAGAAGCTCAAGGAGGAGCAGGTAGAAGCCCTAATGCAGGAAGTGATTCAGGATTTAGGGGGAGAGTCGAGCTTAAATTCTCAAAACCAATTGGTCTATCGCTTTGATCGCCTGCAAGAAGAGGTAGAAGAAATGAGCCGTTTGCGCCAAGAGCATCGAGGAGATGATCGTCTGGGCAAGATTGTTTTTGAGTCTTAGGGGGAACTGTTCAGGATTTTGTGTATCCGAATAAAATCTGGGTCTTTAGCTTGCTAGGAGCCAGCCAATAGTCGCCTAGGGACAAGCCCCTCTCTAAACAACCCGCCAACAGCTCCCCTGAGGGATTCCTTAGGGAATCCCGAGGAGGGGCGGGTGGGCGGGGTCGTGAAAACGGATGAGGAGCGCAGCGACGAATACCGCTTTTCTGCGAAGGCCCGCAGGGCCGCTGAGGGCCCAGCGCTGCGGAGCGGGTGGCCCGAAGGGCCAGACCAAAGGCAGGCTCCGCCTGCCTGCAGGGCCGAGCGAGCAGCGAGCCCCGCAGCATAGCGGCGGCCGCCCCTACTAAAAAGGGCGGCCGCGGGCCCCAAAAAAAATCTCCCCAACAGTAAACTGTTGAGGAGATTTTGGCGCCTTACTTTTGTAATTCTAGTAAAAGCTTATGCTTATAATCCTTACTCTTCTCGAAATCATCGGGGTTCAGGAGGATATGCTCCGTAAACTTTCGCTTCTTAAAATCGGCAGTCATATTAGAGAGCTGGCTATAATCATTTTTGGAGAGATAAGGCTCCTTATTGGGCCAAACGACAAAACTAGGCTCTGCATATTTGGTAAAAGGATACTTTTGCAACTTCTCGATGGCCTCGGTAATGGCTGGACCAAAATAATAGCCCTCGGGTAGGGCTTTGTCGCCTAGAGCTTGCCGCAGCAGAATCTCTGCCAAAGACTCTTGGCTCTGGATATTGAGGGTCAGGAAAAAGCTATTGACATGTGGTAGCTTTTGGACCTTTTCGGCATTGAAATTTTCTTGCAGATAAGTCATATGCTCCATGGGATCGCCCCCATTAAAATGGACCACAATCGTTTCGGAAAAGCGGAGCATCGTTTTGAGGTAATAGGTTTTTACGCCCTTATGGTAAGTATAAGTGACCTCCTCTACCTCTAGGCGCTCCTCCATGAGATCGGCAGGATGCTCGGCGGTAATAAAATTGCGTATAATGGTTTTGAAACTGGGGTGCGACATACGAACCTTAAAGGCTGTATTATGGGGCAAATAGATGCCCCATTCATCTCCCTTGGGGTCATAATATGCAATATAGGTATTGCCTAAATCGGTACCTCGATTTCGGATATCATAGACCGTAAACTCTACCTTCAGCTTAGCACGGGCCTCTTTATAGCCAATTGCTCTTTGGGCCCTGTATGCTGGTTTTTCGAGTCGGATAATGAGGTGCGTCATCCCCTCTTCCGACTTATTGGAGAGGATGCGTTCTCTGGGCTTTTTATCTTTGGGCGGCAAGAGGCCTTGGGCAAAGCTAGGCGAAATAAAGAGGGCCAAAAGGCCAATTAAGGCGAGTTTTCTCATAGTGGCTAAGATTTATTGGGCGCTAAAAATGGGCTGTAGTTCTTGCTTAATTTGGTAGAGATACATAATCTGCTGGCTACATTCTGGGCCGAATTCGGCCTGCAATTCGTTCCAAAGCATCAGGCGGTCCATAGCGGTTTGCAAATAGGGCCAAAGGCTGCAGGGCAGCTCGCCTTCAAGGACCAAAGGGGCCAAGCAGGCCGCCAGAAGATAACTATCGGTAGAGAGAATTTCTAGCTCATCGCGAAAGCGGCGATCGGCAATTTCTGCTTCCATTTTCTTTCGGTTGAGCAAATGAGGGCCATATTGGGCCAGATTTAGCTTTCGTTTTTTGCTCATCCAATCGCTAACAAACTCTAAGGGGTCGGCTTGGGGCGCTGTTTCTCGCCAAAGCAGATAAGCTTTTAGGCTTTGGTAGCCCTCCATGGCCCCAAAAGGCGCCAGTTGGTCGCGGCTATCCCAGAAAAAATCGCCTTTAAATAAGGCTAGGGCTTTGGGGTGGGCCAAAGATTTTTGAATTCCTCTATAGGTCGTTTTCATTAAGATACATTTAGGTCCATCAAGATTTGTAGGGCTGCCTCATAGCCCGTTTCAAAGGCCCCATGAAGGCTTTGAATATGGCCCTTAGGGTGGCAGGCTTCACCAGCAAAATACAATTTATAATCGATCGGGGCTTGCAGTTCGGCTCTATCGCCGGGCAGCTCGCTATTAGAGGGATAAGAATAGGCGCCCCAGATATGCTCCTCTTGGCTCCAGTCCTGCCAATAATATTTTTCAAAATGGCTGCTGGCCGCCCCTACATAAAGGCTATCTAATTCGGCTAAAATGGCTCGGCTAGCGAGCTCTTGGCCCATATTCCGTAGAATTTCGGCCTTTTCGCCAAAGGCCCAGGCGCAAAGAATAGCATCCTTGCCCGACTTATAGGCCTGCGTATCAATATAACTGCTGGCCATTTTGGCCCCAATAATATCACCGCTCCAAAATAGGCGATTAAATTTAAAGAAGATTTTCAGGCCATCGCCCATTTTTAGTCGCTGAATCGCTGCGGTTTTGGCACTGGGCAAGTTGGGCGCAAAGCTAATGCTCTCCTTTTGCAAAACAGGCAGGGGAACGGTCAGTAGCACCTTATCCACCAAAATTGTTTGATCTTGGGTAAAAACCTTAATCTGCTCCCCACTATAATCAATATGTTTTACAACTTGGCCCAATTGCAAATATGGGCGGAGCGGACGAATCAGGGACTCATCAATAAGATCATAGAGCGAGGGCTCTGCCTTAAAGTCTAGCTCGCCTGAAGACCATTCTCTATTGATTTTGGCTAGGGCTTCCATCCCCAACTCCTTGGCCGAGCAGCCCCATTCGCCAGCCCAATACTCCAGCAAAGGATAAAGAGCCTGATCAATGCCATTTTGCTCGGCCCAATCTAATAAACTCCCTTTGATGGGTGCTTCTTCATAGCCCAACTCATTAAGTCGCTCGAGCAGAACCTCTGCCCCAGGATAATCCTCTAGGGCCCGAAGTTGTTGTTTGTAGGGCACAAACTCCTCCCCTTCATCTTCTACAATTTGGCTTTCGTATTGGCTATCTAGCCAGCGAAAAAGTGTAGAGCGCTGCCCATGCAACCATTCTGCGCCTAGTTCTAGCGGCATATCGGCCCAGTTTCGGAGATTGGCCAAGCGGCCCGCTGGACGCTTTTTAGCCTCTACAATAATGGGGCGCAAGCCCTGTTGCTTAAGCATATAGGCCGCCGTCAGGCCAGCCAAACCAGCCCCAACAATAAGGACCTGTCCCTGAAAATAGGGCCCCGTACTCAGCTCCCAAAGGCGGGGGCTGAGCGCTTGAAAAACGGGGGCTAAAAAACGATTGGCAGGAGAGTTAGGCATCTAATCTTTATTTTTAATCAGGTGGGGTTGAATACAAGTTGAACAAATATTGGGGCCATGATTTCGGATGAGGGTGGCCTTGGTTTCTGGATAAATCAAACCATGTTTTTCCCAACATTCTCCAGCTTCATGCTGCAAAAATTTTTTGCCACATTTGCCACATTTTACCACAAAATTCTGTTGCAGTTCAACAAAAGTGCGGCTAACGGGGCCGCCCAAGGGCGGGTCCAGCTTAGAAAGGCGCAGCTCAATATCGGCAGCTTTACTCAAAATAGAGCGCAGTCGGTCCATAATCCGCTGGGCCAGATGTTCAATCATTTTAGAGGGCTTGGCCATTTCTACCTTAGCCGCCCGATAAATGGTTTCATAATTCACCGTATCGCCCAATTCATCGGTTTTGCCCACCTTGCCCGTGGCGGTTTCCACATAAACATCTAGGCGGTAACGGCCCCCCATTTTGCGTTCCTCCTCATAAAATCCGTGATAGGCATAAAACTCCATGCCCTCAATTCCTATTCTTCCCATAGCGTTAAGCTGCTGTATTTATTTCTACTGCTGTTGATTCAAATTATTTTTTGGGGCCTCTGCAGCAAAGCTGCGGCGGTTACTCCCTCTGGTCGTCGAACTGCGGACTAAAGTCCTTGTTGTCGTTTCAGGGCTCGCTGCTGTTTTGGGGCCTCCCGCCTTCGGCGGGCGCTACGTTCTGCAGCTCGCTGTTCGCTCGGCCCTGCGGCGGCAAAGCCGCCTGGGTCTGGCCTAACGGCCACTGCTGCACATCGCTAGGCCATTGGGCGCCGCCTTCTAAAAGTAAGATATTTTTCCATAAAAAAAGGGCCGTCGGTCATCGACAGCCCTTTTTGGGGATATTTTTAATCTCTTCAGGCGGCTTCTTGGGCCAAGGCCTTACAAAGGGCCACAAATTCGCTTAGCATCATGGCGGTGGCGCCCCAAACCGTTTTTCCGCAAAGGTCAAAATACGGCATATTGGGCAAAATCGAGCCATTGTAGGTTTGAATATCCTTAGATTTTCGGTTTGTAGAATCGAGTAATTCGGCTAGTGGGATTTCAATAATCTCTTCTACCTCTTCTGCATCGGGGATAAAATTGGGTCGTTCTTCTAGGTAGCCCACAAAGGGATAGACCAAATAATTGCTCACGGGAATATAGAGTGAGGTCATTTCCCCAAGCAATTCCACTGTTTCGGACAGCACGCCAAACTCCTCTTCGGTTTCTCGGAGGGCGGCGGCAGCGGGGCCGGCATCAAAGACCTCTAGGCCTCCACCTGGAAAACTAATTTGTTTGCTATGCGGATAGGGCGAAGTGGGCCGTTGCATTAGGGCGGTATGCCACTCTCCTTTGTGCATATACAGCAAAAGTAGCGTAGCGGCTTCTTTATATTTTCTGGGCAACTTGAAGCGAGACTCTTGGTCTGCTCTTCGGGCGAGGGCTTGGCCCATCATTTCTTTTTGTGCGGCTTGTCCGGGTAATTCTTGAGCGAGTTCTGTCTGCAGGTGGCGAATAAATTTTGCTTTCATTGTTCTTTTTTTTGGAGACTGCATTTCAACTAGTCCCTAACTCTATTTTTTTTTACTTAACTTAAACTTTTGCCAACTTGTTCCTTGTAACTTTGGTTACGAACTTCTTTTATTTTGCTAACAAACATTTGCTATGATTATATCTGCTATTGTGGCTTGCAGCCAAAACCGAGCCATTGGCAAGGGCAATAAAATGCCCTGGTATTTGCCGGCTGATTTGCGTTATTTTAAGGCCACAACCCTAGGTTACCCCATTATTATGGGCCGAAAAACCTTTGCGTCTTTGGGGCGGCCTTTGCCCAAGCGACGCAACATTGTCTTGAGTAAGCAAAAGAAATATGGCCCAGAAGGGGTAGAGGTTTTTTCTTCGCTTTGGGAGAGTTTGAAAACCCTAAAAAAAGAGGGTTGTGAAGAAGTATTTATTATTGGTGGGGGGCAAATTTACCGGCAGGCGCTTCCTTTTTGTCATAAGCTCTATTTGACAGAAGTAGAAATTGACTTGCAGGGGGCCGATACTTTTTTTCCAGAGCTCAAGGTAGAAGACTGGACCCTATTGAGCGAGGAGGCCCATGAGAAGGACCAAAAAAATTTGTATAATTATACCTTTAAGGTCTTGGAGCAGAACAACAGAAGAAGCTTGCTCAAAGGCTTAGCGCAGTAGTGGATCTAGAAGGCGCGCAGCGCCTGGCTGAGGGATGGATAGGGGTGGCCGAAGGCCAGACCGAACAAAACGAGCGCTAGCGAAGTTTTGTGAAGGGCCGAGCAGACCTGCGAGCCCCGACACAGCCCGACCCGCCCAAAGGGCGGGGCAGCCCCAAATCATAAAAAAGAAGCAGTAGAAAAGAATATGAGTACAGCAGAGCAGCGAGAACAAATAGCCCATCGGCAGGCGATATTACTGGACCTATTGATGTTAATTTTGGTCGTTTTGGATTTGAGTTGGATTGCCTTTGACCAAATTTTTGGCGTCAAGCTCATTCGGGAGCAACTCTTTGATACTTTTTTGCCTCAATTTAGCAGTTGGTACTTTGAGGAAGTGCATCAGAGTTTTTTGCTTTATGAGTCGACGATATTCGGGACCTTTTTCATTGTAGAAATTAGTTTGCGTTGGGTTTGGGCCATTTGGAAAAAGCGTTATGCAAAATGGTTTTTCTACCCCATTGTGCATTGGTATGATGTCTTGGGTTGTATTCCCTTGAGTTCTTTTCGGGTTTTGCGTTTTTTGCGGGTCATTGCATTATCGTATAGTTTGCACAAATGGAAATTCATCAATTTGTACAACTACAGCCTATTTCGTTTAGTCATTCATTACTATAACATTGCGGTAGAAGAGATTTCTGATCGGGTGGCGATTTCTTTATTGGAAGAGGCCAAAATTGAGATTCGTCGGGGAACGCCCTTATCTAAAGCCTTGGCCCAGGATGTATTTCGGCCCAAGCATGCGGAATTGACCGATTGGGCCGCGGGGCATATTCAGGCGGGTTTACAACTGCATTATCATCGGCATCGCTATGAAATACAGGCCTATTTGAAAGATATTATTGAGGAAATCACGCATGGCAACAAAGAGCTCAAGCGGCTGCAGAAGATTCCCGTTTTGGGTAAATCGATACAGCAAGATGTGGAGCAGGCCGTCTCGAGCATTACCTTTGGGGTGATTGACCGTTTGACCACCGACCTAGCCAACAAAGAGCATTTGGTGGTTTTAGAAACCACCGTGGCCGCCGTTTTGGAGGTTATTTTTCAGATGAGCGAGCATAGCAAAGGCGAAAAAGATAATTTGGCCAATGATTTAGTCATTGAAAGTGTAGATCTTATCATTAACCGCATACGCAAAAAGCGTTGGCAAGAGGTAGAAGCCAGCTGGAAGGCCTGAATTTACTATAGTTTAGCCCATAGTTCAGTGAACAAAAAAAGTAGTTTAGCATTATAATTTTCAGCTTCAACTCTCTATATTTGGCGAAGCTCGAAAAAGCAAAAAAAAATTTGGCCAGCCCGCTGGCCAACAATTATCATATAATTTCAATTCTAACGTCTATGAAGTTATTAGTGTGTGTTAGCCAGACACCTGATACCACTGCCAAGATTAAGTTTACGGCAGATAACAGCCAATTTGACAAAAATGGTGTACAGTTTATTATGAACCCCTACGATGAGTGGTATGCCCTAGTGCGCGCCCTCGAGCTCAAGGAGCAAGTAGGTGGAACCGTTACCCTTTTGCATGTTGGCCCCAAAGAAAATGAAGCGGTCATCCGCAAAGGACTTGCTATTGGTGCCGATAATGCCATCCGCATTGATGCCGAAGCAAAGTCTTCGCTTTTTGTTGCCAAACAAATTGCAGAATATGCCAAAACCGAAGGTTTTGACCTTCTTTTCTTTGGTAAAGAAACTATTGACTACAACGGTTCTGAAGTACCCGCAATGGTTTCTGAATACCTCGACCTTCCCTTCGTATCTTATGGTATCGAAATGAGCGTAGAGGGAACTACCGCTACTGTTCAGCGCGATATTGAAGGTGGTAAAGAAGTACTTACTGTAGATACTCCATTTGTATTGAGCTGTGCCAAAGGAATGGCCGAACAACGCATCCCCAACATGCGCGGTATCATGATGGCCAAACGTAAGCCCATCAAAGTGGTTCCCGCTGTAGAAGCTGCTGTAGGTGCCGAATTGGTAGGCTATGCCTACCCGCCCGAAAAAGGCGATGTTAAACTGATTGATGCAGACAATATGGACGAACTCGTTCAGCTTTTGCACAATGAGGCCAAAGTCATCTAATTTTTCCCTGACCAAAAATTATCTCAATATATTATGGCTGTATTAGTATTTGCCGAAAGCCTAACAGGCAGTATCAAGAAAATTGCCCAAGAAGCCGTAGCCTACGGTTATCAGGCGGCCCAAGCTATGGGTACAGAATGTATCGCCCTTACAATTGGCCAAGCCGATGGCGCTGGCGATTTGGGCCTTTATGGCGCTGCTAAGGTCTACAATGTAGACGCTAGCAACGATTTTGACGCTCAGGTTTATGCCAGCATTTTGGGCCAAGCGGCCAATAAATTTGGTGCTGACCTTATCGTTTTTGCTCACTCTTCTTCTGGAAAGTCTTTGGCTGGCCGCCTTGCCGCTCGCTTTGATGCCGCTTTGGTCACTGCCGCCACTAGCATTCCTACTGTTGCCGATGGCGGTCTGCATATCAGCAAAGGGGTATTCTCTGGTAAAGCGTTTGCCACTTATGCCCTCAAAACAGACAAAAAAGTAGTCACTATCGCCGGAAATACGTTCCGCCCCACTGAAGTAGGCGCTGCTGTTGCCATTGAATCCGTAAGCCTAGATGCCGCCACTGGCCGCATCAAGGTAAAAGAAGTGAACACCGTTACTGGTGCCGTTCCTTTGCCCGAAGCCGAATTGGTGGTTTCTGCTGGCCGTGGGATGAAAGGTCCCGAAAACTGGGGAATCATCGAGGAACTAGCCGGTACGCTTGGTGCCGCAACCGCTTGCTCTCGCCCAGTTGCCGATGTACACTGGCGCCCTCACCATGAGCATGTAGGCCAAACTGGGGTGGCTATCCGTCCCACGCTTTACTTTGCTATCGGTATTTCAGGAGCTATTCAGCACCTGGCTGGAGTTAACCAATCTAAGGTGATTGTAGTCATCAATAAAGATCCTGAAGCTCCCTTCTTCAAAGCTGCTGACTATGGCGTTGTTGGCGACCTCTTCGATGTGGTGCCCAAACTAAATGCCGCTCTCGCTAAATTTAAGGCCAATAACTAAGCCTTTACTTCTGCGAATAAAAAAAACCTAGTTGCATAGCAACTAGGTTTTTTTTTGCCCCTAAGGGAAACTTGGTCCAAAAAAAAGAGCGGACAACCTCCTCAGGCTGCCCGCTTCTGCCAAAATACATTAACCTAACTAACTATTATGAACCTCTAATAGTTACAGTACAAACTTACAAATATAAAAATTGGCAGCCAAATAAAAAAGTGTTTTTTTGTTTTTTGTTTAACAAAGAGCAGCCTGATCTCCCCTTCTTAGCCTTAATTTAAGACTTACTTTAGTTTATCATAACGTAGATGAGTAGCAAAAAACTAAGGACTTTTATAGCTTTGCGCTCATTTTTTACTATCTATTGAGTAAGCATACAAAATAGCTCTAAAACAATTGTTTATGAATTTCAAGGATGCCTTTACGGCTAGCATGATTTTATTTGCGGTAATTGATATTATTGGTAGTATCCCGATCATTTTGGACCTGCGCAAAAAGGTGGGCCACATTCAATCTGAAAAGGCGAGTTTGGTGGCCGGAATCATCATGATTGCCTTTTTATTTGTTGGCGAAGAAATTCTCAATCTTATCGGCATTGATGTCAGTTCTTTTGCCGTGGCAGGGGCTTTTGTGATCTTTTTCTTGGCCATCGAGATGGTGCTGGGCATCCAAATTTATAAGGAAGATGCCCCCGAAACAGCCTCTATTGTGCCCATTGCCTTTCCCCTGATTGCTGGGGCCGGAACCATGACCTCGCTGCTTTCTTTGCGGGCAGAGTACGCCCTACCCAATATTATTATTGCCATTATCGTTAATCTGATCGTGGTCTATGCGGTCCTCAAACTCTCTGGCCGCATCGAAAAATTGCTGGGCCAATCGGGCCTGAACGTGATTCGCAAGGTCTTTGGCGTCATCCTTTTAGCCATTTCCATCAAGCTGTTTGCCTCTAATGTAGGCGGTTTGATTGACTAATGGGATTTGGGGCCCGCGGCCGCCCTTTTCTGCGGGGCGGCCGCCGCTATGCTTCGGGGCTCGCTCTTCGCTCGGCCCTGCAGCCGCCTTTGGCGGCTTTGGTCTGGCCTTCGGCCACCCGCTCCGCAGCGCTGGGCCGTTTGGCCCTTCGGGCCAAGGCGGCTGCGCCGCCCAAGCCTTTTTCTTCGCTTCTAGACAGATAAAAGGACGTTCTGTTTAGATTCTAAAGGAATCGCTTTATCTTAAATACCAAAGCCTTTTTGGGCCCTAGCAGGCGGCAAAGCCGCCGCAGGCTGAGGGATGGATAGTGGTGCGGCGAAGCCGCAGACCAAGCAAAAAACTTGTTTTTTTGTGAAGGGCCGAGCAGACCTGCGAGCCACGACAACCAGCCCCTATAGGGGCGCCAGTTCGACGACCAACGGGAGTACACAGCCCGACCCGCCCAAAGGGCGGGGCCGCCCCAAAACAAAACTTTCTTAACCTCTATTATACCTACCCATGCGTCAACTTATTTCCCCTTTATTTTGGAGCAGTCTACTGCTTTCGGGATTTTTACTGTTGGGCCTTTCTGCTTGTAGCAAAAAAGACAAGCCGCCCACAGATCAAGAGCTGTTTCAAGCCGCCGATGAATCCTACAAAAACTATATTTCGGCCTATACCGCAGGCCTGATTTCTGCAGCCGACCCCATTCGCATTCGCTTTTCTTCCGATTTGGCCAGCAAGGCCCAAATTGGCCAAGCCGCCCATGCCGAGCTACTGAGCTTTGAGCCCGCCCTAAAAGGAAAACTCTTTTGGGAAGATGCCGCTACACTTCGCTTTGAGCCCGCAGAAAACCTGCCCCAAAAGCAAAGCTTTCGGGCTATTTTGGACCTCAAAAAGCTGTTTAAAAAACTACCCGAGGGCCTAGAAAACTTTAAATTCGCCTTTAAGGCCCTCCCCCAAGACTTTGAAATTAGCAGCCATCGGATTTATATCCCCAAGGCCAATCAGGCCGATCAGCTAGAGCTAGAAGGCGCCCTCTATACCGCCGATGTGGCTAGCCCCGAAAGCGTCCAACAACTGTTGCAAATTGATTATCCGGGCCAAGAAAACCTAGAGCTGGTCTGGAAACATTTGGCCGACCAAAGAACCCATCAGTTTACCATCAGAAATATTCAGCTCAAAAAAGGCGGCGAAGATGGCCAACTCTTTTTGCGCTGGGATGGTCAAGCTTTGGGCCTAGATAAAAAGGGCGTGGACACCATCAATATGCCTTCAGAGCTCTTTAAGGTGGCCCAAGTTAAGGTGTTGAATGATGAGTCGGGTTATCCCTACTTCTCTGTTCAGTTTTCTCAGCCCTTGGCGCAGTATACTAGGCCAAGCCCTAACGATAATGCTATTCTGCCTAATAACAGTTTGCGGGAACTAGATTATCTCAGCATCTTTCAGTCAGACTATGAGGTGAGCCGTCGTTTTGACATTTTTGTCGAAAAGAACGAGCTCAAATGTATTCCTAGAAATAAAAATACGACGGGCGACTTTAAATTGGTCCTTAATGAGGACCTTCGTTCTTCTTCTGGCGATAAGCTCAAGGGAGAGCAAGAATTTACATTAGAGCTCCGCTCTGCGCAGCCTGCTGTGCGTTTATTGGGCCGAGGAAGTATTCTGCCCAACAACAAAGGGCTATTTCTCCCCTTTGAGGCCATCAACCTCAAGGCGGTAGATGTGCAGGTTGTTAAGATTTATGAAAATAATGTATTGCAATTTTTGCAAAAAAATGACCTCAATGATTTATACCTCAATTATATGGGTAGAGTGGTGGCCCAAAAAAGGGTCTCTTTGCAAGAACTGGCCCCCAATGCCAACCCCAATGAATGGACCCGCTACGCCTTGGCCCTAGACGAACTCGTTGAGCAAGAACCCGGCGCTATTTATCAGGTGGCTATCGCCTTTAGAAAAGAATACCAAGCCTTTGGTTGTGGCGCTTCGGCCTCTTTGGGCCTAGAAAGCACCCAAACTCTTTATCAGGAAGATGAAGAAAGCCAAGAGCTCATTAGCTTTTTTGAACGGCCAGAATTCTATAACTACAACTATAGCCGCCGAAATGACCCTTGTACAGATGACTATTATAATTATAGCCGCTTTGTTCGCCGCAACCTCTTAGCCTCTGATATTGGCATGATTGCCAAAAGAGGACCTAATAAAGAAATACTTGTTGCCCTAACCGACCTAAGAACTACCGAGCCCATTAGTCGAGCTACGGTAAAAATCTATGACCATTTTCAGCAACTTATGGCCGAACTACAAACGGATAGTGATGGCTTTGCTAAAACGACCACCAAATATCTACCTAGCTTAGTGGTTGCCGAATACAATAAGCAAAAAGGCTATTTGCGCATGCCGAAAGGCGGCAATCTTTCGCTAAGCCGCTTTGAAGTAGGCGGCAGCCGCAGCCAAAGCGTTAAAGGCTTAAAAGGGAGCTTGTATGGAGAAAGAGGCGTTTGGCGCCCCGGTGATTCTTTGTTCTTAACTGTAGTTTTGGAAAGCAAAGAAGAGCCCCTGCCCATGCAATATCCCCTAAAGTTGCAATTGCGCAACCCTCGCGGACAAATTGTTTATAGCCGCACAGAAGGGCAACACCTCAATGGCGTCTATAGCTTTAAGGTAAAAACCGAAGACAATGCCCCCACCGGAAACTGGTCGGCGGAGGTAGCTGCTGGTGGACTCAACTTTAGCAAAAGAATCATGATTGAAACGGTAAAACCCAACCGTCTCAAAATTGACTTGGACCTTGGAAAAGAGGAGCTCATGGCCGAAGACCGAGCGCTTAAGGCCGACCTCAAAGTGAAATGGCTACATGGTGCCCCAGCGGCCAAAATCCGTAGCCGAGTACAAATGAGCCTAGAGCCCATGCCTACTGATTTTGAGGAATATCCCGACTTTGTTTTTGATGATCCTACTCGCCTAAACTATAGCCGCAGCCCTTTTACGGTCTTTGATGCCAACCTAAACGAACAGGGCTTTGCCCAGCTTCAGGGCGAAATCAAAATGGAGGCCCTACCTGCGGGTAAACTCCGTGCGGGCTTTAATGTACGCGCCTTTGAATCTGGCGGAGACTTTAGCGTAGATAATTTCTCTATGCCTTTTTCTCCCTTTACGGCCTATGTCGGTATTGAGATCCCCAAAGATGCAGGGGGACGCAAAACCCTCAAGGTGAAAGATGGCAATACAATCAACTTAGTGGTGCTGGACCAAAATGGGCAGCCCCTTGCCAACAGAAAGGTCAAAGTTGGGCTCTACCGCCTAGACTGGCGCTGGTGGTGGGACAATGGCTATGAAAACCTTTCTCGTTTTAGCAGCAGCTATCACAAAGGGGCTATTTCTACCATAGAATTGACCACAGATGCCCAAGGTAAGGCCCTTTATCAAGTTACGCCCGAAGAATGGGGCCGCTATATGGTCCGAATCACCGAAGAAAGCAGCGGACACTGCACTGGAGATTTCTTCTATGCAGGTTCGCCTTGGGATGATAGCGATTTTGGCAATCGTTCTGCCGCTAGTATGCTGGCCTTTTCTGCAGACAAGGAGGTCTATGCCCCTGGTGAAGAGGTGGTCCTTCAATTGCCTGCTGGAAAAACGGGCCGAGCCCTTTTGAGCTTAGAAAATAGCAAAAAGATTTTGGAACATCGCTGGATTAAGATTCAGGATAACCCCAAGGGCATCCAAGAAATTCGCTTTAAGGTAAATGGCCAAATGAGCCCTACCATTTATGCGCACATTAGCTTGGTCCAACCACATCAGAATAGCCTCAACGACCTGCTTATCCGCAGCTATGGAGTCATTCCGATCCGAGTAGAAGACCCTGCCAGTCGCCTAGAGCCCCAACTAGAAATGCCTAGTAAGTTGCAGCCCAATAGTACGGTTAGCATTAAGGTCCAAGAGGCCAAAGGCCGCCCAATGACCTACACTATTGCCATGGTAGATGAGGGCTTACTCGACCTCACTCGCTTCAAAACGCCTGATCTCTGGCCCGAATTCTATAAAAAAGAAGCCTTGGGCGTAAAAACCTGGGACCTCTATGAGCAAGTTTTGGGTGCCTTTGGCCAACAACTAGATCGTATCATTACGATTGGTGGAGGTAGCGGCATTGACCCCGCACAAGCCAAAAAAGCCAACCGCTTTAAACCTATGGTTCGCTATTTGGGTCCTTTTGAGCTAAAAGCAGGCGCCAAAGCCGAACATCAAGTGAAAATTCCTAACTACATCGGTTCGGTTCGGACCATGTTGGTGGCGGTCCAAGATGCCGCTTATGGACAGGCAGAAAAAACAACTCCTGTCCGTAAGGACCTCATGACTTTGGCCTCTTTACCTAGAGTGCTATCGCCCAAAGAACGCTTGGCCCTTCCCGTTACCGTTTTTGCCATGGAAAAAGGCATTAAGGATGTAGAAGTTCGCTTAGAGACCAATGAATTACTACAGATTAAAGGAGAGAAAAGCAAAAAGCTCCGCTTTGAGCAAGTAGGAGAGCAAATGCTATCCTTTGATATTGAAGCCGCAGAAGGTTTGGGCGTAGCCAAAATTAAGGTAGTGGCCCAAGCTGCTGGTAAAACAGCTAGCTATGAGCTAGAGGTCCAAGTACGCAACCCCAATCCACGGATTAGCAAAACTTATGCGGCTGTCTTGCAACCCGGCGAAAACTGGGAAGAGTCCCTGGCCCGCATTGGAATGCCGGGCACCAACCGCGCTAGCCTAGAGCTTTCTCGTATTCCCGCCCTTAACCTACAAAAGCGATTGCACTACCTCAAACGCTACCCCTATGGTTGCGTTGAGCAAACTGTTTCTGCTGTTTTTGCCCAGTTGTATTTGGGTTCGCTCATGCCATTAAGCAAAAAAGAAACCGCCGAAATCGAGCAAAATGTAAAAGCGGCAATTAAGCGTTTGGCCCGCTTCCAAACTGCCACGGGCGGTTTTGCCTACTGGCCTGCTGGAAGCGAAGCTTCTGAATGGGGCAGCAGCTATGCTGGACACTTTTTGTTGGCGGCCAAAAAAGAAGGCTATTTGGTTCCTAAAGCTATGCTCGACAACTGGAGCAATTACCAAAAGAGTATGTCTCGCATTTGGAGAATGCCCAGAGGAGAACAACTCAACCAACGAGCCAATGCCCCTTTAATGCAAGCTTATCGCCTGTATACCTTGGCCCTAGCCGGTAAATCGGAATTGGCCGCCATGAACTTACTTCGCAATCAGCCTTTGCTCCCCAGCAATGCCAAATGGCGCTTGGCGGCAGCCTACGCCCTTACGGGCAATAGCCAATTGGCCAAAAATATGAGCAAAAACTTGCCAAAAGAAGTTGGTAGCTACCGAGAAATGAGCTACACCTACGGCTCTGACCTTCGAGATGAGGCCATGATTCTAGAAACGCTCAATCGTTTGGGACAAAAAACCGAGGCCGCCAAAGTCTTGCAGCAATTGGCCCAAAAACTCAGCTCAGATCGCTGGTACTCTACGCAGTCTACCGCCTATGCCCTTTTGGCCGCAGCCGATTTTGTCAAACAACAAAAAGGAGGCGCTCAGGCCAAAAATAGCTATAGCTTTAGCTTTGCCCAACTCAACGAAAGTGCTAGCTTAGAGCAAGCACCCATTTTTGAAACGGACTTGCCCGTTGGTAGCCAAGCCGAAGCCCTCAAGGTAAAAAATACTGGAGGAGGACCGCTTTTTGTTCAGGTTTTGCTAGAGGGACAAGCCCTGCAAGATGAAACCGAAGAAATTAGCAATGACCTTAAATTGACGGTGAACTACCAAGATTTGGAAGGCAAAAAGCTTGATATTAAACAAATTAAGCAAGGGACCGACTTTATTGCGATTGTAGAGGTAGCCAACCCTGGCCAAAGAGGCCGCTATGAAGAACTGGCCCTAGAGCAGGTTTTTCCCGCCGGTTGGGAGATTTTGTCTAACCGCATGAATGCCGCCTTGGGCGCAGGCAATAGCCGAGCCGATTATCAGGATATTCGCGATGATCGGGTGTATAGCTTCTTTGATTTGGGCGCAGGCCAAAAAATGACCTTCAAAATTTACTTGAATGCTGCCTATAAGGGCCGCTTTTACCTGCCTCATCAGTCTTGTGAGGCCATGTATGACCACAGCATTTTTGCCAATAAAGCTGGCGGTTGGGTAGAGGTAAACTAAGCCCTCTCTCCTATTCAAAAAGCGCTAATCGTCTCAGAGATGATTAGCGCTTTTTTGTTTTATTTTTTTCTGTTGGGGCCTCCGCTGCGGCTTCGCCTTGCGGCGCTATGTTTCGCAGCTCGCAGGTCTGCTCGGCCCTGCGGCAGCAAAGCTGCCTGGGTCTGGCCTTCGGCCACTGCTGCACAGCGCTAGGCCAACAAAAACTGCGGCCTTGCCGCAGTCCAGTAAAGCGCCAGTTAGGCCTTGGCCCATTTTCTCAATTGGCTGAGGGTAGCCCGCATATCTTTGGGGGGTTCTGCCTGAAAGCTCAAGCTTTCGCCAGAGCTAGGGTCTGCAATTTGCAATTGGTAAGCATGCAGGGGCACTCTTTTTAGCAGGGGGCGTTCTTCGGCATATTTGGCCGAGCGATATTTTCGGCCCTTAATTTCGGAGAGGAAAAACTGATCTTGGCCTCCGTAGCTAGGGTCTACCACTAGAGAGTGGCCCAAATGTTTGAGATGCAAGCGAATTTGGTGTGTGCGGCCAGTCAAGATATCGCAAGCGAGCAAGCTATGTTGTTTAAAGGTCTCTAGGGTCGAGTAATCGGTAATAGAGGGTTTGCCTTTTCGGGCGACGGCCATACGGCCAGCAATGCTAGGATGTTTTGCGATAGGGACATCGATGCGGCCCTCTTCTGGGTAGGGTTGGCCAAGGACCAGCGCCCAATAGGTCTTTTTGGTTTTCCGCTTTTCAAACTGAAGGCTTAAATTTTTGTGTGCTTCGGCTGTTCGGGCAAAGCAGATAATGCCTGAAGTATCTTTATCTAGGCGGTGGACGATATAGATTTCGCCAAAATCGGCTTGTAGCATATGATAGAGATTGGGTACTTCATCGGGGCGAAAGCGGTCGGGAATGCTGAGCAAGCCGGCAGTTTTATTGACGATGATAAAGTCTTTAGTTTCAGCGATGAGCTGATAGTTTGCTTTTTTTGCCATTTTATGTTAGCGTTCTGATGTGATGCGAAGGGGTTTTGGTCCTTTTTGTTGCGGCTGCAGGCCGCATTTTGGCGCCTGCAAGGCGTTTTTTTTTGGCCTAGCGCTGTGGAGCAGTGGCCTGAAGGGCCAGACCGAGCCAGCAAAGCTGGCGAAGGGCCGAGCGAATAGCGAGCTGTGCAACATAGCGCCGCAGCTTGCTGCGGAGGCCCCAAAGATCCAAAAAAAAAGCAGCTTCCGTAAATAATAGTTACGAAAGCTACTTTTGGGCCTTTAGAAAGCGGCCAGATATTAGAGTTGAGGCAATTCGATTAGGGCGGGGCTATTGGCATGGGTAAGTTCTAGGGCTTCGGCCTCTAGGTTTTTCTCTTTGATGCGGAAGCTCCCTTGGCTACCGTCGGGTCGGACCTTTAGTTGGCCCTTGATGATATAGGGGTGGCTCACCCATTGGTCTCGCCAAGAAATTTTGAGGTCCATGACCAGTTGGCTAGCGTCTAGATCGGCCTTGAGGACCTCTAGGCCGGGCGATTGAAAAGGCTCTGGATAAACGGCATTGATGGCATACCAAACAGAGGCCTTGGCCAATTCTTCGGGCTTATTACTTTTTCTTTTGTAGGGCCGCTTGAGTTGGGCAATTTTTAGGGGGCCAGCCTTGGGTCGGGTTTGTTCGGTGAGGGTACGAATTTCTTGACCCTCTAGGTCTTCATCCTCAAAAAAACCGTCAGAAATATAGACGGTTTCTTTAGGGAGGTTGAGTAAATCTAGATCATTGCCGGGGCTACAGGAGTAGGCTAAAAGGCAACTGAGCAAGAAGAGCAGATAAGAACTTTTATACTTCATACTGTCCATTTTAAGTTAGTAAAAACAGATCCTGAATGCGGGGACATTGAGGATTTTTTAGTAGTTAGGTTAGTTTTGAGTCGTCAATTGTCACAAATTAGTGAATAAATTATGTTTTTCTAGGCTTTTGAGTCGTCAAAATCACCACAATCTCTTTATTATCAGGAATAAATCCAAATATCAACTTGTTAAAACTCTATTATTTAACAAGCTTTCTAATTTTTACATATGCTTGAGCATCAAGGATTCCCAATGCTTGGGCGCTGATAGGGGAAAGCATAACAATAGAGCCTCTGGCGAAGGGCGTATCGGGTACGGGACCTAGAACTTTTGCATATATTCGGCGTTCAATCATAGGGTTTTCAATCAGAATTACGTCTCCAGTTTGGGCGCCATCATATAGAACATATAGGCCATTAGTTTGTTGGCTAAGTTGTTCATATTTGGGCCAACAGGCTCTGCCCTCCTCCATTTTTTCGGTTTTGCCTCTCATCAGGCCCATTTCATACTTTTTTCGCCATTTTCGGTTTTCTTCGGCCAGGGCGCCATCGAGTCCGGTATGTTTACTTAGGCTGTCACTAACTCCCTTCAAAGAGAACCAACCTACTTGTAGTCTTTGGCCTTCATAGAGCACGGCTGAGCTAAGTTGGTTGCGATTTTGGAGTAGTTCTACGGGCATATTAAAATGTTTTCGAGCGACTCGCCAGAGGGTTTCATTTGCTTTTACCTGATAATAGACCTTCACATAATTGCTATCAATATAGGGGCGAGGTTTGTTTCTTAAGATGGCCTTTGCGCTAATGGGAATGCGTAGTTTTTCGCCAACTTTGAGGCTACGTTTAGAGAGGCCAGGGTTACAATAGTAGAGGTCGGCTAATTTGATTTGGTAAAAGTTTTTCATGGAGTAAAGCGTTTGTTTGTGCTTTACTTGATGGAGCAAATACACTCTTCCGCCGTTAATATCTACAAAGACGCTATCTTCTGGGTAGAGTTTAATATTTTGCGCTTGCGTTAAATGACTTACGAAAAGAGCTAAGACAAGGATGAGATAAGGCATAAATTTCATTAAAATAGTTGGAGTTGGGGGTCTTGGTAAGGTTGTGGAATTTTGATGGACCAATCTGTTTTTTTGGCCAATTGTTCTGCCATATACTGGCAGATATCTGGGGCCAGGAGGTTGTCTGGTTCATGCAAAAAGAGATAAAACTCCTTCAATCCTTGGGATTGCAGGCTCATTATTTTTTCTATCCAGGCATCTACTCTTTGGTAATCGCTGGGAAGCAGGCCATTGCCCACAAAGCGGAGCATCAAAAGGGGGGCGGTTAGTTCGAGATGCAGTACATCTCTTCTTCCAGCGACATCTGTAATGCAAGTTCCTACTTTATAATGCTGCAAAAGGTCAAAATAGTCTTTGCGGGCAGCAGGATCGGCAAAAATACTGGCTTGGCGGGCTTCTATACAGATGGGGAAAAGGCTTTGGGGGTATTGTTTGAGGAACTGCTCGAGCAAAGGCAGCTTAGCGGGGCCAAAATGCGGGGGCAACTGCATAAATCCCCAGCCCAATCGGGGGCCGAGCTCCTGCATTCGTTCGGCAAAGCTTGGGCCTAGGCCCAGATTGATGCCTAGGTCGGCGGCATGGCTAATATTTTGGCCCAATTTGGGTGAAAATCGAAAGTTTTGGGGGCTCTCCTCTCGCCAGCGTTCCAATAATTCTACTTTGGGTAGTTGGTAATGGGTAGAATTCAGTTCTATGCCGTTAAATTGGGCCGCATAAGCTTTAAAATAATCTTTGGGCGCTGTTTTGGGCGGATAATAGCGCCCTACCCACTCCTTCATCGCCCAGCCAGTACAGCCAATATAGACCGCTGGCTGTTCTGGCCGTTCTTTGGCCAGAAGGGCAGTGCTTCGCTCGGCCAAATTGGGCAGCGAAAAATCTACTCTAGAGATATCTGTCAGTTTACCAAATTTCATTCCTTACTTTTTGAGAGCACAAAGATCTCGAACTCATTTTATTTTAGTCGCTAAAAGGCCTACTTTTTTTTAAGGGCAAAAGACGCTATCTTCAGCCAAAATCTAGAATATGCGCCCAGTTTACTTCCTTTTTGCCGCCATTTGTCTACCACTTTTCCTTTTTTGGCCGCCCAAAGAGGCCCCTGCTCAAACAGAGGTCTTTGATAACCAAATCAAAACAGGGGCCGAGCAAATGCACCACTACCTCCCTTTCCTCAAAGGTAAGCGGCTCGGTTTGTTGGTCAATCATAGCTCGGCTATTGGGGAAACGCATTTGGTAGATAGCTTGTTGGCCTTGGGCCTAAATGTAAAAAAGATTTTTGCCCCCGAGCATGGCTTTCGCGGAACGGCAGACCGAGGCGAAAAGATTTTGGATGCCAAGGACCCAAAAACGGGCTTGCCTATTGTTTCTCTTTATGGCAAAAACCGCAAGGCCAAGGCCGCAGAATTGGCCAATTTGGATCTCGTCATTTTTGATATCCAAGATGTGGGGGTTCGCTTTTATACCTATAGCTCTAGTATGACCTATATGATGGAGGCCTGCGCCCGAGCCAAAATTCCCTTTTTGGTCCTCGACCGCCCCAACCCTTTGGGCCATTATATAGATGGACCAATTCTGGAAAAAGAACAGCGCAGCTTTGTGGGCCTTCATCCCGTTCCGATTGTGCATGGCCTTACCTTGGCCGAATATGCCCGCATGATTAACGAGGAGTTTTGGTTGAGCGATAGCCTGCAATGCGATTTGAAATATGTGGCCTGCCTCAATTATCGACATGATAAATATTATGAGCTGCCCATTAAGCCCTCGCCCAATTTGCCCAATATGCGCAGCATTTATCTCTATCCGGGCCTCTGCCTTTTTGAGGGCACCCAATTTTCGGTTGGCCGAGGCACTCAAAAACAGTTTCAGTGCTATGGCCATCCGGCATTTCCCAGCCGCCAATATTCCTTCAAGCCTGTGCCTATGCCTGGGGCCAAGTCTCCGGTCCAAAATCAACAGCTCTGCTGGGGCGAGGACCTCTCTCTGATTTCTCTAGATAGCCTGCAGGCCCAAAAACAAATTCCCCTGCAGTATTTTTTAAAGGCCTACAAGGAGGCCCCCAGCAACTTAAAGCAAAAATTCTTTTCTCAAAAGGCTTTTTTCGATAAATTAGTGGGCAATAGCTGGCTCCGAACCGCCATCCAAAAGGGCGAAAACGAAGAGCAAATCCGAGCCCGCTGGGCCAAAGAACTAGAAGATTATAAGGTCTTGCGCCAAAAGTATTTACTTTATCCTTAAGTCTATATTTTGGGGCCTCCCGCAGCTAAGCTGCGGGCGCTATGTTGCGGGGCTCGCTGCTCGCTCGGCCCTTCGTTTTTCGCTGCGCTCAAAACTCGGTCTGGCCTTCGGCCACCCCTTCACAGCGCTAGGCCGTTTAGGGCCTGCGGCCCTAGGGCTGGCTATTCCGCCAGCCCGTCCCAACTCTTGTCATCATCAATCACCATCAATCATATTATTATGCAAGCTCCTATTTTAGGGCAACATGCCCCCGAGTTTATGAAATTGTTTTTGTCGCCCCTCAAGCAAAAGTTATTTTTGCTCAGCAAGCTGCCCGCAGCTTGGTTCATGGGGGTCAAAATGAAGACCCTAACGCCTGAGCGCTCTATTGTTCACTTGCCCTTTAGTTGGTACTCCAAAAACCCCTTTAAATCCACTTATTTTGCCGCCCAAGCCGCTGCAGCCGAACTCTCTACCGGGATCTTGGCCAATATGCAGCTCTACAAAGGGCCAAAAATGTCTATGTTGGTTACCGGTATGCGAGCAGAATACTTTAAAAAGGTCAATAAAACAGCTCGCTTTGTCTGCGAACAAGGCCAAGATATTAAGGCCTGTATGCAAAAAGCTATAGATACTGGAGAAGGCCAGCGAATTGAAATCATTTCAGAAGGCTATATGACTGGCCCTGACGGACAAGATATTTTGGTCTCTCGCTTTTATTTTGAATGGAGCTTTAAAGCGAAATAAACAATTTATGAAGTATTTATTTTGGACCTTAGGGTTCTTGCTTTTGGCTAGCTCCTGCGATTTGGAAGAAGGCTGCACCGACCCCATTGCCGAGAACTACGCCCCCGAGGCCGATACGGACTGTTGTTGCGAGTATTTTAATTTGCGCCTCAACCGCTCGGGCATTTGGGCCGATACCAGCAGCTTTAGTTGGTCTAGTAAGTATGCCGATATGCAGGGCGATAGCTTTCAGCTAGAGCAGTTCCACTTTTTTGTATCTTCCTTTGCCCTCCGCGATAGTAGTGGACAATGGTGGCAGGTACAGGATAGCCTACTCTACCCTTTGGCCAATGGCAGCAGCCGTTATTTGGCTAGCGATATTGCCATTTGGCGAAGCAATAGCTTTTTGTATGATTTGGGCCGTTTTGACCAAGCTAGAACCTTTGATCGCCTTCGCTTTTTGGTGGGCGCCCCTACCGACTGGGCCGATTTGGCCCCAAATGAAATAGAAAGCAGTTTGGCCCTCAGCAGTAGTTTTACGGCTAGTTTATATGAAAACTCCGCCTATCAATCGGCCCAGATGCAGGCTGTGTTGGGCAACGATAGCAGCCAATATATTCTGAATGACACTCTTTGGGTAGAACTCCCCTTGGCCCTTTCGGGCTCTTTTGATGAAGACCTCAGCTTAAGTATAGCCCTAGATTATTCGGATTTATTGCGAGGCATCGCCTTTAACAGAGATGATTCTAGCCAGATCGTCCAAAGCATTCGCCAAAATATGAGCGCTGCTTTTCAGATTCCCTAAAAAGGTATTCGTCGCAAAGCTCCTCATTCATCAATATAACCCGCCCACCCTCCCCTCCAATGGATTCCCTAAGGAATCCATTGGGGGAGCTTGGGCCATTTTTAGGTCCAGAAAGGCGCGAAGCGCCTTGGCCTAGTGATGTGTAGGGGTGGCCGAAGGCCAGACCCAGCCGCCTTTGGCGGCGCAGGGCCGAGCAGACCTGCGAGCCCCGAAACGTAACGCCCGCAGCTTGTCTGCGGGAGGCCCCCAAAAAAAAACAACATGAAAAACCTTATCTACCTTAGCCTAATCTTGCTACTGAGTTGCCAAGCAAAAGCCCCTCAAAATTCGGACTATTTAGAACTCAGTGGGCAGACCATGGGCAGCAGCTACAGCATTAGTTACCAAGACAGCCTAGGGCGCAACTTTGGTCCGGCCATCGACTCCCTGCTAGTAGCCATTAATGCCGAAGTATCGACCTACATTCCCAGCTCTACAATTAGTCAGTGGAACCAATCGGAAAAAGGCATCAAAATAGATGATCGCCCCCACTTTTTGCGCAACTACCTCTTGGCCAAACAAGTATTTCAAGAAAGTGAAGCTTGGTTAGACCCCAGCCTCATGCCTTTGGTTAATTATTGGGGCTTTGGCTATGCTCAAAAACGGCCCGTACTTGCCGTAGACAGCCAAAAAGTAGACAGCCTAAGGGCCCTTTGTGCCTTTGGGCAACTAGAGCTCGACAAAGGCTATTTGTATAAAACCAAAGCTGGCAACGAACTTGATTTTAGCGCCCTAGCCAAAGGCGATGCCGTAGATGAACTGGGCCGTTATTTAGCATCCCAAGGCGTTCGGAACTATATGGTTGAAATTGGGGGAGAGCTACGTTTGCGGGGACATCAGGAAGGTGCCCAAGGCTGGTATATTGGCATTAATTTGCCTAAAACAGAGGCGGGCCTAAAAGAAATTCAGAATATTGTCGAGATCAAGGACTATAGTTTGGCCACTTCTGGAAATTACCGTAACTTTTATGAAGTAGAGGGCCAAAAATATGCCCATACCATCAACCCCAAAACCGGTTATCCAGAAAAAAGCCAACTACTCAGCGCTTCTATTTTTGCCCCCAACTGTGGCCGAGCCGATGCCTGGGCCACCGCCTGCATGGCCATGGGCCTCCAACGCGCCCAACAACTACTGCCCCAACAAAAAGAACTAGAAGCCCACCTCATTTATGTCGATAGCTTAGGACAACTACAAAGCTGGTCGACCCCAAAAGCAAAAACTTGGATAAAAAAATAATGCCTTATGCGACTCCTCCTACTGCTCACTAGCCTCTTCTTCTTATTGCCAAGCCTAAGCGCCCAAGAAAAAGAACTAGCCGTAATGGCCCCCCTAATGCTCTCTGGAAAATGGACCGGCAAACTCACCCAAGACAAAGGCGGCATTGCCAAAACCTACTACTATGAAGTAGAACTCAGCCTCAACGGACAAGATATTGTCGGTACAGGCATGATCCGAGCCGGGCGCATGTTTGGCTATTTCAATATCAAAGGGAAATTAGAAGGGACCAAAGTGACCTTAGAAGATATAGAAATTACCAATGAAGAAATTAAGGAAAGAGCCGCCTGGTGCCTCAAAAAAATGCCCCTGCACTTCCGCTTCCAAGATCGTAAATACAAATTAATAGGGCCCTGGTCTGGAGCCGTCCCCTGGAGAGACTGCTCCCCCGGAGAAATCGAACTAGAAAAAGCCAGTATTCGGGCCTAGGTGGAATACCTAATTTATTAGTTATAGTAAAAACTTTTATTCCTAATATGGCCTTTAGAGGCAATTTTTCCCCTAAATTATGCCGCCGAAGCAAAATAATACAGTTTGGTCGCCAATCGCCCACAGAATAGATATTAGGAATAGGTCTTTTTGGTATGATTTTCAGAGAGGAGGACAAGAACAAATCTCTGCCTACAAAATAAGACTTATTAAGAACTACTGACTGCCCAGCTCTCCCCTTTTGGGCCTAGAAAAAAATGATATTATGAAACAAATCTTTGCCCTTTTTTTTCTCATTAGCAGCCTTGGTATTAGCCAAGTATACGCCCAAGAAGGAGAAGAGCCTCGCTTTCCCGGTTGTGAGGATGCCTTAGATTATGACTGCGCAGATATGAAAATGATGCAGTTCCTTTTTAGTAATCTCAAACACCCTCAGGCCGCCAAAGACGCTAATATACAAGGTACTGTTGTGGCTAGCTTTACCATAAAATCCGATGGCTCTATCAGCGACCCAAGCGTAAAGGAAGGACTTGGACATGGATGCGATGAAGAAGTTATCCGCCTAATCAATCTTATGCCCAAATGGATTCCAGGCACCGACCCCGAAGGCAATCCCATAGATCTGAAGTGGGAGATTGACGTGAAATTTAAGAATTAAAAAAAAAGACGGCGGCGCCGTCTTTTTTTTGGCCAACAGCTCTACACTATGCCTTATTACAGCCTGTTTTTCTGCCTCCTCCTCTCCGCCACGCTCTGGGCCCAAGAAAATCGCCCAGCACTCTTCCCCTCTTGTAGCGACCCACTCATTAGTCTAGCCCAACAAGAAGACTGCAGCCGCAAAAAACTCCTAGAATATATTCACCTGCATTGCCCCTACCCCGATACCGCCCTGCAAGAAGAAGTGGAGGGCCTAGTGGTCGCCGCTTTTGAAGTCGATGAAGAGGGCCAAATCGCTAAAGTCAAAATCCTAAAAGGAGTAAATAAGGCTATTAATGAGGCCGTTATGCAAACCCTCAGGGGCATCAAGGGCTTTCAGCCCGCCCTAAAAGATGGCCAGCCAAGCAAAAGCTGGATTGAGCTGCCTATCCGCTTCCAACTCAATAAATTACTGCATCTGGCCCAAGAAAATAAGTACCAATTGCTCTGGTCGGGCCCTAGCCAAAACAACCAACTCAAGAAAAGGGAACTACAAGCCCTCTTCCAAAATGAATCTCTTTTTGTCCGCAACATCCAAGGCCAAAACTTTAAGATTCAAGAACTAGAACTCAGCTACTGGCGCAAAAAAAAGCTACGAACCATCTACCTCAAAGCCCCCAAAGATTTCTGGACCGAAGAGGTCCAATCCCTCCTCAAAGATGTTCGCCGAAAAGGAAAGCTTTTTCTCCGAGCGCATATCCAAGATCGCTACGAAATAATTGTTGTACACAGAGATCTAGAACTGATTTAAGGGTTTGGGGCTGCCCCTTCCGCCGGCTGAAAAGCCAGCGCAAAGCGGTATCGCTTTGCGAAGCGATACAAAATGAGGGTTAGAACCCTCATGAATTATCGGGCGGGTCGGGCTGTGTCAGGGCTCGCAAGTCTGCTCGGCCCTGCAGTTTTTTCGCTACGCTCAAAAAACTTTGGTCTGGCCTTCGGCCCCCCTTTTCCATCCCTCAGCCTGCGGCCCTTCGGGCCTGCTAGACGCAAAAAGGGCCAAACAAGGCTCTGCTCCAGCCTAAAAGAGGGCAGAAAACCATGGTTTTCTGCCCTCTTTCTTTGGCCCTAGGCCTGCGGTGGCTTGTGCTTCCAGCGCTTATGCGACCAAAGCCAATAGGCGGGGTCCTTTCGGATTTGAGCCTCTACTTTGGCCATGTAAATCTGGCTGATTTCTTCGGCAGTATGCGCCTGTGGGTCCTTAATGAGTTCTTCAAAATGGACCTCATACACCCCTCTTTTTACTTTTTGTACATCAAAATAATAAATGGGAATATTATAGCCTTGGGCATAGCGGGCCGGGCCATGAATTGTGGCCGTCTGCTGACCAAAAAACTCCACCCAATGCGCCTTTTTCACACTGCTCGGGTTTTGGTCGGCAATGAGGACCAAAAGCGGAGACTGTAGGCGATGCGCCTCAAATTGCTTGGCCGTTTCATAGGTAGGAACAATCACATTACCCGACAAACTGCGGCCCTTAAACATCTCGGCCTCTATCAATTTATTGGCCATGGGTTTATAAATGACCATACTGAGCATAGGCGTCTGAAAGCCAAGACCAGCTCCGCCCCACTCCCAGTTATTGTAATGCGCCCCGGCCAAAACAGCCGCCCCTTGTTTTTGGGCAATGGGGTCAAAAATATCGCCATTGACCACCTTCCAGCGCTTTTCAGCCACTTCTTCACTCATGCTCAGGCCCTTGAGGCTCTCTAAAAAGATATCGCAAAGATGGCTATAAAACTGCCGTTCTATTTGGGTCCTTTCTGCTTCCGTTTTTTCTGGAAAACAACGCAGTAAATTATCGCGGACCACCTGTTTGCGGTAGCCCAACAACTTATAAAGGACCAAATAAAGAAAATTAGAGTAGGCATATAAGAGCCAAAAAGGCGTTAGCCGAAAGCTAAACCGTACTGTTTTAAAGGCCCAAAGCCCCAAGTGATCTGAAAATTTTGCCATAAGTTCTAAGTTGTAAAATGCGGCCAGGCCCTATTGGCCTAGCGCTGTGGAGGGGTGGCCCGCAGGGCCAGACCAAAGGCGAAACGAAGTGAAGCCTGCAGGGCCGAGCAGAGCTGCGAGCCCCGCAACATAGCGCCGCAGCGAAGCTGCGGAGGCCCCAAATCCTATTGATTATACTCGGCCATGGCCAGCAAGACTTTCTCTAGCTTTTTGCGGATGGTCCAGGATGCACAATTATAATTATTGACGATAATAGAAAACGCAATTCTGCGGCCCGAGCGGCTTTTGACATAGCCCGTATAAGAGCGAACTCGGTTCATGGAGCCGCCTTTGCCGTGCAGATTTTCCTCTAGGGCCGTTTTGCGGCCAAGGTACTTAAAAGTTCCTGTTTTACCCGCCACCGCCAATAGATTATAAAAATTGGGAAAGCTTTTTTGATCGATATAGACTTTGCGCATAATTTGGGCCATGGTTTTGGCGGGTACACCGTTGCGGGCAGAGAGTCCAGAGCCATCTTGCATAAAAAAGCCCTTAGTTGAAACGCCCCGCTTTTGCCAGAAGTCCATCAGGACACCAATGCCGGCCTCGGTAGAGGCCTCTTGCTTAAACTTTTTGCCCAAGGTTTTGAGGAAAGACTCGCAGTAGAGGTTTCGGCTAGCCTCATTCACATGCTGAATAATTTGGGCCAAAGGAGGCGAGTAATGCGTATGAAAACGGCGGCGTTTTTCGGCCATTTTGTAGTTTCGGTGCGTTACGGGTTGGCGCAAACAGCGAACCCCCTGCGCATTGAGCGAGCGCCAAAGCCAATGCGCCGCAAACAACTCTGGATTAGGCGCGGCCCCTTTTACCCTAAACTTCTTGCTGCCCTGAGGCAGACTTCCACGGATCCAAGCCTGGGGGTGATAAGGGGCCGTATAAATATAGGATTGGTCGCCAGAGCGGGGCTTGCCCGTTTCCAGCTCATTGATCACCTCTAGGCCGGGCACCTCAGGCTCGCAGCCCAAAAACTTGGGGCCCCGGCTTTGGCTGGCGCTCAGTTGAAAGCGCATATAGAAAAGATTATCGTGCAAATTGAGGCCAGACACCCCTGCTCCATAATGGTTGCCCATATCCATCCATTGCCAAGTAGGGACCATAATCGAATTGTCGTAATGGCTACCATCGCCAATAATGAGGCCTGTGATCTTTTGGATACCCGCCTTGCGGACCGCCTCACAAAACTCATTGGCCAAATCGTCTAGGCTAGGAATATCCTCCATATAAGGAGAGCCCAAACAGGGGTCGCCCGTTCCTTTGAAGTACAAATTGCCATGCAAAACCCCATCCTTGATGTAGCCATCATACTCCAAATAAGTAGCAAAACGATGATTTGCCCCCAAAAGGGCTAGGGTCGTGCTAGTGGTAATGGCCTTCAGGGTAGAAGCCGTGATCAGGGATTGTTCTGGATTTCGGCTGGCGATCAGTTCGTTTTTATCGATATCAATAGCGGCAAAACCGATAGAGGCGTAGCGGAGCTCTGGCGCCTGCTCAAACTCCTTAAGCGCCATTTCTAGGCGGTTTTGGCCCAAAATAAAGCTGGGCGAAAGCAGTAAAAAACAAAAGAAAAAGCTAAATTTGTTAGACATAATAGCGGGAATCTGTTAAATATATTTTAGGCGGTTTTCAGTTCTCAAACTTTATCGCTAATTTCGTTGTTACGACAACAAAATAATCAAAAGCCCTCGAGAAGGGCTCATATTTACAATATTTAAAACCAAAGATTGAATCATGGCCAAGGAAATCACAAATAGCAACTTCGATAGCCTAATACTTGAATCTGGACAAGTAGCACTTATTGACTTTTGGGCACAATGGTGTGGTCCTTGCCGCGCAATTGCTCCTATCATTGAAGACCTCTCTCAAGAGTTTGAAGGTAAAGCAATTGTAGGTAAAGTAGATATTGACCGCAACCAAGAGATTGCTATGAAGTATAATATCCGCTCTATTCCCACTATTCTTGTCATTAAGGATGGTGAGGTTGTAGACCGCCAAGTAGGGATGACTACAAAGGCTAAATTGAAGTCTAAATTGGAGCAGTACATCGTCTAATTGATACTGCCCTATTTTAAGAAAAGGAGCTTGACTTAAGGTCAAGCTCCTTTTTTGTTTTACATCTTCTGCAAAAGCAATTTGCCAATCTCGGGGTCGGTCATAATTACTTTAAGGTGCTTATTGGGCGAGGCCACTAAATCTTGGGCCATCGCCAAGCGGATGTCATTGGGCAGGAAGTCTATTTTGATAAAGGACTTTATATTTTGTAGCTGCTCTTTGTTGGGCTTGACGCTATTGATATTGAGAAAATTGACCAGTCGCGTACAAATGGTGGCCAAAATATCTACCCGCAAGCTGCCCTTAGCAACCACCGACTTAATAGGCGAAAGCACTTCTTTCTTAAAGTCTTTGGCGTTAAGGATATCTTCTGGGCTAATCAATTTGGCCAAGTTGTTATTGACAAAAGAGAGAAAGGCTGCCACCGTATTGCTATCCAAGGCCGAATCGGCTAGTAGCTGAACAAGGCCCAACTCTGCGGAAAGATCGGGAATATCACTAATTGACTCAAAGAATTGCACCAAGGAACGGGGGGTGGTCCGTTCTCCCGTGAGCAACTCTGGATAGGTCAATACAAAGTTGATTCCCCTAGGGTCCAAACCATATTCCTCGGCCCATTTGGCCCATTCTTTCACATCAAATTCCATAGTAATGTGCATCATGCGGGTGAGCATGGCATCATCCATGGGCGTAACCGAATAATCGCCCCCATCGGGGTTGGCCGTTAGCACAATCTGCCAACCTTTGGGCAACTTCCAGCTCACTAGTTCATAGTTTTGCAGCAGCTGCATAATTCCTCTAAGTATGCGGTCATCGGCTCGGTTGACATCATCAATTAAGAGAATACCTGGCCCTTCTTCTTGGGGCACCCAATTGGGTGGAGAGAAACGAGTTTGGCCCTCCTCATCAATTCGGGGCATACCCAGCAAATCACCCATTTCCTCAAATTGAGCTGGTGCTATATAAGCCAACTGATAGCCCTTTTCTCGAGCCATGCTTTCTACCAACTGCGTTTTGCCAATTCCATGCTTTCCCCAAATGCAAATGGGTGTTTTAGGGCGGTTTTGCGCCTCCATCCGCGCATTAGTTTTTAGAATATGCTCCACAAAGCTGCGAAGTTCTGAGGCATTGGTTTTGGTACCGTAATAAAGGTAGTGATGTTGTTCTGCTATAGACATAAGTGGGAAAATTCTTCCTAAAAATAAATATTTACATCGCTTAGCTGGCGACTAAGGTTGCGCTTTTGGCTGGCCGATAATTGGTTGCGCTCTAGATGCAGCATTTGCAAACTACTCATTTGTGGCAGATTATAAGGCAGGCGCTCAATTTGATTGTCGCCTAGGTCCAAAATCCGAAGTTTGGGCAGGGCACAAAGCTCTTCGGGCAGGCGCTTTAGCTGATTGCCCCGAACAATCAGTTTCTCTAGATTTTGTAGCTGGGCCAAAGCCCTAGGCAATTCGGTTAGCTGATTGTCCATCAAAACCAAGGCTTGGAGTTGCTCCAACTGGGCCAAGACATTGGGCAGCTGGCTCAGACTACAGCTATTTAGCGAAAGCGAACGCAAAAGAGAGAGCTCGCCCAAACTTTCAGGCAGCTCCCCCAAAGGATTATAATGGATCTGTAGCCGCTCCAAAGCCCGAAGTTCCGCCAAATTATCAGGCAATTTAGGCAGGTAGTTGTGGCTCAGACTCAGGCTACGCAAATTGGCAAAGTAGCCCAAGGGCTGCGGCAGCTCGGCCAAGGGCTCATAATGCAAACTCCAGTCGGTTAAGGCCCCCAAAAGCGCTTCCTGAGCAGTTTCTACCGCCCAATACAAACCCGCTGGCTGCCGAACAATCAGTTCTGCCAGAGCCGAATCAGCTGGCAGGGGAGCAAAGGACTGCGCCAAGATAAACCCCAGCTCCCAGCCCTCTTCCGCTGCCAATAAACGCTTTAAATTTGCTAGTTCTGCCGCTTGCATAGACTATTTTTTCTTTTCCATTTCTTCAGACACCTTGACCACCTCTTCCGCCAATTTACGAAGGTCTTTTTGAGCCGCCGCATTGGGATCCTCCGCAGAACGAGCCGATTTTGCATTCTGTCCTGCTGCAAGCATTTCTTTAATGCGCTGACGCTCAGCCTCCAAATCTTTCAGTTTCTGAGCATAGTCTTGGTCCTCATCAGCCTCTTTGAGGTTATCAATGGCCTTGTCCAATTTGTCTAAAACCTCATCATAGGTGCCCGCTTCAACCTTGTCCTTCTCATGATTAAAGACCTCCACTACAGTCTGCCCAAAGTCTTTAGCAGAACCCAATAACTTATTGCGAACCGCCTTGTCTTCTGGCGTTCCCAATACAGACACATAGATAATCCAACCAATTAAGGCTACTACTACCAAAGAAATTAGCTTTTTCATACGCTTGTTTTTAGTTTTTGAATAAGAATATTTTTTGGGGCCTCCGCCTCCCTTCGGTCGTCGGCGGTTACTCCCTTCGGTCGTCGAACTGCAAACTAAAGTTCTTGTTGTCGTTTCCCAGCTCGCTGCTATTTTGGGGCCTCCGCCTCCCTTCGGTCGTCGGCGGTTACTCCCTTCGGTCGTCGAACTGCGAACTAAAGTTCTTGTTGTCGTTTCCCAGCTCGCTGCTATTTTGGGGCCTCCGCCTCCCTTCGGTCGTCGGCGGTTACTCCCTTCGGTCGTCGAACTGCGAACTAAAGTTCTTGTTGTCGTTTCCCAGCTCGCTGCTATTTTGGGGCCTCCGCCTCCCTTCGGTCGTCGGCGGTTACTCCCTTCGGTCGTCGAACTGCGAACTAAAGTTCTTGTTGTCGTTTCCCAGCTCGCTGCTATTTTGGGGCCTCCGCCTCCCTTCGGTCGTCGGCGGTTACTCCCTTCGGTCGTCGAACTGCGAACTAAAGTTCTTGTTGTCGTTTCCCAGCTCGCTGCTATTTTGGGGCCTCCGCCTCCCTTCGGTCGTCGGCGCTACGTTTCGCAGCTCGCTGTTCGCTCGGCCCTGCGCAAAAAACAAGTTTTTGCTGGGTCTGCGGCTGCGCCGCACTGCTGCACATCGCTAGGCCATTCAAGGACCCTACTTAGCGCCTGTTTAGCTATTCTACTTTTTTTTCTAATTTTGTTCTTTTATCTGCTTTAGGACTGCGACTATAGCGAAGCTGCTCCTCTTTGCTCAGAAAAGGAACCACCAAAGATAATTGGAGGCCGAATTGCCCGCCTTTTTGCGTCATTTCATTAAAGCCCACATTTTGATCAAAATTAAAATCCTGCTGCAAAGCCTGTAGATCGAAAGGACGATACGCCCGATAATATGGCCGAATCTTAAAGATATAAAATAAGCGGTCTCGTTGCTCTTTTTTTAGCAAAAAGCGAAAAGGAAAGGCCAATTCTGCATAAAGCTCGCCCCAAATATTATAGTTCTTTATCGGGACCAGATAATCGCCCCCAAAAGAATAGCGATAACGCATCTGCCCCATATGCAAACTGGCCCCTATACTATGAAACTTTGACTTAAGAGGCCGAAAGCCCAGACTGGCATCCGCAGAGATAAGGCTATATTCCAACTCTACCCTTTCCTTGAGCAGTTGCGGATTGACACTGCTGATCTTCCGCCCAAAATAGCCAAATCCCAGGCTAACATTGGTTCGCTCGGCATAACGCCCCAGCCCAAACCGATAACCATGCAAGGCTCGCAAATCGCCTAAGTTATGCCCCTCTCGTTCATTAAATTCTGTAATAATGGCAGAGAGCTCATCCGACTGAAAGCTGCTGTATTCATAGCCCCCATAGGCATAGTATTGCCCCCAGCTGGCTCCCGCATAAAAAAGAAATAAGAGTAAGAAAGTAATCTGTTTCATGATACTATTTTAAGTAAATGTAATCTCTAGTTCTTGGCGCAGTCTTCTCTAGGGCAGGGCAAAGCCCTGCCCTGCTCGGGCTGGCGGAACCGCCAGCCCTTTCTCGGCTGAGGGATGGAAAGTGGGGCGGCGAAGCCGCAGACCAAGGCGCTTTGCGCCGAAGGGCCGAGCAGACCTGCGAGCCACGACACAGCCCGACCCGACCAAAGGGAGGGGCAGCCCCAAAATCATTGAGAATAAGCCATCAATAAGATAGCGAAAATGGCTAAAAGCACCCCAATATAATTTATTTTTGACAAACGTTCACGAAAGAAAAAGAGCCCCAATAAGGCTGTCGCCACCACAATACTAATGTTGTTGATGGGCAAAACAACTGATTTATCCCAAACCTTGAAGGCCAGCAGCAAAAAGACGATCGAGAAGTAGTTGGGGATGCCCAAAGCTATACCACCCCCTACATTTTTCCAAGACCAACGGGCCTTGGCAGTTAGCAATTGATAGAGGTAAACCACCGCCCCTAGCAAGCCCGCCGAAGCAAAGATGGCCGTAGTAAAAGCCGCCGATTCTTCCTCTGTCCCCCCTAAAATGCTTTGCTGCACATACTGTAAAAGGACCTCAATCAGGCCACTGCCGCTAAAGCTATAGATAGGAAAAAACCAAAGCAATAGCAGGCTGCCGCCCTGGGCCAAATACTGCTGCCGCTCTTGTTTTCGGCTATCGCCCGCTACTAATTTTTCGGGCCAATTGCTGGCCAATACAGCCGCAAAGGCCAAGCCCAAACCAATAATTTTTAAGCTGTCCGCAGGCTCTTTAAGGGCAATAATAGCATAGGGCACCGAAACCAAAAGCGACATCTTTTGGAGGACCGAAGAAATAGTTATCCCAAATAAACGCACCGTCAGGCCCACCGCATAAAAACAACTGATGAAGATGATCCCCAAAATGAAGGCGTAGGGCATATAAGGTGCGCCCAAATCAAACAATTGACCATTGTATAGCCCCCCCGCCAATACACAGACAAAGTAGTTGATTACAATAGCCCCAAAGGTGTCTACCCCAAAGCGAGGAAAAAGCTTGAAGACCGTAATCAAGACCGTTGAGCAAAAGATACTCAAAAGAAGATATAACACAGTTTAGTCGTTGCGGTAATAAATTTCTACCCGATTATCAAATAGAGGCGCTACGCTCCTCAAATAGTTTTTGGGCGCTATGGGCGCCGCAATGCCTTGGCCCAAAATATCAGAAGATCGCAAAATGCGAATCTCATCCCAAAGGCCCGCCGATAGAAAGCTCTGCAAAAGCTGCGCTCCGCCCTCTACTAAGACCGATTGTAGGTCTAGCTGCTGCCAATCAACGCAAAGTTCCTCCAAAAGCTGCTCATAGGGAAGTTGGACAAAGCTTAGATTCTTTTGCTCTAAGGCGGGTGGAATGGCCCGATACACTCTTGTGGCTTGCTGTCCATCAAATAGTTGCAAGCCCATAGGCAACTGCCCCTCTCGGTCCAAAACCATCCGCAGCGGCTGCCGACCAAAATGATGGCGATTGCTCAAGGCGGGATTATCTACCGCTGCCGTTTTTCGACCCACAAGTATAGCCGACTCCTGGCTGCGCCAACGGTGATTGATCCGACTAGAGATGGGGTTGGAGATCCGAAGGTTCTCCCCTGCTCGCCCCATAATATCATCTAAAGAACAGGCCCACTTGAGGATAATATAGGGGCGTTTTTGCCCAATATGCCGAAAAAAACGTCGATTCAGCCAGGCCGCTTCTTCTTCCAAAACCCCTACTTTCACCTCATGCCCCAAAGCCTTCAAGCGAGCAATGCTCTTGCCCCCCACCTTCTCAAAGGGGTCGGCTTGGGCAATGACCACTCTTGGAATCTTATGCCGCACAATCAAATCTACACAAGGGGGCGTTCGGCCATGATGAAAACAAGGCTCTAAGGTCACATAGATGGTCGATTGGGCCAAAAGCGACTGATCTTGGACCGAGCGAACTGCCAAGACCTCCGCATGCGGCTCTCCCGCCTGCTGATGAAAACCCTCCCCAATGATGCGCCCCTGATGCACAATCACCGCTCCCACCCTAGGGTTGGGCTGCTGACTCCCCCCACTCAAACGAGCCAAAGAGATGGCCCGACTCATATATTTTTTGTCTAATTTTTCTATTGTCTCTTTCATGGCCCAAAGCTAATACTTTTTTCGATTTTGAATTGCTTCACCTCCCCCCTGCTTTCCCCCTCCTAGCCGCAAATTATAGAGAGCGAAAAGCGCAAAAAGATATTTTTTTACTATTTTGGGCGAGCTAGCCCTTTGTCTTAGCAAGGACCCTAGTAATTTAGTAAAGACTAATAAGAAGACCATGAGTATTATCATATCCCTATTGAACCACAAAGGAGGCGTTGGAAAAACTACCTCTGCGATCAACCTAGGCGCCGCCCTGGTCAAACTAAATAAAAAAGTACTGCTTGTCGATCTTGATCCGCAGGCGAACTTGACGATCTCTCTGGGCATCCCCAGACAAAGAGTGACGATCTATGAAAATATGCGCGGCGATGCAGAACTCCAACCCTATAATGTGAAAGAAGATTTTGATGTGATCACCTCTTCGCTAGACCTCTCTGGGGCCGAAATGGAACTCATCAATGAACCCGGCAGAGAGTATATCCTCCGAGAACTCTTCGAACCCCTTCAAGAGGAATATGATTATGTTATCATTGATTGCCCGCCCTCATTGGGCCTGCTCACCCTCAATGCACTAACCGCCAGTAATTTTGTTTTCATTCCCGTGCAAACTGAGTTTTTGGCCCTGCAAGGACTGGCCAAGATTAAACAGATTACCGATAAGGTCAGCTTCCGACTCAATAAGAAACTAAAGATGGGCGGCGTGATCGCCACCATGTACGATAGCCGCAAAATTCTTAATCGCGATATCGTGAGCACAATCAAGAAGTATTTTGGAGATAAGGTATTCAACACCAAGATTCGTAGCAATGTCTCTCTGGCCGAAGCCCCCTCTCAGCACAAAGATATCTTTGAGTATAATAAGTCCTCTAATGGCGCCAAAGATTATCTCGCCCTCGCTAAAGAAGTGGTGGGCCGCCTAGAAGAAGCCCCTCAGAAAAAATCAGATGCCTAAAGGCTAAACGATAAAGCTAAAAAGGGCTGTCGGAATTCTCCGACAGCCCTTTTTCTTTGCTAGCGCTTCAATATGCTTTTATTAAAATAATGTTCTGGAATCGCTTCATCTAAGGCTAACTCCAAAAGAATAAAGTCGGTCCCCTTGCCCTTTTTGAGAGCATCTTTATAATGCGTAATTGTTGGGTAGTAACGATCTCCAAATGCCTTGACCTCCGAGAAGGTTAACTCCTTGAGCAGCTGGCCGCTCTTGGCATATAGCTCTTCTTTTAGGGGTACATAATAGCGCTGATCTACCCAAATTTTTCGCTTGGGGTAACTCAATCCCTCTACCTTGGCCACTAATTCTAAAACCCAGACCCGCTGCCCCTGCAGTTCCTCCTCCCCCAACAAACGCAAACTATAAATATCCTGCATTTTTCGGTCTTCCATCATATCCTCATAAGAAAGGTCAGAGCCCATGACCGACTGCCGAAGCATATGCCCCGATAATTGAATACTCCGATCCGTTGCGGGCGAGTAAATCCATAGGCGATCGCCTAACTTAAGCATTTTAGTCCCTCGCTCCCTAGCCGGGGCCAGGTATTCGGTATAGGCCTTTTGGTTCCCCTCCGAATAACTTCGGCTCTCTACGGTTCGGCTGCCTCGACGGCCATGAATGACCATCTGACTTCGGCTGATTTGCGTCTTGGCATTCATGTTTTCATCCATCTTAGCAATGATCTCACTGGCCGTTTGGGCCCAGTTTGGCGCCATCGTAAAGAGGATTAACACAAGACTACATAATATTTTTTTCATCTCTTTTCTGTTTTGTTTTTTTGGGGCCTCCGCCTCGCTTTGCTCGTCGGCGCTACGGTTACTCCCTTTGGTCGTCGAACTGCGGACTAAAGTCCTTGTTGTTAGGGCTCGCTATTCGCTCGGCCCTTCGCCCCCCCCTTTCGCATCGCTAGGCTGGCGGGCCTTCGGCCCTTTGGACCAATTTCTAGGCCTCCAATTCCTTAAATAAATTGGCGGTGCTTCTTTGATAGATGCCCAAACCCGCTAACATACTGCCCAAAAGACTAGCCAAAAGGCCCGGAATAAAGCCGATATAGAGCAATTCTACCGTTAATTTGGCCCTAAAGACCGAGGGCATCATCACATTAGATTGCTCCAAGGCCCCATCTAGGTCAATACCATATAGTTGTAGGTAGTAGCAAAGCCCCAGCCCGACTAATGTGCCCAAAAAAGAGCCTAAGCCACCAATGAGTAAAGACTCTATACAAAGGGCCGCATATATTTGCCCTTTGGCCTCGCCCAATGCCAAACGAATACCAAACTCTTTATAGCGTCTCAAGCCGCCTAAAAGCCCCATATTCCAAAGGACAATAGACATGGCCAGCACAAAGATGCCTATAATCAAAGTAGACATATTATTGGCATAGTCTACATATTGGCCCAAGTTGTTTTGTGCTCTGAGCGAAAGCATAATAGGCGCAAATTCATCGGGGTTATCAGCCTGGGCCGCATTAAAGCCTTCTGCAATGATTTTAGCTTGCTTGACCGAATAACTATTGTGCTTAAAATAGCCCAAGATCTCTGCCGCCGCATCTTGCATATCCAAAAAATCTTCCGCATCGGCTAAGTTCATAATAAGGCTGCTGCGGTCTATGGCCACTACCCCAAAACGAATGACGCCCACCAATTGGTAGTTTCTAAAGCTCATGCTGCCCTCCATCGTGCTGCCCATCAAACTGAAACTTTGGCCCAATTCTATGCCCAAGCGCCGAGCAAATTCCTCCCCCATGAGGACCTCCTGCGGCTGTTCTGGCAAGCGCCCTTTATATAAGGACTTTTGCAGGTTCAATCTTTGGGCCTCTCCCAAACTAGGGGTACTGAGGTCTAGGGCCGTTACATTGGCAGGACCTTGGGCCTTCGTTTCTCCCTGAGCATTGGCCAAATCTACTAGCCCCCCAAAGCGAAGCCTGGGCGTCCAGATGAGCTCGGGATACTCCTGCCGCAAATGGGCCAGTAGGCTGTCAGCCTCATAAAGGGCCAAGTCATTGGGCTTTTGGCTGGCTAGCTCGGCATAGGCGCGGCTCATTACTTTGAGGTGCCCCGTCTCTAAGCGAGCATTCTGCTCGATAATATCATTAAATACCCCCTGCATAAATCCCGACAAGAAAACCGTGAGCAATACCCCCATAGCCGTAACCAAGATGGGGAAAAAGCTGCGAGAACGATCTCGCCAAATGCCTTTAAGTAGAAAGTAGATCATTGTAGTTTTCCTTTTAGGGCGGCAACGGGGCTCATCCGAGCGATCTTCCTTGCAGGCCAATAACTTACCAGAAAAGAGCTGGCTAAAATAATCAAGCTCGTTTTTAGAATGAGGATCCAGCTATAGACGGGATAAATGGCCTTGCCCATACTCACGCCCATTTCATCGGCCATTTCAGGCATGGGGATGCCGTTTTGGGCCAAATAATAGAGCAAGGGGGCCCCATATAAACCGCCCAAGAAGAGGCCAAAGATGGCATATAGCCCTCCTTCTAAGGTAAAGAGCAATTGAACTTCTTTTGGGCTCATGCCCAAGGAGATATAGGTCCCAATTTCTTTCTGCCGCTTAAATATAGACAACACCTGAGTATCAAAAAGGGCCAAAAGGGCTATGGCCAACAAAATGTAATAACTAAACTGCGAGCTGCCTTTTTTGGCTTCAATAATCTTATTGATGGGGGCCAGTAGAACCTCCAATTCTTGCCAATTGGCCCCAGCCACCGACTGCGGTTTGGCCTTGGCGGCCACCCAAATATTGGCTTTATTCTCTAGGCCCGTTTTAGCTTGCAAGCTCAAGAGGTCTACCCAGATTTGCCCTTGGTCCACGCTAGGCAGTGGGCTATCAAAAACGCCCGCTATTTCTATTTCCTGAGCATCAAAGCTGCCTTTTTGGTCTCTCCAGCGCATCAAAAGACGGTCGCCTTTTTGGAGCTGGCAGTTTTTGGCCATTCTGTGACCAATGAGGGCGGGAAACTGGGCCTGACTTTGGGCCAAAAGAGCCGTAGGCAAGGCCAATAATTCTTGTTGGGCGGGAATCCCTTTGATAATGAGCGGATACATCCGCCCATCGGGATAAATACTCCCCTGCCGCCATAATATAGGCGTTCCCTCTAGGCTTTGGGGCCAATCCTTTAGGCCCTCCTGATAAGAAAAGGGGTCTAGGGGGTCAAAACCTTGGGCCCAATACTGCCCCGCAGCAAACTCCCAAGCAATACTATCTTGTTTGGCCGACTGGTTCCAGCCGTCTAACAGCCCATTGATAAATAGAATCAAGACAAAAACAAGGGAGAGAATGCTCGCATTGAGCCAAGTCCGCAGTCCCGCCCCCTTCAGATTCCGATAGGCTAAGGTCCAGGCTATCATTCGCTTACTGTTTTAGGGATTTGGGCCTCATCCTTTTCGATTTCTCCGTCTCGAAGATGGATGATGCGCTCTAGGTAGGCCATTACTTTCTCGTCATGGGTAGAAAATAGAAAGCTTGTCCCTAATTCTTGATTCAGGCGGCGCATCAGACGCATAATATTGTGTGCATTGGCAGCATCTAGGTTGGCAGTAGGTTCATCGGCCAAGATTAACTTGGGCCGTTTGACAATAGCGCGGGCAATGGCCACCCTTTGGCCCTCTCCGCCCGATAGTTTATCGGGTTTTTTATTGGCCAAATGCGCAATGCCCAACCACTCTAGGGCTTCTTTTACGGTTTTTTGGCGCTCTGCCTTGCTCTTTTTTTGAAGCAGTAAGGGAAACTCTACATTTTCAAAAACAGTATAGACGGGCAAGAGGTTAAATTGCTGAAAAATAAACCCCAGCTCCAAATTCCTAAAGTTGGCCGCCGCCTTGGCGCTCATGTTGGCCACGTCTTGGCCCAAAACAATCGCCTCACCCTCCGAGGGTTGGTCTAAACCACCAATAATATTAAGTAAGGTGGTTTTGCCTGAGCCCGAGGGACCCACTAGGCCCGAAAATTCTGCTGCTTGCATATTTAAGCTTAAGTCTTTAAGGGCCGTGAACTCTCCTTCGCCCAAAGGAAAGCGCTTATAGATATGTTTAAGGACGAGAATGTCTTCTTTCATCTTGCTAGAGGGTTATTTCTGTTACTTAGGCGGCCAAGGCTAGCCTCTCTTTCTACTGAAGATAAGACTTCGCTAAGAAATAGACTGTTGATTCCTAAAAATATTCTGCAAGGCCCTTTTTTTGGCCCTTTCTAGCCGCCGCTTAATGGCAGGCAACTTTCCTAGGCCTAATGCCTAGGCCATAAGACTGGCGAGCTTTAAGGAAATGGATGTTTTTTGATATTTTCTTTTGGGGCTGCCCCGCCCTGCGGGCGGGTCGGGCTGTGTCGCAGCTCGCAGGTCTGCTCGGCCCTGCGCAAAAAAGCGCTTTGCGCTTTTTTGCTGGGTCTGGCCCTTCGGGCCACTGCTTTCCATCCCTCAGCCGCGGGCGCTTCGCGCCCTTCTGGACCCGCCCCTTTTGCTTTGGGCTAAATTCTCTATATATATAGTAGGCTACTCCAATTTGTCTATTTATAGAACTTTGTCTTTAAGCTGCTGTTTCCCTTAGCCAATAAACCAGCTATAATAATGAGTGTACAGCAAGTTTCCCTTTAGCTCTGGGGGATTCCCCCTAGCCATCTGGATCGTTACATTTAAGCGGGGGGATTCCCCCTAGCCGTCTGGATCGTTACATTTGAGCTGGGGGATTCCCCCTAGCCATCTGGATCGTTACATTTAAGCGGGGGGATTCCCCCTAGCCATCTGGATCGTTACATTTGAGCTGGGGGATTCCCCCTAGCCATCTGGATCGTTACATTTGAGCTGGGGGATTCCCCCTAGCCATCTGGATCGTTACATTTAAGCAGGGGGATTCCCCCTAGCCATCTGGATCGTTACATTTAAGCAGGGGGATTCCCCCTGGCCATCTGGATCGTTACATTTGAGCGGGGGGATTCCCCCTAGCCGTCTGGATCGTTACATTTGAGCGGGGGGATTCCCCCTAGCCGTCTGGATCGTTACATTTGGCTCCGGGGATTCCCCAGAGGCGTCTGGATCGTTACATTTGGCTCCGGGGATTCCCCAGAGGCGTCTGGATCGTTACATTTGGCTCCGGGGATTCCCCAGAGGCGTCTGGATCGTTACATTTGGCTCCGGGGATTCCCCAGAGGCGTCTGGATCGTTACATTTGGCTCCGGGGATTCCCCAGAGGCGTCTGGATCGTTACATTTGGCTCTGGCGTGGCGCCGGAGCCATCTGGATCGTTACATCGTAGCTCCGGGGGCATCTAAATAGTCCTATTGCTTTTTTCGGGGGCTCCCCTACTAGCGTTGAGCTATAAGCGATTAGGCGCTAAAATATGAAGAGGAGTCTTTTTATCTTCTAGAATGGGGGGCCGAAGCGGAATGCTCAGAGAGAAAAAGTTGTTGAGCGGCCCAGCGCTGCGGAGGGGTGGCCGAAGGCCAGACCGAAGCCGCCGCAGGCGGCTGAAGGGCCGAACAGACCTGTGAGCCCCGCAGCATAGCGGCGGCCAGCTTGGCTTTGCCAAGCTGGCCGCGGGCCCCAGAAATAAAACTTGCAGAAAGGAAGTTAAACAACTATATTAGATAGTTAATAAAAAGCGATCTATGTCAAAATTACTCGACCCGAACTTTAAGCCGTACAAATACTTGGATCTCAAGACCTACTGTACGGTAGAATGGTTAGCGGGCAATAAAAAGAAATATCGGCAAGTATTTGACCGCTATGAAACGGCCCATATATATGCGGAGCTGACCTTTTATAATAAGTTATTTGATGAGGAGGACTGGGTAGTGAAGGTCAATCTCAAGTGTTATTCTCTAAAGAAGGGGCGCAAAGAGCTTTGCGACCTTAGTTTTGAGCGCAAAGTAAGTCGTTATGACAACTGTGTTTATATTCGAGAGGGATGGGGAAACAAGAAAGCAGGTAATTTTTGGAAGGCTGGTAGTTACTACTGGGAAGCTTATGTGGATGGGGAGAAAGTAGCGACTCGGTACTTTTATATAGAGGATACGGGGAAGAAGACCTTAGATATTAAGCATTATCTGCAGTTAAAGTCGGCTAAAATGTTTGAGGCGGCCTATAATGCGGAGTTGACAGAGGAGCAGAAAGTGTACCTCAAGACCTTCCCGGCCAATGAGACTCGTTATGTACATATAGATTTGGGTTTAGAGAACATGTTTCGGGCTAAATCTTGGCATTGTGAGTTGGTAGTACGGGTATACAATGCGGCTCGTCAGCTCAAGGGCGAGGCCACGCATTTGCAGACCATTGAGGCGGAGGAAGCAGTTTTGGAGATTGAGTTGCAGTGGGGGTCTAATGTAAAGGGTTCTTGGAGCAAGGGGCAATATACTGCTGAAATCATTTTCATGGACCAACTGCTAGCGATTTTGCCGTTTACGGTAGATGAAGAGGCTGAGGAGGGGATAGTGGGTTGTATTTTGCCCAATCAATTTCAGCCGATGGCCTTAACAGGAGTGGATGGACAGGGTGAAGATTTTGAGGAAGTGATGCAAGGTTTGGACCGTTTGATAGGCTTGGCGGCCATCAAGCAGAAGTTGCGCGACCATGCCAACTACCTACAATTTTTGCAGCTACGTAGAGAGAAGGGCTTTGCGGAATTGGAGGAAACGAGTCTACATGCGGTCTTTCAGGGGAACCCGGGGACGGGGAAAACCACCGTGGCCAAAATGATGGGGCGGCTCTACTCTAGCATGGGGCTTTTATCTAAGGGGCATGTACATGAAGTAGATCGGGTGGACCTTGTGGGGGAATACATTGGGCAGACTGCGCCTAAGGTTCGGGATGCGATAGAGAAAGCTCGTGGGGGTGTTTTGTTCATTGATGAGGCCTATGCTTTAGCGAGGACCAATGATGACAGCAAGGACTTTGGTCGAGAAGTGATTGAGATCTTGGTCAAAGAGATGTCTAATGGTCCGGGTGATATGGCTGTCATTGTGGCGGGTTATCCTAAGGAAATGAAATACTTCTTAAGCTCTAATCCGGGTTTGCGTTCTCGTTTTAAGTTATTCTTTGACTTTAGCGACTACTTGCCTGATGAGCTATCGGCGATTTCCAACTATGCTTGTCAGCAGAAGGCTGTTATTTTGTCGGAAGCGGGGCGGAAAGCCTTGGATCAGATGATTGTAGATGCTTTTCGGTCGAGGGACCGTAGTTTTGGCAATGCTCGTTTTGTTTACGATTTGATTGAGGAGGCCAAAATCAATTTGGGTTTGCGGATTATGGCTAGCGAGGCGCCTCAGGAATTTAGCAAAGAGGAATTAGAGACCGTTAGTTTGGAAGATGTTCAGCGGATCGAGTTGGAGAGTCCCAAGCGCTTGCCCAACCTCCCGATAGATGAGCGTTTATTGGTAGAGGCTATGAAAGAGCTCAATGAACTGATTGGGATGCAGAACATCAAGACGGAGATTGCCGAATTGGTACAGTTGGTTCGGTTCTATCGATTGAGTCATAGGAATGTGCTCAATAAGTTCTTTTTGCATACTGTTTTTGTGGGGAATCCGGGAACGGGGAAGACCACAGTTGCTCGTATTTTGACCAAGATCTACAAGGCCTTGGGTATTTTGGAGCGGGGGCATATGGTAGAGACCGATCGTCAGGGTTTGGTAGCGGGTTATCTGGGGCAGACCGCCATAAAAACCTCTGAGCGCATAGATGAGGCTATGGGAGGCGTTCTTTTTATAGACGAAGCCTATGCGTTGATCTCTGGCGGCAATGGCAATTTGGCCAATGCGAGTGATTTTGGGGCCGAGGCCATACAGACCTTACTCAAGCGGATGGAAGACTCTAGGGGGCAGTTCTTTGTTTTTGCTGCGGGTTATCCGGAGAACATGGAGAGCTTCCTCAAGGTCAATCCGGGATTGCGTTCTCGTTTTGACAAAATCTTGAAATTTGAGGATTACAAAAGCGAGGAGCTGTATTCTATTGCCTTGATGATGTTAGGAGAAGAGGGCTTAGAGTTGGAAGAAGCTGCGGCGGACTATCTTCGTCGGCATTTGGAGCAGCTTTATGAAGTACGCGACAAATACTTTGGCAATGCTCGTTCGGTCCGTCAGTTGATCAATGAGGTCAGTCGTAGGCAGAGTTTGCGTTTGGCTGCACTAACAGAAGAAGAGCGGCAGCAGCTATCCTTACAGCAAGTAAGTTATGCCGATGTAGCGGGACTAGCGGCTGATAGTGAAGAGCAGCTCTTTAATAAAAAGAGCATTGGATTTCGCTCTAAGGGCAATGCCTAATTGAGCAAGAGAGCCTTTAGCTCTTGGCGGCTAGCGGAAAACACATTAAGGTCGACCTGGGCGGGAATGCCTGGATGTCGGCCTTTATTTGTATACTGCCAAAACAGCCAATTTTTGGTAGTGGGCATCTTGCGATTATAGCGAGCGATCCAGAGCGGATAATCTTGAAACTCTGGATGCAGATAATCCTCATAGAACTTCATGGAGCTATAGATAATGGGCTTACATTGGCAGGCCTCTTCTACCTTGTTGAGCCAAAGAGCGACGCCGAGGCGGAGTTTTTCTGCCCCTACCCCATCTAGTTCCTCTACATCGAGTACGGGGGGCAGGTTGCCGGGGCCAAGGGGCACCGTTTGGAGAAAAAAATTGGCCTGAGCGATTGCAGAGCGTTGAGGTCTAAAAAAATGGTAGGCCCCTATGGCTAGGTTCTTCTTCTGCAGGGCCGCCCAATTATGCTCAAAGAGAGAATCTTGGTAATTATCGGCCTCTGTGGCCTTAATAAAAACAAAGTCGACCTTTTTTTCATCAAACTGTTCCCAATCGATTCGTTTTTGATAGTGTGAAATATCTAGGCCTTTGACGACATAGTCATCGGCTTGATGTTTACAAGAGAACAGCAGTGGTAGCAAGAGCAAGAGAGGGAAAAAGCGCATTAGGAAAAGTCAATTTCAGTGTTATCTCCAATATTTAGGCTTTGGCTAAGGCCCTTTACCGAGGCATCGCTACCAATGATAGAGCGTTGCAAGACGGCCTCTTCTATACTGGCATAATTTCCAATAATAGAATCATAGATAATGGCTTGTTTGAGTTGGGCGCCATCTCCCACCGACACATTAGGGCCAAGGATAGAGTTTTCTATTTTGCAACCTTTGCCAATGCGTACGGGGGGATAATAATCGTATTCGTAAAACTATAGTGGGTACCTTCTTCTCGGTCGCGGCGTTGCAGCAGCATAGCATTGGTGGCCAGTAAGATTTCTTTTTTGCCACAATCAAACCAATTGCTAATGGGGCAGACCGATATTTTGCAGCCTAGACGGACCATCTGCATGAGGGCATCGGTCAGTTGGAACTCATCCATAGTTTTGACCTCATGCTCAATAATATAGCTAAGAGCCGCAATTAGTTCGGGTACTTCACAGATCTTATAGATGCCCACAATGGCCATATTAGATTTGGGGATGCGGGGTTTTTCGACCACCTTACGGATATAGCGATCTTCATCGAGCACCACCACCCCAAACTCTCGGGGGTCCTCTACTTTTTTGACTCCTAGGCAGGTTGTTTTGCTAGAAAAGATCCCTTTTAGATTGCCATCTAGAATCGTATCGCCCAGCATAATCAAAAACTCGGGTTCCTGCATAAACTCCTTTTGGGCCAGCCAGATAGCATGCCCTAAGCCGAGGCGTTCTTCCTGATAGATAAAGACCTTTTTGAGGTCGGGATAACTATCTTCAATATACTTTTGGATCTTATCGCCTAGATAGCCAATGACAAAAACAAACTCCTCGATTCCGTACTCTTGCAACTGCTCAATAATAGCGGCAATAATGGGTTTACCGGCCACGGGGATAAGGGGTTTGGGTTGGGTGTAGGTATGCGGGCGCAGGCGGGTGCCTGCGCCTGCTACAGGTATTAGCGCTTTCATAAAATAGGCTTCTGATGAGTGATAGACTGGCTTTTGCTGGTCCAAAATACAGCTTTTCCCGCAAATCGGGCAGCATCCAATTTCTTTTAGCCAAAAGAAATAGACGCAAAAAAGTGAATAAACTGCAAACAATATATTGACAAAGCTGTTATGTAAATAGAGAAAAGCGGAAAGAGGCTTGTTTTTAGCCTTAAATTTTGGGAAGAGCGAGATTGAGTTTGCTGAACAGTGGCTTTATATTCCTTGGCTGCCCAAGTTCTTTTCTTTTACTTTATTCATCTTATAAAATTATATATGCAGACCTACCAAAAGTTAGGATTCGAAAAAAAAGAGAGTCAATCTATTGTTCATGCCCTAAACGAGTTGCTGGCCAACTACCAGCTTTACTATCATAAATTGCGGGGGTTTCATTGGAATGTAGAGGGCCGCGACTTCTTTGAGTTGCATGAAAAATTCGAGGAAGACTATCAGGCTGCTCATGAGAACATTGACCACATTGCGGAGCGCATTCGGATTTTCGGGAAGAAGCCTGTTTATCGCTTGGCGGAATATTTAAAAATGGCCAAAATCAAGGAGGCCCAAAGTGATTTGGCCCCAGAGGATATGGTTTGGCAGATTGTGGATGATATGGAAACCCTTTTGGGGGAAATGCTGGGGGTGGTGCAAGCTGCGGAAGAGACTGGCGATACGGCCAGCATTCATTTAATTATGAACATGATGCAGGCCTTAGAGAAGCGTCATTGGATGTTTTCGGCTTGGCTAAAGAAAGTGCCTGTGGCCTCGCCACAGCACAACTAGAGCTAGCCCAAATCGGCTAGGCAGGAAGGGCCCCCAACCATTAGGTTGGGGGCCCTTTTTTCATTGGCTCATCGGCGCATTTGGCCCAGCGCTGCGGAGGGGTGGCCGGAGGCCAGACCAAAGCCGCCGCAGGCGGCTGCAGGGCCGAACAGGCCTGTGAGCCCCGCAGCATAGCGGCGGCCGCCCGCCCTATTTGGGGCGGCCGCGGGCCCCAAATCCTCCTTTGGCAGCTAGTTCACTTTGAGCAACTTGAATTGTTGTACGGTTTGGCCTTTTTGCAAGCTCAGCAGATAGGCTCCTGGGGGCAAATCTTTGAGGTTGAGCTGCCATAGTTTGGCGCTAAAGGCTGCTTTTTTGAGCAATTGAGCTTGCAGATTATAGATAGCGGCCTCTCCCTTTGACTCTTCTGCCCAATAGATGGTCAGTTCATTTTGGACCGGATTGGGGGCAATTTTCAGGGGGGCCTGTTCTTGGCTATGCAGGCTAATGATGGGCGACTGTTGCTGATTAGTTTTTAGTTGATAATAGTAGGTCGTTTCGGGGCTAATATTTTGGTCGATATAATGATCTTGGGCCTCAAACTGCCCCAGAAGCTGCCAGTCTATGGCGTTTTGGCTACGAAAAAGCTGCAATTGAGCTTGGGGGTTGGCATTTTGCCATTGCCAGATGATATCGGCCCTTCGGCTACTGAGCAGCTCGGCCTCAAAATCGAGTTCATCTTGGCCCAAAAGAATCATTTGAGCACAGCCTTGGCCTAGGGCATCGCCCCAGATTTGGCCAACCCATTCAGGATGATCGATAAAGGGATTTCGGTTGCCTTGGATGCTATAGACGGCATTGTTTCGGTCCAATTCTTTGCTACTGACGGGATCATTTTCATGCCAGCTGAGCAGAATTTGGAGTAGCCAGGGCGCATAGGCCGTACAGCTATTGCTAATCATGGCGCAGCTGCCCTCGGGGCTAAGCGACTGCCAGCTGGCCCAATCGGATTCATAGCGGCAGGCCATATAAAAATACATCCGGGCATAATCGCCTTTATACTCATCTATGGGCTCAAAATAATTACTGCTACAAGGCAAACTGGGGTTATCGCCAACCAAAAAGCCATTGCTGCCCGTTCGACTGGGCAAGGTCACGATACCCGGCGGCAGATTGCTTTTAGAGGCATTTAGGCTGCCATCTGAAGGCAGAATATGATGTAAATCGGTATAAGCCGTATCAGAATTTGTGGTGCCCCCGCCCCACCAAGACTTAGGAAAAGAGTGCTCTCTTTGGTAGCAGCCCCCTTCTCCGCCAGGGCAAGAACCTTGATCTTTGTCGCTGCAGGGATCCAATTCGTATTCTCCGGTGGTATGGGGGAAATCGGTAAATACATCCCAGATAATTGTGGCTATGCCGGCATCGTTCGGTCTCAAATCGGTCTGCAAAATGGCATCCCAGACGTCATAATCGCTAGAGGTATAATCAATTTTACGCTGTTGGCGGACCAATTGGTGCAAACTAGACTTAAGGTTGCAGCAAGTTTGGCCGCTATTTATGGGCGCATAATAATTGGCTAGGATACGGATATTATCGAGCTTGTAGTATTTACTTTGATTATTGTAGCCTATGTATCGGAAGGCAAAATGCACGCTTGTGCCGCTAATCGTATCCAGAGCAATAGCGGGATGCCGTTGAAAGAGGGTAGAAAAGCAGCTCAGGGCCTCAATATTAATTAAGCGATCGGCAAGGGGCTGCCAAGAGGCGGCGGCCAGGTCGGCGGCGGTTCCGCCCCCACTATAATTTGTCGAATAAAAGAGGCTAAGTTTAGGCCCAGCATAGCCATCATTATAATCAAAGAGCAAATATTCCTCTTGATAGAGATCTAGGTTAATGGCTGGAGAAACCAGCCAATCCTCATCATCCGCCCCGCCAAAGCCATTACAGCTAGCGGCTCCATTTTGGGCGGTCCAGATATCACTGTCATCGCTCAGACTAATAGCCGACCAGCTCCCTAAACTGGCCGAAAAGTCTTCTTGATGAACAACTGTTTGTGCACTAATTGGCTCGAAGATGGCCAAAAAGCAAAAAAATAATAGTGGTTTAAAGTCAAGCATCAGGATTAAAATTAGGTGAGTGTGTTGGAATTGCTTGCCTTTTGTTTGCTTGTTCGGAGCTTCAAGCTAAAACTTTAATTCTATAGACTAATGCGTTATTTTAAGCGCTAGAAGGCCTATGCTGTCTGTTTTTTGGGGCTGCCCCTCGCCTTCGGCTCGGGTCGCTCCACTTCGCAGCTCGCAGGTCTGCTCGGCCCTGCAGCCCTGCGGGCTTGGGTCTGCCGCCTGCGGCGGCCCTGCTACGGCAGCTCAGCCTGCGGCCCTTTGGGCCTGTAGGGCGCAGAAAGGCGGCTTTGCGCCTAGAAAAACTTGCAAAAGCCAAGGAAAAACCCTAAACTGAAACACAAAAATTAACTAGCATGGCAAAACAACCCAATAGACCCGCTAATTTGCCCGAGGAGGCGAAATGGGTACCGAATAAAAGCCGCTGGGAAGCCGGCGCAACTAACGAAAACGGAAACACCGTTGGCCCTTGGAAAATCTGGCGAAAAAATGGCCAACTCTGGATGGAAATGGAGTATGATGAGCAGGGCAATCACATCAATGATTATCGCCGCTATCATCCCGATGGCAGTATTTCTCAGGAAGGGTCTTATAAAAATGGGAAGCTAGATGGCTGGTTGGCCTTCTATCGCCAACGCTCGGGCAATAGTAAGGAGCCTTTCCCCAGAGAGGTCTACTACAACCAAATTGTCAAAGTCTTACAGCGCTATGTCAATGGACAAGCCCTTGGCAAGCGCTATCTTTTGAAAAATGGCCAAGAGGTCACCAACTACCTCAGTCACAAGCCCGCTTCGGTCCCTAAAGAAGCTTGCTGGAACCAAAGCGATTATGAATGGGAATTGGGCCCTTATGATAAGCAGGGCAAAAAGCATGGCCTTTGGAAATGGTGGCGGCCCGATGCCAGCCTCGTTTGTGAGGCCAATTATGATCATGGCGTCTTGCATGGTTCGCTCAAGCGCTACCACAACGACGGCAAGGTCTCTAGAGCAGGCGAATACGCCCAAGGCAAAGCCCAGGGCCTGCATCATTTTTACCGCAACAAAAGTTATAGCCAAGAGCGCTTCATGAATCAGGTCGACCAAAGAGTAGACCGCTACGAAATTCACTATAAAACCAATGGGCAAGAAGATCATCGGGAGTATTTCCTTGCCGATGGGACGGCCTGTAGCAGCAAGGGCTTTGCTTTATTAACTGTAGCCCTAGACGATCTATTGACGCCTGGCCCCAATGGGTTTTTCCCTAGCCGCTATCAAGAGATGTTGGGCCGAATTTATCCGCAGCTTTTGGCTAAGGACCAATCGGCAGCGCTGGCCAAGATGAAGGCTAATTTTGAGCAGCTTTGGGGCATGCCCCTGCCCGAAGACTTAGGCCAACTCTATGCGCTTTGGTCCGCCATTGGCCAAAGAGAACTCTTTGATAGCCTTTTGCTGGCCCTACCGAAAAACCAAGTCCTTTTGGACCAACAGGCCGCAGGCCAAAACCTCTTTGAGGCCGCCCTGCTCTCTATGCAACAAGAATACCCCTATGATCATATCATTGATTGGTTTACGGGGGGAATTTGTTTGGACCAGCCTCAGCAGCAGCAAAATGGCCGCTACCGCTATGGCTACTATAGCTACCTCTACCAGCTCTATGGCAGTGGCCAAGACCAAGGCAGAATCTACTGCTACGAGCATAACAACAATGGCCTTTGGGGCAGCCAAATCAGCTCGGCCATGGCGCCCAACTTATCGGCTTGGCTCTTTGGGCTATCGGCCTTTTCTTTCTATCATGAATATGAATTGCTCTCTCAGGAGCAGTTTATCAGCTTATACGATGGGCCGCTCAAACAAAACTTTGCGCCAAAATACTACTTTATGAACCATCTCCGCATGGGGAACCGCTATGTGAATGAGAGCGACTTTAAGTATCATCCAAAGCAAAATGCCTTGGTCCAACAATACAACAAAAGCCGCTGGATCATCGAGTTGTTCCGAGCAGAAGGCGATCCCTCTAGCATTGCCTACAACCTCTTTAGCAATGAGCCCTACAAGTCGCCGGAGCGAGCTACAGACATTCTTAGCTCGGTTCCTGAGGCCTTGCACCATCTTTGGTCGGCCTTTTGGTTAGAGGGCCAAGCTGCTAAATTGACTGAATACATTGCGCTTTGCAAGCAATCTCCTGCTTTGATTCTACAAGCTGCTGCCCAACTAGCCGAAGAGCTAAATGCTGGGCGTAAGCGTTTGGGCTTTATCATTGATTTGCCCAAAGTCAAGGCGGAGTTTAATCGCTATGCGGCCCAATACGTCTAAGTTTCCCTTAGACCAATCTAAGAAATGAGCTCCCTTTGGGGAGCTTTTTTTATTTTATGAGTTCAAGCATCTCTTGATCACAAACATTGGATATCATGAAAAAACTAAGCTTAGTCTTGGCCCTTTTGCTCCTTCAGCTGAGTCTTTGGGCCCAAAAAGATGAGCGCCCTGCGCTCATCGCCACCGTCGATAGCTTTTTTCTGCATTTGCATAGCGGCGACTCGGCCAAAATGCGGCCGCTCTTAGCCCCCCAAATGGAGCTACTCACGGTAGCTGGCGATAAGGTCCAACGCAGTCCCCTGCCCGCCTTTTTAATGGCCATTGCCCGCCAACCGAGACTACAAGAATGGGAGGAAAAACTCTGGGACTACCGCCTTCAAATAGATGGGCCATTGGCTAGCGTTTGGACCCCCTACAGCTTTTATCTCGATGGAAATCTCAGTCATTGTGGGGCCAATCATTTTACGCTCCGCCAAAAGGCCGATGGCCAATGGCAGATCATTAGTTTGGTGGATAGCCGCCGACAAGAAGGCTGCCTCAATCGCTCTTGGGCCCAAGAAAGCCAGGCCAAAATAGATACCCTCATGGACCAATGGCATCTAGCGGCCAAAGCAGCCGATGCCGATGGTTTTTTTGGCAAAATGACGAAAAAAGGCATTTATATTGGCACCGATGCTGGAGAAAGATGGTATAGAGACGAGCTGCGAAAATGGGCCAAGGGCGCTTTCAAGAAAGCCCCAGCTTGGGATTTTAGCGTAAAAGAGCGGCATATCCGCATAGATGAGCAAGGCGGCAAAACCGCCTGGGCCGATGAACTGCTGGATACTTGGATGGGCCCTTGTCGGGCCACGGCTGTTTTGAGCTACCAAAATGGCGACTGGAAAATAGAGCACTACCAACTCTCCATGACGGTCCCCAACGAAAAAGTAAAAGCTTATCTTAAATGGCTTGAACAAAAATAGTCAGGCGCTATTCTATAAAGCCGAGGGCCTATTTGGCCTAGCGCTGTGGAGGGGTGGCCGCAGGCCAGACCGAGCAAAACGAGCGCTAGCGAAGTTTTGCGAAGGGCCGAGCAGGCTTGCGAGCCCCGCAACATAGCGCCCGCCGCCCGCCCTATTTTGGGCGGCGGGAGGCCCCAAAAAAACTACATAACAATAGATAGTCTCTAACTCTAGAGGAAAGCCTAGAATAATTTTAGGACATTAAGAAAAGCTTACTATCTTTGAGCCGAGGCCTTGGCTTCAGCAAGAATAAACAACTATTATATTAAATAAATTAATAACTGAACATCCTATGGCAGAAATTGTAAGAATGCCTGCTCTCAGTGATACGATGACAGAGGGTACTTTGGTGGCTTGGCATAAAGCAGAAGGCGAAGCTGTAGAAATCGGCGAATTGTTGGCCGAAATTGAGACGGATAAAGCCGTCATGGAGTTTCAAAGTCTTTATGAAGGAACACTTTTGCACATTGGTGTAGAGGAAGGCAGCGCGGTACCTGTCAATCAAATTATTGCCGTAATTGGTGATAAAGGGGAGGATGTTCAGGCCCTTTTGGCCCAGGCAAATGCAGATGATTCGGCCACTACGGAAGAGGCTGCTCCCGCCGAAGAGGTAGTGCAAGAACTAGAAGCACCTTTGGCCCAAAAAGAAACTTCTTCTTCTGATGATAGCCGCCTAAAGGCTTCTCCTTTGGCCCGTGCAATGGCCAAAGAAGAGGGCATCGACTTGAGCAAAGTAGAAGGTTCTGGCGATGACGGACGCATTGTGAAGAAAGATATTTTGGCCTATATGGAGCGCCAAAAAGCGGCTCCTGTAGCGGCTACGCCTAGTCCTCAAGTGGCTGCGCCCAAGGTCCCCGAGGCCAAAGGCGGCTACAAAGATGTTCCTTTGAGCCAGATGCGCAAAACGATTGCCCGCCGCCTAGGCGAAAGCAAATTCAATGCGCCTCACTTCTATTTGACCATGGAAATTTGCATGGACAAATTGATGGAAACTCGCCAATATATCAAGGGCATTAGCGAGACTTCTATCTCTTATAACGACTTTGTGGTCAAGGCAACAGCTAAGGCGCTTCAACAACATCCTAGCATCAATGCCTCTTGGTTGGGCGATGCGATCCGCTACTACGACTATGTAAATATTGGCGTGGCGGTGGCCATGGATGAAGGTTTGGTGGTTCCCGTTGTTGATGCCGCTGATACAAAATCTTTGTCTCAAATTGCTACGGAAATTCGCGAATTGGCGGGCAAAGCCCGAGATCGCCGCTTGCAAGCACAAGAAATGCAAGGCAATACTTTCACGATCTCTAACCTAGGTATGTTTGGTATTGACGAGTTTACAGCCATTATCAATCCACCCGATGCCTGCATTTTGGCGGTGGGTCGCATTGCGCCTCGCCTTGTGATGGTAGAGGGCGAAGTGAAGGAGTCTAACTTCATGAAAGTGACCCTTTCTTGCGATCACCGTGTGGTGGATGGTGCTCAGGGCGCTCGTTTCTTGCAGACCCTACGCGACATTCTAGAGGAGCCCATGCGTTTGATTATCTAATCGCTTTTGCTCCATTAAAATATCAGCCAGTTGCCTTTGGGTAGCTGGCTTTTTTTATTGTTTTTTTGGGGCCCGCGGCCGCAGGGCGGCCGCCGCTATGCTGCGCCGCTCGCAGGTCTGCTCGGCCCTGCCTCGCTTCGCTCCTGGGTCTGGCCTTCGGCCACGGCTGCGCAGCGCTGGGCCAGGCGCTCCCCTTTGGGGCGGGCAAAAAAAAGAAGGGGACAACAGCAAGCTGTTGTCCCCTTCTGCGCCTAAAGATTAGGGCCGAATTACCGTAAACTTCTTGGTCGTTTTAAAATTGGCATTGCCAATTTGCAAGAAATAAGGAGCTGCGGGCAAATCATGCAGATCGAAGCGAGCGCTTTGGCTGCCTGCCTCTAGCTGGCCTTGGGCCAATACTCTTCCTTGCAGATCGATTAGCGACCATTGGAAATCTTGGCGGAGCGGCTGCGCAAACAACAACTGCGTATAATTTACAGCGGGGTTTGGCGAAAGCAAAGCCGTATTGATCTGATGCGCTTCGGCCTGCGCCTCGGCGAGTTCCGTACTGCTCAGGGCATTGACATATTCGGTAATATCTCGAGTCATCACCGCCTGATAAATTGTTCGGCTAGCAGGAGCATCCTCCTGCACAAAGGCGATTGCCTCCAGATGAGCCGTATCGATATTATTGGGGTTGTAGGTCCAAACCTCCGAAAGCTGAACGCTATCGCCGGGCAGCCAAGATTGGCTAAAGCGAGTTCCTGCGGCATCGGGCAACATCTTGCGGAGCAAAGAGTGCGTATGGAAATTTACGCCATTAGAAAAATAAACGGCTGAATCTTCCGTAACCACTAGCTGCAAATCATAATCTGCAGCGGCCAAGGTATCTCTGGCGATTAGAGTTGCATTGATTTGCAGATTATTATTGCCAATAAAGGCAATTGGCTCGAGGCGGATATCAAAACGGGCATCTTCTAGCATATCGGTTTCAAAATCCTCCTGTCTCAAATCGGCAGAATTGGGTGGGTTGTTGCTATAGCGGCGACCATCAACTACCGCCTTAGCGCTTACGCCATCAATACCATAAATAGAGGTCCTAGCCGAGGGATCGTCTCGGTTCAGGCTATTCATGGGGTCAAAAGCGGGATCTTCATTATTGATTTGTAGTAAAATCACATCGCGGACGGCAGGCGTAGCATAGACCAAATTATAGACATATTGGTTAATCGGATCCATATTGACCACTCCAGCATTAGAGAAATGCTCGAGCAGTACATTGCGTTCTCGGTTCCCGATCCAAACATTATCGAAGGCAAAGCCACGAAGCGGTGTTTGCGAGGCCCCGATGGCGCCAAAGGCCACTCTAAAGCGGAAATTCTCAAAATTGCGGAAAGCATCTAGGGTATAGCGGGCATCTTGCCAGCCGTTGCTTATTCCAGACCAGCCTCTGGGGGCCAGATCTTGCACCCCAGGGCGGCCAGCCACTACAGCTTGATTATACCAATTGATCCCTCGATTGACATTTCCTAAGGGCAACCATTTTTCTGTTTGGGGATCAAAATATTCGATCAGCGTTCCGTCATTTCCTTCATCGGTTTCATTAAAGAAATCGAGTTTGAGCATGGGGCGTTCTAGGGCGGTTAGGTCGATACAAGGGCTATAGACCCAAGCACTTTCATCTGGGCCATAAGTACTATCGGTTCTGGTGATCCAGACTTGGCCATGATCCTGAGCAATGTCGATATCGGCGGGCATCCCCCACTCCCAGAGGTTACTCGATTGGGCTTGGCCTTCGGCCTCTTCTAGCCAACCGTTGGCGCTAGCATCAAAGTCTTCACTATAGGGCGCCAGGGCATTCGGTTGTTCATTGGGCAGCACTAACACCCGAATAGTATCCGAATCGCTACAATAATTATTATTTTCGACAAAAAGCGAGGCCTCAAAAATGCCGGGTCCATTATATTGGTAATTAAAAGTTGGAAACTGGTTATTATTATCATAACTAGCGGCAAAGCTGTTGCCATCGCCCCCATATCCCAAAGGGGCGGTAGTAATAGAATCGTAGAGCGTGGTTGTTCCGGGGATCGTTCCGACCAAATTCATACTATCATTATCGATCTCAAAGAAAACCGAATCTGTAGAGCAGCTATTGTCGGCGCTCAGTTTTACATTGGGCAAACTATGCACATTAAAGCTCGCCCAAGCGGTATCTAGACAAGAAACAAAGGTATTGCTAGTATCTTGGAAAACTGCTTGAATTTGGTGTGTTCCCACTCCAGCGATACTAGAAATCATAAATTCTTTTTCGAAGAGTACGCCGGGGCCGCTATAATTTAGGACATTTCCGCTAAGCAAATTAGGCTGAAAAAAGAGCGTATCTCGGCCAAAGCAGGCATCTACGGTAGCATCTGCGGGCAGACCTTGAACATCATGAGTAGCAAAGAAACTATACTCTGGATGCGGGTGAATATGGACAATTTGGGTATCTCGGGCCGTACAACTGAGTGCTTCCGTTTCATAGATAAGGGTATCTTTGACCAAAGCGGGATAGCGTGTCGTATCCGAGTAATTCGGATTGGGCCAATATTGCCCATAGATAAGGGCGCCATGCATAATTCCTCCCGTGCTAGAGGTATCTCCAAAGAAATAGCGTCCGCCTGTGGGCAAGCCAAAGAGCTCTTGGGGTTCATCGGCTTGGCAAAAATGGTAGCTAGCCATCGTAAAATTAGCGCTAGGCAGTGGGTTGATGGTTACTTCTATTTCTACGGTATCCTTACAAAGGGTTGTAGGATCTTGATACACATAAGCATAATTGACATAACCGGGGGTATTGGGCAAGATGGGGCTATAGACGACAGAGGGATTAAACTGGATATCTGTTGGTCCAGAAATCGTTGGGCCAGAATAGCTTCCGCCAGAAGGCGTTCCCGTTAAGATACCGATTGTATCGTCGGCGCAATAGGTGGTATCTACTTCATCGGTTGAGAGCCCTACGCTGGGAGAGAGATTCACAGTAAATATAGAGTCAATTGAAGAAACGCAGCCATATTGGCTCACATAAGTATAGCTAATCACCTTTTGGCCTGTTCCTGCGGCGGCAGGATTAAAAAGAGGTCCATCACCAACAATACCTGCTCCTGTCAAATTAGCCTGAGAGGCCAAAAGATTAGCTGTAGAGGCATAAGAAGTTGGGGCGGGATAAGTTGTTAAAATATCTACTCCTCCATTTGTACAATAGCGATTCCCTTGATTGCCCAAAGAGCTAGAGTTTCGGCCAGAAATAGCTAGGGCCACATCTCCAAGGATGCGGACATTGGCCGTATCGCTGGCGGTGCAAGTTCCTTGTCCGGCCTCATAAATGAGGTAGTAATTGACATCAGTGCTTTCATTCGTTGCGGTATAAACAGCATTAGGATTAAAAATAGCCCCTAGGGTCGTTGAAGTATTGGCTGCATTTCCGTTACGAGCGGTAATATAATGTACTCCATTAGTGGGGCTAGAGCCGCCTAAATTGACAAAGGTTTCATAATTACAGTAATTCTCGGCAATCGTAGAGTCTATGGCCACTTCGGGTGGGTCTACAATTTGAATAGTTTCTTGATATCGAACGATAACCTCTTGTCCTGTATAGATGGTTTGTGCTTGTCCTGTTGTTGGAGAAGTAGTCACATACTCTCTATCTCTAACTTCTTCTAGATATTCTATAGTCAGCAGCACACTATTTAGTCCATTTGGCAGCAGCAGTCTATATCGTTCTTGGCCTGGGGTACTATTGATTTGTTGCAGAGCAGAAGAGGGATTAGCTTGAACATTCATTAGGTAGCCTCTTCTTTGGCGGGTTTGGTTAGCTGTTGGAGAGGCGTCTGGTCCTTGCCAGCTAGCATCCCATGGGAAATTAGCGGTATCTCGGCCAAACTCTAGAGGGCCATCTAGGCGGCAGTAAACCTCGGGAAAAAGGCGGGGTGGAATAGCTAAGACGTTAATAGAGTCGCCTAATTGGGCGATGCAGCCATCATTATCTATTTGCAGGCCCAATTCATAGCGGCCAGAATCTGCGGTAGCGCCTAAAAAGCGGTTATTTTGAGCATAAACGCCATAAAAGCTGCTGGCTATGGGGGGGCTAGAGTTCAGGATAGAGGTAAAATAGGCAGGTTCACTAGCGATAATACGGATATTTTCGGTATCTGAGCTATTTGTTACTGGAGCAAAGGCGACACTATCGAGGCTATTATTATGAATTGTTATTAGTTGTCGGCTACTCACCGTATTACAAACATCTGTAGTGGTTTGCATATAGGGTTGGTAGCGATATTCTAGTCGTAGGTCTCTATTTTTTCTATTTGTGGTTAGTGCTGCGCTGCCATTTATTCCATCGGGTATAAAGTCATAGCTAGCGCCAATATAGCTAGTTTGGGAAGAGGGGTTTTGCAGATAATTTCCTGTAATTGGGGTATTGCTGCTACTTTCTATCAGTCGTAGGTAGGTAGGTCCTGAGTTGGGATTATAGCCAAAGCCTGTATTGGGTTGGGGGCTTAATTGGACAGCAATTGTATCTCTAGAGCAGACCTCTTGGGGGGCTATAATTTCGGGTTGGGCCTGTACCACTTGTAAAAAGAAGTTCAGCACAGCCCAGCCAGTATCTTGTTGTTCATCATAATGATAAAAAGTAATTTGGCTTGATTGCATATCGCTGGGTACAGAGAAAGTCATTTGGCCTGCGGTATCTCCTTCTATAGTTGTTGAGTTGAGTAAAATGGTAGCGGGAAAAACGTCATTAGGAGCAACTTGTACTGTTCGGATATTGGCTGGGGGGTAAGCGGGTTCTGTGGGGTCTAGGTCTACAGTAATATCATTGATTGGGCCATCGCGATAATAGAAACTAGCACTACTAGGGTTGCCGAGGTAGCCATTATTGGCTTGTTTAATGAGGCAAAGAGAGCTTGTATTATCTTCATGTTGGACATAGAAAAAGTGGGGAGCTTTATTGGTTCCTTCATAATAGATTGTTAGTTGATCGCCTGGGCAGGCTTCAAAGAGGGCGCCTGTATGGTTATTATTGGTAATACTTACTGTTTGGCCCCAGGCGATTAGGGGAACGGAGGCCAATAGAAGGAGGAGCAGCTGTTTCATATCTTTAGTTTTAGATAAGAAGGTGGCTCTTGCTATGGATAGGTTGTAGGTGTTTGCTTTTTGCCTAGAGACAGGCGGGCCTTGGGGCTAAGCCCCGTTTATAAATACAGCGGGCTTTAGTTCATTTTAGGGCGGAGATGGTCCTTAGTGGCAGGGATGGGGTGGCCGGCAAAGCCGGCCAGGCCCGCAGGGCCAATGGCCCAGCGCTGCGCAGCCGTGGCCGCAGGCCAGACCGAGCCGCCGGAGGCGGCGAAGGGCCGAGCAGACCTGCGAGCGGCGGAGCCTAGCGGCGGCCGCCCGCCCTTATTGGGGCGGCCGCGGGCCCCAAATTATCGGACCAGTACCATTTTGCGTTGTACTTGGAATCCTTGGCCTTGGATAGCGAAAATATAGACGCCAGCGGGCCAATCTCGGGCCCAGAGCTGTAGACTTTCTTGGCCGGGCTCCCAGCTTCCTTCTTCAAAGATGCGGCCTTGTAGGTCGGTGACTTGCCAGCTGTGAGCTTGTTGGGGGAGCTCTGCCAACTGCAAATTAAAGAACTCTGAGGAGGGGTTGGGATAGAGTTTTAGATTTTGGAAGGGAGCTGCGGCGGCCTGAGCGGCCTCAAAAGTAGAGGTACCCAGAGAGTCGAGATAAATGGTAATATCTCTGGAGCTAGTGGCTTGAAAAACCTCTTTAGAAGTGGCTGTTTCTTCTTGGATAAAGGCCACCACCGAGGCTTCATTAAAGTCAAAATCATTGGGATAATTCCAGGTATATCGAATATGTTCTTGGTCGCCAACAGCGAAGGCGCGGCTATATCGGCTACCATCGGCAGCGGGCAACATTTTGCGCATCACGCTATGGGTATATTCTCCGCTAAAATAAGTGAGTGAATCTTCTAGGATGGCGATATGCAGATCATAATCGCCCAGTGGAAGATCTTCTAGGGCGGTAAGTGTAACGGCTACTTCTAGGGTATTTCCGGCATAGCTTACAAAGGTATCGATACTAATATTGAACTTAGGCGAGCGGAGCATATCCTCTTCAAAATCGACCATTTGGAGATCTTGAGAATTGGAAGTAGCGCTAAATCTTTGGCCATCGATAAGGGCTTTACCGGCCTGTGAGATCCCATATTTGATAACTCTAGTGGAGGGGTCATCGACATTAAAGAGATTAAATCGGTCGTTGGCATTGGGGAAGCTCGTTTGGTATTGGAGCATCACGGCATCATAGATGACGGGGGTGCGATACATGAGGTTATAGACATGTTGGTTCACGTAGTCAAAGTTATTGAGGCCTGAATTGGAGAAATGTTCGAGCAGGACATTTCGGCTACGGTTACCGATCCAGATATTATCGAAGGCTACACCATCGAGGCCTTGCACTACGCCAATTGCGCCAAAGGCGATACGGAGGCGGAGGTTAGTATAGTGCATGAGGTCGTCTAATTTGTAGCGGGCATCCTGCCAGCCATCAGAGTCGCCTGACCAGCCTCTGGGGGCTAGACTTTGCACACCTGGTCGGCCAGCCACCACATTATAATTGTACCATTCGATTCCGCGGCCCTGTTCGCCAAGAGGCAGCCATTTATTGACATCTTGATCAAAGTATTCAATCACGGCCCCATCATTTCCGGGGTCTGTTTCATAGTAGAGGTCGAGGCTCATCATGGGGCGTTCGAGGGCTGTCATATCAATACAAGGGCTATAGACCCAGCCATCTTCTCCGCCTGAGGTATAGGCTCTATTGAGGCCAGTGATCCAGGTATTTCCGTGTCCAGAAGCAATCACATTGGCGTTAGAGGTTCCCCATTCCCAGAGGTTACTGCTCGTATTGGCCGATTCGGCCTCTTCGATCCATCCGCCAGCATCGGCTTCAAAATCTTGGAAATAGGGCAGAGAGTCGGTAGGTTGAATAGCGGGCAGCACCAAAATGCGCAATTCTGCAGAATCGGAGCAATAGCTATTATTTTCTACAAAAAGGGAGGCGGTATACACCCCTTCTTGGGGGTAAACATAATGGACTGTATCAATTGTATTATCCGATAGGTCAAATATTCCAGAGCGAATCGTTCCATCTCCAAAATCCCAGGTCACCTGAGAGATAGAGTCGTAGAGGGTGGTTGTTCCGGGGATGGTTCCTGTTAGTCCCAATTGTGCATTATCTGGAAAGAGCACGGCATCTTGTGTTCCGCAGCCATCGATAGAGCTAAAATTCACATTAGGCTGACTATGCACATAGAACTCGGCAGAGGCTGTATCTCGGCAAACTGCGGGAAAATTGGTAGAGTCTTCATAGATTGCTCGGATATTATGTGCACCGACACCGGCCACCTGAGGCAGCAAAAAGTCGGTATTATTGAGCACCCCTGGTCCATCATAATTCAGTACATTTCCGGCAGTTAAATAAGGGAAGAAAAAGAGCGTATCTTGGCCCAAGCAAACATGAGTTGTTGTGTCGCCGCCTCCATCTACGGTAGAAAAGCCAAAGACGGGATTGGGGTAAGTGGTGAGTACGGCCTCTGTTCTATTAACACAACCCAGTTCTTCCAACTCATAAACCACTGTATCCACTCTAGTGCTGCTGAGCAAAGTTGGATAATTGGGATTGGGATAATAGGTCGCATCATAAAGCGTATCTGTTGTATTATAGTAGTAAAAAACCCCACCAGCGGGTAGTCCATTTAGACTAACGGGCTGATCTGATTCACAGAAGAAATAATCGCTGACCGTCAGGCTAGGTTGCGGTAAGGGGTTAATGGTTATCGTTAAATAAGTAGTATCGCTACAGCCCGTATTGGGGTCGGTATAGCGGTACTCAAAGTCTACCATCCCTGCCGTATTAGGCGTGGGCGGGGCATAAATAATATTGGGCTGAAAGGCACTATCCTGAGGGTTTTGGATCGTTGGACCAAAAAAGACTCCCCCGGCAGGCGAACCAGTCAAAATGCCTAGGGTATCATTGGCGCAATAAGTATCTCCTAGCTGATCACTAGACAAAATGGGGTTGGGGCCAGGATCTACCGTAAAGGCCGAGTCAATAAAGCTTTTACAACCATACTGATTGACATAAGTATAGCGAATATTAAAGGTACCTGGAGTTGCCGCCTGCGGATTAAAGATCGGACCAAAGCCCTGGATCCCCTGCCCAGTAAAACTCCCCTCTCCAGGCTGCAAAGAATCAGGATGGTCATAAATAGTAGGCGCAGGAGCGGTCAAGAGCTGGTTAGATGGATCATTATAACAATAGGTGTTGTTGCCATTTCCCTGATTGGCCGAGTTCCGACCAATAAAGGCCAAGCTAATCGGGGCCACAACCGTAAACTCCGCCGTATCATAAGCAATACAGTTACCAATTCCCGATTCATAAATTAAACGGTAACGAATATCACTGACCTCTCCTTGGTGCAAACTTGCCGGACTAAAGTTGTTGCCCGCCTGACGAACGGTCCCCGTATTCGGGCCCGTTAAGGTAATCAAGTCATGGATCCCAACAGCTGGCGTCGAATTTAAACCCACAATAGCCACATCATTACAGTAGTTCGCCTGCAAAGTAGTGTCAATCACCGGCTCCTGCGGAGCAAATAACTCAATCGCCTCATAATAGACCAAGGTGGTGACGGTGTCTAGAGTTGGATAATTTGATACATCCTGTGTGCCATTGTTGTTATTGTAATTGCCATTACCACTACTACTATTATCATAGGCCCGAGTTTCCTCCTGATACTCAATTCTCACCCAAATGGTATCTGTTCCTAAAGGAGCAGCTGCAGGATCAATCTGATAACGCTCTTGGCCCAAGTTACTGTTGAGTATCGTTAGGCAAGAAGCAGGCTGCACATCTACATCCATTAGGTAGCCTCTTTTTATGGTCCCGCCTCTGCGGCCCGAATAAAGAGGATCCCAAGGAAAATTATCATTGTCACGCCCAAATGTAAAGGCCGTATCCAAACTACAATAAGAATAAGGCATTACCCGCCCAGGAACATCTCTAACCAAAACATTGGCGGTGGCCTGAGCCAAACAAGGCCCATTCTCTACCTCATAAGTCACCGGAAAAGTCCCAATACCAGACTGAGAAGCCAGAAAAACCTCCCCATCAATCACATAAGTCCCATAAATCGTATCAAGCAAGCTATTATTAACAATCAAGTTCTCAAAACTAGTCGGAGTAACCGCTTGCAACTGCAAAACAGCACTATCCTCCCGGTTGGTCACCGCCGCAAAAGTTGCCCCATCAATATTATTGTTATAAATGGTGGTAATTTGAGACCTGTTCTTAGACGGACAATTAGCTGCTGTCGTTTGCATTATCGGCTGATAATCATAACGAAGCGTATAGGTTGTAGACAAATCCTGAGCCGCCACAATAGAAGTCGCCCCATTCAAACCATTTGGCACAAAAGTATAGTCCAAAGAGGTATTCGGATTGTTATCCGTAATGATATAATTGTTCGGCGGATATCCCGTAAGCGCAACGGTGTTCGAAATACTAATCGAGCCCGACCCCAAAGAAGAAGAAGGCGCTGGCGTAACAAAAATTTCTACATCTCCCGTCGTACACATAGTGTCTGGAATAGGAGACATATTTACATCCGGATTGGTCGCCAACAACACAATGGTATCCAATGGAATCGGCGCCACCGTATAATTACTATCTACCGCATACAACACAATGGTCCCAGAAGTAATATCTGAAGGCGCCTGAAAAGTAATGGTTCCAGAATAATTGCCCACCGCCCCCTGACGAGTCGGCTGCCCAATAAGACTATCCGTAGTATACCCCCCAAAGGGCGGACTCAAATGCGTCGCAGTTTGCCAAGCCAGAACATGAGACCAATATACCGTATCTGTAGTGGGCAATGTTTTCACCAAGCGCTGCCGGCCCCCCTTTACCGATAAAAAAAAGAAGTCAGGATGCTCCGAATATCCACTGTAGTTAATTCTTACATCATGCGTCGGACAAGCTTCTTGTATAGCCGAACTAACAGCTAAGTTCGTTATCGTTGTCACTTTCTGCCCCCAAAGACCAAAACTCAAACTCAGCAATAAAAGGGTAAATATGTTCTTCATAGTGTTGCATTTTCTATTCTAATTCTCATCGCCCCTCAGCCAAGGGTGCCCGCTATCAAACGTTAAAACGATTTTAAGCTTTTCTTCGGCTACTCTCTCCCCTCTTTTTTATTTTTTTTTGGGGCTGCCCCGCCCTGCGGGCGGGTCGGGCTCTGTCGCAGCTCGCTGTTCGCTCGGCCCTGCGGCAGCAAAGCTGCCTTGGTCTGCCGCTTCGCGGCACTGCTTTCCATCCCTCAGCCAGTCGCTTCGCTCCTCTATACGCAGACAAAATAAGCCGCTTTTCCAAACTGTCTAAAAATAGCGTTTTTCAATTGCTAAAAAAAGACTAAATACCCCTAAATCTTCTTTTACCCCTAATTGTCTACGTTTTGTCTAAAAAAAAAGAGCGGCCCAATTAGACCGCTCTTCTTCATATACTATTAGGAGCTCTCCCCTACTCTGGTAGCTCTGTGCTAATCGTAAAGCCTAAAGCCACCGCCGCATCAGCCAATAAATCACCCTGCTCCTGCAAGGCCGTAATAGCCTGAAAAACAGGACCATTATCACCTACATTTTCCTGCGTGACGTATTTGTCAAATGGACTGGGAATCGCATTGACTTTGTCCATAACTTCTTCCATAGCGGTCTCTAAATTAGCCGCTTTCTGCTCGTCCAAATTACGCAATAAAGCCAAAATAGAATGCTCTTGGTCCCCAATAATTTGACCGTTCACATCCTCATAAGTCCCAGTCAATACATTGTTGATCCCCAAAGCATTGGTCACAATGTCTCTATCCGTATTGTCTGAAAAACAAGAATGCTCATCCTCCTGCGGATTATCCGCCGGATTGGCCTCTAGAGCCACAAACATCCGCTCTCCAGCCAATTCTGACTTGGACAAGATAGCCGCCCCACTCAAAATTTTGGCCAAGGCTACATCATCTTGCATGGCCTCAAAAGTGACCCGATAACTCGCTCCAACAGCCCAAGCTGCCTTCAGCTCTGCCAATTGTTCTACCAACAACTCAGTAGTTGCCTGCAAATACTGAACACGACGCTGCGCAAAAATATCACCCGCAAAATCCGTATGGCTGCGGTCTCCGCCCTGCCCCGGATTTACATTGACGTCTATATCGTCTTGACCCCAAAGCAAAAATTCAATCGCATGATACCCAATGCTGATGTTCTTCTCGCCTCCCTGCTCATTCAAACTAGCCAATAGGGCCTTGCTCAAAATAGGATAACTGGCCGTATCATAGATAATGCCGCCATTTACAATATTTCCAGAAGCATCCTCTACATAATCAATGTAGTTTTCATCCAATGGCCAAGCATTCAAATCACCCTCTGGCCCATCAGCATCATCAATAGGACCATCATAAAAACGGAAGGCCTCCGTTTGGCCATAAGGCTCTCGAGCCGCTTTCCAAGCCGTTTTGGCCGCTTCTAAAGTAGTAGCAGAAGGTCCAGCTACCAAATTGTTAATGGCAGTCTGCAATTCCTGAGCCTTCAAATGACTGTCGCTATAAGAAGCATAAACAATCTCGCAGTAGTTGCTCACTACCTCATCTTTCAAACCATCATTGGGGTCTTCATCTTTCTTACAAGCCGTTAGGCTCAATGCGCCCAAGGCTAGCGCTAAGGTCCACTTTTTCATCATTATTAGTTTATTAAGATTTAATCTAATTAAGATTAAGCGCAAAGATAGTAGCATTAACCTAAGCAAAAAATATTTTGACCGTTATTTTAAAGTCTTCTTAAATTTAAGCCAACTGCCAACCTTATCACAGAAAATGATGGCTATTTTTTGTTCCTTAAGCCTAAAAGAAAAATAACTTATGTCTGATCCTACCAATAATAAACCCCAGCCTTTGGTCCGCGATTTACTCGCTCTAGACCGCACCCACCTCGCCAATGAGCGCACCGCACTTTCTTTTATGCGCACAGCGCTTTATATGGTGGTTACGGGCTTTGCCATTATCAATTTTTATCCCGATAAACTGAGCTCTCATTATACGGCCTATGCGCTTTTTGCCTTGGGTTTAGTCATTTTCTTCTTGGGTATTTTTCGATATTTCCAGATGAAAGCCAAAATTTTGGACCACTATAAGGAGTAGGGTCCTGTAGGCGGCGAAGCCGCCGCAAAGGCGCGCAGCGCCGCGGCTGAGGGATGGAAAGTGGGGCGGCGAAGCCGCAGACCAAGGCGGCTTGCCGCCTCAGGGCCGAGCAGACCTGCGAGCCACGACACAGCCCGACCCGACCGAAGGAAGGGGCAGCCCCAAAATAAAAACCGCTAACTTCTAGATCTAGAAATTAGCGGTTTGCTGTTTCTTATAGGGGGCTGCTCTTACTCCAAATAACGTTGATCATTGCCCGAGCGAGAGCGAATAGCCGCCCCTGCTGCGATGCCACCGCCCAATAACAAATAGCCCGCAAAACCACCGGTAGCAATGGCCGCCAATAGGCAAACGGCAAAACCAATCCCCTCTACTGCTAGGCCCAATTTGCCTCTAAACCGGTATTCTGCGGCCGCTTTGAGGGGAATGAGCGAAAAATAGCCGACCACTGCGGCCATGGTCCAGAAAATAATACTTCCAATCAAAAACATATCTCTTATTTTAAATGAGTTCTTACTTAATGATAAATAATTTGCCTTGAGTTTCGCCTGTTTTGCTCCGAAACTGCAAAAAATAACTGCCGCTGGCCCAATTTGTAGGCAATTGCAACTGATAGCGGCCCGCGCCAGCTTGCAACTGAGCGCTTTGTTCCCAGATCAACTGTCCTTGGGCATTAAAAATTCGCCATTGGCCCATTTTTTCTCCCCCTAGGGTCCATAAAATTTGCAAAGGCTGCCCCTGCGGCAAAGGATTGGGCCCCAGTTGAAAGTCTGATAAAACGGGCATATCCAAATCGCTTAGGGCCGTGGGCGAGTTGGTATTAAACTGTTGTGTGGGACCATATCCCGCACAAAAATAGTTGTAGGTTAAGGGCATTACTCGCCAGCTGTAAGGGAACATATTGGGACGAGGCGACAAAATGCGGTTGCTTTGAAAAAAGGTATCGGCCACAACCACTTCTTCAATAACTTGGCCCCCTCCTATGGGCTCTTTGTAGAGTTGAAAAAGGTAGTGCGTTGCACCAGCGGTGGCATTCCACTGAAAAAGCGGGTATTCGGCGGGAATAATGGCATTTTGGCTAGGGCTGAGCAAAGTACTCAAATTGCTAAAGCTATCTAGGCTGCTAGGCTGCCCGATCCAATGCCCTCTCTCCGTCAATAAAAAGGCATTCATGGCCTGAATTTGCTCCTGAGAAAAACCGACCTGGCAGCTACTCAGGGCGTAAGACATAATATACCAGCCATCACTTAGAAAAGCTACGCTATCGGGATCTAGCTGATAAATTGTGCTGGCGGCATTGGTCGAATTACAGCCCCAACGATAGGCCAGATAATCGGCTGGGGTATCACAAAAGCCATCGGCGGCAATACCACAGTTGGCATTGGGGCCAGTTCTGGGCACCTTTTCGACCAAAAGGGTGTCGATAATTAGGGTATCGGGATAGGGTTGGTCCTTAAAATCAGTGTAGTTAATAGTTACTTGCGTAGGAGCTGGCTGCGAAAAACTAGTCTGCGGGCTGCCATTCCAGCTTTGGCCCCCTTCCCAGCCAATAAAGGTATGCGGCAAGCCCAAAGCATGGCCCAACTCATGGGCAAAGGTGTGTCCCGTCAAGCAACTATTGCTCATGGCCACCCCGGCATAAGGGAGGTTGTAGCCGCAATTTCCGGCAGCTGCAGAAGCCACAAAATAGACATTCAGGCTGCTATCTCTATTATATTGCAGCATCTTTTGGCCGCCCTGCGAAACCGAATCATGCACATAAAAGTCGGTATCATAAATCTTGCTAATGGGGGGCTCTACATAAAACTGGATGCCCGTGGCTGCAAAATCGGTATTGAGCTGGCAGACCGACTGCAAAATCTGGTCGATGGGAATACTGCCCGTGCTATCATCCTTAAATACCTGATGAATTGTTAGCCCAATATATTGGGTACTATTGGATTTGGCCGCCAAGAGGGGAGCGTATTGGCTGGGATTGGCCTGATAATTCTTTAGCCAGGCCGACTTATGCGAGGGGCTGCCACAAGACAACCACTCAAAGGGTTCTTGGGCCAACAAATAGCTGCTCAGCAAAAGTAGGGGGAGGGATAATAAGGTTCTTAGCATCATCTTTTTTTTGAAAAGATAAGCTTCTTTTTGCTGAACTCATTGATATCTAAACAGTTTTCTGGGGCCTCCGCCTCGCTACGCTCCTCGGCGCTACGCTTTGGGGCTCGCTGTTCGCTCGGCCCTGCGGCGGCTTTGCCGCCTGGGTCTGGCCCAAGGGCCCCCCCGCCGCATCGCTAGGCCAGAGGCGGCAAAGCCGCCTCTTCTACCCCTAAAGCTCTTCTAGCGGCTCCCAAATATATTTTTCAAAATTTTGGATTTGGTCCTCTATTATTTCTAGCCCTTCTGCCTCTAAAAGGGCCTGCATCGTTTGGCCGCCAAAATGCAGCTTGCCCGTCAATCGGCCCAAGCGGTTCACCACTCTATGGGCGGGCACATCTGCTGGGCATTTATTTAGGGCATAGCCCACCTGCCGAGCCGCCCCAGTTTTTTCTAAGGCGGCGGCAATTCGGCCATAAGTACAAAGCTTTCCTTTGGGAATTTGGCGAACCAGCTCATAGATCGCCTCATAAAAATCACTAGCCATCTTTTGGGCCCAAGTTAAGCGTTATTGTTGAGCCAAACAATCAGTTCTGGATCAATATCTTTTTGCCGCAAGGGATTTTCCTGGTAGTTCAAACTGCGCAACTCTTGCAAATCCATAATGCTTATGGGCAGGGCCGATAACTGATTATTTTCTACACGCACGGTTTTTAATTGCTGAAGCAAGCCAATTGTAGCTGGCAATTTGGCCAAATTATTTCCCCGAATCGATAACTCACTCAACTGCCCCCAATTTTTTATTGTCGGAAGCTTTTCCAATTCATTATCATCCAACTGAAGTAGTTGCAGCAAAGGCAGACGCGCCAAAGTAAAAGGCAGGCGCTTTAAGCGGTTCTGACTCAAATCTAAATGCCGTAATCTTTGTAAAGAAGCAATTCTAGAAGGTAGCCGCTCCAATTTATTATTTCGCAAACTCAACTCCTGCAACTGACAACAATGCCCAATACTTTTAGGCAACTGCTCTAATTGGCTATGCTCAACGACTAGCTTGCGCAAACTAGACAACTGACCAATCTCTTCGGGCAAATACATAAGCGGCGAAGCCACAATCTGCAATTCTTCCAACTGCCGCAACTGCCCAATACTTTTAGGCAAATACAAAAGCTCTAACTGCCCCAAATGCAAACAACGAAGGCTCTTCAACTGTCCAATCTCCTCAGGCAACTCTTCCAGCAAACTCATCTGTATGCTCAACTCTTCCAGTTGATGCAATTGCCCAATACTAAGCGGCAAACGCTTGGCTCGGCTATGAAATATACTCAGCTTTTTAAGCTGCCGCAAACGACCCAATACTTCCGGTATCTGATATAAAGACCGCTGCCGAATAAATAAATGCTCTAAGGAAAATAATTGCTGTATCTCTTTGCCCCCCATTTGCTTGATCCGCTGCCCACAACTAGCTACATATAGCTCTTTTAAGCCTTCTAGCTCTTGAAACATCGGAATCTCCAAACTCTTAATCCAGCTCAAGGCCAACTCTATATTCGCCCGATCCGCAGACTGAAATAACTGCCAAATCTGCTCCTTAAATGGATGCTCCTGCTGCTTTTGCTCTTCTTGGACCAGCATGTACCGGCTGTAGTAATATTTTTCTGTTGCTGCTCTTGCCATAGCCATACAATTTTTATAAAATGAGGGGAAATCAATGCCTATACATAAAATTAACCGCCCACAAGAGCTTTAAAGGTGTAATGCATCACATAATCAATAATAAACAAATTAAATTTCAACAAACTTAAGATGCATAGAATATGAAAATGTCACAAAAAGTCTTTTATTTTTAAAAACTTAAGACAGCTATCTTTTTGATCGCCCAAGTTGTTACGACAAAAGATACTATAAGGTTTTTACCCCCCTTTATTTACACTGTTTTTTGGCCACAGCCTCAGCTAAGTCAGATTCCCGCCCATTTCCCAGAAGTTTGTTGGGCAATTCTCTTTAATTTTTTTTAAAATACATTATTTTAAGCGCCCAATAAAGCGATTTTGCAATCAATCATTTGGGCAATAAACAGGCAGGCCACCCCTAGCCTTTTTTTATGCCCAATAATAGCCCGTTAATGAAAACTTTTTTTTGGACCCTAATCACGCTATTCTTGGCCGCTAACTTGCTCGCCCAAAACCCTCCAAGCAATCAAGCAGATAGTCTCCGCCAAGATTCTATCGCCCAGGCCCATATCCAACTACTAGCCGATAGCCTCGCCCAAATTAACGTCAAAAGAGATACACTCCCACAATACGATACCCTTGGCATCGCTAGCTTCCAATATGAATGTATCCAAGAAAATAAAGAGAGCTTCCTCCGCTTTTCTGTGGTCAACAAAAAACCCTTTTTAGGCAAAATCTCTATCAATGGAGAAGAACAACTCCTCCTCTTTAAAGAGGGACAAAGCCAAAAACAAATTAACCCCCAACTCCAAGGAGAACTTTATCAGCTCTCTAGCCAATCGGGGCGACAAAAAACGCACAAGCTGGTCCACCTACGCAAACGTACCGACGGAAGCATCCGCGTTAAACCTATCCCCCTTTGGTGGTCTATTCTCCCCCCACTGGTCGCTATCCTGATCGCCCTGATGTTTAAACAAGTAGTCTTGGCCCTTTTCTTAGGCATCTTTTCCGGCGCCTGGATTGTCAGCGGAATGCCCCTAGAGCCCTACCTGATCGTTAAAAGCTTCTTCAGCGTTCTCGATACTTATATCATTAAGGCCATGTCCGATAGTGGCCACCTCTCCGTCGTCCTCTTTTCCATGATGATCGGCGGAGTGGTCGCCCTGATTTCCCGAAATGGCGGTATGGCCGGCATTGTCAAACAATTGGCCCCCCTAGCCCGTGGACCAAAAAGTACCCAACTGGTCGCCTGGTTCCTCGGTATCGCTATCTTCTTCGACGATTATGCCAATAGCCTGATTGTCGGCAATACAATCCGCCCCCTTAGCGATAAGTACAAAATTTCTAGAGAAAAACTCGCCTATATTGTAGATAGTACAGCCGCCCCTATCGCCGCTATTGCCTTTATTACCACCTGGATCGGCGCCGAACTCGGCTATATCGAAGATGCCCTCCCCAGCCTAGAAGGTATCGGCCAACCGCCCTCGGCTTACTCCGTTTTTCTCTCTTCTCTCCAATATTCTTACTACTCTTTCTTTACCCTCCTCTTTATCCCTATGATCGTGATCTTTGGCCGCGATTTTGGCCCTATGCTTAAGGCCGAACGCCGCGCCCGCCACCAAGGTCAAGTTTTTGCCGTCTCTGGCAATGATGGCGATAGTAGCGAACTAGAAGAATTGGACCCCAAGCCAGGCGCGCCCCTCCGCTGGATTAACGGACTGCTTCCCATTCTCGTCGTAGTACTCGGTACCCTACTCGGCCTGATCGATACGGGCATGAATAGTTGCTACCAAAACCTAATCGATAAAGGCCTGGCCCTAGAAAGTAATAGCTGGGAACTGGTCTGGCAAGAACTCGGCTACCTAGAAGCCGACCTCAGCCAAGGCCTCGCCGCCGCAAAAACAGAAGCCCTGGCCATTTCCGATTTGCGCAAGTTGGGCATCCTCATCGGTAGCTCCGACTCTTATTCTGCCCTCCTCTGGGCCTCTCTCTCGGCCATTATTGTCGCCATTTTCCTCTCCATGATTCAAGGAATCCTCAAGTTAGGAGAAGGCCTCGAACTGATGGTCTCTGGCTTCAAAACTATGGTGCCCGCTCTCCTGATTCTGGTCTTCGCCTGGTCACTCGCCCTCACTACAGAGGAATTGGGCACCGCCGAATTCCTGACCTCTAGCCTAGAAGGGAACCTCAGCCCCTACTTCCTGCCCGTGGTCATTTTTATCCTCTCCGCTCTGATTGCCTTTTCTACAGGCTCTAGCTGGAGCACCATGGCCATCCTCTACCCCATCGCCATTCCCATGACTTGGGAACTCTGCCGTGCCAATGGCCTCCCCATGGAAACGACCTGGGCCCTGCTCTATAATAATATCGCTATCGTCCTCTCCGCCTCGGTCCTCGGCGATCACTGTTCCCCCATTTCCGATACAACTATTCTTAGCTCACTAGCCTCCAATTGCCGCCATATCGACCATGTGCGCACCCAACTCCCCTATGCCCTAACGGTTGGTGCCGTGAGTTTGGCCTGCGGCTATGCAAGCACAGCTTTCGCTATTCCCTTTACGATTTGTTTCCCCGCAGGCTTAGTGGTCTTGCTTTTGGTCGTCATTTTCTTTGGCCGATCAGTCAAAAAGAATCCAGATGCAGAAGATAACCCTCCCCTAAATACAGAACAAGAATAATGATAACTGGCCCTTTTCACTTTTTGTGAGAAGGGCCTTTTTTGGGGCCTCCGCTGCGGCTTCGCCTTGCGGCGCTACGGGTACTCCCTTTGGTCGTTGAACTGGAGACTGTTTAATATTTTGTGTTTCCCCTTTTTGCTGCCTAGGGACAAGCCCCTAGGCGACTACTGGCCAAATCCTAACAAGCTAAAGGCCCAAATTTTATTCTAATACACAAAATCCTGAACAGTCCCCTACCCAGCTAGCAACCAGACCTAGCCAGCTAGCAAACAGACCTAGCCAGCTAGCAACCAGACCTACTCAGCTAGCAACCAGACCTAGCCAGCTAGCAGCCAGACCTAGCCAGCTAGCAACCAGACCTACTCAGCTAGCAACCAGACCTACTCAGCTAGCAACCAGACCTACCCAGCTAGCAGCCAGACCTACCCAGCTAGCAACCAGACCTAGCCAGCTAGCAACCAGACCTACCCAGCTAGCAACCAGACCTACCCAGCTAGCAACCAGACCTACTCAGCTAGCAGCCAGACCTAGCCAGCTAGCAACCAGACCTACCCAGCTAGCAGCCAGACCTAGCCAGCTAGCAACCAGACCTAACTTTTGCCCTTTTTCATTTTGTTGCCTTATTTTTACTTTTAACATCTCCCTAACAATTAGGGCTAAAGGCCGCAGCCAATATTTTTGGGGCCATCATCTTACTCGCCGCAGCGGCTTAAAAGTCCCTGCTTTTTTAGGCTAGACTAAATAGGTTTTGTTTTCAGGTCCTGCGGCTTTTAAGCTGCAACTACCTAAGCATCAAGAAAAACTAGCCGCCGAAGAAGACACTTAAGCTGGAAAAAGACAGATGAGCGGCCTAGCGATGTGCAGCAGTGGCGCGTAGCGCCAGACCAAGGAGCGAAGCGACGCAGGGCCGAGCGAATAGCGAGCTGCGAAACGTAGCGCCCGCCCTAGGCGGGAGGCCCCAAAACAACAGCAAGCAGCGACAACAAGCCCTTTAGGGCGCCGTTTGACGACTGAAAGGAGTAAGGTAACGCCCCGAAACATCCATCAATTAGCCCCCAAAAAAAAGCCCGCATTGCTGCAGGCTAAAACACAAAAACCAAATACTTCTTCGGCCCTATTTAGAGCGATAATTATAGCGCAATTGCAGAAAGAACTGCCGGCCCGGGCTAATCGCCATGCTGCCGCTGCCCCCCGAATGCGCAGAGCTGCCATCGCCGCTCGCTACGGTTTGTACATCCAGCAAATTGCGAACGCCCGCCCCTAGGGTCCAAACTTTCTTAAAGCGCTTTTGTATCGTTAGGTCCATTAAAGAATAGGCCCCTAAACTATACTCATAGACCTCATTTTCTTGTGTAATGGGGTTGTAGGTCTCGGCATAGCGCAATAATTTGTCATAATCTCGGCGAAAGATCGAGCAGCTCCAGCCCGTTTTGGCCCAATGATAAGAGAGCTGCTGGCTAAATTCTAGGGTATAGTTGTAGCGGGGCACCGCCTCCGAATCTTGGCTAAGGCTATTGTATCGGCCCGTATAAATGGCGCCCAACTGGATACGCCAACCGCCCTTTTGGTAAGACAGGCGATAATCGGCCCCCAAACTTTCGTAGCGCTCCAAGTTGAAATAGCTATACTGATTGCTCGCATTGGGCGCAGGTTGATAACTGCCCGAACTATCCACCACAAAATCTTGTAGTGTAATTTGGTCCTCAATATAATTGTAGAACAAATTGAGGCCCGTTTGCCAAGGTCCTTTGCGGTAATCTAAATTGAGGCGCAGATGCTGAGAACGCTCCGCCTTGAGGTCGGCATTGCCCTGAATAAAATGGTTGGCATCTACAAAATCCATATAGCGCTCTTTGAGCGAGGGCGCCCGAAAACCCGAAGCATAAGAGCCCCGAAGCGTCCAGTAAGGATGCCATTGCCAACGACCCTGCACACTATAGGTCAATGGGGCCTGATAATCGGTATGATAGCTCCCTCTAAGGCCCAATTGCAGGCGTAACTTGGCCGTGGGTTGATAACGGACCACCCCAAAAGCCGCATAATCGCCCTGCTCGCTATCCTCCTTGAGGCGTTGGCCCAAAGCGGCCTCCTGTCGAAAATCTAAGCCCGCTTGAAAATCCCAAACTTCTCGAAATTCAGTGGCCATCACCGCCCGAAAATGCCAGGCAGAAAAAGCTGAAGTATCAGAATCTAGACTATCATGCCGCAGCGCTTCGGGGTTTTCTCCCAAGGGCTGGCGGTAGGCATTTTTCTGCCGCTCATAAAGATTATTTGCCAAAAAAGCCTGCAAATGATAGCGCTCATCAAATCCCTTTTTCCAAGATAATTGTTGGTCCAAACTGCGAGTAGTAAAGCTATAATCATTGGCATAAGAAAGGCTGGGAAAATCAGGCAAACGAGTATCGCCCAACTGCTTAATTTCCTCTAGTAAGCCCCCAATACGATAGCGAAATTGCCCCAGTTTTTTGGCATCCCAACGCAAAAAAGCCTGTATATCATGCTGCGTTTTTGGATTAAAGGCCTGAGAACGCAGACTATCAAAACCATAACCCGCCCAATTTAAATATCGGTAGTTAATGCGGCCAGAAACAGCCTTATAACGGCCCCCAAAATAGGCAGATCCCTGATAGCGGCCCTTGCTTTCACCCAGCAAATGCCCGCCAGCCTGCCCACCTTCTTTGATAAAATCTTGGGTCACTAACTGAATCGTTCCACCCAGTGCATTACTGCCATAAAGGACAGACATCGGGCCCTCGACAATCTCCACCTGCTTAAGGTTTTCTAGGCCCATACGGCCCAAATCAAGCTGACCATCTTGTCTCCCCACCAAAGGGACACCATCCACTAAAACGTTAATATAACGGCCCGACAACCCCTGCATTTCTATCTGCGAGCCCAACACCCCATCCTGCTGAATCCGAATATTGAGTTGTTGTTGCAAAAGCTCGTCTAAAACCAGGGCGGCCCGCCTTCTAATTTCCTCTAAAGAGATGAGTTGCAGCGGCTCGATCGCCTTCGCTTGCCCAATAGGCAAAAACTCTCCACTCACAATCACTGCTTCTTCCTGCCGCTCCTCTAACAACAAGCTATCTGCAGTGGGTGGAGTTTGGGCGTTCAGCAGCTGCAAACCGCATCTCCAAAGCAAAAATGAGAAAATACTGCTAATCTTTAGGTAGTTCATATCTACTTTTTTCTTTTTTGGGGCTGCCCCGCCCTTGCGGGCGGGTCGCTCCCCTTTGGGCTCGCAGGTCTGCTCGGCCCTTCCTTTTTCGCTGCGCTCAAAAGTCGGTCTGGCCTTCGGCCACCCGCCGGGCAGCTCAGCCGCGGCCCCTTCGGGGCCTGTAGGACGCAGAAAATGAAGTTACTTAAACCGATTCGGGCTGGACCAAAACGGGCAAAGTTTCTAGCAAGGCACGCCAGTCTTCTCGTTCTGGAATACCGGGTTTGCGTGCGCCAAAGAAATAAGCAATCAGTTCTCCTTGCTCATCAAAAAGCTCTAGGCTAGAGACGATTCCATCGGCAGAGGGTTTGCGGACCCACCAAGCCTCGGCAACGCCAGCCAAATCTAAGTGCAGGTTAAAATCGGGATCCATGACATTGATCCAAGTCCCTCGCTCTACAATGCGTTTTACTGGACCTGTATGAATTTGGATACAGCCTTTATTGCCTACAAAGACCATAATGGGTTGGCCCGTCTCCGAGGCTTTTTCCAGCATTTGGGTAACGGCTGCTTTTTCCATTTGGCGGGCATGGCCTCCTGGGGCCAAACGCAGAGCATCTTGGCGGGCCAAGCCATGGCGCTTGAGCATCCCGAAGAAATCATGCGTATCTTGCAAATTCAACCAATCTTGCTGAAAGGCGGCCACATCTACCTCTTCTTTTGAAGCTTCGGGCCCTTCCCAGGCGGGATAAGGCAGCAGCGCTAAAGGCGATTGGTCCTCTGCTCGGAATTTATCCAACAGCTGCTGATAAGCCTCCATATTGCTCTCTTTGGTACAATAGACCTTATGCACGGCTTCCCCTCTATGATCAAAAAACTGTAAGCCATGCAACATCTCTTTTCCTTTGGGAATGCCTACGGCATAGACATAGGTCCAGCTAGACAAAAATAGGCGCAAATCGATATCGGGGTTTACCACCAGCCCCAGTTGCTGAGTTGGGCCCATAAAAGAGACATTTTCATAAATGCCTTTGCGCTCATGCACCACATAAGGGTTACGGCTAAGGGCCATCAGGCGGCCCAAAGGCGCTAGGCTAGCCAAAATCTCTTGGGGTTTATTCTCTAGGCGAATACAGCGGCCGCCCAGCTCCAATTCTAATAAAGACAGCTCGGCCACGCCCAATTTTTGGGCTGCTTGGCGGATGCGCAAATGAGGGGTTTCTGCTTGGAGGGCCGCATAAGCTTGGGCCAAATCCTGAGGCGTATTCAATTGATTCTCCATAATATGTTATATAGTTTGGCCCTTTAGCCAGCCGCTAAAGATGACCTGTGGACAATGATGTATAGGATGTTTTTCTATAAATGTTTCTACTTGATACATAGCTTTGAGGGCTTCTTGAGTGAGCACCTCTTCGGGCGGGCCGAGGGCCCATTGTTGGCCTGGGGCCAAGAGCAGTAGACGGTCGGCATATTGGGCGGCAATATTGATATCGTGCAAAATGGCCAGGGCTCCCAATTGCTGTTCTTTGCAAAGTTGGGCCACCAACTGCATCAATTGCTGTTGGTGGGCAATATCGAGGGCGGCTAGGGGCTCATCTAATAAAAGCAGGGCTTCTTTTTGCTCAATCGCCTCCTGCAGTTGCCAGAGGAGGCGGGCCAACTGCAGGCGCTGTCGCTCTCCGCCCGAAAGCTGTTGCCAAAGGCGGTCTTCATAGCCTTTTAGGCCCAATTGGGCCAGTAAATCTAGGGCTCGTTCATCAGAGAGGGCGGTCTTTTGTTGGGCATGGCCCAAGCTCATAAACTCTTGGACCTTTAAGGGAAAAGGCAGATGCAAACGCTGCGACATCACCGCCCTAAACTGGGCCATTTCAGATAGGCTGTATTGGGCCAAATCTTTCCCTTTGAGTTGGGCCTTGCCCTTAACTTTGAGAGCGGGCGTTTTTTGGCCCGCCAACCATTGCAAAAGAGAAGACTTTCCGACTCCGTTGGGGCCTAGAACCACCAAGAACTCTCCAGCAGAGAGCGAAAAGCGCAACTCTTCGAGCAAGGGCTTTTGGCCCCAAAACAAGGCCGCATCTACATCTAAAAGCATAATTACTTCGTTTATTTTGCGTCCTACAGGCCCCAAAGGGGCCGCAGGCCTAGCGATGTGTAGGGGTGGCCGAAGGCCAGACCCAGCCAGCTTGCTGGCGCAGGGCCGAGCGAGCAGCGAGCCCCGAAACGTAGCGCCTGCCGCAGGCAGGAGGCCCCAAAACATAAATAAGACTAGACCAACTGATGTCTTCCTCTGGCTTGCAGGACCAGATAGAAAAAAAGCGGAGCGCCCAAAAGGGTGGTCAGGACCCCAAGGGGCAGCTCTTGAGGGGCCAAAAGGCAGCGGGCGAAGGTATCGGCCAGCAAGAGCAGGCAGCCCCCCAGCATGGCCGAAGCCGGCAACAAAAAGCGTTGATTGCTACCTCGCCAAAGGCGGATAAGGTGTGGGGCCAAGAGGCCAATAAAGCCAATACTGCCCGAAAGCGCCACCGAAGCTCCCACCGCCAGACTGGCTGCAAACAAGACCTTCCATTTTATTTTCTGGCTATTCCAGCCCATATATTGCGCCTCGGTTTCGCCCAATAAAAGGGCGTTTAGGGCGGGGCCCATGGGCAGTAAAATGAGCAAGGCGGGGACTAAGCAAATCAATAAAATTAGCAAATTGGACCAGCTACTGCCGGCTAGGCTACCGAGGCTCCAAAAGGTAAAATCTCGGAGTTGGGCCTCATCGGAAAAATAAGTCAGTAGGCCCGTAAAGGCGCCACAAAGGGCGGTAATCGCCACTCCAGCCAGCAGCATACTGGCCGTATAAGTTCGGCCATTTAGCGTACTCATGCGGTAGACCCCCAAGCAGGCCAAAATGGCCCCCAAAAAAGCAAAAATCGGCAGGCCCCAAAGCGAATAACTGCCCAAAAGGGGGCCGATGAGGACCAAATAAATGGCGGCGGCCAGCATACTTCCGCCCTGCACCCCAATCAGGCTGGGTTCGGCCAAAGGGTTTTGGAAAAGTCCCTGCACCCCCGCCCCAGAAAGGCCCAGGGCCGCCCCCACAGCATAAGCCATAAGTAGGCGAGGCAGGCGAATTTGCCAAAAGAGAAAATAGCTAGCGCCCTCTTGGGTTTGGCCAGAAAGCAGGGCCCATAAATCGGCAGCAGAAAGCGGATAGGCCCCAAAAGTGGCTGAGCCTAAGAGCAGAAAGACCGAAAACAGTCCGCCTATCAACAGCCATTGTAGATCTTCCTTTGCCAGATTCATCACTATCTTTATTTAGATCAATTACTAATAGTGCAAGTATAGGCCCTATTTTTTAAAAGGCAAAACTTATTTAGACTTATTTTAAGTAAGCAGTCTTAAAAGATTTAGGCTAGTAAATATGAAGGCTGTTTGATATTCCTTAGATTAGCGATTCACCGAACGAATTGGATTGTGAAAAAAATTATTTTGACGGGAGCCTCGGGCTTTTTGGGTTGGCATTTGGCCCAGAGTTGGCAATTGGGTGGAGAGGCTGTAGGTTTATATTATCGGCAGCAATTTGAGGGGGCGCCTTGGTCTTGGGAGCGCATCAACTTATTGCGCGATCAGGAGCTGCGGGAACTACTAGACCGTTTGGCTCCTGATGCCATTATTCATGCGGCGGCCATTGCCAACAGCAGTTTTTGCGAGGAGCATCCGGCCCTCTCCTATCATGTAAATGTATATGCGAGTTTGACTCTAGCGGATTATGCCAAGGCTAGGGGAATTCCCTTTTTGTTTGTCTCTTCGGATATGGTATTCAATGGGCATTCGGCACCTTATGACGAAGATAGTTTTGCTTATCCGCTCTTGCAGTATGGCAGTCAGAAATTGGCGGTAGAAGAAGCTTTATTGGCCGATTACCCCAATGCTTATATTTGTCGCTTGCCCTTATTGCTGGGCATTGGGCCGGCTTACAGCAAGCATTTTTTTGGGCGTTGGTTGGCCCAATTGGCCGATGAAGAGGGCGAGCAACTAGCGGCTTTTAGCGATGAATACCGAACGCCATTATCGGCTTATGAGGCTGCTCGTTATTTGCAGCAACTTTTGGCTTTAATTTATTATAATACGGAAGAGAAATTGCCTAGAATTTGGCATTTTCCGGGGCCAGAGCGTTTATCTCGTTTAGCATTGGCCCAAAAAATGGCCCATTGTTTTGGCCTTGATGCGCATAAAATTTTGGCGGCTAGTTTGGCCGATATACAGCCTGCTCGCCCAGAGGACCTCAGCATGCAAAGTCTGTATGCTGCCAAATACCTCAACTACAGTCCCTTAAGTTTGGCCGCTCAGCTAGAGGAGATTGCCGCCAAAAGTTAAGGCCCAACTTATTTATTCTTTCTAAAGCTAGTTTATTCCCTATGCGACCCTTTCGACATCTTCTAATTGGTAGTTTTGTTTTTTTACTTTTGACTGCTTGTACCGAAGAGGCGCCCAAAGAGCAGCCTCGGGGGCCAGAGCATCGTTTGGCGGCCAAAAACAGCAAAACGAGCCTCTTGCCACAGTTTGTAGAAGTTAGTATTCCCAACCTTCGGCTGCGCTCTACCCCTGATTTGGAGGGGGCTGTTTTAGAGCGTTTGGCCTTAGAGAGTGTGGTAGAATACCTCAACGACAGCACCAACTTTACCACCCTAGTAGAAATGGGGGGCGAGGATCGCTATGAGCATTGGTACAAGGTGCGTAGTAGCAACGGCAATGAGGGTTGGGTGTATGGGGGATGCATCAAGTTTTTGACGGAGCGAGAGAACCTTCGTTTTCAGAGCATTAAGGAGAGTCAGGCGCCTATTCCCTTGAGCAAAAAAAAGGAAATTGACCCCATGGAGCAGGCGCAGATGAATCGTTTTGGGGAGCTGCTTAAAAAGATTTCGATACAAAAAAAATCGGCCTTTGAAGAGGCCATACAATACTATGAGGGGATGTTTCCCAACCGCAAAGCGGCGGCTTCAGATTGGGCTTTGGCCAAGCTAGTTGCGTTTCAGCAGCAGGTGCATAGCTATTGGGTAGACCGTTTGCCCAGCAGTAAATTTCAGGCCCATTTGGCCGAGCTCAAGCGCTATGGCTCTGTAGATATGCAGCAAAATGCCAGTTTGCGAGAGCTCGATCAGCTCTATTTGGCCTTTGCCTTGGGCCCCAAGGGCGAGCTATTGCTGGTCCCGAACATTGATAAATTTCAGCGGCGGGTGTATCGCATTGCCCCGGCCAATGGCCGTATTTTTCTAGACCTTTATGCCCAAGACATCGAGGAGCCGGTGCTTAAAGATGGGGAAATCATTCGGCCCATTACGGAGTTGGCGGCTCGTTTAATTAGCTGGGATAAGTTCTTATTGCGTTTGCCCGATTATGAGCTCAAGGACTGGATAGAGGAGCAAAAAAGCCTTTATTTGCGGGCCTTATTGCAGGGCACGGCCAATCGGCCAGCTTTTGCGGGCCAACCCAAGCGCTTAGAGGATGATTTTCAGTTGGCCTATAAAAACCTGCTCGAGCAAATGGGGGAAGCCAGTTTGATTCTAAAAATGCAGCCCTATGTCGAGGTATTGGCCCAAGAAAACTATATTTACAATGAGCGAGTAAGGGCGGCACAAGCCAAGGTATATGAATAATTTTTTGGGGCAGTCCCTCCCTTCGGTCGGGTCGGGCTGTCTCGCAGCTCGCTAATCGCTCGGCCCTGCGCGGGCTAAGCCCGCTGGGTCTGGCCCTTTGGGCCACTGCTGCCCATCCCTCAGCCGTTCTGGCCTTTGGCCAGGGGCGGCTAGGCCGCCCAAGCTGGCCGCAAAACCATACAGTATGATTATTAGTCCATATTTAGAAGAAGAACAAAAGGCCTACTTAGTAGAAAAATGGCAAGAGGCCGCTGGGGCTTATCCGATCAAGCCCAAGCAACAAGAAGAAATCTGGGATTTGCTCTATGCGGCCTATGCCGATTGGAATCGGCATTACCACAACCTTTCTCATTTGTATAATCTGCTACAGCTGGCGGATAAATGGGAGGCCCAGCTACAAGATAAAGCCTTGGTTCAGATGGCTATCTTTTTTCATGATGTAGAGTACAATCCCAAATCCAAAGACAATGAGCGGCTCTCGGCCCAATTTGCTCGGCAGCAGTTGCGGAGGTCCTTGGGGGCCAAAAAATGCAAACAGCTCGAACAATATATATTGAGTACAGTAAAGCATGCGCCTTTGCTCGATGAGCCCGACTGTCGTTTATTTCTAGATTTTGATTTGGCCATATTGGGCCAAAGTTGGTCTATTTATGAAGAATACGCCCGGGCTGTGCAGAAAGAATACGTCAATTGGTACAACTTCCTATTTTATAAGCAAGGGAGGCGAAAAGCCATGAAAAGCTTTCTGGATCGTCCTCAAATTTACTACTCGGCGGGCTTTAGGGAGCAATATGAGGAGCAGGCCAGAGAAAATATAGATCGAGAGATTAGCCAATAGCGCTTAAAAAGCCTATTTTTGGGCCTTTGCCTTTAGGCCAAGGCGCTGAGCGGCTTTAGCCGCCTTTCTTTTGGCTGAGGGATGGAAAAGGGGGCGGCGAAGCCGCAGACCGAGCTTTTGAGCCTAGCGAAAAAGCGAAGGGCCGAGCGAACAGCGAGCCCTGACACAGCCCGACCCGCCCGCAGGGCGGGGCAGCCCCAAAAAAACAGTCTTTGAAACAGAACAGCAACAAACAACCGATGAACAAACTATATTATCCAAAAGTATTTATCAAGCCGGGAAAAGAGAGTGCAATTTTGCGCAAGCATCCTTGGTTATTTTCTGGGGCCATCAAGCGCATTGAGGGGCAGGTAGAAGATGGCGATATTGTGAGCTTGCACCGCAGCAATGGCGAGTTTTTGGCCATTGGGCACTATCATCATGGCAGCATAGCCGTGCGGGTATTTAGTTATGAGCCCTTGGCGCCCGATGCTGATTTTTGGGCCGAAAAATTTAATCGGGCTTGGAAAGTTCGGCAAATAGAGGGTTTGGACCAAGACCCCAAGACCAACTGTTTTCGCTTATTGCATGGCGAGGGAGATGGTTTGCCGGGTTTGATCATTGACTTTTATGCGGGGACGGCTGTTTTTCAGGCGCATTCTATTGGGATGCATCGTTGTCGCAATGAAATTGTGGAGGCCCTCAAGCGTTGTTTGGGCGATAAGCTACAGGCGGTTTATGATAAAAGTAAGGCGAGTTTGCCGGCCCTTTATGCCCAAGAACTGGAAGATGGTTTGCTTTATGGCGAAGGGGAAGAAGGTTTGGCCGAAGTGTTGGAAAACGGCCATAAGTTTGAGGTCAACTGGATTACGGGCCAAAAAACGGGCTTTTTCTTGGACCAAAGAGAGAACCGTGCGCTTTTGGGGCGTTATGCCCAGGGGAAAACTGTATTGAATGCCTTTTGCTATTCGGGTGGTTTTTCGATTTATGCCTTAAAGGCGGGAGCCAAGCGGGTAGACTCTGTAGATGTATCGGCCAAAGCGATTGATTTGCTCAACAAAAATGTGGCAATAAATGATTTGGAAGGGGAAACGCATCGGGCGTACACCCAGGATGTCCTCAAATTTTTGCAGCAATCGGAAGAAAAATATGAAGTAATGGTCCTTGATCCTCCGGCTTATGCCAAGAGTCTTAAGAAGCGGCATAGGGCGGTTCAGGGATATAAGCGATTGAACATTGAGGGCTTTAAGAAAGTGGCGCCGGGAGGTTTGCTATTTACCTTTTCTTGTTCTCAGGTGGTTGATGAGCAGTTATTTTACAATACCATTACCTCAGCGGCTATTGAAGCGGGTCGGCAGGTGCGGGTACTGCGTCGTTTGAGTCAGCCGGCAGATCATCCTGTGAGCATGTTTCATCCAGAGGGGAGTTATCTTAAGGGATTGCTTTTGCATGTAGAGTAATTTTAGAAAAAGCTAATAGAATTTGTCTATTAGCTTTTTTTTGGTCTTTCATCCTCGAGCTATCTTCTAGAAGAGTTTATTCTGGCAAAATCGGGGCCCTAAAAAACAAAAAAGAGCGCAGTACCCTTTGGGTACTGCGCTTTTTCTATTGGTCCAATAGCTTAATCTAGAGCGGGTAAAATTTTGCCAGTGCAGGGGCCAAAGCCGATGCGTACTCCTTCGGCGTTGTAGCCATAGCCAGAGAGGCTAAGTTCATCGCCATCTTGGAGGAACTTGCGTTGGCTGCCGTCGGGCATATCGATGGGGCGGGTACCTCTCCAGCTTAGTTCTAGCATAGAGCCGTAGCTAGAGGGTTCTTTGCCTGAGATTGTACCGGAGGCGCAGAGGTCGCCAACTTGAACATTACAGCCATTTACGGTATGGTGGGCCAATTGCTGGGCCATATTCCAGTACATGTACTTAAAGTTAGATTGGCAGATAGTTTTCTCTGCTCCCTTTGCAGTTTTGAGGCTAACTTCTAGTTCAATATTGTAGTTTTTCTTGCCTTCATATTGGAGGTAGGGAAGTACTTCGGGGTCTTGTTTTGGGCCTTTTACGCGCATATCTTCAAAGGCGTCTAGGCTAACGACCCAAGGGGAGACGGTAGAGGCAAAGCTTTTGGCCAAGAAGGGGCCTAGGGGGATATACTCCCATTTTTGGATATCTCGGGCGGACCAGTCATTAAAGAGGAGGAGGCCAAAGATATAGTCCTCGGCTTGGGTGGTGTTTACTCTTTTGCCTAGGGGATTTTCTTTACCGATAACGAAAGCCATTTCCAGTTCGAAATCGAGTAATTTAGAAGGGCCAAAAACGGGATTTCCGTCATTGGGTTTTTGTTGGCCTTTGGGGCGGTGAATGGGCGTGCCAGAGACCACAATAGAAGAAGCGCGGCCATGGTAGCCTACGGGCAGGTGGCGCCAGTTGGGGAGCAGGGCATTATCGGGATCGCGGAACATAGTTCCTACGTTGGTGGCGTGTTCGATAGAAGAATAGAAATCGGTATAATCGCCTACTTTGACGGGCAGGAGTAATTCTACTTTATCGAGGGGGAAGAGGGCTCGGGCGCGGAGTTCGGCATGTTGGGCCATGGCTTTATTATCTTGGGCAAAGATTTCGGCTAGGCGGAGGCGGAAGGCCGAGGTTTTGGCTTTACCGAGGGCCATAAAATCGTTGATATAGCGCTGGCTAAAGACGGTTTTATCGAGGTCCATATCATCGAAGAGGCCTAATTTGGCCAACTGTTGTAGGTCGATAACGGTATCTCCGATAATTGTAGCCATACGGGGAGTAGACTGAGCTGTTTTGAAGACTCCGAAAGGCAAATTTTGGATAGGGAAGTCGTTATTTTGCTGAACGGGCAACCAGCTTTTGAGTGCTGCTGCTATAATAGAAGCCATATAATATTTTTAGATGAGTTTATTGAATAGCGTCTAAGCTATAAAAAAAAGGGGAAGCCACAAGGCTTCAAAACTTAATTTTATTCAAAATTTGGCTGGGTTGGGTGATGAATTGGCCTAGCGATGTGGAAGGGTGGCCCGCAGGGCCAGACCGAGCGGGCGAAGCCTGCGAAGGGCCGAGCGAAGAGCGAGCCCTGTAACGTAGCGCCCGCCGCAGGCGGGAGGCCCCTAAAAAAAATAGAAAAGCCCCTGTAAAGAACAGAGGCTTTTATAGAAAGGGCTAAGATTAGCCACCAAAGTCATCGAAAGAGATATTTTCTTCTGGCACCCCTAGGCGATCTAGGGTATCGATCACTGATTTGTTCATCATGGGAGGGCCACAGAAATAGTACTCAATTTCTTCTGGTTCTGGGTGGTCTTTAAGGTATTGCTCGTAGCAAACGGGCATAATAAAACCTTTAAAGCCATCGCCATTGGCTTCGATATTTTCTTTGACCTGCCAGTTATCTTCGGGCAAGGGGTTATCGAGAGCCACATAGAAGCGGAAGTTAGGGAACTGCTTTTCGATTTCGCGGAACTGTTCGATATAGAAGAGTTCTCGGCGGGTACGTCCACCATACCAGAAAGACACCTTACGGTCGGTTGTTTTGAGGGTATGGAAGAGGTGGAAAAGGTGAGAGCGCAGAGGTGCCATACCGGCACCACCGCCGATGTAGACCATTTCTTTTTTGGTGGGTTTGATATGGAACTCACCGTAGGGGCCAGAAACCACTACCTTATCGCCAGGTTTCTGGTTAAAGATATAAGAAGAGCAGACACCGGGGTTAATATCTTGGTAGCCGTCCCATACGCGTTTGCCATCTACCTGTTTAAACTTGAAAGGAGGCGTAGCGATACGGATATTGAGCATTACGATATTTCCTTCTGCGGGGTGGTTAGCCATAGAGTAGGCGCGGAACTGCGGTTCATCGTTCACCATTTGGAGGTCCCAAAGTTTGTAGGTATCCCATTCGTCTTGGAATTTATTGGGATTATCGCCATGGTGTTCGGGGTGGGCTTCGATATCGATATTTTTGTAATCCACGGTAATTTTGGGCACATCGATTTGGATATATCCACCTGGGTCGAAGTTCATCTCTTCGCCTTCTGGGAGGCGGACCACAAACTCTTTAATGAAAGAGGCTACATTATAGTTAGAGACGACGGTACACTCCCATTTTTGGATACCGAAGATTTCTTCGGGGACACGGATTTCCATATCGCCGCGTACTTTCACTTGGCAAGCTAGGCGCCAGTTATCTTGGGCATCTTTACGAGAGATGTGGTTGAGTTCGGTGGGGAGGATATCACCACCGCCGTTATCTACTTGGCAGCGGCACATGGCACAGGTACCACCACCACCACAGGCAGAGGGGAGGAAAACACTTTGGCTAGAGAGTACCCCGAGGAGAGTTCCGCCGGGTTTAGCCTCAAATGTTTTCTCGCCATTTACCTTAATCTTAACATCTCCTTGGGGGAGAAGTTTTTTACGGGCAGAGATCAGTCCGGCAGACATAAAGAGAATGAGGACCGAAAAGACGATGACTGCCAGTATGATAGGAATAATAATTTCCATAAGGTCAGCTATTTTTTAATTCAGACGAAAATCGCTTTGATTAGTTAAAAGCCGCGGGATCGATACCCATGAGGCTCATAAAGGCAAGGCCCATAAGGCCAGTAAGGATAAAGGCCATACCCAGGCCGCGGAGGGCGGGTGGGATAGCGGCGGTTTTGAGTTTTTCGCGGATAGCGGCGATAGCTACGATAGCGAGGAAGAACCCAAGTCCGGCGCCGAGGCCAAAAGATACAGAAGTACCAAACTCATATTCTCTAGAGACCATAAAGAGAGATCCGCCGAGGATCGAGCAGTTTACGGTAATGAGCGGCAGGAAGATCCCGAGGGAGTTATAGAGAGAGGGGGAGACCTTCTCGATAATCATTTCTACCAGCTGCACCATAGAGGCGATAACAGCGATAAAGAGGATTAGTCGTAAAAATACGAGGTTTACGCCTTCTACGATAGCTCCATCTTGGAGAATATATGTATTAAGTAGCCAGTTGATAGGCACGGTAATACCGAGAACAAAGATAACGGCGAGGCCGAGACCGAAGGCTGTTTTTACAGTTTTCGATACGGCTAGATAAGAGCACATTCCTAGAAAATAGGCTAGGATCATGTTATCGATAAAGGCCGCTTTGATAAACACGTTCAACGCATCCATGATAGTTGAATATTAATTAGCGTTTGGAAAAAGAGGTTAAATCTAAGATACATCTACGAGTTTGGGGTTCAGGCTACGCTGAATCCAAATAAAGATGCCGATAATGAAAAGAGAAGCCGCGGGCAGCACCATTAGGTTATTGGCGATATAGGCGTCGGGCATAACTTTCCAGCCCATAAAACTTCCTTTTCCAAAGAGTTCGCGTACAATAGCCATAGCGACGAGGACGACACCATAGCCAATACCGTTACCGAGTCCATCGAGGAAAGAGCGCCAGGGCTTGTTGGCCATAGCGAAAGCCTCTAGGCGTCCCATTACGATACAGTTAGTAATAATAAGGCCGATAAATACGGCCAAGCTTTCGTAGGCGCTATAAGCGAAAGCGCCGAGCACGATTTCTACTACCTGAACGAGGCCTGCAATAACGAGAAGTTGGACAATCATACGGATTGAGCCGGGGATGCTATTGCGGAGCATCGAGATAATCAGGTTAGAGAAAGAGGTAACAAAAATGAGGGCTACAGCCATAATTAGCGAAGGATAAACCTGAGAGGTAACCGCTAGGGCCGAGCAGATACCCAAAACCTGTACGGTAATGGGGTTATTATCGTTAAGGGGGTCAGTCAGTAATTGACGTTCCTCTTTACCGAAGCCAAAGGCGGGTTCTTTCTTCTCCGCCTCGGCTAGCTGTTGTGTATCTTGAGCCATAATGCTAAAAATTTAAACAAATGAGATCAAATGCAATGCGGGGGCGGCTTAGCGCTGTCCGATTGCTTTATTATCGGCAGATTGAAGGCCTTTAATGTAGGGCAAATAATTGCCGATACCGCGCTGCATCATTTCAGACACACCATCACAAGTAACAGTAGCGCCAGAGATGGCCTTTACTTGATATTCTGGATGTTTGATATTTTTCTTTAGCACTTGTACAGAGACATATTTACCTTCTTCGTTAAAGATCTGCTTATTTTCAAATTGGGCTTTGAAGTCGGCATTATCTTTAATTTCGGCACCAAGACCGGGCGTTTCTCCTTTGTGGTCAAAGTTTACGCCAGCCACCTGCCATTTGTCGGCATATTCTAGAGCGACATAGCCCCAGATTTTGTCCCAGAGTCCGTTTCCACGAACAGCAAGTACAAAATAGTTTTTGCCTTCGTCTCCTTCATATTGATAGATAGGATAGACACGATTTTCAGCGGCGAACTTCTCTTCTGAAGCGAGGTCAATATCGACGAGTTTGCTATACTTTACGCCTTGGCCACGTTCATTGAGTTTATCGAGAGCCGTTTTAATTTCTGTTTCAGATTCTGCGGCGGGCTTCTCTTGATCGAAGAGGATATTGCCATTGGCATCTAAGATAGAAATCTTCACTTTTTGGTCAAAGACAGACTGCACATCGGCAGACATATCTTGGCCGGGGATACAGCTAAGAATAGCTTTTTTCTTAGCGGTTTCTTTGTTCTTCAAGAACATAGGGTTCAAACTATTGAACAAGAGCGAAAGCACAATGGCAATAACTCCAGTTAGCTTGAGCACATACAAATAGATTTGCGTATTACTTTGCATATTCCTTCGCGCGTTTCAATCGTTTACTAATATTTCCTTCGAGTACGTAGTGGTCTACCAATGGAGCAAAAACGTTCATGAGTAGAATTGCAAGCATCCATCCCTCGGCATAGGCGGGGTTCATCACGCGGATGACCATACCAAAGAAGCCGATCAAGAAGCCATAGATAATTTTACCACGGTTGGTTTGGGCAGCGGTAACGGGGTCAGTAGCCATAAATGCCATAGCAAAGAGCAAACCGCCCATACCGAAGTGCTGATACCAAGGTACATTCATAAATACAGTAGCATCCCAAGCGTTAAAGATCATCCCGGTGAGGGCAGTACCAATAACAAAAGAAAGCATTACTCTCCAGCTCGCTACTCTAGTAATCAACAAGAAGATCGCCCCAAAGATAATAGCGGGCTTAGAGGTTTCACCAATACAGCCGGGGATACCGCCCATCCACATCTGCAAAGCAGAATATTGAGAAAGGATACCGCCAGTTACTTCACCAGTGACTGCATCTACCTGCGCCCAACCCTGTGCGGCACCAAGGGCCAAAGGTGTGGCTCCAGAATAGCCCGCTACAAAGGGAGTTCCTTGCACAAAGGTACTCCATCCGGCAGCATCAAAAAGAGGATTAAACATAGTGTGAGCCCAGTAGTAATCGGCCACTTTAGTAGCTCCATCTTCGGCCAAAGCCCAAGCAGCAACCCAAGGACCATCCCCTGAGATTTCTGTAGGATAAGCAAAGAAGATAAATACACGAGCCAAAAGCGCTACATTCAATACGTTCATACCCGTTCCACCAAAGGCTTCTTTACCAATCACTACAGCAAAAGCTACAGCCAAGGCCAACATCCACAAAGGAATATCGGGGGGCATGATTAAAGGAATAAGCATACCCGATACCAAGAAGCCCTCTTCTACAGCATGGCCTCTTCGAGCAGCAAAGTAAAACTCGATCCCGAGCCCTACAACATTAGCAACAATAACAATAGGAAGCAATTGCACCAAGCCAAAAACAAGCTTGAGGTGAAAGGCTTCAATAAAACCAGTATGAATACCAAGAGCAACAAAGTGCTGATGGCCAATATTAAAAGTTCCTACCAATAGGCAGAGCTGTAAAGCGATCACTACATGAAACATAGTGCGCTTCAAATCCATAGCATCACGAATGTGCACCCCTTTTCCCTTGGTCGTCAAGTTTGGCTTGAACATAAAGGTAAAAAAGGCATCATAAGTAGCATGAAGAAACTGATTCTCCTTACTAGGCTCAATCCGTTTCCAGAAGTCTATTAATGCCATAACAAATTAGTTCTTATTTAGGTGGCTGAATCCAACGTTTTATAATCAAACCCTATTGAGCACGTAGCTCCTCTAGGCCTTCTCTTAAAATTGCTTGCAAAGGTTGCTTAGATGTACATACATACTCGCAAAGAGCAATATCCTCCTCGCCGAGCTCCAACAAACCAAGACCTTCCATTTTCTCAAAGTCCTTGGCCAAAATGGCCCGCATTACATGCTGAGGATAAATATTCATGGGCAAAACGCTCTCATACTCCCCTGTCATCACAAAGGCACGCTTCTCTCCATTAGTGTTTGTATCAGGTACATAATGAGTGCCCGGGAAAAATCCACCAGGGAATGTCCGCGAACGTGTGGGGTGCCCCGCCTGAGGAACCAACCAACCAAACAACTCATAATAATTACCTTCTTTTACCACAGATAATTGGTCGTCGTAAAAGCCCAAAAAGCTTTCTCGCTCCACCTGCTTACCCGACAAAAGATCGCCAGAGACAATGCGGATGCTACGCACCTCTACCATTTTCTCCTCTTTCTGCCCCTCAGCATTACGTACATACGCTTTCTCTGTAGTCATATCATCTGCCATGCCTTCCAATAGCGCAGCAATATGAATCCCCTGATGAACACGAGCATAATAACCCTCTTCAGCCGGCAATTCAGCGCCACCCACAGCAATTACTTTAGAGGTATCAAAAATACCCTCCAACAACAACTGACCAATCAAAAGTACGCCATGTACATCGGTATGCCAGACAACCTGACCGTTGGGAAGCACAGGGTCTACATGATGAATGTGTACCCCTACATTACCCGCAGGGTGCTGACCCTGAAAATAATGAAGCTCTACACCCTCTACCTCATCCGCTTTCAAGAAAGCATCAGACGGACGCTCCTGAGCCATGCCGTTTACTCCCAAATGTACCTTCGTACCCGAAAGCATCGCCAAAGCCGCTAAGCCCTTGCGAAAAGCAGCCTCCTTACCCGCTACAGAAAAATTGGCATCTGTAGCCCAAGGAGCCGTGTCAAATGTAGATACAAAAATAGACTTTGGCGTCATGCTAGGATCTGCAACAATGTCAAAAGGACGCTGACGCAAGAAAGGCCATGCCCCACTCGCCGTCAAGAAATCAACCAAGTCAGCACGACTAGCCGTCTCCAAATTAGGCACATCCTCATGCTTGTGGTACTGCATCTCTCCCTGGTCAGCCAAAATAACCAACTCGTTGATCGAACGCTTCTCCCCACGACGCAACTCAATGAATTCTCCACTCACTGGCGCAGCATAAATAATCTCAGGATGCTTCTTGTCATAAAACAAGGGCTCCCCTGCCTTAACAGTAGCCCCCAATTCAGGCATCACCTTAGGTATAGGCGACATCCCAATTAAGTCTTTTGGCTTCAACGCATAAGTAGCCGAGCGTAATTCCCGAATACCCGCCTGGCCCAAAGAAGGACCACCAGCCAAGTTGACATCAAATCCCCGTTTGAGGCGCTTTACAGGCGCATCATCCGGTACATACTCCCCCTTTTTCTTGCCCAACCCCAATAACTCTTGCAAGCTGGTGGGCAATACGGAGTAGCCGCTGGTGTCTTCCCCAGCCTGACTTGCCGTTACCTTCAACAGCCCGTCTCCTAGCGTCAATAGTGTAAAGATGAATAACACCAACACTATCGCAATGATAATTCCCCAGGTCATCTAATTTTCAAAATTTTATTTCAATTCAATAAAAATTGTGTACCAAGCCCACATTATAAATGCTAGCTTTTCTAACTTTGCAATAGACAGAAGCCCCCCCAAAGCTGCGCAAAACTACCAAAACTAAGGCGTCCAAAAAAATTTAAGGCCTTTGTTTTGTAGCATTAGTCACAGTTTTATAGATCTCTGATCGACTTTGCGCAAATATATAATTTACTATCACATTCTATAGCCCCCTTTTTAGCTTTTATTAACCTCTATTTTTATTTAGAAGTAGTCTAAATTACTTTACATATGTCTACCCCAATACAACTGCTAAAAAAACACAAAATTAGAAATACCGCCATCCGTAGAGCCATCCTGCAGATCTTTATCCAAAAAGACTACGCCCTCTCACATGCCCAAATAGAAAAAGATCTCAAAGGCCAATTCGACCGAGTGACGCTCTACCGAAATCTCAAAACCTTTGAACAAAATGGCCTGATCCACCGTATCGCTAGCGAACAAGAGAGTGCCCAATATGCCCTCTGCCAAGATAGCAATTGCCAAAATCATAAACATAGCGATGATCACCTGCATTTTCGCTGCACTAAATGTAAACGCACGTTCTGCCTCAACCATAACCCTATCCCCGAAATACAACTCCCCCAAGGATTTACCGCCAAAGAAAAACAAATTTTACTCATCGGGCAATGCCCCAATTGCCAAGATTAAAACAAGAATTTTTTAGTTATGTTTATTCTCAATATTACGCATAAAGTGGATGCCGATATCCTCCAAGAATGGAAGAACTGGATGCAAGAAGAACACATCCCCGCTATCATGGATACTGGCCTTTTTACCAATTTTCAATTTTCTAAGGTCCTCTTTCCCAGAGATGAAGAAGGCGCTAGCTTCGCTATCCAACTCCATTGCCAAGAACTACGCCTCCTCCAACGTTTTCAAGCTAAGTTTTCCAACGATTTCCACGCTCAAATGGCCCAGAAATATGGCACGAAATGCCTCTCTTTTCGTACCGTTCTCGAACTCCAATAAAATTCCTACAGTATGGCTATTCTAAACATTCCCGACCAAAATTTCCAATCCCAAAACCCTAAGGAAATTCAAGATTTCCTGGCCCAAAAAGGCATTCTCTTCGATCAATGGCAGGCCAAAGAAAAACTTCCCCTCCAAGCTAGCCAAGAAGAAGTCCTCGCCGCCTACAAACATGTCCTCGAACCCTACATGAACCAAAATGGCTATAAGGTGGCCGACCTGATCAATATCAATAGCGAAACCCCCAACTACCCCGCTATCCGAGCCAAATTCCTCGATGAACATACCCATACCGAAGATGAGGTCCGCTTTTTCGTAGAAGGCCAAGGCCTCTTCTGGTTCCACCTGCCCAATTCCCCCGTTTTTAATGTACTCTGCCAAGCCGGCGACCTCATTTCAGTCCCCGCCAATAGCAAACATTGGTTCGATGCCGGCAAAGAAAACCCCTCGGTCAAAGCTATCCGCATTTTTATCGATATGGAGGGCTGGGTCCCCCATTATACGGGCAGCAACTTGGCCCAAAAATATGCCGCAGAATAAGTTTTTTATCTTGGGGCCTCCGCTGCGGCTTCGCCTTGCGGCGGTTACTCCCTTTGGTCGTCGAACTGCGGCCTAAAGGCCTTGTTGTCCTTGCGCAGCTCGCTGCTTTTTTGGGGCCTCCGCTGCGGCTTCGCCTTGCGGCGCTACGTTGCAGGGCTCGCTATTCGCTCGGCCCTTCGCAGGCTAAGCCTGCTCGGTCTGGCCCTAAGGGCCACCCTTCCACATCGCTAGGCCATTTGGCCTGCGGCCAAGGGCCGCTGCGCAGCCCTTCTTCTGCGGCAGACAGGGCCAAAGGCCCGCAGGCTGAGGGATGGATAGCAGGGGCGCAAAGCGCCAGACCCAGCGGGCGCAGCCCGCGCAGGGCCGAGCAGACCTGCGAGCTGCGACACAGCCCGACCCGACCAAAGGGAGGGGCAGCCCCAAATCCTTTTCTAAAAATAGCTAAATTGGCTCAAAACCATATGCCTAAATCTTTACATAGCCCCTACCCTATCCGTTTTGCTCAGGCCGATTTTCAAGCACTCAAGGAGCAGATAGAAGACGGAAATTATGGGCAGATTTTTGTCCTCCTCGATGAAAATACCCAAAGAGATTGTTGGCCCATTTTGGCCCCCACCCTGACGCCTTACTCCCCGCAGTTGCTCCAAATCCCCCCCGGAGAAGAACACAAAAATCTGCAAACTTGCCAAAGCCTCTGGACCAAATTGCTCCAAAAAGGGGCCCAGCGAAATAGCCTGCTCATCAATTTGGGCGGTGGCGTGATTGGCGATATGGGCGGTTTTGTGGCCGCTACCTTTAAAAGAGGTTTCGATTTTGTCCAAATCCCCACTAGCCTGCTGGCCCAGGTAGACGCTTCTGTAGGCGGTAAATTAGGCGTCGATTTTCAAGGACTCAAAAATGGGATCGGCCTTTTCCAATTCCCTAAAATGGTCCTGATTTATCCGCCATTTATCCAAAGCCTCCCCCCCGCAGAAGTCCGCAGCGGCTGGGCCGAAATCCTTAAGCATAGCCTAATTGCCGATGCCCAAAGCTGGCCCCAACTTCAAGAAATGCCCCCCCTGCAAGATATAGACCGCTGGCAACAAATTATTGCTCAGTCTATCCAGATTAAGGACCATATTGTAGACCAAGATCCTCAAGAAAAGGGCCTCCGAAAACTACTGAATTTTGGACATTCTATTGGCCACGCCCTCGAAAGCCTAAGCTGGAACAGCCCGCAGCCCCTCCTGCACGGAGAAGCCGTGGCCCTCGGCCTCCTAGCCGAAGCCTACCTCTCGGCCCAATATCTCCAACTTCCCCAAAAGGAATTGGACCAAATTGAGGCCGCTATCCGCCCCCTCTACCCTAGCTTTCCCCTGGCCCAAATTCCTCCCAATAGCTTCTTCCCCCTCCTTCGACAAGACAAAAAAAATGAAGGTAAAACCCATAGTTTTACCCTCATTTCCGCTATCGGCCAAGGCCAGTTTAATCAAAGCATTCCCTATACAGAAGAAGACCGTATTTGGGAGGCCGTGGTTTTTGCTTTAGGGGATTAGTGCTTTATTTAGCTCTTCTATATAAAGCTCCCAACTCCTATTTAGAAAAAATAAAAGCATTTGTTTCATCTCCTCATCTAATGGCAGGTAATCTTTTATTAAGTCATTAATGATCCCTTGAAATAGCATCGCTTCTATTTCCGTTATAATGCATTCATAGACCAAATGGAATACCTGTATTTCTCTTAGTCCCTCTATGAGCGATTGGTAAATTGGGAAAAACGAGCCCTCTAAAACGGCTTTAGTAGGCTCTGCAAAACCAGATTTAACCAACTCATTTTTCAACTGCAATTGGAAGTCATCTATAATCTTTTTTCGCTTTTCTTGTAAAGATGACCGATTCAGACTTAAACAGTTAATTGTAACTTCTGCCCGCTTCGTCTTTACATCAGTAAGTTTTGGACGAGGAACCAGCATACCATTAAAGTTTACGGCTAAATAATCTTCTACCGAATCTACCTCAGGATGTAAAAGAAGCGCTTGCTCTTCTAATAGATAATCATGATCAGCTTTTCGGCTTTGGTCGTTCAGATAATCTTCTATGTTCTGAGTTAAAGGAGACTGGGGCCCTGTCCGACGCAAAGCTTCATCTAAAAGCGGAAAGTCTCGATCCTTTGAGTTATTGCAGGTCTGACAAGCAGGAAAAATATTAGTCCACTCATACCCTAGCCACCAATAGGAATGCGGCCCTCTTTTAGGTCGATAATGCTCAATAGAGTAAAAGTTTTCAGTTCTTTGTACATTTCCTAATGCTTGCTCACAGTAGCCACACTTGTCATGATAATAAACAGCTAAGTCTGCTTTTAAAGCATGATTGTAAATTCTTTTAGTCGGCCTATGATTAGCCCCTTCCCTAATTAAAGTGGCTAATTTATTCCTTAGCTTTCGTTTCCATTCCTCAGGCGCAAGATTAAAGTTTTTGTTAATACTCCTCATCCTAATCCTTTTTATCTGAGGGATTAAAATCTTGCTGTTTCTTCTTATTCAAGAGGTCAAACAGCTTTTTATTTAGCGCTTTATTATCTTCTATTTCCTGATAATTACTTTCTGTTTGCAAATCGCCCTCCTCCTTATGCTTAATCGACCGCAAATCTTTCAAGCCAAAAAGAGGCGAACTCAAAACCGTATTCGGCAAAAGGTCCTCGATCTCTTTCTCTAGCCCCTCTAGACGCTCTACAAAGATGCCCCGCTCTTGGTCCCGATCTACCTTGAGGAAAACAGCCCCCTCAGGCGCCCCCAATAAGGGAATTGGACTATGCGTAGAGGCTATAAATTGTACATTCGGAAAAGCATCAGATAATAATTTAGGCAATTTATGCTGCCACTTAGGATGCAAATGCAACTCTAATTCATCAATCAATACAATGCCGCCCAAAGCCTTGATATCCGTAACCGTAGGCTGCAACTCATATAAATTAAGGACCAAATCTCCCAAAATAGCTAGGATGTTTCTGTAACCTGCGGAGAGACGATTGAAAGGCAAGCGCTCTGTCGTTTCGGCCCAGTCCCCCTTGAACCGATAGTACAAACGATCAAAGTTTTCCTCATCTATTTCTAGCTCTAAGTCGGGCACCACCTCCTCAAATAAAGCTTTGACCTGCTGATAACGTGCCTTAGATCGAGGATGAATCTCCTTGCGAGCAAACCAATTGATGTACTCATCTTCTATATCCCGAAGAGGAGCATCTGACTCAAATAAGGAACGGACCATATTGTACTCCCCGGCCTGCTTTACTACCTGACGAGGAACCAAACGAGAAGAACCATAGGCAATGACGTTGCGGTGGGGGTGGTAATGACCATTAACTGCTGTTACTGCACGACTAAAAAAACTATAACGGAGTCGTAGAAACAAAAAACCTCTATTTATCCCATGAGCTGAGACTCCTATTCCTTCTTTCAAAAACTCATAAGTCACCTCATCTTCTCCATATAAAGCAGCCGCTATGGCTTGTAATACTAAGGTTTTCCCATAGCCGTTTTCTCCAGTCAAAAAAATCCAGGAAGGAGCCTCCTCAAAATCAAGAGATACTTTTTTCAAGCTATATACATCACTAAAAAACAACCTATTCAGTTTCGCCCTAGGCAAAACAACTCGTCCCAAAAACGCATATAAATCCCATAAGACAGACTCAAAATAAGCTAGCGACCCCGCCTCTACTTTTTCATTCAGATAAACTGCAGAAAAGGCCTTGCTTTCTTTGACAAAAAAAGCAAGGTTCTCCTCTTCAAAGGCTTTGAGAAAAGCGGGCTTTTCTTGGGCCAGCTTTTCCTTCTCCATAAAAAGGAGATAGGCCGAAGTCAAAAACTCGAAAAGGGCCTCATCTTCTCTTAGAAAATCTGCATTAACAGCTCGCTTAATAGAGGCATCAAATTCTATTTCTTCTATTAAATGTCTGTCCTTAAGTAGTTTTTGACCTTGAACATACTCTATATACCCCAAAGCCTTCTTTAGGGACTCTAAAAAGTTCGATAAAAACAATTTCACCTTCCCTTCCCAGTTCGACTGATTAACTAGGAATGTATTTCCTCCAGCTGTCCAATATGCACTGTTCTTGACTAGAGCATTTAAACTATCATAGTTTAAAAAAGCAGTTTCATATTTTTTTTCAGGATCTAACCACAGCTCTCTATTTTGAGAATTTTCTAATGCTGCGAAGAGAATTGTATCCACATGTCCTCCCCCTTTACGCATATACATCATCCCCACAAAAGGATGCGTCAAAAGCGCCTGCTCTGCCCGATAAAAGCAATAATATGCCTCTGGCATAACCTTCCTCAAAAACTCAAAATTAGACGACATAAAGCAACAGAAATTAACTCCTCAATAATAATAACACTCAAAGGTAAGGAACCGAAACGAACTCCCCCTACTTATCCCAATTCAATATAGCCGCAGCCAAGCTCCGCAACTCCCCCGCTCTATTTTGCCAAAAGTTGAAGGAATACAACTCCAACACCCAATAGCCCTCTTGGGCCAAACGATTTTGGGCCTCTACCGCCGATAGATAATCGCCTGGGGCTTGCTGTTTCATCCAACCATCCAATAAAAGGATTAAGGGTTTTTCTCCCGCTCGACTAGATGCCACCAATAAGTTGGCCCAAACTCCCTCTACTTTCTGATTGACCAATAAACGCTCTTCATCTATGTAGCGACTCAAATAGGTTTTGAGGGCCTGACCAAAACTAGGGGCCGGCAAACTCAAGGCCTTGGGCTGCATAGAATAGGCCGCTGCCGATTGCCCCCTAAAGCTACTCAAAGGCAATTCTCCTACGCTCCATTGTTGCGCCCCCAATTGCAATAATCGGCGGCTCCGCTCTGCAGGCATTTGCTCCCCAGATTCTAATAGGACCAATTCAAAATGTGCCAAACGCTCTGGCAAAAATTCTTCTAGCATGGCAGGCGTAGCCATGATGACCGGAGACAATTGATGAATCCGCTCCCAACCCAAACGCTCAATCAAAGCCGCCAAGGGTTCATCCTGCCAAGCTCTACTCCCCTGCGATAAGGGCAATTTGTTGTTTTTCTTCCAATCCTGATGCAATTCTTCATGCCGCAAAGCTACATTCTTGCGGGCCGCCTCTCTCAAATGTGGCTGCAAACTGCGCTCCTGCGCCAAAAGGTCCTGCAAATCGGTCCCTGCCGAAGGTAAGGCCAAAGAATAGGTAGCCGCCAAATAGTTATAGTAGTACCAGCTCTTAAAGGCCGTTTCCCAAGATTTGGGACGGCTAGCAATCAACGCTTGGAGCAACTGCCGCCCCCGCTTGCCCAACAATAACCAATGTTTCCGCCAGCGATAATAGGCCAAGAAGTTGGGCAACTCCTCTTCTATGGCCAATAACTGCGCAAAGCTATCTCGCAAAAACTGCTCTCTAGCAGGCAGAGAATCAGCCCCTAAATTAAAGCGCTTTTTAAAGAAAGGTAGGGCGTTTAGACCTTCTAAGGCCTCCATTAAGCGCTCTTCCAAAGCTTGCAATTGCGACTTTCGGTCCAAGGGCAAGATAGAGCTCAACTCCAAAGCATTGACCTTCTCCCGCATTTGCTTGGGCAAACGCTGGCCCCAATGCTGCGCCCGCTTTTCAAACTCCTGAATGTGCTGATAAAGGGCATTGATGCTATTAAATTGACGCATTTCCTTGAGCGCAAAAACAAAGTATCGCTTGCTATCATAAAGCGATAACAATTGCTCGTATTCCTCCGCAATTTGCTGCTTGGCCGCCAAAAGCTGCTGATGCCGCTTAGAAAATACCGACATCAAACGCAAGCGATTGCTATAACCCGCTCTGTTTTCTCCAAACTCATCGCCATAAACCTTCTGATAAATGACCATCATCTCCTGCAAACGATCCAGTTGCTTGCGCAAGGCCATCGCATGCTGCTGATGATGCAATAATAACTCATCATAGTAGGCATCCAAAAAGCTGCTGTAATCTAAATGTAGCTGTCGGAACTCCTCGGTTTTCCAAGGCAATTCCTTTTGCAAAAGCTGCTCCGCCGCCTCCTCTGTATTTTCTAAAAAAAGCTCATCTCTCAACTGACTCAAAGGGTGGGCTAAGCTCCGCACAGGGGCAAATAACTGCTCCTGCTCCCTAATGGCCTGCAAGAGCTCCTCATATTCTTTGGGACTAAAAATGTAGTCTTCTTTTTGCAAGATTCTCGACAAAAATTGCTTGCCTTCTTCTTGCTGATAACCCAAATAACGACCCAACATCTGACTCCAATCTTCCCCCAATAAACCTTCCTGCCCCAAAGCAGCTTGACCCTGATTCAATTTCTGCAACTGCAAGAGATATTTCTGCAATTGTAACTGATAACTGGCCTGCTCTTTCTCCGATTGCTTTTTGGGCTCCTTGGCCAATAGGCTAAATAACTGCGCCCGAGCCTCCTCTTTGTTTTTCCAAACCCAAGCCGGCCCAGGCAAAACCCCCTGTTCCATAAACTGGTTCTGATAGGCTTCTATGCGATTTAAGGGACAAACCACTAAGGCGTTTCCACCATCTGCCAAAAGGGGCGCTATGGCCGCAATAGGCAAACGAGGTAGACCAACACTGCTCTGCAATTGCTGAACGTTTTGGCCCCCATACAAGGCCTGCAATAAAGTCCGCTCTGGCCCACTAACCGCTAGAGCAGCTAGTTTACTATGCCAAAGAGGCTTCGGACTCCCCTTTAACCCTAGAGGCAAATCACTATCTAACTCCTCATGCTGCTCCAATTGCCCCAAGATCCCCGCCCAATAGATGGCGTTTTTGGGCCGCTCTTCTTCCGATAATTGCGGATGTGGACAAGGATAAAGCTTGGGCAAGCCCGGCGCATCCAAACCTAACTTTTCGGCCAACTGATTTAAAGCATCTAATAAAGTTTGCGCCTTGAGCTCCTCTTTAGGGGGCAAAATTTCTTCCCAATCTAACTTAAAGCGACTAATCAAGTAGTTTTGCAATAGTTCATTATACTGCAAGGCCGAATCCGAATTATAAGACAACATCCAATGCCGAGGATCCCCATCTTCCGCAGCCTCTAGCTGCAATTCCCAAATGAAAATAGGCGCCTGCACCAATTGGCCCAAACCCTCATCCTCTAAAAGCAATAAGGGAAAACCTAACTGCAGTTTCTGCTGCTGGTTGGCCAAACTACTAAAGCGCTCTTGCATGGCCGCAAGCCTCGCCTTTTCCGTACTTTCTAACTGCTTGTGCTGCCGTAGGTCCAAACCAAACTCAAACTCCTTTTGCTTGAGCAATTTAGCCATCAAACGCACGGGCAGTTCAGCCCCCAAGGCATTCAATAACCACAAATCTAATTGCCGCTCATCTAAGGGCAAAACATTGAGCTGGGCCAAGGCCGCTAAAAATAATTGATCACTGGAGGAGGTTTCTTTGGGCTGCAACATAAGGAGCTATTTTATTTTGCTCTAAAATAATCAAGTCTGCCGAATTTGATAATTTTTTTTCGCCTCTCTCTGTCGCTCTTCTTTTCTTCCCTTTTTTCTTTTCTTCTGCTATTTTGGGGCTGCCCCCTCGCTTCGCTCGGGGTCGGGCTGTCTCGCAGCTCGCTATTCGCTCGGCCCTGCGGCGCCAAAGCGCCTTGGTCTGCCGCCTTTGGCGGCCCTGCTGCCCATCCCTCAGCCGTTCTGGCCTGCGGCCAGTAGGGCCTTGCCCAGCCAAGCAGGACTTTCTTCCCTTTTTATAGCTTCGGCCTTGGGCCAAACCTCCTAAAGAGTCCTCTCAACGCATTTTTTTTCTAGCGAATGCTCCATTGCAACCCAAAAAGACCATTTCTTCTTCAGCGAATGCTCCATTGCAACCCAAAAAGACCATTTCTTCTTCAGCGAATGCTCCATTGCAACCCAAAAAGACCATTTCTTCTCCAGCAAATGCTCCATTGCAACTCAAAAAGACCATTTCTTCTCCAGCGAATGCTCCATTGCAACCCAAAAAGACCATTTCTTCTCCAGCAAATGCTCCATTGCAACCCAAAAAGACCATTTCTTCTTCAGCAAATGCTCCATTGCAACCCAAAAAGACCATTTCTTTTCCAGCGAATGGTCTTTTGCTATTGCAGCCAAGATGTCGTTTTGGTCCAACTAGGGCCCTTGGCCCTAACTGGCCGCAGGCCAGAACGGCCTAGCGATGCGAAAGGGGGCGGCGGAGCCGCAGACCAAGGCCGTCAGGCCGCAGGGCCGAGCAGACTTGCGAGCCCTGAAGCGTAGCGCCGCAAGGCAAAGCCGCAGCGGAGGCCCCAAAAAAAAAGACTCCAAAAAGGAGTCTTTATATAGATTAGTAGGTCTTGGGAGTAGGCGGTTTATTTTTGGACCAAGCCAAATAGATCCCAATAATAATAAAAGGAATAGAAAGCATTTGTCCCATATTTAATAGTGCCTCTTCGCTAATTCCCTCATTGATTTTGGTATACTCCAATAAGAAGCGATCAAAGAAAAGGAGGGCAAAGAAGACCCCAAATACTTGGCCTTGTTGGACCTTACCATATCGTTTTGCATAGTACCAAAACATAAAGCCAAAAATGGCCAGATAGCTAATGGCCTCATAGAGCTGAGAAGGGTGTCGGGGCTCCATGGGGTCTCCATCTCGGGGGCTCATGAGTCTAAACTGAAAAGCCCAAGATAAATCAGTAGGCTCTCCAACAATTTCGGAGTTCATGAGGTTACCCAAACGGATAAACATACCGGCCAAAGGCACCACCACGGCCAGTTTATCGAGGTACCAAAAGATAGATTTCTTTTGTCTGCGGGCCAAGAGCAACAAAGCAGCTGTAATGCCAAAGGCGCCGCCATGGCTAGCTAGGCCTCTAAATCCAGTAAATTGAAATTCGGGCTCAAACTGTACGGGCAGAAGAATTTCTAGAGGATGTTGAGAGAAGTACTCCCAATCATAGAAAATACAATGGCCCAGGCGCGCGCCCAAGATGGTCCCGATGACTACATACATAAGGAACTGGTCCAGCAGCTCGGGCTTTTCGCCTTCTTTTTTGACCAATCGGAGGATGATCATATAGCCGAGGATAAACCCAAAGGCAAAAAAGAGCGAATAATAGCGGAGTTCAAAGCTACCAAAGCGGAGCAAAACGGGATCTGGAGACCAGGGGATATAATTGAGTAGAAAATTCATACGGGCAGGTTTAAAAATAACTTGCCACAAAAGTAGAAAAAAATAATTGACTTAGGTGTTTTTTTGATCCATCAACCATTTCATAGCCGACTCCTTATTATTATCAATATAGAGATGTGCGATGCTTTGCATTTTGATCACATTGTGTAGCATCTCATAAATATGAGGGTCTGCTTTATAGTAAATACTCCATCGATAACGATCATCTAAAAAGCCCATTTCCATCAGGCTAGTAGCGAACTCAAAATTCTCTGCGGTTGTCAGCATAGACAATGTCTCGCTAACATCAAAAAAGACATAGGGGCAATCATGTTTTTCAATGGTTGCAATAATAGCTTGCATAGCCTGTGCTCCTGTATCAGTAAGGGCTACTCCTGTAAATTTCCCCTCAATAAAGTGTTCTTTGGGGTGGTAGTGTAAACTTATCCCTTTGAGTTCCATAAAATTATCCATTAAAAGGTGTGTGAAGTGTTTTTTTTGGGGGGGCTAGGGATTTTTCTGGCAATTAAAATAGTACTTTTTTGCATTATCCTGTCATTTTTTGATTGGATTCGGGAGGATTTAATGATTCTGGGCACCAGATTCTGCTAGGGCTGCATCTTTTTGAATAGTTGAGGATAATCTAGTTTGGCTGTAAATAGTCATAGATTTTTTTCCTATCCTTGGCTAGCGAACTTTCACTCACTTAACTTAAATTTCCCTATGTATTTATTCCGTCATTCCAGGCTTTTAGCCTTATCTAGCCTATTGCTTTTCAGCTTAGGCATAGGCTATGCCCTTTCTGGGGGCTCGCCTTTTTCCAATCATCCCAAGCTCAGGCAGTTACAAACCAAAATGGAGGAGCAGCAAGAGCAGAGGGGCCAAGAATTAGTTTATTTACAATGCGATCGGCCCATTTATCAGCCAGGCGAAGACCTTTGGTTTTCGGTCTATTTGCGTCATCCTTCTGACCTCTCTCCTTCTACAATTTCAGAGGTTGTGTATGTAGAATTGCTCAATGGCAAAGGGCAGGTTTTAGATAAAAAGCGCTATACCTTAGAAAATGGGCAAACTGCTGGCGATTTTCAGTTGCCCGTTAGTCTTTCTGGAGGTTACTACAAGCTAAAGGCCTACACTCAATGGCAAAAGAACAGTCAGCAATTTTATGAGCGAGAGATTCAGGTCCAAAAGCCTGTACTTCCTCGTTTAAACATGCGGCTTCGCTTTCAGGAGAAATCCTATGCCCTAGGGCAGCAGGTCAATGCCGAGCTTCAGTTGCAGCAGCTCAACAAGCAGCCTTTGGCCAATCAGGCATTTAGCTACCAGTTGCTTGTAAATGGTCGAAAAGTAAAAGAAGGCCAAGGAAAAACTAATGGAATGGGCCAAGCTTTGGTACAGACTCAACTCCCAAAAGAAGAGTCTACGCAGCAGGCCCTTATCAACATCTTTTTTCCTTTTGAGGGGCAGCAAGAAGCTATTGCTCGGCCCATTCCCCTACAAATGGGCAATGTAGATCTACAATTCTTTGCAGAAGGGGGTGATCTATTGCCTGACTTTCGGCAGACCTTGGCTTTTAAGGCCGTAGATGAAAAGGGGCAGGCCGTCAAGGTTTCTGGACAAATCTTTACTGCCGAAGGCCAATACCTACAAGACTTTAGCAGCTATCATGCGGGCATGGGCAGCTTGTTGTTTCAGCCCAAAGCTGGAGAGCGCTATTATGCCAAAGTACGGAGTCCCAAAGTAAACAAGGATAGTTTTGCCCTGCCTGTTGTGCAAGGCAACAAAAGCATGGGCCTGCGTTTGCGCAGTCAGAACAGCCAGTTTTTAGACCTTGATATCTTGAGTACAAAAGAGCAGCCTGCTTTTTTGGTCCTCCACCAACAGCAACAACCTTATTATAGTAAGGACCTAAAATTGGCCCTAGGAGCTAGCCCTTTGCAAATTCCCATAGCCGACTTACCTATGGGCCTAGTACAACTCACTCTATTTGATGCAGAAATGCAGCCCATAGCCGAGCGTTTAGTCTTTGCCAATGCCGAAAAGCGCTTGCAAATTCAGATTCAGACGCCTAAGGAGAAATATCTCCCTAGAGAGCAGGTAGAACTAGACATTCGGGTAACAGACCATTTGGGAAAGGCCGTTAATGGCCAATTTGCTTTATCGGTAGTCGATGAAAGCTTGCTCAGCTTTGCCGATGATGAAGAGCCGCATATTTTGGCCAGCCTGCTATTAAGTAGCCAGCTCAAAGGCAAGATTGCTTCGCCCAACTTTTACTTTGATGAGGCGGATGACCTAGAAAGAGAAAAACCCCATATTCATCGCCCTACTGCTTTGGACCAACTACTGCTCACCCAAGGTTGGCGCAACTTTGACTGGGAACAGTTGAAGCAAGCCCCCAACTATGCCTATCAGGCAGAAAAAGCTCGCTTTTTGGGTAAAATTATAGATGCCCAAGGGCAAGGCATCCCCAATATTGAGCTTCAGCTAGGCGGCAAAAGCTTTAGGACCAATGAAGCAGGAGAATACAACATCTTCTGGCCCAACTATAAGGGAAAAGTAGTAGCTCAGCTCACTAATAAGGGCTTTTTAGACCAGCAAATTCACTTTTCTATTTATGGTCAACAGGGAGCAAACATCTATTACCGCCAAATTTTGCTTTCTGGCAAGGTACAACAGGAAGAAAAACCAAGTCGCCACTTCAAAAAAGGGAAACTGCAGTTCTATGGCCGTGGTCGATACCTAGGCGAGGCCAAGATCAATAAGAAAGGAGAATACCAAATTAGTATTTCGGAGAGAGTAAGCGAAGCCCGCCTTGTTCAGGGGGATATCTCGCTGCCCACAAAGCGAGTTCAGCTTCAAGGAAAGGGAGAAAACCGTAGGGCCAACTTTCAGTTTAGCAAAAAGGCCCTGGTAGAGCGCAAAAAAGAAAGAGCCATTGCTCAACTACAGCTAGCTCGAAGAAGCAAGAGCGCTCAGGTCAAACAACTAGAAGCTCCTCAGTTTGATGATGCTGTCTTGGAGCTAGAAGGAGATCTAAATGGAATTATGGGTGGTGAAGGCCCTCCTCCTCCGCCCCCTCCGCCTCCGCCCCCTGCTCCCGCAATGGTTCCGAATGAGGCTGAAATGGAAGAGCCTGATGTTGAAGAAGATGAAAAAGCGCAGGCGGAAGTAATCGAGCTAGTAGAAAAAGACCTCGTTATGGACAAGCCCATGCCCAAGCCTATACCTAGACGAGAGATGGAAAGAAACAAAGAAGTCCTTCGTCAGGTTGTTATGCAAATTGATCGGGCCAGAACCTTCTATGCTCCTGCTTATACAGCAGAGCAGGCCATGCCTGACAAGCGGACCGACTTTAGAAAGACCTTATACTGGGAGCCCCTAATCCAGCTAAAGAACGGGCGAGCCAAGCTAAGTTTTTATTGTAGCGATGCCATTACTCAATTTAAAGTTATGGTAGAGGGTTGTGGACAGACAGGCGGTGTAGGTCGCCAAGGCAGTCGCTTCTTTGTACAAACTCCATTGAGTTTATCGGCCAAGCTCCCTGCTCAGGTCCTCAAGCAAGATCGTTTAGAAATTCCGGTAAGTATAGCCAACCGCAGCAGTCAGGTCCAAAAAGTACAGCTTAGCCTAGATCTTCCTGAGGGCATCAGCCTACTTACTGACTTAGGGCCAATGATCGAGCTAGCCCCTACAAAGGCCATCACTAAATTTGTGGCCATCAAAATTGGGCAAGAGGCCCAATCTGGCAAGTTGGGCTTGGCCCTAAAAGGCGAGGCTTTTAATGATGCCATGGAGCAAGATCTAGAGATCTTAGACAAGGGTTTTCCGGTCCGTTCGGTTTATGCGGGACAGGCCCTAAAGAACCGCATGCAGCTCCACTTAGAAAAACCCGTAGCGGGAAGCATTCGGGCAAAGTTTAAGGTTTACCCCAATAGTTTGGACCAAGTCATGGATGGCATTGCGAGTATGATGCGGATGCCTTCTGGTTGCTTTGAGCAAACCTCTAGTAGCAACTACCCCAACCTTTTGGCCCTCAACTACCTAAGAAGCAGCAATCAGAGTCGCCCCGCCCTAGAAGCGCAAGCCAAACAATACCTAGAAGTAGGCTATGGCCGTTTGACGGGCTATGAATCGCCCTCTGGAGGTTTTGATTGGTGGGGAAGGGACCCTGGGCATGAGGCCCTAACGGCCTATGGCTTAATGCAATTCATTGATATGCAAGCTGTATTTGATGTGGATCCCGCTTTGATAGCGCGCACGCAAAAATGGCTATTATCTAGACGAGATGGCCAAGGGGGCTGGAAGAAAAACCCCAACCATCTACACTCTTGGGCTACTTCTGAAATTACCGATGCCTATATTGTTTGGGCTTTGGCAGAAGCGGGTTTGGGCCAAGAAATCGAAAAAGAGCTTACGGCCAGCTATAAGCAGGCGGTAAAGTCTGAAGATCCTTATCTAACCGCTTTGGTGGCCAATGCCCTTTGGGCGGCCAAAGACAAGCGAGGCAAGAGCCTGCTGCCCTTTTTGCGGGCAGCCCAACAAAAGGATGGGGCTTATAAGGGCGCTAAATGTTCGGTCGTTAACTCTACAGGGCAGGCTCTTTTGGCCGAAACTACAGCCCTAACGGCTATAGCCCTTATGCGCTATGATGGCTTGACGGCTCAGGTGACTAAGGCCATTGACTTTTTGCCCAACTGCAAAAACTACTATGGTTATGGCTCTACGCAGGGTACTGTTTTGGCCCTTAAAGCCATCTTGGCCTATACCGAACTAAATAAGCGAGCCGCAGAATCGGGCCGTATATTGGTGTATAAAGATGGAAAGAAGCTCTTTAGTCAGGAGTTTGTAGCGGGCCAAAAGGAAATCCTTCTGCCCGATTTGACGCCCCACCTCAGCGCAGGCAAGCAAAACATAGAATTGCGCTATGAGGGTTGCAAGCAGGCCCTTCCCTTTGAGTTAGAACTGGCCTATAATACTAGCCTACCTCAAAACTCGGCAGCTTCTGTACTGCGTTTAAAAACGCAGCTTTTGCAAAAAGAGATTCGGATGGGACAGCAGGCCAGCCTAGAGGTCCAGATGAAGGCAGAAGGGCAGCAAAACCAACCCGTAGTGATGGCCATGATTGGCATCCCCGCAGGTTTGTCGCCTCAGCTCAAGCAACTGAAGGCCTTGCAAGAGCAGGGATATTTTGAGCATTTTGAGTTATTTGAGGACTTTGTGGTTTTGCATTTGGACCAACTACAGGCCCAAGAAGAGCGCAGTTTTCAGTTGGCGCTCAAGGCAGATATTCCTGGGAGCTATGAGAGCTCGGCCTCTTCAGTCTTCCGTTATTATACGCAGGAAGAGCGGCAATGGGCCGCCCCCTTAGCGATCAATATTTTGCCTTAAGGGCTAAAACCTACAGCCGCCTATTTTTTATAGGCGGCTCTTTTTTTGGTCCAAAGGCTGCTGTTCTTTGCATTTTGCAGGGCGCAAAGCGCCCGCAGGCCACAACAAGGCTGCAAGCCGCAGTTCGACGACCAAAGGGAGTAACCGCCGACGAGCGCAGCGAGGCGGAGGCCCCAAATTAGCCGCATATCCCTTCATAAACAAATAGTTAGGCCCTATTCAGGGTAGATAAGAGGAGGCAAAAAAGGGGTAAAGCCTCCACCTTTGGAAGTTTTTAACAGGGCCAAGGGCTAATCTGACAAACTTTTAGTAAGTTTGCGAAGTTAAATTGACTTGAAACAAAGCCCAATGAATAATTTTTATTCCTTGGCGCATACCTTATAATAGGGAGCTTTTGGCTCCACCACCTTTTATCATTTCATATATGGAATATCTGATTGTCGCAATACAATTTATCCTTAGTTTATCCATTTTGGTCACCTTGCATGAGTTTGGCCATTTTTTGCCAGCTCGTTGGTTTGGCATGCGTGTAGAAAAGTTCTATCTCTTTTTTGATCCTTGGTTTGCGCTTTTCAAGACGCAGCGAGGCGAAACAGAATGGGGTGTGGGATGGCTGCCTTTGGGGGGCTATGTAAAAATTGCGGGCATGATTGACGAGAGCATGGACACCGAGCAGCTCAATCAGCCACCACAAGAGTGGGAATTTCGTTCTAAGCCAGCTTGGCAGCGTTTGGTTGTGATGCTGGGCGGAGTTACCGTCAATTTCATTCTAGGGTTCTTCATTTTTGGGATGTTGCTTTGGGTTTATGGCGAGAAAAAGCTGCCTGCAGACAATGTTCGCTATGGGGTTGCCGTGATGGAATTGGGCCAAGAAATGGGCTTAAAAACTGGCGATAAGATTCTTAAGGTGGGCAATAAAGAGCTCGACTATTTTACCTCTGGGGTGGTCTTGCAAGAGATTGTCATCAATATGGCCAAGAGCTTGGAGGTAGAGCGGGAAGGCGCTAGAATTGAGCTGAATATTCCCGATAGCACCGCTGGCAAACTGGCCTCAAACAAGGCGGGCTTTATGGAAATCCGGGTACCTATGGTGGCAGGAGACTTTAGTAAGGAGTCTACAGCAAAGACCGCAGGCATGGAAAAAGGAGACTCTATCATTGCCTGTAATGGGATGGAGGTGCACTTTTTTGATGAATTTGTTCGGGAAGTACAGCGGCAGAAAGATCAGGAATTGAGCATTACGGTTATTCGCTCGGGCAAAGACAAGCCTCTTGTGCTCAAAGTAACGCCTAATGAAGATGGAAAAGTGGGGGTTGCTCCTTTTGGTCCTGATCGTTATATGGAATTTGAAACCATTAAGCATGGGCCTTTGACGGCCTTCCCCCTAGGGGTACAAAAAGGTTGGAACTTCCTCTACTCGAACATTAAGGCTATGGGCCAAATGGTTACGGGCAGTGGTCATGTGAAAGCCACAGAAAGCTTGGGTGGCTTTATCTCTATCGCCAAATTATTTCCAACAGAATGGCAATGGGAGCGCTTCTGGTACATGACCGCCGTACTTTCGCTCATTTTGGGCTTTATGAATCTTTTGCCTATTCCCGCTTTGGATGGTGGACATGCCGTCTTTTTGTTGATAGAAATCATCATGCGCCGCCCGGTGCCACAACAAGTAATGGAAAAGGCTCAGGTAGTGGGCTTTATTTTGCTCATTAGCCTATTATTATTTGCCAACGGTATGGACTTTATTCGTTGGTTTAAAGGATAATACAGATGGAAGAGAAGGTCCTGCAAAAATACCTGGAGAAGCTACTCCAAATACAAGCTCGCCCAACTCATTTTGGCGAGCAGGACTTTCGCATTGCCCTGAGCGAGCTCAATTTGACCGCAGAGGAGAAAAAGGCCTTGGAGCAAGAATTTGAGCAGCGTTTTAAGTTGGGCAGCAACTATTATCAGGCAAAAAACTACGATAAAGCCATAGCGCAATTGGAGACGGCCAAGGCCATTGAGCCCTATCATTTGGCTTGTCATTTATTGCTAACCGATGCCTATAAATTGCGTTATTTGGCCGAGCATAAGCCAGCTGATTATGAGCGGAGCTTGGCCCTTTGCCAAGAGGGCTTGCGGCTACAATCGCATAATCCCTTTTTCTCTGGCGTAGAGACGGCGATCGAAAAATACCAGCAGGGCCGGCATCAGCTGCGTTGGGCGATGCTCGGGCTTTTTCCCTTGGCGGGCCTATTGTTGGCGGGCCTCTATTTTGGGGCACAGGCCAATTTATCTAGCTCGGCATTGCTGGCGATGACCCTTGGGTTTAGCCTTTTCGTAGCGGCCTTTTCGGCCTCCTTCTACTGGCATTATGCCAAGCGCAAAAAGGCCTTAAAGCGGGAGCGCATTTCGCTAAAATTTGTTCCTAAAAAATAAAACAGATCCCTTTACTTTTCTAGTGAAGGGATTTTTTTTGGGGCCCGCGGCCGCCCCAAAAGGGCGGGCGGCCGCCGCTAGGCTTCGCGGCTCGCAGGTCTGCTCGGCCCTGCGTTTTTTTTCGCTGCGCTCAAAAAAACTGGGTCTGGCCTTCGGCCACCGCTGCGCAGCGCTGGGCCATTTGGCCTTCGGCCAAGGCAGGCAAGCTGCCTATATTGGGCCATAAAAAAGCGCCCCTCCCCTCTTTTGGGCAGAAGCGCACAATCAAAAAACCAAAAAACTATCTATGAAAATCTTGGGAAAGGGTCAGTGGCGTAAAACTCGCCATCTTTCCAAGCTTGGATCTCTTCTTCGGTACAAAGGCAAGCGATCAGCTCCTTGCGATAAGTAGGAACATCTAGGTCTAGGCCAATAAAGACCAATTCATTGAGGCGGTCATCAAAGGGAGCGTTCCAGCGGGCCATCAGTGTTTCTTTATGGGCCTGAAAAACGGGATGTTCGTCTAGTTCTTCTTGCGTAAAACTACCCCACCAGTAGCCAGCCAAATCGGCTCTTAAGCTACCCCCTGCTTGCGACCAATTGAGGGCCAGTTTGGGCCGGCTAGCAATCCAAAACATTCCTTTAGAGCGCAGAATATCTTTGGGAAACTCTTGGCTGAGCCAGTTCCAGAAGCGTTCGGGATGAAAGGGCCGAGGATCTCTAAAAACGAAAGAGCCAATGCCGTACTCTTCAGATTCTGGATGGTGTTCTCCTTGCAGCTCTTGGATCCAGGCAGCAGATTGGGCGGCCTCTTCATAGTCAAAGCTATGGGTATTGATCAGCTCCTTGAGGTCCACCTTAGACTCTTGCGTAGCCATAATTTTGGCCCCAGCATTAAACTTGCGCAAGAGGTGGATCAACTGCTCCTTTTCCTCTTCAGTGACCAAATCTGTTTTATTGAGTAGAATCAGATTGGCAAACTCGATTTGTTCGGTGAGTAGATTAACGATAGGACGAGTATCGCTAAGGTCATCGGTAAGTTGGCGATCGACGATATTGTCGGCGCTAGAAAAATCTTGAAGAAAGCGGCTAGCGTCTACCACGGTCACCATACAATCTAGGCGACAAAGGGAGCGCAGCTCTTCATTGCCCTCAATGCCTTCTAGGCTAAAGGTTTGGGCCAGAGGAACGGGCTCGCTAATGCCCGTACTTTCAATCAGGAGATAATCAAAATCTCCAGTTTTGGCTAGGGCTGTAGCTTCTATAATTAGATCTTCGCGGAGGGTGCAGCAAATGCAGCCATTGCTCAGCTCAATCATTTTTTCTTCTGTTTGCCTAAGGGCTTGGCCCTGCTTAATAAGGCGAGCATCAATATTGAGCTCGGCCATATCATTAACGATGAGCGCCACCTTTAGGCCCTCTTGATTTTCTAGAATATGCTTGAGCAAAGTGGTTTTTCCTGCGCCCAAGAAACCACTAAGAATCGTTACGCCCAACTGCTGTTCTGCCATTTTTTTTCTTTATAAATATGCAACAATGATGCAAATATAAGTAAAGGCAGTCAATAAAATGCAACACTGTTGCATTTTATTGACTGTAGGCATTTAATTTGGGGACCGAAGGCAGATTTAGTTGGCGGCTGGCGGGCTAATTCTAGCCTTTGGGGTTCCTTTATACTGGGCGAAGCCCAGAACGGCTGAGGGATAGGCAAGGGTGGCCCGCAGGGCCAGACCGAGCAAAAATGCTTCGCATTTTTGTGAAGGGCCGAGCGAACAGCGAGCCCTGAGATAGCCCGACCTGAGCGTAGCGAGGGGCAGCCCCTACTAAAAAATGGGTTTAAAAAGAGAAAGTCTAAATAGAAAGCTGTAATTTGGGAAGAAATTTAACTCCTCCACTATGATTATATCGAATACAGAAGGGCTAGCTGGCCGAGAGATCCAAGAAGTTTTGGGTTTGGTTCGGGGCAGTACGGTTAGGGCTCGGAATCTGGGTCGTGATTTTTTTGCTGGCCTCAAGAACATTGTTGGAGGCGAGATAGAAGAGTACACTAAGCTACAGGCGGATGCCAGAGAGCAGGCCTTGCAGCGGATGATTCAGGATGCGGAGAATTTGGGGGCGGATGCGGTAGTGAATGTACGTTTTACGAGTTCAACTATTTCTCAGGGGGCTTCTGAGGTATTGGCCTATGGAACGGCTGTAAAATTAGGATAAAAGATGCAGATTGTATTTGTGATTTATGGGGGGACCACCCTCTGCATATTGATTTTGATTGCCTATTTTTGGTCATTGAAGATCAATAAGCGTAAAAAGGAGAACTTTGAGGAGCGGGATAATTAGTCTTATTTGGGGCTAATTCCTTCTTGATTGAGCCAATGGTGAATATCTTTTTTCTCTAGGGCTGCGGCAATCAGGCGAGGAAACTGTTGGGGAGTGCAAGCAAAAGCTGGGCTACCCAATTGGGCAAATTTTTGGGCCATATCTCGATCGTAGATGGGGGCACCTTGGTCATTTAGGGCGAGTAGCGAGATGAGCTGCACGCCTGTTTTTTTGAGTTGGGCCAGCCTTTGGAGCAGGGCTTGGCTATCGCCACCTTCATAGAGGTCGCTAATGAGGACTATGGTTGTATTTTGGGGAGATCGGATAGACTTTTGGGCATAAGCTAGGGCCTTATTGATATCGGTTCCGCCGCCCAATTGGGTACCAAAAAGGAGGTCTACGGGTTCTTGCATATAGGCGCTAAGGTCGACCACCTCGGTATCAAAGACAATCATTTGGGAGCGCAGAGCGGGCAAAGAGGCGAGCACAGCGCCAAAAATGGAGCTATAGACCAGCGAGCTGCCCATAGAGCCACTTTGGTCTACACAAAGAATAATTTCTTTAAGGGATTGGCCTTTTTTGCCAGAGCCAATAAGGCGTTCGGGCACTACTGTTTTGTAGCTTTGTTGATAATGCTTAAGGTTGAGGCGGATTGTTCGTAGCCAATCGATTTCGTTATGTCGGGGTCTACGATTGCGGACCGAGCGGTTCAGGGCGCCTTTTACGGCTTGGCGCAGGGGATTTTCGAGTTTTCTTTTGAGTTCTTCAACTACTTTTTGGACCAGCAGGCGGGCGGTTTCTCTTGTTTTTTCGGGAATCACCTTATTGAGAGAAAGCAAAGTGCTGAGTAGCTCCACATTGGGTTCTAGAGACTCCAGCAATTCGGGTTCTAGCAGCATTTCTTCTAGGCCGAGGCGGTCGAAGGCATCTTTTTGCATAATTTGGACTAGGGGGGCGGGAAAATACGTTCGGATATCGCCCAGCCAGCGATTCAGTTGGGGCGAAGAATCGCCGAGGCCAGCCTGTCCGTCATTTTGGTTATAGAGTGCCCCTAGGCATTGGTCCATAGCGCTGGCCTCTGCGGAGAGCTCGGTTTTATCTTCTGGATTTTCGGCTGCTTTGCCAAGGAGCAAGCGCCATTTTTGGATACTGCTAAAATCTTCTTGCATAGGGAATTAGGGCATTTCGGTAGTTCTTAGGCGGCCATTATCGTAGTATTCTGTTTTCATGACATTGCCTTGTTTATCCCAGTAGATCCAGCTGCCATGACGAGTTTGCGACCAGCGGTGGATACTGAGGGAGGCGGGCATATTAGATTTCCCTTGATATTTGAGTTGGCCATTACTCCAGTAGCTTTTGACCAAGATCGCTTTTTCGTCTTGCATTTCTACGATTTCTCGGACCAACTGTCCGGACTCGCTCCATTCCTTATACTCTCCACTCATTACATTATTGATCGAGAAGAACTGTCGTTGCGGAGAGCCATTGGGGAACCAAGAGCGGTAGCTACCGTGTACTCGGGTTTCCTTCATCATGACATCCTCTTCTTTTTGGCCATTGGCATACCAGCGTTTGACGCGGCCGTATTGGTCGCCATTACGATAAGGAATTTGAGATTTCATTTGGCCATTGGCGTACCATTCTACATCCATGGTTTTGCCTTCGCCCAGCAATTGGGTTTCAAAATACTTGCGGCCTTCTTTATCCCAGAGCGTTCTTGCGCCAATAGGTCGGCAATCGATATACTCTACTTCTTCGGCTTTTTTTCCATTTTTGTGCCATCGCTGCATACTTCCGCTAGGGCAGCCGCCCTGATAGCTCACACTTGCTTTCTTATCTCCAGAGCCATAGAAAAAGGTCCATTGGCCTTCTCTTGCGTTATAGTCTTCTTCTAAGGCGCTGCGCTTTGATTTTTTGCAGACCTCAATAGTTTTAGAAATTCCACGGCCATTATAGCTGCCTTCGGCCTCTTTATTTCCATTTTCATAATAATACTCCCAACGACCCAGCTTTTTATTGTTGGCATTGAGCTGCCCTTTGGACTTAAGCTGACCGTTGGGCCATTGTTCCTTTACTTCTCTTTGTGCCTGAAGGACAGAAAAGTTGGCACAAAGAAGAATGCTGCAAAATGAATATATAAAATAATGCATATACTTGTTTGTAGAAAGTTAGAGCAGATATTGCCGCAAAGTTACACTTTTAGATCTGAAAAATATATCGTATAAGTAGAATTATATTTATAATGCAAGTAGTTCTAAATTAAGTAAATGAGGTTACTTTTAGTGGTCTGAGGACGCTTATTATATAAGGTACACTTTTCTATTCTATTTTTTAAGGTAAATCTATTTCCAGCCCCCTATCTTGTCACTATCTACTACTTTTTAGTAGGAATTTTCAATCCTAATTGCTTTCTGATCGCCTCTTCGGCATGATAAAAATGTAAATAATCGCCAAACCAGCGCTTGGGGCGTATTTTTGGAGCGTGCACCATAGCCACATTCTTTTTGGGGTCAACCATCAGAATGCCTACTCCCCTAGCCTTGCAAATCTTAATCAGATTATCTTGCAATCTAAAGTCAATCATTTCAAAGGAGTCATTGGATAAAGACAACCATTGTTCGTTGGCGGGGTATTGAAATACCTGATGAATAACCTTCATTTCTTGATATTTGTGGCTATTTCTAAAAATGTAGGCATAAAGTGCAGAAGCTCCTAAAAATACACCCAAAGGGATCATAAAGCGAATCCAGAAAGACTCTTCGGTCATTCGCCAAACAAAAAACATGACCCCAGACAAAATGGTAAATAGCAAACCATGCCAAAGGCTATCTTTTACCCAAAGCTTATCTATTCGATACGGCTTTAAGGCCTTTAGTGTTTTATGCGATTTGGCCTCCATAGACACCACATAGGCTTTGGTTTTACTCATAGGGTAGGCCAAAAGCCCATCGGCTCGCTTCATGCCGTACTTGTGCTTGGTCCGTTCTTCCAGATTAGAGTAAAGCTCTTTGGGCCGTTTTTGGGTCTTGTAATAATGCTCCAAATAGGCCTGGGCAGCCTTTTGCACCTCCAGTTCAATCAAACGGTCTTCTTTGGGGATTCTCTTTTTTTTCTTTGCCATAACTTATTTTTAAAAGCGGTAGCATTGCTGCACAGCCTGTATATATTTTGAGTTTTTGCTTAGTCTAAAGGGAATTTGCTGGGCCAACTCTTCGGCTAAGGTGGCCTCTTCTGGCCCATATTTAAGTTCTAGAATTAACCCTTTTAGGGGCTGCCTCCCCTTGGGCTGCCAATAGGAACTAGGCCAAATCGCTGCCGCAGCTTGTTGGCTGTCTAAGGTCAGGCGCAAGCGCCCACCCAAAGCCGAATAATACTGCCGATAGTAGCAATTATAGACCTTGGGGGCCCAAGTATAGCCCTTTTGCAAACTATGTTCGAGTAGGGCGGCTAATTGCATTTTTGGCGAGTTAACATCCAAGTTAGGCAGCTGCCAAATATGCTTTCGACCCAATTCTCCCGTTTTTTGCTTTAGCTCCAAACGAGCCGGCTGCCAAGCATTTTGCCAAGGCCCATAAAAACGCAAACGATACTTGTAACGCTGACTGCTGCCCGCCAAATTGGCCCGATAACAATGCCAATTTATGCTATCAAAATAAATATTATGCAACCAACGAGGGGCATGATGTCTCCGCCAAGCAAAAGGCAGTTGCCGCAGCAAAACCTCTATTTCTGCTGGCCGATACCCTAAAACTACATACTTGCGCTCGTATCGCCAAGTCGTTTGCTCTTTTAAAGACATTCAGGTACTTTTATATTTTTTGGGGGCCTCCGCAGCAAAGCTGCGGCGGTTACTCCCTTCGGTCGTCGAAGACGAACTAAAGTTCTTGTTGTCGTTTCGGGGCTGGCTATTACTTGCTTCGCTGCGTCGGCTCCCGTTGGTCGGGTCGATCGGCCCTTCAGCGCTAAGCGCTTCGGTCTGGCCTTCGGCCACCCCTGCACATCGGTTACTCCCTTTGGTCGTCGAACTGCGGCTTGCAGCCTTGTTGTGGCCGGCCCTAAGCCAATACTAAAGTGGCAAATCTGTTTGGGCCACCACCAAAAAGCTCGTATTCGCCGAAAGCGCTTGCAGCGCTTTTTGGGCCGCTTGCAGTTGGGCCGTTTCGCAAGCAGGCAAAGAAAAAGAGAGCTCTAGGCCCATCCCCTCTCCTAGGGCATCCATTCTGCGGAGCTGCAATTTTGGTCCCAATATTTTTTTTAAACTTTGCTCTATCAAAAGGGGCTCTTCCAAATCGGTGCGGAGCTCCAGATACAGTGCGCCCTCTTTTTGGTAGTAGGCGGCGGGCCGCATCCAGTAATTGGCCAAAATGGCCAGGCTCAGAAAGCCAAATAAAATGAGGGCCAAAAAGGGCTGATTGGCCCCAGCCGCTAGGCCCAAGCCAATCACAATAAACAAATAACTCAGCTCTTCGGGCTCCTTAATTGCTGCTCGAAAGCGCACAATAGAGAGTGCGCCCACCAAACCCAAGGAAAGCGTCAAAGAAGATTTGACAATGAGCATGACGAGCATAGTGGTTAGGGCCAAGGGCATAAAATTGGCGGCAAAGCGTTTGCGGTTGGCCAAAGCTCGGCCATAGCGGACATAAATGGCCGCCAGCAGCCAGCTCAGTAGGGTCACCAACAATAAATTGATCACTAAATCAATAGGGTGAATACTATGGAGCAGATCTTGGCCATATAGCTGCAGTCTTTCGTATAAACTATTCATGTTCTTGCTGTCCGCCTTTTTGCTGCACCACCGCATCTACCGCTAAGCGATATTCTGAACTAGGCTTAAAATTTACATCCATCTGAGCAAATGGAATCTCGATTCCGGCCTTATCAAAGGCTTTTTTGAGGTATTCCTCCATATAGAATAGGGTTTCCCAATAGTCATCGGCTTTGGCCCAAACCCAAACCTCTAAATCTACAGAAGAGGCCCCTAGGGCCAAAACATTTACTTGATGTTGATAGGCTTTATCGGAAACGGCAAAGGGGCAGCCAGCAATTACTTCTCGGGCCACTCGGCGGGCTTGGTCAATATCTGCCGAATAGCTAATGCCCACGGGGGCAGAAACCCGGATAATTCCGGCTGCTGAAATATTTTCTAGGGCCTCATCGGTTAGTAATTTATTGGGGATGACGATACGGCGATGGTCCAAAGTTTCTAGGATGGTATTAAAAATCTGAATTTCCTTTACTCGGCCCATATAATCGCCAGCACGGACCATATCGCCGGTGCGGAAGGGTTTAAAAATCAGGATGAGGATACCGCTAGAAATATTGCTTAAGCTGCCTTGTAGGGCCAAACCTACGGCAAAACCAATGGAGGCTAAAACCGCCACAAAAGAGGTGGTTTCTACCCCCACAATATCCACAACCGAAATGGCCAACAGAATTTTGAGGGCCACCGAAACTAGGCTAATAATAAAGGGGCGGAGGTCTTTATCAAAATCATTCTTTTTCAGCAGATTGTTAATCAGCTTCATTCCTTGGCCAATAATTTTGAGGCCAAAATAGAGCAAGGCAAGGGCGAGCATTAGCCGAGGCGCATACTCCATAATCATATTAAAGAGGTTGGTCAGCAGCGCTTGATAGTCAATCATAGGAAAAAAAATTTAGGGGGCTAATCAATTATTTTGGTAGCTCAAAAATACAAGAATTGCATTAGAACCTTGTTTTATAGGCTGGCTTTTTCTTCTTCTGTCCTGCTTTGGGCCGATCTTTTTTGGGCGAAGAAGAGGGATGAATGGCCTAGCGATGTGCAGCAGTGGCCCAAAGGGCCAGACCAAGGCCGTCAGGCCGCAGGGCCGAGCGAACAGCGAGCTGTGAAACGTAGCGCCCGCCGAAGGCGGGAGGCCCCAAAAAATAAAAAAGGTCCAACTCTAAAAAGAATTGGACCTTAGGGTAAGTGAGCAGAGCTTAGAACTTACGTTTTGTGCGTTTTTTGCGCGTTTTGATTTGGTTTCCACCTTTGAAGCGGTTACCAGAGGGAGAACCCACGCGGAGCATAGAGCAGCGGAAACCGATAGTAGCAGAGGCCTTATCTTCGTCTAGGAAGCGGCGTTGGCCGGGAGAGAGCCAGTAGGCGCGATCGGCCCAAGAGCCACCTTTATAAACACGGGCCTTATCAGAGATAAGAGAGTGCTTGCCAAACTGGTACATATGTTTAGTTTCGTTATTGAGTTTAGAGTCGCCATAATTTAGGCGAGACTCGATATCGCCATCACCGTAGTTAATTACATTAGACTTGGTAAAGTTGCGGCGGTCTTTAATCTCATTATCGTCTAGCGGCTTATACTTTAGGCGGCCGATGCTATCTACACCAACGGGAGTACCGTTGCTATTGCGTTCTACCTGAGTAAAGACGTTACCACGGAAGCTATTCAGCTCGTTATTATCTTCTAGGGTAAGTGAAGTAGTGGGACGATAAACGTCTCGCACCCATTCGTTTACATTACCCGCCATATTGTACAGGCCAAAATCATTGGGTACAAAAGAGCGGACGGGGGCGGTAATACTTGCATTATCGTTTAGAGCGCCAGACATACCCATATAGTCACCACGGCCACGTTTAAAGTTAGCTACGATAGCGCCTTGGTAGCGGCCATGTTGAGGGTAGCGAACGGTAGTTCCGTCCCAGGGGTAGATACGGCGGTCAGTAATATTTTCGTCGCGGGCGGCACTTTGGTTACCCAAAAGAGCGAGGGCGGCAAACTCCCATTGTGCCTCGGTGGGCAGTTGATATTCGGGAAGCATGATACCATCTTCAAAGCGGACGGCACGTTCCTCGCCGGTAGCGGGATTTACGGCAGGTTTGGGGCCGGGTTGTGCTTGATAGATACCTGAGAGGTAAGAGCCCGTGCTAAAGGTATTTTCTCCTTGTTGGCCTTCAATAGAAGTAGGATCAATTTTACCTTGTTCGATGAGTAGCATCTCATTCACACGGTCCGAGCGCCATTTACAGAATTCGTTAGCTTGCAACCAAGTAACACCAACCACGGGATAATCCTCATAGGCGGGGTGGCGCAAGTAGTTTTCTACATAAGGTGTATTATAAGAAAGTTCATCTAGCCATGCTAGGGTATCGGGTAGGGCCTGCATATGCACTTGCGGCATAGAGGGGTACACTCGGCGGAGGTAGTAGAGGTACTCCAACCAATCGATATTGGTCACCTCGGTTTCATCCATATAGAAACTAGCCAATGATTGACGGCGAGGGGCAGCTCGGTAGTCTTTCATGACATCTTCTTCGGTTTGCCCCATATTGAAGGTACCCCCTTCAATAAGAACGAGATTAGGTCCAGTAATCTGGCCTTTATAGTTAGGGAGTTTTTCAAAACCACCCCATTCTTGCGAGTTATATCCCCAGCCGGTAGACTGAGAGCGCTGTTCGCGTTTGCAAGCAGTTGTAGCTAGTAAGAGGCCAGCCAAACTAAGCAGCAATAGTTTTTTCATGCTAAGCAAGGTTTTTTTTTCTGAACAAAAGGCGAAAACAAATTTATAAAAAAAAGCAGACTACCTAAACATTTTTAGACAATCGTTATAGTCTATGCGTTTTTTATCGGATGCTAGGTTAATAATCAGCGAGACTTCATGGGCGCCTCCAGAGGCATTGGCAAGACCGGAGAGCGTCCAATCATAGCTATAAGCTATTTTAATTGGCCCTTGCTGAACGCCAAGCATAAAAATAACGGCATCGGCATTAGAAAAAGTATGTCTAAACCAAATTCCCCCTAAAAAAATATCATATTGACTTTGGGCGCCAAGGTTTAGCTGCTTAAAATCACGCTGTTGGCTATATAAAATACTGGGCGAGATATAGGCGGCTTTTCTGATTTTTTTTCCTGTTGAAAGTGGAATTTGCCCCCCAAAGTGCAATGTATAGCGAATGGGTAAGGTGGCGGCCACCTCATTTAGCGACAAATAGCTTTCGCTAGGGGCGTTGATATGCTTAATCGAGAAGCCCCCATAAAAGTAAGGCATTTGATACAAAACTCCTGCCCCAAAATCCATATAGCTCAAATTATTGGCGCCCCGGGCTTCTTGGGTCGCATTGGTATTGCCCGAGCCATCTACCGAACCCGTGGCGGGGTCTAGCTGGTCCAAAAAGACCAGTTCATCCCAATTTAGGCGCTTATTGATAAACTGCCCCTCTAGACCCATCCGCAGCCGACTATTTTCGGCCAAATAGAGTGAATAGGTATAGTGCAGACCAATTTGCGTGCTAGCATAAATGCCATTGCCCGCCACATCGGCCAGAACCGAGGCCCCAAAACCACTATTTTGCTTGCTAAAAAACTGGCTGTAAGAAGCCGCATAACTCACATAAGCCTGCGAAATGCTTGGCCATTGGTTTCTATAATTCAAATGAAATACGGGCGCATCTTCCAAACCCGTCAAAGCGGGATTGAGCTGCAAGGGGGCCGCATAAAACTGGCTAAATACAGGATCTTGCGCCCTCAAAGGAGCCCAACTAAGAAGAAATAAACAAAGCGTAAAGAGAGGATAAAACTTGAGCATGCCAACACTTTTTTAAGTCGAGACGTTATTTTGATTGAGTCGTTTAGCCTACAAACTAAACGCTATTTTTCTATCTTTCGATTTTTTGGGGCTTTCCCTTCGGTCGCCAAGAATGGCCCAAGGGCCTTCTTGGCGCCTCGGGTCGCTATGTTTCGGGGCTCGCAGGTCTGCTCGGCCCATCGGCGGCTATGCCGCCTTGGTCTGGCCTTCGGCCACCCCTTCACAGCGCTAAGCCAAAGCAGCTTTCCTGCTTTAAGAAACGGCCCAAAATACAAAAGCGTACATTCTCATCTAACATTCATCTAGACTTTTACAGCATGCCTAACTCCTCTTTTTCTATTCTGCCCCTCTTTTTACTCTTAGCGAGTTCATTGTTTGGGCAAAACTTAACGCCTGTTCAAATACAGCTAAATTGGAGCCCCAGCTTCAAATCTGCAGATGCTCAGTTGCCACAACAAAAGTACCCCCATTTTGAGGGGGCCGTCTATGATGAGAACGAAATGCTGCCTTATTGGACCTATAGCCTTCGGCTGCGACAAACTAACCAAATTCAAGCCGAATTACAAGGGGCCATTTATGAACCCCTAGCCGTGCCAACCAACTGGCGCCCCCAACTGCCCGAACAAATCCAAACAGAACAATTATTTGAACGCGGACGCCCCCTGGCCCAAATTAAAGTTTTACCTATTCGCTATAATAGTAATAGCGGACAGTATGAGAAGTTAGTGCAAGCGGAGCTAAAAATTAGCCTCTCGCCTAGCCCCTCTCCGCTCGCTCGAAAATCTGTTGTGCATCCGGTCCAACAATCCACCCTAGCTAGTGGCCAAATTTATAAACTGGCCGTAAGCGAATCGGGCCTCTATAAAATTAGTCGCCAAGACCTAAGCGCCATGGGCTGGGAGCCCAACAGCATTAACCCTCAGCAAATTCAAATCTTTGGCAATGGCGGCCAAATGGTCCCAGAAATCATTGGCGATGCCCAAATGATTGACGACCTCCAAGAATTAGCCATCTGGGTAGAAGGCGAACAAGATGGCCAATTTGATGAAAATGATTTTGTGCTATTTTATGCCCAAGGCCCCAGAAATTGGCAGTACCAAAGCAGTACAAACCGCTATCAACATCAACAAAATATCTATAGCGATCAAGCCTGCTATTTTATTAAGGTAAATAGCGCAAATGGCCGCCGTATCAGTAGCCGAAATAATGGCAGCAATCCAGACTACAGTAGCAGCAGCTATGATGCCCTGGCCCATTATGAAACCGATGAAATTGCACTCATGGAGGATGTTATTGCCCTGCCGCCCAGTGGCCGCCTCTGGCTTGGCGCCCCCTTCCAAATTAGCCGAAGCCAAGATTTTAGTTTCGATATTCCCAACCGCCTTCCCAATGAAGAGCTGGCCGTTCAATCTAGCTTTTTGGCCCGCCTCATTAGCGGAACGGGTAGTGGCAGCCTAATCATCTCTGAAGGCAACCAAAGCAGACAAACCGGAACCCTAGGCACCGTCAGTAGCTATGTTTATGCACTTTATGCCCAAACACTTAATCAGAGCTTTAGTTTTGTTCCCGCTAGCAACGGAAGTATTAGCCTCAATTATCAGTTCAATCACCCTAGCTCTGGCGCAGAAGCTTGGCTAGATTATATCAGCCTGCAAGCCCGCGCAAATCTCCGCTACGAAAACACCCCCCTCTTTTTTAGAGATAGCCGCAGCCTTGGCGCCAATCAGGCCCAATATCAAATTGAAAATGCAGGCGCCAATCTCCAACTTTGGGACCTCACAGAATGGGGAAATATCAAGGCCCAAAACGTTAACCAAACAGGCAGCAATATCAGCTTTGTCGCCCCAGCCGATACCCTCCGAGAGTTTGTCCTCTTTCAGGCCGACAATATTGGCGCGCCTAGCCTTATTGGCCCTCTAGACAATCAGAATTTACATAATATTACCCAAGCCCCTCAATTACTCATTATTCATCATCCCGATTTTGCTAGCGAAGCCCAACGCCTAGCCCAACACCGCCAAGAACATAGCGGCATCACTAGCCTAGCCGTAGATATCAACCAAATTTATAATGAGTTTTCTTCTGGCCAACAAGATGCTACCGCCCTGCGCAATTTCTGCCGCATGCTCTACGAACGCTCTAACGGCAACGATAGCCTGCGCTACCTCCTCCTCTTTGGCGATGGTAGCTTCGACCCCAAGGGCCTAAGCAAAAAACGAACAGAACATCTCAATTTTGTGCCCAGCTACCAAACCCCCAACACCCTAGAGCCCCTGCGTACCTACACCTCCGATGACTTCTTTGCCCTTTTGGACCTAGGCGAAGGCAACCCCAATGCCAATCAAGCACTAGATATTGGTGTAGGCCGACTGCCCGCCGCTAGCCTCCTTGAAGCAACAACTATGGTCAATAAAATTATTGATTATGATACAAATCCATCAACACAGCAAGATTGGCGCAACCGCCTGACCTTTTGGGCCGATGATCAGGATAATAATATCCATATCAATGATGCCGATAATATTGCCCAAACCGTAGCCGCCAATCATCCTAGCTATAATATCAATAAGATTTATTTGGATGCCTACCAACAACAAAGTACCTCCGGCGGTAGCCGATACCCCGATGTTAATGCCAGTATTCTTCAAGATTTATTCAAAGGAACCCTGGTAGTCAATTATCTGGGCCATGGAGGCTGGGACGGACTCGCTCAAGAGCGAACCTTTACCCTCAGCGAAATTCAACAAATAAATAATCCCCAAAAATTACCCCTCTTTGTTACCGCCACCTGCTCTTTCGCCCCCTTCGATGACCCCAATAATCTTTGTGCAGGCGAACAGCTGATCCTCAAGCCCGATGCCGGCGCTATTGCCCTGCTCACAACGGTCCGTGTGGTCCTCGCCGATGCCAACCAACACCTTACCGCCAATACCTTTGACCAACTATTTTCACCCATCGGCAACCGTATGCCCACCCTAGGAGAAGTCCTCCAAAGAGCCAAAAATAATAGCGGCATCCTTAGCGCATCTAACTCTAGAAAATATGTGCTCCTCGGCGACCCCTCGATGACCCTAGCCTACCCCCAAATGCAAGTAGCCACCACTAGCATCAACGGACAAGCCCCCAGCGGCGCCGATAGTATCAGCGCCCTGCAGTTGGTCCAAATTGAAGGAGAAGTACAAGACCAAAACGGACAATTACTCTCCAATTTTAACGGCACCCTCTACCCCACCGTCTTCGATAAGGCCGATACCGCTAAAACCCGTGCAAATGACAGCGATAGCCAAATCCGTAACTTTATCCTCCAAAAAAAGGTGATCTTTAAAGGAAGAGCCAGCGTGACAAATGGCCGCTTTAGCTTCTCTTTTATGGTCCCTAGAGATATCAATTATAGCTTGGGCTATGGCAAAATATCTTATTATGCCGAAGATGGCCAGAGCATAGACGCTAGCGGCCAATACAACGGCATTGTGGTGGGTGGAACCAACCCCAATGCCGCCGAAGATAACGAGCCCCCAACAGTTAAGGTCTATATGAATGACCTCAATTTTGCCAAGGGCGGAGTCACTGACCGCAACCCCCTTTTGCTGGTCCAATTAGAAGACGATAACGGCATCAATACCGTAGGCAATGGCATCGGCCACGACCTCACCGGCATCCTGAGCTATACCATCGACGAACAAACTTATACCTATAATCTCAATGAGTTTTATCAGGCCGAGCAAGACGATTTCCGCAAAGGAAGCATAGAATACCCCCTAAGCAATCTGCCCGAAGGCCTGCATCAGGTCCAAGTGAAGGCTTGGGACGTATATAATAATATGGGCCAAGGCGAAACGGAGTTTGTGGTGGCCGATAATGCCCAAATGGCCCTCAATAATATTCTCAATTATCCCAACCCCTTTACGGATCATACCGAGTTTATGTTTGAACACAATTTGCCCAGCCAAGAACTAGAGGTGATGGTCCAAATTTATACGGTTTCTGGCAAATTGGTCAAAACAATCCAACAACCCATTAGCGCCGCCGAAAATACCGGCTACCGCATCGATGGCATCCACTGGGATGGCCGCGACGACTTTGGCGACCAACTGGCCCGAGGGGTCTATATCTATAAACTCAGCCTGAAGGCCGAAAGCCTGTCTGCAGAGGATGAAACAGAAATCAAACAAGAAGCTAGCTTCCAAAAATTAGTGCTATTAAAATAATTTTTTGGGGCTGTCCCGCCCTGCGGGCGGGTCGCTACGCTCTGCAGCTCGCAGGTCTGCTCGGCCCTGCGCCGCCTGCGGCGGCTGGGTCTGGCCTAACGGCCACTGCGGCGCATCGCTCATCCAAGAAAGGCGCCCTAGGGCGCCGAGCAGGCAGGCCTAAAGCCTGCCTGCGCCTTGGTCCAAAATGCTAGAAATAGCGCTTAAAGTGGCTCAGGCCCAAGTTTGTCCAGTTTTTTTAACAAAACTCAAAGATTTAGCCCTATTTTTAGGCGCCCAAACACAAAAATGTACAACTTATCCCAAACTAAAAGACTCCCCTCCCTTAAAACTTATAACTTAATTTTTTATCTATGTAGCAGCTTTACTTTGGGGCCAATACCTTTTAGGTGGCAGCCCAACTATTATCATCTTAAATTTAATCTAACCTCTTATGCAACAGAGAATCTTGCAGGCCTTCAGTTTTGTTCTAGGCCTAGGAATATTTTTGGGTTTGCCCGAAGCTAAAGCGCAATGTATCCAAACCCAAGATGGGCAACTCCTTCAACCCGATGGCAGCCCCTGCTCGAATACCATTATTACTGCTGTTCCCTTTTTGCGCATTACCCCAGATGCTCGCTTTGGCGCTATGGGAGATGCCGGCATTGCCCTAGATGCCGACCCCAATTCTATGCACTTCAATTCTTCTAACCTCGCCTGGGCCTCTAGCGATGTAGGAGTATCTATGAGTTATACGCCTTGGCTTCGCGCCCTGGGCCTCAATGACGTTTTTCTCTCTTATGTCTCGGTCTACAAACACCTAGATGACCGCCAAACCCTAGGCGGCTCGCTGCGCTATTTCTCCCTAGGAGAAATCCAATATACCGACGACCAAGGAAACGCCCTGCAAACGGTTAGCCCCAGAGAGTTTGAACTCACTGGGGCCTATGCCCGTAAAATGAGCCAAAACTTTTCGGCAGCCATGAACCTCAAGTATATTTATTCTAGCTTAGGAACAGGAGTAGCCGCTGGCGGAGAAACCCTTACGCCCGCCCATGCCTTTGCCGCCGATGTTTCCTTTACCTACAACAAACCCATGAAGGTCAATGATAAGGAAGCGAATCTGCGTATCGGTCTGGCCATGACCAACTTGGGCTCTAAAATTTCTTATACCCAATCTGCCGACCGCGATTATCTGCCCGCCAATATTGGCCTAGGCTCTGCCTTTACCTATGATATTGATGAGCATAACTCGATCACTTTTGCCCTAGATATCAATAAATTGATGGTGCCTACACCAATTCCCCGCAGCATGGAAGACGAAAACGGCAACCTAGTTGATAACCCTGAATATGACAGCGATGGAGATAGCGGCCAAGGAGATGGTACCGCCGACTATAAACAGCAGTCTGTGCCTAGCTCTATTTTCTCTTCTTTTAATGATGCTCCCGCTGGCGCTGGCGAAGAATTTAGAGAACTGATGTACTCTATTGGTATGGAGTATTGGTATAACAAACAGTTTGCTGTACGTGCCGGCCACTATAACGAGCATTCTACTAAAGGGAACCGCAAGTACTTTACTCTAGGCCTTGGCCTGAAGTACAATATCTTTAATATCAACTTCTCTTACCTAGTGCCTGCTGTAGCCGCCCAACGCAACCCACTAGATAATACGCTTCGCTTTTCGCTTGTTTTTGACTTTGGCGAGGCTCCTGAATTTGATACCAAGAAATAAACTGCTTTTTTACAAAAAGTTTGTAATATATTTGGCCAGCTCCCCCCTTGGAGCTGGCCTTTTTTATGGCCTAGCGCTGTGGAGGGGTGGCCGCAGGCCAGACCCAGCCGCCGAAGGCGGCGCAGGGCCGAGCAGACCTGCGAGCCCCGCAACATAGCGCCGCAAGCGAAGCGCTGCGGAGGCCCCAAAATATCGACTAACAAACAACAGAAAACAATATTCTTATGGCTAACATTATCCCTTTTCGGCCAGTTTTGCCCGACCTCAACGACATTATTTCCTTTGACGACTTTTTTGGCACCGCCAAACGCAAGTTCCCCCTCTATTATCGAGATGGCTACTACCAAATGGACCAAGAGCCCAGCCTGCTGATTTATCGAATTATCCGGCACAACCGCAGCCATACCGGCATTATTAGCTGCACCCATGTAGAGGATTATATTCAGGGCCATATCAAACGACATGAGTTTACTCTGGCCGATAAAGAGGCGCGGATGCAAGAGCTTTTTGAGGAGCGCAATGGCGTGATTAAGCCCATTTTGCTCACTTACCCCAATGTGCTAGAAATTGATGCCCTGATTAACCGCATCACGATTTCTATGCCCCCTAGCTTTAAAATTCCCTTTGAAGACGACCAACATGTATTCTGGCTGCTCAAAGAAGAAGAGCATATGCAGCGGCTGCAAGAACTCTTTAAGGATAAAATTCCAAGTAGCTATATCTGCGATGGGCACCACCGCATGACCACCGCCGAACGGCTGTATATGCAACATAAAAGTAAGGAGGCCAAAAATCCTTACCACTATATTATGGCCGCCTATTTTCCCGCTAGCGAAATCCTGATCCATAACTATAATCGCATTCTTAAGTCGCTCAAAGGACTTAGTGAAGAGGAGTTTTTGCAAAAACTAGAGAAATATTATGAGGTCAGCCTAGAACCCATGGCCTTCCGCCCGGTCCGCCGTGGCGAAATGGGCTGCTATATTAAGGGTCGTTGGCGCAAACTTATTTTAAAGGAAGAATATATCCCTGGCGATGAAACCAGCGTGGCCGACAGCCTAGATGTCCACCTCTTCAATCGCTATATTTTACAAGATATTTTGGGCATTGAGGATGTCCGAAATGATGTGGAGGTCCGTTATGTAGGTGGCGTAAAAGGCCCCGCGGCCCTAGAGAGAAAGGTAGACGAAGAATCGGCCTTGGCCGCCTTCAACCTCTATCCCGTGGCCATGGAAGACCTGATTTCTATCTCGGACCTCAGAGGAACCCTGCCCCCAAAATCTACTTATGTAGAACCCCGTATGCGCAACGGCTTTACCGCCCAAATGTATAGCAAAATCTAAGTATAGTCTTAATGAATGCCTAGAACTTGGCTAGACAGCCCTACTTTTGTATCTTCCCCTACCTTCATTTAAGAATCGAATTAAACGACTTATTTTTATGAAATTCGGAACCAAAGTCATTCACGCAGGTATTGAACCCGATCCCGCAACGGGAGCGATTATGACGCCCATTTATCAGACTTCTACTTATGCCCAAAGCTCTCCGGGCCAACATAAAGGTTATGAGTATTCTAGAACGCTCAACCCCACCCGCAAAGCCCTAGAAGATAACTTGGCTGCCCTAGAAAATGGACAGTTTGGCCTTACTTTCGGCTCTGGCCTTGCCGCAGAAGCTGCCCTTTTGCACCTGCTCGATCCAGGCGATGAGGTGATTTCTACCAACGACCTTTATGGCGGATCTTACCGCCTCTTTACGAAGGTCTTTAGCCGCTATGGCATCAAGTTTCAGTTTGTAGGGATGCAGGGCACTGCCGAAATTGAGGCCCATATTACTGAAAAAACCAAGCTCATTTGGGTAGAAACGCCCACCAACCCCATGCTCAATATTATTGATATTGAGGCCATTTGTGCCGTAGCCAAGAAGCACAACATTATGGTTTGTGTAGACAATACTTTTGCTACGCCTTACCTCCAAAACCCCTTGGACCTTGGCGCCGATGTAGTGATGCACTCGGTGACTAAATACCTAGGTGGCCACTCTGATGTGGTGATGGGCGCTTTGGTGGTGAAGGATGAAGCCTTGGCCGAAAAGCTCTATTTTATCCAAAACTCTGTGGGCGCCGTTCCTGGTCCCCAAGATTGTTTCTTGGTCCTTCGTGGCATCAAAACCCTACATCTTCGGGTACAAAGAGCCAGCGAAAATGCCGCTAAAATTGCCGACTTCTTGATGCAGCACCCCAAGGTAGATAAAGTGTATTATCCTGGTTTGGCCCATCATGCGGGACATGAAACCGCCAAAAAGCAGATGCGCGGCTTTGGCGCTATGTTGTCCTTTAACCTCAAGGAGGATACCGCAGAAGCTGCCGCTAAGGTGCTCGAAAAAGTGCATTATTTCACTTGTGCCGAGTCTTTGGGTGGCGTAGAATCGCTCATTGGCCATCCTGCTAGCATGACGCATGCGGCTATTCCCCGCGAAGAGCGCCTCAAAGTGGGCTTGACCGACTCGATCATTCGCCTTTCTGTTGGGGTAGAAGATGCCGATGACCTTTTGGCCGATTTGGATAAGGCCCTAGGATAGCTCCTCCCCTTTTGGAATCTATACGATATAGAGCTGCCGATCTTTTCGGTGGCTCTTTTTTTTGGGGCCTCCGCTGCGGCTCCGCCTTGCGGCGCTACGTTTCGCAGCTCGCTGTTCGCTCGGCCCTGCGGCGGCTGCACCGCCTGGGTCTGGCCTGACGGCCACTGCTGCACATCGCTAGGCCGTTTGGCCTTCGGCCATAGCAGCAGGTTGAAACCCGCAGCTTTTAAGCCGCTGCGGCGAGCAAGATGATGGCCCAACAAGCTTGGCTGCGGCCTTTAGGCTGCAGCTAGCAGCAGTGCCGCCATGGCCGAAGGCCAAACAGCCCATCAAAACCTTTTTGTCCTATTCTGCAGATGCAAAACGGCAGCTTACAGTTGCGGCAAGCTATTCTGCGTCTAGAGGCGGCGAAGCCGCCGGCTGAGGGGCTGTAGCAGGGCCGCCGAAGGCGGCAGACCAAAGCGGCGCAGCCGCTGCAGGGCCGAGCAGACCTGCGAGCTGCGACAACCAGCCCCTATAGGGGCGTCAGTTCGATGACCAACGGGAATAAATGGCCCGACCCAAGGCCGAAGGCCGCAGGGGCAGCCCCAAAACAGCCTCCTAAAGGCATAATAAAAGGGTGAAAAATTAGGCTATTGTGTAGATGAGTAGCGGCCTTAGGGGGCCAAAAAAGGAAATCATCTAGGGACTTAGGCGAAGAGAAGGCTTTAAAATCTTTAGAAAAGCAGTATTTTGAGGGTAGTTCAGTGCTTGATCGGCTTTATTTTGACACTTAAAACGATATTGATGGGGCGATTATATTTTTTGTTTTGCTTTCTTTTGTTTTGGCAGTTTGCAATGGGGCAAGTGCAGCCTCCATCTTGGGCTTGTCGGGATATAGTGGGGTTAGCGGGAGAGCAAATTGATAGTTTGCAGGTCCTTTATTTGCATGAAAAGGAGCTAGAAGACTGGCCCCAAGAGATGCGGCAGGCCAAGGGATTGAGGCGGCTTTGGCTGAGGAAGATGAGTTATATGGACCTGCCCCTTATTTTGGAGCAATTGCAATATCAGCCGCAGTTAGAGCAGCTCTTTTTGAGTGAGAACGAGCTGGCCTTTTTGCCGGCCAGCATTGCTAATTTGCAAGCCTTGCGCATTTTGTATTTGGACCAAAACGAGCTAGATCAGTTGCCTGAAGCCTTGGGGCAATTGCAAGATTTGGAAGAATTGCATTTGGGGGATAATCAGTTGGAGCAATTGCCTGCTTGGTTAGAAGATTTGCCTAATTTGAGAAAGCTCTATCTGCAGGGCAACCCTTTGAGTCAGGAGACCGATGAAAGTAGAGCGGCTTGGGAAGAACTATTTAAAGAAAAGAAAATTCATTGTCAATGGAACAAACAGTAGCACGTCCGGAAGCGGGAGAATTTGCGCCTTTTTATGCCAACTACATCAACTTGGTTCCGGCTAGGCCCATCTTGCCGCAGTTTCAGTTGAATATGGACAAAACCCTTGAGTTATTGGGGCATTTACCTTTGGAGGCTGGCAATTTTGCCTATGCCGAGGGCAAGTGGAGCATAAAGGAATTGGTACAGCACTGCATAGATACCGAGCAAATCATGTTATATAGAGCCCTGCGTTTTGTTCGGAACGATGGGCAGGCCTTGGCTGGATTTGATGAAGACGCTTATGTTGAGGCCCTTAATTTGGATCAGCGGAAGCTTTCGGATCTTTTAGCGGATTGGCAGAGTTTGCGACAATTTAGTCAGCGGTTTTTTTTCCATCTTCGGGCAGAAGATTGGCTAAAGTTGGGTGTAGCTAGTGGCAAAACTTGTTCGGTTCGGGCCTTGGCCTACATCATCTTGGGTCATGAAAGTCATCATCGTAATATATTAGAAGAACGTTACCTTCCTTATGTCTAAACTAGCCAAATTGCAAGATGCCTGGAATTTGGGGCGTCGGATTGGGCCAAAACGATTTTGGAATCTAGTCAAAGTCTACAGCTCCTATTATTATAGTCGTTTATTGGGGCGGCCCAAGCAATGGGGTTTGCCTTTTTCTATTGCTATAGAGCCGACCACGGCCTGCAACCTTAGGTGTCCGGAATGTCCTAGTGGATTGCGCAACTTCTCTAGGCCAACGGGCAACCTCAAGGCGGATTTTTTCAGGAATTTGATGGATCAAATGGGGGGGCAGCTCTTTTACCTGACCTTTTACTTTCAGGGGGAGCCCTACATCAACCCCAACTTTTTGGAGATGGTGGCCTATGCCAAGCAAAAGGGCATTTATACGGCGACCTCTACCAATGCACATTTTTTGAATGAGGCCAATGCGAAGAAAACGATAGAATCGGGTTTGGACCGTTTGATTATCTCTATAGATGGCAGTGATCAGGAGACCTACTCGGCCTATCGGAAGAGTGGAAAGCTGGAGAACGTATTGCAGGGGGCTAGGAATATGGTCAAGTGGCGCAAGAAGTTGAAGAGCAAAACGCCCTATTTGATCTTTCAGTTTTTGGTTGTTCGGCCCAATGAGCATCAGATACCAGACATTTATCGATTGGCGGAAGAGATTGGGGTGGATGAGGTTAAATTGAAGACTGCTCAGATCTATGATTACAAGCAGGGCAACCCCTTGATTCCGACAGAAAGTAAATATGCTCGATATGCCAAGCAGGCGGATGGGAGTTATGTCATCAAGAATGAGTTATTGAATCATTGTTGGAAGCTTTGGCATTCTTGTGTAATTAGTTGGGATGGGCGGGTATTGCCTTGTTGTTTTGACAAAGATGCGCAGCATGAGTTGGGGCAATTGCAGTTGGCTAGTTTTGAGGAAATTTGGTGGTCGGAGGCTTATCAGGAATTTAGGGAATTATTATTTAGGGGTCGGGATCAGATAGACATTTGTCAGAACTGCACAGAGGGTTGTAAAGTTTGGGCGGAGGATTGATTTGGTCCAGTTTGCGGCGGACAGGGCGCGAAGCGCCCGCAGGCCTAGGGGCCTGTAAGGGTGGCCTGAAGGGCCAGACCTAGTTTTTTGAGCGCAGCGAAAAAACGCAGGGCCGAGCAGACTTGCGAGCCCTGTAAGGGCCCGCCGCAGCAAAGCTGCGGAGGCCCCAAAACAGTAGTATCCAAACAAAAAAGGCCTACCTCTGAGGAGGCAGACCTTTTAAATTTGATTGATATTCTGCTAATTAGAAGCAGTACTCATTAGCGTCGATAAGTGTTTTGGCGACTTCACGACCTAGATTTTTGACATTGTATTGTCCGCCTTTGCTAAAGCGTTTCACGCCATTGAGCATCATGCGGAGGGCATCGCCATCGGCGAAAGAGCAGAGTGCATCTTTGGCATTTTTGGCGGCGCGATCGAGGGCATCGTTAAGGAAAATCTTAAGCATTTTTTCGGGATTGCTATTATCTTTTCCGAGTTCGGCTAATTTTTGGACACGGAGAAGGAAAGACTCGGCCACGAAAGCGTCGATCATCAGGTCGGCGATATTCATGCAGACTTCCTGTTCATTTTTGAGGTCCAATTTGCCATCAAGTTGATATTTGGCGGCACCACCGGCCACCATAAGGGCCATTTTCTTGAGTTGTTTAACGGTTTTAATTTCTTGAGCTAGGGGGCCGTCGAGATTTTCGATTTTGGGCATGCTAGCCAACTCCTTTTGCACCTCCCAAGCGGGTCCGGTGATATCGATAGCGCCTTTCATGGCTCTACGCATAGTCATAGAGAAAGTGAGCAGGCGGTTAATTTCGTTGGTTCCTTCAAAGATTCGGTTGATTCGGGCATCGCGATAAGCGCGGGCGGCAGAATACTCTTCAGAGAAGCCATTTCCACCATGGATTTGGACCGTTTCGTCGACTACATAGTCGAGCATTTCGGAGCCGATTACTTTAAGCATAGCGCATTCTACGGCATATTCTTCGGCGGCGATTAGTTTGGCTTCGGCAAAAGTTTTGCCTGCATCCATAAGGGCCTTAGCCTTTTGTTGGAGGAGCATAGAGCTACGGTAGAGGGCCGATTCTGCGGCATAGATTTGAGTAGCTTGTTGGGCCAATTTATGTTGGATCGCGCCAAAATTGCTAATTGGCTGTTTAAATTGATGGCGTTCGTTAGCGTATTGCACGGCTAGGTCGGCATTGCGTTTAGCGCCACCTAGGGTCATCACGCCCAACTTAAATCGGCCTACGTTTAGTACGTTAAAGGCGATGAGGTGGCCTTTTCCGATTTCTCCCAAAACGGCATCCTTAGATACCTTTACATTTTCGAAGAAAACTTGGCGGGTAGAAGAACCTTTGATCCCGAGTTTATCTTCTTCGGCGCCAAGGCTAAGGCCTTCGGCTCCACGTTCTACCAAAAATCCAGTAAACTTATCGCCATCTACTTGAGCGAAGACGATAAAGACATCGGCAAAACCGCCGTTTGTGATCCACATTTTTTGTCCGGTGATAAAGAAATGTTCTCCATCTTCAGAGCGGATCGCCTTAGTTTTAGCGGCTAGGGCATCGGAGCCAGAGCCGGGTTCGGTAAGGCAGTAAGAGGCGGCCATTTGGCCAGCGCAGAGGCTGGGGAGGTACTTTTGTTTTTGTTCTTCGGTGCCATAATAAAGGATAGGGAGCATACCGATACCTGTATGAGCGGCTACAGCAACAGAGAAAGAGCCAGCACGGCCAATTTCTTCTGTGATGATTGTATTGGTATTATTATCCATGGGCATTCCGCCATATTCTTCGGGAATATGTGCGCTGAGAAGGCCCTGCTCACCAGCTACAGCCAAAAGGTCCTTAGCAATATTATTTTCTTGCTTTTCGATTTTGCTGTAATTGGGATAGATATGCGTATCGCAGAAATCCTTCACCATTTGGCGGATCATCTCCTGCTCCTCATTACTTTCTTCGGGGATATAAGTTTCATTAGCTTGGCTATCGCGGACCAAATACTCGGCTCCTTTTAGCACCTCTATTTGTTTATTATCAACAAGTTCTGCCATGATTATATGTTTTTATAGATTATACTTTCTGAATCACTATAGTTTAAGGGGCTGCCTTAAACCCAAAAGAAGAGACAGGGCCTAAAGCCGTATCTCTTCTTTTGGGGAAAAGCGCTTATTGCTAGCGCTATCCTCACAACTCTAAAAATAGCATTTTGTTTGTATTTAAGCAAAAAAGCCGATAATAATTTTTATTTGCAGTCATTTAGGCCAACAAATAATCAACTAATTTGGTAGACATAGTTTTTCGGGGGCTAATCATTAGCGTTTTTTAGGCTTTTTAAAGTAGTCTTCAAAGATGGCGGTTTGGTAGGCTTGGCTACGGAGCAAAAAGGTTTTGTAGCTCTCTACCTTGGGGATATGTTTTTTGACCAACTCTATGCTCACCTTCGTCTTGGCGGGTTTGGCCATAAAGCAGAGGGCATCTAGGTGGATATAGTAGTAGTCTATGGTATATTTTTTCTCTTCTCTTTTTGCTTGGTTTTGAAAATAGGGCAAAGAGTGGCCTTCAAAGCTGTTATAGTCCCTTTTCCAATAAAAGATTTCCTCATCTAGAGCCTCTAGTTCTTCTAGATCTAATTTAATTTTGCCTAGGTTTTTTTTGGGCTTTTTTAGGAGCTGGCTCAGTTTAACTTCTACCGGAAGTTTATACATTTGCCCGTGCAAACTATCGCGGTTAATTTCTGTAATATGTTCTAGGGCGGTATAGACTGGCATATCGGGCAAATTGCTCATAAACTGATAATGCAACAGCCAGTAGCCATCTCGGTGCTTATTGCCTAGGGCTACAGTATACAACATCACACTATCTTGGCCCGAATTCACGTACCATGATTTCAACTCGCCACTTTTTGTTTTATTCTTTTGCCGAAAAACACCTTGACGCAGATGAAAAAGACGCTCTAAGTTGCCATCTAGTTTTTTGTAATGTTCTTTAGAGAGGTAAGCCTCGGCAGGCTGGGCCAACAAGGCCACAGAAGACAGGCTAAACAGGAGCAACATAAAATGACTATTCTTCATAAAAATTAAGTTTAGGAGTGAAGCTAGGCTATAGGGGAAGCCATCAATTTCATTTCAAATTTAGGGTATTGCTTGCTTTATTAAAATTAACTCAAAAATGGATAACTCTTAAATTTTTCAAAATAAAATTCTATTAAATCTATCTATATTAAAATTTTGTGAACTTTTGAAACAGACGGACAGAACAGTTCAGCGTTTAATGCTTGCCTTAATTTCTTGTTTTCAGGAAGCGGCTATTAAAGAAAAGGCGGCGCCTATGTCGGCTTATATGCGAAATCAATTTAGCTTTTTGGGCTTGCCTGCTCCTATTCGGAAAACGACTCAAAAAGTATTTTGGGCTAAACAGCAGCTGCCAAAAGGACAAGATTTGTTTGATTTTGTCGCCTTACTTTGGGCACAAGATTATCGAGAGTTGCATTATCAGGCCATGCAGCTCTTAGAAAAACCCTTGCAAAAAACGGAAAATGCAGAACTCCTCCCCTTTTTGCTGCAGCTCTTGCAAAGCAATAGTTGGTGGGATAGCTGCGATTATATTGGCCCCAAACTCATTGGCCCCTATTTGCAGCGCTTTCCCTCCCTCAAAACAGAGGTTAAAAACTGGGTTCAATCTGAAGACCTCTGGCTCCGAAGAACAGCCCTGCTCTTTCAACTTCGCTATAAAGACAAAACAGATTGGCCCCTCTTGCAAGAAATTATTTTAGAACTAGCCCCCGAAACCAACTTTTTTATCCGAAAAGCAATCGGTTGGTCCCTCAGAGAGTACTCTAAAACCAACGGCCCAGCCGTTACTACTTTTATTCACTCACATGAAGCTAAACTCTCGGGCCTTTCTCGACGAGAAGGACTCAAATGGCTAAAAAATCAACAAAAAAATGGCTAAATTCCACGCCTTATTTCTTGGCTTGCTCTTACTTGCAGCCTGCCAAAATCCCACGCCTCCCCCCAACAATCAAAGCGGCCTTTCGCCCCAACTAGATTCGCTCTATACAGTTGTCGTGGCCAAACACGATAGCATTATGCCCGAAATTGGGCAGCTAGAAGCCTATCAATTTAAACTGCGTAAACTAAGGACTACAGACAGCCTGTCCGCAGAACAAAAAAAGGCCGCTTTGCTCATTTTGGCCCAGCTCAAAAAAGGCCATGAGTCTATGTTTGACTGGATGAACGCCTTTAAAAACCCTCACCTCAATGAAGACTTTTATACCCAAAGCTCAGAAAAAGAACTTTGGAGCTACCTACAAACCGAAGAAGAAAAAATTGAAGAGGTCACTAGGCTGATGCAAAACAGTATGCAAAATGCCAAGGGCTTCCTTGAAGAGATTAAATAAAGATTGTCAATACTATGAATACTAAATTTTTCATCTTTTTGCTCGCCCTCGCTCTCTTGGGCGCCTGTAACTCTGGCCCACAAAAAATACTGCCCGTTTTGGGCCAACCCGAAGTGACCGAAAGAACCGTTGACGGCAAAACGGTCTATGACTCTACCGAACATAAAATTCCAGATTTTAGCCTCTATAACCAAGAAGGCGAAAATATTACCCAGGCTACCGTAAAAGGCAAGGTCTATGTCGCCGATTTCTTCTTTACCTCCTGCCCCACCATCTGCCCCAAGGTGAAAGCCAACCTCAAAAAGGTCTACAAGGAATATAAAGACCAAGACGATTTTCTCCTCCTCTCCCACTCTATCGATGTTAAACACGATACCATTGGCCGCCTCGCTTGGTATGCCGATAAGTTTAATATTGACGCCAAAAGCTGGCATTTGCTCACCGGTAAGCATGAGGATATCTATAAACTCTCCCCAGAATATCTCATTGCAGCCTTGGTCGATGAGGGCGTCCCTGGTGGCTTTGACCATAGTGGCGCCGTCGCCCTAGTCGATCGCCACCGCCGCATCCGAGGAATGTATGATGGTACAGATCCCGAAAAAATGAAGGACCTCATTAAAGATATTGCCATCCTTTTGGCCGAAAAATAAACCGCCTATGCGCCCCTTTTTCCTTTTCTTCCTGCTTTTGGGCCTTTTTGCCTGCAAACAACCCAATGCCTACGGCGATGGCGCCATGCTCTACGAAAAACATTGCGCCAACTGCCATGGCGAGCAAGGCGAAGGCCTAGAAGAACTAATCCCCCCCCTCGCCCAAGCCGATGCCCTGATGCAGGCCGGTACCGCCGCCGCCTGCTGGATCCGATACGGCCTAGATGGCCCTATTCTCGTCAATGGACAAGAATTTGACAATGAAATGCCCGAAAATAAAGCCCTGAGCGCCGTAGAAATTACGAATGTGCTCAATTATATCCGCAATTCTTGGGGCAATAAGGGGGAGTTCCTACAACTCGATCAGGTGCAAAATCAACTTTTAAATTGCCAAAAGTAATTTTTTTGTATTTTGCTTTGGGGCCTCCGCTGCGGCTACGCCTTGCGGCGGTTACTCCCTTCGGTCGTCGAACTGCGAACTAAAGTTCTTGTTGTCGTTTCGGGGCTCGCTATTACTTGCTTCGCTGCGTCGGCTCCCTTTGGTCGGGTCGCTCGGCCCTGCGCAGGCTACGCCCGCTCGGTCTGGCCTACGGCCACCCCTGCACATCGGTTACTCCCTTCGGTCGTCGAACTGCGGCCTAAAGGCCTTGTTGTGGCCAAGGCGGCTTCGCGCCTTTCTGGACCACTTTTCTTGCTCTAAATCTCCTCTTTATGTTTGACCTCAACGCCCATATTCAAGAAATTGAACAGCTGATTCCTCAGGCCGAAAAGCTGCGAAAGCGCAAACTAATTCCCTACTATTTGCTCAAGTCCTTGGCCCTAATTCCTTTGGCCATCGCTTTGCTTTTTGCCTATATTGCTCTGAGCAATTTAGATAGCAAGGCGATTCCGATTCCTACTGGGGTGGCCGCCTTTATTTTTTTTATTGGCGCCATTGTAATTTATAGTAGAGCGGGCCGCAATCGTTTGGACCGCCTGCGGGGCGAGCTAAAAGAAGCGCTTTTGCTGCCGCTTTTGGGCCAGCATCCTCATTTTGAGTATCGGCCAAAAAATAGCTTAACCCTAGATGATTTGCGCAGAGCAGGCTTATTTCAGCCACCGCCCAATATCCTAAAAGGCGAAGATTTGTTTGTGGGCCAAATTGGCAATTTCCCCATCGATTTTTCAGAAATTGAGGCCAAAAGACGGACAGAAAACCGCAGTGGCAACAAGAAAAAGGTCAATATTTCTGTTGTGTTTAAGGGAATTTTTGGCCGCATTCGGCTGCCCAACAGCAGCCAAATTGGATCCACCTTAGTAGTTCCACAATTGATAAAAAACGCCCAAAACTCCAAATGGTTTTCTTGGGTAAACGATGCGCTTTCTATGCTTCAGATTAAGCAAAAGCATATTGAAATTGAGGGGCTGCCCGAATTTTCGGAGCGTTATGCCATTTATGGAGATAGCCCCGAGGGCAGCCGCAAACTATTGCGTTTGGACTTACAGCAGGTTTTGCTAGATATTTCGGCTCGTTGGGAGCGGCCTGTTTATTTTGCTTTTGTGGACCAAACGGCTTATTTGGGCCTTTCTCATAAGGGCAATCGTTTTGAGCTATCTGTTCGCCAGCCCTTGAGTGCGGAAACGGTACGGCAGGAGGCTAAAATATTTTTGCAAGAGTTTCAGGAAATTGAGCATTATATGGAGCTATTGGTCCAGCAGCTCTCTTAGCCCTTCTGCCAAGCCGTCTTTGGCCCAGCGCTGCGGCGGGGTGGCCGAAGGCCAGACCGAGTTTTTGAGCGCAGCGAAAAAACGAAGGGCCGAGCAGACTTGCGAGCCCCAAAGCATAGCGGCGGCCAGCTAGCCAAAGGCTAGCTGGCCGCGGGCCCCAAAAAAGAATAAAGAAGGCCCCCAGCAGCAGAACGCTACGGAGGGCTATTTTTTGGATCTAAATCATCAATTTAATTTGGGCCATCTTGTTCGCCACAAATAATTTCGGCCTCTACACGGCGGTTAACCGCCCCGCCATTTTCGTGCTGCGGCAAAGGTTGAGAGCCACCATGATGAAGAGTAATAATTCTTTTGCGGTCCACCCCTTTTTGGATCAAGGCTCTTTTGACGGCCAGCACCCGTTCCTTAGAGAGGATGAGGTTATTGTAGGCATCGCCAAAAATATCGGTATGTCCGTGCAGGACCACCTTAGCGGAGGGGTATCGTTCTAGGTAATTTTGGACAATCCCCAAGGTTTTCATGGCATGTATCCGTTTAGAAAAGCGGGCTTTATTATCGTGGAAATAGACATTTTTGAGAATCACTCGTTTTTGGCACTCTAAATCTTCTACCGTATTGAGCATATTAGGCATATAATCTACGGGCTGCATAGCTGACTGAATGGGCATATTGGGGCGTTCGCCTAGGCTTTCGGCTTTGGGGATGAGTTCTTCAGACTCATAGACCTTAGACTTTGCGTAGTTAAATTCTGTATAGAAATTATCTAGCTTTGTTTTCATTTCTTGTTGGCTACCCAGGGTAGGGCTAGTTGCTGTTTTGAGCATGAGGTCATTAACCTCAAAATAAGTTCTAAAATTGGCATCTTGTGGTCCCCCGGTAAGGTTGACCACCTTAACGAAATAGGGTAAATTATCGATATGTAGCTCACAGCTAAGGACATCCCCTTTTTGGGGCATAATTGGGAAGCGCTGTTCGGCTTCTAGCTTGGCTAATTGCAATTCATTATTGAGGCGAATATTTTTGACCGTGGCCAATTTGCGCAAAGACTCTTGTTGGCTACTGGGCCGTTTGGGTGTTTCTAGGGCCCAGGCATAAGGGAGGTCGTGGCCGACAAACTCCAGCATATCGTTATGGGTAGAAATATAGATACAATGCAGGACGACCTCTTTGGCGCCGTATTCTACCTTCGAGATGATAAAGTTTTTGTTTTTTTCGCGATATCGGGGCAGGTAATCCACATGAGAGAAATGATCATCAATGAGGGGACGAAAATCCTCTGCTGGGCCTTGGGGGCTAGCCCAGACTGTTGTTGAATTGGGCCAAAAGACCAAGAGCAGACAGCTAAGGAGAAATAAGGGGAGAAATGATTTCATTTTCAGGCATTTGTATATCGAAGACAAGAGAAGTAGCATTTATCTATCTAAAAAAAGAGCAAAGGGCCAAATTTCTAATTGGAAAACATCACTTTCATTGCATTCTATTGAGGCGGACAAGGATAACGGGAGACAAAGATAAGCTATTCCCTTTGCATCTCCAACAAATTGGTTAACAAGCCGTTCCAAATTAACATTTGTAGAAAAACGATGGATATTTACCTTTATTTATTCCTGACTTATCTGCTGCTTTAAATAAAATTTTTATGTTGTACTATTTTATACCAACCACCAATTTGTTGGCCAAATTCCATATTTGCCATTTATCTTTTCCATTCCTTTTTTTCTTGGCGTTTTCTTGCCATTCTAAGTTGGCGCAGACGGAGCCCAGAAGAAGCTTAAGCAAACAGTTAGAAAAAGAGGGATTACATTTGGGTAATCCGGTCTTGATTCGGATCTTCAAGGCGGAGCGGCGCTTAGAATTATGGATGCAAAAAGAAACGCATTTCCCCTATACTTTAGTACAAAAGTATCCTATTTGCAGCTATGGTACTAAAGGCTTGGGGCCAAAATTCAAGGAGGGCGATGGTCGGGCGCCAGAGGGAATTTATGAGGTCCAAAAATCGCAGCTCCAGCCCAAGAGCAAATATCATTTAGCCTTCAATTTGGGTTATCCGAATGCCTATGACAGAGCCCATCAGCGGACGGGTTCTTTTTTGATGGTACATGGCGACTGTGTTTCTATTGGTTGTTATGCCATGACCGATGCTGCTATTGAGGAAATTTATGGGGCGGTAGCGGCGGCTTTATCTGCGGGGCAATCCTCGGTGCAGGTTCATTGCTATCCCTTTGCCTTAGAACAGGCCGTTTTAGACCAACATAAGGATAGCCCCTACTTTGATTTTTGGTCCAATTTGGCCGATGCTTATCAGTTGTTTGAGGAGCAAAAGCAGCCTTTGGTTTGGGAGGTTGAGCAAAAGCGCTATGTTTTTCTGCCTTAAACTTGGGAGGCAGCCCACTTTTTAGTTTTTGGCTACGTATTTTAAACAAACTTATTATTACGGACCTCATCTAAATAAAATCATTTATGCGTATCATCTACCTGCTTTTTTTGTCTTCTTTGCCGACCTTATTTTGGGCCCAAAAGATTTCGCCCATCATTGATATGGAGCAAGAGTCCTTAATTGACTGTTTTTTATTGTTGGAGCAGCAGGCTGACTTTCCTGAGCTTCCCAAAAGGGGGAAATTGGCCAAGGGAACTTATGTCTTTGCCCAACTCCAAAAAGCGCAGGCTGTGCAGGCGCCTATTTTGGCCCAATTAGAGAATTTAGAGGTTCAGCATCAGTCTTTTTTAGTGGTCAATGCAATAAGAGTTTGGGCCAAAGCAAGCGATTTGGAGCAGTTGGCCCAGCGAGCCGATATTGCCCGCATTCTCCCCAACCCCAATATGCAGGCGAGTTTTCCAGTAGCCCATGGCAGCAAAAGCTATAGCAATTGGGGGATTGAGCAGGTTCGGGCGCAGCTTCTCTGGGCCTTGGGCTTTAAGGGCGCTGGCGTAGTGCTAGCGGGCCAAGATACGGGCTACGATTGGGAGCATCCGGCCATTAATAGCCAATATAGAGGAACGGCCCAAAACGACCATAATTATAACTGGCATGATGCCATACATGAGGCCAGCCCCTTGCACAATAATTCAGATAATCCCTGTGGCTTTGATGCCCAAGCCCCCTGCGACGACCATGCTCACGGTACCCATACTATGGGGACCATGACGGGCCTGGCCCCCAACGAAAATATTGGCCTTGCCCCTGAGGCCCAATGGATGGGCTGCCGAAATATGGACCGAGGCTGGGGCAGCCCCGCCAGCTATTTAGAATGCTTTGAGTGGTTTTTGGCCCCCACAAACCTTAGTGGTAGCGATGCAGACCCCAGCAAAGCACCCGATGTGATCAACAACTCCTGGGGCTGCCCTCCCGTAGAGGGCTGCCACTCCGATAACTTCGCCCTGCTTCGACAAGCGGTGATCAACCTCAAGGCAGCGGGGATTATGGTGGTCGTTTCGGCTGGCAATGACGGACCTAGCTGCGGCAGTATTCAAAATCCAGCCGCTATTTTTGGAGAATCTTTTGTGGTGGCCGCCAGTACTATAGAGGACCAAATTGCAGGCTTTAGTAGCCGCGGGCCATCCCTTAATCCAAGCAACGACAAGCCCAAGCCAGACATTGCCGCTCCCGGGGTCAATATCCGCTCTTCGGTCCTCAATGAGGGCTATAGCAGCTCTTCGGGCACTAGCATGGCAGGCCCTCATGTAGCTGCGGCCGTGGCCCTTTTGCTCTCTGCCGCCCCCGAGCTCAAGGGAGATGTAGAGCGCATAGAAGAAATTTTGCGGCAATCGGCTTTGCCCTTGCCCGGCGAAGATTGTGGCGGCTTGACCCAAGATGCCCATCCCAATTTTAGTGCTGGTTGGGGCCGCCTAGATATTTGGCGGGCGCTGGCCTTGGTCCGTCCCAATTTAGTCTACCCCATCATGGAAGATAATGCCTACAAATTGAGTATCTTGCCCAACCCTAGCCAAGGAAAACTCATTGTATTATTGCCCGATAGCTATGATGAAATAGAATATCGCCTCTTCAATTTATTGGGCCAAGAGGTCGCCCGAGGCGAGGCACCACTTTTGGGCCGCAGCTTGCCGCTAGATTTTTCGGCCATTCCCCAAGGAAGTTATTTGCTCAATCTTTGGCCCAAAGGACGAAAAAGCGAGCAGTTTTCAGCAAAGTTGATTCTGCAGCATTAGGGGCCTCCGCAGCAAAGCTGCGGCGCTATGTTGCGGGGCTCGCAAGTCTGCTCGGCCCTGCGCCGCCTTTGGCGGCTGGGTCTGGCCTGCGGCCACCCCTGCACAGCGCTAGGCCATTTTTGGCCTTCGGCCAAGGCGGCTTTGCCGCCTCCCCATTTCCCAAGCCCCTATTTGAACCACCAATTTACCAACTATGAGAATATTAAAGCATTGGAAAAAAATGGCCTATTTGGCTTTAGGGCTTTCTGCTACGGCTCTTATTTTACTCCTTTCGGTCAATTATGCTATGTTGAGCTGGGCCAAAGGGCAATCTTACCAAGATGTGGAGCAGATTGAGGCTAGAGAAGTCGCCTTAGTTTTGGGCACCTCTCGTTCGGTCAATGGCCGTTATGAAAATCCTTTTTTTAGTTTGCGCATGAAAGCCGCCGCCGAGCTTTATCATGCCGGCAAAGTGAAGCATTTTTTAGTGAGTGGCGACAACAGCAACCACAATTATAATGAGCCCCGAGATATGCGTGAAAAGCTCATTAAGTTAGGCGTTCCTGCCTCGGCCATTACGATGGATTTTGCGGGTTTGCGGACCTTAGACTCGGTGGTGCGGGCCAAAAAGATTTTTCAGCAGCAAAAGATTACTATTATTTCTCAGGGTTTTCATAATCCTCGGGCCTTATGGATTGCTAGCGCCTGTGGTATAGATGCCATTGCCTATGATGCAGACTTTCCGAAATGGTCCAATAAGAAAGTGATTTACAGAGAATATTTGGCCCGTTTGGGGGCTTGGGTAGATTTATATATCTTAGGGACAGCACCCAAGTATTTGGGAGAAAAAATAGATATTCAAGTTTAAAATTGCCCATAAAAAATGAAAGCTAAGTCATTAGTGGTAGCCAACTGGAAGATGAATAAATCTTATATTCCAGGGATCATGCTACTGAATCAGATTATTTCGGCCCTAGAACCTTTGCCCGAGGGCAAAGAAATGGTGATTTGTCCGCCCTACATTCATTTGCAGACGGCCCAGACCTTGGCCAAAGATCGTTTTGATGTATATATTGGGGCCCAGAACTGCCATATTCAGAAAGAGGGGGCTTATACGGGAGAGATTTCGGCCTCTATGTTGGCGGATTTGGGTCTTAAGTATGTAATTTTGGGCCATTCTGAGCGCAGAAGAGATTTTGCTGAAGATGCTAAGATGCTCACGGCCAAAGTCAAGCAAGCATTGCGTCAGGGCTTGCAGCCGATCTATTGTTTTGGAGAGCCTTGGCCGGTTCGGAAGGAGGGCCAAGCGCAGGTTTTTGTAGAGCAGCAATTGCAGGACGTTTTGGGGCAACTAGATGTCCAGCAGATGGAGCGGATCGTTTTGGCCTATGAGCCGATTTGGGCCATTGGCACGGGGCAGACGGCTAGTCCGGCAGAGGCCGAAGAAATGCATGCTTTTATTCGGGCTTATTTGGCCAAACAATTTTCTGAGGATTTGGCCCAGAGAACGACTATTTTGTATGGTGGAAGTTGCAAGCCGAGCAATGCGGCAGCCCTTTTTGCCCAGCCCAACATCAATGGGGCTTTGGTGGGCGGTGCATCTTTAGATGCTGAAGACTTTTTGGCTATAGTAGAAGCTGCACGCAAGAAATTATAATTTGCGCAATTGCTTTTTAGCTTGAAGCCCTTGGCAACTAGTTGCCAGGGGCTTCTTTGTTTGGTCCATTTTGCATCTAGAGGCGGCGAAGCCGCCGGCTGAGGGATGGATAGCAGTGGCCGAAGGCCAGACCTAGGGCTTTTGAAGCGCAGCGAAAAAGCCCGCAGGGCCGAGCGAACAGCGAGCTGCGACACAGCCCGACCCGAGCCAAAGGCGAGGGGCAGCCCCAAAACCTCATCAGATAGAAAATAAAATAATAGTAGCAATGGCTTATAAATAGGCATTGACTTACGTTAAAGTAAATAAATTGCGCTAAACTGCTAATCCTGCCCTATTTTTGTGACTTTGACTTTTGCATTTAGCAAATTAACCCTAAACTAACTGAAACTATGTTGAAATCCCCCTACCCCTTTATCCTTCTCTTTATGTTTATGCCTTTTTTTGGGCAGGCGCAAATTAGCACAATAGACTCTGTAGAGCTACTAGAATTTGCTCAAAAATTTGGTGGTTTAGATAGCTTGAATATACCTATACCTAATAGTTGGAACTCTTCGCCTAATTTGGCGAGTACAGAAGTTTGGGTACCTACTAACCCGGCTTCAGATTGGTATGGTGTAGATACGGATGCCTCTGGGAATGTCATTCGGATTGATTTGAGTGGATTGCCTTTATCTATGCCCATTACGAGTTATAGTTTAGCTGATTTTTTCTTTTTGGAAGAGATTTACTTAGACAGTTGTGGGTTGTTGGGTTCTTTTCCTGCTGCTATGTTTCAGGGGGGGCAGCAAGCGCTCAGAGTAGTTGATATTAGTAATAATACGTTATTCTATGATAGCAGTTTTTACAGTATCAATTTTTCGGGGCAATTTGGATTGGAAGAGCTATATTCCCATAATACCTTTATTACGCCTAGCGCTTTATTTTCCTTTTATCCAGCTAGTGCTCAAAACCTTAGAGTACTTGACATTAGTGGAAACGGCTTTGTGGGGCAGTTAGATATGGCATCGGCGATGAGTAGTTTAGAGGTATTGAAGGCCAAGGACAATGCCTTGACGGGCATCATTAATGCCTCCAATGCGACTGTTTTAAATTTGCTTGACATTAGTAATAATGCGATGACCACAAGTGCTCATATTGAGGAGCTGCTAGAAGACTGTCCATTGAGCCGTTTGGAGGCCAGTTCTGCAATGAATGTGGCGGCGGGAACCACCTACCCTTTTCCGGACCCGACGCCCAACTTTACGCCTTACAGCCTTCATTTGGACCTTTCGTATAACAACTTTGATGGTATAGCCAATTTGGATAAGCTGGTAGATCAAGCGACTGCAGTATACATTAACCTATCGCATAATGAGTTGGATAGTGTTTATCCTTTGCAGAATAGTGTTAATCACTTGGAGTATTTAGATTTGTCTCATAATACCATTCGTTGCCATTTGGACAATAACTTTTTGGCTCCGTATAGAGAGCTTCGAGAACTGCGTTTAAACAACAACTTTTTTTATGGGCAGATCAGTAGTTTTCCGGATAATACCGCTGAATTTATGGAGGTTTTGAACCTTTCTGGCAATCTGGGACTGGTGGGTGTTTTTCCGCTAGAAGATTTTTTAACCGCCCAGGATCTCAATGCTCCTTTGACTACCTTTGACATTTCTAATTGTAACTTTAGAAAGCTACAGCCCACCTCTGGCAATGTTCGTAACTTTAGTAATTTGAAGCGCGTTGGCATAGATGGCAACCGCTTTCATTTTGATGACTTCTTTACGCTAGTTCGAGCAGTGAATGCCCCACAGTTTACCGTACACAATAACCTTCCTGCGGGAGTTACTGCTCCTGTTAGTCATTATATTCCACCTTATTGGAATAGTGGAGCTGGCGCGGGTCTTCTTTTTGATACCTTAGCTGCTTTTACCTATGGTACGGGTATCGATAGTGCTGGAGTGGGCGGTGTTCGTCGGAGAGGCACTGGCAAATATGTTTATCTCCCCAGCAATGTAGGCTTTGACCCCAATTTGGTCAATACTGTTCGTTGGTTTAGAACGAAGGGACTTACTCTAGAAAGCTTGGGCGGCTTAGCCTCTGATGGAACTCCACAGGGTTTTGATAATACCATTTTTCCAGTTACGGCCACAGATACAGGCTTTTTGGCTGGGCCAGATATTGATCATCCCAATATTTTGAGAGTCGGACCGCTTGATTCGGCAGCGCATTCTGTCTGGAAATACTTTGCCGAGGTGCGCCATGATTCTTTTCCGCTCAAGGGCTTTGCTAGCCGCCCAAAACGCCTAATTGTGGGCAACTGTTTTGATAGCTTGGGCGCTCCGATTAACTGCCAGCAGATGTTGGTGCAATTTCAAGATACCATTTCGGCAGAAACAAAACTGGCCCTTAGAGAAGAGCTAGGCGTTAGCTTGATCGATTCTTGTGTTTGTGGCTCTATTGAGCTTTGGGAAATTAGCGATACTTCTAATCAAGCTTTGGTGGAAAATGTAGGGCGAGGGACAAGAAATACGGCAAGTACCACAAGAGGACAAGCAGAGCTCCTCAGTGCCGACCCCAATTACCAACTCCTCGGCCCAGGTGGTAGTGGTAGTGCTGCAGCCCCCAACTTTGCGCCCAGCCACCCCAACAACAATCCCGTTCTAATTGGGATGATTGATGCCGGTATTGACTATAATAATAGTAGTTTGCAAGAACGCATCTGGGTCAATACCGAAGATAATGATAACAATGGCATTGATGATGATGGCGATTGTGAGCCAGACAATGGCTGGGGTTGGAACTACCTAGACCGAAACGGCAATGTCTATGACGACCACGGACACGGAACAGCCGTAGCCTCGGTTCTTGGCGGTTTCTCTAGCCCCAATATCCTACCCAATAGCAACAGTAATGACGATATTGCCATTGTGCCTTATAAGTATACCAATGGAACAGGAGCAGGTTCTGTTTTTGAAGCCGCTTGTGCACTTCGCCAAGCCACCGATTATGCCGATGTTCTTCCTTCTGGCGATACGGCCCGCATTCGCGTGGTCAATGCAAGCTGGGGCTATTATGGAGAGCCTTGTATTTTGCTAGAAAACACGATTAAATATGCAGGCAGTAAGGAGCATTTGCTTTTGGTTACTTCTGCTGGAAATGATGGCTACAATACGGCCAACCAAAAACACTGGCCCTCTAATTCGCCTTTTCAGGAGGACCCTCAGGAGAGCTTTAACGACAATGTTTTGGCCGTGGCTTCCCTAAACCCCAACAATCCCGACTTCTTGGCCAGCTACTCTAATTATAGCGCTATGCATATTGATTTGGCTGCCGATGGGCAGGTAGATGCTTTTGTTCCTGGCCAAACGACTATGCAAAGCCAGTCGGGGACCTCTTTTGCCGCTCCTCAGGTGGCTCGTGCAGCCGCCCAACTCTTTGATGAATTTCCCGATGCTTCGGCTTGTGCTGTGCGCAATGCCCTCTTGTTGGCTAGCACAAAATTGCAATCGGATGATAGCCTAAAACTTAGCTCTGGAGGTCGTCTGCATTACCAAGATGCTCGCCAAATTCTATACAACACCATTGATCGTCAAACTTGCTCAGACAACTATGTTCTAAGCCAAGAGCGCATCTATGATTCTGCCCATGAAGAGGAGCACCTGCTCTGGCTTTCTCCTAACCCTAGCCAAGGCCAAATTCGCCTGCAAAGCCTAAATGGCCCACTCATGGTTCGCATCCTGAGCCTAGACGGCAAAGTCTGGCAACAACTAGAGCTTCAAACTAGCCAAACCCTAGATCTTTCGGCCTTGCCCGCTGGCATGTACCTGATCGAATCTCGCCAAAATGATCGTCTGCAGGTCCAAAAATGGATCAAGCAGTAGGTTCTTCTATTTACTTTTTGGGGCCTCCGCCTCGCTGCGCTCGTCGGCGCTATGTTTCGGGGCTCGCAGCTCTGCTCGGCCCTTCGCCGCCTCCTGCGGCTCGGTCTGGCCCTGCGGGCCACCCCTACACAGCGCTAGGCCGCTCAACAGCAGAGCAAAAGCTAAACTTCTTGCTTCGGCCCCACACCCCAAAAAAACTCCCCTAATTATGCTAAAAAAAAGCCTTTACCTCCTCCCCTTTCTCTTGCCCCATCTTCTGCTGGCCCAAACCGCCGAAGAGTATCTAGAACAGGCCCAATCGGCAGAAAGCCCAGCCGCGGCTCAGACCCTCTACCAACAAGCTGCCCAAAAATTTAAGGCCCAAGGCCAAGCCGATCAATATCTACAAGCCCAAGCCGAATGGATCAAGGGCCAAATGAATGATTTAGGCTATGCCAATAGCCGAAAATTACTAGAAAACGCCATTAAAGAAGGCCAAGAAATGCTCGGGATGCAGGGCCAAGGTATGGCCCTACTTCATAAGTACCTAGGCTATACCTACTACTATGAAGATAACCTGATTGATGCCACTCCAACCCTAGAAACCGCCCTGGCACTAAGAGAAAAAGCCAACCCCAATGACCCCGAACTCTTTCGAGATTTTTTCAATCTAGGGGTCGTTTACAACAGTTTTGGAGCCTACCAAAGAGCTAATGCAAAATTAGCAAAAAGCTTGGCCCTCGCTAAGCTAAATAAAGCGGAAGAAACAGTCATTTATCGCATTCAAATTGAGCTAGCCAATAACTTAACCCTCTCCTTACGCTATAAGGAGGGCCTCCAATTACTAAATGCTATAGAGCCTAAACTTAAAAATCTAGATCAAAAAGCAAGTAATCAACGCCTGCAAGCTTTCTTCTATACTAAAAAAGCTAATTCCATCTATGAACAAGCAACTACCTATAAGGAAATGCTTCAAGCGGCCCTAACAGAAAAAAAAGCCCTTGCATTTTATGAAGCTGGACAAGATAAAGTAAATAGCATAGTATCTAAACTCAAAATCATAGAGTTTTATAGGCTGGCCTATGTAGACAAGCCTGATGAAACTTATATGAAAAAAGCTTTTAATTTTTTTGAAGAGATAGATAAAAGTAGCCTAACCCCTTACCAATTCAATAAGTATTTAACTATGGCGACTTTTTTTAGTAGCCATAATCAGAACGCTGCTTTTTCCTCTCAAAAAATAGAACAGGAGATTAACCAACTAATAAAGTCCCCTCAACTTACCACTTTCAGTAAAAGTAACTTATTTTCTACTCTTGCTACATTAGCTGCAGCTCAGAAAAAATGGACCAACACCCAAGAACAGCTAGATATGGCAGGCCGCGCACTCTTAAAAGAAGGTGCAGAAGTAGAAGGAAATATTTCCAAAAGTTGGGTAAATCAGATTAGCCATCTCGATTTATTTTCCACTGTGTTGATCCGAAAAATACGCTTCTACCAAGAGCAATACGCCCAAGAAAAAGACAAAGCCCTTTTAGTGAAAAGCTTGGCCCTTATGGAGGTCTATGATGCTGTAGTAGATGAAATCCGCAAACAGCTTAATGAATCTGGAGGACAAATGGCTTGGTCTAGCTTCTTAGTAGTAGACTACAAATATGCGCTCAATGCCTGCTATATTTTAGGCCAAGAAGACCCTCAATACCTAGAAAAGGCGTTCTATTACTCAGAGCGAGCAAAAAGCTTTTTGCTCTTACAGTCTTTTCAGGCAGCAAAAGCCAGACAAGAAGCGGGCTTGCCTCAGCAACTACTGGAGAAAGAGGAGGGCTTCCGCCAAACAATTACCGCTCTTAAGCAGGATATTTTTCAGTATAAGCAGGCGGGCCGAAGCAAGGAGCAAGCCGCCCAAAATTTAGAAAAAGAACTGTTGGCCCAAGAAACAGCCTTTAGCAACTTTCAAAAAGAGTTGCAAGAAGATTATCCAGCCTATTATCAAATGCAATATGAGTTGCCTATCCGCGACCTAAAGAGCTGCCAAGCGGCCTTGGCCCAAAACCAAGGGCTGCTAGAGTTCTTTGTTGGAGAAGAATATACTTATAGCTTTGGCATCCAAAAGGACCAAATTCAACTAAAACGCCATAAAATTAGCCGAGATGGGCTAAGCAAACGCATCAAAAGCTACCGTAATAGCATTTATGGGCATTATTTGGGCCTAGGCAAAAAAACAGAGGAGAGCTACAAAGAAGATGCAAAGGCTTTTTATGAGCAAGGGTTGGCTTTTTATCAGGACCTTATTGCGCCCTTGGGCAAACTGCCTGAACGGCTCATTATTGTGCCCGCTGGAGCTTTGGCTACTTTGCCCTTTGAGCCAATGATTACCGCTAAGGTGGAGCAGCCCACAAATTATCAAACGCACCCTTATTTGATCCAGAAACACGCCATTAGCTACAACTATTCAGCAACACTTTGGCAAGAAATGAAGGAACGCAAAGGCCCTCAGGCTAAAAAAGAACTTTTGGCTTTTGCCCCTGAGTTTGGGCAGGGAGCAGCTTCTTTTGTGCGGGGTCGACGCTTTGCGCTTTCTCCACTTACTTATAATAAAAGAGAGGTGGAACGAGTCCGTGAAATTTGGGGCGCAGGCGATATTTTTATGGGCCAAGAAGCAACTGAAGATAAATTTAAAGCGCTAGGCGAAGACTATAAAATTATTCACTTTGCCACCCATGGCATGGCCAACGACCAAGATCCAGATTTCTCGCTTTTGGCCTTTACCGAAATTGCCGATAGCATAGAAAATGAGTTTTTGTATGTGAGCGATATTTACAATATGCAGCTCAAAGCCGATTTGGTGGTCCTTTCTGCCTGCGAAACAGCCTTGGGAGAGCTCAATGAAGGTGAGGGCAGTATTTCTTTGGCTCGGAGTTTTTCTTATGCTGGGGCCAAAAGTATTTTTACCACCCTTTGGTCGGTAAATGACCAAGCGACCTCGGCCTTGGTAGAAAACTTTTACTACAACCTCAAGCAGGGCATGCCCAAAGACAAGGCCCTACAAAAAGCCAAAACCATGTTTTTGGCGGCGGGCAATCATGAAACCTCGCATCCTTTTTTATGGTCACCTTATATTTTGATTGGCGATAGCCAGCCTATTAACAGCCCTTCTTCGCTTTGGGGGTATGGCCTAGGTGCTGCGGGAGTTCTTTTATTGGGCGGCGGTTTTCTTTGGTTTAGAAGAAGAAAAAAGCAAGAAGCCTAATTTGGTCCAGAAAGGCGCGAAGCGCCTTGGCCACAACAAACCCTTTAGGGTGCAGTTCGACGACCAGAGGGAGTAACCGATCTGCAGGCAGGGCTGGCTCAAAGGGCCGTCAGGCCCGCAGGCCTAGCGATGTGAAAGGGGGGCCACAGGCCCGACCGAGTTTTTGAGCGTAGCGAAAAACGAAGGGCCGAGCAGACCTGCGAGCCCTGAAACGTAGCGCCGACGAGCGTAGCGAGGCGGAGGCCCCAAAACATCATAAAAAAGCCCAATACTTAGCGTACTGGGCTTTTCTTTATTTAAAGCTCAACTTATTTTTTTGGTCTTTAAGGTGTTTGAGGTATTCCTCCAATTCGATTTCATCCATAAAGAGGACATCTCGGGCTTTGGAGCCTTGATTGGGGCCTACAATGCCGGTATGTTCTAGTTGGTCCATAATGCGGCCAGCGCGATTGTAGCCCAATTTGAGGCGTCTTTGGATCATGGAAGTAGAGCCCGATTGATTGATAACGACCAGGCGGGCCGCATCCTCAAAATACTCATCTAGATCGTGTAGCACTTGGCTGAGTTGGTCGCCACCGCTACCGCCCTCCTCGCCATAAGTGGGCAGATAATAGGGTTCTGGATAGCCAGGTTGCTCGGCAATATGTTCAATAATTCGCTCCACTTCGGGGGTATCGACAAAGGCACATTGGAGGCGGATCAGGGTAGATCCTGAAGAAAGCAACATATCTCCTCGGCCAATGAGTTGTTCGGCTCCGCCAGCGTCCAGAATAGTTCTGGAGTCAATTTTTGAGGCTACTTTAAAGGCTAAGCGGGCGGGAAAGTTGGCCTTAATGACCCCGGTAATAATGTTTACCGAGGGGCGCTGTGTGGCAATAATCAGGTGGATCCCCACGGCTCGGGCCAGCTGTGCGAGGCGGCCAATGGGCAGCTCGACCTCTTTGCCTGCGGTCATGATAAGGTCGGCAAATTCATCAATGACCAAAACGATAAAGGGTAAAAAGCGGTGGCCTTTTTCGGGATTGAGGCGGCGAGCCACAAACTTGGCATTATACTCATTGAGGTTACGCACCCTTGCTTTTTTGAGCAAATTGTAGCGTTCATCCATTTCTACGGTTAGGGAGTAGAGGGTTTGAACTACCTGAGCGGTTTCGGTCACGATGGCCTCTTCTTCGCCGGGCAGGTAGCCCAAAAAGTGCGAAGCGATGGCATTATAGGGCGAAAGCTCTACCTTTTTGGGGTCAATCAGGATAAGTTTGAGCTGAGAGGGGTGTTTTTTATAGAGCAGGCTGGCAATGATGGTGTTGATTCCCACCGATTTACCTTGGCCCGTGGCCCCTGCAATCAGCAAGTGAGGCATTTTGGCCAAATCGGCGACAAAAACCTCATTGGAAATGGATTTCCCCAAGGCGATGGGCAGGTCCATTTTGGCATTTTTAAATTTGGGCGAGGCCAGCACCTCTTTGAGAGAAACAATCTGTTTATTGCGGTTGGGCACCTCAATACCGATCGTTCCTCGGCCAGGAATGGGGGCAATAATCCGAATCCCCAAAGCGGCCAAACTCAGGGCAATATCATCTTCTAAGTTCTTAATTTTAGAGATACGCACCCCTGGGGCGGGCACAATTTCATAGAGGGTGACGGTGGGCCCGATGGTCGCCTTAATTTTAACGATTTCGATTTTATAGTTGAGTAAGGTCTCAATAATTTGGTCCTTATTCGCTTCTAGTTCGGCCCGATCGATAACGGGTTTTTGGTCCTCATAGCTTTCTAGCAAATCTAAAACGGGGCTTTCATATCGGGGCAGCTCTAGAGTGGGGTCATAGGGTTCGATATGGTCCGAGTTTTCCTCTGCGATGGCTACATCTTGGGCCAATTTGTCTTGATCAGACAAGAGCTCTACATCTAGTTCTCCATCCGATTCGGCCTGTTCTTTCTTTTTGGCCTCTAGATTGAGTTCGAGTTGGTTTTCGGTCAGGCCCTTTACTCGTTCTTCCAATTCTTTGCTCTTGCTTTTCTTTTCTGCTTTGGCTTCTTCCGCCACAAGTCCTTCGGCCCGCAGGCGTTGGTCTTCGGTATGCTTGGGCAGCTCAGCCTCTCGCTCTTCTTGCGTTCGGGGGCGAAGCGTTTTGGGCTCTTCTTTTTCTTTGAGGCTTTCGTTTTTATCCCCTGCGGCCTTTACATCTTTGGGTTTAGGCTGATTTTTGGGCAGCTGTTCGGCCTGAAAGGGGCTTTCGCCTTTGATAAAATTGTTAAAGACTCGGCTTAGGCTGCGCAGCACTGTTTTTGGGGCCAAGCTCGACATAAAGAACTGCGGGGTCCATTCCTGAAAGTTGGGGTTGCGTAGCCAGACCAAAATAATTAGGGCAATAAAAATTAGCATGCCCACAATGCCCGCCGTTCCCACAAAAGAAGAGAGCGAGCCAATAATTAGGGCACCAAAACTCCCGCCCCAAGGAAACTGAGAGCTAGCCGACTGAAAAATAAATTGTAGCAAACAACTGGTCCAAACCATACTGACCAAGCCCCGACGATAAATTTTGAGCATAGAGCGAATCCCCTCGCCCATTACCAAGTTGTAGCCCGTTTTATAAAACAAGCCCACAAAAACATAGGAGGAAATCCCAAAGCCCCAATAAAAGAAGCTATGCGAAAGCACCGCCCCCAAACGGCCCAACCAATTACTCATCTCTTGCGGACGAAGCAGGATGGCCCAATAGGCTTTGTCCCAATCTTGTTTCCAGGTAAATAGATAAGAAGTAAAGGCAATCAGTAAATAAAGTGATATAAAAATGAGAAATAACCCAATCATTTTGGGCCAACGCTCGTCTTTATAAAAATTCATGGAGATTTGTCCTCCAGACTTCTTTTTTTTCTTGGCTTTAGACATGCTTTTTGCTGAAAGTTTTGCGAAACCCAAATTTAAGGAAAATTAGTAGCTTTGCCAGTCCTCTAGCAAGAAAAGCTCGTTTATCCCCTATAGCCCTAGACCTAGGGCCGCAAAAGCGAAACAAACACCCCAAATTTTACGTTTTTAATTCAATTTAGCCCCCTCAAACCTCCACCGCCTATGAAATTTATCCTCTACCTCTTTTGCCTCCTCGGCGCACTCTCTACTTTTGCCCAAAATGACAATACCCCCAACCATCAACATGAAGTGGTTCTTGGGGGCGGCCTACACAGCCGAGGCTATATGTTCGGCGGGACCTACAGCCATTTTTACCAGCCAAAACGCGCCTTCTTAGGCCAAGCCCAATTTGCCTATATTAAACACCCCAAAGAACGGGTGATGGACAATGATAACAATATTTCTATTAGCAATAGCGGCCAAAGCCGATACACTTTTGGCAAACAAAATAGCCTCTACAGCCTCCGCCTAGGCGCTGGCCAACGCTTTTTCCTCTCGCCCAGAAGCCGCAAACAAAATCTCGCCCTCGCCTGGAGCTATACCGCCGGCCTCAACCTCGGCCTGCTCAAACCCTATTATCTCGACCTCATCTACAGAACAAGCAATGATGGCGTAATTATCCGCTCCGAAACCTATTCCGAAGATAATCGCTATAAGTTTTTAGACCCCCTAGATATTAACGGCGCATCTAGCTCTTCTATGGGCTGGGACGAGCTCCAAGGCCGCACAGGCCTCTACCTCCAAGGCAGCCTCTACTTTGATTTTGGCCCCAGCGACCAAATCGCCAAAGCTATCGAAATTGGCCTCTCTGCCGACTATTTCTTCCAAGAAATGCCCATTATGCTCGAACAGCCCGACGAACGCCTTTTTGTCAATATTTTTATCCACTTTTATCTAGGTAAACGCTGGTAATTTGAGGCCTTCGCTGCGGCGGTTACTCCCTTCGCTCGTCGAACTGGCGCCCTAAAGGGCTTGTTGTCGTTCTGGGGCTCACTGATGTTTTGGGGCCTCCGCAGCTTCGCTGCGGCGCTACGTTCCGGGGCTCGCAGGTCTGCTCGGCCCTGCGGCGCAAGCGCCTGGGTCTGCGGCTGCGCCGCCCCCCTGCACATCGCTAGGCCAATCTGCGGCTGCGCCGCACTGCGCCTTCGGCGCAGCCCAACTGAACTTAATTGGCCTAAATTCCTCGGCTTTTGGGCAAAAAACAGTAATTTTGCCCCCATTCTTTTCCATCAGCTAACCGAACAGAAGCCAATTTCTGCTGTTCTCAAAATAAAACTTGCTGTATGTTCGAACTTCCAATCGTTGAATCTAAAAAAGAACGCCGCAAAAAGCCAGATTGGCTTCGGGTGAAACTCCCCATCGGCGAGAATTATAGAAAGGTCCGCGATTTAGTGGACCAATATAAACTGCATACCATTTGCCAAAGTGGCCACTGCCCCAATATGGGCGAATGCTGGGGCGAAGGTACTGCCACCTTTATGATTTTGGGCAATGTCTGTACCCGCTCTTGTTCTTTCTGTGCCGTGGCCACGGGCCGCCCACCAGAATATGATGAGGATGAACCCCAAAGAGTGGCCGAGGCCGTCCGCCTCATGCAGGTCAAACATGCAGTCCTCACTTCCGTCAACCGAGATGAACTCAAGGACCGAGGCGCCGCTATCTGGCACCAAACTGTTCGGGCCATTAAAGAACAATCACCCCAAACCACTATCGAAACCCTCATCCCCGATGTGCGCGCCAATTGGGAAGCCCTAGAAACTATGATTTCTGCCGGCCAAGAAGTGGTTTCTCACAATATGGAAACCGTAGAATCGCTCTACCGCAAAGTACGCCCCCAAGGAAAGTACAAACGCAGCTTAGAGCAAATCCAACGCATCAAAGACTATGGCAAACGGACCAAAACAGGAATCATGGTCGGCCTAGGCGAAAGCAAAGAAGATGTCTTCAAAATCATGGACGACCTGCTCGAACATGGCTGCGATGTCCTCACTATTGGCCAATACCTGCAACCTACCAAAATGCATATCGAAGTGGCCGAGTATATCCATCCCGACCTCTTTGCAGAATATGAGCAAGTCGGCCTAGAAAAAGGCTTCGACTTTGTAGAAAGTGGGCCCCTCGTCCGCTCTTCTTATCATGCAGAACGACATGTTTATCCCAATCAGAAGAAATAAAAAAAAGGCCCTTAGGGGCCTTTTTTAGTTTATAATTGTTTGGCGGTTGTTTTTTTGAACCCGTAGGTTGAAACCCACAGCAACCAAAAGGCCATACTAAACGCAATAAAAATGAGCCGAGGGTTGAAACCATCGGCCCATAGCAAACAAAGGCTTTAGCTCGCTTTTGCATAGACCCATAACCATGGGCTGAACGCAAAACTACCCAACCGCCGAGGAAAACAGCCAAAAGAAAAAAGACAGCTGAGCGGCCTAGCGATGCGAAAGGGGGCGGCAAAGCCGCAGACCGAGGAGCGAAGCGACGAAGGGCCGAGCAGACCTGCGAGCCCTGAAGCGTAGCGCCCGCCGAAGGCGGGAGGCCCCAAAAAAAACAGCAGTCCAAAACTGAACTGCTGCTTAAAAAATGGAGCAAAATGGCTTAGAACTTTAGGCGGAGCTGCACTTTTAGTTCTGAGCGAGTATTGCCCAAAATTAGATTTTGGCCCGAGCTAATCTCCTCGCGATCGGCCCAATAAGTTTGTGCATAGCGGACCCAAAGCGTTAGTTTTCGATTAAATTTATAGCTCGTGTTGATGTAAAATCGGCTGCCACGGCCATAATAAGCGGGCACCGAAAATGCGTAAAGCACATCATTTTCGTAGGCATAAATGCGGGTATCATAATCTTCGGTGGCAAAAATGGCAAATCGAGTTTGGACCTTGAGGGGCGCAAAACGGGCCGACCAAACCAAGTCTTGGTACATCATAAAGCCCTTGCTGAACTCATGGTCCTCATAGAAGGACAGCTCCGCTCGGCTGCGGATTTCCCACTCTCGGCTCAGGCGATAGCGAAAATGAATGCGGGCATTTTGCCGCTTTTTGTCAATCAGATAATCGTAGGGCGTGGCATTATCAGAGCGGTTGCCTTCTTTTTGCTCAAAGCGATATTGGAAGTAGAGGTTCCAGCGGTAAGCGGGCTGATAATCTAGGCGAACAAAATACTCATGTCCCTTGGAGGGTGCGTCAATATTGGAGCGCAGCCAAGGAAAAACGAAGAGGTCAAAATAGCCGCTAAAGCTCAGGCCACGGCCCAAATTGGCATTGAGGCCCATATATAGGCCCTTTTCGTTATTGGTTCCAGAAGACTCGCCAAAAGCATTGCCCGTTAGGGTCTGATACTCTTTGGCATAATTCCGATAAATCAGAGCCATGCTCACTTTTTCGTCTAGGGCCGCCGTCAGGCCGTTGATGGTTGCCAAGCCGCCATTATCACTCAGCGCCGTTTCGCCAAAAAACTGTAGGTTTTTGTAGGCCAGATTATAATCTAGACTAGCATTGAGCAGCGACTGCCCATTAAAGGCATACTTTTGATAGAGGCGGGGCGTGCGGACCAAAGAGTCGCTAAGGCGGTTATAGACTACATTTGCGCCAATTCGCCAAGTATTGGCCTTATAGGTCATATTGGCCCCCGTGGTAATTTGCTGCAAGCTGTTTTTGTCCTCCAATTCGTTTTCGGTCCGATGCAGACCACTCAATTGCAAAGAAGAAACCTCTAAGACCTCAAAAGAATCATCTAGGCTATCGGTTTGGACCAAAGAGATATTGCCATCTCTAAAACGGTGCGAGCCAAAGACCGTCGCCTCCCATTTGCTGCCGCCAATCGTGGCCGCCCCACCCCGCATAAACAAGGCCTCATTGACCGAACTATAGGGGCGAATTTTATTAGACAAGCGCTTAATATTGAGCACGGCGGCCCCCTTTCGGGTACCAAAGCCACTCCAAGTGGTGAGTCCCTGCCCAAAATAGACCTGATAATCGCCTAAGGCAATGGCTTTGACCCATTTATTGTAATCTTTGATAAAGAAATGGGCCGAAAAATAATCGGGTAATTTCGTCTGGTTTTTCTGACTAAAAGGCGTCAGCCATTCTTCACCCGCATCCTTTTCCAAGGTCAGGCCCATACTCAAACGGTCCTTGTAAGTGAGGCGATAACGCAAATAAAGTTTGTCGGGACTCCCCAAAAAGTCGGGATCTTCCCCATCCTGAGGCAGAAAACCAGCTTGATCCTCTATATTTCGCTGATAGCGCATAAAAACTTGCTGCCGCTTATATTTAAAGGCCCGTTTAAAGCTAAAAGCCTCCATTTCCTTAGTGGCTTCTAGACTGACAAAGGGCAGAATTTTGGCAATGCTACTTTGGTCAAAAGTGGGCACGCCCTGTAGTTCATAGAGCGAAAAGATTTGGCCAAAGCGATTTCGGTAGTTAATCAAGGCCTGAATCTGAATGGCCGACAGTAAGTTCAGGGCCTGTAGCTCCTCCCGGCTCGCCTTATTGATGTCTAAAGGGTTGCGTTGATAGATTTCGAGGTTTTCAAATTCTGTATCAAAATCAAACTCTTGCGCATCGGCATCATCCACCAAGTTTTCAATCTGGATTTGCGTGGCGCTATTGTCATCTAAAGGAGCGTCTGTAGTATCTACCTGACCAAAAAGGCTGGCAGTTAGGCCCATAAACAGGCCCAATAATGATCGTCTTAACATAATGGACAAAGTATTAAATGGGCAATTTTATTCTTCTTCTGTTTTGGCCTCGGCGGGTTTTTCACTCTTTTGCAAGCGATAACTTAGGGCAAAAGAAGGCGTAAACCCAAGCACTTGATGATAGGCCGTGGCCAAATCAATTTGTAGCTCGTCTAGGTCTAAGCCCAAACCAAAAGAAAGCTGGCTCAAATCACTGAGCTGCATGCCCGCTCGCAACTTAAATACCTTATGGGCCTGATACTCAATACCGGCCTTGGCCCCAAAAGGCTGATTGTAAATATCTTTTTCTAGGGCCGCATAAATCCCCACTTTTTCAGAGGGATGATAGGCCAAACCCAAATTAAAAAGGGCCGGCAGACGCTCGTCCAATTGGCCCAATTTGGCATGTACCGGATTATATACATGCGCTGCTAATGTCAATTCTTCAGTAATTTTGGCCGTCAAGCCCAACTCAAAGGTAAAACTATTGGCCGAGCCATAATTCGGAATCCGTGTCCCCAAATAATCTAATTGTACCCCCAAAGCAAAACGCTCCGATAGCTTTCTGGCATAGGCCAAGCCAATTTTTTGCTCGTTATAGGCCGAAAAACCAAAGTAGTTCAGCGTCAAACCAAAGGTCCCCTGATTATTTTCTAAGGGATAGGCCGCCGCAAATAAAAAGGAGTTGAGCCCCTCGGCCAAAAATCGCCGCTCGCCATAGGCCGAAAAGCTCAATTCTTCTAAAAAAGCAAGGCCAGCCTGGTTGCTGTAAGCGGCATTGATGTCGGTAAAAGCAACCGATGCATTCCCCAAGGCCGCCCCTCTGGCCGCAGCCGATTGAGGTTGGCCCTGCTGGGCAAAAAGTCCAAAAGCCATACTGGACAAAAGAAGAGTGTAAAGCGTTCTCATAGTTTTTGTAATTTGCTGATGATGTTGGTTTTTTTTGGGGCCTTCGCTGCGGCTTCGCCTTGCGGCGGTTACTCCCTTTGGTCGTCGAACTGCGAACTAAAGTTCTTGTTGTCGTTTCGCAGCTCGCTGCTATTTTGGGGCCTCCGCCTCCCTTTGGTCGTCGGCGCTACGTTTCGCAGCTCGCAAGTCTGCTCGGCCCTTCGCCGCTTTCAGCGGCTCGGTCTGGCCTAACGGCCACTGCTGCACATCGCTAGGCCAAATGGAAGCCCTGCGCTTCGGCCATTCTTTGATAAAAACTTCAGGCTAGTCAAGGCATTTTTTAAAGGCATAGCCCTAGCTATGGCTGAGAAAAATAAGGCAGAATAGCAGGAAATTAATTCAAAGGATAGAAGTGGCAGGGCTTTCATTTGGCCTTCGGCCAAAGGGAGCAAGGCAGCCAGCGCTTGGCCGCCCAACAAATTACATAATTCAGTAGCCTTCTACAAAAGAGGCTTGGCTTTCTTAAAGTTTAATTAAAGCTGAAAGCAAAAAATAAGCTTGTCGCTCATGGCCTTAAGACTGGGCCGCTAAAAAACAAAAGACCCAAAATCTAGGATTTTGGGTCTTTTGTTTAGCGCTAAAATGAGGCTTAGGCAGAAACTAGCTCTTGTTGTAGGCCTTGGCGATATTGCTCTGGAGAACAATCTTGGCTCTTACGGAAAAACGTAATAAAATAAGAGGGCGTTTCAAAACCCAACTCCTGAGAAATTTCGGCAATAGTGAGGTTGCTATGGCAAAGCAGGCGCTCGGCTTCTAGTTGCACTCTTTTGCGGATAACTGCCCCAGAGGTTTTACCAAAAACGCGTTTGCACAATTTATTGAGGTAATTGGTGCTAATGAACAATTTTTGCGCATAAAAAGAGGGCGCTCTAGAGCTCTGAAAATGCTCCTCTACCAACTGCTCAAACTCTAGCATTTTTTCTTCCTGTCGGTTAGGACGGGCCAATTGAATATTGCGGGCCATTTTTTCGGGAGCAAAACGCTCTTGCAATTCAAAGAAAATAATATTGGCATAAGAGCGCAATACGGCCAATTGCTGCGGCTCTTGCTGGTAGTCATTATACATACAAGCCAACAAAACATTTAGTTTGCTTACCGCATCCTGAGGCAAATCGACTAGGGCCAAAAGGCCTTTTTGCATAAAGGCAAAAGCCTTGAGAATATTGTTGTGATAGCGTTGCTCGAAAAAAGCTGGCGAAAAAGAAAACAGATAGCCTTCAGCAGCCTCTCCTTCTGCAGAAAGCAGAATTTGATCGGGACGAAGCAAAAGCGCTTGGCCAGCTGTTAAGGTCGTTTGGCGACGGTTGAGCTCCATCTTAAGTTGGCCAGCCGACAAATAAAAGAAACTATAGCCTCCTTCTAGCAAAGGAAGTTGCAGTTCAGCCTTGGGCTGAATCAATTGCATATCAATGAGTTGCGGCCCATCTTGGGGCTGATATATAGCGTGAATAGTCATGAGATTCCACTTTATTAGGATAATAGAAACAGGCCCAACAAACTGATTCTTAGCTTGTTGAACACAATAAAATTCAAAAAACGGTTTGAATTTATCCTAAAAGTGGAGGGTGAAAGACAGAAAGACCTGGCCCAGGATTTTCAGAAAAACAGTAGGCTGGAAAAGGGGCAGGTTCTAAAATAAAGGGAATGGCAATAATGGAATTACTTAGCCTAGCAGTAGCTGGGGCCAAATCTTCATACAAAAAGTTAATGTGCAGCTCTTTTTTCGAGTCTAGGCCTTTTTCTTCCTGCTCTTCAGCATCTTCGGCCCAATTATTTAGCTGCTCTTTGTAGTAGCATTTACCTTGGCACATAGGAAACTCATCGGGAATATTTCTATTTACACAAAACTCCTCTGCTATAAGCTCCTGCTGTAGCTTATAGGAAAGGTATACTTGCAAAGGCCGACTAAGGGGCAAGAGCAAAGTACAGATGAGTAAATATAATCCGAATTGCTTCAAAATTCTGCTGCGATTTATTTGTTGGTAATATAATACTTTTGAGCAGAATAAAAAGTGATCAAAGTATTCTTGCCCCTTTTTTAGATGATTAGTCCGCTTTAGTGGTACAAATAGCCATTATAAAATAGCTACGTTTTTTTTGTATTTTGCGGCCCATTTTAACGCCTACTTAACTACTTACGCATGTCGTTCTTTAAAATACATTTGCTTGCTTGTTGTTTGCTTCTCAGCCTACTTGCTTGTCAGCAGGAGCCCGCTAAAATTGAGCATCAGTTGCAGCCTGCAGATGACAGCCGAATTGGGCAAGCCATAGATGCGCAGTTTTTGGCCCATTGGGATAGTTTGCCCGAAGTAGAGCTACTACAAACGGCAGACTATCCACAGGCTTATAATTATTTAGACAGTCTGTTGTTATTTTGTTTGGCCCAACCTCAGTTTGAGCATGCCCAAACCTTTAATTGGCAGTTGCGTATTTTTCAGGCAGCAGAAAAAGAGCAACTATTTGTGGCCCCTGGCGGCTATCTATATTTTTCTACAGACTTCCTTCGCTTTTTGGCCAATGAAGAAGAATTAAAGGCCGTTTTGGCCCATGCCATGCTTAGCATTGACCAACGAATTATTAGCCAGCAACTACAGGAGGCCTTTTCAATTAGCTATTTATTGGACCTTGCCCTTGGGGCCGAACCCGATGAGCCTGCTCAACTCTTGGCGCTAGTAGAAACCGTAGCCTACAAAAAAGAAGAGATGCAGCAACTAGAGCCCCTATTTGAAGCCCTGCTCTGCCAAATTTATAGCTCTCCGGATAGTATGCGCTCTTTTTTGCAAAGAGTAGAAGGACAAAATGATTTTGACTGGGCTTGGCGATTTAATTCTGACTTTGACTGGCCCGCAGCGCTTAGCAACAATAACAACTGTCCCCTCTCTCCCACTATGCTTTCTAGCAATAACTATTTATCCTTTTTAGAACAACTTCCTTAACCCTTTAGCGCCAATTTCCCCTATGAAAAAAAGCATTCTCCTATTTTTGGCCCTAGGCCTCTTGGCCTGCCAAAACAAAGAACAAGAAAATAAAGTCATTCAAGAGATAACACCTCTGCCCAGCGCTACATCTCTTTCTCCAAAAGATAGCCTTAGCCAATTTCCTAAAGATTGGGAAGGCCGCTATGAAGGCGAAATGTACTGGTATGTCAATGGACAACTAAGGGGCAAAATTCCTTGCCGACATGAGGTCTTACCTCAAAAGCCAGGCGTTTGGAGCTGGACCACCGAATTTGACTCTAGCCAACTCGTCCCCAAAACCGTCCTCAAAGACTATCTCTTAATAGAAGATAAAAGCCAAGCCCAAGGGCATTATATCCTCGATGAACAAGATGGAATTCTAATTGACATGATTTTAATGGGCAATAGCTTGTATAGCCAATTTGAAGTGGGCAATAATAAAATTACTACAGTGGACCGAGTAGAAGGCGACCTCCTCTACAAAGAAATTATTATGGTCCCTAAAGACAAAGTCCGAAAAAGCTCCGCTAAAATTGGCAAAGAAAGCTTTGAAGTAAGCGCAGCAAACAGCATTGTTCTCCAAAAATCTATCCTGAAAAAACAAAAATAACTCGCTCTAGAAGAACAGCTTTCATCCTCATTTTAGCTCCCTAAACTTTTTCATAAAAAAAGTCTTGGAGAGGGTGCAAAAGGCTTCATTTTTGGATTAGAAGCAAGCCCCCCATTTTATATTACACACTATGAAAGCAAAACAGCTAATGAAAAACCTAGTTTTACTTCTCTTCTGTAGCCTCAGTCTACAGCTCTTTGCCCAAAACAAAGAAAACCTCATCAACAATGGTCAATTCCGAAATAGCCTAGATGGTTGGGAAATTCTGCTCAGCAATGGGAGCCCCGGCATTAAGGCCCAAATTTTATCGGAGGAGGCAGATTATAAGAAATTTGGCTTGGCCGATAACTTTGTCGGCACCTCTTTTGTCGAAATTGACGAAAACTCTAGCATTCGGCAAGATGTAGAGCTAAAAAGCATTGAACCACACAGCCTTGTTTTTGCCTATGCCCCTCGCCCTAATGCTGGCGATAAACAACTCATTGTAAAAGTAGATGGTCGGGCCGTTTGGACCACCACCCTAGGCAACCAAGATGCCCTAGGTCGTTTTCAGTATAAAGCCATTAAGTTGATGCCCGAAGAAAAGTCGGCCCAAATTAGTTTTTATGTGGTCTCTCTTTCTGGAAAAAAGGACCAAGGCGTTTTCATTGCCGATATTTTCCTCAATGAAGAGCCACTAGTAGATTTGTACATGATTGATAAACACTAATTTATGATTTGGCGCATTTTCTTTCTCTTGCTGCTCAGCGCCCCTCTTTTGGGGCAAATGGCCGCTCCTGACTTTCAATTGCAAGACCATAAGGAGCAATCCCTTGACTATCAGGAAGCTCGAAAGGCCAAGTATTACCTGCTCTTTTTTTGGCACTTCCAATGTAGCCATTGCCAACAGGGCTTGGCCAAGGTAGAACAATTTTTAAAAGACAAATCGCCAGAGGATATTCAGGTCGTTACGATTTTTCCCTTTGCCCACCAAAAAGAAGAATTTTGGGCCTATGTGCAAGATAGTAGCAACCAATTGCAGACGCCTTTCTTTCAGCATGCTACAGATTATAAAGCCACGGCTCGCCGAGCCTTTGCGCTGAAAGGACAGCCGCCTTTTTTGGTTTTGCTCAATGCAGAAAATGAAATTTTATCTTCTGGCTTTAAAGCCAAAAAATTGCAGCGCATCTGGAAAACGCTCCGCTAAGCTAAACAGCCCCTAGGGGCTGTTTTTTTTGTCCCCCTGCTTTTAGGTCGAGTTTTTGCGCAGGCTGAAATTCTTTTGTTCCTCTTTGCTAAAATACTATTTTTAAGCGTTCGTTAAAGCCTTGGCCCTATTGGCCCAGCGCTGCGGAGCGGGTGGCCGAAGGCCAGACCGAGTTTTTGAGCGCAGCGAAAAAACGAAGGGCCGAGCAGACCTGCGAGCCCCGAAGCATAGCGGCGGCCGACCTAGGCAAAGCCTAGCCGGCCGCGGGCCCCAAGAAAAATAAAACCCTACAGAAAGACTCATATATCTGTTTCATTAAAACCAATAAAAATGAAAAACATCTTACAGTCAGCGTTTTTGCTGCTTATTTTTCAGTTGATGGGGAGTATAGGCGCGCAGGCCCAGCTCATCAACTTTGAAGAAACTTGGCAAGCCTTTTTAAAAGATCCTCTGACGGCCTCTGTTTCAGAACTGCCCAAGCCGCCAAAATCTAGTGTGGGCGATTATGCCAAATATCATTTGATGTATGCCAACTCTAGCTTTTGTGCCGACGAATTGATTGATGCAGAAAGCTTTTTGAGAGAGCTCAAAAGTATGGATAAATCGCAATACGATAAATATCCGGGCTTTTCGCAGCGCTTGGCCGATTTGGAAGGAAAAATGAAAGCCTACTACAAAGTAGATGTACTTTGGAAGCGTCATTTGCAGAAATTTGATGTTTCTAGAGGCGAACTAGAAGGCGCCGAAGAAGGCCGCAAAGTTTGTGAAAAAGGGACCTTGGCCAAATATTATCAGATGATGTCGATGGCCTATTATTGTGAAGGCAATGAGGTAGAATCCCTCAATCAGTTTGAGAATAAAGCCATGCGCATTGTAGACAAAACCTCTTTGCAAGCTGCCGATGTAGAAGGTCTGCCCGGCGAAATTAAGCGCTCTAAGGCCCATTTTAAGGTCTTGGGACAGCTCAATAAAGCCTGGAAAACCTATATGGATAGCGATGTATCGCCTGGTTTTGAGCCTGAAATGCCTCTTTATACCTGTTATACCATTCCCAATATGAAAGCTTATATGCTGCGGGCTATGGTAGATGTTTGTAAAAATGGCTCGGAAATGCTGGCCAAAATTAAAGCACTAGAAGCCGAAAATACCCATGATATTCCCGCCGACTTGGCCGAGAAAATTGGTTGGTTGGAAGCCGAAGTGAAGAAATACAACGGAAACTTGGCCGTGCTCAACAAAGCTTGGGGACAATTTACCAGCAGCGGAAAAGTAGACCCCAGCCTAAAATATATGGGCGAATACTGCGAAAAAGATGCGCAAATTAAGGCCTATACTATGGCCGGAACCCTAGATTACTGTAACATTGGAGAAGAAATGCTCGGCAAAATTGCAGCAGTGCAAAAAGAGTATAATCCAACCCTAGACGCCACCACCAAGGCCAAAATTAAGGCCCTAGAAAAATTGGTGACAGAAGATGCCGCCCGCCAAGCCAAACTAGAAGAAGCTTGGGCCGAATTTGTTCCTCAAGATACCCTCAATAGCATTGATTTTGCCTTTGAATACTGCGATAAAGAAGCCCAAATCCGTGCCTATATCATGGATGGCCGCGTCAATGCTTGCTACAAAGGCGAACAACGCCTAGCCGATATCGATAAACTCATGGCCTCGGCCAAGCCTAGCCTACAAGCCGATACCAAAGCCAAATGGGAGGACCTCAAAGTTGTTGTGGCCAAATATCGTGGAGATATTGCCGCCCTAGACCAACTTTGGGCCACTTTTATCAAAAATAATGATACCATTCCCAATGAGTTTAGCGTAGAACCCTACTACTGCGATAAAATTACTCAGGTGAAATCTTGGTGCCTAGTCGGTAATGTGAATACCTGCGAACAAGGCCAAGAATACATGGACAAAATTGATAGCTATACCAAAACTTACAAACTCAAATATGACCGCGAACTAAGCTGCCGCATCAGTCGCCTCCGCCAACAAATTTGGGACTGCCGCTACTGGGAACTCGTGCGACAAGCACAACGCGAAACCCATGAAGAACGCGAACGCTTTGGCCCCGAATCTGCCGAGAATATGCGCCTAGACCTCAATAACGATAAACTTCCCTGTAAAACAGAGGTGCTCTATGAACCCCTCGGAAAAATTGGCGTGCGCTACGTCATCCAAACCTTCCTCTGCCAAGGAACAGACCTCGCCAAAATGGGCGATCCCGAATACTATAAGAAAATTGCCGGTTGGGTAGATACCGAAGTACTAAGCAAATATTGCGAAGCCAACATGCGCTGTAAAAAAGATTTTTATATCTACCTAGAAGGCCATACCGATGGCCACCCCTTTAGCTTCCACCGCTACAAAAAATCTTTGGGCGTTCCCCAAGGCACCGAGTTTACTCACTTTGTAGGCAAAGGAGAAAAAGAAGCCACCGATACGATCGTTAAGAAAACAGCACGCGAACTAAGCTTTGACCTAAAAAGCAATATGGAGTTGGGTATCGCCCGCGCCTGGACGGTCCGCAAGCAACTTCAGTTTATGAACGTTCCCATCACTATTGGCGCCTATGAGCACCCCTCTAAAGAGCGTGGAGCCGACTACCGCCGCGTAGATGTCGAGCTAAATATTACCAACCTTTTGCTCGATTTTTATGAAAAACGCCTAGCCGAACTCATCGAAGAATCTGGCATTGGCGAAAAACCTAAAGATTGTAAAGGCTAATTCTTTAGCCAAAAGTATCTGGGCCGGTCCTCTTTTTAAGGGCTGGCCCTTTTTTATTTTTTTTTGGGGCCTCCGCTGCGGCGGGCGCTACGTTTACTCCCTTCGGTCGTCGAACTGCGGACTAAAGTCCTTGTTGTCGCAGCTCGCTGAGTTTTTGGGGCCTCCGCTGCGGCGGGCGCTACGTTTACTCCCTTCGGTCGTCGAACTGCGGACTAAAGTCCTTGTTGTCGCAGCTCGCTGAGTTTTTGGGGCCTCCGCCTCGCTTCGCTCGTCGGCGCTACGTTTCGCAGCTCGCTATTCGCTCGGCCCTGCGCAAAAAAACAAGTTTTTTGCTGGGTCTGCGGCTGCGCCGCACTGCTACACATCGCTAGGCCGGGCGGCTGCGCCGCCCCCAAAACCATTTTGGCCCTCTTTTTTTGCCATTGGTCGAACTTTAGCCCAAAGCTTTGTAATATGTCCGCATCTTGCTTAAATTAGAATAAGCAACCCCAACCGCATTGAACGAATAAAAATGCCTATGTTAAAGCAACTCTACCTTTTAGTTTTTCTCCTCTCTAGCCAACTTATTTTTGCCCAAAGAGATTACGATTTATTTTGGGTGCAATTTGACCATAAGGACAATAGCCCCTACAGCATTTTTCACCCTCAAGAGTATCTCTCTTCTGCCGCCATTGAGCGCCGCCAAAAGATGGGCATAAAGATCGACAGCCTAGATTTACCTGTAGATCCTAGCTATTTGGCCCAAATAAAGGCCCAAGGCTTTGCCATTCAGTATAGCTCCAAATGGAAAAACGGCGCCGTGATCCGTGGCAATGGCCAAAAACTCCAATTCGTCCAAGAACTGCCCTTTGTCCAAAAAATAGCCGCCATCGGCTTTAGCCGCAAAAAAAATGAAGGGACCAACTACATCGGCCGCCGAGAATATAAAACCGAATATACCCAAGAAGACGACTTTTATGGCCTGAGCGAAAACCAAATCCATATGCTACAAGCCGATTATCTCCACCAACTCGGTTTTGCTGGACAAAATATGCCCCTAGCCGTTTTTGATGGCGGTTTCTCGGACCTCCGAGAAACCCCCGCCTTTGATTCCCTCCGCCAAAAGGGCCAAATTTTAGGCAGCTACGACTTTGTCCAACTCGATACCTTTGTCTATGAAGGCTCCGAACATGGCCGAGATGTTCTCTCCTGTATGGCCGCCAATTTGCCCGGCCAAGTCATGGGCAGCGCCCCCCAAGCCAATTACTTTTTATGCAAAACCGAAGACTCTAATGGAGAATACCGCATTGAAGAATATAACTGGCTGGCCGCCGCAGAATTTGCCGATAGCGTTGGCGTTTATCTGATCAATTCCTCTTTGGGCTATGCCGATTTTGATGACGATAAAATGGATTATGCCTATGTAGACCTAGATGGCAATACCACCACCATCACGCAGGCCGCCGACCTAGCCGCTAGCCGTGGCATTTTGGTCGTTACTTCAGCCGGAAATGAAGGCAATGACCCCTGGCACCACCTCTCCGCCCCCGGCGATGCCGATAGCATCCTGACCGTTGGCGCCACCGACCGCGACGGCTTTCATGCCGCTTTTAGCTCCTATGGTTTTGATTCTAGCTATTTGGTCAAACCCAACCTATCCGCCCGTGGCCTCTTCTCTATTGTGGCCCAAGTTGGCCGCTATCGACACAATTTTAATTCGGGAACTTCTTTTTCTTCGCCCATCTTGGCCGGCGCCATGGCTTGCCTTTGGCAAGCCCTGCCCGAGTACAGCAATCTAGAACTCATTCGCTTGGCCGAAAGCCTAGGCAGCCAATACAAAAAACCCGATACCGCCCTAGGCTATGGCGTGCCCGCCCTTTTTGATGCCTGGAAAAAAGCCAGAGCCGGCCACTATCTAGAGGTCCAAGAAACAGAAGATCTCTATTATCTGCCCATGGCCAAAGCCCAAGAAGATTTCTTTATCATCTGGCCAGAAGCTATAGACAAAGAAGTAGAAGTAAAACTCTATGGCCCAATCGGCCAATTGGTTTATGCTCAAAAGCATAGCGCTGTTTTTGGACAACGCTTTTTATGCAAAATTCCAAACTGGAAAACACTGCCCGCAGGCCTTTATCAACTGGAGCTGAAAATGGGACCCGCCAAGAAAAAAGCCCTTTTGGCCAAGTAGGACCCATAAAATATTGAACTCATTCATAGTTTTTTTTAGCTTTGCTAAAGGAAGGCTAACCCACTCATTTAAAACAGCAATAAGATCCTTTTGCAGAGGACAGGCGGCAAAGCCGCCGCAGGCTGAGCTGCCCGGCAGGGTGGCCGAAGGCCAGACCCAAGTTTTTGAGCGCAGCGAAAAAACTGCAGGGCCGAGCAGACCTGCGAGCCCTAAGGGGAGCGACCCGACCAGCGGGAGGGGCAGCCCCAAAAAAATAAAATTAAGATAAGCTAACAGCTAAATAATAGTACAATTATGCAAAATCAAGAATTGCTAGACAGCATTAAGCGTTCGGCCAAACAAGACCGCTTTAAGGGCCAAGATTATTATATGATTAACGATCTGCTAACGGATGAGCAAAAAATTGCTCGCGATGCCGTTCGCGAATTTGTTCGTGGCGAAATCTCTCCCATTATTGAGGATTGCTACGAACGCGCCATCTATCCCCGCCACCTCATCAAAGGATTGGCAGAGTTGGGCGCTTTTGGTCCCTCTTTACCCGAAAAATACGGCTGCGCAGGTACCGATGAAACCACCTACGGCCTCATGATGCAAGAATTGGAACGTGGCGACTCTGGCATTCGCTCTGCCGCCTCTGTGCAAGGTTCTTTGGTCATGTACCCCATCTATCGCTTCGGTAGCGAAGAACAACGCATGAAATACTTGCCCAAATTGGCCGCTGGCGAATTTATCGGCTGCTTTGGTTTGACTGAGCCCGATCATGGATCGAATCCCGCCGGCATGATTACCAATATCAAAGAAGATGGCGACCACTATATCCTCAATGGCGCAAAAATGTGGATCACCAACTCGCCTATCGCAGATGTGGCCGTGGTTTGGGCCAAGGATGAAGAAGGCGTTATCCGTGGTCTGATTGTCGATATGGATACCCCCGGCGTTTCTGCTCCCGAAATTCACGGAAAACTTTCTCTCCGCGCTTCTATTACTGGCGAATTGGTTTTTGAAGATGCTCGCATCCCCAAAGCCAATCTTTTGCCCAATGTAAAAGGCTTGAAAGGTCCTTTGTCTTGCCTCACTAAAGCCCGCTACGGCATCGCTTGGGGTGCTTTGGGTGCCGCTATGGATTGTTATGAGTCGGCTTTGCGCTACTCTTTGGAGCGCGAGCAGTTTGGTAAACCTATCGCTGGTTTCCAATTGACTCAGAAAAAATTGGCCGAAATGATTACCGAAATTACCAAAGCACAGCTTTTGCTTTGGCGTTTGGGTGGTTTGATGGATGCTGGCAAAGCTACTTCCGCTCAAGTATCTATGGCTAAACGGAATAATGTGGCCATGGCCCTAGACATTGCTCGCGAAGCTCGCCAAATTCATGGTGGAATGGGAATTACCAACGAGTATCCCTGCATGCGCCACATGATGAACCTAGAAACGGTATTGACTTATGAAGGTACTCACGATATTCACTTGCTCATTACGGGTATGGATGTTACGGGTTTGAACGCCTTTAAATAAGCGAAATCAATAAACTTTAGCCTCCTCTAGTTGATAGAGGAGGCTTTTTTGTCTACAAAATTATGGAACTGAAAAAAAAGAGCATGCTAGAGCTACAACGGCCTAGCATTGAAGAGTATAAGCAACAACCCAAAATGCCTTTGCTCCTCATTTTAGATAATTTGCGCTCGGCCCTAAATGTGGGGGCTGCTTTTCGCACCGCCGATGCTTTTGGCATTGAAGGCATTTACTTGACGGGAATTTCGGCCCAACCGCCGCAAAGAGAAATTATGAAGTCGGCCTTGGGCGCCGATAGAGCTGTAGATTGGCAATATTTTGAAGAAAATAAAGCCGCTATAGCTGCGGCCAAGGCCAAAGGCTATAAAGTCTATGCCGTAGAGCAAACTTTTGGCAGCCATTCTTTAGAACAGTTTGTTTGGGCCGCCCAAGAAGGCATTGCCCTCATTTTTGGCAATGAAGTAAAAGGCGTAGATGCCGAGCTCTTGCCTTTGGTAGATGGCGCCATTGAAATTCCGCAATTTGGCAGCAAACATTCTTTAAATGTTTCGGTGAGCATGGGCGTTTTGCTTTGGGAAATGCGCAGACAATATTTTGGGCGTTAAGTCTAGAAAAAAATGAGCGAACAGAGTGATAAAATCCTCTTTCGCTTTTTTTAGTGCTTTTTATAAGCTTTTTGGGGCTGTCCCTCGCCTTCGGCTCGGGTCGCTACGCTCCGCAAGGCGAAGCCGCAGCGGAGGCCCCAAAAGAAATAATAGAAAAAAATTATATTAAGGTCAAGACTAGGGGCAGATAGGGCCAACAAGTATCTCCCTAAAAGAGAAATCGTTTTAAAAATATTACCTTTGTGCCTAAGCGGAGTGAAAGCTTGGCCAACAATATCCTAAATACCAATAATTAGCTGCTTTTAATATGTGTGCATACTATAGTAAGATTGTGGGAACGGGTTCTTATGAGCCTCAAGTCGTGGTCCCTAATAAATATTTTACCGACTATCAATTTTATAAAGCCAATGGCGAGAAGAATCTAAAGGAGCCAGCGAAAATTGTGAGCAAATTGGCTGAAATTTCGGGCATTAGCGAGCGTCGTTATGCTCAAAAACACATCAACACCTCTGATTTGGCTTATTTGGCGGCCAAAGATGCTTTGGAGAGTTCTGGAATAGATGGCGAAAGTTTGGACCATATCATTGTGGCCCATAATTTTGGTGATGTTCATAGCAAAACGCATTATACCGATATGCTTCCCAATGTTGCGGCCAAGGTCAAGCAAAAACTAGGGATTATCAATTCGGATTGTGTAGCCTATGATCTTTTGTTTGGTTGCCCAAGTTGGGTACAGGCTGTCATTCAGGCCGATTATTATTTGCGTTCGGGCGATGCCAAACGGGTATTGGTTGTTGGTGCCGATATTATGTCTAGAGTATTGGACCCACATGATTTAGATTCTATGCTTTTTGGCGATGGTGCTGGTGCCGTTGTTTTGGAGCGTTTTGAATCGGAAGAACCTGCGGGAATTCTTTGCCATAAAACGGTAACCGATAGTGTGCAGGGAGCCAACTTCTTGTACATGGATGGTTCTTATAATGAAGAGGCAGAAGATCGTCTATTTGTAAAAATGAATGGTCGCTCTGTTTATAAATATGCGATGGAAAAAGTGCCGGCCACTATGGATGCCTGCTTAAAAAAGGCGAATGTAGATATTGCCGACCTCAAGCAAATTTTGATTCATCAGGCCAATGAAAAAATGATCCGTCAGTTGTGTAAGAAACTATACAGCATGCACGACCGCCAAATGCCCGAAACTGTTTTTCCCTTGACCGTAGGCAAATGGGGAAATAGTTCGGCGGCCACGGTCCCTATGTTATTGGACCATATCTTGAAAGGAAAATTGGAAGGCCACCAAATTGAAGCAGGAGACCATATTATTCTCTCTTCGGTAGGTGGTGGGATGCACGCCAACTGCATCGTTTATAAACATGTCTAAAAAACAAGAGGGAATTCTGCCCTTTTTTCTATAAGTTCGCTATTTTTGCGGCAAATGAATACAAGGGGCTTCGGCCCCTTTCTTTTTGAGGCCCTCAAAACTATACGCTATATATGGCTCTTCAATGTGGTATTGTAGGTTTGCCCAATGTGGGAAAATCGACACTCTTCAACGCACTCACTCAGGCTGGCGCACTAGCGGCCAACTATCCTTTTGCTACTAAAGACCCCAATGTTGGGGTGGTTACTGTTCCGGATTATCGTTTGGACAAGCTAGAGGAAATTGTTCAACCCCAAAAAACGGTTCCTACTACAGTAGAGATTGTAGATATTGCGGGCCTCATTCGTGGTGCGAGTAAAGGCGAAGGCCTGGGCAACCAGTTTTTGGCCAATATCCGTGAAGTAAATGCCATTATGCATGTGGTCCGTTGCTTTGACGATGGAAACGTAACGCATGTAGATGGTGGCGTAGACCCCGTTCGCGATAAAGAAACCATTGATTTGGAATTGATTTTCAAGGATATGGAAACCTTGGAAAAACGCAAACAACGGCTACAAAAACTAGCCAAAGCCCTAGACCGTACGGTTTTGCGCCAACTCAAAATTGTAGAAGATTTACTTGCACATTTGGAGCAAGAGCAGCCTGCTCGTTCTTTTGATGAGCTAGACAGCGATGATGACGAAAAGTTCTTTAAAGAATTGCAACTGCTTACCGCCAAGCCCATTATTTATATCTGCAATGTGGATGAGGCTTCTGTACTTACAGGAAATGAGCATACCGAAAAATTCAAGGCGGCTGTAGCCAAAGAAAATGCAGAAGTGATTCTCGTTTCTGCTGCTATTGAGGCAGATATTGCCGAGCTAGAAGAAGAAGAGGAGCGCAAAGAATTTTTGGCCGACATGGGCCTAGAAGAACCTGGCGTAAACCGTGTTGTTCGGGCTTGCTACAACCTACTCGAGCTGATTACCTATTTTACGGCTGGCGAAAAAGAGGTGCGTGCTTGGACCATTCGCAGAGGGACCAAAGCCCCAGAAGCGGCTGGTGTTATCCACTCTGATATTGAAAGAGGATTTATTAAGGCCCGTACCGTAGCTTATGAAAAATTTGTAGCGCTAGGCGGCTGGAAAGGCGCCCAAGAAGTAGGCGCTATGCGCCAAGAAGGTAAAGAATATGTAGTTCAAGATGGTGACCTTCTTGAGTTTATGCATAATACCTAGATCGATAGGCCAGACTACCTATTTTTAGGCTTTAGGTCTTATCAGCAAAAAAGATAATGCCCCCTGCCCTATCTTTGTCATAGACAAGAAGGAAATACCTTGTCTTATCCAATTAAGTTTGGGGTAAATCATGGGGATTAACATTTAGCAAGTAGCTTGGGGAAGCTGCTTGCTTTTTTTGTTTTGGGGCCGAAGCAATTTGTTCTGAGCAAAAAAGGAGGTGGAGCGGCTGAGCGCTGTGGAGTGGGTGGCCGAAGGCCAGACCAAGGAGCGAAGCGACGCAGGGCCGAGCGAGCAGCGAGCCCCGCAACATAGCGACCCGAGGCCGCAGGCCGAAGGGGCTGCCCCAAAAAAATAGCCCAGCAAAAAGCTAGGCTACAATAATTTAGAAATCTTCATACTTTTGGCGGAAAGCGACATAGCGCCAAAGGACGTACGAAAAGGCCAGGTTGGGCGTTAGGCAAAGGAGCTCCCAGGTAGAACGGAGCATGGATTTCCAGTAAGGCAGCTCCCAAAATAGTAGGCCAATGCTACTGATCATGATAAATATTCCCCAGGCAAAAATGCCCCAAAAAGCTGCTTTTTGGCTAGGTTTAAACCAAAGCAAGGGAATCAGGGCCAGCTCTACCCCGCCCATAATTTGCAAAATCAGGCGGCTGCTGCCATAACTTAGGCCAAAGCTATCTTGTAGGGCCTCCTGCCAATTGATCTGATTGGGCGCATGAACATCTAGGGCATAAAAGGCATAGGCCAAAAGGCTGAGGCTAAGGGCCATTTTCATCCGCCAGACAATTTTCTGCACTGGTTTTTTGCTAAAGAGCAGCAAATAGTAGCCAAAAGGCAAAGAAAACTGCAAACTGTGCACAAAAAAACTGGGCCAATAGGCGCCCGCTTCAATTTGATAGAGCCAGGCCAAAACCATCAATGCGCCTCCCTGCCAAATGAAAATGCGGCCCTTGTTTCGGCTATCGCTAAAGACCGTGGCGGCAGCGCCCAAAACATAAAACCAGCCCATCAAATGGGTAAAGCGGTCGACCCCATCGGGGCCCCAGCTGGCGGGTAAAATATATTCATAGGGGGCCGACCAAAAAAAGTGCTGCCAAGCTCGGCCAATCAAAAGTAAGAAAAGGCTCCATTTGAGAAGCCGAATGAGCATAAATCGGAGCATACTGCTTTTTTTTCTCCAAAAAAAAGGGGCCGAAGCCCCTTTGGTCCTAACTAAATTCTTATGCCTGTTTGGCCTCATCTCTTAGGGCCCGGCGAAGGATTTTACCCACATTGGTTTTGGGCAACTCCTCTCTAAATTCATAATGCTTGGGCTTTTTGTAACCCGTAAAGTTTTCTTTAGAGAAAGCACGCAGCTCCTCTTCCGTCAAAGAAGGATCTTTTTTGACCACAAAAACCTTAACGGCCTCCGTAGATTTGGGATCGGGAACGCCAACTGCGGCCACCTCCAACACTTTGGGATGAGCGGCAAGGACCTCCTCAATTTCATTGGGATAAACATTAAAGCCCGAGACCAAAATCATGTCCTTAATGCGGTCCACAATTTTTACAAAACCATCTTCATCCATAATGCCCACATCTCCAGTGCGCAACCAACCGTCAATAATGGTTTTGGCCGTAGCTTCTGGGCGGTTGAGATAGCCCTTCATCACCTGAGGACCCCGAACTTGGATTTCTCCAGCCTCGCCCAAAGGTAAAAGGTTATTTTCTTCATCGCAAATGCGAATTTCGGTAGAGGGAATAGGCAAACCAATGGTGCCAATACGGCCCTCATCATAGAGCGGATTGACAGAAACCACCGGAGAGGCTTCGGTCATACCGTAACCTTCCGTTAGGGTAGACCCCGTTATTTTTTTCCATTTTTCGGCCACGGGTTTCTGGATGGCCATCGCTCCACCAATGACAATTTGTAGCTTAGAAAAATCGAGCTGCGTAAATTCTGCATGATTCAAAAGGGCATTAAATAAGGTATTTACCCCAGTCATAATAGATGGTTGCGTCTTTTTCATGATGTCCACCACCGCAGGCAAATCTCTAGGATTGACCACCAAGATATTGCAGGCACCAAAAGATGTCCCCAAACAAAGTAAATTTACGGTAAAGGAGAAAATATGATAGAGCGGAAGCGGGGTCAGGATGCGCTCCTGCCCTTCTTTAATGTTAGCGCTCTTGATCCAGCCTTCTACCTGAAAAGCATTGGCCAATAGGTTTTTATTGGTCAGTTCGGCCCCCTTGGCCACCCCCGTAGTACCTCCCGTATATTGTAGGCAAATTACATCATCGAGTTGGCCGCCAGTAGCCATTTTGAGCTGGCTGGCATTGCCTTTATTTAGGGCCTTTTTAAATTTGATATGCCCCGCCAAATTATAGCTAGGGACCATTTTCTTAAGATTGCGCACCGCAAAATTGATCAGCCAGCCCTTAAAGCCGCCAAACATTTCTCCAATGCTCACCACAATCACCTTATTGCGCTTCACTTGGGTCTTATCGATTACTTTTTCGAGCTCGGCTGCAAAGTTTTCGGCAATGATAACCGCGGTCACCTCTGCATCATTAAACTGATGCTCAATTTCTCTGGCCGTATAAAGCGGATTGGTATTGACAATGGTCAAACCCGCACGCATAGCCGCAAAAAGAGCAATAGGATACTGTAGAAGGTTGGGCATCATCAACGCCAGGCGATCACCAGGCTTTAGGCCCATATCATTTTGCAAATAGGCCGCAAACTGCTTCGATAACTGATCGACCTCCGCAAAGCTGAGGGCCTTTTCCGAACTGCCCACAAAGCTCTTAAAAGCGGGACGGTTTGCATATTTTTTTAGGTTGTTGTTAACCAAATCTACTAAGCTGGTGTATCCTCCAAAATCGATTTCATGAGGAACGCCTTGGGGGTAATTTTTCAGCCATCGTTTTTCTACAGCAGACATATATTTTGTTGTTTTTCTATCTTCTGTCTCCTTACTGCCTAATTATGAGGCAACTAAGCAGCAGCTTAAATTGATTGTTGATGTCAGTTGAGTGGGAAGCAAACAAACTTTTGATTCCAAGACCCAAAATATACACAATCTTCTTTTTTATTTAAGCTTTGGCCCTCATTTTTATTAGGAGGCTATTTTTTTGGGGCTGCCCCTTCGCCTATCGGCTCGGGTCGGGCTCTGTCGCAGCTCGCAGGTCTGCTCGGCCCTGCAGCGCTTTCAGCGCTTTGGTCTGCCGCCTTCGGCGGCCCTGCTTTCCATCCCTCAGCCGAGGCGCTGCGCGCCTTACTCCCTTCGGTCGTTTTTGGAGCAGGATGCTGCGCTTTGGGCCAAAAAAAAAGCTACTCCCAAGGGAGTAGCTCTATACAGTTTGGCCTAAGCCAAGATTTAGTTCAATTGGAACTTGATAGGCACTACCATACGTACACGTACGGGATTACCTCTTTGGCGACCGGGCGTCCATTTTTCCTTCATACTGTTCATACTTTTCACAGCACGGAGGGCAGCTTCTGCTAGTCCTCCACCGCCAGTCATGTCGCGAACGACTTCAACATTGGCGATACGGCCATCTTCTAGTACGATGTAACGAACGTAAACGGTTCCTTCGATGCCATTTTCACGGGCCATAGCGGGATAACCTGCTTTTTTACCCAGATAGGCACGGAGCTTCAAATCAGCACATTGCTTCTTTTCTGCATCAGAGCCTGTCTTATCCTCACAACCGGGGAAGCGAGGAAACTGCTCCACAAACTCAAAAACCTCGGGGGCTTTGGGGGGAGGAGGAGGGGGGGGAGGTGGTGGTGGGGGCGGAGGCGGAGGGGGTGTCCCTTTGCTTCCTTTCTTCCCATCTTTATCTCCTTCAAGATCCTGTTTCTCATCATCCTGAGAAGGTGGCTCGGGGGGAGGCTCCGGCTTGGTATCATCAATTTGTACCTGCGTGGGAGGAGGAGGAGGTGGTGGTGGTGGTGGTGGCGGAGGCGGAGGTGGTGGCGTGTTAGGCACATCGATCAGAATTTCTTCTGATTCGATCACCGTTTCCTCCTCAAAAGCAAACTCTTCCCATTCGGTTTGAGTCCAGTTTAGCGCCAAGAAGACCACAAAGAGCGAACATGCCAAACCTGCCCGGTACACCATGGGCGAGTGCTTAAACACATTCACCTCCTCATACTTTCTAGTAATGGCCGAGTAATTGGCATCTTCTTTTCCTTCCTTGGCCTGCATGAGCTTTTCGCTCTGCTTAGCCAAATAGGATTTGTAGCCAAAAATAGCTCCGGCAGCAACTGCAATCAGCGCAACGAGGCTAATTACAATTTGGCTTCCAGAGACCATAATGCTCGCCATCAGAAAGTCATTAGAGAGGAATCCTAACAGCATAATTCTGTGGTTTTGGGTGAAAAAATAGTTTATTGAAATAATGAATATTTCCTTAATAAATAGTAGCCTATAAGGGCGCCCATTGTATTTGCGGCCAGGTCCCAATAGTCAAATTGACGATAAGGGCTAAGGTCTTGCAAACACTCTAGGAGGAGGCCCAAAGCGAGGCTAAAATAGAGATTATTTCTTTTTTTGGTCCAGATGCTATTGCCCAAGAGCAGTAGTCCGAAGTAAAAAAGAAAATGGGCTAATTTGTCCCAGCCCAAGCCATTTAGGCCAGCGGGCAATTGCAGGGGCCAAAGCGAGAGCAAGACCAGCGCAATCAGGGCCAAAAAATAGGCTGAGGAAAAAAGTCGCTTAAGCATTGATGGCTGCATTATAGGCAGCGGCATCCATCAAATCGTCCATTTCGGCAGTGTCTCGAACTTTGATTTTAACCATCCAGCCTTCGCCGTAGGGATCAGAGTTGACCAACTCGGGGCTATCTTCTAGGCCTTCGTTAAATTCTACCACCTCTCCGCTAATGGGCATCATTAGGTCTGAAACTGTTTTTACAGCTTCTACAGAGCCAAAGATTTCATCAGCGTCTAGGTCCTCCCCTTCTTCAGAAATATCAACATAAACAATATCTCCGAGTTCGGATTGGGCAAAATCAGTAATACCAACAAAAGCGAACTCCCCTTCTAGGCGAACCCATTCGTGGTCCTTACTGTACTTCAGATTTTCTGGAATATTCATAAGCGAAACTAGCTTAATTAAAGGATATTAAAATTGTGATTGGCCTCCAAGAATAGATTGGCCCAGAGGTATTGGGCGGCTATTTTGGGGGTATTTGCTGCCAAAAATAATTTTTTTTTGGGGAAAACACTAAAGCACTTCCTTTAATTTCGCTTTTTTCCTTGCGGGGCTGCATATATTGCCGCCCTATTCGCCTTTAAGAACTTTCTATTTGACTAGATGTAAGCGGCTTGTATTTTGGTGGTCGCCTTTTTGAAAAAAGTATTTTTTCTGTGAGGCGTAGGTGGCAGAGCCGTTCCCTTCTCCTTTAAGCGCTTTCTCTATTTGACTAGATGTAAGCGGCTTATATTTTGGTGGTTGTTTTTGTGAAAAAAGTATTTTTCTGCGGGGGACAGGCGGCGAAGCCGCCGCAGGCCTAGGGACATGCAGCAGGGCCGCAAAGCGGCCGACCAAGGCGCTGCAAGCGCCGCAGGGCCGAGCAGACCTGCGAGCTGCGCAATGGCCCGGCCGCCGCAGGCGGCAGGCCCCAAAAAACAATAAAAAAAGCCCAACTCTGAAGAATTGGGCTTTTCTATATATATAATAGTTCCTTTTAGAACTTGAGTACAGCGCCTAGGGCGGGGAGGATAGGCAATTGATTTACTCTTTGGTAGCGGACGCGATCAAAGTAGAAAATATTGGCTCGGTCGTACATATTGGTTACACTGGCATTGAGGAGCAGCTTGCTATATCGGCCAAGGTCAAAGGTATAAGTGGCCGAAAAATCGAGGCGATGATAATAAGGTAGGCGGCCACCGTTGAGTTCATCGCTGTAGAGCACGCCCAATTCGGTATCGGGATTATTATTGGCGGTAATATAATCGCTATTGATACCATCTTGGAAGCTATAGTTGGTAAAAAAGCCTTGAGTTTCTGTAAAGGGGAAGCCTGAGCCGAGGTTCCAGCGGATAGAAAGCTCTAGGGGGTACTCGGTACGTCTGCGGCGTTCTTCTGCGGGGAGGTCTTCGGGTAGGGACTTAAACTTAAGCTTATAGGAGCCTACAAAGTTGAGGTTATGTCGGCGGTCGAAGTGAGCGGGAAACTCTTGCAGGCCATCATCTCGGCGGACATGGCCTAGGGAGTAGGCTAGGTAGAGATAAAGTTGATCTTTTTCATAAGTTCCGGAGAGGTCGAGGCCATAGGCTTTTCCTTCTTCGGTGATATAAGTGGGTTGTAGTTGGTCGGTATCGGCGGTGCGGTTACGGTTCAGGCCAATAATTTGGGGGAACCATTTGATATAGGGTTCTACATTAAAGACCAAATGTTTGCCTGCGTCAAACTCTATACCGCCGATAGCATGAATAGAAGTTTGCAGTTTAGAATCGGTGGCCTCATAAATAGGCGATTGACTTTCTTCATCGTATCCTGTAATGCGGAATACTTGTTGGTCGGGGCCGCCCAAAAATCCTACAAACAAGTTAACTACATCTCGTTCGTCTACAGAGCTAATGAGGTTTTGGGAGTACATCCCGCCGGCCATTTTGATTCGGATATTTTCGGTAATATTATACTTAAGGCCTAGGCGGGGTTCTGCTCTAAACTCGCCCAGAGAGGCATAATATTGAGCGCGCAGGCTAGGTTCGATCACCAAATTGCCAAAGCGGCCTTGGTAGCGGATATAGCCGGCCACCTCTGTATTAGATTGAGTTTGGCCGATGGGGATACCATTATTGTTTACAAAGGCGAAATCGGTGCCGATACTATTGAACTCTAGGCCGTAGTTGAGTTCTCTAGAGAGGCCCATATAGTAGGTAAAATTAAAGTTGGCGTTAAAATTAGAGATATCGCTACGGCGTTCGCGGCTACCGTCGCCTTCTTCAAAGTTGGAGCCATAGAGCGAGTAGGCCAGGGTACCGTCCATAATAATTTTGGCTGCGCCGGGGACGATACGGAAATTGATTCCACCGCCGGCAGAATTCCAGCTATACTTAGCGACATCGCCAAAATTGGCCACATCATTATGGCTAAAGCCGTAGGCATTTAGTCGGCTACCGTTGGCGGCATTAAAAGAGAGTTTTGCGTGAAAATCGGTAAAGCTATAAGGGAGTGTACTATCGGAAACGGCGGTTCCTTCACGGCTGAGGATAGATTTATAGAGTAACTTAGAGCTTTCATTGAGGTAAGAATGCTTGGCTGTCACAAAATAAGAGAGGCTACTTCCGCCATCATCGCCTAGGGGGATGATAGGTCCTTCAATTAAGGCTTTAGCGACAAAGGGGTTGACACTAATCATTCCTGCGGTACGTTTTTTATTGCCATCTCGGGTTCGGATATCGACAATAGCGGAAGAGCGTCCGCCATATTTGGCGCTAAAGCCGCCGGTATAGACATCGGCGCTACGGATGAGTTCTGTTTCGAAGACCGAGAAAAAGCCGATAGAGTGGAAAGCGTTAGAGATGGTCATTCCATCGAGTAGAATTTTATTTTGGACGGGGGCGCCACCACGGATATAGAACTGTCCGCCTTGGTCGCCGGTAAAGACAATACCTGGAATAACTTGTAGGTATTGGGCGATATCGGCCTCGCCACCGGTAGAGGGCAGGCGTTTAATATCTTTGGGGGTAACTTGGACCACAGAGACGCGCACTGTATTTTGGGCTTTTTCTTTATCTGCATCTACGGTTACGATGCCTACCTGTTGGGCCGAGGGGAGCATATTGAGGTTTACGGTGATAAACTTACCGGCGATGACCTCTACATCTACTACCAAACTATCATAGCCGAGGCTACGGCATTTGAGTTGATAATTGCCTGGGGGCACATTAGCGATGGTATAAAAGCCATCATCGCCGGAGAGGGCATTATACTCTCCGTTATTGAGGTAGACGGGTGTAAAAGGGATAGGCATTCCCGTTTCATCATCTAGAAGGGTACCTCTTAGTCCGCCATTTTGGGCCATAAGGCTAAAAGAAAAGAGGCCAAAAAGCAGCAGAAAGAGGCTGCTCATTTTAAAATTCTGCATCATTTGATAAGATTATCAGTAGTCCGTTTTTGAATAAAAAGTGAAGTTTAGAGAAATGTTATAATTTTCCATACTTAACTTCTCTACAGCGGCCAAAATAGCCTTTTTCAAGGGGATTGCCCTAAAAAACAACTTTATAAATTTTGTTAAGAGAAGCCAAACAAAAAACAATATTTGGCAGCTGGAAAGCTTCTCCTGATTGTGTTGGGGACTATTTTTTGGGTGGAGCAGGGCGCGTAGCGGCCTAAAAAGGAGCGCAGCGACTTGGCTGAGGGATGGAGAGGGGGGCCGCAGGCCCGACCGAGCCGCTAAAAGCGGCGCAGGGCCGAGCGAGCAGCGAGCCCGGAACAGCCCGACCCGGCCTATGGCCGGGGCAGCCCCAAAAGAAAAAAGACCTAAAGCATGGGCCTTAGATCTTTTTGTGGGGAAAAAGTTTAATTGCTTATTGTTGTACTCGGCGGAGGAAAACGCTGTAGACGGGAAGGTGGTCGCTATAGCCGCCGATGAAGGTACCAAAAGAGTAGGTTCTTTTGGGGGCATTTTTGAATCTGCCTTCTTTTTGGAAGAGGTAACCTTTGCGGAAAACCACTGCTTTTTGGAAGAAAAAGCCCTTTTGTTTTTTATTGAGGAAAGCGGAAGAGACGATGGTTTGATCGAAGAGGTTCCAGCTATCGTTCCAGGCTAGGGTACCGTTACCTTTCTTATATTTTTTCCACATGGGGTTAAAGAACTCGCCAGTTTGCACCTCCTTTTTTTTGCCTTTGGCTTGCAGAACATTTTTCACAGAAGGGCTAACGGGGTCGTCATTGAGGTCGCCGGTAATAAAGACTTTGGTATTGGGGTTAATCTTCATGAGTGAGTCGATCACGGTTTTGCATTGTTTGGCGGCATGTTCTCGGCGGGGAGAGGAGCGTTTTTCTCCGCCACGGCGAGAGGGCCAGTGATTGACAAAAATGTGCATAGTATCGGTACCTCCGAGAATACCTTCTACCCAAAGGATATCGCGAGAGTGGTAAGTGCCATCGCCTTCATTGCGTGGAAAATTGACGGCTAGGGTTTTATGGCTAAGTTCGCGAAAATAGCGGGGGTTATAGAGCAGGGCCACATCGATACCGCGGGCATCGGGAGACTCTTCATGGATAATTTTGTAATTGCGATCTTTAATTTTGGGTTGTTGGACCAAATCCTCGAGCACCTTGCGGTTTTCGATTTCGGAAACGCCGAGAATGACTACTCCATCGGGGGTAATATCGGTAGCCATTTCGCTAATCACCTTAGAGAGGTTATTCATTTTGGATTGGTAGACCTCTGTATTGTATTTATTGCGGCCTGTTGGGGTAAACTCTTCATCTCGTTTATCGGGAGTATCTAGGGTATCAAAAAGATTTTCGAGGTTATAAAAGCCGATTGGCGCCACCTGATAATTTTGGGCGCTAAGGGGTTGTTGCAAAGCTAGGAGGCAAAGGCCTAGGGCCAAAACAGGAAGTTTAAAGAGAGCGTGCATGATAGTCGTTCTTTAGTTTCGAGCAAAAAAAATAAAATTTAAGTTAGCCAAAGGAAGCTAACAGCTAGGCCAAAACAGGGCCAAAACGAAACAAAGATAAAGGCTTGGGCCGCTTTTAGGTGCTGTTTCATTCAAATATGACTTTAACTTATTGTTAATTCCTAATAAAGTTTCGGTGGGCTCTCTCTTATTTGTGCTAACTTTGCCCCCGAAAAGGAGGGGCTAGCTTTTGCTTGCATCAATTTGCCAAGGGTAAAGGTTGGTCTTCATTTTACTATTAAAATAGCACAGTATTCTGCTTATGAAACAGTTAACCACATTATTCGCCTTGCTTTTGCTCTTAGGGCAGACGGTTTGGGCACAATCTGGGGTAGGGCTAAAAGGCTCGCTTAAGGATAGTGACAACCGGCCTGTGGATGGAGTTGCCTTAAGTGTAGATGGCCAAGAAGCTGCCGGTTCTTCTAATGAAGAGGGCTACTTCGAGCTATCTGGGCTGTCGGCAGGTAGCCACACCCTTATTTTTAGTAAAGCAGGTTGGAACACCTACCGCCTAGATGTAAACCTTACTGAAGGGAGCAAAGATCTAGGGACAATCATTATGGTCCAAGAAGGAGGCATTGATATGTTTTCTAGTGAGGACCTCATTCCCACTGTTAGCCTTTCGGACCAAGACGTTTCTGGAGGTTCTGGTGCTGGGGGCTCTAATGTCTCTGGTCTATTGACTTCTTCTAGAGATGTATTTTATAGTACCGCGGCTTTTGCCTTTAGCCCCTTGCGTTTCCGTATTCGTGGCTATGATTCTGAGCACTCTACGGTTTATATCAATGGCTTGCCTATGAACTCACCCGAAAATGGCTACGCAACTTGGAGCCTTTGGGGTGGATTGAATGACGCTATGCGCAACCGTAGCAATACCGTTGGTTTGGCCCCTACTGATTATACCTTTGGTGGAATTGGTGGAGCTACTCAAATTGATATGCGTGCCTCTACGCAATGGAAGCAACTTCGCGTTGGGGTAGCGGCTTCTAACCGCTCTTATCGTGTTCGTCCTATGTTTATCTACTCTACGGGCCTAATGGCTAATGGCTGGGCTTTTTCTATGAGTGGATCTTTGCGTTTGGCCGAACAAGGACAGGTAGATGGTACTTACTATAATGCAGGTTCTTACTATGCTGCCGCCGAAAAGCGCATTGGTAAAAAGCATGCCCTTAACCTTTCTATTTTTGGTGCGCCTAGAGCCAGAGGTAAAAATGCCCCCGTTACCGCTGAAATGCAAGAAATTGCCCGGGAAGCCAATGACGATGATGGCTATTTTTACAACCCCTACTGGGGCTGGCAAACCCAAGAAGATGGCAGCCGTGTAAAGCGTAACTCTCGCTACTCTTATACCCATATTCCCGTTATTATGCTTACGCATGACTGGAAAATCACGCCTTCTTCTAAATTGACCACTAGCTTTGGCTACCAATTTGGCGAAAACGGAAGCACCGCCCTTAACTGGTACAACTCTTCTGACCCCCGCCCCGAGTACTACCGAAAATGGCCCAGCTATTTCGATAATACCGACCAAGCTACTGCCGATGCCCTACGCGCACAGTATGTAGCCAACCCCGAACAACTACAGCTTGACTGGGATAACTTCTATGAAGTAAACCGCAATAGCTACGATGAGTCCATCTCTAACACAGAAACTCGCGCAAAATACATCGTTGAAGAACGTCGCTACGATACCAAACAATTTAATTTCAACAGTATCTACCGCAATTTCCTCAACGAAAATGTAACCCTCAACGCTGGTGTTAATGGCCAATACTATATCGGCCACAACTACAAGGTCCTTAACGATCTTCTTGGTGCCGATTATTACGTAGATGTAGACCAATTCGCCCTACGCGACTCGGCCCAAAATGAAGATTTCTACCAAAATGATCTCGATAACCCCAATGCAGAACTTTCTGAAGGCGATGTCTTTGGCTACGACTATGAGTCGCATATCCAAAATGTTGCCGCCTGGGGACAAGGTCAGTTCAAGTACGGACAACTCGAGTTCTTCGGCGCTGCCGAACTTAGCTACACCCAGTTCTGGAGAGAAGGAAATATGCGCAATGGCCGCTTCCCCGATAATTCTCTAGGTAAAGGCGAAGTTTTCTCCGATTTTAACTACAACTTTAAGACGGGCGCCACCTATAAACTAGATGGCCGCAACTTTTTCTTCCTCAACGGAAGCTATGGTACCAAAGCCCCCTATTTCCGCAACTCTTATGTTTCGGCCCGTACCCGCGACCAAATCGTTCCCGGCCTACAAAGCAAAACAGTTTATGGCGTAGAAGGAGGTTACCTCCTCAAAGCCCCCAAAGCCAAAGCTCGTATCTCTGGATACTATACCGTTTTCGAAAACGAATTCTATAACCGCAGCTTCTTCTCCGATAACGCCTTTGCCGCCGATGACGGAAGCCTACAAAGCGGTTATGTAAACTTTGTTATGGATGGTATCAACCGCCGCCATATGGGCCTCGAACTAGCCGGAGAATATGAAGTGCTTACCGGCCTCAAACTAAGAGCGGTTGCCGCTGTTGGTGAAAATATCTACACCAGCCGCCCCAATATCTCGATCTACCTAGATAATGACCCCAATACGCAGGTCTCTAGCCGTACCGCCTACATGAAAAACGCTTATGTAGCCGGATCTCCCCAAATTGCAACTTCTTTTGCAATCAACTACCGCTCACCTAAATACTGGTTTGTCAACCTCAGTTTCAACTATATGGCCCGCAGCTTCGTCGATATTAACCCCGACCGCCGCACTTATGAAGCCGTTACCTACAGCGCCGACCCCACTTACCAACAACAGGCCGTTGTCCCCGACTCTGATCAGTGGAATGCCATTTTGGCCCAAGAAGAATTACCCGCTGCCTTTACCGTAGACCTTTTCGCCGGTAAATCGCTCCGCCTGAAAACCAAAAAAGGCAAAACGTACTTCCTCTACTTCAACCTAGGGGTAAATAATATCTTGAATAACCGCAATATCGTTAGCGGTGGCTTTGAACAACTTCGCTACGATTTTGAAGAAAAAGATCCCGAGAAGTTCCCTACCCGTTACTTCTATAGCAACGGCATCAATTACTTCGCAAGCATTACTTACCGTCTACCTATGTAGATGAATCTTCATTTTTTCTGACTTTTATTTAGTTGGTTTTGGGGCCTCCCGCCTGCGGCGGGCGCTACGTTTCGCAGCTCGCTTTTCGCTCGGCCCTTCGGCAGCTCCGCTGCCTCGGTCTGGCCTGACGGCCACTGCTGCACATCGCTAGGCCAATCGCCGCCCGGATGCCCCCAAACTAACCTCAATGACTTCTACTGAAAAATACCATATTATGAAAAGTATGTCTTATCGCATTTTTGCGCTTTTCTTGGGCCTCACCCTTTTTGGCCTCAATTTCCAAAGTTGTAAGAAAGACTTTGATGAGCCCCCCATCCGTGAGCTCCCTAGCCTTACTGGCAACACTACCGTAGCCGAACTCCAAGCGCTACACAATATCGGCGAAACCGCCGACTCTATCTCCGGCGATATCATCGTCGAGGCTATCGTCGTCTCTTCTGATGAAGCCGGTAACTTCTACAAACAACTTATCGTTCAAGATGCTAGCGGTGGTGTAGAAATTCGCGTAGAAATGAATAATCTCTACAACGATTATCCCGTTGGCCGCCAAGTCTGGATCAACTGTAATGGCCTCTACCTAGGCGATTATGAAGGAAACTACCAATTGACCATCAACGCCAATGGCGACCGTATCCCCGAAGGCCTTTTGCCCGAGATTATCGTCGCCGGTGAACGTGACCAGCCCATCAACGCTCCTGTGGTCACTATCGCTGACATCAAAAGCAGTACGCAGTACCGCAACATGTTGGTCCAAATCGATGATGCCCAATTCGCTACTGCAGACGCTGGCCAACCCTATGCCGATGCAGCCGCTCAGCAATCTGCTAACCGTACTATCGTAGACTGTAATGGGGAGGCTATCCTCCTTCGTAGCTCTGGCTACTCTGACTTCGTTGCAGAACTTACCCCTAGCGGAAAAGGTACTGTTTTTGGCATCCACTCTAACTTTGGCTCTGATGCCCAACTCTATATCCGCGATACCGATGATATCAACTTTAATGATGCTCGCTGTAGCGTAAATGTTGGTGGCAACCTCATTGACTTGACTACCCTCCGCGCTGCTTATACCGGTAGCACAACCGTAGCTCCAGCCAACTCTAAGATCAATGTTTATGTGATCTCTGACCGCAATACAGACAACTTGGTGGACCAAAATATGGTCGTTACTGATGGTACCGCTGGTATCACCATCCGTTTCTCTTCTGCTCATAGCTTTAATGAAGGGGACCAACTAGAAATTGGTATCGATGGCGCTACTTTGGATGAGTTTAACGGCTTGCTACAACTAGAAGGCGTAAACACGGCCAATGTAGGCATTTTGAGCAGCAACAACGCTGTTCCCGCTACTACGGTAACGCTTAGCGATTTGAATACCAATGCCGAAACCTATGAGTCTATGCTCATCAAAGTAGTTAATGCTAGCCTTTCTGGTGGCGCTACTTACTCTGGTAGCTTGACTATTGACGATGGTACCGGTAGTATGGACCTCTTCACTCGCTTTGGCGCTACTTTCGCTAGCGATGCCGTTCCTTGCGGTACCCTAGAGGTAACGGCTATTGTTGGCCAATTTACTAGCTACCAACTTCAGTTGCGTAACCCCGCTAATGATGTAGTAGGTGGTACTACTTGTACTGTTGGTCCTGCCAACTTGACCACTATTGATAGCATCCGCATGCTTTATACTGGAAGTAATGTAACTGTAAATGCCAAAAAAGTAAGAGGTGTAGTTATCTCTGATGCAGCCAATGGCAATATCAATAACCAAAACTTGGTACTCCAAGACGGTACGGCTGGTATTACCCTTCGTTTCTCAAATGCGCACTCTTTCAATCTTGGCGACTCTATAGAGGTGATCTTGAATAGCGGTGTAGTAGGTGAGTACAACGGTCTTCTTCAAGTAGATGCCTTGTCGACGACTAACGCTACACTTATTGCTTCTGGTGTAACGCCTGCTGTTCGCACGGCTACTATTGCTCAGGTTTTGGCCAATGCTGAAGACTGGGAATCTACTTTGATTCAAATCACTGGGGTTACTATTAGCGGTGATGCTACTTACGGCTTCAATGATATTACTGATGCTTCTGGTACTATGGATTTCTATACCAATAGTAGTGCTAACTTCCATGGACAAACTGTTCCTACGGGTACTGTAAATATTACGGGAATCTTGGGCCAATATGACTCTAACGTTCCTGCGACTACAGACTACCAAATCCTTATCCGCAGCACTGCTGATGTTCAGTAAGCTTTAGGCTATTGATTATAATGAGGACTGCCCGCTAGCCAAAAGCTAGCGGGCAGTTTTTTTTTGGCCCAAGGTCTTGTTCTGCGTTCTACAGGGCGCGAAGCGCCCGCAGGCTGAGGGATAGATAGCAGTGGCCGCAGGCCAGACCCAGCCGCCAAAGGCGGCGCAGGGCCGAGCGAACAGCGAGCTGCGACATAGCCCGACCCGAAGGCCCAAAGGGCCGTAGGGGCAGCCCCTCCCCTACTTCCTCAGTATTTCTAGCTCCTCCTCGGCCTTTTGGGGCCAAGGTCCCTTGCGCTCTACCCACCTCAACTGAATGGCAGAGTAGGGCGTTTGCGACAAATAAGTTTTGGCCCAAGCCCGCAAATAAGGCTTGTTAGAAAAGCTGGGTAAATCGTACTCCATGATGCTCCAATCATCTACAGATAGCCAGTAGAGTCTTTTGCTGCGATAGGCCGTTTTTAGGACCTTGAGTGGAATTTGTTGCTTGAGGCTGGGGGCATTAAATTGCTCTTCCGAAAAGCCCAAATACAGCTCTGTAGAACAGGCCGAATACATAGAAAAGGAAAGTGGATAGGGCCAAAATCCGGTACTTCGCTGGCTGGGGAGCAGGCCAAAAAGCAGGAAACTGAGCATAAAAGCAGGCTGTTTGTACAAGGCCCTTTGTTGGTGTTTTTGGGGGCTAAAAAGCAGCAGTCCCAAGAGCGGCATGCCCAAATTCCAGGGATAAACCACCCGATTCCAGTCGTCGAAAAAGAGGAAAAGCAAGATGCCCAAATGAAAGGGAATGAGCAGCCAGCGGCTATAGCGGGCCAATTTTGGGAAGAAAAAGCTCAAGCCCAGAAGGGCCTCAAAAATGGCAATGAGGTAGCCGCCCAGGGGCCAATTGGCCCAGCTTTCGGTCCAAGAGAAAATGCCCATCAGCCAGGGAAATACCTCGCTGGCAAAGAGCGGGTTAATTTTATTTAGGCCCGCCCAAAGGTAGCAGCAAGCCATAAAAACAGACAGTAGCTTGAGGACCAGCGCTTGTCTTTGGCTTTGCCATTGGGCCCAGGCCAGGGCCAAAAAGAAGAAAAAATACTGATAGCTCCAGGCTTGTAGCAGTTGTAAATCGGCCAAAAATCCGTAGGTCAAACAGAGCACAGCCGCCGATAAGCTATAGCGGTTGGGGCGAAATACAACTGCTATGAGGACTACAACTAAGGCATAAAAATAGGGGGCGCCCAAGGGCAGGGGCAAGAGGCCCTGCATGGGGAAAAAACGTTGGCCCAAGCCCCAGGCAGAGGCCGAGAGCAGCAATTGGGCAAAAAACATCAGGCCGCAAAGGCGGGCAATTAGGGAGAGGCGTTTGCTGTTAGGCATAAAAAAAGAGTCAAAAAAGATCAAAAAAAGAGCCCGACATCCTCAGATAAATCGGGCTCTAAACTACTTAAATCAGGTGCTATTTGCCTTCTTCTAGTCGGCGTTCAGATTTAATTTGCTTGAGGGCATTTTCCTCATCTGCGATCTGTTTTCTCAAGAAGGCCAATTTATTTTCCTTCTCTTTAATTTCTGCCTGAATTTTATCCAGTTGCTCTTGGGTCGCTTTTCGGGCAGCTTCAATCTTCGCCATATTCTCAACCTCCACGGCCTTGAGGTTTTCGGCTAGTTTTTGTTTGGCGGCAAGATTATCGGCCTGAATATTTTTGATTTCCTCTTCAGAGCGTTTTTTGGCCTCGGCAATTTTTTGGGCCGCATTTTCTTGGGCCTTGGCAATTTGCTCGGCATTGAGTTTCAGCACTACATTGAGCGAGTCTTGCAATTCTTGCTTTTTGGCAGTGGTTTCTTTTTTGGCTTTGGCAATTTCGCTAGCGCCTTTCTCTTTGGTATCGGCAATTTGGTTGGCTACATTTTCCTTTACCTTGAGTAGGCGTTCGGTTTCGGCTTTTTCAACCAAAACGGTCTTGCTACGAATCTCCTGAATGGCCTTAGCGGCTTCTTCCTTAGTTTTTGCAATTTCAAAGGCGGCCGTTTCTTTGGTGGCGGCCACTTCGCTCAAAATCTTTTGGCGTTCGATAGCGGCCTTTTCCTTATCGGCACGGATGGCCTCGGCTTGGGTCTCTCTGTTTTCGGCAATCTTTTTGGCTTTTTCCTGATCAGAAGCGGCCATATCGGCATAGGCAGCGGCTTTTTCTGAAGCGACCTTTTTGCGCAATTCGGCAATTTCTTTTAGGGCTTTTTCTTGGGCCAAAAGGACCTCCTCTGCGGCAATTTCCTGGGTCTCTTTCATTTCTCCCTGAGACATGCGGTTCACCTCATCGGCCTGGGCTCTAGCTGTAATGATATCGGATTGTACCTTTTCTTGAATTTCCTTTTGCTTTTTCACGGCTTCTGCTTGGGCCTCTTGTACGGCCTCTGCATATCTGGCCTTAGCCGCAGCGGCATCTTTGCTGGCCTGCTGTGCTTCTTTTTGTGCTTCGGCATCTGCGGCAGCAATTTGCTCGGCGGCCTTTTCTTTGGCCTGGGCAATTTCCTTAGCGGCAGCAGCCTTAATTTCAGCCTCTCTGGCTTTGGCGGCCTTAATTTGCTCCTGAATTTCTTTCTGAATACGCTCAATTTCTTCTTGGGCTTTCACCTTGGCAGAGGCCACATCGGCCGCCAATTTTCGCTTCATGCTTTGGGCCTCTTCTCTGGCTTTAATGACCTCTTCATTGGTCAATTCCTTAGAGTTGGCAATTTCTGCTGCCGCTTTCTTTTTGGCTTCGGCTACCTCTTCGGCAGTAAGGGCTTTTTCTTTGGCCGCATCTGCTTTATCTTCTCTAATTTCCGACTTAATTCGGGCAATTTCATCCGCGGCAATTTTGCGCTCTTTCTCAATCTGAGCAGCAATGGCCTCTCTTTCTGTGGCCGCCTTTTCTAGAGTTGCGGCCACCGATTGGGCCGATTTCTCCTGCGCAGAGGCAATGTCTTCAGCGGCTTTGCGGCGCGCCTCCAAAACATCCATCTGAATCAATTCTTTTTCCTTGGCGGCTTTTTCTCTGGCTGCCGCAATGCTTTTAGCGGCCGCAATTTCGGCCTCGGCAATTTTCTCTGCAGCCGTCTTACGAGACTGGTCTACATCCGCAGCCGTTAGATTTTGCTGCTTTTTGGCCTTCTCTTTAGCCGCCGAAATTTCGGCCGCCATTTCTTCCTGAATGCTCTTGACTTTTTCATCAGAGGTTTCTTTGGCTAGCTCTACCTCGGCATCATACTGCGCCTTGGCCGATACGTACTGCTCTTTGGCGCTTTTGATGCGCTCGGCAGCATTCTTTTGAGCCTCAGCCACTTTCTTGGCCTCATTGGCCTGAATCTCACTGATTTTAGCATCGGCCTTCTGCCGAACTTGCATGGCCTCCAACTGCGCTTTTTCAATCAAACTGTTGGCCGTAGCCTGCGCATCCTCAATGGCTTTTCGCATCACCTCTCTAGCCTTGGCAATCTCCTCTTGGGCCTTCTGACGCACCGCAACCACCTCTTCCGCAATAGAAGATTTTTCCTTAGAAGCATTCTCCCGAGCCGTAGCCAAAGAACGCTGAATGCTCTCCCGAGCATCCGCCGCCTTCTGCTTTTCGTTCCGAATCGCTTCCTGCGTCAATTCTTTTTGTACGTTCAACTCATACTTCAATTTCTTGATCTCCTCATCCGAAAATTCTTCGCAAGGAGAAGATTGCGCCCGGGCAATCAATGCCGTAGAGTTGTTTTTCTTGGGGTCCTCCTTGGGCTTTTCGCCCCCTCTAGAAGAAGCCACCGGCCCCGATTTCTTCGCCCCAGCAATAGTTACATTAACGTCCTTATAAGGCAGCAAATCTTTGTTGATCACCTGCGTTAAACAATAAGCCGTGTTCTTCAACTCCTCTTGCCGCGTACTCGATACCGGACGCACATACATTTTACTCACCGTCATGTCTACCAAACGAAGAGTGCGTACTTTATTCACCGCCAACCACTTGAGGTTTTCCATATTGAGCTGAATACTGTTTTGGTAGCCCTTGCGGTTCCCCACCTTAATCTGCTCCGCCGTCGAAATAAAGTCGTACAAACGCTTTTCCCCACTAGTCGAAATCAACATGATTTTAGTATTCCCCTTTTCCAAAGGATGCTCATCCGTAGAGGTAACTTCCAAGATAATCCCATCATCATCAACCTGCAAAACAAATTGATAACTCAAAGAGGTCTGACTATGAATGATAATAGATTTGGAGCGAATCTTTTGACGATCACTCATGCTTACTTTTTGATCAAAAACGGTATTACACCCCTGCTGAGCAAAAAGCGAAGGGCCAGCCAATAGCATATAGCCCATCAATAAAAGTAGAATATGACGCATATAAATATATATTTTGGGGAAAATTAAAGGGATAAGTCATTCATACCCTCATAAGTTACAGAAAAAAGGACAAAAGCTTTGGAGAAGCCCCCATTTTAAGAGTTCTCCTCCCTAAGGAGGCCCTACTTGCTGTTTTTTGGGGCTGCCCCTCGCCTATCGGCTCGGGTCGGGCTGTGTCGGGGCTCGCTATTCGCTCGGCCCTGCACAAAAAAAGCTGCGCTTTTTTGCTGGGTCTGCGGCTGCGCCGCCCCCCTTTCCATCCCTCAGCCAGATTTAATCGCGCTGCTTTGGTCGTAGTTTGCTATGAATTTTTGGCTAAGCCAGCTATTTTTTAAGGGCATAGCCTTCGCTATGGCCGAGAAAAATAGGGCCGACTAGCGGGAAATTGCTGCAAACTATAAAAGTGAGTGCGTTTAAATTTGGCTATAGCCAGTCGCTGCGCTCCTTTGCGGGCGCTGCGCACCCTGCTCCATCCAAAAGAGAGCAAGGCCAAGCAAAACTAGTGCATGCGGTCGGCCCGAAGTTCTAGCCCAGCCAAAACCTCCGCCTCAAAAGCCAAACACGCTTTCCAACGAGCCATGGCCGTTTCTTCTCCACAATACTCTTTGGCCAAAGATAAAAAGAGCTTATAATGCCCCGCCTCCGCTACCATAAAACCATGGTAAAACTTCCGCAGATGCTCTTCTTCTAATTGAGTGGCCAACAAGCGAAAACGCTCACAACTTCGGGCCTCAATCATGGCACAAACCAAAAGCTTATCGAGTAAGGCCGTTTCTGGGCGCCCACCTTTACGCACAAAGGTAAACAACTTATTGACGTACTCGTCTTTGCGCTGCCGCCCCAACTTTAACCCCCGCTTTTTGAGCTCTTTGAGGACCGAACGAAAATGTCCCCACTCTTCCGTAACAATAGGGGCCAATTCAGCCACCAAACGCTCGTAATCCGAATAGCGCTGAATGAGCGAAATGCAGCTGGTCGCCGCCTTTTGCTCACAATAAGCATGATCGGTCAAAATATCTTCCAATTGCATGGCCGCCAAATCTACCCAACGTGGGTCGGTAGGTAGTTCTAGGCCCAAAACACGTTTAGTCGTTAGTTCCATAAACTAATTTATCTTTAATTCTTCTTTTGCTTCCTGATAAGCCTGCCAAACTCCAATAGCCTGACGAGCCGCTTCTACATCATGTACCCGCAAAATGCGAGCCCCTTCTTCTAAGGCAAAAATATGCGCTGCAGTAGTAGCCGGCAAAACTTCTTGCGGCTGGCTGCCCAAAAGTTTGTACAGCATCGACTTTCGAGAAACCCCCGCTAAAATAGGCAAACCCAATTGCCGAAAAGCTTGCCCCCCCGCCAATAACTGATAGTTCTGCCCCAGGCTTTTTCCAAAGCCATAACCAAGGTCCAAAATAATATCTTTGACCCCCAACTGACGCAAGGCGCCCAGACGCTCCACAAAAAAGTCATAGACTTCTAAAACTACTGACTCATATTGGGGTTTATCTTGCATCGTCTCTGGCCGCCCCTGCATATGCATCAATACATAAGGCAAACCCAACTTAGCCAGCACTGGCCAAAGTTTAGGGTCTATAGAGCCCGCCGATATATCATTGACCAAATGAATGCCCTCGGCCGCTGTAGCCTCAATAACTTCAGCCCAATAACTATCAATGCTGATCAATAAATCTGGAAACTCTTGCCGAATGCGCCTTAATGGCCCCAAAATTCGCTTTAACTCCTCCTCCGCAGAAACTGCCAGCGCCCCAGGCTTAGTCGATGCGCCACCAATATCTAAAATATCTAGCCCTTCCCCAATCATCCGCTCCACTTGCTCCAAATAAGCCTCTTCCCCCAAATAACGCCCGCCATCATAAAATGAATCTGGCGTTAGGTTGAGAACCCCCATAATCTTCGGAGAAGAGAGGTCCAAAAGTCGCCCCGCCGCATTAATCGTTGTTTGCATACTGCTTTTATACTTTAATGCGGCTAAAATAAGCCTTTTTTTTGAGAAACTAAGCCCCCAGGCCCTGCCGCTTATTTAGATAAAGTCTGATAAAAAACAGTTCTTTTTTTCCTTATATCAAGCCCCCTAATTACCTTTGAAGCCCCTTCTGACAAGGATCATTTTTTAATGTATAAATGCAACTAAACTTATGTTAAACGGACTACAACACGCTCACTCTGGCCTCCGCTGGCTAGTACTTATCTTTCTTTTACTCGCCATTGTGACCTCTTTCCAAAAATGGAGAGCCAATAAACAAGAGTACCTAAACAGCGATAAAAAACTACCGCTTTTTGCTCTCATTTTTACGCATACGCAGTTCCTAATCGGACTCATTCTCTATTTTATCAGCCCTAAGGTACAGTTTGTAGAAGGCATGATGAAGGATACTTATCTCCGCTTTTATGCCGTAGAGCATATCAGCATGATGGTCCTTGCTGTGGTAGCCATTACGATTGGCTATAGCCGTGCAAAACGCCTAGACGATGCCCCCGCTCGCTATAAAACGCAGTTTATGTTCTACCTTATCGGCCTAGTCATTATGCTAGCTGGTATCCCTTGGCCTTTCCGTGAAGCCTTGGGCGCTGGATGGTTCTAAATCATTGAATCAAAAAATAGAACTATACCCAAAGGGGCAAAACTGTAGTTTTGCCCCTTTTCTATTCCAAAATACGCTAAGGCCATATTTTAGCGCTACGCCCTTGCTAATCATTTAGCTTAGGGGCGAAATAATATGCGCTTAAATTCAGCCAAGGAGCCAATCCAAGATATCTGCACGGCTTAGTGCAAAGCATAAATTTTAAATAGCCTAGCCCCAAAAAGGAAAAGACTTTATTTTAGGCTTAACAAACCCTAAGCGGTAAAACTTGTTTGCCTAACTGGAATTCAATACCTTTGCAGCAGGAATTTTTAATATAAATCTTATACCTACACATAATATATATAGTTATGCCCAAAACAGTCAAATGTCTCATTATCGGTTCTGGCCCTGCTGGCTACACCGCTGCAATTTATGCTTCTAGAGCCAATATGGAGCCTGTACTTTATACAGGAAAAGAGCCAGGTGGTCAGCTGATGATCACAACAGATGTAGAAAACTTTCCGGGTTATCCCAATGGCATCATGGGACCTGAAATAATGGAAGATTTCCGCAATCAGGCGGCCCGTTTTGGTACCGAGATCCACACAGGAGTCATGATTGAGAAAGTAGACTTTTCTGGTCCAGTACATAAAGCTTGGACTGAAAGTGGAGAAGAGATCCATGCTCATTCTGTAGTGATTGCTACGGGTGCTTCGGCCAAATGGCTAGGCATTGAGTCTGAAAAGAGGCTAATGAACAAAGGCGTTTCTGCCTGTGCTGTTTGTGATGGCTTTTTCTTCCGTGGGCAAGAAGTCTCTGTAGTTGGTGGTGGAGACACTGCTGCTGAGGAGGCCCTTTATTTATCTAAACTTTGTCCCAAGGTGCACCTCTTTGTTCGTCGCGACGAGCTACGGGCCTCTAAGATTATGCAAGAGCGCATTGAGAAAACCGAAAATGTGGAGGTACACTGGAATACCGAGATCGAAGAGATTTTGGGCGATGATGGTGTCACTGGCGTTCGTCTTGTCAATAATAAAACGAAGGAAAATAGCGAACTCAGCCTAGGCGCTGTCTTTATTGCTATTGGCCATAAACCCAATACCGATATTTTCAAGGAGTGGTTACCCACAGATGAAACTGGCTACCTCATTGTAGACCAGCCAGGTACTTCTAAGACTAAGATTCCTGGTGTTTTTGTTAGTGGCGATGCTGCAGACAAAGTATATCGCCAGGCAATTACCGCCGCAGGTACTGGCTGTATGGCCGCCCTAGATGCCGAGCGCTACTTAGCTGAAGAAGGCATTATTTAAGCCTATACCTTGGCAAAAAAGGCTGTCGAATTTCTCTTCGGCAGCCTTTTTTTTGTTTGGCTAGGGCCCATTTTGGTCCAAAAGGCCACCTAGCGCCATGCCGCCCTTGGCCTAGCGATGTGGAGGGGGGGCCAAAGGCCAGACCCAGCGGGCGAAGCCCGCGCAGGGCCGAGCGAACAGCGAGCCCCGAAACGACAACAAGCCCTTTAGGGCGCAGTTCGACGACCGAAGGGAGTAACCGCCGCAAGGCGAAGCCGCAGCGGAGGCCCCAAAAAAAAATAGATACAGCATAAAAAAATAGCTAAGATGGAAGCAATAGATTTTGGAGGAGCATTTTGGCAAGGCAAGCGGGCACTAACGGATAGTCGGCAGGCGGTAGAAGCTGAGCGGCAAATCTTTTTTGCTCGTTTGGGGCCGCAGCACAATGGGCACGATTATATTCCTGCCCTTTATGAAAAAGGCCTGCGGCATTTTGTGGTAGAAGAGGGCGGTTGGGCAGAGCGCTACCCCAAGGCCAATTTTTTGCATTTTCCTGATAGTTTGGCCATTTTGCAAGCTTGGGCGGCCTGGCATCGGCAGCAATTTGAGGGGCCAATATTGGGCATTGCGGGCAGTAATGGCAAAACGATTATTAAGGAATGGCTCTATCAGTTGCTTTCGCCGCATTTGGCCCTACTCAAAAGCCCCAAGAGCTATAATTCTCAGTTGGGGGTGGCGCTTTCGCTTTTGGAATTACGCAAAGAGCATCAGTTGGGCCTCATTGAGGCGGGAATTTCGAAGCCGGGCGAGATGCAGCGGCTGGCTAAAATGATTTCGCCCCAATATGGGCTCTTTAGTAATTTGGGCTCGGCACATGATGAAGGTTTTGCCCATAGAAGCGAAAAACTAGCCGAGAAAATGCGTCTTTTTGAGGGGGTAGAGCAGCTGGTTTATTGTTTGGACCAGAGCGAATTGGCCCAGTATGTCGCAGAGCATTTTGAGGAAGATCGCCGCTTTAGTTGGGGCCGTTCGCCCTTGGCCAAGTTGCAGCTTTTATCGGAAAAACAGCAAGGCGCCCAGACCATTTTGCGCCTAGCTTATGCGGGTCAAGAGCAAACAGTTGTTCTGCCCTTTTGGGGAAAAGCCGCCATAGAAAACGCCCTGCAAGTCTTGAGTTTTTGTCTACTTTCGGGCTTATCTTGGGCCGATATTCAGGCTGGATTTAGGGAGCTGCGCAAATTGCCTATGCGGCTCAGTTGGAAAAAAGGGAGTCGAGATTGCCTCATTTTAGACGATAGTTATAGCAATGATTTATTGGGTCTTCGGCATGCTTTAGAGTTTATGGCCCAGCATCAGGAACATCGCTTTTTGCGGCCCAGCATCATCCTCTCCGACATCATGGAATCGGGCCAAGAAGAGGAGCAACTTTATGCAGAGGTTGCCCAATTATTGGAGCAATATCAGATGGAGCGGATCTTGGGCATTGGTCCAGCCATGCAGCGACAGCAAGGACAATTTGACTTTATTCCGGAGCGCAATTTTTACCCCAACACAGAGCAGGCCTTGGCGGCCTTGGTCTCGGATGAGTTGCTTTTTCAATCGGAATACGTCTTGGTCAAGGGAGCTCGGTCTTTCCGTTTGGAGCGTTTGAGTCAGCGCCTCCTCGAGCAGCGGCATCGCTCGGTTTTGGAGCTCTCCAAATCGGCTATTTTGCATAATTTGCGGACCTACAAGCGGCAATTGAAGCCCTCCACTCGGCTGATGGTCATGGTCAAGGCCTTTGCCTATGGCAGCAGCTATGAGATGGCCCATTTACTGGCCAATCAGGGGGTCGATTACTTTGGGGTAGCCTATGCCGATGAGGGGGTACGTTTGCGGAAAGAGGGCATTCAGCAACCGATTATGGTCATGAACAGTGAAAACCTGGCCTTTGAGGACCTCTTACAGTTTCGCTTGGCTCCTTCCATCTTTAGTTTGGCCCAGCTCAAGGCCTTTGTACAATTTTTGGAGCGTTACCACTACCCTGCTCATCCCATTCACATCGAGTTGGATACGGGCATGCATCGTTTGGGTTTTGAGGGCCAGGAATTACCCGCCCTTTTGGCCTTTTTGAAAGCGAAAAAGCAATATGTACAAGTGGCGGGTATCTTCTCGCATCTGGCCGCAGCCGATGAGGCCGAGCAGCAGGCCTTTACCCATTTGCAGGCCCAGCGTTTTGCCCATTGGGCCGAGCAAATAGAGGCCATTTTGGAGGAGAAACCCCTGCGGCATCTACTCAATTCGGCGGGAATTTCGGCCTATCCAAAGTACCAATACGACATGGTTCGTTTGGGCATTGGGTTGCATGGGGTAGACCCTGCCGAGCGCTTAAATTTGCAGGCGGTGGCTCGTTTGCGCAGCCAGGTCTCGCAGGTCAAGCAACTAGAGGCGGGAGAGGCCGTTGGCTATGGCCGAGCGGCCAAGGCTCCGCAGGCTAGAGAAATTGCCACCTTGGCCATTGGTTATGGAGATGGCTTGCCTAGGGGGCTGGGCAATGGCAAGGGGCAGGTTTATATAGGGGGAAAACTTTGTCCCTTGGTGGGCAATGTTTGCATGGACATGTGCTTTGCGGATGTATCGGGACTAGGGGTTCGGGCGGCTGATAAGGCCATATTTTTTGGTCCCGAGCTGCCCATTGAGGGGCAGGCCAAGGCCTTGGGCAGTATTCCCTACGAGCTCCTGACTCGGATAGGGCCAAGGGTGCCGCGTTTGTATTATGAGGATTAGGATTTGGGGCTGCCCGCTCGCTTCGCTCGGGTCGGGCCATTACACAGCTCGCAGGTCTGCTCGGCCCTGCAGGCTTTTTCGCTTTGCTTCAAAAGCCTTGGGTCTGCCGCCTTTGGCGGCCCTGCTCCAGCCCCTCAGCCGATAGCGCCAATAAAAGAGCCCCAAATGGCCTTTGGCCATTTGGGGCTTGCGCTAGTCTATTGGCTGGCTTAAATTGTTGTTTTTTGAGGAAAGACAGCAAGCGCCATGCTTAAGCTATCTTGCAAAGCCGTCTCATTGAGGGCGAGCTCTTCCTTTTGGCTATTAAAATAATAGACCAGATTTTCGGTAGGCATATTGCCCGTTAGATCATCTTTGGCCATAGGGCAGCCGCCATATCCTCTGAGCGCCCCATCAAAGCGGCGGCAATTATTTTGGTAAGCGGCCACTACTTTTTCCTCCCAGTTGTGGGCTTGAGTATGAAAATGGGCGCCAAACTCTACATCTGGATAAGGGGGAATCAGGTTGGCAAAAAGGTATTCGATAATTTGGGGATTAGCCACTCCAATCGTATCAGAAAGCGAAATAATTTTGATCCCCATATCGGCCAGAACATTGACCCAATGCTGCACCAATTCTACATTCCAGGGATCGCCATAAGGGTTCCCAAAGCCCATAGAGACATAGACCACCAACTGCTTATTATGCTTGAGGCAAAGCTTTTGGATAGCCTCCACCCGGCCCAAAGAATCAGCGATACTTGCATTCGTATTGCGTTGTTGGAAGGTTTCGGAGATCGAAAAGGGATAGCCTAGGTAGCGAATTTCTTCAAATTGGCAGGCCTCTTCGGCTCCTCTTTGGTTGGCCACAATAGCCAGCAACTGGCTGCTACTCTGCTCCAAATGCAGTTGGCCAAGGACCTTGGCGGTATCTCTCATTTGCGGAATCGCCTTAGGCGAGACAAAGCTGCCAAAATCTAGGGTATGAAAGCCCACTTTTAGCAATTGATTGAGATAATTTACCTTCTCTTCTGTGGGGATAAAATCATGCAAACCCTGCATGGCATCCCTTGGACATTCAATTAATTTGATCATTAGCTGTTAGTATGTTGTTAGTGAGGTCTAATTTTATACGGATCGGGCGAAAAGGAGCGAGAACAAAATGTAATTCTAATAGTTCTTTAGTAAGTTTGCGGCTTCAACGGAAATAGCATCTACAATTATGAAAAACAAAACAACCCTAACCCTCATTGCCTTTGGGCTTTTCCTCATTGGTTTTGTGGGCCTAATTGTCAACCTTATTGGTCTGCCATTTATGCTGACCGACTGGCTCAACCAGCTCTTTGGCACAGCCATTGGCTTTTTACTTAAACTCCTTCTCGTGATGATCGGTTTAGGTTTGGCGGTCTTTGCCAATAGTCCAGAAAAGGAACCCTATGATGAATACTTTGATGGGGACAAATTTGATTAGAACTTATTTTTCCACATCATAGATTCTACAGGATAAGGGGTTTTCTCTACATACTTGGCATTTTGTTTTTTATTGTAGCGATTTTCTACCTCGCCATCTAAGGCGAAGTAAATGAGTTGGCCAATAGGCATACCTGCATATACGCGGACGGGCAAGCTACAAGAAATCTCTAAGGTCCAATAATTACAGAAGCCCACATCTCCTTTGCCTGCTGTGGCATGAATATCAATGCCTAGGCGGCCCACACTAGATTTCCCCTCTAAAAAAGGAACTTGTTGATGGGTTTCGGTGTACTCTTGAGTCACGCCTAAATAAAGTTGACCAGGTTGTAGAACATAGCCTTCTTCGGGGATATCGAAACGGCGAACCGAGTTATGTTTTCGAGCATCTAGGACCTCGGCCTCATAGACGGCCAAGCTGGCTCCTAGGTGAACATCATAGGAATTGCTGCCTAGGCAAGCTCTATCAAAAGGCTCAATAACAATTTCGCCTTGCGCTATACGCCTTAAAATGGCTTTATCAGATAGGATCATCTTGTTCTTCTTGAAGACTGTTCTACGAGCTAGACCAATCTTTATTTTGAATAATAATAATTTTGGGCGAATTAAAAAAGAAAAACAGACTTAGCTACTATTTATCAGGATAAGATTTTATTAAACTTTTGTCTTTTTTTCTTGGCCAGCCCACTTTTTTTTCGCTCTTTTCGTTATGGAAATTAACGGCTAGCCCTTACATTTGCAGGCCTTTGAGGGGCCCGAATAAATAGAGGGTAATCCTTTAAAAGACAACATAAAAGCAAACCATCGAAAATTCTATTTCTCTATGTATTGGACGTTAGAACTCGCCTCTTATTTGCAGGATGCTCCTTGGCCTGCCACTCGCGACGAACTTATTGATTATGCTATCCGCTCTGGTGCGCCTATCGAGGTGATTGAAAACCTTCAGGCCCTAGAAGACGAGGGAGAGCATTACGAAGGCATTGAAGACATCTGGGATGATTATCCCACCAAAAGTGATTTCTTCTTTCCTGAAGACGAATATTAAATGCGAAAAGCGTTCTGGTAGAGCCCAGAGCGCTTTTTTTTTGGTTCTATTTTGCGGTTTTGCAGGCCCAAAGGGCCGCAGGCTGAGGGATGGATAAGGGGGCGGCGAAGCCGCAGACCAAAGGCTTTTGAGCGAAGCGAAAAAGCCTGCAGGGCCGAGCAGACCTGCGAGCCCTGACACAGCCCGACCCGCCCGCAGGGCGGGGCAGCCCCAAAAACAGCTTATCGAAAAATAGATTTTCGTTCAAAATCGAGTTTGAAGAGGATGGCTAGCAGGATGCCAAAAGACATTAGGGAAGAGCCTCCATAGCTAATAAAGGGGAGTGGAATGCCGATCACGGGGACTAGGCCGACCGTCATGCCGATATTGACAAAGAGGTGCATAAAGAGAATAAAGGCCACTCCATAGGCGTAATATTTGGCAAAATCGGATCGTTGGCGTTCGGCTAAGTAGAGAATGCGGAGCAAAAGGGCTGTAAACAGGCTAATGAGGAGAAAACTGCCCATAAAGCCCCATTCTTCGCCCATGGTACAAAAAATAAAGTCGGTAGATTGTTCGGGCACATAGTCTAGTTTTGTGCGTTCGCCTTCTAAGAAACCTTTGCCCCAGAGCCCGCCAGAACCAATGGCAAATTTAGATTGCTCTACATTGTAGAGTGCGCCAAGGGGGTCGCATTTTTCGGGCCGAAGCCAGACCAAAATGCGTTCTTGTTGGTGGGGGCGAAGGAGTTTATAAATGGCATAATTGACGGTAGCGCTATAGCCGATGCTGAGAGCAAGGATTCCTAAATTGAAGCCAAGGGCTTGCCATTGGTTTCGTTTCTTGAGCCCTGCTAGGGCCGATAAGCTGAGCAGGCTTGTTGAAAACAAGAAGAGTAGGGGCCAAAAATAGGCAGCTTGATAGATAAAATAGAGTAGTACGCCTAGGGCAACAGCTGCTAGCAGCCAGCGTTCATTTTTTTGCCAAAGGCGAAGGGCCACCAAATTGGCTAAAAAAATGAGGGTTAAAATCAGCCCGCTCACATCATCGACCATCAGGGAGGCGATGCCCAAACTGGCCATACTTAGGCCTAAGATATAGATGAAAGGTGGAAAACCTGCACGAAAAATGACAAGAAAAAAGGCGACGTAAACCAAACAAGAACCTGCATCGGGTTGTAGGGCAATAAGAACCACTGGGCTCAGGATAAGGCCTACGGCTTGCATTTGGTACTTAAATTCCTGCATCCTAAACTGTGGCCGAGTGAGTAGGGCGGCTAGGGCCAAGTTAGTGGCTGTTTTAGAAAACTCTGAGGGTTGCAGCCTAAAGCTGCCAATGCCAAACCAAGAACTAGCCCCATTGACTGGTTTGGTAAAGAGGACCGCAAAGAGTAGAAATAAAACGCCAGCAAACGCTAGGGGGCTCATAGTATGAATAAACTTAGAGTCGATAATTTGGACCCCCACAGCCAACACGATAGCTGCTATAATCCAGATGAGCTGCTTGCCGTAGTTCTTGTCTAGGTCTAGTAAATCTGTATAGCTTTCGGCATGATACTCCGAGGCAAAAATCATTAGCCAGCCGATGGCCATCAGGGCTAGGGTGAGGCCAATGCCCAGCCAATCATAATTGCTAAATTCTTTTCTGAGGTCGTTCATGAATAATAAAATTAGGCTCAAAGATAAGAAAGGGGGGGCGGCCCTTGGTCCAAAAGCGAAAAAAAAGCGGAAAAACCCAGAGGTTTTTCCGCTTTTTTGCGCTACCTAAAAAGGCCTTAGCTATTTAGGGCCTGCCAGCTTTCGTCGCCGGCCTTAATCACTCCTGTTTGAGGGAGTTCATTGGCGGCTTGGAATTCGCTGACTGTGGCGGCTAGTTCGCTGCTATATTCTCCATCTGCTGCGCAGCTGTAGCCATTTTGGGCCAAAAGGACCTGAATGGTATAGACATCAGAGGTTTCGTTTTTGCCTCCTTTGCCCACGCTACCATCTAGGCGGCTCTTGAGGTCCATATTGAGCTGTTGAGCAGAGGCTTGGTCATATTCCATCCCAATCAAATCGACCTGATTAGAGCTGCTATTGCCTACTTTTCCGTTGGCCAAGAAGCGGCGCATATCTTCTTTGAGGTTAGAGGGGTTGATATAGCCTTCATGTCGCCCTACTTCATTGCCATCGCGGAGATAGACCATAGTGGGCACTTTGTCCACCTTAAAGCGCTCATGCAATTTGGTGCGGCCATCAATCAATACATTTTCATATTTGATGCTGGTTGTTTTATTGGCCTCTGCGGCTAGTTCGAGCACGGCATCTTTTACGGAGCTGCCCACTTTTTTACAAGCGCCAGACCAGACGGTTTCGAAGTAGACCAGCACAAACTCGCCCAGCTCGAAGAGTTCTCTTTCCGAGATAGTTTTTTGGTCCTCCATAGAAATCACCTTGCTACTATCCGAGAACTTAGCGCCCTCGAGCATCGTATTGATTTTTTGTTGGAGGCTAGCTAGGCTAATTTCGCCTTCATGTCGAGCAAACTCCTTATTGTCCACCATAAAGAGGAGGCTAGGAAAGTGCTCGATATTATGTTTTTTGCGCAAGCCTTCTTGGCCATCATCTACATGTTTTTCTAGGCTAAACTGCCCGGCATGTTCGGCTGCCAAGTCATCTAGATGTTTAGAGAGCTTGCGACTGTCGCCAGTTTGAGTACCAAAGAAAGCAATTTTGTAATTGCCTTCAGCTTTTTGGGCCGAGCCGAGCAATTGTTTGGCTCTATCGCTTAGGCCGGCCACGGTGGCCTTGATATTTTGCGGCACTTCGGCAAGGTCGGCAAATTGGCCATACCAGTTGCTGGCCAACTTTTGGGCTTCTCCGGCCAATTTTTGAACGCTTTCATCTACTTTTTTGCCAGCGGCTAACAAGTCTTCTGCTGCGGCAAAGCAATTGGCAAAGAAGGGTTCTTGTTCAAATTGGGCCTTGAGTTTATCGAATTCTGCTTGCCAGTTGCCGCTACTGCCTTTGGCCTTGGCCAAAATCTGATTACATTTTTCTAGGGTGGCCTTCATTTCTTGGGCCTGAGCGGCTAGGGCTGCATCTTGGCCAAAGTCGCCGGCTTCATAGTGCTTGAGCCACTTTTGGGTCGCGGCCTGAAGGTCCTTAACTTTATTTATAGTTGCTTGATCCATTGCTGTGGTTTATACAAGTTGCTGCAATTGGCTCTCTTGGATGAGCTGATTGATTTCTTCAAAAAGGGCGGCATTGCTAGCAATAGCCTCCCCTTTATTTTCGGGAGCGGCTACAGTTTCTTCAGCTGCGGCAGTGGCCGTTTCCTCTTCTTCTAGCTCGCCAAATTCGGCGGCTAGTTCGGCATTGAGTTCTGCTTCAAGGGCTTTGGCGGCGGCAATTTCCTCTTCTAGTTTCTTAAAGAGCTTACGGGTTTTAATAAAGGCTGCACCAAATTCTTGGCGGAGTCCGGCATCTGCGTCTTTGAGCAAGAGCGCAAATTGGCGAATGGCGGTTTTTAGCTCTTCGGCCTGGCTGATGTCTTCTGGCTGAAGTCCATCCGCTAGGTTGATGCCTTTATTGAGCTCTGAAATCTCGACCAATAGCCCTTGAATTTGTTCTTTGGGGCTAGCGGGCGCCTCTTCTGCGGGGGCTTCGCTAGCATCGGCTACATCTACGGTGGCTTCAGCTGTAGCCATGGCTACTTCTACGCCTGTACCTTTTAGGGCTGTTTTGCTCAGTTGCTTAAGCAATAGGGCTTTTTTTGCATTCCCCTTCAATGGTTCAAGTTGAAGCACGGGATTGTCATATTCATCTAAGCTAATGTAGCATTGCCCTAGGCTAATTTCTTTTTTATTGGCTTTGAGCAGCTCTTTAGAGAGTTTGGTCCAGCTAGCGGTTTGGTCGCCAGGAATAATAAGGCCCATTTTTTTGCCAGGCATATCGGCAAACTCATAGTTGGTGAGGGCCAAATATTTGGTGGGCAGATCGGCACTGTTGTGCTCCGATTGCATGCTGTTGAGCAAGGTCTTAATGACCTTTTTGTACTCCTTGTATCCCAGGCTTTTTTCCTGAACCTGTTCGGGCGTAAGCTTCTTAATTTTCATAATCTGGTTCGCTTAATTTTTTTGGCAAATGTATTTGGAATCCGAAAATACAAAATTTATTAGGCTTCAGCCAAGCAAAAAGGGAAAAGCCATTTTTTTTTTCGCTTTTCTAAAAAACTATTGTTTATCTGTCTTTTATAGCTTATTTTATTGCCTTTTTTTTGGGGCTGCCCACTCGCTTCGCTCGGGTCGGGCTGTGTACTCCCGTTGGTCGTCGAACTGGCGCCCCTATAGGGGCTGGTTGTCACAGCTCGCAGCTCTGCTCGGCCCTGCGGCGCAAAGCGCCTGGGTCTGGCCCTTTGGGCCACTGCTTTCCATCCCTCAGCCAGATTTAATCGCGCTGCTTTGGCCATAGTTTGCTATGAATTTTTGGCTAGGCCAGCTATTTTTTAAGGGCATAGCCTTCGCTATGGCCGAGAAAAATAGGGCCGACTAGCGGGAAATTGCTGCAAACTATAAAAGTGAGTGCGTTTAAATCTGGCTATTGCCTGCGGCCCTTTGGGCCTGCAAGACGCAGAAAAGCGGTATTCGTCGCTGCGCTCCTCATGCTTTTATATGTCCCCGCCCACCCACCCCTTTTCGGGATTCCTTAAAGGAATCCCTCGGGGTAGTTGGGCCATTTTGGTCCAAACAGGCGGCTTTGCCGCCTGCTGGCCGCAGGCCAGAACGGCCACAACAAGGACTTTAGTTCGTCTTCGACGACCAAAGGGAGTAACCGCCTGCCGCAGGCGGGAGGCCCCCAAAAAAAACGCCTCACAAAAAAATGCGAGGCGTTAAAGGAAAGGGATTTTATTTTAAATCATCGACCACCAACTTATAATTAGGATCTTCTATAACATTTACATCGACCACCTTATCGGCATTGGCCAAAAGTTTTCGGCAATCTTCAGAGAGGTGTTTGAGGTGGAGCTCCTTATTGGCTTTTTGGTAGCGCTCTGTTAGTTTATTGAGGGCCTCAATGGCCGACATATCGACCACTCGGCTTTCGGCAAAGTCAATAATAATAACTTCGGGGTCATTTTGGACATCAAATTTCTCATTAAAGGTAGCCACAGAGCCAAAAAAGAGGGGGCCAAAAATTTCGTAATGCTTCTGGCCGTTTTCGTCGGTATACTTGCGGGCCCGAATCCGAACGGCGCTATCCCAAGCAAAAACCAAGGCCGAGATAATCACGCCCACTACTACGGCTAGGGCCAAATTATGCAAAACCAAAGTGACCACGGTAACCAGTATCATCACAAAAATATCGGATTTGGGCATCTTGTTGAAAACCGTAAAACTGGCCCATTCAAAGGTACCAATAGCCACCATAAACATCACACCAGCCAGAGCGGCAATGGGGAGTTGCTCAATCACGCCAGCGCCAAACATGATAAAAATGAGCAGCATTACGGCTGCTGTAATGCCCGACAAGCGAGCGCGGGCGCCACTAGAAATATTAATTAAACTTTGGCCCAACATAGCGCAACCGCCCATACCCGAAAAAAGGCCAGAGAGGATATTTGCGGTTCCCTGTGCCAGGGCTTCGCGGTTGCCAGAACCTCGGCTTTCGGTAATCTCGTCAATAATATTGAGGGTTAGCAAGCTCTCGATAAGGCCCACGGCGGCCACCACGCCTGCATAAGGCAAAATAATCTCTAAGGTTTTGAGGCTAAAGGGAACTTGGGGAATATGAAAGGGCGGAAAACTTCCCTGAATCGAGCTAATATCACCCACTGTTTTAGTGTCGATACCCAGAATAGAGACCAGGCCAAAGACGGCCAAAATAGCCACCAAAGAAGAGGGAATAGCCCGAGTTAACTTAGGCAACAGCCAGATAATCAGCATAGAAAGGACCGTGAGGCCGAGCATCATCCAGATGTCACTGTCAATTACCCATTCGCCATCTTGCTTAAAATGGTCAAATTGAGCGGTAAAAATGATAATGGCCAAGCCATTGACAAAACCAAAAATAACGGGATGCGGGACCAGCCGCATAAATTTGCCTAGGCGGAAAATCCCGGCCCCAATTTGGAAAATCCCGGCCAAAACAACGGCTGCAAAAACGTATTCGACCCCATGATGCAAGGCCAATTCGACAATCACCACCGCCACGGCGCCGGTTGCGCCAGAAATCATACCGGGCCGTCCGCCCAAAATAGCGGTAACGATTCCCATCATAAAAGCGGCATAGAGCCCTGTTAGCGGATTTAGGCCGGCAATCATGGCAAAGGCTACGGCCTCGGGAATTAGGGCTAGGGCCACGGTTAGGCCCGAGAGTAATTCTTTTTGATAATCTACTTTTTGAGAGAGATCAAAGAGTTGATATTTCTTTTTCATCGCTTAAAACTATTGATTTTCAGTGGGTTATTTTTTCATTGGCCCAAGCTTGGGCAAAACGGCCACAAAACTAGGCTTTTTTGAACAAAAGACCCTAAATAACTGAAAAACTTTGTCTTAACAGATGGCAGATTTAATATTAAATCTGCTAGGCAGAATACCGATTTTATCAATTTTAGGCTCAGTTCTGCAATATTTTACGCATCTTTGCGGCGAGCAATACCAAAAAAAACAATTGGATCAAGCTCAACTAATGATCATTTTGGCCTAAGGGCTCCTATTACTTTTGAATGAATTTGAGAAAGATTTTTGATGAAGGGGGCGAGTGGGTCGAGTTTAAATTAATACTACTTTGCTAACCTTCAAGGAGTTGGGCCTTTCGCAGCCCACGCTAAAAGCAATTGCGGAAATGGGATTTGAGAATCCTAGTGAAATTCAACATGAAGCTATTCCCGAACTACTAGAGCAGGACCGCGACTTTTTGGGCTTGGCCCAAACCGGAACCGGAAAAACCGCTGCTTTTGGTCTGCCGCTCATCGAGCGCATGGATAGCCAAATGCCCCTAACACAGGCATTGATCTTGGCCCCCACTCGAGAGTTGGGCCAACAGATTGCCAAACAACTGGCGCTTTTCGGAAAATACCAGCAGCGCGTTAATATGCTTGCCGTTTATGGTGGTGCTCCCATCGTTAAACAACTCAAAGCGCTTCGCTCTGAGACGCAGCATATTATTATTGCTACGCCTGGCCGCTTGATCGATTTGCTCAAACGTGGCGCTGTAGACCTCAGAGGGTTGCGCTATTTGGTCCTCGATGAAGCCGATGAGATGCTCAATATGGGCTTTAAAGAAGATCTAGACGAAATTCTAGAATATACCGCTGAAGGCAAAAACCTTTGGTTGTTCTCTGCCACTATGTCTAAGGATATTAAGGGCATCGTAAAACGCTATATGACTAACCCCCTAGAGGTGCAGCTCAATAGCAAGCAAGAGGTCAATGAAAATATCGAACACCAATATGTAGGCCTACACTATAAGGATAAATCAGAGGCTTTGGGCCGTTTCCTAGATGCTCAACCTGATATGCGGGCCGTGGTTTTTTGCCGCACTCGTCGCAATACCCAAGAGCTAGCCGAGCTCTTAATCCAAAGAGGCTATACTGCCGATGCTTTGCATGGCGATTTGTCGCAGGCGCAACGAGATCAAGTAATGCGCCGCTTCCGCCAGCATAACTTGCAGATGCTTATCGCTACCGATATTGCCGCCCGTGGTATTGATGTTGATGATCTAACGCATGTTTTTCACTACCATTTGCCCGATGACCTTTCTTATTATACGCACCGAAGTGGCCGTACCGCTCGTGCAGGTAAAAAAGGCTTGTCGATCGCTTTTGTAGAAAAACGCGACTTCCACCGCCTTCGCCATATCGAAAAGATGTTGGGCCTCAAGATTAAGCAAGCAGATGTGCCTTCTGCAGAACTGATCCGCAACGAACGCCTCAAAACTTGGTGCAAAAATGTATCGGATCAATCTATCCGGGCCAACCTCACCGAGGAAATGAAGGAACAGGCCAATTTGCTTTTTGCTAATCTCAGCAAAGAAGAGCTGATCGATAAGGTCCTCGCTCACGAATTGAGCAAAATCCAACTCGGCAAAATGGGCGCCCCTCAGTCTTTTTCTGAAAAAGGTGGAGGAGACCGTGGCCGCTCTGGCCGCAAAGATGGTCGCCGTGGTGGCTATAAAGGCAAGAAAAGAAGTGGAAGTGGAAGTGGAGGCGCTGGCAAAGGCCGCCCCAACGACCGCTTTAGTAGCTTCAAGAAAAAGAAGAAGAAAAGAGGGAAGTACTAAACATCACTCCAACTTCTAAGTAAAAAACCTTCTCCAGTTTTTGGAGAAGGTTTTTCTTTTTTTGGGGCCTCCCGCCTGCGGCGGGCGCTACGTTTCGGGGCTCGCTATTCGCTCGGCCCTGCGCAGGCTTCGCCAGCTTGGTCTGGCCCTACGGGCCTCCCCTGCACATCGCTAGGCCTGCGGGCCTTCGGCCCTGTAGGACTGCAAAAAGCGCTAAACCAGAAATTGGTTTAGCGCTCCTGCTGTCAATAGTAAGACAAAACTTAGTGCTGATGCAACTTATCATAATTAAAAGGCAACAACTTAGAATCCTTCACAGTAGATAAAGTCATCAACGTCTTGAGCCGCTCAATCTCCTCAATTTTAGATAGGGTCTTGAACAAAAGCTGCTCATAAGTGGGAATATCCTTACAAACCAACTTCATCAAGAAATCAGCCTCACCTGTAATAATATAGCACTCTACAATTTCGTCAATTTGATCCACCTTAGACAAAAAGCTCTCTAGGGCATTCTCTTTTTGCCAGGCCAAAGAAACCAAAACAAAAGTCTTTACGCTAAGTCCCATAGCCGCAGGGGCCACCTGGGCATGATAACTCTCAATAATACCAGAGTTCTCTAACTTCTTTACTCGCTCCAAAGTAGGAGCTGGAGACAAACCAATTCGCTTCGATAGCTCCAAATTGGTAATCTTGCTGTTCTGCTGAAGAATCTTCAAAATCTTCAGGTCAATCTTATCCAACTTATGATTTCCTGTTGGCATAATGCGTTGTTTAGCAAAGGACTATTCGCCCTTTTGTTATAGTAATATATATCCTAATCTCAAACGGTATGGCTCAGGGCCAAATATCTATTTATATAGATACACAAAAATAGTCTTTTTTTTCTATTCCAAAAGTGCTTTACAGGAATTTAACAAAATAAAATTTTGTTTCACCTATTAAACTTCTACTTATACAGTAGTATTGTGTTAGTTGTTACAAAAAAAGGAGGCCGAAGCCTCCTTTTCTTGTTGTTTGTTAGCGGTATAAACCAACTTTAAATTGGTCAATTTTGGCTACGGCCAAATACCGAGAGACATATAATCTGCGCCAATTTTTCTAATGGCGTAAACAAGTGCCGCAGTACGTAGATCTGGAATAGCGGGGTTAGACTTCCAAGTAGCACGAATATTTTGGTAAGAAGTTACCATGGTTTCTTCTAGGCCAGAGCGCACAAGGTCCAGCTCATCGGCACCAGAAGTAAGCATACTTCTTTGGGCGGGGCTGAGGTCTTTGCCAGTCATTTCCAAAATCATATCGACCAAATGGGTGTAGCGATTCGAGGTGAAGCGCTTCTCCATATGGCCAAATCGAGAGTGAGAAATATTTTTCAACCACTCAAAATAAGATACAGTTACCCCACCTGCGTTTGCATACATATCGGGAATGATAAGTACGCCTTTTTCTAGGAGAAGGGCTTCTGCCTCAGGAGTAACGGGGCCGTTGGCAGCTTCTGCAATAATTTTGGCCTTAATGCGATCTGCATTATCGGCGTTAATTTGGTTTTCTAGGGCAGCGGGAACAAGAATATCGCATTCTAGCTCCAGAGCACTTCCCCGGTGCTCCAAAGTAGTAGTACCTGGAAAGCCAAGGATAGAACCCGTTTTTGCACGGAATTTTAAGAGTGCTGGTACATCAATTCCCTCAGGGTTATAGATAGAACCTTCATACTCGGCTACGCCAATTACTTTGATTCCGCCTTCTTCCTGAGAAATCGTTCCCGTATAAGAACCTACATTACCCATACCTTGGATCACCATAGTTTTTCCTTCGGTTCCGGTAGTCAGGCCTAATTTATCTGTATCATCGCTATAAGAAAGGGCTTCGCGGATAGCATAGAAAACGCCACGGCCAGTAGCCTCTGTACGTCCAGCTACACCATTTTGCTCTACGGGCTTACCCGTTACACAACCTGCGCCTTCTAGCTCGCCATGACGAAGTGTCATGTAAGTATCCATGATCCAAGCCATTTCTTTGGGACCTGTTCCATAATCGGGAGCAGGTACGTCTAGGCCAGGGCCAATAAAGTTTTTGCGGACCAATTCAGAAGCATAGCGACGAGTAATGCGCTCCAACTCCTCTTCAGAGTAATCTTTAGGATTGATTTTCACGCCTCCCTTGGCGCCACCAAAAGGTACATCTACTACAGCACACTTATAGGTCATTAGGGCGGCAAGCGCTTTTACCTCATCTTGGTTTACCCCTAGACTATAGCGAATTCCGCCCTTAGAAGGCATACGGTGATTAGAGTGTTGTACGCGGTAAGCCTCGATTACATTCACATCGCCGTCTTTGGTACGTACAGGGAATTTCATTGCAAAAATCGCGTTACAAGCCTTAATCTGGCCCAATAGGCCCTCAGAAAGGCCAGCGTAACTTGCTGCTTTATCAAAGTTGCGTTCTACGCCTTCAAAAAAGCTATAATGTTTGTCCGCCATAATTCGGAAAATTGATAATTGAAAAAGTCAAATGTATTAAAGTAGACCTATCCATTTGATAAGGCCTCTCAGGTATTTCGATTTTATTTATAAATCTTCATGCGCTTGCTCTATCTTGGCCAAACGGCGCTCCAGATAAACCAAAAGGGCAATAATGCCTATGAAGATCAACAGGATAACGGCCACTACTACATAAATTTTACCCGTACTCTCCAAAAAATCTGTCTGTGTAGATGGAGATTGAGCGCTTAGGCTAACTGTAGCCAAAAGCATTAAAATCAAGCTATTGTATGTTTTTCTCATGCTTTTATGATCCGTTTGTATTGTAAACTTTGGAATTTTTATTTGGAAAAAAAAATTTATCCTCAACTATATTTAAAAGAAGAGTCTACCGTTTGAGGCAAATTTGGAGCGATTCACTTATATAATCTTTTGCAAATTAGCCATTTTCCCAAAGAAATATCTAAAACTCTATATTAAAAATTATTCTTATTGGCCCCTTCTTTTAGGACCAAAATAAAAGCGGCCAAAGCCGACTGCCAAGAGCAAGCCCTAATGATGAGCGGCTTACTGGCCTGTAGGGGGCGGCAAAGCCGCAGACCTAGGGGCTGAAGCGAAGCGAAAGCCCCGCAGGGCCGAGCAGACCTGCGAGCCCGGAAGGGCAGGACCTGAGGCCGCAGGCCGAAGGGAAGCCCCAAAAAATTAGTCCCTAAATTGATTTTCCCAAACCCTAGGTTCTAGACGATAGACCCGAAAGCAGATTTGAGCCAACCAAAGGCCAAAAATGATCCAGCCCAAAACCGAAGGGTAAAAAAGTAGGCGCAGGCTGCTATCCAAATCATAGCTACTAAAAGCGGGATTACCCTCGGCGCCGGGGTGCAGGCTATCCACCATTCTGGGCACCACATAGAGCAGCGGAATGAGGGTGGCAAAGGCAAAAATGTTGTAGGTGGCCGCAATTCTGGCCCGTTTGTCGGGGTCTTCAAAAGAAGAGCGCAAAACGAAATAGGCCAGGTAAATGAGGACCGCCACCGCAGAGGTGTTCTGCTTGACATCCCAGCTCCAATAGGCGCCCCAGGTGTGTTTGGCCCAAATAGCGCCCGTGACCAAGCCCAAAAGGCCGTAACTCACGCCCACCGTGGCCAAGGCTCTGGCCCAATGGTCATTTTTGAGGCCTTGGCCCGCCCGCAATTGTTTGATACTTGCCACTACAGAAAGGAGCAAAATAAACATCATCCCAAACCACATGGGCACATGATAAAACAGGTTGCGGATACTTTCTTCTAGAATATTGAGAAAGGGAAAATTGGTCCCTGCCGTCATCGCAAAAGGCTCAGATTGGCAGGTCTCTACGGCCAAATCGCCCGCTCCTTTCTGGATATATAAATCGGTAAAAGCGGTTCCGTATTTGGGCGTGCTAATCTCAATCAAGGGAAAAGGCGCCTTAATTTTGTTGGGGTCTAGCTGCGGCAAAGCCACCTGCAGTTTGAGTTGGCGGGCCTGGCCAATTTCAATTTTTTGGGCGCAAAATACTTGATCCTCGGCCAGCAGAATGCGAGCTTGGACCTCCTCGCTCGACTCAAAGCGGCCATTATAGACCCAAACATCTAACGATTGACTTTGGCCCGTTTTCAGGCTCAAACTACTTTTATCCGATACAATTCCCATTCTTAGCGGAATCAATAAACCAGCCGAGAGGCTGTAGAACAACAAGACCGCCGCTAGGGCCTTCCACCAATGTTTTTTCAACATATTTCTCTATTTACTGAGCCTCATCGGCCCAAAAGATGCTAAATCGGGCCTGCCCATACTTACGAATTTGCGCAAAGTTAGCATGATTTGCGAAATCTTGGCGCTCGTCATGCTCTATTATCAGGCAGCCCCCTTTTTTTAATATATTCTTAGAAAAAATAAGCGCTGGCAGCTCCTGCATTTTGTTCAGGGCATAGGGCGGATCGGCAAAGACGAGCCCATAACTTTCTTCGGGCAATTGGCCCAAAAAAGCAAAAACATCGGTTTGATGGACCTTGGCCTTTTCTTCCATATGAAAACGCTGCAATTGGCTTTGGATAAAGCGGCAACAGCCCCGATATTTCTCTACAAAATCAACCTGTTCGGCCCCTCTAGACAAAAACTCATAGCCCACTCCTCCCACTCCCGCAAAGAGGTCCAAAACCCGCAAATCTTGCAATTCAATTTGATGTTGGAGGATATTAAAAAGCCCCTCTCTGGCCATATCGGTGGTGGGGCGGGTTTTCTGGCTTTTGCCAGGCATTTCATAGCGTTGGCCCTTCAATTGGCCACTGATGATTCGCATATATTTTTGTTTTTTCTGCTGTTTTGGGGCTGCCCCTGCGCTTCGCTTGGGTCGGGCTGTGTCAGGGCTCGCAGGTCTGCTCGGCCCTTCGCTTTTCGCTAGGCTCAAAGCTCGGTCTGGCCTTCGGCCCCCCTTATCCATCCCTCAGCCAGCGGGCTGCGCCCGCTTCTAGGTCCAAAAAGGACCAGCTATAAAATAGTGGATAAAAGGTGAACGGCTCTTTGGGGTTCTAGTTCAGCCAAGCAATCGCTTTGGGCAAAAGCTTGGGGTCGGGGCAAAGGCTTTAGGGCCACAATATAAGTATAAAGCAATTGATGAATAGCAGAATCTACATTCAGTTCTCCGCCAAAATAGAGCGGAATCTTTTTGGGAGAAAGTCCCAGCTCCTTATACATCCAGAGCAAATAATAGAGGCAATCTTCTGCATTTTGGAAGGGCCGTAATTGGTGCAGCAGCAACTTATTTTTGTGCCAGGCCAGCAACTGAATGCTTTGACGGCTAAAATAGGCCAGCAAGCGGTAGTTATTTTCGGGCAATTTGGGGATCAGTTCTTGGCTTATTTGGAGCAGGCTAGGCAGGGCAGAATAAATTTTGGCCTGCGGAAAAAGGTCTTGCAACTGGTCTTTTAGGCCTAGGCGGACCGACTGCAGAAAGACCAAATCTATTGTGGGCATTTGGGCCTCCAACAGATAATCGCCTTCATCAATGGGCAGTAGGGCCTCAAAATAGCTATATTGTTGTTTGGCCTGATAGAGCGGCAAGGGCAGCGAAATCACTCTATTGCTACGCAAATAAATTTGGACCTTTTGATAAGGAGCACGCAGAATTTCTCTTTGTTCATAAACCTGATTGATTGCCTCGACCAAACTATACTCCTCTTCTACCTGAACAAAATCGAGGCCGCCTAGGGCCAAGACCTCTTTTTGGGCATACACCAAATAAGACAACCTATCCGCTCCAAGCAGGAGGGATAGGTTATAATTTTTGCTTTTGTCTAGCGAAAACTTAGCGCTTGTATAGCGGTCCATAGCTTACCAGTTACCAGTAGTAGAAGGTTTGGTCAAATCACCCACCTTAACCTCTGCTTTATGATCAAAGCTAGGGTCATACATACCATATTCTTTTACAGAATACTCTTTCATATAATCCCCTACCGTAGTTTTTACTTCAAAAGTGGGGAGGCTGCGGCCAAAAGCACGGCGACCTTCCATGGCGACTTCGCCAGCGGCTACTACAAACTCTTTATTATCAGAGAAAGGAACGCTACGAATTTTCTTAAAATAATCTTTAATAGAAGCCTCTGCAAAATCTAGATAAGCGGCAACGGCGGGGTCTTGGCGAACATCTTGGCTAGTGTCTTGCCAGTTTTCCATAATTTCTAGAGCGGGGCCTTGCAACTCCTTAAGTTTGGCCTGATCCAATTTGCCGGCTGTGGCAATAAAAGAGAGGACCGAATCACGGGCGGGATACATCAGTTCTGTGGTATCGGGCGTGATCGTTGTATCAAAGGGGTCCCCTTCAACTTTAAGGATAAAGAAGCTATCCTTAAGGAAAGAAGTTTCTAGTTCTTCAAAAGAGGCGGCAAAAAGGGTATCGCCCTTAATGCTGGTATACATCTTTTGGAGCTCTGCAATTTCTTCTAGTTTTTCTTGGACGGCAGTTTTGCGCTCCGCCCAAGTATCTCTAAAATCTACAGGTCGGCGGATGCTTTCCATGAGGTAATAGGCAGAGGCTAGAGCAGCCAAAATAAATACGATATTGAGTACGATCTTCATCGGGCTATTATTTTAAATCTAATAAAGTAGCGCAAAATAAAATTTTATATCAGGTGGGCTAGGGCCCTTTAATCCTGCTTGCAAGTATAAGTATTTTTTAAAAAAAATTGGTCCTCTCTTCTTTTTTTGTTTTTAGCAGCTAGGGCCAAAGGTAGTTATTAGATGAGAAAAGGGCCCTTTTTTGGTGTTTGGCTACGGCTTCTCTTTTTGGGTCATCGCAGAAGGTGGAAGAGGAGCGCAGCGACTGGCTGAGGGATGGATAGCAGTGGCCGAAGGCCAGACCCAAGGCTTTTGAAGCAAAGCGAAAAAGCCTGCAGGGCCGAGCGAACAGCGAGCTGCGACACAGCCCGACCCGGCCAAAGGCCGGGGCAGCCCCAAAACAAAAAAACAGTAAAAACTATTAAATTGGGTCAAATTTAGTATGTTTACAGTGTAACCGTTGAGACTTTGGCTAAAAAAAATGCTTTTTTTTTAAACAAAAGTTTTAGAGATAAGTTAAAGAGCCAATAATCGTTTAACTTGTCTCTTGGCTAAAAAGCCTTTTTGCTTTACTGGAGAACAACCACAATATGTCGAAAAAAATCATTGTTATTGGGTCTGGATTTGCGGGCCTTTCTGCGGCCTGTCATTTGGCCAAGGCTGGATATCGTGTTCAGTTATTAGAAAAAAATGATTGTGCTGGCGGGCGTGCTCGCAAAATGGAGGTACAGGGATATCATTTTGATATGGGGCCGAGTTGGTATTGGATGCCGGAGGTTTTTGAGCAATTTTTTGAGCAATTTGGCAAAAAAGTGTCTGATTATTATGAGCTCAAGCGCTTGGACCCGGCCTATAAAATTGTATTTGGGGAGGGTGATGAGTTGGCGGTTCCGGCCGATATGCAGGCCTTAAAAGAGTTGTTTGAGCGTTATGAGCCGGGCAGTTCGGCTAAATTGCAACAATTTTTGGATGAGGCCGAATACAAATATAAGGTAGGCATGGGGGAATTTGTGCAAAAGCCTTCTTTGTCTATTTTGGAGTTTGCAGATTTTCGGGTGGTTCGGGCACTATTTAAGCTCCAAATGTTTTCTTCTATTGCCAGTCATGTAGAAAAGCTATTTAAGCATCCGCATTTGCGGGAGTTGTTGAAATTTCCCGTTTTATTTTTGGGGGCCACTCCAGAAGAAACGCCGGCCATGTACAGCTTGATGAACTATGCGGATTTGGCTTTGGGGACCTGGTTTCCTATGGGCGGCATGTATCAGATTGTGGCGGCTATGGTGAGTTTAGCCGAAGAATTGGGGGTAGAAATTTTGCTCAATGAAGAAGTGCTAAATATTGAGGTTTCTGGCAAGCAGGCCAAGGCGGCCATTACAAAAAATGGGCGTTTTGAGGCCGATATTATTGTAGCTGGGGCTGATTATCATCATGTAGACCAAAAACTACTTGCTCCTGAATATCGTAACTACAATGAGCGCTATTGGGATAAGCGGGTAATGGCGCCATCTTCTCTGCTCTTTTATTTGGGGGTAAACAAGCCGCTAGACAACCTCCTGCACCACAACCTCTTTTTTGATGAGGACTTTAAGCTACATGCTCAAGAAATTTACAAAACGCCAAAATGGCCTAGCAAGCCTTTGTTCTATGCTTGTTTGGCCTCTAAAACCGACCCTTCCTGTGCTCCAAAAGGGCATGAAAACCTCTTTTTATTGGTGCCTGTGGCCCCAGAACTAGAGGATACCGAAGCTACTCGAGAGTATTACTACGACTTAGTGATGGATCGTTTGGAAGCCCTAACGGGCCAAGAAATTCGCTCGGCTGTTGACTACAAACTGAGTTATGCACATAAGGACTTTAAGAAAGACTACTATGCCTATAAAGGGAACGCCTATGGTTTGGCCAATACCCTATCGCAAACGGCTATTCTCAAGCCCCGTTTGAAGAACAAAAAACTAAACAACTTCTATTATGCTGGGCAATTGACCACGCCCGGTCCGGGTGTTCCCCCCTCTCTTATTTCTGGAGAGGTTGTCGCCCGAGAAATCATTAAGTCTAAGGGCTAAAATACATCTCCTATGGATCACTTAAAACTTTATCAGGACAGCTGCCAAGCTTGCAGCCAGCTCATTACAGAGCGTTATAGCACCTCTTTTTCGCTGGGCATTCGGATGTTTTCTAAGCGGTTCAGAGGACCTATTTACGCCATTTATGGTTTTGTTCGCTTTGCCGATGAAATCGTAGATACTTTTCATGGGCATGACAAGGCCGATTTGCTCGAGCGGTTTCGGCAGGATACTTATCGGGCCATTGAGGAAAAGATCAGCCTCAACCCTGTTTTGCAGGCCTTTCAAATGGTGGTTAATGAATACCAAATTGAGCGAGAACTGATTGATGCCTTTTTGTATAGTATGGAGATGGACCTGCATTTTCAGCGCTATGAAGATAGCCTCTACAAAAAGTACATTTATGGCTCTGCCGAGGTGGTGGGCCTGATGTGTCTGCGGGTGTTTTGCAAAGATCAGCCAAGCCTTTATGAAGAGCTAAAAGAACCAGCCTGCGCCCTAGGCTCGGCCTTTCAAAAGGTCAACTTTTTGCGCGATATGAAAAGCGATTATGCAGAAAGAGGGCGGGTGTATTTTCCGGGTGTAGATTATAAGTTGTTCAATGACCAAATCAAGGCCGAAATTGAGGCGGATATCCTCCAAGATTTTCAATTGGCCTATCATGGCATTTTGGGCCTGCCCAAAGGCTGCCGCTTTGGGGTTTATGTGGCCTATAAGTACTACCTCAATCTCTTTCACAAAATTAAGCAATCGCCTGCCGATCGGGTAACCGAAGAGCGCATCCGAATTCCCAATGGCAGCAAATTGTATATCTTGGGCAAATCCATGATTCGGGCACAGTTTAATCTTTTATAAATGCAGCAGCAAACAAAAAAATGGGGGGCGGCTCTTCTTCTTGGAGGGCTGCCCTTGCTTTGGGTCCTTTACTTATTATGGCAGCCCCTAGATTGGCAGGCCGAGCAGTCTATGCAGGTTCCCGCTATGGGGCCAAAACTCAGTTTTGGCGAGCATGCCTATTGGTATTTATGGATTAACATCGGGACGCTCCTCTTCCCTTTTGTGCTCTCCTTTGATAAAAAGGTGCATTTCTATAAAAAATGGCGCTTTCTTCTGCCCGGCCTGCTCATGGTAGGCGGCTTCTTTTTGGCCTGGGATGTTTTCTTTACCCAAATGGGCGTCTGGGATTTCAATCCCCGCTATTTTACCTACTCTTTTCTGGGCCTCCCCTTAGGCGAATGGCTGTTTTTTGTTAGCGTGCCCTATGCCTGTGTCTTTATTCATGAATGCCTCTTGGCCTATATTCCTAAAGATGTTTTGGCCCCCATAGAACGGCCCCTAAGCTGGCTTTTGGTCCTCGCCTTTTATACTATTGGCTTTTGGGGCCTCTGGATGAGCTATACCGCCTGGACCTTCCTGCTGGCAGGCAGCTTTTTGCTATGGCAATTGCTGTTTGTCCCCAACCATTATCGCAGCCGATTTTATCTGGCCTATCTCATTAGCATTTTTCCCTTTTTATTGGTCAATGGCATCCTAACCGGAGGCTTCAATCAAGAACCCGTGGTCCTCTATAATAATAGCCAACAACTGCAAAATCTGCTCGGCTTTCGCTGCGGCAGCATCCCCTACGATGACTTTGTTTACGGCTTTTTACTCCTTTTTCTAAATGTCGCCTTTTTTGAATACTTTAAGAAAAAGGCCAAAAAACAATAGGGCAGCTTTAAAAACAAGGACTAGACTAGCACGAAATTTGAGCAAAAAATAATACCTTTATTCGCTAACTTTTCACTCATGTATCTAGCCCTACCCTATGCCGTCCAGCAATTTTGATATTTATGAATTACTGCCCCGCCGCAGCCGAAAAATTCTAAATAACCGCCGCCGAGCCCGCTACCATAGCCTGCCTCGGCATTGCCTGCGTATGGAGCAAAACGAAAGCCCCTGGGGCAGCCTAGGCAGCGAGCAAGACTATAGCCAATATCCCGATCCCCAATGCCAGCTACTCTGCGAAGAAGCCGCCGAGTTTTATGGCCTGAAAAAAGAACAAATTATCGCCGGCAATGGCGGCAGCGCCCTAATCGACCTGATCTTTCGCGTCTTTTGCCAAAATGATAAGGACCATATCCTCAGCTTTAGCCCTATCGCTCCCGAGGTCCGCCACCTAGCCGACCTCAACGGTAGCCATCTCGAACTGCTCCCCCTCAATGAAGATCACCAAATTTCACTCTTCAAACTGCGGGCAGAACTCCGCAAAGAGGTCAAAATTCTATTTCTTAGCCACCCCAACCCCATCTCTGGCCGCTGCCTAAGAGGAATCGATATTGTCGATGCCATAGAGGGCTTTAAAGGCTTAGTGGTCCTTGATGAAAGACAACTAAATTATCAACAAGACCTTAGCCTACTCCCCTACCTCAAAGACTTTCCCAATCTGGTCATCATTCGCTCTTTTTCTAGCCTCTGGGGCCTGGCTGGCCTCCGCCTCGGCCTAGCCTTTGGCTCTGCCGAACTGATCGAGATTTTGCAAAAAATGCAAAGGCCCTTTAGTGTCAATAGTATGGCCCAAGCTGCAGCCGTAAAAGCTATGCGCCTGCCCGCCCAAAAGGATCGCGTGCTCGAACAAACCCTAGAACAACGCAAAATCCTCATCGAAAAACTCGACCAATTGCCTCTGGTCCAAGAGGTTTTCCTCTCCAACAGCAATTGCATCCTCTTTAAGGTTAAAGAGGGCCAAAAAACTTATGAATACCTACAATCAGAAGGCATTGAGGTCTTTCCCGCCTTCCAAATTGATAAAAATTTAGAGCACTGTATCCGCATTTCTGTCGGCCAAGAGGAACAAAATAAACGCCTTATCAAGGCCCTCAAAGATATGCCGAGCAAAACCTCCCTGCGCCACAAAATTATGAAGCAAGTCGGCCAAGGCCTCAAAAATGCTAGCCTGATTCTAGGCATGGGCGTCTTCAAAAAAATTATTGGCTAACAGAATACCAATACCTCTAGGGCAGGATAGCGCAGGCTGTTCTGCCCTTTTTTATGCCCCAACACTAAGGGTTTTCTTCTTTTTATGCTGCTGTTTTTTGGGGGCTGCCCCGCCCTGCGGGCGGGTCGGGCTGTGTCAGGGCTCGCAGGTCTGCTCGGCCCTTCGCAAAAAAGCTGCGCTTTTTTGCTCGGTCTGGCCCTGCGGGCCACCCTTATCCATCCCTCAGCCGAGGGCCAGCCGCCAAGCACTTTAGCCTAAAAAATCATCAAAGAATGGCCAAAAAATTAATTGCATCATTGCGAAGCAATACCGTTTTGCTGTAGGTGGAAACCTACAGCATTGGCCTAGCGATGTGCAGCAGTGCGGCGCAGCCGCAGACCAAGGCCGTCAGGCCGCAGGGCCGAGCGAACAGCGAGCTGCGAAACGTAGCGCCGACGACCGAAGGGAGGCGGAGGCCCCAAAACATCCTAATCCTCCTGAGAAGAAGACAACAAACTGTTTTGCGCTTGTCGCTCTTGGCCAAAAGTAAGAATCTGTCGAATAAAATCGAAGGGCTGATAGCCATTGATGGCCGTTTGGTGGAAGATGCAGGTGGCGGGCGTCATGCCGGGCAAAGAATTGACCTCAATGACCAGGGTTTCGGCTCGGCCATCGGCATAAATGCGGACAAAAGCATCGATTCGGGCATAGCCCGTAACCCCCAAAATGCGGGCCGCCTGCTCTAAATCGACCTTGATTTGGGCCGCCAAGGGCGCATATTCAAGTTTGCCAACAGCCAGGCGGGCGGGCGTAATATTTTGTCCCTCTCCGGCCAAAAACTTCTCTTCTAAGGATAAAATCTCGCCAGAAGCCAAGGTTTCAGAAGGCTCAAAGACCTCATAGCGGATGCTTCCATCGGCCTCATGATGGCAAAGTAGGCCCACGGTCACCTCCAGAAAATGTAAGGCATCTTTTTGCTCGACCAACTGCTCCAAAAGGGCATATTGCTTCTGGGGAAACTCCTCTTTGGGCAAAATGGCTAGGCGCTCTTGGGCAATTTTTGGCAAAAGGTCCTCTTCACGGAAAAGGGCCGCCAAAAAGGCCTCCAATTCCGCCTCATTTTTGATCTTTTTCACGGCAGAACTACAGCCATCATCTACCGGTTTGGCAATCAGGGGCCAGCCTAGTTTTTTGCCTGCTTGCTGCAGACTTTTCTCAGGCTGGGCCAAATAATCGTTTTTGCTCAAAAGAATTTGCTCGGTCACGGGCAGGCCAGCGGCCTTCAGCTTTTGGAGACTCTGGTATTTATCAATCGTCAAGGCGGCAGAATCGGCCTCCGAACCATTAAAGGCAATGCCTCTTTTGGCCAACTCTCTTTGGAGCGCGCCATCCTCGCCGGGGCGGCCATGCAAAGCGATAAAGGCCAAGCGGCTCTCCTCTCCTAGTTCATCAAAAGAAAGCGGGCGGGGATCCAAGCGGCTGCTTCGGCCAGAAAACTGCTGGGCAATATGAGCCGTTTCTTGGCGAATCTTTTGGATAATCGGATGCACCTTATAATTTAATAATTTATCGCGAATATCGTCGGCATTATCCTTTAGCAAAAGGTTGATTGGCAGTTCATAGAGCTGTTGGTCCTCGGCCTTACCCGTAAGGAAAACGGGAAAAGGCAGATAATCGGCAGAGCTAGCCAACTTCTCATAAATATTGCGGCCACTTTCTACCGAAATATGGCGCTCGGAGGAATAGCCTCCAAGAATAACCGCCACCTTTTGGAGTTCGGCAACCTCTCCGTCTAGGCGTTGCATCTCACTTTCCAATTGGGCCAATAATTGGCCGTAATTATTCGGGCGCAGGCATTTTCGGCTGCGGGCCAAAAGCGATCGATGAATAATGAAGCTGAGGAAATGCGAGGGATTGAGGCCAATTTCGGCTGCTTGATGGAAAAAGAAAGAAGAAGGCAGCATGCCCGAAGTCGTATTCGGATCATTGAGAATAATGCGGCCATCGGCTTGAATAAAGCCATCAATTCGGGCATAAACATCAAACTCCAAAAAGCGGAACAGCCGTTCACACTCTTGGCGGATCGCTTGAATTTGGGCCTCGGGCAAATCAATAGGCGTCAATTTGCGAGAAAGTCCAGCCAAATACTTAGAACGATAATCAAAAAGCTCTTTGCCCTTGATGATTTCTGTGGGGGGCAAGGCAATTGCTTGGCCATCCTCATCTTGAATCACGACACAGGAAAACTCTCGGCCCTCAATAAAGCCCTCTAATAAAACGCTTTCCTCTCGGTATTGGCTTTGGAGGCGAAGCTTGGGGCTGTGCCCCTGCCCCAACTCCTTATCGAATAGGGCCAATAATTGCTCCGGATGATAGAGTAACTGTTTATCTTTTTTGGGCCCTTCCACCTCTAGCGGGAAGCCCAAACCAGAGCGAATATCGAGCAATTTCCGCATCCATTGGATCTGCTCCTCTCGGCTCATTTGCTGCCAGTCTTCAGCGCTAATTTCGAGACCAAAAAAGGCATCTTCTAGGGCATCGAGAAGGTCTTCAGGCTGATTGACAATACGCACACCAATGGAAGAACCTTGATTGGAAGGGCGGACCACCAAGGGGAAGCCCATCTCTTTTTTGAGTTGCTCCAGATTGGGCAATTCGCCGCTCCAGTCTTTGGCCCAAATTTGTTGGATGGGAGGACTTTCAAAGCCGCCGGCCTGCATCATTTTCTTTTGGAAACTTTTGTCCATGCCCAGGCTACTCGCTCGAATCCCAGAGCCACTATAGGGAATCCCTAGCGCCTCTAACATCCCTTGAAGTTGGCCATCTTCGCCCCATTCGCCATGCAGACTCAGAAAAGCGAAATCAATCAGTTCGGGCAATTCGCTAAAGCTAATTGGGCGGCCAATTTGGGCCAGCAACTCCTTAGAAGCCTGCTTAGAAAGGCCTAGGCTTTCCACATAAATCTGAAACTGATTTGGGCTAGGCGGTAAAGCCTCTACGGGAGGATAAAAATCTCGGATACTGCCCTTATAAAGATACTCCCAATCGAGCAGGCAGAGTTGGCCAAAACTATCCACAAAAATAGGGATGGGCCGAAAAAGTTGTTTATTTAAATTATCGTAGACGGTCCGGCCACCTGCAAAGGCGATTTCGCGTTCTCGAGAGGGGCCAGCCAGAAATATTCCAATGTTCAACATAGGTGCAAGGCAGATTTATAATGATGGCGCAAAGGTAGCAGATTTTTTAGAGAGTTGAGTTTTTAGCTACAGCTTAGAGCGCCTTAAATCTACTTCAGCCCCAATTGCCAGCCCAAACTCAACTGAATAGAGCGCCCTTCTGCCGGTAGAATACCTGGACCAGGATAAGCCGCGGCTCGGCGGCTGAAATAGGCTTTGTTCAGTAGGTTATTTACATTTAATCCCAAGCGAAGGGCTTTATACTGATAACTAAAACTAGCATCCCAAACGCCATAGGCTGGAATACGGCCCAAAACCGCATTAGCCACGAGTTCCGCATTGCTGGCATCGCTAAAATGGCTGCCCGTATAAGCGTATTGCAGACTAGCTTTGTAGTTTCCCAAATAGGCCTGTAGGCCCAAACGCCAACTAATGGGCGGCACCAGTTCCAATAATTTGCCCTGAGCAAAGGTATTGGCTGTTTTGGTATAGCGCCCATCCAAAATAGAGAAGTTGTTAAAGAACAACAGGCCCTTATCCTCTTTGATGCTTTTAAATAAGCGCAGAACATCCCATTCAATCAGGCTTTCTAGGCCCAAAACACGAGCATTTCCAATATTAGAGCGATAAGAAATGAGCTGAATTAAATCGGGGTTTTCAGGATCGGCCCGACTCGTTGAAATAGTCCCAATCCGATCTTGATAGGCCAAATAAAACAAAGAAAAATCAAAGCGGAGGTGCCGCCCCCAACGTCCACGAAAGCCCAAATCGGCATTAAATCCACTTTCATCCTGCAAATCGGGATCAATGACTTGGTTGGGATTGACCAAACGCAAATCATTAAAGTTGATGGCCCGATAGTTCTGCGAAATATTGCCGTAAACCTCTAATTGGTCCTTGGGCCGATAACTCAAGCCAATCCCCACTAAAAAAACAGACCGACTGCTGCCCCGCTGCTCATAAATCGCTTCATTGCGAAGGGTATCGGCCCCTTCTGCGCTAGGCTGCACCAGCAAGTCTTGATAATAACCATCGGCTTGGGTTTGAATATATTCATAGCGCAAACCTGGCGTAATGCTCCAGCCCTTGCCCAAACTAAAGAAGTTCTCGGCAAAGGCGGCAAAGTTAAAGCTAGGAAAATTATAGTCTGAACTGAGGATGCCTTTGGCGGGCTCCAAGAAGGTAAAATCGGCTCGGCTGCCTGTGCTATCGGCATTGGCCAGGCCTTGAGCTTGGGTAGTAAAGCCTTTGTAGAGGCGAACGCCCCCCAAAAGAACGCCCATTTTTTTGGCCCCAATCTTATAGCGGTGCATGATCCGACTTTCTTGCCCAAAGTTTTGGTATTGGCCCTTAATCAGCTGTCTTGGGCCCCCATAATCTACTCGATTGATAGCTTCTAAATTGCCCAAAGATTGACGGCCTGCAAAAAGTGCAAACTGCCGAAAATTAAGCTTAGTATTTTTGGCCAAACGATAATTGATATCTAAAGCCGTAATGGCCCAATCTACCCGAAACCAGTTGCGGGGGCGCTTGGCTTGTCGGGGATTTTGCCGAAACTCTAAATCGGTCAGGCCGCCAGGCTGCTGCGCCACATAAGACATATAGGTTTGCTCCAAAGACAAGCTCAACTTTTCGGTCCACTGATAATGCAAGCCCAAATAAGCCGTATGCTGCTCAAAAGCAGAGTTTGGCCGCCAGCCATCGCCTCTTTTATATTGATGAAAAGCATAATAACGCAGCTTTCCTTTTTGGCCCTCTAAGCTATTAAAGCTAGCATAAAAGCCAAAAGAACCGCCCGTTTGTTGGCCCGTCCAAAGCAATTTATAATCCTTATTTCCCTGCTTCATTCTAAAGTTGAGCAAACCGCCAAACTGCGTTCCATACTGCAAGGAAGCGGCTCCCCGAATCAACTCAATGCCTTCTAGGGCCAAAACGGGAGGCGTATAATAAGACTCTGGATAGCCCAAGGCATCGGCACTAATATCATAGCCATTTTGGCGAGTATTGAAGTTAGAACTGCGGTTGGGGCTCAGGCCGCGGCCGCCAATATTGAGTTGAATCCCCGAATTGTCATTCTCCCAAATGTTTAAGCCTGCAATTTTTGCATAGACCTGCCGGCTGTTATTGGCGGCCAAATTGCCCTGCAACTTATTGGCCTTGATGATCGAGGACTTTTTTGCGGCCCCAATCAGCATTTTGTCCCAATCTACGGCCCGAAATTGCTGCAAACCATAATTTCCATCTTCGGCCTGCACATAAACCGTGGGGCCCTGCCCGCCCAAAGGCTGCAAAACGACTTGCAAAACCGTATCTATAGGCAGTTGCAGCACTAAAGATCGGCCCTGAAAACCCTGCGCATAAACATCCAGTTGATAGGGACCAGCGGCCAAACTATCAAAGCGAAAAAAGCCCTGGGCATTGCTTTTGGTCAGGGTTGTTTTTTGGACCAAAAACAGCTCGGCCCCAGCAATGGCTTGGCCCAAACTATCTGTTAATTGGCCCTGAAGAGCCGATTGCGCTCCCGCCAAAACAGGGAGCAAAAAGAAAAAGAGATAGCCATAAAGTCGCATAAACTCCTTTTGTTTTAAATTAAACGTACTGAAGTAATAAATAGAAATCTGCCTAGGATGTTGATTTTTTGGGGCTGCCCCTGCGGCCTGCGGCCTTGGGTCGGGCTGTGTCGCAGCTCGCTGTTCGCTCGGCCCTGCGCTTTTTCGCTGCGCTCAAAAGCTGGGTCTGGCCTTCGGCCACTGCTGTCCATCCCTCAGCCTGCGGCGGCTTTGCCGCCTGCTAACTGTGGCTGCAACTTAGCCCCTACAGCAAAAATGGTCTTGCGCTGCAAGGCGATATAAATTAAGGGCCGAAGAAAATGGCCCAAAGAGAAAAAGACAGTTGAGCGGCTTAGCGCTGCGGAGCGGGTGGCCCGAAGGGCCAGACCAAAGGCAGGCATCGCCTGCCTGCAGGGCCGAGCAGGCTTGCGAGCCCCGCAGCATAGCGCCCCGCCGCCTTCGGCGGCGGGGAAGCCCCAAATTAGTCCTTATTAAAAGGAAGCAACCAATGGGGACTGCTGAAGAGCTCTGCTTTTTCTTGGGCCAAATTGACCTGAGGATCCACTAAGCGTTGGCTAGGGCGGCCATTGAGGCTGACCTGAGCGTCTAGATAAACCTGCGGGTTTTGATAGCCTTCTTCCTTTTGGTAATAATTGGCCAAATAATGGGCAAACTGCAAAAGCATATCGGCTTGATAGGCCATCATCATCTCTTGTTTTTCATTGAGGTGGTCCAGATTATTGACCCAGCTCATTTTGCCTGTTTGGCCATCGACCACCTTAAATTGGGCATAGCCTCTTTTTTCGACCAGCATGACCATCCAAGAAAAGCGGAAGCCCTGTTCCTGCCAAAGGACATTGCCTGTGTATAGATGATGTCGCAGTGGAAAAAGCGCCTGAAAAAGCAGAAAAGACAGCAAAAAATAGCGTTGAAAAGGGGGAAGAACGAGCTCTAGTTTTAATTTAGACAAAGTCAAATTAAAAACTTGAGCAAAGGTAGCAATTATTTTTTCATGAAAATGGCTAGAGAAAAAAATTGTCGTGCAGGCCATCATCAGGTAGGGAAAAATGCCGATATGGAAGAGGGCGGCGGTGGCTAGGTGGAAGCTAATGACAAAAAAGTAGGCATATTTTCGGCTTTTGGGCCAAAGGAGAAAAAAGCCCACGCTAAGGTCGAATGCGGCGCCAAAGTAGGCAAAAACGGGGGGCAGCCAGCTCTTGCTGAGGAGGGGGCCAAAGATTGGAAAATCGGATAGTTGGCCTAGCCAGATGCGCAGGGGTTGGGCTAAAACGAGCCAATCGCTTTGCAACTTGGCCAAGCCGGCAAAAAAATAGACCAGCACAAAAAGCAGGCGGGGCGTCCAGATGTATAGGGCGGGGACCTTGACCAAATTGGGGGAGATGGGATAATCTAGCGAAAAGGCTCGATGAGCGGGGAGGGTCCAAAGCAGCAGGGCCAGCAAAGCGACCAAGTAGTAATGATTGAGGTAATGCGTTAGGTCCAAAAGCTCTACATAAGTAAAGCAGGCGAAAAAAAACCCGGCAGAAAATTTATATTTATAGCCTAGGGCGATACCGAGGCCTGCGGCAGCCATCAAAAAAAAGCAGCTATAAAGGGCCATTGCGGGCAATTCGGGCAGCCAGTGCGTTCCCCAAAGGCGGAAGGCAAAATGGGGTTGGATATAGAACTTATCGACCCAGCCGAGCAGCATCATTCGGAGAGAGAGCCAGCAAGCGATCAGGCCAAAAATGATTCTGAAGCTAATGAGGGGCGCGATACTTTTGGGTTGGTCTAAAGCGAGCATAAAGACTAATTTTATGGGCGCAAAGGTAGACAATAGTGGCAAAAAAATGCTTGGGTCTAAAAAAAGAGAAAGAAAGTCCTATCTTCTCTACTAAAAATAGAGAAAGCGCAATATTTCGCAATCCTTGAAATACTAGGAGCGCTTTTATTGGCGTTTTCCATAAGATCGAGGGCATTTTCCTCGAATTTTTAAGGAGAAATTAACATATTTGGTTTTTCCTTTTTAAAGTCAAGAGAGCCAATAAAAGTTGGTATCTTAAGGCGTACAGACAAACCATAAGACAGAACATTACCATTTCTTCACCTCTACATACTGTTAGTAGCATGCGCATAGGACTACTTAGCTTTTGTTTGCTGTTTAGCTTTGGGCTATTAAAAGCTCAAGCTGGTTATCAGCCCCCTTTTCCTTATGAAATTGGTCTTCAGATTGGGACCTCTCAATTTTTGGGTGACCTTGGTGGGCAAAGTGAGATTGGTCGCCCCTTTATTCGGGACACTGATCTCAAGGCCATTCGCCCTTTAATTGGCGCTTTTGGGCGTTGGAATATTGGCCCTTATTTTTCTGCACGTGCAGATTTGAATTACCTTCAATTGGCGGGAGACGATGCGCTTGCGGGTGATGGATTTAGTGGCGAGACACGTTCAGAGGACCAAGCTTGGTATCGTTACTACCGCAACTTGAGTTTCCGCTCGCATGTATTTGAGGCCTCTATTGCTGGGGAGTTGATTCCCTACAACTTTGAGTTGGGTGGAGGTTACCAGAGTTATAGTGTAATTTCTCCTTATGGATTTATTGGGGTGGGAATTTTCCACTTTAATCCTCAGGCGCAGTATGATGGGCAGTGGGTAGACCTACAGCCTTTGTCTACAGAGGGCCAAGGTTTGGTAGATGGGCGCACGCCTTATAGCCTTACTCAATTTAATGTGCCTTTGGGCTTTGGCGTAAAATGGAATTACAACGATCAGTGGGCGCTATCTTTTGAGGTAAACCACCGATTGACCTTTACCGATTATATTGATGATGTTTCTGTGGACTATGTTGATCCGCAGGTATTCTACGATAACTTTGCGCCTGAGCAAGCGGCCTTATCTGCAGCCATGGCTCGCCGCTCTGTAGAGATTGATCCCGGCCTAGTGAATGGCTATGTATCGGCTCCGGGTGAGCAAAGAGGAGACCCCAAAGATAATGACTCTTATTATACAATTGCCCTTCGTTTTAGCTACTTCTTTGATGCTAACTCTTTGGGTGGTGGTCGTCGTTATGGTTGTCCCGTTTGGTAGACTAAGCCAGCGATGAATTGAAATAGAAAAGCTGAGTAGGTGAAAGCCTGCTTGGCTTTTTTTGTGGGGGTGTATATGTTGTTTTTAGAGATTTTTGTTGTATATCTCTAGATATAGTTGTACTTTAGTTAAAATTCTACTTTTCCCAAAGGCTAAAAAACTCAAGCTAAGTGCTTATCGTTTAAAGTGCATAATTAAGCAGTAAAAACTTTATATACTATGGATTTATCAATTCAATATGGAAGGTCTAAAAGTATATTAGATTCGCTTTCTGATGAGGCATCTACAGCATCTAGTATAAGTTGGGTAGAGCGCCTGCTTTTAATTTTCATTATCAACAGAGTGAATAAAAAGCTCTCTAAATTAAGTGCTGGCATTGAGGCTAAAATTAGCTCAGAAAAACAAGCTAAAGAATATCACAAACTCTACTTGGTGGCCCAAAAGCTCTCTAAAGAAGACATTCAACTCCAAGCCTCTAGTTCTTATCATTTTTTGGAGGGTCGAGTAATCAAAAAAGCCCTACAAACACAAAAGCTACTCCTTGAAATCAAGGAAAAATTAGCTGTAGTTTTATTTCCTACTCCCGAAAAGGTAGATCAAGCAACATTTTTCAAAGAGTCGAAACGCATTAAGGATTTTTTTGATGATTTAGATGATGAGGACACAGACCAAGCCTACTTAAGTTATCATCCAGATTTACCTCAATAATATATGAGTTTCTCCTTTGAAGTTGGTGATGTCGTCATCTGTGCCGTATTTTATGAAGAGCGTCTTGAAACCAAAAGACGGCCTGTTGTTATTGTAGAAAAATACAACGACTCAAGTTATGCAGTGAAAGTAACTAGCACAAATATTCCCCGTAAATTTCCGGGGAAGTATAAAGGGAGATGGATTGAAGAAGGAAGCGAAGCCTACAAAATGATGGGGCTAAGAAAAGCTAGTTTTGTCTTTCATGAAAGGGGATTTACTGTAGGCAGTTATATGTTTGAAAATAAAATAGGGGTCTACCCCTATATAGATGAATTATCTGAGGATTTGAGATAAACCAAAAGCGGCCTTAAGGCCGCTTTTTTTTATCCCCCATCTCACTATAACCTCGGTACAACACCCCCTAAAAACAAGGCGAATTTGGGCTTTTTTCCAAGACCGCAGTAATGCGCAAAAATAGCGGATAAACCCCTGACAGATAGGCTAAAACAAAAAAAGCAGCTAGTTTTCACTAGCTGCTTTTGTGACTCCAGCAGGACTCGAACCTGCAACCGTCTGCTTAGAAGGCAGATGCTCTATCCAGTTGAGCTATGGAGCCAACTGCAGCGCAAATATGGCAACTTTTAATTAAACCACCAAATATTTTACCTTTTTTTTAAGCAAAACCCTTCCCCCAGGCCCTATTGGCCCAGCGCTGCGGAGCGGGTGGCCGAAGGCCAGACCGAGCAAAACGAGCGCTAGCGAAGTTTTGCGAAGGGCCGAGCAGACCTGCGAGCCCCGAAGCATAGCGGCGGCCAAGCAAGGCGAAGCCGAGCCGGCCGCGGGCCCCAAAATAATTATCGAACAGAAGAGCGAAATACCTGCTGACCGTACTCCCAGAGGAATTTGAAGACCAAGAAAAAGAGAAAAAACGAAAGCCCAATTTGCCAAAGCTTTTGAAAAGGAAGGACCATTTTGTGCATGAGCAAAAGAAGCAGACCCAGGGCCAAAGCCGCCGTAATGAGTAGTTCGTAGAGCTCGCCAAACCAAGGCAGCACCTTCATGTTTAGGCCTTTTTTTCGGAGAATCAGAAATACAATGACCGCCGATATTAAGGGCAAATAATAAACGCTAAAACTCAGTTCTAATAGATTTTCTTGATTCATCATGATGCTGTAGAGCCAAAAAACCCCAGAAATAAGGGCCGGAATAGCCGTGCCATAAACCAAGGAGGAATACATATAGCCATAGGCGCTAGAGGCTGGCGATGGACCCGAAATAATATTGAGCAGCAAGGCCACAAAAGGCAATAGCAAAAAATAAAAGAAAAGGGCCAGGGGATCCTGATGAAGCAAGACAATGAGTTCTTCGATCTGCATAATTTTGGGAATGGATTTTGGCAATACAATACTAGATTTTAAATCTAGGAATAAATCATTACTTTTGTAAACTTCCGCAGACGGAACTTAAAACTACTACAAAATGAAATCCTTAGCACTAGTATTCAGCTTTCTATTGGCAGGCTTAGGCAGCGGCCTTTTGGCCCAAAACCCTTCTGATGGCCTCCACTTTTGGAAAGTACTGAGCAAAGTGAAGTATAAATCAAAAATTGATATCGAAAGCGGAACCCTGATCTATACACCAGTTTTTAATAGAAGCATCAAAAAACTAAATGGCAAGGAGATCATCCTCAAAGGCTATGTGATTCCCGCCGACCTTAGCGGAGGCCGCATGACCCTCTCGGCATTCCCCTATAGCTCTTGCTTTTTTTGTGGCGGCGCCGGCCCCGAATCAGTTATTGAAATCGATGCCAAAACGCCCATTATCTACCGCATAGATAAACCAATCACGCTTAAAGGAAAACTCAAACTCAATAGCGAAGACCCCCTCCGCCTGATCTATATCCTCAAGGAAGCTGATTACTACGAAGGCAGTTAATGCCCGAAAAATATTAGACGATTATGACTCAAATTTCGCGCATTCTGGGCGAACGCAGCGGCTCTGAAAAAGGGCCGCTTTTGCTTATTCTTACCCAGGTCCATGGCAACGAACCCGCCGGCTACTACGCCGTCCATGAACTCTTTCAACGCATTGACCAAGAGTATCAAAATAAAGCAGACTTTGACTACCGAGGCCGAATTGTCGCCCTAAGAGGAAATCTGGCCGCTATTGCCTCTGGCCAACGATTTATCGATGAAGATTTTAATCGCATCTGGACCGATGAACGAGTGAAACAAATCCAAAATAGCCCCCTAGATCAACTCAAATCTCAAGAGGAAAAAGAACTGAAAGGACTGCTGGAAACTATTCAGGCCCTCATGGACCAACATCCAGATGAACAGGTCGTTCTACTCGATCTGCATACCACCACCGCCAAGGGCGGCATGTTCCTCATCCCCTCTGCCGACGATAACTCTAGAGCCCTAGGCCTCAATATCCACGCCCCGCTCCTACACGGTTTTCTCGATGGCCTAGAAGGGACGATCCTCCACTATTTTCGCCAGAAAAATTTCCCCAAACATCAACTCACTTCGATCTGCTTCGAAGCCGGCCAACACGATAGCCTCTCTTCTGTCGGCCATGCCGTCTCCGCCATCATCCAATGCTTTACCGCTATGGGAGGCTTCTATGCCGCAGATATCGAAATGAAACACGAACTCCGCCTGAGCGAAGAAAATCAAGGACTGCCCAAAGAAGGCCGCCTAGCCCACTGCCACCGCATCCATCAAGGCGATGACTTTAGAATGCGCAGCGACAAAATTTATCGCAATTTTGACCCCATCTATAAAGGAGAATTGCTGGCCGAAGATAAAAATGGCCCCATCTACTCCCCCCTCAATGGCCTCATCCTTATGCCACTCTACCAAAAACAAGGCAATGACGGCTTCTTTATCATTGAAGATCTGGACCTCTCTGCCCCCAAATTGGGCCGAAAAATTCCAAAAACTATTCTCAATGCCTAACTCCCCCAAGTTTAGCCCCCAAAAAGAACTATTTTGATTTAGTCTTGTTAACTTTGCGCTCCCAAGAAGAAAAAGCTAATCATGCCGATCTTTTGGGGCCTCCGCAGCAAAGCTGCGGCGCTATGTTGCGGGGCTCGCAAGCTTGCTCGGCCCTTCAGTGCTGCGCACTTCGGTCTGGCCTAACGGCCCCCCCTCCACAGCGCTAGGCCATCTGGCCTGACGGCCAAGGCGGCCAAGCCGCCTAGCATTTCATACCACCAAAAAATATTTGATCCGCTATAATATGGCTATTGTAAAATTTACTTTCGAAGACCCTAATATTCCCCCCAAGGAATTAGAAGCCAGCCTAGGCGATAATATCTCCGAATTGGCTGATGATAACGGCATTCATATCAACCATAACTGTGGCCGAGTCTGCGCCTGTAGTACCTGCCACGTTTATATTGAAGAAGGCGAAGATAAACTGCCCGAAATCTCAGACCAAGAAGAAGACTTTATTGATAGAGCCCTAGACCCCCGCATCGAGTCTAGACTCGCCTGCCAGTGCATTATCCAAGAAGATGATGCCGTTATCGAGGTCTTGGTCCCCGATCAAGGCCGCATTATTGGACATGAACACTAAATTGAGCTATCATGAGTTTTGAACTTAACCTGCCTATCCATTGGACCGATTATGAAGATATCGCCATGGGCCTTTATGATAAATTTGGCGACGATTTTCCCGAATCCAAAATTTATCGCATCCGCTTTACTGACCTCATCGAATGGGTGCTAGACCTCCCCAATTTTGTGGGCAAACGCGAAGATTGTAATGAGGGCCACCTCGAACAAATTCAAGCCAAATGGGTCTACGAATGGAGAGATAACCAATAAAATAAAAAAGGCCACAGCTATTTGCTGTGGCCTTTTTTGCCCATAAACAACAGCTCTAATTAACAAAAGATACAATTATGGATAACCGCATTCCAGTAACTATTATTACGGGCTTTTTGGGCAGCGGAAAAACTACCCTGCTCAACGAACTCATCCAACGCTATCCCGAGAAAAAACTCGCCATCATTGAAAATGAATTTGGCGAATTAGGCATCGACCAAGATTTAGTCGTCCGTGGAGATGACCAAATATTTGAACTCTCTAATGGCTGTATTTGCTGCAACCTCAATGATGAATTAATCGAGACCCTAGCCAAACTCCTCAACGGAAATTACGAGTTTGATCATCTCCTTATTGAAACTACCGGCATTGCCGAACCCGACGCCATCGCCGCCGCCTTTGTAGCCGATGCCTCGGTCCAAGCCTATTTTCAATTGGATGCCGTCATCTGCCTAGCCGATGCAAAATATACCCTAGAAAGCCTAGCCGAAAGAGAAGAAGCCAAACGCCAACTCGCCTTTGCCGACCTCATTTTGCTCAATAAAAAGTCTAGCGTCTCCGCAGAACAATTGGAGCAAAGCAAGGCAGGCCTTAAAAAGCTCAATCCCCTAGCCGAAATCATGGAGGCCGATTATGGCAAAACAGAACGAAACCTTCTGGACCTACAAGCCTATGCCTTCGCTTCTGTAGAAGAAAAGCTAAAGGCCCAACATCAACCCAAAACTTGCAGCCACGGCAGCCACCATCATCATCATCATGAGCAAGGCGATTTAGTCACGCATAGCTTTATTTTTGACCAACCCTTTGACCTGCTCAAACTTCGACATTGGCTGCAAGTACTCCTCATGCTACAAGGAGAAGGCATTTATCGAGTGAAGGGCGTACTTTGGGTGCAATGGCAAGATAAAAAAATGGTCCTGCAATCGGTCCGAAAATCTTTTGCCCTCCAATTAGGCGAAGACTGGCCCGAAGACAAAGCCCGCCAAAGCCGAATTGTCTTTATTGGCAAAAACCTGCGCAAGGATATTCTAGAAAAAAGCCTCAAACAATTGCTGGCCCTAGAAACTAGCTTCTAAATAGAAAAGGCCCAGAACATCGAGTTCTGGGCCTTTCTTTTGGATGGAACAGGGCGCAAAGCGCCCGCAGGCTGAGCTGCCGGAGCAGGGCCGCCAAAGGCGGCAGACCAAAGCGCTGAAAGCGCTGCAGGGCCGAGCAAACCTGCGAGCTGCGAAGTGGAGCGACCCGACCAAAGGAAGGGGCAGCCCCAAAAAAAGATCCTAAGCCTCCTTCATCGCACGGAAATGCTCATAGAAATAAGGCAAGGTTTCAATTCCTTTGAAGTAATTGAATACTCCAAAATGCTCATTGGGCGAGTGAATGGCGTCGGTGTCTAGACCAAAGCCCATCATGACCGTTTTAGCCCCCAAAATCTCCTCAAAAAGAGCCACAATCGGAATGCTTCCGCCCGCTCTCAAAGGAATGGGCCGCTTGCCAAAGGTTTGCGCATAGGCCTTGGCCGCCGCCTGAAACTCAATGCCATCGGTGGGCGTCAAAACCGGCTCTCCACCATGATGAGGATTCACCACCACCTTGACCGAAGCAGGCGCAAGGGCCTCAAAATGCTTCTTAAATAGGGCCGTGATTTGCTCAGAACTTTGGTTGGGTACCAAACGCATAGAAATTTTGGCATAAGCTTTTGAAGGCAAAACCGTTTTGGCCCCTTCTCCAATATAACCGCCCCAAATGCCGTTCACATCGAGGGTTGGGCGAATAGAAGCCCGCTCCATAGTTGAGAATCCAGCCTCTCCAGACACATCACCAATGCCCAATTTAGCCTTATAATCGGCCAAATCAAAAGGCGCTTGGGCCATGGCCTCCCGCTCCTCAGCAGAAACCTCCAACACATCATCATAAAAACCCTCTACCGTAATTCGGCCCTCCTCATCTTGCAAAGAAGCAATCATTTTAGCCAAAATATTGATGGGATTGGCCACAGCACCCCCATAAGTTCCCGAATGCAAATCGCGATTTGGGCCAGTCACTTCCACTTCCACATAGCTCAATCCACGCAAACCCGAAGTCATAGAAGGACTCTCATTGCCCAACATAGAAGTATCAGAAATGAGAATGACATCACAAGCCAAACGCTCCTGATTTTCACGCATAAAAGGACCCAAATTTGGCGAACCAACTTCCTCTTCCCCCTCAATCATAAACTTGACATTGCAATACATTTTTTGCTCCCGCATCATGTACTCAAAGGCCTTGACATGCATGTACATCTGCCCCTTATCATCACAGGCGCCACGGGCAAAAATTGCCCCCTCAGGATGGCGGTCAGTGGGCTTAATAATGGGCTCAAATGGTCCAGATTCCCAAAGCTCAATGGGGTCTGCTGGCTGCACATCATAATGGCCATAAACCAAAACCGTAGGCCAGCTAGGGTCCATGATTTTCTCGGCATAGACAATGGGGTGGCCCGCAGTGGAACAAATTTCCACGCTATCCACTCCCGCCTCTAACAGCTTGATTTTCAAAAACTCCGCAGCCGAAAGCATATCTTTTTTATATGCAGAATCGGCACTCACAGAAGGAATCCGCAAAAGAGCCATCAGCTCCTCTAACAAACGGTCCTTATCCTTTTCAATAAATTGTTTTACAGACATAAGTTGTTGTTGTTTTTCTATTTTTTTTGGGGCTGCCCCTCGCCTATCGGCTCGGGTCGGGCTGTGTCGCAGCTCGCTGTTCGCTCGGCCCTGCGCTTTTTCGCTACGCTCAAAAGCTAGGTCTGGCCTTCGGCCACTGCTGTCCATCCCTCAGCCTGCGGGCGCTTCGCGCCCTGTCCCCTGCAATTGGACCAATTAGGCCTTCACAAAGACAATATTATCCGAGTCTTCTCCCTTCCGCTGAAGGTAATCTTCTACCGAGCTATTTAGCCGCTCCAAATGGCCCGAAGCGCAGATAATATGGGGAAAATAAGCCAGCTCTGCCAAAAGCGATTGGGCTGCCAAATGCGGGGCATTGTCGCGGCTAGCAGCCAAATACTCCATGGCAATTTTGGGCGAATGAGCGCTCAAAAACGCCTTGGCCCCAGACAAAACCTCATATTCGGCCCCTTCCACATCAATTTTAATCAATTTTGGCCGAAAAGCGCTGGGCAGCAGATAATCATCTAGGCAAACGGCCTCAATATCGTGGACCTTAGGCGGATCTTGGGCAAACCAATCTTCGCCCTCAAATTGCTCTAAATGTAGGCTGTTATACTCAGAATGTTTGTTGCTAAACTCATAAAATTTGAGGGTAGCCGCTTTTTGGGCCACCGCCTTATTGTTTGGCTTCAGTTGAGGAAGCTCGGCGGCATTTTGGGCCAATATCCTAAAGGTGGTCGAGGCCGCCTCAAAGGCTTGCACCTGGCCCTTGGGCCCCACCAAATGAGCGGCCAGCAGACAAAAGTAGCCATAATGCGCCCCAATATCCAAAAACTGATCTTCGGCTTTTAGCTCTTGGATGAGCCAACGAGCCAGGCGAATTTCAGAATCATGCGTTTTTCCTCCTGTCAGATAAATATCCAAACTAGCGGGCAGTAGCAACTGCATCTTTGGGCCCCAGAAGGTATTGGCTTGCACGGTCCATTCTCCCTTTGGGAAAAGCCGTCTGCGCAATTGGGCCAAGATATAGCCCAAAGGACGTTTTTGCAGGCGTTTCCATTTGCTAGCTTGGGCCAAATTGGCCACTTCTTGCAATTGTTCTAGCATGTTCATTTAGCTATTTCTCTTGAGGGTAGGCAGCAAAGGCAGAAATCTCGACCCGTACATCCTTGGGCAGGCGGCTCACTTGCACCGCCTCTCTAGCTGGGGGCGCAATGCCTTCAAAATAGCTAGCATAAACCGCATTGATAGCTGCATAATCATTCATATCCTTCATGAAGATGCTACATTTTACGAGCTGTTCTGGACCAAGACCTGCTTCGGCCAGTACTGCCAGCATATTATTCATCACCTGTTTGGTCTCCTCTTGGATCGTTCCATGGACCTTAAGTTCTTGAGTAGCGGGATCAATTGCAATTTGGCCAGAAAGAAACAAAAAGCCATTGGCCGCAACGGCTTGGCTGTAGGGGCCCACTGCCGCAGGCGCTTGATCGGTATGGATAATTTTTTTCATTTTCTTAGTTATCATTGGTAGAAGCGAAAGATAAGGAAGTTGGGGCAAGCTGCAAAAGTTTTTGGTCCAGATAGGCGGCGAAGCCGCCTGCGAGCGGCGACAACAAGGACTTTAGTCCGCAGTTCGACGACCGAAGGGAGTAACCATAGCGGTGGCCGCCCCAAAGCAAAAAAAAGAGGACCGTAGTCCTCCCTTTTCTTATTTAATTTGTGGTTCGAGCCAGCGTTTGAAGCGTTTTTCTTGTTCCTCCCTCATCTTCTCTTTAATCTTGAAGACATGTTTTTTCATCATTTTGATTTTGGCGATTTCGGTCTCCAAAGTCATTTCCTTGTAATTGCCTTCGCCATCGGGGCGGAGGATGCGAATGGCTAGAGGGTCGCCTACTTTGAGGCCCTGCATATAGGTAAATAGGATGGCCGAGGCGGTTTTGGGCGTAAAGCTTTTATCGTTCCAAGACAGGATCACATCGCCATTTTTGAGGCCCATATATTTGCTACCAAACTCATCTAGTTTTTCGGCTTTGGCCATATAGAAGCGGCCAAGGGTATCGGTTCGGAGAGCGCCATTTTCTAGGCCACCTAGGGGAGACATTTCTAGCACGGGGGCCTCCTTAAAGTACTCTACGCCATAGGGTTCGAGAAACTTATTGTAGTCGAGCATTTCGGTACCTTCCACATACTTATCAAAGAACTTCTGGAGCTGTGGAAAGCCTGTAATTTCGATAATCTTATCATAGAGTTCTACATCTTGGAAAGGATTATCTTGGCCATAATAGGCAGATAGATCGCGAAGGAGCATCGTTAGATCGTATTGTCCTTCTGAAAGGCGAATCAGTTCTAGATCGAAGCACATAGCGGTTAGTGCCCCCTTATAATAGATATTATTGTATTGGCTATTAAAGCTTTTTTCGAGGCATTTCTTACTCATTTCGGCTAGGGGAATACCGGCCTTATAGCGAGTAGAGGTTTGCACCTTTTCGCAGAGTTTGTCCATAAACTCCTCCTGTGTTTTCAGGCCATATTGGCATTGCATATGGTGGGCCATATACTCTACCACCCCTTCATAAAGCCAAAGGTGTTTAGACATTTTGGGGTTCATATAATTAAAATTGTAAATCTCCTCCGATTGGATATAGAGGGGGGTTACAATATGGAAAAACTCATGAGAGGCAATATTGACTACTAGCTCGCCAATGCGATCTACTTTTTCCTCGGCTAGGCAGAACATAGAAGATCGAGGATGCTCTAGGGCACCAATAGAGCCCGAGGGGTAGCCATTGGGCGAAAGATAGATAAGAAAATGGTAGCGATCTACGGGGAGCATATTGCCCAAATATTTATTTTGGGCCTCTAGCATGGGGCGGATTTTATCGGCAATATCTTTGGCCGTGGCTTTTTTATTGGGCGAGTAGACTGAAATTTGGATATCTCCATAGCCCAACTTAAAATTGACCGTATCGGGATTGCTGTAAAGGATTGGGGCATCGACTAGGTCGCCATAATCGGAGGCGCGAAAAATATCGGTATCAAAATCGCCGCCGATTCTGCGCAAAGAGGTACTTGCATAAAAATCATTGGGTCGATTGAAGGTCAGTTCAAACTTAAGTTTCTCTTTACCTTCAAAGAAGCCAAAGAGTCCGTTATTATTGATAAAAAAGACCTTACCTGCCTCAAAGTTGGTACAGGCAGGCTCAAAGAGGGGTTCTTTTAGTTTGGCATCCCAGATATCTTCTACTAGGTAGGTAATTTTTTCTAGGCGTTTGGCTTTTTTGATTTTCCAGGTATTCTTATCAATACGATTCACCTTAAGTTTTTTACCTCGGCTATCAAAGGCTTCAAGGTTATTGATAAACTGGCCATAATCATGAATTTCGTAAGTTCCGGGAATGATTCGGGGAAAATAGAAAGTCACCTCATCTTTTTGGACCGAACTAGGCACCTGCAGGCTTACCTTTACTTGGTCCGCAATGACTTCATTGAGGTCTACTTCATACTTATAAATATCATCATCTTGCGCCATTAGGCTCAGGCTCCCGAAAAAGAGCAGCAGAGCAGTAAAGAGCTTGTTCATAAAAATTTGTTTTTAGTGAACGGAACATCCATTCAGACAAAATCAGGTGTGTTATAGGTCTATTAACAAAAGAGATAAAAACTCAAATAAAATACTAAAATGGGAGTATACCTCTCGACTTTTTCGCCTAAAGCTTTAGTTTTTTAGACTGAGTTAGGCGTCTCTTCTTTTAGCTAGGCAATTAATAAACCAAAGTTAACGGCATTTAGGACAAAAGTGCCAAGCGTTTAAAGAGAAAGTAGAGGTTGAAGTTAAGTTTGGCCTGAACGTCAAAGACTTGCCCATTAATGTACAAGATCTGTTTTTTCAGTTGCAGTTCGGCTTGCAGGCTAAAGCGAGCGCTACGGCCTTGGCTCATCGATTGTCGCCAATATAGGCCTTTGGGCGTAAGGATAAACCCTCGGCGGCCCAATTGTCGCATAGAGGGGTCTAAGAAAAAGAGGAGTTCTTCTTGGCCTAGGGCCGAAAAGAATTTTCGGCCAGCTGTTTTCAGTTTTTTGGGCCAATCTATGGCCTGCCAACTATGGGCATAGGGCAATTTATCGCTTTGCAGGTAATTGGCGATTAATGTCCTAAGGTTACAGCTTTCGCCTCTTTGCATTTGTTGGTAGCTCTGTAGGCTTTGGGGCAGGGCCTGCGGCAGTTGCTCTCGACCTTCCTGCAAAAAGTAGGCTTCGGCCCAGCCTCTAAATTGCCAATCTATTTCTTCACTAATGGCCCGAAGTTCTTCTTGCTGGCTGGGGTCTTGTTGCTCTATCCAATAGGCCAGTTGCAGCAGGCGCTCTTCTAAATAGCGCAGCCGAAAACCATCTTCTTGGCCCAAATCCACGGCCTTTAGGCCCAAATCCTGCCCTTCTTCTTGCATATATAAGAAAAAGGCCCCTTTAAGCTGCTGAGGCAGCCGGGCCAAATCTTTAAAATCTATGGGCCATTGCATGCCCCCGCAGAGCGAACAAAAACGACTGCGGGCGGGCAATTCGGCCTGACAATGTATGCAGCTTTGCGCCATAATTCTCTTTAGGGCATTTTAGCAATAGCCTGCTGTAGGTCCTCATATCCTTTCTTGAGGTGCAGGTCTTCGGTTAAATGTTCGGCCAATAATTGGGCGTATTCTTCAGCCTTGGCCTTTTCGGAGCGATAATAGGCAATATGGGCCAAATTGAGGTAAGACATGGCTTTTTCGGCCTTGCGGCGCATCCCCAAATCAATGGCTTGCAACAATTGCTGCTCGCCTTTTTCCAAAAATGCAAAGCGCTCTTTTTGGTCCATCCCCTTTTCTTGGCTCTTATAAATGGCAATTAGGCCCTGACAAAAAAAGTAGTAGGCCCGATGAGAAGCCAATAACCAATCTACTTTATGCGTGGCCGCCAAGTACTTTTCCGCCTGCTCTATTTTGCCCGCTTTCAAAGCAAAAAGCGCCCCATTGATATGACCAAATAGAAAATAACCCAAAAGCAGCAAAATGGCAAATCCCCAACTCAAAATACTAATCGTAGGCCCAAAACCTAATAAGAGGGCCACCACTCCCGCCGCAAATAAGGAGAAGATGAGTATAAAACGCAATCTCGGATTAAAAAACATAAACTTTCTTTTTATCGGCGCTTACGGCCTCCTCCTCTTTTCATATAGCCTTGCATCTGCCCTTTCATGCCACCACGGCCACCTTTCATGGCCTGCCGCTGCATCTCATGCTGCCCTTTCAACATCAAATCAATCTCTTTGATGTTCTCTTTGACCTGCGGATTACTAACGTTCAACTTCTTGGCCGTCTCCAAATATTCTTTCATTTTCATCATATAAGGACGACGCTGACTGTCTGTGACCATTTTTTGCAAATACATGCCCTGCACATTAATAAGCTGCAAGTAGAGCATTGCTCGAATGTCATCAGGTAGGTCCAACTTCATGGCCTGATTGGCCAATTTTTCGCATTTTTTGGTCTCGCCTTTCTGCAAAGCCAAACCCGAACGAATAAAGTAGTACATCCCATGATAACCAAATTGCAACCAGTCTGGCTTAATCGTATAAGCCAACACTTTTTCGGCCCCCTCGGTATCGCCAATCTGCATTTTCATGGCCGCCGCATTCACAGTACCAATCAAAAAGTGCTTAACCAACAAGATTATTACCACCAATAAAGGCATCCAAGCCCAAGCAAAACCTACCGTCGGCCAAAGCCCTATGGTTAAGGCCAAACAGGCAAAAAACAAAATTAACTGTCGCTGAAAAGTGAAAAATTGAATGAAGGATAACATATTTCTCGTTTTACTATTTTCGTTAAGTGCCGCAAAGATACGAAAGCTTGGGCGCAGGACTGCTTTTTTTTTATTTTTTTGTCTGCTCCCCATTTTATAACTTTATTTTGATCTAGTTTTGGGGCTGCCCCTTCCTATGGTCGGGTCGGGCTGTGTCGTGGCTCGCAGGTCTGCTCGGCCCTGCAGTTTTTTCGCTACGCTCAAAAACTTGGGTCTGCGGCTGCGCCGCCCCACTTTCCATCCCTCAGCCTGCGGGCGCTTCGCGCCCTGCCAGACGCAAATTATCTCCTTTTGGACCAAATTTCCATTTATGCTCAAACAAATTGAAGGCCTAGTGCTACGCACTGTAGATTATAGCGAGAGTAGCGTCATCTGCGATCTATTTAGCCGTGAACTTGGTCGCCGCTCTTATATGGTGCATGGCGTGCGCAAGCCCAAAGCCAAAATTACCAAGGCGCTTTTGCGGCCCATGTCTTGGGTAGAATTAGTGGTTTATCATAATGAGGAGCGAGACCTCAATAAGGTCAAGGAGATTCGGCCTAGCTACATCTACCAAATCATTCCCTTTGATATTGCCCGCTCTAATATGGCCCTTTTCATGGTAGAGTTGGCCCAAAAAGGCCTACAAGAAGAGGGGCCACAAGAAGAGCTCTATAATTTTTTGTGGGTTTACTTTAATCAGTTGGACCAAAAAGAGAGTCCCGCCTGGGCCAATTTGCATCTGCATTTTATGGTCCATTTTTCGGCAGAATTGGGTTTTTGCCCCAGCCCTAGCACCTCTCCTATTTTTGATTATAAAGAGGGAGAGTTTGTGCAAGAAAAGCCCTTGCACCCCTATCATTTTGATGAAGAAAGCAGTCAGATATTGGACCAACTCCTGCGTTTGGGTCGGCATCAGTTGGCGGAGTTAAAGCTCAACCGCATCAAGCGGCAACATTTTATTGAGCAAATGATTTTATTTTATCGCTATCATTTGCCCAATTTCCAGCTTAAAAGTTGGGAGGTTCTCAAGCAGATTATGGGCTAAATTGCGTTTTAGCTCGAGGCCCGAAGGGCCTCTTTTTTTGGCCTAGCGATGCGGCGGGGTGGCCGTCAGGCCAGACCGAGGCGCCGCAGGCGCCGAAGGGCCGAGCAGACCTGCGAGCCCCAAAGCGTAGCGCCGCAGCTTTGCTGCGGAGGCCCCAAAACCACTAATGTCCCCTTTTTTCTAGGAGGATCACATAGCGCATAAACACGCCCCAGGCCAGTAATTTGCAGACGATAAAGCCCAGTTTGCCGTCGCGGAAGCCCTGTTGGATGATGTAGTGTTTGAAGAAGCGGAAAGCGGGTTTGAGGTAGAGGTGAAAAAAGCCTACTTTTGGGGTTTTGCTGGCATAATCGCTGGCGGACCAATGGGCGTAGCGCTCCATTTTGGCCATAAAGTGGTGTATACTTTTGAAGGTATAGTGCAAAAGGCGGCCCTTTAGCCAAGCGACTTTTCCCTTCGTGATAATTTCGGCATGTACTTCTTTTTCTTCATAGCGGCAAAGGTCTCGTTTAAAAAATCGGATGACTGCATCATTTTGCCAGCCTGAAAAGCGGACCGCCTGTCCCATAAAATGGTTATCGCGGCCCATCCAGTAGGCGATAGGGCCTTGGGGGTCTTCGGCTTGGTTCATGATGGCCTTAATTTCGGCTGTTAGGTTTTCGCTAGGGCGTTCATCGGCATCGAGCAGCAGAATCCATTCATTTTTGGCTTGGGGGATGGCCCAATTTTTCTGGCTAGCGGAATTTCCGTATTCTCTTTGAATAATTCGGGCGCCGGCTTTTTGGGCCAGTTCTAAAGTATCATCCGTACTAAAAGAATCGACGATTAGCAGTTCATCGGCCCAGCTGAGCAGAGGCAATAATGCGCGGAGATTATCGGCTTCATTGAAGGTGGGAATGAGTACAGTAAGCGGGCGCATAATTAGATAATTTTATAATTTTGGTACTCGCCTACTCTTTTTCCTGTTATATTTTCGATTATTCTGGAGAGGCGTTCTTTGAGAGAGAGTTTTGGGGGATTGGGAGAGAACTCCCAATGTAGGCGTTTGAGGCGTTGCTCCATCACTTTTGGGGCGGTACCTTCAAAGCGTTTCACGGAGTCGATTTCGGAATAATCGTATTCTCCTTCTTTTTGCATATTCTTCTCGATCCATTCATCGGAATGCCAGAAGCGGTTAGAAGAGAGGCGTTTTTGGATTTGTTTTTCTGGGGGGCGCACCCAGCCGTAGTGATAGATATCGGCGGGGATGAGCTTGACCTTTAGTTTTTCGTCCGCTCTAGTTCTGAAGCCTTGAGCATCCTTATAAGAGCGAATATTTTTATCATTTCGGACCAGTCGGATTTCTCGGCGGTACCATTTTCGGGAGTCGGCCACATAATTGTAGGAGCCCCAAAAATGTTGATAATTGAAGAGTAGGCCTTGGACCTCTTTATCGTCTAGGTATTTTTCCATGGCTTGGCGGACGGTAGGGATAAACTTCTCGTGCAGCACCTCATCGCCTTGGAGGTAGAACACCCAATCGCTATCGGGGCTAACGGCATCTAGGGCTTTGTTGGTTTCTACGGCTAGGACCTTCCCGCCTTCGCGGAGGCTATCATCCCAGACTGAGGGAATAATTTTGAGTTTGGGGTCTTTAATTTGGGCTAGGAGTTCTTCGGTCCCATCTTCTGAGTTGCCACAGACAAGGATAAACTCATCGCAGAGCGGGAGTATGGATTGGATAGCTTCGAGGATGGGGTAATCAAATTTAACTGCATTTCTGACAAAGCTGATACCGGTAACTTTCATAACTATTAGGATTAGATGGGTCCTTTAATGGGGCAAAGGTACAAAAAAAGGACCTCTAATAGCAGTAGCTAGAAGAGGTCTTTTGTATTATTGAGGCAATTGGCTTAGAGCGTTTGCTTCACTTCTTTAATTTCGTAGACTTCGATTTCGTCGCCTTCACGGATACCGTCAAAATTGCGGATAGTTAGACCACATTCGAAGCCATTTTTAACTTCGGGAACACTATCTTTAAAGCGTTTGAGTGAGCTAAGTTCGCCATGTTGGCCTTCCTTTTTGGGGAAGATCACGATACCGTCACGGATCACGCGGATATGGCTATTGCGGGTTACTTTACCAGATTGTACCATACAACCGGCAACTTTACCGACCTTAGAAATGCTAAATACCGTTTGGATAGCTACAGAACCGATAGTTTCTTCTACCTGCTTAGGCTCGAGCATACCTTCTAGGGCTGCTCTTACTTCTTCGATTGCATCGTAGATGATAGAATAGGTCTTAATTTCCACGCCTTCTTGTTCAGAGAGGCGGCGAGCAGATGGGTTGGGGCGCACTTGGAAGCCGATAATAATGGCATCCGAAGCGGCGGCAAGGTTCACATCAGACTCTGTAATTTGACCTACAGCTTTATAGATAATATTGGTTTGGATCTGCTCGGTAGAAAGTTTGAGCAAAGAATCGGCGAGCGCTTCTACAGAACCGTCCATATCTCCTTTAACGATCAAGTTCAGTTCTTGGAAGTTACCCACTTTTAGTCGGCGCGTAATATCGTCTAGGGTAATCCGGCGGGTAGCTCGAATTTGTTGTTGGCGGATGATTTGGCCACGTTTGTTGGCCAATTCTTTCACCTTACGTTCAGACTCTAGTACCTGAAGTTTCTCCCCTGCTTGAGGGGCGCCATCGAGGCCCAGAACGAGAACGGGAGTAGAGGGTCCGGCTTTTTTCACTCGTTTACCTCTTTCATCGAACATAGCTTTCACACGGCCATGATATTGACCAGCGATAATAGGATCTCCGATAGCGAGTGTACCGGTTTGCACCAATACTTTGGCTACATATCCGCGGCCTTTTTCTAGAGAGGCTTCGAGGATTGCCCCAATAGCTCGGCGGCTAGGGTTAGCTTTAAGTTCTAGCATTTCAGACTCCAATAAGATTTTCTCGAGGAGTAAATCTACATTGAGGCCTTGTTTGGCTGAGATATCTTGGCTTTGGTAAGTACCGCCCCATTCTTCAACGAGGAGGTTCATAGAGGCCAATTCTTGTTTAATTTTTTCGGGTTGAGCGCCTTCCTTATCAATTTTGTTAATAGCAAAAATGATGGGTACTTCGGCGGCTTGGGCGTGACTAATCGCCTCTTTAGTTTGGGGCATGATATTATCATCTGCAGCGATAATAATTACGGCAACGTCAGTTACTTTTGCACCACGGGCACGCATAGCGGTAAAGGCTTCGTGACCGGGAGTATCAAGGAAAGTAATGCTTCCCATATCTCTCACCTTCACTTCATAGGCACCAATATGCTGCGTAATTCCTCCGGCCTCACCTTCGGCTACATTTGCCTTACGGATATGGTCCAAAAGAGAGGTTTTACCATGATCTACATGACCCATTACGGTAACAATTGGAGAGCGGGGTTTGAGATCTGCGGGATCATCTTCTTCCTCCTCCTCTTCGATATCGACTTGATCTTCGGCAGAGATAAACTCTACTTCATAGTCATATTCTGTAGCGATCAGTTCGATAATTTCTGCATCTAGGCGTTGGTTAATCGAAACGAACTGTCCGATTTGCATACACATCATGATGATATCGGCGGGAGTGGCATTGAGCAGGCCGGCCAATTCAGATACAGAGATAAACTCTGTCACCTGTAGTACCTGGGGCTCTTCCATCTCTTCTTCCATACGTTGGCGCATGGCTTCCTTCTTTTCATCACGAGAGGCACGGGTAGAACGGCGTCCTCCTTTTTTGCCTCCACCATGCAAGCGTTGCATAGTTTGTTTTAGCTTATCGTCTACCTCCTTATCAGAGATTTCGCGGCGTTTACCTTTCTTCTTCCGCTTCTTGTTGCTATTAGCCGTCTGCTGGTTATTAGATCCGGTACCTCCACGATTATCCTTAGATTTTCCACGATTATCGTTTTGGGCTTGATTGGTTGAGATTTTGGTGCGCTTACGTTTTGTTCTATCGTTATTGCCATCCTTTTTCTCTTCCTTCTTCTCTCCGCCTTTTTTGGCTTCTTGCTTCTCTTGGGGCTTTTTATCATCCGTACCGCCAATTTTCTTGCGGTTACGTTTCTTTTTGCGTTTGCGGCGCGGGTCTTCAATATTGATCTTACCTAAGATCTTAAGCCCTTTAAGTTGGGGAGCCTCCATTTTGATATCGACTCCATCCTTTTTCTTTTCAGTAGTTGCTTCTGGCTTTTCTTCGGTTTTCTGTTCCGTTTTCTTGGCCACTACTTGTTTTTCTTCTACCACTTTTGGTGATTTGGTTTCTTCCTGTTTAGGCGTCTCCTGCTTCGGCTCTTCCTTAGCTTTGGGGGCTTTTTCCTTTCTAGGGGTTGCTTTAACCTCCTGTTTGGCTTTTTCCTCCTGCTTAGGTTTAGGCTCTTCTTTTTTGGGCGCCTGTTCTTTCTTGGCAGTAGTTTTCCTGCCTCCTTTACGTCGGCCAGAGCGAGACTGCTCATCTAAGTTGATTTTGCCCAAAATTTTTGGCCCCTTAGGCATATTAGAAACCACTTCATTATCTTTGGTTTCTTCCTTTTTCTCAGAAAGCTCGCTTTGCTTTACAACGGGAGTCTCTTCTTTGGGTGTAGTAATTTCAACTTTCTTAACCGGCTTAGCTTCTTGCTTGGCCTTGGCTAACTGCCGCTCTTTTTCCTTCTTTCTTTTCTCCTCCTCCTTTTTTTCCTTCTCTAAGCGGCTACCAATAGTAATCTTGTCCGCCTCTTCCTTAATGGCAGCAGATTTGTTGAAACGGGCCAACAACTTATCGTACATTTCGTCTGAAACCTTGGCTGTGGGGCGGTTAACCACCTCATATCCATTATCGTTCAGGTACTCAACGATAGTGTTTGTTCCAATATTTAGCTCGGCAGCTACTTTTACTAACCTTTTTGACATTCCGTGTATTTAGCTAATTGCGTAAAAATCGTGATTTTAAAAAATCGGTACAAATATAGTCAATATATTTGATAGCATTCCTATAACATTAGGAAAAATGCCTTTTACCCCCTTCTTTATTCTCAGAAAAGCCTAGGGGCCATGCTTTTCTAAGCTCGAATTAAGCGCAATGATGATGGCTTGTGGGCCAGTCAAAAGAGCTTATCATACTACAGTCTCCTAAAAAAGACCTAAGTACAAGACATTTTATATTGCCTCCTACTTAGGCCTGCAAAATTAGCTGTTATTCTGCGCTATCTTCCTCACTGCTATCTTCCTCACTGCTATCCTCTTCTTCTTCTTCAACAGGATCGGGCAAATCTTTGCCTCCATCGTCAAATTCTGCTTTGAGGACCACAATAATTTCCTTGATGGTCTCTTCTTCTAAGTCCGTCCGACGCAAGAGCTCATCCAAACTTAAATTGAGTACGTTTCTGGCCGTATCACAACCAATGTTCTTCAATTCGTCAATGACCCAATCTTCAATCTCATCTCTAAACTCATCGAGCTCTACATCAAAGTCGGCATCTGTATCAAAGGCGCCTTCTCTAAAGACGTCAATGTTGTAATCTACCAAACGGCTAGCCAATTTAATATTGACGCCCTTCTTACCAATCGCCTTAGAAATTTCAGCCGCCTCCAAAAAGACAGAAGCCTTGCGATTATCCAAGTCCAATTCTACCGAACTGATCCGAGCTGGCGTCAATGCCCGCTGAATCAATAAGGCTTCATTGTTCGTATAATTGATAATGTCTATGTTTTCGTTCCGCAATTCCCGAACAATTCCGTGAATTCTAGAACCTTTCATCCCTACACAGGCCCCAACAGGGTCAATGCGCTCGTCATAAGACTCTACCGCTACCTTGGCTCTGTCACCAGGCGCACGAACAATATTACGGACCGTAATCAATCCATCTTCAATTTCTGGCACTTCCTGCTCTAACAAACGCTCCAAAAAGCTGCTGGCCGTACGAGAAAGAATGACCATGGGGTTGTTGTTTTTGTTCTCTACCCGGTCCACTACCGCCCGAACCATATCTCCCTTGCGGAAGTAATCGCCGCGAATAGTTTCCGATTTAGGCAACATCAACTCCGCTCCAGTACTCTCATCCACAATCACAAATTCCCGCTTCAAGGTCTGGGCTACTTCTCCAAATATAAGGTCCCCAATCCGGTCGGCATACAACTGATATACCTTGTCCTTCTCCAGTTCCAAAATTCTAGAAATTAAGGTCTGACGAGCCGCCATGATCGCACGACGACCAAAATCAGCTACCCCCACTTTTTCATAACACTCCTCGCCTACCTCATAGTCCTCCTCAATCTTTACCGCATCGCTAATCGCAATATGATAACGATCATCCTCTACCTCGCCATTGGGAACAATCTCGCGCTTGCGCCAAATCTCTAAATCCCCCTCTATAGTGCTCACAATGATGTCAAAGTTATCATCGGCCCCATACTTTTTGCGAATAAGGGTTCTGAATACATCCTCGAGCACCCGCACCATAGTTGGGCGATCAATGCTCTTCATATTTTTAAACTCCGAAAAGGAATCAATCAAATTGATCATACCTTGTGTATAATTTTTAAAATGTAATCTTAACTAGCGCTTTCTTAATACGCTCAAAGGGAATCTCCTGACGCATCTCAACCAACTCTTTCTTTTTCCGCCCCTCCAATTTCACTTTCTCACTATAAGTCAATACAATATGCGCTTCCGTCACTTCTTCCAATTTCCCCTTCACATGCTTGTGCTCTCCCTCAATCTCTACCGATAACTCCCGCCCTATGTTCTTCACATACTGACGGTGTAGCTTTAACGGACGATCTAGGCCCGGAGAAGACACATCTAAAGTGTATTTCTCTCCCAACCAACCATTCTCCTCTATCTGAGCTTCCAAATGACGACTCAATCGCGCACAATTCCCAAAATTGACCCCATTGTCGCTGTCAATAAAAACTTGCACTTTGTTCTCGCCTTTGTTCTCTATTTCTACCAGAAATAAAGCCTCTCGACCCTCTTCTGCAAAATAAGCCGCTATCAAATCGGCTAGCTTTTCCGTAATTGTTGGCATCTGACTTCTTTATAATAAAAAGAGGGAACGTTTTCACGGTTCCCTCGCTCAATGCGTTTTGCTGCCACAAATATAAGCATTTATCTTTAGCTTTTTGGACTTTCTCCAGATTTGTTAGCCCAGCCCCCATTTTTTCCACCTTCTCTCCTCTCTTTTCTGCTCCCTCAATTTCTGCTGTTTTGGGGCCTATCAGCAAAGATGATCTAAAGGTTTTCTTCTCTTTATATTGCTTACTGTTTTTTTGGGGCCTCCCGCCTGCGGCGGGCGCTACGCTTTGGGGCTCGCTGTTCGCTCGGCCCTTCGCAGGCTTTGCCTGCTCGGTCTGGCCTACGGCCACCCCGCCGCATCGCTAGGCCGTTTGGAAGTCCTGCGCTTTGGCCATTCTTTGATAGAAAATTCAGGCTAGTCAATGAAAAACTCAGGAAGACCAAATGAAAGCAGCAAATCCAATTTTACTGATGTTAACTGACTCATTATTTCACTATTAACCTCACCTCCACGCATCCTATTCCTATTTCGCTGGTAAAACCCAAAAGTAGTGACCAAGTCTTTAGGTTTTGATGCCAACAAATTCAGCATATCTTGAAATTGATCATTCCAAAGAAAAACATCAATAGCCCTTTTTAAGGACAGATAAAAATAGGAGCCCGAATCATTTGTTATAAATTCTGCTGCTATTAAGTCCCGATATTTTCTTTGTAGTGGGGCTGTCCACTCTATTAAAAATTCTTTTAGGGCCAGAGAAAAATTATTTTCCGGCCCTATTATGATTTGGTAATACTCTTCTCGAGGATGGGCCATCCATTCATCTGACCAATCTAACGTTACGGAATCCATTCCTATGGAAAAAAATTCACCAAAGAGCTCATATAATTGTATTAGGTTTTGATGCCTAATTAGAATTTGAGCTCTTGTATTATAATTGAGATAGATGTTTATGCCAGAAAACTCCGAAACATCCTCCGCTATTCTTTGAAAGTGCTCCACCATAACACTAAGGACTGAATCAAAAATGCCATAATCAAAAATTAGCCTTACATAAAGGTCGTTTGGGTAGTCAGAACTAGGATATATTTTTGAATGATATTCAACAGCTTTCAAAGCTGATTTGAACATTTTTTCAAAGGCAGCTATTTTATCGAACTCATAAAATGTAATACTAAAACTCAGCACAAATGATTTGGGATTTAAATTTCCTACCAACACTTGTCTTCCTTCCATTTCATCTATCATTTTCAGCCTTTTAGAAGCTTTAAAATGATAGAATTCAGGAAAACCACATGAAAGTAATAGGTCCACTTTGAGCGACTTCACTTGGCTTATTATCCCCCTACCAAGTTCGCCTCCAAACATACTGCCTCTATTTTGCTGATAATATCCAAAAGTAGCCGCTAAGTCTTTAGGCTTAGTCTCCAACAAATCTAGCATATCTTGAAACTGTTCATTCCAAGAATAAATCCTAATATTACCTTTCAAAGATAAATAAAAATAGGAGCCCGAATCATTTGTTATAAATTCTGCTGCTATTAAGTCCCGATATTTTCTTTGTAGTGGGGCAGTCCACCCTATCAAAAATTCTTTTAGGGCCAGAGAATAGTTATTTCCTGGCCCTATTATGATTTGGTAATACTCTTCTTGATCATAAACCTCCCGCTCAGGAGGCCAGTTTAACACAAATGAATTTACCCCTACAGAAAATTCATCCCCAAAAAGCTCATATAATTGTATTAGGTTTTGATGACTGATTAGAATTTGAGCTCTTGTGCTATATTCAACAAAAATGTTTATTCCAAAAAACTCAGAAACATCCTCCGCTATTCTTTGAAAGTGCTCCACCATAACACTAAGAACTGAATCAAAAGTGCTATAGTCTAAAGTCAACCTTATATGAAGGTCATTTATACAATTAGAGTTAGGATATATTTTTGAATGATATTCAACAGTCTTCAAAGCTGATTTGAATATTTCTTCAAAGGCAACTATTTTATTATGCTGATAAAATGTAATACCAAAACCTAGCACAAATGATTTGGGGGGTAAATTTTCTAATAGCATTTATTATCCGAGGTTGTTTAAATTTTTTAGTCAGCAGCTAGACTAAGGCAAAAAAAATGCTGCAAAGCGCTTATTATTATTGTTGATTACGACAAAAAAGGCTTTGCAACATGGTTGTAAATCTATCAAAAGAATTTATTACGGAAAAATATTAGCATTTTTTCCCGCAAAAAAAATTGGCTCGAAAAACCAAAGCGCCCCTGTGGCAAATTGTTAAAGCCATAATTTATAGGCTTAAAACAGGTTTTCAGTGGCGAGAATTACCAATTAAATCTTTTTTTTAATAAAGCCCTAATTTATTGGCAAACAGTATATTACTATTTTAATAGTTGGTCGGAATCTGGTATTTGGCAAAAAGTGTGGATCCAATTTCTAGCGCATGAAAAATCTTGTTTAGATTTATCTAGTATACAGCTTGACGGAAGTCATACCCCAGCAAAAAGAGGGGGCGAAGCTGTGGGCTATCAGGGCCGAAAAAAGTCAAAAAACCACAAATCCCCTCTTTATCACAGATCAAAATGGGCTGCCAATCGCTATGTATCTGCCTTTTGCGGGGAACCACAATGATTTATTTGAAATCGAGAGTCATTTCCAAAAAATGCTTGCCGATCTACAGCTTTCAGACATCTCTCCTGATGGTTTATTTACGAATGCTGAGGTAGGATTTGATAGCAAAAAAATGGGAGTTATCTCCCATATTGACCCTAATAAAATAAATATAAAAAACTTACTATCAATAAAGTATATATAAATAACTTTACAAGTAATGCTTTTCTGTTGAGCGAACAAATGCCTGGATTGACGCATTTAAAATGCTACTCATTTGTTTTGAAAGAAAGGCTGACAACTGATCGAGTTTACATTATTTGGCCTTTATGCTTATTTTCTTAAAACGAAATTTTTAAACAACCTCTTTATTATCGATTAATTACCTCACCATATCTTGTACATCCTGTATAGTTAAGCTTGTATCAAATGTTTTCCCTTTAAACTTTCCATGCGTTGGCCTAAAATATAAAGACTTCCCATCTGGAGATATACCAAAATCAGGATTATTTCCATATAATGATTTTATTTTTTTTCCATTAAATCCTAAGGCAGCTTTTAAATTATCCTTTACTCCTGTACCAGCACCATTATGCCATTGCTTTTCTTTTATCCCTAATCTTTTGGCGAGTTGAGGTGCTTTAGGAAAAACGCCTCCACTTGTTCTAGTTCCAAAGCAGCTGTTATGTACTAATATTCTATCTATAGAAACTAAAAAATTATGATCTTGATATACTTCAAGATTATAAACTTTCTGTCTTCCCTCAAGCTTTTCTTTAGCAATAAGTACAACCTTTCTATACTGGGTTTTAATGTTTTCCCCTACATTCAAGTCCATCGCATGTACCCAACCATTTCTATCTATTGACCAAATTGGGTGTAAACCTGTCACTCCTAGAGGACTAGCAGCATTATCTCTAAAATATAAATTATATACATCATCACTTTCATGAATAAACTTCCCAGTGATTGGACGACTTACATAATCTCCTTTTCTAGCTTCATCCCAGAACCTTGTGTCTAGTTGGTTTATTCTAATTCCTGTAACAGTCGCCCATCCTTCTGAACCTAATTCAGGCATATCCAGATACACATCTCGCCCTATACTATCAACTCCTATTTCTTCCAACCACCAATGAGGTCTTCTTAAGTTTATTTTAGTAATTGTCCCATCAGCTTTTGGAAGTTCAAGGTCAACCCACTTCCAAGTATATGGAGTAATTTCTTCATAATCAATAACTGTCCATTCCTTTTCTACTCTAAGTGGTGAGTAAGTTATAATCCCATCTGCAGTTTTTTCATTTATTAACTTTTGGACTTCTTTTTCTACCTCAGAATAAAAAGTTAACGGTATTGGCTTATCTAGCCAAACCTTCATCAAGGTTTTGGGAGACCTCATTATGTCTATTGGCTTAAAAGACATTAGCCCATGACTTTCTAACAAGTTCGAATTACCAGAAGCTGTCGCTTGACCAAAAGAACTCCCCCATGAAAGGACAAACAATAGTAGTATTATAAAAAAAAATTCATTACTTTTTATTAATTCAAATTACGGACAATATCAATATAAAACTGTTTAAATTTCTTTGTTAACAACCAGACTAAGGCAAAAAAGACTTTGCAACATGGTTGTAAATCTATCAAAAGAATTTATTACGGAAAAATATTAGCATTTTTTCCCGCAAAAAAATTGGCTCGAAAAACCAAAGCGCCTCTGTGGCAAATTGTTAAAGCGATAATTTATAGGCTTAAAACAGGTTGTCAGTGGAGAGAATTACCGATAAAATCTTTTTTCGATAAAGCCCTAATTTATTGGCAAACAGTATATTACTATTTTAATAGTTGGTCGGAATCTGGTATTTGGCAAAAAGTGTGGATCCAATTTCTAGCGCATGAAAAATCTTGTTTAGATTTATCTAGTATACAGCTTGACGGAAGTCATACCCCAGCAAAAAGAGGGGGCGAAGCTGTGGGCTATCAGGGCCGAAAAAAGTCAAAAACTACAAATGCTCTCTTTCTCACAGATAAAAATGGGCTGCCAATCGCTATGTCTCCGCCTTTTGCGGGGAACCATAATGATTTGTTTGAAATCGAGAGTCATTTCCAAAAAATGCTTGCCGATCTGCAGCTTTCAGACATCTCTCCTGATGGTTTATTTATGAATGCTGATGCAGGATTTGATAGCAAAAAGCTTAGAGAAAATTGCCAAAAAAATGGGCATTATCCCTAATATTGACCACAATAAAATAAATAGAAAAAAGGCTTATTATCAAGACATTATAGATGAGGAACTTTACAAAGAACGCTTTTCTGTTGAGCGAACTAATGCATGGATTGACGCATTCAAAATTTTACTCATTCGTTTTGAAAGAAAAGCCAATAACTGGGCGAGTCTACATTATTTAGCCTTTATGCTTATTTTCCTAAAACGAAATTTTTAAACAAGCTCAGAGACAACACTTATCGTTTTTTGGAATTAAGCAAAAGATACAAATTATTTCCCACTCCCCCCATAGCAGAGGCAATCTTCATACGCTGCATAGTCTTTTAGCTTAGGGTGCTTAAACTCCCCCAACTTTTGTAGGCCAATTTTTTTCATGACTTGCTCGGACTTTTGGTTGTCTAGGGTGCAAACGGCAATGAGCTGCTCTATTTCTAACTCCTCAAAGGCAAATTCCAGACATTTTTTGGCCCCTTCTGTCGCAAAACCCTGCCCCCAGGCCGCTTTTTTCAAGCGCCAGCCAATATCTACCGCAGGCGTGTAGGCGCTCTCATAATCCTGATAGGCTAAGCCGATGAAACCTATAAATTCTCCACTTTCTAAAATTTCAGTGGCAAAATAGCAGTAGCCATATTTCTCCTGATGCGCCTGTAGCCGCCGCAGAAAGGCCGCAGTTTCTTCTTCTGTTAGCGGACTAGGAAAATGTTCCATGACTTCTATATCGGCATTCATTTTTGCAAATTCAGGCAGGTCCGCGGCGGTCCAAGCACGAAAGCCCAAGCGGGCAGAGCGAAAAAGGTAGTTTTTCATTTTGATTGTTTTTATTGGTCCAAGATAGGGTTTAGAGTTTTCTGTCTGCCCCTTCCTTGCGGCCTAGGGGCAAGCCTTTAGGCCCTGATTGGTGTTTTATCATAGGGGGCTGTTAACTAAGCTTAAATATTCTAGCAGCTAGCCCTTTCTGCCATGGGCTGAAGCCCATGGTTGCGGGTCTATGCAAACTGGCGGGCTAAAGCCCTTGTTTGCTGGAAAATGGAAAAAATTTAGCTTCAAGAAAAAACAACAGCAAAACTGCCGAAGAAAAAAGCCCAAAGAAAAAAAATGGATGAGCTGGCCTAGCGATGCGGCGGGGTGGCCGAAGGCCAGACCAAGTTTTTGAGCGCAGCGAAAAAACGAAGGGCCGAGCAGACCTGCGAGCCCCAAAGCGTAGCGCCGACGACCGAAGGGAGGCGGAGGCCCCCAAAAAACAAAAAAGGAGCAGTAAAAAATTACTACTCCTTTTGCTATGCTATTGTGCCCAGGCCATTAGATAAAGAGGTCGGGCATAGGTTTTTGGCTGCTATCTACAGCATATTGGCTAAGGTCCTGGATGCCTTCGAACATCAAGACTTCATCATCGAGGAAGAAGTTGCCCGTGCATTCTGCGGCGGGGCGTTGCAAGATGAAATAAGCGGCATCGGCTACGACTTTTGGGGTGCGGCTTTGTTGCACCATAGCCTCTCCGCCCAAAAGGTTGCGCACGGCAGCCGTGGCAACAGTAGTTCTGGGCCAAAGGGCATTCACGCCAATTTTATAATCCTTAAACTCTTCTGACATACCCAAAACGCACATACTCATGCCGTATTTCGTCATGGTATAGGCCACATGATTAGCGAACCATTTGGGGTCCATATTCAAGGGTGGCGAAAGGTTGAGGATATGGCCATTTTCTGACTTTTTGAGATGGGGCAAACAAGTTTTGCTGACCAAAAAGGTCCCTCTCACATTCACGGCATGCATCAAATCATAGCGTTTGAGGCTAGTGTGCTCCGTGGGCGTTAGGCTAATTGCGCTAGCGTTATTGATGAGGATATCGATGCCACCAAACTCGGCTACGGCCTTATCTACGGCTTCTTGGACCAGCTCCTCGCTGCGTACATCTAGGAAAACGGCCAGGCCTTTTCCGCCAGCGGCTGTCATTTCTTCGGCGGCGGTATAAATGGTTCCCTCTAGTTTGGGATGGGGTTCAGTGGTTTTGGCTGCCACCACGATATTGGCGCCCTCTTGGGCCAAACGAAGGCCAATTGCTTTGCCGATTCCGCGGCTACCGCCTGTAATAAAGACAGTTTTATTCTTAAAATAACTCATCAGGATTGATTTTTTGGTATTGCTCTTAGCGAGCGGCTTGAAATTGACCATTTTTTGTCAGTTCACAAAATATTAGTTGGTCTTTTTCTCTGCGCTAAGACAAGTCCAAATACTTGCGGATGGTGTTAATGGCCACCCCTAGCACCCGAGCCGTTGCCGTTTGGTTGCCCTGCATGCGTTCATAGACCATTTTGATATGCTGCGCCTTGACATCCTCTAGGCGGAGGCTATCGAGAAAAAGCTGTTGCATCAGATGCAATCTTTTGGGAAAATCTTGGCGAGTTACCTCTTCTAGGCCCAAAACATAGAAGCGTTCCACCAAACTTTCTAGCTCTCGGATATTTCCGGGAAAGCGATAACTGAGTAGCTCCTTATAGGCTTTCTTTTCAAACTGAATGGGTTTTTGGCGGCAATAAAGCTGTTGTTTTTTATCTACAAAATGCTTTAGGTAGAGCTCCTTGGCGGCCTGTCCCTGCTCATCTAGGCTGGGCAGTTCGAGCTCAGCAATAGCGAGGCGGTAATAGAGATCCCAGCGAAATTTACCTTCCTGACAAAGCTGCACCAAATCCTGATTGGTAGCCACAATAATGCGCACATCTACTTTTCTGATTTGCTGGCCAATGGGGGCAATTTCTCCAGACTGCAAAACCCGCAAGAGCGTTTGTTGCATTTGGGGCGAAATATCGCCAATTTCATCTAGGAAAATGCTGCCCTTATTGGCCTGTTCAAAATAGCCTTTATGCTCTTGGCTGGCGCCAGTAAAGGAGCCTTTGGCATGGCCAAAGAGGCGAGACTCTAGCAGAGAGTCGGAAAAAGCCGCACAATTGACGGCAATAAATGGCTGCTTGGATCGGGGCGATTTATTATGGATAAACTGGGCCAATAATTCTTTGCCACTTCCACTAGCTCCCTGAATAATAATGGTTCCCCTTTCGGCCTGTGCCACCTTAAACGCCTGATTATAGACCCGCTCTAGGGCGGGGCTCAGGAGCACATGATCTTCGGGCAATTGGCTGCGGCTCATTTCTTGGCGGCTGCGGCCTTCTTTTAGGATAAAGGAGCCCAGCTCGGTGGCCCGCTCAATATTGAGAAACTTTCGACGGGGTTGTTGTTGGGGGCTATCTTGGCTTTTGGTGGTTTGCAACAGGCAGGTCCGTAGCCCGAGTTGCTGATGCAGCATAAACCAAACCACCGACATGGCGGAGGTGCCTGGAGAGAAAAAGAGGTCGATTTGATAGTCCCTATGCTCAAACAATACCGGCTCTACCTTGGCCTTAATGGGGGCAAAATCTATAATTTCCTCTTCGTTTAGGCCCATATATCGGCCCTCAATTTGATGTCCGGGAAAATCTCTTCTCAGGGTATTGAGCAGAAACTCAAAGGCCGTATTTTCTTGGGCCTTAGAGCAGAGAATAATGTGCTTTTCATAGCCCTCGCTTTCTGAAAAAAAGTATTGGTGAAGCTCGTAATTAGGTCCAAACTTATTGATTTGCGAACGCTTTTTTTCTCGCTCAAAATCAGAAAGGGGGGCCCACCAAGAAATAACGACCTTGGGTTGCATACAGCAGTGTTTAAACAATTGAATGGGTTGAAATTGATGGTTCAGATAGCTGACGAACCGGCTGTTGTCTGTCATTTGAGTAGGTTTTGCTTTAGGAGAGCCAAAACGAACTAAAAAATAGACCAAGCTATAATTCCCTGATAAATAAGCCTTTTCAAGTAGGAGCTTCATCAAAAACTGATAGCAGCTATCAAAAACTGACGACTTTATTCTTTAATGATACGGAATTTCATCCAAATATCTTCCTGAGGGCGGCCATATTGGTCTTTGGTTTGGGCCGCAATGCTATCAATAATATCGAGGCCCTCATAAACCCGCCCAAAAACGGAGTAATTCATATCGAGCTGCGGGCTGCCCCCGAGGTACTTATAGCGCATTCTGTTTTCGGGACCATAAACCATATTGTACTTGCGCTCATTTTGGTCCAATTGCTCCATTCTAATTTTGCTACCCTGCACAATATAAAACTGGCTAGCGGAGGACTTTTTTTCTGGGTTGAGCTCATCACTTTGTCGAGCCGCGGCCAAAGCCCCTTTGATATGGGGATATTGCGGAAGGATTTCGGCTGTTAACAACTGGCCATTTCCGCCCCCGCCCAAACGTTGCCCTTTTTTGGCCTGTCTAGAGCTGGGGTCTCCGCCCTGAATCATAAAGCCTTCTATTACCCGATGAAAAAGCAGGCTATCATAAAAGTTTTGGCGGATCAACTGCAGCATATTTTCTCTATGGCCGCTGGGCTCAAAATAGAGCTCCATCTTCATTTCGCCATAGGGCGTTTCTAGGGCCACCAAAGAAGAAAAGGGATCGGGAGCTGGAATTAGCAAACTGCTATCTATAGCCGCTGTTTTAGGGTTAGAGCGGTCTTCAATCTCTAAAGGGCGATGGCAGGCACAAAAAAGCAAGAGCAGCAGGCCAAGCGGGTATAATTTCTGTATCATTAGCGGTATTTTGGCCCTAAAATACTAAGGCAAATGCAAAGCAAATTATTTCTATTTAGCTTTTTTCTATCTCTTCCGTTTTCGCTGCTGGCCCAGAGCATCCAGCTGGTAGATGGCCCTGCCCCCGAACAGCCTTATGCAGAGTTAGTAGCCGAAAGCTGGGATGAGCAAGGCGCCAATTTTGAAATCTTGATTGAGAACAAAGGAAAAGCGATGCTCCAAATTGATAGCATCGCCCTGGGCTGCGATTGTTTGACTTTGCGGCCTTATCATAACATCCCCTTGCCAGAAGATGGCCGCCGCCGCTTTTTTATTCAATATAAAGGGCCCAAAAAGCCTTTTGATTTAATGGCCATTATATATAGCAATGCCAAAAATCATCCCGCCTATTGGCTGCGCCTAAAACAAGACTAATCTACAGCTGCTTTAGGATAGACCGAGCGCTGAATCACTTTCTCATAATAGGCCTCATATTGAGGCAGTATGTTTTCTATCGAAAACTTTTTGGCATGTTCTAGGGCCGCCTTCTGAAACTCCTGATGCAGGGCTTCATCCTTGAGCAACTTGAGCGCATTGGCGGCCATTTCATCTACCTCACCCAATTCCGAGCAAAAACCCGTCACTCCATGCAAATTGACCTCGGGCAAACCGCCCACATTGGTCGAAATTACGGGTACCTCACAGGCCATAGCCTCCAAGGCCGAAAGCCCAAAACTCTCACTAGCGGAAGGCATAATAAAGAGGTCCGAAACGGCCAACAGCTCTTCTACCGCATCTTGCTTACCCAAAAAGCGAATATCTGCACAAAGGCCCAATTCTCTACACAATTGCGCTAGCTTTTGCCGCTCTGGCCCATCGCCAACCAGCAGTAGCTTGGCCGGCAACTCGGCCCGAACCTGCGCAAAAATCTTGACCACATCCTCTACCCGCTTTACCTTGCGGAAGTTAGAAATGTGAATCAGTATTTTTTCGCCATGAGGCGCAATGGCTTTGCGAAAATGCTCTTTGTTCGAGCGTTTAAAGCGATCAAAGTCAATAAAGTTATAAATGACCTCAATATCTTGGTCCACCTCAAAGTTGGCATAAGTATCCTTCCGCAAACTATCCGATACCGCCGTTACCCCATCCGATTTGTTAATCGCAAAACTAACCACCGGCTCATAAACGGGCTGCTTGCCCACCAGCGTAATGTCGGTCCCATGCAAGGTGGTCACGGTTGGAATATAAATCCCTTCTTGCAACAATATTTTCTTGGCCATATAGGCCACCGAGGCATGCGGCACCGCATAATGCACATGCAAAACGTCTAGTTGGTCATATTTAACCACATCCACCAACTTAGAAGCCAAGGCCGTCTCATAAGGCGGATAATCAAAAAGAGGATAGTCAGCAAAACGAACCTCATTATAGACAATGTTTTCATGAAACCCATCCAAACGAGCCGGCGGCGCATAGGTAATAAAATGAACTTTATGGCCCTTATCGGCTAGGCCTTTGCCCAATTCTGTGGCAACAACACCGCTACCTCCATAGGTAGGATAACAAACAATTCCTATTTTCATAATGACGCTTCTGTATGCTTTGGCCTCAAGATAAGGCCGGACTTATAATAAACAAAAGCCCTAAAAGGTTTTTAAATGATGTTTAAGCATATTCTGCTGTTTTGGGGCCTCCGCCTCCCTTCGGTCGTCGGCGCTACGTTACAGGGCTCGCTATTCGCTCGGCCCTTCAGCGCTTGCAGCGCTTCGGTCTGGCCTAACGGCCCCCCTTGCACATCGCTAGGCCGTTTGGCGGCTGCGCCGCCCAAACCCAAACCTTTGGTCCAGCTAGCTGTTTAAGGCAAAAAAAGATGAAGAAAGCCCCTAGAAAAAAGCCTTGGAAAAAAGAGCAGCTCCCCTCCAAAATTTGTATACATTGTGGCCGCCCCTTCAATTGGAGAAAGAAATGGGCAAAAAACTGGGAACATGTAAAATACTGCTCTAAAGCTTGCCGAAATGGAAAAACGCCTACAACTTCAGGATAGAATCCTGAGCCAAAAATGGGGATTTTATGTCTTGCTTTTCCTCCTGCTCTTAGGAGGGAGCTACCTCAACAGACTCCTCAAAGCGGGCATCTTTGGCTGGGCCCTACTGGCCTTTGGCCTCTGGCAACTTAGCCGCTCTTTTCAACTACAACTACGACTGGCCCAAAAAGAAATCATCTTAGAACGACAGATTTTTGGCCTGACCATCAAACGCAGGCATTGCGTTTTCTCTCAATTGGAATGCGGGGAGCAAGGCTGTCGCCTCCTCTTTTTTCAGAATGGCCAAAAATGCCTAGAGCTCAGCTTTGAAGAGGAAGGGCTCCGCTGGGCCGAAAACAACTACCAAAGCCTATTGGCCCGGCCAAAAATAGGCCAAGCCCTCTGGGGCAAAATTATGCAGTATTATGGTTTTTTGGGCTAAAACTGGCCCTTTGCGGCAAGCAGGCGGCAAAGCCGCCGCAGGCCTAGCGATGTGTAGCAGTGCGGCAAAGCCGCAGACCAAGGCCGTCAGGCCGCAGGGCCGAGCAGACCTGCGAGCTGCAAAACGTAGCGCCGCAAGGCGAAGCCGCAGCGGAGGCCCCAAAAAATCTAGCTAGATATTAAAACTTAACATTTTCTTGAAACAACTTAGGCTATATTATTTATAAGAAAGCGCGACCTTAGTCTTCAATTTTAAACCTTTAAGTTGGTCTAATTTGGACCACAAAAAGATTTCTTCGAATCAATTTACTTGCAGAACCTATGGATATCAAAACCACTGCTGCCCCCTTTGAGGAGCACTTGAGCAAATGGCGCGAAAATGAAAAAACAGCCCTTGAACTTCAGCGTTTAGTTGGAGAACTGCGCTTTGATCGCTCTATTGAGATTGTCCTTTTCCGTCGAGATATTTATGATAGCCGCCCCAGCCAAATTATTAATGACCACCTTTTTGCCAAAAATTACGTCAAAAAGCCCATTACGGCTCAAATGAGCTTGGCCATTACGGAAGCCATTGCCAAATTGGACCTAGCCCCCTCTAAAATTGATATTGGGAAGTTGGCCACGCAATGGCTGAGCCTAGACCAAAGTGAAAGCCCTAGCCTAGAAGAGTTTGTGGCCGATCAGCTTAAGGATTTTGTAGGACAAGCGGCCAAAGATGCTCAAGATGTAAGCCCCAAAGATGTGGTAGTTTATGGTTTTGGCCGTATTGGTCGCCTAGCCGTTCGCATTCTTACCGAAATGATGGGCCGTGGTGAGCAGCTCCGTTTGCGCGCCATCGTTTTGCGTCCCCGAAAAGGAGGCGATTTGGTGGCCGAACTCAACAAACGCGCTTCTTTGCTCCGCAAAGATTCTGTGCATGGCAAATTGCGAGGGACCGTGCAGGTTTTGCACAAAGAAAACCAACTGATTGTCAATAGCTGTAAGGTACAAATTATCTATGCCGCCCAGCCCGAAGACATTGACTACCGAGAATACGGCATCAATGAGGCCCTCATTATTGATAGTACCGGGGCATGGAAAGACCGTGAAGGCCTAAGCCGCCACCTTCGTCCTGGTGTGGATCGCGTGCTCTTTACCGCTCCGGCCAAAGGCATCAAAAATGTGGTTTATGGCATCAACCAAAGCGATTTGGACCTCAATAGCGAGGAAGATAAAGTAGTTTGTGCCGCCTCTTGTACCACCAATGCCATTGCCCCCGTGCTCAAGGTACTTTATGATAATTTTGGGATTGAAAAAGGCCATATGGAAACTATCCACGCCTATACCAGCTCTCAGAATTTGCTCGATAACTACCACAAAAAAGAACGCCGTGGACGTGGAGCCGCCACCAATATGGTTATCACTTCTTCTGGCGCCAGCTCGGCCCTAAAAGAAGTATTGCCCGCCTTGACGGGTAAAATTACGGGCTCTTCTGTACGTGTACCTATTCCCGACGGTTCTGTGGCCATTATGACCCTCAACCTTGATAAGGCCATCAGCCTTGATGAACTCAACCAAGCTATGCGTCAGGCCTCTTTGCATGGCCATCTCTTTGAGCAAATTCAGTACTCTACCTCTAAAGAATTTGTTTCTGCCGATGTGATTGGCGCCCAAGCTTGCTCCGTTTATGATGCGCCCGCCAGCAAAATTTCTGCAGATGGAAAAACCATTACTATCTATGTTTGGTACGATAACGAATATGGCTACACCCGCCAAGTACTTCGCCTCGCCAAATATGTGAGCCAAGTACGCCGCTATCACTACTACTAGACGCTTGTCTATGAGAGATAAAAAAAAAGGACTGCCTAAGGCAGTCCTTTTTTTGTGCCCTCAACAATTAGCGCACAATATTTTCATGCAAAATGCTTAGCTGCTCCTCTTGGGCCAACCATTTTTTCAGGGCCAAAAAGCGAGCCTCTCGCTCAGTTCCCGAATAAATAGACAGCTCAATAATAAAGGGCCAGTCCTTATAAGAGGAAAATAAAACCTTTTCCGGCTGATGATTCTGGTAAACCGAAAAACTACTAAAAACCTCTTTATCTGCCGACTGATGAATCTGCCCAAAAGAAGGCGATACTGAAATCTGATAACTCAAACCATACTGCTTTTCAAAAAGCGACAAAACGGTTTTCACATCCTCGGTCTTAGCGCCAATCTCTAAATAATACTCTACAGCTTCCGTCATACTACTGCTCGTTTGCGCCATTAAAATGCTGCTGCAAAATAATAGCAAGGGGATTAAAAAATTCTTCATATTAACATTTTTGAGGTAAGAAACTCAAAATAAAACATTTAGCAGAAAACAAAAAACAAATATATTAACTGTTGGCAGGCTTGCAAATCCAGAAGCAACTCATTAACTTAGCGATACATAACAAAAACACAAAAATTATGCATCGACTAATTATCTTTCTCCTCAGCTTTTTTCCGCTTCTTCTATTGGCCCAAATCAATACCGACCGTCCTACCCAATCCGAGAGTTCGGCCCTTGTTTCGCCCAAGCAACTACAGCTAGAGCTGGGCAGCAGCTGGCAGCAAGCCACTGATTTACAAGCCTATCAATTGCCTAGTTTTTCTTGGCGTTACGGCCTCATTAAAGGCTTAGAGTTGCGGGCCTTGGGGCAGCTGCAGCACCTTCGGCCCGAGCAAGAGCCGGCAGAAAATCACTGGAACCTTTCGGGCCTTCAGCTAGGCACAAAAATGCAGCTTTTTTCTAGCTCTTCTGGCACTTCTGAAGGGGCTTGGGTCAGCCAAATAGCACTTCCTTTTCAAACTTATGGGGGAGCGAGCAACTGGGCCTGGACCAACAAATTAGCCTTTAGCCATCAGCTCAATAGCCGACACAATTTGGCCTATAATCTGGGCGCACATTATGCAGAAGGGGGCCAACATAGCTTTAGCTACACCCTTTGTTGGTCTTATAGTTTGGCCAAGGGCTGGACCGTTTTCCTGGAGCCTTATGGACAGTTTTCACCGCAAACTAATCCCCAAATTTGGGCCAATACGGGCCTCATTTATTTGATCAATAATAACCTTCAGCTCGATTGTTCTTTTGGCCTAGACCTACAAACGGCCCAACAGTATTTTATTGGCCTAGGCCTGAGTAGCCGCTTTTTTGCCCCTTCCTCCCCTAAAGAAGAAGAGGAAGACTAGTTGTTTTTTTCTTTTTTGGGGCTGCCCCGCCCTGCGGGCGGGTCGGGCTGTGTCGCAGCTCGCAGGTCTGCTCGGCCCTGCAGGCTTTTTCGCTTCGCTTCAAAAGCCTTGGGTCTGCCGCCTAGCGGCGGCCCTGCTTTCCATCCCTCAGCCGGGGCCCTCTTCTCTGCGCTTCCCCCTTATATCCTAGCCCCAAAAGTCTACCCCATTTATGCCCTACCTTATTTTTCTTTCCCTCTTATTGAGCAGCTCTTTTCTTTTGGCCCAATTGCAGCCTCTACCCGAGGCGGGCGGAGAATTGCTTCTTCAAGGAGATAGTATTTTTTATATCGCTCCCAAAGCCAGTTATCTCTATCAAGCGGGTCAATTTATTCCCCTAGACAAAGCCCCAAAAGCGCCCCAAAAGAAGCCTGCTCTGGCCTGGGGTGCCCAAGAGCGATACATTTTGGACCAAAGCCAAAACTTTCGAGCAGGCTATTGGGCCAAAGATTTGGACCAAAGCGAGGCCCTGCTCGAACAAAAGAAAGCCGAAAGCTGGCAGAGCTTTCGGCTTTTCCTTCCTCCTTATGAGGACGCTTACATTTATAGCCTAATAGAAAAAGAGGAGCAATTGTACCTCTGTCTCTATCTAGACGAACAACATTTTTTGCAACTTATTGCGGTAGAGCCGCAGCCTCCTTCTCTAAAATAGAGCGGTAAGTGCTGGTATCTACACAAAAAGGCATATTATCCTGCTTTAGGTACTTGTAGCCCGCCGTCATATCTGGATTTGGACCTGCTTTTTTTGCCTTAAAGTCTAGGGCTTCGGCACAGCCCTGTTCTAATCCGGCAATAAAATTGGCCACTAAGCGGGCTTGCTCTGCTCGGCCTTCCCAACCTAAGCCCACGGCTTCTACCATTCCCAAAACAAAGAGGTTATCATATTGAGGATGAAACATATTGAGGTAGAGCTTGGGCGCCCGTTCTTGCCAGTTGAGCTCCTTTTTATCAATAAAAGGATAATCTAGCTTATAGCCCGTAGCCAACATCAAGATATCGTACTCTTCCTTTTGGCCATCTTTAAAATGGACCGTCTGCCCCTCAAACTGCTTAATATCTCCACGGATGTTAATATCACCTTGACCAATATGCTGTAAAATTAGCGTATTCATTACTGGCCGAGACTCATATACCTTATGGTCGGGAGCAGGAAAACCAAAGTGCTGAAGGTCGCCAACCACCCACTTGAGGAGTTTTCCGCCAATCCATTGTTGTAAAGGACGAGGCAGGCGCCATTTTCCACCTAAGGTATCCGAGGGTTTACCCATAATGTATTTGGGCACAAAATAATAGCCTCTACGGACAGATACGTCTACTTTCGGCGAACGATGGGCCGCATCTACGGCAATATCGCAGCCGCTGTTTCCGGCACCAACAATAAGCACCCGCTTACCTTCAAAGATGGCCGCATTTTTATACTGCGAAGAATGCCAGATTTCTCCAGTAAACTCCCCTTTAAACTTAGGGTAATTGGGCTGGGCCAACATGCCATTGGCAATAATGAGCCCCTTGTATAGATGGGTGGAACTTTGGCCATTTTGCTCTACCGTAATCTCCCACTGCTCTCCTTTTCTTTCGGTCTTGATCACCTTGGTCTGAAAAGAATAGTGAGGATAAAGATCAAACTCTTGGGCATAAGCCTGAAAATAGCTATACATCTCTCGATGAGAGGGATAGTCGGGCCAATGATCTGGCATAGGGAAGTCCTTGAATTCCGTTTTCTTTTTAGAAGAAATCAGGTGAGCTGACTCGTAGACAATGCTATTGGGGTTATTGATATTCCATAATCCGCCAACATCGACACCTAGCTCAAAGCCATCAAAAGGAATTCCTTGTTCCTTGAGTGCTTTGGCCGCAGAAATCCCCGAAGGGCCGGCACCAATAATAGCATATTTTTTTTCTGTTTGGAGGAGGGATTTGGGGCCGTGAACATTATTCTTGCGATTGGGCACAAATATATAGTTTTGGTGAAAGCGTAACATGCTAAGCATCTCGCTATAATAGACTTTCTGCCAATAGATAACGGTTTTCAAAAAAAAATGAAAATTTCTACCGTTAAAAAAATCTAATGAATTCGGGAAATCGTACTAAATAGATTTTTTCTAAAAATATTGCTCTAAAGGGTAACAAAACCTTAAGAATTGTCATCTATACAATAAGTCTTAGGTAAATGTTTATCTAGGACCTCTTATCTCACCTAAAGCTTAATTTAATGTCTAGATTATTATTTTTACCCCTACTCTTGTTCTTCTTCTACCAACCGGCAGAAGCTCAACTAATGAACCGCCTTAAGAAAAAGGCAAAGGCCGGTGTTGCAGGTGTAAAGGCCCAGCCCAAAGCGCCAGAAGACGTCAAAAAACTTTCTGTAGAAGAGCGTCGCGCACTTTATGCAAAAAATGAAAACTACCAAGTTGTGGTTGGTAACCTTCGCTTTCCCGCCAAAGATGGCCGAGCAGAATCAGAGGTAGCAGGTGCGGCCTTTGCCGCCAAAATGCCCAATGCCAACTCTATTGATTTGGCCGCGCCCCTAGAGCAAGAAGACCTCATCAAGTTTGTGAGTTTTCCAGAAACTAAAGATTGGGTAGCTGCTGGCGAGCAGTTTTACTCTATTGTAGAAATGAGCTGCTTTATTTATGACCAAGAGGCTCAAAAAAGCTATAATCCTGGCCAATATCAAAAAGCGGGAAGAATGCTACAAATGGCTGATGGTAGCTGGATTGTTTATGTGGTCCAAATGCAATCGCCCAGAGAGTTTGGCCCGGTAGAAATGGTGGCCGCTGGCGCAAAAACCGAAGCTAAAGCCCAAGAATTGTTCAAGGCCCAAAGCTCTATTGATAAGGCCGAAGCCGTAGAAGCTAAAATTAGAGCTTATATGGCTGCCGAAGAAGCCAAAAAACTAGAAGCCCGCCGCCAAGCAGCGGCCAAAGTGCAGGTTCCTAAAAAAGGTGCTATGGATAAAAATAGCGATCTCCGTGCTTTGTCTAAAAAATACTTGACTGAGCTTTGCGAAAAAGACGGGACGCCCCTACTCTATTTTCACCTAGAGTCTAATGACTGGACCCCCTACATGAACCAACTCACCTCTAAGCCTTTTTACCGTTGGTGTAAGGGTGCTTTTGTTCAGAAGAATAAAGACGGAAGTTGCATGCTTCATGGCTTTACGCTCAAGCAGCGTTATGTGGGTGGAAAATACCATACAGAGATTGAGTTTGGTGGAGTTATCCAGGGCCAGGTGCCTTATGGTAGCTACATCAGCTGCGATAATATTCCGAAATAATCATTTTTTGGTTTGATGTAAAAGGGGAGCTTAGGCTCCCTTTTTTTTGGCCCATTTTTACGTCTAGAGGAGCGAAGCGACTGGCCCAGCGCTGCGGAGTGGGTGGCGCAAAGCGCCAGACCAAAGCCGCCGCAGGCGGCTGCAGGGCCGAACAGACCTGTGAGCCCCGCAGCATAGCGGCGGCCCAGCGAAGCTGGCCGCGGGCCCCAAAGCATAAAAAAATAACCAACCCTAATGCTAGAGTTGGTTATTCTTATGTCTAGAGAAATAGAAAATTTATCTTAAAGACCAAAAGCCTTTTTGATATCTTCTACGCGGTCCAAACGCTCCCAAGTGAAGGTTTCCACTTTGCGTTTTTCCCAGCCCTGAGGCGTCAATACTTCTACCTCTTTCATTTCTGAAGGGCGGCCCATGTGACCATAAGCAGCGGTTTCAGAATAGATAGGATTGCGTAGGCCGAGGTTGCGAATTACGGCAGAAGGGCGAAGATCGAACAAAGTAGAAAGCGTTTTAGCAATTTCCCCGTCGTTCATATCTACTTTGGCCGTGCCATAAGTGTCTACAAAAAGACCTACGGGCTCGGCTACACCAATGGCGTAAGCTACCTGAACGAGTGCTTGATCAGCAACGCCAGCGGCCACCAAGTTTTTGGCGATATGGCGAGTGGCGTAGGCGGCAGAACGGTCTACTTTAGAAGGATCTTTACCAGAGAAAGCGCCACCACCATGGGCTCCTTTTCCACCATAAGTATCTACAATGATTTTGCGGCCAGTCAAACCAGCATCGCCATGAGGGCCACCAATCACGAACTTACCCGTGGGGTTGACATGATAGATGATCTTGTCATCAAAAAGGGCTTGGATGCGCTCGGGCAAGCTTGCTTTTACGCGGGGCACCAAAGTTTCGATCACATCCTTTTGGATCTGATTGCGCATGGCTTTCTCCTCTGCAAAATCGTCATGTTGTGTAGACAAAACGATGGTGTTGATGCGGATCGGCTGATTGTCGTCATTGTACTCAATGGTTACCTGAGACTTGGCATCGGGGCGGAGGTAAGTCATTTCTTTACCCGCCTTGCGAATGTCTGCCAACTCTCTCAACAAACGGTGAGAAAGGTCTAGGGCCAAAGGCATGTAGTTGTCGGTTTCGTTGGTGGCAAAACCAAACATCATTCCTTGGTCACCAGCGCCTTGTTCCTCTTCTTCACGTCCTACATCTACGCCCTGCGCGATATCGGCAGATTGTTCGTGGATAGCAGACATGATTCCGCAAGAGTTGTAATCAAATTGATATTCCGCTTTGGTATAACCAATTTTATGCAAAGTTTTGCGAATCGCTTTTTGGATATCTACATAAGCTTCTGAGCGAACTTCACCGCCCACAACCACCAAACCTGTGGTCACAAAGCTTTCACAGGCTACCTTAGAACTAGGATCATTGGCCAAAAAAGCATCTAGGATAGCATCTGAGATTTGGTCGGCTACTTTATCGGGATGCCCCTCAGAGACCGACTCTGATGTGAACAAATATGGCATTGTTTCTCGCTAATTTAAAGTTGTTCAAAAAATATGCAAAGGGCCAAATTTGTCTTTTGGGCGGCCTTCGCTTCATAAATGCAGCAAAGATATAAATTTCTGCAAAGGAAGTTAAGCCCACCCCTATTTTGCTAGAAAAAAAGCGGAGAAACAAGCGCCAAGCGATCAGAAATCAAAGGCCCGAGCAAAACAAGCCTCGGCCCAGTTTACTTCTTCCTGCTCAAAATGAATAAATTCTTTTTTTAAGGCTCTTTTTGATAAACGCCCCTGATTCTGTTTTAAAAATTGATGCAATAAACTTATTTCAGCATCTGAGAGCTCCATTTTTTCTAGCAGCCCTCTTTTAAAGCAATCATAAGCTGCCAAGTAAGCCAATTCTTTGGGAAGCAATTCGGCCTTAATTTGCGCCAAACAACTACAAAAAAACTGAGCTTGCCGACTAACATCAAAGTAGCGATAGTAGTCTGCCGTCTCATTGCTAATCTGGACATTATGATCTGCCGATTCCCTCCATTCTATAAAAGGTAAAACTGCAGCAGAATAGCTGCTGAGCACCTGATGATATCCTTTTAAATCATTAAGTATAGCTGCTGATATAGGCCAAACAGAAGTCTGTACGCCCCTAGCCCCCAATATATGATGAAAAAGATAACGATGTAAACGCCCATTTCCATCAACAAAAGGATGAATAAAGACAAAGGCAAAAGCCATTTCTGCAGCCAATAAAACCAAGGGAAACTCTTTCTCTTCTAAATATTCATAACTAGCCAAATAACAAGCTAATAAATTCTCTAGATCCGAAGCTTTTGCAGAAATATGCTCTGGCATGGGCTGCCCTGTTGCCCAATCATGCTCTCCTATAAATCCCTCTTGCTGACGTATACCTAATGCCCGCTTTTGCTTGCCCGCCAAAACAACAGTTTGCAACTCTTCTAATAAAGAAATCGACAAGGGCTGCTGCCCCGCCTGCCCCAACAAGCGAGCCCAAGCCCAAGCCTGATTTGCCCTAGGCCGCTCTCCTTCTATAGAAAAGGAAGCCCTAGAGTCTTTTAAGACTAAATAGGCGCTCGCTCGCTCCAAATCTGCGGAATTAAAATTATTTGTCCAGCTAGAAAAACCCTCTGCTATACAGTCATCTAGTTCTTGGCTCCGAAATATTAAAGGGCAAAAACCTGGCAATCCTGGCAAATTATTCAAAATTCTATGCCGTGCAGAACGCTCTGGCCGAACCCCATACTGCAAACGCTCATCCAACAATAAGCAATAGTTTCCCCGTTTCAAATCATCTAAAGGCAAATGCTGGCCCATCAACCATTCATACAAAAACCAAATCTTTCGACTGTATTTCCCCCCTGGCGCCAAAGCCAAAAATGCTAACAGCTCTTTTTCTGCTATAGTCTCAAACAGCTTTTTGAAAAAAAGCAAGTTGATGCCTTCATATTTTAAAGCAAATACCAATTGCGACCATAAATCATCTTCTGGCTGATAACGAACAGAAAAAACTCGCCAAGCTTCCGTTTCATATTGTCGATGCTTCAAACTAATTAAAGCCAATTTCTCAGGATAAGGAACGGCTAATCCTAAAGCATTAATGATAGCCCCATAGCCCACTAAATAGCCCTCTTCAGCAGCCGCACGCCCCCGAAAAACAGTTATCCTTAATGAATATTGCATACAAAACAGCTTAGTTTATGAAAATTGCATACAATTTAAGGCTTAAGTTGTAAAAATACTATCATTAGTTTCTTTTTTTGGGGCTGCCCCGGCCAAAGGCCAGGTCGGGCTGTGTCGTGGCTCGCAGGTCTGCTCGGCCCTGCGGCGCAAAGCGCCTTGGTCTGCGGCTGCGCCGCCCCACTTTCCATCCCTCAGCCGATGCAGGCCAAGGCCTGCATAAAAGCGGCAGGCTATCGCCTATTTTATATAAAGCGGGCCACGGCCCGCTTTGGGTTGGACCAATTTGGCCCAGGCAGCCCGAGGGATTCCGCAAGGAATCCCGCAGAGGGGTGGGTGGGCGGGTCATCAGCAAGGATGACGAGCGAAGCGAGGAATACCGCTTTGGGCCAACCAAAAGCAAAAAAGACTGTTTAAGAAAAAAAACGCCATGAAAAAAGTAGAAAAAACCGAGGCCCAATGGAAGGCCCAACTTCAGCCAGAAGAATACCGCATTTTGCGGCAAGCAGGCACCGAACGCCCCTTTACAGGAGCCTATTACCAAGAAGAACGGCCCGGCCAATATAGCTGCAAAGCCTGCAATTGGCCCCTTTTTAATGCCCAACAAAAATATCATTCGGGCTGTGGCTGGCCCAGCTTCTGGACCGAATTAGGCAGCGCCAATATCATCCAACGGCCAGATTATAGCCATGGCATGCAGCGCATCGAGCTGCTTTGCCCCCAATGCGAATCGCATTTGGGCCATATCTTTAATGATGGGCCAGCCCCTACGGGAGTTCGCTATTGTATCAATTCGGCTAGCCTAAACTTTAGCCCCAAAGAATAAGGTCCAAAGAGGCGGCGAAGCCGCCGAAGAGGCGCGCAGCGCCTCGGCTGAGGGGCTGTAGCAGGGCCGCCGAAGGCGGCAGACCAAAGCGCTGAAAGCGCTGCAGGGCCGAGCAGACCTGCGAGCTGCGCAATGGCCCGACCCGCCCAAAGGGCGGGGCAGCCCCAAATCATCCTAGAACTTAATTTCTGTCAAAATCTCCCATTCATTGGGCCTAGGGGCGGTATGCACCAGCTGCAGGCGGTCAAAATCTAAGGGAATAGCTTGGTCTTTGTTTTCCTCATTAAAGATGGGCAGGGCCCCATATAAAAAGCTGAGTTGGGGCACAAAAGGATGCAGCTGCAGATGTTCAAAACGCGCTTCGGCCTCTGTTCTGAGCTGCTCTATCTTGCCCCCCCCTTGTTTATTGAGAAAAAGGCAGCGATAATAGGCCTCTAGCTCGCCACAGGGATGAAAATCTAGGGAAATAGGCATCAGCTTCTCTGCCCAATCCGCTAATTTTGGAGTGAGCTGCTCGGCTGGCTCTAACAAGCCAGACAAAAGCGTTAGGTGAGGGCAAAAACGCGGCGAATCATCTAAGCTCGATAGGCCCTTAATGTGTTGGGCCAGCTGCCGATAAGCCTGATGATTGGGGATTAACCAAAGAGAAAGCATAGCAAATTGTGATTAGGAAAAGGAAGATACAAACTTATTAGGGAAAATTGCCCCCCTCTTCGGTCCTTAAAGAGTTTTGTTTAAATTTGCGGGCAATTTCATCTGCTCAAATACAGCGATTTATATGCTCAACATCATTTTATTTAGTAGTGAGGCCCAAGACATTCGTTTGCGCCCATTTAGTTATAGCCGCCCCATTGGAGCCTTTCGTTTGGGGATAGACAGCTTGGCGGAAAAATGGCAGGCCTTGCTTGGCGGAAAAGTCTCGCATTTTACGGCCCCTTATTTGGCCCAAAAATATCCCTGCCAATTTGAAGAGGAAAACCTCTTGCTCCGCGCTACAGTGCTGCCTAGCCCCGCCCTCCTTACCGCCATCGAGCAGCTGCAGCTGGGCGAAAGCCTAGCCGATGCCCAAGGGCAATCTATTGCTTTGAAGACTAGCTGTTTAGCTGCCCAACAATATTTAGCGGGCCAATTAATCGAGCCGCCCATTCAGCAAAGCTATCAAGGCGAATTAGTCGAGTTAAAAGGGCCTTGGGACCTCTTTCGGCTCAATGATGATCAGCTTCGGCAAGACTTTGAGCGCATGAAGGGGCAGGGCAAAAAGCTTTCGGCGAGCAACCGTTTGATTGGGCCAGAGGATCAGCTGTATATTCATCCAACCGCCCGTGTAGAAGGTAGTATTTTGAATACCCAAACGGGGCCTATATATATTGGTCCCAAGGCTCAGGTTTTAGAGGGTTGTATGTTGCGTGGACCGATTGCGCTAAACGAGGGGGCGGTCCTAAAAATGGGCGCCAAGGTCTATGGGGCAACCACTTTGGGCCCTTATGCTAAAATGGGCGGAGAGATCAGCAATGTCAATGTCTTTGGCTATTCGAACAAAGGACATGACGGATTTTTGGGCAATGCCGTTTTGGGCGAATGGTGCAACCTAGGTGCAGATACCAATAGCTCGAACCTCAAAAATAACTATGGCAAAGTCAAAGTATGGAACTACGCCCAAGAACAATTTGAGCAAAGCGACCTACAATTTTGTGGGCTACTGATGGGCGACCATAGCAAAACGGGCATCAATAGTATGCTCAATACGGCCACTACCGTAGGCTTTTCGGCCAACCTCTACGGCGCCGACTTCCCGGAGAAGTTTATTCCTTCTTTTGCTTGGGGCAGCAAAAACAACTGGCAAAGCTACAGCCTCGATAAAGCCATGCAAACCGCAGAGCGAATGATGCAACGCCGCAATATTCCCTTTGATGAAAAAGAAAGCCAACTTTTTGAACAGCTTTTCCTACGGACCAAAAACTATCGAAAATGGGAGTAGCTGTCACAAAGAAGCCCAACTTTTTCAAAAAAATAGCGAGCTATTTTTATAGCTTCCTTTTAGAGCAGGCAGACAGCCCCATTAGCGGCCCCCTAGAACTGCACTACCGCCAAGGGCGCTATATGCTGAGCACGGCAAATGCTATCTACTCCTACCAAGACCTCTACCACAACTTTCGGCTAGCTTTTGACTATCTGCAACCCGAAAAAAAAGGCATTCAGTCGGTCCTTATTTTAGGCTTTGCTATGGGCAGCGTTTGCCAGCTTCTAGAAAATAGAGGACTAAAAGCCAACTACTTAGGGGTAGAAATTGATCCCGTCATCATTAACTGGAGTGAACGCTATATTTTAAGCGAATTAGCGGCTAATATTTGCATCCAACAAGCCGATGCGGCCAAGTTTTTGCAAAAAAACACAGACGAGTTTGAGCTGATACTCATTGATCTATTTGTAGATAATCAGGTCCCTGAAACCTTCAGAACCATAGACTTTCTAGAGAACATTCAGGAACATTTGGCCCCTAATGGACGTATAATATACAACAGTATGTCTGATCAAAAGGGACATACAGCATTTTTGGAACAATTTCGGCAAGTCTTTCCAAAAATGTACAGTCTAGAAATAGGAAAGAACCAACTTCTCTTTAATTTTGCATAATAAGCTGTCACAAATATTAGGTATTTCACCTAAGTGCAGATTAAAAAATCATTAGGGTGAACGAGGCCCTTGGCAAATAGACTTTTATTCCTTATTTTTAGTTAAATTAAAATAAAATTCTGAGTAGCCCAGTAGTTAGCTAACAAGAGATAGCTACAAAAAGCCGTCTTTTGCAATTTATTTCTCAAAACTCTTAATTTACACGATATTCATTGGCTCGACAGCCCCCAAAACACTCCAACTCAAGATAGAACCAAAGACAAAAAATCGACACACTTAATATTTTAGGGAATATGAAAGCACTGTACAATCAATCATTCTTTAGTTTGCTGCTCCTTTGCAGCTTGCTGTTTTTAGGGAGCAGCTCTACGCTAGAGGCCAACGACAAGTTTTTCGATTACCTGCCCAAGTACCGTAAATTCAATTCCAATTATCAGATTGATAAGATTGAATACCGAGAAAAACGCACGGTAATTTACTTCCGCTTTGTGGTGGAAGAAGATAATAATGTAGCCTTTTATAGCGGCTCTCACCCCAATGCTTGGTACCTGCGCACCCCTCCTCGTATGCGAGGCATTGAGGTCCAATTTAAATTGATGGAAATCACAGACATCCGTGTCAATAATGAGGTAAAAGTAGATATCCTCAAAGATATCCCAGAAATTGAATACGAAATGAAGAGAGGTGATGTAGTCACCTGTGAAATGCACTTTGCTCGTATCCCTCACTATATCCGTATGCTCGACCTTATTGAAGGAACCGATGGAGATATGGATAACGACCGCTTCAATTGTTTTGATATTCTCATCAAAACAGCTCAAAGCCCTCTGCTCGGAAAAGAAAGCGAGGCCCAAAAGAATACCCAACGCTTTGAGTCTACCTTTACTTACCTACAACCCAAAACCGCTAGCCAACCCCTAGCCGCCCAAGAAGATAACCCCAAAGAAGCTAATAATACACATATGGCCGAGCCAATCGACTATCGCCCTCAAGCCATGACCGACCTAGCCGATATCCGCTGCAATAAACGGGTGATTCTTCCCTCTATCTCCTTTAAGGAAGATGCCGTGAACTTTAACGGAAGAGTTCGGGCGATGCAGGATATCAAAACACTCCGCCAATATCTAGAAAATTATCCCTCAGCAATGATTCGCCTACACGGACATACCGATATTTTTGGCGATGATATCCGAAATCTCCAGCTTTCTAGAGAACGGGCCATGGCCGTTAAACTAGAATTGGTCAAAATGGGCATCGACCGCGATCGTATCGAGATTCTATTCTACGGCGGAAGACAAGCCCTACAAGGCCTAGAAGAAGGCGGCGTAGAAAATAGAAGGGTGGAAGCAGAAGCCATCTGTACCGACCAATAAACTATACTATACCGCTATTTAAAGCAGCTATTCCTTTTCAGGAATAGCTGCTTTTTTCATTTAGGGTTTTCCCTAGTTTTGCAAATCCTAGGGTTTCCCCTAACAAAAGAGCCTAGTCTAGGGCATATATTTGTATCAGAAGCAAAATAGCCCTATCCCCTTAAATCTTTTGTTATGCGATTAGCTATAGAAAAAGTTAGTAGTCTGTTTTTTTACCTTATCAATGATTACCTCTATCAAGCCCTCCCCCCTATTCGGCTCTATACCAAAGTATACCTGATCGATAATCAATCTGATTACCATCTGACGATTGTGGGGCGAAAAGGCGGACAGAAAAAACATGAATTTATTTCCCTTGGCCCTAACGGACAATTAAATCTAGAAGACAGCCAACGATATTGTAAAACTAGCCTCGGCCAGTCTGTATCTGTCTTTATCAATGGCTGTTATACGAGCAAACGCATCAAATATATCAACGGACAAGCCACCCTAGTCATCACCAATTCAGATTACTCATCCTTTTAATCGTTCATTATGCAAATTAAAGAAGAGATCCAAGCCTGGAACGAGATCCGAAATAGCCAAAAAGGCTTTCAGTTCTTGCAAGCCGGTAGCGGACTCACCCTCTCCAAAGAGGAGTTCCAACAATGGAATAGCAGCTCAGATTATGTTCACCTCTACCTAGCCAATCAAAATGATTCGCTCTGCTTCTATCTTATTGATGACTATCATGATAATGCCCAAGCGTATATCCTGGACCAGACCATTTTCAAAAAGCAGTTTATTCATCCCACAATAAACGCCAAACAACAGCCTCCTCTAGCAAAACAAACAAACAACCTCTTTATCCAATTTCTTCAAGAGCTCAATAACCGACTACAAGCAGCTAGCAATAACACGCTCGACCAACAAAAGCAAAGCCTAGAAGAAGGCTGCAAAAAGATCTTGGACCAAATCAAGACGCCCCTAGCCCTCAGCCAATTTCAACAAGCTATACAAAACCAAATAGATGCAGTCATCCCCAGCTTCCGCTGGCTGATGTTCTCCCCACAATGGTTCGAGGAACTAGCCCAGGCCGAAAAAGTGGTGCAGGCCTTCAAAATCCCTTTCCAAGATTTTAAATTCCTCTTCAAAGAGCACAATAGCCAAGAGGCCCTCCTGTTTTTTGGCCTGAAAGATACCCCCAATGAAGATTTTTCTACCACTATTGATGTCTTTCTAACCCAATACGACCCCAATAAGAAAAGTAGCGAGGAGATTAGCTTTGTCCTTGCCAATCGCACAGCAGATATTAGCACGCCTTGCCCTCCTTACCATAGCTACGATCTCCCCCTTCTTCATTAGATACAGCCCCAATAACTATTTTTTATGCTTTTTGCTCTGCCCCCAGCCCTAGGCCGCTCGAAAAAGGCTAATAAACTTTAGCCACCCTAGGACTAGACAAAAAGCATATTTTAAGTACATTAGCCCCAATCAAATTGGGGCTTTTTACTTATGATGGAATGGATAAATTTATTAGGCCGATTGATTGCCGTCTCCGCTATCGTCATCCTAACGCTGGGCGGGCTGCTTTCAATCACTACAAAACAATACGCAGAGAAAAACTGGACCCTCACTTACCTGCTTTTCTTGCTCGCCACTGAAGGCCTTGCCAGTTATATTGGCTTTTATCGCCAAGAGAGCGTCTTCTTTATGTTTATCCTCTCTTTTTTCTTGCATTTCTCTTTTCTCAATCTCTACTATAACCACTTTCTCTTTCAACACCCGCCCTGGAAAACCCTGCTCACCGCCAGCCTCGGCCTGATCCCCTTTCTCCTCTTTGCCTTGCCCGAACCCTACTACCATTTATTCCGATACTATGACCGACTGCCCTTCTCTTTCTCCATTATGCTCGCTAGCCTGCTCTATTTCTACCAATTGGTCAGCGGAAAAAGAAACTACGAAAAGCCTACAACCTTCCTCAACGCCAGTATTCTCCTCTTTTTTAGCCTCGATGCCTTCCTGGCCCTCGCTACGGAGTACCTGATTCACGAAAACCTGATTTTAGTCTCTGGCTTTTGGACCATCAGAGCCATCTGCCTCCAATTATTCTATAGCGCTTTAATTTATCACGGATGGGCCCGCAGCAAAATGCCTCTACAATTCTAATCCTCCTCGCTCTAGGAACCCTTATCCTAGGGACCCTCCTCGGCCTGCTCTTTTTCTTCCTCCGTATCCACCTCAAAAGAATTAAAGCCGCAGAAGAAGAAAAACACCGCCTCGAAATTAACCACCAAAAAGCCCTGGCCTCGGCTACTGTAGAGATCCAAGAAAGAGAACGCGCCCGCATCGCAGAAGAGTTACATGACGATCTTATCGCCCAACTCTACCGAATTAAGCTCTCTAACTTTAATCCACAAATCAACCAGATGCTCAAAATGAGTATCCAAAAGGCCCGCGGCCTCTCTCACGATCTTAGCCCCCCTATGATTGATCAGGTGAATATGGAAACCATTCTCCTCGATTTTATCGAGCCCTTCCGACAAAAATACCAAATTCAATCTAACCTCAATGATGGCAATAATAAAGAGTTGCCCAAAGAGGCTAAGCTCCAACTTTTCCGCATTTTCCAAGAACTCATTACCAATATCGATAAACATGCAGCCACTAAGCATATAGATATTTATTACCGCTATCGCCATAACTATTTGGCCCTCCTCCTCCGCGATGATGGCCGAGGCTTTAAGGCCGAACAACAAAATGGCCTAGGCCTAAAGAATATTGCTATGCGCTGCCAAATCCTAAACGGTCAATTTAAGTTTAAACCCAATTCTCCAAACGGAACTACCTTTACTTTCCTACATTATGAGCCAAATAACTAAGATTAAGATCGCTATTACCGACGACGACTCTCTGGTGGTCCAACTACTCACCGAATATCTAGAGAAGTTCTCTCCCCTGCCCTGCCAAGTGGTCCTCCAAGCCTATAGTGGCCAAGAGTTTATAGAAAAGACAAAGCTCCCCAGCTTCCAAGAGGTCGATATTATCCTGCTCGATATGCGAATGAAGGAGGGCGACGGCCTTTGGGTACTCAATGAATTGAGTAAACAGCCTTTTTCGGCCAAGATTATTGTGCTCACTTCTTACTATAAAACGGCCTACATTGGCCAGATGATGAGCCTTGGAGCCCATGCCTTTTTACCCAAAGAGATTGATAAGGAACAGTTGGTCGAGATTATCCAAGAGGTCCAGCAAAAAGGCCACTACTTTAGCCCCGAACAGATGCAGTCGCTCCGCTCGCAAATTACAGCAAAATCGCCTAAGTTGCAGCTCGACCCCAATACCCAGATCAGTCGCCGAGAGCTAGAGGTGCTCCAACTGATTGCCCAGCAATATACCAATAAGGAGATTGCCCAAAAACTCTGCCTGACGGTTAAGACCATTGAGGCCCACAAAAGTAATTTGCTTTCTAAAACGGGCTCCAAGAATGCCGTGGGCCTAGTGGTTTATGCCATAGAGCAGGGCCTGATTAAGGCCAGTGATTGTATCCGCCTCAACTAATTTTTTTTGGTCTTTTTGACCTTTGTTTTTTCTTTTTTCCTTTTGGGGCCCGCGGCCCAGGCAGGCCTAGGGCCTGCCTGGGCCGCCGCTATGCTGCGCGGCTCGCTTTTCGCTCGGCCCATCGCTTTTTCGCTTTGCTCAAAAGCTCGGTCTGGCCTGCGGCCACCGCTGCGCAGCGCTGGGCCGCTCGGCCTTTTAGCTTAGCCAGTTCTTTCTGCTGCGGCCGCCTTGGCCCCTCCTTTTAAATGGTATTCGTCGCTGCGCTCCTCATCCGTCTATATGTCCCCGCCCACCCACCCCTCTACGGGATTCCCTAAGGAATCCCTCGGGATGGCTGGACCAACTCCTGCACCTCCTCGCCCACTAAATAGGCGGCTTCGCCGCCTCTGGCCCAAAGGGCCAGAACGGCCTAGTGATGCGGCGGGGTGGCCCTTTGGGCCAGACCCAGGCGGCAAAGCCGCCGCAGGGCCGAGCAGACCTGCGAGCCCCAAAGCGTAACGGCGCAAGGCGAAGCCGCAGCGCAGGCCCCAACTCCTCCCCTCAGAAAAATAGCGGAAAGAAAAAACAAAACCTCTAACCACTAGCGCCCAAGATAAGCTGCCAGCGCCTCCAATAAAGCCGAAATATCCCCCAAATCCATATCCGCCCGCAAGCAAATGCGCAGACGTTCCTCGCCCCTAGGCACCGTAGGGTATCGAATGGGACGCAAATCAAAACCCTCTCCCTCCAAATACTCCGAAAGGGCCAAAACTGCTCTATTCCCTGGCCAAAAAATAGCCTGAATTGGGCCTTCATTGGCCGTCAAAATAGCCGAAAGGGCCAGTTTTTCCCTCAAGGCCAAATAATGGGCTAAGCGCTGCCCTAGTTCGGCCCGCAGCCGCTCCCCCTCCCGCTCCAAATAGCGATAAACCAAGCGCAAATGCCCAATTTGGGGCAAAGACATAGCCGTACTGTAGATCAAAGGACGAGCAAAGTTGATGAGATACTGCCGTAAGGTCGAACTGCCCAAAATCACGGCCCCATGGCTGCCCACCGCCTTGCCAAAAGTATGCAGACGGGCAAAAATGCGCTGGCTCAGGCCTAATTCCTGAACCAAACCGCCCCCATTTGGACCAAAACAGGCCGTCGCATGCGCCTCATCAACTAAAAGAGCCGCCCCATAACGCTCCGCCAAATCGGCCAAGGCCCGCAAAGGCGCCTGATCGCCATCCATGGAATAAAGCGACTCTACCCAAATGTAGCGCAAGCCCTTGGGCGCAAGTGCCAACTGCCCCTCCAAGTCCTGCAAATCATTGTGCGCAAAAGCAAAAGCCTGCCCCTTGGCTAGTTTTAAAGCATCATGCAAACTCGCATGGGCCAAGGCATCATAATATAAGGTATCGCCCCGCTGCAAAAGGGCCGAAACCAAACCCAAATTGCCCAGATAACCCGTGTTGAACAACAAAGCCGCCTCAGCATCATGAAATTGGGCCAACTGCTGCTCCAACTCCAACATCGCAGGATGATGGCCCGAAAGCAAACGAGAACCCGTGGCCCCCATTTGCTCATACTTTTCTTGCCCCAACTGCAAAAGGAGCTCCCGATTCCTAGCCAAACCCAAATAATCATTAGAGCTAAAGCTAATGAGCTCTGGCCGATAGCGCAAACTGCGCTGCATCCCCCGCTTAGCATAGGCCGCAAGACGTTCTTGCAGCCGTTTTTCATGATTCATCGCTTACTCAATTCTGGCTACCGTATTGACCGCATCCAAGTTCTTAATCGACATAATAATCTGCTTGAGCTGGTCCTTATTTTGCACCATCAAACTAATCCGCCCCTCAAAATGCCCCTCTAGGCCCTCCATAGAAAACGAACGCATATTCACGCCCAACTTATTAGTAATAATGTTCGACAACTGCTGCACGACCCCCATATCATCCATGCCCGTAATCAAGAGATCGGCCACAAAAGAAGTTTCGCTAGACTCTACCCATTCTGCCTTTTTAATCCGATAGCCATAGGTGGCCTGCATATGCTCGGCATTGGGGCAGGTGGTCCGATGAATTTTTAAGCTATGCTTAGAAGTCACATAAGCAAAAATATCATCGCCCATAACAGGATTGCAGCAAGTGGCCAAAGAGTAGGTATAACTGCTGGCATCTTCGCCATCTACCATCAATTTGGGCTTCTTAAACTGCTTTCGACTAGCCAAGGGACGTAATCTTGGGCCCTTGGGCTTTTCCATCTGTGCAATTTCCTCCTTAGGCGTATCGGCCAACTCTGGAAACAGCTTGCCCTGCTCTTGCCGCAACAGCTTAATCTCATTTAAGTTATACTGCCCCTGATAAATGCCATAATAAAGGGCTGGGCGATTCTCTAGGCCATAGTATTTGACCAGCACATCTATGTTCTCATCGGCATCTAGCTTGAGTGTTTTCAGTTTGCGCTCTAAAGTTTCTTTGCCCAAGGCCCCCAACTTCATGCGCTCCTCTCTAAGCGCCTGACGGATCTTATGCCTGGCCCGTCCAGTCTCCACCATCTTTAGCCAGCCCTCTGTGGGCTTTTGGTTGGGGCTAGTCACTACCCTCAATTGATCGCCATTTCGTAGGCGATAGCTAAGGGGAACAATCTTTTCGGCCACCTTGACCGCCTTACAATGATAGCCCACTTCCGAGTGAATATCAAAGGCAAAATCTAGGGCCGTGGCTCCTTTAGGGAAAAAGCGAAGGTCTCCCTTGGGCGTAAATACATAAACCTCCTCAGAAAAAAGGTTAGACTTAAAGCTATTTAGAAACTCAATGGCATTGGTTTCTGGATTCTCTAGCATTTCTCGGGCTTTGGTCAGCCAGCGCTCAAAGGTACTGCTTTGGCTGGATTTAACGCCCTTGTATTTCCAATGTGCCGCAAAACCCATTTCGGCAATCTCATCCATCCGCTCAGAACGAATTTGCACCTCGACAAAGCGGCCCTTTGGTCCCATAACCGTTGTGTGCAAAGATTCATAGCCATTGGTCTTTGGCATAGATACCCAATCTTTTAGGCGTTCGGGCACGGGGGTATAATAATCGGTAATGATAGAATAAACATTCCAACAGGCGGCCTTTTCTCTTTCAATGGGTAAGTCTAAAACAATCCGAATAGCAAAGAAATCATATATCTCCTCAAAGGCCAGTTGTTTCTTCTTGAGCTTGTTGTTAATAGAAAAAATGGATTTGGCCCGGCCAAAAATGCGAGCTTTATAGCCTGCAGCTTCTACGGCCTTACGAACAGGAGCAATAAAATCCTCTATATAAGCCTCTCGCTCGTCCTTAGTTTCTTGTAATTTCTTGACAATATCTTGGTACTCTGCAGGCTCAATGATTTTCATGACCAAGTCTTCCATTTCCGTCTTTATGGAGTAGAAACCCAGACGGTGGGCCAAAGGCGCATAGATATAAGAAGTTTCTGAAGCAATCTTTAGCTGCTTATGATGAGGCATAGAGCCTAGGGTCCGCATATTATGTAGGCGGTCCGCCATCTTAATTAGGACCACCCGCACATCCTTGGCAATAGTTAAGAGGATCTTTTTGAAGTTTTCGGCCTGTGGGCTACTCATCTTATCGCCCTGTACATTATTGGCATTGGCAATGCCCGAAAATTTGGTCAAGCCATCTACAATAGAACTTACCTTTTGGCCAAACAATAAGCGAATTTGAGCCAAACTAACCTCCGTGTCTTCTACCACATCATGCATAAGCGCCGCTTTAATAGAACGAGGCGCCAAGCCCAACTCATCGGCACAAATACGAGCCACCTCTATGGGATGCAGAATATAAGGCTCTCCCGACTTTCGTCTTTGGCCCGCATGCGCCCGAAAAGCTAAGGTAAACGCTAGACGCATTTCTCTTTCTTCCTCCGGGGGGTAGTCCATCCGCAGGCTGCCTAGCAAATGCTCAAAGGCCGCATAAACTTCTTTTTCTTCAGCAGCATTAAGGTCCGTGGTTGGATCTGGCAAATTTAAAGGCGCCAGCTTTTCTTCTATATAGTCTACCATAGTATTATTCTTTTTGTACAGGGCCCTACTTATCCAAAAATTTGATACTTGGCCACCGCTTGCTCTTTTGCTTTCCCCCTCCAATAGAAAATCTTCCCATATCAGAAAGGAATGCCCCTGCCCTAACCTATAAGCTAAGCAGAGCACAACAACAAAAAAGAAATTTAGAGAGAAGCCCTTGCTTTTCCAAACTTTTTTAAGCTATTGTCTGCATCACTATATATTATATGTGTAAAAGAAACACAAAACGCTGCTTTTTTGCCCCTAAGTCAATAGATGAATAAAGCAGGAAGCTTTTCTTATCAGCTAAGCAGCAACCCTTAGACTAAAAACAAGGCGCCAGAGGCATCTGGATCGTTACATTTGACTCTGGCGTGGCGCCGGAGCCATCTGGATCGTTACATTTGACTCCGGGGATTCCCCAGAGGCATCTGGATCGTTACATTTGACTCCAGGGATTCCCCAGAGGCGTCTGGATCATTACATTTAGCTCCGGGGATCCCCCAGAGGCATCTGGATCGTTACATTTGACTCCGGGGATCCCCCAGAGGCATCTGGATCGTTACATTTGACTCCGGGGATTCCCCCTAGCTGTCTGGATCGTTACATTTAAGCGGGGGGATTCCCCACAGCCGTCTGAATCCTTAGATCATCATCTACAGTCTTCACTTCAGTAACGACCATAAAAACAGCCTTAAATTTTCTACGTAAACAACAAAAGTTAAAAAAGTTGTGTTTTTTTCTGCAAAAGACTTGACCTTATAAAATCGTTTACCTATATTTATAACGTTATCTTATTTACAAACTAATAAACACAGTGAAATGGTAGAAACTACTGGATGGATCAAGACGGAAAATTTCGTCTATACGACCACCAAAGAAAACAAAAAGAAGATGTACCTTTTAGCGAAGGATCATGTTCACAAATTGACAGAAAAAGCCAGCAGCGATCCTGTCATTCAAGACATCTTGAACTTTATCCTCCCTGCCTATGAGGACTTTCTTCTTCAGTATCGTAAGAATACGGTAGAGAAAAGAGATTATCATCAGAAGACAGCAGCATTTGAAGATCTAATTGCCCAATTGTCTGGCGTTGAAATTCGCCGCTGGGACGTTGAAATTCAGATGACCTATGATATTACTACCAATGACTACCGTCTATTTCTTCCCTACGGACGAGAGCCCTTCCAAAAAGGGACCTATGATATGCGCATTGAGGCAGTTATGACCTTGGGAGATTTGTTGAGCGCCGATCCGCAGCTTCAGGGCTTGGGGGCTCGTGTACTTGCCTTTGGCCAGCAGCTAGATGATCTTCGTGGCCAGCAGCAGGGAGTAGAAGGCAATAACGATGACAATGTAGATGATTTGGAAGCCAAGCGTGAAGAGCTTGCTATTGTACTTTATGGTGCTTTTGCTCGCCTATTGGCCCATTATTATCGTACGCCCAAGCGGGTAGATAACTTTTATGAGCTCAAGTATTTCCGCCGTAGCCGAAATAGCAGCCAAGAGCAAGAAGAAGAAAACGACAACTTTAGCAACTTTGAAGTGGCCCTGAGTCCTGGCAGCAGCCAGCAGCAACTAGAGGGTCTACTTATTGGTGGCGAGCGTTTGCGTTTGCAGCATATTAGCGGAGAGCCCGTCTTGTACTACTTCTTGGTTAATTCTAGCGATAGCCCAGGCCAACAGTATGAGTTGCAGCCCAACCAAAGCGTCGAATTGATTGTCCCGCTTGGCCATCGCCTTATTATGCTAGAGAATCCTAGCCGCCAAGACAGCCTTGTCGAGATTGAGCTACTGCCTAGCTAGGCCTAGCAACAGAAAAGCCATCCAAGACTATGGATGGCTTTTTCTTTGTTTTGGTCCTTGGCCCTAGAGCTAGCCCAAAAAGAAAGCGGCCTAGGAGAGATGCTCCTAGGCCGCTACTTATTGTGGTCCTATTGCTTTAATCTAGCTTTAATTCAAAAGGCAAGCGCATTTGTGGTCCTTGCATACTTCGCAAGTCTTTGACCTGCTTCATCCAAATCAAAAGCTCGGGATCTAGATCTTGAAGCAATTGATTTTTCTGCCATTCGGTGGGCGAGAAATCAACTTTTTTGCCCCCGGTCAAGCTTTCCATCAGCTCTTCTTCAAAGTTTTTGATCTTGGGGTAATGCACGGCATCATAGCTTTCGCCCAAATTGGCCAAGGCGGCAGCCTCTGTAATAGCGGCATCTAGGCCCGCAAGGCTATCGACCAATCCAACTTCTAGAGCGGCAGTGCCCAGCCATACACGGCCCTGAGCAATGCTATCTACATGGGCGCGCTTGAGGCCACGGCCCTCACTCACTCGGTTTTTGAACAAGTCATAAATCTCCTCAATAGATTGGGTAATGATGGCCCCCTCCTCTTCATTGAAGGCGTAATATTGGCCCATATCCCGACTCATGATCGAGAACTTGCCCGTTTTTACGGTATCCATGCTCAAGCCCAATTTCTCTTCATAGAGGCCGCGCATATTGGGAATCATACCGAATACCCCAATTGAACCCGTAATGGTATTGCTTTCGGCAAAGATTTTATCCGAGTTAGAGGCAATATAATAGCCGCCCGAAGCTGCCACATCTCCCATAGAGGTCACGACCTTAATGCCCTGTTCTTTGGCCAACTCAATTTCTCTCCAGATGACCTCAGAGGCAAAGGCAGAGCCCCCACCAGAATTTACTCGCAAAACAATGGCTTTCACCTTATCATCTTCACGGATTTTGCGGATAGTGCGGGCATAGAACTCGCCCCCAATACTCCCGCGATCGCCTTCGCCATCAACGATGCTTCCTTCTGCAAAGATTACGGCTACTTTATCGGAGCCCGCAGAGCGTTCCCGCAAGGCCTTTTTCTTCACATCATAGTAGCCAGAAAGACCCACAAACTTCAGTTTGGCCTCTTTGTCATCCTGAATCCCCACTAACTCACGCAACTCCTTAATAACTTCATCCTTATACTTCAGGGCATCTACCATACCGTATTCTAGGGCAGCATTGGCATTGCGAATCTTAGCCTGATTGGCCAATTGAAATAGACTATCGGCAGAGATGCCACGGCTCTCGCCAATGACCTCCAAATACTGCATATAGGCCCCATTGAGGTACTCCCGCACTTGTTTGCGGTTCGCCTCGCTCATATCCGTTCTGCGGAAAGGCTCGGTAGCGCTCTTAAATTTCCCTGCATAATAGATCTGTGCTTTCACGCCCAGCTTATCCATTAGGCCCTTATAGTACATAATTTGTCCCCCAAAGCCCATGAAATCGATGCCGCCCATAGGATGCAGATACAACTTATCTGAGGCAGAAGCCAGGTAGTAAGTAGACTGCGAATAGCTATTGGCATAGCCCAAGACAAACTTACCAGAGGCCTGAAAATCGGCTAGGGCTTCACGGACCTTTTTCATGCTAGCAAAACCACCGGGGCTGCTCTTGGGAGAAAGGTAAATCCCCTTGATATTGGGGTCCTCCTTAGCCATGGCAATCAACTCCAAAAGGTCGGCTAGGCCTACATTCTCGGCAAAGAGGCTTTCTAGGTCGGTGGACCCACTTTTGTCCAAATTATTACTCAATTCTGGAACAGCAGCCCCAAAATCTAGCTTCAAGATGCTGTTTTCCTCTACCTCAGGATCTCCTGGTTGGTTGAGCAGCACAATAGTCAATACAATAGCCCCCAAACCAAAAAGACCGACAATGGTCCCGAAGCAGGAAGCAAAAAACTCACGGATAAAATTCTTCATAGGTGATTGATTTATTAGATATGTTTTATTTCTGATGATTTGGGGCTGCCCCGCCCTGCGGGCGGGTCGGGCTGTGTCGCAGCTCGCTCTTCGCTCGGCCCTGCGCGGGCTGCGCCCGCTGGGTCTGGCCTTCGGCCACTGCTATCCATCCCTCAGCCTCTGCGGCTAAAGCCGCAGCCAAGCGGCATAGCGCTTTGCGCTATTCGCAAAGATGGCGGGCTAGGGCCCGCCATATCGGCGGCTTCGCCGCCTCTTTGGACCAAAGGTGCCGCCTTGCCCAATTCCTTAGAGAAAATAGCTAAAGTTTTTGGGACAAAAAAAGGGCTGCCCCTAAAAGTCGACAGCCCCACAGATATTTCGGACAAAACTTAGTTCCCTTTAAAATTGGGCGCACGTTTCTCCAAGAAAGCCGAGGCCCCTTCCTTAAAGTCTTCGGTATTCACGGCATTGGCAAACTCGATCACTTCCTTCTCAAAGCCGCCCTTGCTAAAGTGGCTATTGACACATTCAATCACTTTTTGGATAGCGATAGGGGCTTTAGTAGCAATCTTCTCTAGGAGTTCTTTGGCCTTAGCGAGCTCCTCTCCTGCGGGCGTGACATAATTCAGCAAGCCGAGGCGGTAGGCCTCTTCGGCCTTAATCATATCGCCGGTCATGAGTAATTCGATGGCTTTGGTTTTGCCCAAGTATTGGATCAAGCGTTGGGTACCGCCATAGCCGGGGATAATGCCCAGGTTTACTTCGGGTTGGCCAAATCGGGCCTTCTCGCTAGCCACACGAAGGTGGCAAGCCATGGCCAGCTCACAGCCACCGCCCAAGGCAAAACCATTGACAGCAGCGACTACAGGAACCTTAAACTCTTCAATCAAAAAGAAAATATCTTGGCCATGTTGGGCCATCTCTAGACCAGCCTGAGCGTCTAGTCCAGTAAACTCGCTAATATCGGCACCGGCCACAAAAGACTTGGGGCCTGCTCCCGTAAGGACCACCCCTTTAAGGCCTTCTACGGCTAGGGCATCTTGGCCAAAAAACTGCTTGAGCTCCTTCAAGGTTTGTTGATTGAGGGCATTGAGTGCTTTAGGGCGATTGATAGTTAGTGTAATAATGCCGTTTTCTTCAACGGCCAAAAGATTCTGATAAGTCATAATGATATCTGATTGATCAAATGGATATTTTTCTATTGTGCTGCGTCTAGAGGCGAGCGCAGCGAGCCGGCCTAGCGATGTGCAGGGGTGGCCCGAAGGGCCAGACCTAGGCGGCCTAGCCGCCGCAGGGCCGAGCAGACTTGCGAGCCCCGAAACGTAGCGCCGACGAGCGTAGCGAGGCGGAGGCCCCAAACAGAAAGCTATTGCTTTCTTTGCCAGAACAGCAGGCCCCCAAAGATAAGAAAGCCGAGCAAACTCCCCAAGAGGCTGGGCTGCCAATAAGGGGGCGAAAACTGCAATTCGATTTGGTGTTCGCCAGAAGGCAGCAGAAAAGCCATAAAGCCTAGCTGGGCTCGATAAAGTGACTGTGTTTCTCCATTGACGACTAGTTGCCAATTGGGATCGAAAGGAATGGAGAGAAAGATCGCTACTGGCTTTTTCAGTGCTATTTCGCCTTGGAGATGCTTTTGGTCCAGCTTACTCCAGCTAACGACTTGGCCGCTTCGGTTAGCGATATCTTGGCCTAGTTCATTTGGGCCATAGGCCTGAGGGTTGAGATCAGTCAAGGGGTTATCTTGCAGGGCGGCAAAGACGGGCAAATCCTCTTTGGCCAAGACCAAAGTTTTGAGCAAAGCCATCTGTTGTCTAATTGATTGATTATCCTTGGGCAGAGCCTCCCAGCGCTCTTCGGAGCATTTTGTATCGTAAGCAAAGCCTAGCGGAAGAAACATACTATTCTTCCAGATCTTGACTGGCCCCACACTATCTTGCAAAACATAAAAGAAAGGATTGAGGGGTTCCTTAGCCAGCCAATACTTGCTGCTGGCAAGGACCTGCAACAAAGGCCGTTGGCGAATGCCGGGAGCCCAGCGGGTCTGATTTTCGTCTTTGGGATCAATCACTGCTGTTTTGGCCAAAAAGCGGATATAATTCTTTTGGTTGAAGGAGTGATAAGAGGAGGAGCCCTTGAAGTTTTGGACCTTGGCATCATTGAGGCCATTGTGCATAGCGGGGCTAGAACTATACATCTTCTCTATGCGATAAAAGCCGGAGTCTTGGGCTTCAATTTTGGCCAAAGCGGCCATACTTTCATCTTGGTAGCCTATGTTTTTGGACCATTCTTCTTTGCTGAGCATTTGGCGGTCGTTGCTATACACCTGCTTAGCCGAGAAAACCAGCTCGGCCAAAAAGAGCAGGGCCAGAAAACCAAAGGCCTGCAAGCGATATTTTTCAACGGCTAGGGCTGCAATGGCTAGCGCGCCCCCCAGCAAAAAGATAAAGAGCAGATTCTGCAAAGGCTGATCGACCTGTACCTCTTTGGCCGATAGAAAAGGAACATAGAGCAGAGCTGCCCAAAAGACAAGGCTAAAAATGAGCAGCCAAATATTCGGCTTGGCCCCCTGCAACAGCTTAGAGAGTCCCTTTAGGGCCAGAAGCAGCAAGCCCGTGGCCACAAAAAGCGAGTAAATGCGGTAATAATTACCTGCGTACAGCCAAATGCTATATCGGAAAAAGGGAATAAAAAGCGGGAGCAAGAGTAAAACCAAGGCGGCCAAGCTCAGGTAGCGTTGCTTGCCCTTTTGGAAAAAGAGTGCTTGGGGCAAGAGCAAGAGCAAAGGGAGAGCGATATAGAGGCTAGGCGCCTCTAGGTAATTATTCCAACCCTTATAGGTCAGAACATTTTGGCCATTGGGCAACTGTTCGTAGGCCGCGCCGAAGAAAAAGTTGGGAGAAAAGAGTCGGCCAAGGATCGTCAGGGCCTCTGCCTTTTGGGTACTGCCGAGGTCTTCCTGCATCAATTGGGTAAAAAATGCGGATTCTCCGCCCAGTCTGGGGCTATTGAGAATTTGGTCAATAGTACTAATTAGGAGGACCGAGCTCATGAGTAGGCCAACGGCTCCCCAGATCATTAGCCAAAGGTAGAGTTGGATAATGGCTTTTTTGTCTTTCTCCCCCAACTCCAAGAGGCGAAAAACGCTATAAACGCCTACAAAAAGGCCAATAATATAGAGATCCACTGGCATATTGAGGGCCAAGAAAAAGACCGAAAGGCCGAAAGTCTCTCCTTTTTGTTTGGCCAGCAAGCGCTCGAAGCCCCAGAGGCAGAGCGCCATAAAAACGGCTTGCGTACTGAAGACATACCAGCCTGCGCCGATGAGCAGAAAGCCAGAGAAAGCGAAGGCTAGTCCGCCCGTCATTTGGGCCAGGGGGGCCAACTGTCTATAGCCTAAGAAGCGAAAGAAAAAGAAAGCGGCCAAAAGCAGCTTGAGTGCTTCCATCCAAGCGATACCATAGGCCAATTGTTTTGGGCCGAGGAGATAGAGGGGCCATTGGAAGGGGTCGCCTAGGCTGAGGGGAAGAATATTTTGTCCCATTCCTTGTTGGAAAGACCAAGTAGGGAGCCCCTCTTTTTGGAGATAGTCGGCTACATGATGGAGTTGGGGATAAAACACATTGAGCGTATCGCTTCCAATATCTTTAAAGAGAAAAAGATTTGGGCCAAAGAGAAAAGCGCTAAAGGCCAGCAGAAGCAAGATAGTCGTCAGGCCCAGAAAGATATAGGTTTTATGGGGCAGCCATTTTTGGGGAATAAGCGAAGAGGGCATAAGGCGAAGAATTAGGGAAGCCTTTTATACTAGGGGCTTCTGTTGGGCTAAAATTGACTAAAAAAGGCCCTTCTCAGGGAAGAGAAGAGCCTATAGAAAAGATTGCTTGTTATAACTATTGTGCGCGCTTATTCGCCAAATAACTTACTCGGCGGAAGTTAGCTTTACGCAGTTCTGTTTTTACATCGGTGATGAGTCCCATTTTCACTTCCCCATCAATTTTCATGGCACAAGTCATTTCGTTGTGGCGTTCGGGGTTAATGGCCGAGCGTTCCACATTGACAAACTGCATGATATCTTCTGGTTTAGCGAAAGCATCGTTGAGTTGGATCTTAGGAGCCGAACCAAACTGAGCTTGATAAACGGGAGAAGGAGGACCGATGAAGATATGGCTCACCATAGATTTCTTCTCTAGCTTTTGTAGTTCGGTAGCTTGAGGAATTCTGACTCGCACCTTTACATCTGCATCACGCATTTTTGTTACTACCATAAAGAAACAGAGCAACATAAAAACGATATCGGGTAAAGAGGCGGTGGTGATACCTGGGGCATCCTTCTTTTTATTCTTCTTAAATTTAGACATGGTCTAGTGGTTTAAGATTTAATCAAATCGAGTGGGCTCCGCTTCAGAGAGGAACTTGGGATAATCCTCACGGATAGCCATACGGTCCTCTTTTTCTAGAGTTTGGTATGGGCGGCCAAAGCGGCGCTGGGCTTCTGACTCCCAAATGGCATTATAGGCAGCTTCTAGTTCGTTGTAGACGCCTAGGTAGGTAGAGTAATCGGTTCCATCATCATTTTGCAGCGAGATCACTGCTGCTTTGGGGTTATCTGACATAGTGGGGTCAGAACCATTGTTGGTGATAAAACGGATAGCTTTTTCCTTAAGGCTTTCTACGGGAAAGCCGGGCTCTCCTTCTACAGCAAGCTGATTGGCTCCATTGATGACCACTTCTAGTACGTTACGAGAGTTTTTATCCTGAGGATCTAGGGGTTCATCTACCCATTGGGGCAGGGTTACCTGTAGTCCAGAATCCGTTTGAATAGTTGTAGTAACGAGGAAGAAAACCAAGAGCAGGAAGGCGATATCGGCCATAGAGCCTGCGTTGATTTCTGGGATTTGTCTTTCAGCCATAATTCTTGATTTCTATGATTATGATTTAATAGTATCCCAAACTGCGGAGAAGACCCAGGCAGCGATACTGAGGAAGATCATGACCACGGCGAACAGGAGGAGGCCATCGACAAAAGCGACATCGGCACCTTCTAGGTGGTGGTTATGGTTTCCTTGAAAGACGACCAATTCTTCGGCAGTGGGAGTAGTACCCATTGCTTTGGTGACAAAGAAAACAACCAGCATTGCTCCGGCGGTAGCTAGGAACTTGATTGATTCTTTGATATTGAACGCCATGTATAGGACAGGGCCTACAACAGCGACAATAGCACAAATAAAAATGAGTAGATAAGTAATATTTAGCGCAGGGTTGAAGATTCCTGAAGCATAAAGCGTAGGCTTATCTGCTTGTTCTGGAAAGCCTCCAACGATCGCGAAGATAGAGATGAGAGACAATAGGGCACCTAAAGAGAAGCTAATTGTCACCCCATGCTTTTTCAAAAACTGATATGCACCGTTCATAAGGCATTTCTGATTTTTGGATGTGAATGGAGAAAATCAATTAGGCTTCTTTGCCATTATTGTTGTAGCCGTTATCTAGGAGGATATCAATCATAGAGATTGTAGCATCTTCCATTTTGTTAGATAGAGAGTCTACTTTGTTGGTAATCAAGTTGTAGAAAATCTGTAGGATAATCGCTGTGATCAGACCAAATACGGTAGTCAAAAGGGCTACTTTAATACCACCTGCTACATCAGAGGGGCGGATATCACCGGCGGCTTCGATCGCATCAAAGGCTGAGATCATACCGATTACCGTACCCATAAAGCCCAACATAGGAGCGAGAGCGATAAATAGCGCCAACCAAACCAAGCCTTTTTCTAGGAGGCCCATTTGTACGCTACCGTTAGAAACGATGGCTTTTTCTACAGCGTCTAGGCCGTTATCTACGCGGCGGAGGCCTTCTCCGAGTACTTCGGCGGTAGGGCCAGGAGTAGCTTTGCAAAGCTCATGAGCGCCAGAAATATCGTTGGTGCGAACATGCTCCTCAATTTTGGTCAACAACTTTTTGGTGTTGATGGTGGCCAAGCTAAGCGTGATAATACGCTCAATAGCTACAGCCAAACCAAGGATCAAACAAACCAATACGAAGGTCATGAATTCCCAACCTCCATCGATATAGTATTTCTTAATTTGCTGGTAGAAGGTTACTTTTTCTGTTTCAGCATCTGCAGTTTCTACATCAGCGCCAGATTCTTCTTCTGGGGCGGCTTCTGGAGTTTCTTCAGGAGTCGCAGCGGGGTCGGCTCCATCTTCTGGAGTTCCCTCTTCTACTTGTTCAGTAGGGTCGCCGTCTGCAGCGGGAGGATCTTGGGCATAAAGCGCCGTGGTTGAAATCGTTGCTCCCAAAACAAGCACAAGCAACAAAGCAAACAATCTTTTCATAATAGATGTGCGATTTAACAGTTTTTCGGAAAATTACTTTTCGTCTTTGCCAAGAAGCAAGAAATTACTTCTTAGAAAGCAGCTGTAAAGTTAAAGTGTAGTTGAAAATTTGAGCGCCTAAATTGCTTCAGGCGCTCGAAAATTAGCGGAGAGGGCGGGATTCGAACCCGCGGTACCCGTAAAGGCACACACGCTTTCCAGGCGTGCCCGTTCGACCGCTCCGGCACCTCTCCTGTTACTTCCTTGGCCCTTGGGCTTTTGGAACCGCACAAAATTTGTAAAATAAAGTTATAAAACAAAATTTTTTTTAAGCCTAAATTAACAAGCGCCTTTTTTTAGCTTTCATTTTGCCTTATTTCCTTCATTTTCAGGAGCCGCCTAATTTTCTTTTATCCTTAGCCTTTTGGGCCAATCTTTGTTTTATAGACGCCTCTTTTTAAAAAAGGGGTGTGCGGCCCTCTTTTTTTTCTAAAAAAACTGATTTGGAGTAGCTCCTTGCGTTTAGGGAGGGCCAAAGGCCCGACGGCTGAGGGATGGAAAAGGGGGGCCGCAGGCCAGACCAAGCAAAACGAGCGCTAGCGAAGTTTTGCGAAGGGCCGAGCAGACCTGCGAGCCCTGACACAGCCCGACCCGACCAAAGGGAGGGGCAGCCCCAAAACAAAAACGACCTACTCCAAATTATCATCTTAAAGGGTTCCTCTTAGCTCTTGCTCCCGCTCGATGGCTTCAAACAAGGCCTTGAAGTTTCCTTTGCCAAAAGATTGGGCGCCACAACGCTGAATAATTTCATAGAAAACGGTGGGGCGATCCTGTACCGGCTTGGTAAAAATCTGTAGCAAATAGCCATCTTCATCTCGGTCGATCAAAATATTGAGTTTTTTCAACTCTTCCAAATCCTCTTCAATTTTGCCTACTCGGTCCAAGACCGTATCATAGTAATTATCGGGCACATAAAGGAAGTCTACCCCATTGGCTCTCAACTGACTAACGGTCTCGATGATATTTTCTGTGGCTACGGCAATATGTTGTACGCCGCCGCCCTGATAAAAGTCAATGTACTCCTCAATTTGCGACTTTTTGCGGCCTTCTGCGGGCTCATTAATTGGGAACTTCACATAGCCATTTCCATTAGAAACCACCTTACTCATTAGGGCCGTATAGTCGGTAGAAATATCCTTATCATCAAAGGTAATCAGGAGGTTAAAGCCCATCACTTTTTGGTAATATTCTACCCATTTATTCATCTCGCCCCAACCGACATTGCCCACACAATGATCAATATATTTTAGGCCGACAGACTGGGTTTTCATGGGGCTTTCTTTGGCCATATAGCCCGGCATAAATGCGCCCTTATAATTTTTGCGCTCGACAAAAGTGTGCACGGTTTCGCCATAAGTATAAATACCGGCCAGCTTCACTTCGCCCTCTTCATCGCTCAAGGTTTTAGGCTCAAAAGCCGATTTTGCCCCTCTTTCTAGGGCCACTTTATAGGCATTTTCTGCATCATCTACCCAAAGGGCCAAAGTTTTCACCCCATCGCCATGCTTTTTCACATGCTCCGCTACAGGATGATCGGGTACTAGGGCCGAAGTTAAAAGCAAGCGGATTTTGCCCTGCTCCAATACATAGGTGCAAAGCTCCTTATCGCCAGTCTCCAAACCTCTATAAGCGACCAACTTATAGCCAAAAGCCGTTTGATAATAGTGGGCCGATTGCTTGGCATTTCCCACATAAAACTCCACATGATCGGTCCCCAATAGGGGCATTGCATCTTGGTTCATGTTACTGTTTTTTTTAACGTATTTAGATGATCTTGCTGTTTAGCGCCTAAACTTAAGGAATTTTTAGCGCTTTTTACTGTTTTTTGGGGCTGCCCCTTCCTTCGGTCGGGTCGGGCTGTGTCGTGGCTCGCAGGTCTGCTCGGCCCTGCGGGGCTTTCGCTTCGCTTCAGCCCCTGGGTCTGCGGCTTCGCCGCCCCACTTTCCATCCCTCAGCCAGATTTAATCGCGCTGCTTTGGCCATAGTTTGCTATGAATTTTCTGCTAGGCCAGCTATTTTTTAAGGGCATAGCCTTCGCTATGGCCGAGAAAAATAGGGCCGACTAGCGGGAAATTGCTGCAAACTATAAAAGTGAGTGCGTTTAAATCTGGCTATTGCCTGCGGCCCTTCGGGCCTGTAGGACCTAAAAATCTTGTCCTCGCTCTAGCATATTCCAACGCAAGCCTAGGCGGCCCCAAAGCGCCTGCGGGCTTTCTGTTAGGCCAGTTATTTTTTCTTGGCGGAAAGATAGGCCCAGGTCTACAAATAAATTGTGGCGCAGCTGATAGCTGCCCAATAGGTCCAGATATAATAAATGCGTGGCCAGCCCCTGCCCTATTTGGTTGCCATATTCCTGTTCTCTAGTAATATAAGAAAGGTGGATATTGCTGCCCCAGTTGCTGCCGCTGCTATCCTGCCCATAAAAGGCATAAGTACATTGGGCCCGAAGCTGTAGTTTGGGCATCGGTTGATAGCGAATAATGGCCAAAAACTCTCTAAAGTTGGCCCCTAGTGGATGGGCCAAAGGCTGATTATAATGCGTATAACTTGCCGAGCTATCTCTAAAGGTATAGGTATAGGGACGAACCGTATTAAACTCCAATTGCAGATCTAGATGATTGATATTGGCTAGATTTCGGTATTTGAGGCCCAATTGCAGGCCCTGTTTGTTGGCCCACCAGCCACCATTGGCCGCAGAAGGTGAACGGAAGACCTCTGAAAATACAAACTCATCAATGACCACTTGTCCATAAAAAGCAAAGCGCCGCAGAAAATCCCAGCGGAAATTGAGGCCCAGCATGGCATTATCTGGGCTGCCCAGGCCCTGCTCTACTGCCCGATAAAAAATAAGGGGATTGAGATATTGCAACTCAAATCCTTGCTCTCGACCGAAAACGATGGCCTCAAACAAGCCGATTTGTAGGTTTTTGCTCAGTTTGAGGTCTAGATAATGCGCTGCCAAATACTTTTTGGGATAGAGCCCATTGGCTATGGGCGCATGATCCTGCGTCAATTCTGCAAAGATATTGCGGTAATGCAAGCGCCAAATGCGAGTATCTAGTTGCAGATAAAAATAGTTGTTCGAGAAATCGGACAGAAGCAAAGAGCGGTGCCCATCGCCAATAAAATGGCGGCCATGGCCCAAGCGGGCCGAGATATAGGGCATGAGCTGAACCCCAATATGTCCCTGGGCCAGAAGATAATCTACTCCATCTTCTGGCGCATCGGTTAGTTGGCTGTCATATACCTTATAAAAGCCCGCTCCGGGCACCGCCCCAAACTGGCTAATTCGCTTTTGGATATGGGTGGAATAAGCCGCTTGATTTTCGGTTAAAGTGGTAGAAAAAAACAGCCGTTTAGCAATATCGCCCTCTAGGCGCAAGCCTCTACGGTTGAGGAAAAGCAGGTTTTGGCTTCCATCTTCTAGGCGCTCTCCTCCGGCTTGCAGATGCAATAAGGGATTGACCGAAAAATAGAAATCGCCAGCTTGCAAGGCATATAGATTGGCCTTTTGTCTGTAGAAATGCGACCAAAAACTTTTGGCTGCGGGGGCCAGGCTATCCCAAAGGGCATTATCGGCTAAAAGATAGCTAGAGTCTGGACTTTGGCTGGCTAGTTTGCGCAGATCGCTGCGCAAAAAGGGCCGCAGACTGCTATGTGGTCCTTCTAATTGTGGGGCAAGGGTCTGTGCTCGGTCCAGATAATCATCTGAAGGGCCCTGCAGGGGGCTATATTGGCTAGTTTGGGCCCAAAGATTAGCCGAAAGCAGCAAGGGCAGAAAATAAATGAGCGTTTTCATGAAAACGAATTAGAGCGTAAAGATGGCCCGCAGGCTAAACATATAGGGATTAAAATAAGTGTCCTTACGGATATTCATGGGGGCTCTTTGCCAGCGAGCATTGAGGCCCCAATTTTTGGTAAAGTAAAAGGTCAGGTCGGCCACAATCATAACATAATCCTTGCGGAAGTTATCAATTACGGCGGGATCATCCTGCCCATTGACTTCTACGGTGGCATTGAGGATGCGATTATAGGAGAGGCCTGCCCCAAACTGCATACGGTGGTAGCTATCCTTGCCATCTTCTGTAGTAATTTCCCAATCTTTGAGTAAGATAAGGACCGGCACCTCTATATTATTGAGGTGTAGGTAGAAGTTGCGAGGCGCCCCCTGAAGAGAGGGAGACTGGCTGCCTTGCTGAGAGAAAAGAATCTCTACGCCTAGGTCCCAAATGGGCGCCAAACGGGCCGTTCCTCTGGCGCCAAGGTTTAGGCCGGGCTTAGTATAGCCTGCGGCATCATCGCCATCTATTTGGGCCATATTTATTCCAGCAATAATACTAGCCGAAAAGCGATTCTGATAATCTGAAGACTGCGCCTGAAGCTGTAGCGCTCCAATCCATAAGGCAAGAAAGCATAAGATATTAAGTCGCATAATACATTTTATTTAATGTGAAGGGCTCAAAATACTGCGCTTTTAGGGGATTGGGAAGGCGGGGGCTGTTTTTTATCATTTTGGAAAATAGAAACGGTCTATAGGCTCTTCCCTATAGACCGTTTGTTACGGGCTTTTTAAATATGTTTTATTATTAAGTGCTACAAGCATTCTTTCAATTATTTCAGCCATTAAATCACCTAATAATAGCTTGTAGTCGTTATAGTCTTTCTGATCGATTTTAGAAGCTGTAAGTGACCCAGCTCCATGTGCTATACGATTTCGACTGTCTAACAAACTCTTTAGGTCTCTTTCCAAAAAATGTTGGGCTCCTGATAAACCTTCATGGACCTTTGAAAACTTTTCAATACCAAATAAAATCAAGCGATCATTCATGACCTTAAATCCCAAATTACTATTTGTGTTAATTATCGTGTTTAACTTAATTGGGTTCTCTGTAACAGTAGTTTCAAATTTTTGGTAGAATCTAATTTTCTGAGTTATTTTTTGAGGAGAATTAACCAATTGGCTAACCTGATCTTCAAGATGACGGACAATAATGCTATCTAAAAGATCAAATAATTCCACCTTCGCTCTTATCATCTCTTGATTTAAGAAGGAAATATATTCTGCAAGTAAATTTTGAAAAAAACCTTCCCAAGCAGCATAAAGCATAGCTATAGATTGCTGAGAAAGTATATTTTGCTGAACTTCTTTGAACGCTCCCCTAGTAGGCTTAATAAATGAAATATCTTCAATTTCTCTAAATAGCTCCAAATAATTATCTAGTAAGTTTTCAGTCGTTTGCTTAAAATCGTCTATTGTCATTTGTTTATTATTTCTAAATGCTATCACTCGCTAAATAAAGAGACTGCTCTTGTCAAACGATTTCTTGTTCGACTTCTAGAATTTGAAGCAGAGCCTGAGGCCTGTCTAAACACTGCATCTTCTTTTAATTCCTCTATTTTTCTTCTTAGGGCATCATAGTCATCTACAAAGCGTTCAAAGTTTTGCTCTAGGCCTATACAAATACCATCAAATAAAGCAGGAGTAAATTGGCCTCCCTGATTTTTAAAAATATTCTCATCCCCTAATTCCAACAAAAGATTAAACACCTTTTCAAAATTTGATACAAAAGGCTCCTTCTCAAAGGATGGGTTTTTTGAGAGCTTTTGCATAAAGTTATCTAAGAAAACCTCCATTTTATCGCTAATAGACTGATGCCTACCATTAGAGTAAGCTAAAAACCTTAAGACCAACTCTTGATTATACAATTCTTGCTTTTCAGCAGCAGACAACTGGTTTCCAACTAGACGCAAAAAGCTATCCTTCTGGCTTAACTCTAAGAGCATATCCGCTACCCTTACGCCATTATCCTCTGTCCGAAAAATAGCATTCCTAATTTCTTGTGGTTTCAACTTACTTCCGCCTGAGTTTAAGCGCTTAAACAACTCAAATCTCATCACCTTGCCAGTATACGACCTTAATATTTCTACTCGGCAGACTGCTCGTTTAATATTCAACTGCAACTTTCGGGGTAAGTCATAAAAACCATAACCTTCTAAAGCGGGTAATAAAATAGCCTTAGCTAACTTCCATTTATTCATCCCTCCCTCAGTTACATGCTCCTCACCTTCATCCTCATCCTCTAAACGAGGTGTTATTGAATAGTTTTTAGCTTCTGACAACTTCCCTAAAAAAGAAATAATGGTTGCTGTCCGCTGCAAACCATCAATGATTTCCCAGCGACCATCTTCTACTTCTAGCACAAAAATAGGGGGAATAGGAATAGCCAATAAGATTGACTCAATCAAGGCGGTTTTCTGGTCCTCCGTCCAACGGTATAAACGCTGGTATTCTGGTCGGATGATTAGTTCGTTATCGCGATACATATTAACCAGCTCCCCAAAAGAAATATTCATCCTTTCTCTAGATATTTCACTCCGTTTATTAGCTACTTGTTGTTCTAAATCTTCTTCTCTTATTTGCTGAGCCATAACTTATTTTTTAGTTTCTCCAATAGTTGAATATAGGGTGTTTTGTACTTTTTTCCAACAAAAACTAATAATAAGAAAGGCGGGGGCTATTTTTTATTGATGGTTTTGCCTTTTCTGCGCCTAGGCGCAGGAAAGGGAAAAGACAAAGTTTTAAACAGACTCTTATAGCCCTGGGCTGAAGCCCAGGGTTATTGACTGAGCGAACTGACGGACTAAAGTCCTTGTTCGCTTTTCTACTCCTGAAGCTATTCAGGAAACAAGAAAATGAACCCAACTTCTTTAGGGTTGAGCAAATTAGGTTTTGTTTTCAGGTCCTGCGGGTTTTAACCTACAGGTATATATATACATCCTACAGGCCCAAAGGGCCGCAGGCCTAGCGATGTGGAGGGGGGCGGCGCAGCCGCAGACCGAGGAGCGGAGCGACGAAGGGCCGAGCAGACCTGCGAGCCCTGAAGCGTAGCGCCGCAAGGCGAAGCCGCAGCGGAGGCCCCAAAACATCCCAATAAACACAAAAAAAAAGCTGAATAACTCTAAAGTTATTCAGCTTTTGGTCGGGATGACTGGAGGACAACACAGCCCCACTCAACCAACTGTATTACAAACTCTTGTTATTAAAATAACAAACCACTTACCTAGACACAGGCACCAGCCTTTTTAAATAACTTTCAAGCCTAAAAGTTGCTCTATTCTCTATACTAAAACCGGACATTTAATCTGAAAAGCCCTATCTTGTAGACTAGACAAATAAAAACTATCCATAGTGCAGCTCACAATCCAAGTAGATAAATTACGCCAAGAAATCAACACAAGCATAGACAAAAAGAAAAGAGCCAAACAAGGTCAATACTTCACCCCTATGCCAGTAGCCGTTTTCATGGCCTCTCTATTTGAGAAAATGGAAGGCAATATTCAACTACTAGATCCTGGTTGCGGACTAGGCTCATTAACTGCAGCATTCATAGATGAATCGCTAAAAAGATCTAAACTTCAAAAGCTTGACATAATAGCTTATGACAATGATCGCTCTATGAGCCAACACATCAATAGCAGTTTGAAATTATTCCAGGAACAACTAGAAGCCCAAAACATTCCCATCCAGAGTAAATTTTTAAATGATGACTTTGTACTGGAGATGAGCAAGAAAGTCGGAAATGGTCACCCCCCACTCTTTAGCCATATCATCATGAATCCGCCTTACAAAAAAATAAAGAGTAAAGGAGAACACCGAAAAGCCATGAGCTATGCAGGAATCGAAACTGTGAACCTATACAGTGGTTTTATGGCCTTGGCATTAGACCTCCTTAAAGAAGGTGGTGAATTGGTTGCGATCATTCCACGCTCCTTTTGCAATGGTCCATACTATAAAGCATTCCGAGAAAAAATACTAAAAGATAGTAGCATCCAGCGCATTCATGTATTTGATAGTAGAACAGATGCATTTTCTGATGATGGCGTACTTCAAGAAAACATCATCATTCACCTCATAAAAGGGAAAAAACAAGGCAAAGTCCTCGTCAGCTCTAGTCCAGATGCTCAGTTTTATAAATCAGAAAAAGATGGACGCATTCAGCATGATCAACAACTCCTTAGAGATTTAGACTTTGACCGAATCGTACAGCTGGAAGATGAGGAAAAGTTTATTTATATCGCTCCTACAGAAAAGGATCAACTCATTTTTGATAAAATGAAAAACTTTAAAACCAGACTAAAAGATTTGGAATTAGAAGTTTCTACGGGCCCTGTGGTTGACTTTCGATTAAAAAAAGACCTCCTAGAAAACATCGAAGAAGGAGCGGTTCCACTACTCTATCCTATCCATCTCAATGGAAAAGTCAACTGGCCTAAGGTTTCTAAAAAACCTAATGCCATCAAAATTTCAGCTGACTCTAAACGTTGGTTATGGAAAAATGAAGATTGCTTTGTTTTAGTCCGTAGATTCAGTTCTAAAGAAGAAAAAAGGCGCATCCATGCAAGCTTTTATGATGGTGGGCTAAAAGGCGATTATATCGGGTTTGAGAATAAACTAAATGTCTTTAATTATAAAAAAAATGGTTTCGATAAAGCTATAGCTCTAGGACTATTTGTATACCTCAATTCTAGCCTCTTAGATGCTTTCTTTCGCCTCTTTAGTGGACATACTCAGGTGAATGCTACCGATCTAAGAAATATCCCTTATCCCAATAAAAAACAGCTCCTAGCTTTAGGTGCTGGAGCAAATATTCCCCTTACACAAAATGAAATTGATCAACGGATAGAAGAACTTTTATAAATGGACTTAACAAAACATATTCAAGAAAAAATAAAGCAGGCCATTGAAATATTAAAAAGCCTAGGCTTGCCCTCTCAACAACAAAATGAGCGTTCCGCCTTAACCCTCTTGGCCTTGCTTGACCTCAGACCTGATGGCAACTGGAAAAACTTAAAAGCACCTTTAATAGGGGTAACGCCTATTATGGATTGGATGAAAGAACACTATAAGAAAGAATATCAACCGAATACCCGTGAAACTATTCGCAGGCAGAGTCTACACCAATTTAAAGCTGCTGGTGTCTGCTTATATAATCCAGATAAACCGGATCGTCCTGTTAATAGTCCAAAAGCTTGTTATCAAATTGCAGCCGAACTAAAGAAACTACTTACTCTTTACAATACAAATCAGTGGGAACAGGAGCTGGAAAATTATTTAGAACAGCAAAAAACACTAGCAGCAGAGTATGCTAAAGCTAGGGATATGGAGATGATTCCAGTGGATCTAGCAGAAGGCGTTGAACACTATTTAAGTCCTGGTGCCCACAGTCAACTGATCAAAGAAATTATTAAAGAATTTGGAGCTCGCTTTGCACCTGGAGCGAAAGTTTTATACATAGGCGATACGGGAGCTAAAAATGATCTTTTCTTAAAAAGAGATTTTGTTCAATTGGGTATACAACTAAACGAAAAAGGACAACTGCCGGATGTTGTACTGTATTGGGAAGAAAAAAACTGGCTCTTTTTAATCGAGTCTGTCACCAGTCATGGTCCTATAGATGGAAAACGCTATTTAGAGCTCAGCCAACTCTTTGCGGATTCTAAAGCTGAACTTATTTATGTTACCGCCTTTCCTGATCGAGCTAGTATGCGGAAATATACTGCAGATATTGCTTGGGAAACAGAAGTTTGGATTGCTAATAATCCTGGACACCTGATTCATTTTAATGGAGATAAGTTTTTAGGGCCTTATAAAACATAAAAAATCTTGGCCCTAGACAAGGGAGCCGAGCTGTCACTATCATCCGTTGCTTATTCTAGTGGTTATGTCAAACTTCAATTCTGTCCCGTCCTGATTCTGCAACCACTTTGCATACTTTATATGGGGGCCAAAACTACGAGGTCGAGTCTGCCATCAAGCAGGTCGTCAATCAGGCCATTGTCTCCGAGCAGGTCGTCGACATCTTTGATGCGGCGGGGATAAAAAAGCCCGAAATCTCCATCTTGAATGAGGAATTTCTGGAAGAGATGCGGGGGATGAAGCAGCGCAATCTAGCGGTAGAAGTGCTCAAAAAGCTTTTGCGGGATGAGATCGTTGTTCGTTCCAAATTCAATTTGGTTCAAAGTAAGAGCTTAATGGATATGTTAGAGAGCAGTATACAGCGCTATCAGAACAAGCTCATTAGCACTGCTGACATTTTAGAGGAATTGATTCAGCATGCAAAGGATATTCGGGCTGCGGACCAGCGGGGGGAGAATATGGGCTTAAGCAAAGATGAGTTGGCCTTTTATGATGCGGTAGCCCAGAACAAAAGCGCCAAAGAATTATTGGGGGATGAGGTGCTGCTCAAATTGGCCCGCGTACTAGTAGATAAGGTACGGGCCAGTGCGAGTATTGACTGGCAGGTCAAGCAATCGGTTCGTAAAAAGCTCAAAGTAATTGTCAAGCGGACCTTGCGCAAATATGGCTATCCACCCGATTTGCAGAAATTGGCTACGGAAACCGTCTTGGCACAGGCAGAGTTACTAGCGGAGTTTTGGCAGTAGGGCGAGCCGCTTGGGGTAGAGTAATACCCCAAGCGGCTTTTGCTTTAGCATTTAAATCTGCCCATTAGTACGAATTACACGATTTCCGGCGGCATCCCTATCTTTAAATAGTCCAAAACGTCCATACTCAAGATCAATAGCGGCAAGAACATCAGGGATTCCCTCAAAGACAGTCATCCAGACAGAATAATGACTTTCTAGTGCGCTAAGGGCAATTTGCGCTGCCATTTCGGGGATAGGGGCTCGTCTCCAATTATTCAAGCTTCGATTGGCTTTGTCCCAAGCTTCTTGTCTAGAGCGCCATCTTGTGTCTGCAGGAGTTGGGGCTGCATGTCCAGGTAAACGATCCAAGCCCATTAGATGAATGGTATTTTCTGCGGCCTGAGCTAAGGTTCCAGTAAGCCCTGTCTTTACGCTTACTTCATTAGCTGAGTTATACTCAAAAGCCAAATCTGTATTATCTTGATCGGGCCATAAATAACCTATTCGGTTAAGATTGCGACTAGATTTTATGGTATTACAATATTTGCAGGAAAGTAGAAAATTATCCCAATCTAAGTCCGCTCCACCATTAGCCCTCGGATGAACATGCTCTACTTCCAGCATATTGTGAACAGACATTTCGCAATAAGAGCAATAGTAGCCAATTCGGCCAGCCAAATCATGTTTAGCATCTCCGTATTTTTGATAGACATTTGGCGCAATTCCTTTTTCTACGGTTCTCATTCCTTTCCTTTTTGGCTCTCTTGAATGATGCGTTCTTGTTCTAAGATTGCATAAAAGGCAGTGTCTTTAGCAAAAGGTTTCATGGCCTTGTCCAGCTCTGCTTTCATTTCGGGGGTGGCTCTGCCCTCTTTAACTGCTTTATAATAAGCAGTTGCTTGCTCAAACATATATTGCCGGCTTTTGCTCCATTGAGGGTTTTCCACATCTTGAATTTCTTCTGCAATATCCTCTATAGACAGATGGTTAGCAGAGCCAATAGTTGCTTGATTATTTTTTAGTTTAATCAGTTCGTTTTCGGCAGCTTCTTGAATAAGGAAGGGCGAATGCGTACTCACAACAAACTGTAAATTTGGGAAAGTAGATTTGAGGGCCTTAATCATTCTCCGTTGCCATTCTGGATGCAGATGTAAATCTAGTTCGTCAATCAAGACAATTCCCTTTGTTTCTTTAAGTGCTTCTTCTTGTAGTTGAGGGTTTAGGGTAACACATTTATGGGCTAAATCAGCCATAATAGCTAGAAAGTTTCGGCTACCATCACTAAGTGCATTAAAAGATAGAATTCGTTCATCCTCTAACAGCATTTTGAGTCCTTCTGGTTTATCAGGATCAAACTCATAGTACAAGTCCTTACAGTCGGGCACATTTTCTACAATTGCCTTTTTAACTAAGTTAAAGCTAAGGTCTTCTTGTCTTTTTTGGATAATTGATATTTCTTTAGCTTTAAACCACTTTTGAAATTGGTTGTGTGTAGACTTTGCTTCTAGACAACGATCATAAGCTCTAAATCTGCTGCTAATTTGCTTTGTTGTTGTCGATTTATTTTTTTGTGCCAAATCAAAAAGACGACCTGTCGCATAATAGACAAGCAGGGGCAATTCTACATTTTGCCCTGTTCTTACTTGATTTTCTGCTTCAGTAGCAATCCGCTTGATGCTAGAAGCTCCTCTAGAGGTCGTTCTATTTTTTCTTCCCTTTAAACTTCTTGCCCAATCAACCGAAACTCCCTGAACCTCTCCACGAGCACGCACAACAACAGGAAAGACATACTCTTCATTGTGTTCAAAAGTTTTGATGTGAATATCTTTATTTAGAATATGTCGGCTATCCGTATTTCTAATCCCTAAGAAATAAGACCCCATAGCTACTGTCAATGCTTCTAAGATAGCGGTCTTACCACTTCCATTATTCCCAACAATGATATTAAAGTGGGGGTCTAATTTGAGCTTTAACTGTTCAAACCCTCTAAAATTATAAATTTCAAGTTCCCTAATTCTCATTATGCCGAAGATTTAAAATGAAGAAGTCCATCAACTAAAGTACATAAAAACACAAAAAAAAAGCTGAATAACTCTAAAGTTATTCAGCTTTTGGTCGGGATGACTGGACTTGAACCAGCGACCACTCGCCCCCCAGACGAGTACTCTACCAACTGAGCTACATCCCGATTCGCTAGTAGCGTTGTTGTTTGTGGTCACAAATATAGGGCAATATTTTTTAGATCCAAACTTCTAGCGATTATTTTTTTTAATTCCCTCCAAAAACATCCCGGAGACGGTCCAAAAAGCCCTTTCTACCGCCTTTTTCCTTGGCATTGGGAATAAAATTTTTGCTGTCGCGTATTTTTTCTAAAGCGCGGCGCTCATCCGAAGATACATTTTTAGGCACCCAAACCTTGACATGAATGAGCTGATCGCCCTGGCCATATCCTCTTAGAGAAGGGAGGCCCTTGCCTCTTAGACGAAAGACCTTGCCGCCCTCGGTACCCGCAGGTAAGGTCACCTTGACCTTGCCCGTTAGGGTGGGCACCTCCACAGCGGTACCTAAGACCAAATCGGCAAAATTGACGTCTAGCTCATAATGAATATTATTGCCATCTCGAGCAAAGAGCTCATGCTCCTTTTCTTGGATATTGATGAGCAGATCGCCAGCAGGACCACCGTTCATGCCCGCATTCCCTTTGCCATGCATAGAAAGCTGTAGGCCTTCCGATACACCAGCAGGAATGTCAATTTCTAGGGTTTCTTCGCCATAAGTACGGCCCTCACCACCACAACTAGTACATTTGCTGGTAATGCTTTTTCCAGAACCATTACATTGGGGACAAGCCACGGTGGTTTGCATTTGGCCCAAAAAGGTGTTTTGCACCCGACGCACATAGCCGCTGCCATTACAAGTACCACAGGTCTTGATGGAGTTGCTATCTTTGGCCCCAGAACCGCCACAGCTGGCACAACTGACGTACTTCTTAACCTTAATCTTCTTTTTGGCGCCCTTGGCAATTTCTTCTAAGGTAAGGCCAACCCGAATACGAAGATTAGAGCCCTTTTGGCCACCTGCAGCCCTACGGCCACGGCCTCCTTGCTGCTGACCGAAGAAGTCGAAACCTCCTCCGCCGCCGCCACCGCCAAAGATGTCGCTAAACTGAGAGAAAATATCTTCCATAGAGAAGCCACCCGCACCGCCAGGTCCAGCACCCTGATTCACGCCAGCATGCCCATAACGATCATAAGCTGCCCGCTTTTGGTCATCATTGAGCACCTCATAGGCTTCGGCTGCCTCCTTAAATTTTTCTTCTGCCTCGGGGTTATCGGGGTTGCGGTCTGGGTGGTACTTCATGGCCACCTTGCGATAGGCCTTTTTGAGTTGCGCCTTTTCCACATTCCGATCTACGCCCAACACTTCATAATAATCTCTTTTCTGCGCCATGACTCTTTATCTTCTTTTTTATTGGCCCACTACAACCTTAGCGTAGCGGATGATTTTTTCATTCAAAATGTATCCTTTTTCCACGGTATCAATCACCTTGCCCTTGAGCTCTTCTGTGGGAGCGGGCACTTTGGTGAGGGCCTCATGAAAATCGGGATCAAAGGCCTGGCCAGTAGATTCCATTTCTTCCAATCCTTTTTGGACCAAGGCTTTTTTCATTTTTTCATAGATGAGCATAATGCCATCATCTAGCTCTTGGCCAGCTTTTACCGCCCGATCAAAATCATCGAGTACAGGCAAAAGCGACTTAATCGTATCGGCTGCAGCAGTTTGGATCAGCTGCAGTTTTTCTCTGGCATTGCGCTTTCTGAAGTTGTCAAATTCAGCATAAATACGCAGGTATTTATCCTTCATTTCGGCCAGTTCTTGGGCCAATTTTTCTTTTTCGTCTTTGGGAGCTGCCGTTTCCTTCACAGTCTCCTCTTCCTGAGTTTGTGCATCTGCTTGCAACTGCTCCTCTTGTTGCTGTTGCTCCTCCTGAGGATCTAGTTGTTCCTCCTGCTTCTTTTCTTCCATGATAATATATATATAGTATGACGGTGTTTAAACGATTTCTCCGTTGGCCTTTGTCAAGTTTTTTGCCAGCCGCAAGATAAAGACATCTTGGCAGTTTTTTCTTGCTTTTTGGCAGTTTGTCAGTTTGTCCTGACAGGCCGAGGGGGAGCCATTATTTTTTGATTGATTTTTTGGGGCCTCCTGCCTTCGGCAGGCGGTTACTCCCTTCGGTCGTCGAACTGCACCCTAAAGGGCTTGTTGTCGTTCCGGAGCTCGCTGATTTTTTGGGGCCTCCTGCCTTCGGCAGGCGGTTACTCCCTTCGGTCGTCGAACTGCACCCTAAAGGGCTTGTTGTCGTTTCGGGGCTCGCTGTTCGCTCGGCCCTGCGGCCTGACGGCCTTGGTCTGCGGCTTTGCCGCCCCCCTGCACATCGCTAGGCCATAAACGAGCGCAGCGAGCTGCGCCCAGCAGGCGGCAAAGCCGCCGCAAAGGAGCGAAGCGACGCGGCTGAGGGATGGATAGGGTGGCCCGCAGGGCCAGACCGAGCAAAAATGCGCAGCATTTTTTGCGAAGGGTCGAGCAGACCTGCGAGCCCGGCACAGCCCGACCCAAGGCCGTAGGCCGCAGGGGCAGCCCCAAATAAAACTTCTTAATTTCCTGTTAAAGCTTTAAGTTTGTTCCCTCCTATTTAGGATAGTGACGACTAACTCATTTTAAAAAAAAACAAACTATGCGTTTATTTCAAATCGGGCTATTTTTGGCCCTCTTTTCTGGTATTTTCCTTTTTTCTTGCCAAGATAATGCCCCTCAACAAAGCGAGGAAAAAGCAACCGTAGCCAGCGATAGCAGCCAAGAGGAAAGCAGCGCCTCGCCTAGCCCCTTGAGCGCTGAAGAGCAATTGGCCAAAATAGAGCCCGCCGCCCAAGCCGAAATGGCCAAGCTCAATGAAACGGCCTGCGCTTGCCTGCAAGAACATGCCGAGGCCATCACTAATTTTACCGATAAGGCCCTGCCCGCTATTGCCGAAGCCAAAGAAAAAGGAGGCGTTAGCCTAATGGAAGTTTTGGGCCCCTTGATGCCCGATATGCGCAAGATGAAGGGCTATCGCGAATGTGGCAGCCAGGCAGATAGTAGCATCAACCAAGCTCTAATTGATGAGGCTATGGCCAAAATTTTGGGCGAAAATATGGACCCCAAAGCCGCTAGCGAAAGCAAAATAGCCATGATGAACGCCCAACTCAAACAAAACTGTCCCGATGGTTTTGCCATTCAGGAAAAAATTACCGCCTTTGCCGAGGCTGGCCAAAGCTTGCAAGGAGAGCAGCCCGCCGCCCCTCATAAATAGGCCTTGAAGTAGAAAACTGGCTAGTGATTTTATCGCTAGCCTTTTTTTGGGGCAAAAAAAAACCTCCAAGCCAAAAGCTTGAAGGTTAAAGTGGTTTCGGGCGGGCTCGAACCGCCGACACACGGATTTTCAGTCCGATGCTCTACCAGCTGAGCTACGAAACCAGCTGTTTTTGTTTTGCGTGGCACAAATATAAGGCAGTTTTTTAAACTTCCAAAGGTTTTCTAAAAAAAACTATATTTTTTTTGTTTGCTTAGGACCTAGCCTTAAAGTTTTTTAAAAATTTAAGATTAGTGGGCCTTTTAGTTAAATTTGCGCAAGTCCTTTTTTGCCCAAAAATGTTTGGTCTCATCCTTAGAATTTAAAATCTATGTACTTAAAAAGATGGAGTGTACTGGCCCTACTCCTTTGTTTTGGCCTGTTGAATAATAGTTGTGATAATGAAGTTGACGTAGTTGGCGACTGGAAAGAGGTGCCTATTGTTTATGGCGTAATTAACCCTCTGCCTTTATTTTCGCCTATGGAGCCGCACTATATTCGTATTGAAAAGGCCTTTTTGGACCCTCGTACGGATGCCTTTCAGATTGCGCAGCGGGCCGACTCCCTTTATTATGGTCCTTTTGACCTAGAAGTAATTTTGTATGAGCAAACGCAGCAGGGTTCTCAGGTCATCAATACTCCTCTAGATACATTTGAGCGGGTAAATGCCACCGATGAAGGCTTTGCGGACCGAGAAGAGGGTATTTTTGCGGCTAGTCCTAACTATATTTATAAGGGCGATGCCGTTTTGCCTGTAGGTCGTTACTTTATGCTCAAGGTGAAGAACTTGGCTACGGGCAAAGAGTATGATATATATACAAAGAGCATTCAGCCGGGCAGTCGTGATTTTACCGACTCTACCTTTAATGAGTTTAGAGTCACCACGCCCTCTACTAGTTTGGGGATTAAGTGGGCCAACTATGATCGAGGCAGCCAAGACTGGATTTTTAGAGATATCCGCTTCAACTGGGCCACCCCAAGCGATGCGGCTATTTATGATCTTTCCCTAGATATTCATTATTATGAATTTGAGGTAGACCAAAGCCAAGCAGGCGAGCCCGAGATTCCAGGCACTCGAGTCCGTAAAACCCTCAAGTGGACCCCCTTCCGCTCTATTTTGGCCTCGGGTAGTTCAGCGCCTAGAGGACTCTGCAATAATTGCCCACAAAGCTATGAGCGCTTTATTGAAGGGGATGGAAGTGTAGCCCAAGAAATCAATGGCGAGAGCTTCTTCCGTTATTTGGCCAACAATCTACCCAGTACTACAGATAATAATATTCGCCGCTGCTTTAGCGAATTGGATATTCGGGTAGATGCTGCTGGCGTAGAGCTGGCCAACTACCTCAAGGCCAATGCGGCCAACCAAAGCTTGGTGGGGGGGCTGTTTCCGGCAGAGCCCTATACTAATGTTCCTGATGGCTATGGCATTTTTACCACAAAAATGTTTACGACTAGAAAAGGCTATGAATTAGACGATGAAGTTTTGGAGTACCTCAAATTTGGGGAAATCACTCGAGATCTTGGTTTTAGAGATTATAGCTGTAACTAAACTATAAAGGCCCTTTAGAGGGCCTTTTTTTATGCCCAGCAAGCCAGGCCACCAATCAATCCCTGACAAGAGAGCGGACAAAAACTGAAAAAATGGCAGCTTGTCAGGCCAAAATGCAGGCAAAAACAGCCGATTTGGCAAAAAAAAGGGCAAAAAAGGAAAAAAAATCTGTTGGTACAAGCCTTGATCTTAGGGCAGTGTCGCTCAATGAGGCGAACAACAATAATTGACTATCAAACTAACAAATTCAATATCTACAAGTTATGGGTAAGATTATAGGAATCGACTTAGGAACTACCAACTCCTGCGTATCTGTAATGGAAGGAAACGAACCTGTAGTGATTACCAACGAAGAGGGTAAGCGCACTACGCCTTCTGTTATTGGTTTTTTGGATAATGGCGAACGCAAAATCGGTGACCCCGCTAAGCGTCAAGCAATTACCAACCCGCACAAAACAATCATGTCTATCAAACGCTTTATGGGCTTGCGCCATAGTGAAGCTGGCAATGATGTGAATCAGGTCCCCTACGAAATTTTGAAAGGGGCCAACGATACCATTCGCGTAAAAATTGACGACCGCGAATATAGCCCACAGGAAATTTCGGCCATGACGCTACAAAAAATGAAGCGCATTGCAGAAGAGTACTTGGGCCAAGAAGTGACTGAAGCTGTAGTTACTGTACCTGCGTACTTTAATGACTCTCAGCGTCAAGCCACTAAAGAAGCTGGAGAAATTGCCGGCCTTAAAGTGCGTCGTATCATCAACGAACCTACTGCTGCAGCACTTGCTTACGGTATGGACAAAGCTGATGAGGATGTAACTATCGCTGTTTATGACCTTGGTGGAGGAACGTTTGACGTGTCTATCCTTGAACTAGGCGGCGGCGTTTTTGAAGTAAAATCAACAAACGGAGATACGCACCTTGGTGGTGACGACTTTGACCGTGTGATCATGGATTGGCTCATTGACGAGTTCAAACAACAAGAAGGTATTGACCTTAGCAGAAATGCGGAGGCCATCCAACGGCTAAAAGAAGCTTCAGAAAAAGCTAAAATTGAGCTTTCTGGTGGTTCTTCTACAGATATCAACCTTCCTTATATCTCTTTCAATGAAAGTGGCGCCAAACACTTGGTCCGCCAATTGAGCCGCTCTAAATTTGAGCAACTCATTAGCAACTTGGTACAGCGTACGCTTACGCCCTGCCAAAAAGCACTAGATGATGCTGGCCTTTCTATCGGCGATATTGATGAGATTATCCTAGTGGGTGGTTCTACTCGTATTCCTGCTATTCAGGAAGCTGTAGAAAAATTCTTCAATAAGAAACCCAATAAGAGCGTAAACCCCGATGAAGTAGTGGCCGTAGGTGCTGCTATCCAAGGCGGTGTATTGACTGGTGAGGTGAAAGATGTTCTTCTCCTAGATGTTACGCCCCTTTCTTTGGGTATCGAAACTTATGGTGGCGTATTCACACGCTTAGTTGAAGCCAATACAACTATTCCTAAGCGTGCTTCTCAGGTATTCTCTACCGCTCAAGATAACCAGCCTTCTGTAGAGATCCACGTTTTGCAAGGAGAACGCCCCATGGCCAACCAAAACCGCACAATCGGTCGCTTCCAACTAGAGGGTATCCCCGCTATGCGCAAAGGTGAACCTCAAATTGAAGTTGTTTTTGACATTGACTCTAACGGTATCCTTAGCGTTTCTGCTAAAGAGAAAACCACTGGAAAAGAACAGAAGATCCGCATCGAGGCTTCTACTGGACTTTCTCAAGAGGAAATCGATAAGATGAAACAAGAAGCAGAGGCCAATGCCGAAACCGACCGCCAAGCCCGCGAAAAAGTAGATAAACTCAATGAGGCCGACTCTATCATCTATCAGACAGAACGTCAGATGACAGAACATGGCGAGAAATTGCCCGAAAACCTCAAAGCCGATATCGAAAAAGCAGTAACCGAGCTTAAAGCAGCTCATCAAGCACAAGACCTAGATGCCATCAACAAAGGGATCGAGGCCGTGAATAATGCTTGGGCTGCAGCTAGCCAGCAAATGGGTGGACAGCCCGGCGCCGAAGGCCCAGAAGCAGGTCCCCAAGGTCCCGCCAATGACGGCCAAGCCGGTGGCGATGATGTAACCGATGTAGAATTTGAAGAGGTAGACAATAAGTAGTCGCCTACTCAAAAATTCCAATAATGAGGCGAGTCAACTTAGGTTGACTCGCCTTTTTTACGCCCCAATAGCCCCCTTCTGGTTTTAGGCCCCCTTTTCTTTATTATCTTTGGACCAAAATCTAACTTATGGCGACATCCCCCAAGCTCCGCTACTTTCTGCTTATACCTATGCTATTTTATTTCCTTTTCCTTTTTTGGTTCCACTGGATCCAACCCAAAACGCCCAGCAAAGCCGAGAAAATTGCGGCCAATAATGAAGCCATTGCCGCCTATGTCGAACGCTTCCACCCGCTCGCTATTGCAGAAATGCAAAGACTGGGCGTGCCCGCTAGTATTACTCTTGCCCAAGGTATCCTAGAGTCTCAATACGGAAAAAGCGAATTGGCCCAACAAGCCAATAATCACTTCGGCATGAAGTGCGGCGGCAACTGGGAAGGCGATAGCTACTCTAAGTTTACCGGAGAATGGAATAATGAAGCCCAATCTTACCGACAACTAGCCTGCTTCCGCGTCTTTGATTCCGCCGAGGCTTCTTTCCGTGCCCATTCCGACTTCCTGCGCTACCGCAAGTACTACCAAAAACTCTTTCTCCTCCCCTCCAAAGATTATAAGGCTTGGGCCAAAGGCCTACAAGCCGCAGGCTATGCCACCGACCCCAAATATCCCGATAAACTCATTTCTCTCATCGAACGATTTGAGCTGGACCAATATGACCAGCTCCTGCTCCGCCCAGAATCTCCCTGGGTGCTGGCTCCAGATACCCTTTCTTTCGACTAACGATTATATGCTATGCGCCTGCTCTCTCTTTTTGCCCTTTTCCTACTCCTCAGCTGCCAAAATGAATTACCAAAAGCCGAACTCCTCATCTTTAATGGCCCTATTTATACCGTAGATAGCAGCCAAGCCCAGGTAGAAGCGCTGGCGGTGGCCAATGGGAAAATTATCGCTCTCGGAAGTTGGAACGACCTCCAAAAGTACCAAAGCCCTAATACCAAACTACTCGACCTTAAAGGCAATACCCTGATTCCCGCCTTTATTGAAAGCCATGCCCATATCCTAGGCCTTGGGCAGTTTAAACGAGAACTGGACCTTAGCCAAGTGAAAAGCTATGAGGAGCTGATCCAGCTGGTCCAAGAACAAGCCGAAAAAACGCCAAAAGGCGAATGGATTCTTGGCCGAGCCTGGCACCAAAGTAAATGGGACTCTCTCCCCTTTTCGATCAAAGGCTACCAAACGCACGACGCCCTCAGCCAAGCGGTCCCCGATCATCCCGTTTTGCTGATGCACGCTAGCGCCCACGCCCTGATGGCCAACGAAAAAGCCATGCAGTTGGCCAGCCTAACGCCCGAAACCACAATGAATGAGGAAGGCGAGATTATCCGCTTCCCCAATGGCCGCCCCACCGGCATTTTTACCGAAAATGCCATGTCTATCATTAAGGAGGCCCTGCCGCCCGCCAACGAAAATAGCCGCTACCAAGACCTACAAGCCGGTATCCAAGAGGCCCTTAGCTATGGCATTGGCAGCCTGCAAGATGCAGGCTCCGATTCTGCCGCTATTGCACTTTACCGAAAAGCCCTGGCCCAAAATGAACTCCCCCTCCGCCTTTGGGTGATGCTGGCCTACAATAATTATGCAGCCGATGTCCAAGGCCAAGAAGATCCTTTCCTAGAGAAATGGCTGGAAAAAGGCCCCGAAAAAGGCGATTTCCTCAGTATCGCTGGCATTAAGCTTTATGCCGATGGCGCCCTAGGCTCTAGAGGCGCTTGGATGCTCGAGGAGTATAGCGACCGAGCTGGCCATTTTGGCCACCCTACTCTGCCCCTAAAAACCATTGAGGAAATTGCCCAAAAAGCCCTACTAGCCAATTTTCAGCTTTGTACTCACGCTATCGGCGACCGAGCCAACCAAGAGCTGCTCAATATCTATGAACGGGTCCTAAAAGCCCATCCCCAAGCCGCCAAAGATCACCGCTTCCGAATTGAACACGCCCAGCATATTGCCCCCCAAGATATTCCCCGATTTGCCCAGCTAGATGTTATCGCCTCGGTCCAAGGGATCCACTTTTCTTCCGACCGCCCCTGGGCCCAAAGCCGCCTGGGCCGCCTGCGCATCGCTATGGGCGCCTACCGCTGGAAACAATTGCTGGACTCTGGCGCCAAACTGATTAACGGCACCGATGCCCCCGTGGAGTCGATCAACCCGATCGCTTGCTTTTATAGCCTGGTCAGCCGCCAAGCCAATGATGGCCAGGTCTATGAGGCCGACCAAAAGCTGAGCCGCCTGCAAGCCCTAAAGGCCTATACCCTAGATGCCGCCTATGGCGCTTTTCAAGAAAAGGAAAAAGGAAGTTTGGAGGTTGGCAAGATGGCCGATTTTGCCATCCTTTCCCAAGATATTATGCAGGTCCCCCTCCAAAATATTCCCCAAACTAAGGTCCTGCAAACTATTGTAGCTGGTACAACAGTCTATTTGAGGGAGTAGGATTTGGGGCCTCCGCTGCGGCTTCGCCTTGCGGCGCTACGCTTCAGGGCTCGCAGGTCTGCTCGGCCCTTCGCCAGCTTCGCTGGCTCGGTCTGGCCTACGGCCACCCTTGCACATCGCTAGGCCGAATGGAAGTCCTTCGCTTCTATTCGGCCTTTGTAAGCTATTCGCAATTTGTGAAACGGCATTTGTAAAGTCGGGGATGCTATTCGCAATTTGTGAATCGGCAGTTGTAAAGCAGGGGATGCTATTTGCAATTTGTGAAACGGCAGTTGTAAACTGCGATAGGGACTGTTCAGGATTTTCTGTCTCCAAATAAAGTTTGAGCTTTTAGCTTAATGCTCAAAAGCAGAATTCAGCCAATCATCGCTTAGGGACAAGCCCCTAGGCAACAAAAAGGGCAGACAGAAAATGTTAAACAAAAAAAGCCCAGCCACTCCCCTAAGGGATTCCTTAAGGAATCCCGCAGAGGGGTGGGTGGGCGGGTTATATTGCGAATGAGGAGCGCAGCGACGAATACCGCTTTTGGGCCTCCTCAAGAACAGAGAATTAGGCTAGTTTTTCTACAGCAGTACTCGCATCTCCATAGTTTTGGCCGGGCGCAACGGTCAGTAGATTGACACCAGGTTTTTTGCCTATACTAAAGCTGCCCAATTCCTCCTCAAAGCCTAGGGCTTCGGCACCGTTTAGGGTGGCCCATTGCAAAAGCGTTTCAAAAGGCACATAAGACTGGTAGCGGCGGATGGTCTTTATTTCCTCTAGAATAGAGAGGGACCAATTAGAGGTGAGGCTATCGGTACCTAAACACACCTTAGCGCCTTTTTTCAAAAATGCCTGATAATTGGGCAAGCGATTTTCGATATAGAGATTGGCATTGGGGCAACTGGCCCAATACACCGCCTTGCCCCAGCTTTTGGCAAAAGCAATATCCTGCTCAGAAGTGAGCGTATTATGCACAAAAAGCGTTCGTTGTTCGGGGTCCATTTGAGAAAGGGCATAATGGATGGCCGTGCGGCCATTGGGCTGAAAATGGTCCAATGAAAAACCAAACTGCCCATAGAAATCGACAAAGCCACCGCTACCACTCAAAAAGAGTTCTTGTTCTGGGGGCGTCTCTTGGTTATGGATACTTACCGTATGAGCCGCTCCCTTATTAACGGCATTGATCCGCTCAAATAATTGGGGAGAAACGGAATAAGGCGCATGAGGCACCATCACCTTTTTGCTCCCTTCCGCTAAAGGGAGCGCATCATAAACAGCCTTATACTTCTCAAACTCTGTATCTGCATTCGCAAATTGCAAAAAGTCAAAACATTCAATAAAGCTATAATAGCGCAGGCGGCCCTTGGCCTTTTGGGCAAAGGTATCGGGAACATTGGTAATATCGCCTACGGCCACAATACCATTAGCAATCATTTGGTCCTCGGCCCAAGCAATAGCCTCGGCAATTTCGGCTTCGGGGGCATTTCGTCTAGAAACCACCTGCTTAATAAAGTCTATGAGGCCAGTGCCCGTTTCTACTTTGCCCAACATATGAGAAAGCTCTAGGTGGCAATGGGCATTGATAAAGCCAGGGACCAAAATCCCTTCATGGATCTCGATCTCTTCTTGGGGATAATTGGCTCTTTGGCCTATTTCTAGAATACGGCCCTCCTCATCAAGGACCAAAACACCCTCTTTGATGGGGGCTTCGCTAATGGGGTAAATATAATCAGCGCTTATTTTTCTCATGATAGATGTCTTTAATTTGAGGGGCAAAAATAGCTAAAACTATTCATTTTATCCTTAAAAATGCGGTGGACAGGCGGCGAAGCCGCCGCAGGCTGAGGGATGGACAGCAGTGGCGCGAAGCGCCAGACCCAGCCGCCGCAGGCGGCGCAGGGCCGAGCGAACAGCGAGCTGCGACACAGCCCGACCCGCCCTGCGGGCGGGGCAGCCCCAAAATAGCGGCATAAAAAAAGCCTCCCTAGGGAAGCTTTTATAAGGTATTATACTAGGGCTAATTTTTCGGGGCCGCAGCCCAATTCATCGGCGAGAAAGCCTCTATTTTCGCAGAGAGGCAACAGCTCCTCTTGAAGAAAAGGCTGCACCTCTTTGATAATAGATTTGGGATAAAGCAGATGAATATTTGGGCCTGCATCCAGGGTAAAATAGAGCGGTAAATTCGTTTGTTGGCGCCAGTCGCGGACCTTCTCGATCAGGGCCAAACTATTGGGCTGCATCAGCACATAAGAAGGGCGAGAAGTCATCATGAGGGCGTGTAGCATCAGGGCCTCTTCCTCGGCAATTTGGCCAAAGGTTGCCCAATCGCCAGCTTGGAGAGCGGCTAAAAGTTTGTCCAAATTCTCCTCGGCTAATTGGTAGCGAAGCGGGGCAAAGGGGTTGTTCTCCATCAGTTTGTGGCCAGCGGTGCTAGATACCGATTTTTCGGCCCGGCTCACCAGCAAAATAGTATCTTGGACCGCCTTAAAATCATCATGCAGCAGCTCGCCGCAGGGGCTAGCCCAAAGATTAGAGCTATCCTTTAGCTGCTTAGACTCGCCCCAGGAGGCGGCCATAGGGTAAAGCGAGCGGCAGGCAGAGCCAGAGCCCAGGCGGGCAAAATAGCTCGCTTTTTGCCAAAATTCGGCCTGATCGGAAGCTGGGCCAAGGCCTAATTTGGCCGCCATATCGCAAAGGCAAAGCGCCAGCGCACTCATACTAGAAGCAGAAGAAGCAATACCCGCAGAATGAGGGAAAGAATTTTTGGACTTAAGCGTCAGCGCATATTCATCTAGAAAAGGTAATTCAGGCAAAATACTTTCTAAAAACCCCTGAATACGCTGAGCAAAAGCGGGTTTCTCTTGATCCTCGAATAAAAAGCGGAGTTGAATCCCCCCTTTTTCTTTAGGACAAAAATCTAAGCTTGTTTGGCTATAGGCAGCCGAAAGCGTAAAGCTCAAAGAGGCATTTTTGGGAAGTTGGCGGCCATATTTACCCCAATACTTAATAATGGCAATGTTGGAGGGGCTCTTCCAGCAGATCTGATTCATGATATGATTATTTTGATGTTGATTCGGAAGCCTCCATAAAAGTTTGGGGCTCAAGAAAACCAAATTGGTAATATCGGAAATAGAGCGATTGCAGGCCAAGAAACAGACGGCCATCCTCTAGCGGGTAGCTCAATTCTGGGCAGAGCAATTCGTCTTTAAATTCGTAAGATAATAACTGTTTCTCTTTTAGCTCGCCTTGGGTATCTATTTGGGCCAGGTAGGCGCCTGATTCGCGGCCATAGAGGCCTCGATTGAAGAGCAGATACAGCTTTCCGGCCTTTTCCCAAAGGTAAGGGCGCAAAAAAGTAGCCTTAGACTTGGGAAAAGAGTTGTGTTTGAGGATCGTCTGCTCCCAAAGTAGCTCTCCAGCTTCAGAGAAGCAGAGCAGAAAAGTATTGTAGCTTTTAAAGTTATGAATGCCATAAGGACGCTCTTCGGCCAGTAAGATCAGGCGGCCATCGGCCAGCTGCCTAAAACTGATTGTTTTGTAGTTGCGCAGCTCTGTTTTCTCCTTAATTCGCCCTAATTTCCGATGCAGTAATTGGGCTTTTAGCGAGTCGGAAAAGGACTGCTTATACTTAGACAGCACCTGATTGCGGGCGGCATTTATCTTAATAAAAAAATAGCCGCCTTGTTTATAATATTTTTTCTGCGAGTAGAGCCCCGTCCAATAAATATTGCCCTCCTCATCAAAAAGGATATCCATTTCATTGTAGAAAAACTCGCCTAATTTGGGACTGAAATGGGTAAATTCCCCCGCATTGGGGCCTAAAAAATAGACCAGAGGATCTGCCGTTACCTTTTTGAGCTGATAAGAGCGTTTTTCTCGAAATCGATCGCAGAGAATAGCAATGATTCCTTGGTTGCTAATCTTCAGCTTTTGAATGGCGACCACTCTTTTTCCACTTTGATGAAGAGAGAGATCTAGCTTGCGCTCCCAGAGCAGCTTAAGACTGGTATCGAGTACCCGCAGGCGGATGCTATTGGTGAGTCCTCGAATATCTTCAATATCCCCTTCTTCCTCATAATCATAAAGCAGCAATTTGCTGCCATCTGGAGAAAAGACAAAATTGCCTCGGTAGAGGCGCTCTTTCATATCAAAAGGAGGGATCAGGGCAATGCTATCGGAAGCCAGCTGAAAACTATCGGGCAAAATTTCTTTAGCATACAGACTCACATCCTCATAGCGTTGTAGGCTCTTATTGTCTTTATAGTAGGAATAGAGCAAATAGTTTTTGTCCTGAATGTGCATGGCTCCACCATATTTTCGCTTTCGGTCGCTTGAAATATAGCGCCCCTTTAGCTTGAGCTGCCCATCGTAAATTTCGGTTTCGGCCTTGTCAAATTGCTTGTTAAAACGCAAAACCTGAAAGCGATTCTCCTCAGACTCTAAAAGCGTATAGGTTTTATAGTTGCCTAAGCGCTCTTGGCGCTCGCCCAAAAATAGCCCTTGTGCCCCCAAGAATAAAGGAGAAAAGCTGATCAATAATAGAAGTATAATTTTATGCATGTATAGATGATTTGATGTAAATGTACTGACTTCTTATAGAAGTCTAAACTTAGCCCTAAAGCAAATAGATGAATCTCTGGAACAATCTGGTGGTTTAAATTAATTAAGCAAAAGAGAAACTAATTTTGACCTTTTATATTTATCAGACTTTCTATTTATCAAAACCTCTTACAGAATGATTAGCCTTATTATACTTATTGGCGTAATTCGCAACTATTGGAACTTAGCAAAAGCAAGAGGCAAAAATGCTTATTTATGGGCATTTCTAGCTTTTGTTATTTATTATGGCTTAGTTATACTCATGTCCCTCCCCCTTATGTTTTTCCTAGAAGAACAGATTACCGCAGAGCCCGGCTTTGAGCTCCTCTTCAATTTAGTTATTGGATTTCTCTCTTTACTTTTCACTTATTTACTAGGCCCTGTCCTTATTAAAGATGATAAAGCCCTCTCTTTGGAGGAGCAAGACGACATCTTAGATGCAGGACTTTAATTTATTCACCTTAGCATTTTATATCTATGTTTATCATACTCACTATTATCCTTGCCGGCGCCCTAGCCATTGGCAAATGGTACTGGGATAGCGCCGCAGAACAATCCCTCCCCAAACTCAAATGGCTGCTCATTGGCATGGGCCTATTTATTGGCAGCTATATCCTCATTGGAATAGTGGTCTCCCTAGTCTTTGAGCTCGTTTTTGGCGATCTGGCCATTAGTATACATGAAATTGGCAAAATTCTTATTACTGCCTCTTTTGCTATTAGTGTCTGCAAATGGGGCAACAAACGCTGGCTAGAAAATTATAGCCCTCCCCAAAAATCAGATATTCTAGATGCAGATATTTAGGGGCCCGCGGCCGCCCTTTATAGCGGGGCGGCCGCCGCTAGGCTACGCCGCTTTCTATTACCCACTTTTTAAAAAAGGATTAAATTTGTTCAAAAATAAGCTAAAATGATGACGATCTCAGCAGCTCCCAAAAAAATGAATAAGCAAACTAAAAACAATATATTAAAGCTTTATTCTATGTTAGAAGATAATCCTTCTACGCAAATTAAGAATTTAGGAAAAACAGCTGCAGAGCATAAGATGCTTTACCGTTTATTTAGCAATGCAACCTTTACGGAGGATTATATCCAAGAGGAATATATTAAAAGCTGTCATCAAGCATTAGCGAAAGGAGGTAAACAGCGAGTAATTGTACCACATGATACTACAGAAATAAGCTATAATAATAGGAAGAATTGGATTAAGAACCAAGAAGGTTTAGGTCCCGGAGGACGAGAATCCAATTTATCTGTTTTTGGTCATGTAAGCATAGTGATCGATCGAGATACATCTAGTTTTCAATGCATTGGAAGTGCAGATTTATATTCTAGAGATAAAGATAGAGTTACTTGTAAAGAAAAAAAAGAATAGAAATTCAGGGCCCTTTGCAGGGGAAAAGACACGTTGGTTGATATCTATGCTAGACTCCGATAAAGAGTTAAAAAAGTGAATCCAGAATTAGATATTTTACATGTTTGTGATCGAGAAGCAGATATATATCCTATGATGGAATGTCTTAATCGGCATAATATAAAATACCTGATTCGTTCTAAGGAACATAGGAGAACAGCTATTTTAGAGGACAAAAAGAACGTCCCCTTATCAATCTATTCGATTACCAAGTAGCCCGTCTAAGTACAAAC
>NZ_JH719942.1:990134-1175807 GCF_000275825.1 Saprospira grandis DSM 2844
GGAGGCGCCATCCGCAAAATGATACTTATGGCAATTAGTGCATCAGACAAGATCCTTAGGCTACGAGAGGCCGGATTAAACCAAGATAATGAGACTTCAGCGCTTACTATTTTTACTAAGAAAGAGGTTGATTTTCTCGAGACTTATTTTTGTAGAACATCTAGACGGAAGAAAAAAGAGCCCTTACAATAGTAATCCATTTAACTCTAAATCAATGGCTTGGGCCTACTGGGTCATAGCCTCGCTCGGAGGCTTTGATGGTATTGTAAAGAAAATAAAACATGCGGCTTCCATTAAAAAAGTAGAGAAAGGACTTGAGCGTTTTTACATTATGTATGACACGGCCAAAATGCTTGGACAGATCACATAAAATAAAAGTGGGTAATAGAAAGGCTACGCCGCTCGCAGGTCTGCTCGGCCCTGCAGCCGCCTTCGGCGGCTTGGGTCTGGCCCTTCGGGCCACGGCTGCGCAGCGCTGGGCCATTTGGCCCTGCGGGCCAAGGGGGCTTCGCCCCCTGCATCCCTAAACCTACCATAAAACACGCCCATGATCAACTACTATGCTTATTACATCCCCTTCCTCCTTATGCTTGGCCTCAACTTTTACCTCTACAGAAAGAAGGCCATTCGCTACAATAAAAACCCACTAAATTGGGGACTTATTAGCCTCCTTATCTATTACCTTTGCTTTGAACTACTCTTTCATATGGCCAATTTGTTATTTGCGTTTGTTGGGTACAGCTACATTTTTTACACAAAGCAGTTTTCAGAAAAAGAAGAGGGATCTCAGCTTGTATATATTCTACTTTATGGTCGCCAAGCAATAGCCTTCCTGTCCACCTTATGGCTAAGTTTGCGCATAGGAGAATTCCTTATCCGCCCTAGTAAAAATCAGTCTAATGCCGACAATCAACAACCCTAGGCCTTCTGCTAAAAAAAAACGGCCCTAAGATAACCTTCTCGCTGTCGACCTCCTATCTATCTTGCGCTTCCCTAAGGTCCGCAATAAGCTCCCATAAGCAAAGGCCGATTTTAATTTTTGCGCCCCAGACCGTATCCGCATTTCTTCCATCGGAAAGCGCTGTATGTGCCGCCCCAACTGCATTTCTTCCTTAATGCCCGCCCCGCCAAAGCTAAGGTCCAAATTGGCCCGCTCAAAAAAATCGAGCCCCACTTTATGGTCCGTAAAAGGAAACGCAAAGGCCCGAATAGGCTGCCGCAGCCAAGCCACCAACTGCTGCTGGTTTTTCTCGGTCTGTACCAATTGCTCCTCCAAAGACAGCTTTTTGTATAAAGGATGATCCCAACTATGCCCGCCTATACTAAACCCCATAGTTTGCAGGGCTTTTAGCTCCTCTAATGTCAAATAAGGTTGTTTTTGGGCCAAAAAATCAGGCACCAAACAGCCAATTCGCTCTGCCCAAACCAAAAGCTCATTCTCCTGAGCATGCCCCGCAGAAAAAAGCAAGTCCGCATCTTTGGCCCCCAAGTCATTCCGCGCTTCCAAATGGCTGTAAATCAAAGCCGCCAAATGCCTAAACATCAAGCGCTTGTTATCTATAAAAGCCCCATTGATAAAAAAAGTAGCCGGAACCCCCAAACGCAACAAAATGGGCGCAATCACATGATAACAACTACTCAGGCCATCATCAAAACTCAAATGAAAAAATGGCTTTCGAGCAGGGCGCCCCGCTTCTACCCAAGCCAATAACTCTCCCAAATCTATGGGCTCAAAATGGGCCAAAATGAGCTGTAGCTCGGCCTCAAACTGCTGAGGCGAAATAAGCGGATAAAGGGGCGAAATATGCGGCTGCGGCTCCGCTTCTACCGCATGATAAAAGGGAAAAAACGCCGCTACCTTTGCTTTTTCTTGCCAAAAAGAAAGGGAAAAGGCCTGAGCCAATTGGTCCAGACCTTTTTTCATATTATTCTTTATCCAAGGCCCTAAGCCTTGTCTTTGGGCATAGTACATTGGCCATTAAATATTGCTCCTTGTTCAATCTGCAATCGCTCGCAATCAATATCTCCTTTCAATTGAGCCGAAGCCTGCAAATAAACCAAAGCACTGGCCTTTACATTCCCCTTGCTCTCCCCCTCAGAAATGAGTTCTTTGCAGTTAATCTGGCCCATGACCTTGCCTTTTGGCGCCATCACTAGGCGCCCCCCACAAGAAATCGTTCCATGCACCTCGCCCTCCAAACGAATGTTCGAGTTGGTCTCTAAACTCCCCTCAATAATGGTCCCCTGCGCCAAAATACATACATCCTTGGCGCCAATAGCTTTCTTCTCTTCCATAAAATTTAATTCAAATTTGGTCTTCAAGATAAGAACTTCTCCTTAATAGGCCAAGTTTTTCCTCTTTTTGGGGCTGCCCCGCCCTGCGGGCGGGTCGGGCTCTGTCGTGGCTCGCTGCTCGCTCGGCCCTGCAGTTTTTTCGCTGCGCTCAAAAACTTGGGTCTGCGGCTGCGCCGCCCCACTTTCCATCCCTCAGCCTGCGGCGCTCCGCGCCTGCAAAACGCAGTTGGACCTATTTCAAGCCCCGCTTTTCACAAATCGTATCATAGGCCTCTTGCAAACGCTTAAACTTAGACTCTCCCACCTTCTGAAACTCCTTGCCCAAGCTCGCCAAACTATCCGGATGATACTTCTTCACCATCTTGCGATAGGCCGCCTTTAATTGGGCATCAGAGGCAGAAGGAGGCAACTCTAAGATCTTATAATGGCTGTCCATTTCATCATAAAACATGGCCTTAATAGAAACAAAATCACTATGCGGTAGGTCCAACTCCAAACTAATGCGCTTGATGGTATCCACCTCCACCTGGTCAATGCTATAATCTGCATTGGCAATGCCAAACAGAAAATAAAGCATCTGCAAGCGGGTTTCATAGCTGCTGCTCAAATAAATTTGCCGACAAGTTTTGGCCATATCCCAATCTTGCTCTAAGGCGGCACTCAAAATGCCCATATATTCCTGCAAGTTGTCTTGGCCAAACTGCTCGACCAAAAACTTTTGAATATAGCTCAGCTCCAACTCTTCTACTTCTCCATCTGATTTGACCACCGCAGCGGCCAAGATGAGGGAGCTCAAAATAAAGTTGGTGCTGTCGTTGGGTTGTGGCAATTGTCTTTTGCGCTTTTTTGGGCCTGTCCCCCCTCCTTTTTGAAGCAGGATATCCAGAAAAAAGCCAATTCCTAAGCCCAGCAAAAGACCAATTGGAAAATAGAGTAAGCCGCCCAACAGCAGACCTAAAATCTTTCCTATATGTTGTTTTAGTACCTTCATCTATGCTATTTTTTACCCAAGGGCCAACTTTGCTGCAGCCACTCACTACTTTTTTGCCACCATTCTACAAAGGCTGGGCTTTTTTCTTCCGTTTTGGCCAATTGCTCTAAAATGGGTTGCTCGGCGCTGGGGTTTTGCTCTTCGCTCAGGATGGCCAAAAAGCGACTAATTTTATCTATGGCCTGTTGGGCCTCGGGTACATAGGCCCAGGCAAACTGCCAAACATGTGGCATCCCCTCCCAGAGGTCCACCCAAATTTTGGCCCCAGCAGCAGCTGCTTTTTCTCCTAGGCGGCGGCTATCATCTAATAAGATTTCATGCGTGCCTACTTGGACCAAAATCGGGGCCGTATCTTTCCAGTCTCCAAACAAAGGAGAAACCAAAGGCGACTTAGGGTTGGCCGAGCCATAATAAGATTTGGCCCAACTTTCCGTATGCTCGGCCCACAGAATAGGGTCATTTTTTTGGCAACGCTCTAGGCTATCTCCAGACAAAGTCAGGTCGGTCCAAGGAGAAAGCACCACCGCCCCCAAAGGCTGTGGCAAATCTAAGGTTTTTAGTTTTAGGAGCAGACTAAGGACCAAACCGCCCCCAGCCGAGTCGCCCATAAAAAATATATCTTTGGGGCCATAGCCTTGGTCCAATAAATAATGGTAGGCAGAAAGTGCGTCATTTAGGCCTGCGGGAAAAGGATGCTCTGGCGCCAAGCGATAATTTATACTCAAAGCGGGGATGCCCGACTGGGCCACAATTTTGCCCACCAAGGCCCGATGCGCTCTGGCCGAGCCCAACAAAAAGCCCCCACCATGTAGGTACAAAATTACCTTGGGGCTATGATGATTCTTTGGGCGGCAAAACTCTGCCGAGCAGCTGGGCAGTTCTATTTCCTCATAATTGAGCTCTTTTGGAGCCGACAAGCGGGCCAAGGCTTTATCATGCTCTTGGCGCATTCGCTCAATATCATCTAAATAGATGAGGCTCATTTGGCGCATAGCGCGCATAGCGTATTTTACAAAGGTCGATTGTATACTTGGCATAGTTCTGACATAATTAAACGCATGATTCCAAAACGGCAGGGAAGGACGCAAATGGCCCAGCGCTGCGGAGCGGGTGGCCCGAAGGGCCAGACCAAAGGCAGGCGCAGCCTGCCTGCAGGGCCGAGCAGACCTGCGAGCCCCGCAGCATAGCGGCGGCCAGCTTCGCTGGCCGCGGGCCCCAAAAAAAACAAAATAGTACAGGGCTTTAAGCCTTTAGAAACAGAAAAATAACAAAGATAAAGAAGGCGCCGTTAAAAAATCGGTTATTTTGCTTTTTAGCACCCCAGTTGCGCCTTATCTTTTGCCAGCTAATTGAGTTTCACCTAATTTAATAGAACGTATGCCAAACTTATTAAAACTTGCCCTACTGGCCCTCCTCTTCTTGCCGCTTCATTTGAGTGCCCAAGACTCGGACGGCCTTTATAATGTCAATATGAAATTTTATCATCTCGACTTGGATATAGACATTGACAAGCCCAAAATTAAGGGCTCGATCTATATTGAATTTGTGGCCGTGAAGGACCAAATAGACGAGCTCTACTTGGACCTTGGCGAGGGGATGAAAATAAGTAAAATTGATGGGGCCAGCGCTTTTGAGCGAGAAGGAGAAGAAATTCTGGTCAAGCTCTCGGGCAGGCCCCTACGCAAAGAAGAAAGAGGCAAAATTACGGTTCATTATGAGGGCGTTCCGCAAAACGAACAGCTGGATGTAGATGGGGAAACCGTGACCAAGGGGTTGCTTGTTAAAGATCGAGGAAAGGATAAATTTCAGAGTCGTTTGCTCGCCCTAGCGGCCTATCCGCAGGCGGGTTATCGTTGGTTTCCCTGCCGCAGAGGCATTGGCGATAAAGTGGATTCAGTTTATGTAGATGTAACGATTCCTGTTCGTTTTAGTACGGCTGTGGTGCAAGAAAAAGAGCGTAAAATTCCTTATACGGCTGTTTCTAATGGCGTTTTGGAAGGGACCGAAATCTTGGAAGATGGCAAAAAAAGAAAGTTCAAATGGCGGCATCGCCACCGCATTGCGCCCCATCATTTGACCGTGGCCGTTTCTAATTTTGCCAAAATGGAAGTGGAATACAAGGCCAAGGGCTACAGCTTTCCGATCAACTTTTACATCTTTCCCGAGCATCTAGAAGAGGCCAATGCCACCATCAATCGCTCTAAGGAAATTATGGCTTGTTTGAGCCGCACCTTTGGTCCCTACCCCTACAGAGACGAGGGCTTTAGCGTGATAGAGCTGGGCTTGCCCTTAGGGTTGGACGGCATGCCGACCCAAACCGCCGTTTTAGTAGAAGACCTCAGAAGTTTTCATATGTACCAAGTGGTGCACCAGGCTGCCAATATGTGGTTTGGCAACCATATTTCGCCAGAAGCTTGGCAGGATGCCTGGATCACCGAAGCCCTAGCCACCTATGCCGAGGCCACTTGGCAGGAGTATAAGCGGGGGCTCAATGTTTACCAAATCATTTTGGACCAAAAGGAATATTATGAGGGCGGAAAACTCTATCTAGACAATATCAATGAGTACTCTCAAGAACGCCTTTCTAAAAAGGGAATGTACGTCATTCACATGCTTCGAGGCATTATGGGCGATGAGTATTTTTATCAAACCCTAAAGGGAATTACGGAGCTCAAAAGAGGCAAAAGCACCTACCTGAGCACCCAGCGCTTTAGAGAAATTTGTGAATATTACGCCAGCGAAAATGAGCCCAAAGACTTTAAATACTTCTTTGACCAATGGGTCTTTGGCGAATATTACCCTACCTACAAAATAGAGTATGAAAAAACCCGCAGCGGCATCAATCTTCGGGTCCTACAAGAAAAAATAGAGGGCCAAAAACAGTTTTTTGAGATGCCCGCCCGCATCCGCTTTACCCTAGAAGATGGCAGCACAGTAGAAAAGGTCGTGCAACTCAAAGCCCTAGCCGATCAAACGATAGAAGTTGAGCTCGGCAAGGACTTTAACAGCCTAGAGTTTGACCCCTTCAACTGGATTTTCAAAGACCTCCAATATAGCCGAGAGATCCTATCTAGCCGCAGCCCCATCGAGAACATGAGCATCAAGACCAGCCAGGGCCGCCGCAAAATTGCCCTCAGTTTTGCGAGCCCCAAAAAACAAAATATCGAGATTCAGCTCATCCAAAAAGCCAATGGCGTAGATATTCTAGAGGATAAAATTCTCCAAAGCCAAGAAATCAAAAAGGTAAAAGGCAAAAAAGAACTAAGTTTCAAATTGCCTGTTCCGCCCAAAAGCCGAGGCGTTTTTGAGCTCAAAATTATCGGAAAATCAGATGTTTTCTCTAAAACAATTCGCGTAACGCAATTAGAAAAGCGCTTTAAGTAATTCCAATTTATTCTTCTGTAGGCTAGTTCTTTATTCAGGACTAGCCTATTTTTTTGGGGCCTGCCGCCTTTGGCGGCCGGGCCCTTTCGGGGCTCGCAGGTCTGCTCGGCCCTGCGCCGCTTTCAGCGGCTGGGTCTGGCCTTCGGCCACCCCTTCAGGCCCCTAGGCCAGATAGAAGTTCTGCGCTTCGGCCATTCTTTGATAAAAATTTTATGCTAGTCAAGGTATTTTTTAAAGACATAGCCTTAGCTATAACTGAGAAAAATGACGATGAATAGCAAGAAATTAAAGCAAAGGATAGAAGTGGCAGGGCTTCTATTTGGCCTTTGCCTGCGGCGGCTTCGCCGCCTGTAGTATCCTGAAATTCATATTCAGAATAATTTCAAATCAGAACTAAAAGCTGCAAAGTATAAATTTCAGCTAATAAAATTTTAAATTAGAGGGCAAACCAATTCATCATTACAACCTTATAGTGTATGCGTATACTTTATGCTTTTGCAGCTGCACTTTTGCTCTCTAGTTTTGGTCTACAAGCCCAAACGACAGCAGGAGACTGGCTAGCGCTGAAGTCGGGCCGAGAATTTATTGCCGCCGACCTCAGTAGCTTTAGCAGCCCACAGCAACAAGATGCCTATCAAGGCAAACTCTTTCGCTTGGCCAACTTTAAAGAACTGCCCAATGCCAAAAAACGGGCAGCCATGCAAGACCAAGGCATTGTCTTTTTAGAATACTTGCCCAAAAACAGCTACCTGCTTGCTATTCCTAGCCGCCTAACTGTTCAAGATTTAGAAGGCTTTGGTATTCGTGGGCTCAAACTGCTCGCTCCCAAACATAAAATGGATGCCCGTCTAGAGGAGCGTCCATTTCCTATTTGGGCCATGCAAGGACAGCAACTTAAGCTTTTTGTCCAAATTCATCAAAGCATCAACTGGGAACAAGCCCTTCAAGAACTACAAACAGAAGGCTACCCCCTGCTGTTTGTCAACCCCCTAAGTAGAACGCTAGTAACAGCCCTGCCTCCTAGCCAAATTGAACAACTGGCCCAAAAACCCTTTGTTCGCTACTTAGACTTACCCTCCGATCCTGGACAGCCAGAATCAGACGATGGGCGGAACCTCCACCGAGCCAACCTCATTGATGGCGATTATTATGGCGCCTATGCCTATAATGGTGCAGGGGTGGCCGTCGCTATTAACGATGACGGTTTCGCTGGTCCACATATCGACTTTAAGGGCCGAGCCAACCAACAAGATGTAGCTGGCGACCTGACCGGTACACATGGCGATATGACCGTGGGTATTGTTGGCGCAGCAGGTAACCTAGACCCTGTAATGAGAGGAATGGCCCCTCATGCTTATTTGCACGTTCGCCAATATAATGGTAGCCTGCCCGGCACAGTGGCCCTCCACCAAGATAGCGCCGTTATGGTTTTCTCTAGCTCTTATTCTAACGGCTGTAATGCAGGCTATACCACCCTAGCCAGAACCGTGGACCAAGAGATTTATAGCAACCCTAGCCTTATTCAGGTCTTTTCGGCCGGAAATAGCAACGGTAGCGACTGTGGCTATGGCGCCGGTAGCCAATGGGGAAATATTACAGGAGGTCATAAAGTAGGAAAAAATGTCTTGGCTACCGCCAACCTCTATAATGATGATGCCCTCGCCAACAGTAGTAGCCGTGGCCCCGCCTCCGACGGAAGAATCAAACCCGATATTTCCGCTCATGGCCAAGGCCAAATGTCTACCGACCCCGATAATACTTATGTACCCGGTGGAGGAACTTCTGCCGCCGCTCCTGGTATCGCAGGGGTCCTCACCCAATTGCATCAGGCTTATCGAGACCTAAATGCTGGCGCAAATGCCCCCTCGGCTCTACTAAAAGCCGCATTGCTCAACTCGGCCAACGATCTAGGCAATGATGGCCCCGATTACTCTTTTGGCTGGGGAAAAGTGAACGCCTATCGCACACTCAAAACCCTAGAAGAAAACCGATACATTAACGGATCGGTCGGACAAGCAGGCAACACTAGCCATACCATCAGTATCCCCGCTAATGTTCGCCGAGCAAAAATTATGGTCTATTGGCACGATAAGGAGGCCTCTACTTCTGCCGCCCTTGCCCTAGTCAATAACCTAGACCTTACGGTTAGCGATCCTAGCAATACTACGCATTTGCCTTGGATCCTCGACCCCAGCCCTACTGCAACTACCCTAGCCCTGCCCGCTACTAGAGGGGTGGATACCCTTAATAATGTAGAACAGGTAGCTATTGATAACCCTAGCGCAGGAACTTATACCATCAATGTAAGTGGTACAGCCGTGCCCTTTGGCCCACAAGACTACTATATCGTCTATGAGTTTCTTACCGACGATATCCTACTCACTTATCCAGTGGGGGGCGAAGGCCTTATCCCCGGCAGCCAAGACCGTATCCATTGGGATGCCTATGGCACAAGCGCTAGCTTTAATATTGAGTATAGCGCCGATAATGGCAATTCTTGGGCTACCGTACAATCTAATGTAGCCGGTAGCGCTCGCTTTATTGACTGGACCGTACCCGCTACAGTAACTGGCCAAGGACTTATCCGCATTACCCGAGGAAGTAACTCGGATATGAGCGATGCCAATTTCTCCATCCTAGAGACTCCGCAAAATATTCGGGTAGTTGCGGTCTGTACCTCTGCCAATACTATCCGCATCAATTGGGATGCCGTAGCTGGTGCCGCCGAATATGATGTCTTTGTTCTTGGAGCCACGCATATGGATTCTGTAGGCTCTACCGCTAACCTTAGTTTTGATGTCCCCGTCAATAATATCAATGACGACCAGTGGTTCTCGGTTCGAGCCAAAGGCCCCAACGGCCTTAGAGGCCGCCGCGCTATTGCGGTCCAAATGCAAGGAGGAAATACTGGAAGTTCAGCCTGCCTCATGGATTGTGGACTAAATGACGATGCCGGAATTAGCCAACTCTTTAGCCCCCAAACACAACAGCAAAGTTGTAATGGGAATAGCCTGCCCGTAGAAGTCGAATTGACCAATATTAGCAATCAAGCACAAAGCAATTTTGAGGTCTATTATCAAGTCGATAACCAAACTATTGTTACCGATACCTTTACCGGCAGCCTAGCCGGAGGCGCTGTTGCTAACTTTAGCTTTAGCCAAGCCCTTACGCTTGCTGGCCCCGGCCAATATCAGTTTAAGGTCTGGACCAATATCCCCGGAGATGGCGCCCGCTGTAATGATACGATCGCCATGACAATTGATTTTAGCAATACTATTAGTGCGTTCCCTTATATCGAGGACTTTGAATCTGGCGTTTTTCCTCCCGCCAATAGCTACCTCGAAAATAATGATGCCGACCTCAGCTGGCAGGAAGATAATGTGACGGGTAGCGATGGCAACCCCACTACCGCTATTGTGGTCAATAACTTTTCCTATAATGCCGCTGGTGAAGAGGATGTCCTCGGCTTCTTTAGTATGGACCTCACTAACGCTCCCGCCGCTCAACTTAGCTTTGATGTAGCCTATGCTCGCTATAGTGCCTCGCTCTATGAGGGCCTAAGAGTAGAGGTCTCTACCGATTGTGGCCAAAGCTATAGCCAACTCTACTTCAAGGAAGACCTTAATCTCGCTACAGCAGGTACCCAAACTGGGCAGTTTAGCCCCGCCGCCGCTAGCGACTGGAGAACAGAGGTCATCGATCTCGCTCCTTATATTGGCAATAATGTGGCCTTCCGATTTGTGAATATCTGTGGCTATGGCAACGACCTTTTCCTAGATAATATCAATGTAACGACGCTTAATAATGCGCCCAGCGTGGCCTTTAGCGCTGGAAGTACCACTAGCTGTAATGGTGCGGTCTCTTTTATGGACCAATCTACAAATACCCCCACTAGCTGGGCCTGGGATTTTGGCGATGGCAATAGCTCTACACAACAAAACCCCAACCATCTGTATACCACCAATGGCAACTATACGGTCCAACTAATTGCAAGTAACCAACTCGGTAGCGATACCCTGGTCCAAAGCAATTATGTAACGGTCAATTTCCCTACAGCCCCCACTGCAGCAACTCCCACTACGGGCTGTGTTGGGCAAACTGTTGCCCTTAGCGCTACAGGCACAGGCAGCATCTGGTGGTCCGATGCAAACGGGAATTTCCTCTTTGAAGGCAATACCTATAATGCAACGCCTACAGCTACAAGCACAAGCTATTCGGTCCAAAATGTAGTCACTTCTGCCGCTCAGCAAGTTGGCCCAGCCAACCCCGCTGCCCTAGGTGCAGGAGGCTATTTTACAGGTACCCAATACCTGAATTTTGACGCCAACAGCCCCATTCGCATCCTCTCCGTTTTGGTAGATGCCGATGGCGCAGGCAACAGAACGATTGAGCTTTATGATGCAGCCAATGGCGGCGGTAACCTGATTCAATCCACTACCGTAAATGTCCCTAACGGACAAAGCCGCATTACCCTCAATTTTGAATTGCCCGCCGCAGGTACCTACAGTATCGGTGGCGCTGCCCTCGATCTCTACCGCAATAATGCTGGCGCTAGTTATCCCTATAGCATCGCTGGCCTGATGAGCATCACGGGCTCTTCTTTTAGCCCCGATTACTACTATTTCTTCTACGACTGGGAGGTCCAAGATGCCCCCTGCCGCTCTACCGCCGTTACGGTTAATGTCTCTGCCGATCAGGCAAACTTTAACCATGATGCCAATGCAAGTACTCTGGCAGTTAACTTCACAGATCAATCCGCTGGAGCCAATAGCTGGAGCTGGGATTTTGGCGATGGCAATAGCTCAAATCAACAAAACCCTAGCTATAGCTATGCCGCCCCTGGCGTTTATCTGGTCCAATTGACGATCAATGGCAACTGTAACTATACCGATACGGTCACGGTTGGCCCCACCGCTATCCAAAGCTGGAGCAATGGCACCGATGTTCGCATCCTGCCCAATCCTAGCCTCGGCCAAAGCCGCCTGCAACTCTCTAGCGCCCTCAGCAATACCCTAAAGGTTCAACTGATTGCCCTAGACGGACGTATCCTCCAAAGTTATGAGCTGCCCGCTGGCCAAAATAGCCTCGACCTTAATGAGGAGCTCGCCCCCGGCGTCTATTTCTTGCGCCTGCAAAATGAACAGGAGCAACTCCTACTCAAATGGATTATTCAAGACTAATCTTTTCCAGTTTTTCTTGATTTCTCATCTAGAGGCCTTCCTTTTGGAAGGTCTCTTTTTTTTGGGGCCTGCCGCCTTCGGCGGCCGGGCCCTTGCCGGGCTCGCAAGCCTGCTCGGCCCTTCGTTTTTCGCTGCGCTCAAAACTCGGTCTGGCCTGCGGCCACCCTTTCAGGCCCCTAGGCCGATAACACTGCGGCTTTCAGCCGCAGCAAAATGAGCGTAGCGAATTTTTGCGCAGGGCCGAGCAGACCTGCGAGCCACGACATAGCCCGACCCGACTGAAAGGACAACCAGCCCCAAAGGGGCGCCAGTTCGACAACCGAAGGGCGTAGCGGCAGCCCCAAAAAATTATCATCCAGTATTAAAGCGATAATTCCCAACTCAAGCCCGAAATATCCACTAATTTTAGAGTTTTGGCCTTGGCCGCTAAGGCTTTGGAAATCGGCAAACGCAGGCGGGCCTTGGCCCCCAAGGGAACCACTAGGCTATGTGCCCCCGCCTTGATTTTAGCGGGATAAGCATTCTCAATTTGTTGATCGGGCAGGCTGGAAAGAGCTTTTTGGTCCCAGTGCTTTAGAACTTGGCCCGCCTCATCTAGCAATTCAATTTGGATAAGAAAGGAGCCATAGACATCTACGCCCTCTATGCGATAGAGCTCAAAGCTCAGGCTATCGGCCTGAAAAAGCGGAGCCGAAAGGGCCAATTTGGGCTTAACCGATTTGTTGTGTAGCTGTCCCCAAAGGCCAGAATGAAAGTATTGATTGGTATAAAGCGCTAGGGCCAAAATGAGCAAACTGCTCCATAAAACGGGCTTTTGGAAGCGTTCCCAGCGGATAGGACCCGAGCTCCAGAACGATAGATAGCCGGCCCAGCCCCAACGCTCCAAAGCATAATGGTCTAGACTATAGCGGCCGCCGCCTGTCATAAATATACTGGCCCCAGCAGATACCCCCAAAATGCCAATTTGCCATTCATCTAGGCAGGTGGTGCCCAGCCAGCCCGAACCCAACAAAATGCCTAGGGCAAGGCCCAAAACGGCCAAGCTCATCAGGCGGCTCAAGAAGCCGAGCATAAAAAAGAGGCCCACAACGCCCTCTATTAGGGTAAAAAAGAGCATGGCCCACCACAAATAGGCGGGATGTTCGAGCAAAAACTCGATGATTGGGCCAATGCCAAGGGCCTGCGGCAAAAAATGGTTGAACTTGATGCCGATATAATTGGCGGCATCGGGATCTAGCTTATTGGAGAGGATCAGGCGGCGCCAAAAAGCCGAGAAATAGGTCCAGCCCACCACTAGGCGGAGGCCCAAATTGAAAACGCCCAATAATTTATACGAAAGGAATTGCTGCCCATCTTGGGGCAAAACTGCTGATTGATTTGACATATAAATGAGTTTTTTTAATGAATGAATTGCTTAATTGCCAAGCATTCATCAACTCATTTTTCCATTGTTGGTAGAGCAGAAAATAGGGCCGAGGAGGGCCTCTGGGGCCTTCAGCATCGAGCATCGCTCTATTTTTCCGCTTCATTTGGCTCAAAAAAAATAGCGAAGCCGAAGAAAGAGGCGCTAGGCCTATTTTCTTTAGCTTCACTATCCTTTGGCTCCATTGCAGCAGCCTGTTTTCGCTTTTTTGTTCTGTTTTCGCACAACTTAGGCCTTTGGCTTTGGCGGCCACAGCCGTGGGCAATTGGTCCAGACTGCTTTGCAGGGCCCAGCGCATTTTGCAGGGGGCCAGCAAGAGCAAGCTGCCCAAAAAGAGCAGACCAATATATGTGCGGAGCCTATTCATAGGCACAAACATAAGGCTTTATTCCTTTCCCTTTTCTTAGCTATTTACTAAGGCTTTCTAAAAGGCTTTTGGCCCCTTCAAACAAACTGTCTAGGGCTTTTTCCATTTGCCAGGCGGCTCGGTTGCGGGGCTCTACATAATTGGAGATAGACCGCAGGGCCACAAAAGGCTGTTTGGCTTGCAGGCAGGCAAAGAAAAAGGCGGCCCCCTCCATACTCTCCAAATCGGCCTCGGGGTATTTGGCCCGAATCTGCTCGATAGAATGGGCCGAACCATGGGCTTTATTGACCGTTAGGCCCGTAGCCAAGGGCAAAAACTCGCTTTCATCGGCTTGAGGGTTATAGAGGCGCTTATTGATATAAGGCGGATTGCTCGGTGCTAAGAGGCCCAAATCAAAGAGGTCTAGAAGGCGACCATCTTTTTCCTCGGCCCCTAGGTCCCCTAAGATTTCGGCCCGAACGTGATAGAGCTGCCCCAAGACCAAATCGGGATTCAAGGCTCCCGCTACCCCTAGGTTGATGGCCAAATCGGGGGGATTTAGGAGGAGTTCTTGGCCCAAAGCGTGGGCGGTGTGCATACTGCCCAGCCCAGTAATTAGGCAATGTAATTCTAACTGACCTTGCTTAAAGCTGCCCGCTCTTCGCTGAGGCTCCCAGTTTTTATATAGCCATTGCAAAAGGGGCGAAATTTCTAGTTCGGTGGCGGCGACAATTAGGAGTTTCATAGTTGAGTGGCTTGTTCGGCGAGATATTCTTCTTGGCTCATGCGGTCATAATAACGCATCTTAAAGCGCTCCTTTTCGAGGACCACTTGGGTGTGGCTGACCGTCTGCACAATGCCATTATTGCGGTACATCACTAGGCCATTTTCGATATCGCCTTGGCCCCCTTCCTGATGAAACTGCCAAACAGATTCTGGGCGGTAAGTTCCTTGCTGGCACTTCCAATCCGTAAACCAATCGGCTCTTTGGGCCTGAATAGGAGCGGGATAAAGGGTAGCTGAAGACCAGATATAGGCTTCGGTGGGCATCAATGTTTCTACATGGGCTTTTTGTTCATCCCAGCGCAATTGGTACAAACTGCCTCGCTCATAAATGACCAAAGTAAAGGGTTCGATGCCTTCAAAATCGTAGTGTTCAAAAAAGCTGGGCGCATCCTCATAATCAAAGAAATCGAGGACCAGCAGGCCACGGCTACGCTTATAAGGCGGTTGGTGTTTATGTTTCACAAAGGCGCCATTGAGCAAACAAAGCAGGCGGCCATTATCTGAGGCGGCAATCCAAGTTCCCCCTTGGCTCGGCTCTTTGGGATAAATTAGTCCCTTTTCTTCATTCTTAAAAATCCCCTCGGGTTGGCGGCGGGCGCTCTCATCTCGGTTAGAGGTCAGTACAAATTGGTCCTTGCCTAGGGGCAAGTAAGTTACGGTACACATAATATTATATAGTTCTTGTTTTTCGGTTGGGGTTGGGGGATATTTTGGGGCTGCCCCGGCCTTTGGCCGGGTCGGGCTGTGTCGGGGCTCGCAGGTCTGCTCGGCCCTGCGCAAAAATTCGCTACGCTCATTTTGCTGGGTCTGCGGCTTCGCCGCCCCCCTTTCCATCCCTCAGCCTGCGGCGCTTCGCGCCTGCTTGCTGCAAATTATTGGCCCAATAAAATTTGCTGGGGAAAGAGTTTTTTGAGGCGGGCATCATGGGTCACAATCAGCAGGCTAGCCTTTAGGGCTTCTGATTGTTCTCGGAGGAGCTGGGCCACTTCTTGGGCATTTTTATCGTCTAGGCTAGCCGTGGGTTCATCGGCGAGGATGAGTTGGGGGCGGCGCAATAGCACTCTAGCGATAGCGATACGTTGTTGTTCGCCTTGGCTTAGTTGCTGGGGTTTGGCCTTGCGTTTATCGGCTAGATTTAGGCGATCTAGCAGTTGGATAATCGCATTTTTATCTTCTTTAATTTGGGCAAAATGCTGGGCGGCCAATAGGTTTTCCTCCACATTTAGGGAGCGGATAAGGTGAGCTTGTTGGAAGACTACGCCTACCTTTTGGCCTCTATATTCATCTAGGCTCCCCTTCATATTTTCTAGGGCCAAATCGCCTAGGCGGATACTGCCTTTTTGCAATTTCCGGAGGCCTGCGATCAGGTGGAGCAGGGTGGTTTTGCCGCAGCCAGATTGGCCTAAAAGTAGGCGTTGTTCGCCGGCGGGGCAGCTAAAATTGGGAAAATCAATCTGTTTTCCATCGGGATATTGGTAACTAATATCTTGAACGTGTAGGTCCATAGGAAAGAAGTTTCTGGTCCAAAAAAATGGCGGCTTTGCCGCCTTGGCCGCAGGCCAAACGGCCTAGCGATGTGCAGGGGTGGCCGCAGGCCAGACCGAAGCGCGCAGCGCTGAAGGGCCGAGCGAACAGCGAGCCCTGGAACGTAGCGCCGCAAGCGGAGCGCAGCGGAGGCCCCAAAAAATCAGCGAGCCCCAGAACGACAACAAGGTCTTTAGACCGCAGTTTGACGACCGAAGGGAGTAACCGCCGCCTCATAATATGAGTGGAGGCCCCAAAAGGGCATAAAAAAGGGGAGAACAGCGAACTGTCCTCCCCTCAAAAGTACAATATTTTGGCTTATTTCTGCAAAATAATGCGTTCGGTCAATACTTGCTCACCGATGATGATGCGGGCGAGATAAACGCCAGCGCTATAATCGGCTAGGTTAATTTGGTAATTGAGGTTTCGGCCCAATTGGCTGGGGAAGCGTTGAACTTCTTGGCCATTGAGGTTATAGATGGTCAATTGTACTTCCTTCTCATTGGCTAGTTCAATTTGAAGCTGAGCGACATTTTGAGTAGGATTGGGGAAGAGATTCAATTGATTGAGGCCTTCAACGCCATTGATATTAGTGGGTTGAGTATAAGCCACCGTGATTGTTTGGCTAGTAGAGCAACCTACTTGATCGTAGACAGAAACTTCATATTGGCCAGAAACGAGGTTATTGATACTAGCGGTAGTATCGCCGGTATTCCAAACGATATAGTAAGGAGCAACACCGCCAGAGACAGAAACATCGATAGATCCAGCGAAGTCGCTGCTTTCGTTCACGATATTACCCAGATTGATGGTCAAAGCGGGGTTAGCGCTAATGGTATAGCTTTCGTTGTAGGTACAGCCAGAAGCGTCGGTTACCGTTACGCTATAAGTTTCGCCATCAAGGACATTGCTTAGAGCGGCAGTAGTTGCGCCATTGCTCCAGTTGTAGGTATAGGGAGCGGTACCGCCTTGAACGTTAAGTTGGAGGGTACCGGTATTGCCACAATCTACGCCATTAGCCATAAAGCTAAAGTTGATAGGGGCGGGACCATTGACGGGGTAAGTTTCGTTAAACTCACAGCCATTATCGTCGGTAATAGTTACGGTATAAGTTCCAACATCGAGTCCGGTGATATCTTCAGTGGTAGCGCCGGTGGTCCAATCGAAAGAGAAAGGAGCCGTACCGCCGGCCAAAGTAATATCAACAGCACCGTTGCCATCGCGTCCGCAGTTTAGCGTACTCAGCTGAGCGCTAACCGTGGGGCCAGTAAAGAAAGAAATCTGGATAGAGTCGGTCAGTGCGCAGCCATTAGCGTCAGTCATTGTGACGGCATATTGGCCCTCCATATTAGCGACAATACCGGGAGTAGTTTCTCCAGTGCTCCAGAGATAGCCTTGAGCGCCTGGGGCGGCAGCAAGGCCGATGGGGTTACTTTCACAGATGGTCGCATCGGGGCCAAGGTCTAGGTTGGCTGTTGCCACCACAGTAGCGGTAACGGGGGTACGAGTTGTACCGCCAGCACAAGAAGTAATTTCTGCGTAGTAAGTAGTAGATACTTGGAGTGCAGGAGTAGTAAATACGGGATCGGTAGACAAGAGCGTACCGCCAGTAGCTTGGTCGTACCAGCTAATTCCGCCAGCGGGCATAGAGGTCAAGCTAGCGCTATTTCCGACACAAGTAGTATCGCCCATGAACGTGGGGTTAGGATTAGCGATGCTCACACAAACGTTAGCGGTATCATTGCTTGCGTTGCCATCGGCAGCAAGTTGAGTAATGATTTCGAAGCAGTAATTTCCGCCACCGGTTGTATTAAAGGTACCTACAGTGAGGGTATCTTGAGCGGCAGAGGCTAGAGGGCCTGCATAAGTAGCGCTAAAGGTTTGCGTACCGTTGGGGCCGTTCAAGTTTACGGTTACAGGAACATTGCTAATGCTATTGCTACCATTATTAGAGAGTGTAATCACCAACACTTCATTGGCATTTTCGCAGGTACCTACGCTAGGTGCGTCAACACCAACAGCTACGGCATCATCGGTAAAGATAGTAATCTCATCGGCTCCGATATCGGGTAGTGTAGTACTCGCAGAGGGGCGAGTTTCGCCATCGATATCTGTAGCTACGCCTACAAGAGCGCCAGCGGCATTGAGTTGGATATTTTGAACGTGTAGGTCCGTGTAGTTAGCTACAAACTGAGGATCGATATCCAAAGAGTTAGCATCATAGCCATAGGGGCCCGAAGCCTGCCAGGTAGCCAAATCGTAGGTCGTTGTACCATAATCGATATGGTTAGTTCCACTCGCTTTATAGAATACGTTGTTATCCATAGCGGTCAAAGGCAAAGCATCGGCAGATTCGAAAGCGTAGGCAGAAGCATTATCGGCCACAAAGATATTATTGCGAATATCTAAATCTGTGGGGTCATTCATATAGAGACCAGAAGCGGCAGTACTACCAGAGCCGACCAATGTATTGTGCCAGATATCTACAGATTGGATATCATCCATATAGAGAGCATCATCACTCTTAGAGAACACCATATTGTTAATAATCTGTCCACGGCGAGTAATAGCGCCATCAAAGTTTCCGTCAGAGATATAGATACCGTAATCTTCTGTCACCACACGGTTGTAGTTGATTGTAAAGTCCATAATATCGAAGCAATAGATTGCATCACTGAAGCTAGAGCCCACAGTTGTTTCAATCGTATTGTAGTTAATCTCTAGAGAGTCTTGATCATCGACATAGATACCGTAGTCATCAAAGTCTACAATTGTATTATTGATGATTCGGTTATATTTATTGCGAGCAGCGCTAGCGCCTTCAAGGTGAATTCCTTTTTCGCCACCGGTGATATAGTTATTTTCGATGAGGGTATAATTAGCATTATTACCTTCAGTCAAGTCGTTTGTATAGCTCCCTGAGATGACCACAGGAATCACATCAAATACAGAGGTTTGGAAAGTAGCTGAGATATAGTTATTCCGGATACTATTGTGATCTGCGCCATTGATTAGATGGACGCCCCAGCCGTCAGCGCCAGAAGCGGCAGTAGTAGCGATATTGAAGTTTTGTACCGTTACATAGTCTGCACCATCCAATAATACCGTAGCATATTGGCTATTAGAAGCGTCATGAGTAAGGAAAGTGGTTGCAGTGTCGCCACCATCAAAAGTGACAGTATTGCTCATGCTAGCACCAGAGATTTCTCCAACTAGGGCCAGTTGTTGTCCAGTATAAACGCCAGGAGCGACTTGGAAAGTAACGGCACCGGCCAGACCACATTGGTAAAGGCGATCTACAGCATCAGTAATGGCGGGGAAATCAGAAGTGGGTGTACCTACAGTATAAGTGCCCACTAGGCCTTGGCAAAGCTCGGCATAGAGCGTATCATTGCTCATACGGTCATCTGTTTGGCCGTTGGGCATGCTGGTCCAGAAAACAAAGTCTACATTTTGGCCAGCGGGGAAGTTAATGCTACTTAGGGTAACATCTACTTCTTGTTGGGGAGCAAGAGGAGCTCCAGTGTAGCCAATTGTTCCTTGAGGCGTTCCGTTATAGGTCCAATCAATATTAAAAGTCGTTAAATCTTGTACACCAAAGTTACGTACGCGTACGGTTACGGCTTGGAAGCCAGGAGTTAGTGGAGAAACGGGATTGACCAAAGCGATCACACCGGCATCATTATCTTTGGGGCGGAACTCATCTGCTCCAATATCTACGGTAGTTGCGCCAGTAAATGGACGGCTTTCGCCATCGATATCTACAGTAACGCCAACAGTATTATCACCAGCATCATTAGCAAAAGCGCCGTCTACGTGTAGGTCCATAGGGCCAAAGAAAACGGGATCAGCTTCTACAGAGTTAGTACCATGGCCAAAAGTGTTACTATTTTGCCAAGTCACTACATCAACATAGTTAGAGGTACCAAACTGGATAAAGTTAGTTCCGGGGTTGAAGCGGAAAAACAGGTTGTGGTCCATATCGGTTAGGGCCAAGGCATCCGCATGGCGGAAAGTATAGCCAAAGTCTGAGGTAAAGATATTGTTCACTGCAGAAACATCGATCAAGTCATTACCATAGAAAGATGCGCTAGTGGTGCTTGTATTTTTGTTCCAAGTGCTGTTATGGAAAACATCAGTTTCGTTCACATCATCTAGGTAAATACAATAGAACCCTTCAGCGATAGACATATTGTTGATCAGCTCTCCACGACGGCTAGGGGTCGCATCAAAGTTTCCATCAGAAATATAGATACCATAATCCTGAGCATGAACATTATTGCTATTGATACGGAAGTTCATCAAGTCAAAGCAATAAATAGCATCAGAGAAGGTAGAGCGAAGGTCATTCACGGTGTTTCCGATGATCTCGACAGAATCTTGATCATCCATATAGAAACCATAATCATCTACGCCAGTGATTGTATTATTGATAAAGCGGTTGCCTACATTGCGGTTAGCGCTAGCGCCCTCAAAGCGGACGGCATAGTCTCCTCCTGTAATATAGTTACCTTGGATCAGGTTGTAGTTGGCATTGTCGCCTTCGCTAAAGGTGCTAGTATAACTAGCAGAAGCAAGAATAGCTACAGCATCAACGATACCTGACTGATAAGGCATTGTAATTTGGTTATTGAGGATTTGGTTATTATTGGCCGAGTTAGTCAATAATACTCCCCAAATATCGGTAGTTCCGGTACTTTGAATCCCTAGGTTTTGGATACGCACCCATTCTACGCCATCTAGAGCCACAGTAGCATTACCATTGGCCCCAGAGCCATCATGCGTTACCATAGTATTAGCGGCATTTCCACCATCAAAGGTTACCGTATTTACTGCAGAAGCCCCTGTAATAGGACCAACTAGGGCAATATTTTCAGTATAAGTACCTGCTTGAATATTAAGCGTAACTGGGCCACTGATTCCGCAGCTATACAAAGTAGCGACAGCATCTCCAATTGTAGCAAAATCTGCCGTTGCGCCTCCTACAGTATAAGCCCCGTTAAGGCTGGTACAGAAGAAAGCAGTTATGGTATCATTGCCCGTAAAGTTATCGGCATTACCGTTGGGCAAAGAGGTCCAAGCTTTGATTGTCGTCAAACCATTGACAAAGTTGTAGTTTCCTAGGTTCACAGTTACGCTAGCCTGAGGAGCCACCAATGTGCTATAATTTACCTGCGTTTGCATCACCCCATTCATTTCCCAGTCAATATTTACTGAGTTGAGGGCATTGGTGCCAAAGTTAGTTAGGGTCACATCTACGGCTTGGTTACCTGCTGTACCGGGTACAGTGGGCGCCACCAAGGCGCTAATTCCAGCATTATCGGGAACAGGAGGCGTACCTGTAATGCTAAAATCATCTAGGGTGAATCCATCAGAACCTGTGATACTCGTGGCTTGAAAGTTATCAGACCAGCCAAAACGCACCTGAAAAGTACTACTGACCAACTGGCTATTAGCCGCTAGAGTAACATCGATATCGATCCCCGTTTCATTAAAATAAACACCATTGGTTGTGTTTCCAGACCAATCTAGAACCTCAATCCAAGCATCGGTATTACTTCCACGGATCCAAACGCGGTCCTCTGGCTGCGACTCATCGCCATGGTCCATCCACCAAAAGCTAAGCTCTAGGTCATTAGAACCCAAATAAGCGCTAAGGTCTCCAGTAAAGGTCAAATAAGAAATACCCATAGTACCGCTCACTTCTGCATCTAGGGTCATGGCGCGGTTGCCACCATGATAAAAACCTGCTCCAGCATCAGTACGAAGGCGGCAGTTCGTGGTATTTTCTTCAAAGTCCCATTGGTAGCCTGTGCCGCTAAGTCCAGGAATAAGGTTGGTAGTGGCTACATAAGTGCCGGCTGTGGCCCCCTCAAAGTCCTCATTATAAGGAAGGGTTAGCTGGGCCTGCGCAGAGGTCCAACTTGCCAAAAGCAGCGCTACACAATAGCCTAATTGTGTTAACGTTTTTCGCATCGTTTAAAATTAAATTTGATGAAGAGTTAATAAAATTGTGAAATCTTCCTAGGTAAAGTTAAGGATTTTTAAATGGAAAACAAACCCTCTTCCCTCCCCTATCTTCTCTCTAAAATTAGATCTGCAATTAGAGGAGCGTAGCGACTGGCTGAGGGATAGATAGCAGGGCCGCCAAAGGCGGCAGACCTAGCGGGCACAGCCCGCGCAGGGCCGAGCAAACCTGCGAGCTGCGACATAGCCCGACCCGACCACAAGGGAGGGGCAGCCCCAAAAAACAACCCTAATCTTTCAGAAAAACCGACTTCCCACAAAAAAGCAATAAAAAACAAACCGAAAAGCTTAGATATTGTTAGCTTAACAACTACAATTTTAAACCTTATTATATGTCTGCTCTGCCCAAAAAAGCCAAAAGAGTTATTGCTTGGTTTCGCCTAGATTTGCGACTACACGATAATGAAATGCTCACCGAAGCGATTAAGGCCAGTGAGGAGGTCTACCCTGTCTATGTCTTTGATGAGCGGACCTTTGGCGGCAAGACGGAGTCTGGCTTTGCCAAAACTGGCCCCAGAAGATGCCAGTTTATTATTGAGGCGGTGGCCGACCTCAAGCAACAACTACAAACCCTTGGCATCGACCTCATTATCCGAAGGGGAAAGGCCGAGGAAGAACTCTTTGAGTTGGCCCAAGAACTCAAAACGGGCTGGGTCTTTTGCAACCGAGAAAGAACCTATGAGGAAGAACTTCAGCAAAACCGCCTAGAAGAAAAGCTCTGGTCTATTGGCCAAGAAATTCGCTTTTTTAGAGGGAAAATGCTCTACTATACCCAAGACCTCCCCTTCCCTATTGCCCATACACCCGATATTTTTACGCAGTTTCGCAAGGAGGTGGAAAAACTAACGCCAATCCGCGCCCCCCTGCCCAAACCCCAGGCATTTCCCCCCTGGAGCCACCGTTTGCCCCTAGGCGATTTGCCGCAATTGAGCGATTTTGGCTGGGAAATGCCCCCCCAAGACCCTCGGACCGTCCTGCAGTTTAAGGGCGGAGAAACAGAAGGACTCAAACGCCTACAATATTATCTCTGGGAGTCGGATTGTATTGCCAGTTATAAGGAAACGAGAAATGGCCTGCTGGGCGCCGATTATTCCTCTAAGTTTTCGCCCTGGCTGGCCCAAGGCTGCCTTTCGCCCAAACAGATTTATGCCGAAATTAAACGCTACGAAAAAGAAAGAACAAAGAATAAATCGACTTACTGGCTCTATTTTGAACTGCTCTGGCGCGACTTTTTCCGCCTGATGGGCAAAAAATATGGCTCGCAAATTTTCTTGCCCACTGGCCTGCGGGGCAAAAAGAAGAAAAAACTCTCTAATAATATGCAAGCCTTTGAAAGTTGGCTGCTGGGCAAAACCGGACAGCCCTTTATCGATGCCAATATGAGAGAACTGGCCCAAACGGGCTTTATGTCGAACCGAGGCCGCCAAAATGTAGCCAGCTACCTCATTAACGACCTCAAAGTCAATTGGCAACTGGGCGCCGAATACTTTGAATCGACCCTGATCGATTATGATGTAACCAGCAATTGGGTCAATTGGCTCTATATCGCTGGCCTAGGCAATGACCCCCGAGAAGATCGCTATTTTAACCCCATCAACCAAAGTAAACGCTATGATCCCGATGGCGAATATATTAAGTTTTGGCTGCCCCAATTGCAGACCCTCAATAACCGAGAAATTCATGAGGTAGATAGCCGAAAAAAACATCAATCCTAATGAGTAGAGGTCCATTTTTTGGACCTTTTTTCTTTTTTGGGGCTGCCCCTCCGGCCCTACAGGCCTTCGGGTCGGGCTGTGCACTAGCTCGCTATTCGCTCGGCCCTTCACTTTTTTCGCTGCGCTTCAAAAAGCTCGGTCTGGCCTTCGGCCACTAGTTTCCATCCCTCAGCCGAGGCGCTGCGCGCCTCTCGCCTAAGCTTAGTCATTAAGAAGAATTTAAAAGCGAAAAATAGGCTTAAACTCCTTTCAAAACAATTTAATTTTAACCCAAGTTAGTAGAGCCTAAAAAATTGCCTATTTTAGGGCCCTTAAACACTAGAAAAATAAAGGTGGCCCAAACCACCCTATATAATTAACATCCAAACCCTTAAGGGGTCAAAAAATAATACAGATGCAATCTTCGGCAGATATTCAAGCCCTGAACGAACGCATTTTTGCAGAAAGCCAAGTCATCGAGCGCCTACTGGCCGAAACCTCTAAGGTGATTATTGGCCAAGAATACATGATTGAACGCCTGCTAATGGGCCTACTCACCAAAGGACATGTGCTCTTGGAAGGCCTGCCCGGTTTGGCCAAAACCCTAGCCATCAATACCCTCTCTAAGGCTATTGATGCAGAGTTTAAACGGATTCAATTTACGCCCGATTTGCTGCCCGCAGATATTTTAGGGACCATGATTTACAATCCCGCCAATAACAGCTTTTCGGTCCGTAAAGGGCCCATTTTTGCCAACTTTATCCTTGCCGATGAGATCAACCGCGCCCCCGCTAAGGTCCAATCGGCCCTGCTAGAGGCCATGCAAGAGCGACAGGTCACTATTGGCGAAAAAACCTATAAATTGCAAGAGCCCTTTTTGGTCCTCGCTACCCAAAACCCCATCGAGCAAGAAGGAACTTACCCCTTGCCCGAGGCCCAAACCGACCGCTTTATGCTCAAAGCCAAAATTGGCTACCCCAAAAAGAGCGAGGAACGCCAAATTATCCGCCTGAATATGAGCGGAGAGTTTAGCCAGGTCCAAAAAGTAGCCAGTATAGAGGATATTTTGCGCGCCCGCAAAACGGTCCGAGAAGTGTATATGGATGACCGCATCGAGCAGTATATTTTGGACCTTGTTTTTGCCAGCCGCTTCCCCAAAGAACACGGCCTAGCCCAACTAGAAGACCTCATTACTTATGGGGGCTCGCCTCGGGCAAGTATCAACTTGGCCCTAGCCGCCAAAGCCCATGCCTATATGCGCCGCAGAGGCTATGTGATTCCAGAAGATGTGCAGGCCATCGCCCCCGATGTGCTTCGACACCGTATTGGCCTAAGCTATGAGGCCCAAGCCGAAAATATTAGTCAAGAAGATATTATTGAGCAATTGCTCAATAACGTAAAGGTCCCCTAAAGATGAGCCAGCAAGTTCGAGATTTAATCAAGAAAGTGCGCAAAATCGACTTAAGGACCAGAGGCCTCTCTGCCATGGCCTTTTCGGGCAGTTACAAAACCCACTTTAAGGGTAGAGGAATGTCCTTTAGCGAGCTGCGCAGCTACCAATATGGAGATGATATCCGAAACATTGATTGGAATGTGACGGCCCGCACAGGTACGCCCTATATTAAGGTCTTTGAGGAAGAACGAGAGCAGAATTTTATGCTTTTGGTAGATGTGAGTGCCTCCACCAATTTTGGGAGCCACGATATCAATAAACGAGAGTTTATGGCCGAGCTGGGCGCCACTTTGGCCCTAGCCGCTATCCGCAACAACGATAAGGTGGGCGTCATCTTTTTTTCGGATAAAATTGAGCAGTATTTGCCGCCCAAAAAGGGGCGAAACCATGGTTTGCGGATTATTAGGGAGCTGCTCCAATGCCAGTCAGAAAGTCCGCATACAGACATAGACCAAGCCCTGCGCTACCTCACCGGCCTGATTCGCAAGCGCTGCACCGCTTTTCTTTTATCCGATTTTTTGGACCCCAATTATGGCCGCTATCTCAAGGTGGCCGCTAGCCGCCACGATTTGGTCGGCCTACAGGTCTATGACCCCCGAGAGGTAGAATTGCCCAATTTGGGCCTTTTGCCTATCCGCGATGCCGAAACCGGCAGTTGGCGTTGGATAGACAGCGCTTCTGCTAGCGTTCGTCAGGCCTATAAAGCTCGTTTTGAGCAACAAACCGCCAGCTTTAAGGAGCAATTTGGAAAACTAGGGCTCGACTCCTTGAGTTTGTGCAGCGATCAGCCTTTTGTGGGCGCTTTGCGGCAGTTTTTCCAGGAACGTCCGGCCTTATAAATGATTAGAAACTACCATGATGCACCGCCTCCTTTTGTGGATTCCTTATATATTTTGTTGTTTTTATTCTATGCTAAATAGGATTTGGGGCCTCCTGCCTTTGGCAGGCGCTATGTCCGGCAGCTCGCAAGTCTGCTCGGCCCTGCGGCCCTACGGGCCTAGGTCTGCGGCTGCGCCGCACTGCCTACCAGCGCTAGGCCCTGCCCGCCCTCGGCCCAATAGCGTCCTACAGGCGGCGATAGCCGCCGCAGGCCTAGGGATGGAAAGCGGTGGCCGCAGGCCAGACCGAGGCGGCTTTGCCGCCGAAGGGCCGAGCGAAGAGCGAGCCGCGACACAGCCCGCCGCCAAGGCCGCAGGCCTGCAGCGGAGGCCCCAACTCCTGCTGATTATTCTTGCCTTTTTGCTGCCGGTACTGGCTTCGGCCCAAGCCAATATTCAGTTTTTGGTGGATAGTACAGAGCTGTTGATTGGGGACCAATTGACGGCTAGGATGCGGCTAGAAAGCCAAGAGGATGTGCTGGTCCGCCTGCCTAATCCTGCGGTATATTGGAGTAATGAGGCGCTAGAAGTGATTCGACTTTCGGATCAGTTGGAAGAAAGTAGCCCTGATGGGCTGAATAGTTTTGAGAAAAAGGTCACTTTTACCTTTTGGGATACGGGCCATTATCAGTTGCCTGATTTGCCTATTTTGTATCAGAAAGATGGGAAAATAGATAGTCTTTGGTTGGAAGTGCCCATAATTCGGGTAAAGTTTCCGCCGGGTATTCGGGGCGATTCTAGTTATGTTGCGCCGATTAAGGACATAATGGATGAGCCGCAGAATTTTATAGAAAAGCTGCTAGAATGGTTCTTCTTTTATCTGCCGATCATTGCGGTAGTTTTTCTCATTTTGTTTGCTGCTGTCTTGGGCTTTTTGGCCTATTTGCTCTATAAAAAAGCGCAGGCTAGAAGAACCTACAAAACGCCTGAAGAGCGGGCGCGTATAGCCCTAAAAAAGCTATTGGCCAAGGGCTATTTGGAGCGAGAAGAATGGGCGGAATTTCATACGGGCATCAGTTGGATTATCCGGAGTTATTTGCGGCTTCGTTTTAGAGTTCGGGCCTTAGAGGCCACAAGCAGTCAGTTATTGGATCGGCTAAACTATGAGCAACTAGAGCAGAGTTTACTCTTAGAATTGAGAGAAGTACTAGAAACTGCGGATTTGGTTAAATATGCCAAGGCTTCGCCTTTGCCTGCGGCCAATGATTTTTCTTTGAAATTTATTCATAAAATGTTGGAATATGTAGAGCGGCAGGAAGCCCTCCGCAATAGTTCAAATTAAGCAAAAGCATGTCCGGTCTTTCATCTATTATATTTGCACAAGCTTGGGTCTTGCTTCTTTTGCCCTTACTGCCTTTGTTTTGGTATTGGCGGAAGCGGAGTTCCTATTATGCTGACTTAGAGTTATCTTCTACGGCGGGTTTGGGTTCGGCGCAGAGTTGGCGAAGTCGTTTGCGGCCTATATTGCCTTGGTTGCAGCTTTTGGTTTTGGGGAGTTTGATTTTGGCCTTGGCACGTCCGCAAAAGGTCTTGGTCAAGGAAAACATCAAGGCGGATGGCATTGACATTGTGGTGGCCTTAGATGTATCGAGTAGTATGTTGGCTCGGGACTTTAAGGAAGACCGTTTGGATGCTTCTAAGCGGGTGGTGCAGAGCTTTGTTGATCAGCGGCCCTACGATCGTTTGGGCCTAGTGCTTTTTGCGGGCCGCAGCTATACGCAATGTCCGTTAACGACAGATCATAGCATGCTCAAGCAGCTCATTAGCCGGGTAGAATGTGGCTTAATTGATGAGGGGACCGCCATTGGGATGGGCTTGGCCAATGCGGTTCGGCGTTTACAGAAGAGCCAGGTTAAAAGCAAAGTCATTATCTTATTGACCGATGGGGTAAATAACTCGGGGCGGATTCCGCCTTTGGTGGCTGTAGAAGCGGCCAAAAAGCTGGGGATAAAGGTCTATACGATTGGTGTAGGGACCAGAGGGCGGGCCTTGGCGCCCATTTACCGCAAGGCCAATGGCAGCTTTGTGTTTAGCCCCACCGAGGTAGAAATTGACGAAAAGCTTTTGCAGCAGATTGCCGAAAGCACCAGTGGGCTTTATTTTCGGGCCACAGATGAAAAAAGCCTAGAGAAAATTTATGCTCAGATTGACAAATTGGAGCGCTCAAAAATTGAGAAAGAAACCTTTGTTCGTCATCGGGAACTGTATCAGTACTTTCTATTTTTAGCCCTGAGTTTACTGCTCCTCCATCTTATTCTTCAACAAACGGTATTGCGTAGCATCGTCCAATAGTCTTTTATTATGCAGTTTGAATCACCCAGTTTGCTGGCCCTACTAGTCTGCATTCCCCTAATTATTATATTATTTATTAGGGCGCAGCGGCTCAATGCCCAAATTCGAGCTCGTTTTGGCAGTTGGACAGCCTTTCAGCGGATGATCCCTGCTTTTGCTCCTGGCCGCAACAAGCTCAAGTTTGTGCTTTCTACCTTGGCTCTTTCGCTAATGATTTTGGCTTGGGCCAATCCGAGGATGGGCAGTCGTAGCCGCAAAGTAGAGCGTGCTGGGGTAGATGTTTATCTGGCCCTTGATTTATCGAGGAGTATGTGGGCCAAAGATGTGCAGCCTAGGGGTATGGATCGTTTGGAGAAGGCCCGTTTATTTAGTTTAGATTTGCTTCAGGGTTTGGCCAATAATCGGGTGGGGCTTATCTTCTTTGCGGGAGAGGCTTTTTTGCAAATGCCGCTTACTTTGGACCATAGTTCGGCCCAGGTATTTCTTTACAATGGCTTAGAAGAAGTAGAGCTTATTCAAGGGAGTACGCCCGAGAAAGTCTTGGAGCTGGTCCAAAAATCAGAAATACAGCCAGATGGCAAGCAGCATCAAAAAGCGGTTATTTTTGTTAGTGATGGAGAAGAACACAATCCTAAAACCTTAGAAGCGGCCAAAGCCGCCCGCAAAAATGGCGTATTTAGTTATACGATTAGTGTGGGCTCTAGCCAAGGGGCCAAAATTCCTCTGCAAAGAGAAAATGAACTGGGTTTTCATAGAGATAAGCGAGGAGAAGAAGTAGTGACCGCTACCAACAAAAAGATGTTGGCCGAATTGGCCAAGGTAGGAGGTGGCCGCGCCTTTGATATTGACCAAGGGAAAAATATCTTGCCCGCCTTGCTCAAAGACTTTAAGAAATTGGAGCAACAAGAGTTTGATGAATTGCAATATGACGATTTTGACAGCTACTATCAGTATTTGTTGGCCCCTGCCCTGTTCCTGCTCCTCTTTGAGTTTTTTCTGGCCTACCGCAAAAAATCATAAGCGATGAGAGTAATTATTTTTCTGCTTTTTGCGCTCCCTTTGGGGCTATTGGCCCAAGAACCTTCTCGGAAGAACTTGATTGAAGGCAATAAGCACTATCGGTTGGGCGAAAAAGAAAAAGCAGGGCAAAGTTATCAGAAAGCCCTGCAAACCGATGAAAACAACAGCAAAGCCTGGTACAATCTGGGCAATGTCTTTTATCAGGCAGAAAATTATGAAGAGGCAGAACAACACTATAAAGAAGCCCTTCAGAAAGCAGACAACCCCGAGCTAGAAGCTCGGGCCTACCATAACCTAGGAAACATCTACGCCAAAGAGAAAAAACTCAAAGAGGCTGTAGAAGCCTATAAGAATGCCCTGCGTATTCGGCCCAAAGATGTAGAAACCAAGCATAACTTGGCCCAGGTTCTCCGAACAATTAAGCAGCAGCAACCGCCGCCCCCTAAACCCAAGAATGACAATAAAAAGGAGGAGGAACAACAAGAACCTCCGCCCTCCGATGAAATGTCTAAGGATGAAGTAGAACGCATGATGGACATGATTGAGGAGGAAGATAAAGAGACTCAAAAGAAAAAGAAGAAGCTTCCTAAAAATCGCCAAAATCCAGAAAAAGACTGGTAAGCAAATTGTATTTATAATGAGCGGAAGGAAGCAGGGCTTCCTTCCACCTTTTATTCTTCATTTTTAAATTCAACTGCATTATGAAAACGCTTTTTAGTACTTTGATGGGACTCTTTTTTGCGCTTGGCCTAGGGGCCCAGTCGCCCACTATCTCACTAGAGGTTCCTTATGATACCGTAGGAACTCAAGATGTTTTTCAATTGCACTACCATATTGAGCATGCAGAGCAAGTAGAGTTCAAACAGCCCGATTTTATTGACTTTGAGGTAGTGGGGACCGCTAGCAACAGCCAAACCTCTATTATTAATGGGCAAAAGACTAGCAAAAAAACCTATAGCTTTAGCCTAAAGCCACGTTATGCGGGTTATTTGGCCCTACCTGCGGCTACGGCCTATATTGATGGGCAGAACTATAGCAGCCCCAATGGGTCTGTCTTTGTGGTAGAAGGAGCACTAAGAGGCAACAGCAAAGGAAATATTTTTGGCAATTCTCCCTTTTCTAATGACTCGCCTTTTGGCCAAGGCTTTAATATGCAACCCGATAATTTCAACTTTGATATGGAAGGCTTTGACGATTTGAGCGATGGCCGCATACAAGAACTAATGCAAAAACAAGAGGAACTCATGCAACGTTATTTGCAAAACCCCGATTCTCTGCTCAAACAACTAGATCCACAACTTAGAAATATGGACCAAGAATTTGAGGAGCTTTTTCGCCAAATGGAAGACCAGTTTCCCGGTTTGCTTGGACCAGATGCCCCCAAAAAGAAACAACCCAAAGAGCAAAAAACCTATCGGCTTTAAGGAAAGCAGCCAAGCGCAACTTGGCCTAGCGATGTGGAAGGGTGGCCGAAGGCCAGACCGAGGCAGCAAAGCTGCCGAAGGGCCGAGCAGACCTGCGAGCCCTGAAACGACAACAAGGCCGTTAGGCCGCAGTTCGACGACCGAAGGGAGTAACCGCCTGCCGAAGGCAGGAGGCCCCAAATAAATAGATAAGTCAACAACTACCAGATTAAAACTACCGTTTTGAAAAGCTACCAGCTAAGTCTACTTCTCCTTAGTTTTTGGGCCATGAGCAGCAGCTTGTTGGCCCAAAAAATCGCTTTTGTAGCCGACTGCAACGCCTCTAAGGTGGTGCTAGGCAATGCCTTCAGACTCTCTTTTCGTTTAGAAAATGCCGAAATTAAGAAGATTCGATTTCCAGATTTTGAAGCCCAAGGCTTTCAAATTGTGGAGGGGCCTGTCAATGAGAGCCGATACACCAATATTAACGGCAACCGCTATACCTTTGAGGCCTATACCTTTAGTTTGGCCCCCAATAATGAGGGCAACTATACGATTGGTCCCGCAGAAGTGACCACCTATGGCGGTAAGGTCCTGAAGACCATGCCCGTTAAGATTAAGTGCGTGGCCCCAAGTACTAGCAATGTACAAAGCCTAAATGACCACAACCTGCCCCCAGAATTGGCCGGAAAAGTGCTTTTTCGCCTCGAATGTGAACATAAAGAAGCCGTGGTGGGCGAACAAATTCGGCTCAATTATAAGGTCTATACCCAAATTGACATTTCTAATATTGAGCTGGTCAAGGAACCCGAATTTCCTAAAATGTATACCAAAGAATATCGCTTCTTTGACAAAGATCCTCGGGTAGAGGTTATCAATGGCCAACAATATGCCACGAAAATCATCTACTCCATGGGCGTTTTTCCGAGCAAAAATGGCGAACTGACCATTCCCCCCGCCGAAATCTTAATTAGTGTGGGCCGACAAGATCCCCGCAACCCTTTTGCCAGCCGCAGCCTCAAACAATACCCCCTGCTCAGCCTGCCCAAAACAATTCCCGTTCGCTCGCTTTCTGGCCAAGATAAAGATTATACGGGGGCCGTGGGCGAATACGAGATGGAGCTCTATCTGGAAAAAGATGAAATTACAACCGATGAAGCCCTAGAACTGGTGATGCGTATTCGGGGCCTAGGCGATATTAAACCCATCACGGCTCCTCCCCTCCATTTTAAGGAGGGCAGCTTCAAGATTTTGGAGGTTGAGCAAAAAGAAGATATCCGAGAAGGCGGCCAAGGCATTGGCGGCGAAAAAACCTTTAGCTATAAAATTGACCCGCAAGAAGTGGGTAATTTGAGCTTGCAAGCCAGCTTTGTCTACTTTGATGTACGCGACCGAAAAATGCTCCGCATAGATAGCAGTCTAGCAATTAAGGTAACACAAGGCAAACGCATCCTGAACCAAGAGGTAGCCGAAAAAGCCGTAGATAGCAGCCAGGTACTAAGCATGCAAGCCGCCCTAAAATCAGCTAGTTGGCGGCCAATACCCCAGCCATTTTTTGGTACTTATCGCTTTTATCTGCTCAGTTTATTGCCCCTTTTGGCCTTTGGCGGAGGCTACTTGCTCCTTTTGGGCCAAAAGAAAAGCCAAGCGCTCAAAGAAAAACAAGCCCTAAAAAATGCCCCTTACCGACATGCGCAGGAGCAACTTCAACTAGCCAAAACAGCCCTAAAAACAGATACTGTAGGCGATTTCTATCGGGCCATTGAAGAGGCCCTAAAAGGCTATATCGGCCTGCAAATGGATATCCCTTTAGCAGAACGAAGCAAAGAACGCCTGCAAGCGCTTTTGCCCGAAAAAGAAGCGCAGGAACTAGGCGAAATCCTTGAGCATTGCGAACAAGCCCTCTTTGCTGGCCAATCTCCCCATAAAACCATGGAAGAACAACTCAAACATAGCCAAAAGCTTATTAAACAACTCGAAAAACGCCTCGCCTAATGCTACGCCTTTTTAGCCTCATTTTGCTCCTCGCCGTAGCAGCCCCAAGCTGGGCCCAACTGCCCGACAGCTTGGCCAAACAGTTTGCTATTGGCTATGCCCATTATGAAAAAGGAGATTACGAAAAAGCCCTTTCTGCATACCAAAAAGCAGCCTTGACAGGCTATTGCTCTGCCGAATTGCAAAATAATTTGGGGCTGACCTACGAAAAATTAGGCCAATATGGCCCCGCCGTCCTCGCCTTTGAACGCGCCCTCTTTTGCCAACCCCAATTTGCCGCCGCTCAAGACAACCTTAAGGCCATTTCCAGCAAATTAAGCCGTCCCAAAGCTCAAGAAAAAGCCGGTTTTATCTTCCAAACCTGGGACAATATGGCCGCTGGCCTCGGTAGCCATTTCTGGGCCTATAGCTTCCTGTTTTTCCTCTTTTTGGCCGCCGGTAGCCTCGCCTATTTTCTCTTTTTTTCAAAAAAACAAGGCAAAACTTGGCTGCTCATCCCCCTCAGCCTGCTGCTCGCTTTCTTTAGCTTTATGCTCAGCCGAAGAGCCAATTACCTGCAATTTAATCGCCAATGGGCCGTCGTCATGAGCCCAGAAGCCGCCATCCTAGACCAACCCTCTATCCAAGGCAAAGAAGTAGAACTGGTCGGCAGCGGAAATAAAGCCCTAATTCTAGAAGAAAAAGAAGATTGGTATTATGTTCGCTTGCCCAATGCCGTACAAGGCTGGATATCGGCCAAATTACTAGAAAAAGTACGCTCCTAATTTGGGGCCTCCGCTGAATATAATGTGGCGGCGGTTACTCCCTTCAGTCGTCGAACTGTGCCCTAAAGGGCTTGTTGTCGTTCTGGGGCTCGCTGATTTTTTTGGGGCCTCCGCAGCAAAGCTGCGGCGCTACGTTCCGGGGCTCGCTATTCGCTCGGCCCTGCGGCAGCAAAGCTGCCTCGGTCTGGCCTTCGGCCACCCCTACACATCGCTAGGCCTGCGGCGCTCCGCGCCTGCATAACGCAAAATATAAGACCTCTTAAAATACTTATTATCATGAAAAACATCTTTTCTCTAAGCCTCATGGCTGTCCTCATTCTCTTTAGCTTTAGTAGCTGCGATAGCCTACAATCTGCCATAGATGAGGCCTCAAAACTCAATGGCGGAACCGCCGCCCTTACCCAAGCCCAAATTGGCGAAGGACTCAAGCAAGCCCTCAAGCAAGGGGTCAGCAAAGGAGCCAGCCAACTGGCCGCCCGAGATGGGTTTTTTAAAAATCCTTCGGTCAAAATCCTCTTTCCCGATGAAGCCAAACAAGTAGAAAGCCGCCTCCGTGCCCTTGGCGCTGGCAACCTTGTCGATGATGCCATCGAAAAACTAAACCGCTCGGCAGAAGATGCCTCCAAATCAGCTAAAGACATCTTTGTTAAAGCCATTACCCAAATGACTATCCAAGATGCTACCAATATCCTGATGGGCAACAAAGATGCTTGTACTAGCTACCTCAAAAAAACCACCTCCACCCAATTGTACCAAAGCTTTCAGCCTGTGATCAAAAATTCATTGAATAAAACAGGCGCCCTAACCGCCTGGAATAATGTGATCACTCGCTACAATAAAATTCCACTGGTCCAAAAAGTAAACCCCGATCTAGATGATCATGTCACCAACAAAGCTATGGATGGCCTATTCCAAATGGTCGAAAAAGAAGAGGCAAATATTCGCAGCAATCCAGTATCTCGCGCTACCGACCTTATGAAAAAAGTCTTTGCCAAACAAGATTAGTAGCCTTTTTAAGTAGTACTTACGTTAGTAAAAAGAGAAGTCAGTTGATCCTCAACTGACTTCTTTTTTTGTTACTTTTGAGCCCCTCAGACCAAAACAGTCTACCCTAGCCTAAAAATATAATTTATGTTTTATCGCACACTTTTATACCTTTTGCTCTGCTGCCTAAGCAGCCCCGCACTCTTTGCCCAAGGCGTACAGCTAATCCCACTAGAAGAAAATTTGGCCCTCAAAAAAAGAAGCCAACTCAAAAATAATCAGGTCTGCCCCAACCTCCAACTGAGCCTCCCCTTCTTCGAGGATTTTGCCAATAACCCCAATGGCATTTACCCCGATTGTAGCCGCTGGCAAGATAATCAAGCTTATATCAATGATCAGTTTGGCTATTTGCCGCCCAGCTTAGGCGTAGCCACCCTAGACGGTTTGGACCAAACTGGCGCCCCCTATGATGCCAATGCTAGCGTCTCTATCCCCGAAGCCGCAGATACCCTCACTTCTCAAGCTATAGATTTAAGCAATCGCAACCTAAGCGACCAAATTGTCTTGAGCTACTTCTACCAGCCCCAAGGCTGGGGCGACCGCCCCGAAGAAGGCGACTCCCTGCTGCTAGAGTTTTTGGACCAAAACGGCAACTGGCAAGCCGTCCGCGCCCATGCTGGGGTGCCTAGCTCCATCTCTACTACCGACCTCATTGATTTTGAAGAAGAATTGGTGGTCCTCGAAACTGACTTTTTTCACGCCAATTTTCAATTCAGATTTAGAAACCTAGCTACTATTACCGGAAGTAACGACCACTGGAATATTGATTATATTTATCTAGATGCCAACCGAGATACTAGCCAAGCTAGCAATTATGCCGATGTCAGCTTTCGGATGCAGCCAAAATCTCCTTTGGCCCCCTATACCGCAGTTCCTTGGCGACATTTTGATAATACACTTTGGTCCGACTCTATTGTGATGCAGTGCTTTAACCATAATGGCCTATCGGGTACCCTAGACCGCAGATACCAAGTTTATGATAGCGCACAAACAGGCTTTCTATTACTCAATAGCCAAGTGCCCGCCACCACCTATGCCCCTAGCCCCAATCCAGATGATGACTACCGAGACCTCAGCCTAAATGCCTTTTCTCCCTTTTTGCCTAGCCAAACCACAGAACTCATCAGCCGCTATATTATTGAAAACCCTAGCGATTTTCAATCTGCAGCCCGCTATCAGGCCAATGATACCGCCTACCTAAAAACCCAACTCTCCAACTATTTTGCTTATGATGATGCCTCGGCAGAAATGCGCATTATTGTCCAAGGAATTGGCACCCAACTGGCCGTGGCTTTTCAGGCCCAAATAGATGACACCCTCAGAGGCATCTATTTTCATTTGCCCTATTTTACCAACCGAGATGCAGAACTCGACTTTATCAATGTTAAGGTTTGGGAAGATTCTGCTGGAGTTCCTGGTCAAGAACTCTTTTCTAAGGATATCTATAAATTGAGTTATGTAGAGGGCTTTAATGGCTTTCATTATATGCCCCTCAGTGATTTTACCGATAGCCTAACGCCTATTGCAATAGCCGCCGGTAGCCGCTTTCATATTGGCTGGCAACAGGCCTCTAGTACGCCAGTTCCAGTAGGTTTTGACCGTAATAACAGCGATGCCGAAGCCTTTACGCATGTCAAAGTAGGCGGAAATGCCTGGCAGGAGCTAGCCCTAGGCGGCGCCGTGATGATTCGGCCAGTGCTTAGCCCCTCGGCTAATCCGGTGATTGTGTCTAGTACAACAACATTGGCCCCAAAAACAACATTAGACTGGAAGGTATTTCCCAACCCACTAGCAGAAGTTTTGGTGATAGAAGGACTAGAAGAACGGCCCAATGCAAAGCTCCAGCTCTATAATAGTTTGGGCCAATTGGTGGGCCAAAGTCCCGCCCAAAGCCGCTGGCCCCTTCCTCAACTCCCCAGCGGAATCTATTATCTATCGGTTTGGGAAAATGGCCAATGCCTAGGCAGTAAAAAGCTATTACAACCCTAAATTGCTATTAAAGCGCTGCGGGGCGGCTTGGCCGCCTTGGCCGAAGGCCAAATGGCCCAGCGCTGCGGCGGGGTGGCCGAAGGCCAGACCAAAGGCGAAACGAAGTGGAGCCTGAAGGGCCGAGCAGACCTGCGAGCCCCAAAGCATAGCGGCGGCCGCCCCACCATAAAGGGCGGCCGCGGGCCCCAAAATACCCTAAAAAGAACTACATAAAACATCTAAAATGAAAGTTGACATTCTTGCCATTGGCGCACATCCCGACGATATTGAAATTTCTTGCTCCGGCACCCTTTTGCACCATATTTCACTGGGGCATAAAGTAGGGCTGTTGGACCTCACCGCTGGAGAATTGGGCAGCCGAGGCAGTGCCGAAATTCGCCTGCAAGAAGCTCATGCCGCCTCTCAACTGATGGGCGCCAGCTTTAGAGCCAACCTTGGCCTAGCCGATGGATTTTTTGAGCACAACCAAAATAGTATTCTGGAAATTGTGCAGATGATCCGATTGGCCCAGCCCCGAGTCGTTTTGGCCAACTCTATCCATGACCGCCACCCCGACCATGGCCGAGCCGCTAAACTCATTGCCGATGCCTGCTTTTATGCCGGTTTGCGCCGAATTGAGACCCAATGGGAAGGCCAAGCACAAAATGCCTGGCGACCAGAAGTCGTCTACCACTACATCCAAGATTATAACCTAAAATCCGATTTTGTTTTTGATATTAGCCCCTATATGGACAAAAAAATGGAGCTGATTCAAGCCTTTAAATCACAATTCTATGACCCCAATTCTAGCGAGCCCCAAACACCCATTTCTTCCGCAGAATTTTTAGAGTTTATTCGAGCAAAAAATGCTACCTACGGCCGACCCGCTGGCTTTCATTATGCCGAAGCCTTTACCGTAAACCGCAGCATTGGAGTAGATAATCTGTTTTCGATTAAATAGATTTTTTGTCCTGCAAAAGCCGCAAGCCTCATCCGCTTGCGGCTTTTTTTATTTTTTTTCTTAGCCTTGGAACTTATCTCAAGCGCTTAGAGTTCTGCTGCTGTCTACACTTAGTTTAGATATTAAACTAAGTCCATGTTTAACCTCAAAATCATTTCATTATGGGAGACAGCCGCGAACGCGATTTAGTCCTCGCCCCCAACGAGTACGCCTTTATTTCTGACCAAACCAAGGGAAATGTCATTACTTATGTAGGGCCTTATAAAACTAGTATGGCCAATACTGACAAGCCCGTTTTTTTCAATAAAAAGACAAAAGTCTTTGACATTTGTGATTTGGACGGTTCTATTCAGACCTTTTGCACGGCCCCAGAAGGCTGGTATATTATCCTAAAAAATCCTGCAACTGATAATAAACCGCCCCAGATTGGGACCTCCAACCAGCTTTCTTCTTTGCAAATTGGGCGCAAGGTAAATTTACCTGGTCCCAACTTTTTTGCCCTTTGGCCCGGCCAAATGGCCGAAGTGTTAGAGGGCCATCATCTGCGCTCCAATGAGTACTTGCTGGTCCGTGTCTATGAAGAGGAACAAGCCCGCGCCAATTGGGACAATGCCGTAATTACGCCTCAACATAGCCAGCCCGAAGGACTAGAAGAAGAGCAACAAAGCAAGGATAGCATTGATGCCAACCGCCTCAGTATGGGCCAATTGCATGTGATTAAAGGGACCAATGTGTCCTTTTATATTCCCCCCACAGGAATTGAAGTGCTCCGAGACAAAAAGGGAAATTATGTCCGCTCAGCCGTTACTTTAGAGCGCCTAGAGTACTGTATTTTGCTCGATGAAGATGGCAATAAACGCTATATTCAAGGACCCGATGTCGTCTTTCCTCGCCCTACCGAACGCTTTATTGAGAAAAATGGCAGCCGCAAGTTTAAGGCCATTGAACTAGATGAAAATAGCGGGATTTATGTTAAAATCATTGCCCCTTATACCGAAAATGGCCAAAGCTATAAGGTGGGCGATGAGCTCTTTATTACGGGCCGAGAACAAATGATTTATTTTCCCCGCCCAGAACAAGCCCTGATCAAATATGGCGAACAGGAAATCTATCAAGCAGTGGCTATTCCCCCCGGCGAGGGCCGCTATGTCTTAAACAGAAAGAGCGGAAAAATTAGCCTGCAAAAAGGACCCGCCATGTTTTTGGCCGACCCCAGAGAGGAGATGATTTTACGCCGTATCCTTAGCCCCAAACAGGTAGAACTTTGGTTCCCTGGCAATCAAGAGGCCCTGCAATATAACCTCCAACTGCAAGAGCTCTCTAAACAACAGCAGGCCCGCCTGCGCAAAGCCTCCAAAAAGCGGAACAAACTCAATTTGCCGCCCATGGCCAAACAACAACAGGCCCTGATTGATATGGATTTCTCGGAGGAAAATGAAGATGGCGAAAGCGTCTATGAAGGTATCGTCAGCAATTCTTTTTCTAGAAACCGACAACCCCAAAACAACAATAGCCTGGTCCTCGATAGTAAGTATGAAGGTGCCGTTACTATTGATGCCTGGACCGGCTATGCCGTGCTCATTACAAGCAAGTTGGGAGAACGTAAGGTTATTGTTGGGCCCAATACTTACCTACTCGATTATGATGAGGTCCTACAGGGCATCGAGCTCTCTACGGGCACCCCAAAATCTGATGCAAACCTAATGCGAACGGTCTATCTGCGCATCCTCAATAATAAGGTGTCTGATTTGCTGCGGGTAGAAACTGCCGATTTTTGCGAACTGGATATCCACCTCTCTTATCGGGTCAATTTTACGGGCAATCCCGAAAAATGGTTCGATGTGGAAAATTATGTCAAGTTCCTCACCGACCACCTCCGATCGGTCCTCCGAAATGCCATTAAGCAATATAATTTGGCCGATTTTTATGCCGAAGGGATTGCCGAATTGCGCAATATCGTTCTAGGTAGCCGACCCGAAGGCGAAGAGCAGGATGGCCGCCGCCCAGGCCGCCTATTTACCGAAAATGGCATGCACATTTATGAGCTGGAGGTCCTCGATATTAAGATCTTAGATGAGGAAATCCAAGAGCTGCTTTTTACTAGCAAACACCAAGATATTCGCAGCCAGCTAGAGCTAGACAATAAGCGAAAGGAGTTGCTCTATAGCCAAGAAGCCGAAGAAATGGCCCAGAAAATTGCCGCTAGCCGCTCTAAAACGAAGCAGTTTGCCCTTGAGCTCCAAGAGGCAGAAGAAAAACAGGCCCAAATGCTCAAGTTGGCCAGCCAAGCGGCCCGCATTGATCTAGAACGCCAAGAACTTACAGCCCAAATGGAGATGCAAGAAAAGGCCCTCCATATTGCCCGACTACAACGCCAAGATGAGGAAGAAACTGGCTTGCTCCAACTCGAACTCAAGAAGGGCGCCCTCGAACAACGCCTCAAAGAATTGGAGGGCGAGGTGCAGGCGGTGGTCCAAAAAGCCGAAGCCGTTAGCCCCAACCTGATCGCAGCCCTACAAGCCTTTGGCGACAAAGCCCTGGCCGAAAAAATGGCCGAAAGTATGGCCCCGCTATCTATTATTGGCGGAAAAAGTATTGTCGAGGTCTTTGGCAATCTGCTGGCCGGAAGCCCCCTCTCCTATCTGCTAGATAAAAAAGGAGAAACTCAGGATCCCGGTTTAGAGGAGTAGGTTTTGGGGCCTCCTGCTTGCGGCAGGCGCTACGTTTCGGGGCTCGCAGGTCTGCTCGGCCCTTCGCCAGCAAGCTGGCTCGGTCTGGCCTTCGGCCACCCCTCCACATCGCTAGGCCAGTTCTGCGGCCCAAGGCCGCAGTTGGGCCGAGCCCCTTAGGCCAACCCCTTTTATTGGCCCTATAATAAGCAAAGCGCCCCGCTGCCAATGGCAGCGGGGCGCTTTTTTTGGCCCAAAAGTCAGGCCCTAATCCTTAGCTAAATGCTTGGCCAAAAAGCGTTGCATCCGCCCATAAAACTCAAAGCGGTTTTCCTCATTTCGGAAGCCATGGCCCTCGTTTTCCTTAAGGATGTACTCTACCTCTACTCCTCTTGCCTGCAAGGCCGCCACCATTTGGTCCGATTCGGCCTGATTGACCCGAGGATCTTTGGCCCCCTGCGCAATCAATAAAGGCGCCTTGATTTTATCTACATGAAAAACAGGAGAACTGGCCCGCATCCGAATACTATCGGCCTCATTGCTGGGGTCACCCACCATTTCATGTAGCATTTTGCGGTAGGGCTCCCAATAAGGCGGAATGGTCTCCATAAACGTAAAGAGATTAGATACCCCCACATAATCTATAGCACAGGCATATTTCTCTGGACTAAACGTAATCCCCGCCAAACTACAATAGCCCCCATAACTTCCGCCATAAATGGCTACTCGCTCAGGGTCGGCAATGCCTTCCCGAATCAACCAATCTACTCCATCACTGACATCATCTTGCATCTTGAGGCCCCACTCCTTAAAAGAGGCTTCCCAGAATTTGCGGCCATAGCCCGTACTTCCTCTAAAATTGACCTGCAAAACGGCATAGCCTCTATTGGCCAAAAACTGCACCTCGGGGTTAAAGGTCCAGACATCTCTGGCCCATGGCCCTCCATGTGGATTAACCACCACTGGCAAGTTCTTGGCCGCCTTGCCCTTGGGCAAGGTCAAATAACCATGAATCTGCCAGCCATCTCGGCTGCGATAGCTGATGGGCTGCATTTCCGCCAATTGATTGGCCGGTAGCCAAGGACTCACCTCCGCTATTTTGCGCAGCTCTTTTTGGTCCAAATCATAGAAATAATAAGCCCCCAAAGAACGATCGCTATAAGTGCGGACAATAAACTTATTTTCGTCTTCATTGGTGCTGCTCAATACAATCTCCAAATCCGGCAAAAGGCTTTCTAGATGCTTATAAATGGCCGCCACCTGAGAGTCCAGAAAATGATACTCTCGCTTCCAACTAATATAGGAAATGGTGCTAAGGGCCTTACGCTTACGCGAATAAGACATATAAGAAACATTGACCTCGGGGTGCTCAAAAATGAGTGTTGTCTCCTTAGCCGTTTTTAGGTCAAACTTGACCACTGCCGTTTTATCTCGGCCCAAATCAGAGAGGGCGTAGATTTCCTCCTTACCTTCAAAATCAAAGTAAAGCGGGTAGAGTGTTTCCTTAAAAGAAGTATTGAGGACCAAGCGAAAACTATCTTGTTCACTCTTCCGATAGAGCAAACTACTATTTACCCCATCGGTAGCAATAGCTAGGCGGAGCCGCCCCTGATGGTCCGTTTTCCAGCTTGTGATATTTCCTGGGTTTTCGGCCAAGAGTTCTAGCTCCGCCGTTTGGATATTGAGGCGGTAGGGGTCAAAGACTTGAGGGTTGCGTTTATTCATCCCAATAATGAGATGTTGTTCATTGCTGCGGAGGTCATCAATAATTTCTACCCGAACATTATCGAAGGGCGTAAGGTCTATTTCCTCTTGGCCCGCTCGGTCTACTGAAAAGAGATGAAAATTTTCATCTCCGCCCTGATCTCGCACATAAACCAAGCGCTCATTATTGGCCCAAAAGAAGCCAGAAAGATCGCGGTCGGTCACCTTGGTGAGGCGCAAAGGGGCTTGCTCTTGAGCGACATCTTGAACAAAGATATTTTTGCGGTTTTCATAAGGGGCCAAGTAGGCCATATATTTCCCATTTGGAGATAGCTTATAGGCACTACTAGCGGGATTACGGAAAAAGTCTTCTAAGGGAATTAAGTTCTTTTGCATATCAACGTCCTTTTCTGGGGCTGGATTTTTAAACAGGCAACTACTACCTAGCATTAGCAGCAGTAGGCTAAGTATTTTGATTGAATAGCTATTCATTGGTCTTCATTGAGTAAAGCAGTTAGTTTTGCGAGGCTTAGCTATTCTAATGTAGAATTTAGGATTGGTATATTGCAGTTCTTTAGACTAAAAAAAGATTTCTCTAGACTTAAGCCCGCTCTTTTTTGGTCCATTTTGCGGTGGACAGGCGGCGAAGCCGCCGCAGGCAATAGCCAGATTTAAACGCACTCACTTTTATAGTTTGCAGCAATTTCCCGCTAGTCGGCCCTGTTTTTCTCGGCCATAGCGAAGGCTATGCCCTTAAAAAATAGCTGGCCTAGCAGAAAATTCATAGCAAACTATGGCCAAAGCAGCGCGATTAAATCTGGCTGAGGGATGGATAGTGGTGGCCCAAAGGGCCAGACCGAAGCGCTTTAGCGCTGAAGGGCCGAGCAGACCTGCGAGCCACGACACAGCCCGACCCGGCCAAAGGCCGGGGCAGCCCCAAAATAAGAGCATAAGGCTTTTCTTAATAAGCAGTATAATGATGCGTTATTTCCTATTGTTGCTCCTGCTTTGGAGTAGCGGGGCACTTTTGGCCCAAAAAGAAGATATTGAATTGGTGGTGAGCCAAGGCCACCACAGTAATGTCCGCTGCCTAGCCTTTTCGGAAGATGGGCGTTTTTTGGCCACGGCTGGCGATGACCGCAGCCTGCGCATTTGGTCGATGCGGCTACAGCAAGAGTATAAAGTCCTTTGGGGCCATAAGGCGGCTATTACGGATGTTGGTTTTTCTAAAGATGGGCAGTTTTTGGTCTCTATCGGCAGTCGGTTGCTTTGTATTTGGTCTATGCCTGAAGGCAAACTTTTGCATCAGATAGAGGTAGATGCCCAGAGCAAACGCCTACAATTTTCGGAGACTAAGCCAGGGCATGTGATGGTCCGACTACCCGAGGGCATAGCCTGGGTAGATTTAAAAACGGGGGCCATAGACTACAGCCCAAAGCCCTTTATGCGCAATTGGAGCAACTGGATTTTGGGGCAAAAAACAGCCCGTGTGATTATTCCAGAACGGCTTGATAGCATTTGGGCCTATAGCCTAGCGGGCCAAAGAGAACAACTATTTGTAGGCAAAGGGAGCTATTACAAGCTGCTGCTTTCGCCCAATGAGAATTATCTGGCGGCCTATTCCGGCAGCCGCATGGCCATAGATGTTTGGGCCTATAGCAGCGGGAAATTCATAGGCAGTATTGAGGGGCTCAATCCGGTACAAGACTTTTGTTTTGATATATCGGGCGAGCGGCTCTGGATTATGGACCTACATGCCGAATGCAAGGTCTATAGCTGCCCTCAGCTCCAAGAAGAGCTAGTGGTCAATAAGAAAAGTTGGGGCAAAGAAGGCCTTGGTCAAGGCGATTTGGTGCAGGTAAATATTGGCCAGCAGATTCGCCCCAGCCCCAATGGGCAGTTTATGGGGCTGGCCATTACTCGCACCGAAGTGAACCGCAAGACGGGCAAGATGAATGACCTCAGAGGACTGCAGTTAGTGGATGCCCAAACGGGCAAAGAAAGGGGGCTATTTAAGGGGCACTTTAAGTGGATCACCCAATTGGGCCTCTCGCCCAAAGGCGATAAACTCCTCTCTGTTAATATGGGTAAAACCCGAGGGCTGCGCTCTTGGTCCATCAAAAAAGGAGAAATTGAACGCTATATCCATAGCTCCCAAAGCCTTAGCCAAAGCCAAGATAAAAAACAACTGGCCCTACTTGAGTTTCATGAAAAATCTAATCCAGAACTAACGGTCTACCAACTCCCTAGTTTTAGAAAGCTGGCCAAAAAAAAGGTAGACAATTGCAGTGCCTTTGCCCTAAGTGGCGATGGCAAAAAAATAGTCGCCCTACAAGTAGATGTCAATCTTAAAAACCCCTTAAATAACCGCTTCTATTACTCTATTTGGAAGCTGCCCAACTACAAACTAGAACAAGAAATTGAGATTGAATCTAAGGAATCTGCCCTACCCATATTTAAAAGTCTATTGCTTGATTCTGCTGGCGACTACCTCCTGGCCGCCGCCCAAAACCAAGCCTACAGCCTAGAGCTAAGCAGCCAAAAACGTACTCGATTTGCCCTGCCTAGCTCGGCTACTTATTGGCGAATGCTCTGCCTGCATCCGCAACAGCCCGCCCTACTCTTTGCGGTCAGTGAAGTCGTCTATAATCAAGAGAAAAAAAGAGTAGAGGAGCTAAGCAAGCTGCTGCTCTACAACTATAAAACAGGCGAACTCATCGAGGAAGTAAGCAGCCCCAAAGAGGGCATTATCCAAAGCGCAGCCTTTAGCCCAGATGGCCAATATTTATTGACGGGGCAAACGGCCTATCAGGAGGTCATCAACTTTGATGTGCTGCTCTGGGATTGGCCCCAAAAACAACTGCTCTGCCAATTTGAAGGACATAATGGCGGCATCAATGACTTGGCCTTTGACCCCCTCGGCAAAAAGGCTTATAGCTGCTCAGAAGATGGATTGATTAAGGCCTGGGATATAGAAAAATGTGCCCTGGCCGCCTCTTTTATTGGCTATAATGAATTAGATTACCTCATTATCTCGCCCGAAAATTACTATAAAACGAGCCGAAGCAATACCGCTGGGCTCGGCTTTAGATATGCTGGCGACCTCTATACCTATGATCAATTTGATCTCCGATTTAACCGCCCCGATAAGGTGCTCGCCCCCTTCACCAAGGCCCAACGCAAACTAAATATTTATACCAAGGCCTGGAAAAAAAGAGTGCGGCGACTCGGCTTTACCGAAGAACAACTAGAGCGCAAACTCCAACTCCCCGAACTCCAAATTGTCAATCAATTGCAACTGCCCATTTATGTAGAAGATAGCCTGATTCAATTCCAGATTCTAGCCTTCGATGAGCAAGAGGAACTCAAAAAACTCCGCATCTTTGTCAATGGCGTGCCCTACCCTCAAGCTGAAGGCATCGAGCTAAGCAGCAGGGCCGGCGATAGTCTTCGCCAAGAGCTAAGCATTCCGCTGGGCCAAGGCCCCAACAAAATTCAACTCTCAGTGGTCAATGCCGCAGGCCTAGAAAGTGCAAAACAGAGCTTTCAACTCGCCTACCAACCCAAAGAAAAACAAGCCAGCCAACTCTACTTTTTGGGCCTTGGAGTCAGTGAGTTTAGAGATAGTAGCCGCAATTTGAAGTACCCCCAGAAAGATGCCCAAGATTTAGGCAAGGCCCTAGCCCATGCCAGAAAAGAGGAAGGGGTTCACCAACTTTTACTAGACCCCAATGCCCCTCTAGAGCAACTGCAAAAAAGCGCTAGAGCCTTTATGCTACAAGCCAAAATCAATGACCAAATTGTCTTTTATATCTCTTCGCATGGCCTGCTAGACGACAGCCTAAACTACTATCTAGCCCTCCCCAACAGCCAATTTGAGCAACCCCAAAATGGAAGCTGGGCCTATGATGATATGGAGCAATTACTAGATGGGCTCCCCTGCCGCAACCGCCTGCTCCTGCTTGATGCCTGCCACTCTGGAGAGGTCGATAAGGAGGTAGAAACCGAGAAGAAGTCGGTCAGTAGCTTTGCCCAAAACATCCTCAAAAGAAGCAAGTCGGGCAGTACCCTGATTCGGCCCAAAACAGGACTCAACAACTCTTTTGCCTATATGAAGGCCCTCTTTTCGGACCTAGAACAGCAGCGGGGAGTCACGGTTATTTCTGCCGCTGGCGGCTTCGAGCTGGCCTATGAATCCGATGAATGGGGCAACGGCCTCTTTACCTACGCCCTTTTAGAGGGCATCAAAAGCAAGAAAGCCGACCTCAATAATGATGGCCAAATCCCCATCCTAGAACTGCGGGATTTCCTTAGCCAAAGGGTGCTAGAGCTCAGCCAGGGCCAACAGCAACCCACCGCCCGTCAATCCAATGTTTTCAATAATTTTATCCTCTACCGTTATGATTAGTTTCTTTTCTTTTGGGGCCTCCGCTGCGGCCAAAGGCCTTGCGGCGCTACGTTCCGGGGCTCGCAAGTCTGCTCGGCCCTTCGGCGGCATAGCCGCCTCGGTCTGCGGCTGCGCCGCCCCCCTCCACATCGCTAGGCCAAAACCAAAAACTGCCCTAGGGGCAGCCAAAAAGGGCCTTTCGGCCCTAGTACTAAATGCGCCGAATACCGCCCAACAGGCTGGCAAGTCGCCCTTTCTTTTGGGCCTTTTGCTGCTGTTGTTCTTGGGCCTACTGCCCGCCTGCCAGCCTGCTCAATCGGCAGAGGCAGAGCCCGCCCCCCTCCTTGCCAATAGTAACCCAATAGATAGTTTGCCCCCAAGCCAACTCCCCCCCGCTATTCGCCAAGAGCCACAGCCTCGGCTAGCCCTATTTAGCGACAGTCTGACGACCCTAAGGATTGGGGGGCATCAGGTGGATATACAACTGCCCAAGACCCCCTTTAAGGGCAGTGTGATTATTTTGCCTGGCTATAATTTCCCGAAGGAGGATGCCTGCCAAAAAGCCCCTCTCTTTTGCCAGACCTTTTTGGAGGCGGGTTATCTACTCATTATGCCCGAGATGGGACGCTCCTTATATAGTAGTCAGTATTTTCCAGAAACCCAGGCTCGTTACAAGCGCTATCCCGACCAAAACTGGGTATTAGATAGTCTGCTCCCATATTTGCAGCTAGAATATGGGCTATTAGTAGATGGGCAAGACAATTTCTTAGTGGGCATTTCTACGGGGGGCCGAGGAGCGGCTCTTTTGGCCTTGGCTGCGCCCGAGTGTTGGACCGCAGTGGCCTGCCTGTCTGGAGATTTTGACCAAAGCCAGATGCCCAATGATGGACTGATGCGCAACTTTTATGGACCTTATATACAATTTAGTCAGCGCTGGAAAACGGTGGATAATGTTATTGCTCGCATAGACGACTGGCAAACCCCTATTTTTATTGGGCATGGCGGAGCCGATAAGGTGGTCCCGCCTGCCCAGTCTAAACAACTTTTTGATAGCTTGCAAAGCCGTTTAGATCAGGAGCTACTCTATTACTCTGCTCCCCCCAAGGCCGAGCACAACTATGCTTATTGGGGCGCTGAGGCCAAAAACATACTGGCCTTTTTTCAATCATTGCCTTAGCGGGCTGTTTTTTGTCTTGCTTTCTGCTTTGCCCCCTAGTTGCTTGCCGCAGCTAGGGGGCTTTGTTGTTTGGGCTATGCGCTAGCTGAGACTATTTAAAATATGCTGCATTTATTTTTTATCGCCTAGGGACAAGCCCCTAGGCTAGCTTTTCGGACAGCCCTCTGCGAGGGCCTTTATTTTATTCCAACATACAAAATATTGAGGTTTCTCCTCGGAAGGGGTTACCCTACCCCTCAAGAGGGGTTACCCTACCCCTCAAGAGGGGTTACCCTACCCCTCAAGAGGGGTCACTCTACCCATCGGAAGGGGTTTCCCTACCCCTCAAGAGGGGTCACTCTACCCCTCGGGAGGGGTCACTCTATCCCTCGGGAGGGGTTACTCTACCCATCGGGAGGGGCTGCCCTACCCCTCAAGAGGGGTTTCCCTACCCATCGGGAGGGGTTACTCTACCCCTCAGGAGGGGTTACTCTACCCCTCGGGAGGAAAATACTAGCAATAAAGAGGGGGAGATGGATTTAAAGACAATATAAAAACAGTCATTTACTCCTTTACATCACTACAGCTGAGCAACTTTTACAACCTTCTGACTGATAGCAATGCGCAGGCCCTCAGCTAGAAATAGTCCTTAAAACAACTGCTAACAAGAGCCAAAACTCTATAAAACACAAAAAAATAGCCTATTAAAGTATTTTTTATTAGTTATAACTTGCATTATAAAATTATTTACCCTATGTTTATAACGCAAATAACGCAAGAGCACATTGCTTTTACTAAAGAGCTCTAGTTGTTAGACATCTAATTCTTAATCAAATAAATACCTAGTACTATGTCTAGAAGAAACATGATTAGCATTGAATTGCTTGCGGCTACGGTCCAGCAGATTCAGAGCGCATTCGAGACTATTGAGCAGTTGCTTGATGGTCATGTTGTAAACATCAGCCCGGAGGATCGTCAGCGTTATGGGAGTATAGATGAGCAGGCCAAACTATTTATCTTTAAGGCGCATGATTTTTATCGGGCCAAGGGGCAGTTGCTTCCGAGCTACTTTGATACTGTGGAGTATGAAAAAGACTTTGAGGGGCGTAAACTATTTGAGCGTTTTGAACAAAAGGCGGTAGAATTACAGGAAAAAATTCGCGACACTCGGACGCTTTTGGATTATGATACCCTTCAGTATTCTTATAGTCTGTATCGACATCTAAAGAACATGAGCCAGGAAGACATTCCGGGCATTGATTTTTGGTTAGAGGAGATATCTCAGTTTTTCAAGCGTAGCGTTAACAATGGTTTGGAAGAGCAGAGCAATGATGAGGTGGAGCCGCCTATTGTTGAGTAGTTAGTTATTGTTTTAGATTTTGTGTTTATATATTGGTTACAGGCAAGCTCTACTTTTGTGGGGCTTGTTTTTTTTGTGGGTTTGGGTGGCGGCAGCAATGGCCCGCAGGGCCAAACGGCCACAACAAAGCCTTTAGGCTGCAGTTCGACGACTGAAAGGAGTAACCGATGCGGCAGCAATGGCCCGCAGGGCCAAACGGCCTAGCGATGCGGCGGGGTGGCCGTCAGGCCAGACCGAGGAGCGAAGCGACGAAGGGCCGAGCAGACCTGCGAGCCCCAAAGCGTAGCGCCGCAGCGAAGCTGCGGAGGCCCCAAATAAAAAGGCTGAAGTAAATTCTTGTTATCTTGCTGAAGCTTTGTTAAATTTGGGGCTTGTTTTTGGGGCTTAGGGTCCTGAGCAGATATTAACAAACCGTATTACGAATAATATATCATGGGAAGAGCATTTGAATATCGTAAGGAGCGCAAGATGAAGCGTTGGAGCCAGATGGCCAAGGTATTTACAAAAATTGGAAGAGAGATCGCATTGGCGGTAAAAGAGGGGGGCCCTGATCCGGAGAACAACCCGAAATTGCGTTTGGCGGTACAGAATTCCAAGGTGGCGAACATGCCTAAAAAGAACGTAGAGGCGGCCATTCAGCGGGCGACCTCTAAGGATGCGGAGGACTTGCAGGAGGTGGTATATGAGGGTTATGGGCCTCATGGTGTAGCTTTTATTATTGAGACCTTGACGGACAATCCGACTCGGACGGTGGCCAATATGCGTTTTTATTTTAGTCGTTCTAATGGTTCATTGGGGACCTCGGGTTCGGTATCTTTTATGTTTGATCGTCAGGGTGAGTTTATCATTGATGCCGAGGGGTTGGATATGGAAGAGTTGGAGTTGGAATTGATTGATGGAGGAGCCGAAGAGATTGAGGTGAATGAGGATCAGATTTGTATTTATACGGCCTTTGAGGACTTTGGGAACATGCAAGCCAAGTTGGAAGAGTTGGGATTGGAGGTAAAAGAGGCTAGTTTGCAGCGTTTTGCCAATGCGAGTAAAAAGTTGGAAGATGCGGATCAAATTGCTGAGATAGAGAACCTTATTGATAAGTTTGAGGATGATGACGATGTGCAGAAGGTTTTCCACTCTATGGAAATTTAAAATTTAGGCAAAAAAGTAGGCGCTTTATTTGGACAAAACAATTGGAGCGCCTATATTTGCATCGCACTTGAGGAAACGATAGTGCATAATTACTCTTGCCCAGGTGGTGGAATTGGTAGACACGCTACTTTGAGGGGGTAGTGCCTAATTACAGGCGTGCAAGTTCGACTCTTGTTCTGGGCACCAAAAAATCTCGATATCGGAAGATGTCGGGATTTTTTTTTGTAGCTTATAGTCATTCCTAAACCAAAGACTTCTAGTCAATGACTAAAAACTACCAATCACTGCTACGGGCAGTAGAACGAGAGCGAGAATTTCATAATAAGACAGCTAGGATTACAGGGGCGAACTACAATGTCTTTAGTCTATTGCAATTAGATCGAAAAGAAGATAAACTACATAGTCCCTTTATAGCGGATTTACTCCATCCTCAGGGCAGTCATCAGCAGGGGACAGTATTCTTAAAGGCCTTTATAAACATGCTCACTCAGAAATTTGAGGATCTATCTAAACTAAGCAACTTAAAAGCAGAGCGGACTCGAGTCAATACTGAGGAATTTATAGGCAAAGTGAGAGCAAATGAAGGTGGTCGCATAGATATCTATATTACAGATGGGCTACACACTATTGCAATCGAGAATAAAATTGATGCGGACGATCAAGAGAATCAACTATTGCGTTATGCTAATCATTTGAAAGGGAAAGAGAATACGGCTTTGCTCTACTTAAATCTAAAAGGGAGAGCTCCTTCAGAAAAGAGTACTAAGAGAAAATTAGTAGAAGGTACAGACTACTATGGGCTTTCTTATCAGAAAGATATTTTAACTTGGTTAGAGGACTGCAAGCGTATTGCAGTAGATCTACCTATTCTTAGAGAATGTTTGAAGCAGTATATTAACACTATAAAAGAACTTTGCGGAATGAGCCTAAACGAAGACAAAAAGAAAGAAATAGAAAAGCTTATTAAGCATCATTTTGGGGCCGCATTAGATATTGCCACTCATTTTGAAGCAGTTCGGCTTCAAATTATAAATGATTTTAGGATAGACCTTATTGACTACTTAACAGAAAACCTAGATAGTGCCATTTATCGGGTAGAGCCTTGCTTCGAGATTAACGCTAAGTACTCTAAAATTGTAATTCTGCCGCATAAAGAAAAGCACCCTTATAAACTTTACTTTAACATTGAATCCTTTAGTGCTGAGGGGTATTGGGGAGGCGACCTATATGTTGGTCTTCTCGCTAACCCTGGTCGTGGAGGCCTCAGTGACCAAGAAAAAAAAATTCTATCGGGAGAAGGCTTAAAGGGCTGGCTTCCTAAAAAGGAAAACTTAAATGTAAACACCAAAGAAGAAGCAACACTCAAACAGCTTAGTCAAGAAAAAAGTCGTAAGCAGCTAGTAGAACAACTAGGGCTACAGTGCGTACAGTTTATCCAAGAGCATGAGGACTTGCTAAAAAATTTATACAGGAAGTTTTAGGCTGCGAGGCAGAGGAAGTAAGCTAGGAAATAAAAAAGCATTATGGATTAGTACTTAAGCTCTAATTAAACGTATCTTACTTCTAATTAAAACACCTAATATAGAAACAAATGATTCGCATAAATCATATACATATAGATGGGTTTAAAGACTCTGAAGACCAAAAAGATATCCAACTAGCCCGTGGTCCTATTACAGTTATTTATGGAGAGAATGGCTCTGGTAAAACCACTTTACTTCAACTGCTTTTTGCCTTTCTTAACAAAGATGAACTTACACTCAACCGTCAACAAGTACAAAAAATAGAAATTAACTACACAATTGACGGCCTAGAGAAAGTAGCCTCTGCTAAAAACATAAGTACCTGGACAGTAGGTTTTGAATGGAATAACTGGGAAGAGCTCACACAAATCAAGAGTATCTTTCTAAGCGTTATGAGAAGTTCTAATGAAAGCAAAACAAGAGCAACACACGATAACCAACACTTTATTTTAGGTGATTTTTCGGATGAACGAGACTTAAGAGAAACGCTCAAAAAACTAGAACAACTACTTTTTGAGGCTAATAAAGAGCAATATCTTGGTGTACTTCATAGCTCTATACGGAAAATAAGATTAGCTATAGATGATTTTTATCATAATTACAAAATGGATTTCAAGGGAGCCTCTCCTAAAAAATTACTAGAGATTCTAAATCAATTAGATTTACTGATTAGTATTGCTTCTAAAAAGGGAAGCCAAGAATTCAGTTCAAAATTGCAAGAATTAAGTAGTAAGCTTCAGCATTTTTGTACCATGAGCGGCTATTCAGATCTTGAACCAATTAAGTTTGAGGATGATATGAGCCATATTCCTCACTATAATGTTCATCAACTATCTGCTAACGAAATCAGTAAAATTCTGACTAACTATTATAAAGCAGGGCAAGAACAAATTAGAGAAAATATCAACTTAGCCTTTTTTGACACTATTGAAAAAGCAATAGAAATAGAGACTGAAAAAAATAGCTTTGATCTTCCTAAGGATTTTAATACCCGTATTGCTAGACATGCTGACTATATTCTTCAAGCAGTACAAATTCACACATCAAGTCTAGCTGATAAAGTTCGTATGTTCTTAAAGGAAGGGGAAAATGCTCCTATCCCAGATAGTAAAATATTTAGAGCTCTTCTTCTTGAAGTGCTAAAAAGTGCTGAGCAAAAAAATCTAAAGCTTGAGGCTATAGAAAAACTTCAAGAAGTTTTCAATTCCCATTTGTACAAAGGCAAAAAACTAATTATAACAAAAGAACAAGCCTATATCTCTATAAAAGAAAATAGAGGGCATACACTCCAAGAGTTATCAAGTGGTGAAAAGCAACTACTAAATATATTGACTTTCATTCTTTTATTGAGTAGAGAACGAAAACTCATCCTAATTGATGAGCCCGAAATCTCTCTTAACATAAAATGGCAGCGCAACTTCATTCCACTCTTGCAAGAGCTTAATCAAGATGCACAAATCATTGTTGCTTCTCATAGCCCTTCTATTGCGTACAAAAAAACAGAAACACTAGTAGAGTTGCTCTAAACCCTTAGTTTGATGATCTCAAATGATATTCACGAATGTTTAGCTGCTGCAATTATGGCTGGCAGTCCCACCATCCTCATAGAAGGAAAAGACGATGAAGAAGTCTATACCAATATTAGCAATGAACTAGGGCTAACATTAGAGTTTCTCCCCATAGATTTTGTAGACACAACTGGCTATGGGGTTTTGGGTAATTGTGATCAGCTTGTAGCTAGCCTAAGGGACTTAGACAACAGCTGTAAAGACCCTAAATGGATCAAATTTATTGGTGGAGTTATAGACCTAGATAGTCGCAGCTTTGCCAATCAAATTAGTAGGCCGCCTAGGAATCTATACATATTAAAGATGTATTCTATTGAGTCCTACTTTGTTAATCAGGAGAGCTTTATTGCCGTATTCAATAGTCTCAACTCTGCACCTATTTCCAATGCGCTTAAAGACAGTTACTACAATGATTTTAATAGCTTCTTTGCCCCTGTAGAAGAGGAGCTTTTTTGGGTGGCTACAGAGGCGCTACAAAATGTTTGTGGGGCTAATCCTAGTCCTGAAATTACATACGGTGTTGACTTTAGTTTTAAAGGCTATATGCAAGCGCCTTCAGTCAACCCTAAGCGGCAGATAGTTGATCGGATTCAAGCTAAAAAGGAAGCTTTAAGAAGTTGGTTAAACAATGCTTTTAGTACTGCCGTTATACAAAAACAGCTCATCATTAAGGGGAAATGGTGGCTATCCGTTTTTTTAGATATTATTGTTGAATATGCTAAAAAGCTAGAAGCAGACTGCAGTTTCGCCCCTTCTGGTCCTTGTCGCTATTGTGCTATAGAAGATAAAGGTAACTGTCAATTCAAACTCAAAGTTAAAAGTCCAACGCCAGCGGCACTTAAGGCAATGGCCTATCAGACCTCCGTATCTGATCAAGATCCTGGGCTCTGCAATTTTCTGGAGTTGTTTAATTAAAAAGCAAAGCCGCCAGCTTATTTATATAAGCTAACGACTTTATACCCTACTCCAAATTCCACCAAAGCTTCCCCCCTACTCCCCCATCCGCTCCAATTTCTAGCTCCCAAATACTACCCAAAGGCGTATGGCAACCATAGGGACAAGTATAGGGGTAGTCGAGTAGCTCTTTCTTGGGGTCCAAATACTCCAAAATCATATTGATGGGCCCACAATGGCTAAAGATGACCGCGGGCCGAGCCCACAACTGCTCCTCCTCCCCCCGATACCAATCCTGCACTCTTTGTTCTAATGACTCATGCGGCTCTATTTCTTTCTCTCTTTCTCTTAATGCCTGCACTATCTTCGGCTGCAAAGCTGGCACAAGCTGGGCATAGGGCGCATAGGTTTGCCCTACCCGCAAATAATCGCTACAATATACGGCCTGAATATCTTTCTTTGCCAAATATTGGGCTATGGCTAGGGCTTGCTTTTGTCCTTTTCTGCCCAAGGCTGGCCCCGGAAAACCCCGATATTCTTTGGGAGCAGGCTGGGCGTGACGCACTAAATAAAGCTTCATATTTTATGTTGGCAGTCTCCTTTTTCGTTAATAATTTCATGCTCCCCCGCTTGGTTCTGCACCAATGCAAAGCCATTGTAAAAGGGCTCTAGCTGCAAAAACCGACGATTATATACGGGCCGCCCCGCCAAATCGATATGCAACCAACCCGCCTCATCTTTGGCCCGAGCAAATCCTTTGTGAAAAACATCTAACTCTAGATAGCGATAAGGATGTAAGGCCCTGCCCTGAGAATCAATATGCAAACAATAACCATCGGCCTGACGAACACAGGCGTAGCCATCTCTAAAGTCGCCCGCATAGCAATAACGCGCCCCATAAAGCGGATCTCCCTGCAGATCAATATGGAAGTATTCGCCGCCTTTTCGGACCGTGCAAATGTCTTGCTGATAGTTGCCACACCAGTCATAACGCTCCCCATAAATGGCATGTCCTTTTGTGTCTATATGAAACTGCCCTTGCTCAGAACAGACCGCCGCCCGATCACAATAATAACCAAAGGTCCGCAAATACCGCTGAGGGTATATAGCCACTCCAGTTGTATCAATATGATAACTACCACTATGATCTTCTACAGGCGCCAAACCCGGCGCATGAAACTTTAATACCGACTTAAAAGGGCCAAAAATAGCCCGCTCTTCCAAGCAAAATCCATTGCCCTCCGCATTGACTTTTATGTTTTTCCAATTCATCTTTTCTCAAATATCAATATAGATTGTAAATCATTTAAGGGGCGCTTTTCTAAATAAATAAAGCCTGTTTGCTCCGCCAATTTCCGATAGGCCGCTAAGGTCCGCTCTTGGCTCTTACAAATGGCCAACATGTTCAAACTAAGCAGCTCGGCCCCATCGGCTAGCTGCTCTTTTAGGATTTCTAAGATATACAAGCGCCCTCCTTTTGGCAAGGCGGCATAAACGTTTTCCAATATTTTCAAGGCCGCTTCATCTGGCCAATCATGTAGTACTCTAGCCAGAAAAATATGCTCGGCGACTTGGGGAATAGGCGCAAAAAAATCTACAGGAATAGGCCGAAAAGGCAAGTCTCCCGCTGGCAATAAAGCCAATACCTTGGGCTTGTCTAATAAATAAAATGTAGGCCCAGGATAAACTCTCGCCAAGTCCTTGAGCAAAGCCCCCAAACCGCCGCCAAGGTCCATTACAGCTTTGGCTTCCGACAAATCTAATTGCTCAGCCAAATTTGCATAATCATCCCGCGCATACTCATTCATGGCCAAATGATACACCCGATTGCTCTCGGGATGCTCATCCAAATAATCAAAAAAAGGCTGCCCGTAAATATGGTCAAAGGCAGGTTTGTCTTCTAAAACACTATAGGCCAAATGCTGCCAAGCCCGCAAATGCTCCTCCCCCCAAAGCAAACAAGCATACTTCAAACTTTTAGGATGTTCCTCCGCCAGCTGCGCCCCTTTTTTAGCCAAAATATACTGCCCATTTTCTTCTGTTAAGGCCTCCAATTGCTCCAATGCCGCCAATAATAACTGCAAACTTGCCCGCTTGGCCCCTAGCTTTTCGGCCAAATTGGCCAAACTAAGCGGCCCCTCCCAAAGCAGATCAAATACCCCCAACTGACAGGCGGTCCGCAAGGGCAAATAATGCCAATAACTGCTAAAACTATTCTTCAACTCCTGACTAATACTCATCTTTTTCTGTTCTACATGATTTGATTTTGGGGCCTCCTGCCTACGGCAGGCGCTACGCTTTGGGGCTCGCAAGTCTGCTCGGCCCTTCGGCGGCTTTGCCGCCTCGGTCTGGCCTAACGGCCACCCCGCCGCATCGCTAGGCCAAAAAAGGCCTGCGGCTGAGCTAGAGAGCTAAAACCGCCTACTTCCGCATCGTACAGCCTTGGCAAAGGGGCTTTTCCTTATAATTTTCAACCAACTCTAAGTAGGCTTTGCTTTGCAGGACCTCCACAAGGCTGCGGTCCTGAATATTACCAAAGTCGCCTAAGGCTTGCCGCTGCTCATCAGGGGCGCAGCAAGGCGATATTTTCCCCGTGGCCGAGACCCAAAGTTCTTTATTTAGAAACGGACAGTCGTAGTCTTCCGGGACCGCCTCTGCTGCGCCTGCAGTTAGCGGGACAATATTTTCTAGTAAAACAGCTTTGCCATTGGGCAGTAAATATTGGTCTCTAGCCGCATAGGCCTCTTCTACATATTGGTTCCATTGGGCCATGCTTTGGGCATCCTTACGGAAAGATAAGTCCTTGATTTCATCAAAATGATCCCACAACTGATGCCCTTTTACCCGATCTACGCCAAGACTAGCCGCTAGCTTAATAATATCGGCCAGTTCCTGCATATTGTTTTGCATAAAGGTCAATTGGAAACTTACTCGGCAATAATAGCCCGTTTCTGCAAAATGCTGGTCTCGTACAGCCACAAAGCGACGGACATGATCTACACACTGCTCAAAGTTAATCCCTGGCATGACTTCCTCGGCTGTTTTGGCGGTGGCCGCATTCCAAGAGATTTTAATGTCTGTCGTTTGTGGTACAATCAGTTTGGCCCAAACTTCTACGGGCTTTTTAGGAAAGGTCCCATTGGTGGTGAGGTTAATTTTGATTCCATACTGCTCACTCAAATCAAAGATTTGCTCAAAGCCTTTATACAGCAAGGGTTCCCCCATCGTAGAGGGGATAATCTCTTTGACGCCCAAGGCTTGGGCCTGCTCAAAAATCTGGACCACCCACTCAAAAGGCATACGGCGACGCTTGACGCCCGTGTTTTTATAGAGGTCCGCGATAAATGTACTATAAGGACTATGCTCCTCGCACATAATACAATGCAAGTTGCAATCTTCAGGGTTGGTGTCTATGGTAATTCGCCAAAAGTCTTTAGGCTTGGACATGCAAAATAGCTTTATACTGTTCTAAAATGGTTGCTGTATGTGTTTTAATGTCAGGGACCTCTCCAGCGGCATCATAGAGATAGCCTCTTTGGCCCAATTGCTTCATTTCTTCAGGATGTTGGATGGCCCAGGCCATTTGCTCTTGTAGCGATGGACCATCTCGGTGCTTGAAGAGCAGGCCATTGACCCCATGCGCTACATATTCCGCCATGCCCCCATAATCTGCCGTGATGACCGGCAAACGGGCCGCCTGCGCCTCATGAATCACCAAAGGAGAGTTTTCGCCCCAAATAGAAGGGACCACAATGGCATCTACCTGAGCAAAAACCTCTTGGACCAAATCTTCATTGGCATAGCCCCCACAAAATGAAATCCGCTGACTTTGCGCTGCGCTCATAGCGCTTAAGGCTTTTTGGCTTTGGCTGTCTTTCCAGCCCCAGATTTTTAACTCTGCCCCTTGCGCTAAGCCCTTAAAGGCCTCTATGAGTAAGTTGACCCCCTTGGCGGGAATATGCGTGCCGATATACCCAAAGCGAAAAGGTCCAGCTTTACGAGCTGTTTTGGGCGGACTTAAATAATGCGTCGGAAAGCCATAATCTAGATAACTTACTTTTTCCGCAGGCAAGTTAAAATCATGAATAAAGCGATTCATCAGATAGCGAGAGGGCGCAATAAAATGATCGACTAGCCCAATAATTTCTCTTGTTTTCTGCATCCGTCGGCCTATCCATCGGCTCCAATAGGCCAGATCTTCGGCTTCTTCTTCTGGATGGCCAGAAAAGAGCATTTTGTAGCAAGACTGTGCACATTTTTGGTCCTCTTGGCCCGTACAGAGCTGATAGCAGTTTTGGCCATCAAAGTTGCGCTGTAGAAACTGACCTCGGGGACACATCAGCCAGAAATCGTGCAAGGTAAAGAGAATGGGCACCCCCGCTTTTTTAAGCGCTTGGACCAAGCCCAAAGACAGATGATTAAGATGGCCAATATGAGCCACATCTGGACGGTCTTGGGCCAAAATAGCCGCCAGCTTTTGGTCCACCTGCGGCTGCCAATAGCCATCTTTGTCTCTGGGCATATTGACCAAATGAAACTCTAGGCCCTGCTCATCTTTAAAAGAACGCAGCTCAAAATCTGGCCGATAAGGTTCCTCCTCTCGGCTGAAAATGGTGAGCCGATGCCCCTGCCGATGCAGTTCTTGGCAGAGGCTCTGGCTATAGACTTCGGAGCCTGCACTGTAGCCCGGCGGATAGCCATGGATAATTTTTAAAATGTGCATTTTTTCAATTTATGGTTTAGGGAAGGCTGTTGGGAACTAGCTCAAAAGGAGGGTTTTGTCTTTGTGCTCCTTTTGAGCTCCACTTATTGCAGATAATCAAAAGGATGTGCCAAAAAAGAAAAACAACCCAAACAGCTAACAATCAATAATTTACAAAAACAAGCTAATTTAAAGCTGCTGTAAAATTTTGGAATCTATGTATTTTTTTACAGTTTCAGGATAACTTTAGGGCAATACTTAGGCGGCGAAGCCGCCGCAAAGGAGCGAAGCGACTGGCCTAGCGATGTGCAGCAGTGCGGCGCAGCCGCAGACCCAGCAAAAAACTTGTTTTTTTGTGCAGGGCCGAGCGAACAGCGAGCTGCGAAACGTAGCGCCTGCCGAAGGCAGGAGGCCCCCAAAAAAACCCTTACTTAATTTATGACCATGGCAAAAGAAAACATTTACATCAGTTGGCATTATACGACCCATGGCACTGCATTTTTGCAGCATCAGTTGGCGGCATTTTGGCGGGGCGAGCTGCAATTATCGGAAAAGCCCTTGTATAAGGAGGGGCTTTGTCAGTTGGAATTGAGCGAGGCTTTTTCGGCAAGTCGGCAGCCTGGTTTTTTGTTTGACAGGGTCTATTATTTATGTGCCGAGCAGGCTGTTTTGGACCGTTTATCTCTTCGGCGTTTAAGCTATCGAAAGAACATGTATGAGGTAGACAAAGCGGTTGCGGAGACGCAGATGCAGGAGGTTTGGAGAGAGGTGATTGCGCAGGATCTTCCGTCTTGGGTAGATGAGATGGCTTATGTAAAGGCCCATTATTCCAGTCGTTTGGGCGACTTTGAGGGGCAGATTTGGCGAGATATGCAGCATTACCCTATTGACAGCCAGCTAGCATGGTTTAGGCGAAAATCGCCTGCTGCGCCTTATTATCGTGCTCGTTTTGAGGCCGTTCATTTTAGTCAGGAAGAGCTGCCGAACTTGCGAGATGAGCAGAGCATTTTGGCTGTTTTGCAAGGCTTTTTCAAAAATATTTTGGCCCATCATGGAGCCGAGGCCAACTACATCATCAATGTCAGTTTGGGCAGTAATGAAACGCAGGTGGCTTGGTTTGTTCTGGCCGAGGCGGGGCTTTTGCCCCCCAACTGTCGATTTATCAAGGTCTATGATGTTAAGACCAAAGGCAAAGACCCTCGTTTCAAGAATTTCCAAATTCAGGAGATTCCCAGCCGCCTAATTTCTAGTTTATCGGCCAACTTATATGAGCATGACAACCTACAATCGCCCTTGCGGCGTTTGGCCGACCTTAAGATGAAGACCTATATAGAGCAAGGTTTTGCCATATTGATTTTGGGCGAAAGAGGAACGGGAAAGTCCAGAATGATTTCGAGATTGGAGCGAGAAAACCGCAAGGTATTAGCCATTAATTGTGCTTCTTTTGATGATGACAACAAGGCTGAATCGGAGTTTTTTGGACATGCCAAGGGGGCCTATACGGGGGCAGAGCAAGCCAAAAAGGGCTTATTTGAAGAAGCTCGGGACGGGATTCTCTTCTTTGATGAAGTGCATCATTTGAGTAAGCGGGTACAGGGCAAACTCATGAAAGCCCTACAAACCGATGAGAACAACAATTATCGGTTTCGGCCTATGGGAGACAGTCAGGAACAACAAAGTCAGTTTACTGCTGTTTTTGCTAGCAACAAAAGTATTGAGGAGCTGCGAGAGCTTTTATTGGCCGACTTCTTTGACCGTATCTCTCAGCTCCTCATTGAGCTGCCCCCACTGCGAGAAAGTCGAGATGAAATTGAAAAAGACTGGGAAACTGTTTGGACGCAACTGCGCTTTGCGCCTAGCTACCCCTGTCCCAAATCTCCAGAGCTCTTCCGATGGCTCAAAAAGCAGCCCTTATGGGGCAACTTTAGAGATTTGCAAAAGATAGCCATCTACTATAAGGCCTTTTTAGATTTGCCCAAAGAGGCCCAACAACTAGAGGGGGTAGAGCAGCCCCTAGACTTTGCAAAAAAGGAATTTAAGGCCTATCATGGGCATTTCCCTAAGCAAACTAAGTTGCCCCGAGCCTTTCAAGAACTCTTTGATCTAGAGCTCATTGCCTCAGAGACAAAAGAAAAGACCTATAAAATTCTGGAGAAGCGCTATAAAAAGGCCTTAATTGCTTGGGTGGAAGAAAACTTTCCCGCTCAACAGGTTTGGGAGATTTTGGACATGAGCGAAAGTAGCTACTATAAGATGAAAAAAGAGGGCTAAATAGGATGATTTAGGCCTCCCTTCTCAAGAGCGCTCATGCCTCTAGCCACTTCTGGATAATCGGCAGCCTGCTGTAAGGCCGCTGTATATTCGGGCCGAAAAAGGCGCAGGGAGTAGGCCGCTCCATTTAGTTCAAATTCTATCTCTTTCATTTTTTATCTTTGAGTTCACTCAGAATAATTGACATGATTAAGATAGATAAAATAAAACAACTGGCCCAAGAACAGCTGGAGCAATGGATCAGCATTCGCCGACATCTCCACCAATATCCCGAACTCTCTTTTGAAGAATGGGAAACCGCTAATTATATCGCCTCTTGCCTAGATCGCTGGGGCATTAGCTACCAAAGAGGAATGGTCAAAACAGGGATTTTTGCCCAAATTGAAGGCAAAAATCCCGATGCGGCCTGCATTACGCTCCGTGCCGATATAGACGCGCTCCCTATCCAAGAGCAAACAGGCCTGCCCTTTAGCTCTAAAAATGAGGGCCGTATGCATGCCTGCGGCCATGATGTACATACCACTTCCCTACTCGCTACCGCCTTTATTCTGCATGAACTTAGGGAGGAGTTTGAGGGCCGCATTCAACTGATCTTCCAACCTGGCGAAGAACTGCTGCCCGGTGGCGCTAGCCAAGTCTTGGCCGAGGGTTGGCTGGACCAAAGCCTAGATTTTCCGATTTTGGGCCAGCATGTAGAACCTAGCCTGCCTGCGGGGCAGGTTGGCTTTCATCCCGGCCCCTTTATGGCCTCCGCCGATGAGCTTTATCTCTCTGTTTATGGTAAGGGCGGACATGCCGCCCGCCCCCAAGATTGTAATGATGTAATCCTGATTGCCTCGCATCTAGTAGTAGCCCTACAGCAGTTAATTAGCCGATTTAGAGACCCGCTGCAGCCTTCGGTCCTTAGTTTTGGCAAAATGAATACGGCTGGTGGCGCCACCAATGTATTGCCCGAACGCATTGATCTTGAAGGCACATTCAGAGCCTTCAATGAAGAATGGCGAGCCGAAGCCCATCAAAAAATGCAGCAGCTCTGTCAGCAAATGGCCCAAAGTATGGGTGGCCGTGCCGAGCTAGAAATTAGAAAGGGCTATCCCTACCTACACAATGAAGAAAGCCTAACGCATAGCCTGATGCAGGCCGCCCGTGACTATGTCGGCAAGGATAATTTGGTCCTCCTCCCCCAACGCATGGGGGCTGAAGATTTTGGCTTTTATGCCCAACAAATGCCCGCCTGCTTCTATCGCTTGGGCACGGGCATTGGTCCAGGTTTGCACCACCCCAAGTTTTCTCCCGATGAGAAAACTAGCCTACCTTTAGGCGCTGGACTCATGGCCTATCTGGCCCTTTTTCAGCTAAATCAACAGATCAAAAAGGCCTAGTTGTTTGCTTGCTGGCTTTTGCTTAACTTGCAGCCAATTCGCATTTTAAACATAGAGGCTCGACCTCTTCAAAGCTTTTTATTTCTATGAATTTTTTTGTGGATACGGCCAATCTGGCCCAAATTAAAGAAGCCGCCGACCTTGGCGTTTTGGATGGTGTAACCACCAACCCCTCTCTAATGGCCAAAGAAGGCATCAAAGGCGAGGAGGCCGTCCGCCAACACTATCTAAATATCTGCAAGCTTGTAGATGGCCCCGTAAGTGCCGAAGTAATTGCCACCGACTTTGAGGGCATGATTAAGGAAGGGGAAGCCCTAGCCGCCCTACATCCCAATATCGTCGTGAAGATCCCTATGATTGAGGATGGCCTGAAAGCCCTTCGCTATTTTAGCGATAAAGGCATCAAGACCAATTGTACGCTCATCTTTTCTGCTGGACAGGCAATTTTGGCCGCCAAAGCAGGCGCTACCTATGTTTCTCCCTTTATTGGCCGCATTGACGACATTAACTGGAGTGGCGTGGAATTGATCGAGCAGATTGTACATATCTACCAAAACTTTGCTTTCCGCACTCAGGTTTTGGCCGCCTCTATCCGCAATCCCTTGCATATTGTGCAGTGCGCAGAACTTGGCGCCGATGTGGTCACTTGCCCCCTTTCTGCCATGAAAGGCATGCTCAAACATCCACTTACCGATATTGGCTTGCAAAAGTTTTTGGCCGATCACGCTAAAAATAATGGCTAGTTAAAGCCCAAGAAGATAAAGGCTGCTGAAAAGTAGCCTTTTTTTTTGGGGCCTCCCGCCTGTGGCGGGCGGTTACTCCCTTTGGTCGTCGAACTTCGCCCTAAAGGGCTTGTTGTCGCTTTGGGGCTCGCAGGTCTGCTCGGCCCTGCGCGGCTTTCAGCCGCTAGGTTGTTTTGGGCCGATGGGCTAAAGCCCATTTGCGCTGAGCTATTCTGCAGCTGCAAAACGGCATCTTACAGTTGCGCTAAGCTATTCTGCAACTGCAAAACCGCATATTCCATTTGGAGGAAGCTATTCTGCAACTGCAAAACGGCATCTTACAGTTGCGGCAAGCTATTCTGCAGCTGCAAAACGGCATCTTACAGTTGCGGCAAGCTATTCTGAATTTGTGAAACGGCAGTTGTAAACTCGGGGATACTATTCGCAATTTGGGGGGACTGTTCATAATTTTGTGTATCCGAATAAAATTTTGGTATTTGGCCAACAGTCGCCTAGGAGCAGAAAGGGCGTAAACAGTCTCCAAAATGTTAGATAATATCTCATAGCCATGGACTAAAGTCCATGGTTGTGGGGCTATGCAAAGAGCGGGCTAAAGCCCTTGTTTGCTGATAGGGCCTAGGGAAAGAGAAAATCCCCTCGAATGAGGGGATGGCAATTTTTTAGTTAGCCTAGGGCCTTGGCCCTAGGGTTTCTATAAATTTTATGAGAGGAATATATAGTAGGCAGCAAAAAGGGCATACACAAAATTTCAAACAGTCTTGCAAAAATTCGTCCTACAGGCCCGAAGGGCCGCAGGCCTAGCGATGCGAAAGGGGGCGGCGCAGCCGCAGACCAAGGCCGTCAGGCCGCAGGGCCGAGCAGACCTGCGAGCCCTGAAGCGTAGCGCCTGCAGCTTTGCTGCAGGAGGCCCCAAAACAACAACAGCAAGAGCATAAAAAACAGCAAACTAAAATGGGAAGAGCAGAAGATTGGGCATTCATTGCAGAGCATCAGGCGGGGGATTTGGTACAATTGGCCTTGCAATTGGCCAAGCGACCAGAGCTAGACCGCAGTTTTATTTTGGCGCAGGTCAATGGGCGACAAAAGGCCAAGGAAAAGTTGCCAGATTGGGCGGGTAGAGCGGGCTTAATTTTTCCTTCTCGTTTGTCGATGCAGCAGTCTTCTAGCCAGATGACGGCCCAAAAAAAGGCCGAATATTTGGCGGGGGGCACCCTAGTAGATTTGACGGGAGGTTTTGGGGTAGATAGTTATTATTTGGGCCAAAAATTTGAGCGAGTATATCATGTGGAGCCACAAGAGGAGTTGCAAGAAATTGTGCGGGCCAACTTTGCGCTTTTGGGTTTTGATCGGGCGGAGTTTTTTTTGGGCAAGGCCGAAGAATTTCTGGAACAGGCCAATTTGCCTACGATTGATTGCTTTTACATTGATCCGAGCAGAAGGTCGGAGGGCCAAAAAGTCTTTCGTTTAGATGATTGCCAGCCGCAATTACTAGAGATCTTGCCTCGATTATTGGAGCTTGCGCCTAGGGTTTGGGTCAAGGCGGCCAGTATGTTGGACATACAGCAGGCCTTGCAGCAATTGGGGGCTAAAGTTCGGCAGGTTTATATTTTGGCTTGGCGCAATGAGTGCAAAGAACTGCTCTTTGAAATTGGGCGGGAGCCACAGCCCTCTCCGCAGATACAGATAGAAGAAATTTACCCCAAGCGGGCTTTTTCTTTTCCGTTTGCCTTAGTGGAAGAAGAGCGGGCTCAGGTGAATTATGGGCCCTTGGGCAGTTATATTTATTTGCCGCATACGGGTCTACTCAAGGCGGGAGCCTTTAAATTATTGGCGGAGCGTTATGGGCTGAGCAAATTGGCCATCAACAGCCATATATATAGTAGTGAAAAAGAAATATTGGATTTTCCGGGCCGGGCATTTCGGTTAATTCGGGCCATTCCCTACCCGAGCAAGGCGGCCAAAAAGCTAGGCCTAAAAAAAGCGCAAATTATTAGTAAGAACTTTGGAATGAGCGTAGAACAGCTACGGAAAAAGCTAAAAATAAAGCAATCTGGGGGGGGCTACCTCCTAGCGAGCAGAGATCAAGACAACAAAACTTGGCTCTATGAAATGGCGCCCTTGTTCTAAATAGAGTTTTTCCTCCCTAATTTTTTTATTAAATTGTACACGTTTTAGCGACTCATTTAAAAAAAGTGTGGATTTATTTCCTTTTAGATGAAAAAGTCAACCTAAGGATTTTTTGGCTGTTAGAAGCCATGACATCCTTTTTTTATCTCCAATTCCCCATAGCCTTAGGGCTAGAGACCGAGAACTCAACTATGCCGACTCCCCGTTTCCTACATTTTTTTCCGGAGACCAAGTACAAAGCAAAATTAGAAGAAACGCTTTTGTGTTTAGGTAGCTTTTGGACCATGCTCATCTGTTTGACGTATTGGGTCCTTAGCTTCTTCTATAACTATCAGGAAGCGACGTCTCTTGGGGCATTATTGGGTGGTTTGGCTTATTTGGGCCTCTTTTTATGGATAAAGTTTAGGGCCTTTTCGCCTTGGTTATCCTTTATCTATATTCTCATTTCGCTCTGTTTATTGGATGGGCTTTGGATGATGGTGGGGGGAATTTACAGTGATTTGCCCATCTTGCTCTTGCTGGCCTTTTTTACCTCTATGATGATCTCAGCCAAGGGTTGGTTGTGGCTGGCCATGCTGCTCAACTTTAGTAACTTTGCCTTTCTGTTAGTCCTGCATCTTTATTTCCCGGAGAGCATCAACTATCATCCGCCTGCGGCGGAGGTAGCCTTTACGAGTTTTACCAGCTTGGGGGTAGCTTTATTTTCGATTTGGGTCTTGATGGGCATTTTAAAGGAGCGCTATCAGTTGAGTCAGGAGCAATTGGAGCAAAAAAACATGGCTTTAATAGATGCCAGCCAGGCCAAGTCGCAGTTTTTGGCCCAAATGAGCCATGAGATTCGGACCCCCATGAATGGGATGTTGGGCATGGCCCAGCTCCTGCTAGACAGCCCCCTAAGTGAAGAGCAACAAGAGTATGCGCAGACCCTCAAACAAAGCGGTGAGCAACTCTTGCAGATTGTAAACGAGATTTTAGATTACTCTAAGTTAGAGGCGGGAGGCTGGCATTTGCAGGAGCAAGAGTTTGAGCTAGAGCGTTCGGTAGAGGAGGCCATGAACATTGCCGTTTCTAGGGCCTTGGCCAAGGGGCTGAGTTTGCGTTATTTTCCAGATGCCCATTTGCCAGACCAACTCATTGGAGATGCAACAAAGATTCGGCAGATGTTGCTCAATTTATTGGACAATGCCATTAAGTTTAGCCATCAGGGCTGCATCTCTATTTATATGTCTAAGCTCCGAGAAGAAGAAGATCGAGTTTGGGTAGAATTTCGCTTAACAGATCAGGGCGTGGGGATCCCCCAAGCCAAGCAAAGCGATTTATTTAAGGAGTTTTCTCAACTCTCCAATCAGCAGGCGCATAGCAATTCGGGTACGGGTTTGGGCCTAGCCATTGTTCGGCAATTGGCCGAGCAGATGGGCGGCCAGGTAGGTGTAGATAGTGAGGAGGGCCAAGGCGCTAGCTTCTACTTCCGTTTGCCCTTACAAAAAGTAGCCTCCAAGTCGGCCAGTTTGTTCAAGGGCAAACGACTCTTTTTATTGAGCAAGAACAAAGATGCCGCTCGTTTTTTCGAGGCCATCTGCCAACGTTGGGAGATGGAGTACTTTCAGTTTTGGGAGCCCGATGCGAGCCATGAAGCGGTTGAGTTAGGCATTATTCCCGCTCCTGATTTTGTCTTTTTTGATAGCCAGTTGCAAGATCCTACAGAGATCTTGAGTTGGCCTTGTCCACAGTTTTTACTTTTGGCCTTGGGCGAAGAACGAAAACTCAGCCGCAACTTTCAGGCACAGTTATCTGCCCCCTTGCGCCCCCTCCGAATCAAGCAGTTGTTGCTCAAGCAAATGTCGGTGGTCCAAGAGGAGAAGGAAGAAGGTCCTAGCCTCCCCTGGACCAATAAAAGGGTACTTTTAGCCGAAGATAATAAGATCAATCAGCGCCTGATGCAGCAGGTATTAGAGCGGATGGGGCTGAAGCTGCATATTGTACAAAATGGGCAGGAAGCCCTAGACTTTTTGGCCCAAGAAGAGGTAGATCTTATTTTGATGGACCTACAAATGCCCATTTTAGATGGCCGAAAAGCCAGCCAAGCAATTCGAGCACAACAAATCAATACCCCCATCATCGCCCTAAGCGGAGAGGAGGAAAAAGCCATTGAGGGCATCAATGGCTTTTTGCAAAAGCCCATTGAGCTAGAACAACTAGAGGCTTGTTTGCGCCAGTTTTTTTGCTAGCTTTGCGCTATTGTTTTCACGCCTCCTCTCCTCTTGATCATGAAATTTACTGCCGAAAAAATAGCATTTTATAGCCTTGGTTTTCTTTTTTGTATCCTGCTGATTTATAAAGCAATCAGGATGAGCATGACCCATGATGAAGCGGCTACTTTTTTGGTCTATACCAAATGGTCTATTTATGATATCTGGACCAATTCGGGCCCCAATCCTACCGCCAACAACCACTTACTCAACACCTTATTGATTAAGTTTTGGGTGCAGCTCTTTGGCGATCATCAGCTGATGGTCCGCTTAGCCAATATTTTGGCGGGATGCAGTTTTTTCTATTTCTCTTGGCGCCTGATGCAGCAGGTTTTTGGCCCAAAAAATAAGCTTTTGGCCCTCTTGGGCTTCAGCCTCCTGCTGATGAATAATTATCAGTTTGATTTTTTTGCGGTGGCCCGCGGCTATGGCTTGTCTATGGGCTTTTTTATGCCCGCGATCTATTTTTCGCTGCAGGCGGTCTCCAATTCTTCTATCCGAAGCTGGAGCGGGGCTGTCGGCCTTTGCCTACTGGCAGTTTTGGCCAATTTTAGTAGTCTCGTTTTTTGTATCGCCTTGCTGGGCAGCACGCTGCTGCTGGCACTCAAGAAAGAGCGAAACTGGCGGTTTTTGGGGCAAAGTCTAGGCATTGCAAGCCTGGCAGCTCTCTTACTCGCCCTCGCTATTTATCCAGCAGTCATTACCTTAATTGAGCATGACCAACTCTATTTTGGAGGCGAAAATGGCTTTTTCCAAGATACTATGGGCAGCCTCGCCCAATCTTATACACACAATATTTCCTTTTTGCATTCGCCCGAATATATCCACGGGGGCTTTGGACTCCTGCTTATTTTTGCCGCCTCCCGTCTGCTTTTTTCGCTCTTCAAAGAAAAAAGTCAAGGCCCTGCGCTTTTCCTTCAATTGGGCCTCTCTTGCCTTCTAGCTAGCTGCATCGGCCATATTCTACTCTACCTCCTTTTCGATGTCAAGTTCCTGATTCAACGAACAGCCCTGATTTATTTCCCCCTACTGCAGTTTTCACTCATTAGCCTGCTCTATAGCCTTTATCAAGTTTTTCCCTTGGCCAAAAAATGGAAAAATACGGCTTTGGTCTTCACTAGCGTTCTGGGCCTAAGCCTTTTTGGCCTCAACTACCGCCCAAATACCATGACCGAATGGTACTATAATGTAGAGGATAGAAAAATTTTGAGCGAATTGGAGACCAGCATTCCCAAAAATGAAACCCATACCCTAGGCATCTGGTGGCTCTTTTTCCCCACTTTCGAGTTCTATCTAGAAACAGGGGTCTATCAAAATATTCAGCTCAATCCACACAATATGCAGCTCGACCTAGAGCAGGATTATGACTATTATTTTATTGACCACAATGCAGAACGAGTGGCCGCTTTAAGCAAAAAATACGAGCGCTTCAAAAATTACCAACAAGGCATTCTCTTTCGCCACAAGAACTTTCCCATTCAGAAAAATAAGTAGTTTTTTTGGGGGCTGCCCCGCCCTCTGGGCGGGTCGGGCTATGTCGCAGCTCGCAGGTCTGCTCGGCCCTGCGGGCTTTTCGCTCCGCTTCAAAAGCCCTAGGTCTGGCCTTCGGCCACTGCTTTCTATCCCTCAGCCGCGTCGCTGCGCTCCTATGCGGGCGCTGCGCGCCCTGCAAAACCGCAATTGGACCAAAAGGCTAGCGCTTTTTGGGCGGAAAAAGCTCAAAGCGCTTCTGAAAATCTTTCAATAAGCCATTTTGCTTTAAAAAATGGACATATTTCTCTCGCTCTGTCGTTGGCCGCTGTTTAGGCTTGGGGATGTCTTCTTCTTTAGGCTCCTCTATCGTAAATTTATACTGCAATTTTGGCAAGCCAAATTCTTCTCTCAACTGATTGAGCAACGCCTGTTCATCGCCAATAGCATCCTTTACTCTTTGGCTACTCACAACCAACCCTAAGGCCTGTTCTTCTTTGGGCAAAACCGTCAATTTAGCCGAGCGCAAAAGGGCCTTCATAGAAGGCGACTCCATTTTTTGGGCATAGACTTCCCAAAGGGCCAAAACAGCCTTTTCTTCCCAACTTTTATGTACAATTTGCTTTTTACGCTCTTCTTCCGCCTGAATTTCGGCCTTAAGAGCATCTATGGCGGTTTCTTTTTTCTTTTTGAGGCGCTCCTTTAAACTCTTTTTAGGCTTTTTTTCCAGCTTTGGCGCTGCCCCCTTAGGATCTTCTTTTGTTGCAACTACTTTAGGGCTAGTTGTTTCTTTGGGCTCTTCTTGTTTTTTGGTGGGGGCAGCGCCTTCTTTGACCACTTCCTTCGGCCCGCTTTCTATGGTTTGTACATACTGTACAACTTGCTGCGGGGCCAAAGTTTGGGGCTGTATGGCCCTGCGGATATGGGCCATTTTAATTAGGGCCATTTCGACATGTAGGCGCTTATTTCTAGCCATTTTATAATTCACATCGCAGGCGGCGCTCAGGCTCAGGGCCGAAACCAAAATATCTTTAGGCGCCAATTGGGCCTGCTGCTGATAGCGTTGGCGCAGCTTTTCACTAAGGTCCAAAAGGCTAAGTGTAGTAGGATCTTGGGCCATCAACAAATTGCGCAAATGCAAAGAAAGGCCATCTAAGAAAATATCGCCATCAAATCCCTTCCGCTGAATTTGGTCAAAGATGAGGAGCAATTGCTGCATATCCTCGCCTAAGATGGCATCAATGATCTGGAAATAATAATCGTAATCTAAAATATTCAGGTTTTCGATGACATCCTCATAGCGGATATGGCTGCCTGAAAAACTGACCATACGGTCAAAAATAGAAAGGGCATCTCGCAAAGCGCCATCGGCCTTTTGGGCAATCATATTGAGGGCCTCTTCTTCGGCCTCAATGCCCTCTTCTTGGCAAATTTTGGCCAAATGCGCCCGCATATCGGCTACCTGAATCCGATTAAAGTCAAAAATTTGACAGCGAGAGAGAATAGTGGGAATAATTTTATGCTTCTCGGTGGTGGCCAAAATAAAAATGGCATAAGAAGGCGGTTCCTCCAAGGTTTTTAGAAAAGCATTAAAGGCCGCCTGAGAGAGCATATGCACCTCATCAATAATATAGATTTTATAGCGGCCCCTTTGAGGAGCAAAACGCACTTGTTCAATCAAAGAGCGGATATGCTCTACCGAGTTATTGGAGGCGGCATCTAGCTCATGAATATTGAGCGAGGCATTTTCTCTAAAGGCCGTACAAGAGGGACATTCATCGCAGGGCTCGGTATCTGAGGTGGGGTTTTCACAATTGAGTAATTTGGCCAAAATACGGGCGCAGGTCGTTTTGCCCACCCCTCTAGGGCCACAAAACAAAAAAGCCTGGGCCAAATGCTCTGAGCGGATGGCATTTTTGAGGGTATTAGAAACATGTTGTTGGCCCACCACCGAATCAAAGCGGATGGGACGATATTTGCGGGCGGAAACGACGAAATTACTCATAATAATTTAACTTGTAGGGCAAAGATAGGCTTTCTAGAGGAACTTAGAAGCCCTTCTGAATAAGAAGAGGGCAAAAACTTCTGCGGTCCCTTGGCCTAGCGATGTGCAGCAGTGGCCGTCAGGCCAGACCAAGGCGCTGCAAGCGCCGCAGGGCCGAGCGAACAGCGAGCTGCGAAACGTAGCGCCCGCAGCCTGCTGCGGGAGGCCCCAAAAAATAAAACAAATCCCCTTAAATATGCGTATATTTACAGTTATTATTTCATTCTTTTTTTTGCTGAGTTGTTCATCTTCTCCAGAAGCTGTGGCCGAGCAGCCTGCGCCGGTGCCTGTAGAAAAAGAAGAAGCCGCCGCTCCACCTGCAGCCGAGCCAGAGCCTATTGCGGTCATAGATAGCAGTGCGCCCAAGCGGGCCCAAAAGCCCAGTTTGCGGCCAGCTTTTCCTCAGTTTGATAGTTTGGCCCATGATTTTGGGGAAATTATTCAGGATTCGGTACTTCGGCATCGCTTTCATTTTGAGAATATTGGAGAGCGGCCTTTAGAGATAGAATCGGTGCAGGGGAGTTGTGGATGCATACAGGGCAGTCAGCCATTTTTGCCTATTGGGCCGGGCGAAAAAAGTTATATTGATGTCCGTTTTGATAGTCGGGGGCGGCAGGGAGCTGAGTACAAATACGTTTTGGTTAATTGGAAGGGCAAAGAGGAGCCATTGAAGTTGGAAGTCCGGGCAAAAGTCTTGTTAAAAGAGAAAAAATAGTGGTATATTCGAGAAGATAACCAAAAAACTATTTTCGATGAAAAACTTTATCTTTTTGGCCTTTTTAGGGGCCTTGCTATTGGGGCAAACGGCCTGTAAACGCAGCGTAGAAGGCGAGACGCAGAGCTGGGAGGCCAACAAGGGAAATGTACAGAAGCTATCGGCTAAGTACAGTAATTTTAAGCCTGCATTTGAGGAAATCTTAAAAAAAGCGGAGGCCAAAATGACCGAAGCGCAGGCGATGACTGATGAGAAGGCCAAGATTTCGGCCATGGCCGAGGCCAACTCGATTATTCGGCCCAAATTTGTTCAGGGCTTAGAAGGGATGGACCGCAAGATTTCTACTTTGGAGGACCTAATGGCCAAGGCGAGTCAGCAATCTACGGACCATAGCGACCGCGATGCCGCTTGGGCAGCTAAAAGCAGTGGTGAGCGGGCTATTCGGGAGGCTCGTGAGCTTATTCGCGGCGCCAAGGTGAGCTCGGCAGCAGTAGCCGATGGCATTATTAATGATGCAGAGCGGCAATTGAGTTCGGCCCAAAAGCGCTTGCAAGAAGTGGTCAAAACGGCCCAGAAAAAAGCCGATGAGCAAGAAAAAGCAAAGGCCGATCAGAAAGCGGAAGAAACCGCTAAGCAAGAAGTTGAAGAGAAAAAAGCTTCGCCCATCAAATGTGGGTACTGCGGTACGATGAACAAGCCTGGCAGCTTAAAATGTAGCTCTTGTGCTGCCCCCTTAGAGGCCAATAAATAGGTGGAACTAGGGGCATAAAAAAGCCGCAAAGGAGAAATTCCTTTGCGGCTTTGCTGTTTTTATTGGCCAAAAATCTGCGCCCAATAATAGCCCCATTCGCTATCTTCATCGGCAACAAAGCCTGCACCCATAAAGCGGGCGTCGGGGTCCAGCATATTTTTAAGATGGCCAGGGCTGTTGTACCAGAGCTCAAAAACGGCGGCGGCTGTGGCGGTGCCCACCGCAATATTTTCGGACATAGGGAAAAGCTCCGTTTGGCAAAAGGGCTTAATTTTTTCAAAGGTATCGGCTACTTTTTTTAGTTTTCGGCCTTTGCGGTCATAGAGCCCATGTTCAAAATATCCGTCTATTATCATATCTTTGGCATGATATCTTGCTGCCCAACTGAGTTCCTTAGACCAGCTGAGGGCTGCCAGCCCCCTAGTTTGTCGAAGTTCATTAACGAGTTCTAGCAACTTTTGCTCCTCACTCTTATTAGAAGAAGCAATGCGTTCATTGCCCTGCGGCAAGCCCTTAAAACTCTGCGCCTCTAGGCGAAGGGCCGCCATAGAGAGCAAAGTCAATAGGATGAAGAAGATTTGAAATTGCATTGCGCTAAAAGTTAAAATTGAAATAATGAAACAGCTATTTTGTCTGCTCGTTTTTTTGGGAGCCAGCCTTTTTGCTGAAAGTTGGGCCCAGACAAATTCTTGTCAAACGGTAGAACTCTATCTTTATGCCAAAGATAACAGCGGCTTGATTGCAGATGCAAATATTCGCCTTTGGCGGCCTGCCGATAGCCTGAGTTACCGCCTAAAAACCGATTCTCTGGGCCGTTGTCGGGCTTGTTTGCCCTTGGCCAAAAAGGAATATCAGGTCCAAGTTCGACACAAAATTTTTTCTACTCAAAATTTTTCGCTGCAACTCGACGGAAGCGATAGTACGATCTATAAAAAAATAGGCCTAGACCGACTGCCGGGCTATTTGCTCGAGCTCAGTATTACCGAGTTTTTGCAGGGCCAAGGCGATAGCCTAGCCGCTGGCGAATATAGCCTAGAGGGCGTCACGATCGAAATCTATAATAAAACGCAGTATAAACAGGAGCTCCGCCTAGTGGAACATCCCCATCATGAAATTTCTTTTTTGATGGAGCAGGGCAATGAGTACATTTTTATGCTCCGCAAACAGGGCTATTATAGCAAGCGTATGCGGGCCAATGTGAATGTTAATGATTGCATTTTGTGCATGGAGGGCTTTGGAGAGCTTACCCCCGGGGTGGCCGAATCGCTCACGCAGGACAATAGCATGGGCACTTTGGTCAGCAATGTAAATTTGAAGCCCTTGGCCGTGGGCGAAAAAATGAAGTTGGACAATATTTACTATGATTACGGTAGCTCGCAAATTCGGCCCGAAAGCTATGCCACCCTCGACCAATTGGCCGAGATGATGCGCGACAACCCCAATGTGTATATGGAACTTTCGGCCCATACCGATTGCCGAGGGAGCAAAGCCTTCAATTTGGAGCTTTCGCAGAATCGGGCCAATAATGTGGTCCAATATATTCAAGAACGCCTCCCCAATGGGGCCGATCGGGTTAAGGCACAGGGCTATGGCGAGTCTAAACCCCTCAATTCTTGTGTCGATGGCATTAGCTGTAGCGAGGAGTTGCACCAACAAAATAGACGAACCGAGCTGTTGGTCCTCGATGTGGTCGATGATGAAGATTATATCAACCGCCCGCTGGCCTCAATCATGCAAGAAGAGCTGGAGTCCGAGATTTTGGCCGCCAATAATAGCTCTTACTTTAAAGAAAAGGACCCTAGCCAGCAAAAAGCACAACAAGAACCCAGCATTCCCGGCCCAATTCCCCCAAATTATAGCGGCTACAAAATTGAGCTGAGCCGCAGCCAAGAGAGCCCAGCCCTAGACCACCCTATTTTTATGGCCTTTTCAGAGGTCTTTCTAGATATTGACGAGCAGGGATTTATCAGTTTTATGGTGGGCGATTACCCCGCCGAGGAGGAGGTCAATAAGGCCCTAGACAAATTTCGTTCACGCTTTTCTAAGGCAAAGGCAGTTTATTACAAACTGGGAATTCGACAATAATTTTTTGGGGCTGCCCCTGCGGCCTGCGGCCTTGGGTCGGGCTATGTCGCAGCTCGCTGTTCGCTCGGCCCTGCGCTTTTTCGCTACGCTCAAAAAGCTGGGTCTGGCCTGCGGCCACTGCTATCTATCCCTCAGCCTGCGGCCCTTTGGGCCTGCTAGACGCAATTGGACCAAAAAAAGCCGAGCCTGCAGTAGGCAGACTCGACTTCACTTAATAACCCTAAAACCTTAACCTTTGGCCTAAATTGACTTAAGCCTCTGGAAAACCAAAAAACGCTTACTGAACATGAATGCTGATTTTCTCCTTTTTAGGCTCCTGATTTTTAGGAACCTCTAGTTGGAGAATGCCATTTTCATAGCTAGCAGTAATACTTTCTAAGTTGTATTTATTAGATAAACGGAGCTTGCGCTCAAAGGTTGTAAAGGCAAACTCTCTTCGTCTAACTTTAACATTTTCAGGCAGTTCCTTAACATTTTTCTGGGCCGAGATATGTAGCAGGTCCTTCTCTAGCTCCAATTTAAAGTCTTCTTTTTGGAAGCCTGGAGCCGCTAGTTCTAGCAAAAGGCCAGCTTCTGTCTCAAAAACATTGAGCATAGGTTGCTGATGGCTTTGGTCTTGGCCAAAAAACTGTTGTAGGGGTTCTTGCTTGAGCAGTTGCTCTAGCTCTTTACCAAATTCATTGAAGGGGAACCCAAAGAAGTGATTTGCTTTTGCGTTTTTCATAACTCTATTATTTTTCTTACTCTTTTACTATTTAAGCTGGCCTTGGGCCAGTATGTCTATTGAAGCTTCATCCTCTATTAGACAAGTTTGGGACCAAGGGCCAAAAGAAGAAAAACAACTGCCAAAATGGCAAGAAAATAAAGAAAAGGCTGCCAAAATGGCAAAAACACTAATTTTGAGCTGTCATTTTGGTCCAATTGCGGTTTTGCAGGGCGCGCAGCGCCCGCAGGCCTAGCGATGCGGAGGGGGGCGGCGAAGCCGCAGACCGAGCCAGCTTGCTGGTGAAGGGCCGAGCAGACCTGCGAGCCCCAAAACGTAGCGCCTGCCGTAGGCAGGAGGCCCAAAAAAAATCCCCTCTCTAAACGAAAGGGGATCTAGTTTTACTTTTTCAGTTTCATATAATCTTTAAGGATAAAGGCGACCTCTTCGAGGTAAGCGTCTTTTTCTAGGCCGGCATGCCATTTCTCAAAGCTTTTGGCCTTCACGCTATCGAGAGCGATTTGCTCCTTATCGGCCTTGAGGTTATAGATAGAAAAGTCCTCAATTTTGGGCATCATATCCTTATACTGTTCGGCCTCTTTATCGGTTTTGGCCTGATGGGCCTCATAATCTTCTAGCTGAAGTGGATAAACGGTTTCGCCTTGTTGTTTTTCCAGCCATTTTCCGTGCTCTTCTAGCAGCTGGAAAGTTTTGCTTTTTGCTTGGCGTTTTGCGCTTTTGCTTTGCAGTTTGGGCAAGGCCTTCATTTTCTTTTTATGGTAATTGGCGGGATCAATTTCGGACCAAGCCATGGGATAATCCTCATCTTTTTCGCCTACTTTGAGGTAGCTATAGCTACCGGGCAGCACGATATCGGGTTCAACCCCTTTGAGTTGGGTAGAGCCGCCATTGATACGATAGAACTTTTGGATCGTAATTTTGAGGCTACCGAGTGCGCCTAAATCTTTGTAGCGAGGCGGCACCACTGCGTCTAGGTCCATAAAGCGCTGCACAGTTCCCTTACCAAAAGTAGAGGGGCTGCTGCCGACAATAATGGCGCGGCCATAGTCCTGCAAAGCGGCGGCCATAATCTCGGAAGCCGAGGCAGAATAGGCATTTACGAGAATAATGAGGGGGCCCTTATAGAGGGCGCCGGCCTCTTTATCTTCTAGTACATAGGGGCGATTATCGCGGCTTTTGACCTGTACCACGGGGCCACGGTCAATAAATAGGCCAGTCATTTTGACCACATCAGAGAGCGAGCCGCCACCATTAAAGCGCAGGTCGATGACGATGCCATCAATATTTTCTTGGAGTAATTTGCGGACCTCCAATTCCACATCGGTAGCACAGCGGCGGCCTTTGGGGTCTTGAAAATCGGCATAAAAGCTACGCAGATCAATGAGGCCCATTTTCACGCCGGCCTTTTTGTGTTCTACGATAGCCGATTTGGCATAACTTTCTTCTAGGACCACCACATCGCGGATGATTGGAATCACCTTAGTTTCGCCACTTGTTTTCTTGACGGTTAGGCGCACCTCGGTGCCTTTTTTGCCTCGAATCATGGGTAAAACGTCATCAATGCGCATATCTACTACATTGACGGCTTCTTCATTGCCTTGGGCCACCTTAACAATTTTGTCATTGACCTCTAGCTCGCCTTGTTTCCAAGAGGCTGATCCGGGCACAATATTCACCACCTTAATGTAGCCATCTTCTTGGCGAAGCTGGGCACCGATTCCCTCCAACTTGCCCGACATACGGATATTAAAGTTTTCTTTTTCTAGTGGGGGGAAATAGCCAGAGTGCGGTTCGTGGGCATTGGCAAAAACATTAACATAATTGGCAATACGGTCGTCGCGGCTATCTTTCTTAATATTTTCGGACCATTCTCGGTAGCTTTTGAGTAGCTTTTCGCGTTCCTCTTTTTCTATTTCCTCAAAGGTTTTGATCTTATCAACTTCTTGGGCTTTTTCTTGGGCTTTTTCTTGTCGCTCTAGGCGGTCGTGCACACGGCCAAGGACCTGCAATTTGAGGTAATCCTCCCAGCGGGCTTTTAGTTCTTCGGGGTCCTTGAGGAACTCTAATTTTTCGCCATCCATTTGAAACTCGCCTTTTTGGGCAAAGCGAAAGGGTTTGGCCAAAATGTCTTCATAGTAGCCTTCTACCTGCTTAATTCTTTGGTCAAAAGTGTTATTGACCAGATTAAAAAAGCTAAAATCGCCAGCTTGGGCGGCATCATCGAGTTTAAATTTGAAGTCTTCAAACTTTTTGACATCATCGGCCAAGAAAAAGCGCTTATTGAGGTCCATCCGCTTCAGGTAAAGAGTATAGACCTTTTCAGAAAACTCATCATTGATGGCTTCTGGCGCATAATGGTTGTAGCGCATACTTTGGAGCAGCACTTCGAGCAGCAGTTCTTCTCGGTTAGAGAGGTCCCCACTAATTTGGGGTTGATTATTTTGCCCTTGCTGCCAGCGGAAGGCAATGAGTAGGCTACAAGCGGCAGTAATTAAGAGGAGTTTACGGATCATAACTATAGTTCTATTGATTAAGCGGAGGGCAAAAAAGAAGATAGTGTATTTTTGTTAAAATTTGCAGTTTCTAGATTTGGTTGGCTCGTAAAATAGGGCCATTCATTTTGCTTTAACAAATTTTAATACGCTAGAACGATATTTTTAGTTGATTTCTTAGAAAAATTTGGGCCAAATCAATTTTGCCTTAAGCAAAAGTCTTTTTATTTCTTTTTTCATTTTTTTTGGGGCTGCCCCGCCCTTTGGGCGGGTCGGGCTATGTCGCAGCTCGCTATTCGCTCGGCCCTGCGCTTTTTCGCTACGCTCAAAAAGCTGGGTCTGGCCTGCGGCCACTGCTATCTATCCCTCAGCCAGATTTAATTGCGCTGCTTTGGCTATAGTTTGCTATGAATTTTTGGCTATGGCCTGCGGCCCTTTGGGCCTGCTAAACGCAAAAGCCCCAATTTGCTAGAGCAAATTGGGGCTTGGGCCGGGGGCTAGGCTTTATTGTACGGCTTCATTGAGGACTTGGAGGCGTTGAGACACTTCTTGTCCAGCCTCATTATAGAGGCGAAAAATGTAGTAGCCATCTTCAAAAGTTTTGAGATTGATGGCCTTATAATTATTTCCTGGCGTCAGTTGCATTTTATTTTGGGCCACTAATTCTAGGCTTTGGGCCTCATAAATTTCAAAGTCGAGCTCTTGAGCTTCTTGAGCTTTCACGCCAAAAAGGAAATAGCCTTCTTGCACGGGTTCTGGCGACATACTGAGGGTCACGGGCAATTCCTTTTGTTTATTTTCGGCCCCCATCAGGCTAGCGAGCAGCCGTTGGCTAAAGGCGGCATCGCCTGCGCTTCGGTCTGCGGGAGCTAGAGCCTCGATAGGTTCTTTAAAGAGCTCGGCGGGAATTTGGTCCTCTACTTTACTAATGGGCAGGCTTTCAAATTTTTCTACAACCAAGGTTTTTACATCTAACCGACCTCTTTGGGCAGACTCGGTAATAATCGTTTCGGTTTTAATGGCAGTAGCAGCACTATCTTCTGCATTTTCGCAGTCACATTGGCAGCCATAGGCCAAAAAAGCCATTGTGGCAGAAAGGTAAATTGCTTTTTTAAACATCATTTTAATTTTAGGGCCAATAATCGGTTAAAAAAAAGAGCGTACTGTATGTACAGCCGCTCTTTTCAAATATTTCGTTTAGGCAAAAACAGCCTAAGAATTAGTCACGTTTGATCACAACTGTATTAGTCATTTCTTTACCTGCTTCGTCTTTTAGCTTGAAGAAATACTTCCCTTCTTCTAGGCTAGTTACGTTGAGGGCTTTGTAGTTGTGGCCTTGGTTGAGGCTAAACTTGTTGTTGGCGGCTAGTTCGAAACCTTCTTCATCGTACATCTCGAACATAACATTTTTAGCTTCTTCTGCTTTGAGGCCAAAAACGAACATATCGTCAACGGCTTTATCTTCCATGGTGAGTTCGACGCCAGCAAGCTGGTCTTCTTTTTCGGCAGACATCAAAGAGCTGTGAATATCGTTTACTGCATCTTCGCTTTGCTTAGCGTTTGCTTTTTTGGCTTCTACAACAAAAACGTCTTCAGCAGTAATCGCTACATCTGCGCCTTGGAACTGAACAGTTTGTACACCACGAGTGCTATTTACATTTTTGATATTTACGGCAGTAGCAGCTTGTTGGTTATCAGAGCCACAAGAGCCCATAGTGAATAGTACAGCGGCAGCGAGGAGGAAGCTTGACAACTTTTTCATAAGAGGTGGTTTTAATGTGATAGTAAATAATAGGTTTTGGCTTTTAGAGCCAGTTGTTTTGGGTTTATTGCGGTTAAAACGATGGGGTTTAATCCGCTCTATATATGTTTATGGCAAAAGTACTGACTTTGTTACCTTTAAATCGGTTTTTTTTTCATTTTTTTTCAGACTTCCACTAAACCTAAATAGATTATTTCTAGAGAATTGGCCAGAAGTAGGATATAGGGGCCAGATTCTAGGCTAGCTGTAGGAATGAGCAGATTGGTTTTTCCTTTGGGTACTGCGGTAGTTTCTTTAGCTAGGCGATTAAATCCGTCTTGGTCAAAAAACTGAAGTTCTAGGTCCATTTCTTTGGTGGTAGCTAGCTCTAGGTAGAGGTAATCATTACCTTCTTTTTTGTAGGCTAGTTGAATAGGGCTTTCGTTTAGTTGGTTGGCCTTAGCGAGCAGCTCTCTAAATTGTGCTTGGCTTTTGCTTGATAGGCTTCCCTTGCCTCTCAAAAAGAGTTTAACTTCTTTCAGTTCTCGATCGACGGTTATTAAGCGTTGAAGCCTTGGAAAATCAGAAAAGTGGACCTGCTGTCCTCTAACACTACTATCTGCCTGCAAGCCTTCAATATTGACTTCTGGCCTAGGGGCTGGCCCTGGTCCACAAGCGCTGACCAAAAGAAGCAGGACAAAATAAATAATGCGATGTTTTAGACACATTGGGAGTGATGTTTATAGACAGCTTGTCTATCGTTTAGAAGTGTAATTCAGTTGTCAAACAGTTGCTTAGCTCCTGTAGGGAATTTAGAGAGGAGGTTTTCTTTTTTAGGTCACGGAATAACACTTCTTGAGAAGTTAAATATAAGCATATTTAATGAGCCTTTAAGGTATTTTATCACAAAAAAGGACAGCTTTTCAAGTGGCTGTCCTTTTAGGGGGTATAGGCTTATATTGAGGCTAAACTATTCTCTTTCAATAGAGAACATTTGGTTTAGCTCGGCGCCAGCTTGGTTTTTCAGTTTGAAGTAGTAGGTTCCTTCTTTGAGGCTACTTACTTTGATGGCCTTATAGTTTTTGCCTTCTGTTACTTCAATGTTGTTATTGGCCGCCAGTTCAAATCCTTCCTCATCATACATTTCAAAGGTTAGATTTTCTTCGGTTGTTGATTCTAGTGAGAAAGCGAAGATATCATTGATGGGGCCTTCGGCCACAGTCATTTTAACGTCTAATTTCTGCGCTTCATTTTCGGCTTTGGCCAAAGAGCGCATGATGCCTGTAACGGCTTCTTCATTTTGCTTATCCTTTGCTTTTAGGATAATCATATTCTCGGCGGGGATGCTAACGGCATCGCCGGCGATGCTAAACTTTTGTGCGCCGCGGGTTTCTTCTAGATTGATGCTTCCTGTCATGCTACTGCCTGCCTTTTTGGCGAGGTCATCGCCACAGCTACTGAGGCTAAAAAGGATCATGGCGCTAAAGAGGAAAAGTAAATTGAGTTTCTTCATGGTTGGTGCGATTTAAAAGTTGCTTTTTATAAATTTTCTATTGATTTTGCTATCTTATTTGGGTTGGCCTTTGGGCCAACCGTTTAATATTTCACTATTTCCTGGTCCTAATATCAAAAATAATGCAAAACCAAGATAAGCAAGAACTTAATATTCAGATTTCTGAAGAAGTAGCTGATGGCATTTATTCTAACTTGGCCATCATTAGTCATTCTCCGGATGAGGTAGTTTTAGATTTCGTTCGTTTGGTCCCTAATATTGAGCATGCTCGGGTAAAATCTAGGGTATTGATGAGTCCGCATCATGCCAAGCGTTTATTGGCGGCTTTATCGGATAATTTGCAGCGTTACGAGCAAGAGTTTGGTCCGATTCAGGACCCTAGAAATGGCAGCCGCAACAGCAGTTTGTCTTATTCTGGTCCTAAGGGGCAGGCTTAAATTAATACCGCCCAAAATCAAGCCAAAAGCCCTTTTTAAGGGCTTTTTTTATGGGCCTAGGGGTATTTCTCTGGATAAGGCGGCCAAGCCGCCGCAGAGGAGCGCAGCGACTTGGCTGAGGGGCTGTAGCAGGGCCGCCGCAGGCGGCAGACCGAGGCGGCTTGCCGCCGAAGGGCCGAGCGAACAGCGAGCTGTGCAATGGCCCGACCCGCAGCGAAGCGCAGGGGCAGCCCCAAAAAAGGGGTATTAATCAAATAATTGCCAGAGAACAGAGAGTCGGAGCCAGTTATTGGCCTCGGCATATTGGTAGCTACTAAAGTAATTTTGGTTTTCCCAGAAGTAGCTAATATTTTGGTAATTGAGGCCAATTCGGAAGCGATAGACCTTGAGGACGGCAAAGGCGTCTAGTTGGGGATAAAACTGTAGGAGTTGTTGGTCTTGCAGGTAAAATTGGTTCCAAGTTGGGGCATAGGCTTGGGCGTAGAAGGCTGTTTGGTAGCGTAGGCGGAAGCCCAGTTGCCAGCTTGCGTTTCGGAAATATTTGCCTTTAAAGTAGAGTTTTTGTTGGAGTTGGCCTTGGGGCAGGGGCCAGTATTTTTCTTCTCCAACTTGTAGCTGCCCAACTAGGCGAGTCTTGGAATAAAAGCCTTTGTAGTGGAAGCTTTGCTGGAGTTCGGCTTGCAGCAAGCTCAGGCTACTATTGAGTTGTTCGCTTTGGCCGTTTAGGTTGTAGATAATGGGGTTTTGGCGGAGGAAATACTGGGCTTTGAGGCTTCCCTCCTGCCCTTTCCAGCTCAGGCCGAGGCCGAGATTGGCTTCTTGGCTTTGGCCAAAGTCATTGTTCCAGATTTCTTGGCCAGAGAGATAGGCTTTTTGTTCTAAAAAGCTGGGGCGAAACTGCTGCATTTGTCCCCAGGCTGCTACAGCTAGTCCTTTAGACAAGGGGCGTTCATAGCGCAGTTTGAGCTGATAATCTAGGGTTTGATCTCCAAATAAAACTTGGCCTGAGGCGCTTAGATTTTGGCCTTGATAATTGGCGGCAGCAAAAACGCTATTGAGTTGTTCTAGGGGCAGGGGTTCTTGTGTAATGGCTTGAAATCTGTGGCCCAAAAAGAGCTGAATATCAGCGAGCTGATAGCTCAATTGATTTTGAATCAGCTGTTGTTGCATGGCCATTCTCAGGCCTCGGTTATTAACCTGAAGTGGTCCGTAGAAGCTACTATCTGTGGCTAGATTATTATCAAAAAACTTGAATTGTTCTTCTTGGTAATGCAGTTGGTGCTCCCAGTTTTTCCAGTTTTGGCGATAGAGCAGTTCCAAAAAGCGATTTTCCTGTCGGGGCGAGTCATTATCGCCTTCATTGAGGCTAGTTTCGGCAGTTTCTAAAAAATCATTGCTCAGGCCTTGCAAAACACTATCTTGCAGGCCGCCATTTTCGCTTTGATTTTGGCTAGAAGAGACGACAAACAGGCTGCCCTTATAGTTGGCTTTTTGGTAGTGAAGCTGCAGGCCGAGGTCTCTATGTTGGCTAGAGAGGCTATTAAAATAGCCTCTTTGGCTCAGCACGCTATACTGGATGCCATAATAGAGTTGTTTATTGTATTGCTGGGCCAATTCGGCTTTGAGGGCCAGATTTTTCAGATTAATTTGGCTGTAATAAAGGTTGGTTAGGGCTTTATCATTTTCTACCTCATAGATGCGGAGTTGTTTGGGGCGCAGGCGGTAGCGGTCCAGATGTTCACCAGCGCCTAGGCGGGGGCCTAATTCTTTTTCTTCATACTGCCAAGTTTTGGCAAAAACGGGCGTTCCCCAATGGCCTAAATTCCCGTAGTTTTGGGTCCAACTTTCTTCTGCCCAGCCCCAGGCAAAATCATGCATATAATGGAGGCTAGTATCTAGTTTGGCCCATTTGTTTTTGCTTAGGGCATAGCGCCATTTTATCTTCAGGCTATCGCCTAATTTCTGAAAGCGTTCGGCTTCTGTGGCTGCGGGCAGGCTATCTTGCTGAAGGCTATCTACTGGCGTTTGGGCCCAGCTGCTACTGGCCCAAAAGAGCAGAGTAGCGAAAAGAACAATTCGCATAGAGCTTTAATTTTTGCGCAAAAAAAAGCCATGGACCCAAAGAGTCGATGGCTTTTTATCAGAACTTAGAAAGAAAAAGCAATTTACTTCTTCTTTTTCTTGTCAGCAACAGCTTTAAGGCTAGTGCGTAGATCTTTGTTATCTACAGTACCAGCAAGCTCTTTACCTGCTTTAAACTTTACAGTTACCTTATCGCTGATTTGGATTTCCTTCTGCGTAGAGGGGTTGATTCCTTTACGGGCAGCACGGTAATTCACATCAAAAGTACCGAAACCCACCAAAGTGATTTTTTGGCCTGCTTTCAAAGTGTCAGCAATAGTTTCTAGGGTAGCATTCAAGGCTGCAGCAGCATCAGCTTTTTTCAAGCCAGCAGCTTCTGCAATTTTGTCGATCAAATCTCCTTTGTTCATAGTTAAATTCTAGATTATCCAAATGATACAGTAATTCTTGCGCCCTAAAAAGCTAGCTTGGGGTAGTTTGAATAGGCAGGGGGGCTCTGTATCTAGGGCTTCTTACTGTTCTTCAAACCAATGGTCGAAGGTCTAGCTTTCGGCGCTTACAAATTTATGTCCTTTTGTAGCATTTCCAAACATTTACCCAAAAAAAGCAAATAAAGGCCCTAAAAAAGGCCATTTTAGTACTGTTTTGGGGCCTCCGCAGCCAAGCTGCGGCGGTTACTCCCTTGGGTCGTCGAAGACGAACTAAAGTTCTTGTTGTCGCTTCGGGGCTCGCAGGTTTGCTCGGCCACTCGTTTTTTCGCTGCGCTCAAAAACTCGGTCTGGCCCTCTGGGCCAGCCCTCCGCATCGCTAGGCCAATAAAGGCCTTCGGCCCAGAGCGGCTTCGCCGCCAAAAGAGCCTGCCTAAAATAACAACAGCCAGTCAGAAATCTGACTGGCTGTTGTTGGCCTACTAGGACTCGAACCTAGAATGACAGAACCAAAATCTGCTGTGTTACCAATTACACCATAGGCCAATAAAATCTTTGCTACGTATAAGAGCCAAACTCTTCTTGGAAAAGTTGTTGGCCTACTAGGACTCGAACCTAGAATGACAGAACCAAAATCTGCTGTGTTACCAATTACACCATAGGCCAATTCCGTAGCGGCACAAATATAAGAAGGAAAATTAAATGGCCAAAACTTTTCACATTTTTTCTAGAAAAATTTGTCGTTTCCCTTCTTCTTGGACCAAAATCCTCAAATGCAGTGCATTTTCGGCTAGCAAAGGTAGCAAAATTTCTGGCCATTCTACAAAAAAGTAATGTTCATCTTCTAGGTAATCTTCAATCCCAATATCTAGGGCTTCTTCTAGGCGATCTAGGCGGTAGAGATCGGCATGGCGGACGAGCAGGGGGCTGCCTTGCAAGCTATATTCGTTGATGAGGCTATAACTAGGGCTACTGGCCTCTTCTTGGCCCCCTAGGGCTTGCAGTAAATAATGGACCAGGGTGGTTTTTCCGGCCCCCATAGGCGCATCTAAAAAAACTTTGCGGTAAGTTTGCAGGGGTCCGGCAGCTAGCTGCTGGGCCAGTTCGGCCAATTCGGCCAAATTGTTTACCGTATAATCTGCTTGCATAATGAATTTAATTTCTGCAAAATTAGTCCAGTTTTTTGGGCTTCCCAAAAAAATGAGCGCTGGCCTACTTCTTTTTGGCCTTTTTTTTACGGCCTGCAAAAGCAGCAGCCCGCTGGCCTACCTACAAGCCCCGCCCCAAGACAAGATGCAAATTGATGGACGGAGCGAGGATTGGCCAGAGGGTCTACAGCGGTTAAGAGAAAAAATTAACATTCAGTATGCGGCCAAAGAAGACGAGGAATTTCTCTACCTATATATACGTATAGATGAGGCGAACTACCAAAATTACGTTTTGGCCAATGGGGCGCAAATTTGGATAGACAGTTTGGGCAAAGACAAAAAAAGCTTGGGGCTCAATTATCCGCTGCCCTTGGCCAACAGCCGCTTAGAGGAATTGGCCCAAAAAGCAGGGGTTGACGAGGCCAAATTTTTGGCCCTCTACACCCAAGAATTGCAAGAATTTGAACTCCTCAATTTTGTTGCTGAGGATATTCGCGTAAGTAATTTGGCCTCTAAAGATTTTAAAACTGCCGCTCATTTTGATGCAGGCAAGCGTCTCTGCCTAGAGTTTCAACTGCCTAAAAAACGCCTAGGCCTCGCCCCAAAACAAAAAACGCCTTTTTCCCTAGGCTTTTTTGTCCGAGCGGCCAAAGTCTCCCCCTTTGAGCAGGCAGAACAGGCGGGTAGTCTCTTTGACGAACAAGACCCCCAGAATGGCGTAACCAGTAGCAACCCCATGCTGGGCGGTAGCAGTCAACAAATGAACAGAAATAACAGCTTATCTATTTCGCCTAAAAGTAACTTACCAAAAATTTGGACTAGACTTAGCCCCAAAGAATAAGATGTTTCGACATCTAAATAGTTGTTCAATTTTTGTGACAAGAGATATATTAGATATATTTCAACAGTGTTTTGCCTTAAAATGGCACTTTTGTCCTTTTTTTTCTTTCTCCTCTTCATTTCTGCTAAAGACTCAAAAGTAAAAAAATGCAAGATAAATAGCTGTTTATCAGCTAAATATATAGTAATATTACTAAATTCAGGAAAGCTAGGTAAAACACCTAAAAAACGGATAATAGGCCTTTTTCTGAGCCAGGAACGAACAAAAGCCACCATATTTATAACACAACAAACAGCGACTAGCTTAGCTTGCTAACTAGGAAACTGTTTGGGGTAAATAATGGGGATTTTTATAAGCATCAAACTTGGGGGAGTTTGATGCTTTTTTTTGGTCTATTTTGCGGTGGGCAGGCGGCAAAGCCGCCGCAAGCGAGCGAAGCGAAGCGGCTGAGGGGCTGAAGCAGGGCCGCCGCAGGCGGCAGACCAAAGCGGCGCAGCCGCTGCAGGGCCGAGCAGACCTGCGAGCTGTGCAATGGCCCGACCCAAGGCCGTAGGCCGCAGGGGCAGCCCCAAAACCTTCTATTCTGGAATAGGATGATCCAGCATTTTAAAGGTAAAGAATTCGAGCATATTAACCACTGCGTCTAGGCGGCCTTGCTCTACAGAAACATCGGTAATAGAGGGAAAATGCTCGGCAAAATAGATGTGGTCGCTGGCCATTTCGATCAGGCTAGAGGCCAGGGTATTGGGGTAGGGAAAATTGGGATTAACCGCCTGAATGGCATCTGCAATCACCTTAGACAGTGTTTTATAGTTGAGGAAAAGGCCATCTTTATTTTCATCATCGACCTCTTTGGTATGGTAAGCCTTAATGCCCTCGGCCACCACAATGCGGTGCAGGCGGTTTTCGTCTACATATTCTACGGCAGGATTGGTTTGGGAAGAAGTGACCAGGGTAGACAAAATAATTTTTAGTCGCTTGGCTGGGCAAGTAATATTCATGCTATTATAATCAATTTGGAACATGGTCCATTCCCAGTACCAGCAGACCAAATAGAGCAGCAATTTGTGCTTATTTTCAAAGTAGCGATAGACCGAAGCCTCTGTTGATTGTATTTTGCAGGCCAGCTTTTTAAAGGTAAACTTCTCGAACCCCAGTTCCTCGATAAGGATAATGGCATACTCGATAATTTTTCGGCCTAGTTTAGTTTGCTGCGGGTCGCGCAGATAGAGGTTTTCGTTGAGTTGAATATGGATAGCAATCATATGTGATTGTTGAGCAGTGGTTCTAGAGCGGTATTAAGGGGCAAAGATAGGCTTAAAATAAGAAAAAACCCTTTTGCAGCTACGCAAAAGGGCCTTATCCAAATAGCTAAGGGAAAATTAGCTGGCTGTTTCTTGCGGTTGTATCCGCTTTAGTTCGGCCAAGGTTTCCCCTTTTCTATCTAGCCCCTGCCAATTCCATTTTATTTCTTTAAACTGGGCATAATCCTTAAAATCTTCAAAGACATCTAGGATATCGGGGGCAATATATTCTGTTCGGCTAACATCAATAATCAATTGACTTTTAGCGGGAAGATTAGACAAATATTTTTTTACTGCGCTTTTGTTGAGGAAAGAGAGATCTTCTGAGAGCGTTAGGTAAATCTTATTGCCCTCTTTAGTTTCTACAAAAGGCAGGCGATAGTTATTGCGTAAAATATAGAAAACGGCCACTGCCATCCCGATCATAATTCCAATGAGCAAATCGCTGAGCAAGATGGCTATAATGGTAACCAAAAAGGGCACAAACTGTTTGTAGCCTTGTTGCCACATCTGCTTAAAAACGCTAGGGTTGGCCAATTTATAGCCCACCATTACCAAAATAGCGGCTAAGCTAGCCAATGGAATCAGGTTGAGCAGAAAGGGAATCGTCAAAACGGCCAAAAGCAGAAAAAGCCCATGCAAAAATGCCGCAGTTTTTGAGCGTCCGCCCGACTGAATATTGGCCGAAGAGCGCACAATAACTTGGGTTACGGGCAATCCGCCTAGCAAACCGGCCGCAATATTCCCTATGCCCTGCGCCTTGAGCTCCTGATTGAGGTTGGTGGTCCGTTTGTGTGGGTCCAACTTATCGGTTGCCTCGGCACAAAGCAAAGACTCCATACTCCCCACAATGGCCAAGGTAATCGCCGTGGTATAAACAGCTGGATTAAAGAGCTCGGCAAAATTGGGAAACTTCATTTCATTAGAAAAAGCCGCCCAAGAATCAAAAATGGGCAGACTGACCAGATGTTCTGGGGCAATTTCTAATTGCGGAATCCCTTTAAAGCTCAAATTCAGTACGATGCCTGAAAAAACCGCCACCAAAGGCCCTTGAATCCATAAGGCCCAAGGCTGCTTTTTAATCATCTCTTGTTGCCAAATAATGAGAATGATAAAGGCGACCAAAGCCGCTACGGCAGGTCCCCAGTTTACATTCAGCCCCTCAAAAACATCCGTAAAGGCCTTAAAAATTTCACTAAAAGTGGTCTCTCCATCGGGCTGAAGATAAGCCATCTCCCCCTCGGGGTCCTTATCGTCGCCTAGTGCATGCGGAATTTGCTTGAGGATAATGATCAAACCAATTCCCGATAGCATGCCTTTAATCACTGCTGCAGGAAAAAAATACCCAATGCCGCCAGCCTTAAAAAAACCTAATAACAACTGCAAAAGGCCAGAAATGACCACGGCTAGCAAAAAGGTCTCAAAACTGCCCAATTGCTCAATTGCTGCAATGACAATAGCCACCAAACCCGCAGCCGGGCCGCTAACACCTAGAGATGAATTGGAAAAAAGCGTAACCACTACGCCACCCACAATGCCGGCAATAATGCCCGACAAAAGAGAGGTGCCTGAGGCCAGGGCAATACCTAGACATAGAGGAACCGCTACCAAAAAAACGACAATTGCCGCAGGTAGATCGTTCTTCCAGTGCTTGAAAGTAAGGGGAGCTTTCATAAACTAAAATAGAATGTAGAACACATTTAAGGACTAAGCCAACTGTGCTCAAGGGTAAATAATAGTAATACTATCAAGCACAAAGGTAATTAACTTAAATTAGTTAGTTTTCCTTTTTTTTTATTTTTTTATTGATTTTTTGGGGCTGCCCCTTCGCTTCGCTCGGGTCGGGCTGTGTCAGGGCTCGCAGGTCTGCTCGGCCCTGCGCAAAATTTCGCTAGGCTCATTTTGCTAGGTCTGCGGCTTCGCCGCCCCCTTTTCCATCCCTCAGCCAGATTTAATTGCGCTGCTTTGGCTATAGTTTGCTATGATTTTTTTGGCTAGACCAGCTATTTTTTAAGGGCATAGCCTTCGCTATAGCCGAGAAAAATAGGGCCGACTAGCGGAAAATTGCTGCAAACTATAAAAGTGAGTGCATTTAAATTTGGCTATGGCCTGCGGCCCTTTGGGCCTGCTAGACCTAAAAAAGGCCCAAAACCTTAGGGTTTTGGGCCTTTAGGGCCGGAGCGCTTTCTCTTTATTCTTCTTTTAGGCTAAAGCTCCCCATAAAAGCTTCTATTTCTTTTGGGCCAACTTCTTGGGGTTGCCTGTTCACAATCAGCAGTTGATAGACCTTATTGTCTTTGCGGTAGAGCTCGTAGACGGCGGCGGCATCAAAGCCGAGCAGCCTATAGCGTTTAGACTTTTTGGGCCAGGGGCCTTCTTCTCTTTGGATGCTTAGGGGTTGGAGGCGGATAGCGGCGCCTAGGAGCAGGGCTTCAAAGAGGCTATCGTTGGCAAGGGCTTGTTGGTCTTTGTTTAGTGGCATACAGGCCGCCTGATACTCCCAGATAGAATCGGGACTTTTATAGAAATAGGCTTCTATTCCATTTTGTTCTAGGCTATCGAAGGGGGCGGGAAACTGCAGGCTATAATGGCCCAATTTGGAGTGGACCTTTTGGCCCTTTTGGCAGGCAAAGAGGCTAAGCAGCAGGGTTAAAAAGATAAAAACTCTCATGATTGATTTTGGGCCAAAAGTACGTTTTTTTTGGGAGAGATTGGAGGCGGCGAAGCCGCCCCGGCCGCAGGCCGAATGGCCCAGCGCTGCGGAGGGGTGGCCGAAGGCCAGACCGAGCCGCCTTGGCGGCGAAGGGCCGAACAGCCTTGTGAGCCCCGCAGCATAGCGGCGGCCGCCCCAAAATGAAGGGCGGCCGCGGGCCCCTAAAAAATACTTTGATTTGTGAGTCGGAGGGCAGCACGGAGTGCATTGAGCATATTTCCATGCGTTTGAATTTCTTGAATATCGAGACCAATATCGACAATAGTTTGGGCCACATTGCCAGAAATGCCAGAGAGCATTGCTTGGCAGCCCATCAGTTTGGCGGCCTTGCTCATTTTGATCAGGGCATTGGCCACCTCGCTATCCATAACGGCGATACCGCGAATATCGAGAATAAAGACCTTGGCGTTTTTTTCAGCAATGGCCTCGAGCATAGCGTGCATCACCTGTTGGGCGCGTTCGCTATCTAGAAAGCCCACCAAAGGCAGCAGCAGAATGCCTTCCCAAAGCGGGGTAATGGGTGTAGACATAGAGGAAAGCGTTTCCTCTTTTTCTCGGAGCAATTCATCTTTGGCCGAGCTATAGCCATCGGTGAGGGTAGAGACCGCAATGCCCGTAAACTTTCGGTAAGTTTTGAGTAGATTCAGGCTGAGCAGGCCTTGTTGTTCTAGTAGATCTTGGACCTCTTGATGGTAATAATTGAGGAATGCCAGGTAGGCATCGAAGGGGATGCCCACGCTGGCGAAGACCTGTCCAAAAAAGCGTTGGCGTTCGATATACTCATCATCGGCTTGGCCGGAGAGCAAATCATCCCAGAAAATGTCTTCACTATCTCGGATTGCCTGCAAGACATCTTCGGTATAATAGCTTAGGAAGAAAGGGTGATTTTGCAGCCAATCATAGAAGCGTTGATAGAGTGCATCTTTTTGATCATAAATTTTTTGGCCTGCTTGGGCAAGTTCTGTTAGCTCTTCATCTTGGAGAAAAAAGAGTGCTTGATAGTAGGGCCAATTTTTTTCGTTAGGATCAATCATCTGTACTTAATAATTTTGGATATGCAAGAGGACCAGGGTTTGGTTGAGCAGGATGTAGCCTACTTCACCAAAGGTAAAGGGTCCTTCATAATTGCCTAGCTGTTCGCCATCTAATTTAAAGTTCAGATAATTCACGATACAATTGCAGGCTGTAATGGCGGGGGAATTGGGCATTTCTTTACGGAAAGCCTGGGGATTATAATCTACTGTTTTGGCCAAATGATAGACTTGGTCTGTAGAAACGGGGGCATAAAAATAGACTATTTTTTCCTCTACTCGTTGGATAGTGGTGTTAATCAGGGCTCCGGAATAGTTGGAAATCAGGGGTAGGCTTCCGTCTATGCCCTTCCTTTTACAATAATGTGCAAAATTTTGTTTTTCGCCATTGATCAGGGCTTCGCTGGCTTGAAAATCGGTAGTTAAGAACTGAATATCGTCATCTTGGCCTTCTTCGTAGGGATTATAGATTTCGATTTCGGCATACTGTGCTGCGGGCAATTCGACATGCATAAGGACCGCTCGGTTCTTCATTTTTTCTGCTTTTGGGCCATAATAGGCAGCGGGCAGATGGCTGGGGTCGGCTTCTAGTTGTCGGCCAGTGATCCAGCCTAGAATGGGTTGGTCGTAGAGTCTATCATATTGGCCAATATCTAGGGCATAGGCCTTATGCACTTCTGAAAAAGCGGGCAGTGCAATATAGCTAAAGCCATTTTCTGGGCGATCGTCCAGTAGTTGTTCCAGTTCTTGGGCCGAGTAGCTTTTGATTTCGGCTTTTAGGGCCAGATCGCTCAGATTAGAGACAAAAAGGCGGTTAAGATCTTTTTGCGCTCCTTCTCGGCTCATGAAGTAGGGCGTACTTCCGCCCAGCCATTGGCCGGCGGGCAGTTGGTCTAGTAAGCGTTGGCTACCTGCGATCAGCAGTATTTGGCCAGATTCAATTAGTGCTTGGGTTTCTTTTAGGGAGAGGAGTTGATTTTGAAGCTTAGCCATATTGTTCTATTGTTAAGTTAGAAAATGGCCTATTGTGTTTATTGCTTAATTTTGCTCAAGGAACAAAGTTCTTCAAAAAGATAGTGGGTTAGTGTAATCGTTTTTACTTATCCTGAATATAGAGCAGGACCAGCGTTTGGTTGAGTAAAAGGTAGGCAATTTCGCCAAAGGTAAATGGCCCGCCATAGTTGGCCAGCTTTACGCCATTCAATTGAAAATTGAAATAGATAGAAATGCAATTAAAGGCTGTTTGGGCGTTTTCATGGGGCATTTTATCTAAGAACGCATTAGGGCTATACCTAATTTCCTTGGCCCAATAATAAATTTGGTCGGTAGATACTGGGCCATAAAAATAGACTCGATTTTCTTCAATCCGTTCAATATCGATATTGACCAAAGCGCCAGAGTAATTAGCGAGCAGGGGGAGTTGGCCCTTAATGTTGTTGCTACGGCAATAGTGGGCAAAATTTTGTTTTTCGCCATTGATGAGGACCTCTGCGGCGGAGAAGTCATTTTCTAAGAACTCGATACGGTCGCCTTGGCCTTGTTCGTAGGGATTATAGATTTCGATTTCGGCATATTGGCTTTCGGGCAGTTCAATGTGCATCAATACGGCCTTATTGCTTAGGCAACTAGCTGTTGGGCCATGATAAACGGCTGGAAACTGTTCATCTTTGGCCTCTAGGTCTTTTCCAGTAACCCAACCTAAAATTGGAGAGTCGTAGAGGCTTTCATATTGTCCAATTTCTATAGCATAGGCTTTATGGACCTCAGAAAAAACGGGCATAGCGATATAGCTAAAGCCATTTTTGGGCCGATCGGCCAGTAGTTGCTCAAACTCTTGGGCCGAATAGCTTTTAATTTCAGCTTTTAGGGCCAGATTGCTCAGGTTGGAGACAAAAAGATGGTCGAGATCTTTTTCTGCGCCGGCTTCACTCATAAAGTACGGAATAGTTCCCCCTAGCCATTGGCCTGCGGGCAACTGATCGAGTAATTCTTGGCTAGCGGCAATCAGCAAGAGCTCTCCGGCTTGAATGAGGCGGCAGGTTTCTTCTAAGGTTAATATTTGGTTGTTCGGCATGAGCCATTTTGTTAGCGGTTAAGATATGTATGGCCAACTATTCTGTTTTAACATCTAGAATAACCATAGTTTGGTTCAGGACCAGATAGGCGATTTCGCCAAAAGTGAAGGGGTAATGGTAGCCTTTGGTGTAGTTTTCTTCTCCGCCCAATTGCATAAAGTTAGCGATACAATTGTAGGCGACTAAGGTCGTTTCGGTTTTTGGGGGCAGTTTGGCCTTAAAAGCGGCTTGTCGATTTTCTATAGTTTTGGCAAAGCGGTACGTTTGGCTTTGAAAAACGGGAGCAGCAAAACTGACAGTTGTGGCAGCTTCTTCGGCCTGATAGATAGAGGTATTGAGTTGGGCACCGCCAAAATCTCCGACCAAGGGGTATTCCATATCAATTTGATGTTCTTGCAGATAGCTCAGAAAGTTTTGTTTTTCGCCATCAATCAAACAGTCCTCTACCTGATAGCCATCTTCTAGGAATTGGATATTGGGGCCATCATTTTGTTCATAAATATTCACAATAGAGAGCTCTGCATATTGCTCTGCAGCAAGTTGGGCGTGCAGGGCCACAAGTTGGTCCGTATAGACCGCTCCATCTTGGCCATTCACCACTAGTGGTTGAGCGGCCTCGCCCCAAACAATACCTGTGACCCAACCTAGGGTAGGCACATCAAATAGCTTTGGGTTTTGGCTAATTTGCAAGGCATAATTGGCCTGTACTTCCTGAAAAGCGGGCATAAGTAAATAGCTAAAGCCATTTTCTGGACGATCGTCCAGCATTTGCTCCAATTCTTGAGCGCCATAGGCCTGAATGCTAAAATCTTGAATTTCAGTAGTCAGATCTGTCACAAAAACCTGCTCTCGGTTCAAAGCACCGCCCTCTTCAGTCATAAAGTAGGGAATGCTGCCGCCGATCCAGTTGCCTTTGGGCAAAGTTTTCAAAATTGGTCCATCTGCGGCAACAACTAAGGTTCGGCCTTGCTCAATCCATTCTGCACAGGTTTTTTGGGAAATCAGTTGGTTTTTATTCATGGGGGAAGGGAGGCTTTAACGTTTAAAAATGGCTTTTAGGTCGGCCGCATACATCTTTTCATTTTTGGCACAATAGGCCCAAAGCTGTTGCCTAGCTTCATTTAAGCTTAATTTTCCTTTGCGGAGCTGTACCTTGAGGCTATTCAGTTTTAGCTGTAGCGACAAGCTTTTTAACTTGGGCTTAATGCGCTCTTCTAAGAGGGCTGCCCATTCTTCTTCTTGAGGATCTGCTAGCATAAAGTTTCTGATTTAGTTGTTTCTCTCTACAATTTAATAAAAAAAGGCTTCTTTAGGAAGCCTTTTTTATTCTTAGTCTAGTGGTTCACACTGCGGTCGCATTTTGTCAATTGTACTTTTTGCCAAATCATTAACGCCTTCTAGTTCGCCTTCTTCGGCTTTCCAGAAAGTAGCACAGGTCTTTAAGGGACTATCACAAAGCATTTTAGATTGTAGTTTCCCCGTGCTATCTTGGGCATATAGCCAGAGCTCGCAATGCTCATAATTTCCCAGATAAGTCCCTTTGGCTTTGGGTTGGCCATTCTGATAAAATTCTGCAAAAGGCCCATTAGCCTCATTATTGCGCATAACCACCCATTCTTTGATCTGCCCATTGGGGTAGTAGGTTTTCAGGCTATCATCTAAGGCGCCCTCCTTATAATGGCCGGCCTGTTTTAGTTGGCCATTGGGGTAATAATAGCTCAGCGGACCATCTAGTTGTCCTTTTTCATTGTACTGAAAATGGCCAGCCAATTGCCCATTTTGGTGATATTGTTTTTCTTCTCCAACGCTTAGGCCCGCCTTCATTTTGCGCTCCAAAAGCAATATTTTTTGGCCTTCTTGCAGGCTATACTCCTTATACTCGCCTTCTTTTTGCTGATTGATGGTATCAAATTGGTATTCCATCAATAAATCGGCCTGCTGTTCTGTTTTCCAGATTTTTGGATCTTCATTTTTTGGAGCCTGCTCCTCGCCTTGGCAAGCCATAAGAAGAAGAAAACTGCCTGCGGTTATTATTTTTTTGATCATGCTAATTAAGATTTTTATTTTTTGGGGCCTGCCGCCTTTGGCGGCCGGGCTGTGTCAGGGCTCGCAGGTCTGCTCGGCCCTGCAGGCTTTTTCGCTTCGCTTCAAAAGCCTTTGGTCTGCGGCTGCGCCGCCCCCTTATCCATCCCTAGGCCAATTGAGGCTTAATTGATTGGGCTAAAATAAGCAAGTTGTTTTTCTAGAAAAGGACATTTCTGCAAAAAGTTACGTTCTTTAAAAATCGGGCGCTTGACAAAATAGTTGTATCTTTAGATACTCCCTTATTTTTGGTACTCATTCAATTCACAAATTAGTTATTCCCCAACCCTTTTGTCCTATGAAAATTTACGCTTTTTTTTTGGCCATTTTGGCCATTAGTCTTGTTTCTTGCCAGTCTGCCCCCAAATCTTCAGTTACTGATGAGCTGGCTAGTTTTCCTAAAAAAGAATTTGCCAAAGTAGTAGCTTATGATTATGAAAGCATGCAAGGCGACTATATTTTGAATAAAAACGGGGAGTTACACCCTTCTGTTAAGGCTGAAAAAGAACTGACGGAGGAGCAGCAAAAGCTTTTGCTGGCCACATTGAATAGTAAAAACAGTTATGGTGGCTCGGTCACTCGTTGTTTTTATCCTCGTTTGGGTTTTGTTTTCTACAATGCTGCTGATGAGCCGGTGGGCCAAGTAAGTATTTGTTTTCAGTGCAATCAGCAGGTGGCTGGGCCGCAGATTCCGGTACAAGAGGCCTTATTGGCCGAGGGCGAACTGATTGGTTATAGTGCATTGGGCCGAGAGAAGTTATTGGAGCTTTGCCAAAGTTTGGGGTTTAGCAATTGTAATGAATAGCTGGTTTAAGAAAATAGAAAGGCCGTTTTCCGGATAGGGAAAACGGCCTTTTTTTGGTCCAATTTTCTGCGTTTTACAGGCGGCGAAGCCGCCGCAAAGGAGCGCAGCGACGCGGCTGAGGGGCTGTAGCAGGGCCGCCGCAGGCGGCAGACCGAGGCGCGCTAGCGCCGAAGGGCCGAGCAGACCTGCGAGCTGTGCAATGGCCCGACCCAAGGCCCAAAGGGCCGCAGGGGCAGCCCCAAAATAGCTTAATCTACAGGCGTAAGCAGTCCTTCATTATTGGTTTTGATGAGGCAAACCATAGCGTTGGTGGCTACATTCATGGTGCCCGTCATGAGGTAGCCCTTGAGTTCTCGGCGGGTAGTACCGGGGACCAGCTCGCGGATAGGCATGACCGTTCCGGCTTGGTTACCGGCTAGGGCTTGGCTACCATTATTGACAGAAGCGCGGCCAAATTGGCGAATTTCGCCATCCCATTCTGGGGTGAGGTTGGGGCCTACTTTTGCCATAGCGAGTTCATCGCCAAAGTTGGCATCATCATATTGGTAGACGGCACTGATGACAAAGCTAGGTTCATTGCCAGCCACCTCGGAGGGGACCAAAGCGATGCTACCGGCTAGCAAATCTTCTGTGGTATTGGTAAAGCCGCCATTTGTTTTGCCTAGATATCGGCGTTGAATTTCTCCGACGCCTTCATCGACTTGTAGGAGGAGGAGGTCCCCTTCATTCACTTCATTTCTAGTGGGGTCTCTATTTTCGACATGGCTCAGAATCGTAATTCTGGCATTTAGGGAATCGTAGCAAGAGCCTCCGGCCACCAAAAACATATCTTGGCCGCCAAAACTTTGTTGCGAGACCTCGCTACCCGAAGAGGCGCGAAATCTGATGACGAGGATATCGGTCGTAAAGTTGGGGTTGGTTGGGGTACCATTTTGCTCATCTCGTTTTTCGGCGGTAGCGGTTACCATATAGGCGCCATTGAGTACCTCTACAGAGGCGGCGCGATCTTCACCGACAAATCCGCGGACAGAGCGCCAGATGATATTGCCATCTAGGTCTAGGCGCATAAGGAGCACATCTGTTTTATCTAGGGCTTGATAATCTTGGTATTCGGGTTTACCGATATAGACATCGGTAGTTTCTCCGGCCAAGACAAAGCCTCCATCGGGAAGTTCCTTAATATCATAGACAAAGTCCTTATAAATTTCTGAAGAGCTTAGGGTAGATCCATTGAGCAAGACTTTTTCCCAGACCACATTTCCTTCTAGGTCTAATTTATAGAGCACGATATAAGTGGCATCTAGGGTAGATTGTCCGCCAACTGTCACTACGGTAGTTCGGTTACCGGCTACTAGGTAGCCAGACTCATCGGAGAGGACCAGCACGCGGTGGCCTGTTTCTTCATAGCCGTTACTTCCATCGCCAAAGGTTTTGCTCCATTCCTCATTGCCCAGAGAATCTGTTTTAACGAGGTAGAAGTCATTGTAGCTAGCGGCATTGACAAAAGCGTTGGAAGAGCCGAGGATAATGAAGCCTTTATCGGTAGTTTCCTTAACGTCTTTTCCGATTTGGTCATTTACATGTCCGTAATACTTAACGAAAGCATCTTCTTGATTGGAGGGAGAGATATTCTCTTTTTTGCAAGCGCTAAGGCCCAGTAGCAGGAGCATACAGCTAGCGAAGAAATACTTATTGATCATAGTTTTCTAATTTAGGTAGGAAATTAATTCCCTTTAATATCTGAGGCTTTATCTTTAATTTCGTCAATCACCTTAGAGCTAGCGCGGCCACGGCGAACATCTTCGATGATACCGGGTTGATCTCTTTCGAGTTCTCGAACGAAGCTATTGAGTTCTCGTTTTAGTTCGGAGTCTGTAGTTCGTTTAGCGTTTCGTTTTTCTTTTTTGATAATTTTATTGAGTCGGCGATTGATATAAATTTCGTTGTACTGTCGTTTTTTTCTGGGTTTGTAGAAAGACTTTTCGAAGCCGATAGTTAGCGAATAGTTATCCATACGGAAGTCATTATCTACATGTCCGTATTCGTAGAGTAATTCGGGGTTACTATAGCGATTTTCTCTATTGACGGAATTCATCAGGAAGCGGTTATATCGGGCTTCGATAATAACGAAATCGTGTCCTAGGCGAATTTTTGCGCCTGCGCCAGCGAGTAGGGAGACATTAAATCCTTCTCTTAGGGAGAGGCGGTCGGCTTCTCCGGCTTGGGTTTCGGCAGAGAGGCCAGATCCGGCGATAACGAAGCTACGTTCGCCACCGACAACGGCTCCTCCGCCATCAGATTCTCGGGTGGTATTTCTTTGGATATTGACCATACTTGCAGAGAGTAAGAAATTGGGTGCTCCTCCGATATAGGCGTAGGGGATTACTTTTTTGTAGCGTTTAAAATAGTGTTCATAGCGTAGCATCAGGGGGATATCGATCCAGTACTGTCGTTCATCGAACTGCAGGCTAGAGTATTGCAGTGTATTTTGGGCGGGGTTTTGCAAACCTGTCGAGAGGAACATACTATCGATAGCTCGGTAGCTTCTGAGGGCAAAATTACCTTCTAGCGCGAGTGTAAAGTCTCTCCAGATAGGCATTTCTATACCGATAGCGCCAGAAAAGCCGAGTACAAATTGGTTATAATTTTCTGCTCGATAATTATTATTATCTACATTATAGGTTTCTAGTGTTTGCAGGCGGGTATTATTGACGCCAATATTTCCATAAATAGAGACTAGGGGTTTATGTCTGTAAGTTCTAGAGAGATAAATCAGGTCATAAGAATTACTGGGGTTCAGAGAATCTGCCTCATAGAGGGGATTAATTTTGAGGAGTTCTTCAAAGGAGCGGGTAGCATCATCTAGGTCATTTCGGAAGAGGTAACTTTCGGTAAGTAATTTATAGCCTTCTTCTCTTTTTGCTTTAACGGGAAAAGCTCTTTTATTCGCTAGGCAATCTCGGATCAGGTCGCCCACTTCTTCTAGCTGCCCTTCTTCATAGGCTCTTTTAGCCTCATCTAGGTGATCGTTACAGAGGTCCTCATCTAGTGATTGTGCAGATAAGGCTTGAGGGCTGAGGGCTAGGGCGACAGCGGCCCAAAGCAATTTTAGTTTCATAATAAAAAGCGAATTAGTAATTATTAAACTCGAACTCATTTTGGTAGACGGCAAGCGTCTGGCTTGGCTAAGGAGTAGATAAGGCCTAAAAAAGGGGAAAGCTAGCCCGGCTAGCCCTCCCCTGGCTCTATCTTTAGAGGTATATTATTGTATTAGCTCCCTTGTTGGTATTCATTACCACAGGTAGAAAGGGGAACGCGTTCGCCTTCTGCAGTAATAATATACAGGCGTTGGTTGCGTGGATCTCTTTCGGGATCATCGGTACCGATATATTTCTTCCATTCTTTATTAGAAAGGTTGCGGCGCACCATAGCGCAGAGTTGGCTAGCGTAGCGGAACATATCCACCTCATAGATTTTCACTTCTCCATTAGCGCAGCCGGTAAGGACTTTTTGTCCATCATGAGTAAAGGCCACAGAGAGGACCCAATCTTCATGATCTTCTAGGCGAACGGGCTGGAACTTAGGATCTTTGAAGGGGAACTCCTCTTCATTATCATAGTTCTCATAGGCTTGATTCCAGATTTGCCAAAGTGTAGCTCTTTTATCGAGGCTACCCACCACGAGCATAGTTCCATCATCAGAGAAGCTGAGGTCACTAATTTTGGCGCTATGATAAACCAGGCGTTCGGGAACATAGCGGTTGCCGTCTTGGTCCAGACCATTTTTATAATGGTAGATATCAAAGATGAGCAAAGAGCCATCTTGGTAGCCTACGGCAACAAATCGGCCAGTGGGGCTAATAGCTACAGCGGTAGCATTGCGTTTGTTGTAGGGGTTTTCTAGTTTAAAATCCTCTTGGCCCGACTTAATATTCCAGATAGAGACATCAGGAGATCCTCCGGCGCCAGCCACATGTTGTCCATCGGCAGAAACGGCAATAGAAGTCACTCGGTAAGGCGTACGTTCTACAATAGGAGTAACTTCTCCTTTCATATTGGTATACTTGATACTGCGGTCATCTCCGGTAGAGATTACGGCATTGCCCGTAGGCAAGAAAGCGAGGTCCCAAACGCGGCGGCCACGGTGAACGTCTACCTTAAGCATGCGTTCTTCTTTGGCCACATCCCAAATTTCCATATAATCTTCATCGCCAGCACGGACCAAGAACTTTCCTTCGGCACTCATATCCATACAACGATAAACTCGGTTATTGCGGTTGCGGGTAAGCACCTGCGGAGCGCCTGCGGTTTTTTGTTCCTCTTTGCTATCAAAAACCTGTAGGGGCCATTTAAACAGCCAGCCATCAGAACCTGTAGTATAGACTTTTTGGTCAAATTCTCCTTCTGCGGTAGAGACTACAATAGATCTCATGGCACCAAGGTGCGAGAGGCCATCAGGAGCTACATTCAGGCTATTAAAGTCTGGGTTATCTCCTACCCCCTGCATTTTATCTATTGCCTTATAAAGGGCTTCATAGATATAGGCATCATGTTCTTTTCCCCCATTTACCCGATTCAGCTCAAAGGCTTCTTTAGCCAAAAGTGCTTCTAGGTCGGGTTCTTCTACTTTCCAAGACTTTACGGCTACAGACTGGGCCAAAGAAAGGCCTTTTGTCATAATCGCCTTAAGGCGTTCTTCTTGGGCTCTACGTTCTGACTTCATGGCATCGCGGCGAGCTTGTTCGGCCCTGAGCTTAGCAATTTCTGCTCTTTGGCGTTCCAATTCTGCCGTATCCAGAGCGATTAGGGCCTTTGAGCGAGCCTGATTGGCGGCTCTAGACTTCAATTCAGCAATATCTGAAGAGCGAATTGCCTTTTCGGTAGCCTGACGGGCCAAGAAACTTTCTCTTTGGGCACGATTAGCATTTACCTTGGCCATATAGCGGCTCTCATTGGCTCTTTGCTTGGCTATTTCTGCCTGATAAGCAGCTAGGCGAGCCTCTTTTTCTTTGCGGCCAGCCACCTGAGCCGATCGGCGGGCACTATCTAAGGCCACACCGGCCAAGAGCAATAGAATAAGACAGATGGCCCCAAAGCCCAAAGAAAGATAAGTAATCAGCATACGGGTTTTCCGTTTGCGGTCATCATCTTCCCGCTTATCTCTAAGTTTTTTATCAGAGGCTTCATGACTTTTGAGTAAAAAGTCAATCGTTTCATCATAAGTAGTATTATACCGAGAAGCCCAAGCCTTAGTAGGCGCTAGGCGCTCAGGATGTTCCTCATCATAAGTATGCGGTTCATACCATTTGAGGCCCAAACTCAATTCGGGTTCTACCCAAAGTGCCCCCTTCCCTTCAAAGTAAAGGGCAGCGGCAGTAGATAAGCGAGTATAGGTTTCAGCGGCCTCATGCTCTTCTTCAGCCCAATGCGCCAAACGATCCCAATAAGAAATTAAGCTTTCATGCGTAATACTAATTACGGTATCTAGCTCCAAATCATCCCGATTTGGGGGCGCCTGCAAAAAGCGGCGGTCCGCCCGAGAAAAGGCCACAATAACCGGAGCCAAACTCTCTATACTTTGGTCCGTCAACTTGCAAAGCTCGCCTACAGTAGCCACCCTACGACTAGCCGAACCATCGGCATTGCGCTCAGAAAGCGCCCGAAACATTCGTTGACAAGTAACTTTTTGCTCTTCTGTTTTCAGCTTATTATAGGCCTCCTCGGCATGCACAGAAAGTGCCTCCTTAATAGTCCCTACATTCTCATAATGCTTAATCCCCAAAGGAAGACTAGGGTCAGAATCTACCTCTACCCAATTATCCCAGACACGCATCATCAAATGCTGCAAACGAGGCAAATCGTCAAAGTCTTCTCCAATATCGGAAATCATGCGGCTCACTAGGTCCGGAGCAATACTCGCCCCCACCGCCTTAACCGGCATAATCATCACCTTCTTGAGCTCTTCTACCTTCATTTTCGGAATCAGAAACTGCCCATCGTTAATCGCCTCCGGCAAGCCCCTAAAATCCGTACAACGTCCAATATAATCCGAGCGCATCGTCAATACAATATAAATAGGCGCTTCGCGCTGCCTAGATGCATTGAGCAATAAATTGACAAAGGTAGCCGCATCTTCCTGAGCCGCTGAAGAAGTTTTTGCAAAGGCAAAAATCTCTTCAAATTGGTCAATGACCACCATCAAATTGGCCCGCTCTACATCCGCATCTTTATACGCGTCTACCAAACCCAAACTCCCTCGGCGCAAGCTTTTCTCGACAATAGCCGGATAGTTAGGGTCCATCTTACTGTCAGGGTGCAAAACCCCTCTAGAAGCCAATTGACGACTCAAGTTTCCAATCGGATTATTGCCAGGCTGACAAACCGCAATTCGCCAACTCTGCCCTGCCTGCCCCGCAAAACCATCTTTTAGCTTGGGGACCAAGGCCGAACGAACTAGCGAGGACTTACCTCCACCTGCACCTCCTACCAACGCCAAAAAACGATTGCCACGAATTTTACGCAACAATTCATCAAGCTGCTTATTCCTTCCGAAAAAAAGCTCTCTTTCTTTGGCCTCATAAGGGCGCAGTCCAGGATAAGGTTCCTTAGTTAAAATTTCAAAGGATGCCATACTTTATATATAGTGTTAGTCTTGGGGGAGTTTTGGCAAAATAATGTTGCCTAGTTGATTCTTCTCAGTGTAGTATGTTTTCAGCTTTAAGATAAGCGAATTATCCAGAATAATAAAACCCCTCCTTAATTATTCCTTAAAATTCAAAGGGCCTTTTTTCTTTCTAACTTTACTTTTGTCACCTCTCCTCCTGCCCTTTTTTAGGGCCTAGCCCTAGCTCCTTACCCCCCTCATAAAAAACAACCAAGCCAACTTGCCCCAAAAGCCCAAGCAGCAACAACAAATAAATGGTACCAAAAGTCTACCCTCAACAACTAAACGCTAAACTATTCCCCCAAAAAAAATCTATCCTTTTGCGCAAAATTTTATTTTGCCCTCCTACTTTAATTAGTATCTTAGCCCCGGAAAGCAGTATTTGCAGCCTTTCAACCGCTCAAAATACTGCAAACCAATTCTTTAAGATAAAAACTTCAGGAATATGGCTAAGCGCAAAAAAAAGCCTGCATTTTCAAAAGAACAGTACCTCTCTTGGTACGAATTGATGTATCTCACACGCAAATTTGAAGAGCAGTGTAATATTGTATACTATCAGAAAAAAATTCGTGGATTTCTCCACCTCTGTATTGGCCAAGAAGCCATCTACGCCGCTATGCAGTCGGCCTGCAGAAAAGAAGACTCTTGGATTACCGCCTACCGCGTACACGGTATGGCCCTAGCCGCAGGCATCTCCCCCAACGAAACTATGGCCGAACTCTACGGTAAAGCCACTGGCAACGTAAAAGGTAAAGGAGGCTCTATGCACTTCTTTAATGCCGAACGCAACTTTTATGGCGGCCACGGTATCGTGGGCGGCCAAATTGGCCTCGGTACCGGACTCGCCTTTGCCGATAAGTACAAAGGCAACGATAATGTCACCCTCGCCCTCTTCGGCGATGGCGCATCTCGCCAAGGGATCCTACACGAAAGCTTTAATATGGCCATGACATGGAAACTTCCCGTCCTCTTTATTTGCGAAAATAATAAGTACGCTATGGGAACCTCTGTAGAACGTACCTCTAATGTGACTAATCTCCACATCTTGGGCGAAAGCTACAAAATGCCCAATAAAGCCATTAACGGCATGGATGTAGAAGTGCTCCACAACGAATTGAGCGAGGCCATCAACTATATCCGCCAAGGTAACGGCCCTATGCTTATCGAAATCGAAACTTACCGCTATAAGGGCCACTCTATGTCAGACCCCGCTAAGTATCGAACCAAAGAGGAAGAAAAGGAATATAAAGAGAAGGACCCCGTAGGCCGCATAGAACACCTTCTGCTCGATAATAAAATGATTACGGAAGAAGAATTGAAGGAAATTCAAAATCGCCTCAAAGAAAAAGTGAAGGCCGCTGTAGACTTTGCCGAAAATTCTCCTCTCCCCCAGCCCGAACAGTTGTACGAGGATATGTACACCCAAGAAGATTACCCTTTTATTAAGGACTAAATCTCTCCCTCAGAAACCCAAAGAGCAATGGATAACTATTTCTGTTGCTCTTTTTTTGTTTTGGGGCCTCCGCCTCGCTTCGCTCGTCGGCGCTACGCTTTGGGGCTCGCTATTCGCTCGGCCCTGCGCAGGCTCCGCCTGCTTGGTCTGGCCTGCGGCCACCCCGCCGCATCGCTAGGCCTGCGGCCCTTCGGGCCTGTAGATCGCAAAACACCAAACCTTTGGACCAAAAAAAGAGCGACTGAAAACTTCAGTCGCTCTTTTTAATGAAATGATGTCTAATTATTCATCCCCATCATCATCTAAGTTCATCGCTGTAGATTGGCCCTTAGGCATCATGCTCGTATCATCCCAGAGCTTAGATACCCAAAAGCGAAGTACCGCCTGTTTCTTCTCTTCCTTATCCAAGTACCCGTAATTTCCAGCTGTTTTTGCTTCTAGTCTGAAATTGTTTTCTGCGCCCGTCCAACGGAAACTGATTTTCCGCCAAAACAAACCATAGCTTGCTTTTACATGCTTGACCACCCCTTGGCCATAAGTAGCCGTGGCAATTGCATAAGTAAGGGCATACTTCGCTCTTTTCTTTCGGCCAGCAGCATGGGCAATAATTTCAAAAGCCTGAACGCCCTCCAAATCTGAAACGATCGGGTGCCAGCGGCCATCGGCAGGGATTTCTCCTTGAATAAAAGTGCCTACCCGACCATTTGCTCCAAGCATGCCATTCACCTCTAGCTTAAAATTGGGCAAAGTGGTCCCGATCCCTACATTACCTCCCTTACGTAAGAAAAGAAGGCTTTCATTTTCGCCATCATTAAAACTGAGTCCTTCACTATGTGGAGTGGGGTTCATAGAAATGCTAAAAGAGGCCTGAGGGTCTCGGATGCTTTGATAGAAGCTCATCAAGCGCTTATTTGGGCCCTGAGTGGCCAACATAAGGCCCTCAGTTGAACTTTGGGAAAAACCATCGTCTACTTTATTGACCGTAGAGTCGATAAGGTCGGCAAAGTTCACTTCAGTGGGGACCATCCCCCTTTTGAATAAATTTTTGAGTGTGCTACGCGTGAGTAAAGCCATTGAGTTGGATACTTTAACTTGAGCTTGTTTAAATTTTTTAGTCAGCAGCTAGACTAAGGCAAAAAAAAATGCTGCAAAGCGCTTATTATTGTTGATTACGACAAAAACAAAAAAAGGCTTTGCAACATGGTTGTGAATTTATCAAAAGAATTTATTACGGAAAAAATATTAGCATTTTTTCCCGAAAAAAAATTGGCTCGAAAAACCAAAGCGCCTCTGTGGCAAATTGTTAAAGCGATAATTTATAGGCTTAAAACAGGTTGTCAGTGGAGAGAATTACCGATACAATCTTTTTTTGACGAAGTTCTAATTTGCTGGCAAACAGTATATTACTACTTCAATAGCTGGTCCGAGTCTGGTATTTGGCAAAAAGTGTGGATCCAATTTCTAGCCCATGAAAAATCTTGTTTAGATTTATCTAGTATACAGCTTGACGGAAGTCATACCCCAGCGAAAAGAGGGGGCGAAGCTGTGGGTTATCAGGGCCGAAAAAAGTCCAAAACCACAAATGCTCTCTTTCTCACAGATAAAAATGGGCTGCCAATCGCTATGTCTCCGCCTTTTGCGGGAAACCATAATGATTTGTTTGAAATCGAGAGTCATTTCCAAAAAATGCTTGCCGATCTGCAGCTTTCAGACATCTCTCCTGATGGTTTATTTATGAATGCTGATGCAGGGTTTGATAGCAAAAAACTTAGAGAAAACTGCCAAAAAATGGGCATTATCCCTAATATTGACCACAACAAAAGAAATAGAAAAAAAGCTTATTATCAAGATATTATAGATGAGGAACTTTACAAAGAACGCTTTTCTGTTGAGCGAACTAACGCATGGATTGACGCATTCAAAATTTTACTCATTCGTTTTGAAAGAAAAGCCGACAACTGGGCGAGTCTACACTATTTAGCCTTTATACTTATTTTCCTAAAACGAAATTTTTAAACAAACTCTTAAATGTAAAGGCGGGTGAATGCCATCAAATTTAAAAAATTGTTTGGAAAAGGCGCAGTCAAAACGATTTTATAATTTAGATTTTCTTAATAACGCCTTTATTTATTGTTTTTTGGGCTTTGGCGAGGCGGCGCAGCCGCCTGCGAGCGCAGCGAGCCATGGCCCAGCGCTGCGGAGTGGGTGGCCGTAGGCCAGACCGAGTTTTTTGAGCGCAGCGAAAAAAACGAAGGGCCGAGCAGGCTTGCGAGCCCCGCAGCATAGCGGCGGCCGCCCCTACTAAAAAGGGCGGCCGCGGGCCCCAAAAAATGGATCTTATAGCACTAAAAAAGGCCCAAAAGTGCGTAGACTTCTGGGCCAAATCGGTTATGTTTTATACTATTGTTTAATCGTCTAATTCTCGTTCTTCGGTCATTACAAAGTCGCCATCAAGCATCATATTGTCTAGGCCAGCTTTGGCTGGAGACTGGAAGGCCACCTCGTCGAGGAGATAGAGTGGATTTTTCTCGAAAGGAATGAGGACAGACCAAGGCGTGGTAGCCTTGAGCAAGGGAGAAGAAGAATTATCGATAGCGGTATCACCTACATCGAAGCCCTCGCCGCTGGGGAAGACCTGCACGGCAGAAAACTTAGTGACAAAATCGACATATTCTCTTTTTTCGATAAAGCTAAGGAGGACATCCTTCGCCATTGTGCCGCCTAATTCAAGTTCTCTTTGGCCGCCATACATCCAGGGGCAGACAAAGTCCATAATATCCTTATTCAATTTTTTGAGGAAGGTACCGTTGTTCATACCTTTTTGGAAGCGGAGACCGCCGGCCACTTTCACTCTTTCGTAGATAGGATTACGGAGTTTGATATCGACAAAAGGCGAAGCTAGCGGGATGAGATAATCGCGGATAGCCTCTAGGGTGGCGTTATTGACCATGGGGAGTCGGCCTTGGTGAGAAGCCTTAATTCTGGGTACAACAACGAGGACCACCTGTCCTTTTTCGATGAACTCTTCATTGCCAATATGCGTCACACATTTAACTTGGAAGATATCGGGAAACTGGTCGAGGATAAGGCGTTCATAATCCCAGGCAGAGACGGCTCTACCTTTATGGCGGAGGCGTTCGCTGCTTCGGGTATAGAATTCTTTTTTATTTTCGCCGGGTCGGCCTTCAAAGGAGCCAAAAGGTTGTTGGACCGAGCGAATTTGGACCAATGGGCTAGCCAGATTTTTAATCTTATTGGGGGCTAATTTTTCTTCTAAGTGTTTCACCTCCTCTTCGGGGTTTCCGGCCCAGGTTGCCGAGATGGCTTGGGTAGAGAGGTGCAAAATGGTGGGCATACGGCTAGCGTCGCCACGGAGCGAGGCGCGCAGCCAGAACTTTCCTTTTTTGAAGATGGTATTATTATCTGAAATATCTCTGGGGATATCGAAAGTGATAATTCCGGAGTTATTAAAGAAATTGGTGGTATCGTTTAGGATTTGGGTTTGCGAGAACTCCTTCCATTCGTCATTAACGAGGAAGCTCCAAACGATTTCGGCCTGTTTTGCTTCGCTGCTTCGGCCCTTCATCATAGAAAAATAGTCTTGATTTTCTTTGAGTTCGAAGTAGATAGAGAGCGTAGCGGGTGGATTAAAATCTTTGACTCCGAGGAAGAGGTAAGCGTCTTCATCGTAGGCGGGAAGCAGAGTGGGTTTAACTGGGCGGCCTTGAGAGAAGTTGCGCATCACACCGAAGGGGTGGATATGGAACAACTCTTCAGCCACAGCTCCAGAGCTATTTACGGTACCGATAGACATGATATTGACTTGGGCCGTAGCGGTATAGTCGATACTCATATTTCGGATAACGGGTGTAAAAGGTTGGTTGGGGAGTTTCTTTTTCTCCTTCGTTTTGGGGTCTGCATTATGGGCAGCCACATCGGCGTAGAGATTGGGAAACTCATCGTGGGCGAAAGCCGAGGGCGGGTTGGTCAATTCCATGCGGAAATAGCCCGTTTGGGTTTCGCTGGTATAGGTATCAATTTGTTTAAGGTTGGCCTGAGGTTCTAGGTCAAAGAGTTTAAGGTCGATATGATTTAGGCAGGTAGTCTTACTAATGCCATGAACATTATCTTCATCTTGTTCGAAGAGGAAATACTCTTTAACATTGTTCTTATTTTTGGGGAAGAACTCCCCTTCTTGGAGGGCCGACAATTTGATTCGGTAATCTTCATTGCGGATACCGAGGCCATATTCTCGATAATAGCCACGGAGGCCTTTTGTATTATCGGGTAGATTATGCCAATTGATATTGATTTTGAGGTTAGTCAGTTCCTTTTTGAAGAGCTCGGTTTTTCCGATAAGGAGATAAGAGCCTAGCTTTGGGGTAGGGCCAAAAGCTTGGAAAGGGATACTACCTTCTAGTTGGCCGTATTCATTGCTTAGGTTGAGGCGTTTGATTCCTTTGACTTCAACATCAATGTTAATGCGTTCTAGGCTTAGCTCTTTAAGGAAAGAGTAAGAGTAGGTCACATTTTCGTTTTTGTGGAGGACCTTCATAACGGGAAGGCTAGTATCGAAATCGGGGCCTAAGACATTGGCATTATAGCCTACGATAGCGGGGGCATTGGCGGATACGGTAGCGAGCAGGCTAAACTCGGGGATATTCCAATTTTCTGGGGGAAGGAGTTCGCAGCTTTTGGCTTCGATCCAACCTTCTTCTCCAGAGAGGACTAACTTCAGGCTATTTTTAAAGACCTTAGAGAAGGCATCTTCTTTAGAGAGGCCTTGATTTCGGCTAATATCCTTAATCAGAAGATTTAGGGTATACATAGAAGACTTATCGAATCGCATGCGCAACTTGATACTACGGTGGCCTTCTTCCATTTCGAGGATAGGGGCAGCCATGGCCCAGCCTACTTCGGCATAGACCATTTGGCGTTCATCGGAGGCTTTTTCGAGTAATTCTTCTCCGAAGGAGGGCCATTCCTCTTCATTATTGATAAAGCGTTTGCCTAGGCCATCTCTAGAGTTGGCGATAGGGGCGGCATACATATTTGTGATAAGGCGATAAGAGCTCCCGATACCGATTTTGGGATTTTTGCTCACAAAAAGCGTCTTGACTTCATCTATTTTAGCTTGGTTTAGTTCTATGCCATAATCGGTTTTATAGCGAATAGCTTTACCGTCTTCATCGACGCCAGCGTCTAGGAGTGTGCCTGCGGGCAGGAAGAAGCTATCAATATGTTTAGCTAAGTTGAAATAGACATTCACCTGATCGGGTTGCAGGCCTCTTTCTTGCATTTTGAGCACATCGTAATAATAGAAATCGAGATGCTTTTCGGTGAGGGTATTCAGGTGGTCCTGATTATGTTTAAAGAGTTTCACGAAAGCGATAAAGAGCGCCAAATCGGGGCGGTGATCATCTTTTTCTTTGAGTGATTTCTCTAGATATTTTGGTGCTTCTTGTACGATATAAGAGAGCACGCTATAGAAGGTCCGAAACTGTAGGCGGATCTTTTTGGTATAGTCTTGAATTTTGAAGTTGGCTCTGGGGTCTTCTGCCTCGATAGCGCGGGCAGAGAGCAACTTTTTAGAGGGGAACCAGATACTATGAAAATGCTCTTCAATTTCATTGGGGCTATAGGTACCTGTTTGGTGAAACTCGAGGAAGCGATCTTGTTCTAGGAGTTCGATTAAATTGGAAGAGAGTTGCTGTTTGATGGCGTTCTCTAATTCGTTCTCTAGTTCATCGGTATCGCCGGGTTGGAGGGTATTCATTTTGAGGGCATGCACATACCAGTCATTAAACTGTTTGGCCATGTCGAACACCTGTGTATAGAGGGCCTTAAGCGCTTCTAGGCGGCCTGTGGTGCGGGCTGCATTTTCTAGCTCGGTAATATATTTGGCGTGTTCCTGCTCAATTTTTTTAAGATCGGTTGCAATAATAGAGGCCAAGAACACCGAGAGGTCATTGCGCAAAAAGCGCGACCAATCTCCTGCGGGGGAATTAGTTTGGTCATAAAACTGGACCATTTCGGCATATTTGGCCGAAAAGGCGAGGAGGTCACTAGTAGAGCGTTCATCTACCTTAATATATTCTGGGATGAGAGCTTTGAGCAATCGTTGGCTCTGCGTTACGCCATTCCAGGACAGGCTAGATTTATTCTTTTTGGTACTCATGCTAAGATGCGCTTAAGAGATGGTTATTGTTGTTCTGATAGTGATAGTAGTGGGGTCTAAAGGAATTAGAGTTCGGTACCTTCTGCGAGATAGAAGGGATAGACCATATTATTACGAGCATTTACGCCCTTAATTTCATAGACCACATTGACATTCACACGGCCACGGAGCTGCTCGCTTTCGTCTACATCTACAGAGATGAGGCGGATACGGGGTTCGTGATAAAGGATAGCCGTAGTAATGAGATCTTGTATACGGATTCGGGTAGCGTTATTGATACTTTGAAAAGCCTGGCTATGGATATCGCAACCATAGCTAGGGTTCATGATTCGTTCGCCGGGGAGAGTAGAAAGAAGGATATTAAGGGATTCCCTAATATCTTCTTCATCTTGAGACATCACAATTCCGCGGGTAGAGTCGCTAAAGCGGGGCGGGAAGCTCCAGCCTGAGCCTAAAAATGATTTTTGGATATCGTCTGACATGCTTAGAAATTTCTTATCGTCTAAAAATTGGGATCAACTATTTATCTTAAGAGCAGAGCGGGCAGTTGCATTGGCCTAGCGCTGCGGAAGGGTGGCCGTCAGGCCAGACCGAAGCCCGCAGGGCTGAAGGGCCGAGCAGACTTGCGAGCCCTGTAGCATAGCGCCGCAGCTTTGCTGCGGAGGCCCCAAAAACTACCCAATCAATACAGTAGGAGCACCAGCCACTACGGCACCACCATGGCCACAAGAGTCGCCGATACGGGCAGCGGGTTTCCCCTCAATCATGACCGTTCCGGAGCCAGAGGCAATAGAATCGCCTGCGCAGGCACAGACGGCAGAGTCGCCAAGGCGGGCGGCTGGAATTCCGGTAACCATAACGGTACCGGCACCGCTAACAATGGGCCCACCTACATGAGGTGAAGGACCGGGGCAAACGGCGGGGCAAACGTGCATATCGCCAATTCGAGCAGAGGGCATTCCCATAACTTATTGATTTTAATACTGTTAATTAATCTTTACTATACCACCTTTCACTTCGCAAAGTCCGCCGCCTTCCAATTTGGCCGAGGCAGAACCTTTGAGTTCCATAGTGGTAGAGCCTTCTCCTTTAACGGCAAGGGCCTTGATAGAGAAGTTGGCGACCGCCTCCATTTTGGTATCGGACTTTGATTTTGTCTCGATGTTAATGTCGGCCTCCATTTTAATATTTTTCTTGGCTTTAACGACAAAGTCGCCATCGGTCTCGAAGAGAATCCCGTTCTTATCCATCAACATTTTGTTGACGTTTACGGGGTCTTCAATCAGGATCGTATCTTCATCATCATTGAGCTCGATAATCATCTTGTCTTCTGTAATGATCTTGACAATATTTTTGCCTGGATCATCTTGAAGTTCAATTCGGGTTTTTCCCTTATTGATAGAAATCGACTTAAAGATGTTGGGGTCTGCGGGAATATGCGTTTCCTCGGTCGTAATTCCTCTGCCGCTACTATACATAGAGCCCAGAATGACCGGATAAGTGGGGTCTGAGTTGAAAAAGCCAACCACCACCTCATCCCCTACTTCGGGATAAAAAACAAAACCGCAATCTTCGGTAGCATAATAATGCGCCATACGGGCCCAAACGCCCTCCCCGGCTTGGTCATCAATAATTGGGATATTGATCAGGACGCGAAATTCGCCATCGGGATCCGAGTCAATTTGCTTGACCACCCCATGTTGCAGCCCATGAATAGCGGGCAACATTCCGCCTGCGGGGCGAGAGCTAGCCGTAATATTGGCCTCCATATAAGGTTGAGGGTCCATACCCAAGCCCACCTCGGTCAACCATTGGCCTTTCATGACCGTATGGCGAATTCGGCTAACATAAGCATCGCCGACAAAGCGAGTTCCAAAGCCAAATAGCTCAATCGTTTTGCCCAATTCCGCCTTAGCAGAACCATAAAACTTGAGGCTGCCTCGGATACGAGAAAGATGTCCTCTTTGATAAACAGAATCGGCCCAAGACTGAATCACATCCTTAGTCACTGGCGGAGTTGTTTTGACCGTATTTTTGGGTTCAATCACTGCCCCCAGCTTTCCAGAGTCCAAATCCCCCTGAGCATTTACAGCAGGTTTGGCTCCATCGGCTGTAACAATAGCCAAGTCGGTATGGCTCCAACAAGTAGCACCCACCTCCGTATATTGATGAGTCGAATCGATATTCATATCCATCTCCACCAAATCATTTCCATAAGAAATGACCAGTTCAGACTTTTCGCTCACCGTAGGTTTCTTAATCGTAATTTCGCCATCATTGATAATGGTCACCAAGCTATTCACATCGGCCCGAGACTGGATAAAATCCCAGTCCGTACTCCAATACTGAATCAGTTTTTTGTGTGTGCCCGAGGTCCCTTCCACATCTGCAGAAAGTCCAGCTTCACTCACCACTGCCGAAATAATATCCGAGTCTGCCTGCTCATAAAACACCTTGTTTTTACGACCAACCGTTAGTTTGAGCGCCTTATCCTTACACTTGAGCACCAAAGAGGCACCACTATAATTAGACTGCTTGATACCGTGCTCCACCAAAATCCCCTTATAAAGAGTTTCCTCCTTACCTGGGCCATACCCCGCTTTCACCTCTACCTCCTTGCCTGGTTCAAACATGGCATCTTCAGAGGTAGGAAACTTTTGCTCCCGAGTATCTCCGTCCTTAAGTGTAATACGTGCATAAGGAATTTTATTCAGCTCCTTAACAATATCTACACTCTCCACGACCATTGTTTTAGGCACCTCAGTTCCATCAATCAGTACAAGTACCGACAGATAGCCTTCGCCCATGCCTTTTACTGGAGAATCTGCCATTTTTCTTTATTTATCTTCTAGTTAATTGAGTCAATTCTATCGATTCATTTTGTACTCCCAAGCTTCCATTGCTCGGCGCACCGCTTCCTGAATCAGGATTTCTTTATCTTTTTCGGTCATGCCTTTTCCCTGTTCCTTTCCATCTTCTTTTCCCTGACCTTTGCCCCCAGCATTTTGTGCATTCACATTGGTGTTGACATTCATTTCTTTTACTGTTACTGCCATAAGCTGTATATTTTTTTGCTGTTTTTAAGCAGGTTTTTTGGGGGCCTGCGGGCTTCGCCCGCCGCTATGTTGCAGGGCTCGCAAGCCTGCTCGGCCCTTCGCAAAATTTCGCTACGCTCATTTTGCTTGGTCTGGCCCTACGGGCCACCCTTCCACAGCGCTAGGCCAAAAACGGCTTCGCTTAATGAGCTACCACCTTAGAGAAAGCGTAAGAAAGTTCAATTTCTTGGACCAGCAAATCCTCTGAAGTAGAGTTGAGCGAGCTCAAACTCATTTTAGAGGGATAGGCAAAATTAAACTCCATAGAAATCAAAATTTGCGGCTTTCCAGATTTTGTCAAGTTGGGGTGCATTACATTTACCTGAATCCCCTTGAGCTTAATTTGCTCATTCCAAGAAGCCATGGCCTCAAAACTTTCTTCACACCATTTGGTCCAAGGATCCGAGCTTTTAATGATATCGGGACGCACCAATCGCTTTAGCGTAATGGCCGAGTTTTTCATTTTGTCGGGCAAGTCAATGGGGTAATTGTAGCCCCCCTCATTATACGTCTTCTTTCCCTCCAAACCAATCTCCAAACCACTCACCTCAATAAAAGAGTTATGAATATTGGTATCACCTGGCGTAGGCAAGCCATTAGCTCCGCCACCGTCTATCTTATTGATTGCCTTTTTCATCATTCCTCCAACCATTCCTCCTACAAAGGTATCTACAGCCCCTTTAGCAACTCCAGCCAAAAAGCTATTCCCTTCATGCTTCTGATCATACATCTGCACATCAAAATAGAAGGCAGGAATAGGTGAGGTCGTTTTTTCGTCCTCTTTCATGACTTCATCTAAGAAGCGCTCAAATGGGCTAATGGTATTATTCATATCTTATTGGGATTATCTACAGCGATTGGTCTAAAAGTTAATATGCTAAGCGGTATTTTATCCTAACCGCCCACCTCCGTTTCAAAATGACGGAAGGCAAACTCCATTTCTTCTACAGCCACCTCATTTTCAGATTCGGCATCAAAGTTAGAGGGAATATATTTTGTAATAAAGGCCTTTTCAAGTCGCCAGATAAACTGCGTCTCCATATTGTGGTCCAAAAGGTGGATCTCAATAGTTCGGCGAGAAGTATACTCTCGACTCACCGCTACCTGGTCAAACAAACGGCTCATTTGATCATCTTGAGAAAACGATCCTTTTTTAAGGGTAATACGGCTGTACTGCAACATACCGGGCATGCGCTCCTTTCCAAAAAAGGGAGAATTACCATCGCGGTACTCAATCACCCCAATTTCAGCCTCCAAACCATCTACAGTTTGAAAAGACATTTCAATTGGACCAATAAACACCCGAAAGCTAAAGCGCGTTAGGGGCCAAGTCATTGTGGAATCTGAACTCATAACATCTATTTTTGAGAAAGCGGCTGCCCAAGTTAACTCGCTAAATACTAGGGCCAAGGCAAGATTTTTTTGGGCCTATGCCCTAAAAATAGCGCTTAGCGATACTGCCTTTCATTATCAAGGAGTTAAGGCTGCTTATAAGTTAAGCGCTTTAGGCTACTAAATTAAAGAAAAAATCTTGATAGCACAAAAAAAACCTAGCAGGTTTTTACCTGCCAGGTTTATTTTATTGCTAAGCTAAGTTAAACTTATGCAGTTTCCATAGTCCACTCTTCGCAGCAGAACTCAAGTTCTTCGATAGCGACTTCAGAGTCAGCTTCTGCGTCAAAAGGAGTAGGAGTAAACTTAGTAACGAAAGCGTTGAGTAGCGTCCAAGTGAAAACGATCTCATCAGCTTCATTCATCAAGTGAATGATTACAGTACGGCGCTCAGTGTGTTGGTGGTCAACTGAAAGCTCTTTGTACCACTGATAGAGGTAGTCATCGCTCTGGAAAGTACCCTTCTTCAAGGTGATGTTGCTATAAGACATCAAACCGGGACGCTTAGTCTTGTAGAAGTTGGTAGAGTTACCTGCACGGTACTCCATTACAGAAATCTCAGTCTCAAGACCTTCGATTGTCTGGAAGCCCAAAGTGTTGGGGATATTGTCAATCTCGATAGAGAAATAAAACTTAGGCAGTGGCCATTCTGTTGTTGCAGACATGATATATGGCGTTTAAAAGTATGATCTAAATTTAAAATGTTGATGCTCTCCCGTTTGAGCCCAAGAGAAAGGCTAAAATGCTTTAGATAGTGATCTCTAAGTTAAGCACAAAGCTTACTCAGCACCACCGGGCATTTTCTGCTGGAAAGTGATAACGATGAATTCAGCAGGACGAGAGATAGCTACTTTTACAGAAACCTTCATGTAACCATCTAGGATATCCTGAGGAGTCATAGTTGTACCCAAACCAACCTCAACTTGGAAAGCCTGATCTTCAGTAGCACCTACCAAAGCACCTGCTTGCCACTGGCTACGCAAGAAAGAACCAATCATTGATTTAACTGCGATCCAAGTGTTAGCGTCATTGGGACGGAATACGAAAGGCTCACAAGCGAACTTCACAGACTGCTCCAACATGATCATAGTACGACGTACGTTGATGTAGCGCCAGTCTTGGCTGTTACCGTCTAGCGTACGAGCACCCCATACCAAAGTACCTTTTCCTACGAAAGGACGGATGGCATTGATTGCTTTACCGCTCAAGGGCAAGTTCAAGTCTTCTTGCTCAGTAGCAGAAATGTTTACAGTAGGTCCAGTTACAGAAGAAACTGATACGTTAGCAGGCGCTTTGAATACACCTACAGTGCTATCTACCAAAGAGTAAAGACCAGCTACAGCTCCAGAAGGAGGCAATACGTTCAACATATCGCGCATTTGACCCAATACATCATTGTATACGGGGCTTACCGCCTTCATGATGTTGTGTACAGCAGTTACGTTAGCATCAGCGTCAGCCATCTTAGCGATTTCAGCTTTGATCAACTCACCTTTTTCAGCTTTAACGAAACCAGCAGCTACGTTGTCATCTACTTCTTTGTTAAGCAACTCAACGAAACCTTCTAGGTTAGCAACATTAGTATAGTCAAACTCATCAGCTTGAACAACAGTAGCTTTCAACCAAGGGTAGTAAGCTGCACCGAAGTCTAGGAAGTTGTTGCCATAAGCCTCACGAGCGCAAGTTACAACATCATCATCTAGCATGCTGCGAGATTCGTTACCGTTCCATACGTCTAGGATAGCGAAGCGGCTACGAGTGTCAGCACCACAATGCTTCAACATTGCTTGTTGTACTGTACCACAGTCACCTTCTTCCAAAGAGATAGCATCGGGAACTACAAGCAAAGTAGGCTCTTGCTCCTTCAACAAAGCAGTGATACCACCACCGTTCTCAGTACCCACTAGGGTCTTGGGAGAAACGTCGTCGTTGTATCCACCAACAGAAACGATGTAGCAAGTTCCACCGCCGTTAGCGTAGAACATTTGAAGGCTACGGAACAACATGTAGTTACCGGCATCAACAGAAACGGTATAGTTGTCACCTTCAGCATCAACGTTGAAAGTAGTTTTGGGAGCACCACCAAAGTAAGATAGGTACTCAACCAATGAAGTAATGCGCATTGGCGTGTTGGTCAAGTCGCGCTTACCAGCAGCGGCTCTCTCTGTGTGGCCAATGAAAGCAGGGATAGCAGTTCCTACTGCTACAACAGAATTCGAAAAGGCGCTTTTTTCTTCGATATAAACGCCTGGTGTTGCATACTGTTTTGCCATGATTTAATTTATTTTGAAAAGTTTAATTGATTTACAAATTTATTTTGTCATCTGATTACAAATATACAATTATTTCGGAAAACACAGCATTCTCAACGTTAAAATCTGTTTTTAATATTGATTTTGCTGAATGGTTAGGTAAATCTGTAATCCATTCGATTCCATTTTTGCCTCTTTTGGTCCGAAGCTTAAAGCGGCTCAGCTGTTTTTCCTTAAAAGGAATGGGCGCTGAAGTTTTGACCAAAACGGCCAGTTCGCCAGAAGGCATAAGCACCTCCTCGGCCTCTTCAAAGTCTACTGTTTCGCCAGCTCGGCCATTATCGTAGGCCTCATGTCCTTTGTGCTGCCTATCCTCATTCATTTCTACTATATAGTAGTGCCAAGGTAAAGCCCTAGCAGGGAAATGGATGTTATACTCTCTTTTAGACAACAACTTTCCCTGCTCATCAAAAAAGCGGTAAGGGCTGTCATCCTCCTTATCGATATAAATATCCACCACGCCCCAAATTCCGGCAGTTCCCTCAGGAGCCAAATAAAAAGTATACTCTTCCAAGCCGTCTAGCTGCAAAATATACTTTCCGGCTGGGGCATCAGGCATAACCACATCTACATGGGCATTTTCGCCTTCCTGCTCCAAAAAGAAATAAGACTGGCCCAACTCATCTACCACCTCGATTTCCGCATCCTCCTCTTCATCATCAAATTCGTAGCGGAAAACAGGGCCTTCAAGTGCTAAGCGATCCATTTCAGAAACCAACTCATCATTAGACAAATTGCCCTCCTCATCTTCAATCTTATCTTCGGCCCGATTTGTAAAGTGATAAATATAATCACCAAACTCATAAGGGAGGCCCGTATAGTTAAGGAAGAAAGCATCTTCTACCTTCATCCAAAAACTTAACTTTAAAGGTTTTTCCAAACTTTCTAAAGCCGGCCCTCCAGAAACTGTCTCGCCATAACCAATCAGCAAATTATTGCCCTCAAAGGCCGTTTTAAGCTGATTTTGCTTTAGGCGAAAAACCGTATCGGAAGTAGGACTAAGAACTACATCTTTACAGATCTGCTCATCAAAGTAATCGTGCAGGATCGCTATGTTTAATAGCTGATTATAGCGAGTTTGGATGTTCAGCAACATATGATGCTCCATCGGATTTCCTCGCCTGCTAAATTTACGTCTCTTCATTAAGCTCTTCTGCTTTAAGTCCCTTAAAATTAGAGAATTTAATTTTGGTCTGCAAAGTTTATTCGCAGTTTTTTTTCTTTTTTTTTAATAAAAGCTAAAATTTAGGCCCAGTTGGCATTTTTCGTAGACCTAGCTAATATCACACTGTCATTAGTTAAGCGACAAAGCCCAACTACAGCCGCCCCATTTGGCCTAGCGATGTGCAGGGGGGGCCGCAGGCCAGACCGAGCAGGCAAAGCCTGCGCAGGGCCGAGCGAACAGCGAGCCCCGAAACGTAGCGCCTGCCGAAGGCAGGAGGCCCCAAACCTTCCTAAATCTTGCGAATAGAAGGAATTTCTGGCTCGGGCTTTTTATGCTCAATCGGAATTGTTTTGAAGCGATAGAGCACCGAAGGCAAATACTTGGCCCCTACCCCATTCCAAACATTAGAAATATCGCGAAAATCTGGCGATACCATTTCGGCCACCAAACGACTGAGGCTGCCCGAAAGTGCGGGCGTATTTTGCTCATTAAAAACGCCTTGGCGGCTTTGGAAAAAAGCGATCACCGAGCTAACAAACTTAAGGCCCTCCAAATAATTTTCATTGGTAAAATAGGCCGAGAACAACATATATATATTGACTTCAACTGGGGGGGTCACCTTAGTAAAATTCCCTCGCTTATTGGGCTGATAAGTCGCCGTGCTGCTCTTATTGCGCTCGGCCTCAATGTTAATGATCGTCATCACGATCTTATCGGCCTCTTGCACCGCCATCGAGCCATCGGCATTAACCAAATGAGAAATGATGACTTTCTCTTCTAAAATATTGTGTTTAGACTGCAAAAAGCGGTTGAGCTCGCCCACCACCGCCGTGACAACTTTATCAATCATAATCCTTATTCTTCTTCCTCCTCAGCTTCTGGCTGAGTTAGTGTTTTGATAGAAAGCGCAATAAAACGCATAATATAGATGCCCAAAAAGGAGGTGAAATAACCAATCAAGTACATCCAGAACACCCAGTTGCGCTCAATTTCACTCATATTCACCACCTCTCTGGTATAACCAAAGAACCAAAGGAACACCACCGCCATAGGCAGCGAGACGATCAGGGCCACAATTAGCCAAATGAACTCTCTTGCGATTATTTTAAACATGCTCTATTTTTGTTAGCCTCGATATCGTACAAGGTTGTTTTTGATTTTTATTTTTTGGGGCTGCCCCTCCTTTCAGTCGGGTCGGGCTGTGTCGCAGCTCGCAGGTCTGCTCGGCCCTGCGCTTTTTTCGCTTCGCTCAAAAAGCTGGGTCTGGCCTTCGGCCACTGCTATCCATCCCTCAGCCTGCGGCGGCTTTGCCGCCTGCTCGCCGCAAAAGGACCTAAGGCAATCGTTTTTGTTGGCGCTTGAGGAGCATGCTCGCCACCCAAGTTAAGAGCCCGCCCAAAATGGTCCCTACTAAAAAGGTGGCCACCCAATTATTGAACAAGCCCAAATTATTGCCAATTAACAAAACAATTGTGGCAAAAAGGACCAAGTAAAAAATCCGGAAAGCGCCACTGTAAAACATCACATCTCGCACCTTCCAATCTAATAAAGAGAAGCCAAAACCTAGGGCCATAAAAAACAGCATGGCCAAAAGGGTGGAGAAGACTACGCCATTTGTTTTTTTAATTTGGTAGGCAATCGTATAATGGATTTTATTGCTCTTGGCCACCTTATAGCGTTCAATTCGCTCTAGCTTAGTATTCCAGATCTCTCTAGCGGCAAATTTTTCTTCTAAAGTTCGCCAAAGCTCGGTATAACCATGATCATAGCTGAGGGCCCAAACGGCCACACCGCCCATTTTCTTTTCTAGTGCGAGGTCCATTTTCAGGCCCAAACTCGTCGAGTTATCAAAGTAAATTTCTTTCAAGGGATTGCCTAGGGTATCTACCAAAACGCCAATCATACTATTGTGCATTTTATCGTAGCGCACCTTAAGGCGGTTGGCCCGGGCCAAATTCCGAATTTCAGAATAGGCCATATAGCCTTCAAAGCTCACGCCCTTATCGCCTTCTAGTGCCCAAACCGCACCGTGGTAAGGCAAGCCAAGGACCAAGCTAGTGCTGTGCTTGGCTCCAATTTCCTGAACATAGCGGTCAATGGTTTCCTCCAGACTTTCTTCCAGGCTATCCGATTCGGAGATAATGCCTTCTAGGCCAGAGAAAAGGTCAAATTCATGAATTTGAATGGTGTCCTGCTCTGGCTCAAACAAAAACATATTGACGGGATTGCGGGCTGCATAATATTTGGCCAGTTCTGCCCGGCAGGCGGTTGCTTTTAGGGCTCGGCGCAAATAAGGGTCATCTCTTAGATCTTGAGTTGCTCGGATAATGCCCAAAACGGTCCCCAAATCATAGGTATTATACTCTAGGTTGGTAATTCCAGCTCTGAGGATATACATATTCAAGGTATCGAGCAACTGCTTTTTATAGCTATCGGTATGTAGTAGATCAATGCTTTTAATGGCAGAAGAAGTGCGGAGCACCGAATCGAGGCTAATATTTTTTGAGTAGCTCATATAGCTACGCTTCCATTTGGCTTCTGGCTTGAGCAAGGGCGTTAGGGGCACCTTACTTACCCCTGTGGGGCGGAGGTGGAAATTATAGGCAGAGACGATAAAAACGTCTACCCAATTTTGCAAAAAGCCTAAGTCATAGACCTTTTCGGGATCGCGTAGCGGCAAGCTCATTGCGATAGTAAAATTGGGATTTTCTTCTCTTAGGGCAAAAGAAAGCTCTCGGACAAAGTCTTGAAAATCGGCTTTATACTCAATAGGGAGTTCTTCAAAGTTAATTTCTATGCCATCGCCACCTGCATAATTGAGCACCGAAATAAGGCTATCAATCAGGTTGCGTTGGACCACCTTGGCCGAAGTGAAGAAGATTTCGCTACGTTCGCCTCTATGGCAAGAAAGCGTAAGCATGGCTTTACAGCTATCTTTATGGGCTGTTTTTACAAAATCGCCATTTTTAAACTGATCAATGGCTTCAAAATCTTCATAGCCTCCGGTAAAGGGGTTAAGTTTATAGGCATAAAAAGCGGCATGAGTAAGTAGACCGAAATTATAGTTATGAAACTTATCGCCGGCCCAGGCGGGGTGCCAGCCCCAAACCACTAAATTTTGTTTACTGTTAATCTGAGTAGACTGTACATATACGGCAGGTTCTTGCTCATACATTTCATCAGCGCCCAAAGGTTTTTCGTATCGAGAGTAGCGGCCCTTAGCCATTACCTTTCGGTCAGTTTCCGTAGGCATACCCCACCAGTGGCGGGCTAGCGTTCTGAAGCGGGTTTGGCTCAGCTCCAAGACCACCTTATTTTCAATAATGGTATCTTTCTCGCGCAGCTTTTCGAGTCGTTGCAAGCGCAACTCCGAAGAGTCTTCGGCTGTAGGTCTTAGGATTTGGGTACCGTTGAGCTCACTACCATCTAGCTGTGCCAAGAGCGTAGTAGTTGCCCAGGCAGAACAGAAAAGGAGGAGGAACAGGGTCCGTATATGAGTCCAGATCAACATAAGTCTTAGGAATAAAATCGTCTGAATAAGAAATTGGGGTCTACATTAAGGGGCTTTAGCTTGCTGCTTATCCACCAGATAGATGACGCCATAAGTAAAGAAGCCGCCAATCACGAGGCCGAGCAACAAAATAGAAGCGCCACCACGGAATAGGCCATAATAAGAGCCCACCATGAGCAGTAGTGCCGAGAACCAGCCCAGGTAGATCATTCTGAAGCGGCCATTGGCAAATAGGGTTCTACGCACCTGCTTATTAAAGAGGGCCATACAAAAGCCTGCGGAGGCAAAAATGGCCCAAAAGAGCAAGACGGCTAAAAGGGTAGCTCCCCAGCTTCTGGCTGCTTTACTGGCTGCGCCTAGCTTTTCGTAAGCTTCTAGCTTGGGCATTTCTATGGTGGTAAACTCTGAAGAGAGGGTATTCCATACATTATAATAGCCCAAATCGTAGCCTAGGGGCCAAACCCCTACTCCAGCCAAGCCCATATCATTGATAAATTGATATTTGAGGCGAAGCGTACGCACATCATCATAGTAGAGTTCGGTACGTTCTATATCATCAATTTGTAGGGCGCCCCCTACTTTCTTAAAGATCGTATCTTCTTTGGCCCAAACATAAGAGTAGTAGTTAGAGTCAATTCCTACGGCTGTACTATCTCGCATCACAAAATCATTTTGGATTTTGCTATAGGGCACATAGCCTTCTAGATCAAAGCCACGGTTGCTACTTTTCCAGAGGGTTCCATAATTGGGCAGGGCCAAAATGAGTCGGTTGGTGGCATCTCGCCCAATAGAGGCAATATAATGCTCTACTGATGAGCGAATATCTTCTTCGCCAGAAGCGGCGGTAAAGTTAAGCGGTGCTCCTGGTTTCTTAATAATTTCGCCTGTTTTGGGGTCATTGTGGTAATCTATAGCCTTAATGATAAAGAAATCGACATGTTCTTTCATTTTGCCCAGATTAAACACCCCTTCAATATCTACAGCTGGAACGCTCATACAAACCGCTAGGTCTGGCGAAACTGCTCTTAGGGTAAAGGAAAGTTGGCGAACAAACTTTAGGAACTCTATCTGGGCTAAGGCGGGCACATTCTCAAAGTTAATCTCTACGCCATCGGCCTTAGAGGTATCCATCAGGTAGACAATATTATCAATGAGGTTTTGCCTTTGCTTGGCATTTTCGGGAGCCAAGAAAAAAGCATTATTATCATAGCTATGGCTCGTAATACTAAGCAGCACCTTACAATCTTTGGCATGAGCGGTGGGCACAATGCCATTATCGGGATCATCGCCCCCCAAAAAGTCATGAATAACGGTAGAGTCTAGCGCTTCTCCAGTATAGGGGTCAATATCGTAGCCATAATAGGCAATGGCCGAAAGCAGGCCATAGTCATAGGTTTTGTAGGCATTGCCATTAAAGTGTGCATGCCAGCCAAAAACGGTGACAAACTGGCTAGCTGTTCCTTTGACCAATTTAGGCACTCGAAACTCAGAGCTATCGATAGCGCTAATAGAATCTCTTTGGCGCTCAAAATCGAGTTTAGCGGCTAGGTCGGCATCGCTAGGGGTCATCCACCATTGGGTCAAGAGGTCAATAAAACGCTTTTTATTGTTGGGGTTTTCAATATCCCGCTTTGCGTTTTCGTCCTCAATCAGTTCTTCTAAGGTGGGGTCATATTCCCGTTCAAAGTCTTCTTTTTTAAAAGAGGGTAGCTGTTTATACTCATCGGATTTGGTCCGATAAGCATTTTTGACCGTTGTTTTTCGGCTTTCAAACTCATCGCGCAGGGCCCGAGTAGCTTTTTTCTCTAGGGCGTTGCCTCCGCCTTTTTTGGCAGTTTGGACGGCAATACGGCTTTGTCCCCAGCTATTGCTTGCCAAAAACAAGCAGCTAATCAGGAGTAATTTAGCCGTTATATGAATGAAAATTCGCATTTCGTTCTGCTTTTCAAATTCTCAATGGGGTGTCTAGCTAGCCTTATTCGGCTTTAAATACGGGGATTTTTTTCTGCAAAAAGATTTCTTGCACCCGTTCCCGCTTAATAATCTCCAAGATTTCGGCTCGTTTGAGCTGAAACTTGGCCACCTTAATATAGACCCGAACTCCGGTGACCGTATTGAGGTTTCTGAAGCACATTTTGAGTTGCTTATAGGTTCCGGCTTTATAGGCGGGGATCACTCCAAAAGGAGCTGGGTTGAGGCCTTGTGTTCCTACATAATTATCGTTAGCTCGAGGGTCTTTAAAGTCGTATCGGAGGTTTCGGGCCAAAGAGTTGTTGGCCATAGGGAGGGTTTCGGTGAGGCCTAGTCCGTAGGCCATTAGGGGTTCAGAAACCTCTGCGGCAATCCAGCTAAGCTTAGGGTTGGCCTTGAGGTTTTGGTATTCTTGATGGGTTTTATCGCCAATGCCGATCCAGTAGACGGCATATTGATAATCGCCATCGAGTAGGGCTTCGGTGATACAGCTATCGGCTAGTGATTGATAATCGAGGGCGGGCTGTAGGTCCAGCTGAATTTCGGTAATATCTGGATAGGGGATAGTGTCGGGATAGGCGGTGCGCATGGTATCAATAGAGGTAGTGACCATAACATCATCGAGGACCAGGGAGTCTTGAAAAGACATGGCTGGAAATTTATAGATTTGCATCCGAAAGGTCCGGCCCAGTAGTCCTCTATTTTTCATCACAAAGTTGTGCGTTCCGTCTTTAGAGGCCATAAAAGACTCTCGTTCTAGGCTACGCACTTTTTTCATGCGCATTTTAAATTGGGTACCAGGCAATTCTACAATGAGGCGGCCCAATTTGCGGGCACCAATAGTTTGCATATCGATGACTACTTGTTCGCCTTGTTTGAGGTCATAGGAGAGCACCTTTTTTTTCCAGGCACCCAATTCTACGAGTTCATCAAAGAGGACAATTCGTTCGTCGTAGGAGCTTTGGGCCTGTAGGGGGCTATATAGCAGGCATAATAATAGGGCAAACCACTGCCAATGCAGCTTTTTGGGTATTCTCATATATCCGTAGCATCTAAGGTTCTGAAGCAAGTTTGGCAATTAAAAGTATAGTGTGTTGGCCAAAATTTGCTAGTACAAGCCCAAATTAAAGCTTTTTTCAAAATTAACCTTAAAATTCTAGGGCCTTTTCTAAACAAAACCTTAAAGGTCTATCAATCGTCTACCTTTCAAAGTTTTAGGGCCAAATGTTTTCTAGATTTTCTTTTGGGGCTGCCCCAGCCTTTGGCTGGGTCGGGCTGTGTCAGGGCTCGCAGGTCTGCTCGGCCCTGCGCGGGCTTTGCCCGCTGGGTCTGCGGCTTTGCCGCCCCCTTTTCCATCCCTCAGCCGGGGCGCTGCGCGCCTTGGCAGGCGGCTTTGCCGCCTGCTATATGAATGAGCTGAGGCCCGGAGGGCCGAAGGCTATGCAGCTAGTGTTGGCCCCCAAGGCCAACGCTAGCTGCCCCCAGGCGGAGGCGGCTTTGGAGGGTCTTTTGCCTGAAATGCAATATGTTGAGGGCCAATTTTAATAAAAAGCAAGAAAAAAAGTGGCCAGCCGCCTACCGCCGGCCGGGTCCAATCAGCCCGCAGGGCTGTCTAAACAAAATGCCATTTTGCAGCGGCTCTGCCGCTGCAAGGGCCTAGCGCTGTGCAGGGGTGGCCGTTAGGCCAGACCCAAGCCGCCAAAGGCGGCTGCAGGGCCGAGCAGGCCTGCGAGCCCCGAAACATAGCGCCGCAGCAAAGCTGCGGAGGCCCCAAAAGAAAAAAGTCTAGCCCTTAAAAGAGCTAGACCATTTTCAGTGCATCAAACGCAATGGGGATAATAAATTAGTGTTGGATAACCAGCTTTTGGCTCTTGATGAGCTCCCCAGCCTTGTTGCGGAGCAAGACCACATAATGGCCATTGGTCCAAGACTGAATATTGAGCTCTAGGCTTCCTTCTGTAGGCAATCCTTGACGCTGAAACAAAGGCTTACCTTCCAAATTGAGGACCTCTACTTGTAGATCGCCCTTTGAGGCTGCAGCAAAACGCATTTGAAGCATCGTTGCGGCAGGGTTGGGGGTCACCAAAAGGTAGTTGCCCGTAGTAAAGGTAAATCCACCACGGTTGGGCAAGGGAGTAGAACCACCAGCATCACAATCCTGAATCAATTGGAAATTGCCCAAGCACTCCTGCTGACAGCCATTGGCATCAATTAGTTGGTAAGTATATTGGCCAGCAGCTAGGCCCGTAAACTGGCCGCTATTGTTGTTTTCTACGGTTTGCGTAGTCAAATTGGCCAAGCTAATTTGGAAAGGGGCCGTTCCGCCACTGAGGCCCAACTGCAAGCTTCCGTCATTATTATCGCAGCCAGGCTCTTGGCTACTTAGCACAGACAAGCTGATGGGGTCGGGCTCTACTACGGTTAGTTGTGTTTGTTCGGTACAACCATTTTGGTCCACCACCTCTACAGTATAAGTGCCTGCACAAAGCTGATCAATTTGATCTGTTGTGGCGCCATTGCTCCAGCTATAGCTGTAGCCAGCACTACCCGTAGCCACTACGGTAGCACTTCCGTCGCAATCGCCAGCACAGCTTACTGCGGTTGCAGCAGAGGTAAGGCTAAAGCCAGGCGTGCCCATCAAGACAAAAGTGGTATCATAAGAGCAACCATTGGCATCAGTAAGAGAAAGTTGGTAGGTTCCTTCGGCCAATCCAGTAAGAGGCGCATTAACGGCAACCATTTGACCATTTGCCGTTAGGGTATAAGGAGCCGTTCCGCCATCTAGATTTAGGCTAATGCTTCCGTTATTTTGGCCACAGCTAGGCGCTGTAAGCCCTGTAAAGTAAAGGTCTAGAGGTGCTGGGCTAATCACTTCTATGGGCTCCACATAAGAGCAGCCATTAGCATCTAGCACCACCACTTGATAATTGCCCGCTGCCAATTGGTCGAACTGTGGACTTGTAGAGAAGTTGCCTCCAACAGAATAGATATAAGGAGCGGTTCCGCCAGTAGCCATAATATGGATACTTCCGCCATTTCCGGCAGTTGCACAAAGTTGATTTTCTACATCAACTTGAGCATTTAGGGGTTGAACTTGGCCATCAATTTCAAAAGAGAGGCTAGAGCAATTGGGTTCACAACCGTTTACATCCTCTACCCAAATGCCATATTGGCCAGCAGTAAGATTGACAAAAACGCCAGAATTATTTTGGAAAAGCTCTCCAGTGGTCCAGTTGATCACAGAATACTGATAAGGAGCGCTACCGCCTGTAGCGTTAATAATAGCTTGGCCATCGTTGGTTGTACAGGCCAAATCTTGAGTAGCGTCTAGGCTCACATTTAGGCCAGCGCAGCTGCCACCGCCTGTAGTTCCGCCCACTACGTTAATCGAGTAGGTGTAGGTGTTTTGGCCCACCAAAGGACAGGCATCATCATGAACATTGAGGGTAAAGCTATGAAAACCTACATCAGCTGCCGTAGGCGTCCAGCAAAACAAGCCATTTTGGAAAGGGAAACCAGAAGTGGTAAAGACTGCTGCGGGAATTGCCCCATTATAGCTAATAAAGCTATGTTGTCCAGAATCGGGATCATTAGAAAAGACCTCAAAGCAAAGTTGCTGACCAACGACAATTGTGGTATCAAAAACTTGGCTACCGTTCATTCCAGTCAATGTGGGAGCCTGGTTTTGGCACTGCACCACCGTAAACTGGATATCACGAACAATTTCTCCGATTTTTTGGCCATTTCTAAACTCTTCTACTAAAACGCAGAGTACGCCCACCTGCACCATAGAAGGTACAAAGCTAAGGGCTCCAGTTGCGGGGTCAATGTTTACGCCATTTTGCGTAAGCAAAGGAGAGCTTGCAGAAATTCCCTGAGCGGCATTATAAGTTACCGGTACATTAGCGGCATCATAGCAATTGGTTAGTGAATAGCGCAAAGAATCGCCATCCATATCCACTGCTCCATGATTATAAAAAACCGACTGTCCTACACAGGCAAAAGGCGTAGGGTTATTCAAAAAGGTAGGCGAGTTATTACAATTGCTCAAGGCAGTATTCAGCTCTGTTTCAATGTACATCATATTAGAGCCAGGCGTATTGAGCGTTGTAATTGCATTATTGCGACAACAAAGGCTCCAGCTAGCGGTCCAGTCTGTACAAGTTGTGGGTAGTGTAACTACTGTTTCATAAGTATATTTTTCAATTCCATAAATACCGCCACCGCCATTACAGGCCGTACCCACAATACCCGGACAAGAGGGCGTAATTTCCACTACTCCAGCCTGCATCAAGGTGCTGCTGATTGTTCCACAATTGGGAGAACTTAGTTCTAGGGTGTAGCTATTGGCAGCATTGATACCATTACAATCTCTATAAAATTGTAGGCTAAACTTATATTGTCCATTACCTAAACAGACATAAGTCAAATCTGCACCCATAGCATGTGTGGCCTTTGCTTCTTGCGAGGAAAAGCCCAAGAGGAGAAGCATAAAGAACAGGCCTGTTCTTAGCATAGATGTTTGCATAAAAATTTGGTTTTAATGCGTTTGATGATCTGTTAAGATAACGGTTTGTTAAGATATTTAGCTGCTTTAGTGAAACATAATTCCTTGTTTAGGATAGGAGTCAGCTCATAAATTAACACTCGTTAAATTCCATAATTTCTTAGGAGATATTTTTTTTAGCCACTACATTGTGCTTCTAATCACAGTAGCCCTCCACTGATGAAAAACTTAAATAACATACAGCCCAAAAAATCTGCATTCTCCTGCCTAGGACGAATGCTTTTGCTGTTGTTATTTCTCTTTAATGCTGGACTAGGATTTGCAGCCCAGCCCATTCAGCAACAAGGCCATCAGTTGAGTTTTAATAAAAAGCTTAGTAGTGACTGGCAGCAACATTTATATGATTTCGATGGCGAGGAAAAAGACGCCAATGAAGAAGAAGTAGACAGCCAAGAAGCTGAAGAATTAAAACAGCTCTTGCTTTGGTCCAAAGACGTTCTTCCCTCCTTTTCTAGATGGTCTCCTCCCCTCCCCTCTTTCCACTGTTTTTTCATTTCCAAGCCGCACCCTTCTGCTTGCCGCTTTCGGCCCAATACCGAGGCCCAAAAGCAGCAAAAACTCTATTTGCGCTTGCACTCCCTTAAATTAGATTTGGCTTAAGTCGATCTGCTTCATAGCAGATACGCCTTTGTATTGATGTACAGCTTACTGTACATCCAATAACCTATTTCCTTTCTTTATTGCTAAAGATTGGGCAGTCCTCTCCTTGTCCAATACTTAGACTTAAGCCTCCTAATCATGAATTTTCTTTTCGATATGTCTATGGTGACAGGCAATATCCTATCGCCTCCCGTTCTTTTCTTCTTTTTGGGCCTTATTTCCGTTGCCCTCAAATCTGACCTCGAAATTCCGCAACCACTTCCCAAGCTCTTCTCGCTCTATCTCTTGATGGATATTGGCTTGCATGGTGGACATGAGCTTTATCATAGTGGTTTTTCTTGGGAGTTGGTCACGGTCCTTGGCGCCTGTTTCCTTATGGCCTCTATCATCCCTATTTATAGCTTTTTTATTCTTAGATCTCGCTTTGGATCCGCAGATGCTGCGGCTATTGCCGCCACCTTTGGTTCTATTAGTGCCGTTACCTTTATTACCGGAATTTCTTTTCTTGAAATCCAAGAGGTGCCCTATAAAGGATATATGGTAGCTGGTATGGCCCTGATGGAATCGCCCGCTATCATTATTGGGGTCTTGCTCTATAATATTTATGGCAAAAAAGAGCAGAAATCAAAGAAGAAGACTAATTGGGGACATATTCTCCGCGATGCCTTTTTTAATGGCTCTATTATGCTATTAGTCGGGGCCCTACTCATTGGTATTCTTTCTGGAGATAAGGGCTGGCACGATTTCCAACCCTTTGATAGCATCTTTAAAGGAATGCTCTGCTTCTACTTGCTCGACAATGGTATTGTGGCCGCTCGCCGCCTAAAAGCTCTGCGCGGAAACCTAGGGTTCTTGCTTTCTTTTAGTATCCTGATGCCTTTGTTTAATGCCGCTTTAGGGATTGGCATCGCCTACCTCATTGGCCTAAGCAAAGGAAATGCCCTCTTGTTCTGTCTGCTCACCGCTAGTGCTTCCTATATCGCCGTTCCAGCCGCTATGCGCTTGGCTATCCCCAAATCTAATCCCGCCTTTACGGTTCCTGTGGCCCTAGGTATTGTTTTCCCTTTCAACGTAATTGTAGGCATTCCGCTCTACTATTATCTCATCCAACAAATTCTCTAATTATGAATATCGTCAAATCTGTCAAAATAGAAGTCATTCTCGAAAGTATCCAAGTAGAGCGCTTTATTGAAATGCTAGAAGAGGCCGGTGCCCATGGCTATACGCTTTTTGGCAATATTTCGGGAAAGGGCCAAAATGGCATGCTCGATCATAACTGCCGAGCCAAAATTTTCGCTAATAGCTATCTCTTTACCATTTGTTCTGAAGAGGTGGCCCAAAATATTTTGCCCCAAATTGCCCTCTTTTTAGAGGATTGCTCGGGGAGTTGTTTCACCTCTGAGGTGAATCACCTAAAGCTGTAAAAGGGCGTTTTTATCCCTTTTCTTTTTTGTAGCTTGGGAGCAGCAGTTTACTGTTGCTCCCTTTTTTTATTCTTTTCTTTTGGGGCCTCCACAGCTTTGCTGCGGCGCTATGTTTCGGGGCTCGCAAGCCTGCTCGGCCCTTCGCAAAATTTCGCTTTGCTCATTTTGCTCGGTCTGGCCTACGGCCACCCCTACACAGCGCTAGGCCCTTGCAGCGGCAAAGCCGCTGCAAAATGGCATTTTGTTCAGACAGCCCTGCGGGCTGATTGGACCCGGCCGGCGGTAGGCGGCTGGCCACTTTCTTCTCTGCTTGAATTTAAATTTGGCCCTCAATATATTGCATTTCAGGCAAAAGGCCCTCCAAAGCCGCCTCCGCCTGGGGGCAGCTAGCGTTGGCCTTGGGGGCCAACACTAGCTGCATGGCCTTCGGCCCTTCGGGCCTCAGCTTATACATCCTGCAGGCGGCAAAGCCGCCGCAAAGGCGCGCAGCGCCTCGGATGAGGGATGGAAAAGGGGGCGGCGAAGCCGCAGACCAAGGCCGTCAGGCCGAAGGGCCGAGCAGACCTGCGAGCCCTGACACAGCCCGACCCAGCCGAAGGCTGGGGCAGCCCCAAAATAAAAAAACACCTAGCCCCTAAAAAGAGACCAGATGTTATATATCATCTAAAAAAGAGGAAAACTACTCCTTTTCTTCTGCATCCTCCTCGCCCAAATCGGGCTTAGGGTCTTGCAAAGTATCTACGCCATGGTTTTCGCTTACCGCCTCGCCGTTCTCGCCGGGCAGCTCATCAAAAATGCGTTTACCAATCAATTGCTCTACAGCATCCTTATTGAGGACCTCCTTATTGAGGAGTTCATTGGCCAACAACTCTAGCTCTTGGCGTTTTTCTCTCAGCAAGTTTTTGGCCCGTTCATATTGGGAGTCGATCAGCTTGCGGGTTTCTTGGTCAATTAGGTCTGCAGTAGCCTCAGAATAAGGCTTACTAAAGCCGCCGCCTTCCTTCATCATACCATAATAAGAGACATTGCCCACACGCTTATTCATTCCATAAACCGTAATCATAGAGTAAGCCATACGGGTCACATGATCGAGATCAGATTGAGCGCCAGTAGAAATTTTACCAAAGATGATTTCCTCTGCAGCGCGTCCCCCCATCGTCATACACATACGGTCTAGCAGTTGCTCTACGGTAGTAATGTGTTGTTCTTTGGGCAAATATTGGGCATAACCGAGGGCTGCGATACCGCGGGGAACAATAGTCACCTTAACCAAAGGCATGGCATTTTCTAAAAACCAGCCGCAAAGCGTATGTCCAGCTTCATGATAAGCAATCACTCGTTTTTCTTCTGGAGAAATCAGTTTATTCTTTTTCTCCAAACCGCCAATCACTCGATCAATAGCGTCATTAAAGTCATTCATTTCTACAAACTGCTTCCCTCGGCGGGCAGCAATTAGGGCTGCTTCATTACAGACATTGGCAATTTCGGCACCAGCAAAACCGGGAGTTTGGGTGGCCAAATTCTTGGCATCCACATCTCCAGAAATTTTGATATTTTTGAGATGAACGGCAAAAATTTGCTCTCGTCCCACCAAATCAGGCTTATCAATAGAAATTTGGCGATCGAAACGACCGGGGCGCAAAAGCGCTTGGTCCAAAATATCGGGACGGTTAGTGGCCGCCATCATAATCACGCCTTTTTCGGTGCTAAAGCCATCCATTTCTACCAACAACTGGTTAAGCGTATTCTCTCTTTCGTCATTGCCGCCCTGCATAGCGCCACGTCCACGGGCACGACCAATAGCGTCAATTTCATCAATAAAGATAATACAGGGGGCTTTTTCTCGGGCTTGGCGGAAGAGGTCACGGACCCTAGAGGCCCCTACTCCAACAAACATCTCGACAAAATCGGAGCCAGAGATACTAAAGAAAGGCACGCCAGCCTCGCCAGCAACGGCTTTGGCCAAAAGCGTTTTACCGGTACCTGGAGGGCCTACCAGAAGCACCCCCTTAGGGATTTTACCACCTAGAGCAGTATATTTTTTGGGTTTTTTCAAGAAATCCACTACTTCCATAACTTCTTCCTTGGCCTCATCTAGGCCAGCAACATCTTTAAAGCTAGCATTTACTTTACCGTCCTTATCGAACAAAGTAGCTTTAGAGCGGCCAATATTAAAGATTTGGGAGCCGGGGCCAGCACCACCGCCACCTACGCGGCGCATAATAAAGATCCAGATAATAATCAAAATGGCGAAAGGCAGAATCCAGCTCAGCAAGCCGCCGATATAATCGTAGCGGGTTTCATTTTTCTGGTTAATGCTAAAATTGGGATCATCCTGAGCAATTTTTTGCTCTAGCGCGTCTAATTTTTTGAGGAAATACTCCATATCGCCCACCGTATAGCTATAATTGGGGGCATCATTATTAAAGGAAGAGCTGGGCAGTTTGCTATACTCCTCCTTTTCCAAGGCGTCTTCAGTTAGGTAAACCTCTGCTTGACTTTTATTGACGATGATAATTTTATCAACATCTTTTTGAGCGATAATCGTCTCTAACTCATTCCAACTTAGGTCTTTGGTTTTGGGGCTCACCCAAATCAAGTTCACACTAATGAGCAAGAGAGCAAGAAGGCCATAAATCCAATAATAGTTGAACTTGGGGCCGTTGTTCTTCTCTCCCTGTGGTTGGTTATTGGGATTGTTTTGCATAATAAGATATCAGAAAATGTATAATAATGGGCCAATTGAAAAGATAGGCCCAAGCTATGAGAAAGACAAGATTGCCTTTGTGTTGGTTTTTACTAAAGCCTAATCTAGATTGAATCTAGACTAAAGAGTTGGGTACTCTTTACGGTTGGCATCACTCCAGAGACCTTCTAAGTTGTAGAATTTTCTTTTTTCCTCATTAAAAACGTGAATCACCAGCGTAAAATAATCGAGGAGGCGCCAGTGGCCGCCCTGTTTGCCTTCTGTATGATTGGGGCGTTCGCCCAGTTGTTCCCAGAGGGTTTTCTCTATATTTTTGGCAATACCGTTGATATGTGTAGAGGAGGTACCATGACAAATTAGGAAAATATTTGTGCTGGCCTCATCTACATTAGAGAGGTCTAAAGAGATAATATTTACCGCTTTGCGGTCTTGCATAGCTTCTACAGCGACGGCCAATAGGTCCTGCAATTGAGGCATTTTTTCTTCTTTTTGCGAAAGCTCTTGTTTATTCAAATCGACTTATATTAAATTGTGGCCCCATTAAAAGACCAAAGAGAGTTAAAGGCCCTAAAGTTAGGGCTAAAAATCAAAAAAGCAGCTATGTTATGCCCAAGCAATCAGATAACAGTCTTTTTATCGGAAAGGTTGCCATCCGTCATAAACGCCTAGATTCGACCAACCGCTATGCCTTTGACTTCTTGTCAAAAAGTTTACCAACGGAAGGAACTGCCATTATTGCAGACGAACAATGGGCGGGCCGCGGCCAAAAAGGCAACAACTGGCTATCTGAAGCGGGACAGAACATAGCCCTAAGCCTTATTTTGCGGCCAAAGTTCCTACTTGTTAAGGAACAATTCCTTTGGAACATGGCCATTTCCTTGGCGGTGCATGAGGTCCTGACAAATTGCCAGCTTCAACTGCCGCATTATATTAAGTGGCCCAATGATATTTATGTGGGCAACTTTAAGGTGGGGGGCATCTTGATCGAAAGCCAATTGCGGGGCAGCTACCTCGACTGGTCTGTGGTGGGCATTGGTTTGAATGTTTTTCAAAAAAGCTTCTCGCCTAAATTGCCCAACCCTAGCTCATTAGCCCTACTGACAGAAAAAAAATTGAACATGGATTCAATTCTGTCACAACTATATGCAGCCATAGAGCGTCTATACCTCAAACTACGGCAAGGCCGAGGCCAAGAACTTTGGCCCTTATATGAAAGCAAACTTTGGCGCTATAAGAAATGGAGCAAGTTTAAATGGCAGGAAAAGGAACATGAAGGCCGCATTTGGGGCGTAGCTCCCAATGGGCAACTCAAAATTATAGACCGAAAAGGACAGCTACATTTGTTCAACTTTAAGGAAGTTCAATATATACTATAATTCCTTTTTTTCGGGCATACTATTTGTTGTTAAGCATTTTACAATACTGACGATGTTGTAAGTTAGAGAATTCAAGGGACGAGCTTGGATTCTCTTTTTTTTTGGTCTTATTGTAAGATAGGCGGTTCATCTTTGCCCTCTTCCTTAATTTCTTCTATATCTGAAAAAGGAATATCTAATGGTTTATTCTTCTTTTTGGAAGGCAACAAGCGGCTGCTGCCAAAATCCCAAAGGGTTTTTAGGTATAAAAAGCCCAAAAACGGACTAAAAGCGGCTAGGCCCAATAAACTTCCGCCTATTCCCAGCCAAATATTTTTGGCATATAGGCCTTTGATATAGTTATATACTCTAAGCAGCAACTGCCGATTGATGAGCAAGACCCCAACAGATAAGGCGGCAACAATCCACCAAACAAACTGCTTGAGAAAGCCAATGACCACATAAATTAGTACCGAGACAACAATTAGGGCCAATAACAATTGTATAAAGCGAGCTAAGGGGCTGCTCTTTTCTTTTTCTTCTAAGTTCAACATAGATCCGTATCTTTGGTCTGCTCTAAATATAGACACTTTTTAAAGGAGCTGCCTTATATTGGTCCCCTTTTTAGCCAGAGAAGGCGGCGCAGCCGCCGCAGAGGAGCGCAGCGACTGGCTGAGGGATGGATAGCAGTGGCCCAAAGGGCCAGACCCAGCCGCCTTCGGCGGCGCAGGGCCGAGCAGACCTGCGAGCTGCGACACAGCCCGACCCGCCCGAAGGGCGGGGCAGCCCCAAAATAAAATGCTAAATAAGTCGCTAATTTTCAGTTTATTATGAACAAAGAGGATTATAAAAAGCTTTTGCCCAGCCTGCCGACTGATCCGGGGGTTTATCGATTTATTGGGGCCGATGAGGAGATTTTGTACATTGGAAAAGCCAAAAATCTCAAGAAGCGGATTGCCTCCTATTTTACGAGCCGCAAGGATATGCGCCTTAAGACGAAGCGGATGGTTATGTCCGCCAAAAAGCTAAATTATACGCTGGTAGAGACGGAGCAGGATGCCCTTTTGCTAGAGGCTACGCTGATTAAAAAGCATCAGCCGCGTTATAATGTGGCCCTAAAACACAGTCGGCCCTACCCTTATATTTGCATTAAAAAAGAGCGTTTTCCGAGGATTATGATTAGCCGAAAAGTGGTGCAGGATGGCTCTAAATATTATGGTCCTTATGTATCTAAAAAGCGGATGTATACGCTCTTAGAGCTAATTAAAGAGTTGTTTCAGCTGCGTAGTTGTGCCCTCAATTTATCGGAGGAAAGCATTGCGGCGGGCAAGCATAAAGTTTGTCTTGAGTACCATATTAAAAATTGCAAGGCGCCCTGTGTGGGTTTTGAGTTGGAGGCCAATTATATGGATAAAATTGAGCAGGTTCAAAATATGCTAAAAGGCCAATTGGGAGCGGTGCGCAAATACCTCAAATCGGAAATGGGCCGCTATGCCGAGGAGCTCAATTTTGAGCAGGCGCAGCGCACGAAGGTCCAGTTGGCTTTGCTTGAAAACTATCAGGGAAAATCGACGGTGGTGAATGCCAATATCCGTGATTTGGATGTTTTTACTTTGGCCCAAGATGAAAAAGGAGAGATGGCCTATATTAACTACCTTAAAGTGGTAGAAGGGGCGATTATTAACACCTTTATGCTAGAGCTCAAGCAGAATTTGGATACTGAAGGGGAGGATTTGTTGCTTTTTGGGATTCGAGAATTGCGGGAGAAATTCCAGAGTATTGCGCCTGAAATTGTTGTCCCCTTCGAGCTTCAGCTGCCTTGGTCCGAGATCCAACTGACGGTCCCAAAAATTGGCGATAAGAAAAAGCTGCTAGAGCTTTCTGAGAAAAATGCCAAGTATTTCATCCTTCAAAAGCAAAAACAAGCCTTGGCCAAGGCCAACAAAATGGGCAAGGCCGAGCAGCTGTTGGAGATCATGAAAAAAGACCTACAAATTGATGATTTGCCTATTCATATTGAGTGTTTTGACAACTCCAATTTGCAGGGAAACCAGCCTGTTTCGGCCATGGTGGTTTTTAAAAATGGGCGGCCTGCCAAAAAAGAATATCGGCATTATCATGTCAAAACGGTAGTTGGTCCAGATGATTTTGCCTCTATGGAAGAGGTCGTTTTTCGCCGATACAAGCGCCTTTTGGAAGAGAAAAAGCCCCTCCCCCAGCTAATTGTCATTGATGGGGGCAAGGGACAACTTTCTGCGGCGGTCAAAAGCCTCAAAGCCCTAGGTATTTTTGAGCGTTTGGCCATTATTGGCATTGCAAAAAGGCTAGAGGAAATCTTTTTTCCCAATGATCCCGTTCCGCTTTTGCTCTCTAAAAAATCGCCGACGCTCAGGGTTATTCAGCAAGCTCGAGACGAGGCCCACCGCTTTGCTATTAGCTTCCACAGAGATGTTCGTTCTAAGCAATTTTTGCAAAATGAGCTGCGGCAAATTCCGGGGGTTGGCGAAAAAACCCAGGAGAAATTATTGTTGGCCTTGGGCTCCGTCAAAGAGGTCAAGAAGGCCAATTTAAGCCAATTGGAGGCCATTGTTGGACCAAATTTGGCTCAAAAAATCCGTACTTACTTCGATGCCAAAAGCTGAGTACTGGCCGTCTGCATCAAAATGCCAAAACTGACAGCTACGTTCAGACAAGAGGTTTGTCCATGCCCTTGAATATAAATTTTCTGATCGATCAAGGGCGCAATTTTTTCGGGCAAGCCCGTTTTTTCATTGCCCACAATTAGCAAATCTTGGGCTTCAAACTGGACCTCATGCAGCATTTTGGCGCTAGGGTCCACCCAAGTGGCCATTTTTCGGCCTGGATAATTGGCCAGAAAATCGGCTACATCTAGAACGGGAATCACTTCAATGTGCTCAATGGCGCCAGCCGTCCAAACCCTGGCCATTTTCTCCATTTCGGCTCTGGCAAATTTGCTTTTGCCTGGCGGTAGCAACAAGTCGTTTTGGTCGTAGATATAGATTTTCTTCAAGCCATAAAACTCTGCGGTCCGAATCATCGAGGATAAGTTCGGGCGATATTGAGGCGCATGTAATAAGGCGGCAAGTTGAGGTACTGACATATTTATTTTTGTTTTTTGGGGCCTCCCGCCTTTGGCGGGCGCTACGTTTCGGGGCTCGCTGTTCGCTCGGCCCTGCGCGGGCTGCGCCCGCTTGGTCTGGCCTTCGGCCACCCCTGCACATCGCTAGGCCAAAAAAGAGAGCCCCCAGCTAGCTGCGCTGGCTGGGGGCTCTTGTGTAATAGAGCAAAGTCTAGAGCTTCACTTCCATCAAGTTTTGGAAAGCTTTCTTACGAGCGTCCAAAGCAGCCTCATCAATTTCTTTGAGGCGGTTAGGACCAAAAGCTTCTACACAGAAAGAAGCGACTACAGAACCGTAGACCAAAGCACGCTTCATGCTCTCCAAAGAGTGGTCGTCTTCTTGGGCCAAGTAGCCCATAAAGCCACCGGCAAAGCTATCACCAGCTCCAGTAGGATCAAATACTTCTTCCAAAGGCAAAGCAGGAACAAAGAAAGTAGATTCGCCATGGAACAACAAAGCGCCATGCTCCCCCTTCTTAATTACCAAATATTTTGGGCCCATCTCACGGATTACACGAGCCGCCTTTACTAGAGAGTACTCCCCAGACAACTGACGAGCTTCCTCATCATTGATAATTAGAATATCTACCTGCTTCAATACCACCTTGAGCTCCTGCATGGCAATATCCATCCAGAAGTTCATGGTATCCATAGCAACCAATTTAGGGCGCTTTTCTAGTTGCTCCAACACCTGCATTTGTACAGCAGGAGCAAAGTTCCCCAACAAAAGGTATTCAGGGTTTTTATAGCCTTCGGGCAATTTGGGGCTATAGTTCTCCAATACATTGAGCTCTGTGGCCAAAGTATCCCGAGCATTCATATTCATGTGATAGCGACCGGCCCAAAAGAAAGACTTTTCGCCTTCGCGCTTCTCCAATCCATCCAAATTAACGCCTCTGGCTTCCAAAGCAGCCAACTCCTCTGCAGGAAAATCCTCGCCAATTACAGATAGCAATTGCAAGTCTTTGTGAAAATGAGAAGCCGCCCAAGCAATATAAGTACCAGCACCACCAATGATGCGGTCTGCCTTGCCAAAAGGAGTTTCAATGGTATCAAAGGCAACAGTGCCCAATGTCAATAAGCTCATAGTAAAATTGATTTTTTTTCTGGGCACAAAAAAACAGAAAAAGGCCGAAAAAACGGCAGCCTAGCCCCCTTTTTTGTCTAGCCCAAAAGAAACTCCATTTTTTTTATGTCTTTTTTTGCAAAAAGTTTGGCAAAACCAAAAAGGGCTCCTATATTTGCATACGCAAAGAGGGAACAGCCCTCTAAAAGCAAACACACGCTTCCATAGCTCAGTTGGTTAGAGCATCTGACTGTTAATCAGAGGGTCCCTGGTTCGAGCCCAGGTGGGAGCGCTACTCATACACAACAATATATTTTGCTTCCATAGCTCAGTTGGTTAGAGCATCTGACTGTTAATCAGAGGGTCCCTGGTTCGAGCCCAGGTGGGAGCGCAAAAGCCCGACTTCATTTGAAGTTGGGCTTTTTTTATTCCTGCAAGCGCTTTAAGGCCTTAGGCCGCAAGCGCCACAGCTTGGCCCCCGATAAAATCGAGCGCTCTGTGGTTAAATACAACTGTGCATCTGGCCCAAAACAAAGGGCCTCTTGCTGCCGCAAAGGTAAACCTATGCGCTGCTCTAATGGTCCAAAACGGCCTCCCTCAAAAGAAAAGCGGTACAAATGCCGCATACTTAATAAATAAAGGCTTTGCTCTTCTTCTCGATAAGCCGCAGCCGTAACCGATTGCCATAAACCGCCTCTTTTTAGCTCTACGCTATCGCAGAGGCGGGCCGCCTGCGGCCCCGCCTCTTTGCCCAAGGCATAGAGATAATGCCAGCCATCATGCGGACGATGCCTATTTTTAGTCACTATATACAAGCTATCGCCTTGGGCAAAAAGGGCCTCGGCATCAAAGTGGCGCTGCCAAGAGGCGGCGGGAAAAGCAATTTGCTCTGGATAATAAAAGCTAATTTTTTGAGGCTGAATTTCTTTTTGGTCCAAAGCCGTTTTGGGAAAAAAATAGATGCAAAGATCTTGGCGCTGATTTAAATTATTGCCCATATCGGCCAAATAGATATATGCGCTATCAGTACAAAGTGCCTCCCAGTCTATATTGGGCGCTAAAATGTTGATGCTGCGCTGCAAACGCCCCCTTTGGTCCAACTCATAGAGCAAAGGAGAATTTCCACCATCATTATGGGTATAAAAACTGCCGCTGCGGTCTGCCCAAAGTCCAGAACTTTCCGAAATAGGCAGGCGGCCCAAAGAGCTCAAGCGACAAGCCGATAAACTTAGGCAAAGGAGCAAAATACCAATACAGCTTTTCATGGACAGCAATTTTTGCGGTGGACAGGCGGCGAAGCCGCCGCAGGCCTAGCGATGCGGAGGGGTGGCCGAAGGCCAGACCGAGCCGCTCTAAGCGGCGAAGGGCCGAGCAGACCTGCGAGCCCCATAGCGTAGCGCCTGCCGAAGGCAGGAGGCCCCAAAACAGCAGCGAGCCCCATAGCGACAACAAGCCCTTTAGGGCGCAGTTCGACGACCGCAGGGAGTAACCGCCGACGAGCGAAGCGAGGCAGGAGGCCCCAAATAAAAAGGCATCTAGCCGAAGCCAAATGCCTTTATCTCTTAATCGACAATCATGGTATTTTTATCCAATTCTTGTTGACGAATATTTTCGGGAAGTTCTAAATACTCATATTCTTGATTGCGCAATTGCGGGCGGAAACCGGCCTCACGGATGGCGTCTTGAATCCCTTGGGCTGTAAATCGGAAGGCCGCACCGGCGGCAGAAACCACATTTTCCTCAATCATGATGCTTCCAAAATCGTTGGCGCCGGCATGTAGGCAAGCCTGGGCCACCTCCTTCCCAACGGTCAGCCAAGAAGCCTGAATATTGGTCACATTGGGCAACATAATGCGGCTGAGGGCAATCATGCGGATATATTCATCGCCGCTCACATCTCGGCGTTTGATTTTCAGGCGAGACAAAATCGTGTCTTCATCCATAAACGGCCAGGGAATAAAGGCCAAAAAGCCCTTAGCCTCCTTGGGTTTTTCGTTTTGCACCTCTCGGAGCCAGACCAAATGCTCCATGCGTTCATAATTGGTTTCGATATGGCCAAACATCATGGTTCCGCTGGTGGTCAGATGCAATTGATGGGCGGCCCGCATCACGTCTAGCCACTCTTGGCCCCCGCATTTTCCGCGAGAAATACGGCGACGCACCCGATCGTTGAGAATTTCGGCACCTGCCCCAGGCAAAGAATCTAGGCCTGCTTCTTTGAGGCGGCTGAGCACCTCGGTATGAGAAAGCTGATCAATTTTGGCGATATGCGCAATTTCGGGTGGCCCCAAAGCGTGTAATTTGAGGTTAGGGTAAAGCGATTTGAGCTCCTTAAACAGATCACAATAGTAATCGATGCCCAAATCGGGATGGTGTCCGCCTTGCAAAAGCAACTGCTGGCCGCCATACTCCATCAGCTCGTCAATTTTGCGCTTGTAGGTATCAATAGAGGTAATATAAGACTCCTCATGGCCGGGGCGGCGGAAGAAATTACAGAACTTACAGTTGGCAATACAGACATTGGTGGTATTCGAGTTGCGGTCGATAATCCAAGTCACCACATCATTAGGGACATGATGTTGGCGCAGGCGGTTGCCCACATACATCAACTCGGCGGTGCTTGCCTCTTCGAGCAAAAAAACACCCTCCTCAATACTGAGCTCTTCTAGTTGCAGGGCTCTATGCAATAAATCGCTTACATTCATAGCTTTTTGTTTCCAGATTCTCTCATTTAACAGCCCTTTGGGGCTATGGTTGCCGCAAAGGTACAACTTTTTTCATCTGTTATTGAAAGTAGGAATCTTTTGGGGCTTCCCCTGCGGCCTTCGGCCTTGGGTCGGGCTCTGTCGCAGCTCGCAAGTTTGCTCGGCCCTGCAGCGCTTTCAGCGCTTTGGTCTGGCCCTTCGGGCCCCTGCTATCCATCCCTAAGCCGAGTCGCTTCGCTCCTTTTTATCGCTTGGACCAAAGCGGTAGGGGCAAAAAAAAGTGAGCAGCTACTTTCCCCAAAGTAGCTGCTCTGTAATCCCCATGATTTACCCCAAACTTAATTGAAGTTAGAGCAAGAATTTCCTTTTGCTCTATTGCAAATTTAAGGGGGCAAACAATTAGTTTTCTAGGCCATTTAGGCAAAAGAAAAAATTAGGTATTTTACTTAGGCTTAATTTTGCTCTAATTTTTGGAGTTCGGCCACTACTTCCATGGCCATATTGTCTAGTTCGGGTTGCTGTGCCTCTACGGCATTGCGTTCTTCTAGCCAAGCAAAGTATTTCTCCTCAAAAGCCTTCATCTCGTTAATATCCAAATAATAGAAATTGATATTGATATGCGCTGGGGCATTGATAGTAAAGACGGCATGCATAAGATCTTGGAAATCTTCATTTTGAAAACGAGAGGGCCAAGCGGGTAAAATGATGCTCATATCAAGGGAGTAGAAATCATGGCGAACGTCTAGGTTGGGGCGTTCCTCCAAAAAGAACTGAATATTGCTTTGCAAGGGAATAGCTCCTGATTTAAAGCTATAGACATAGGCCACAATATCGTCGATTTGTTCTTTGGCTCCTTCTTGGGTATAAAAGATTTCTGGGCAGCGGGCAATTTTGCGGTTATACTCCTGCAAAACGACCTGATAGCTTTCGCCATCCTCTAGGGTTTCAATAATGAAATTATCTTTTTTACTGGCCAACAAATCTAGTTGGTTACTGAGGTTGCGTTGCTCATCAAAAGCGCCAAATTCATAGCTTTCGAGCAAGGGACGATCTTGGTCATTCACGAGGCGGAAAGCGTGGCGGTCTTGGGCCTGTGGGCGAAGCAAAATGTGCTCTACCACATGCATTCCCTCTGTTTGGTGGTTAATGCGGGCAAAAAACTTAATCAGCTTTTCGAGCTCCACCTGAGCGGCCAAAATACTGCTGTACTCTCTAATTTTCACGCAGCCCAAATCGAGATTCCCCTTATAGTAAACACTATAGATTTCCTCCCCATCACGCTCTTCCAAAAGGGCCAGATAGTTATAGCTAAAAATACCGTTGGCCAAAAGGTCTTGTATGAGCTCGTCCATATCCTGCGCTCTAAAGATAAACTTAGAGCGGTAGTCTAGGGTTTCGGGCAGACGCTCAGGAGCGGGACCAGGATCCTCTCCCTTCTCAATTTTCTCCAAACGCTCCAATTCTACATCTAGGTCTATGTAGCCCTCGGGCAACATAGGCGACTCTAGCTGAATCAGGTCATGGAAATTATCTACCTCTTCCAAATGAGTTTCTTCATCAAAAATACGGACCAAAGATTCATTGCCTCCTTGGTTGAGGTTAAGCAACAAACACACCCGACGTTCTAGGCCAGCAACCTCCGTTTCTAAGAGCTCCAACATCTTTTTGGTAAACTTGAGGTTGGTTTCTGCTATCGCTTCGGTCAAGGTTTCGGGCAAATCTAGATCTTTGAGCATCTTTTTGGTCTGCTCCTTGGCCACATCCGCCGGATCACGGTAATTGAGGGCCATAGAAAAGGCATCTCGCTGATGCTGACGAAGCGGGTAGTTCTCCCGCAGCTGCTTATACTGCTGGCGAATCAAATCTCTTTCTGCCTCTTCTTTATATTGCTTAATGAGCGGCTCAAAGAGCTCGGCCCATTCTAGCTCTTGCTCATAAATGACATTATAGAGAGCCATGTAGTTAAATCCACGGCTACGGTTTCGACTAATGTCGACATAGTTGCGCAAAAACTCCAATTTGGCATTGACCAATTCGTGCTCTGGGCTTTTGGCCTCTCCTTCCGACATATCATAGCCCACATACTGGCTTACCTTCAACAAAAAGTCAGTGGTAAAACGCTCGCCAAAACGAGCCAGTAAATGGTCCAATAAACGGTTGCGACGCTCCACAAAAGGATCAAATTCCGCTACCGTTTCTTCTAGCTTTTTCAAACGAGCCTCATTGTCCTTGCCCTTCAAGATGTATTGCATCTCTGGCATGTTCTCTGGCAACTGAGAAAAATAACTGCGGTCCAAATCACTATCCAATGAAAAGAATTTCTTCACATTGCCCAATTGGGCCAAGTAGTTGGCCATCATCTGCTCAAAAAAGGACAAATACCCTCTGAGCTGCTTTATCATGCCCAAACGCTCCCGAGTCGGACGCACACTATTGGGCAATCCAAAAGGACTCAACCCATAGGTCACCGGAAAGGTATTCTGTACCGAATAATAACGCTTGATGTCATCCTCCTTCAATACCGAGGGATAATCCTTCTCATTATAGAGCATCTTCATCTGATAGCCCTTCTTATAACGAGCATAAAGCGAATACAACAACTGACTAGCCGTATTGAGGTCCAAATCATAGTTCAAACTCCCCCGCTGAAAACGAATCGGATAAGCATCGGTTTTCCAACGCGCATCAATAGTGTCCATATCCAAAACAGGATAGGTCTTTTCCGCAATCCGAATCACATCGCCCTCTACAGGAAACCCATCTTTCTCTACCCGAAAATAATTGATGCGGCGAACCCCCTCAATATCCGAGATGATTTCAATAATCTTAGAAATATAAACCTCCCGCTTCATCGCCTTGAGGTCCTCTTTCTTGATGATGCCATGCACCGGCACCGGCCCATCAAAAATCTCTTCAATGGCATAGCCCTCTTCCAAAAGTTCATCTATAGTATGGTACTGAATAGATGGCGTGAGATGCTCCTCCAACTTAAAGAGAATTTCAGCCAATACTTCCTCCGCCACCACATCCGAACTAATGTCCAAATCAGTATAAATAATAATCTTGTCTACATCCAAGACCTCAATAGCCTCCAAATCCTCACAAAGATTTCGATGCGCAGCAAATAAAGCATACACCTCTCGCTTAATCGCCTGCAAACGCTGCGGCTGACGAGCACTATCACTCACCTGCAACAAAATCCGATACAAGCCCTTAATGCCTTGCAAATGGTCCCGCACCGGCTCCACCCAAGCATTCTTCACCCCATTCACCCGATCAATAATCAAGCGGCGATAATCCTCAATGGTTACCGGATTCGTCGGCAAAATCTCCGAAGCATCATAAAAGGTGTTGTTCAAAGCCTGCCGACGGCCCTTCCCTCTAGCATTCAATAAATCCTGTATGCTAAAATCCGTGCGAAAGCCCAAATCGGCCAAAGCATAACAAAGTTGCTCCAATATCGTCACCCCAGGATCATGGGTGTTGTAATCGGTCCAAACTTTACCCGATAGTTCTTGCACCATCTGCAAGCCCTCTTCCTTCAAAAAGAAGAAGTCCATACTCTTGTGCGGCGGGGTTTCGCGGAAAATCTGAATTGGTTTCTGCGCCATAGGTCTTATCAATCTAAACAGGGCTCTGCCCTTGGGGTTCTGTTCCGTTCTAAAATATCTTGCGGTAGTGTGTGCTTGTCTCCTATTTGTCTAGCTGCTGGGGAGGGGGCTCTGCATGCATCTGGGCATTGGCCTGCTCATGAATCTTTCCAATCAACTCATAAACCTCATTAAATGGCCGCTGGCCCAAGGCCTGCAATATCTTATTGATTTCTTGCATGTCTAGCTGCAATAGCAGGGGTTTCTCTTCTTTTGTCTTGCCCATCAGTCTCTTTTTTTGTAAAAGCCTAGCGAATTTAAGAAAAAAAGCGCTTTGTGCCAATTTATACAAATTTGATTACAGATATACGGATTCTTTTCACCTTTTTATTTTTTTGGGGCTGCCCCGCCCTGCAGGCGGGTCGGGCTGTCTCAGGGCTCGCAAGCCTGCTCGGCCCTTCGCAAAAAAGCTGCGCTTTTTTGCTCGGTCTGGCCCTGCGGGCCACCCTTGCCCATCCCTCAGCCATTAAAAGCTGGCTGCGCCAGCCCCGCCCCAACAAAAAAAAGCCGCAGTTGAATACTCAACTGCGGCTTTTTGCGCCAATCCACTCCGCTTATTCTGCATTGTTGATCTCCATGGCCCATTTGTCCCGGTCATCCGGAGAAAAGGCCCAAGGCGCTCCATTGTTTTCTATGGTGTTAAACATACCGTTCCACTCTTCCGGAGAATCAGATTGCTCCAAAATGAGGTTGCGACGCAACTCAACAATGATATCTAAAGGGTTAATCAAAACCGGACAAGCCTCTACACAAGCATTACAAGAGGTGCAAGCCCGCAATTCTTCTGTACTGATGTAGTCAAATAGGCTTTTACCATCGTCATAGTTCTCTACCGTCAATTTAGAGGTCTCCGATTTCTGCTCCTCATTGATGAACTCGGTCTTGTTGAGGTCCAAATTATGCCCCACCTCATCAGCACGATCCCGAACATCCATCATGATTTTACGTGGCGATAGTTTCTTGCCCGTCAAGTTGGCCGGACACATAGAAGTACAACGACCACATTCCGTACAAGTATATGCACTCATGATCTGCTGACGATTAAGGTCAAAAACATCACTTACGCCAAATTTGGGAATCTCCTCCGATACAGGCGCATCAAAGGCAGCATTGGGGTCCATCATAGAAGCTACTTCTTCCTGAACCTCTTTCATGTTGGCCATCTCCCCCTTTTTGTTCAATCTGGCCCAAAAAGTATTCGGAAAGGCAAAAATGATGTGCAAATGCTTGGAATAAGGCAAATAACCTAAAAAGGCAAAGACGATCAAAATGTGGCCCCACCAACCAATGCGCTCCAAAACATGTAGGGTTTCATTGCTTGCCCCCATTTCTTCCCAAAATGGAGAAATTAACCCACTGACCAAAAAGCCATATTCATTGCGATGAATGGCCATGTCTGTACTGTTCATCAAAAAGATGCAGAAAACCAAGATGATCTCCGCAAAGAGAATGAGGTTTGCATCCAATTTGGGCCAACCGTTCATCTCGGACTTAACAAAACGGGGCAGCTTGAGCAAGTTACGTCTGGCCAAAAAGGCAAAGGTTGCCACCAAAGCCATTACCGACAAGACCTCAATGAAGCTCACCAAGAAAGTATAAAAGCCACGGAGAAAGTCGCTGCCTTCCCACCAAGCCCAAAATAAACGATGCTGGCCCGTCAAGCCATCAATGACAATCTCAATGAGCTCGATTTGCGTAACTAAGAAAGCAAGGTATACACAAAGGTGCAGACCCGCCGCCAAAGGCCGCTTAAACATTTTTTGCTGGCCCAAGGCAACCATAATGGTATTGCGCCAACGCTCTGGACTAGGCTTGGCTTCCTCATCTACTTTACCCAGCTGTATATTGCGAACCACAAAGCTGTATTTTTTGTAGGAAAAGGCCGCCGTCCCTAGCAGTACTAAGGCAAAAAGGATAGGTCCTATCATCTTAAACTATTATTTTAATTGATTAATGGTGTCAGTGATTTAGAGACTGCAGCTAAAACCAAATCTTGACTTTAGACAGTTTGCTCCAAAGACAAAATTAAATTTTTTATACTAATTTTATAATTCCCCTCTCAGAACTTTCTTCCGATTTGCTTATTTCTCTCCTCTAGCTTAACCAAAAGCGCCCTTTCTCCCCCCCTTGTGGCCCCGCCGTATTGGCCCAGCGCTGCGAAGGGGTGGCGCAAAGCGCCAGACCCAGGCGCTGAAAGCGCCGCAGGGCCGAGCAGACCTGCGAGCCCCGACAACAAGGACTTTAGTCCGCAGTTCGACGACCGAAGGGAGTAACCATAGCGGCGGCCGACCTAGGCAAAGCCTAGCCGGCCGCGGGCCCCAAAACCATCTAATTATGAAAGCGATTTATTTCCTTATTTTTCTGCTGCCTAGCGGCCTCTATGCTCAAAATACGAAGCTAAATATTGACCTTTTTCGCCTTTGGCAAGAGGGCGGAACCCAAAATGTGGAGCTGATCGTCCAGGGCGAGCCGCAAGCGATAAAAGAACTGGCCCAACAAACCGATAGCCAGTATAAATATGGCCTAAATGATTTGGCCGCCCTCTCTATTCCCTTGCAAAAACTGCCCATTTGGTGGGAACATCCCGCTATTCTGGGCCTGCAAGCCCAGCGCCTTAGCCCCCAGTATTTTTTTGAACAAGATAGCCTGATGCTGGCCAATAATAACGCCCGAGCCGCTCATGAAGGCTGGGGATTACCCCAATCTTTTAAGGGCCAAGGCGTGCTTGTCGGCATTATTGACGACGGCTACGAATGGCAGCATCCCGATTTCTGGCAGCCCAATGATAGCAGCAGCCGATTTCTCAGTATTTGGGACCAAGATTATTTTTCGCCCAACTTTTTTATGGGCCAATATGGCTATGGCAGCTACTGGAATAAAGCCCAAATTGATTCGGGCCTGATCGCTCACCCCCCAGGCGAACATGGCTCGCATGTGCTAGGTACCGCCGCCGGCAATGGCCTAGCCGCCCAAAAATATAAGGGCATTGCCCCCAAAGCCGAGCTGTTGGCCGTGGCCCTGAGCGAAGATGGACAGTTTTTGCCCCGCTTTGTGGATGCCGTCCACCATATTTTTCAAGAAGCTAAGCGATTGGGAAAAGCCTGCGCCATTAACTCTAGTGTGGGGGCCTATTATGGCTCCCATGATGGTCAAGACTTGTATACGGCTATGATTGAAGCGATGCTAGAGGAGGAAAACGGTCGGGCTTTGATTCAAGCAGGCGGCAATGCGCGGCAGGCAAAAATGCACTGGCAAAAGGCCCAAGCAGATAGCGGCTGTCTGGCCTTTTTGCCCCTCAATGGCCAACTATTTCGCAGCTCGGCCTTTATTGATAGCAGCGACTGGCCACAGCTGCATTGGCAATTTGAGCTCAAGGGGAGTCAGGGACAAAGGCTGGTTCTTAGTCGCCCTTTTTCCCCTGCCGATCTGCCGCCGCATAGCCCCCTACCTGCCCAAAGAATAGACACTATATATATAGGTCCACAAGGGGCCCTGATTTTAGTACAATATTTGGCCGAATGGCAGGGCTGCCTAGAGTGGTCCTTTCAGCTGCAGGGAAACAATTTGCAAAATCAGCAGCTTTTTTTGCATTGGAGCGGGGCGGGCAAGGTGGATATTTGGAGCCATGAGCGCAATATGGGCCTTTCGGATATTATTCTGCAGGCCAATGTTCCTCATTACATTGCGCCCGACAACCAACAAACCCTAGCCGCTTATTGGACCTGCTCGCCCAAGGTCATCACGGTGGCGGCCTACCAAAACCGAGACCAACTGCAGAATTATGCTGGCGATACGGTTTCTTTGGCCTATGCGGGCTTTCCGATCTTTGGCATTGCCGATTTTTCTAGCCTCGGCCCTAGTCGAACGGGTCTACAAAAGCCCGATTTAACAGCCCCCGGGGGGCAGGTCCTTTCGGCAGGCAGCCTGGCCGCCCTACAAAACGCCAGAGCCAACAACTCCCCTTATTTGGACCAAGGCGGTTGGCATGTTTCGGCTAAAGGGACCTCTATGGCGGCGCCTATGGTTACGGGGGCCGCTGCCCTCTATTTTCAATGCCAACCGCAGGCCAATTGGGCCGAACTCAAGGCCGCCCTGCTACAATCGGCCCGCAAAGATGCTTGGGTATATAGTGCTGGCGCTCCGCCCAATATAGATTGGGGAGCGGGTAAGTTAGATGTGCAGGCGCTTTTGCAAAACTGCCTAAAGCCTGGCTGTCTAGACAGCAACGCCCTCAACTTTATGCCCAACGCTTGGGTAGAAGACGGCTCTTGCTACTACCCTAGTTCCACAAATTATCTGGCCGAGCAAGGGCCAACGCTCTGGCCCAATCCCTTTAATGGCCAACTACAAATAGAATTGCCTCAGGCGGGCCAGCTTTGCTTTTATAATGTTTTGGGCCAAGAAATGGCTCGCTATATTTTGCCTGCTGGTCCAAAAACAATTTCTACCGAAGATTGGCCCAAGGGTAGCTACATCTGGAGATGGGAAGATGGACCAAGCGGAAAGCTCATTAAGCAGTAAACAACGCTCAAAAAGGGGCATAAAAAAGGCCGCAGTTCCTTTTTAGGAACTGCGGCCAAGGTCTTGGCCAAGGATTTAGGCGGGGGCCAAGCGTTTTTCGATATATTTAGAATTCATGATGCGGAGGATCGCCATATAATCGAGTTTAAACTCGATCAGGTCGCCAACGCCCAGTCCTTCCTCATTGCTTCCTAGGTCGATGACCACCATATCGGAGGAGGCGCCCAGCATTTTCTGTTTGGGGTCGGCCAATTGCAGATGGGCTTCATCTACATCTAGCAGGCCGAGGTCGATAATGGCGCGGACCGCTGTTTTTTGTCGAAGTTCATCTTTAAAGGTTACGGCTTCGCCCTTGAGATTAAGGCCCATCTTGCCATCGGGCACCAGGGGTTTTTCGTTCAGCTCGATAATTTGTGCATAAAGCTTAAACACATCTTGGTGCATCCGTTCGTAGGTCTGATTATTATAGACATCAGTTCCTAAATAAAGGGTTTCACCTACTCTAAAGTGGTTGATTCCTGCGGGCAGTAGATTCTGAAAAATGAGGGGGATCGTCACAGAGGAGCCGCCAGACACTAGGGGAATTTCTCGGTTAAACTTGGCCTCTACTAGTTGTTCATAGAGGCAAAGTTGGATCAATTTATCTTGGCTGGGCAAAACGCCATACATACAAGTGAGGTTGGTCCCAATGCCCACCACTTGGATATTGGGCAATTTGAAGACCTGCTCATAAAAGTCCATAAATTCCTCTCGCATCACGCCCTCTCTAAGTTCGCCCATTTCGATCATGATGATCACTTTATGCAATTTATTTTGGCGGGCGGCCTCTTCGGAGAGCAGGCGAATGCTTTCGATCTCCGTATTAAAGGAGATATCGGCATATTGGACAATTTCGGGAATAATTTCTTGGGGGGGTGGCTTAATATAGATCGTCTCCACCTCTTCCGAGATAGATTTGATCATTTTGAGGTTGCTCAGGCGGGAGTCGCAGAGTTGTTTGGCGCCCAATTTAATGAGTTCCTCTAGGTAGAGGCGGTGGCCACAAAGCATTTTGGAGACCACGGCCCATTGGATATTTTTTTCTTGAAAAAGCTCCTCTAAGCGTTGGTAATTTTCGGCTAATTTTTGACTATCTAAGGTGATAAATGCCATTACAAATGGTTTACTGAAAAAATAGGTATGTATTTATCTAGGAGGGTTTTGGGGCTGCCCCTGCGGCCTTCGGCCTGGGGTCGGGCTGTGTCGCAGCTCGCAGGTCTGCTCGGCCCTGCGGCGGCTTTGCCGCCTGGGTCTGGCCTGCGGCCACTGCTGTCCATCCCTCAGCCTGCGGCCCTTTGGGCCTGTAGGAGGCCGAGAGGTTTATTTTTTCAGTCGCATTTCGAGATAAGGATTAGTAAATCCTAATTTTTCATAAAGATGTTTGGCGGGATTATCTTTTTCTACATGCAGAGCGATATCTCCGGGGGTTTGCTCAATTGCTGCCTGCATTAGTTGTTTTCCTAGGCCTTTTCCTCTAAATTGCGCATCTACGGCAATATAGACCAGGATATTTTCGGGGATATAGCCCGTCATACCTGTGCGATTTAGCACTGTAGCGCCGGCCAATTGTCCTTGATGATAGATGCTAAAAATCTGGCCCCCAGCGGCTTGTTTTGTCTGGCCTAGGGAATAATCCATAGCGGCAAGAATTTGCTCTTTGGGGTCTCCGTATTGTTCTAGATGTTTAAATAAAAAGTTGGCTATTTCTTCTTTCTCCGTTTCAGTTGGTTGATTATCAGGAGAGTAAGATTTGATCGTTGCCATTTTGAAAATAAGTATTTGAAGATTAGAAAATTCAAAAACAATAACTGTATAGGTTATTGTTTGTTTTCTACAAAGGTACGCTTTTCTGTCTGCAAAGCCAGTGAGCTAAAATACAGGGGCAGAAAAACAGTTGCCTTTAGGGGAGTTGAACTAAATTATTGTTCAATAAACAACTAATTGTCAAACAGACAATTAAGCAAACAAGCAAAAGCTTAAAATATAATTTGGGTTAAATTTTCTTGAGTTTTGCAGGGCCGAAGGCCCGCAAAGGAGCGCAGCGACGCGGCTGAGGGATGGACAAGGGGGGCCGCAGGCCAGACCAAGGCGGCAAAGCCGCCGCAGGGCCGAGCAGACCTGCGAGCCCTGAAACAGCCCGACCCGCCTGAAAGGCGGGGCAGCCCCAACAAAAAAATAAAAAGATGAAAGCAGGAGAAATTATACGATTTATCTATTCGGGTCAGCGGGCCGAGATTTTGGAAGATTATTTAGATGGCAGCTACCGGGTGTGGTTGTTGGAGGAAGATGAGGAGAGTGTTGCCTTTGGGGATGATGTGGTGCCGGAGGCCCATTATACGGGTCCGCAGATTTCTGATATTCAGCGGGAGTTTGGCAAAAAGAGGCCAAAAAAAGCACCCAAGGGCTTATCTACGGAAGAATTATTTTATACCAAGGAAGAGATTGACCTACGAAAATCGGGGCGGCCATTGCCAAAAAAAGAGGCCCCTATTCCGGTTTATCAGGCCCCAAAAATTGAGGGCAAGGCGGCAGAAAACAAAGGGATTTACCTCGCGTTTTATCCTTATGCGCAGGGGCAGTACAGCATTTATTTGGTCAATGATACGCCTTATGGATTTAACTTTGAGTTTGAGTTGCGGATTTTGCAGGAGCGGGCGCAGGCGCTCAAGCAGCATATTGGGCCACATGATTACTTTCCGATTGCAGAATTTGCGCATGCCAACTTGAATGATTCGCCTCAGCTTATTTTGCGTTTGCCTATATTTGAGTTGGAGCACAGCTTTAAGCTCAAGTACAAGAAGTGGATCAAATTGCAGCAGCCTATACCTTTGTTGGGTTTGGAGCTAGAGGGTTATCCTTGCTTTAGTTTGGCGGAATTGGAAGCTCGCAGAGAGCAGCCCAAAACCAATTTAAAAAAGTACACCTTAGAACAGCGCAAAACGCAGATGCACAAGGAAATACACCGTCGGTATTACAACAAGCAGGATGCGCAGCGACTGGCTCATTTTGATTCTCGTTTAGATTTGCACATTGAGCTAATTTTCCCAGAAGACTACAAAGACCTACAGCCCTTTGAGTGTTTAGAATTTCAGGTAGAGGCCTTAGAAGACTACCTTAACCAGGCCTTAGAGATTGGGTTTTCGGGGCAGTTAGAGATTATACATGGGGTGGGCAAGGGTCGTTTGATGAAAGAGACTCATCGGCGTTTGGACCTTTTGAAGCGCAAAAAGATGATTCGGGGCTATCAGTGTGAGGGCGGCAACACCTTTGTAAAATTCTAGGCAATTTAGAATCAGGAAATTGGGGCAGAAAAGTTTTTGAAATTAGAAAAATAAGCTTAAGTTTGCAGTCGATTTTCAAAAATCTGTTTAAAAAAACGTATTACCATGCCTAAAGTAAAAACGCATTCAGGTGCTAAAAAACGCTTTTCGGTGACGGGTAGCGGCAAGATCAAGCGTCGTCGTAGTGGAAAGAGCCACATTTTGACAAAAATGTCAAAGAAGCGTAAGCTTCGTCTACGTCACGCAGGTCTTTGTGCTCCTGGCGATGCCAAGCGCGTGAAGAAGATGCTTAACATCTAGTATTAGCATCTCGGAACAATCAAGAGGCGCCTTAGTGGACAAGTTGTGGGTCCCTTCTCACCTGCACCCCAGGCCCTTATTTTATCTATCTATTTTAAACTATTAAGCTATGCCACGTTCGGTAAATTCTGTAGCTTCAAGAAGAAGAAAGAAGAAAATTTTGAAGCAGGCCCGCGGTTACTTTGGAGCAAGATCTAAAGTATATACCGTTGCCAAAAATGCGGTAGAAAAAGGTATGCAGTATGCATACATTGGCCGTAAATTGAAAAAGCGCAGCTATCGTGCTCTTTGGATTCAGCGTATCAACGCTGCTGTTCGTCAAGAGGGCCTCAGCTACTCTCGCTTTATGCACCTTTTGTCTCAGAGCGGTATCGAGCTCAACCGTAAAGTGTTGGCCGATCTAGCGATGAACGAGCCTGCTGCTTTTAAAGCTATCGTGAATGCGGTAAAGAAATAGGCAATATTTCTTTGAGATGAATACCTTGAGTATTCTGCAGAAAAAAAGACCTCTATGCTTGGCGTAGAGGTCTTTTTTTTGTGTTTTGAACTTGAGTGTTTAGCTCAGCACCATATCCTCATAGCGGATAAACTGCTCAAAGCCTTTTTTGGCAAAATAGGCTTTGGTTTCGGCTTCGCTACGTTGGCTACTGATGAGGACGAAATCGCCGCCCCAAGCGCCTAGGGGTTTAACGGTTCCCCAGAAATCCTCAAAGAACTGGGCCTTTGGTCCTTCTTGGCCCAAAATGGGTTGCAAAAGGGCCTGATGTTCTTCGAGCAGCTCTTCAAAATCTTCCAGATCCTTACAATATTGGGCTACATTATGCGTAATCTGGCTAATTCTGGGAATGGGCGCTTCTCTTTCTTCTGCGGGCTTCACTTTATAGTGGACCAAGGCTTCGCGGCTGCTCTGCTTCTTATTGAGGTGCACAAAATAAAGCTGATCTTTAAACTTAGGGGCAAAGGGGGCGGGATAAGCCTGCGGTTGCCCATTAAACAAACGATAAAGAATAGGGCCTTTGGCTTTGGCTGCGGCCAAATCATAGCCTGAGCCGCCAAAGCTTTCGGCTAGAAGTTGGTGGGCATCTACCTCTGCCCAATCGGCTAGCAGACTAACTAAGGTAGAAGAAGACCCTAGTCCCCAATCTCTAGGAAACTCTAGTTTTGTGGTTACTTCTAGTCCTTGGCCATCCGCTAAAAAGTTGGCATTATGTTCTTGGGCAATTTGGAGCAAGATGAGCAGACGCTCGGCCTCTTCGGCCTCGCCTTCAAACTTAATCAGTTCCAAATTGGGCAGGCTAACCCAAATCTCTAGCCAGCAATGGCCATTTTCTTCTAGGCTGCGCCAGTGCAATTGTCCGGCTTTCTCGCCTTTTTCAACCTGCATACTTTGGCCCTTTTGTGTGGGCAATGCCAGAGCGGTAGCGCCCTCGGTCACAAAATACTCGGCCGTGAGCAAGAGCTTGCCTTTGGCATGTTGTGAAAAAATCATAGAGTTTAATTTATTTAGTGTACTATTTTTCTTTCTTCAATTTGGCCTTGCTATAATAGCTTTGGCCTCTACTATAATACTGCTCTTCCCAAGAGCGGATAGGATGCGGGAATTTGGTTTCAAACTGAATTTTTAGGCTGCCCTTTCCCTGCGCATAAGTCAGCTGATAACTGGCCAACTCCCCTTCTTCGCTGAGGCTTGCCTCTGCTGTTTTAGGGACCAAAAGGCTGTGGTACAATTGCGACAACAAGCTAGAAGGCAAAAACTCAAAGCGGCCCAAAGGCAGCTTTTCTGGAGAAATTCGAATGAGCGCAAACAACTCATCTTGCAAAAGCACTTTAGGCAAATCTCGTTGCTGATCGCCCTCCTTACTAGCATAAGAAAACTGCTGCTGCCGATAATTATAGGCCCTGAGGTTAATCTGATCAAAACGATGTCCCTCCCAGTTTTGTAAGCTATTGCTCACTTTATAACAAAAAGGCTCCGCCACCAAATCAATAGGGCGAAAAACGGACTGCATCAAACGATATTCCCCCTCCTTAAAACTCCGCAATTGATTGAGCTCCAAAACGGGTATAGCCCCTTCATCCTCGGCCTGTACTTCATGTTGTTTGGAGCGAGAAAAATACTCTGCCTTGAAAATAAGCTGGGCTTGGCCCTCATATTTTTGCCCATCCAGCTCCTGGACCAAATCATAATGATTGACCTCCCGCTTGCCCGTTAACCAATAGGCTTTAAATTCTTTAGACGGCTGCCAATTAGGCCCAGCCAAAAAGGCAAAACCCAAGCAACTAGATAGTAAGAAAACGGCTAAAACGGAAAACTGTCTCATATTTTGTGCTTGAAAAAGGATGAGCGAGCAAAAAAAGCAGAATATCTCTTATCTTCCCTTTAGTATGAAGTAGATTAGGGTGTTAAGACTCTCTAAATATAGCAAAAAATCAAAACTTATGGCGAATTTCTCTTGGCTTCTTCTCTTGGGCTTTCTGACTTTTTCTCTATCCTATGCCAGTGCTCAAGAACTCATTAGCGACCCGGTCAGCTATGATGTTTTAGTTTTTGAACATTTCGAAAAAGGCAAAACTTACTTTATCCGAAAAGGCGGACGCATTAAGTACCGCCTCTACAACAACCCCAAAACCACCTATAAAGGAGAGCTCCAAAAGGTCAATCGAGAAAGCATGATTGTAGATGGCCGAGAAATCCCCTTTAAAGACTGTAGCCTCATTGCAGGCCGAGTACGCAGCCCCAAAGAGTTTCAAGGCGCTATTCTCCTAGGTATGGGCGCTGGAATCATCCCCCTATCCGCTGCCCTTTTGGGCGTCAATACTATTGCCGGACCTATTGTTATTGTGGGCGGCATAGTCGTGCTTAGCGTAGGAATCATCCGGTCTATGTCGGCCCGAAAGTTTAAAATGAGCAAGGGCTGGGCTGCTTATGGTGGCCAACTACAATTTGACAGAAGCTATCAAAAACAATAAAATGCTAAAATCCTGGACCTATAAAGAGCAAGGCCTCGATGCCAAAGTAGAACTCTTTTACGATCATGTTCTCTGGACCAAAACGACCGAACAACTTTATTTTTCGCTAGAAGAGGCCCTTTGCCGACCGCTTCCCATTGGGCCAAACTGGATTGATGCCGAGCTGATCGACTACCTTCAACAACTACTAAGCGAAAAGGAACTATCAGAAACAGGCCAACTTATTTTTGCCTTCTATAAGGGCTTGCAAAGCCATAAACTAATAGAACAAAGCTTCTTTTGGCCCAAGGTAGAGGAAAAACAACTACAGGCCCATTTTTCGGCCCAAGGGCTACTGCTCCTAGAAGAAACCCCCTACCAAATTCTGCCCCTGCAAGCACAAAGACTCTGGCATTTTTATCTGCATGGAAGCAATATTCCCGGCCTGCCCTTTAAGGAAAGAAGACTTTGGAGCGACCAAATTAAACAACAGCTCCGCTGGCCCCAACTGGCCGCCCCTTTTGCCTTGCTCGACTATAGCCGCCTGCCCAAAAAACGCTACGAGGCCCAAGACGAAAATAATGAGCTCCATTTCCTTTGGCTAGAAGATGATTTTGCCCGAATTGGACAAGGACGAGGCAGCCAAAGCCGTAGCCAAAAACGAAGCTACGAACAGTTGCTCCGAGAAGGCACAAATGGCCTGCCCAACTGCCTAGCCGCCTATTGGCCCATGCTCTACAAACTGCTCCAAAGGATGTATATTCGAGGCCAAATGCCTAGCTATAAAGAATCAACTCCCTATGAAGGTCCCGCCCCCGGACAAGCCCCTCCTGCCTGATTTTTTCTAGGCGTTTTTTTGGGGCTGCCCCTTCGCTTCGCTGCGGGTCGGGCCATTTCGCAGCTCGCAGGTCTGCTCGGCCCTTCGGCGCTTGCAGCGCCTCGGTCTGCCGCCTGCGGCGGCCCTGCTACAGCCCCTCAGCCGATAGGCTGGGGCTCCGCCCCAGCCCCATAAGGTATATGGCTGCGCCATATCGCTATAAAATAATTTGTAGCCCCCAATTGCCCCCCCAATCAAATTTATTTGCCAACATGAAATGGTTCCAACGTATCCGAAAAGCCTTTGAGGCCCTCCTTGAAGAAGATATCGAAAATGATTATGCAGATGATGGCCACCCTTTCCGAATCTTAAGCCAAGAACGCTCCTTTCTGCCCAATTCGGCAAAAGGAGACTTTAGACTCTACCGCCTCCACCAAAGCTTTTGCGCCTGCTGGTACGAACTACTGCTCGTCCGCTCCGATGATGGCAACCTCCGCTATGAATTGCCCGGCTGGGGCCGTGCCGTAGCCATTAGCCCCGATAAAAGCAAACTCCTAGCCGCCCGAAATAAACAATTGGCCATCTTTAATGCCGCTACAGGCCAAATGATTGGCCAAGAAAAAACCCTAGACGCCTTTATTGATTTTCTGCTCTGGCTCCCCAATGAACAAATTGCCGCCACCGATGGAGAAAAAATCTACCTGCTCGACCAAGAGCTAGAACTTAAGGCCATTATTCATGACCCCATAGAAAAAGGAGGATTTATTGCCGGTATGCAACTGGGCCAACATCCCCATGAAATTATTATCCTTGATTTTAATCAGCAAAAATTAAGATGCATAGACCTGCGCTCAGGCGCCCTAATTAAAGAAACCGAGGCCCAATATGCCGAACAACTGTTTCGGCAAAATAACCGCCTCTGGACCGCCGTGGTCAATGGGACCCAACTCCAAGAAATTCGCTTTTATGGCTTAGAAAAATTAGAAGAAAAATATGCCCTGCCCTTTAGAGGCAAAAAAGGCATCCGCTTCGCCAACCAGCCCCCTTCCGATATTAGTTATCATCATTGGACCTCTTTGCCGGCCCTCTCTCCAGAAGAACAATTTCTACTAGTTAATGATAATGCAGGCCTGCTCTGGCTGCTCGATGCCCATACCGGAGACCACCGCCGGACCTTCTCGCCAAAATTATTGCCCTATGTCTATGCCTGCCTCTGGCTCAATGAAGAAGAATTTGTGGCCCTTTTAGAAGACGGATTTCTGGCCAAGATGAATATCCGATCTAAATCCCTTATGTTTAAACAACAAGATTTTGACCCGCAGCAAAATCGCTTCTTCTAAAGGCGCGAAGCGCCTGGCCTAGCGATGCGGCGGGGTGGCCCGAAGGGCCAGACCAAGCAGGCTTTGCCTGCGAAGGGCCGAGCAGACCTGCGAGCCCCAAAGCGTAGCGCAGCAAGGCGAAGCCGCAGCTGAGGCCCCAAAACAGACAGACAAAAAAACCTAACCCAACAATTATATTTTTATGCAAAAAAAAGCAACAGAAGCGCAGTTCTTCTTTTCTCAACTGCTCAAGCTACAGCAAGTAGACCAACCTTTGGGGGCCAAATATCAGGCATTAGATGCCCTTTTGGTCCAGTTATTTTTACAATTGACCGAAAAAGAGCGCCTACATTTTAGTGATCGCTCGGCTCGAATTGCCTTTTTGTCTCATAAAGAAGACCTCAGCCGATCGGTCCAATGGCGCATTTACCAAATTATTAAGCGGGCCAAATGGATCCGCAGAAAAGAGCTAGAGCCTACGACTGGCCAATACGCCTCGGCCCTAAAAACCGTGACCTTTGCCATTGCGGCCCTTTGTCATGTTCCTTTACCCGAAGAATTGCGGGCCTTTTTGCCCAGCGATGAGGAAGAAGAGCAAGAAGATCGCAACCCCTTCCCCATCAAAGAAGGCATTATTGAGCAGCTAAAAGTGGTGGTTTTGCAAATTGATGCCGAGCAAGAACTCATCATCTGCCAACCTTATGGAGAGGGCTATACCGACCAGCTCAGGCTGCGTTATAATGTGCCCGAAATCAATGCGCAGTTTAACAGTACTATTGAGCTGATGCAAGATCATTTCCCTGCTGGGGCCATTTTGCAATTGCTGCATGTCTTGGTAGAAGAATCGGGAATTTTGCTGCCCAAGCGCATCATCTTAGAGCCCGACTACTTAGTAGATGTGACCAGCATTGCCGAATGTTTTCAGCCACAGGGCGCCTCGCCCTATCTCTTCCTACTCAAAAAGTTTTCGGTCTATGAAAATAGCTTGCCGCTGATGCTAGGAAATATTGCCAACCGCTTTTTGGACCTCTTGAGCAAGAACCCCAAGCTGGGCTTTCAGGAAGAATTTAAGAAGCTGTTTAGCCTCAATCCATTGGGCTTTGCCGACTTTAAGGACACCGATATTCGCAAGACCTATCATGAGGCCAAAAACCACTTTATCAACCTCCAGCATATTATCCTCAATGAGTTTCCCAAACAGGGGATCGAGCGAGAGCGGATTTTGCTAGAGCCCTCTTTTTACTCTGCCCTTTATGGGATTCAGGGACGTTTGGACCTCTGGCAGCCGCCAGCAGAAGGCGACGATAAGGCCTTGATTGTGGAATTGAAGAGTGGCAAAACCTTTATGCCCAATAAGTACAACCTCAATCATAATCACTATGTGCAGACCTTGCTCTATGGCTTGCTGACCAAATCGGTTTATCCTAGCTATAAGAGTTTGGCCCATATTCTTTACTCTAAATTGCAAGAAAAACCGCTGCGTCTAGCCCCTAGCACGCAGTTTAAGGAAGATGAAGCCTTGGCCCTTCGCAACCAGATGGTGATGATGGAGCGACAGCTGGCCCAATTGGACCAAAGCTCCCTGGAGGAATATGGCCTTTTGCATCAGTTGGGGCCAGCTATTCTGCCCAAAGCTAGCGGCTATACCGCTAGAGGACTGGAAGAATTTGAAGCCTGCTTTTCTAATTTGAGCGAGCTAGAACGCCGCTACTTTATTGCCTTTTGTAGCTTTATTGCCAAAGAACAAATTTTGGCTAAAACAGGGGTAGAAGGAAATGATCGCGCCAATGGACAAGCGGGGCTCTGGCTTAGCGAAAGAGCCGATAAAGACGAACATTTTGAGCTTTTGGCCGGCCTAGAACTACTAGAAAACAATAGCGAGCAAGAACCGCCTATTCTCCGCTTTAAGCGAACGGAAAATACCAACCCCCTGGCCAATTTCAGACAGGGCGATATTGCTATTTTATACCCCGAAATGGGCCAGGATGACAATGTCTTGAAGCATCAGATTTTTAAGGGCTCTATTTCTCAAATCAATGCCGAAGAGCTTTGCTTCAAGCTCTACTCTCCCCAATGTAGCGGAAGCGTTTTTGAGGCGGCCAAAAGCTGGAGCTTAGAACACGATATGCTCGATAAGGGCTTTACGGTCCAGTATCAATCGCTCTTCAAATTCATGAATTTCCATCCGGCCAAGCGACAGCTTTTATTGGGCCAAAGGGCCCCGCAAAAAAGCAGCGCTCCCCAAAATCGGAGCTTTATGCAGCCCTATTTGGGCGAAGACCAAAAGAGGATCCTCAACAAGGCCTTGGATGCCCAAGACTACTTTTTGTTGGTGGGCCCTCCAGGTACAGGCAAAACCAAGTTTATGCTGGCCCAAATGGTCGAATATCTGCACCGAAATAGCCAAGAAAACATCTTGCTTTTGGCCTATACCAACCGAGCTGTAGATGAAATTTGCGAAGCGATTGAGGAAGTGGGTATTGATGATTATCTGCGCATGGGCAGCCGCTATTCTTGCGATCCTCGCTTTGAACATCGGATGTTTTCGGTGCAAACAGAAGCCCTAGCTAGCCGCAAAGATCTGCGAGCGACCATCGAGAAACATCGGGTATTTGTCTCTACGGTTTCTAGCATGCTCAACCGCCCGCTTTTGCTCAAGCTCAAGCAATTTAACACGGTCATTATTGATGAGGCATCACAGATTTTGGAGCCCATGTTGCTCGGTTTGCTTCCGCATTTTCAGCGCTTTGTGCTGATTGGCGACCATAAGCAGTTGCCAGCGGTGGTGTTGCAGGACAAAGAGCAGTCGGCGGTTAAAGATGAGTTACTCCAAAGCATTGGTTTGCGCAATCGCCGCAACTCCCTCTTTGAGCGCTTGTTTGAGCAGGCCCAAAAAGAAGGCTGGACCCATTGCTACGATCAATTGCAGCATCAGGGGCGGATGCATGCCGAAATTGCCCGCTTTCCCAGCCAATTTTTCTACGATAACAAGTTGTTGGAACTGCCCAAAGACAACCCAATTGGAGACTGGCAGCAGCAGCCCCTCCCCTTCCGTCCGATGCCCCAGGCCTCTGCTTTGGAGCAGCTTTTGGCCCAGCATCGCCTGCTCTTTATTCCCAGTCAATCGGATTATCAGGGGAACAGCAAAACCAATGAGGAAGAAGCCATTCGGGTGGGCGAATTGGTCCATGCTTTCAGAAACTTATACGAGCAGCAGGGCGGCGGTTTTGCTCCTGAGGACCTTGGCATCATCACGCCTTTTCGGGCGCAGATTGCCCAGATTCGCCATGTTTTGGCCCAATATAATATGGGCTATGAGCAGTGCAGCATTGATACGGTGGAGCGTTATCAGGGTGGGGCGCGCAAAATCATTCTCTTATCTTTGGCCATCAATATGAGTCATCAATTGCCGGCCATTGTCTCGCTTTCCGATGATGAGCAGGTAGACCGCAAGCTCAATGTGGCCCTTACTCGGGCTCGGCAGCAGTTGGTGGTTTTGGGCAATCCCAAGCTATTGGCCAATGATCCTCGTTATGCGGCCCTAATGGCATGGATTAAGGAGCGGGGCGGCTACTTTACCCCTTAGTTTTCTCCTTTTTGATCTTGATTTATCCCGCTAGTCATCATGACTAGGGGGATATTTTTTTGGGGCCTGCCGCCTTTGGCGGCCGGGCCCTTACAGGGCTCGCAGTTCTGCTCGGCCCTGCGTCGCCTTCGGCTCCTTGGTCTGGCCTGCGGCCACCCTTACAGGCCCCTAGGCCGTTTGGCCTTCGGCCATAGGGCGGCTTAGCTATGCTATTCGGTCTTTGTAGAACAATCGAGACTGTTTAAAGTTTTCTGTTTCTCCTTTTTGCTGCCTAGAAACAAGCCCCTAGACTCGCTTTTTTAGACAGCCCTCTAAAGAGGGCCTTTGGAGAAGGTTCTTCTCTGCGATAACAACTGAACAAGGCCCAGTATATCAACAGTTGAGGCTAAGTAGTTTACTTCCAGACCGAACTAGTTTACCCCCAGACCGAACTAGTTTACCCCCAGACAGAACTTTTGCCTTTTTTCATTTTGTTGCGTTATTTTTATTTTTAACAAAGCTCTAACAATTAGGCATAAAAAAAGGCGCAAAACCTAGGTTTTACGCCTTTTTCGGTGGCCGAAGCGGGAGGTCTAGCTTAGAACTAGCTGTTGATCGGCCTAGCGATGCGGAAGGGGGCGGCGAAGCCGCAGACCAAGGCCGTCAGGCCGCAGGGCCGAGCAGCCTTGCGAGCCCTGCAGCGTAGCGCCTGCCGCAGGCAGGAGGCCCCAAAACAAAAAAGGCCAGCCCCAGAGGAGCTGACCTTCGTCAGTAGTTAGTTAGCTAAGTCATTAAGGCTTAACGACTTCAAAGTTCAGTTGGCTTTGCACGGCCTCGATATGAACATTGAGGTAATAAGTACCTGCGGGTAGGTTTTGGATAGCATCTAGGGTAATGAGGTCGCCGGGGCGGACTGTTTGGCTGCTGCTAAAGACCTGGCGGCCAAGCACATCTAGGAGTTTGAAATTCACTTTACTGCTAGTTTTGAGCTGGCTAAAGCGGATATTCACAAAATCGCTAGCGGGATTCGGGAAGACTGAAATATCGACACTTTCGGCTTCTGTATTATTTACTGCGCGGACTTCAGAGTACTCAAAGTCTCCGTTGAAATCGACTTGTCGTAGGCGGTAGTAAGTAGTATTCTCGTAGCTATTGTTATCGGTATAGCTATAGTAATTGGTTGTAGTGCTATTACCTTGACCTTGGACAAAATCGATTTGGCTAAAGTCGGTTTCATAGTCAAACATGCGTTCTACCTCAAAGCCTTGGTTATCTCTTTCTGTTTCGCTGGCCCAAGAGAGGAGCACTGTAGAAGAAGACTGGCGTTCGGCATTGAAGAAGAGCCATTCGATGGGGAAATCGACATAAGTATTGGCATCGCGCCAGTCATTATCGTCGAGTCCGTCATTGTTGGGAGTTGGAGCGGTAGTACCGAGAGCGCTACCATTCACATTATCGTCGAAGATATCGGCGAGGCCATCATTATCGGCATCGATCCAGAAAGGAGAGTTAGGATCGAGGAAAGGAGGTGTTTGGTTATTGGTATAGCCATTTCCGTTGAGGTTATCTAGCCAATCGGGTAGGCCATCTCCATCGCTATCGGGATTGGGATAGTGAGCGGGATTACCGCCGTTGGCGACATAGGCTGCGGCCATTTGGATAATTTCGTCGGCGGCATTGCCATCGCCGGCGGTGGCGGTACCGAAGCCATTATCGAAGCCTTCGGCCCAGTCATAGCCGCTATCATTATCAGCATCGAGATCTAGATAATCTGCGGGAGCGCTGCCGTCATTATTATCCTCATTGGGCGTAGCGCCGATATTTGCGCCTGTAGTTTGGTTAGCGGCATCTAGGCCTTCGTAGATATCGAGTACTCCGTTACCGTTAGCATCGGTGCCAGAAGGCGTCATGCCGAAGGTGGGGCAAGTAGAGCAAACGGCTTCTAGATAATCTGGAATACCGTCATTATCGGCATCGATATCATAGAGGTCGGCAATACCGTCGGCATCTGTATCCAAGAGATTGATAGTTCCATTTTGGAGGTCAGACCAGCCGTCGCCATTAGCGTCGGTAATGGGACCATCTTCAATTTGGCCATCGAGGGTACCGTTGCTGGGAGAATCGGTATTAGCGGCTCCGGTTACTGCGCCTGCTGCGGCTTCGACTACATCTGTAATTCCGTCATTATCGCTATCGAGATCGAGGAAATTGGGAGTAGCGTCGGCATCTGCGTTAGCATTTGGATAGCTATCGGGAGTGCCATCATTGTTATTGTCGGCGCCAGTCAAGATGAGTACGGCAGCGCTATTATCGGCGGTACCATCATTATTGGGGTCACCGTCTAGGGCATCGGCAAAGCCATCGCCATCGGCATCGGTAAATGTATCTACGCGGCCATTGCCATCGGCATCGGTTCCAGCAGCTTCCAAGATATCTTGGATTCCATCGTTATCGCTATCGAGGTCATAGATATTGAGGAGGCCATCGGCATCGAAATCGCCATTGGGGTAAGTATCGGCTTGGCCGTCGTTGTTACTATCGGTTCCGGTAAGGATAAGAGCTTGAGCGCTATTCTCGGCGGTACCGTCATTTCCGACATCGCCATCGAGGATATCATGCAGGCCGTCGTTATCGGTATCGACAAAGTCGTCGGCAAAACCGTCTCCGTTGGTATCGGTTCCGCCAGCTTCTACCACATCGGCGATACCATCATTATCGCTATCGAGGTCATAGATATTGAGGAGACCGTCGTTATCTGCGTCGCCATTGGGATAATTATCGGGGGCACCGTCATTATTGACATCATTGCCTGTAAGGATAAGAGCTTGAGCGCTATTCTCGGTGGTACCGTCGTTTCCGACATCGCCATCGAGGACATCATGCAGGCCGTCATTATCGGTATCGCTGAAATTATCGGCTAGGCCATCTCCGTTCGTATCGGTTCCGCCGGCTTCTACCAGATCGGTAATACCGTCATTATCGCTATCGAGGTCTAGTTGGTTGGGGATACCGTCACCATCGACATCATTGTTAGGATAGCTATCAGCTAGGCCATCATTATTATTATCGGCGCCAGTAAGTTGGAGCGCATTAGCGGTATTTTCGGCGGTACCATCGTTTCCGACATCGCCATCAACAGCATCATGAAAACCATCGCCATCGGTATCGACAAAGTTATCGATTCGGCCATCGCCATCGGCATCAGTTCCGCCGGCTTCTACGGCATCAGGAATACCGTCATTATCGCTATCGAGGTCATAGATATCTAAGATACCGTCAGCGTCAGAATCACCATTAAGATAACTATCGGCTAGGCCATCATTATTATTATCGGCGCCAGTAAGTTGGAGCGCATTAGCGGTATTTTCTGCTGTGCCATCATTTCCTACATCCCCATCGACGACATCATGAAAGCCATCGCCATCGGTATCTGTAAAAGCATCTATTTGGCCATTACCGTCAGTATCTTCACCTCCAATTTCTACTAAATCAGGAATACCATCATTATCAGAATCTAGATCTAAGCTATTCGGAATACCATCATTATCAGAATCTAAACCAGTAATTAAATTCCCGGCAGTACCGGTACCAATATAACTAACCTCCATATTAGAGATACAAGAGGCCACTCCAGAGCAAAGAGATGGGTCTACATCTGTAGTTGTATTCATAATTATAACAACAACACCGTCGTCATTAGCGGTATTCCAAGAAGCAGTAGGAATACTAATAGGATTCATATCCATAGCAGGACTACCACAATTTGCATAAGCAGTATTGCTAGAATTTTGACGATTAAAAGGGCCTAAGATAGTTCCATCCTCTAACTCTAGCGTAAAACTAGCGGCATCTGTGCCATAAGCACCCGACAAAGAAAAGGACAAAGAGGGAGCTACTGCTACATCTAAAGTATTGACACTAAAACTAAGTGTATGGCTAGGCCCAACAGTATTCCGGCATTCATCTGAATAAGTTGCAGTAGATGCTCCACCAATCTCATCATCATAGATATCAACTAAACCATCGCCATCTATATCTAGATCAGAGTCAACTTGGCCATCACCATCAGTATCAACTCCGCCAGCCTCTACAATATCTGGAATACCATCATTATCGGCATCTAAGTCTACATGATCGGGAGAACCATCACCATCGGCATCAAAATTAGCACAAACACTATTAGAGATACCAGAGCAATAAGGAAAATCTACATCAGAATAATTTGGGACACCATCGCCATCTAAGTCTCCAGAAGGATCTGGCAGACCATCTGCACAGTCCCAACCATTTACTCCCGCAAAAACATCTGCGCAGAAATTGGGATCAGCATAATCTGGTGTACCATCGCCATCATGATCTCCATTATAGATTTCTACAATATCCAGAACGCCATCATTGTCATCATCAATATCACAGGCACTCAAAAGGTTATCTTCATCAATTTCTGTAGTATAGTTGGGGTTCTGAATAGGTACATATAAAGAAACAGATCCACCAGCAGTTCCATCAACTGATCCATTTCTAGCACCATTAGTATGTTCACCTCCAGCACCACCATCAGAAATAAAAGTAAGATTGGTAGGTATAGAAGCCAGAGAGTATAACAAGGCTCCGCCACCGCCGCCACCACCTGGTCCATGCTCATTCGTGGTATTCAAATTTTGACCATCTCCTCCAGATACATTTACACTTAACAAGCCTTCATAAACTTGTGTTTTAAGAACAACGCTACCTCCAGCGCCTCCTCCGCCACCACCATCTGGGGCACCCACAGGATTTACAGCCACAGGAGTGGTCCCTCGAACATTGATAGTGTAGCCGTTTCCAACAATCGTATCCGCAAAAACAATTACAATTCCACCACCATCAGCAGCAGAAGAAGGGTTATTTGTAGATACCCAACCAGGTCCACCAGCACCACCCAAGAACACTTTATCTTGAGCAAGATAGCTGTTTAAAGCAGCTCCACCTATACCTCCAGCAGGATCAACTTTATTGCACCAACGATTACCTCCATTTCCACCTTCACCATAGTTACTTCCGCCTCCTCCTCCAGAGTCACCAGAAGCACCAGAACCACCACCATTGGCCCGCTTTCCACGTCCATGGTTGGTAGCTGGATCATCTACAACAATACCACTCCCTTTTTCCCATGCTTCAATAGCTGTATTTGGTAGCGTATATTGAAGAGTTGGATCAATGGTACAGTTGTCTGGGCTTCCATTAACCGTCATTTGAATACCTTGATACCCCTTTCCTAAAAGATCAATATCCGCATTCAATACCAATTTATCCGTCACCAAGGCCAAAACCCCACCAACACCATTCGTCTCACTCCAATCTTGAGCCGTCAAAGTAGAGTTGACCTCCACTACATTGTTTCCATAATCTGGAATCCGCACAACTTGCACCACTCCAGTTACATCATAATTCCGAATCAATGAATATTTAGGCGTCAATACATTTCCGGTAATACTCCCAATTTCAAAAAATTCATAGTTACCCGCCTCGTTAATATTCAAAATATCTCCTGAAGCAGATGTATTCGTCACATCTATATCCGCTCCCTTCATCTGAATAATCAAGGCCTTATCCCCAGCTGCAAAAGCCGAAGGGTCTTGCACCGTAATAGTATGCGCACAGGCCTGATCACAGGGATCGCATACGGGTAAATTTAACGATGTTACTGCCGTATAGTCATTGATAATCCCCCCAATGCTCACCTGAGCAATGGCAGAGCCCCCATACAACAAACAGAAAGCAAGGACAAAAACTGCCCTCCTTAAGTAGTTTGTAATTTTCACGTTCATCTAAATGCTGTTAAAATGTGTTTGATAAAATGCTTATGTAATTTATTTTTGGGGCTGCCCCGCCCTGCGGGCGGGTCGGGCTGTGTCGCAGCTCGCTACTCGCTCGGCCCTGCAGCAGCAAAGCTGCTTGGGTCTGCCGCCTTCGGCGGCCCTGCTTTCCATCCCTCAGCCAGTCGCTTCGCTCCTTAAAGAATAACTCCTAGCTTTTTACTCCATCCAATCTGTATGCGCCCTAAAAAGAGCACAAATATATACTTCTTTATTAGCTCTAGTCAATATAAAAATTAAACTCATTGCGTAATAAAATTATTTTGACGGCAAAAAAAAACCAATATCTCCAAATAAAAAATCAAACAACCTCTATTTTACAGTTTTTTATACTACCTTAAGCTAGAACCTAAATTTATTTCAGTAATAAATTCAACTCATACAAGAGATCACTTTGCTCTGAAAAGTCACTTTTTTTAGCTCTTATTTTTATATATTTTTTTCTTAAAGCTTAATTCTTGTCAAGGATAAGTCGCTATACCGTTTATTGCCCATATTTCTACGGTAAAATTACTAGACACTTTGCCTCTTTTATTGCCCTCTCTGCCCTTACGACTATTTTGTACCTACGGACTTCAAAACAGAAATAAAAACCTGATAATCAAAAAAAAAGGGTGGACAGCTATTTAAATAGCTTGCCCCAAGCGGCTTCTTTTGGTCCCTAACGATTAAGGATAATGATTTCTACCTTTCGCTTTTGGTGTTTGGCCATATTGCTTTCTATTACGCCTCGGCCATCGGTAGTAATTTGGGCGCTTGTAATGCCCAGTTCTTTCATAAACTTGGTGACATAACCCGCCCGCTTCTGCGAAAGGGATAAATTGAACTCCTTATCCCCCACATCATCGGCAAAGCCTGTTACCTGAATTTTTAGATTTTCAGGATCTTCAAATTGCTCTAGTAGTTTTTGTATTTGCTCCTTTTGCAGCTCGCTCAAATCATATTTTCCCGTCTCAAAGTAGACCGATAGGTTTTTGCGCAAACGAGGCTTTGGCGGCTCGGCCATTACGGGCTCTTCTTCAGGGAGTTTTCCGTTGGGGCTTAGTTGTACATCTATTCGCTTGATCGCTTCTCCAGCCGCTCGCTCAAAATAGTCGGCCCCAATAAAGTTATCATAGCCCTCTTTAGAAATAATATAGGAGTAAGAAGCTCCACTAGGCAAACAAAGAAAAAACCGGCCCGCCTTATCTGTTTCAAAGATGCCAATATTTTCGCCTTCATTTCTCAGGCGAACTCTGGCTCCTGCCAAAGGTTCGGAGCTGGCTTCATCATAGAGGTAGCCATCCAAAAATACATGTTCTACGGCAGGGGCCATAGCGGCGGGGATATGGCAGCTATAAAGGTCCAAACCGCCTTTTCCTTCAGGTCGATCAGAAGAAAAGTAGGCATACTCGCCATCAGGAGAGACCACAATGCCCGCTTCTCGGAAGGGAGAGTTGACGCCCTCGCCCATATTTACTGGTCTAGACCATTCTCCATTTTCTAATAATAAGGTCCGAAAAGCATCGGCTTCGCCCAATCCCGGATGTCCATCAGACACAAAGTAAAGGGTTTGGCCATCTGGAGCAATAAAAGGGGCTTCTTCATCTCCTTCCGTATTGATTTTTGGTCCAAGATTTTCGGGAACGCCCCAGCGGCCATTGGCCATTAGGTCAGAAACCCAGATATCGCTACCGCCAAATCCTCCTTCTCTAGTAGAGACAAAGTACATTTTATAGCCATCGCAACTAATAGAGGGTTGAGAGTCCCAGGCTTCGCTATTGAGGCCTACTGCTGGCCCCACGCTATCTACAATTTCATTTTCGCTATCATATTCGGCCACATAAATATCGCAGCCACCCTGCACATTTTCCCAGGCACAGGCGGCAAAGAAAATCCGTCGACCACAAACCGTAAACTTGGCCATACCTTCATTATAAGGCGTATTGATGGCTGGTCCAATAGATTTTGGCGATTTCCATTCGCCTTTATCGTTTTTGCGCAGCATCAGAATATCTTCATCTCCCGAGCGGTTAGAGGTATAGAGGAGCATATCGCCATTGGCCCTCAAGGTGGGCAAAAACTCATCAAATTTGGAGTTGGCCATGCCGGGCAAAAGCTCGGCCTTGCCCGTAGAGCCGGTATATTCCATTTCTATAGCATATTCGCAGCTCTTAATATTTCGGTCCAAATACGCATCGTAATTTCGGGCGGCACCTTCTTCCTTGATGCTATAGTTTTTGGGGTCTGCATATTTATAGAGCTCAAAGTACTCTAAGGCTTTGATATAGTTATAGGCTTTCATCTGTAGTTCGGCGGCCTCAAAATAGGCGGCTCTAGACAAGAGTGGATTTTGCTTAAAGAGCCGTTCATAGGCCATTCTGGCCGTTTCATAATCGCCTGTTTCTTTGGCCACCACCCCTAGCAAGCGCTGAGCCGCAGCAAAGTTGGGCTTTTGCTTAACCGCCTGTTTTAGACTAGCTGTTGCTGCCTCATATTTGGCATTATTAAAATAGTATTCGGCATCTTCCATATGTTCTTTGGCCGATTTGCGCAGGGGCTGGCCCCTAAGACTGAGGCTACAGAAGAGCAGCAAAAAAAGGAGGTGTATAGCTTTCATCATGATTATTGTTTGCCTTAGTTTGTTTGGCGGTCAGGGCGGGCCGAAGGCCCGCCGGCCTAGCGATGTGCAGCAGTGCGGCGCAGCCGCAGACCAAGGCCGTCAGGCCGCAGGGCCGAGCGAGTAGCGAGCTGCGAAACGACAACAAGGTCTTTAGACCGCAGTTCGACGACCGAAGGGAGTAACCGCCGACGACCGAAGGGAGGCGGAGGCCCCAAATCTCCTACAGCATTTTATAATAAACGCTTCTGCCATAAAAAAAAGGGCCAAAAGGCCCTAAAGTTCTCTTAAAATCAGCCTCTTGGCTTCCAAAGTACTTCTTCTGCCTGATGGCAATGGGCGGCAAAGCGGCCAAAAATAAAGAGATAATCGGATAGGCGATTGAGGTATTGCAAGACCACCGCAGGCAGGGCTTGTTCTTCATTTAGGGCCACGGCTAGGCGCTCGGCACGGCGGCAAACCGTGCGGGCAATATTGGCCCGAGACACCTGAGGGTGGCCGCCTGGCAAAACAAAATTTTTGAGTGGGGCCAAATGTTCATCCATGGCATCCATCCAGTTTTCGAGCTGCAAGACATCCTCGGGCAAAACATCGGGTTGCTTGACCTTATCGGCCTTTTCGGGGCTGGTGGCCATGATGGTCCCTAGGCTAAACAAACGCTCCTGAATCTTCAAAAGCTGCTGCCGCTGTTCTTCCTGCTCGCAAAAATCTCTTAATAGGCCTAAGTTCGCATTTAGCTCATCTAGGCTGCCATAGGCCTCAATTCTCAAATGGTATTTGGGTAGGCGCCCCCCGCCCCAAAGTGCGGTAGTTCCCTTATCTCCAGTTTTGGTATAAATCTTAAACGACATAATTTACTATACTTCTCCCTTTTGCTCTCGATAGCGCTTATAGGCCTTAATGCCCATCATCAGGCTTATTCCAAAGGCAATCAAACTCAAAAAGGCAATCAAAAAATCAGTTCTACTTTTATAAACGGCCAACAAAACAATGGCCAAGAGCAAGAGGGTGGCAATCTCATTGTACATCCGAAATTTGGCCGAACTCATCACAAATTCATTGCGGGCCAAACGCTGCATAATGCCCTTACTATAATAATGATACCCAACCAAAAGCACAATAAACCCCAGCTTCCAGTGCATCCAAATATTGGCCACAAACCAATCCCAACCATAATAAAAGAGCATCATACTGCCCCCCAAAAAGGTAATAAACATGGCTGGCGTCATAATAATATGATACAATCGGCGCTGCATAATGGCGTATTGCTCTGTCAAAATTCCCCGCTCCGCCTCGGGCCGCTCCAAAGCCTCGGTATGATAAATAAATAGACGAGGCAGGTAAAATAGGGCCGCAAACCAGCTAATGAGCCCAATAAAGTGAATAACTTTACCCAAGTTATAAAGCCATGGCGTATCAAACATATTGCTTAGTTATTTTTTTTTCAAGGGCGAAGATAAGGATTATTAACGCTCAAAATTGTGATTTTCTATGTCTATTCAACATCATTCTATTGCTCTTCAGGCCAAAAACCGAGGATTCCACCTCATTACCACAGAGGTTTTGCAGCAATTGCCCAAACTTCCCCAAAATGGCCTTTTTCAACTCTTTATTCAACATACTTCGGCTGGCCTGACGATCAACGAGAATGCCGACCCCGATGTCCGTATGGATTTTGAAACGATTTTCAACCGCCTGGTCCCCGAAAACCAACAAGGCCTCTTGCATACCCTAGAAGGCCCCGACGATATGCCCGCCCACATTAAAACCGCTTTCACAGGCACAAGTTTAAGTATTCCCATTATTCAAGGCCAACTCGCCCTAGGAACTTGGCAGGGGCTCTATCTTTGCGAGTTTAGAAACTATGGTGGCCGCCGAAAACTGATCGCTACAATTATAGATTAGGATTTGGGGCCTCCGCCTCGCTGCGCTCGTCGGCGCTACGCTTTGGGGCTCGCAGGTCTGCTCGGCCCTTCGCCAGCAAGCTGGCTCGGTCTGGCCTAACGGCCACCCCACCGCATCGCTAGGCCAGGCTGGCCTTCGGCCAGCCTTCTAGATCCAAACAGATTTGGCCCTTTCTACAGACTTTTGTAATTTTTTAGGCCCTTTGGGCTAACCATCATCCCCTTTGGGGTATTATTCATTGAGCTCACAAGCTTGCCCCCCCAGAAACCTCTTTTTTATGGATATTTCAATTGCGGCCCTTCGGGCTGGAGACCAAAGCGCCTACAAAGCCCTCTATGAACAGGCCTATTGGTATTGTGCTAGTTATTTGCTCCAACAGGGCGCCCAAGAAACCGATGCCAAAGCTACTTTTAATCGGGCCCTAGAGATTTTTTGGACCAAAATGCAAACGCCCGATTTCGAGCTCAGTTGCCAACCCAAAACTTATCTCTATGCCGTTTGCCGAAACCTCTGGCTCAAACAGCTCCGCAAACGAAAGAAAAACCCCATCCTCCAAGATGAGGAACGCCTGCTGCAAGAGCCCCTCCCCCATTTGGTCCAAGAAGAGGTCTATTTTTTAGAGGAAGAAGAGGCCGACCCCCTACTTATGACCGCCATGAAAGCCCTAAGTAGCATGAAGAATACCGATTGCCAAAAAGTGCTGGAGCTCTACTATTTTGAGAAGAAGTCGCATCGAGAAATTGAGCAAATTATGGGCTTTGCCGATAATTACTCTAAGGTCAAGAAAAATAGCTGTATCAAACAGCTCAAAAAACAATTGCTGCGCCTACTGGGCCAGCCCAAAGCTTAAACTTATGGATTTTCATAGCCCCGAATGGCTGGATGCTTTCCAGCAAAACCAACTCTCTGCCGAAGAGCGAGCCGCTACCCTTGCCTTGGCCCAAAAAGATGCCGCCTATGCCGCCGAGCTGCAGGCGCATGGCATCGCTATCCAAGCTATTCAGGATTTTAGCCGCCAAAGCGCTGTAGAAAAAATGGCCCAAGAACTAGATGAGGAAGGCCTTTTTGAACGCCCCATAGAACAAGCCCTACAGACTCAAGCCGCCCAAAAACAAATTGGCCAAATTGCCCAAGAATTAGAAGCAGAAGGCTTTTTTGCCCAAAAGGAAGAAAAAGAAAAAGAGGTTAAGGTTCGCCCCCTCCCCCGCTGGCGCCCAATTATGGGTATTGCCGCTAGCCTAATTTTATTAGTGAGTCTGGGCTATTGGTGGCAGAAGTCGCAAAGCCTACCCAGCTGGTCTCAAGAATACGCTATCGCCAGTGCAGAGTCTACCCAAAAGGAGTTACAACTGCTTTTAGGCGCCCAAGGCTTTGGCCAAAATGAAGAAGCCCTCAGACAGTTGCAGCTCGGCCTCAATGCTTATGAGAAAAAGGATTGGACCAAAGCTAAAACAGAATTGCTGGCCTACCAAAAGGCCAATTCTATCTTTGCCCAAGAAGAAACCCAGTTTTATCTGGGCCATATCGCTTTTGAGCAAGGAGAGCTAGGCAGCGCAAAATCCTACTGGCAAGAGCTGGCCCAATTGCCTAGCCTGCCCCCCCATATTTCCGAAAAACTCCCTTGGTATCAGGCGCTCTTGGCCCTACGCGAAAACCAAAAAGAACTGGCCAAAAGCTACCTGAAAAAGGTGCCCCAAGGCCCCTATCAAGAAAAAGCAAAAGAGCTCTTGCAAACACTAGAGTAATATAAGGCCTTGCTCCTTAGTAGAATATTAGATGATCCCCTCCTCGGAGGGGATTTGAGCCTGTTTAAAATTTTGTGTTTCTCCTTTTTGCTGCCTAGGGACAAGCCCCTAGGCTAGCTTTTTCAGACAGCCCTCTAAAGAGGGCCTTTGGATGAGGTTTTTCTCTGTGACAACAACTGAACAAGGCCTTGTATATCAATAGTTGAGGCCCTCGCAGAGGGCTGACTCCATTGGATTAGCCTAGGGGCTTGTCCCTGGGCGACTATTGGCCAAATCCCAACAAGCTAAAGGCCCAAATTTTATTCTAATACACAAAATCCTGAACAGTCCCAGGGATTTTTTTTGTGCCCTATTCGACAGAGATCAAACAGCTCATCAAAGTCTTGATGCCCTATTCGACAGAGATCTAATACCCCATCAAAGGCTTGATGCCCTATTCGACAGAGATCTAATACCCCATCAAAGGCTTGATGCCCTAGTTGACAGAGATCAAACAGCCCATCAAAGGCTTGATGCCCTAGTTGACAGAGATCTAATACCCCATAAAAGGCTTGATGCCCTAGTTGACAGAGATCAAATACCCTATAAAAGGCTTGATGCCCTAGTTGACAGAGATCAAATACCCCATCAAAGGCTTGATGCCCTATTCGACAGAGATCTAACAGCTCATCAAAGGCTTGATGCCCTAGTTGGTCCAAAAACAAAAGGGGCTGCTCGATATCGAGCAGCCCCTTTGCAGCAGGTCCTAAGTCATCTTAGAACTTAGCCATTACACCAATTTTTCCATTGATGCCCAATTGCTGATAGAGGTACCAGCGTTGGTATTTATTATTGAGCAAATTATTGCCTTCTACAAAGAAAGCAAAGCGTTGTTGCTCTCCTTTTCCGAGCCAGTAAGTAGCATTGAGGTTAAGGTCAAACAAGCCGCCAAGAGTTTCGCTTTCGGTGCCCAAGGCAGGGAGATAAGGCACGCCCGCATTGACAAAGAGGTCGGCCCCAACTTCTAGATTGCCTTTTTTGTATGTCAGGCCAAAGCTAGACTCCAAAACAGGCAGATGATAAGCCACTTCAGCCGTTCCGCCACTATAGTTATTAAAGGCCAAAGCGCCTTTAAAGTAGAGTTCCTCCATAATTTGGAGTTCTACATCTGCGGCCAGGGTTAGGCGGCTGAGCGTATCATAGGCCAGACCAAATTTCAGATAATTGCTTTCTGTGGTATTATAGAAAAGGGGTTGTTGGCTCAAATTGGCATAAGAGACATTAAAGTCGTAGCCTAGGCGCTTAATCTTCCCTTTGAGTCCCCCATAAAAGCGGCTTTCTTGCGTATGTTCCCAATGCAGGCGCTCTGTATCTAAGAAAGGATTATAAGTAGAGAGCTGCATGAGGGTATTTTCACGGATGCTGCCCGACCAACCTGCATAGGGAATAAATTGGCCCCCTAAAACGGCATAGCTCAACTCAATATCGGGCAAAACGAAAAACTGTCCGGCATTGCTTCCTAAGCGGGCGCCTAGACGGCTCTTAAAGTTGCCAAAATTGAGGTCGGCTCCAGCATGCAATTGGGCCAGGCTGCGGCTTTGGCTGCTATCGGTGGTGGTATAGCGGCTATACAGCAGCTCGGCATTGGCAAAGAGGCGATGTTGAGGGCTGCGGCTATTGCCCAACCATTTTTCAAAAACAAGGCGGGGGCGGATATTGAGCTCGCCAACGCCATGATAAGAAGTGGTGTTATAGAGGTCCAGATCGGCTCTATAGTTCATCTCTTGTTTATTACTTTTGGCATTGAAGAGATGAATATTGGCCCCTATTGTAAGGTAGCGTTGTTTGAGGCTATCTTCGGCTAGGCCAGAGCTATCTTGGGCAAAGGGATAGAGGCTATCGCCTAGGTTTTCGAGGAGTTGGTGGTAGCCATAGTAGCGATAATTATTGAGGTCCATATTTAGGGCGCCGCCAATGGCTAGGCCATTAGGCAGAAAATAATCGCCTTGTAGATTTACTGAGGTTTCGCCAAAAACTTGGTCCTCTAAGTTACCTTGGCTACTATGGTGTTTGGCTGTAGCTCCAAAGCTAAACTTATCGCTATTGCTATTGTGGTAAGAGAGTTCTAGCAAAGGGGAAAGAGGGAAACCAATGCCCGCCTTTGTATAAAAGTGGAGACTTTTGGGGGGCTTAGGCACCGGCATAGCCAGTGGGCGGATATTAGGTTCTGGATAATTGACCGAGACGATCCGTTCGGGGACCAGATAGGTCAATTTTTGGCCAGCGGTGGTATCCAAATCGGCTAAAAGAGGCTGAGCCTCCTGCTTTTTACTTTCGGCCAATTGGGCCTTAAAGGGTTTGACTAGCTCGGTCCCTACATCATTGATTTGGGCCTTTAGGTTGGGGGCAAAAAGCCCAACAGCCAAAGCTAAACAAAGAGATTTACTATATTTTATCATTTGATTTTTCTTTAGACGATCTATTTTGGAGAGGACAGGCGGCGAAGCCGCCGCAAAGGAGCGCAGCGACGCGGCTGAGGGATGGAGAGGGTGGCCCGCAGGGCCAGACCGAAGCGCTTTAGCGCTGAAGGGCCGAGCAGACCTGCGAGCCCGGAACAGCCCGACCCGCCCGCAGGGCGGGGCAGCCCCAAAAAAAGAAAGATTTAATCAATCATTTCCAGTTCGCCACTGCCATCATTTCGGCGCAGGCGGCTATTAGAAGAAATAGCTTGCTTGACTTGGGCCAGTTTATCTTGGGCCTCCTTCACAATTTCGGCTTCGCCGTTGAAGTTGCCCAATAGGCTTTCTAGGGTACCTTTGGCTGCATCTAATTTGCCTTGTTCGGCATAGATATCGGCGATGAGGATAAAGTTGCGCGCCAACCAATTGAGGTGTTGGCCCAGCAGCTTATTATTTTGGAAAGCCAGTTCTAGGGCGCCATCCAAATCGCGTTGGATATAAGTAATTTTGGCCAGTTGGTAATGGGCTTCGGAGGCGTTGATATCGTCATCGACTAGTTTGAGGCTCTCCTTATAAGACTGCATCGCCTTGGCATTATTGCCAGCGGCTTGTTGGGCCTTAGCGAGGTAAAAATGGGCCTCGGCCTTGTTGGCGGCGCTAGCATTGGGTTCTTTGAGGAAATTGGTGGCCAGTCCTTTTAGGGCCTGATAATTTTGGCCATAATAGGCCGAGCGCATACCAAACAGGCGGGCTTCTGAGCGGTTTTCGGGGCTAGAGGCGAATTGTTCTAGGCCTTGAAAATAAGTAAGGGCCTTGGCATAATCCTCGGTAATGTGGTAGCAAATTCGGCCTGCCAAGAGATTGGCTTCCTCGGCCATAGCGGGGGGAGCTTTGGGGTCTTTGGCCTCGGCCACATAAGAGAAATCGCTAAGGGCCTTGGGGTATTCCTTGAGGTTATAGTAGGCGATTCCTCGGTTGAGGTGGGCCGACATACTATTGAGTCCCTTGGGAAAGCGATCGAGGTATTTGCTATAATTATCGGCAGCGGCGGGCCAATTTTCCTGATCGAAAGAAGAGGCGGCCGATTCATAAAGGAGCGAATCTGCGGCCATATCGGAGAAATTATAGCCTTGTAAGGTAGAGGCATAAGCCATAAAGCCATCGGGATCGCCTTGATCGATATAGATTTTTCGGATAAAGTTGAGGGCGGCTTTAGCTTCCTCTGTTTGGACATTATTGCTCACCACCGTCTTAAAATAGTCGAGGGCTTCGCGGTTCATATCGCGGCTATAAGAGAGCACGCCTAATTTGTATAGGGCTTTGGCGGTATACTCGCTATCGGGATATTTTACGATCAGTTGGTCAAAGCTTCCTTTGGCCTGATCGAATTCATTTTGGTTAATCTGGGTACTTCCCATAGCATAAAGCGCATCATCGGCATAGATAGAACTGGGGTGTTGGCCCACCAAATCGGCTAGGGTACGCAGTTGCTTTTGGGCTTGGTTCGTCAAGCTATAGATCAGGCTTAGCTGATACATCGCATAATCCTCATTGGGGAAATTATTGGCCACAATCCGCTCATAATAGCCAGCGGCGGCGGTATAATTATTTGTTCCGCCCAAATAGAGATAGCAATCGCCGGCACGGCCAAGGGCATCGGGATAGACAAAATTAGAGACATGTCGATCATTGATTTTGCTTAGGCGGGGCTCAATATACTTGACCGCCTTCACAAATTGGCCTACGGCATTATCATAGCTATTTTTGCGAAGATAATTGTAGCCTAGGCCATAATGGGCCGTTCCTTTAGAGGAATTGGCGGGCAATTGGGGAGCGGCAGCTGCTACGGTAGTAAAGCGGTTATACTCATCAATACTTTTATCAAATTGGTCCAATTGGAAGAGCGCCTCGGCTTTCCAGAAATGGGCCAGTGCGGTGGTTTCGGTATGTACGGCAGAGCCCAAAGACTCATTAAAGCGCTCTACGGCCTTGGTAAAATTGCTAGCCTTATAGTGCTGTACGCCACGGAAATAAGCCACTTTTTGGAAAGCTTCTTTGAGAGAGGGCTCGCTACGGTCAATTGTTCTCAGGATGCTCAGGGCTTTTTCGTAGTCTCGAGTATTGAGAAAGAGCTGGCTCATCAAGTTTTGCGATTCGTTGCTATATTTGGTATTGAGTAGCTCCATAAAGGCCGAAATAGCGTCATTGTCAAGGCCCAATTCATAAGACAACTTGGCATAATTCATTTTGGCGTCAATCTGCAGTTCTTTGTCCTGCTTCATTTCTGCGGCCTGCTTAAAGGAAAGGCGGGCCTCCTCTTTGCGGCCTAATTTGAGTTGGCAATCGGCCAGATTGTAGCGGGCATTTTGGCCCAATTTATTATCTAGTCGAGCAATTTGCTCAAAGTTACCGGCGGCATCTTCATATTTTCCAGCTCGATATTGGGTATAGGCCAATTGATAGAAGATATCTTCTGTCATTTTGGGTGTCTTGCTGGCGTATTCTTCCATAAAAGGAAGCGCTTTTTTATAATTTTTCTTTTCGTAATAGGCTTGGCCCACTGCCTGCACAATGGTCATACGTTCCCGCACCGTATTGCTTTTGGTGTAGGGTTCTCCGTAGGCAATTGTTTTATCATAATCCTTTTTCATGAAATGGATCTGGGTAATATAGGTAGGGACCACTTTTTCGTATCGGCTCGACTTATTGGCGACTTCAAAGCTGGCTAGGGCCGCATCAAAGTCTTTGAGGAAGAAAGAGCAGAGTCCGTAGTAGTAGTTGGCGGGAAAAGTATACTCGCTTTTGGTCCCTTTGATTTGGGCAAAAACGGGTTGGGCTTTCTTAAAGTCTTTAGACACAAAATAGCAATAGGCCAGTTGGAACTTGGCCTCGATAAGGTCCTCATTGCTTAGGTCATTGAGGTCTTTAAAGTTGATGCTACTGAGGTACTTGATCGCCTTTTTATAATCTCTTTGGGCATAATAATAACGGCCCACTTCCAATTTGGCCTGAGCGGCCACCGATAGGGGTTCATATTTTTTAATTAGGACCAAAAGTTTGTTTTCGGCATCGGGACGTTCCAAGCGCAGGGCGGCCAGAGCGGCATAAAGTTCTGCTTTTTGGCGGTACAATTCGGGCAATTCCCAGTCATTATAAAGGGCCTGATCGGGGGCGAGCAATTGGCCCAATTCATCTTCGGCCTTGCCATAAAGGGCTTGTTCATAAAATTCGATAGCGGCATGATATGCGGCCTGGGGGTCTTTATAGACGGCTGTTTGCTGTGCTTGTATGCCCTGCAAACTTGCAAGACTCAGCAGTCCGCCATAGACCAATTTTTTCAGCTTTGGTTGCATGAAGTTCTATTTAATTTTAAAGGAGTCTTTCCTAGAGAATCATTCTAATAAGTTCTTAGCTCAAGATACAGTTTTTTAACTGTTTTATGATTTTGGGGCCTCCGCAGCAAAGCTGCGGCGCTACGCTTTGGGGCTCGCAAGTCTGCTCGGCCCTTCGTTTTTCGCTACGCTCAAAAACTCGGTCTGGCCTTCGGCCACCCCGCCGCATCGCTAGGCCAGATGGCCTACGGCCAAGGCGGCTTTGCCGCCTTCTGCTCCAAGAAAGCAGTTTAGTAATTTAGGCCCAAAAATAATGCCTTGAGCGCATAAAAAAGCGGCCCGACGAATAATCGTCGGGCCCTTTAGTGGATCTGTAATTGTCTTAGCTATTAAAAATTTTTAATGGCAGAGGGGCAAAGCTTTTTGGTGGTCCAGAGAAAGTCAGGCTATTTTTTGCTAAAAAACTTATTCTTTTTTGGCTTAGTCAGCTGAGGGGCCCTTAAATAGAAGGGTTCGGAGTAGGCGAGTTCGGCAAATTCTTGTTTTTCGTAGGCATTTTGGGCCAATTGTTCAAAAAAGCGGGCGGAGGCGGTTTTTAGGGGCAACAATTCTAATTTACTTTCTGGCATCAGTTCTTGGTAACTCCTAGCGGCAGAGCCTAGGAGGTAGAGGCTATACTCTTGTTGATAAATACTCAGGTTTAGATCTTTTAGAGACACAAAAAAGGGCGATTTAATAATTTCCAGTTGGCAATTATAGATAGCGGCATAGGCATTTCCTCTTCGGGCATCTTCTAGGCAGATCAGCAGGCTATTTTTGGGCAGGCTTTGGTTCCATTTTGCGCCATAGGCCAAGGCGGCTAGGGTATCGAGGGCCAGGAGGGGGAGTTGCCAGGCAAAGGCTAGGCCTTTGGCGGTAGAATAGGCAATGCGCAGGCCGGTATAAGAGCCGGGGCCTTTGCTCAGGGCAATGGCGGCCAGATCTTCTCCTTTGAGTTTGGCTCGCGTTAAGATTTTTTGGACAAAAAGCGTAAGTTCTGCGGCGGGGTCGCCAGTATCAAGGGTACTTTCTTCTACTAGCCAGCAGAGGCCATTTTTAATGAGTGCGACCGAAGTTTTTCGGCTGCTACTTTCTAAAACGAGAATTAATTGGTCCATAACAAATATAGATTCTAGGGTAGTGGGCAAAAATAAGGGCTGGGCTGGGGAGCAAATGGCCTAGCGATGTGCAAGGGTGGCCGTCAGGCCAGACCGAGGCGCAAAGCGCCGAAGGGCCGAGCAGGCCTGCGAGCCCTGGAACGTAGCGCCTGCCGAAGGCAGGAGGCCCCAAAAATAACAGCAGTAAGTTAAAAAACAAAATAGCCTCTCAATTTGCATTGAGAGGCTAAGGGCTTTATTATGAATCGGAATGAGGAGTTAGATCTTACTCTTCGTCCTGATTATCTTTCTCTTGATTTTCGATTTGCTCGCGCAATTGGGCAAAAACGTTGAGGTCACCCATAGTGCTACGCTCTACTTTATCTTGCTGCTTACGCATTTCATCTTGAGATTCGCGGTTTTGGCGACGTTTGTCATCGCGTTCTTGGCGGTCTGCATCTTTCTTGCTATCGTTATAATAGCGAGAGTGAGATACGAGGATACGCTTATCATCGCGGTTAAACTCGATTACTTTGAAGAGCAAAGTTTCCTCTACTTCTGCGAGGCTACCATCTTCTTTCTTCACGTGGCGGAGAGGCGCGAAAGCTTCTAGGCCGTAAGGAAGTTGAACGATAGCACCACGGTCGTCGCGGCGGAGGACAGTAGCTTCATGCACAGAGCCTACAGGGAAAACGTTCTCGAAAGTATCCCAAGGGTTTTCTTCGAGTTGTTTGTGGCCCAAAGAGAGCTTGCGGCTATCTACATCGACATCAAGGATCATGATATCTAGGATTTCGCCTACTTTGGTAAACTCGGCAGGGTGGCCATAGCGCTTAGTCCAAGAGAGGTCAGAGATATGGATCATACCGCCGATACCTTCTTCGAGCTCCAAGAATACGCCATAAGGAGTAAGGTTTTTGACCTCGCCTTTGTGCGTACTATTTTTGGGGTAGCGTTCTTCGATAGTTGCCCAAGGATCATCGCTAAGCTGCTTAAGGCTTAGAGACATCTTGCGCTCTTCGCGGTCGATAGTCACCACTTTAGCTTCGTGGATAGTCCCTTCTTTGAAGTAATCGCGAGAGTTGATAGGCTGGCTGCTCCAAGACACCTCAGAAACGTGGATAAGACCTTCTACACCGGGAGTGATTTCTAGGAAAGCACCATAATCCTCGATGTTTACGATACGGCCTTTAACGGTAGAACCGGGCTGCACGTCTTCAGGCAATACGTCCCATGGGTGGGGTTGTAGTTGCTTGAGGCCCAAAGAGATACGTTTTTTGTCATCATTGAAGTCAAGAACAACAACGTTAAGTTTCTGGCCATTCTCTAGCACATCGCTGGGGTGCTTAATACGTCCCCAAGAGATATCTGTGATATAAAGAAGACCATCTACGCCACCCAAATCGAGGAATGCGCCAAAGTCGGTAAGGTTCTTTACAGTACCTTCTAGGACCTGACCGCGTTCCAATTTAGAGATGATTTCTTGACGTTGAGCTTCCAAGTCGCTTTCGATAAGCGCTTTGTGAGAAACAACAGCGTTTTTGATCGCTTCGTTGATTTTCACTACCTTGAACTCCATAGTTTTACCTACGTATGCATCATAATCAACGATAGGTTTGATGTCGATTTGAGAACCGGGCAAGAAAGTTTCTAGGCCCTGAACGTCTACGATCATACCACCTTTTGTCTTGCTGATGATATGTCCTTTAACGACAGTACCTTCGTTGTAAGCGTTAACGATGCTTTCCCAAGCGCGAAGCAATTTTGCTTTGCGGCGAGACAAAACAAGCTGTCCACGCTTATCCTCTTGAGTTTCTACGTATACCTCAACAACATCGCCTACGGCTAGTTCGGGCATATCGCGGAATTCTGAAGTGGGCACCAATCCGTCAGACTTGTAGTTCAAGTCGATAACTACATCGCCATCTTGGATAGCGACTACGCGACCACCAACGATTTCGTACTCTTTTACAGAGCTCAAAGTTTCGTCGTACTCGGCAGTTAGTTTGGCCATTTCTTCAGCAGAGTAAGCTGACTCACCAGATCTGCTAGAGGTCCAATCAAAATCGTCGTGAGCAACTACTACTTGCTCTTGCTCTTGCTCTTGCTGGTTCTCCAGCTCCTGATTATTAGTTTCGTTTTCCATAATTATGGAAGTTTCCCTTCCGGGACGGTTTAAAAATGTGAATAAATTAATGTTTGCATTTCCTAAAAAAGAAAAATGCTTGCAAAAGTAAGCTTTTGGGGCTTCTTTTACAAGCTATTATAGGTTTATTTTTACTCCTCTTCCCAAAAGGCTTCTAGGGCCAATTCGGCGGCTTCCCATTTTTCCATGGCTTCTTCTGTAGCCGCTTCATTTTCTTGATGTTTGGCTAAGGCTTTTTCATAATTGGGGGTTCCAAATTTGCTGCTATCGCCCAAGGTTTTTTCCAGTTTATTTTTCTCTTCTTCTAGTCGTTGCAGTTGTCGTTCTGCATTCTGGATATTTCTTTTGAGTTGTTTGAGGGCTTGCTTGACCGCTGGGTCGTTTTCATCTTTTTTGGGCTTGGCTTTTTTGCTGCTGCCGCTGTTGTTGGCCGTTTTGCCCAAAGAAACATCTCGCAGGCTGCCGTATTGGCGTTTTTTAAGGAAGTATTCAGAGTCGCCCAAATAGGTTTTGAGCTTCTTTTGGTCAAATTCAATAACTTTATCGGTCAAGCTATCCAAAAAGTCTCTATCGTGAGAAACCACCACCAAGGTCCCATCATAATGCAAAAGGGCCTCTTTCAAAATGGCCTTAGAAAGCATATCGAGGTGGTTGGTGGGTTCATCCAGTACCAATAAGTTGATGGGGTGCAAAAGCAAGCAGGCCATAGCTAGGCGGGCCCGTTCTCCTCCCGATAAAACCGATACTTTTTTGTCTACATCCTCCCCCTTAAAGAGAAAGGAGCCCAAAATAGCCCGTAGTCGGGGACGCAGCTCGAAGGGGGCATCTTGTTCTATAGTTTCTAAAACGGTCTTTTTGGGGTCTAGGGCTTCGGCCTGATTCTGTGCATAGTAGCCCAAATGGACATTATGGCCCAATTCGCTTGTTCCGCCGGTGGGCAGCTGTTGGCCCACCATTATTTTCACTAAGGTCGATTTTCCCTCTCCGTTTTTGCCCATAAAGGCTAGGCGTTCGCCTCGGATGATGGTCAAATCTACCTCATTCAAGATCAAATTATCGCCATAGCTTTTGCTCAGCCCCTTAACAATGGCTACTCTTTCGCCAGAGCGAGGTGCTGGCGGAAACTCCAAACGCATCCGGCTGCTATCGCCATCTTCTAGCTCGATCCGCTGCATGCGGTCCAATTCCTTGATGAGCGATTGGGCCATTTTGGCCTTATTGGCCTTGGCTCTAAACTTATCGACTAGGGCTTCTTTGCGGGCAATTTCTTTTTGCTGCTGCTGAAAAGCCGACTGCATTTGGGCCTGCCGCTCTTCTCGCAATTCTAAATATCGAGAGTAGTTGGCTTTATAATCATGCACTTTGCCCAACTCAATCTCAATGGTGCGCTGCGTCACCTTGTCCAAAAAGGCTTTATCGTGAGAAATTACAATCACGGCCCCTTCATAAGGCTGTAAAAACTGCTCGAGCCAAATGATAGATTCAATATCCAAATGGTTGGTGGGCTCATCCAAAAGCAAAAGCTGTGGCCGCTGCAAGAGGATTTTGGCCAACTCGATCCGCATTTGCCAGCCCCCACTAAAAGTAGTGGTTTGTCGATCAAAATCACTGACCGAAAAGCCCAAGCCCATCAAGATTTTCTCGGCTTCGGCTTGCAAGCTTTGGCCACCAATCAAGGCCAGACGGTCGTTTAATTCCGATAATTCATGAATCAGCTCCATATAGCCATCGCTGCTATAATCGGTCCGCTCCTCCATTTCTTGCTGAATCTCTTCTAGGCGTTTTTCCATGGCCTGCGCCTTGGCAAAAGCCGTCATGGCCTCTTCCAACACCGTTTTGCCCTTGGGCAAGAGCATATCTTGATGCAAAAACCCGATGCTGAGGTCTTTAGGAGCGGCAATATTGCCTTGCATGGGCGCAATTTGTCCCGCAATAATCTTAAGCATAGTCGATTTCCCCGCCCCATTTCGGCCCGTCAGACCAATGCGGTCTTTTTCTCGCACCGTAAAGGAAACCTGGTCCAATAATCGGCGATCGCCATATTGTACATATATATTCTGAAGGTTCAGCATGATTATTTTCTTTTAGTCGCCGCAAAAATAGCCTTTTTCTTTGAAATAATAATTTTTTGGGGCCTCCGCTGCGGCCTGCGGCCTTGCGGCGGTTACTCCCTTTGGTCGTCGAACTGCGCCCTAAAGGGCTTGTTGTCGCTTTGCAGCTCGCTGAGGTTTTGGGGCCTCCGCTGCGGCCTGCGGCCTTGCGGCGCTACGTTTCGCAGCTCGCTACTCGCTCGGCCCTGCGGCCTGACGGCCTGGGTCTGCGGCTGCGCCGCACTGCTGCACATCGCTAGGCCGAATGGCCTTCGGCCATTTTTTGATGAAAATTTCAGGCTAATTTTGCGTTTATAAATAAAAGTTACTACTTTTAGATAAACACAAAAACAAAGCAATGAAAGCATTAGCCATTTTTCTATTTCACAGCTTCTTATTTATTAGCCCATTCAATACTATAAAAATGGATAATCATCAACTTTTTTTGGCAAAGCAGCAGCAGTATCAAGAAGATACAGCCCTTTATGAAGAAACCTTGGCCCAATATCAAGAGCTCTATGCGCTTTATCAGGAGCTTCCTGCAGAGGATCCCGATCGCCCGAGTCTGAAGGCGGCTTTACTCAAGACCAAAGCGGGCCTAAAGGCCTTTAAGCCGCAGCTCAAAATGGAAAAGGCCAATTTGGAGCAGCTATTTTTGGCCCTTAAGGAAGAGGATATACCCAAAACTGACTTTTTGGTACAATTTGCCCAAAACGCTCAAAAAGTTGCGTTAAAAGCACGAAAGCTGCAAGGCAACATTCAAAAGAACCAGTGGGAGGAAATCTTATACCTAAATGATCTTCACATCAGCTTTTCTGAAGGTAAAAAGCTCAAAGTTTGCCGTCTAATTGCAGCAGATATTAAGGCTTTAGTAGAGCAGGCAGACAACA
>NZ_JH719942.1:1175907-1177926 GCF_000275825.1 Saprospira grandis DSM 2844
TTGGCCAAAGAAGAGCAACAAGCAAAAGAAGAAGAGGAATATTTAGCCCAGGTTAAACTAGAATTTGATAGTACTTTGTCGCTGGCCGATTTTATTTGGCAAAAGGCAGAGCTTTTAGACAGCTTAAATAGCTTAGCTAAAGCTAGCCAAAGTCCTATGGCTAAAGCACTAATTGAGGGTTTAATTGCACAGCTATCAGGAACTCAACTAGGGCTTATTCAACTCAATACTATTGAGGATTGCTTTGCTCAAAGTTTAGCTAAGGTCAAAGTAGATAACTCACTTAGAACAGCAGAAAAAGAGTTAGGATATGCATTTACCTTCTATCAATTTCAAGAAGAAATCAATGGTCTTGGCCTAAAAGTTAAACACCTAGGATTCAGCTACGGATTAACAGCATGGAAAGAGCAGATTCATCCTGCGATAAAATCCTTAGAAAAGCTCATCGCTTCAAAAGAGATTCCCAAAGAAATGGATCGTCTGCTTCTGCTTAAGCAGTTGTATTTTTTGGCCGAAATTGTTGGCCCTTTAGAAAGTGCTGTTCCCCTAGCCTTTGCCAAGGCCGTAGAAAAACTAGCTAAAGAAATCAAAAGAGCAGACTTACAGGCCGCCCTTTTAGCCGAATTAAGCCAGTTTGATGACAAAAAAATAGAGGCACTATACTATAAAGAAGCCGTTAAACACAACTCCAAGAATTGGCGCAACCTAAGTGGTCGGGCGCATACCGCTTTCCTGGCCATAGACTCCTACAAAGATGCTTTTAAACAAGCTACACTTCCTCCAAAAAGGAGTTTCTTTCAAAGAGAGCAACAGTTCCATATTCACTTTGCTACTGCTGAGGGCCAGATCTATTCTATCAGCATAGATAGTCTTCTTATTCCAGCCGCTAAACCAAAGCCTTATTTTAAGGCAGCTAAACTAAGCATGATGCTCACAAAAGCTGGCGACAAAGCTAGTAGTAAGCAGTATGAGTTGCCAGCTAGTACGCCCACGACCTTTTCTGTAGAAGAAAAAGGAAATATAATTACCGAAAGCAGTTCTTTTACGGTCTTAATTAGTGAGCCATTGGCCCAGGCTTTTTCCACGGAAAAGCAAAAGTACAAAGAACAAGCTACAGTGGTTAAAATTAAAGAAGCCATTGAACGAGACCCCACAGAAGGAGAAGTTGCCACGGATAATATAATTAAGGGTGTTAAAGGCGAAACGAAGACTGATTTTGTCATTAAGCAAAAAAAAGAAGAATATTTAATTCGAGAGGCCTCAGAGGGAGAAATGGATGAGCTAAAAGGCCAAATAGAGCCGGGCCAACAAAAGCAAAGTATAGCTCATTTTCAAATTGACCTTCAATCAGTTTATAAGGGCCTAAATGATGCTGGAGATGAAATTGTCAGTCTCTCATTCTCATCAAAACTACTTGATAAGGATAGCCCTATACTACTTATGCCTCAAATTCTTAGCTCTACTAATGTAATTATTAGCAAAAAACTTAGATAGTCTCAAAGCCCCAAACTTCCGTTTGGGGCTTTGTTTTTTTTGGCCTTCGGCCATTTTGGGATGAACTTCTAGGCTGCAAAAAGACGGTTTAGCAGAAAACAGATGCTTTAGCGACCTACTTTATTCAAAAAGGAATAAACAAACTGTATATTGGGGGGGTAGTGACCTATAAACAAAAAATCAAAATAACATGAAAGCATTCGCCACTATCCTTATCTTCTTTATTAGTTTACTTAATCCCAGTAAAATGCAAAGCAAAAAGGAAATTATTGCGGCAAAAAACAGTTACCAACAAGAGCAAGCTCTTTTGAACGAAAGCTATTTGCAGTATAAAAGCCTGAGCGAACTGCTCGCTCAACTCAGCCCTGAAGACCCAGAGTACCAATCCTTTAAAGCAGCCCTAACAAAGGCCAAAAAGTTTTGGGGCCGTATAAAAACAGTTGGCCAAGGAAAAACAGTCTTAGAGACTATTATTGCCAGTTTTCTAGGCGCTCAGCAGGAGGATATACCGAAGGAGCAGTACAG
>NZ_JH719942.1:1178026-1193813 GCF_000275825.1 Saprospira grandis DSM 2844
GGAATAAACAAACTGTATATTGGGGGGTAGTGACCTATAAACAAAAATCAAAATAACATGAAAGCATTCGCCACTATCCTTATCTTCTTTATTAGTTTACTTAATCCCAGTAAAATGCAAAGCAAAAAGGAAATTATTGCGGCAAAAAACAGTTACCAACAAGAGCAAGCTCTTTTGAACGAAAGCTATTTGCAGTATAAAAGCCTGAGCGAACTGCTCGCTCAGCTCAGTCCTGAAGACCCAGAATATCAATCCTTTAAAGCAGCCCTAACAAAGGCCAAAAAAGTTTTGGGGCCGTATAAAAAACAGTTGGCCAAGGAAAAAATAGCCTTAGAGACTATTATTGCCAGTTTTCTAGGCGCTCAGCAGGAGGATATACCAAAGGATAAATTTTGGAAATTATTTCAAGCCTATTGTGGAGATATGCAGAAGGCTTGTAAAAAAGCAAAAACTAATGTAAGAGGAGCAGCAACTTGGAAAACCAGCTCCCCTCAATCTGATTTAAGCGGTATTCATAACCTTTTTACTTATAAAAAAAAGAAATCCATTATCAAAGAGCTTGAAGACGAACTTTATGCTACAGTACAAGCTGCAGACAAAAAATCACCTATAGCCTTTTTAGAAGAACTCGAAGCTATTTTTGCTAACTATGAAAAAAAAGCAGCTAGCAAGGATGGCCGATCAGACCATAAACAGATAGAAACCTCCCTAGACTTTAAAAACTATGTCCTTTCCCCTAACCAACTAGAAAGCATTTTGGACCAAGCCCTGGCCAAAGATGACTTTTTGACGGAGGAGGAGAAGGCCAAAGAGATAGAGGATACCCAAAAAGAAGTAAGGGCCCTTAAGGAAAAATTATTGTTGAAGATACAAGAGGAAAAAAATAGCATCAATAGATGGAAGGATGAGGAATATTTAACATGGGATGACAGCATTAGCCTTACAGATTGTTTAGCCCCTAGCTATTTTCCTCAAGTAGTGGCCAATGATTATTATACAGACAAATATGTGAAAGTAGCGACAGTCAAAAATTCTTTACTTCAGTCTTTGGAACGCCTAGAGGAGGAAGGAAGCCTAGAAGAACATAAGGTATTTATTCACTGTGGCTTTGATTTCTCCAACTACAGAGTACAGTCCCTTAGAGAAATTTTTGAAGCAGTAGAAGCTAAACGGCTAAAGCAGTTAGATTTACTTCCTTATCTTGGCGAAGAGCCCAGAGGTACAAAAGTTGATATGCAACTGTTGCAGTCTCTTTTGAGTGGAATGAATGCAGACCCTAATGATTTCTTGGGGCAACTGCTACTAACGCATATCAAGAACTTAAAATCTGAATCACTTAGTTTAAGTGAATTAAACGCTGAACTAGCAGAAAGCCTAATCAATAATCCCGCACTATTAGCTATGATTCCCAAGGAATTCCCTAAAGAAAGTGCGGAAGCTTGGCTTTCTTTTGATGCCCAATTCAAAAGAGCCGTAGTTCCTGGGGCATTTGGCACTCACAATCATCCTCTTCAAAAAATCATACAAGCATGGAGCGAGGAGTATAGAGATCTTTTTTCTAATAAGTTAGCCAAATACAAGTATCGCTATTTTTCTAGAAAAACCTTGGAGCGAAACGCCCAAAACAACCTGAAGATATCGGACTTTCCAGAATTGGAGACGCTCTTTCAGCAAACCTTTAAGGAGACTTTAGTAGAAGGGGAAAAACTAAGTTATTCAGAGGTTGCTAGCAGTTGGCAGGCCTTCTTATTAGAACTAGTGATACACAAAGGCCTTAACAACTTAGAGCCGCATCAAGCTGCAGTTCAGGCCTTAGAAAAAGCGGGTATTCATGCTCTAGCAGATAGTACTAAGCTAGAGGCTATTTTCCAGCCTATTCCTCTGCCGAAGAAAGAAACCGAAACGCTCTTTGACTTAGGTAAAAATTCTTTCAAAATTCAATGGATTTTTAATTGGAAAAAAGCTGTAGCCGATATAGTACTACTTGCAGAGAAAGCCGAAGAAATATTTAATACTATTGAAGACAATATAACAGATATTATTGCAGAAGGTGTTAAGCGGATAACAGACTGGATCCTTCAAATTATTCCTGATATGTCTGGCTGGTGGTCTGATGATGATACAAAAAAGGCTAGGAAAACAACAACTGACAGAAAATCTGTTATTAGACTTTTAAAAGCTAAGTTAATAGAGGCTTTAAAAACCGTAGCAGCCAAAGAGCAGGATCCAGACAGCATAGAATATACATTTAGTCTCAGCCGCAAAACAACTGAAGGTGGTTCTTTTTCCTATGCAATTACAAACAATAGTAGCCCTATAGTTACTAAGGGAGGAAATAACTACATGACGATAAAAGCATCGGATCTTTTTACTGAGTATTCTAAGAGTGAAAAAACCCTTAAAATTAAGTTTCTACTTAGAGTAGAAAAAAATTCTTTTCAGACAACAAACGATGTGGCTATGAGTGCTTTTACAGTTGTAACTGCAGGGACCTCAGGTAGCCGGCAGGTTTCTAACGCTTACACAGAACAGTACATCGAAATAACTGCAAAAATAAAGGAATCCACAAAAGAGGAAATCACCGTAGAGGTTAACACCTCAAAAGATAATTTCAATTGTGTTAATATGGCAGAGGTTGCCTTTGCCACAAGTGTAGATATAACTCCTCCTAGCCAAACAAAAACAATTAAACTAACGCCTGTTGCCAAATAAATTTTTTAAACAAAGCCCCAAATAGAAGTTTGGGGCTTTGTTCTTTCAATAAAAGATTGCGAAGCAATACCACTTCTAAACGGTTTTGCAGGCGGCGAAGCCGCCGCAGGCTATAGCCAGATTTAAACGCACTCACTTTTATAGTTTGCAGCAATTTCCCGCTAGTCGGCCCTATTTTTCTCAGCCATAGCGAAGGCTATGCCCTTAAAAAATAGCTGGCCTAGCAGAAAATTCATAGCAAACTATGGCCAAAGCAGCGCGATTAAATCTGGCTGAGGGATGGACAGCAGTGGCCCGAAGGGCCAGACCCAGCCGCCGAAGGCGGCGCAGGGCCGAGCGAACAGCGAGCTGCGAGACAGCCCGACCCGAGCGAAGCGAGTGGGCAGCCCCAAAAAAAACTCCCCTCACAGCAAAACACTGCAAGGGGAGCTCTCTTTTTTATTGGGCGAATAAGTTAGCGCAAAAGCGTTACTTGGCCACGGAGCACAACGGGCTCGCTATCTTGTGGGCGTTGGTAGCTAATGCGATAAATATAGACATCGCAGGCTTGTTCGCTGCCCTCAATGGTTCCGTCCCAAACAGGGTTATCGGCATTGTCATAGACCAATTGGCCCCAGCGGTTATAAATCTTGAACTCATCCACATAGGCGGCATCTAGGTAGAGGGCGCGGAAACTGGGGTTGATATTATCGCCATTGGGCGTAAAGGCCGAAGGCAAGGCGGGTTCGGGCAATTCTGTAATTTCTAGCGTGAGTGTTTCGCTGACTGTACAGTTGTTGGCCGTAGCGCTAACGGTAATGGTATAATTTCCTACGCTCAGGCCGCTGAGTTCGATATCGCTAAGGGTATCGGAGCTGAGATTTAGGCCGCCTGTGGGGCTATAGGTCCAGCTATAGCTTACGCCAGCTTCATTGGCGCCAGTGGTAGCGGGAATAGTCAGGCCCAAATCCATGGCCGTATCTTGTTGGTTGCTATAACCTAGGCTAGGATTAAGTGCGGGAGGCGTGGCAGCAGCCAGTTGAGCCGTGGCCGTGGTTTGGCAGGCATTCGCATCATTGATGGTTACCGTATAACTTCCGGCGCTCAATCCGCTAAGGTCTTCTGTTGTAGAGCCATCAGACCAAAGGAAGCTATAGGGAGTTGTTCCGCCTTGGGGGCTGAGATCAATCTGGCCATCATTGAGGGCGCAGCTTTCGTCTTGGCTACTGCTGCTAGCAGAAAGAATTGCAGGATCTTGCAAAACAGCCGACAAAGTATCTGTGCAGCCATTGCCATCGCTAACGGTCAGGGCATAAGTGCCAGCCGCCAAAGCGCTAAGATCTTCTGTGGTATCGGTATTGGACCAAAGGTAAGTAATTGGCGCAATGCCACCGGTTACCGTCACATCAATTGTTCCGTTGGCGTCGCCATTACAGCGGGGCGAAACGGCAGAATCGAGCGCTACGGCAAAGCCAGAAGGCGTATTGAGTTGATAGCTATCGACCAATTCGCAGCCAGTAGTGTCAGTAATAGTTACACTATAAGTACCAGCAGAAACATTACTCAAATCTTCTGTAACTTCGCCATTTGACCAAGCAAAAGTATAGGCATTGGCGCCGCCGCTTACGCTAATATCGATAGCGCCATCCAAGCTATTCGGACAGTTGGGGTCGGTTAAGATAAAACTACTAGAAATAGCGGTAGGTTCGTTGATAGTAGCGGTTACGGTAGCGGTAGTTCCATTACTTTCTGTTACGGTTAGGGTATAAGTACCTCCGGCCAGGCCAGAAAGGTCTTCGGTGGTGTCACCATTTGACCAAAGGAAGCTTAGGTTGGCGCTTCCGCCAGTATTACAAGTATTGGGCGTCATAGCATTGGTAGCGGCCCAAGTAGTGCTGCCATCAGGATTACGTTGATAGACATCTCCAGAAACGGCAATTGTAGCATAGCTAGCGAGGGCGGGAATAGTTACACTGCCTACGCAACCCGTCAAACCAGAGGTGCTGATAATATCGCCTGGGCTAGGCGTATTCTGGCTGCTCGGGCTGCCATAAATCACTCCATCAATAAAGGTTCCGCTGGCGTTATACATTGTGAGATACTCTCCGCCATTGGTAAAAATAAGGTCCTGACAAACTCTAGTGCCTACATCAGCGATACAGTTACAGCCTTCAACATCTAGGTCAAAGATTGTCCCGTTACCAACATGCAAAGGCGAGTTATTATGGCCAATAGTAAACAAGCCATCGGAGGGGACGATACTGCCTGTGGGCAGGGTCAAAATCCAGTCGCCATCAGTCAAAACATAACAACTCAAATCTGTACCTGCGGGAGCGATGAGCTCAATATATTCTTCAGAGAGGGGGTCGCCATTGGCGCCACAACCTGTTCCGTCGCCAGTTCCAGGTCCATCTACTAAAAACTCATTAATTAAAACGGTAGTGGAGCTACAGTTATTAAACTCTGCCGTGACAAAAACAGCCCCATCGTTATTGCCATTACAGCTCACATCCTGTGTGCTATCTAAGGTAACTGTAAGTTGTGCTACTAGCGGAAAGCTACAGCAGAGGGCGAAGAGGAAACTAATCGTTTGTTTCATTTACTTATTTTTGGTATAAAGCTGAAATTTCTCTTTAAGGCCGCAATAATACGAGCATTGTTAGGAATATCCAACCTTTGGGAGTCAACTAAACGTTAATTATAGCAATTTCAAATAGCCCAAAACGGCCTCAACTTGTTCATCTAAAGGCAATTGAGCATCTACCCAATGTACATCTTTTTCCTTGCGCAACCAGCTCATTTGCCGCTTGGCATAGCGGCGGCTATTGCGTTGAATCAGGCGGATAACTTCGGCCCGATCTATTTGGCCCTCAAAATACGGCCACCATTCCTGATAACCTACTGTTTTTAAGGACAATAAACCTCTTTTTGGGTACAATTCTCTGGCCTCGGCCTCTAGGCCCTGTTCTAACATCAGCAAAACTCTGTGGTCTATTCGCTCATAGAGCTGTTCTCTGGGCCAATCTAAGGCGATCTTTATGACATTAAACGGACGAACGGCCCGCTTTTGCTGCCTAAAACTACTATAGGCTTGTCCTGTAGCCCGACAAATCTCTAGGGCTCGGACCAATCTTCTGGGGTTCTGCCGATCTACTTCTTGATAATATTGAGGGTCTTTTGCAGCCAGTTCTTGCTGCAAAGCTTCCAAGCCTTTTTTGGCCAATTCGGCCTCTAGTTCTTCTCGAACAGCTGCGGGCACATCTGGAAACTCATCTAGGCCCTCTGCCGTAACCCGAGCAAACAATCCCGAGCCGCCCAATTGTATAGCCAGCTCTTTTTGCTCAAAATAATTGGCCAAAGCGGCCAAAATATCCTGCTCATAATCCCCCACCGTATAGTTGTCCGCTATCGACAAGCTATTGATAAAATGATGCGGAGCCGCCGCCAGTTCTTCGGCGGTTGGCTTGGCGGTTCCAATCTCCATTTCTCGGTAAAATTGCCGAGCATCACAAGAAAATATCTCCGCCCCATATTCTTGGGCCAAGGCAATGCCCAATGCTGTTTTTCCGCTGGCCGTGGGGCCCAAAATTTGCAATAATTGCGACACTATTCCGCTGTTTTAGGCCAAAATGACCACATCCTTCAAGTATTCTTCTCCCAAATGCCGATTCAGCAATTCCAAGAGTTTGGCCTTGCCATAAAGCAGCTCCTGACGCAAGGGCGCAGAGCGCATTCGCACAAATAATTTGCGTCTTTTCACAAAAACCGATTGTGTATGCTCGGCAATCATTGGCCCCATTTGCTGCTCCCAGTAGTTCCGAATCTGAAACTCCCGCATCTTGTCGCTCAGGCCATATACTTGCAGCATTTTGCCCAGTACATTCCCAAAATTATCGTCATTTGACTTGCGATAGGGCAAGCTATTGTGTAGGTCTTCCAATGATTTCATAGGCTGCTGTTTATGCTTCTAATCGGCTGAAAGACAAAAGTAATACATTTTTCACGGCTTTCTGCTATTGGATTTTTAACCTTTTTTTCTATGCTGCTGTTTGTTTTTTGGGGCCTCAGCTGCGGCTTCGCCTTGCTGCGCTACGTTTCAGGGCTCGCAGGTCTGCTCGGCCCTTCGCCAGCAAGCTGGCTCGGTCTGGCCTTCGGCCCCCCTTGCACATCGCTAGGCCATTTGGCCAAGGGCCATGGGGCCGTTTTGCTGCGCTTCGGCCCTCCTCGATCAAGATTCCTCTTATTTTCAAACTTTAGTTATCCCCTGCTTATGTTTCCTCCTTTTTTGCTTGTTTTTGCCCTCTTTTTTCTCTGCTTTAGCCCAATTTCGGCCCAAGGGCTAATCATTCAGCTAGAGTCGGCCAAAAAGGTAGAGGGCCAAATCTATTATGCGCTTTATCATAGCGCCCAGAGCTTTCAGAAAGAAGAATTGGCCCTTAAAAAGGCCGTGGTTCCGCTTCAAAAGCTGCCTTTGAGTATTGATTTAGGCGAATTTCCGCCGGGCCAATATGCCTTGGCCTTTTTTCAGGACCTCAATGGCAATGGTCGGCTAGACTTTAATTTTTGGGGCCTTCCCAAAGAGCCCTATGGCTTTTCTAATGATCCCAAAATTTTGGCTGGCCCTCCCAGCTTTAAGGCGGCCAGCTTTAGCTTGGGGCCCAAAGAAAATAAATTGATTAGGATCCGGCTAAAAAATGAGTAACTCCAATCATGGCGAAGCCATACCGCTCTTGCTGTAGGTTTCAACCTACCGTATCGGCCTAGCGATGCGGCGGGGTGGCCGCAGGCCAGACCGAGTTTTTGAGCGCAGCGAAAAAGCGAAGGGCCGAGCGACCCGACCAACGGGAGCCGACGCAGCGAAGCAAGTAACAGCGAGCCCCAAAGCGACAACAAGGTCTTTAGACCGCAGTTCGACGACCAAAGGGAGTAACCGCCGCAGCTTTGCTGCGGAGGCCCCAAAACAGCAGGATATAAAAAAACGGTCAGCAGAGCAAGCTCCACTGACCGTTCGTCATTTTGGTCTTAGGTTATTGGGCCAAAGAGAGGCGAACCGTAACCCCGGCCTTGGTGTTGGTGACCGGGAAAGAGGTAGAAACCGCAGGAATTGTGCGGTTATAATCATAGAATAATCGGATCGTCAGGCGGTTATTGATGGCATAATCAATAGAAGGCGAGATTCGGATCGTTTGCATTCCGCGAGTAGCGACCGAGTTATTTTGGTCCAGGACGTGATTAACCGTTTTGTCGTCTCGGAAAGAGAAGTCGAACTTAATATCCAGCTCATTTTTGGGAATTGTCTTGCCAAAATCAAAGTCGAAGCTATTGTTCTTTTTCTTTGTATCCTTCTTTTTGCCCTTCTTGCGAAAAATATTCAGCTTATCGGGCGTAAAGTTTTTGATGAGCATTCCTAGGCCCACGGTAATTTCAGAAGTTTTGGTTTCTGAGAGTTGGTAATCGACAAAGCTCATAGAGAGGTTTCTCGATTTTTTGTAATTAAAGCGGGCAGAAAGGCCGTTTTTCAGGCGCATATCGATACCGATCAGGGGTAAAAACTGTTCGGTAATCACGATATCGGGGATCTCGAAGCTAGAATAATAGTTGAGGCTATTAGGATCTTTTTGCTCGGGATCTTCCTCAAAATCGAGGTCGGTAGCAAAGCTATTGACCGTTAATTTCGACTGATAGCCATGAGTAAGGCTAAAGCTAGAGAAATACTTTTTGAAGAAATCGATTTTGGTTAGCCCGTTGTAGGTCAGTTTCCAGTTTGGCATAGGCAAGAGGTCTCTGATATCGCCTAATTTAAAGGTATTGGCATCTTGGCCAGAATAGGCGGCCAAGAAAGCGGGGATCAGGACATCTTGTTGGTATCGGCCATAGCCGAGTCGGTAGCCGGCATTATTGGTGGTATCATCGTGTAGGTCGGTAATGCCATTGGCATCGCCGATGCGGTTAGAGATAATGATTCGATTATTTTCGAACTCCTCAAAGGTAGCGGAGGAATTGCTGCCATTGGTTCCGATTTTATCAAAGGTGGATAAAATGGGGAGGTAAGAAATATTCACCGAGCCAATTTCCATAGGATTGAGATGTTGGAAGCTTCCGCCGATGGTATCCATTTTAAAATTCTCGGAGAAGTTTTCCGTCAGTGTTTTGCTGAGGTCCACATCAATTTTAAAATCGCGGAAAGGTTCTAGGGTAAATTTTGCCGAAATACTTTGGTTATGCGACTGCGTCACCTGTTGGTTGAGGAAAATATTTTCGGTTACCCAGCCCGAGCTAGCGGCTTGATCTAGCCAGGCTGTAGTGGCTGTTCGGCCGGTAGGGTTGAGCCCTGTAATAAAGTCCCAGCCGGGGGCCAGATTAGCGCCAAAGTTATTGATATCTTGGCCGAGGATGCTATGTTGGCCCATAAAGCCGGGGATAGAGGTAGCATAATCCTCTTGGTAAGTAATTCGGCCACGGCGGATAAGGAGTAGGGGGCGGATAAGCAGGCGTTCGGCCATAGAGGGTTCTCTTTCCTCCTTATTCTTATCCTCTTTACCGCCTTTTTTATTGGGTTTAGGGCGGTTATTTTTCTTCTTCTTTTTCCGTTTGCTATCAATCTTTTTGAGGTATTTTGATTTTGCGTACAGCTTAGTAAACTGGAAATCTGCGTTGAGTTGTCGGTTGTGGGTATTTCCGATCACATTACCGAGCGAGTCGGTATTGAGGCTAGCCACACTCCAGTTATAACTGCTTTGGTATTGTGCGCGCACCTTAATCCAGTCTAGGATTGGAATTTTATTTAGGGGCAGGGCATAAGAGAGCGTCATATTGTGTTGATAGTTCTTATTTCGCCCAAGGTTTTGGATATTTTGCCAAACGCTATCGCGTTTCACTTCTGTATCTAGGCGGCCATAGGGTTCGTCGATTACGCCATTATTTGTGGCTGAGAAATTAAATTTGAGTGATTTGGCAAAATCCCATTGGAGGTTATAGGAGCGGTCCCAGCTAAAGCGCTTATCGTACCAAGTGCTATAGGCATCTTGAGAGAAGCGGTAAGTCGTTTCGGTAAAGTTTCGGCGCATTTCATTGCGGAAACTGAAGCTATTGGGCAGGGGGTTAAAATTGAAATCCTGCACTAGGGCCAGCCATTTATTTTTCTTCTTAAAGAGTTTTTTGAAGGGATAAATGGGGCGAAGGCCTGGAGCATAATTATAATCGATCACGCCACGGTTTTCGATATGTTCTTCTGAGGCGATAATGGGAGAGCGATAATGATTATTACTTTGGGCGTAGGTAAAGCTAAAGTTCGAGAGATCTGTTGGCAGGCGTCTTTTCCCGGTTCTTTCCTTACGCACATTAGTAAAGTTAAAGCTAGAGATGGTTCGGACCTTTTGGGCCTGTTGGCGGATAGAATCTCGGGCCGATGCTGTAGTAGCTGCTCGTAGTTTATCCGTCAGGCGAATATCTAGCTGATAGGGGTCGTATTCTGGGGTAAGAATTTCTTGAGAGTACTGGGCATAGAAAGGCACCTTAAGCTTCCATTTTTTCGGGAAGAATTTATCGAGGTTGAAGGTACCTGCCACATCATACTGGAAGAGTTGTTCACGGCTTCTTTGGTTCACTCGTTGTTCGATTTGGCCAAAACCAATTGATTTGAACTGCCCGGAGAGCGTGAGTTGGCCCAAATCGGCCAATTTGATATCGGTACGCATGAGTGCGGCGGTTCCGCCTCGCTCATCAAAGCCGGTTAGGCGCAGCTCATTGATCCAGACCTCTCCACAGCGGTTGAGTCCATCATCTTTGGTATTTCGGATACCCACCATAACGCCTTTTACAACGCCAAGGTCAGGGTTACCAATAATTTTCACGCTATTATTCAGGGCATCGGGATCGCTTTCGGTATAGAGTGAGCTGAGTGAAACATTGAGTAAATCTCGTTGAATTTTAAGATTGCGGAGTGCATCTAGACTAAAATCGAGTTCATTATTTTCCAGCCAAATATCTTCTGGATCGGCAGAGCCAAAAGCGGTAGACATTTCTAGCGGGATTTCATACTCATAGTAGTTATTTTCAAAATCGCTACCTAGGCGAACAAAGAGTTTGAGGTCTCCGGGGTCATTCTCTATGGCACAATCGGGCAGAGACTCTGCATGCACATACATTTTGAGTCGTTCATAGACTCGCATATCGAAATTGACAATTTTGTAAATGGCCCGAGCGTCTCCATCCTTTAGGTTTTGGATATTCATAGAGAGCGACTGCTCATTTTGTAGGGTATTGGCCAAAGATCCAATTGCCTGTTCTCGCTCTACACCGGGAGGCAAAACATAAGGATAGGGTGTTCTTTGGCTGTTTTCCTCAAAGTTGACCGCATTCACATCAAAGGCGGTTTCATTGTCATTTTCGGTGGGCAAGTATACGCCAGGCTCACGGAGTGCCCGAATATAGCGGCGCCATTGGTTGCGGATGAGGTCCAGACGGGCAAAACGCATGACTGTTTTTTCCTCAAAGCCCGTCATATACATTCTAATAAAGCGGATAGAGCGGAAATCGCTGATCCCGCCTACCTTTTTGGTATATTGGTCAATTGGAATTTTCAACTGATACCAATAAACGGTTTCGGTACCATTGGGTCCTTCATAATCTACCCCAACAGAGTCAAAGGTATATTGGGTAAAGGCCATTTCATCACTACCATTTACGCGGTCTACCGGAATGCGGTATTGGAAGTAAGACTCCTCCTCATTCAAGGTATTATCTTGGTTGATATCCTCGGTATTGGGAATATTGGTAGAGGTTGAGGTAAAAGAAGTGTTGTTTCCATCAGGGGTAGAATTCCCTTGGGGGTTGTTAAATCGCTTATAGCGCCAAAGGATAGGATGTTCTCCATTGGGAGCTGTATTGTTATCATAAAACTCATCTCTAAAATAGAGAAAGTCATCGCCTGCGGGGTCATTGAGGGCGTCTTGATAAATAGCGCTGTTGGTCCCATAAATAGCGGCCAAAGAATCTAGATAGTCTGCATACTTAATGACTTCATTAGGGTTATCATAGCCATCTAAGCCCACATCTTGCTTGTCACGGATATCGGGGTCATTATCAAAAGCATTCGTAATAGCTTGAGTACGGGGTACTCTAGACCAGTTGGTCTCATCGGTCCGAATAGAAGAGCTGCTATCAGCGGGGAGGCCATTTTCAAAGAACAGACGAGAATCTCGAAGAATATCCTCAGAGACATCTCCCAATTCAATGTAGAGCTCTCCTCCATTTCCGCCATAACCTTCCTTAAAGGGACTCATTACCCAAACTTCTACAAACTCAATATTACTAGCCTCAAAGTCGTTGTTTTGCAAACTACGCATCACCCCACCCCAGTGCTTATCGGCCTCAAGAGTATCAAATTGAGCATCAAAGTTATAGGGGCCTCTTTCTTTGGGGTAATAAGCCAAGTCAAAGGTCCGCAAAAGCGTACTTTGAATAGCGGATACGGTAAAGTTTCTAAAGATTTCATCCTGACGGAACTGTCGGACATAAACACTTTTGGCCTCATCTGCCGTCACATTATCTGGCGGATTGCTAATGAGGTCGGGATCTAGTTGGTACCAAGCGATTCTTGCCCGATTCTTATTGTAAGGCAGACTATCAATTAGGTTGGCTTCAGGGAAAAGGTCATTGCCTTCTCCACGCGGCGTAGAGGCCAACTGCCAATTCAGACTAGGAATGGTAAGGTTGAAGTTGCTCGCCGCCCCCTCAAAGTCATCCAAAAAGACTACTCCGCCATCATCGTCGGCTTGATCAATTACAGAGGGAGAGCCCGGCAGTAAATGCGCAAATTCTCCACTAAAGGTAATAGAAGAAGCTTCTTTGGTCGAAATCAAAGGTAGAAAATCTACCGCCTTGGTCAACCAGGGCAATTCGCTACTATACTGCACATCAAAACCATAAATACTATTGGCAATAGGGTCATCGCCATAATTTACTTTTTGGGTAAAGGGCCGCTCCGACAAATGCAAGAAGGTCCCACCAATGTTAAAGTTCTTATTGATAAAGTAGTCAAAACGAGTCCCAAAGAAAGACTGTCGATTAAATCCAAAGGTCGAGTTATCCTCAAAGGCTACCCGAATTGGCTGCCCAGAGTTCAAATAGGCCTCATTCAAGATTTTAATTCGGCCCAGATTATAATCAATCGAGTAGTCGCTGCCCTCGGTTAAAACCGCTCCACCAGCAGAAACCACAACCGACCCTCTAGGAATATTGAATCCCCCTAAAGAAATCTCTGATGATACCGAGGACTTATAGCTTCCCCGAATGATAAAACGATTGAACTCCGGAAATTCTCTGGCCCGAGTAACCGTAGAGTCATAGAGCTGCGGATATACATAGCGCTGCGCCAAGTTGCTCAAGCTGCTGGGGTCATCTGGATCCGATAAAAAGGCCCGCTCCAAAGAACTACCAAAGGGCTCTAGGACCGGGAAGATTACCCGGCCATTCTGTGGCAAAATGGTCAATCCCGACACATAGTCAAATTGACCATCAGGCATAGGGTCGCCCTGCCGGTTGAGATTGTCTAGGTTCAAAAGACGCAATAAGGGAATAGAAGATACTGGCCCTTCTGGAATAAAGCGCTTCTCCCCTCCTCCAGGATCCTGATAAAATACATCCAATTGAAAGTCTTCACTATTGACCTGATAGGCCCCCAATGAATAAATATTCTTCATCATCAAATCCCAAATCGGTAGGTCCACTCGGGTCCGTACGCCCTTGAGCAATTTGAGGTGCATCACGTTCAAAGTATCCGCATCAATAGGCAAATCCTGAGCAAATTCCCCCACCTGATAGGTCTTTCCATTATAGGTATACTGATAAGCCACCGCAATCACATCCGTGGGCTTTACCGATACATTTAAAGAGAGAAAACCCAATTGTGGATGAAAACTATACTCTGTAGCCGATAGTTTACGAGCTCTAATTTTAGAAAAGTCCTTGGCATCAGTCATATTGAAGCCCGTCTGCAATTCAGAAACTGCCGTTTGCAAGCCCCTTGCCCGCTCACTGTTCAAGAGCTCATCATAAAGGCTGTTGGCGTAGTTATCGGGCAAGCGACGGCCATAAAGATCTCGGCCCTGCTCTGTTGCCCCATTCAAGCGGTTGGCATTGAGCATTACATCTGCATCGGTTTCCCCTAGGTCGGCATAAGCCACAATATCTCGAACGCCCTCGGTCACATTTCGGTCGTTGGTTACCCAAACTTCCATTTTTGTGATGTTGAACAAGCTATTGATTTGTGGCAGGTTTTGCATGTTCCCCTCATAGCTGTTGCGGTTATAATGAGAAAGGAAAAAATGACGATTCTCATCATAATTATCTGCCGTCACCTCAAAAGTTTGCTGCTGCGCCCCTCCCTGAATAGAGATTTCCTTGCGCTGCGTCTGGCTCTGAGATGCCACCATAGAAACCGTCAAACGACCAAACTGCAATTCGGTCATAAAACCAAAGAGGTTTTGCCGCCCCTGAATCAAAGAGGTCCGCAAAGGGAAACTTACATTACCCGCATCAATTTTACGCACAATATCATCCTCCGAACAAGGCGTATCGGTGAGGTATTGTACCTTAATCTGCCGGTCAAAGTCAAAGGTGGCTTGGGTGTTATAATTAAAAGAGAGCTGTAGCTTCTCCCCAATTTTCCCCACCACATTGAGCTGCATGTTCATATCAAAGTCAAAGCCGCCCTGACGTTGCTGCCGCTCAGTCAAAATAGGGTTGGCAATGCGCTGAAAATCAGCCCCAAAAGTTAAGTCAATATTTCCCTGTGGACGCACATCAAAGTTGCTGCCGCAAAACAAACGATCTACCAAGCTGTTTTTAATTCGCTCTTTATAGGGCTCAATAGGGTCATCTCCCGCCTGCTGACGATCCATCAGGTAGAGGTCCTGAAAATAATCTTGGTCCTCTTCTTTGGCCCGCCACTCTAGGTATTCTTCTAAAGTCATATATACAGGCGGACGATAATTGCTGCCATTGATCGTTTCGGTCAAGACATAAAGACCCGAACGAGGATCATAGGTCACTTTCTTATCGATGGCCTTAGGATCTTTAAGGTCAAAGGGGTTGTTGCTCCGATCACGGACAAAGTCGCCAAAGCGCTCGCTAATCGGTGGCAAACTATCCGCTGCCGGATAGTTCGGAATATCTGGCCCTAAAGGCCAATCTGGACCAGCCGATAATGTTGGCCCATAAAAATGAGGTCCATTGGCCCCCATTGTTTGCGATACACAAAGAAAGAACAGCAGTAGCTGCAAAGCTGCAGTTTTCGCATTCATAAGGATAGCGTCTATTGATTCTGCTGGCCAAAAAGCCAGTATAAAGGAGATAGAGGGAAGATAGTAACGAAGGAGACAAACCGTCTAGTACCAAAGCATTTTGCCCGTTTTTTACCCAAGAGAAGAGCTGGCCTAGCGATGTGGAGGGGGGCGGCGCAGCCGCAGACCCAGCCGCCAAAGGCGGCGCAGGGCCGAGCAGACCTGCGAGCCCCGAAACGACAACAAGGCCGTCAGGCCGCAGTTCGACGACCAAAGCGAGTAACCGCCGCAACTTTGTTGCGGAGGCCCCAAAAAAATATGCATAATATTTTGGGCAGCACATAAAAGTCCCCTTCCTTCCTATCTAAAAATTGGGTAAAATTGCTATCGAATAATACTAGTTTTTATGTCATTTGAGCCAATGCCAATTTGATGAGTTGCCCCACATCTTGCATCTCTGGCTCCGTTTTGAGAATTTTGTTCAACACTTTTTGGGCCTTTATTTTATTAAAGCCCAAGGCCAAAAGCGCATCCAATGCCTCCGAACGAATAGGGTTCTCCCCCACCGTTTGACCCTGAATAGAAGCCGCAATGGCCTCGCTTACCGCACCACTTTCTTTGAGCAATTTGTCTTTTAACTCCAAAATGATCCGCTTCGCCGACTTTGGGCCAATGCCCTTGGCCGACTTCAATACCGCCACGTTTTCAGCAATAATTGCCCCCCGAATCTCTTTGGCCGACATAGCCGACAACAAGACCCGAGCCGTGTTGGCCCCCACTCCAGATACCGAAATCAACTGCTCAAATAGTTG
>NZ_JH719942.1:1193913-1423267 GCF_000275825.1 Saprospira grandis DSM 2844
TCGGTCCCACTACTATCTATGGCCGCAAGGGCCATTTGGCTGCTATCGCTAGGCGGCAAACTATCTAAAGCTGGGGCATCAACGAGCTTATCCGTTTCCTTTTTTGGCCTCCTCTGGCCTTGGGGTCTGTACTAGGCAGTTGATCGAGGCCCTCATCGCTAGCCGCTATTGTTGTATCGCTGGCGGGCAGTTGGGCCGCAGCCGCTTTGCGCGCTTTTTTTTCTGCTTGGAGGGCTTTGCGGGCCATTTTGGCCTGGGGCGTATAATAGGGATATCGGCAGGCAGATTGCCCCAAAAGGAGCAAAATGACGGCAGAAAAAAGGAAACTTTTTATCAATGCTTGCATAGCTAGTATTCTGTTCTGATCTTTTTGGGCCTTTATTTTATTAAAGCCCAAGGCCAAAAGCGCATCCAATGCCTCCGAACGAATAGGGTTCTCCCCCACCGTTTGACCCTGAATAGAAGCCGCAATGGCCTCGCTTACCGCACCACTTTCTTTGAGCAATTTGTCTTTTAACTCCAAAATGATCCGCTTCGCCGACTTTGGGCCAATGCCCTTGGCCGACTTCAATACCGCCACGTTTTCAGCAATAATTGCCCCCCGAATCTCTTTGGCCGACATAGCCGACAACAAGACCCGAGCCGTGTTGGCCCCCACTCCAGATACCGAAATCAACTGCTCAAATAGTTGCAGCTCCTCCGCTGTAGCAAAGCCATATAAGGCCTCTTGGTCCTCTTTTACCAAATGATGCGTGAGCAACTTGGCCTTATCTAAGGCTTGCACCGCCTGATAGGTCTGCAAACTGATGTGGAGACGATATCCCACGCCACCAACATCCATAATCAATTCTGTAGGGCTCTTATATACGAGCGTACCATGCAAGTAGGCAATCATAATTTCCTTTAGATAACGATAACAAAAAGCAAAACGTGGGTAACTTGACCCTTTTGTCTGCCTTTAGATGCAAAAAAGCCCTAAAATAGGGCTAATCAATCGGGTTTACAAGTCGCTAAGATACAACAGATTTTTACGAACTTGCAAATCTACCCCGCTCTCCCTGCTTTTTTCCTAACTGTTTCTTAATTTTTTTTTGGGGCTGCCCCGCCCTGCAGGCGGGTCGGGCCATTGCACAGCTCGCAGGTCTGCTCGGCCCTGCGCGGGCTGCGCCCGCTTGGTCTGCCGCCTGCGGCGGCCCTGCTACAGCCCCTCAGCCGCGGGCCTTCGGCCCTTTCTACTGTAGGTGGAAACCTACAGCAATAATGGTATTGCTTCGCAATGGTATAAATAAAGGCTCAAAACCTAGGTTTTGAGCCTTTATACTAACCCTTAGTAGTCATCAAAACGAGTTTTGTTCACCGGCAATTTAAGAAAGCCCAAGGAACCCGGACGCACCTGCACAAAGAAGTTCCAAGTCTGCTGCTCCGGCTGCCAACGCATGCCCATCTCCCAACAATGCAAGGATCGACTAAAACCAAAGTCCGGATAGGTAATCCGCTTTTTGTCAAAATCATAGCCCATTCTGTAAATCCGAATGTCCCAGTTTTTAGATAAACGAAAAGCTCCCGACATGGAAATCTCATTGGCCGTAAATTGTAAACTATCCACCCCCTCTATATACGCTCGACTAAAGCGTAGGTTGTAGTTCAAACTCAATTGCTGAAGAATGTCAAAGGATTTGGCCTCTTCTTCTTTCTTGCTCTTCGATTTATAGGGGTCCGAAAATAATTGCTTGAGCGAGTTGGGGTTGATTTGCGTACTCAAGGCCAAAGCCCCAGAGGTGAAACGTGCCAAACGACCGTTTTTGGTCCACTCTAAGGTGTTTAAACGCCTATTGGTATTTTCATCGGCAATGTAGGGATCAAAAACCATAGAAAAAGTCGCATTGACCATCTTAAATAAGGTAGTGTTGGCGTTCAAGTTGATGGTGGACCAACGCAGACTGTCCGCCGCAAAGTTGTAGTTCCCCGATACATTCAAGTTGTTCAAGATCGGAAATTTGTTGCTCTTCTGTTTGCTGGTATCTCGACGAGAACGCTTGAGCTTTCCCTCTATCCGACTATTCAAACTATAGGTCAATAGGGCCTGCTCTCCCCCTGAGGGTACAGCATCAAAACGACGGTAGGTCGTCAGCTCATCTGGATAACGAGTGTCCGTTTGGACCTCTCCATAGTATCCCCAAAAATCACTCTGGTAGTCGGGCCGCCAACTTAAGCCAAGATTGGGACGAATGACCGCCCGCACCTTTTCTAAACGACCAATGTTATAGGTCCCCGTGGCAAAAAGCTGGGTACTCATGTTTACCCCCGCACTAAAGTTCCGTACGGCATTAAAGCCATAGTCTCTAAATGTATTTAAGGTGCCAAAGGTAGTATCCGCATCAATATTTGAGATGATCGTCGGATCATCCTCATCATAGCTGGTGTCGGCAGAGATAACTAATGTGGGGTCAAAACTTTGCTCATTGGCGTAGAAGTACCAACTCTCCTGATAAGAAATAGTAGGCTGTACATTGATGTATTTAAATAATTTGAGCGATAAATTGACTCTTGGCGAATGCACCACCGAATATTTGGCCTCTTCCATCGCATCAGCCAAACCATCTGCAGAAAAGAGCAAGCTGTCCGCAATCTGAAAGCTGTTGTTGGCCGTGGCCGAATAAGAAAATCCTATCCGCTCGTACCAACGCTGTTTGCCTAACTGTATCTTCCGCTGAAAGGGGTAGATTTGGTTCATGGTCAAGGTCGTTTGCGGAGCCGTAATGTTCATGGTATTGCTGCTGGTGTTCTGCGAGTGACGGGCAGCAATGGCCAAGGAGAAAGGAGTCCCCAAAAAGCGTTTGCTATAAGAAATACTCGATTGTAAGGTAGACTGCAAGGTCAAGTTGGCCGAGGGCTCGGTGTTTCTAAAGTAATCAGAGGTCCCTAAGTTTACACTGGCCGAAAAACTTTGGCTGGGGTGCGCCTTGGCATCCTGCTGATGGGTCCAGCTAATGTTAAAGTCTTTGAGCAAGCTATAATCTGGGGTGCCCGGCTCGTCCTCTACGGTCCGCGCATAGCTCATCCGAAAACCTCCAGAGGCCTTATAACGCATTTTATAGTTGGATTCTAAATTTACTCTAAAGGTCCCCCGAGTATAAAAGTCCCCCGTTAGTTTGAGGTCCATTTGGTCACTAATGACCTGATAATATCCAATTTCTCGAATCCCCGCCCCCCAGTTTGGCGAAAAATCAATGTTTGTGCTGAGGATCAAGCCCGATTTTCGGCTGTTGGTGATCGGAAAAAAGCCAAAGGGCAAGGCCAAAGGGGTCGGACTTCCCATAATTTCTATAAAGGAAGGCCCTACCACAATCAATTTACCCGGAATCACCTTGGCCCGACTACTTCTCAGGCCAAAATGCGGATACTTATGATCGCAGGTGGTGTAGGTGCAGCCCCCCGCATATAAAACGTCATTACTGGCCGTACTATCTCCCGATTTACTAATAAATTTAGTCGCTTTTGACAGAAAATAACCGTCGCCTTGCTCCGTGCTGGTATCAAAGACTTTCCCTTTTTTGGTCTTAAAGTTATACATGATTTTCTTGGCCTCAAACTTTTGGTTTCCATCCGAAAAGTAGGGCATTTCTCGAATCCCAGAGGGCTCGGTACTATCCGGAAAACCTCGGGCGGTAGCAATAGAAGTCAAAAAATCTACCTCAATATAGCCCGCCTTGAGCTGATAGCGACCATAGTTAATTTCTGCCGAGCCATAGAGATAAATCTTCTGGTTCATGAGGTCATAAATGGTCGAGTCCTTGGCATCGTATTGCACGGGAGAATCTAGAGAATCGGGATTAAAGACAATAAGCGGCAGACTATCGGCCTGGCTCAAGGCCAAACTGTCGGTCCCACTACTATCTATGGCCGCAAGGGCCATTTGGCTGCTATCGCTAGGCGGCAAACTATCTAAAGCTGGGGCATCAACGAGCTTATCCGTTTCCTTTTTTTGGCCTCCTCTGGCCTTGGGGTCTGTACTAGGCAGTTGATCGAGGCCCTCATCGCTAGCCGCTATTGTTGTATCGCTGGCGGGCAGTTGGGCCGCAGCCGCTTTGCGCGCTTTTTTTTCTGCTTGGAGGGCTTTGCGGGCCATTTTGGCCTGGGGCGTATAATAGGGATATCGGCAGGCAGATTGCCCCAAAAGGAGCAAAATGACGGCAGAAAAAAGGAAACTTTTTATCAATGCTTGCATAGCTAGTATTCTGTTCTGATCTTTTTGGGGCTTGCCCGCCCTTCGGGCGGGCCGGGCTGTGTCAGGGCTCGCAGGCTTGCTCGGCCCTGCGCCAGCAAGCTGGCTGGCTCTGGCCCTTTGGGCCACCCTTATCCATCCCTAAGCCGTTTTGGCCTTCGGCCAAAGGGGCAAAGCCCCTTCATTTGGCCCTATAATTATAGACGTAAGCCAAGGCAAAGGCGTTGGCCACGCAAAAATCTTACTTTTTAGGCCAAAGCCCCAAGTTTTTGCATAGAATGTTAGAAAATAAAAGCCAAACCTCTTTTTAAGAGGTTTGGCTTTTATTTAATGAAAAACAGGGCTGTTCCGTTTTTCATATTAAAGAATACTCAGTTTCCTGATATAGGTATTAAAATTTTCTTTAGACATTTTATTATGTGAATCAGATTTCATCATCAATGTATATCGAAATGACTTACTAAAAATAACAAAGTCACCACTAAAAAACCTTCGCACTTGTCTTATATCATCTCTAGAAATATGATCATACCCTTCTCCATCTACAATGTCATTATACATTTCTATGGGAAGATACTCTTGAGTTGAAATTCTTTCACATAGATACTCCATATTATCATTAAAATCAGATGGTCCTAATGGTGCTAAACTATACGTTTCCAACCTAAAAAAGCTCCCGTTCAAATTTTCAGACATAGACTCAAAAGATAATTTTTTAGGTTTAACAATATCTATAACGCCTGGAAAAATTAGCTCTATACAGCCATCTTCTGAAGACTTCTTTACATCTATTAAGTTATTATGACCATCGTTTGGTTTAAATACATAATTCAATTGATCTATATTACTAATCAACTTTAAAACATTTAATATATCTTTAAAACTACTCCATACAGCCGCATCAGGAATAGACACAGGAAATAAAACATTTTGTATATATCTCCATTGATCATCAACCCTTCCATGATAATTATTGTTCTTTTTTTTCCACAAAAGAAGCTTTTCTAAAAAAAGTTGAGCAGTTGGCCGTTTAGATGGATCATTACTTGTCGATTCTATTAGTAACTCATCTATAGGTATAGTATATTTTTTTTCACTAATATTCAATTCTTGATTCGTACTATATTGCCCTTCAAAACCTCGTTCATTTCCGCATATAACCATCCAAAAGGTCTTTGCTAAAGAATATATATCAGATTTCAAATAATCAATATTACTCTCAGGATATCTACTTATCTCAGGAGCAATGGTCCAGCGTGGTCCTATTCTATCTTTAGGTCCTGTGATGTCTTCCTTATTCGGAAAATCTACTAATCCAAAATCTATAATTACAGGTTTACCATTTACAACGATAAAATTTAATGGTTTTATATCTCTATGAGCAATAGTTCTAGCATGAAGTTGCACTATAATTTGAGTGATTTCAATAAAAACATCTATTTTTTTCTCAAAAGGATAGTTTTTAACAACCTCTACTAGTGGCTCACCTAATGGCATGACATAAAAAGGCGGAGATTCTGAACCTACTTGAGGTAAACTAGAATCTATTATCTTAACTACACCTTTAATATCTTGACAAGATTTAATTATTGTTACCTCATCCTGAAACCGCTGATGTGCCTGTTCTTTTTTTTTGATCAACAATTTAATGGCATATTGTTCATCATCTTTGTTTCTACAAGTCCAGACAGATCCATTTCCCCCATGACTTACTTTTTCAATCAACTCCCAATCTCCATACACATCCCCCCTATTAAATTTCCGCTTCATATTCCCATTATTAAATTTCTTTTCCATAGCTACTTTTAATGTAAAGTAACAAATAATTGCTATAAATGAGAATAATATTATATACGTCTAGCAGGCGGCGAAGCCGCCGCAAAGGAGCGCAGCGACGCGGCAATAGCCAGATTTAAACGCACTCACTTTTATAGTTTGCAGCAATTTCCCGCTAGTCGGCCCTATTTTCCTCGGCCATAGCGAAGGCTATGCCCTTAAAAAATAGCTGGCCTAGCAGAAAATTCATAGCAAACGATGGCCAAAGCAGCGCGATTAAATCTGGCTGAGGGATGGATAGTGGGGCGGCGCAGCCGCAGACCCAGCCGCCTTTGGCGGCGCAGGGCCGAGCAGACCTGCGAGCCACGACACAGCCCGACCCGGCCAAAGGCCGGGGCAGCCCCAAAAAAAAGACCAACCCCAAAAAGAGGTTGGTCCATTATGCTTTATAGGCCTATTGATCTAGAGATCGAGCAACAAGCGAGTAGGATCTTCGAGTAATTCTTTAACTTTCACGAGGAAAGTTACCGAAGTGCTACCGTCGATCACGCGGTGGTCATAAGAGAGGGCCAAATACATCATGGGACGGATTTTGACCTCGCCGTCTATGGCCATGGGGCGCTGCTGGATAGTGTGCATCCCCAAAATAGCCGATTGTGGTGGGTTGATAATGGGCGTGCTCATCATTGAGCCAAAAACGCCACCATTGGTAATGGTAAAGGTTCCGCCGCTCATTTCGTCCAGGGTCAATTTACCGCTGCGGGCCTTGCCGGCAAGCTCCTTGATTTTCCACTCCACATCAGAGAAGCTGAGCGACTCCACATTATGAACGGGAGGCACCACTAGGCCAGTGGGCGTAGAAATGGCGATAGAGATATCGGCATAATCGTGATAAATAAGGTTTTTGCCATCTTCTGTGAGTTGAGCGTTCACATCGGGCATTTCCATAAGGACCTTAGCGCAAGCCTTGGCAAATAGCGACATAAAGCCGAGTTTGATGCCATATTTCTTGACAAAATCCTCTTGGTAAGTTTTGCGCAACTTCATGATATTGCTCAAGTCTACCTCATTGAAGGTAGTAAGCATGGCCGTTTCATTTTTGGCATAGACCAAGCGAGAAGCGATAGTACGGCGCATGCGCGACATCTTCTCTTGGCGTTTTTCGCGGCTAAAGTTAGCGGCTCCGCTAAGGGGAGGAGCGGCCACAGTTTTAGGCGCTTCTTTTTTGGGAGCGGCCTCTTTTTTGGGTGCGGCTTGCTTGTTGGCTATTGCCTTGAGTACATCTTCTTTGATGATACGACCATCTTTGCCGGTGGCTTGGATATCGGCGGCAGTAAGGCCATTTTCATCCATGAGTTTACGGGCAGCGGGAGAAGGATGTCCAGCCGCATAGCTATCCTCTTTGGGGGCAGCTACCTCTGTTTTTTCTTCTTGGGCGGGAGCTTTTTCCTTTACTTCTGGGCTGCTTTCGGCGCCGCCAGAAACGCTCGTATCAATTTTGGCATAAACGCCACCGATTGGAATATCATCATCCTCGGCAGCAACCCAAATAAGTTTACCTGCTTTTTCGGCAGGAGCTTCTACGGTGGCCTTATCTGATTCAAATTCGCAGATGGCCTCATCTTGTTCTACATAGGCGCCATCTTCCTTGAGCCAGGCCGATAGCGTCACCTCTGTAACTGATTCCCCAATTACGGGTACTTTTAGTTCAATAATACTCATTTCTTAAATTGAAATTATGGTGGTATATGGTTCTACTTACAATATATAAATAATTCTAGATATAGGCGACTGCCTTGGGGCCTAGTTTTCCTGATAGATGTAGCTATATTCATCTAATTTGAGCAGTTTTTCGCCTTGAAAAAGCTGTTTTTTCACTGGATTTTGGCGAACATTATACTCAATGATGGTAATAGAATGGGCGCCATTTTCTCTAAACTCCGTTTCGGTATATTTCAGCAGGCGGTCGGCGGCATCATAGCTATATTGCTCTCTGTATTGGGGGCTTCCATCAATGGCCCGTTCATAGAGTTGGAGTTTTCCGGTAGCATTATAGACCTTTTTCTCGGTCTTGATGATGTCCTTTTCTTTTTTGTCTTTATAATCGACTTTTTCGCTAGCCACGGGGCCATTATAGCTAAATTTAGAGGTCTTAAACTTCTTTTTGTAGTTATATTCTACACTTTTAATGGGCCGATTATTTTTGTACTTGCTCACTTTTTTGTGGCGGATAGTCACTTTGCCATTACTTTGGCGCAGGCCATAACTAATTGTCGATTTCTTAATTTCGCCTGTTTTTTTGTTGTACTTATTTTTGGTTTGGTTCCAATCGCTATAGACATAGCCTGTAGACTCTAGCAAAAGGGTATCAAAAAGGTACTTACAATTCATTTCTCGGACCTTTTCGGTGCCCAGCTCACTTTTATCCGTGGCGGTCCATTTAATAATTTGGCCGGCGGCATTGCGTTCCACCTCATCAATATGGATAAGGGGGGGCGAGTAGCTATAATCCGTACTTTTGCTATAGACCAACTGCCCTGTTTTATCGTAGCGGTTTTCGCTGGCTCGGCTTAGTTTTCCTTGGGCATCAAACTGCTGCACCCGCTCTCTTTCGGTAGCGCTATGTTGGTGGCTTTTAAAGGTAGTTTTCTTCTTTTTGGTCTTTTTTGGGCCGCCTTCATAGGCCAAATATTCATTATAAAACTCGCCCATATAGCTGTTGGGGCTATAGCTATAATGATAATGCAATTTGGCGGTTTTTTGGCCCTGGGGGTAGGCATAATGCCAGCGATCTTGCCGCGTCATAATCTGCTTATCATCATAAACAGACTCTCTCAAAATGCTCAGGAACTGCTCGCCTTCTTCGGTAAAGCTATAGCTATGCTGAATAATCTGGCTCACACTATCGAGACGCATCTCGAGTTGGGCCTGAAGCAAGGGCGAAAAGGCCAAGTAACAACTAATAAAAACTAATCGGCTAAACATTGATATAATTTTAATGAGGATACAATTTTGGGGCTGCCCCGGCCTATGGCCGGGTCGGGCTGTGGCGCAGCTCGCAAGTCTGCTCGGCCCTGCAGCCCTTTGGGCTTTGGTCTGGCCCTTTGGGCCACTGCTATCCATCCCTCAGCCAGGCGGCTGCGCCGCCTTCTGGACCCAGAGGGCTCTAATCTTTGCGTTTGCGGGGGTGGTATTCATAAATAAACTCATCCTTATGTACAATGCGGTCATTTTTGAGCAGCTCTAGGCTGGCCACATTCCCCCATTTGTCATAGGTCAAACGCTCTTCTTCTTTTTCGTTACTCTCTCTATTGATTTTGATTGTTTTGATGCGGTTGCCATAATCATCATAGGCATATTGCACAATGCTCACCACCTGTTCATTTCGGCTTTTGGTTTGGACCAAAATATTGCCATAGACATCATACTCTGTATTGGTTACCCAAATGCTTTCTTTTTTAGAGCGCTTGCGTTTTTTCTCTCGGTCAAAGCGTTCGTTTTCGGTTTGGCGGATCAGCACACTATCTCGGTATTCATTGACAAACTCGCTGACGAACTTGCCCTCAATGTATTTTTTCCAGCGAATCAGAAAGCTATTTTCAAAGTAGCGAATATCTTTTCTGAAGAGTTTCCCATTGACCTTTTCTACGGTAATGGATTTAGTGAGGTAGCCATCTTGGTCCCTTTTATAGCGGGTTTTTATTTCTTTTCGGGGTTGGTTGGGTTCTTCCACCAGTTCTAAAGAGCGGATAACCTCTTCCTGTTTATTGTAGAACCAATTTCGCTGGCGGGTAACTATTCCTTTCGTATTAAAGTACTGTTCTACCTCCTTATTTCCGGCCTCATCATAAGTGAGCAGATAGGTAATGGCCACCGAAGCTTGTTGGCCATCTACATAAGAAATTTCTTCAATTTTGTTCTTATTGTTCTTTTGGTCCCAATAAATCTTCACCTCTCTTTCTAGGAGATTATCGCCATTGTAGTGCAGGCTATTTTGGTGGCGGCCTCGGCTATCGTAGCTATGAATAATTTTGCGTTGGCTATTGAGGTTGCTGTCCAAGCTCATCTTAAAGTACTCTTCTCGAGTGACGGCTCCATATTCATTAAAGTACTTTTCGGTTTGGGTTTGCAGCTCCAAGCCCTTATTGAGGGCTGGCACATAATGTTTTTGCTGCAGGAACTTAATCTGTGGTTTTTGGGCCAAGAGGAGCTGCGGCAAAAGGGCCAAAAAGAGGAGAAGAGCGAAGCCTCGGCCTAGCGCTGCGGAATAGTGGCCCGAAGGGCCAGACCGGCGCAGGCAAAGCCTGCGCTGGGCCGAGCAGACTTGCGAGCTATGTAGCATAGCGCCGACGAGCGCAGCGAGGCGGAGGCCCCTAACAGCAGAAAAACCAGATGTTTTGAGTATATTCATTGGTATAGTTGTTTTTCGGGAAAATCGTAAAATTGGGCGATAAAGGTACAGACTAAGGCCCAAAAAAGGGGGGCTCGAGGGGCTTTTTAGTTGGGGTAGTAGATATATTCATAGCTCCGTTCTTGGATAAGTTTTTTATCTAAAAACTGCCGATGTTGGAGGGGCAGGCCTTTGGCGGTATAGCTCAGTTCTTCTTCTTTGACCTCCTCATTGACTTTATCGACGGTTTTTTGACGGATAAGTCGTTGGGCTTCATCATAGAAAAAGTAGCGGACCTCTACCAGTTTTTCTCCTTCTCGGATAGCTTCTTTGACGGGCAGTCCGGCATCATTGTTCTTGGTGCTAATGCTTCGGAGGGGTTGGTAATCCATTTGTTGGAGGGGGTCTTTTCGGCTTTCCTCATATTCTAGGGGAGACAATTGGAAAGGCAAAGGGGGTGGGATTTCGCTGGGGCCCTGCTCTCGAATTTGTTCTTTATCGTGTTTAAAATGGCTATAGAGCACGCCATTTTGGTAGCGTTGCCACTCTGTGATAAAGCAATTTTCAAAATTTCGGACTTCTTTATAGCGGTCTTTGCCATTTTGCAAAATGCTTACTGATCGTTGGATTTGGCCTTTTTTATTATACTCATGCAAAATGCTGAGGCTGCGTTTGCTGCCATCTTCTTGGAGGTCCCAGGCGTTGCTTCCTAGCAGCTCGCCCAATTGGCTATAGAGGTAGTTCACCTCGCTCACCAATTGGTCTTCGGTATTATAGGTTTGGACCTGTTTGATTTGCCCTTGGCTATTGTAGCTATAGAGGGTATATTGCTGCTGAAAACCGGGGGGTTGGTAGGCGGTTTGGGTCACCTTTAGTTTTCGGCCCTGCTCATCTAGTTGTCGGTCTTCGCTCCAGACCAAGGCCTGCATAGAGTCGTAGCGCAGGCGGCCCACCAACTGGCCCAAGCGGTCGTATTTAAAGTGCTCTGCACGTTGAAGCTGTTCGCCTTTATAAAAACTCTGCTGCACCAAATTGCCATAGATATTATACTCTAAGACGGTCTTTTTTTGCAGCAGGCGTTGGTTATCCTTCAGGCGATAATCGAGAATGCGTTTCTCTTTGATCTGCGGAATGCTATCGGTTGCCTGCCCCCAAAGCGAAGGCCCCAAGCAACAGAAAAGCAATAGAAGTTTAGCGATATTGATAATTGTAGCGTTTTTCTGAGATGATCTGTCCATCTACATAAACAGCACGACGTAGCATATTGTTATTGTCGTCAAATTCTTGGACCTCCTCCTCTACTCTTGTTTCTTTCTCTCCTTCATAATCTACTTTCTTGCTACTAATCAAATTGTTGCGTTCGTCATAGCTATAGAAGGTAATCTGCGTAACTACATCATCTACTTTTTGGATGGTCTTGGTTTTGTTCCCCTTATCGTCATATTCATCTTCATTGGCCCAACGGCCAAAGCCGCCGCCGCCAAATCCACCGCCGCCAGCTAGGCCGCCGCCATCATTATTAAAGGTCATCATGACTCTAGCCTTAGAGGGATCAAAGCCGCCTTTTTTGGCGCCTCCAAACTCACTGATCAACTCGCCATTTTTGTATTTGAGTTGTTCTTCTACTCGGTTGCGGACAAAGGTGGTCATCTCTTTATATTTATCCTGACCATCATCTATTTCCTTTTCTGAGGAAGCCAAAAAGCCGTTTTCGTCATATTCGGTTTTTTCGCTTTCCTTATACTTTTTACCAGAGGGCAGCTTTTCCCATTTGGTATACTTGATAATTTCATCATCGGCATTGTACTTCCAGCGCTCCTGCCCTACTTTTTTCCCATCGGGGCTAAAAAGTGTTGTCTTATCGAGCAGGCCATATTCGTCATACTCGTACTCTTTGGTATAACGAGTATCGGGCGCTTTGAGGTAGTCAATGTATTCTAGCTTTACAATGTCTTTATCGTCATTGTAATGGCTTTGTTCCATCTTGAGCGGATCCCCCATTTCATCGTATTCTGTTTCTTCTTCTACTCTCAGAATGCGTCCCTCAAAGGTTTTTTTGATTTCCTTTTGCGGCGTTAATTGACCGATGGGGTTGGCCACAAAGATTTTTTGCAAAATCAAGCGTCCCTGCTCATCATATTCCTTGAGCTCCTTTTTGGTGGTCAATAAACTATCTTTTTGGATCTCTTCCTTGATTTCTCTTTGCTGAAACTCCAAAGATTTCACCTTAGCCTTTTGGGCCAATAGGGGCTGACTAGCCAAAGAAAAGCCAATAAAACCTATCAAATAGGCCGCTTTCTTTATTTTATTATTAGTGATCATACTAAAATTTGACGCTTTTATAGGTTCCTGCAGACAGAATATAGGCAAGCTTAATCCTTATAAAAATAATAGGTTTTCTCAAATTTTCGCCCATCTTCTAGCATTAATGTAGTTCTTTGCTGACGGCCCTTTGCATCATACTGATGACGCAATTCTCTTACTTTTTGCTCCCGGACCCACTGCTCTTCTCGCAAAATTTGTTCCTTGCTATTATAATAAATATCTAGGCGATAATTCAATAGGCCCAAACTATTGTAATAATAGTTTTCTTGCTTTTCCAATTGCCCCAAGCTATCGTAGTAGTATTTCTCTTCTCGCTTGAGCTTGCCCGCTACCCAATAGTTCAATTCGCTCTTTAGGCTGTCCTGAAGATAGCTAATTGCTGTCCGCTCTTTTACTTTCCCATGATCATACTCTATTTCTAGGACCAATTGGCCCTTTTCATATTTCTTTGTATGACATTCACTCAGATAACGATATTTGGGCTGCTTTTTCTCTTTCTGCTCTTCTTCCCCTTTCTTTTTGGGCTTGGGGCTGTTCTTAAAACGCTTGCAGATATGCGACTGGTAAAAGAGTATCCGCCCCTGCTCATCATATTTCCAAACCGTTTTGTACCGCCTGCTGCTGCTCTTGCCTTTCATGAGCTTGGGCTGCCCTTTTCGGTTGTATTTATATTTGTACCACTCTCTGCGCTCTTTTTTATAAACCACCTTGCCGCCCCGCTTTACGGTGCTCCAATGTACATAACGCCCCTTTTTCTTGAGCTTGCCCGCCTTATTGTATTTCATCCGCCAAGACCGATGAGAGGTGCTCCCCCGATAATCAAAGGTCTCTTCGACAAGCAATTGCCCCTTTTCATTATAAGTCAAGCTATCTTCCCGCTGCAACTCTCCCGTTTTATCAAAATAAAGTTGCTTGCTCCGCAATTGCTCGTCGGCCCCATATTTTATATAATGGGTTTTCAAGAGCTGCGACTGAGGCTGCCCGCCCTTCACCGAATACTTCAGTTGCTGCTGCTGCCCCAATTTCGCCTCCTCATCATACTGATACAAAAAAGAAGATTTTAAGCTGCCCGCTGGCTGCTTCCGATACTCGTATTCTTCCTGCCCAACTAGCTCGCCAGCCTCTCCATAACGCCAAACCTGCTTCTTAATGGGCATACTGTCCCCCTCCATATTATACTGGTATTGCTCCACTCGCAATTCCCGATACGCTTGCCCCCAAAGCATAAATGGACATAAAAGGAGGACAAATTGTAGGTAGTTCTTCATATTTTTGTTTAATATTTTGGGGCCTCCCGCCTACGGCGGGCGCTACGTTTCGCAGCTCGCTGTTCGCTCGGCCCTGCGGCGGCTTTGCCGCCTAGGTCTGGCCTAACGGCCACTGCTCCACATCGCTAGGCCAGTCGCTTCGCTCCTTCAACATGCAAAAGATTGGCCCTAAACCTATAGAGATGGAAAATAATAAAGATAAAAAATCAGCCCTGCATATTGCCAAGGGCGTCAGAGAAACGCCAACTTTCAAGAAAAAGCAATTGGCCCGCTTCAAAAGACGAAAACCCTCTGTAGAGGAATTGCTGCAGGGAATTTTGGCCCAAGACCGCCTTTTGCTTAGCCAAGCCATTACCCTGGTCGAAAGCCAAAAAGCAACAGACCGCATCAAGGCCGACCAACTCATAGAGGCCTGCCTCCAACAACAGAAGTCGAGCCTCCGCCTTGGCATTACAGGATCTCCCGGTGTGGGCAAAAGTACGTTTATCGAATCCTTTGGCCAAATGCTTATCCAAAAAGGTTTCCGCCCAGCCATTTTAGCTATTGACCCCAGTAGCCAACGCACGGGTGGCAGTATCCTCGGCGATAAGACAAGGATGCAAACTTTATCTAGCCACCCCCAAGCTTTTGTGCGCCCCTCTCCCGCTGGCGATGCCCTAGGCGGAGTGGCCCGAAAAACCCGAGAGGCCATCTTTTTATGCGAAACGGCTGGCTTTTCTCCCATTATTGTAGAAACCGTGGGGGTGGGCCAATCGGAGCTAGCGGTGCACTCTATGGTCGATTTCTTTATGCTTTTATTGCTGCCCAATGCTGGCGATGAACTACAGGGCATCAAAAGAGGGGTGGTTGAAATGGCGGACCTCCTGCTGGTCAATAAGGCCGATGGCGAAGCCCTGCAAGCAGCCAAAAGAAGCAAGCAACAATACCGCAATGCGCTCCACCTCTTTCCGGCCCAAAAATCGGGCTGGGCCCCCAAGGTGAGTCTGGCCTCTGGCCTACATGCCCAGGGATTAGAAGCCATTTGGGAGCAAATTCAAGACTATTGCCAGCTGACCCAAAATAACAACTACTGGGCTCAAAGAAGAGCCGAACAAGCCGAATACTGGATGCGCCAAAGCATCGAGCAAGAGCTGCTCCGCCACTTCTATGAGCACCCCAAGGTACAGAGCCAATGGCCCGCTTGGCAAAGCGCCGTCCGCAATGGGCAAAGCTCTTCGTTTCGCGCCGCTAGAGAACTCCTCAAATTGGTCCAAAAAGAAGACTAAACCCAGCGGGAGGCGGCGCAGCCGCCTCGGCCACAACAAGGCCTTTAGGCCGCAGTTCGACGACCAAAGGGAGTAACCGATGCGGCGGGGTGGCCGTTAGGCCAGACCAAGGAGCCGAAGGCGACGCAGGGCCGAGCAGACCTGCGAGCCCCAAAGCGACAACAAGCCCTTTAGGGCGCAGTTCGACGACCAAAGGGAGTAACCGCCTGCCGCAGGCAGGAGGCCCCAAAACAGTAGCCCAAAAAACAAAAAAGGCCCCTACCGAAGTAGAGACCTTAAAGTAAGCTTGATCAAAGCCTGGGTTTACTATTTTTTGCGGCCAAAGAGGCTCCCCAAAAAGCTATTCATCTTATACATCATCCAGTACATGGCCGGAACAATGACTAGGGTAAGGAAAGTAGCGAAAATGAGGCCATAGACCACCGTCCAAGACATGGCGCCCCAGAAAGCGGCATTATCGCCTCCCCAGTAAATATTGGGGCTAAGCTCTGTAATTAGGCCATAGAAATCAAAGTTGAAGCCAACGGCTAGGGGGATGAGGCCCAAAACCGTAGTAATAGCCGTGAGGAGTACGGGACGTAGACGGGTTTTTCCGCCCTCAATAATCGACTGTCTGACCTCATCATCGGAGAGTTGGTCTTGGCCCGTTTCCTCCTTCCGCCTCTTCTGCAGAAAGTCCGTATAATCAATAAGTACAATGGCGTTATTTACCACCACCCCAGCCAAAGAGATAATGCCGATACCAGTCATGATGATAACAAGGTCCATACCGGTAAGGATGTAGCCCAAGAGCACCCCAATAGTACTAAAGAAGACCGAAACGATAATGATAAAGGGTTTGCTAAGCGAGTTGAACTGCGAAACGAGGATCAGGAAGATGGCCAAGATGGCAATAGTAAAGGCCGAGCCCAAAAACTCCATAGCGGCGGCTTGCTCCTCTTGTTCTCCAGTAAACTTAAAGCTATAGCCCTCGGGCATATCGTAGTCGTTCATAATAAACTGCAACTGCTGCACCACCTCATTGGCATTAAAGCCCTCTAGCACATTAGAATAGATGGTGATGGTCCGTTTCTCATCCTTTCGCTTAACGGCATTATAGGTAGTGCTGGGCACCTTCTTGGCCACCGAAGAAATGGGAATCTGAACAATTTGTCCGCCTGCGTCCATATTTCGGAAGGTCACATTTTGGTTCATCAGGGCCTCTTGGCTTTGGCGGTACTCCTCGCTAAAGCGGAGCATGATAGGATATTCATCTTCTCCCTCCTTAAACTTAGAGACCTCGCGGCCATAAAGAGACGTACGAATTGTCATGGCAATATCATAGGTAGATAGGCCATAGCGGCGGGCCGCTTCTCGGTCAATCTCGATAAGGTCTTGCTGCACACTAGCATTGACATTCACCTTGAGTTCCTCTACTCCGGGTATATTGGCATTGCGAAGCTTATTGAGGACCGTATTGGCCACTGCAGAAAGCTCTCTCATTTCTACATCATCGCCAGAAATTTCTAGGTTGATAGGCTTACCCGTGGGAGGACCTTCTTGGTTGCGGTCTACCACAATTTCTACTCCAGCATAACCTTGGACCGATTGGCGGATTTCCTCCATAATTTGGCTAGTCAATACCCCTTGGCGTTCGTCGGCAGGCACAAAAGAAACCGTTAGACGGGCCTTGTTGGGCGTGGCGCCAGGCTCGGGGGGACCCGAGGGGTCTGAGGTGTTTTCTCCAATTTGAGAAAGTACGGCCTCAATAACGCCCTTTTCGTCATAGGGGCGAACAACAGCCTCTACCTTGGCTTTTAGTTCCTTCATCAATTCATTGGTTGCCTCAATGCTACTTCCAATAGGAAGATCGACAAAGACATTGACGTATTTGGGTTCTGCCGCGGGGAAGAACTCTACCTTAGGCGGGAAAACCCCCATCAGAATTACGGAAAGAAAGAGCAAGCCAATAACACCCAAAAATAGGAGGTAAGGCATAACCCCTTTTAGGGCAAAACTAATAAATTTGTCGTAGATATTCTCTAGTATAGGGAGAAACTTATCTTGGAAAAAGACAGCCCCAGGAGCAAACAAAAAGACATTCATGGCGGTCAAGATCGTGACGATACCAAAGAGGTTTCGGACCCAATCGCTGCCCGCAATCCAGCCTGCTACGGCAATAATGGCCAAAACGCCAATCCAAATCAAGTTGTTCATGAGCTTCTTCCCTTTCTGCTCCTCAATCTCTTCTGGCGTTTTTTCTTTGGTCATCAAGGCGGCGGTAAATACAGGCGTAAGTACCAAGGCCACAAAGAGCGAAGAAATTAGAACAATAATGAGGGTCAAAGGCAAATAGCCCATAAATTCACCCATCAGGCCGGGCCAGAACAAAAGCGGAAAGAAAGCCGCCAAAGTGGTCGCCGTAGAAGAGATGATCGGCATGGCCACCTCTCCCGCTGCCTTTTTAGAGGCATCCTTGAGGCTATAGCCCTCTTGCACATATCGGAAAACATTCTCCACCACTACAATAGAGTTGTCTACCAACATCCCTAGAGCCAAAATGAGCGAGAAGAGCACAATCATATTGAGGGTAACGCCCATGAGATTTAGGATTAAAATCCCAAGGAACATCGACATAGGAATAGCCAAGCCCACAAATAAGGCATTGCGCAAACCAAGGAAAAACAAAAGGACCAAAACCACCAGGATAATCCCCGAGATGATACTATTTTGTAGGTTAGACACCTGGTTGCGGGTATCTACAGACTGATCATTAAAGATTTGGACCTTCAAATCAGAAGGAAAGCGCTTGGCCTGCGCCTTTTCTACCAACTCCTTAATTTTATCCGAAGCATCCAATAGGTTTTCTCCAGAACGCTTAATCACATCCAAAGAAACCACCTGCAATTGGTCGCTACGAGCAATAGAGGTAGGATCCTCAAAACCCATTTTCACGCTGGCAATATCCTTGAGAAAAACCGGGTTTTGAAACTCCGAGCGGATGATGATATTCTCAATCTCTTGTACATTTTTAAACTCGCCCACTACCCGTACCGAACGGTTAAAGCCCTCCGACTTAAAGTCTCCAGCAGAGAGCGTCAGGTTTTCCATACTAATGGCATTGGCAATATCATTAAAGCTCAATTTGCGGCTTTGCATCTTAAACCAATCCACATCAATTTTTACCTCCTTATCCGAGGTTCCCTTGAGCTTAACTTCCGAGATTTCCGACAGTTTCTCAATTTCATCCTGCAAATACTCTCCATATTGGCGGAGTTCGTCCTCGGTATAACGACCCGATATATTAACCGTCAGGATCGGAAATTCAGAGAAGTTGATTTCAAAAACATCGGGACCCGCCGTTAAATCCTGCGGAAAATCTGCATCGTTTTTGGCCTTGTCTACGGCATCTTTTACCTCCCGCAAGGCCTTTTCTACTTCTACATTGGTATTAAATTCTACAATGATATTCGAGAAGTCCTGAATAGAGGTGGCCTCCAATTTTTTAATTCCCGTAATGGACCCAATCTCTTTTTCTAGCGGAATGGTCACCAGTTTTTCCATATCCTCGGCAGAGTTCCCCGAGTAGGTCGTTCCTACATAAATAGTAGGAATCACAATTTCTGGAAAGGCCTCTTTGGGCATGGTCAAATAAGATTGTGCTCCAAAAAGGAAGATAATTCCCGTTAGCAAAAATATACTAATAGCATTATCTACAGCAAAGTTACTTGGCCCAAAACTCCGGTAGAGTTTCTTTTTTTCTTGGCTCATATCGTTTAATTCTGATTGCTTTGATTTAACTGATCTTTGTTTTTTGGGGCCTCAGCTGCGCTGCGCTTGCTGCGCTACGTTTACTCCCTTTGGTCGTCGAACTGGCGCCCCTATAGGGGCTGGTTGTCGGGGCTCGCAAGCCTGCTCGGCCCTGCAGCCGCTTTCAGCGGCTTGGGTCTGCGGCTTCGCCGCCCCCCTCCATATCGCTAGGCCAGCCAACGCTTGGTCCTTGCGGCTAGAGAAGCGGGCTGCGCCCGCTTCGGCTTAGGGATGGATAGCAGTGGCCCAAAGGGCCAGACCAAAGGCAGGCGAAGCCTGCCTGCAGGGCCGAGCGAGCAGCGAGCTGCGACACAGCCCGGCCCGCCCAAAGGGCGGGCAAGCCCCAAAAAAACAACTTAATTTTTCTGAGCAGTAGTGGAGCTCAGCACCTTCACCTTATCACCATCAATGGCTTTGCGAGCACCTTTCACGATTAGGGTTTCATCGCCTTGCAAACCCGCCTCGAGCATAGTTTCATTTTGGTAGCTACGCCCCAGTTCAACGATGCGCTTTTTGGCTTTTCCGTCCTTGGCCAACATCAGGTAGTTGTTGCCATCTACATCCTGCAAAAGCAAGTTGCTATTGACCACCACCACATCTTCGGCCTCAAAATCCTTAATCTTAATTGTGGCCAAAAGGTTGGGTTTAATCAACCCGCCTTGGCTAGCCAATGGGGCCTCAATGGCAAAGGTTCGGTTGGTAGAGTTGATGCTTCGGCTCACTTCATTTACACGGACCGTTTGGTTTTGGCCAAGGGCTGGAAAATAGAGCTCTACCTGATCGCCTACTTTGACCTTACCCAAAAGGTTTTCGGGCAGCTGTGCCACCACCTTGAGCTGGTTGGTATTGAGAATCTGGATGATAGGGGTGCCCGGGCCTGTAATTTCACCTGCCTTGAGCATGACTTTCTCCACATAGCCCGAAATGGGGGCGTATACATTGGATTTGCTCAGCTCAAACTCTAGGCGCTCCTTACTTTTGGTCAGTTGTTCTACCTGGCTTTCGGCCTGAATAAACTGCACCTCAGAGCCAATCTTTTTCTCCCAAAGCTTTTTCTGCCGATCAAACATGTCTTGGGCCAACTTCAATGAAGTTTTGAGCTCTTCTAGGCTTTTGCGGATGCTTTCTACATCTACCTTAGCCACCAAATCGCCTTTTTTTACAAATTGGTCTTCACGGACCAACATTTTGGTAATTCGGCCTCCAGTTTCAGAGCTAGCAAAAGCGGGATCTTGGGCTGTGGCAATATTTCCCTGTACCTCTACATAATGCGAGAAGGCCTTTTTTTGCACAGGCTGAGTGGTAATATCGACAAATTTCTCGGGCCGAGCCGTGGTGTCTACCTCCCCTAGGCGCTTTTACAATTGGGCCAGTTCGCCTTCTAGGGTTTTGATGGCCTCCTTTTTTGTTTGGATGGCTTGGCGAATTTTAGCGGGATCCTTCATTTGATCGGGCGCTACTCCTGCCCCACCGCAGGCGGCCAAACTAAGGGCCATAAGGGCCACAAAACTATATTTTAGCGTTTTCATGCTGTATAATTGGTTTTAACAAGTTCTATTTCAAGGGATTTCCTAGGGCCTTGTCCAAATCTGTTTTGGCAATGACTAGATCGTAAATAGCATTCATATAATTGGCCTGCGTGCGATAAAGCTCCTGCTCGGCTGTGCTGATTTCTGTACTAGAGCCCACTCCTTCTCTATACTTGAGGCGGGTAGTTTCCAAAATGCGCTCGGCCAAGGCCAAGTTCTTCTTTTGGTTCTCTAGGCGCTCCGAAGCATTGAGGTAGGTGGCTCTGGCATTGCGGATTTCTAGCTGGGTGGCTAGGGTAAATTGCTTAATTTGGATATCCACTTTGGTCGCATCAATTTTGGCCATTTGGATGTTGGCATCCTTCTTAAAGCCATCAAAGATGGGCACATTGAGTTGTAGGCCAATGACCGTAATGGGGTTAAATTCCCCCTGATCACTATCAAAAAGATTGTTGCGTTGTAGCTGGTACTGATGGGCCAAAAAGCCAGATAGATTGGGCAGATAGCCCGCCTTATAGCGCTTCATATTGAGGTCCATCAAATCGCGGTTGAGGCGCAAGACCTCTAGCTCGGGCCGCTTACTAGCCGAAGCCTCCCCCTCTAGATCGTCCTGAGAAGGGGCCTGCATCAGACTTTCCAACTCATCTTTAAGGACAATAGACTCCTCTAAAGGGTAATTCATTTGGAACTTAAGGACATTATAGGCCAATTGCGTTTGCCGCTCTATCATCCCCCTTTCCGATTGCAAATTGGCCAGACTGAGATCTAGACGATCTACATCTAGTTGCTCTACCAAACCACTTTCAAAAAAGGCCTGGGTTTCATCTCGCATATTTTGCAAGTTCTCTAGGTTTTTGTCCAAAACCCCTAGGTTCTCTTCCGCCAACAAAACCGCCAAATAAGCCTTTTTGATGGTGTAGGGAATCTCATGGGCGGTCAGCGTCTTTTGCTTACGGCTCAATTCGGCTACAGAACGCGCCGCTTTTAATCCCACAAAATAAGAACCATCAAAAATGAGCTGGCTCAAAGTAGCCCCAGCGGTCAAAGTATTGGTGACCCCAAATTCAGCAGGGAACAAACCTGCATCGGGTAGGTTTGCTGTAGTTCCTTGCGGAACGAGCTGATAGCCCTCTAGGGTCCCCACCACAATAGGCGAAATAAAATCGGGTAGATACTGTACGGGCAAGTTCGCATTGTAGTTATACTCTACAGTACCACTCAATTGGGGCAACCCAATGGCCCGAGTATCTCGGATTTGTTGCTTAGCATATAGAATATCCTGCTCTGCAGTTTGCAGATCTAAGCTTTTATCTAAGGCATAATCAATGGCCTCTTCCAAAGAGAAACTAGCCGGAGATTGAGCCGAAGACCAGCCCGCCAAGAAGAGAAAAACAAGGCTGTACAGCCCTTTGCTTAAGTTCATCTCAATTTTATATTTAGGAAGGTGAAAAAAGTTGTTCTAATTGTTCTAGGTAGTCCTTAAGGGTCGCCTTGCCCTTATCCGACACAATGCCGTGCAGATGATAAGCCATCATGGCCCGATGCATACTGGAACGAGAAAACTTATCAGGCGGAAATAATTCAGCATCCAAAAAGAGCTCGACCATACCTATATATAGACGGCTCACAATTTCCGCATTCAAATCAGGCCGATATAAGCCCTCCTCTATGCCTCGATCCATATTGCTTTTCATCATATTAAAGATGAAGGTCTTGCGAAACTTATCAAATTCGCCCCAAACCGCCTTATGGTATTTTCGCAAATCAAACATCAAAGAAGGGTTGATATGCTGAATATTTTTCTGAATCTCTCGACCCGTCAAAAACATTTCTTCCAAGGCATTTTTAGCCTCCTGCTGTACCAACGTACAAGTCAGCTTCTCTTGATCAAAATGCAGCCGTAATACCTTCATGATAAGATCCTGCTTGTTCTTTATATGTACATAAAGCGTCTTTTTAGACATGCCCAACTCTCGAGCAAGGTCCGACATCGTAACGGAGCGAATGCCGTACTGCCGAAACATTTTATCCGCAGCTGCTAATATTTTTTGTAGTTCGTCCACAACATCAAATTTTATTTTGTCAGTAGTTCTCTAGTGCTTTTTATTTAGCCTGTAAAGTACAAAAAAGGAAACTTTTAATGTTTCTTTGGTTTCCTCCTGGACCTAAATCCCTGCTTTACAGTGGCGAAACTAAGGACTAAAACTCGGAAACCCAAAATATGTTTAAAGTTTCCTCGGTTTTTTTATCATTTTTTTTGTTCGCTTGGGAGCCCCAAGGGCTGCTAGATTTTTTCTTAACTTGGGCACAAATCAATAGAACTATGTGGACTGCGCTTTTTTCCTTCTATCAACGGGCTCAATCGGGCCGCAAAATAGCTTGCCCCGCCTTGCAAGCATGGCGAGAATTGGTCTTGGAGGATCATCGGCAATTTTATTGTTTTTCGGCCCTAGAGGGACAGCGCGATTTACTCCGACACGATAGTCGGCCCATTCAAATTCAAGATTTGGGCGCAGGCAGTCGAAAGTCAGCCCCTAAACGAGTATCCGATTTGGCGAGGCGCTCGCTCTCTCCCGCCTGGCAGGCCCAGTTCTTATTTCGCCTCATCAATTTTCATCAGCCCCAAACAATCTTGGAGCTAGGGACCTCCTTGGGCATTTCGGCGCTTTATCAGCATGCGGCCAAGCGCTCGGCCCAAATGATTAGCATAGAGGGCTGCCCCGAAATTCACGCTATTGCCCAAAAGAATGCCCGCTTGTTTGGCGCCTCCACTAGTTTGCAGCTTTGGCAAGGCAGCTTTGCGGAGCTATTGCCCTCGGCCCTGCAGCAGTTGGGCCAGTTGGATTATGCCTTTATTGATGGGCATCATTTGCGGCAACCCACCCTAGATTATTTTGAGGCTTGCCTGCCTTATTTGGGCCCCAATGCCCTCCTGGTTTTCGACGATATTTATTGGTCCGAGGAGATGCAAACCGCCTGGAAAGAACTCAAGGCTCACCCTAAAGTCAGTTATAGTATTGATTTGGGCTGGGCGGGCTGCCTCTTTTTTGCCCCCCGTCCCCAAGGCTGGCCCCAACAGCTAGAGTTGGTTCCTTTTTGGGCCAAACCTTGGTCTTAACTAGCTTGTTTTCTTCTTTTTTTGGGGCCCGCGGCCAGCAAGCTGGCCGCCGCTATGCTTTGGGGCTCGCTATTCGCTCGGCCCTTCGCTGGCTGCGCCAGCTTGGTCTGGCCTACGGCCACCCCTCCGCAGCGCTGGGCCGCTCAACGGTCTTTTTTCTTTTGGCGGTCTTCTTCGGCAGTTAATTTTATAAGCTCTAGGCTAGCTTTTCAAACAGCCCTCTAAAGAGGGCCTTTGGATAAGGATCTTCTCTGCAATAACTATTTACTAAGGCCATCTATATCCACCTTTGAGGCCCTTTAGGGCTGACTCCATTGGATTAGCCTAGGGGCTTGTCCCTAGGCGATGATTGGCTGCCCCTGCTTTTGAGTCTTTAGCTGGACTCATTTATTGCTCCTATTATAGTAGTTCTACTGTTCCAATACACTAGTTGTAGTGCTCGCATACCGTAGCTATACTGTATGATTGAGGTAGTCAAAGTCCTCTATATACGTTATGGAAGTGTATAACATACGTTGTGTAAGTGTATGATATAGGTTGTGGAACTATATCATATAGGTTATAGAACTGCATAATATAGGTTGTAGGACCCCAAATAGACGTTCCAGGACGTCTACTTTGGGGTCCCTAGACGTCTATTTGGGGGTTAAGGGACTTATCTCATGGGGTCTAACAACCTATACAATAGAGTCCAGAACGTACCTAATGGGGTCTAGGGACCTCCTCCATGGGGTTAGGGGACCTATATCATACAGTTCGAAACGTCTATTATGGGGTTGAGGGACCTATCTCATGGGGTCTAACAACCTATACAATAGAGTCCAGAACGTACCTAATGGGGTTGAGGGACCTACTCTATAGGGTTAGGGAACCTATATCATACAGTTCGGAACGTCTATTATGGAGTTGAGGAACCTATATCATAGAGTATAACCACCTCTATTTAGGTTTTGGGGACAAAAAAGGGGGAGCTTTAGGCAGGAAGAAAGAAGAATCAGGACAGATCTAGGCACAAAAAAAAAGAGTCACTGATAAAATCAGTAACTCTTTTGTAGTGGGCGAAGAGGGATTCGAACCCCCGACCCTCTGGGTGTAAACCAGATGCTCTGAACCAACTGAGCTATTCGCCCTTATTTTTGTGTTGCTTTCCGTTGAATGCGATGCAAATATACGGCAAGAATTTAAACTTCCAAACATTTTTCAAGAAAAGGGAGAAAAAAACGGCAAAAAAACCTAAACCTTGGGCCAAAAGCCCTTTTTACTGGCCTTCTTTGTATTTTCGAGCTAAATTTTTCATAAAAATTATTTTGTATTCCTGCATCTAGCAGGCGGCGAAGCCGCCGCAGGCTGAGGGATAGTAGGGGGTGGCCGCAGGCCAGACCGAGCTTTTTTGAGCAAAGCGAAAAAAAGCGCAGGGCCGAGCGAACAGCGAGCCCCCGCATAGCCCGACCCGCCCGCAGGGCGGGGCAGCCCCAAATACATCTTACTTCTCCCCAAAAAAGAAAGCGACATGAGTCCAAAGCCCAAAAACCAAAAACCCAAGAAGAAAAAAAGCCTAGCTTGGCGAGTATTATCGACCCTTTTCTTTTGGTCCCTAATGTTTACGATGATCGCCGTAATTGCCCTGATTGTTATGGCCGCCTTTTATGAGGCCAAAATTGGGGGCTTGGTGGTCCAGGAACTACGCAAAAGCCTAAAAACGGAGCTCAAAGTAGAGCGAGCAGAACTCTCTTTGATTTGGGATTTCCCCAAGGCTTCGGTCAGTTTGAAAAACCTAGCCCTACATGATAATAGTGGCGATAGTAGTCGTTATTTGCTGCAAGCCGAAGACCTCTCCTTGAAGTGTAGCATTTGGGGATTGCTGTCGGGGCATTATCAATTTAATGCGATCAGTATATCTAATGCATCCATTGATGTGCGGCAATATAAGGATGGGCGGACCAATTACGACATCTTTATTACGGAAGAAGAAGCCGAGGAAACGGGCCAAAGCAGCGACCTTAATCTTTCGATTAAGGATGCCAATTTTAAGAATGTTAAGCTGCGTTATTTGGACCAGATGATGGACCAAGATGTTAGCTTTTTGCTAGAGTCAGCCTTTTTTGCGGGCGATTTTAATAATGAGCGCTATATCCTGAAAAGCTTGGCCAATATCCAGATGAACTATCTGGAGATGGGCGGCGAGCGCTACCTAGAAAATAAAGCCCTGGGCTATAATGCCAATATTCAGATTGACCACCTAACCCAAAGTTATAGCATTAAAGAGATGAAACTGCAGGCGGAGGGCAATGAGTTTTTGACCACGGGAGAGGTCGTTTTGGTGCCTAAGGGGAGCCGTTTGGACCTCAAATTTGAGTCGGACAAAGCCAAACTCGGCGCCTTGCTTCAATTGCTGCCGCCCAAGCTCCTCCCCTATTTAGGCGGCTTTGAGAGCAATGCTTACATGAGCTTTAAGGCCGAAACCAAGGGCTTACTAGCCCCCAACAGCCTGCCGATGACCAAATTTAACTTTGGTTTGCGTAGTGGCAGACTGAGCCACCCCAATATGAGTCAATCGCTCAAGGGCGTTAACTTTGATGTAGAATTTGAAAACCGAGGCGGCAGCTCCAATCAGGCCCTATTAGAGCTCAAAAACTTTGAGGGCAGCTTGGGCGGTCATCCTATTTCCTTGGCCCTAAGGGTAGAGGATTTAGACAACCCCCTAATTGATTTTAGCTTTGACGGCAAGCTGCCCATTGACCTGATCAAAGGATTTTTGGGCGAAGAAGTGAGCAAGGGCCAAGGCCTGCTCGCCATAGAAAATGTGGCCCTAAAGGGAAGGCTAAACGATATGCTCAACCCTCGCTACATCCAAAAAGTCAATTTGGGGGGAGCCCTGCGTTTTGATAATGTGGGCCTTGTTCGCTATGGCGTGCCACTGAGTATTCCCGAGGGGAGTCTGGCCCTCAACAACAATGTGTTTTCGGTCAATAAACTACAATTCAAAAGCCGCAAATCTGACATCCTGCTGCAGGGGAATTTCCAGAATATTTTGCCCGTTCTCTTTGCCGACTCTAGCAACTCTAAGCAGGCAGAACTAGGCTTTAAGGCCAGTTGGGCCTCTGAAAAACTAGATATTGATGAGCTGATGTTGGCCGCCTTGGGCCCCCAAAGTCAGGAGCCTTTGCCTACAGATTCTATTGCGGCAGATTCGGTTCGGGCCGAGAAAAACGAACAGCGAATGTTTGTCTCTAACTTCCTTTTCGGAAGCTTTAAGCTGCATATTCAACAGCTCAATTATGGAGAATTTGAATTTAAGAACATTGATGGCGAACTCGCCTTTCAGAACAACAAAATGGACCTCAAAGGGCTTTCTCTAGAGGGCTTTCAGGGTAAAATGCGCCTAGATGCCCGCTATACCTTTGATTTGGCGCCCAAGTTACTAGCCTTTGCCGAACTAGAAAAGATCGATATCAATCAGTTTTTTGAGCAAATGGATAACTTTGGGCAAACCACCTTAGAAGCTCGGCATTTGCGTGGCCGCTTGAGCAGCTTGGTCAAGCTAAACGCCTTTTGGGATGAACAGGGCCATTTTATGGATAATGAACTCTCTGTTTTGGCCGATGCAAGTTTAGAAGATGGCGAAATCATTGGCTTTGAAATGTTGGAGGATTTTGGTCAGTATATTAAGGTCAAGGACCTCAAACACATTCGATTTAGTCGAGTAGAAAACCAGTTCCGCATTGCCAACCGCAAGCTCTATATTCCCGCCATGTTCATTCAAAGCAATGCCATGAATATCACGCTTTCGGGCAGCCATAGTTTTGACCAAGATATGGACTACCGCTTCAAGATCAATGTGGGCCAAATTCTGGCCAACCGCTTCAAGCGCTACAATAAGGATATGGAGCCTTTGCCCGCCCGCAAAAAGGGCCTCTTCAATGTTTATGCGCGCATGTATGGCAACCTCTACGATGAGGAATATCAATATCAGATGGGCCGCAAAAAGGTTAAAAAACTCATGGAGGCCGATATGAAGGAAGAAACACTAGCCCTGAGCAATAGCCTAAAAGCAGAATTTATGGGCAGCGAATTTGCAGCCCGTGGCGGCAGCGCTCCCTCTGGCAACAACTTCCAACGAAAGGTCAATACCTTAGAAGAACCCGACGAATGGGCCGATATTCCAGAATATAAAGGCGGTAGTGGCGGCAGTATCGAGGAAGAAGAAGAACCGGAATATATTGAGTGGTAATCTTTTGGGGCTGCCCCGCCAGTAGGCGGGTCGGGCTGTCCGCTGCTCGCTGCTCGCTCGGCCCTGCAGGCTTTTTCGCTTCGCTTCAAAAGCCTTGGGTCTGCCGCCTGCGGCGGCCCTGCTCTCATCCCTCAGCCGCGTCGCTGCGCTCCTTTGCGGCGGCTTCGCCGCCTGCTAGACGCATAAAAAAAGCGCCCATGCTCTGAGGAGCATAGGCGCTTTTTGCTTTGGGCCAGACTAATAGGCCTTTACCTTATCGGAAAAAGAGTTAAAGATATCGCTGGCGTAGTTAAATATTTTTTCTTCTGCCTTAAAGTTATCGCTAGGCTTAAACTCTCCGCCTAGGCCTTCCACCTTATTGTTTCCGGCTAATTGATAATAATTTTGGCCCTCAAAAACGTGTAGATCTAAATTAGTCGGACTCACATCGCTCACGCAATCGAGTTGGCTAAAGCAGTAGATTTCGGCCTCGCCATCCTTATCTTCATCGGCAATTTGGAAAGCTGCATTAGGAAACTTGCTGACTAGGTCAAAGTTGCAATTTTCCATATCGTAATGCTTAATATTTTGGCGTTTGGCTTCTTGGCCATCCCAGAAATAATAGCCTAGGCTCATATAGTGGCGGCCTTCAGAAAAGTATTGGTTGCGGAGCAAATAGTAAGTGCCCTTAATATCCTTTACCTCAGTGGCTTCTTCTAGATCGGGGCCATGCACCATCAGGCCATTGAAGGGGAGTTTTTTGGCGGGCACTGCCGTCATCGTAATTTCAAAAGGGCCAGCAGCGGCTTCGGCAAAAGCCTCTTCCTCGCTCATGGGTTCCTCTTCTGTTTCTTTTTGGGCCTCTTCTTTGGGCGTTTCTTTTTGGGCCGTTTGCTCATCTGTTTGAGGAGCAGATTGGTTTTGGCAGGCGCTGCCCATCAGCAAAAAGGCCAGGGCCAAGGGGATAAATAGTTTTCTCATGTTTTCTATAGTAAATTAGTGGAGATAAATAGCGTAGATATGCGCAGAGCCGCCCTTCTGGCTGAGGGGCTGTAGCAGGGCCGCCAAAGGCGGCAGACCAAAGCGGCGCAGCCGCTGCAGGGCCGAGCAGACCTGCGAGCTGCGCAATGGCCCGACCCGAAGGGGCAGCCCCAAAATAAAAAAGCTTTACCTCCAAAAGATAAAGCAAAAGACGGAAGTCCGAAAGAAAGTCATCAAAAAAAGCCTAAAAACACTGCTCTACATAGGCAAGCACCTGCGCCACTGCTTCATCTTTGATGGCATAAAAATGTTTGTTACCTTCGGGACGGACCACAAGCACCCCTTTATTTTTGAGAATGCCCAAATGATGAGAAACCACCGCCTGCTCAATATTGAGGATGCCATGAATATCCTTAACGGGCAATTCGCCTTTCTCTTTTAGAAGGTCGACAATAGCCAGACGAAGAGGATGGGCAAGGGCGCGAAGGGCCGCAGCAGCAGCTTCTAGGGTCGCAATGCTTAATCTAGCTTCTAACTGACTCATAGGATGTTGATTTAATTTGAGGTATACAATTGAAACAAAGTTAATCAAAAAAGTAGAAGGTCCTAAAAAATTAGCTATATAAATATAGTCCTTTTTATATGTAGTTAGGAGATATCTAAAGTTCAAAATATAATTTTACAAACTAGCTATTAACAACTATTTTGCTTGTCTTGGCCGTATATAAGCCAACAAAAGTGCAAAAAATACATTTAGTGCTAGGGCAAAATGCCCTTCTTTCGTCAATCATTAAAACCAACAGCTATGCGATTGCTATACTTTTCTTTTTTATGCTCGCTCCTTTGGGTGGGGCAACTACTGGCCCAACAGGCGCCCTGTGGGGTCTCTTTGGCCGATGGAGCCGCCATTAAGGCCCAAATGATGGAAAACCGCCGCAACATCAACTTGGCCCAGATTAGCCGACAAAATACCACTTATATTCCCTTAAGTCTGCATTTGGTGGGCAGTGAATCTGGGCAGGGTTTTGCCTCGGGCAGCAAGGCCGTAGAAATGCTTTGCAAGCTCAATAGCGATTTTGCCGACCAAAATATTTTCTTCTATCTCAATGGTCCAGTTCGCTTTATTTATGATGATGTGATTTATGATGATGCCTATAATAATACGGGCCAAATTAGAATGAGCAGTTATAAGGTCCCCAATAGCCTCAATGTTTTTGTGAGTGCCAATGTGAGCCGCTCGGTGGCGGGTTATTATACGCCTTCTCGCGACTTTGTTTTTATTCAAAATAGCTATGCCAATGGTAGTTCGACCACCATTACGCATGAGCTCGGCCACTTTTTCACCTTGCCACATACCTTTTATGGTTGGGAGGGCATAGATGCCCGGGCACAATATAGTGGCAGCCCTGCCCCAGTAGTTGTCAATGGGCGTTTGGTCGAAAATGTAGACCGAGGAATTGGGGCCAATTGCGCCAATGCCGCCGATGGCTTTTGCGATACCGAAGCCGATTATATTTCGGAGCGCTTTAGCTGCCCTGTTTCTACTAGTTTGCAAGATCCTATAGGGGTCAGTTTGCAAATCAATAGCGACTACTTCATGTCTTATTCTAGCGATAATTGCCAAAATACTTTTTCGCAGGAACAAAAGAATGCCATGCTCGCCGATATGGCCAACCGTGGCTGGACCAATTTCCCTGCGCCCAGCAGTATGGATAGCCTAGACGGTAGCCAACTCCAAGGCATTAGCCCCATCAACAATGATTTTGCCCAAGAAACCAATGGACAAATTCGCCTAGAATGGGATGCTTCTACAGCACCCAATGCCAACCAATGGGTCATTACGGTAGAGCGTATTTTTAACAATATTCCCTTGGGGCAGGTCTATACCGCTAGCGTGATGAATCAGAATTTTGCCTTTATTCCTAGCTCGGCTTTGGGGAGCAATCGTCAGTTTCGCTGGACCGTCAAGCCCCTGCAGCCAGCCTATACTTGTGCCCCCAGTTCTTCCCCCTTCTATTTTCAAACGGGCACGGTTAGCAGTAGCCATAACTTGGCTGATTTGGCCCAAAATGAGCTGCAGATTTTCCCCAATCCCATCCAAGATGCCGCCCTACAGCTTCGGCTGACGGCCTTGGCCAATAGCTCGGCCCAACTGGCCATTTATGGTTTAGATGGTCGCATCATTTGGGAGAAACAGAACTTGGCCCTAATCGCTGGCGAGCAAGATTTCCGCCTAGCGATTCCAGCACTAGCCCCTGGCCAATATTTTATCCTGATTCGTAGTGATAAACAAGTTTGGAGACAGGCTTTTATTAAGCAGTAGGCTATTTTTTTGGGGCTGCCCCGCCCTGCGGGCGGGTCGGGCTGTCCGCAGCTCGCTGCTCGCTCGGCCCTGCGCGGGCTACGCCCGCTAGGTCTGCCGCCTGCGGCGGCCCTGCTCTCATCCCTCAGCCTGCGGCCCTTTGGGCCTGTAGGGCGCAAAATGGGGCTAGCTGACAAATTGGCCGCCTATTGGGAACTGGAATTATCTTTGACGGCTTTTAACTAAGTTCAACATCATCCCCTTAGACACAGTATAGTATATGTTCGGAAATTTCAAACGCTGGTTAGGCTTCTCGGAAGTCAAGATGCGCATATCGGCCCTAGAGGTCTATCCCACAGATGTAAACACCATCAATGCAGAATTACTTTTTTCGGCCAAGGGTGCCGCTAGTATTGAGGCCATTCGTCTTCGCCTGATTGAGCGCTATGAGCGTGGGCGGGGCGAGAACAAACAGATTGATGAATACATTTTGGGCGAAAAGCTCATTGAGGAGCCCTTACATTTAGAAAATGGGCAGGACTTCAGTTTGTTTTTCAAGCTTCCCTTTCAGTTTCAGCTCTCTAATATGGATCGTTTGGAGCGCTCTAATGTTTTGGGCAAGAGTTTGGCGGGTTTTGCCAAAAGCCTCAAATCGGCTAAATCTAGTTATAGAATTGAGGCCGTGGCCCAATTAGAGGGCCAAGAAGGCCAACTTTGGGAAGAATGCAAAATTCGTTTTCAGGGAAAATAAGGCTTTGCATTTTCAGCAAAAAGGCCCAACTTTATAGAAGTTGGGCCTTTTTGCGTTTAGGCGGGCGGCCTTTAGGCCGTTTTTGGCGAGCTCATCCGCCGGCCCAGCGCTGCGGAGGGGTGGCCGAAGGCCAGACCGAGCTGGCGAAGCCAGCGAAGGGCCGAACAGACCTGTGAGCCCCGCAGCATAGCGGCGGCCAGCGAAGCTGGCCGCGGGCCCCAAAAAAATAAAAAACTATGTATCCACTTCTTCTCTTTTTAACGGTATTGACCCTAGCGGTTTTGTTTTTAGCTTGGCGATTATTGCAATCGCCCAAGGCGCCCCAACAAGAAGAAAGCGAGGCGCCCCTCAACAACCAGCAGCAGTTGGGCCAGCGCCTTCGGCATGCCTTATATTGGGCCGAGCGGCATGAGCGGCAGGCCAAAGAAGAGCTAGAAAGCGGCTATCGGCAGCAAAAAGAGCTCTTAGAAAGCTTGGGGCGGCCTAGCTATGTCGAGCTACCGAGCAAGTCCCTTTTTTTCTGTTTGCGCCCCATAGACGAGGGCCAAAATATCTATTATTATCAGAGAGATTTGCAAGAAAAGCGGGAAGATTACTTGGAGGAAAGCCAGCGGATTTTGCAAGAATTTGAGCAAGAGCGGGAGGTATTAGTACAGCAAATTGGGCTTTTTGGGGAGTTGCAGCAATCGCATCGAGAAAACCTGCAGCGCTTGGAGGCCCTTAAAAAAGGGGACCAAAGTTGGGCTCAGCTCGAGCGGCATCGGCAGTATTTGGCCCAGCAAAAAGCCCAGGATAAAAAAGAAGAGGCCGCCATTTTGCAGCAATACCGCCTAGCACTCATTGCCGAAGAGCTGGCCTTTCAGGAAGACTGCCAGCAGGCCTATGAAGAGCTCCTTCAGGAGGATCGGCTGCTGTTGGGGCCAGAGCTCGAGCAGCTGCGGGCTAGAGTAGAGCAGCAAGATCCTGACCGTGGCTAGGCTTTTGCATAAAGAGAAGAAAAAAACTAACTTAACACTCAGAACGCTAAATTTACAGATAAGTATGAGAACTATTTGCATGTTTCTTCTTGCCCTTATGGGCTCCCCTTTAGTATGGGCTAGCAAGCCAGCAAACTCCGATGGCTCCATTCAAAAAATTTTACTCCTCAGCGAGCAACAAAAGTACCTGATTAAGCAAAGCGCAAAAGCCTTTATGGGCCTCGCCAATAGCCCTAAGGTGGTCGATTACTACCTACAGATTGACTCTTCGCTCTTGGTTTTTGAGGAAAACCTAGTGGAGCTAGAAGAATTTAGTGAGTCGCCAATTCTTAAACCCGCCCTAACCGACCTAAAAAACAACTGGAAGGAATACAGCCTTGTCGTCAGCCGAGAAATTGGCCCAAAGACCTGCTCTAAACTGCTCAAACTGGAGCGCAAAACCTATGAGGCGGCAGAGGCCTATCGCTTTGCGCTCAGTGGATATATTGCTCAGATTTACCCCAATATTGCACGCAACCTCAAAGAATCTTATGGCCTGAGTAGCCGGGCCTACACCCAAGCTATTTTTGCCGAAAGTTATATGTTTTATCAATATGCTAGTCGCTTGGAGCTGCCCGAAAAGCGAAGTTTGGAGCGCAGCCTAAAAAAGGTAGAAGAACAAACCCTAGCCAATTTTGATATCCTGCTCAATAGTAAAATCAATACCGCAAGCACCAAAGGACAACTCCAAAGTATTAAAGAAAAATGGCTGGGGCTGGCTAAGGAGTTTGAGCAATACAACTCCAAAAGCCGTAGCTATATGACTAGCCTAGCCGGCCATTCGGATGAAAGCAGTCAGGCGCTTTGTCGGCTTGCCCGTGAGTACAGCCAGTTGGTCGAGGTCCTATCTGTGAGCCATTTGGTGGCCATGGTGAGCCGCCACCGCGCCCAAAATAAAGAAATGGCGCGCACCTACCTACTTGCGGCCTTTGAGTTGGAGCGCGACCGCAGCGTCCGTCAATCATTAGATGAGCTCATCTCGCAATTTGAGAACCGCAATCGCCGTTTGGTGGTTTTTGCCCCCACCAAAGCCGCTCGTCGGTCGGCAGAAACCATTGGTCGATTCTGGAAAAACTACAAAAAGGCCCTAAAGAAAAACTATACCGAGGAGGGCCTCTTCAAACTCATTGAGCAAAGCCATATTATCATGGCGGCCTGCGACCGCATGGCAGAAGACCTAGAAAATTATGCTGGCCAGCTCCCACTCTACCCCAAAGAGCAGAAAGAATTGCCCAAAGAAGAGCGCATCATTCACTTGCTCAATATTGTGGGCCATCAAACTACCGACATTCAGCGCCTCTTGATTTATCGAGTACAAACGGCCAAAAACCAGGGCGGAAGCATTTCGCTGCGCCGCTATGAAGACACCGTAAAGGAGTTTGAGCAGACCTTGCAGCAGCTACAAACTTTTGAGGACAACACCCCCGCCATTGTCGAGGGCCTACATAAATTGGAAACCCTTTGGACCCAGCTCAAAAATGATTATTTGGGGGCCAAAACCCTAGAAAAAGAGGAGCTGCTTAGCTGTATTGAGCAAATTGATTTATTGGCTAGCGAGTTAGAACAACTGAGTATTCTCTATGAAAACATGGTCAATACTTTGGTCCAATATAGCTTAAAATAATCCGTTTAGCCCTTCTGTTTTGAAGGGCTTTTTTTTGGGGCTGCCCCAGCCTGCGGCTGGGTCGGGCCATTTCGCAGCTCGCAAGTCTGCTCGGCCCTGCAGGCTTTTTCGCTGCGCTTCAAAAGCCTTGGGTCTGCCGCCTGTGGCGGCCCTGCTACAGCCCCTCAGCCGCGTCGCTGCGCTCCTTTGCGGCGGCTTTGCCGCCTGTAGATCCGTAAAAAAAGGGGAGAAGAATCTACAGATTCTTCTCCCCTTTTTGCTGGACCAATAAAGGCCACTATTTACTTTGGCGAATCACTCTAAACTCTGTTCGGCGGTTTTCGCCATGCTGAGCTTCATCACAGGCGCTAAAATCATCGCAGCCATTGAGTAGTTGGCTTTCGCCTAGGCCCAAATAGCTCAAACGGGCCTCAGAAATTCCCTTTTCAATCAGGTAATCGGCTACTGATTTTGCTCTACGAGCAGAGAGCTCCAAATTATAATTGGCATCTCCACGAGAATCGGTATGCGAGCGAATCTCGACCACCAAGTCGGGATTATTGACCATAATATCGAGCAATTGTTGCAGCCCCGTAGAGCGTTCTAGATTGATTCGATCTTGATCATAATCATAATAAATTGCATCAATTTGGTAGACCTGTTCTCCTTCAAAGCCATTGGGGTTTCCGCCACCAAAGCTGCCCCCTTCTCCATTTGGATTATTGGGATCATCTAGCTTAAAGAGTTCGGGTAGGGCCACATTGGCAGTAAAGGTCGTATCCTCATCAATATGGAGTGTACTAAACTTATTGGTGCTAGTAAAATAGCCTTCTTTACTTGCCTTAATTACATATTGGCAATTGGCCAAGGCCTTTAGGCTATAATTACCTTCTGCATCGGTGCTGCTTTTGGTTGTTCCTTTTTGGCAGTTGCTTAGGAGTTCTAGCTGCGCATTGGCTAGGGGTTCTCCGGTTTTATCATCAAGGACTTGGCCCTCTACTTTAATTTCCAGTTTTTTGGCCACCGTAGGCACTTGAACAAAGAGGCGGGCCCCCATGGCATAACCTTCTGTAGAGATAGTCACTGAAGTATCGCCAAAGGCGGGAGAAAAGACCTCGAAAGTACAGCTTCTATTGAGTGGCAATTGGAGTTGGACCTTTCCATCCACATCGGTTAGATACTCTTTGCGGGGAAAGCAATCAGAGGTTAGGCTCACCTCATCTACCCCCTTACCTGTCAGCTTATCAAAAACGAGTAGTTCTGTATTAACGGCTAACTTAGTAAAGAAGAAAATATCGGTAGCGCCTACTGCGCTATCTCGGTTAGAAGAGAAATAGCCAGAGATTCCAGAGCTATCATCTTGCATATAGGCAAAATCGTCGAAGCGGCTATTGATAGGAGAGCCTAGATTTTCTAGGGGTCTCCATCGGCCCTTATAAGCCTTAGAAGAATAGACATCGAGTCCACCGAGGCCCGTATGTCCATCAGAGGCAAAATAAAGCGTTCCGTCTGAGGCTAGCCAGGGGAAGACCTCATCGCCTTCGGTGTTAATTTCTGGGCCGAGGTTAATCGGTTCGCTCCAGCCGCTACCTTCTAGATAAGAAACGTAGAGGTCCATACGGCCAAAGCCTCCGGGCATATCTGAGGCGAAGTACATTTTATCGCCTTCTGCATTGAGGGTGGGATGGGCCACAGAATAAGACTTGCGGGCAAAATCGACGCGGCGGCCTTTTTTCTCCCAGCCTGTATTGGTCATTTTAGTACTCATAATTTGAGTTTGGACAATACCGGCACCATCTCTTTCCACCTTTCCTTTTTGAAAATAATTTCGGGTAAAGTACATAGTTGTTCCATCGGGAGAAAAAGCCACAGGGCCATCATGGTAGCGAGTATCTACAATCTTATCGAAGGGGCGGGATTTGCCATACTTATAAGCCTTAGTTTCCTCATCTACCAGGCGGCGGTCACAGTAATAGACATCGACAAAGGGGCGGCCGGTCCAGGCGGACTGAAAAAACAGCGGAGCGGCTCCGGTGTCTCTTTCGGCGCAATAGACAACTCCCTTACGGTGTGTATTGAGGCCAAACTCATCGTATTTGGTGTTAATTTCTCGAACATTACGGACGATATAGAGGGCTCCACTATTTGTGAGCAGCGCTCGGAGGCTATCGTCGCAGGCCTCAATAAGTTGTGGGCCGCGGAGATCGCCGGGGGCGAGTTCTCTAAACTTCTCGAAGCTCACGCGAGCCTCTTGGGGGCGATTATTAGACAATTGAGAGAGGCCCAAATAAAAATGGAGCTCGGCATTGGCCTCGGGGTGGAGGACTGCTTTGGCGTACCAGCGTTCGGCCTTTTGGTAATTGCCGATGCGGCGGTAGCAGTCGGGCAGATTGAAAAGGGCCTCGGGCTCTGTTTTCTTGGCCAAAATCTTTTCATAGAGCTGGATGGCCTTTCTAAAGTTCAGTTGTTGGTAGAACTTGTTGGCCTTAGTCAGCTTGGCAGATTGTGCTTCTAGGCCTGTGCTGGCAAGCGCTAGGCAGAAAAAGGCTAAGCAAAGGCGGGATAAGATGGATGTCATATTAGAAAAAGCTTTAGAAAGCGTAAAGGGTCGATAATATAAAGGTCTGCTCCTTTTGCGGTTTTGCAGGCGGCGAAGCCGCCGCAGGCTTAGGGATGGACAGCAGTGGCCCGCAGGGCCAGACCGAAGCGCTTTAGCGCTGAAGGGCCGAGCGAAGAGCGAGCTGCGAAACAGCCCGACCCGCCCAAAGGGCGGGGAAGCCCCTCTAAAACAGCCCTCATCTAGCGAGCGATCTGGATCCATTGGCGGCCCAAGAGAACGCCATTTGTTCCGTAAACAATCAGGTAATAATTGCCATCGGGTAGGTCATTGCCTTGGAAGGTACCGTTCCAGTCATTTTGATAATCTTCTTGGCGGAAGACCTCATTGCCCCAGCGGTTATAGACCACTACTTCATTGCCGGGAAAGTTTTGAATAGTTTCGATGACCATAAAGTCGTTTACTCCATCATTATTGGGAGAGAAGCCGTCATAAATCGTGAACGGGCTACAGGGGATATCGAGATAAACCGTAGCGGTATCGGCGCCCCAAGGGTTAAAAATCACATAATCGAAGGCATCATCTCCGCAGAAGCCGGGATTAACAGTATAGGTAAAAGAGCAATCATTTTGGTTGAGTTGGCCCAGGTTGGGTTGGCTAAGGAGAGCCACCGTATAGTTGGCCGTATTGAAGCTATCATTGAGGCAAACATTAATTGTAGCCGTATTTTGGCCAAAGATCAGTTCTAGGGTATCATCTTGAGTGATTGGGGCGGGTAGTGCCACCTCCACAAAAAGGTAAGAGGTATCGCAAGCGCCGTTATTGGAGCAGACCAAGAAGCAACCGAGATCACTTCCGAGGCTATCGCCGACATAGGTCACGCAAGCGGTTTGTTGGTCGATAATAAAGTTCACAGCTCCAGAAGAAGCGTTGGCGCAGAAATTATAGATGGTATCTACAGAAGGCACCTCTGTGGTATCTAGGCAGAAGGTAAACTGCTCACCGACCAAAATGGTATCTTCAAATTGCTCAGTGGTGGCACAGTACAAATTCACCAAAGCGGCATCGCTACAGTTGAGTGGGCCATTGACCACCAAATTATAAGTTCCTTGAGCGGGGAAGCTGAGTACCGTTCCTTGGGCGTATTGAGGTTGGACCGTAGGGCCTACATTAGAAACCGTTCCGGAAGGAATACAGCTAATATTGAGATTATTGTAATTGGTGGTTGAAGTCGTGTTGGTTCCGATAATAATCGAGCTATCTCCGTTGATACTCCAGAAGGTATTTCCGTCATTGATATTCATAAAATTGACCACGCCCAAAAGGCCAGCGACTGTATCGGGGCCGTAGAAAACGCCATTGGCGGTCCAGCTCACCTCAAAAGCGCCAGAGCAGTTAGGGACCAAAATCACGGGATATTGGATGCGGGTCACTTCATTGCAAGCGGCAAAACCGCCGGTATAGGGTTGGCCATTGAGGCTAAAGCTATAATCGCCAGACTGCACGCTATCGAGAGGAATATTATCGATACAAGTTTCGAGAACAGAGCAATCGGTTAGTTGGCTAGTAATCGTATCGGGTAAAAGATTGGGGCAGTTAGGCTCCAAGTTATTAAAGATATAGACCATCGTATCGCAAACGCCATTATTATCGCAAAGCTCCACACAAACCGTATCGGCTCGAATACCAGAGTTTTGTTGAGGGGCGGCAGGGGTATAAGAAGCGCAGCCCGTAGTGGGATCTACGTTAATCCCCCCTACATTTTGTAGATCGCAGCCGAGGTTATTGACCGAAGCCAGGGTTCCGGCAAACTGAATATTGATAGGGCAAGTATCGACCACTGCAGAGCCAGCCGCCACATCAATAATAGCCGTATCGGGCTGAGGGGCTAGGGTAAAGATATAAATAGTGGTATCGCAAAAACCGTTATTATCGCAAACCTCCCAACAGATAGTATCTTGTCCGGCGGTATTGTTCGCGATATAATCGAAACAAGCCGTATTGGCGTTGATATTGGCTACGGCACCAAAGTTAAGTGGCGAGCAGCCCAAGTTATTCACCGTTTGCAAATTGCCAGGCAATTGGGTAGTATCCATACAATAGGTTCCGCTTTGGTTGACATAAACCGCAGGGCGAATAGTATCTACAGAAGAGCAAGCCAAAAGCTCAATATTATTTTGTTGGATCTGGCAGCCTTGGGCATCGGTTAGCGTAAGGCTATAGTTGCCAGGCGCCACACTAGAGAGATCCTCTGTAGTTGCGCCATTAGACCAAAGGAAAGTATAAGGCGAATTGGCCCCATTTACGGTCAAATCAATATCGCCAGCTACACAGGCGGGATTGGCCGTTTGTACCTCTAGGGTCCAGTAGTTGGGCGTTGTAATTTCTACGGGCAGAAAAGACTGGCAGCCCCCAGTTTGCAAGCGGACCTCATAGCGGCCAGCGGGCAAGTTATTTTGTGGGGTATTTCCAACCAATTGGCCAGAGCTCAATTCATAAATTTCACAAGTTGGGCAACTTCCGTTATCATCAATAACTCCAGCATTGGCGCCTGCGCAGTTGTTTGCCGTAATTGTAAAGTTGGCAGGATTGAGCGTAGATGCTCCAGCCTCATCCAACACCAAAGTATCAAAACCACTACAGCCATTCACATCAATTACCTCGATGGTATAAACCCCTGCGGTCAAGTTGACAAAAGTATTTGGACCAAACTGCTGCCCAACAAAGCTCCCGTTCAAGTAATAATCAAAGGGCACACTACCCGTAGTGGGCGTGCTGGTAAAAGAACCATTGGTTCCCCCCCCACAGGCTGGGCTGGCATCTACTGCACTGCCCAGCAAAAGGCCGCCATTTGTAGGGACCTCTAGGCGGAAAGCCGAACTACAGCCATTGGCATCTACCAAAATGAAGCTATAATCTCCAGCAGCCAACTGATTAACCGTATCTAGGTTGTTCAAATTGGTCAAGGTAGCCGATTGCGGACCGCTATAGTTTAAAGAAAAAGGCGCTTGGCCCGTAAAGCTAAACGCAATTTCTCCTGTATTTACCGAAGTATTACAATCATCGGCCTGAATGACCGCCGTTTGGCTTGGCCCATCCTGATGACTAATACTAAAGGGCAAAATTTGCTGACAAGCTGCCCCATCGCTAACCGTAAGCTGATAGTTGCCCGCCGCCAAAGAAGAAATGGCCGAGGTAGTTCCCCCATTAGACCATTGATAACTAATTGGCGCCTGTCCGCCAGTAACAACAACCCTAGCTTCACCATTAGACTGCCCACAACTCGCATCACTCAAGAGCAAGCTTTCAATTTGTAAATCACATTGGGCAGAAAGTTGATGACTAAAGATGCTGCTCCAGCAAAAACTAACCGTAAGCGCTGCTATAATGGCCGATTTGCGGATAAAGTGTAGAGGTAAATGCATGCTCAAAAAACGAGTTATTGAAGGTATATTCTGATGGCTAAAATTAAGTAAGTTTTTCATAAAACACTAAAGAAGTCTTTTAAGAATTGTCCCTTTAAGACCAAAGCTTAGCTTTGCCAAGAGCTCCGCCCAAAGATAAAGCTTTTGAAGCGAAAAAAAGCGGTGCAAAATTTTAAGGGCTGAAATTGAGGCAAATAGTCTAAAATAGACATAAAAAAAACCGCCTCCAAAATTGGAAGCGGTTTGCGTGATTTCGCCGGGGTTCGAACCCGGGACCCTTTGATTAAAAGTCAAATGCTCTACCAGCTGAGCTACGAAATCAACCTAAAAGGCTAAACTCTATATAAACTTTTCTTGTGATTTCGCCGGGGTTCGAACCCGGGACCCTTTGATTAAAAGTCAAATGCTCTACCAGCTGAGCTACGAAATCAATCCAGAAATTTAGCCTCTATATTATATGTTGTGATTTCGCCGGGGTTCGAACCCGGGACCCTTTGATTAAAAGTCAAATGCTCTACCAGCTGAGCTACGAAATCAATCCAAACTTAAGGTTAAAACCGAAATGTTTTCCTCCCTAAGCGGTTGCAAAAATAGGCAAGAATTTCTTTTGTCCAAAATATTTTAGCCCTTTTTTCAAAAAAACTTACTTTTTCAACATCACGCCCTTGGCAATGAGGTTAAATTCAGACTGCCCTTCCGTAATTTTTGCCGCCTCTTCTTCGCTCTGCCCATCGGCCTGAGCTTGGGCTTGTAGCTCCTCAGCCGACACATCCACTCTAAAGGCAAGTCCCTCAGCCACAACAGTTTGCCCCATAAATTCTTTGGGCAAAGCCTTATGCTCCGCTGTGCTCACAATCAATTCTTGGCCCTCGGCTGTCTTGAGCGTAAACCAACAACCCGACATTTTACACATCTCCACAATTTCTCCCTCCACTTTTATATTTTCTACACCAGGCGATTCTTGGCCCTCGCCCCATGCAATCATGCCCAAGTCTTCCGCCTGCAAAGCCGCAACAACTTCTGCCGCCGTTTTGGCCCCAGCTCCATCAATTTTTTCTAGCCCATAATGTAGGCCCTCTTCCGTCAATGGCTCGGGCACAGCCCCATGCCCCTCATGATGCCCATGCTGCTCTTCTGCGGGGGCGGCTGCCGTTTCTTCCTGCGCAGACTCCTGAGGTGCCGCTTCGTTTTGGCAAGCGCCAAATCCCAAGACCAAAAATAGACTGACAATAAATGTGACTGACTTAAACATAGTAAACTGCTTTTTATTTTGACCCCAAAAATAAGCATTTTCCAGCAGCTAGCTGTATCCTTTGGCTTTTTATCCCTTTTTGTTATAGTTTTTTCCTGCCAGAATTAGCGCCGCCCAAAACAACCTCCTCTCCTTTTTTATGTTTACCTTTTTATTTATTTTTTGGGGCCTCCGCTGCGCTGCGCTTGCGGCGCTACGTTTCGCAGCTCGCAGGTCTGCTCGGCCCTGCGGCAGCAAAGCTGCCTGGGTCTGGCCTGACGGCCACTGCTGCACATCGCTAGGCCAAGCCCGCCCCTGGCCCAATTTTATACCCAAAGCCGCTCTTTTATGAAATGGTACATCTTACGCAACCCCAAGGCCCGCCAAGCTACTGCACTAAAGCTTTGGCCCAAAATAGAGCGGCAAATTAAGGCCAGCGGCCAAGCCTATGAGGGCCAAGATGTCCGCAACCGCCAAGAAATGTTGCAGCAAATACAAGTCTACCTCAAAGAAGGTGGCCAAAATTTTCTGGTTTTAGGTGGCGATGGTAGCCTAAATGCTGCCGCCAATGCCCTCTTAGGGCAGTCTTTTCGGCCTGTAGAGGAACTCTCTTTGGCCCATTTACCCCTAGGTTGGGGCAACCACTATGCCGCAGCAAGGACCAAATACCGCCCCTGGAAAGGGCTGGCCCAAGGCATGCGCAACCCCCAACTGAGCTACCAAGATGTGGGCCTACTGAGCTGGAAAAGAGGACAAAAAACCTATCAACGCTATTTTATTCATTTGGTCCAAATGGGCTGGCTGGCCCAATATTATCAAAGCCTACAAAAAAGAGCCCCAAAAAATATTCGCCTACTCACCAAATGGCAGTTTTTTCAAAGCTGGAAGCAGCAAAGCCAAATTGGCCCAACAGAAATTGCCCTCAATGGCCAAAAGCAAGCCCTAGCCCCCTTCTTTAACTTTGCCGTGGGCCTGCAACAAAAAAACGAAAGCTTTAGCTGGAGCAGCCAAGAGAAGAAAGCCCATCTGGGCCAGCTGCTGTTTCCCCAAGCCCTATTAAATGGCCCAAAAACAAGCCCCCAATCTATTCAAGATATTCAACTGAAGTTGCCGGGCCACTGGCCTTTGAGCATTGATGGCGACCCCATTATTCGCTCTGGCAACCAACTGCATTTTCAGTTATTGCCCAAACAACTTAGGCTACTGCAGTTTTAGGTCCTACAGGCGGCAAAGCCGCCGCAAAGGAGCGCAGCGACGCGGCTGAGGGGCTGTAGCAGGGCCGCCAAAGGCGGCAGACCCAAGGCTTTTGAAGCGCAGCGAAAAAGCCTGCAGGGCCGAGCAGACCTGCGAGCTGCGAAATGGCCCGACCCAGCCGCAGGCTGGGGCAGCCCCAAAAAAATAGCCCCTCCCTAAAACGGAAGCGGCTATTTATAGTCAAAAGAGCAACCTAATGTCCTCTTTTCTTCTTTTTGGGCTTAGCGGGCTTTAAATCAAAAGTTTCTAGAAACTTGGTGGTAAAATCACCTTTGATAAAGTCTTCATTATCCATCAATTGGCGATGGAAAGGCACCGTAGTATGTACGCCTTCTACCACAAACTCATCTAGGGCGCGGCGCATCTTAGAAATGCACTCTTCTCGTGTTCGAGCGCGGCAAATCAGCTTAGCGATCATGGAGTCATAGTAGGGCGGAATATTATAGCCAGAATACACATGCGTATCAACGCGGACGCCATGGCCTTTAGGGCTATGGAAGGACTTAATTTTGCCTGCAGAAGGGCGGAAATCATGATAGACATCCTCTGCATTGATTCGGCATTCGATAGCGTGCATTTGGGGGTAGTAATTCTCTCCAGAGAGGCGTTCGCCCATAGCAATCTTAATCTGTTCGGCGATGAGGTCATAATCAATGACTTCTTCGGTGACCGTATGTTCTACTTGGATGCGGGTATTCATCTCCATAAAGTAGAAATTGCGGTGTTTATCGACTAAAAACTCTACAGTTCCGACTCCTTCATAGTTAATGGCTTCGCCGGCTTTGATAGCGGCTTGGCCCATCGCTTCACGGAGCTCATTGGTAAGGAAAGGAGAAGGCGACTCCTCTACTAGCTTTTGGTGGCGGCGTTGGATCGAGCATTCTCGTTCAGAGAGGTGGCAAACGGTGCCGTATTGGTCGCCAGCAATTTGGATTTCGACATGTCGGGGTTCTTCCACAAACTTCTCGATATACATCCCATCATTGCCAAAGGCGGCTTTAGCCTCCTTTTGGGCAGCTTCTAGGGCGGCTTGCAAATCGGCCTCTTTCCAGACCAGGCGCATACCTTTTCCACCACCACCGGCTGTAGCTTTAAGCATAACGGGATAGCCTACTTCTTCACAGGTTTTTTGGGCTGTTTTAAAGTCTTTGACCAAGCCATCGGAGCCGGGCACCACAGGGACGCCCGCTTTAATCATGGTATCTTTAGCCGTAATTTTATCTCCCATCTTGTTAATCTGTTCGGGAGTTGGGCCAATAAACTTGACATTATACTCCGTACAGATTTCGGCAAAGTGGGCATTTTCGGCTAAGAAGCCATAACCGGGGTGAATCGCATCGGCATTGGTAATTTCTACCGCAGCCATAATATTGGCAATATTGAGATAAGAATCGCTACTTGCAGCAGGCCCTACACAGACGGCCTCATCGGCAAAGCGCACATGCAGGCTATCGCGATCGGCTGTAGAGTAAATAGCGACCGTTTTGATCCCCATCTCCTTACAGGTTCGGATAACACGCAAGGCGATTTCGCCACGGTTAGCAATAAGTATTTTCTTAAACATACAATTGGTTTTGGATGAATAGCAAAGATGTTCTAGCGGCTAGACTTAGACGAGGGGCTCTACAAGGAAAAGCACCTGCTCGTATTCTACGGGGCTAGCATCTTCGGCCAAAACCTTCACTACGCGGCCAGTTACCTCAGATTTCACTTCATTAAAGAGTTTCATGGCTTCAATGAGGCAAACCGTATCATCTGGTCCAATTACGTCTCCGACCTTAACAAAAGGTGGTTTTTCTGGAGAAGAAGAGCGGTAGAACGTCCCCACCATAGGCGATTTGATTTCGAGATAATTGACATTATCTTTTAGTTCGCCAGCATCTTGGCTTTTCTCTTGAGCTGGGGCTCCTTCTTGCTGAGGGGCCACAGTGGGAGCTGCAGGAGCGGCCATAGGCATAGCGCCCATAGTAGGCATCATGGGCGCGGGAGAAATCACTTCGGTGCGTACCTTTTGGTAGTCCTTGGTCCGAATCGACAGGCTCATTTCTGTCGTTTCATATTTAAATTCCCCCACAGTAGTGCCTTGTAGCAACTTAATCAGCTCTTTAATCTGGTCAAACTCCATAACTATAAGTTTTTAGCAGAATCCTCCCTAGTAGGCGAGGTTTCTTAGGCTAGATAAAAGGTGTTTTATAAACAAAAAAGCGCAATGCTAAACTAATCGGCATTGCGCTTTGGGCCGGAGCCAGCGCCTTAATTTTTGACACGCTCCATATATTCACCTGTTTCGGTGTTAATCTTAATGAGGTCTCCATTCTTGATGAATAGAGGTACACGTACTTCTGCCCCTGTTTCTACTTCGGCAGGAGTAAGGGTGTTGGTAGCCGTATCGCCTTTTACGCCAGGCTCTACATAAGTAATTTTTAAAAACACGTATTGAGGCATCATGACCGCCAAAGGAATCTCTTTTTCGGCATGAAAGAGTACTTCACAAACCTCTCCTTCCTTAAGGAACTGTACGCCATCTAGCATCTCGCGCTCAATGTCGATTTGCTCATAGGTCTCTTGGTTCATAAAGTTGAGGCGCTTATCGGCCTCATAGAGAAATTGGTACTGACGACGCTCTACGCGTACATCCTGTACTTTGTGGCCCGCGGGGAAGGTGTGATCAAGCACTTTACCCGTAGTCAAACTCTTAATTTTGGTCCGAACAAAGGCGTTTCCTTTTCCGGGCTTTACATGCTGAAATTCAACAATGATATAGGTATCATGGTTGTGCTCTAGGCACATCCCTTTACGAATGTCTGAAGTCGTTGCCATTTTAGGAATAATTTACAATTACAGTGAAGTTGTTCTACTTCTTTGGGTAGCTTTAGGGGGTCAAAGAAAAATCTTTTTGCCCCAATGGCCAAAGAATATAGCTAAATTTTATCTTCTGGGGTGGAATTTCAACCGCTAAGATAGGAAGAAATAAGTATTCAAGCGCCCTAGATGTTGGCTGGAGCCAAAATTTATTGCGTTCTACAGGGCCGAAGGCCCGCAGGCTGAGGGATGGTAGGGGGTGGCCGAAGGCCAGACCGAGCTTTTTGAGCAAAGCGAAAAAAGCGATGGGCCGAGCAGAGCTGCGAGCCCCCGCACAGCCCGACCTGGCCAAAGGCCAGGGCAGCCCCAAATCCTCCTTAATATGAATCTATAAGCCCTACTTTTTATTTTTTTGCTTATCTTTTGTCATCACCAAAATCAATCTATATGATCTCTTCTAGCCATTTATTAGAAGACCCTAATCTGGACCAAATCCCCGAATTACTGGCCCAACAACGCAGCTTTTTTGCTAGCCAACAAACCAAATCCCTACAGTTTAGAAAGGCCCAGCTCGAACGCCTGCACCAAAAGATTGTAGAACGAGAACAGGAGATTTTAGCCGCCTTGCATAGCGACCTGCGCAAGCATGAGTTTGAAGCCTACTCAACCGAACTGGGCTTTGTTTTGGTCGAGCTTAAAAAGGCCATCCAACAACTGCCCAAATGGATGAAGGCCCAAAAGGTGGGCACCCCCCTTTTCCTCTTTAATGCAGGCAGCGAGATCCGCTCCGAGCCCTATGGCCTGAGCCTGATTATTGGCCCATGGAACTACCCTTTCCAACTGCTTTTTGCCCCCCTTATTGGCGCCCTGGCCGCCGGAAACACCGCTATTATCAAGCCCTCAGAGCTGGCCCCAGCAACTTCGGCCATCTCCGCAGAGATTATCCGAGAAGCTTTTCCCCCACATTATGTGGCCTGCCTAGAAGGAGGCGTGCCAGTGGCCCAAGCCCTACTCAAAGAACGTTTCGACTATATTTTCTTTACGGGCGGAACCAAGGTGGGCAAAATCGTTTATCAAGCAGCTGCCCAACACCTTACCCCCGTTACCCTGGAGCTAGGCGGCAAAAGTCCCTGTTTAGTAGACCGCGATACAGACCTCAAAGCTACCGCCAAACGCATCGTTTGGGGCAAGTTTACTAATGCTGGACAAACTTGTATCGCTCCCGATTATGTGCTGGTGGATAAGGCCGTAAAGGAGCCCCTAATTGCCGAAATGAAACGCCAAATCAAAAAGGCATATGGCAATACCCCCCAACAATCCGATAGCCTGGCCCGAATTATCAATGCCGCCCATTTTAACCGCCTGATTGCCTACCTCAAAGATGGCCAAATTGCCGCCGGCGGCGATTATGAGGAAAATGAAGGCTACCTCTCCCCTACCCTGATGACGGAGGTCGATCTGGACAGCCCCCTCATGCAGGAGGAAATTTTTGGCCCCATTCTCCCCATCATTAGCTACGATAGCCTGCCCGCCGCTATCGAGTTTATTAACCAACGCCCCAAACCCCTGGCCCTCTATATCTTTAGCAAAAATGATAAGCATGTAGAACGCGTTTTGGCCGAAACCTCTGCCGGCGGCGCCTGCGTAAACGATACCTTACTGCATATTGTCAACCCCAACCTCCCCTTTGGCGGAGTAGGCGATAGCGGCATCGGCGCCTATCATGGCCAAAGCTCTTTCCAACTCTTTTCTCACCAGAAATCAGTGCTCAAACGTAGCTTCCTCATCGATGACCCCGTCCGATATGCCCCCTATAAACTGGGCATCAAATGGCTCAAAAAACTCATGGACTGGACCCTATAAACCAGAAGCTTCCTCTTCTCGAGGGAGCTTTTTTTTATGCTATTTTGGGGCCCGCGGCCAGCTAGGCAAAGCCTAGCTGGCCGCCGCTATGCTCTGCGGCTCGCAGGTCTGCTCGGCCCTGCGCGGGCTTCGCCCGCTGGGTCTGGCCTGCGGCCACCGCTGCGCAGCGCTGGGCCTTTTGCGCAGCCAAGCCCCTAGCCTCAGTTTTTTTTTAAAAAAAACTACTTAAAATAAGAACAAAGTCGATTCGCCTTTTTTTAAACTCGGGCCACTATATTTGTAGCCAATCCAAGCCTCCTGATGAGCAGGAGGCCTTTATTTCACAAGATTAACGTACGCACATGAGTCTAACACTTCGTCCTACGCATCAACAAATGGCAATGCAACGCCTGCACGAACGGATCGAACAGCAGATTTTGGTCATTGATGGAGCTATGGGGACCATGTTACAACAGTACAAATTGCAAGAAGCCGACTACCGCGGAGAACGCTTTGCCGACTTCCATCGCGATTTGAAGGGCAACAATGATTTGCTCTCTATTACTCAACCCCATCTGGTCACGGAGGTCCATAAGGCCTACCTAGAAGCCGGAGCCGATATTATCGAGACCAATACCTTTAACGCTACCGCTATCTCTCAGGAAGATTACGATATGCAGGAACTGGTCTATGAACTCAATTATGCCTCGGCCCAATGCGCCCGCGCCGCCGTAGATGCCTTTAATGCCGAAAACCCAGAGAAGTTTTGCTTTGTGGCCGGCGCTATGGGCCCCACCAACCGCACGGCTTCGCTCTCCCCAGATGTAAATAACCCCGGCTATCGAGCCATTAACTTCGAACAACTACGGGCCGCCTATTATGAACAGGCCAAAGCCCTAGCCGAAGGTGGCGCCGACCTCTTCTTAGTCGAAACTGTTTTTGATACCCTCAACTGTAAAGCAGCCCTCTTTGCTATCGATCAGTATTGTGAGGAGGTAGGCATTGCCTATCCCGTTATGGTATCCGGAACCATTACCGATGCTTCTGGCCGTACCCTTTCGGGCCAAACAGTAGAAGCCTTCTGGCTGTCGGTTAGCCATGCCAACTTGTTTTCTGTTGGCCTCAACTGCGCCCTGGGCGCAGCCGAAATGCGCCCGCATATCGAAGCACTTTCTAATATTGCTCATTGCTATATTAGTGCCTACCCCAATGCAGGACTGCCCAACGAAATGGGAGAATATGACCAAACCGCCCAAGAAATGGGCCTACTCATTGAAGATTTTGCCCAAAGTGGCTTTATCAATATCGTAGGAGGCTGCTGCGGTACTTCGCCAGCGCATATCCGCCGAATGGTAGAGGTGGTGGCCAAGTTGCCCATACGCAAAAAGCCCGCTCCTATGCAACTCTCGGCCTATTCTGGCCTAGAACCCCTGATTGTCCGCCCCGGCTTCAACTTTATCAATGTTGGAGAACGGACCAATGTGACGGGCTCCCGCAAGTTTGCCCGCCTAATCAAAAATGGCAACTATGAAGAGGCCCTCTCTGTAGCCCAACAACAGGTAGAAGGCGGCGCCCAAATTATTGATGTGAATATGGATGAAGGAATGCTCGACTCGGTAGAGGCCATGAGCTATTTCCTCAACCTTATCGCCTCCGAACCCGATATCGCCCGCCTGCCCATTATGATCGACTCTTCTAAATGGGAAGTGATTGAGGCCGGTCTCCGCTGCGTGCAAGGCAAGGCTATTGTCAATTCTATCTCGCTAAAAGAAGGCAAAGCGGCTTTTCTCCAACAAGCTAAATTGGTCCGCAGATATGGCGCCGCCGCCGTAGTCATGGCCTTTGATGAAGTAGGCCAAGCCGATACTATGGAACGCAAAGTGGAGATTTGTAGCCGCGCCTACAAAATCTTGACAGAAGAGGTCGGCTTCCCCCCCCAAGATATCATCTTCGACCCCAATATTTTCGCCATCGGAACCGGTATCGAAGAACATAATAATTATGGGGTAGACTTTATTGAAGCCACTAAGGAAATTAAACGCCGCATGCCTTTGGTCAAAATTAGTGGTGGGGTGAGTAATCTCTCTTTCTCTTTCCGTGGAAATAATATCGTTCGAGAAGCTATCCACTCGGCCTTTTTGTACTATGCGGTCCAAGCAGGTATGGATATGGGCATTGTCAATGCCGGTATGATTGAGGTCTATGAAGATATTCCCAAAGAACTATTAACTCTTGTGGAGGACCTCATCTTCAACCGCCGCCCCGATGCTACAGAACGCCTAACCGATTATGCCGAACAGCTCAAGGGCCAAGGCGGCAAGAAGCGCCAAGAGGACCTCAGCTGGCGAGAAGTGCCCGTTGAAGATCGCCTTTCCCATGCTCTAGTTAAGGGAATTACCAAGTTTGTGGTAGAAGATACCGAAGAAGCCCGACAACAATATAGTAGCCCCCTAGATGTCATTGAAGGACCACTGATGTCGGGGATGAATATTGTAGGCGACCTCTTTGGCGCAGGAAAGATGTTCCTCCCTCAGGTGGTGAAATCCGCCCGAGTGATGAAACAGGCCGTTGCTCATCTTACCCCCTTTATTGAGGCCGAGAAATCTGCTGGCCAATCAACTAGAGGCAAAATCCTTCTGGCTACAGTCAAAGGGGATGTGCACGATATTGGGAAAAATATTGTAGGGGTGGTCTTGGCCTGCAATAACTTTGAGATCATTGATATGGGCGTTATGGTTCCCGCCAATGAAATTCTCAAAAAGGCCCAAGAAGAACAAGTAGATATTGTTGGCCTTAGCGGTTTGATTACTCCTTCTTTAGATGAAATGGTCCATATGGCCAAAGAAATGGAGCGTTTGGGCATGAAAATGCCACTATTGATTGGTGGCGCAACCACCTCTAAAACTCATACCGCCGTAAAAATTGCACCAAAATATAGTGGCCCTTCTGTACATGTTTTAGATGCCTCTAGAGCAGTTACCGTAGCCGCTTCGCTCTTGGCTAAAGAGGAAAATAAATCCGCATATATGGAGAAGGTTTTGGCCGAACAGGAACGAATCCGTCTGCAGCGTGCCAAACGGACCTCCGCCAAACGCTACCTGAGCCTAAAGAAGGCCAGAGAGAATAAACTCGCTTTAGATTGGTCCAAAATAGAGCCGGTGGTCCCCAACAAAATGGGCATTACGGTCCTTGACCAACTAGATTTGGCCACCCTTCGAGACTATATCGACTGGACGCCCTTCTTTAGCAGTTGGCAACTGGCCGGTAAGTTTCCCGCTATTTTAGAGGATGAGGTGGTGGGCCAAGAGGCTAAATCTCTCTATGCGGATGCCCAGAAGATGCTAGACCAAATCATTGCCGAAAACTGGTTGCAGGCCAAGGCCGTTTGTGGTCTTTTTGCCGCCAATTCCATAGATGATGATGACATTTTAGTCTATCCCAATGGGCCAGAAGCGGAGCCGATGCGCTTGCACCATCTGCGCCAACAACGCCAAAAGGCAGCTGGAAAACCCAACTATTGTCTCAGCGATTTCTTAGCCCCTAAAGCTAGCGGAAAGACTGACTATATCGGGGCTTTTGCCGTTACTGCAGGCATTGGCATAGAACAGCATGTGGCCCGATTTGAGGCTGCTCATGATGACTACAACGCCATTTTGCTCAAGGCTTTGGCCGATCGCTTGGCCGAGGCTGCTGCTGAATATCTTCATGCTGAGGTCCGCCGAAACTATTGGGGCTATGCAGCAGATGAGACTTTAGATAATAAAGCCTTAATTGCCGAAAACTACCAGGGAATCCGTCCCGCACCAGGCTATCCCGCCTGCCCAGAACATACCGAAAAACAAAGCTTGTTCGCCCTGCTAGAGGTGGAGGAGCGCATTGGCATTCGCCTGACGGAGAGCTATGCCATGTATCCCGCCGCTGCCGTGAGTGGTTGGTATTTTGGCCAAGAAGAGGCCCGCTATTTTGGCTTGGGCAATATCGAAAAGGATCAGACAGAAAGCTATGCGGCCCGCAAGGGCATGACGGTTGAAGAGGCCGAACGCTGGTTGATGCCGGTCTTGAATTATGATATTTAGGGGCCTGCCGCCTTTGGCGGCCGGGCTGTGCACTGGCTCGCAAGTCTGCTCGGCCCTGCGGGGCTTCCGCTTCGCTTCAGCCCCTGGGTCTGCGGCTACGCCGCCCCAGTTACCATCCCTAGGCCTGCGGCCCCTTCGGGGCCTGTAGGACCCAATAAGGAAAGGCCCAAAACTTAGGTTTTGGGCCTTTTTCTGTTGTGGAGAGCTACTTTTAGCCATCAAGAGGGGTTCCCATACCCATCAGGAGGGGTTCCTATACCCATCAAGAGGGGTTCCCATACCCATCAAGAGGGGTTCCCATACCTATCAAGAGGGGTTCCCATACCCATCGAGAGGGGTTCCCATACCCATCGAGAGGGGTTCCCATACCCATTCGCAGGGGGTTGGCTAGCCCTCTAGGGGGCTAGCCTTAGTCCTCCCAAGGGCTATTCCTAATCATTAGGACTATTCTTCTACCTCCAAGCGAGGGCTTGTCTTAGTCCTCCCAAGGACCTAATCAAATCCTCTTGAGGGGCAGCTCTAATCCTCTAGAGCTGGCCTCCTAGTCCTCAGGACCATTCTTCTACCTAAAGAGGAGGACTTAGGCTAGTCATCGGCAGGACTTGAACTGCTCCAAAGGAGGACCTATAGAGGTCCTCTAGAGCAACTAGACCTATAGTATAGAGGACTTGAATAGGCCCAAAAGAGGAGCTACAGAAGCCCTCTAAAGGACCTCCCCTGCCCCAAGCGAGGACTTGGACAAGTACTATTGAGGAGCTATACAAATACAAGCGAGGAGCTCACTAAGTCCTGCTGAGGGGGTTCAGTACTCCTCGCCCTTATTTCAGTCCTTTTTGGGAAGATTTGGCACAAAAAAGGAACCAAGGCCAGAAGGTCTTGGCTCCTTTTGAGGAAAGAACTGAACTAAAGTTTTAACAAAAAAAGTCAATTCTGCGATTTTAATCTATGGTTTTAAATTATCTATTTTTATATTTGACTATTATTTAAGCGATAACTAAATGTCCATGCAAGACCACAGACAGACAGACAGACAGACAGACAGACTATGATGGTCAGTTAACTGCTGTACAACAACTTCATGTTTTAGGCCGTAAAATTAGCCGAGAAGAACTTCCATTAGAGGAGGGCGAAGAGCGGCAATTTTGGCTTACAGAGCCCTATTATTTTTCGCCCAATATTGCAGAAGAAGGATTTGGCGAGGCCTACATCAATCGTTTGGAAATGGGCCCCACTGGAGTAGAAGAAATGAACCTTCTGCTTTCTGGCTTTTTTCAGCGCTATGTCTCTTTTGAGCCTATTGATCAGATAGAACTTAGCGGGCAACTAGACGGAAGCTGGGAGGTCCATATTCCTCAGTTTTCGGATCTATCTCGGGGCTTAGATCAGGTTTCCCTTGCATTTAGTTGGCAGGAAGAGCATGAGTTTACTGCCGCATTAGAGCAGCAATTAGCCGCAGGAGGACAGCCCGCTAAGAATATTGAGGAGGAAATCCAAAACTGCAAACATTGTCCAGAAGAAGCCATAGAAGGCCAGCAATATGAAGATGCAGACGGAAAGCGCTACCAATATGAGAATGGGCAATGGCTCGAGCATATCTGGACCGCCCCGATGGTAGAACCCATCCCTGTTAAGGCAGATAGAATAACTGCTGAAGGCAGTTCCTTCTGGGATTGGGCCAAAATTGGGGCAGAAATAGCTATTGGCTTCACTCCTTTTGGGGTTGTTTTAGATGTTATTGATTTAGGGAAAGCAATTGCGGGGGGACATCCAACGGATATTGCTATTGCTATGATTGGCTTTTTGCCTGCTGGGGATTTACTAAAGGCAGGGAAAAAAATTGGTGGAGGCTTAGAAGATATACTTAAGCATACCGATGAACTTGCTCCCTTTGGCGTTCAGCCGCCCAAACTGCAAGCACCTCCTAAAGAACTTGAAAAGCTAAAAGAACTACAAAAGCAAGTTCCAGAAGGCCCCAAAGCAGCTAAAGAAAGTCCGCCAATTCAAAATAATGAAGCCCCAAAAGTAGAAACACCAAAAGCAGAGCCCCCAAAACTAGAGGAACCTCAGCTAAAAGAGCCCGAACTCAAAGAGGAAATTCCCTTAGAAAAGGAGCTGGGCAAACAAGAGGCGCCAGAACTACAGGCCCCAAAAACAGAGGAAGGAAAGACTCCCCCTAAAGTTTATATTCCAGATGATGAAGACTTTGTCCGTTTACAGAAAGGAAAACTAGGGAAATACGACGAGGGGGATAAAATTCCTAAAGCGGAATATGAAAAGCTGATTAGGGAGTATAAACGAGAGCAGTTAGCGGCTAAAAAGATAGCCAGGAAAGGAGGTTTAAACAATGGCCCTAAAGAGCTAGAGAATCATGCTAAAAAAGGTGACCATATTAAGAATATAATACCTAAAATAAATCATCAAAAACAAGCGGGCCATGTAAAAGGCACTCCTCAATTTAACAATAGATTAAAAGGCAATAAAGCTACATCGTATTTTGAAGACATGGAAAGTGCTAAAAAATTAACTCTGGAGGCTTGGGAAAAAGGGACCGTTGTTAAAAAACAAAAAAATAGTGGTGCAATTGTTAAAGATTATGAATTTGGAAAAAATATAGGTGTCGGCCCAAAAGGAGGAGTACAAACAAAAGTTCGAGTACATCAAAATTCTAAAGGTGAAATCCATGGGCATCCTGCTGGCCCAGAAAAATAATACAACTATGAGTAAGCTAAAAAAAACAATATCAGACATACGTTCAAAGTATGGCAATCTAGATGATCCAGATTATTTATTCATCATTAAAACTTATGACCAAAATCCATATCGAAACCTAATAGCCAAAATGTCAAGCTACCTAAGTCTGCTTGACATTACAGATATCAACTATGACGCAAGCTTTGCTTTTAGTATAAAAACAAAGACCTCAAATCATCTTTTAATGATGTCTATGGTGGGAAAGTATGCAGTTTTGATTCGACAGCCTGATGTTGAATTTGAGTTTGTCAGTGAAAACAGCACAACAGACATTACAGAAGAAGAGAAGTTAATACTGCACTTACTTTTGGATGAGGGCTTTGAGCTGGTTGATGAATCTTTACTGTATAAAGTGGTATCAAATTCAGAAAATGAAGATGGAGAAAAGCTGAATGTATACCATTTGCTATTTTCAAGGGTGTAAATGAGGTAACTACCTGCCATTTAACCCTAGCGCCCGAAGCGCAGAACTTCCATTCGGCCTAGGGGCCTGCAAGGGGGCCGCGTAGCGGCAGACCCAGCCAGCTTGCTGGCGCAGGGCCGAGCAGACCTGCGAGCCCTGAAAGGGCCCGGCCGCCGAAGGCGGCAGGCCCCAAAAAAAATGTAGCTTTAAGATACTGAGATGAATCGGAGACCTTGGGTAAAGGATTCCGCACTAAAATAAATAGATAATGAAAGAGGAAAAATTTGTAGAATGTGTATTCTTTGCAGAATATGAGAATGCAATGGTTGTAGCCAAAGATTGGAGCTTAGAGAAAATGACGTCTATCATCATTGCACAGCTTAGAGAAGAAGGTCCCGCAATAAGTTGTTATGGTTTTTTTGTTTATTTATTATCCTGTTGGCCAATAGAGAAGCATTTGGCTATACATGAAACCTTAGGCCACATACTTTCTGCAGAAATGAATGACATCATGGGAGGAGGCAAAATGACGGCCATTTATCACTTAAGAGAGGCTTTGGCTCTTGCGCCTGATAAAGAAGAAAATAAATTACAGTTAGAAAAACTCTTAGACAATGTTACTTGAAATTCTAGAAGAGATTCGCTTTAAAAAAATGATTAAACTTATTCAGGAAGGCAGATTTGGAGAGGTTTGGGCAGAGTTAGATCGGACTAAAACGCCCGAAAGTGAGAAAAAAGAAGAGCAAGCAGCCTTTTGGAGAAAGGTTGCAATTACTATATGGAGTTATAGTGATTATCAGATGGTTTACTATGCATTTTATGCTTACCCTTTATGGCATTCAAAAAGCAGTGAAAAAAAATATCAAGCACATTTTGACTGTTGTATTTTACTGAGAAATTGTCTTCTGTACATGCCCTATGCTTTGTATTTAGCTGAATATCATTTGCTAGAGGCCTTAAAGCTTAATCCTGGAGATGACTTTTTAGAAAAAAAGTTGGTAAATCTAAGATATGAACAAAACTATTAGAAGAATAGTTGGCAGATCTAAGATATGAAAGCTGATAGCTGTTTTGTATAGGCCTCCCGCCTTTGGCGGGCGGTTACTCCCGTTGGTCGTCGAACTGCGGCCTAAAGTCCTTGTTGTCGTTTACTTCGTCGAACTGGCGCCTCTTCGAGGCTGGTTGTCGGGGCTCGCTGTTACTTGCTTCGCTGCGTCGGCTCCCGTTGGTCGGGTCGCTCGGCCCTGCGGCGGCTTTGCCGCCTTGGTCTGGCCTTCGGCCACCCCTGCACATCGGTTACTCCCTTTGGTCGTCGAACTGCGCCCTAAAGGGCTTGTTGTGGCCTGCGGCCCTAGGGGCCTGCTATATGGGCCTGTAGGTTGAAACCTACAGCCAATTAACGAATGCATTTTTGTGTTCAATGGAGGGTTGAAACCCTCCATAAATAAACATTTTAGCCCTTCTTTGCTGATGGAGCCTAGTGGAACAGCAAATCCCCTCGAATGAGGGGATGGCGATTTTTTCGATAGCCTAGGGCCTTGGCCCTAGGGTTCCTATGAAATTTATGGGGGAGAAATAATAGCAATTGTTTTTTAGTGTAGAATTGTTTTGGGCCCATGGGCTGAAGCCCATGGTTGTAGACTGAGCAAAGAGCGGGCTAAAGCCCTTGTTTGCTGGAAAATGAAAAAGGTTCGCTCCAAGAAAAAAACAATCCTTGTTCAAAGCGGTAGAGGATTTTAATCCTCTCCGCACTATAGATGTAGAATGGGGGTGTTGTATGGCTGCTGGTTTCAACCTGCAGCCACAGCTAGCAGGCGGCGAAGCCGCCGCAAAGGAGCGAAGCGACTTGGCCTAGGGGCCTGCAAGGGGGCCGCGCAGCGGCAGACCCAGCCAGCTTGCTGGCGCAGGGCCGAGCAGACCTGCGAGCCCTGCAAGGGCCCGGCCGCCGCAGGCGGCAGGCCCCAAAAAAGGATTAGAATCCTTCTGCTCTACCTTTCCAGAAATGCAGGCCTTTTTCGTAGGGTTGGGCGATGAGGTCGAGTAAGAGTTGGTAATCCTCGGGATTGTGGACAAAATCCATCCCTTCTACATCGAGGACCAGGATGGGAATTTGGTCTTTTTGGAGGCGGAAGAAATTGAAATAGGCCTGTTGGATTTTCTTGAGGTAATCGGGGGCGATATCTTGTTCGTAGCTGCGGTTGCGCTTCTTAATTTGTCGGATTAGTTCGGGGACCGATCGGTGGAGGTAGACCAGTAGGTCGGGTTGGGGGAAGATAGAATTGAGGGTAGTAAACAGGCGTTGGAAGAGGCGGAGTTCTTCTCCGCGGAGGTTTTGGCCGGCGAAGAGCAGGGTTTTGGAGAAAACATAATCGGCTATGGTGTATTGTTGGAAGAGGTCGGGATTCATCAGGACCTCTTGGAGTTGTTTGTGTCTTTCGGTCATGAAGAAGAGTTCTACGGGGAAGGCGTAGCGTTCGGGATTTTTGTAGAAGAGGGGGAGGAAGGGATTATCGGAAAACTCTTCGAGGATCAGGCGGGCATTAAGGTCTTTGGCCAGCAGCTCGGAGAAAGAGGTTTTGCCGGTACCGATATTTCCTTCAATAACAATATAATTACCGTTAGCGATTTGCATGATGTTAGTTTTGGGAGGCTATTTTTTGAACGGGAAGAGGGTCTTGACAGAGCGTTAATAAATCTTGAACAGAGAGTTGGAGTTTGGGGTGAATAAATTGGGGGGCGATTTGGGCCAGAGGGGCAAGAACAAATCGGCGTTTATGGAGTTGGGGGTGTGGAATTTGGAGTTGAGGTAAATCAATTTGTTCTTGATTGTAGAAAATAATATCGATATCTAGGCAGCGGGGCCCCCATTTTTGTTTGCGGATACGGCCAGCCTTGGCTTCTATAGTCAAACAAGCCTTGAGGAGTTCTTCTGGGGCGAGTTTGCAATGCAGGGCCAGGGCCATATTTTCGAAATCGGCTTGATCTTCTAGGCCCCAGGCGGCGGTGAGGTAGACATCGGATTGGGCGGTAATTTGGCCCAATTGGGCTAGTTCATTTAGGGCAAACTGCAGAAAATCTCTGGGGTGGCCCATATTGGAGCCCAGAGCGAGTAGAGCGAGCGCCATTTAGCAAGATTTAAGCAGTTGGGCGATACTAGCGTAAGTATTCGCTTCGGTTTTCAGGGCTTGGAGGGGTCGCCAGGCTAAGTCTTCGATACCTTCTTCGGTTTGGGGGATGAGGGGGCCGTTGGTTAGGGCCTTCATTTGGAACCAATGCGTTTTTTTGAGCGACCAGAGCGACTTGTGGGGGTTCCAGTAAATATGATAAGTAGAAGGTAATTTGGGGCCGAGTTTGAGAGCGGCCAGGCCAGTTTCCTCCTCTACCTCTCGGAGAGCGGCTTGTTCGGGAGATTCTCCTTTTTCGATTTTACCTTTGGGGAGGTCCCAGCGGTTGAAGCGGTAGATAGCGAGGATATCGTCTTGGTAATGGACCAGCCCTCCTGCGGCTTCTAGGTAATGGAATTGGGCCAATAGCGTTTTCCAGAGGTCCTCTAGTCCTTTGGCGGGAATAATTCGTTTTTGAGGAGGACTGTCCGCTTCAAAGCTAAGGAGGAGAGCTTTAATTTGCTCGGCCTTCCAGATTTGGGGGCCTTCAAGGAGTTGGATGTGGTGGGGTCCGTGGAAGATCGTGTACATAATCAAGATTCGGCTTAGAGAAATGCTGCGAAGATAACTTTTTGTTTTGACTTTTGGGATGGCCAAAGAGGCTCGATCCTTAAAGACTTAACTTTTGGGAAGCATTTTCGAAATAGGCTTTGGGGCTTGTCTTTTTGGGAAGAGCGGGCGGCAACAAATGTTTTACAGTAAGCAGCGTAAAGGCAAAAATAATAGTTTTAATAGCTGGGCCTTTATTTTTTTATTGGGTAAGGGCCTGCTGTAGATATGATTAAAATTTGCAGAATTGGTCGTTGATTTTAAATTTTTATTATTAAAATGCTAACTTTGTTAATAACTTTTAAAGGGCCTATGCGACTGCATTTTAGCACTTTATTAGTGGATTTGAAACCATTTTTTATTTAACCCTTCAAATGTAATATAGCCTTGGAATACAAAAGTTTACATTGGAGTATTACGTCTCTGAGTAGGTGGGCCTTAGGTCTATTTCTACCCTTGTTTTTCTTGCTATTTTCGGCAGGAGAAGCACAAGCCAGCCACATTGTTGGTGGAGATGTCTACTATACCTGTCTGGGGAACAACCAGTATCAGGTAACATTTCAACTATACCGAGATTGCGATGGTATTTCTATGCCTACCAGTTTATCGGTAAGTTTAACGGCGCCAAACTGTGGTTTGGCGCAGCCTAATATCACCTTTAATGCGGGAAGTCGTTTTGGTGATGAGATTACCCCTGTTTGTCCAGATGAGTTGCCTAACACCACTTGTGGTGGTGCGGGGACGATTCAGGGTACTCAGGTTTATGAATACACGGCTACGGTCAGCTTGCCTTCAGAATGTGATTCTTGGGTAGTGTCTTGGAATACCTGTTGTCGAAACAGTAACATTACGAATGGAGACAATGCCGGTAGCCAATCGATGGCGATTGAGACGACGATTAACAATGTTGGGGGCTTGTGTAACAATTCGCCTCGATTTACCTCTTTGCCTACGCCTTATATCTGTGCAGGCCAGCCCTTTACCTTTAATCATGGGGCCATTGATGTAGATGGAGACTCTTTAATTTATGAGATGATCACGCCTTTCCAGACTGGTCCTGCTGATCCTTATATTTTTCAGGGGGGAGCTACTGCGGCTCAGCCTTTCTTTACTACACCGGCCAACGGTATGGTATTTAATACCAACACAGGGCAGATGACCTTTACGCCTAGCATTGCCCAGACCTCTGTCGCTGGGGTAAGAGTTTATGAGGTGCGCAATGGCGATACGATTAGTACGATCATGCGTGATATGCAAGTGGTAGTATTAAACAACTGTACGAATACAGGGGTAACTAATACGGAGCCTATTGTATCGGGTGGAGGAACCTATGATACCACTAACCGCTCTTTTGTTACTTGTCAGTGTGATACCCTACAGTTTCAGATTACTGCGGTAGACCCTGATGGCGATACCCTTTCTTTGGATCCGAACAACTCCAATATTGGGACTGTATTTGGACCTGCTAACTTTAGCATTTTCCAGTTTAATCCTGACCCTACTCGCCCTGACTCTTTAGAGCTATACGTACAGATTCGTACTTGTAATGCTCAAATTGGGGTAAATAACTTTACCATTGCGGTAACGGATAATGCTTGCCCCATTCCGCTTCCGGCTTACCTTGGCTTTAGCCTAGTAATTCCTGGGGTAAATGTTACGGCTAGTGATACTTCTATTTGTGCCGGTGTGGCTCAAGATATTCAGTTAGGTGCACAGACCTTCTCTTTGGGCCCAGGTGGCTCTGTAGCAGGTAGCTTTAACTGGGTACAGATTGGAGGACCTACGGCTCCACTTAGCGATGATACTATTCGTAACCCTATTGCCAGTGTTCCTGCTTCTACAGTAGCTGGTGATGTCGTTACTTATGAGGTACAGTTTATTACTACTCCTGACCCCGTTACTGGAGCAAGTTGTATAACTACGGATACGGTAAGTATTGCCTTGGTTGACTTGCCACTAGATGTGACGAGCTTGGCCTCTGACACTTCACTTTGTCAGAATGGTCAGCCCAATGCTTTGAACTTTACCACCAATGCAACTGGACCTGGTATTGACTTAGTCAATGGTAACTGGACATGGACCTCTTCTCCAGCTACTCGAGTGAATGACCTTAGCGCAACGAATGTCGCTAGTCCTACAGGCTCACTTGTGGGTACCCCTGGCGACTCGGTTTCTTATTATGTAGAATATGCTTATGGAGCTTGTGTGGGTAGTGATACTATTGGCTTGAAGTTCCGCACGGGAGTTCCCGATATTACTCCTGCTGCCGATACTATTTGTCCTGGCGATACAATCGTATTGGCCATGAACTATGGTACTGGTTCTGGCGGAATGAGCTCTGGTGCTTGTGGACCGAACCCTGGTCCTTGCGGTGGCCCTCAACAACAGGTGACTGTTGGTACGGCTACAACTACCTCTGACCAGCCTTTCCGTGGCTTTTTTGAGGATAGTCGTTTTCAGATGATTATTCCCGCTAGCGAATTGTTGGCCGCTGGAGTACAACCTGGCCTGCTTAACGACATGACACTAAACGTAGTGGCTAAGGGAAGCTCACTACCTTTTAGTAACTTTACTGTTTCTTTGGCCTGTACTACCCTAACGTCTATTTCTTCGGGGAGAACAACTTTCCTAACCCCCCCTAGTTCCACTGTTGTTTACAGCGGTACTTATACCACTGTTGCAGGAGCTAACCTAATTCCCTTTAGCAGCCCTTACGAATGGGATGGTACTTCTAGCCTATTGGTGGAGTTCTGCTTTGATAATGGTAACTGGACTTCTGATGATGATGTGGCCGCAGAAACGACTCCATATGTCTCTGGAATCGGTGATTTTGCCGATGGAGTGAGTGGCTGTCTTCCTGGTTCTTTGGGTACACCCACAACAACTTCTATTCGTCCAGTAATTACCTTTAGCAACTGTATCCTTCAGCCGCTATTGGTCTATGACTGGTCGCCTAATGTAGCAATCATCAATGATTCTACAGATTCTCCTTCGGTCTTCCCTGCTGGTACGACCACCTACTACGGTACGGTAATCGAAGCGGGTTGTCCTATGGTAGACTCTACAGAGATTGTTATCAATACGACTATTCCTGCTCCTGTGGTAAGCTGTGGTAACCCCACAAATTACACCAGTGAAATTCTCTTTGAATGGAGCGGTTCTACTGGCGCTACTGGCTGGGAATATAGCCTAGATTCTGGCGCTACTTGGGTAGCTGTTCCTTTGGCTCAAGACAGTGTATTGGTCACTGGCTTCCGCGATGGAGAATGCTTCCAAATTCAAGTTCGTGCCCTAGGTGGTGCTGGACTTTGCCCCGATAATGCCGCTACCCTATTTACTTGCTGTACGACTCCTTGTGTCAATCCCACCCAAGTATCGACAGTGGGCAGTATGGATATTAGCTGCTACCAAGCCAATGATGGTATGATCCAACTATTGGGTACGCAAGGTGACTTGGGCCCCAATTATGACTTTACCCTCTATAATGCTGCCGATAGCCAAATTGCTTTCGTCAATACGCCCGATACCGCTAGCTTCTCTAGCCTTATGCCCGATACTTACTATGCAGTGGCTTACGACTCTTTCGGTTGTGTAGCTTACTCGGATACAATTACTATTGCCGAGCCTGCCGAGTTTGTAGCTAGCCTTGATACACTTATTGGTACTTCTTGCTGGAACACCCTAGACGGTGCCGCTCAAGTAAGTGCTGTTGGCGGTACTGCTCCTTATGGCTTCCAATGGGATGCTAACGCAGCTAGCCAAACTACAGCAATTGCGATTAACTTGCCTTTGGGCAGTTATACAGTTACCGCTACTGATGCCAATGGCTGTCAGTCTGTAGTCAATAACATCAATGTATTTGGTCCTTTTGCTCAAGCCCCCACCGTTACTGTAAATATTACAGACGCTACAGGCTGCCCCGCCGATGGATCTATCGAAATTACCGCAGTTCAGTCTATGGCTGGTGACCCCGTTCCCGCTAACCCCAACTCTTTGGATTACCAATGGAGCAATGGCGCAACTGCTGTTAATACAATCTCTAACTTGACGCCCGGTACCTATAGCCTAACGATTACAGATCAAAATGGCTGTACCTTTACCGATAGCTATACCGTTGGAGGCTCTACCGTAAATATTGATAATGCCGATCTGAATAGCCCCATTTGTGGTCTAGATAATGGTAATATCGACTTGACGGTCTCTGGCGATAATAGCTATACTTTCGTTTGGTCTAATGGCGCTAGCACTGAAGACCTATCTGACCTATCTATCGGTACTTACTCTGTTACTGTTACTGGTGCAGGTGGATGCCAAGATAGCGCTACCTTCAACCTTGTTGGTGGAACCATCGAAGCCCGCGTAGTCACTCGTGAAGAGCAAATCTGTGTCGGCGCTAGCAACGGTTTCTACGATATCGAAGTGAATTCTGCTAGCTCTGGATCTAACCAAATCACTTACCTCTGGTCTAATGGAGAAACTACCCAAGATGTAAGCAACCTCTCTGCAGGTACTTACTCGGTAACTGTTACTCTAGATGGTGGCGTTTGCGAAACTAGCCTCGATGGCCTAGTGGTCCTAGAAGATGACCCCGAAGTAGCTATCGATGTGACTAACTGTGAAGACCTTGCCGCTAATGTTCAAGGTGGATGGCCCGATAGCTCTGGCGTATTTACTTACAGCTACCTATGGAGCACTGGCGATACAGTGACTAACCTCAATGGGGTTACTGAAGGTACTTATACCCTCAGCGCTACAGATGTTAACGGTTGCTCTGCTACCGCTACTGCCGAGGTTCGCTACCCTGTTATCGCTCCTTATATTGTAAGTCCTAGCGTTCAGGATACAAGCATGCCTATCGGTAGCACAATCGATATCGCCGCGGGTACCGCAGGCGCAGAAACTGGCGTAAGCTATGTTTGGTCTCCCGCCGCTGATGTGGCCGATGCCAACGCTTACCAAACTACCGTAACGACTCTAGATACTACGCAAAATCCTTTGGCTTTCGTTATCGTTGCCGACAATGGATCTTGCCAATCTACAGATACCCTTTACCTCAACCTTCTACCTGTCCAATTCTCTGGATTTGCCAACGCTTTCACGCCTAACAATGATGGAGAAAACGATAGCTTCCGCCCATTGCCTTACCGCTTGAGCGATAATGTAGAGGTTGTCGAGTTTAAGATCTACAACCGCTGGGGACAAGTTGTTTTTGATGGCGACAATAACGATCCTCGCGAGGGTTGGGATGGTACCCTCAATGGCGAATTGCAAGCCCGCGATGTTTATATCTACGTATTCTCTTACCAGTATCCTGGTGGAGAAGTACAAACTGTTCGTGGCCAAGTGACGCTTCTCCGTTAAGCCGAGCTTTTGCCGCATGCCGAAGAGCCAATCTGCCGAAAGGTGGGTTGGCTCTTCTTTTTTTGGGGCCCGCGGCCGGCTAGCCGGCCGCCGCTATGCTGCGGGGCTCACAGGGCTGTTCGGCCCTTCAGGCTTCACTTCGTTTCGCCTTCGGTCTGGCCTGCGGCCACCCCTCCGCAGCGCTGGGCCGCTCATCAAAACAGTTTTACTAAGGCATTCTTCTTCGGCCCTTTAGCCCCCTCCCTTTTAAATGGTATTCGTCGCTGCGCTCCTCATGCCTCTATATGTCCCCGCCCACCCACCCCTCTGCGGGATTCCCTAAGGAATCCCTCGGGGAGGCTGGCCGCAAAAACTTATAACACAATACTATAAAGGGCCGAAGGCCCGCAGGCTGAGGGGCTGTAGCAGGGCCGCCAAAGGCGGCAGACCAAAGCGGCTTCGCCGCTGCAGGGCCGAGCAGACCTGCGAGCTGCGCAATGGCCCGACCCGCCCGCAGGGCGGGGCAGCCCCAAAACAATCCAGCAATACCACAAAAAAAGCTTATCTTAAAACGCCAGAAGCCCCCTCGGCTTCATCTAATGCACTAAAGCAAACATTTTCCCCCAAAGGATATTTCTCCTTCACTTAAATCAACCACTATGAAATCCTACTTTTTGCCCCTGGCCCTCATCAGCTTTTTGTTTTTGGGCCAAAGCTGTAACCAATCTATGCCCTCTGGAGCCAAAGAGGCCGAAATGATGACCCAGTCCCGCTCTTCCCTCAAAGAAGAAATGACCGCCGCTGACGACCTAGCAGAGCCCGAAGAACCCGATGCACTCGGCGATACCCTTAGCGATATTGCCCAAAATACCGAAGAGTACGGCAAAATTATCGAAAACCCCTTCCTTGGAGCCAAAGATAACCCCCTATCTACCTTCTCTATTGATGTGGATAATGCCGCCTATAGCAATGTCCGCCGATACCTCACCCAATGGAACCAACTTCCCCCCAATGGGGCCGTCCGCCTAGAAGAAATGATCAATTATTTTGATTATGACTACCCCCAACCCACTGGCGAACATCCCTTCTCCGTAAATATGGAGCTTAGCCAAGCCCCCTGGGCCCAAGAGCATCAACTCCTGCATATTGGCCTACAAGGAAAAGACCTCAACTATGATGAACTCAAGCCTTCTAATTTGGTCTTTTTGATCGACTGCTCTGGCTCTATGTCTAACAACAATAAACTCCCCCTACTCAAAAAAGGCCTCAAAATGCTGCTCTCTCAACTAGATGATAAGGATAAAGTGGCCATTGTGGCCTATGCCGGAGCCGCCGGACTGGTCCTGCCCGCTACCCCCGCTAGCCAAGCCAATAAAATTCTTTCAGCCCTCGATCGCCTAGAAGCTGGCGGCTCTACCGCTGGTGGACAAGGAATTGAACTGGCCTATAAAACAGCCCAAGAAGCCCTGATTGAAGGTGGAAACAACCGTGTGATCCTCGCTACCGATGGCGATTTTAATGTCGGCCCCTCTAGTAGCTCTGATTTGTTGGACCTCATTACCGAAAAACGCAAACTCGATATCTACCTCACCATCTGTGGCTTTGGTATGGGCAACTATAAGGATGACCGCATGGAGCAGATTTCTAATGCCGGTAATGGTAATTATTTCTATATCGATAATGAAAAGGAGGCCCAAAAGGTCTTTGTGCGAGAAATGCGCGCCAATATGTTTAGCATCGCCAAGGATGTGAAGATCCAAATTGAATTTAACCCACAATGGGTAAAGGCTTACCGCCTAGTCGGCTATGAAAACCGCCTACTCAAAGCCGAAGACTTTGATGATGATACCAAGGATGCAGGCGAGCTGGGCGCTGGTCATACGGTTACGGCCATCTATGAAATTATTCCACAAGGTTCGGCCTCTACCCAAAAAGTTACCCAACAACCTGCGCTCAAATACCAAGATGCCCCCAGCATCAAAAATAATAGTAGCGACCTCATGACGCTCAAGCTGCGCTACAAACCTTTGGATAGCGACAAAAGTAAACTCCTAGAGTTTAACCTCAATAAAGAGGCTGCCGTAGAGCAAACCTCCGATAACTTCCGCTTCTCAGCCGCAGTAGCCGCCTTTGGTATGCTGCTCCGCGATTCAGAGTTTAAGGGAACCGCCAATTTTGATAAGGTGAAAAATTGGGCCCTCTCCGCCAAAGGCCAAGACCCCAATGGCGACCGTGCCGAACTGGTGAAATTGATCCAGTTGGCCGCCCAACTAAAAAGTAATGCCGCAGCCAAAAACGATTAAGCCATTACTTTAGCTAATATGAGCTGGTTCTATGCCTAGAACCAGCTTTTTTTTGGCCCCAGTTTAATTCTCCTTAAATTTTAACCCAATCCTTCTGAATACAAGCTCTGCTTTTTAACTTTAACTAGCTAATCAAGCGCTTTTGGCCCAGCGCTGCGCAGCGGTGGCCGCAAGGCCAGACCCAAGCCGCCAAAGGCGGCTGCAGGGCCGAGCGAACAGCGAGCCGCGCAGCATAGCGGCGGCCGAGCTAGCCGAAGGCTAGCCGGCCGCGGGCCCCAAAATAAAACATCAGTGCTAAATAAACTTCATATCATGAAAGAGCAAAACAGACGATCTTTTCTACAGTTCTTGGGCCGTACCAGCCTAGCTGTTTCTGGCGCTAGCCTATTCACTAGCCTAGAGTCTTGTGGCGAACCCCAGCATAATAAGGGCTATACCGAAACTGGCGAGAAAGTAGATCCCCAAATGGAATTCCCTTTTAAGGGCCTTGCCGCCAAAACCGAGGACCAACTCCTTCTAGATGAGGGGCTGGAGTATCAGATTTTGGCCAAATGGCAGGATGAGATTTCTCCTCAAGATAAGTTTGGCTTTAATAACGATTATACCGCCTATATCCCGCTCCAACAAGGACCAGATCTACAAGAAGGACTGCTTTGGGTCAATCACGAATATCTCGACCCCCTATTTGTACACGGTTTTGCCCGCAAAGCCGACCCCAAAACAAAGACTAAAGAAGCCATTGACCAAGAGCTCTATGAGGTGGGCGGCTCTATTCTGCATATCCAAAAAAAAGCAGATGGTCCCTGGACCATTAAGCAGGATAGCGACTATAACCGCCGCCTAAATGGCTTTACCGAAATCCCCTTTGATTGGCCCCAAACTATAGCCGGCAAAAAGGTCGCTATGGGCACCTTTGGCAATTGTGCAGGCGGCGTGACGCCTTGGGGCAGCATCCTGACCTGTGAGGAAAACTATCAGTTTTATTATGGCGAAAGCGACTATAGCCAAGATGCCAAACAACCCAAACGCATCGCCTCCGCCTATGGCTGGGAACATAAGTACCCCGATAATCTGCCCGAACATTATGGCTGGGTGGTCGAGGTGAATATTAAGAGCGGAAAAGCCCGCAAGTTGGTGGCCCTGGGCCGCTGTGCCCATGAATGCGCTCAGGTGCATGAGGCCTCCGATGGCCGCCTAGTGGTCTATACTGGCGACGACAAAAATGATGAACATATCTATAAGTTTGTTAGCAGCCAGCCCGGTAGCCTGACCGAGGGCACGCTCTATGTGGCCAATACCGAAAAAGGCGAGTGGCTATCCCTCAATTATGAGGAACAGCCCATTTTGCAAGAGCATTTTAAGGACCAAACGGAGGTCCTTATCCGTCTGCGAGAGGCGGCCAAGCTCTTGGGCGCTACCCCACTCAATCGCCCCGAGGATATTGAGTTTGATCCCCAAACGGGCCATGTACTCATCACGCTCACCAATAATATTCCCAAGGGAGATTATATGGGGAAAATTCTCAAGATTGAAGAAGAATCAGAAGATAAAACAGGCCTTAAATTTAAGGCAGAAGCCTTTTTGACCGGTGGGGCGGACTTCGGTTTTGCCTGCCCCGATAATATGGCCTTTGACCCCAAGGGCAATCTTTGGTTTACCTCCGATATCTCGGGCAGCAAGATCGGCAAGGCACCCTATACCCCCTATGGCAACAATAGTCTGTTCGTCTATCATCAGGCCAAGGACAAGGTGGTTCGGGTCGCTTCTGCCCCCAAAGATGCCGAGCTCACTGGCCCTTACTTTACCCCCGACGGTCGCCACCTCTTCCTCAGTGTGCAGCACCCCGGAGAGACCAGCCCCAACCTAGAGGAACTCAGCAGCCATTGGCCAGAAGGCGGCGATAGCATACCCCGCTCTGCCGTGGTGGTCATTAGTGGCCCCTCCCTCGATAAGTTGATGGGCTATAATAGCTAGATGATTGTTTTTTGGGGCCTCCGCTGCGGCTTCGCCTTGCGGCGCTACGTTTCGCAGCTCGCTGTTCGCTCGGCCCTGCGCGGGCTAAGGCCCGCTTGGTCTGGCCTGACGGCCACTGCTGCACATCGCTAGGCCTGCGGCCCTACGGGCCTGCTATATGGGCCTGTAGGTTGAAACCTACAGCCATACAACAATTATATACTACATTTATAGTGCGGAGAGGATTAAAATCCTCTACCGCTTTTAACGGCCCTCATAACTGCTGCATTTATGATTTGGGCAGCCTAGAAGATGTTTGTTTATGGAGGGTTTTAACCTTCCATACTATATTAAATTGCATTCGTTAATTGGCTGTAGGTTTCAACCTACAGCTCGGCCCAACAGGCCTTTAGACTGCAGGATATTTAGGCCAAAAATACAACTGCCTTCCATATTTCGCTGCTAAGCGCCTATCCCTAGACTGTAGTAGGGTCGGTCCAGAAAGAAAAGATAGGACATTACAGATACGCCCGGAGGGATTTGTAAACTGCAGATTAGCTCCGGGCATCGTTCAGAGCTGTTTTGCAAATGCAAATTAGCTCCGGGCATCGTTTAGAGCTGTTTTGCAAATGCAAATTAGCTCCGGGCATCGTTTAGAGCTGTTTTGCAAATGCAAATTAGCTCCGGGCATCGTTCAGAGCTGTTTTGCAAATGCAGATTAGCTCTGGGCATCGTTTAGAGCTGTTTTGCAAATGCAAATTAGCTCTGGGCATCGTTTAGAGCTGTTTTGCAAATGCAGATTAACGCTGGCACCACGCCAGAGCTGTTTTGCAATTGCAGATTGAGGCTAAACAACTGGTTATAGCCATTTTGCATCTACAAACTAGCGAGGGACTATAGTATACTGCTATTTGTTTGATAAACTAGCCTATGGGGCCTCCCCCAGCTAAGCCTTCCAACTTTTGGCCAATAGTTTGCGGCTGTTTTTTTAACAGGCCCAAACTTTTTTTAACAGTTTACGCTAAATCACAACAACTGATGAAACAACTGATACTCTGCTTTTTAGCTTTGGTCCTTTTGCAAGGGCCTATTTGGGGGCAAACCAAAGCAATAGCCTATAAAAGTTTTGCGGGCGAGCTGCCTTTTTTTAATCCAGAGGACTTGCCAGAGGATGACTTTGGTTTGCCGCCCCCTATGATGATTCGGCTAGAAAAGCTAAATGATTCTATGGTTGTAGAGACCATAAGAGATTGGGACCAATCGCTTGAGATCGATACCGTAAAGAACCATTTATATATTCATCAGCAAAAGCTTTCGATGGAAGAGCTGCGCAAGCGCTACCCCAAGTATGTAGAGTTTATTGGCTTTGAAGAGGATAGTCTACCGAGGGTAAGCGATACGCTTATAGAGCCGCAGCAACCTGCTTTGGAGGAGATACAAAAGCCCATGGACCGCTGTCCAGCGCCCAAGAAAAAGACAGACTCGCCCAAGGCCAAGCCGCAGCCAAGAGCAGAGCAAGGCGCTATAGAGCAGGCCGAGCCGCAGCAGGCTACCCCTTGCAAGCTGCCCGAGGAGGAGCCGACCAATCTGGCTTATATAGGTTGGGGCGGGTTTTTCTTGCTTTTTGTTTTGGGCCTTTGGTATAGAATCGCTTAGATTTGTTTGGGTCCAGCCTCCCCGAGGGATTCCTTAGGGAATCCCGTAGAGGGGTGGGTGGGCGGGGACATATTGCGCATGAGGAGCGCAGCGACGAATACCATACTAACAGCAGCAATGAAAGATCTATTGATTATGAATGGGCCCAACCTCAATTTATTGGGGAAGCGGGAGCCCGAAGTATACGGTTCGGCAAACTTTGAGGAGATACTGGGCCAAATAAAAGCCGATATGGGCGAGCTCTTGCTCCCCTATCGGCTGCATTATTTCCAATCGAATCATGAGGGGGCCCTTTTGGACCAGCTACATGCCGTTGGCTTTGATTATTTAGGCATTGTCTTTAATCCGGGGGCCTATGCCCATACCTCTATCGCCTTAGCCGATGCGGTACGGGGCATTAGTCGGCCGGTAGTAGAAGTGCACCTCTCCAATGTTCATCAGCGGGAGGAGTACAGGCGACATTCCTATTTGGCAGAGGCGGCAGTAGGCGTTATTTCTGGTTTGGGTTGGCGGGGTTATGCCTTGGGTCTGCGTTACTTAATCGAGCAATTCGGCCAAAAAATCTAGTTCGATTCTCATGCGGCTAGTGGCCGTAGTGGTAGAGCGGAGATCAATTTTCAGCTCAATGCGAAATTGTTCTTGGGCCAACTGCTCTTTGAGGTCTACAATAGAGGGAAATAAATCTAGGCTAGCCGAATTGGCTAGTGGCACATCTAAGCGATAGCCCAGCTCATTGCGGCTACTATCGGTCACGGCATCTAGGTAAACGCGTCGGGCAAAATCAAAAGAAGCTTGTCCGTCTTCTAAATAGAGACGGATGCGGGCGGGTTGAGCCTGCTTGAGATTTTCGGGCACCGTTCCATTGGTATAGACATCGGCGGGAAAGTGATAGGTTAGTATACCATTGAGGCCTGCGGGAACCTCTACCCAAGTAGTAAAAGGCAATTCGAGGCGATCTCCATTTTTATCGCAAGACAACAACAGGCTAGAGCTGAGCAGAAAAAGAGCAAAGAGAAAACGCATAAGATTAAAATTTAGAGTGAAGGCTAGTATTCGTCTAAACGAAAGCCAGACGGCAAGGGTTTAGCGGCGGCTGTTCCAGCCGCCCCTGGCTGAGGGATGGAAAGCAGGGCGGCGAAGCCGCAGAGCAAGCAAAAAAGCGCAGCTTTTTTTGCGCAGGGCCGAGCAGACCTGCGAGCTGCGACACAGCCCGACCCGCCCGCAGGGCGGGGCAGCCCCAAAACAGCAAGCTTTTATAAATTTTGCAAATAAAGGACGCTAGTTTAATAAAATTGGGCAAAAGTCCCTTTTTTAATAGACTTCTTTTTATGTTCGTAAGGTCCTTAACATTTTATTTAATTACGAAATCATATGGGAGAAGAACGTGTACGACTAGCTAGCTCCAGTAGTAAGAGCGATATGCAGCACTTTGTGCGGCAATTACTACAAGATGTTCAAGCCTTTGAGACCATGCTAGAGGGCAACTGGTTTGAGGATGATGTTTTGCGCATTGGGGCGGAGCAAGAAATGTGTTTAATTGACAAACATTATAAGCCGGCTTGCACGGCCATGCAAATTTTGGAAGAATTTCATCCAGACTGGTTGACCACCGAGCTGGCCCAATTCAATTTAGAGATCAACCTCTCTCCTCAGCGTTTTGAGGGAGATGCTTTATTTAAGATGGAAACTGAATTGCGGCAGCGATTGGGAAAATTGGCCAAGGTAGCGGCTCGGCATGACAGTCGATTGTTACTCACGGGGATATTGCCATCTTTGCGCAAGTTTGATTTGCATATGAGCAAGCTCACGCCCAAGGAGCGTTATGCTGCATTGATGCATGCTTTGCGTAAAATGCGGGGCAGTGATTACGAGCTGCATATTGTGGGGATTGATGAATTGATTGTGCGGCATGATTCGCCTTTATTAGAGGCGAGTAATACGAGTTTTCAGGTACATTTGCAGGTTCGTCCGCAGGATTTTGTCAAGATGTACAACATTGCCCAAGCTGTTACTGGGCCGGTATTGGCCATGGCGGCCAACTCGCCGCTTCTTTTTGGCAAGCGGCTCTGGCATGAGTCGAGAATTGCCCTTTTTCAGCAATCGATAGATAATAGAAAGAGCCGGGACCACCTCAGAGACCAGAGTCCGAGAGTCACCTTTGGGCACGACTGGTTGCATAAGTCGGCCCTAGAGATTTACAAAGAAGACATCACTCGTTTCCGTATTATATTGGGCACTGACATTGAGGAAGACTCCTTGGAGCGTTTGGCCCAAAAAGTAGCGCCCAAGCTAAAAGCCTTGCAAGTGCACAATGGTACCGTCTACCGCTGGAACCGTCCTTGCTACGGTATTTCGGGCAATGGGAAACCCCATCTTCGAATAGAGAACCGGCTGTTTGGTGCGGGGCCTACGGTAATTGACGAAATGGCCAATTCGGCCTTTTGGTTGGGTCTTATGGAAGGCATGGCTTTGGCCCATGACGACATCACCAAACTCATGAGTTTTGATGATGCTCGAGATAACTTTATCAAGGCGGCCAAAATGGGTATTGATTCTGAATTTACCTGGACCGGCGACAAAAAGGTCAATGCTCGCACCCTCGTGCTAGAAGAACTTTTGCCCATGGCCAGAGCGGGTCTAGCCCATCGGAACATTGAGCCGGAGCATATTGATCGCTATTTGGGCATTATGGAAGAAAGGGTTCGCCGGCATAGTAATGGGGCCCGTTGGATTCTGCGCACCTTCTCTAAATTTAAGAAAGAGACCAGCGTAGATGAAAGCCTCACCACCATCACGGCGGCTATTTATGAGCATCAGACGCAGAGCCGGCCTGTACATGAGTGGGAAATTCCCGAGCTAGGGCAGTTTCATCAATACGACCCCTCCAAACTATTGGTCGAGGAATTTATGAGCACGGACTTGGTCACGGTCCATCAAGATGATATTGTAGAATATGCCTACAGCCTAATGGATTGGAACGACCTAAACTACCTGCCCGTAGAAGATGAAGAAGGGCATTTGCAGGGCGTAGTCACGGCCAAATCAATCATGCGCTATTTATCTAGTCCTCAAAAAGAAGAGGGGAAAACAGTAGGCGAAATCATGCAACCTAAACCCCGAACCGTTGCGCCTCAGAACACGATTACCGAAGTTATGAAGATTATGCGGAAAGAAGGCGTAAAAATTTTGCCCGTTCTAAAGAATAAGGAGCTAATTGGCCTAATCTCTGAAGAAAACTTTGTAGATATGTCTCGGCGATTGATTGATCGTCTTTCAAAAGAATAAAAACTATGATGAAAACAGTATTCAGTATTTTCTTTGCCGCCTGCTTCCTCTTGGCAGGCCCCAACCTATTGGCCCAAAAAAAGGGCAGTACGCTCAGCAGCAGTACCATTAAGGCTCCTATCACTAAGGAGAAAGCCAAGGCCCTCGCCTTTGGGCAAGAGCTCATCAAGGCCTACTTTGATGGCAACTGCCAATTGGTCGCCAACAGCCTAGCCTCGGAGGTAATCGCTATGGAGTCGGGGCAGCAGTTTAACATTACGCCCCAGCTAAAATCCGATTTTTGCGATGAGAACCCCATCCGCAGCGATATTCAAGTTAGTTATCAGATGTACCTAGATAGCTATAAATCGGAAGTGATGGACAAAGAAGAGTTTGCGGCCAAATATCCCCAACGCCAGCAAATGTACAAGCTACAAGCAGGCGATATCTTCTTTAATGGGGCCAACCTTCTCCCCAAAAAGCAGGCGCTTTTCTCGGCCTCTGATATGGCCATGTTTATCCTTCGTCCTACCGCCAATGGTTTTGAAATCATTGCCATCTAAATGAGCCTTTGGGCCAAAAAAGAAGGGCGTCGACCAATTGGTCGACGCCCTTTCTCTTTGCTGAATCATATCTTATTTTCCTTGCTCCAAGCGAACCACATCTTTCGAAATGTTCAAGCGCTCAGCCGCTTCAGGATACTTCTGCTCAATCTCTTTGTATAGCTCCAATGCACGAGCCGAATTGCTCATCACGACCTCATTAAAAAGAGCCGCTTTACGCATATAAACAGGCGTCATCATGGCGTTGGGACTCTCTTTAGCCGCCTTCTCATAATAACTCAAAGCCTGCTCATTGTCATTGGTTTCAGAGTAAGCATCGCCCAAAAGCGCATAAGCTGCTGCCTGAGAGTAACCATCCTTACCATTATAAGCCTTTAGGTACTTAATCGCCTCATCGGCCTTGCCCAAACGAAGCAAAGAAGCCCCAGCACCATAATGCGCACGGTTGGCCGCCTCTGTTCCACCATAATTAGCAATAATATCTAGAAAACCTTCATAGCTGCCCCCCATCTGCCCGGCCAAAGCCGCGCCGGTACCATTTAAGGCTAGCAAAAAAGAATCTTTCTGAAACATGGCCTCAGCCTGAAAAATCGCCTTGTTGGCATTCTCATTTTTGGGCTTCATGTAAAAATCACTATAGAAATAGTAGCCCCCACCAATGAGGACAACGGCGAGCAAAGCGCCAAAAATCACGTTCTTATACTTCTCAAAAGTTTCTGCAGTTTGATCGCGAAACTGATCTACGTCAAAATCCTGAAGCTCCGTTTTTATGGGTTGATCTGCCATTATATCTCTTTCTTTTTCAGCCAGCTGATTTGATCTTATAAAAAAAAATTTGCTTGCAAAGATAAACAACTTCTTAAAAAACCTAGATTTCACTAAATCTTTTTTAGAAGCAGGCCAAATATTCACTCTAGTAAGACTTATTTCCCTTGGCATTTTCTAATTTCCATCAGAATTTGGGGCTGCCCCGCCCTGCGGGCGGGTCGGGCTGTGTCGTGGCTCGCTGTTCGCTCGGCCCTGCAGTTTTTTCGCTGCGCTCAAAAACTTGGGTCTGCGGCTGCGCCGCCCCACTATCCATCCCTCAGCCGCGGGCCTACGGCCCTTTGCGGCGGCTTCGCCGCCGCCCTAGGCCCAAAACAACAACTAATCGCAAAAAAAGCTGGCCCTAATATTGAGCCTAAATAACGTCCCTCCTACATCCTTTCACCTTCAATATCAATTCTATGAACAAGCTACTCTTGTCCCTCAGTTTTCTCTTCTTGCTAGGAGGTAGCCTCTTGGCCCAATCCAACAAAACACTGCCCGAACTGCTCAGCAGCCATAGCTTCAAGGCTGCCAATGGCGAGCAAGAAAAAAGCCTAGCCGATATCTTGGCCCAACACAAAGGTAAAGTGATTTATATTGATTTTTGGGCCAGCTGGTGCGGCCCTTGCAAAAAAGAAATGCCCCAATCCAAGAAATTACATGAAAAACTAGGCGAAGAAGTCGTTTTCCTCTACCTCTCTTTAGACGATAAACCCCAGGCTTGGCAAAAAGCCCTAGATAAACTCGATATCCGCCAAACTGGCGAACATTGGCAAAGAGCTGGCCGAGACAGTAAAGAATTACTCCGTTTTTTTTATATTTATAGCATTCCTCATTACCTGATTGTTGATGCCGAAGGAAACTTTGCTGATAGAGATGCCCTGCGCCCCTCTGACCCCAAAGCCGCCAAAAAACTCCAAAAGTGGGTGAAAAAAGCGAAGTAGTCAGGTATTCACTGACGCAATATATTATGACAATTAACAACTTTCCCCAGAAATTTTTGGCCGTATCGCTGCTGCTTTTTGCCGCCACCGCGATTGCGGCCTATTTTCTGTCTATTCACTTCCTTTGGGCCCTAGTTATTTTGGTCCCGCTCTTCTTTATGGGCCTTCAGGATATGATTCAGACCGATCATGCCATTCGCAGAACACACCCGCTCATTGGCCGAATGCGCTACTTTTTAGAGGGCCTGCGTCCCGCTATCCGCCAGTATTTTATTGAATCAGATTTGGACCATACGCCTTTTAGCCGCCGCAAACGCTCCCTCATTTATCAAAGGGCCAAAAAAGCCAAGGAAACAGTTCCTTTTGGTACCCAACTCGATATCTATGATGAAGGCTATGAATGGATGACGCACTCTACCTACCCCTTTGCTTTTGATAGCATAGAACAAGATCCCAAGGTTTCTGTAGGTGGACCAGACTGTAGCCAACCCTACGATTTAAGCATCTTTAATATTTCGGCCATGAGCTTTGGCTCTCTCTCTGCCAATGCCGTTATGGCCATGAACAAAGGAGCCGCCAAAGGCGGCTTTGCCCAAAATACTGGCGAGGGCGGAGTGAGCCCCTACCACCTCTCGCAAGGCGGTCACCTCATCTGGCAAATTGGAACGGGCTACTTTGGCTGCCGAGCCGATAATGGCCACTTCGACCCCGATAAGTTTGCAAAAACAGTGGACCATCCCGATGTCAAGATGGTGGAGATTAAACTCTCGCAAGGGGCAAAACCCGGACATGGCGGTATTTTACCCGCCAAAAAAAATACCGCCGAAATTGCTAAAATTCGGGGAGTGCAAGCGGGGACCGATGTACTTTCGCCACCCTACCACAAAGCTTTTCAGGGACCAGAAGGGCTGTTGCAGTTTGTGGCCCAACTTCGGCAGTTGTCTAAGGGCCGGCCCATTGGCTTTAAGCTCTGTATTGGCTCTGAAATTGAGTTTTATGACCTTTGCAAAGCCATGATCAAAACAGGCATTAAGCCCGACTTTATTACTATTGATGGTGGAGAAGGGGGAACCGGTGCCGCCCCTGTAGAGTTTTCCGACTCCCTAGGGATGCCCCTACGCGATGGGCTGAGCTTTGCCGTGGATACCCTTAAGGGCTTTGACCTCAAGAAGGATATTAAGGTCTTGGCCGCAGGTAAAATTAGCTGTGGCTTTGATTTGGCCAAAACCTTGGCCCTAGGCGCAGATGCCTGCTATAGTGCCCGCGCCATGATGATGGCCGTTGGTTGTATTCAGGCCCTAGAATGCCATACCAATAAATGCCCTACGGGAGTAGCTACCCAAAACAAACAACTAATGAAAGGCCTCAATATTCCAGATAAGGCCGAGCGGATTTACTCCTTTCATAAAAAGACCGTGCATGCTTTGGTTGAACTACTCGCAGCGGCAGGCATGAAAGAGCCCTCAGAACTATCTAGAAAACATATTCTTCGACGGATTTCTATGAGTGAGGTCCGCAGATATGACCAACTTTATCCAGAGATTCCAGTGGGTTGCCTACTGCAAGGCCAAGAAGGCTGTCTACCTGACCTCTATCGCAAAGAGATGCTACAATACTTAGAAGAAGGCTCTAATTATGAATAGAGCAAGGCCCTAAAAGCAAGGAGCAAGCGTAAATTACGCTTGCTCCTTTTTTTTATGCTAGCCCTCTGACAAAAAGGGGTAATCGGTATAGCCTTCTGGGCCTTGGGTATAAAAGGTATTGGGATTCCAGGGCGCCCAGGCCGCATTTTGTTCCATTCTTTGGACCAAATCGGGATTAGCGATAAAGGCTTTGCCAAAAGCGATGGCATCTGCTCGATTTTGGGCCAATTCCTCTTGGGCCGTTTGGGCCGTATAGCCGCCATTGGCCACTAAAACGCCTTTGTAGATTTGGCGATAATGGCCAATAACATCTTGAATAAACAAATTGGGGTCCTTCTCTTTTTGGGCCAATTGGCGGTGGGCAAAAGCTTGGCCTGGCCGAGTCAGATGCACATAGGCCAAGGGATAATCATTGAGCTTGTCTAAGAGATAATCAAAGAAAGGGATGGTTTCTTCATCTACCTCAATGCCGATATGCCCATCGAGCATAGGGTTAAAGCGCAGGCCCACTCTTTCTAGGGGACAAACTTCTTGGACCGCCTCGAGGACCTCAAAGAGGAAGCGGGCTCTATTTGGGATACTGCCACCATATTCATCTTGGCGTTGGTTGGCCGAATTGGCAAAAAACTGATGAAAGAGGTAGCCATTACTCGTATGCAGCTCTACCCCATCAAAGCCAGCGGCCAAGGCATTGGCGGCAGCCTGTTTAAACTGAGCAATTACGGTTTGAATATCTTCTTGGTCCATAGCCTTGGGAACAGGAGAAAGCTTGAGCCCTTCATAGGTTCGGCTCTTACTGCCCGTAGCAATAGCTGAAGGCGCCAAAAGTGCTTGTCCATTCATCAGATCGGGGTGAGAAACTCGGCCCACATGCCAAATTTGGGCAAAGAAATGGCCCCCTTTAGCTTTTACGGCAGTTGTTACGGCTTTCCAGGCCTCTACTTGAGCGGGAGTATAAATGCCCGGCACAAACAAATAGCCTCCAGCTCGGTCAGAAATGGGCAGACCTTCTGAAATGAGGAGGCCAGCCGTAGCTCGCTGCGCATAATACTCCTGATGCAAGGCCGTGGGCAGTCTTTCTGGATTATCGGCTCGGCAGCGGGTGAGCGGCGCCATAAAGACCGCATTTTTCAGTTTTAATGGACCCAATTGGAGAGGATGGAGAAGAGACATAATCAACTAATTTTAGTGCGGAGAATGGGGCGGCTTTGCCGCCCTGGCCGCAGGCCAAATGGCCTAGCGATGTGTAGGGGGGCGGCGAAGCCGCAGACCAAAGCCGCTGAAAGCGGCTGCAGGGCCGAGCAGACCTGCGAGCCCCGAAACGTAGCGCCGCAAGGCGAAGCCGCAGCGGAGGCCCCAAAAAAATACTTACTTATTGACAGCAGGATATTTTTCCCAGATGCGATTCCAGAGCAAAGAGAAGAGCAACTTGGGTTGTAATTTATCCATATCACGGACCTGCGCCACAGCTAGCTGCCCATCTTTTTCGGCTAAATTAAACTTAAAAATATAGGCATCGCTATCGTCTAAGAGGCCAAAGCCCATCAGGCCAAAGCGAAGATTATTAAACTGCAGGCTACCGTCTGGATTTTCGGTAACATTATAATAGCCCTGAGAGAACCAGAGGAGAATATCGACAAACTCATGGCCTTTCCAGCGGTCCAGCAACTGATGTTGTTTGGGTAACTTTTGGAACTGAATGCTAGGCTCTTCATCCCAGATAGAATAGACTCCATAATAATAGGCATCGGCGGTTTCGATAGTCGTTTGCCAGAGCATACAATTAAGAATCGTGGGATAAGTCACATAGCTGAGCTGTTCTATATTTTGGGTCTTAATATTTTCGCTAACGACTGCATTGACCTTTGCCTTAATGCCAAAAGTAAGGGCCATATAGGTTGTAGAAAGGACCAAAGCGGTAGTATTGATACCTTGCTGCCAGCTTTTATTCTTAAAAAAGGGGATAATAATCACGGCCAGTAAAAGCGGCAAAGTATAGAGTGGATCGGCAATAGCGATATTATTAAAAGAGAATCGGTAGGAAGAAAAGGGCTCAAAAATTTGGGTGCCGTAGCTAGTGCCGGCATCAATTAGCCAATGAGTTAGAATGGCCCAGAAGAACATCCAGCTCCAGCTTTTCCAGCCGGGTTCTTCTTGAAGTTTTGGTGGGTTTTTGCTGCCCCAGTATCGCCAGCCGACCCAGGCCGTAATGGCCAAAATAAAGAGGCCAATGCCCTGCAAAACAGTGCTCCCTTCTTTGAGGCCCATACCGCCCATAAAAAGGAGCAGCAAAAGGCCAAAAAGGACAGCAAGAACGCCTCTTTGTTTATGCGCCAAATAGCCCAATAGAGGCGGGGCTAGCAGCGTAATAAAAATAGAGTGCGTTAATCCTCTATGATAGAGCAAGCCATAAACTTCATGCTCGCTAAAGACGCGGCTAACTACATCTAAATCGGGTAAAGTGCCCGCAATAGCGCCCCAAGCCAAGGCTTTAGGGCCAATTTTTTGGCCGAGAACAGCTTGTCCGCAAGCGGCACCAAGCACAGCCTGAGTAAGTGAATCCATAAGGTATAAAAATGATTGAGGCGCAAAATACAAAGCCTAAGTTAGAAGATGCGCCCAAATAACAAGAGTTTAAGGCCTTTGGCCAGCGATTTTTCTTATCTTTAATTTACTTCTTCTTTTATAGAGATAAAACCGGCGCCTATGGACAGCCAAGATAAAACCAGCTTGCCGCAGATAGAAGAGCTAGAACACAAGCTCTATTTGCAGCAATTGCAGATCAACCGCCTATCAGAGATTACGCAGGCCATCAACAACAACATTAAGATTCAGGACCTGTTTAAAATTTATACCGATACCCTTTCTTGGGAGATGGGTGCCAAGCGCTTTGCCCTATATAGTTGCAAAGATGGGGATTGGCAGCTTGCTACGCATAAGGGAATAGACGAAAAGCTCTTGGTTCTAGACATTAGCGACTATTTTCTGGCCTATCAGCGAATTGCTAAGATTGGGGAGGACCATCCTTTGCTCTGCGAGTTTAACTATGTGATTCCCGTCTATCATAAGGAGGAGGCCATTGCCTTTGCCTTTGTTTATAAGGAGGCCCGAAAAGGGGAAGACCTCTTTGAGTCTATTCGCTTTATTGGGACCTTAACCAATGTGGTGGCGGTGGCCATAGAAAACAAACGCCTCTTTAAAAGGCAATTGGCGCAGGAGAAAATGCGGCATGAGCTTCGGCTGGCCAATCAGGTGCAGAATATGCTCATTCCGAGCAAGCTGCCCAATAATCAACGCTTTAATTTTTCGGGGATTTACCAACCTCATGAGGGCGTGGGGGGCGATTACTATGACTTTATGGAGCTCAATGAAGACGAAATTGCCTTTTGTATTGCCGATATTTCGGGCAAGGGAATTTCTGCCGCCATCCTGATGTCGAACTTTCAGGCCAACCTACAAACCCTTATTCATCGCAAGGACCTAAAGATTCCCGAATTTGTAGACCGCCTCAATGAGAAGGTCCTCAAAGCCACCCGAGGCGACCGATTCATTACCTTTTTTGTGGCCCGCTACAACCGCAGCACGGGCCGTTTGCTCTACCTCAATGCAGGGCACAATCCTCCTTTTCTTTACCGAAATGGGCAGGTCGAACGACTCGATAAAGGCTGTACCATTTTGGGCATTGTTCCTAAAATCCCTAAGCTAGAATGGGGCGAAATCTACCTAAAAGAAGATGCCTTTTTCTTCCTCTATACCGATGGCTTGACCGATTTGCGCAATGAGGCTGGACAAACCGTTGAAGAAGAGGCAATTGCTGATTTTATTAGCAGACATCACCAACTATCCGCCAATGACTTTAATGCGGCCCTAATGCAGGAAATGCAAGAATTTAAGGGGCATATGGAGTTTCCCGATGACATTTCTATCCTTACTGGGCATATCTTTGCGACAAAAGAGCAGAAAAAACAAACTGAAACTGCCAAAATGACAGTAAAAGCTTCCTAGGCGCTCTTTTTGCCTTTCTTAGGTTACAACAAGACTTATATCATGCGTACTTTATTTCTTATTTTCTTTGCTTATTTGGTCTACCGTTTTCTCATCAGACCCATATTTTTGGCCCCGCCCAAACGAGAGCGCCCGCTTAGTCCACAAGAACAATTCATGCGGATGTTTCAGCAACAAATGCAAACCCAACAACAGGGCCAAGGCCAATATGTTAGTGAGCAAGAGTTTGGTACACAGCAGCAAAGCAACAGCCAGCAAAAACAGAAGCAAAAACAACAGCCTCAAAATGATGGCGAATATATTGATTTTGAAGAACTAGATTAAGGTTTGGGGCGTTACTCCTTTCAGTCGTCGAACTGCGCCCTAAAGGGCTTGTTGTCGCTGCGGCTTTGCCTTGCGGCGCTACGTTACAGGGCTCGCAGGTCTGCTCGGCCCTTCAGCGCTAAAGCGCTTCGGTCTGGCCTACGGCCCCCCTTCCACATCGGTTACTCCCCTTGGTCGTCGAACTGCGCCCTAAAGGGCTTGTTGTGGCCGTTCGGCCTTTGGCCGTGGCGGCTGCGCCGCCCAAAACGCAAAAAGGAAGCTGCGAAAATTCGCAGCTTCCTTTTTTTTGTGGGCTATTTGGTCCAACCTACTTAAATCGAGCAATTTCGATATTAAACTTATTGGCTAGTGCCTCTCCATGTCGTTCGGCATAAGTGCCAACTCTCATGATACTATTATGGGCTTCATCGGCAGAGAGGCCATCTGCTTCGCGAATAGTTTTAAGATAAATCCATTTCTTAAAAGTAGTAAAGGCGACTCCTCCATAAAGGCGGTCATTGATTTGCAGCAATTCGGCAAAAAGCTCGGTGCGTAACTTTTCATCTTCTGGAACATGAAAAAGGGGAGACATCACTTGAAAATAGGGGCGGCCCTCTCTTTCAATTTCCCAGAGGTCGATCCAGACCATAATATCTTTCTTCGTGAGGGTCCAGAGGCCCTCTTTTTCTTTTCCTCGGCTAGAAACCGGGTCAATGCCCAATTTAGCGATAGCGGCTTCTATGGTCTCGTAATAGGCTTTTAAACTCATAAGCATTTAGCTAAAACGGTGGGCTAGCCTAGCTCAATTTGGTGCTGCCAGCTCACCGTCGAATAATTATTATTAAAGCGAATAATCTGTACTTCCTTCTGTGTTCCATTTTCTCTTTCGATCCGAAGCTGCTGGCTACCTTTAGGTCCTTCTTCCCAGAAGAGCTCATCTTGGCGAAGGGGGTCTGCGGCTACTTTTTCGGCCTGAGTGAGTAGTTCTAGCAACCAGCTCATATTACAAGCTTTGGCTTGCTCATCAGATTGAACAAAAAGAGGGCGGGCCTGCAAACTCGCCGAGAACTGTTCTTCTCCAAAAGGCAAGACTTCGGCTTCTTCTCCTAATTGGAAGTAGCCAAGATATTGAAAAGGATAAGATTGTAATTGAGCGGAGCGCAACTCGCTAAAGGCCCTTTCTTGCAAGCGGGCTTGCTTAAACTCTTGCCAATGAAGCTGCAGATGCTCTTTGGGTAGGGTTGTGTCTAGTTGGACAAACTCTTGCTTAGCGGCTGTTTCTAGCAGTTCTGCTAGGCTAAGCTGGCCTTGGGCCTCGCATCTTTGGCGAATGATATTTTTGAAACTCAGCGTCAGTTGTTCCATAAAGCTGCAGGATTTATCTTGGAGATGGTAGTACCGTATATTCTACTATTGGACTATAATAGTACGCAAATTTAAGCAAACTCTCAAGCATTATCCTAGTTTTATGGACAAAAAATATAAGATTAGGGACTTTACCTACTTTTTAGGCAAAAGCCCATAAACAGACCCTTTCAAGGGAGATAAAAGGATTAAGACGTATAACCAAAATAATTGAGGCTGCGCTCGTCGTCGCGCCAATTATCTTTAATTTTTACGTGCAATTCTAGGTAGACTTTAGTCTCTAAAAACGCTTGGATAGCGAGGCGGGCGTCTTGGCCTAGGCGTTTGATGGCTTGGCCTCCTTTACCGATAAGAATTGCTTTTTGGGTTTTTCGGGCCACATAGATATTGGCCAAAATGCGGGTAATATTTTCTTCTTCTTGAAAAGCCTCTACCACTACTTCTACTGAGTAGGGAATTTCCTGATGGTAATTGAGTAAAATCTTTTCTCGGATGATTTCGGACATAAAGAAGCGTTCTGGCCGGTCGGTAAACTGTTCTTTGGGGTAATAAGTAGGGCCTTCGGGCATTCGTTCGATCACTTTTTCGAGGACCAAATCGGTATTGATGCGATTGAGGGCGGAGATGGGAATGAGCTCGGCAAAATCGAGTTTTTTGCTCCAGGCGGCCAATTGTTCCAATTGTTCTTTTGGGGGCAGCAGATCAATTTTATTGAGTAAAAGAAAAACGGGAGCCTTTAGTTTGGCCAAAAGCTCAAAAATGGTAGATTCATCAGAAATCTTTTCGGTAGCATCGGCTACCAGTAGCATCAAATCGCTATCTTCTAGGGTAGATTTGACATATTCATTCATGCGCTCCTGCATTTTATAGCTAGGGTCTTGAATCAGGCCGGGGGTATCGCTAAAAACGATCTGAAAATCTTCTTCGGAGACGATGCCCAGGATACGGTGGCGGGTAGTTTGGGGTTTATTGGTAATGATAGACATTCGTTCGCCAACCAGGGCGTTCATCAGGGTAGATTTGCCCACATTGGGGTGGCCTACAATATTGACAAAGCCCGATTTGTGGGCTTTTTTTTCTGTACTCATAATATATATTCGTTAAAAAACTAGCGATTTATAGGTCTAGCAGGCGGCGAAGCCGCCGCAAAGGAGCGCAGCGACGCGGCTGAGGGATGGATAGCAGGGCCGCCGCAGGCGGCAGACCCAAGGCGTTTGCGGCGAAGCGCAAGCGCCTGCAGGGCCGAGCAGACCTGCGAGCTGCGGCAGAGCCCGACCCGCCCGCAGGGCGGGGCAGCCCCAAAAAAAAATTAAAGTTTAAAGGTAGCGGCAGAGCGTTTGCGTCCTCTTCTTCGGCGTTTGGAGCGGCCATCTACGGGGCCGGTGGCGATATCTCGGCCCAATTGGCCCAAGAGAAAGCCCAATCCGCCCAGCAGAGCGCCCAGCAAGGCAATAAAAAGCATAACGCCCATATTGGAGCCAAAAGGGAGGCCTAAGACGGCGCGCATTTTTTGGAGCAGCAAGCCGCCATTGCCCGCATTGATCCAGTACATACTAATGAACCAACTGAGAAAACTGCTGCCTGCTCCGGCCAAAAAGCTGGGGCCTGCGCCTAGCTGCATGGCAAAACCGATGAGAATGGCAAAAAATAGATTGGCCCACCACCAGCTTGCAAAAAGCCAAAAAGAAAGGCTGATGAGCAAAAAGAGCGCGGCGGCGCCTAATAGTACTCTAGTCATAATAAATTGTCTTTTTTAGTGCAAACGCTGGCGAATGCGGATATTCTCTTTTCCTTCTTCGGCAGATTCTAGATAAAGTAATTTGTTGTAGCGGCCTTCGGCCCAAGTTTGGACCATATTATCATAGTAGTGGCTACCGGGATTACCGGATTGGCCACCGGGGTAAATGGCTTGTGCCTTGGGTTTCTTCTCGCCCAATTCGACAATCATGCGCCAAGAGGGTCCGGCTGCAGAGCCGCCCTTATGCATCAGGCTATCGGCCTTTCGGCTGGCGGCAAAATCGTAGCGGTTACTCACGGCATTGAGGGCATCGGCGGTACCGCCCACCGATAAATTTAGGATACTAAACTCCTTGATGCGGGCCAGGTGATAGAGGGCTGTCGCCTTCATTTCTCCCCAGCTAATGGGTTGGCCCGATTTATTTTTGGGCAAAGTGTTGAGGGTCTCTTTAAAAGAGAGGGTTACAATATCTTCAATACGTTCTTGCTTCTCGGTGCTTATTTGGTCCCAAATAAACGAGCTAGTATCTCGCTTGAGGAGGCCCAACAAATGCCAGGCATCGGGATAATTCAGTTCCATACCTTGGGCGGCAGCCTCTTCGAGTTCGTCATAGGTAAGGGCTTGCAAATTATAGAACCAATCTTCAAAGATGGTTGGGGCCACAGCCTCTGCGGTATATTCATAATCCCAATCTCGGAAAAGGGCCAAGAGTTCTAGCTCGTCTTTGCTCAGCTCGCCTCTTTGCAAATACTTCATCAGCAGGGGCAGAAAATCTTGGGCCTTTTGGCTAAAATTGCTCAATTGCAGGGCTTTCATTTCGCTATCGGTGGCTGCAGAAAGGGCATCCAACTGTCCGTTGAGATAGCGGCCACGATACTCCTCAAAATAACCATAGGTATAATAAGGATAGGCGGGGCTGACCGAATGCTGATTGGCCGAGGCCACATAGCCCTTTTGGGGGTTATATTCGTGTGGAATATGCTTTTGAGGCATAAAGCCCGACCATTGATTGAAGGAATAGCGGCCATCGGCTACAAATTTTCCTTGTTCGGGCCGGCGCAAGGGCAGTTTTCCTTGGGTCCAAAGCGCAATGTCTCCATTATTGCAAGCAAAGACCAAGTTTTGGGCGGGGCAAGAAAAATGCTTAATGGCCGCCTGATAATCTTGGTAGTTTTTGGCTTGGGCCAATAGGATAAAGGTTTTGGCCTCGGAGCTAGGCTCATTGGCCTGCCAATGCAAGACATAATCTTGGCCATTTACGGTACGGACGACTGGGCCAAAATGCGTATAAACAAGGGTATCGACAACAAAGCCCGCTCCTCGCACATAAACGGTATCGAGGATTTTTTCGCTGGCTCTTTCTTCGCCATCAAAGATATAGGCCGACTTCGTCTTATCGGTCCATTGAATGGCGTACCAATCGCGAACATCATGGGCCACATTGGTTACACCCCAAGCAACATATTGATTGAAACCAGAGATTACGCCTGGCGCTCCGGGCAATGTTGCCCCATAGACATTAAAGTCGGGCGTTACAATTTGCGCCTCAAACCAAATAGAGGGCAGATTGAGCTTGAGGTGGGGGTCATTGCACAAAATAGGGTAACCCGAAGCGGTTTTCTTGCCACCCAGGGCCCAGTTATTACTTCCGATGCCCTTAGGTTTGGGGTTGGGGTTTTTCGGCAAGCCCTGATCAAAACCCAAAAAGGGTTTGGCCAAGCTATCGCCTACCGCTACGGGCTTAAAGTTATAGAAGGCCGTATCGTTAATAATCGGCGATTGCTCGGGAAAATATTCTGGATAAAAAAGATTGAAGGTATCTCGACCAAAGTATTTATAGGCATTGGTCATTTCAAAATCATGGTCCTTATCGGTTAAGTCCTCAGCCATAGCTTTGAGCAAAAGGGCCGATTTAAGGACCGTCCATTTTTCTGGGCGATAGTTCAAGAGCTTATACTCCAAAGGCAATTCGGCATAAGACAAATCATCAATATAGGCATTAACCCCATCGGCATAGCGCTGCAAGATCTCATAGGTTTTCGGGTCTTTTTTCCAAAGCTCTACGGTCTTTTTAGCCGCCAAGGGCAAACCCGCTTTCCGCTTTTTACGATCCATCTTCAGCAAAACTTCTCGCATCTTTTCAGAGGTGGCCAAAACCTCGGCCAAGCGGCCAGAAACAGCATGCGTCTGAAACTCCATCTGCCAAAGCCGAAGGCTAGCCGTAGCATAACCCTGGGCAAAAAAAGCATCCTGCATATTGTCGGCAAAGATGTGCGGCACCATGCGGTCGTCATAGAGCAATTCTACAGGAGCACTAAGCGAACCATCACGCAAAGAAGAGGACAAAGAAGGCCCCGTTTTGCTTTCGGCATTGCGCCAAAAGCCCGAACTCGGGCTCAATAATTTCCCCATCGGGGGAACAAAGGTCTCTTTTCCACTCAAACTCTCCACCGTAGAAGAGGCAAAGTTAGAGGAGTTCAGAAAGAGAAATAGAAATATAGTAATGACCAAAACGGCCAAAAAACTCAATATGCGCATAGTTTATTGCTTTTCTAGGGCTTTGCCTGCTCCTGTTTTATAGGCTTTTAGGCAGTTCATCAATAAGGATACTACGGTCATTGGACCAACTCCACCAGGTACGGGCGTGATGGCCGATACCTTTTCTTTTACTCCCTCAAAATCTACATCTCCAACTAGACGATAGCCTCTTTTGGCCTTGGGGTCATCTACGGCATTGATGCCCACATCTAAGATAATGGCACCTTCTTTCACCATATCGGCGGTCAGGAAGTTGGCCTGACCAATAGCAGCCACAATAATATCCGCCCGCCGACAGTGTTCGGCCATGTTTTGGCTGCGGCTGTGCAATACCGTAACCGTACAATTGCCCTGCGGATGTTTGCGAGAAAGCAAAATACTCATCGGGCGGCCCACAATGTTCGAGCGACCAATCACTACCGCTTCTTTTCCCGATGTTTCAATCCCATAACGCTCCAAAAGCGTGATCATCCCCATAGGCGTAGCGGGCAAATAACCGTCTTCGCCCAAGAGCATCTGGCCCAAATTATAGGGATGAAAGCCATCTACATCCTTTTCGGGCGCAACCGCCTGCGTCACTAGCTGTTCATCTATATGTGCCGGCAAAGGCAATTGCAATATGTAGCCATCTACTTCCGAGTCTTGGTTCAATCTCGCAATTTCAGCCAATAAATCATCTTGACTTATCTCCGCTGGCAGTTTTTTCAAGCTAGACCGAAATTTGGCTCTTTCACAAGCACGCATTTTATTGCGCACATAACTGGCCGAAGCAGGATGTTCTCCCACTAAGACCGCCACCAAATGAGGAGGACGACCGCCTTGGGCAAGAAGTTGCTCCACTTCCGCTTTGAGCTCTAATTGAATACTTTGAGAGAGGGCTTTACCATCTAAAAGTTGCATGGACCTATTTCTTTGAGGGTGGTTTAATGCTCCCAAAAATAGCCTATTTTAGGCAGCCCACTGGATTATTTTCCTTTTTTTTTCTCTTCCTCCTATTTTGGGGCTGCCCCGCCCTTCGGGCGGGTCGGGCTGTTTCAGGGCTCGCAGGTCTGCTCGGCCCTGCGCGGGCTTCGCCCGCTTGCTCTGGCCTGACGGCCACCCTTGTCCATCCCTCAGCCGGGCGGCTGCGCCGCCCCCAAAACCGCAAAGAGAGGATGGCGCTAAAATTGAGTCTTCTAAAATGCTAGTCTTAAATTAAATGACTTAAAATAAATCTTATGAACAAGTGTAGTCTCTTTGTCTTCTTTTCCATCTTCAGTTCGGCCCTAATGGCCCAAATAAGCAGCGATGCCCTGCTCTTTTCCGAACGCTTGCAGCCCAATACCGCCCGCAGCATGGCGGTTGGTGGCGCCCTTGGGGCCCTTGGGGCCGATATGAGCAGCCTCAATGGTAATCCCGCAGGACTAGCCGTTTACCGAGGCTCGGAGTTTAGCATTAGCCCCGGCCTGCAATTTGCCAATATCAAAAGCCAGTTTTTGGCCGATAGCACACTCCCCCGCTCTAGCAACAACCGCCTGAGTTTTAACCTCGGCTCTGTAGGACTCGTCCTGGCCCAAGAACAAAGTACTGACTGGCGCTTTGTCAATTTTGGTATTAGCTTTGGCCGCACCGCCTCCTTTAATAGGACCTACTCTTTTTCTGGAACTTCTACGGGCTCTCGCATTATTAACTTTGCCCAAGAGGCCAATGCCGCCAATGCCGTCCCCGATGATTTAGACCCCTTTGAGGAACGCTTAGCTTGGGATGCCTACTTTATTGATAACCCTAGCGGCGGCACCGATTATACCGGCGCTGTTGTCGATTCTAATCGCGCTTATATTCAAAAAAGCCAACTGATCCGCCAATCGGGAGGTATCAACGAACTCAATATTGCCCTAGCTGGCAATTATAAAAACAAGCTTTATATTGGTGGAAGCTTGGGGATTACCTTTCTCAACTTCAGAGACTTTAGAAGCTATAAAGAAGAAGAACCTACAGGCAATATGGACTTTAAAAGCCTCAACTTTGATGAGATTCGGACGGTCAAAGGAACTGGCATTAACCTTAAACTAGGCCTTATTTATAGAGTAAATAAACGCCTGAGAGTGGGCTTCAGTATGCACACCCCCACGGCCATGAGCCTTACGGAAAACTTAGATACAGAACTTAGTGGAGCTGTTGTTTGGAATGATACTCTCCGCGAAACTTCTGCTACAGAACCTTGGGTCTCTCCTACCGCAGAATATAAGCAAGACTTTTTCTCTCCCTGGGTTTTTGCCCTTAGTATGGGCCATACTTTTGGCCAAAAAACAGCTCCCATCAAAGGCTATTTGGGGGTAGATGGAGAGTATATTAACTACGCAGGCAGTAGCTATGCCCTACAAGCCTCTGATGAAAATGCCACCGCAGGAGACCAAGCCTTTATTGATGCCGTAAACAATGCAATTACGGACACTTACCAAGGGGCTTACCGACTAAAAGTTGGGGGCGAAATTGCGATCAATACCCTCCGCCTAAGAGCGGGCTACCGCCTACAAAGCTCTCCTTACTTGGACCAAGTGAATGGAGTGAACGATTTTCGCCACGATATTTCTGCCGGCTTTGGCTTCCGCCAAGAACATATCTTTTTTGATTTTAGCTATATGCGGACCATCAGAGATTTTGAATACTCTCCCTATTATGCTACTTCTAGTTACAATAATCCTAGAACAAGTAATAGTGAAACCATTGGGCTTTTTCTCTTAACCCTAGGCTTTAGATTTTAAGGCTAAGCCCCTCCCCGATTAGAGGAAGCGGACCAACTGCATTTTGTAGTTGGTCCGCTTTTTTTTAGCTAAAATACTATGGCTGGCCCTATTCTGCAGTTGCAGAACAGCCCATCAAAACCTTTATGCCCTATTCGACAGAGATCAAACAGCCCATCAAAACCTTTATGCCCTATTCGACAGAGATCAAACAGCCCATCAAAACCTTTATGCCCTATTTGACAGAGATCAAACAGCCCATCAAAACCTTTATGCCCTATTTGACAGAGATCAAACAGCCCATCAAAACCTTTATGCCCTAGATAGCAAGTCCTACAGGGCCGAAGGCCCGCAGGCTGAGGGATGGGCAGCAGTGGCGCGAAGCGCCAGACCCAGCGGGCGCAGCCCGCGCAGGGCCGAGCGAACAGCGAGCTGTGAGACAGCCCGACCCGCCCGAAGGGCGGGGCAGCCCCAAAACAGCAGCAGCATAGCCCACTAACTCAAAAACTGTTTTTCTAGCGGGCTTTGAGCAAACTGCTCGGCCAATAGTTGTTCGAGAAACTGTTGGTCTAGCTCATCGAAGGCGGCCTTTTCGGTACTATCTACATCAAAGACGGCAATAAGCTGGCCCTGAGGGTCAAAAACGGGCAGAACAATCTCCGAGTTAGTTCGGCTATCGCAGGCGAGGTGTTCGGGATCGGCATGTACATCCTGAATCAGTTGTGTTTGGGCCAGGCGGGCGGCTCGGCCACAGATGCCACGGTCTAGACCAATATGCAAGCAGCCTAGCGTACCCTGATAAGGGCCAACAATCAGGGCGCCCTCATGCATACAATAAAAGCCCAGCCAAAAATAGTAGGGCAAATGCGACTTGAGAATACAGTTTATTGTACTCATTTTAAGGACCATCTGGCTTTCGCCCTGCAAAACGGCCTTAATTTCGGCTAGGGCGGCGGTATAGGCCTGCTCTTTTTCTGTTTTATTCATTAAATTTGTCGGCTGCATTTATCCTTATGATTTAGAACTAATAAAAAAAACAACTTATGAACGTACAGCATTACCTCCTCCTCCTCTTTCTTTTGTTGGGGGGCCAAAGTTGGGCCCAAGCCGATCTGCTCATTCAGAGCCCCGATAACTATGAGTTTTATATAGGGATTGATGGCCGCAAACAATCGGAAAAAGCAACAGCGCATCTTCGTTTGCGCAAATTTGTAGAAGGCAACTACTTTTTACGGATCGAATTTACAGATAAAAAGTTGGGCCTCTTGAAACAGAATGTAGTTTTGGACAAAGGCTTTTGTTCGGTCTATAAAATCGTCAAAATCAATGACCGAATGGTCTTGAAGTCAGAAAGTCGAATTGCCCTTAATGCCGAAACTCCTGCTCCAGATCTAGACCTTGCCTATAGCAAAGAAGGCCTAGGCCCAGCCGTGGCCAGCAAAGCCCCTCAGGGCAACAAAGGAGGGAGCAAGCGATTGGGGGGATATCAAGCCAATAATAATACAAATACCATTGACGAATCGCAATATCCAAAAACCATTACGACCATCCGCTACCAATTGGAGGACAAAGATGAGGGGGGCCAAGAAGTGGTGGAGCTCAAAGAAGTGGAGACCCAAACTGTAGTAGAACGTGGGGGGCAAAAAATGCTTCGTCGCCGTAAGGAAAAGCGCGAAAAAGTGACTGCTTTTACAAGTTTGCCCATGCAGCCCGTTCTTTATGATAGCCTCTTTTCTATCTGTTTTGATGCAGAGAACAGCTATGAGCAGGCCCTAAGTCTATTTCAGGGCGCTTGCCTAACGCCCAACCAAAGCAGCCGTTTGCTCAGCATGCTGTCTAAGGAGGAAGCCGCCAAATTGCCTCAGCAGGCCCAATTGCGCTGTGCTTATCCACCCCACTGTAAGTTTGAGGCCGCCAGCCTGCCTAGCGAAACGGATATAGTTCAGGTAGAACAAGAAGTGGTAGAGGAAGTTAAGAAAGAAGTAGAAGTTGAAATAGAAGAAAAACCCAAAACTGCTGCCGAGCTCAAAGCCGAACTCAAAGCGGCCAAAAAAGCCGAGAAAGCCCGCAAAAAGGCCGAAAAAGCAGCCGCTAAAGAAAAACGCAAAGCCGAGAAAGCAGCCGCCAAGGCCAAACGCAAAGCCGAAAAGGCCGCAGCCAAAGAAGCCAAGCGCAAAGCGAAGGAAGCAAAAAAGAAGAAATAGGCTTGAACTATTTCCGCTTTTCTGCTCTTTGGTTAGCAGCTGAATTAAAAAATTAGACCCCAAGAACTGCCCAGTTGGGCAGTTCTTGTTTTAGAACAGACATTATTTTACTGTCATGAACTTAGCACCGAAAGACCTCTATCAGAAATTAGAATTTGATAAGGTCCTAGAACGATTACAGGAGTACTGCCTTGGAGAATTGGGGCGGGCTCATTTTGCCGAATTGCGCCTGAGCCAAAACCCTCAGGAAATTGAACGCTCCTTGCAGGAGTCTTTTGAGTTTCTACAAACCTATGAGCAAAATCATAGTATCCCGCTGCGGGTCTATCATAGTATAGAGGCCGATCTAAAGATGCTCAAAATTGAGGGCTATGTGCTTTCGGTAGAGAGCCTTCGGAATATTGCCAGCATTTTGCTCTGTACAGAGGCCCTTTTCCGTTTCTTCGATCCCAAAACAGAGCGCCGAGAGCTCTATCCCCATCTTTTTGATATTTTGCGGCCCCTACATTTTGAGCCCGAACTACTCAAAGCCATTAACCAGGTGGTCGATGCCGAGGGCAATATCCGCCCAGATGCCTCTCCTGAATTGCAGCGCATTGCCAGAATGCAAGGCTCTAAGCGGCAAGAGATGGATAAGAAGTTTAGACAAACGGCAGGCTTTTATCAAAGTAAAAACTGGTTGGCCGACTCGGTGGAGACGGTCCGCAATGGCCGCCGAGTGCTAGCCGTACAGGCCGAATACAAGCGGCAGTTAAGAGGGATTTTGCATGATGAGTCGGCTTCTGGCCGGACCGTATATATTGAGCCTGATGAGGTGATTGATTTGAATAATGACCTCTTTGATCTGGAACAGGAATACAAAAGAGAGATTTATCGGATCCTTAGAGATCTGAGTGCTTTGCTCCGTCCTTATGTGGAAGACCTGCGGGCTTTTCAGGACCTCATGCTGCGCTTTGATGTGATCCAAGCCAAAACCCAATTGGCCTACAAACTCAATGCGACCAAGCCTTTGCTGCGCCCCAAGCCCTTCTATAAAATTGAAAGGGCCTATCATCCGCTTTTGTTGCTGAAGAATAAGGAGGAGGGCGAGCCGGTGGTCCCTTTTAGCCTCAGTTTTGAGAAAGATCAGCGCATTTTATTGCTTAGTGGTCCCAATGCTGGGGGTAAATCTATTACCCTCAAGGCCCTTGGCCTTTTGCAGATGATGTTGCAGGCGGGCCTCCTTCTCCCTATGGAGGAGGGTAGCGAAATGGGGGTCTTCGAGCAAATCTTTGCCGATATTGGGGACCAGCAGTCTTTGGAAGATGAGCTGAGTACCTATAGCTCTAGATTGAAAAATGCCCGCTATTTTATGGAGCATGCCAATGCCAATACGTTGGTCCTCATTGATGAGTTTGGCTCGGGGACCGACCCCCAAATGGGGGGCGCTATTGCCGAGGCTATTCTACGAGAGCTCAATAAGGCCAAGGTCTACGGATTGATTACCACCCACTACGCCAACCTCAAGAGCTTTGCCTTTAACCAGAAAGGCCTTGTCAATGGCCATATGGTTTTTGATATGAATAGTTTGGCCCCCACCTACCAAATGCGCATCGGCCAACCCGGTAGCTCTTACGCTTTTGAAATTGCCGAAAAAACAGGACTGCCCTTTAAGGTGGTAGAATACGCCAAGCGGAAGGTGGGTAAAAAGGTACATAACTTCGAGCAGATGCTCTCCGATTTGCAAAGAGAACGACAAGAACTTAAGGAAAAAGAAGCCGAAACGGCCGAGCAACAGCGGCAATTGGATCAGCTCATTAAGAATTATAATTATGCCCAAAAAGATTTAGAGTTTGGGCGCAAAAAGCTCAAGTTGCAGGTCCGTGAGCAAGAAATGCTGGCCCTACAACAAGATCGCCAAGACCTAAAGGATGCCCTCAAGGAGCTCCGTGAGTCTGAGAACAAGGCCAATGCCCGTGCCAAAGCCGAGGCCCTTTTGGCCAAAAACCGAAAGCAACAAGCCGAACTGACTGAAAAGGTCGATGATATTAAAGAAAATATTTATCAGGCTTATCATCAGCAAGTGAAGGGCGAAATTGTGGTAGGCTCTCAGGTCCGCTTGCGAGCTGGCGGCATGCTGGGCGTAGTCCGAGAGATCAAGAAAAAAGAAGCCTTGGTAGAGCTAGAGCACATTAGTTTGAGCGTAAAATTGCGCGACCTCATTTTGGTGGAAGGTGCCTTGGAGAAGCAACAGGCCAATACGGTCCAAACCAAATTGCATAGCCAACCTCAGGTTTTTGATGCCAAAATTGATATTCGGGGAATGCGCTATGAGGATGCCGTGGAACGCCTACAAGTTTTCTTAGACAAGGCCCTGATGTCGAATGCCTATGAGGTAGAAATTATTCATGGGAAGGGCTCTGGTGTTTTGCGGCGGGCCGTGCAGAAAAAACTGCGGGAGTATCCCAATGTAAAGGACAGCTTTTTTGCCGCCCCTCAGCAAGGTGGAGATGGCAAAACCATTGTTCAGTTCGAGTAAAAACAGAAACAGTCTACATGCAATTGTAGGCTGTTTTTTTTGGGGCCTCCCGCCTGCGGCGGGCGCTACGTTTCGCAGCTCGCTGTTCGCTCGGCCCTGCGGCGGCAAAGCCGCCTGGGTCTGGCCTTCGGCCACTGCTGCACATCGCTAGGCCATTTGGCCTTCGGCCACCTCGCCACATCGGTTACTCCCTTTGGTCGTCGAAGACGCCCTAAAGGGCTTGTTGTGGCCATTTGGGCCAAAGAAAAAGGGCGGCTAGCTGTGCTAGCCGCCCTGCAGAGGAAGCGTTTTGGACCTATTCTTCTTTGAGGACTTCAAAGCCCTCTAGGTCATCATTTTCGCTATCGTGCCAGAAGCTATGCTGGCTATCATCGCTTACGCCATTGAGGCGTTGTTTTTGGATAATGCCGCCCATTCTTTCTGAGTAGCGATAGTGGCCTTCTTCTAGGTGGCGCACATATCGGTTGATCCAGGCCTCAAAAGAGGGGGCGAGTAGAATACGTTCGGCAGAATCGCGGGGCATATAGATAATTTGGCCCAAATTGCCTTGGCGGCTAGGGGCAAAATCCATAAAAATAAAGCTGCCGGCTTTGTCTGTAGTGAGGGGGAGCCAGTAGGGGTTCCACCACTCCATTCGGATGCCCTCTTGGGGTTCAGATTCTAGATCATCGAATGCGCCTTCATCAAATTGATGGCGGAGTTGGGCCCAAATGCTGAGCATTTGCTCTAGGGGCAATAAAATGTGCGTATCAATTAGGCCCTCTTCAGATTCTGAGTATTGGCCATCGTGGATGCGGTAAAATTCCTTAAAGGCTTGGGGGAGTTCTGAGCGAATAGCTTTTTCGATCGGCTCAAAATGTTCTTCTTCTGCGCCTCCATTCAAATCGTCTAGCAATAGGTTGGCATAGCGGTCTATCCAAGCTTCGAAGCGTTCCCAAATTTCTTTCATAACTAAAGTTGCAGTAAATATTTAAGCAGTAGGCTAAAGGGGCCGGAGCGTTTGGCCGAGCGTTTTCTGGGCCGATGAGCGGCCTAGTGATGTGCAAGGGGGCGGCGAAGCCGCAGACCCAAGCCGCCGCAGGCGGCTGCAGGGCCGAGCAGACCTGCGAGCCCTGAAACGTAACGGCCGCCGAAGGCGGCAGGCCCCAAAAAAATAGAGCACAAAGTTAAAGATTTATTCAGGGAATCCCACTAATTGAGCTGAATATCCACCGAGCTGCTTTCTGTGGTATTGCCCACGGCATCGATAATGCGTAAAAAGTAGCGATAATTTCCGGTAGAGAGGCTATTGGGGATGGTATAGGGCCAGTTAAAATTGTAGTTGGTTCCGCTACCAGTCGTTAGGGCTAATTCTTGGGCCAGTTGGATATTTCCGGAGGGAGATTCGTAGCGAAGTTCGAGTTTTCCGCCAGTGAGGTCCATATTATCGAGGGCCTCTCCTTCAAAGAAAATTTGGCTCCCTCGGTTGGCGATTAGGCTGCTTTGGGGGCTATTGAGGCGAATTTCGGGGGCGATACTATCTTGGCTAGAAATCAGCTTGATGCTATAGGCCGTGCTGCCCCCGGTTTCGTTTCCAGCTGCATCGAGCAGGCGGAGTTGAAAATGGTAATTTCCTGCCCAGGCATCTGTTGGGGGGACATAAAAGAGCTCGAGATTTTGTTCGCTGCCGCTGAGGTCAATCAGATCGAGCACCGACCAGCTCTCTAGGGTTGGGCTACGGTGGCCGTGGCAGTCGAAATTGGCGTGAATATCTACTTTGAGCTGAGCGAGTTCCTCATTATCAATCAGGTTCAAATTCATTTTGAGGGTATCGTCGGTTCGGAGATGAATGACATTGTCGGGCTCTAGTTGGCCGCAAATTGTATCTGAAACCCTATTGGGGCTAAAACTATATATATTTAGAATGGGCGCATTCAGATCGGTTTCGGAGGGTTGGCAGGCCTGCAAAAAGAAGAGGCCGAGGAAGAAAAGGGCGAAGCGTTTCATGTTTTAACAAATTTTAAGCGAAATAAGGAGGCAAAGTTAATGCATTAGTTGCAACTGCGTTGCAGAAAAGCCGTACTTTTGTAGGAGCTTAACAAGATGAAGCCTTAATTATGCGCAATTTATACCTTATAGTTTGTTTTTGGCCTATTTTCCTTTGGGGGCAAGACTATCAGATTCATGGAGAAGTTTACGATTATGAGAGTCATGAGTTAGTCTTGGGGCAGCCAGTTCTTCTATTGCCGGACAGTCTGGGTCAATTGACTGATACTGAGGGTCATTTTCATTTTGAGTTTTCGGGAAAGTTGGGGGACAGTCTGGAGTTGCAAGCCTTTGGGGAGCAGGGTATTTTTGTATCCAAACGCTTTGTTTTGGGCCTAAAAAAAGACATTCATCTTCATTTATACTTGGCTGCTGATGCCGATTGTTTGCGCTGTCAGGAGGTGGATGTGGTTTTGGTTCAGGAGCAAGATTTGGGGCCCAAGCCGCAGCCCTCTCAGGAGTTATTAAATGCGGAAGATATTCAGGAAAACTTAGCGGGAAATTTGGCCCAAACCTTAGCTGAAATACCGGGGGTTTCGGCCCTATCGGTGGGGGTAGGCATTGCCAAGCCGATTATTCGGGGGCAAATGGGCAATCGGGTACAATTGCTAGAGGGGAATTTGGCCCAAGAGGGGCAACAGTGGGGCACCGACCATGGTCTGTCCATAGATGCCTTGAGCGTAGGCCGTATGGAGCTGACGAAGGGCGCGGGTAGTTTGCGTTATGGTTCTGATGCTTTAGGGGGCAGCATTCGTCTCTTACCGACTAAGGTGGCGCCACACAATAGTTGGCAGGGGCAGGTCTTGCTTTTGGGCAAAAGCAACAATGAGCATTGGGGGGTTAATCTACAATTGAGTCGCAACTGGCACAACTACTTTTGGCAGCTTCAATATAGTGAGCAGCGCTATGGGGATTATCGAGTACCTGCCGATGAATTTGTCTATCAGGGCTTTGTTTTGCCTTTATATGAAGAGCGTTTAAAGAATACGGCAGGGCAAGAGCGTTCGGGCAAGATGGTATTGGGCAAGCTCTGGAAAAAGGGGGGCTTGCGTTGGACCAACAGTTTGTACCAGATGAAAGGCGGTTTATTTTCTGGGGCCATGGGGATTCCTAGGGCCTATGATTTACAGCCTGATGGCAATTGGCGAGACATAGATTTTCCCTCTCAAGCGATTCGGCATTTTAAGTCTTTTCTCAACTTCAATTATCAGTTGAGCAAAGAAAAGGCCCTATATATAGACCTAGGTTGGCAGCAAAATTTGCGAGAAGAGTTTGCTTTTCCGCATTTGCACAACCGCCCAGCCGATGCCAATGACCGCTTGGCCTTAGCGTTGAACTTGAGCACTTTTTCGGGCCGTCTAGAGCTGCGACAAAACTACAAATCCTGGGAGCTTGCCTATGGGATTTCGGGCCAAAGCCAAAGTAATAAAAGAGGCGGCTTTGATTTCTTGATCCCCGCTTTTGAGCAGCAGAAGTTAGGGAGTTTTGCTTTGGGTCATTGGGTGAATAAAGAAGAGCGTTTGGGCCTTGATTTCGGTTTGCGTCTAGATTATCAGCAGTTGCAGTCTACGGCCTTTAGCCAATCTTTTGATGTAGACGGGCAAAATATCAGCTTGGGGGCTGGGGCATTGGAACGACAATTTTGGGGCAGCTCGGCTAGTGTTGGGCTTTGGAAAAAACTGAATGCTTGGTCCAACATACAAGGCCAGTTTAGCAAGAGTTTTAGGCCGCCACATCCGGTAGAGTTATTGAGTGATGGGGTACATCATGGCAGTTTTCGACATGAAAAGGGGGACAGCAGTCTGGGGCCAGAATCTGGCTATCAGTTTGATGCCAGCTGGAGCTGGCGCAAGGGCAATTTTGGTCTTTTGGCCGAGGCCTATGCGCATTATTTTGATGGATATTTATATTTATCGCCTGCGCCTCGCTTTTCGCCCTTACCCGATGCGGGCCAACTGTATGAATACGAGCAGCAGGACGCCATGTTTTCGGGCCTAGAGTTGCGCTATGATTATCGCTATAAAGGCTTTAAGTGGAAGCAATCCTTAGAATACCTATATAGCTATGGTCTAGAAACGGACTTGCCCCTCCCCTTTTCGCCTCCTTTTTCGGTTCGCTCTCAGTTGGCTTGGAGCAAAGACTGGGCGCCCAAAAAGGGTTTAAAAGCGGTAGAAATAGCCTTGGGGCATCGTTATTGGGCGGCTCAAAATTGGGTGGCTAGAAATGAGAAGAGCACGCCTGCGGCTTCTCTTTGGGATCTGCGTTTAGATTTGGATTTTGTTTGGGGCAAGCAGCCTTTGTCTGTCCGTTTTTTGGCCCAAAACCTATTCAATACGCCTTATTTGGCCCATTTGAGCCGCTATCGGCAGTTGGAGTTGCCCGAGCAGGGCCGCAACATACAGTTACAGCTTCGTTTACCGATTATTGTTCGAGGCTAAAGGGAGGCCCCAAATGCATTAGCATTTGGGGCCTTTATTTTGGGCCTAATTTCCATAGAAGTCATGCTCATAATTGGCCATATCGTTTTTAATTTTCTCGGCTTGTAGCAGGCGGTCTGTACCGCTATAAACATCTTGTAGGCGGAGGTCCTGCATATTGCTTTGCTTAGTGATATAGCTAGAAAACTGCCGGGCTTCAAAAACATCGGCCCAAGACAACTGTCCTGCGTCTTGAAAGCGGTTGGGGGCTTGTTCTTGGCCCAAGATGGGGCGCAGCTCGTCAAAATGGAACCAAAACATGGGGATAGCCATCAAAAAGTTACCATTATCGTCATAGATATTGCGGATGGGGGCAATGCCTAGAATTTGGGTTTTGAGTTGGCCGTCTTTTTTGTCTACATAGGCCACCTCTTTAATGCGGAAGCGGGTCACATCTTTGGGGTTGATACGAGTTTTGACCACCTCCCAATTATCGCCCATACAGCCGCCGTCTAGGTCCATCACAAAAAAGGTATCGATTTGGTAGACATAGTCCATGGCCTCTTCATAATCCATTCGGCTAGAGAAGTCCTCATTATAAACGCTGAGTTTTTTGTCTTCTAGGGCCCAACTGAGTAGTTCAATCAGGGGGCGGCTTTCATTGGCAAAATGCTGGTTTTGCAGTTCGCCCAATTCAATTTCTCTCCAGATGCGTTTTTCCCAAAGTACATCTCTTTCTTGCAGCTGGGGCCGCTGAATAACTGGCCGTTCTCCCCATGTTTTCTGGTAAATGCCATCTTGGGGCAGGCTGGCTTCTTGAGCAAAATTATTTTGGGCCAAAACAAAGATAAGGGCAAGGCTAAGATAAAGGCGGATCGTATTCATAAGGCTATTTTTTTAAGCTGGTAGAAGCGCCGTTTGGCTGCTTTTGTCTCTTTATGCCTCCTCCTTTCAAAGGTTAGCCTTTTGGGCAAACTATTTTTATTTTTTATTTGGGGCCCGCGGCCAGCAAGCTGGCCGCCGCTATGCTGCGGGGCTCACAAGTCTGTTCGGCCCTTCGGGCTTCACTTCGTTTCGCCCTTGGTCTGGCCTTTGGCCACCCCTGCGCAGCGCTGGGCCTGCGGCGGCTTCGCCGCCTTAAAATGGCATTTTGTTTAGACAGCCCTTTGGGCTGATTGGACCCGGCCGGCGGTAGGCGGCTGGCCACTTTTTTCTTTGCTCCTTAGCTAAAATTAGCCCTCAATATATTGCATTTCAAGCAAGGGGGTGCGGCAAAGCCGCCTCCGCCTGGGGGCAGGCCTTGTTGGCCTTGGGGGCCAACAAAGCCTGCATGGCCTTCGGCCCTTCGGGCCTCAGCTTCTAATAATCAATATTATGCTGCCATCACTCCTTTTCTGGACGGAAAGGCCAGGGCAGCTCCTCAGACAGCTTAAGCTTAAAGGTGAAACGTGAAACAATATGACCTCCATGCTCATAGATATGATACTCCTTCTCTTTTTCTGAAGCCCATTCTAAGTCGAAATAAAACTTCTTATCTGCGAATACCCAGGCTAAAGAATGGCCAAAACTCGCACAGTCTTTACAACTGATTTCTTCCTCACAAAACGGAATAATATCATAAACTCGATAAATAGAATCATTGGAGTTATTCTCTTTGATAAAGGATATGTAAAAAAGTGGCTGTTGTTTTATCTGTACCCAGCGTTCTTCTGAGTTATATTTTAACCCCTCTTCCTCTAGATTGAAATCAATATAAACAGAAACGTTCATATCGCCCTTGTTAAGCCTAGGGGCATATATAAACAAGCTCCTTGTACTATCCTGCTGCGCCCGAGCTAGCCAACTAAAAGAGAGCGAAAAAAATAGAATTAAAAGGTAGTTATTCATTGCTGGGGAGGGAATTAGACTTTTGTAAGGGAATAGGTTGATCAAGTAGTAGGTAGTCAGGACAAGCTTGCTGAAAAGAAATGCTCTTTCTTTTTATGCCCAAACTAGGGGCTGAAAAAATAAGTTGATTTCCCAACAAACTAAAACTATGCTTAGGATAAGGGCCAAGTAGATAGCGGCCAATCAGCTGATGCTGGCTATTAAAAACAGAAAGGCTGCTGCTTCCAAGTTGAGTGCTTTGGCTCCCTATGCTATGTATAAAGTGGAGCTTGTCTTGCCCCTGAATGCTCCCCAAATAATGTAAATACAAACTACTATCCTCAGTTTGTGGAATAAGGTACCACTTATTGGGGATGCCCTCAGCCAGAACTTTTGCCCAAGGCCCTGAAGCAAGAGTATCTAAACTAAAGGCCAGCTCAAATAACTCATTGTTTTCGCAAAAATGAGCGGGCAACTCAACAGTTATGACTTTGGGCGGCTCCTTTTTAGGCCGACAAGCCGAAAAAGCCAAACAGAGACAAACTAGATAAAACCATTTCATTGGGCCAGATTTGAAGCAGGATGTAAAGGATAAAAACCAGAAAATGAACAGCTGTCATAAATACCTTGAGAAGGAATCCCTTTCGCAAAACTGAGGCTGTAGTGCCCACAATCTTGCTCAAAAATTAGGGATTGGCCCAAAATGCCCTTGGGCAATAAATCAGTGTAATTTGATAGCTGATAATAGCCCAATAAGCGATTATCTGCAGCATAACAATAAAGCGCTGCATAACTCCTATGCACCGTAGACTCCATAGATGCTGAAACCAGCCGCTGAACAAATTTAAAGGTATCTTGCTCTTCACTGACAATCTCCCCCAAATAAGAGAGGTAGAAATGAGGAAAGTCAGTTTGCTCAGTTGATATATAGTACCATTTATTAGGGAGGCTCTCGGCAAAAATTTCCAATTGAAAAGCCGCTAACTCCTGCTGATAATTATGCTGCTCTAGCGGCAGCTGCACACTATCTATAAAAACCGCTAGCCCTAAAACAGGATGCGGCTGGCAGTCTGCAGGAGAAACTTGTAAATAACGAATCTTACTTGCTTGCTTGGCCTGCTTTTGTTTGGCACAAGACAGCAGCAAAAGCAAAAAGAGTCCACTAAATAGAAATTTCATAGGGTAACTTTTACTGCGGTTTTGGGGCCCGCGGCCAGCAAGCTGGCTGCCGCTATTTTAATATTATACTACAATCACTCCTTTTCTGGACGAAAAGGCCAAGGCAGCTCCTCAGACAGCTTAAGCTTAAAGGTAAAACGTGAAACAATATGACCTCCATGCTCATAGATATGATACTCCTTCTCTTTGTCCAGCCTATATTTTGGTACCGAAGCGGAAAGCCAAGAGCAGCACAGCAGTTGAGCGGCCTAGCGATGTGCAGCAGTGGCCGTCAGGCCAGACCAAGGCGCTTTGCGCCGCAGGGCCGAGCAGACCTGCGAGCTGCGAAACGTAGCGCCTGCCTTCGGCAGGAGGCCCCAAAACATAGGCAAAAAAAATAGAATTAAAAGGTTATTCTAAGGGAATAGGTTGATCAAGTAGTAGGTAGTCAGGACAAGCTTGCTGAAAAGAAATGCTCTTGCTTTTCTATTCTTCTGTTTGTTGCTGATCGCTTTTTCGGCCATACTTTTTAAAACAAACTTGTAGCCGCTCATAGGCAGTAGCATAACCAGGCAAACTACTACTGGCCAAGGCAGCTAGTAAGTGATAAACCAAACTACTTTGGCCATAGGCCTCACTGCCCACTAAGGCGGCACTGTCCTTTAAGCGCTTCAATAACTGCTCAACCTGAATAATGAGCTGCTGTAACTGCTCATATAGAGCCAAATCTTTCGCAATTTCATCGGCGCCAATATGAGGGGGCAAAGGCAAATCTACATAATTCATGACGGCCAGTGTCTCTTGTACAAAATGATGATGGTCCAAATTGATCCGCTTGAGCGTTTTCCGCTCTTTACTGTCTAGCTCTGTTAAAAAAGAAAGGATTTGTTGACAGTTGTCGAGCTGTTGTTTTAGGTCTTGCATCTCCTGATCTGTTAATACTCTGGAGATCCGATTGAGATTTAAATTCGCCATATCGATCTATTTTTCTGTAGTTTTTTTAGTTAGAACTTTATCTATATGCTATTTATGGCGAAAACTGCATTGTTGTTACCTCTTTAGTAGAACTTTTTCTAAAAAAAGTAACTCCTCCGCTAAATCGAGCAAGTAGGAAGTCAGGTCGAGCTAATGAAAACCTAGCTCGAGCAAGCAGGAAGTCAGGTTGAGCTAATGAGAACCTAGCTCGAGCAAACAGGAAGTCAGGTCGAGCTAATGAGCAGCTAGCTCAAGCAAACAGGAAGTTAGGTCGAGCTAATGAGAACCTAGCTCGAGCAAGCAGGAAGTCAGGTTGAGCTAATGAGAACCTAGCTCGAGCAAGTAGGAAGTCAGGTCGAGCTAATGAGCAGCTAGCTCGAGCAAGTAGAAAGTTAGGTTGAGCTAATGAAAACCTAGCTCGAGCAAGCAAAAAGTTAGCTCATTGAGGTTTTTCATTAAGTTCAGTTAGTCCGTACTTTAACAAAAGTCTAACAAACTACCTAAGCCTCTGCCCCTAGAGCTACATCTAGTGCCGAAGCGGAAAGCCAAGAGCAGCACAACAGTTGAGCGGCCTAGCGATGCGAAAGGGGGCGGCGAAGCCGCAGACCAGAACAAGCCCTTTAGGGCGCAGTTCAACGACCAAAGGGAGTAACCGAAGGTGCGTAGCACCGAAGCGCAGGGCCGAGCAGACCTGCGAGCTGCGAAACGTAGCGCCTGCCGAAGGCAGGAGGCCCCAAAACATAGACGAAAAAAATCCTTTGCTAAAATATTGGGTCAATTAGGGTTGAACTTGTATATTGTTTTTCTAACAAATAGAAATCGTTATGAAACAAATCCTCTTTATCTTTTTGCTGACATTCAGCTTACAATGGGCCTCGGCCAACAATAATGATTTACCGCCTGCAGAAGTAGGGATTGCGACCTTTTACGACGACAGTTTTCATGGGCGCAGGACGGCTTGTAGTGGGGAGACCTATGACAAGACCAAGTTGACGGCGGCGCATAAGACCTTAGCTTGTGGGACCATGATTCGGGTGACGCATGCGGGCAACAAGAAATCGGTAACGGTTCGGATTATTGACAGTGGGCCTTATATTGCTGGACAAATTGTTTCTTTATCGAGAGCGGCGGCGGCAGAGATTGGCTTATTGGCCGATGGTCAGGCCAAGGTAAAAGTGGAAGTAGTGAGTGCGCAGCAGCCTAGTCCCAGAGTGGCTAAAAAGAAAGCGGAGGCGCCCAAAGCGGTGGCTAAAGCGGCCCCAAAGACGGCTCCAAGGCAAGTAGCGCCGGCCTCTAAGCCAGCGGTAAAGAGCACAAAGGCCGATGGGTTGAACATCATTAAAGAGGCCTCTGCCCTAGACAAGGGAGGGCTATACAAAATGCAGGTCCTCAAGTTGGAGCCCAAGGGTTTTGGTGTACAGGTAGCGGGATACAGCGACTATGAATCGGTGGTGCAGCAGGTAGCTGTTTTGCAAAAAAACTGGTTTAAGGGCGCATTGGTCTATGCTGATGAGTTGAATGGCAAGCCCTACTACAAAATTATCATGGGGCCATTTTTCACTAAGGCCGAGGCAGAAAGCTATCGGAAAAACTTGCAGAAAAAGTACAAATTGAAAGGGGCCTTTGTTGTTGAATTGGATAAATTGGACAAATAGGAATACCTTATATCATCTAATAAAAGGCGGCTTTGGCTGCCTTTTTTTGATTTTAGAACTATGTTTGAGCAGATACTAATATACTGGAAGCAGTACTTGGGGCAAGACTGGAACGACTGGCAGATCAAGCTAGCCTTATCTGTTGTTTTATGGTTCTTTTTTAGTTTGCTCAAGCGGCTGCTCAAGAACTCGGTGGCTAGGCGGCTGAAGGGGAACCCCGTGGCTCGATACAACTGGAACAAAGGCATATCTTATATACTCAATGGAGTTTCATTGCTCTCCTTAGCCTTTTTGTGGTCCAACCAATTTGAGTCCTTTGCCACCTTTTTGGGTTTATTGTCGGCGGGATTGGCCATTGCCTTTAGAGACCCTATAGTAAACATGGCGGGTTGGTACTACATTGTCTTGCGCAAACCTTTTAAGGTGGGCGACCGCATACAAGTAGGCGATAAAACGGGAGATGTTATTGACATCAAGCTCTTTGACTTTGTCATGTTAGAGTTGGGCAACTGGGTACATAGCGACCAGAGCACGGGGCGGCTGTTGTCTATTCCCAATATGCGTGTTTTTAATACCGACATAGCCAACTACAATGCGACCTTAGACTTTATTTGGAACGAACTAGAGCTAGAGATCACCTTTGATAGCAACTGGGGCAAGGCCAAATCTATATTGACAGAGATCCTTAACCAAAAAGCGCCCACTTATTATGAGCAAGCGAGGGAGAACCTGCGCAATATGAACGGAGAATACCTGATTTACTACAACAAACTCACGCCCATTGTCTATACTTCGGTAGAGCGAGAAGGGATACGCTTTTCCTTGCGTTATCTTTGTCCCCCCAAACAACGGAGAGGATCTGCGGAGCAGATTTGGGAAAGCATCCTCTTGGCCTTTGCCAAAGCGGAGGATATAGAATGGGCCTATCCGACTCAGCGAATAATAGGCTGGCCAGAAAATGAAAATAAGGCTTAGAGGCTTAACTTTTCAGTGGAAAAAATTTGGCTAAAAGTCGAAAATTCAGCGGAAAAACAATATCTTTAAACCACTCAACGACAAAATACTTCCTCGACTAACCATAAAACGCATTCTACTCATGCAGAAAGTAGTGATCACTGGCTATAAAGATGTTGCTTGCCAAGATGCAACGGGCAACGCCATTGCCTTGCAAGTAAACCCACAAGAGCTACAGCTCGACTATAATATCTCTTATGGCGATAAGGGCGGTAGTGGTGGAGACACTAAGACCACCGAGCATGCTGGTGGAGAGTCGGCGCCTCTTCCTGGGGCGGCTAACTATGAAACGCCTGATTTAACGATTGAGACGGTAGTAGATGCCACGGGGGTATTGCCTGATCCGGGTGGATTGCCTGGTAGTGTGGGAGGAGCTATAATGGCGGCTATTAAGTTTGCCACCGGAACGCCCACAGTAGAAGATTATATCAAGAAGTTGAAAGACACTTGTTATTATTATGTAGAGGAGACCCACGGTCCTCCCTACCTGACCGTAACTTGGGGTTCTGTACTGCCTTCTCAGTCGACCAATATTGTTTCTTCTAAGGGGGTATATAAGTGTCAGTTGCAGAGTTTGTCTGTAAAATATGTTTTGTTTAGTGCCCAGGGGCATCCTGTTCGGGCCGAGCTAACCTTAAAGTTTAAGGGAGTGGAAGATCCGGAGGCTAGGGCCAAGGGGAACTCTCCTGACTTGAGTCACTTTATTGAAATTAAGCATGGCGATAACCTGCCTAAGCTTTGTGAAGATATTTATGGGAGTCCAGAGTTCTTTATGGCGGTGGCCAGAATCAACGACTTACCTTCTGTTTATGCGATTGAGCCGGGCATGCGCCTACTCTTTCCGCCTCTAGATAAGGCTTCTCGCTAGTTCTATTCGAGGAGGATATAATGAAAAAGGCTGCTGGATCTTGAAGATCCAGCAGCCTTTTTTTTTCTGCTTTTTGTCTTTGTCTTAAGGCGTATTTCGGACCGATTGGGCCTCGATGAGCAGAGCTTGTTTAGCATTTTGGGCCGTAATATAATTATAGCTTCCTTCTCCCCAGAGCACAATATCTTGCAGATTATTTTTCACATAATCGTACTCTTTCTCAGAGAAATAGAAAATGCTCAGTTGAATATCTTTGCGGGCGCTTTTTCGGATCAGGCGCTCTGTTTTTTTATCTAGGCTAAAATTACCATCGGTGGCCATAATGATGCGATTATTTCCGCCCTCAATAAAGCTTTCTCTAGCCAGCAAATAGGCTTTTTGCAGGCCCAAATCGGCATTACTGCTGCTGCGGACCTTTAATTCATCTAAGATGCCCATAATTTTTTCTTGCTCTTGGCCCGAAATAGGCGGAAGTAATAAATCGGCCTTATCCGAATAGGCAATAATAGCGATATTATCCTCTTTGCGCATCAGAGAAAGCAGCTGCGCCAAAGAACTTTTAAGTAAAGGCAGCTTTTCTTTATCGTCCATAGAAGAAGAAATATCAATGAGGAAAATGAGGTTATTGGTGGCAAAACCCTCTAGACTCGGCTCGCCCAATATGGGCGGTTGCGCCTTAATTTGGGCCAAACTATCGGCTCTAGTCAGACTATCCATGCGGTTTTTCTCCATCTGAGCCAAGGCCCAAGCAGGATCCGCTAGGCTATCCTTGCGCAAAGAATCAAAAGCGGGATGATTTGGATATTTCAGCTCAAAAATAGGCGGCAATTCATCGGCCAGCAGTTTGGGCTCTGTGGTATAATGCAAGATCTTATTATAGAGGGCCGTCAAGCCATTGCCATAGCGGTTATAGTGGCCCAACATATCTCTATAATAGTGGTAGTCGGCCCCCAAGGACTTATTCTTATATTTTGTTTGGGCCAAATAAGAGCGGGCATCGGCCAATAGCAGCTCCGCCCGGTTGATCATCTGCTCATAATAGTCTCGGAGAATTTCCTCATCTTTTGGAATAGCCCCCAAATATTGCGCTTTTTCCTTTTTAAGCTTGAAGATCAAGTTCTCAAAATACATACAGTTGGCCTTAAAGCCTGCACTGCGGTCTTTGGCCCGCACCCCTCGGCTAATCCGACGCCCCTCCTGCCAAAGCTCATCGAGCTCCAACAAAATATTGGCGTACAACTGATTTCTAACGGGCAGCTCATAATGATGAAAACTAGCGTCCAAACGCCAATATAGCTTTTCCTCTAAGGCATAGGCATCATAGTACAAAAGCTCTATGCGCTCCAAATACTTATAGCCCTGCAATAACTTTTCATCAGAACGATAACGACCCGATTCCATATACTGGGCCAAGGCCTCATAGAGCTCTTCCAATTCTTCTACCACCTGATGATATTGCCCAATCAATTCTAAGGGCTTCCCTCGCTCCTTAGAGGGAATATAAAAATTGTCATCATACAATTTGACATAAAGGTCTCGGGGCAAAACTGGAAAATAGTCGTAGTTCCGCAAAACAATCCTTTGGTCAAAGGCAATGTCTTTTTCGCCCTGCTCTATATACTCATTAAAGGCATGATTCAAATACGCAAAGTCATTTTCCATGATGTGCAAGGCATGCACCAACTCATTACTATAGATAACGTAATTGTTATATGCCTCATGGGTCTGGGCAGACATAAGCTCGCCCTGTGCCCGCCCAACTAGAGAGGACAGGCATAAAAAAAAGAATATATAAAAAAATGATGTTCTCATAAGCGATGGGGGACAGCTTAAAGTCGATGACTTTAATAAGTTCATTGCTCAGCTACAGGAAGCTTTCAATGAATACAATATCAACAGCAAGCCAACCTAAGGAATTTAAGTTGAACTTGAAAAAAAGAAAACCAACTAAATAATACGCTAGGCTTTCTCTAAAAACTGTTCCCAACTCGCCTTAACCAGCATTTGGCTGTATTTTTCAATATAATAGGCCCCAGCAGCAGGGTCTTCTACCTCATTAAGGTGACTCTCTAGCTGTAGCAAATGCTGCGCATTACGTGCAATCCGACGAGCAAAAGGACGCTGCTCAGCCGTACCCAAAATAGGCAATTCCAAACTATTGACCTGCCCTACTGCCGCCGCCAAAGCCTGCGTACTATTCGCTATCATTTGCCAATACAAATCTTCTTTGCGCTCGGCCACTACCGCCCGCACATGTATCCATGGCCAACTCACTTTCTCTAAGCCCTCTGCTTCTAATACACCCAACCAAAGCCGCTTGAAAGCCCGAATGGCAGAAATAGAACGGAAGTAGTTCTCCTCCAACTCAAAGTTGATCTGAAAATAATGCTGGGCATCCCAAGGCGGAGCCCCCGCAGCCCGCAATTCCTCAAAGGCAAATTTAATCTCCGTCAAGGCATCCGATAAAGCCGTAATGGCCCCATCCTTCAAAGAAATGTTAATCTGAAACGCCCGCAATTTAGGATAAGTGCCCCCATACAATTGCTGCCAAGATAAAGCCTGAAAACTATTGCCGCTCAGCAAAAGATCCAAATCAGAGGAGTAGCTAAAACGCCCCAACTCCCGCAGATAATCCTCCGCAAAAATACCCAGGGCCTCTCCCTGCATCTTTAGACTAATCATATTCAAATGAACGCCCCGCAAAACTTCTTTAATATCTTTCCCTTTGCCTTTCTGAAAATCCAAAATAAGCATGTTGGCCCCGCCATTCAAGGCCTCTGCCACAGCTTTTTTACTAGCCAGCAAATCGCCAGCAACCTCAATTTTTTCAGCAATGGCCCAAGTTTTAGGCGCATTTAAACTAGGCAAACGCAAAGGCGCCACCTCTTCCTTTCGGTAAAAAGGAGCCATACTATAGCCCTCTTCAATGCTTTGTTCTAGCTCCTCTAAAGGCTTTCCCTTTAGGTATTTTTCAATGCTGGCCTTCCATTCTTCTGTGCTAAGGCCCTCAAATTCAGACCAATTGATTTTATTCTCTACTGACATAGTTGATAGTGCTTTCGGTGGGGGAATATTGGGGGTAAAACAATCTTTATGCGCTTACAACATTTTTAAAGGGAGGGTTAAGCCTCTAATTTAAGAATTAGTCGCTTAAAGTTCTAAATTCTTAGTTCTAACTTTTTAAGCTGTCCTTAGCTTCTCCCTTTTTATTTACTTTTTTGGGGCTGCCCCGGCCTTTGGCCGGGTCGGGCTGTTTCGCAGCTCGCAGGTCTGCTCGGCCCTGCGTTTTTTTCGCTGCGCTCAAAAAACTGGGTCTGGCCTGCGGCCACTGCTGTCCATCCCTCAGCCTGCGGGCCTTCGGCCCTGCAAAACCGCAAATCCCCAACAGTTTTAAAGCCGTTTGCCCCCAAAGCCAAAACTTCTTTTGTACTTTTGACCTCTTATCAGTTGCAAAATATATACGCATGAAATTAGCCCTTGTCGGTGCCAGCGGAATGGTTGGCCAAGTGATGTTGAAACTCATCGAAGAACGCAATTTTCCTCTTAGCCAACTCTTGCCCGTGGCCTCTGCCCGCTCCAAAGGCAAAACAATCCGATTTAAAGGCCAAGATGTTCCGCTTCTTTTGGCCGAAGAAGCCCTAGCCCAACAACCCGATTTGGCCCTTTTTTCTGCTGGCGGAAACGTTTCCCTAGCACTGGCCCCAAAATTTGCCGCCATCGGCTGTAAGGTCATCGATAATTCTTCGGCCTTTCGGATGGACCCCGATAAACCCCTAATCGTTCCCGAGGTCAATCTGGACCAACTCAAAGCCGATGACTTTATTATTGCCAACCCCAATTGCTCTACCATTCAGCTACTTTTGGCCCTTTGGCCCCTCCAAAAAAAATATGGCCTAGAAAGAGTCCTGGTTTCTACTTACCAATCCATGACGGGAACCGGCATGAAGGCCCTCCAACAATATCAAGAGGAGTTGCAAGGCAAAACGCCCCAAAACCCCGCCTACCCCCAGCCCATTTTTGAAAACTGCCTGCCCCATTGCGATGTTTTTGTAGAAGATGGTTATACTAAAGAGGAAATAAAACTGCTGAACGAAAGCCGCAAAATTATGAATTTGCCCCAGCTTCGGCTCAGCGCCACGGCGGTCCGTGTGCCCGTTATGGGCGGCCACTCCGAAGCCGTAAATATTGACCTAAAAACACCCTTTGAGCTCGCCGATATTCGAGAGCTATTGGCCCAATCTCCAGGCGTAGTGGTCCAAGATGATCCCAGCAAAAATCTCTACCCCATGCCGCTTTCGGCCAAGGGAAAAGATGAGGTTTTTGTGGGCCGCATCCGCCGCGATTTTTCTCAAGAAAATGGCTTGCATCTTTGGATCGTTGCCGATAACTTGCATAAGGGCGCGGCCACCAATGCCCTACAAATTGCAGAAGCCCTCATTGAAAAGGGCTGGCTGTAAATGGTCCAGAAGGCCCAGCGCTGCGCAGCGGTGGCCGAAGGCCAGACCCAGCAAAACGAGCGCTAGCGAAGTTTTGCGCAGGGCCGAGCAGACCTGCGAGCCGTGTAGCATAGCGGCGGCCGACCTAGGCGAAGCCTAGCCGGCCGCGGGCCCCAAAAAAAACAAAACATCAGTAAAATTAAACGCTAAAAATGAAGGTACTATCTTACAATGTAAATGGACTAAGAGCTGCAATTCGGAAAGGTTTTGTAGATTGGGTGAAGGAAAATGACATTGATATTATTGGTCTGCAAGAAGCCAAGGCTTTGCGCGAACAAGTAGATTTGGAAGAGCTGCAAGCGGCTGGTTATGAGCATATTTATTGGCATGCTGCCGAGAAAAAAGGCTATAGTGGCGTGGTCGTTTTGTCTAAGGTAAAGGCCGATTTGGAAGTGCAGGGCATGGGCATCGAGCGCTTTGATAAGGAGGGCCGAGTTTTGCGTCTAGATTTTGGCGATTGGACCCTATTGAACTGTTATTTTCCTTCGGGTACCTCGGGCTCGGTTCGCCAGGAGGTCAAATATGATTTTTTGGATAGCATTTATGATTGGGTGCAAGAATTGAAGAAAGAGCGGCCCAAAATTTTGCTGCAGGGCGATTATAATATTGCCCATGAAGAAATTGATATTCACAACCCCAAACGCAACCATAAAACCTCTGGTTTTTTGCCTGAAGAGCGGGCTTGGATGAGCAAATGGCTAGAAGAAGGCGGCTTTGTAGACAGCTTTAGACAACAACATCCAGAAGAACAAAAATTTAGCTGGTGGAGCATGCGCTCTAAAACCGCCAGGGCCAACAACAAAGGCTGGCGCATCGATTATCAGTGCGTTTCAGAGGATTTAGTGCCGGCCATCAAAGGCGCCGAGCTATTGAATGATGCCGTACATTCTGACCATTGTCCCTGCTTGATTGAGCTGGATGTATAACCCTTTTTAACCTACTTTAAAAGCCACTACTATGATTAGTAAAATAGCCATTAGCGGTTTTAAGTCCTTTCATAACTTTGAGATGGATTTGGCTCCTTTTACGCTAATCGCAGGAGCGAACAGCTCGGGAAAAAGCAATCTATTTGATGCTTTAGCACTCATATCGGCTTTAGCTAACTCTTCAAATTTGAAGACTGCTTTTGCGACTCAAAGAGGCGAGTTAATCGAGCTATTTACGCAGTATTCGCCAGACATTTATGCAGAAGAAATGTCTTTTATGGTAGAGGTTTTACTCGATCGTCAGATTACAGATTCTTGGGGGCAAACGGTAGGTTTAGACTATACTCGTTTGCGTTATAGCTTAAAAATCAAGCGCTCAACTGATGAAAATTCCATCAGCTCTTTGCGTGTTTTAGAAGAAAAGCTAGAACGCATTTTGGTCAAAGAAGATGCTTGGATAAAGCATTTTGTCCCTGGGAAAAAAGAGCATTGGCGGCCTAAAAGTATAGGCCGTCAGCTCCCCTTTATACAAACTAAGGGCGATTATTTGCAATTGGAGGAAGATGCTAAAGGCAGCCGCGACAAAAGGTTTCCTTTAAAACAGGCCCAACGGACCATTCTTTCTACAGTAGATACTATTGAGTACCCACATGCACTAGCCTTAAAAGAAGCATTTAGCTATTGGCAATTTCTTCAGCTTCAGCCAGAAGAATTGCGAAAAGCAACAGCCAAAGCTGCTGCTCAAAATGTTCTAGGCCAGCAAGGTCAAAATATGGCTGGCAATTTACAGCGACTCATCAAGAAATCGCCTAAGTTGCTAGCTAAAATCAGACGGAATTTCAATCGTTTTTTGCCTCACTTTATAGATTTAGAAGTGGTCGAAGATCAGTTGAATAAGGCTTATGTCATTCGCTTGCAGGATCAGAATAAACAGTGGTATTCAGCAAAGTTACTCTCTGAAGGAACCCTACGCATTTTGGCTCTCTGCATTATGTTGGCCGACCCCATGAGACAGGGCCTGCTTTGTTTTGAGGAGCCAGAAAATGGTCTGCATCCTGCTCGCATCAAAGATATGGCGGATTTACTGGAGAAACTGACGACTGATTTTAAAGATAAGGAGGAAAAGCTTCAACAACTCATTGTCAATACCCATTCTCCTCTTTTTGTGCAAGAAGTGTACGAAAAGAAAAGTCTAGGTAGCCTCATTGGCTTGGCTCGAATTAGTACTCGACTAGATATTTACCAAGACAAAAATGTAAATTTTAACCATAGCCAAATTCTTCCTATAAATTCTCCAATTAGGCCGATTTCTAAGGGCGTAAAAGCGATTAGTCTAAGAGAACTGAACGATTATCTAGGTACCTACTCGCAGCATGGCTAATAAGCCTATTAGGCAATCAATTATCTTTTGATGCGCTAAAAAAACTACCTTCTTTTCGAGCTTTTGATCAGCAAATGAAAGAACTACTTACAGATCAGCAGCTAATGAATTAACAAACTATGCGTAACGAACACCTCGATCCCACCAACGATAATTTCTCGGAACAAGAGAATAATATAGAGAAGGCGCTACGGCCCCAACTCTTGCAAGATTTTACGGGCCAACCCAAATTGGTCGAAAATCTCCAAATCTTTATTCAAGCCGCCAAAAGAAGGGGCGAAGCCCTAGACCATGTGCTCTTGCATGGCCCTCCTGGCCTCGGAAAAACCACCCTCTCGCTGATTATTGCCAATGAGCTGGACACTGAAATTAAGATTACTTCGGGGCCCGTGCTCGAAAAACCCGGTGATCTTGCTGGCCTATTGACCAATCTGGAGGAGGGCGATGTCCTTTTTATTGATGAAATTCATCGCCTCAATACGGTGGTGGAGGAGTATCTCTATTCAGCTATGGAGGATTATCGCATCGATATTATGCTGGATACGGGACCCAATGCCCGCACCATCCAAATTCAACTCAATCCCTTCACTTTGGTGGGCGCAACTACCCGAAAAGGCCTGCTCACGGCCCCTATGCGCGCCCGTTTTGGCATCGATTGCCTGCTCGATTATTATGATTTGGCCACCCTGATCAAGATTATCAAACGCTCGGCCCAAATTCTACAAGTGCCCATTACCGAAGATGGCGCTATCGAAATTGGCCGCCGATCTCGAGGTACACCCCGTATCGCCAACGCCCTGCTCCGAAGAGTCCGCGATTTTGCCGAAATTAAGGGAAATGGAACCATTGATGCGACCATCGCCGCCTATGGCCTCGATGCCCTACAGGTTGATAGCCAAGGCCTCGACGAAATGGATAATAAGATTCTGCGTGTGATGATCGAACACTTTAAAGGTGGGCCCGTCGGACTAACCACTATCGCTACCGCCGTGGGCGAAGATGCCGGCACGATTGAGGACGTTCACGAGCCTTACCTCATCCAACAAGGCTACCTCAAACGCACGCCCAGAGGCCGATCGGTCACTTACAAGGCCTATCAACACCTCAATTTGGCCGCCCCCGGAGAAGAAGGCGAGCTCTTTTAATGTGATTCTATTTTGGGGCCTCCGCCTCGCTTCGCTCGTCGGCGCTACGCTTTGGGGCTCGCTATTCGCTCGGCCCTGCGCAGGCTACGCCTGCTAGGTCTGGCCTTCGGCCACCCCGCCGCATCGCTAGGCCAGGCGCTTCGCGCCACTGCTCCGCATCGGTTACTCCCTTCGGTCGTCGAACTGCGCCCTAAAGGGCTTGTTGTGGCCAGGCGCTTCGCGCCTTCTGGACCAAATTTAATTAGTAGACTATAAATATAGATGGCAAACTTAGCATTTTCTTATCAAGATACCTTAACAGAAGCCGGCTGCGATGAAGCTGGCCGTGGCTGTTTGGCGGGGCCTGTTTTTGCCGCCGCTGTTATTTTAGATCCCAAAATGGACCTAAGTGAGCTCAATGACTCCAAAAAACTAAGCGCCAAAAAACGAGAGGAGCTCCGAGAAATTATTGAAGAGGGCGCTTTGGCTTGGGCCGTGGCCCAGTTGAGCCCAGCAGAAATTGACAAGCATAATATATTGCAAGCTTCTTTTTTAGCTATGCATCGGGCTTTGGACCAATTAAGCACAACTCCCCAGCTGCTCTTGATTGACGGTAATCGCTTTCGGCCCTATAAAGAAATTCCACACCATTGCATGATTAAAGGCGATGGCCGCTTCCTCAGTATTGCCGCCGCTAGCATCTTGGCCAAAACCCATCGCGACGAATACATGCTCCAACAAGCCGAAAAATATCCAGAATATAGCTGGAGTAGCAATAAAGGCTACCCCACCAAAGCCCACCGAGCCGCTATTGCCAAATTTGGCGCTACGCCCCTACACCGAAAAAGCTTTCGCCTCTTGCCAGAAGCAGAACAGAAAAAACTGTCATTTGAAGATAAAAAAATAGAGTCTGTCGAATAAAATAGATTGAACAGCTTTTTAAGCTATTGATTTATAAGGGCTTATTTAGCATATATTTAAGGCGCTACAAACTAAAAAGGATGGACTTTTATTCGCTTTTTATAAAAAAAATGCGACATTTGCCCACACTTTCAGAATATTACAAATTTCAAGAACCGCTTTAAATAGATAGGAGAGCATGAGAAAAGCTGATTTGGTAGCTCGTATCGCCGAGAAAACAGAAATCCCCAAGGTTGATGTTTTGGTAACACTTGAGGAATTCTTCAAGCAAGTGAAGGATAGCATCGCAGAAGGCGAAAACGTCTACGTTCGCGGTTTCGGTAGTTTTATTGCTAAAAAACGCGCCCGCAAAGTGGGCCGCAACATTAAAGCAAACCGTGCCATTGAAATCCCCGCACACTATATCCCCGCTTTCAAGCCTGCAAAAGTATTTGTAGAAAAAGTGAAAACAAACTTGAAGGTAGAAGAAAAGGAGCAAAAAGAAACAGTTTCTAAATAAGCTGCTTTTTTAAGCAAGAATTTTTCAAAGATGGACAAAACCTCTAACTAGCCCGTTTGTTGGCTAAAAGGGTTTTGTCCATTTTTTTTAGGGGCCTTCAAGGACCAAAAATAAAAAGTTATGAATGCAAAAACTTGGCAGTGGGCTGCCGTTACTATCGCCATCTTGAGTTTTATTGGATTGATTGCCTTGGGGAGAACCACCCCCAACAAAAAGAAAGTAGATGGCCAAGACCCAGAAACCGATAGCCTTGCCTATACCGACGATGTTTTGATGGCTGGAGCTCGAGCCGCCCTCGATAGTAGCCAATTGGCCTATATGAATAGCCTAGAACAAGAGCTCAAAAAAGCGCAAGACCCCGAGCAAGAAATCCTTACGCTCAAACTTCTCTCTAGAACCTGGAATGAGTACAAAAACTTTGGCGCAGGAGGCTTCTATGCCGAAAAAGTGGCCCAATTTGCCCCAGAAGCCGAGGCTTGGAATATTGCCGGAAGTACCTACGGCATCGCTTTCAATAAAGAAAAAGCAGATGTGAAACTAAAACAGTTTTTGGCCCGAAAATCTATCGCCGCTTTTGAAAAAGCCATAGAACTGGCCCCAGATTCTGTCAACTACGCCATCAATGAAGCGCTAATGTATATTGACCTCGCTATGGTCGATGCCTCCGTTATGCCCATGACAGGCGCCCAAAAGTTATTGGCCCTAGATAAAAAATTTCCGAATAACCTTAAATTGCAAATGCAAATGGGCCGCCTCTCCCTAAACCGTACAGGCGATATTAAAAAAGCCATCCCCAGATTCGAAAATGTAGTGGCCCTCGCCCAAAACGAAGAAGTCAGCGAAACCCTTCTGCTCGAAGCCCATTTCTCTCTGGTCGAATGCTATAAACGACAAGAAAATCCCGAAAAAGTCCTCGAACACTACGATGCTTGCATCGAATTAGCAAAAAATCGCCCCGATTTAGCCATTGAACTGAAAAAGGGTAAGCAGAATTATGCAAATAATAGAAAATAAGTAGTAGATTTGCAGCCCAATATGTTGGGATGCTTCCCAATACTATTTATGAATTTTAACTTTTATCTAATTTTATAAAAAACTAACGCCTATGCCATGTGGAAAAAAGCGTAAGAGACATAAGATTGCTACGCACAAAAGAAAGAAGCGCCTCCGTAAAAACCGTCACAAGAAGAAGAAGAAGTAATTTCTTTTTGTAGATGGATGGGCATGCTTCCTATCTATATAGAATTGTTGGCGGGTCTAATATAGACTTTGCCTCTCCAATATTTAGGGTAAGCTGGCTTTGTTCAACTTGCCCTTTTTTTGTTGGTTCCGACCGCCTAAGGAACCACAAACAGGCCACCCCTACCTGAGTGGTCCTACTGCCCGCCTTAATTAGCTGTTTGTTTATTTAAGCCTAACTCATAAAAATGCCTTTTTTTATGAGCCTTTCATATATCTAGCTAGCCACAAAAGAGTGGCTCGCCAGTACCGAATTTGCGCCAAGCCCTTGGCGCCTCGCTTTTTATCAAACAGAATGCCTTGAACTCATTGCCAATGGGTTCTTTATGGGCTATAAACTTCCTCGCCAACTCCTTGGCAAAAAAGAAAAGGAAGTCAATAAATATATATCATTTTGGAAAAAGAGTTAATCATCAGCTCTGGCGGCAAAGACACAAGAATTGCCCTGCTTGAGGATAAAAAACTGGTGGAGCTCCACTATCAAAAAACAGTCAATAGTTTGGCTGTTGGAGACATCTACCTAGGCCGAGTGAGCAAGCTGCTCCCTGGCCTCAATGCGGCCTTTGTCAATATTGGCCAAAAAGGCAAAGACGCCTTTTTACATTATACCGACCTCGGCCCACAACTCCGCTCGCTCGTTAAGTATACCAATGGTGCAATTAGCGGAGGCCAAGAAAGCCATCTTCTCGATAACTTTAAGATGGAAGCCGATATCCCTAAAATGCCTAAGGGAAAAATTACAAACGTGCTAAAGAAGGGCCAACTCATTATGGTCCAAGTACTCAAAGAACCGATCTCTACAAAAGGACCTCGCCTCTGCTGTGAAGTGACTATCGCTAGCCGCTACCTGGTCCTCAACCCCTTTAGCGAAACCATCGCCGTTTCTAAGAAGATCCAATCGGATGATGAACGCAACCGCCTAAAACTCCTGATCGAAAGCCTGCGGCCAAAAAACTTTGGCTTTATTGTTCGCACCGCCGCCGAAGGCCGCAAAGTGGCCGACCTGCATGAGGATATCCAACAACTGATGGCCAAATGGGAGGAGATCTATAAACAAATGCACAATGCAAAAGGCCCCCTTAAGTGCCTGAGCGAACTTAATAAAACGCAAACCCTTATTCGCGATTTCTGGAACGATGACTATAGCCGAGTGATCGTAGATGATGAAGTGATTTATGAGGATGTTGTCGAGGAACTCAATAAGGTAACCGATGGCAAAAAAGATTTGGCCAAACTCTATAATGGCCAACGCCCACTCTTTGACCAATACGGAATCACTCGCCAAATTAAGGCCTCTTTTGGCAAAACTGCAACTATGCCTAGCGGCGCTTATATCGTTCTAGAACATACCGAAGCGATGCACGTGGTGGATGTGAATAGTGGCCACAAAATGAGTAGCAACGACCAAGAAAAAAATGCACTCCGCGTTAATCTTGAAGCTGCCGAGGAAGTGGCCCGCCAACTCCGCCTCCGCGATATTGGTGGAATTATTATTATCGACTTTATTGATATGCGACAGGCCCCGCACCGCAATGAGCTCTTTCAGCATATGCGAAATGCCATGAGCAACGATAAGGCAAAACATACTATTTTGCCCATCAGTAAGTTTGGCCTGATGCAAATCACCCGAGAAAGAGTTCGCCCGCAGGTGAATATCCAAACGACGGAGACTTGCCCCAGCTGCCAAGGCACCGGTAAGGTGCAACCCACGCTCCTTATCACCGATGATATCAAAAGAGATCTGGATTTTGTGATGAAGTCGCAAAAACCCAATAAGGTGACTCTACTGGTCCACCCCTTTGTTCAAGCCTATATCAAAAAAGGCTGGTTGCACAATCTGCAAATCAAATGGTGGAGAGAATACAAAAAGTGGATCAATGTGCGAGCCGATAACGACTTGCCCATTACTTCCTATAAGTTGTATAATGAAACGAATGACGAAATTCGGCTAAACTAATCAAAAAGGCCTCAGCAATAGCTGAGGCCTTTTTTGCTGTAGGGCCAAAGCCGCCAGCTTAGTAGCAAAGCCGCCAGATGAGCGGCCTAGTGCTGTGGAGGGGTGGCCGAAGGCCAGACCGAGCTTTTGAGCAAAGCGAAAAAGCGAAGGGCCGAGCAGAGCTGCGAGCCCCGCAACATAACGCCCGCAGCTTGCTGCGGGAGGCCCCAAAACAGCCCCTATTTTTCAGGAATCTCTACTAATAATTCATCAAAGGCCTCTACCATGGCGGGCCAAGCATAACGCTTTTTGGCCGCTTGCAAATAGCTCTTGAAGCCATCGTTTTGGTCGTACTCAAAGAATTGCAAGATGGCGTCTGCCACGGCCTTGGGGTTTTCGGGCGGAACCACATAACCCGCCTTGCCATGAGGCACGATTTCGGGCAAACCGCCCACCTCGGTCACCAACATGGGGCGCTCAAAATGATAGGCCAGCTGAGAGATGCCGCTTTGGGTGGCCCGACGATAGGGCTGCACCACCAAATCTGCCGCACTAAAAAATTGGCCCACCTCTTCTTCTGGAATAAAGTCATTGTAGAGCTGTAGCCGATCGCCCAGTTCTAAGCGCTCTATTTGCTGCCGAAAAGGGGCCTCATCTTCATAAAACTCTCCGGCCACCAAGGCCTTAATGTTATATTGGGCCAGACGGGGGTCGCCTAGGGCCTCGAGCAAAATATCTAGGCCCTTGTATTGCCGAATGAAGCCAAAAAAGAGCACATATTTGCCCTCAAGATCTAGCTTCAACTTCGATCTGGCCTCCGCCTTAGGCAATATAGGCCCATAGCTGTCATAGACCGGGTGCGGATGAAAATGGGCAGGCCGAGGCGCGGGCAAAAACTCCTGAATATCTTGAACGACCTTCTTAGATAGGGCCATAAATCCATCTAATGGGCCCACAAAATAGCGGTTGAAAAGCGCATCGCCAGGGCGGCTTTCGTGGGGAATCAGGTTGTGCACCAGCCCCAGTAGTTTGGTATTGGGCGAGTACTTCTTGACGATCCGTAGGACGGTCCCAAAACTAGGCCCCATAAAAGGCAACCAATAAGAGACAATCAGAACATCGGGCTGGCTTTTGGCGATCTTGCGGCCTACGGTCCACCAATTGAAGGGATTGACCGAATTGAGGCAGACCTCAATGTCTAAATCTGGCGCCTTGGCCGTAGAAAACTGGCTTTTGCCCGGAAACAAAAAACTGGGATACTGTAAACTAAAGCTATAAATTTTCACCACTCGCCCCTCCTCGATAAAGGCCTTGGCGAGCCGCTCATTAAAAGCAGCCAGCCCGCCCCGCAGGGGGTGGGCTGGCCCAAGAATAGCGATTTTTTCTGCTTGCTTAATCATGTTTAAGATTCGGCGATGAATTGTTGTGCCTGTTCCTGCCAATTATAGCGTTCTAGGCGATTTTGAAAACCCGAAATTTCGAGATCTAAAGCCTTTATATCCTCTGGCCCTAGCTCGGCCAACTGCTCAAAACGATGAATACCCGCAGCCGCCAATTGCTCCGCCATCACTTTTCCGATGCCCTTAATTTGGCAAAGGTCATCTTGGGCGGGGGCTTCCTCTTCAGGGCTGGGGTTTGTTTCTTCTTGGGCAGCCTCTTCTTCTTGGGGGGCTTGCTGCTCCGCCAACTGGTCCAATCGTCGATTCAATACATCCGAAAGCTCATCAATGCGGCTTTCAAGGCTTTCCAGACGATCTTCTAGATGTCCATAAACACGATGCTCAAACTTCTGGAAAAGGTCCTCCATCTTCTCATAGCGCTTCTGCAGGTCCTTTTTGATCATTTTCTTGGCCTTTTTAAACATGGGATCTTGGTTTTGTAGGGCCTAAAACTGCAAACCGACAAAAAACTGCAAGCTAAAGTTGCGGTCAAAGTCATCTCTTAGGATGAAGTTGCGGTTGTCGTCTAGACGCTGTTGTTCTATATCATAATTATTATTCGTAATATCTAGGAGACCATAATAGGCCCGAGCCCCCATTCTCAACCCTTTGGTAAAGTAGTAAGAGGCGCCAAAGTTGAGGCCCATATCAAAGTAGCGGTAGGCGGGTCCATCTTTTTCATCAAAGAAATAGTAGCCGCCCAAATCTGCTGGATAACTAATGCTGCGCTGGTCCAATTGCCCCGTTCTTGTAAAATCACTATTGAGCTCGCCAGCCGCATCGGTCAAATAACTATGGTCCAAATTGATTTCTACAAAGTCATCGCCCAAAACCGCATCCTCGCTAAGGTCTCCATACTTTAATATACCTAATCCTCTAGAAGAGACCAAAAAAGAAAAGCTCGGTCCAAAATCTAATTGCAGTTTGTCCTTAATCGGGCGGACATAGAACAAGATCGGAACCTCTACATAGCCATTGGTAATATTTACGGATTTCACCCGGCTTTGTCCCTCAAAGGTTTCACTAAGTTCAGGGATGCTCAGGTAGGCATTATCTGCCTCAAAGCGGTAGCGGCTGCCCCGCTGAGAAAAGCCCAGTTCTGCCGCCAAACCTATACGTTCATTGATCGGAATCTCTACGGTGGCCGAAATATGCACCTTGGTGGCCCAACTATAGCCATCTAGGCTTTCGCCCTGGTCATTCTCTTCCGCAGGCCCTATGATGGTCCCAAGGTTGGCCCCCGCCTTAAATCCAAAACGAGCATCAATTTGCGCAAATAAAGCGGTCGATAAGCTGCTAAGCAAAAAACAGCAGAGTACTAAGAAGTTTTTCATGATCATGATTTTAATTTAGGAGCCTAAAGGTACTGCGAAGAGATTTAAAATAGAATTTTTTTATACAAGGCCTTAGATTTGGGGCCTCCGCTGCGGCCTGCGGCCTTGCGGCGCTACGCTTCAGGGCTCGCAGGTCTGCTCGGCCCTTCGCCAGCTTTGCTGGCTCGGTCTGGCCTTTGGCCACCCTTGCACATCGCTAGGCCGTTTGGCCTTCGGCCATAGGCTGCAGCTACAGATTTAGCGGTTTAGCAGGCGGCGAAGCCGCCGCAGGCCCAGCGATGTGTAGGGGTGGCCGAAGGCCAGACCAAAGGCGAAACGAAGTGAAGCCTGCAGGGCCGAGCGAACAGCGAGCCCCGAAACGTAGCGGCGGCCAGCTTGCTGGCCGCGGGCCCCAAAACAAAAAACTAAGGGCCTAACAATCAAAGTATTGAAAAGCAGGACATCTGCTAGGGCGCAAATAAGAGTATAAGTAGAAGGGAAAAGGGAAAGACGAACTATTTTCTGTTAGAAGTTTAATTTTTTCTTAACTTAGCCCAGTAAAATAGGGTCTAGACAGCAGCCCCAACCAACAAAAAGCAAGCAGAGCAACTCACTGCTTGCTTTTTATTGCCTTAAAGTCATTTATTAACAAATAATATCTTTTTATGAGATTATTTTACACTATGCCAAAGCGGAAAAGCTGGCTAGCTTTACTACTCTTTCTTTGCCTGCCCTTTTTGGCTTGGTCGCAAGGCCGCATTGAGGTCAGAGTAGTGAGTATGTCTGTAGCTAACAACGTAGACTGCGACGGCTTTTTGAATGGAGACAGTGATTTTGTCTTTGAATTTTTGGCCACAGATAATACCATTGGTTTGGTCAATAACAACCCTGCAGCTATTGGTGTGTTGGGTGATTTTAACTATGGGTTTCGGAATGGGGACAATGGGCCTTGGACCGTTAGTGCCCCTAGTGGAGATTTGCGTCCCAATGATGGGATATTCTTCAACCAAGAGTATATCTGCCCTGCAGATGTGCCCAGCTTAATCAATATTGATTGGCGGGCCTATGAAAATGATATCTTGGGCTTTAACTACAGCTTGACGGGAACCAGCTTTGATGAGGACCTACAGACAGGAAATCAGACGGCGGGGATTGCCGTGCCCGCAGTAGGAGCTGTAAATACCCAAAGCTTTACGGCCACCGCTACTGATGGTTGTGGCAACCAGAGCTATACTTTAGTTTTGGAGGTGGAGCATTTTGCTTTGCCCGTTACTTATTTGCCTGATCTGATTTGTTCGGCTCCTCTGCTCAACCTCAACCAAACCTATACTTATGGTTGGTGCCCAACGGTTACTCTAGAGCCCAATGAGCCCAATGCTAGTGATGTGAGCAACAACGGTTCGGTTTGGTTTGCCTTTACGGCTCCTGCTTCTGGAGAGGTACAGATTACCACCGACCTAAGCGGTACCGAAATTGGGACCTATATGCAGTTTTATCATGCTGCCGATGGGCATGGCTGTACGGTGGGAAATAACCTGAATACAGGCGCCCAAGTAAAAGATAAATTTGAGTACCTCTCGCATTTAGAATTTGCTGATGGAGTAGATGGTTTGGGCCTCGACCCTGAGGCAGAAATTGAATTTGATGCTTGTGATCCAGTAGGAGGAGTAAGCTACCAAAAGCTACATCCTGGCGAAGTATATTACGTTCAGCTCACTTCTGATGATGCTGGAGAAAGAGGCTGGGTACAGGTCCGAATCAATGATTTGGGCGGTTCTTCGCCCCCCAATGTAGAGGATATTCCCTGTACTGCTCCGCAGATTGCCTTAGGTACTAGCCCTATCTCTTCAGGGGCCAGCTCTACGCCTAGCATTACCCTAGACTTTGACTGTGCCTTTGATGGCGGAAATGATTATGGCGAAACGGGAGCGGCGCATACCAACTCCAATCCCGAGAACTACCACGCCTATGATTATGATCATCCCGCCAGCAATAACAACACCGTTAATGAATCAGTTTGGACGCATTTCACGGCCCCAAATAGCGGTCGCGCTTATGTAGAAACCGACTATACAGGATCCGTCTTTAGCGAGAACATTGCCTTTTTTGGACCAGATCCTCGCTTTTCGCCTGGTACCCCTGGCGATTTCTCTTGTGCCAACCTGACCAACCTAGCTGCTGCCGATGGTGGCCGAAATGGGGTGTTGGGCAATGCCCAAGAAAGTGCTATTGTCTATAGAGAATGTATGGAGCCCGGTTATGAGTACTATGCTATGGCTGACCCCGTTAGTGGACTCAACCCCTTCAATGACCAATTTATTGCGGTTTGGGCCTATGATCCCTCTGTAGATGAACCCTTGGAAAACCCTCCACCCAATGATATTCTTTGCCTTACATTACCTGACCCCTTCTATAAGATTCCCGTTCAGTTGATCGGGCAGCCTCCTCTCCCCTTTCAGGCGGTAGCAGGAAGTAACCAACGCGCCTGTATTGAGCGCTTGGCTGGAGAGCCCGTTTCTGACCCCAACCCTGCTAATCGCGCAGATCAGACGGTATGGCACTACTTTACTGTTCCGCCTTCTGGGGTGGTAGAGATTCGCTTGAGAGCCTACACTAACCTCAACCGCTTGAACTACGCCATCTATCCTTTGCTCAATGGCACGGATTGTTATGGTGGTTTGCAGCCCGCTACTTATACCACTACAGGGGCAGCCAATGGTGGCGCACTAACGCCAATTGCCTCTGGGCATACAGACTTTAACGGCTCTACGATTAGTCTTTGCTGCCTAGAACCAGGTACCACTTACGCCCTTCAGTTGGATGGTGGTTCGCCTGGCGACCAAGGCCAATACATCATCGAATATATTGAAGAGATTGAGGTTTATGCTGGCGACTCTCAGTATGAGACCGAGCAAGGCGACACCATTGCTTTTAATAGCATGGACACCGCTTATATTTGCTATGGCGATAGCATCTTCCCTTCTGTTATGCTAGATCCTTTGGGCCAAACTACTTCTGTAGTGCCTGGCTGTTTGCATGTGGGCTTTATGCTACACAATACCTTCCCTATTCCCGATACGATTGCCAATATTGGCTTTATGTATATTGACTCGACCCGAGATAGCTCGGCTTACTTTGTCAATAATACCAACAACTCAGGCAGTATGGGCAACCCGCTTTTCAACCAAGTATACTATGTATCGGCTGTAGCTGATGAGGATGTAAGTTGGGGAGATTTGACTTGTTCTAGTGCCAGTATGGAAAACGGAGCCCCTCTGGTCTTCCTACAGCCCTTGAACATTCTTACGGGCTACGATCCCAACAACTGTACAATTAGCCTAACGCTCTCTGGTGGTTTGCCCAGCTATGATGGTAGCAGCTATGACTATCTATTGGTCAATAGCTTTGGCGATACGATTCAGGGCCAGGCCTTGGCCAACCAAACCCTTAGCCTCCCTATTTTGGGCGCCGATATTTATGATATCTATATCAATGATGGCGTAAATTGCACAGCCCAGTCTAGCGTTAATGCCAGCCCTTGTAATGACCCTTGTTTGAGCGACCCCATCCGCTTCTTGCCTAGCCCAATTGATAGCACCATCTATCAATGTCAGGCCGGAGGGAATGTAGCCACGGCCACGGTACTCATCAATGGTGGATATCCTGCCCAGAATGGATCGAACTATACTATTGTAGTAAATGGATCTTCTGTAGCAGGCCAAAACGGTAGCTATACCATAGCGGGTTCTGGAAACACCACCGCCATTTCCTTTAGCTTTGATGTAGCCGATGGCGATAGTTGGAGCTTAATTGTAAGTGATAGCGGTGCTTGTAGCGATACTACTAGCCATCTATTTACCTATGATCAGACCAACTGCCCTGATTTCTGTGTGGCGAATCCAGTAGTCGCTAGCTCTGGCTACAACTGTTTCCCTACAGGCAGTGCCTTGGTGGAAGTCACTTTGGGTGGTGGAGCGCCTTCTATCTTTGGCTCTAACTATACCGTTAGCGTTTCTGGCTCAACAGTATTTGGACAAAGCTACAGCAATGCTCAAATTCCAGGAACTATTGGTAGTACTAGCTACCTCTCTTTCTTGGTTAATGATGGCGACAACTGGACCGTTACGGTCATAGATGATAATGGTTGTACAGATACCCTCAGCAATACCTATATCTTTAATAGTACCAACTGTCCGATTAGCTGCGATTCAGTGCCTTTGGCCATTACGCCTTCTAGCTACAACTGTAATCTAGATGGTACCGCAGAGGTCACTATTGATATTACAGGCGGTACGCCTTTCTTTGATGGCTCTGATTATAGCTTAACCATTACAGGACTAAGCACTGGAGACAATGTCTTGAATACAGCAGTAGCAGGCAACATTGGTGGTTTGGCCACTTATAGCTTTACCGTAGCCGATGGCGACATCTGGCAGGTCTTTGTGGAAGATATCGAAGCTTGTCAGGAGACGCTTATCGATACCTTTGCTTGGAATGCCACAAACTGCGGCAACATTTGTACAGCCGCAGGCTATACCCCCATCTTAATCAATGGCGGATCGGATTCGGTTAGCTATGATTGTGATGGCCAAGGCAATGCGGTCTTGTTCTTAGAACTTACGGGCGGTCTGCCTGCAGCAGGAGGCCCCAATAACCTCTATACAGCAAGCATTACCATCAATGGCCAAACAACTAGCCAGCAGGCGCTCTATAGCGGCGGCTTTGCTAGCCTAGGGCTCAACTTGACTTCTGGCGACGACTGGAAGGTGGTTATTACAGATGCTTTGGGCTGTTCTGCCGATAGTATTGAGGCGACTTTCCAAACCGTTACGGCTGTAGCCACTAGCGATGCTGGTTTTGAGATCTTGGTAGGAGAAGCCGTTACCCTAGATGGTACAAGCAGCCAAGGAAACATTACTTCTTACCTTTGGACGCCCATGACGGGCCTCAATGATCCAACTCAAGCCACTACCATCGGTTTCCCGATTGAGACCACCACTTATAGCTTGGAGGTACGAGATGACAATGATTGTGTAGACTACGATAGCGTGACCGTTAATGTGGGCGCTTGTGTGGCCCAGCATTCTGGCTTTACCCCCAATAATGATGGCGTCAATGACCTTTGGGAAATTCCTTGTTTAGGTTTGCTAGAAGGCGACCTAGAGGTCTATAACCGCTGGGGGCAATTAGTTTACCGCAAGGAGGCTTATGACAACAGCTGGGACGGTACCGACTTCCGTTCTGGGAGCAATTTAACTGATGCCACTTATTACTATGTGCTCAAGGTGAACTATCCCTCTCAGCCTAATCCTGTCCTCTTTAAAGGTACGGTAACCATTATCCGTTAATAGTTTAAGTGTGGCGCCCTTCGGGGCGCCCGCTACTAAATTCATAGCTTATGAAACGTTTTTTCTTTACGCTATCGCTACTGCTGCTTTTTGGCTGGCAGGCAGAGGCCCAACAAGAGCCTCTTTTTGCGCAATACAATAATAATAGCTACCTCATCAATCCTGCCGTGGCGGGCTCTAGAGGAATTCACTCTATACAGGTCTTTCATCGCTGGCAATGGGTGGCTTTTCCTGGGGCGCCCCAAACTTTTGGGGTCAATTATCAGGGGCTCATTGGCCAATCGCATGGCATAGGTGGTCTTATTTTCTCTGATGTGACGGGCCCCTCTCATCGTTTCGGCATGAAGGGTTCTTATGCTTTTCATTTGCCTGTAGGCGATGATATGCGCCTATCTATGGGCCTAGCAGGCCGCATTGTTCGACAAAGGGTAAATACCAGCGAGATTACTTTTGTCGATGATAATGACAATGCCATCAATAACGGTGGTGAGGCCGTTACCACTGGCGATGCCGAATTTGGCATTTACTTTTATGCCCGCAACTTTTTTGTTGGGGCCTCGGCGCCCAATTTGATCCAATCTAAATTGGATTTTGCAGGCAGCAATGCCACGGGCCGCGACCCCATTGGCTATAATTATCGCCATTATTTTGTAACCGCAGGCTATAAGTTTTTCTTTGAGGACCAAGAGATGAGCCTAGAGCCTTCTATTATGGTTCGCTATACCCAAGGGCCCCGCCCACAGATTGATGGCGGAATTAAGGCCACTTTCTTGGGCGACCAATTGGGCTTTGGCGTTTTTTATCGCTCGCCGGGCTTTTTGTCTTTCCAAGCTCGCTTTGTTTTTGACAAGCAGATGCCGCTTTTGCTCTCCTTTGATGTGGCCACCAATAATTTCCAGAATTATAGTGTTGGCGCTACGGAGGTCAATTTTGGCTACGACTTTGGCGGCCAACCATTTTATGGGCCCGCGGGCCAGGCTGGTCCAGATATCCCCTCTCTTCCCTCTTCTTCTGAAGATCGAAAAGGAACGCTTTAATTGTTTTAAAGGTCGCTGCTTTGCAGGGGCCTTTTTTTTTGGGGCCTCCGCAGCAAAGCTGCGGCGCTACGCTTTGGGGCTCGCTGTTCGCTCGGCCCTTCGGCGCTTGCAGCGCCTCGGTCTGGCCTGCGGCCACCCCGCCGCATCGCTAGGCCTGCGGCGGCTTTGCCGCCTGTCTGCTGCAAATGGACCAAAATGGCCCAGCCCCCCCCAAGGGATTCCTTAGGGAATCCCGCAGAGGGGTGGGTGGGCGGGGACCTATTAGCGAATGAGGAGCGAAGCGACGAATACCACTTATACGGTTCTACAGGCCCAACGGGCCGCAGGCTGAGGGGCTGTAGCAGGGCCGCCAAAGGCGGCAGACCGAGGCGCTTTGCGCCGAAGGGCCGAGCGAGCAGCGAGCTGCGCAATGGCCCGACCCGAGCGCAGCGAGGGGCAGCCCCAATAAATTCTAAAAAAGGAGCTCCTTCAGTTTAAGGAGAAGAGCGCTGCGTTTTAGTATCTTTGCGCCAAACTATAAATACTAAAAGGATGCAAAAGTTAAAAATTGGCCTCTTAGGTGCAGGCCATCTCGGAAAAATACACCTCAAATGTTTGCAACTACTGCCCAATGTCTATGAGCTTGTCGGTTTTTACGAACCCCAATCCGAACGAGCCGCCAGCATTGCCAAAGAACTAGGCCTAAAGGCCTATAGCGATTTAGATGAACTGATTGCAGCCGTAGATGTAGTGGATATTGTAACGCCCACCAGCAGCCACTTTGAGATGGCCCAAAAGGCCATTGCAGCAGGCAAACACATCTTTGTAGAAAAACCCATTACCCAAACACTAGAAGAGGGCAAAGCCCTTTTGGCCCTAGCTCAAGAAGCCGGCATCAAGGGACAAGTAGGTTTTGTAGAGCGGTTTAATCCCGCCTTTTTGGCCATGGCCGAGCAGGATATTTCGCCCATGTTTATTGAGGCCCACCGATTGGCCCCCTTCAACCCCAGAGGCAATGATGTTTCTGTTGTTTTGGACCTGATGATTCACGATCTGGACATTTTGCTCAAGTTGGTCAATTCTCCCGTGCGTTCGGTGCAAGCCAGCGGCGTGGCCATTGTCAGCCCAGCCGAAGACATTGCCAATGCTCGGATAGAATTTGAGAACCAAGCAGTAGCCAATATTACCGCCAGCCGCATCTCTATGAAAAGCATGCGTAAGTTTCGCCTTTTCCAGTCAGATGCCTACATCAGTATGGACTTTTTGGAGAAGAAGAGCGAGCTCATCCGCCTATACGATAGCCCTGAGGGGGTAGAAGAGGCCGACCGCCTCATGGCCCTAGAGACCCCTCAGGGAGAGCGCTATTTGTTGGTGGACCAGCCCGAGACGCAGGCCGTTAATGCCATCAAAACCGAATTGGAGCTCTTTGCCAAAAGCATTATTGAGGATACAGAGCCAACGGTTAGTTTAGAAGATGGCGTTAAAGCATTAGAGCTAGCCTACCAAATATTGGCGGCTATCTCGGCACATCGCCAAGCCATACAAGAACAATTTTAGAAAAATGATGAAACAACTGAGTCTATTCCTTTTTAGCCTTCTTCTTTTTAGTGCCTGCAGCAAAGACCGCCAGGTAGCCGTACCCGCCTATGTTTGTGTACCCAGTATACAACATAGCCCAGGCGACCCTTTTGTAGAGGGCAGCAGCCAGCACAACTTTGAGGATGCCTGGATTGCCGTTGATGGTCAAATTATAGGGGCCAATAACCTCCCCACTACCCTAGCGGCCATTTTGGGCGAAGGGCCCAACTATAATCTAAGCATTTATGCAGGCGTTCCTAGCGATGGGATTTCAACCCACCGCATCATCTACCCCTTCTTTGATCCCTATGAAATAAATATGGAGCTAGAAGCAGGCAGAATAGATACCGTCTACCCCAACTTCCAATACAATGATGAGGTTGAGTTTTTCATTGTAGAAGATTTTGAAAATGCAGGCGTAGCCTTTGGCGAAGACCGCGACGACTTTGCTGACAGCTATCTAGAAAAACAAACCGATGATGTTTTTGAGGGCGATTACTCGGGGCAAATGCTCTTAGATACGGCCCATTGGGAATGTTATGTAGGGACCTCCTTTCGCATTTCTGATTTGCAGCGGCCCAATACGGCTACCTCTGTGTTTCTAGAAATGCACTACAAAACCGAGGAAGTGATTTCGGTGGGCCTTATTGCTCATTATGATAATGGCTTGCCCGATGAGATCTTCATCAAAGGAGGGGTTAACCCTAGCGATGGCTGGAAGAAAATCTACTTTGACCTCACCGAAGATATTTTCACCTTAAATGCAGCCCGCTACACCCTTATTTTGCGTGCTGCAGTCAGTGATTTTGAGGAAAATGTCAGCCCCAAGGTCTACCTAGACAATATTAAGATTCTACATTTTTAAGGGAGGTTTTCCTTTTATAAGTTTGCCACATGAAAAAGCAAGCCCTAGGGCTCTGGCTCTATATTTTACTAGACTACTTAACAGCTACATTGGCTTGGTGTCTATTTTTTATCTTTAGAAAAATAGCCCTAGAGCAAATTGCTCCTTTTCATTGGGATTGGTTGTGGAAAGACCCCAACTTTATTTTTGGGTTCTTGGCTATTCCGCCCGCTTGGCTGCTTCTTTATGCCCTAACCGATAGCTATCGCAATATTTATCGGATGTCTAGAACCACGGAGTTTCTCCGTAGTCTGGCCAGTATTTTCTTAGGGAGCCTGATTCTCTTTTTTAGTATTCTGCTCAATGATCTACCCAATTATAGCGAAGGCTATCGGGCCTATTATGCCTCTTTTGGGGCCTTATTTGCGCTGCAGTTTGTCCTGACCTTTTTGGCCCGTCTGTTTTTATTGGGCCGAGCGCATGCTCGGGTGCAAAAAGGCGAAATTCGCTTCAAGACGCTGCTCATTGGAAGCCGAGAACGAGCCGCCCAGCTCTATGCAGAAATTGAGGAAGGGCAAACGGCAGGCTATTATGAGTTTGTAGGCGCCCTGGCCCTTAATGAACAGCCCTTAAACTATGGCTTGCCCTATTTGGGCCAAATAGAAGAGCTAGAAAAAGTATTGCAAGAACAGGAAATTCAGGAGGTAATTTTGGCCCTAGAGGCCGATGAGCAACAACAACTCAGCTTTTTGCTCAATGCCTTGGCGGGGCGGCCACTACTCATCAAGGTGAGTCCAGAAATGTATGAAATCCTCTTGGGTAAGGTCAAAATGAGCAATGTCTATGATGCGGCCCTCATTGAGATTTCGCCCAAGTTTATGCCGCTTTGGTTTGCCCTACTCAAAAGAGCAATCGATCTAGTCAGTTCTAGCCTTTTTCTGCTCATTTTTGCCCCGCTCTATGCCTATATTTCACTGCGGGTACGGCTTTCTTCTGCTGGTCCAATTTTCTATTTGCAAGAGCGAGTGGGCCGAGGCGGACAGCCCTTTTTTATCTATAAGTTTCGCTCTATGTATACCGATGCCGAACAAAATGGGCCACAGCTATCTAAGGATGCCGACGACCGCTGTACGCCCTGGGGCCGCATCATGCGCAAATACCGCCTAGATGAATTGCCGCAGTTTTGGAACGTCCTCAAGGGAGATATGTCTTTGGTGGGCCCTCGACCCGAACGGCAATTTTATATTGACCAAATTGCCAAAAAAGCCCCGCATGTCCGCCACCTCCAAAGAGTACGGCCAGGCATTACCTCCTGGGGCCAAGTAAAATATGGCTATGCCTCTAATGTAGAGGAAATGATTCAGCGCCTAAAATATGATATTCTCTATATCGAAAATATCTCTTTGGCCCTCGATATTAAGATTCTTTTTCATACCGTACTGGTTATCCTAAAAGGAGAAGGCAAGTAAGGACATAAAAAAAGAGGATGATCAAATGATCATCCTCTTTTCATTTTCAGACTAGCCAGAATTAGCCAATCGTCTGAATCATATCATATTTGGTAATGATATGCGGAATCCCCGCCTTATCAATAGCGATAACCGCAGGCGTTTTATGGTTAAAATAACCGCCTACCTTCTTTACCGATAGTTCCAAGTCTACAAGAGGGAAAGGCGCACACATGATTTCGCTCAAGGGGCGCTCACTGTTGCTCATCGGGTTTTCAAGCAAGCAGCTAAGGACCAAATTTTCTGTAATGGCCCCTACAATTTCACCCGCCTCATCAACCAAAGGCAGCTGAGAAAGGTCATGGGCCTTCATAAATTGCAAAGCTTCCTTAACGGTTTGGCTGCTCTTGAGGGTAAAGAAATCTGTATTGTCTTTTTTAGCAATCAGGTCTTTTACCTTGAGCTCATCTTCCAAAAAGCCACGCTCGCGCATCCACTCATCATTAAACATTTTGCCCACATAACGGCTGCCATGATCATGAAAAAGCACCACCACCAGGTCGTCTTCTTTGAGCTCACTAGCCAATTGCTTAACGCCCATAATAGCCGAACCCGCAGAATTCCCCACCATAATACCTTCTTGCCGAGCCAATTCTCTGGTCGCAATAGCAGCATCCTTATCCGTCACTTTCTCAAAGTGATCAATGATGTCAAAGTCTACATTTTTAGGCAAAATATCCTCCCCAATCCCTTCCGTTACATAAGGGTAAATCTCTTTCTCATCAAATTCGCCTGTTTCATGGTACTTCTTAAAGACAGAACCATAGGGGTCAATTCCCCAAATTTTGATATTGGGATTTTGCTCCTTGAGGTAGCGACCAACGCCAGAAATCGTTCCGCCGGTCCCTACACCTACTACAAAGTGCGTAATTTTTCCTTCTGTTTGTTCCCAAATTTCAGGTCCCGTACTCTCATAATGCGCTAGGCGATTAGAGAGGTTGTCATATTGGTTGCACCAAAAAGAGTTGGGAATTTCCTTGCTCAATCGCTCGGCTACAGAGTAGTAAGAACGAGGGTCTTCTGGACCCACATTAGTGGGGCAAACAATCACCTCGGCCCCCACGGCCCGCAAAATATCTACCTTCTCCTTAGATTGCTTATCTGTTGTGGTAAAAATACATTTATACCCTTTTACAACTGCCGCAATGGCAATGCCCATACCCGTGTTTCCAGAGGTACATTCAATAATGGTCCCTCCAGGCTTGATCAAACCCGCCTTTTCCGCATCTTCCACCATTTTTAGGGCCATACGATCCTTTACCGAGTTACCGGGGTTGGTGGTTTCTACCTTCGCCAAAACTGTGGCGGGAACCTCTTTGACAATTTTGTTGAGCTTGACCAATGGCGTGTTGCCAATGGTTTCTAGAATGTTGTTATAGTAGCCTGCCATTTTCTTTTTTTTGATTAAAATGAACGCTTTAAGGGCGCAAAATTAGGCTTTTATATGCAGAATGCAGACTTTTAAGGCCTTAGAATTCTTTTCTCTTCCCTTTGGGGCCTCCGCAGCAAAGCTGCGGCGCTACGTTGCGGGGCTCGCTATTCGCTCGGCCCTTCGGCAGCAAGCTGCCTCGGTCTGCGGCTGCGCCGCCCCCCTCCACATCGCTAGGCCAAGAAAAAGGCCCCTTGGGCCTTGCGCTCGAAAAAGAAGAAAGTCTAGCTCCAAAGGCAAAAGCTTTGGGCCTAGCCTGATAAAAAACTATCTTTGCGCAAAAATTAGGATTTGCCATGTCAAAACGACTAGAACAACTTCAACAGCTGCTGGGCCAAAAACCCCAAGATGCTTTCCTCCGATTTGCCCTTGCCAAAGAATATGAAAAACAAGAAGAAACAGAATTGGCCCTGCAACAATATGCGGCCCTATATAAAGATAGCCCCCAATATATAGGCCTCTATTACCATTATGCCGCTCTGCTCATAGAACATGAAAAAGAGGAAATGGCCATGCGCATCTATGAAGAAGGGATCGCCCTAGCCCAAAAAACTGGAGACGCCCACAGCCTCTCCGAACTCAAAAATGCCAAGACCAACCTAGAAATGGGCCTCTAAACCCTGCCTTTTGACCTTTAGACTCGTTCTTTAGGCTGTAGTTGCCCAAAATAAATAATCCTAGGGCCTTGATAATCTTAGAAAAAGCTTATATTTGCAGTTATGTTAAAACTAAAAGTAGGCCTTTATAGCCTCCTCTTCATCCTCCTCAGTTTTGCCTGCCAAAGGGAAAACATTGATAAGATTCGGATGAACCCCGACCTCGACTATCGCTATGAGAAAGCCCTAGCCTTTTACGAAGCCGGAGATTACCAAAAAGCGCAATACCTCTTAGAGGACCTCATGGGGCTGGTGCGCGGAAGTGAGAAGTCGGAAAAAGTGTATTACTACTATGCTAGTACACACCACCGAATGAGAAATTACAGCTTCTCTTCTTATTATTTCCGCCAATTTTACAACACCTACCCCAATTCTGAATTTGCAGAAGAAGCCCTCTTTTTGGCCGCAGAATCTAGCCGAAAGTTATCACCTAATTTTCGACTCACTCAGGAGGATACCGAAGAAGCCATAGAAGGCTATCAGTTCTTTGTCAATATGTACCCCCTTAGCGATAGAGTTAGTTTGTGTAACGAACAAATTGATTTGCTTCGGGCCAAATTAGAGACCAAAGCCCTAGAAGCCGCCAAAGGCTACTATAAACGCAGCCACTACCAAGCGGCAGTGCATAGTTTTAACAACCTCCTACTGGATTTTCCAGATACCCAAGAGGCGCCTTATATCCGCTACATGATTATTAAGTCTTCTTTTGGCTATGCCGAAAAAAGTATCTTATCTAAACAAGTGGAACGCTTTGAAGAGGTCATCGGAAAAGCAAAAACCTTTGAGCGCAAACATAGCGATAGCCGCTATGGCTCGGAGGTAGAAAACATGATTAACATTAGTAAGCAGCGAATAAAAAGATTGCAAAATGAGTGAAATTAAAGAGCGCGCACAAGGAATCAATCCTTACATCGAAGCCCGTAACGTTTTTGCGATGTCCGCAAAAAGTGGCGGCAATATTTATGAGTCTCTAAATGTAATTGGTAGCCGTTCGCGCCAAATTTCTGTAGAACTCAAAAGAGAGCTCCACTCTAAACTAGAGGAGTTTGCTTCTGCTACAGATACCTTGGAAGAGGTGCACGAAAACAAAGAGCAGATTGAAATCTCTAAGTTTTATGAGCGCCTGCCCAATCCCGCCATCATTGCTCTTAATGAGTTTATGAATGATGAATTGGAGTATCGCCTACGTGAAGATGAAGAAGAAGCATAATTATATGCCTAATTTCTGGCCTCTAAGATAGGGGCAACAACAGTTGGAAAAGTCTATTATTTTGATTAGCCTATGGCTTAGACTTTTTCAGCTGTTTTTTTATGCCCCTAGGGCAAGCCTTTTTGGACCTAGCAGGCGGCGAAGCCGCCGCAGGCTGAGGGATGGAAAAGGGGGCGGCGAAGCCGCAGACCGAGCTTTTGAGCCTAGCGAAAAAGCGAAGGGCCGAGCAGACCTGCGAGCCCTGACACAGCCCGACCCGAAGGCCCAAAGGGCCGTAGGGGCAGCCCCAAAAAAAGCTCCCCTTAGCCCCGCTATTTATTCCTTAATTTTCGACTGAGCGCATACAGACAGAAACTTGCGCTCCAAAATGCTTTTTTATGTTAAAAGGGAAAAAAATACTTTTGGCCGTAACGGGTAGCATTGCCGCCTACAAAACGGCAAGCCTAACAAGATTACTCATTAAGGCCGGCGCCGAGGTACAGATTGTCATGACCAATGCCGCCACCAAATTTATTACTCCTCTTACACTTTCGACCCTATCAAAACGTTCTGTCTATAGTTCGGTGACCTCTGAAGAAGGTTGGAACAACCATGTAGAACTAGGGCTTTGGGCCGATGCCATGTTGGTGGCCCCGGCTACGGCCAACACCCTAGCCGCTATGGCTAATGGCTTTTGTAATAATATGGTGCTAGCCACCTACCTCTCTAGCCGTTGCCCCGTTTTCTTTGCTCCTGCCATGGACCTCGATATGTTTACCCATCCGGCTACCTTGGCCAATATTGATAAGCTCAAGAGCTATGGCAACATTTTGATTGATGCCGAAGAAGGCGAGCTAGCTAGTGGTTTGGTAGGTAAAGGCCGCATGGCCGAGCCCGAGCATATTCTAGCGGCCTTGGAGCTGCATTTTATGCAACAAGGACCACAACCGCTCAAGGGATTAAAAGCTATTTTGACCTCTGGCCCCACCGTTGAAGCCATTGACCCCGTTCGGTATATTACGAACCACTCTACCGGGAAAATGGGCACCGCCATTGCCGACACCTTGGCCAAATTGGGCGCAGAAGTGACCCTGATTTCTGGTCCAGTTAAGGTAAAACCCAAGCATCCCGCCGTTAAAATCATTGATGTAAAATCGGCCCAAGAGATGTATGAGGCAGCCATCTCGGCTTTTCCGCAGGCCCAGATTGCCGTTTTGGCGGCAGCTGTAGCCGACTACAGCCCAGAAAACGTAGCCTGTGAAAAGATCAAGAAAAAAGATGGGGACCCCATGCGCATTGACCTTTGTCGCACCAAAGATATTGCCCAAGAACTAGGAAAAATCAAGACCGAGCAGCAATGTATGGTTGGTTTTGCCCTAGAAACCCAGAACTTTAGAAAAAACGCTAGCAAAAAACTAGAGAAAAAGAACTTTGACTTTATCGTCCTCAATAGCCTCCGTGACAAAGGTGCTGGTTTTGGCCATGATACCAATAAGGTTACCTTTATTGACCGACAGCTAGAGATTGAAGAGCATGAACTAAAATCTAAGCTGGAAGTCGCAGAAGATATTGCGGCAAAAATCTGCAAGATGCTCCAAAAAAAAGCTAAAAATGCCCTGGAGCTAACTGCTCAACTTTAGTCTAATATGATGCGAAAATTATTGCTTTCTTTGGCCTTGGTTTTTGGGCTGACACAAGCCTGGAGCCAAGAAATCCGAAGCTCGGTGACCATTAACACCCCCAAGCTACAAACCGCCGACCCCAAGGTCTTTAAGAGTTTGAAAACCGCCTTGGAGGAATTTGTCAATAACCGAAAGTGGACCGATCAAGAATACGAGCCGGAAGAACGAATCGAGATGAATATCATCTTAACCGTAGATGAGGAAATCTCGCAAACTAGTTTTAAGGCCCAATTGACGGTGCAGGCCAGCCGCCCAATTTATAAGAGTGGCTATAATTCGGTGCTTTTTCAATACCTCGATAAGGACTTCTACTTTAATTATGGAGAGTTTGAGGTGCTTGATTTTACGGAGGGGAGCTTTACCTCCAACCTGACCTCTACCATTGCCTTTTATGCCTATATTGTTTTGGGTATGGACCATGACTCTTTTGAGGAATTGGGCGGAGAGCAGTACCTCAATAAGGCCCAAGACATTCTGAATGCCGTGCCTAGAGGTACCGCCAAGGGCTGGACCGTAAACGACGGCAACCAGAGCCGCTACTGGCTGATTGAAAACTTGCTCAATGTGCGGGTAAAACCGATGCGCCGAGCAATGTACAAATATTACCTTTTGGGCCTAGATCGCCTAAGCCAAGAAGATAGCCGAGCGGATGGCATTAAGGCCATGGAAGAAGCTCTACTCAGTATCAAGGCCGTTAATGCGGCTTATCCGAGTATGCTGCTGATGCAAATTTTCACGAATAGCAAAAGAGAGGAGATTCTCAATGTCTTTGAGGTGGCCGATTTTAGGACCAAGCGAAAAATCTACGACTGTATGGTCAAATTAGATGGTACGCATGCCTCCGATTATCAAGTGCTGACCCAACCCTAGGGCTAAAATGCAAAAAGGGCTGCCGAAGATTCGGCAGCCCTTTTTTTTGGCCCAAATTAGTTCAGCTTCTTAAACTGATACTCTTTACCATTATTGTAGATAAAAATACTACGTTCGTTTTCAAAACGGAGCTTTAACTTATCATCAAAGGGGAGGCTATCGGCCTTGAGTTGGAGATAGCTACCATCTTGGGCAACCTCCCATTGGCCCTTATTCTCCAATTGGTCAATTTTGCTCTCATAGCTGCCATTTGCATTAAACTTGAGGTAGCCCGCATTGAGGGCTTCAAAATCGTAGTTGCCCCCATAGCCCGCTTTGAGAATAGCACTCACATTGCTCAATTCCCATTTTCCTTCTAGTTTTTCTGCATAATTGATGCTATCGCCACTACAGGCCACAAAAAGTGCAAGGGCCAAGAGCAATAGACTTGATTTGAGGTAGTTCATAGCTAGTGTATTTTCTAGAAAGTTAGGGAAGCTTTTGATGAAAGCGAAAACTTCAGCAAAAAAAAGGCTCCATCAAGGAGCCTTTCTATCTTTTGTCCACTTATGTACGCCTTTTAGAGCTTGTACATAACAGCTTTGACCGCTTTTACCACTTTAGTAGGATTGGGCATATACTCATCTACATATACAGAAGAATAGCCCAAAGAAGTATCGGCAGAATTGACGCGCATAACGGGCGCATCTAGATAGTCAAAAGCATGACGCTGGATGACATAAGCAATTTCTGAAGATACAGAAGCATAGGGCCAAGACTCATCAACCACCACAAGGCGGTTGGTCTTTTTGACCGAAGCGACAATGCTGTCAATATCCAAAGGACGAATGGTTCTCAGGTCAATTACCTCCGCAGAGATGCCCTCTTTGGCCAATTCATCGGCAGCGGCTTGAGCCACCAACATCATTTTATTATAAGAAACGATTGTTACATCTGTTCCTTCTCTTTTGACAGCCGCCTTACCGATGGGGAGAATATACTCCTCCTCGGGGACTTCGCCCATATTAGAATAAGCCACCTCCGACTCCATAAAACAAATGGGGTCCTCATCGCGGATAGCCGCTTTTAGAAGGCCCTTAGCATCATAGGGATCTATAGTAGAAATCACCTTGAGGCCAGGGACCTGCCCCATCCAGCTCTCAAAGGTTTGAGAGTGCTGCTGCGCCAATTGTCCGGCCGCACCAGAAGGGCCACGAAAAACAATAGGACATTTAATTTGTCCGCCAGACATATGCAAAATCTTGGCGGCATGGTTTACGATTTGGTCAAAAGCCAAAACCGCAAAGTTCCAAGTCATAAATTCTACAATTGGACGCAAGCCCGCCATAGCCGCACCAGTACCAATAGCCGCAAAGCCGAGCTCGGCAATGGGGGTATCAATAACTCGCTTTGCCCCAAATTCATCGAGCATGCCTTGGCTGACCTTATAGGCTCCATTATATTGAGCGACTTCCTCGCCCATCAAGAATACATTTTCATCTCGGCGCATTTCTTCTACCATTGCTTCTCGCAAGGCTTCGCGCAAACGAATCTGTCTTGTTGCCATAGTTGCTGTTTCTGTTTATAGCCTAACTCTGTTGGGCTGCGTTAAAAACTGGGCTCAAAATACAAAGCTCTATTTGATTGTACAATTTTTTTATCGCTACTATTCATCTTTTTGTAGTTTTTGGCCCTTCTGCGTCTAGCAGGCGGCAAAGCCGCCGCAGGCTGAGGGATGGATAGCAGTGGCCCGCAGGGCCAGACCAAAGCGCTGAAAGCGCTGCAGGGCCGAGCGAACAGCGAGCTGCGACACAGCCCGACCCGCCCAAAGGGCGGGGCAGCCCCAAAAAAAAGACCCAGCCAATCCGCTAGGTCTCTTCTTATATTAAAAGGGCAAATCATCTTCATAATCATTGCCTACGGCGTCCTCTTCGGGGGGAGGGGGAAGGTCGCCAACGGGGGCTTCATTGGCGGCGGGAGCGCCTACACGCTCTAGGCGCCAGGCATTGAGGTTGGTAAAATAGCGGCCATTCCACTCGCGGCCACGGATATTAAAGTGTACCCGCACCTTATCGCCTACTTTGTAGTCATCAATCAGGCTACATTTATCTTGAGTGAGTTCGGCCTGAATGAGCTGCGAGTAGTTCTCGTCGGTTTCTACAACAAAGGCACGCTTTTTAAAGCGGTCTGTGACTTGTTGAGTATCTTCAATTTTGATAATCTTCCCTTCATAGATCAGATTGGCATCCATAGTATTTCAATTCAATTGTTACGCTAAAAAGTAAGTGCTCAATAACGGCATTTTCCGTAATTTGGGCAAGCCGCTGCCCCAAAGATACGTCCATAAAAACAATTAATCTATGCGTTATTTATTTTTGTCCCTTTTTTTTCTCTTTTTTTTGCCCTTGATGGCCCAAAAAATAGATCAGTTTCCTACAGAAGACCCCAAACTGCTCCTATTAAGGGCTGAGGCCAGTCCTTTGCAATCTGTTCGGATGGGGCAAAGCTCCGTTTATTGTAGTGAAATTGATTGGGAGGCCCTAATTCATGCTGGCGCTTCTATGCTTGAGTTAGAGCGGATGGAGCTGAGCGATAAAAGGTTGTTGAGCTCGGCGGCTTTATCGATTCGCTTGCTTTCTGATTTTGAGTCTTCGGTCTGTTATCATCGGCCAAAAACCTATGCAAAGTACCTCAAACAATGGTTGAGCAAAGAAGAACAGGACGATTTGGATGCGGAGCTGTTGCGGATGTTGCAATGGGATAAAAAAACGCTACTATGGCATTGGGAGGCCTATCTACAGCGCTTTCCGAGCATCAAAAACTTTAATGTGTATGGCGATAGCCTGCTGCGTTGGGCCAAGGAGGTCCCCGAACTAGATGCCCTAGATTATGAGGCGAGCATTCGAGCCCATTGGGGCCTTGCCCTCTACGATGCCGATTATCTGGAGGAGGCCGTGCATCATTTTGAGCGCTGTTTTGAGATCAGGATGCAGCGCAAGGATCCGCTTTATTATGTAGAGTGGCGACTGGCCGATATTTACGATAGCCTAGAGGAGGATGTCCAGCTGGCGCAGTTTTATAAGCGCATTTTGGAAGTTGGCCGAAGCGATTTGGACCGCCTGCGGCCCGTGCAGCTTTGGCGCGCTATGGAAACCCTGATCCAATTGAAGGACCCCGAACCCGCCCTGGCTTTTTATGAGGAAATTTATCTGCCCAATGCCGATTTACCCCAGCTTTGGGAGGATGCTAACCGCTCGCCCTACCGCTGGGCCATGATGGAGTCGCATTCTTGGGCCCAGGCCAAGCCCTATGCGGTTCGTTGGTACAAAAATCTCAAAAAGTATTGCCCCAAACCCCGCTGGAGAGAGGCCAGTAGCTATTTGCTCCGTACTTGCCGCCTCTATCAAGAAGAGGCCGATGCCCGCGACTTTATGCAAACTTGCTTTGAGGAACTGGTTTTTACGCATCTGCAGAGCTGGGGCCAAGATGAGTTTTACTTTAAGTGGGAGCACTATCTGCCCTATGCCTATCAGCTCAAATATGCCCCCAGCCAGGCGGATTCTCTGCTCGTTTTGGACCACTGGACCGAGCAGGCCCTACGCACAAAAGATACGGCCACCATCCAAAGTATGGGCCTCAGCCTCTCGGGCAAATATCGCAATATGGGCCAATGGGAAAAAGCCGATCAGTATTTTGAGGATTATTATTGCCGCTACCTCCCCCCCTATCTCCAAAATCCAGCCGATGAACTGCTCTACGACAGCTACATTCCCTGGTACCACCAAGCCCCCTACTATTATGCCCTTGCTCAAGATCAAGACTATGATCGCTGGGCCAGTCGATGGGTCCAATTGGCCGACCAATACGGCTTTCAAAAGCTCCGCAATTGGTGCCGCCTCAGCCGTGCTGGCCTAGCCTGCCAAGCCGGAAATTTTGCCCAAGGTCTCGCCTATTACGAGCAAAATGTAAACGAATTAGCCGCCTTAGGCGATACCGCTGCGGTGATCCATCAATGCTATTATTGGCTGGGCCAAAGCCGCGCTAGCCAAGATGTTTTGGCCATCTGGAAGGCCGCCAGCCAAAGCTATGCCCTAGAATGGCAATACTACAAAGAAGACCATAGCGAACATCTAGAAGCCGCCATCTCTACAATTGTTCAACTCCCCTATCAACGAAAAATCAAACGCAAATTGCTCCGAAATATGAATAAATGGCGCAAAGAACAAAAGAAAGCTGGAGAATTTGGCGCTGCCGCTCATGCCAAACGATTAAGGCAGTTTATTAAGAAAAATTGGCGATAATACTGCTGTTTTGGGGCCTCCCGCCTTCGGCGGGCGCTACGCTTCAGGGCTCGCAGGTCTGCTCGGCCCTGCGTCGCCTTCGGCTCCTTGGTCTGCGGCTTCGCCGCCCCCTTTCGCATCGCTAGGCCTTTGGCCTTCGGCCATGGGCTGCGCCGCACTGCTGCACATCGGTTAGTCGAAGACGCTAGAAGTAGAAAAGCGAACAAGGACTTTAGTCCGTCAGTTCGGTCAGTCAATAACCCTGGGCTTCAGCCCAGGGCTATACCCCATCAAAACCTTTACGCCCTATTCTGCAGATGCAAAACGGCCCATTCCAGTTGGAGAAAGCTATTCTGCAGAAACAAAAAGCGGCAGTCGATTTAAATCGACTGCCGCTAGGCAGGACCAGTACTTGGCCCATAAAATTTAGTGATTGACTAGATTAGGGCGCCGCCTTAATAAAGGGCTTAGAATAACTAAAGTCATCTGTTTTGATCGTTAGAATATAGGCCCCATTGGCTTGATTGCCCAGATGAATTTGGCGTTGGAGCTCAGCTTGGGGCTGGTCCACTTCCTCCCAATAGAGCAACTGCCCCAAAGCATTATGGATAAAGATTTCCATCTTATCTTGTTGTTTGGGCAGCTCGAGCGTAAACTGCAAGTTAGTTTGAACGGGATGTGGGAACAGCTCTAAAGCTAGGGCGGGCTTAGCCGATTGGCTGATTGCATTAGTGAGGTCTACCGTTACCAAAAGGCTATCTTGATCGCTACAATTATCTCGTAGGGCGGTAAGGACCACCCAAAACTGCCCAGCTTGGCTATAGTTATGGCTGAGGCTAGCCAAGCCGCTAGTATTGCCATCGCCTAGGGTCCATTGGTAGCTAGCGGCATTGGTAGAGAGCACCGACTGTAAATTGAGGCTTGCCCCTTGGTCCAAATACAACTGTGTATTACTGCTACTAATTTGGGCCATAGGAGCTTGCTGTTCTGTAATTTGGATGGTCGTGCTACTTTGTTGGCCTTGCCCATCTTGCACATAGACCGTATAATTGCCTGCAGCCAAATTATTAAAGACTGCATTGGCTTGAAAAGAGTTGCCATCTAAGCTATAGCTATAGTTTCCGTCTCCACCAGAGGCCGAAGCGGTTAGGCTAGCATTAGTTTGGCCACAGCCCGCCACCGTAGCCTGTGGAGTTCCAGCCAGCAAAGGAGCGGTTTGGTTGAGGCAAAAGGCATTACTTTCTTGGGTAGTAAACTGCCCTGTACTATTGACTAAAATATTGCCTTGGGCATCTAGGAGTTGGTAGCTTCCGCTGCCGTAGCTACAGCAGATCCCATCGCCATAGCTATCATAGACATTTAGGGTAAAGCAACCGTCTCCTAGGCAGACATTTTCAATTTGGCTATTGGCCCCATTGGCATAGCTTCCGCCGCTGGCCAAGACTTGGCCATTTTGGTCCAGGACCTCCCAAGAAGTTTCTGAAGCATAATTATCAAAATCGAGGACGAGGTTTAGTTCATTGGGTGCATAATTAAGCTGAACTTGTTGCTGTATGGTATCGGCTCCATGTTGGTTTTGGACAATCAGGCTAGCGGTATAGCTACCCGAGGCTGGATAATGCACCTTGGGGTTGGCCAAAGTAGAGCTAGCGGGACTACCGCCGGGGAAGCTCCATTGCCAGCCGGGGCTAGCATTACTAGAGAGGTCGGTAAACTGTAGCGAATCTGAAGCACAAAGCAACTGACTATTATACATAAAGCTAGCTGTAGGAGGGCTGGGGATACTCCCAAATAGATCGGACTCCCAAACGCCACGGCCATAAGTAGCTGCTCTAATTTTATCAATCCCATCATGGATTTCCAGTTCATAGACCGGGACATTGGGCAGGTCCGTCATATAAGACTGCCAATTGCTGAGGGTAGAATCGGTATAATAAACCCCCACGTCGGTCCCCACATAAATGCCATTATGCGAGTTATTCTGGTAGACAATACAATTGATGGGCAGATTGGGTAGATTCCCAGATACATTGGACCAAGTTTGTCCCCCATCGCTAGTGCTCACTACTTTTTCGCCAGCATTATAGCCAGAGAGGGCCAGCCAAATTTGGTCGGGATTATTGGGGTGGATCGCCACATACTTAATTGCTGAATTATTGGGCAGGTTTGGGGTAATGGTAGACCAATTTTGGCCGCCATCGCTTGTGCGGTAGAGGGTGCTATAGGTCCCGGTATAAATATAATTTGCATTAGAGGGGGCAATATGTAGATAGCGAAGATTAGAGCCCGTTCCAAAATTTGATATTTGGGTCCAGTTATCACCACGGTCGGTAGTTTTCCAGACCTCCTCATAGCCGGCAAAGAGTTCGTTGGGGGCTAGGGTGTTAATTTGGTAGGGGGTAATCCAGGCGCCACCATTGGCATTAGCGGGTTTGATGCTGGACCAGTTTTGGCCGCCATTAGTTGTTCTTCTGAGGGCTCCATTTTGGATACAGCCGTACATAATCTGGCTATTGCTAGGGTCTATAGCCGCCTCCATGCCATCGCCACCTAGGGCGTGCAACCAAGTTCCGTTTTCTAGATAATTGGTTCCATTATCTTGGGCCCCGCCAATTATGCGGTAGGCACTTTGGGCCGAAACGCCAATGCGGTAAAACTGTGTAATTTCCATCCCTGCCGAGCGGAAGGTCCAAGTAGCCCCCGTATCGGCAGAAGTAGAAAAACCGCCATCGCTACCGCAGTGCAAAACAGCCCCAAAGAAATCTAGGGTATGGATATCGGCATGTACATAGCCGAGGTTATTGGGGTGGACCCAATGCGTTTGGCAGCGCCAGTTGGCTCCCCCATCATTAGATTTCCAGACATTGATCCCGCCAGCATAGACCTCATTGGCATCGCTGGGCGATACCGCTAGGGCCATATCATACCAGCTTTGGCCGCCGGTTCCGCTACCATCGGTTTCATAGGTAAAGATATTGGGCGAATTAGATTGCAGGCTAAAGCTTTGGCCGCTATTGGTAGAGCGATAAATGCCATAATAACCGGCGTCGCTACTTGCGCCAAAGAGGATATAGAGATAATTGGGATTGGCGGCAGAGACGGCAATAGAGGCTCTATTGACATCGGCGGCGGCGGGTAGGCCCACCGTAATCTTGCTAAAAGTTTGGCCACCATCGGTAGACTTATACAGCTCGTCGGTGCAGGCATAAACGGTATTGGGGTCTCCGGGTTTAAACTCTACATCTCGCATGCTGCCTGTTTGGGTTCGGCTCCAGTTGGTCCCTCCATCTGTTGTGCGATAGATCCCATTATTGGTAGCGGCAAAAATAATTTGATTATTTGTGGGGTGCATAATCATTCTGCGGATCAGGCGGTTGCGGCCTGTAAAGCTCAGGCCTGTAGTGGACCAGTTGGCTCCTCCGTCTACTGACTCTAGGACGCCAATACTGTAGGTATCGGAGCCATCGCCATCGCCGGTGCCGATATAGAGGTGATTAGAATTATTGGGATCGATAAGGATAGCGGAAACGCCTAGTACGGGCAGATGGTCCGTTAGGCAGCTCCAAGACTGGCCGCTATTTGTGCTTTTCCAGAGGCCACCGGAGGGGGCGCCGGCATAAAGGACATTTGAATTATTGGGGTCGGTGGCGGTACAATTGATACGGCCATTTCCGGGGTTCCAGCCCGTTTGGTTGGTCCAATTATTTGGGCCAAGGGGCTGCCAGTTAGCGGAGCGGCTGCCCCAATTTTGGCCTTGGCGGTATTTATTTTTGAAGGCGAGATGTTCCTCCCAGGCCTTATTGGGTCGGGGGCGTTTGCCATGCGGGAAAGAGCGGTCCTCCATAAAGAACTCCCAGCGTTTGTACTGTTTCCAGCCTTTTCCTCTTTCGTATGGGCGGTTCCCCCATTGGTTTTCAAAGGCTTGTTGGACCTGATTAAAATTCACTTCGGGCTCTTCTAATAACTCGACCCAAGTTTGGGCAAAGAGCGAGTTGCCCCAGCTGCATAGGCAGAGCAGCAGTAGAGTTGTTTTGATAGTTTGATTCATAAGCTTTGTTTTGGCGGAAAGAATGCTCTAAAATAACTTATAAAGGAGAAAGAACGGCTAGCAGCCTGTCCAAAAGACATATATATTTGGCCTTAAACTGATAGGCAGCTAGCGATTTAGCGAGCTGGGGGGCTGACTAAGGGGATAGTATAGCGCTAACATTTTGGCTTTAGTGGTAAAATATGAGTATTGCGTATTTATTTGGCCAAACAAAAGCGGAGTCTGACAGAACTGCCTCAATTGGCAGGCTAGAAAGAGTAGGTCGAATGGCCGAAGGCCATACTGGCCTAGCGATGTGCAGGGGTGGCCGTCAGGCCAGACCGAGGCGGCAAAGCCGCCGAAGGGCCGAGCAGACCTGCGAGCCCCGAAACGACAACAAGAACTTTAGTTCGCAGTTCGACGACCGAAGGGAGTAACCGCCGCAAGGCCGCAGGCCGCAGCGGAGGCCCCAAAAAACAGATAAATCAAAAGAAAAGCCCTAACTGCGCAGCGGCAATTAGGGCTTCATTATGATGGCTAGTTTTATATTCTATTTTTGGACCAGAAAGCGTTTCATGCTAGTATTTTGGCCGGCGGAGAAGCGCAGCACATAAATGCCATTGGGCAAATCGTTAATATCGACTTGTTTGAGGTGGTAGCCGGCCTCGAACTGTTGGCTTTGCAAAACATTCTTAACTAGGCGGCCATTCATATCATAGAGTTGGATTGTAATTTTGTCGGAGGAGACGGTATGGAAAGGGATATTGATGGCATCTCGGGCGGGGTTGGGGTAGAGTTCTTGGAGTAGAGATACGCCAGACTCTTGGACGGGTGTAATAGACTTAATATTGGTATGTCGGTAGCTGCCATCGGTCATTTCTTGGCGGAAGCGATAATAAAGCACCTGAGCTTGGGGGAGGTCTTGGTCGATATACTCATATTGGCTATCTAATTCGGCAGTGCCATAGGCGGGGATAAAATCGATATCTTCAAAGTCGATAGCATCAAAAGAGCGTTGGACAAGGAAGCCTTCTTGATCTTCCTCATACTCTAGTTCCCAGTTCAGTTTTGCGCTATTGCTTGCCTCTTTATACTCCAGATCAAACTCCTTGAGTTGGATAGGGAGTAGAGGGCCATTGATGGCTTCGCGGAAGACCCAATCGCATTGAGCACCGGCATTGCCGTCTACTACCAATACATAGCTACCTGGGGGTAAGGAAGCGATACTCAATTGGACGGCGCCAACGCCTACTGCGCAGCCATATCCGGTTTCGCTGGCGAGGTTGCAGCTGGGAGAAGCGGCGGTACCTGAATTGGAAAACACCCCTAATTGAGCAGCGGCGGCGCCACCAGTACAGATCATATTATCTACGGCAATATTGAAAGGGCCTCCGGTATGGTCAAAAGTATACCAGACCATATTTTCGTTGGAGGACCAGACTGCATTTGTTCCTGAATTGCCATCGCCATCTTGGCAGAGGCCACCGGGGTGGGCGCCTGCGGTCCAGGAGCTGATATCGGGTTCGGCATAGGGGCCAGAATCATCAGAAGTTGCTTGATAGTTGCAGCCTAAAGTAGAGAGTGGCATAGCGGTATAGCAGCGATCTGCGGGAGCGATAGGTTGAATTTGGTTAATGGTAATATCAAAACCTTGGTCATCTTCTTCCCAGATGCGGACCCAGACCTCTTCATTGGCTCGGCCATCCACACGGATTTCGCCATCGCTACAGCCGATAAAGCAAGAAACGGCATCGCAGCCTCTATACTGTAGGCCCGAGCAGCTTCCGTTGGAGCTAGTATACCAAGCGTAGGCAATATTGGTATAACAGGCAAAGCCAGAGCAGCCTCCATTATTTTCAAACTGGATAATCACTCCTCCAGAAGAATCGGGGATAGTCGTACGAACCCAAACATCTTCGGGAGAGCTACCATCGATATCGCAAGAAATTCCTGCGGTGCTATAGCTATTTTGAGAAGCGTCGGCGGGTTCGCGGGCGCGGATAGGCACATTTAAAGACATGGTAGATTGTGTACCATTGCATTCATATTCGGGGGCGGTGGGCAAGACATAAGGATCGCTACATTCGTCCTTACATAAATCGCCGCCAGTAATTCGGTATTGGAGGGTAATGCGCCAAGTGACCGTACTTCCACTACCACAGGGGTCGCCGCTAGCGGTTGCCGTATAGGTGTTGATTGTGGTGAAGCTAGTTTGGTTAAGGTTCAGGCTAGCGACGGGAATACTAATTGTTCTATAGCCGGTATTGGCATCAGAGCCAAAGCCATCATCCTCAAAGCCTCGCCAAACGAAGGTAAAAGAGGGAATTTCGCAATCATAGGTTTCTGAAAAGAACGTATTGTTAATTGTTCTCCAACCAGGACAGTCGGTATCTCCAAACTCTCGGTCATCATCATCGCTGGTTCCAAAAGCGTCTGTAATTTCAAAGTCCCATTGTGGGTCAGAGTCGCCGGCACCCCAGCCATCCATATCATCTACATTAGAGTAGACCTGCGAGATGCGAAACTGCACCGTTTTCTGAGCCATTAGCGGCGAAAAAAAGAGGCAAAAGGCCCCTAATAAAGATAATGTATTTGTCCAATTCATAAGCTTATTTATTTTTAAGTTAGGCGATACATTATATAGAGGAGGAAAGCCTAACTTTGGTAAATTATGGTTGATCTTGAATAGCTCATTTCAGCTAAAAAACTATCCAAATTATTTAAACTAGTAGAACAAATTTAGTCTTTTCTTGAATAGTTCGTCTATTTTTTAACAAAAACTTAGACATAGTGCCCCCTATATACAACTGACATCCAGCATCATAGGTACAAAACAGTCAAATTCTAACAGCCCTAAACAGCCTTCTTCTTTACAACAATTTTGCAAAAGCAGCTAATTATCCCGCTCCATGAAAAACGTTCTCTCCATATTATTTTTATTTGTGACTATCTTTTTTGCAAAAGGGCAGTTTTCTGCAGCGGATAGTCTGCGAGGTGGGCTCAGTCCCCTGCGTTCTTGTTATGATGTAGAATTTTATGATCTCTATTTGCAGATAGATTTTAATCAAAAGTCGATTCGGGGCCTCAATAGCATTCGTTATAAGGTCTTGCAAGGCTTCAATATGATTCAGCTAGACCTTTTTGAGAATATGAAGATTGATAGCATTCTGCATGGGAGTCAACAACTTGATTTTCATCGGAAGGGGAATGCCTTTTTTGTTGATTTTGGCAATATGCAGCCTGCTGGCATCACCGATGTCATCACGGTCTATTATCATGGCCACCCTATTGAAGCCCAAAACCCACCTTGGGATGGGGGCTTTATTTGGCGTAAGGACGAGGCGGGCAATCCCTGGCTGGCCGTTTCTTGCGAGGGTATTGGCGCTAGCCTTTGGTGGCCCAATAAGGATCATTTATCCGATGAGCCCGATAGTATGCGGATCAGAACGATTGTGCCCCCCAACCTAATGTCGGTCTCTAATGGCCAACTCCGCTCGGTCTTCAAAAATCAATATGTGGCCAATTATACTTGGGTGGTCACCTACCCCATCAATAATTATAATGTGACCCTCAATGTGGGCAATTATACGCATTTCGAGGACCGCTACACCTCCCCTACCGACAGCAGCCAGCTGGCCATGGATTATTATGTCTTGCCCGAGCATCTGGAGCAGGCCAAAACCCAATTTAAGCAGGCCCATGAGGTCCTGGCTACTTTTGAGCAATACCTCGGCAAATATCCCTTCTGGAACGATGGCTACGCCTTGGTCGAAACGCCCTATTTGGGCATGGAACATCAGTCGGCCATTGCCTATGGCAACCAGTTTAAAGCGGGCTACCTTGGCCGCCACCCCGAGGGTATGCCCGAGGATTTTATTATCCTTCATGAAACAGGGCACGAATGGTGGGGCAATAGCGTCAGCTGCCGAGACCATGGCGAGATGTGGCTGCACGAAAGCTTTTGTACCTATATGGAATCCGTTTTTATGGAGGAAAAATATGGTCCCCAAGCCGCCGAACGCTACCTAAAATTCCAATACCATTATATTGAGAACAAACAACCCCTACTCGGCCCCCTACATGTCAATTTCCTAGGCAATGATTCCGATATTTATTATAAAGGCGCCCAAATGCTCCACAGCCTCCGCCAATGTTTCCAAAATGATAGCCTTTGGTGGGCCAGCCTCAAGGGGTTTTACCAAAAGTACAAAATCAATTCGGTCAATACCCAAGATTATATTCAGTTTGTCCAAGAGTTTACGGGCCAAAATTATGGCTATTTTTTTAAGCAGTATCTAGAGGAAACCCAAATCCCTAAACTCGAATATGAGGTCTACAAAAAAGGCCGAAAACGCTTTATCCGCTACCGCTGGACCAACTGCCGCCCAGATTTTAAAATGCCCGTTTTCTTAATCAATGAGCAAAATGAACGCCTAGCCCTTTATCCAAAAACAGAGGAATGGCAGAGCCAAGCTATCAGCAAAAAGAGAGCTAAAAATATCCAGTTTGCCTATGCCCTTTTCTTGCTCCAAGATCTTAATGATTAAGATAAATAAGGTGTTTTGGGGCCTCCGCCTCCCTTCGGTCGTCGGCGCTACGCTTCAGGGCTCGCAGGTCTGCTCGGCCCTTCGTCGCTTCGCTCCTTGGTCTGCGGCTGCGCCGCCCCCTTTCGCATCGCTAGGCCAAATGCAAGTCTTGCGCTTCGGCCATTTTGGACCAACTTCTTTGCGCTTATAGGCGGCCCCATAAAAAAGCGCCCTGTTTCCATAGAAACAGGGCGCTCACTTTATCGGCTAACTAGAAGTTATCGGCGATTATTTCGGCCACCGCGATCTCCACCACGGCCTCCGCCACGACGATCATCATTGCGATCACGCTTTTCGCGAGGAGGACGCTCTACATAGCCCTCGGGCTTTTCAAGCAACACCTTGCGAGACAAACGGAATTTTCCAGAACGAGGATCAATTTCAAGTAGTTTCACTTGGATCGCCTCTCCTTCTGTCAATACTTCTTCTACATTTTCAATGCGTTCCCAAGCCAATTCAGAAACGTGAAGGAGCCCCTCACGGCCAGGCAAAAACTCGATAAAGGCGCCATAAGGCATCAACTTAACGATTTTTGCATCATAGACTTCTCCTACTTCAGGCTCGGTAGTAATTCCCTGAATAAAGGCAGCGGCTTTTTCTACATTGGGTTTTTCACCAGAAATGCGAACATAACCTTTGCCCTCTTCTTCAGTTACAGTAACCACTGTACTGGTCTCTTTTTGTAGCCCTTGAATCACCTTACCACCAGAACCAATCACGGCACCAATATAATCGGCATCAATGATGATCAGCTCCATACGAGGCGTTTGAGGCTTGAGATCTTCCCGAGCTTCAGACATGGTTTCATTCATTACGCCAAGGATGTGTAGTCGTCCCTCACGAGCTTGTAGCAAGGCCGTGCGAAGCAACTCATAATCCAAACCGTCAATCTTGATATCCATTTGTACGGCACAGATACCATCTTCGGTACCCGTTACTTTAAAGTCCATATCGCCCAAATGGTCCTCATCACCAAGGATATCGGTAAGAACAACAGAGCGGCCTTTACCGTCGGTAATCAAACCCATAGCAATACCAGAAACGGGCTTGCGGATAGGTACACCAGCATCCATAAGGCCCAAAGAACCTGCGCAAACGGTCGCCATAGAAGAAGAACCGTTAGACTCTAGAATGTCTGAGACAATACGTACAGTATAAGGATAATCTTCGGGCATTACACGGGCCAAAGAACGGCGAGCCAAGTGACCGTGGCCTACTTCCCGGCGGCTAGTCCCTCTTGGACGTCCCACCTCATTTACAGAGAAAGGAGGAAAGTTATAGTGCAGCAAAAAGTTGTCATTGTGCAATGACAGAGCAGTGTCAATCAAGGCCTCATCCATTTTAGACCCCAAAGTGACGGTGGTCAAGGATTGAGTTTCTCCACGAGTAAAAAGGGCAGAACCGTGAGGAGCGGGTAGGTAATCTACTTCACACCAGATGTTACGCACCTCTGTGGGGGTACGGCCATCTAGGCGTTGTTGCTTACTCAAGACCACCTCACGAGCACACTCTTTCTTGAGGGCATCAAAGTAGCCACTGAAGAGATGAGACATTTCGCCCCAAGCTTCTTCGCCAAACTGTTCTGTTAGGGCGGCTTTGGTTTCGTCTTTTAGTGCTTTAAACGCATTTTTGCGGACCTTCTTATCAGAAGGAGTGCCTGCAATATCCATGAGTTTTTCGCGGCAAGCGCTATCTACAGCGGCTTTTAGCGTTTCGTTCTCTTCTTTTTCCGCTACGGGGCGGTTTTCTGTTACGCCTTTTAGCTGGCGAAGTTCGAGCTGCATTTTGCATTGCTCTTTGATGGCTTCATGGGCCACTTTGATTGCCTCGATGAGTTCCTCCTCTTGGCATTCATCGGCTTCCCCTTCTACCATAACGATATTATCCATGCTACCGGCAATGATAAACTCCATATCGGCAGTTTCTAGCTCTGAGCGAGAAGGGTTCACGATAAACTCGCCATTGATACGAGCAATGCGCACCTCTGAGATAGGTCCAGCAAAGGGAATATCAGAAACCATAAGGGCAGCAGAAGCGGCAAAGGCGGCAAAAGCGTCGGGTAGGGTTTCTCCATCGGCAGAGATGAGGAAGATAAAGATTTGCGTCTCGTTGAGGAAGTGATCGGGGAAGAGCGGGCGGATGGCACGGTCTACCAAACGAGAAGTAAGGATTTCATATTCTGAAGGGCGGGCCTCTCTACGGAAGAAGTTGCCGGGAATACGACCTGCAGAAGCAAATTTTTCGCGATAATCTACTGAAAGAGGAAAAAAGCTCTGATCAGGGCGGGCTTCTTCAGCGGCTACGGCAGTAGCCAAAAGCATAGTGTCACCATAGCGCAGTACAACTGAACCATCGGTAAGGGCGGCAAGTTTGCCAGTTTCTAGTGTGAACTCCTTACCTGCAATAACTGCAGAGGTGCTCAAAGGGATTTGTTTACCCATTTCTAATAATTGTTTAAGATAACGTCTGACAGCAGACCTCCTTAGCCTGCTGCTAAAAATGCAATTTGTTGTATTGCGGACAAGAACTGTGGCTAAAACAGAAAGGCTTGCGGGCTCTCTGTTTTATTTATTGCGTGTAGAAGGCGCGAAGCGCCTGGACTAGCGATGCGAAAGGGGGCGGCGAAGCCGCAGACCAAGGAGCGAAGCGACGAAGGGCCGAGCAGACCTGCGAGCCCTGAAGCGTAGCGCCCGCAGCTTGCTGCGGGAGGCCCCTAAAAAACAAAAGGGCCTCTACTAAAAATAGCAGAAGCCCCAATGGTTTCTTATTGATTGCGGCCCAAAGTATCGCGGATACCTAGTTTAGCGATCAACTCACGATATTTGAGAATATCTTTCTTTGCCAAGTACTTGAGCAAAGACTTACGGTGACCAACCATTTTGAGCAAAGAACGACGAGTTGCGTGATCTTTGTGGTTGGCTTTTAGGTGCTCAGACAAGTTTTTGATGCGGAAAGATAGCAAAGCTACCTGGCCTTCTACTGAACCTGTGTTGCTGGCGCTGCCTGCGTAAGTTTCAAAAATTTCGTTTTTGGTCTCTTTAGAGAGGTAAGTTGCCATTGTTTAAAATTTTAAATGGTTTACTAATCAAGATTGCTGAGAATCATATCTTAGCTGGGGCAAAAATACGATAAATAGGGGGATAAGGAATTTTTTTTTAGGCCTTTTTCAATTTTTCAGGCATTTTCGACTATCTTCCTTTGTCTTTGAGGCAATATTGGCCTCTAAAGGCCCTATCCCTGCACCAAAAAACGAAAATTAAAGCCAGTCATGGGCAAAAAAAAGTATCAGAACTCTGTAGAGAAGACCTTGCTCGAGTGCGAAGCGATGATTGACCACGCTTTGGCCGAGGGCAAGAAGCTTCCCCCCGGTCTCTTGGCCAGCCTCAAAAAATTTAAGCTCTACCAAGATTATGTAGAAAATGGGCCTGTTTCGGATGGCAGCCGAAATGCCAATGGAACTCACCCTTTTCTGGAGTATAGCCGCCGCCAAACCCTTGGCGGGATGGCCCATCGCTCGGCCCAGGCCGAGGAGCTGCACGTTCCTTCTCAGGAAGATATGATTAACCAATTGAGTATGGTGCATGAGGATTTGACCGCTGCGGTTTATCCGGCTCAACCTAGCTCTATTGTGTTGTTGGAAGAGCAAAAGAAGAGTGCTTTTCGCTTTTTGGGGCCTATTCCCCTCATTCAGCGGATGACCTTTGTGGCCATTATTGCCTTATTGACCTTCTTGGGGCTATTTATGTTTGAGGAGGTAGATGCTCGCTCTGTCAATGGAAATATCCTGGATTATCAGGATCCTATGAAGTTTTTGCTCAACCAGCTATTTATTTTGGCCATTGCAGCCGCTGGTGCCTCTTTTTATGCCCTCTTTGAGGCCTATAAGTATATATCTAATGCCTCTTTTGATGCCAAATACGAGTCTATGTACTGGATTCGCTTTATTCTAGGTATCGTTTCTGGGGTGATTTTGGCCCAGTTTATCTTTATTGACCCTACGGTTTATGGTGGCGATGCCTCTGAGGTGGCCAATCCCGCCCAGAGCCTAGGTGGCTTTATTACCTATAAGCCTATTTTGGCCTTTTTGGGCGGGTTCTCGGCTAGAGTGGTGCACAAAATCCTTACTTCTTTGATTGAAAGTTTGGAGACCTTTATTAGTGGCTCTGCCCGCGATATGGTTCGCGCCCGTGAAGAAGCCGCCAAATTGCAAATGGAAGAGCGCCTCGCCAATGTCAAAAGAGAAAATTCAGTTAATCAGGCTAGCCAACGCTTTGAGGCCGCCCTCAAGCTGCTAGAACTACAACGCAAACTGGAAAAAACTGGCGATGCCCAACAAGTTAATAGCCAACTGCAAGCCATGATTAACGATGAGCTGGCCAATGTGCAATCGGCTACCGGCGCCAATGTTCCCAATAGCTTTGTGGCCCCTACAGAAGACCCTTTTGCCAATAATACAAATGGCGAAAATGAAACCTATGGCTTCAATCCAGAAGATATGCCCGCCGATTTGACGGTCATGCCCGGCGATATTCCCGTTCCTGTGGCTACAGAGGAAAGCAGAGATGAGTTTCCCGCTATGCCCGAAGAGCTGCCCGAAATTCCCGAATATCCCGAGAACTTTGGCGAGGAGCTTCCGCCCCTAGACCTAAATCAGGAGGAGGAATTTAAGGAGCTCGATATTCCCGAGGGCTTCAATGAGATCGATCAGGATATTCCCCTCGATCCGCCTCCCTTTAAAGACTAATTTTATAGTACCTATACCCAAAGGCTGTTAGATAATTGAACTAACAGCCTTTTTCTTTTCTTGCACTATGAGCCGCAAAAATATACTCATCCTTATTCTGGCCATGCTGTTTTTTGCTATCTGGCTGTCTCTAGCCCAGAAGTATTACTATTGTGTCATCTTAGCGCAATGTGGCCCCCCGCCCCCCCCTGTCGATAGTAGCCAATTGGCCCATATTCCCAACGACCTTAGTGTCTCGGCAGAGGGCTTTCCCCTCTGGGAAAATTATCCAGAATTTGAGTTTGATTATGGCAGTACCGCCCCGCTCTACCTCCCCAAACAATTGGCCCTGCTCGAAGAGATGGCCCTGCTGCTCAAAAGCCAACCCCAAGCCAAACTGAAGATTATTGGCCGCTATAAAAAGGAGGAAACCCTGCCCGAACAAGCCAAACGCTACGGCAATTTGGGCCGAGCCCGCGCCCTGAGCATCGCCGATAAATTGATGGCCGAATACCAGTTGCCCAGCCAACAAATCTATATTCTAGGCGATACCATGCCCCTAAATAAAAAGGCCTTTTATATCGATTTAGAGATTATTGGCTATCTGCCTAGCGGCCCAGAACAAGAAAAAAAGGAGGCCGAACGCTTCCGCCAAGCTTATCTGCAAGATATTAAGCGCCTGACTTATGATGGCCGCATGGCTTTTTTTCGATCGCCCGATCAACGCTTTAAGTTAGCGCCCCCCGTTTTTGGCGAGTATCTCGATAGCTTGCAAAATTATTTGGCCCAAAATCCACAAGCCCAACTGATTGTTATTGGGCATACCGACTCTAAACTAAATGGCCAAGCCGCCCAGGAGGAAGCCCTCAGTTTTGCCCTGCAAACCAAGGCCTATCTAGAAAATAAGGGGATCAGCTGCCCCATCCAGACCCAAAGCCGCTCCAATCAAGAGCTCTTGCAAATGGATACCTTAGCCGATGGCAGCCGCGCTTTGTATAAGGCGGCCCAAAACCGCCGTGTAGAAATTTTAATCGAAGAGGTTCCTTAGTAGGAGGATGTTTTGGGGCCTCCGCCTCGCTTCGCTCGTCGGCGCTACGCTACAGGGCTCGCTGTTCGCTCGGCCCTTCGCCGCTTTCAGCGGCTCGGTCTGGCCTTCGGCCCCCCTTTCGCATCGCTAGGCCAGCAATTGCGCTGATGAAAAATAGAATAATAGTGCCTACATCCAGTTTGGACCAACTACTTCCTAAACTCCATTCCTTTGCGCTCATACATCTGTTGCCAGAGCTTAATCCCATAGCGGTCGGTCTCTAGCCAATACTGAAACCAATTGAGCAAAGAGGGGCTATGCCACCAGCAGGCGGCCTCCCAATCTTCATCTGGACCTAATAGTTCGGGATCAAAGGCCCAGACAGGGGCCTCAGGGTTTCGGCTATCAAAGAGGGAGTAGACCCCAGTGCCCCAATGCAAAAAGGGGATGAGATGTGGGTAATGCTGCCAAAAGGCCCTCTGTTTTGGCTTGGCCTCTAAACTTTTGCGAGCGGCCAACAAAGCGGGGCGGCCCAAATTGGGCAATAAGGCCAACAGGCCGCTATCTGGTCCCCAGCCCCCGGCCAAGCCATTATATAAATAGAGTTGTTGGAGCAAAGGGGGCAGGGCAAAGGGCAGGCGCTCTTCTGCGGCTTGAATATCCTGCCAATGCTGCTGCAGCTCCCAAACCCCAAAACTGGGCCGTTGCGGAAGCAATTGGGCCAATTTGCGCCAATCGCTCCAGAGCTCGGTTTGGGGGCGCCAGGCTCCCGCTTGCCAAGCTAGGCGGAACTGCGGGTAGAGCTGTCGCCAGCCCGATTTGAGGGCCAATTCTAGGGCAGCGGATAGTGTTTTGGGGTCGAGTTTATCGCTGCCTTTGGCCTGTTCTATCCGCAACTGTTGTTCGGGCAGGAGAATGGGCCAAATGCGCCATTCGAAGCGTTGCGGTCGAAAAGCTTCTTGAAGTTCGTAAGCGTAATTTTCGCCAAAGGCCCAAAGCATAATATAAAGGGATTAAAGTGGTCAAAGTCTTGGGTTGAAGATACAAAATTCCTATTTTGCCAATGCTTCTTCCATCTAAAAAAAGCCTTAATTTATGCCTGCTCCTATTCATAATTTGTCCTTAGAAAACTCTATTGCCAATCAATATGTAGCCGAATTGCGCTCCGTTGATATTCAGCAAGACCCCATGCGCTTTCGCCAAAACTTACAACGTTTGGGTGAAGTTATGGCCTATGAGATTAGCAAAACCATGGCCTATCAGGCAAAAACCGTAGAAACGCCCTTAGGCGAAGCCGAAGTGGCCCTGCCTATTGAGCAGCCCGTTTTGGCCACCATTCTGCGGGCGGGTTTGCCCATGCACCAAGGCTTGTTACATATTTTTGATCGGGCGGATAACGCCTTTGTTTCGGCCTATCGTCGTCATCATAAGGATGGCAGTTTTGAGATCAACCTAGAGTACGTTTCTTGTCCAGAACTAGAAGACCGCACCCTTATTATTGCCGACCCCATGTTGGCCACCGGTGCCTCTATGGCCATGACCATAGAAGCTCTATCGGTTTATGGGCAAGCTAGAGATATTCATGTTGTGGTGGCTATTGCGGCGGCGGATGGCATTGAGCACATTCAGCGGATGCACCCTAGAGTTCATATTTGGGCTGCTGCTATTGATGATGAACTAACGGCCAAATCCTATATTGTTCCGGGTTTGGGTGATGCGGGGGATTTAGCCTACGGCTCTAAGATTCAGGATTAGGAAAAGATTTTTGCGTCTAGAAGCTGGCGGAGCCAGCTGGCCTAGCGATGTGCAGGGGTGGCCGTAGGCCAGACCGAGGCGGCTTTGCCGCCGAAGGGCCGAGCGAACAGCGAGCCCCGAAACGTAGCGCCGCAAGGCGAAGCCGCCGCGGAGGCCCCAAAAATAAACAGCAGAACAATAAAAAAAACCATTTTATGGAAATTTCTAAGTTTCAGAAGACCAAGATTTTGGCCACTATTGGCCCGGCCTCCAATGATTATCAGAGCCTATTGGGTTTGGTCAAAGCGGGTGTGGATGCCATTCGGCTAAATTTTTCGCATGGGCAGCATGAGGACCATAAAAAGGTCTTTGACTATGTGCAATATATTAACAAAAAATACGGGACCAACATTAGTCTTTTGGCCGATTTGCAGGGGCCCAAACTGCGTGTAGGCCAGATGGAAAACGGTAAAATTCCTTTGAGTAAGGGGCAGATTTTGACCTTTACGGCTGAGGAGTGCCTAGGCAGCGCCGAGAAGGTGTATATGAGCTATACCGACTTTGCCAAGGATGTGAAAGTGGGGGAAAAAGTGCTGGTAGATGATGGAAAAGTGGAGTTGCTCGTCAAGAGTAGCAATGGCAAAGATGAGGTCCAATTGGAGGTCTTATATGGCGACTTTCTGTCTTCTCGGAAGGGGGTAAATTTGCCGGACACCAATATCTCGCAGCCTTCTTTGACCGAAAAGGACCTACGTGATTTGGACTTTATTTTGGGTTTGCCCTTTAACTGGATAGCCCTTTCCTTTGTGCGTAAGGCCCAAGATATTGAGGATTTGCGCAAGCGGCTCAAAAAGGCCAATCATCCGGGGCGGATCATTGCCAAAATTGAAAAGCCCGATGCCATTACCAACATTGACGAAATCATTGCGGCCTCGGATGGGGTTATGGTGGCTCGGGGTGATTTAGGCGTAGAAGTGCCTATGGAGCGTCTGCCGATGTTGCAAAAAATGATCATTCGCAAATGTATTGAGCAGGCTTGTCCCGTTATTGTGGCCACCCAGATGATGGACAGTATGATCAAGAGCCCCACTCCTACTCGGGCCGAAATCATTGATGTGGCCAATGCCGTTTTGGATGGGGCCGACACCGTGATGTTGAGTAATGAGACCGCTATGGGCCTACATCCTGCCAAGGTGGTAGAGGCGATGAATAGAATTATTGCTGAGGCCGAGCAAATGCCCACGGTTTATAATAGAGAGCTCACCCCTTCTGATGATTCGGAGTCCTTTTTATCTGATGCGATTTGCTACAATGCTTGTAGAATTGCCAAGCAGGTCAAGGCCAAAATGATTATTGGCATGACCAAATCGGGTTATACGGGTTTTATGGTGTCTAGCTATCGGCCAGAAGCCGATGTGGTGGTCTTCTCTTCGGATGAGCATTTGATTAAGACCCTCAACTTGGTTTGGGGCACTCGCTGCTACTATTATGATAAGTTTACCAGCACCGATGATACGATTCAAGATGTAACAAACATTCTCAAGGAAAAAGGCCTGCTCGAGGCTGGAGATGTGATTATCAATACGGGCTCTATGCCGCTACATGAGCGGAAAAAGACCAATATGTTGAAAGTGACTTTGGTGCAGTAAAAGTAAATAATTAACCCTTTAAATAAATAATTATGGCAAACTTAAGTGCGGAGAGTAAATCGCTTAATGAAGTATTTGGACTTACTTACAAATACGTTATTCCTGCTTACCAAAGGGACTATCAATGGGATTACGATCGTTGCTACACATTATATAATGACTTGATAGAAGCCTATTATAAAAGTAAGGATGATTCTGAAGCGCCAAATTACTTTATTGGAAATATAGTTCTTTCAAAAGATAAGTCTCATAAAGGTTTATATAGAATAATTGATGGTCAACAAAGAATGACAACTATTCTTTTAATGGTGAAATCTATCTATGTTTTAGATCAAGAACTTGAAGGCTTAAAAGACTTTTATTTGGTCAATGCTGGAGGCCTTAAAAAAAATAAAAAGGCTCCTCGCTTCACTTATGAAGCAAATCAGAATCAAAGCCTTTTATATGATGTACTAGAATCTAATGCTACAGATTTTAAAGCTCGTTATGAAGAATGTATAGATGGAAGTAAAAACTCAAGAGAACGAACAAACAACCTAGAACAAAGGTGTACTAATATTTTTGAAAAAAATTGTTTTCTATTCTATAGTTGGTTTTCTTTCTTAAAAGAAGAGAAAAAAGAAGACTTATCTGAAGTAACTAATTTCATTGTAGATCAAGTCATTCTTCTACCTATTTACGTAGACGACAAGGATGCCGAGGATGCAGAACAAAGTGCTATAACCATCTTTGAAACGATTAATAATAGAGGTATGAGTCTGCGTGATGCAGATATCTTTCATGCCAAGTTATATGAAAAGGCAAAAAAAATAGGCGAAGAAGATGACTATATGGCAAGATGGGAGAATCTAAAACAAGACTGTGAAGAACTTGATATAACTATTGATGACCTTTTTAGATACTACAGTCAAGTCATTCGAGGAAAAGCAAACAATTTTGGTTCAGAAACAGGGCTACGAGACTTTTTCATAAAAACAAAAAATTCCCCTTTATATAAGACCCCTTACTCAGAAACTGTTGATGCCCTAGAGAAAATTGTTCAGATTATTTTTGCTCTCAATAAAGCAACGACCCTTGCTGATTCCAGTATAACTCCTTGGCTACAAATAATTGGAGAGTATAGTAACAAATACCCTCAAAATGCTATTGTTGTTTACTGCTATACCTACGACCTAAAAGATTCTAAAACAATGAGCGATAATGAGAACTTTAAACTCTTTTTACAGGAGCTCATTCGTCGAGTGTTTCGATATGGTCCTAGCTCAAGTGTAAAACGTGAAATTTATAAAATCGTAGCCACTATTGCTAATGGGAAAAAGCTAGATTACTATTCTGGAGGCACTTTAGAAAAAGAGGAATTGTTATATCAAGGGAAGTTTTCTAAAACATGGGCCCTTTTAGCCTACTACCTTAACAGTAATAACAGCCTAGTCTTAGAGTATAAACTCGAAAGTATTATTGGTAATAAAGATGTGGGATCAAATGGCTGGACTTCTGAGGATGTCCAAGCTGCCAAGGACACTATTGGTAACTATGTTCTAATTACAGGGTCAAGAAGCTATGCTAACTTCGAAACAAAGTCTAAACGATATTTGAATAAGAAAAACCTCCCCCAAGAGACCCTAGAAGTTTTTCAAAAACCTCTTTTTAAGAAAAAAGACTTAGAGCAAAGAGATCAAGAACTAAAAACAAGAATCATCAACTTTTATACTAAGCCAAAATAGACCAACACAGCATGTCAACGAATAACTACATATCAAAGATAAAAATATGCAACTTTAAGGGGTATAAGGAAAATCCCGAAGACGACAATTATTTCACTTTAGCAATCCCCTATGATGAAAAACCCCACGCACTCATTTACGGAGCTAATGGAGCGGGAAAAAGCTCTCTTTATCAAGCAATTAACTACTTCTTCAACTATCAGTCTTTAGCTGACCTATACATGGCCAACCAGCCTTCTTTTTCTGAGGAAGAAAAAGAAGCAAGAGACGAAGAGTTTCGACGCAACTTAGTTAATTCAGCTAGTGATAGTACAGAGTTCAACATAGTACTTAATGACACGATTGAAAATGCTCATGAATTAGACATTCAAGCATTTTGTTTTGCTCCTTTTGACTTTGAGCTATTTGATTATATTGCCTTCACAGATTTTGTACAACAGAGCTACCTTCCTCATGATAATGATTTAGATGAATTTTCAAAGGAGCATGCTCCCACTGTTGCAGAAAAAGTAACAGAAGTCCTAAATAATCAGTTTCAAGAAAAATCATTAAGTATCAGCTTCAACATTGAGGGAGATTACAACCTAATCGTTAAAGACGCTGATCGATTTCCAAGTGGTATAACCAAAGATTTTAAAAACTTTCTTAACGAAGGGAAGCTTAATTTGATTAAGACGCTCTGCATGTTTGAGATTTTTAAAATTTTAAAAAGCAGAGAGAAAACCAACCTCATTGTCCTTGATGATTTTGTTTCTAGTCTTGACGACATTAACAGAACTGAGTTGCTTCGGTATTTATTTGAACAGGTTCTTGAAGGTAGCCCCGTGATACGTTATCAACTTATTATCCTTACTCATCACACTCACTTCTATAATCGAATCAAATTTGCCATCAGTGAGACTTATCCAGAGCATAAATCGAAATGGTCTTTTTTTAGATTATATGAACACGATAACTACATTAACGCCTTTTCAGAGGACACTATAGATTTTAATAAAGAATTCAACGAATTAAATAAGCGCTTAGAGAGTCAAGATGCTAATCAATGTCTACCGTCTATTGGAAATGATATTCGAAAACTATCAGAAATAATGGGCTACTTGGTGGCTGAAACGCTTCAGTTATCCCCAAAAACATCAATAGAAGATATACTACAGCTAAGTAATATTGGTAAAAACCCTTTTTATTTCAAAAGAGAAAGAGTAAACAAAAAAATAGTAACAAAATTAGCTGTACACTTACTAGAAGACATAAAAGAGCTACTAGAAGACTCAAATCAAAATGAGCTAAAAACTCAACTAGAAGCTAAAATAGCTGAATATCAATCAACAGAAAATCTAGAAATAATAGATACTATATTGCAGCAATTTAGACTCATAAAGCTATACAGAAAAGCCGCGCTCCATTCATTATCTCATGGTCAAGTAGAAGAAGTTAACTATAGTGTATCTAATCTAAAAGCCTCTATAAAAATTTTGAAGGAAGTTAACATTCTTAGAAAAAAGGTAAATAAAAGCAACTAAACAACCCCAAAACGGCCAGCACGCAAATTTGCGTACTGGCCGTTTTCTTTTCCTGCTCTAGCTGTTCCTACTGCACCTCAATCACTTCCACATCAAAAATGAGGACGCTATTGGCGGGAATGCTACTTGTGCCCGTAGCTCCATAGCCCAAAGCCGAGGGAATCAGCAATTTGCCACTGCCGCCTTCCTTAAATTTGGGAATCCCCAGCTGCCAGCCCTTGATCACATTGGCTAGGGGAAAAGTAGCGGGAGTACCCCGATCTATAGAAGAGTCAAATTTGTCTCCATTGAGCAAAAAGCCCTCATAATGCACCTTAACATCATCGGCAATAGTGGCGGTATCTCCAGTTCCCTCTACCTCAATGACATAAAAGAGGCCATCCTCCCCTTCTTGGGCATTCAGATTATTATCTTCAATGTAGTCGAGGATCTTCTCCCGGTCTTTCTCCGATTGCTTTTCGCAGGAGGTCAAAAAAGGAAGGGCCAAAAGACAAAAGATAAAAAATTTGTAGTTCATAAGTCGTTCTATTTTTTGAAAAGATGCAATTTACTGCCAAGTGGTGGGCAAAATATAGCGGATGGTCAAGGCGCCACGCAATAAAGAGCTGCGGGGGCTCCCCAAAACAGGCTTCCAATCTAAAGCAATATTAACGGGCGTAAAATTAAAGGTATACTCCGCCCCCAAGGCAATGGCCAAACCCGCCCCAAAGCGTCGTTTTTCGCCCACCGGGGTATAAACCCCCATATGCAAGCCCGCAGCCCCATAAGCCGAGAAGTTGGTGTTAAAACCAATATCTCGATGATAGTACCACATTCCCTCTACCACATAACCATTGGTAAAAGAGCGGCGACGCTCATCGATATGTACCCCCACCAAAACCTCCCAAGCCATTTGAGGCGAGGGATAATAGGAAAAGAATTCTTTATAACTGAGCTGAAAAGAGGTCCCTCCACGCAAACCAATAGCCTGATCGTAATGCTGGGCCGACAAGCTAGAGAAGCCCATGAATAAACAAAAACAGATAGATAGAAATCGAGCAACTGACATAAGTAGAGTTTGATGGTGTTTTCCAAAAAAAGCAATAGTCGCAAAACGACAAAACGCTTGCGACTATTTTATACAGACTGCTTTTCCTCTATGCTTCACAAAGTTGCTTTCTATAAAAGCCCTTTTCATTGTAGGGCCTAGCAAAGTCAGATGCTTTACATTGAATCGAACAGGCTCCCGCCAATTCTTGGCTACAGGCTTCACACTGTACAATATGATCATTGCAATGTGAGTTGCAGCAGTTAACCATTCTCGTGGTCTTTTTGCCACAGTTGTAGCAACGGCTAATCACCGAAGGATTTACCGTATTGACAGGTACATGCACTCGGCCATCAAAAACATAACAATCGCCCTCAAAATCTTCTCCTCCAACCTCTTTGCCATAGTTAATGATGCCCCCATGTAGCTGGTAAACCTCCTCAAAACCCTGCTGGATCAAATAAGCCGAGGCTTTTTCGCATTTGATGCCGCCCGTGCAATAGGTCAATACTTTTTTATCTTTCAAATGGTCCATTTCCTTGATCTTCTCCGGAAACTCCCGAAAGTTGTCAATGTCCATCGTAATCGCCCCCTTAAAACGCCCCAGCTTATGCTCATAATTAGATCGCATATCAATCACCACCACATCTTCTTGGTCCTTTAGGGCCTTAAACTCTGCTGGCTGCAAATGCTTGCCGGTCTCTTTTGTTGGGTCTACGCTATCATAAAGGCCAGAGTTTACAATTTCTGGCTTGTAGCGAACGTGCATCTTAACAAAAGAAAGCTCCTCCACCTCGTCAATTTTCCAATGAATGCCCTGCAGACGCGGATCAGATGCTACATAATCCATATATGCCTGGCATTGCTCTGGCGTTCCCGAGATCGTTCCATTCAATCCCTCATTGGCAATAATAATGCGGCCAAAAATGCCTAAATCCTTACAAAATTCCAGATGTTTAGGCGCCATTTCTTCCGCATCTTCTAGATGGGCGTACTTGTAGTACAACAAAGTTTGATACATGATTGTCAGTGTTATATTATGCAAAAATATAAGACTGCAAAGATAAAGGATTTTTTTGTCTTTTTTTATTGCTGCTGTTTTTCTTCTGCTGTTTTTGGGGCTGCCCCTCCCTACGGTCGGGTCGGGCTGTGTCAGGGCTCGCAGGTCTGCTCGGCCCTGCAGTTTTTTTCGCTTCGCTTCAAAAAACTTGGGTCTGGCCCTGCGGGCCACCCTTATCCATCCCTCAGCCGAGGCTGCGGCCTGGCTGTAGCGCAAGGCCTTTTACTCTTCTCGAGAAAGGGGCTGCACCGCCAAAAAGCGATATAAATGCAGCAAAAGCAGGCTCGAAAATAGCCCCAAAAATGGCCGCAAAAAAAATTAAAAATAATTTGCAACTCCCTGATAAACAAGCTAATAAAATGCAAGTAATTTAAGCAAAAAAGTAACAAAATGCAATTCTGTACGTATAATAATTATACATTGTTCACAACAAAACAGGCTAATCTTATGAAATCGAACAGCGCATTGCATCTCAATCTACACCACGCTATTGCTCAACAACTTTTAGTGGCTTTTCGCTACAAGGACCAAGACGATTGGCGGGTGGTAGAACCTTTTTGTTTGGGCCTTAGCTCGGCCAATAATTGGAGCCTAAGAGCTTTTCAACGCTCGGGACCCGCTGGCTCCAAAACCGACTGGAAACTTTTCAATTTGGATAAGGCCCAGGACCTTCGGGTACTTAGCCAGCAATTCACTGCCGATTTGCGCAAAAAATATCGCATTGGCGATAAGCATATGCAAACCATTTTCCGACAGCTTTACTAAGATTTTTTATAGATTATCCAACTTGGCCAGGGCGCTCTTGCGCCCTGGCCTTTTTTGCGGCTATAAATAGTTATCAGGAAAAATACTATAAAGCTTCCTCAACTATTGCAATCTCTTCCTCGGTTAAACCATATAACTCATAAACCATTTGGTCGATCTCATTATCTATTATGGTGATTTTGCTTTGAATAGCTTGAGCTTTTTGCTTCTGTTCCTCAAAATATTGCATCCACTCCGCTTCTTCTCCTAAGCCTAATTTTTTGTAGGCTTCACCTTTATCTTTTGCAACTTTTTTTCGGGCTTTTTCTAGTTCTTTCCAGAATTCTGCAAACTCTAATTCATTCCAATGTTGAAGCTTTTTTGACCCTAGTATTTTAAATTTAGATTCTATTAGGCAAACAAGTCTTTCTTGAATTTCAGACAAAAAGCTTTCTTCTTGTAAGATACTCTCTACACTTGTCTTCAGCTCCTTATTTTGAAAACTTTTAGGAATTGGAATATTTAAAATATATTGGCTTTTCAACCTTAAATATCCTCCCCTAGCTTTAACACAAGTAGTATTAAGAAATACCGTAATTAACTTTGAATTTAAGACTCCTAGTAAGGATTCTGAGTCAGAAGGCAACCCAAAACATGTCATATCATAGTATATTTCCTTAGCAAAGGTAAAATTGACCGATAAAGATATATCTGGATAAACAATATACTTAGCATGATAAGGAAAGTCCGTTTTTATTTGCTGAAACTCATACCAAGTTTTTGTCCCTTTCAATATACCTTTATCTATAACAGCCCTTTTAGATAACTTATCTCTATTTTCTTCTAGAAATCTATATTCTTTTTCAAAGACTTTAATATTCACTAATTCTAAATTACGACCTCCACTTGTATATGGGATTAAAATTTTATTCTTAGCTATTGCAGGTTTATATCTTTTGACCTCTCTTCCTATCAAATAGTTTTGGATTAAAGGAGAACCATCCAAAACTTTAGGTACATCATTAGAAGGAAAAATATAACTTGAATTTGACCCTGTCTTTATACCGACCTGGGGCTTTGCTACGATTTCAGATAGTGGATTAAAATTCTCTTGAATTCTTTTTAGTAAATTGAATAGCCCTTCATCTGTAGCTCCTGAAGTCCAAGAACCAAGCCTATCAAATAATTCTGATTGATTAACTTTCAAAGCACCTGAAAATAAATTATCAACCTCTCTATAATTATCATTTGAAACAACAAGAAGTAAAGTTTCTTTATTTTTAGAACCCTTCCTCTTGTTATACACAATAACTGACGGATAGGCTATAGCACCATTAAATACATCTAAATCTTGAAAATCAATAAATACAGAAATTGAAGTTTTCTTTTGTAAAAAGTCGATTAACACTTTTCCATACTTTGTTTTTGTGTATTTACTAGATACAATATACCCACATTCCCCCGAAGAGTTTAATATATTAAAAGCATGTTCAAAAAAATACACATATAAATCCGATTTTCCAGTATATACCGAGTATTTAGAATTAAATGCCTGCTTATCCTTTTCAGAAATAAATTCATTTCTAACATAAGGCGGGTTCCCGATCACCACATCAAAACCTCCTTGAGCAAAGACTTCGGGAAATTCTTTTTCCCAATTAAATGCTTTATCTCCTGCAACCTCAGGGTCATCGATTAAGGAGTTTCCACATTTAATATTGTTGTTTAAGCTAGTTAATTTCCGGCCTTTTTGAGCAGTACGCAACCAAAGCGAGAGTTTGGCAATTTCTACAGATTCATTGTTAATATCTACACCGTATAGATTTTTTTCCAAGATAGAGTTGGCCACATCCGACAGCATCAGCGTTCCTCCTAAGAGCTTATTTTGGAGTTCATCTACATAATGATGCTCTTCAATCAAAAACTCTAAAGCTTGATTTAAGAAGGCTCCACTTCCACAGGCGGGGTCACAGATAGTCAAGTCTAGCAACCAATTTCTGTAATCATCCAATTGCTTTTGTAATCGTTCAAGGGTTGCTTTTCGTCTTCCTTTTCTATTTTTCTCAAATTCAGACTCATCAAGCCCTATAGCTTTCTTTTGCTCTTCGCAAAGTGCGCCTACTGTATTATCTACTATATATTTGGTAATGTATTTGGGCGTATAAAAAACGCCATCTTTCTTACGCTTCGTCTTAGTTCTATCTATATCTTCGCCTTCTATTTCTGCGGAAATCTCCTCTATTTCATTCAAGGAGTTTTCAAAAATATGGCCTAAGATATTAACATCTACATCCGAGTCAAAGTCATAATCACTTAGCTGTTTTGTATGAAAATAAAGTAGATCATCATCTATTTTGATACTGTCTAGAAGCTCATCTGGCTTAAATAAGCCTCCGTTATACGCAAATATATCATACTGCCGTCCCTTATGCCCTTTATCTAAATAGCCAAAATACTTTTTGAACCTACTATATAATGGAAAATACGCATCTAGTTCATCTTTAAGCATTTTCCATTGATTCAATATTTCATAAGTAGAATTTGGAGGCAGCAAGAGGCGATCTTCAGCAAAGAAGATAAACAAAAAGCGATCTAAGAGCTTTTGTGTTTTTTTGAACAGCGTTAGCTTGTCATACTGGGGGTTTAACTCCACAATATTGTTAAAGAGCTTCTGTCTAAAAGTAGAGTAGTCTTTGTATAGCTTTTTAGTAATTTGTTCCTCTTCCGTCAAAGAGTCATTCTTAATTTGCTTCCCAAGATCTTTAAAGATGTTGTCCTTGGCTAAAAGCAGCCATAACAAAGCAAAACGTTCAAAGCTTAGGTCAAACAAATAGAATTCTTCAAAATCAATAGCATTATCTATATACAGACGAAGTTTCTCAAAATTTGAAGTAATAATATATGTTACTCCCTCATGATTATTTTTATATCCAAAAGCTTGGTTCTCTATTTTATTTAAATCAGTTGTCGAAGTTCCCTTTAGCTCAATAACTCCAATTGGCTTTCCTGCTGACAAAATAGCTCCATCGGCTTTTTTTGCATCTTTTACATTTTTAAGCTCTGTAGTTAAATTATAGTTAGGCTCAGGGTTAATGGTATAGCCTAATACTTTTACAAACAATTCCCGAAGAAATCCTTCTTGGAACTGTTCTTCCTTGGACTTTCTAATATTTTCTTGTCTTTCTACATTGTGGAAGTAAGTTGTAAACTTCTCATAAGCAACTTTGACTTCCTCCTTGCTTTCAATGCTTTTTAGGTACTTCTTTAGTACAGATGTTTGGAATAAGGGCATAATTTTATTGAGTTTGTTTAAAAATTTCGTTTTAGGAAAATAAGTATAAAGGCTAAATAGTGTAGACTCGCCCAGTTGTCGGCTTTTCTTTCAAAACGAATGAGTAAAATTTTGAATGCGTCAATCCATGCGTTAGTTCGCTCAACAGAAAAGCGTTCTTTGTAAAGTTCCTCATCTATAATATCTTGATAATAAGCTTTTTTTCTATTTCTTTTGTTGTGGTCAATATTAGGGATAATGCCCATTTTTTGGCAGTTTTCTCTAAGTTTTTTGCTATCAAACCCTGCATCAGCATTCATAAATAAACCATCAGGAGAGATGTCTGAAAGCTGCAGATCGGCAAGCATTTTTTGGAAATGACTCTCGATTTCAAACAAATCATTATGGTTTCCCGCAAAAGGCGGAGACATAGCGATTGGCAGCCCATTTTTATCTGTGAGAAAGAGAGCATTTGTGGTTTTGGACTTTTTTCGGCCCTGATAACCCACAGCTTCGCCCCCTCTTTTCGCTGGGGTATGACTTCCGTCAAGCTGTATACTAGATAAATCTAAACAAGATTTTTCATGGGCTAGAAATTGGATCCACACTTTTTGCCAAATACCAGACTCGGACCAGCTATTGAAGTAGTAATATACTGTTTGCCAGCAAATTAGAACTTCGTCAAAAAAAGATTGTATCGGTAATTCTCTCCACTGACAACCTGTTTTAAGCCTATAAATTATCGCTTTAACAATTTGCCACAGAGGCGCTTTGGTTTTTCGAGCCAATTTTTTTTCGGGAAAAAATGCTAATATTTTTTCCGTAATAAATTCTTTTGATAAATTCACAACCATGTTGCAAAGCCTTTTTTTGTTTTTGTCGTAATCAACAATAATAAGCGCTTTGCAGCATTTTTTTTTGCCTTAGTCTAGCTGCTGACTAAAAAATTTAAACAAGCTCATTTTAATAGTTACTATCCTAGCAGCTGAAAATACATTTTTTTTGATTCCTTAGCCTATGATTTAATTCAAAAAAATGAGCCCGCAAACCAAATTTTAAATCTTGGCCAGCCGCAGTTTCTGCGCCCTGGCCTTTTTGCGGCCTTTGGCCGCCTTTTCTGGCTGAGGGATAGTAGCGGGTGGCCCACAGGGCCAGACCCAGCTTTTGAGCATAGCGAAAAAGCGCAGGGCCGAGCGAACAGCGAGCCCGCGCATAGCCCGACCCGCCCGCAGGGCGGGGCAGCCCCAAAAAAGAAAAGCCCTTAAAGAAAATTCTAGTAGATAGGAGCATTAAAGGCTTTTTTTGCTAGTTTGCCTATTCAATTCAGAAACTAGGCTATGATATATTATAAGAAAGATAGTGAGGGGATTGTTAGCCTCACCTTAGATAAAAGCGGCGAGCGAGTCAATACGATTAACCCACAGATTGCTAAGGCTTTTTTGCCTGTATTGGAGCATCTGGAAGCGGACAAAAGCTTGAAGGGGGTGATTATCCTATCGGCCAAACGCTCTTTTTTGGCGGGTGGCGACCTCGATTTTTTGCACCGAGCCGAGGAACCCGCTAAAATCTTTGAACATACGGCCCTCTTGGGAGAGATTTACAGACGTTTTGAACGCTTGAAAGTGCCCGTGGTGGCCGCCATTAACGGCGCAGCTTTGGGCAGTGGTTTTGAGTTGGTACTGGCCTGTCATTATCGCATTGCGCTAGACCACCCCAGGACCTTATTGGGCTTACCCGAGCTATCGCTGGGGATGATTCCGGGCGGCGGGGGCATTATTCGCCTGATGTGGATGCTGGGCCTAGAAGAAGCCTATAAATTTATTAGTAACAGCCGACTCATACACGTTAAAGAGGCCTTGCAAAAAGGCATTATTGATGAGGCCGTAGAGCGGCCCGAGGAGCTTATCCGCAACGCTAAGCGCTGGATCCTCTCTTCGCCTTGTATAGAAAAACCCTGGGATGCCGAAGACCGCATTGCCAAGGAAAGTAACCCCAAACATCCAAAAACGGCCCAGCGCATTGCCAAATTGAGCACAGAGCTGATTGCCAAAACCCGAAACAACTACCCTGCCCTGCTGTCTCTACTCAACTGCATGGCCGAAGGGGCCTCTGTTGATTTTGATGCGGCCACCCGAATCAATGCCCGCTATTTTACGGCCATGATTATGAGTAAAAATTGCCGCAACCAGACCAAAGCCTTTTGGTATGATTTGAATAAAATCAAGCAAGGGATGAGTCGCCCTAAGGGCTTTGGCCGCTTTAGAGCCCGAAAGATCGGCGTGATTGGGGCTGGGCAAATGGGATCGGGCATTGCCTATGTGGCCGCTATGCAGGGCATAGAAGTATTGCTTCGAGATGTGAGCAAACGCCTAGCCGAGCAAGGAAAAAACAACGCCAGAGAGAAGCTCAGCCGCCTAGAGAAAAGTGGAAAAATGACGACAGAGCAGGCCCAGGAGATTCTGAACCGCATACAAACCACTAGTGATTTGCGGGAGATGGAAGATTGCGATTTGGTCATTGAAGCCGTCTTTGAAAATATGGCCTTAAAGCAGCGCATCATTAAAGAAGTGGAGCTGGAAATGCAGCAACACAGCTTTTTGGCCACCAATACGGCTTCCTTACAAGTGTCGGATTTGGCCCAGGCCAGCATACAGCCCGAGAATTATATTGGGATGCACTTTTTTTCGCCCCTCAATCGCATTCCCTTAGTCGAAATTATTGTGGGCAAGAAAACGGCAGATGAAACCGTAGCTCGGGCCTTCGACTTTGTATTGCAATTGCGCAAAACGCCCATTATTGTGCAGGACCGTCCCGCCTTTTTTGTATCTAGGGTGGCTAGCACCTATTTTATGGAGGGCATTTTACTGCTCAAAGAGGGGCAAGGGCCTGCGGCCATAGAAAATGCGGGCTTGCAGGCGGGTATGCCCATGGGGCCACTAGCCTTTGCCGATAATTTGGGCTTTAAGTACATTATTTCGGCAGAAGAACAGGCCGCCCAGCAGCTAGAGAGCCGCTATCAGGCCTCGCCAGCGATTGCCGTTTTGCAAGAAATGCTGGCCCAAGAGCGCTATGGCAAAGCCCGCAATGGGGGATTTTATAACTATAAAGAAGAGCCCGCCCGTTTGTGGGGGCAGCTCAAAGAGAACTTTCCCTTGGCCCAAGAACAATTGTCGCCCAAAGACTTGCAAGACCGCCTGCTTTTTATTCAGTGTCTAGAGGCCGTTCGCTGTTTAGAAGAAGGCGTCATTCAAAATAGCTATGATGCCAATTTAGGGAGTATTTACGGCTGGGGCTTTGCCCCTTTTAAGGGGGGCGTGATTCAGTTTATCAATGATTATGGTTTGCGGGAATTTGTGGCTAAGGCAGAGGTTTTGGCCCAGCGTTTTGGTCCCCGCTTCAAGCCTTCTGCCAGCTTATTAGAGATGGCCGAACAGGATACTAATTTTCTCTAAGCTCTAGTTTTTTACAGCATGTTCTTATACACGATTAAGCGGCTCTTGCTGTTTATTCCCAGCTTTTTCTTGGTCTCTTTACTGGTCTTTGGCCTGAGTCGATTAGTAGAAGGAGACCCCGTAGATATGGTCCTCAATAAGGGGGGCGAAGAAAGTCCCTTTGCCTCGGCCCAAGCCTATCGGCAGAAAGCCAGGGAGCTGGGCTTAGACCGGCCCGCCTTTTATTTTAGATTGAGCTCGCAGGCTTATCCTAAAGATTTGTATCAGTTGCAACCGCAGCAGCACAGCACCCTATTGTCTCGCTTGATGGACCAATATGGGGCGGCAGAGCATTGTATGGCTTACTACCAACAACTAAAAAATTGGGAGCAGTTATATTATGAACAAAAGGCGGCCTTTAGTTATGAAGAAAAGGGCCAATTGGATCAGCTCAAGGAGGAGCTCTGGCAGCGCTATGAAGAAAGGCCTTTAGATGTTTTGCTAGACAGTCTAGCGGCCAAAACGGCCAAGGTAGCGCCCTTGGCCTTGGGCCTAGATAGTGTTCGGCGAGCTTTGCATCAGCTGCGTAGAGAAGCTCGGCCCTATGAAACCCTGATTCCCCAGCTCTATTTTTATGGGCTCAACAATCAGTATCATGTCTGGATGTTTGGCGACTATCCTTATTTTCAGACGCCCGATAGCAGCATTCATCATCGTTTGGATAGCTGTTATGCGCAGTTGGGGCGGCTCAATTTGGTTCAGGATAGTTTGGATCGTTTGGCCCGAAGGCTACAGTTTCAGTTGGAGCAGCTCGACAGCCAGGCGCAGGCGCCTTTATTGGCCCAAATTGGGCAGTTGGAGCAGCAGCAAAAGCAGTTTAACGAAAACTATCGGCAATTGGCGGCAGAGCGAGACCGTTTGTTGCCGCTGCGGGAGGTCTATGCGAGTCGGGGCTTAATTCGGGGCGATTTGGGCATTTCTTATCAGGACCAGCAGCCTGTTTTGCAGAAGATTTGGGCGGCCTTGCGCTGGACCCTCCTCATGAATTTATTGGCCATTTTGATCTCTTATGGGGTTTCGGTGCCTTTGGGGGTAGAAATGGCCAGTTGGCGCTATCGGCCCACGGCTTATTACTCCTTTTTATCGCCTTTGCAGCTCATTTTTGGGGCACTTTTGGCCCTTTGCTTCTTTTTGCAATTGATGGAGCTGGTTTCGGGGGCGCTTTGGGCGGTCATTCCCTTGCAGCTGGCTTTTATCGGCTTAAATTACCGGGCATTTTTAAAGCAATGGGGCCGTTCTTTTGGTCCAGAAATTCGGCGTTTTGCCAAGGCCCTTCTTCGGGGGCGAATGTTGGATATTAGTGAATATAGCCTGCTCTTTCTGCAGATCGTCTACCTTTGGTTTTGGGTCCTTTTGTTTTTGAGTTGGGGCCTACAGCCGCTTTGGCTAAAGCTTGGTTTTTTGGTTTTGCCCCTCTTCTTTTTCTTGGGCCCTTGGCGGGGACAATGGCGTTTGTCTAAACAAAAAGGGCTAGAGCTGGTTGGAGACCAGAGAGATAAACTGAGTAGTAATTTTCTCTTTTTGCTTTACTCTTTGCCTTCTTTTTGGCTGGCCAGTTTGTTGGTTGTCTTTTTGACCACCGCCACCTATGGTGCGCATTACGATTGGTTTCCGACCCAGGGCTTACCCAATAGTCAAGTTTTTTCTTGGGGGCTGCTAGGCGACTACCTCTATCATTTGTTCTTGCCCATTTTTGCCATCACCTACGGCTCCTTTGCCTATCTTTCTCGGCAGATGCGTTCGGCCATGTTGCAGGTATTGGCGCAGGATTATATTCGGACCGCTAGGGCCAAGGGTTTGCGTCGGCAGGAGGTCTACTGGGGGCATGCCTTTCGCAATGCCTTATTTCCCTTGATTACCTTATTTAGTGCGGTATTTCCTCGGGCTTTGGCGGGGGCCATTGCCATAGAATTGATTTTCGACATCAATGGGATGGGGCTTTTGGTCATTGAGGCCATTCGGGCCTATGATTGGCCTTTGGTATTTGGGGTGACCTTAATGGCTGCCTTGCTCACTATTTTGGGCAATTTGGTCGCTGATTTACTTTATGCTTGGGTAGATCCTCGACTAAAGTATTAGTTTTTTGGGGGCTGCCCCTTCGCTACGCTCGGGTCGGGCTCTGTCGTGGCTCGCAGGTCTGCTCGGCCCTTCGGCGCTTGCAGCGCCTTGGTCTGCGGCTGCGCCGCACCACTATCCATCCCTCAGCCGATGCGCTGGGCTGCGCCCAGCGCAAAGCGGTCTCGCTTCGCGAGCGTTGTTTTATTGTTTTGGACCAAGAAGCGAGCGCAGCGAGCTGGCTGAGGGATAGTAGGGGGTGGCCGAAGGCCAGACCTAGGGCTTTTGAAGCGCAGCGAAAAAGCCCGCAGGGCCGAGCGAACAGCGAGCCCCCGCATAGCCCGACCCGGCCAAAGGCCGGGGCAGCCCCAAAAAAGCAATCAGAACGGAAAAGAGAACAACCTAAATCACGCTTTATTCTATTTGGAAAGCTTAATTTTGCCCCTCATCAAAATAGATTGCCATGAATATTAAATTATCAGAGCTTATTATCATCCCCATTGTAATTGCCCTTGTTTGGGTGGGCTTTCGTTGGTATCGTCAGCCGGGAGTGACCTCTGGAACGCCTGCCCCAGAGTTTGCGGGCCAATTGGCCAGTGGCGACAGTCTGCGCCTATCTGATTTGCGGGGGCAATGGGTTTTATTAGACTTTTGGGGGAGCTGGTGTGCGCCTTGCCGCCAATCTAATCCGCAATTGCGCCGCCTTTATGACAGATATCATGGGGCCAAATTTACCAAAGGGGAGGACTTTACGATTTTGAGCGTGGGCATTGAGAGCAGTAAAGAAGCTTGGTTGGCCGCCATAGAAAAAGATGGTTTAATTTGGCCCCATCATGTGTCGGACCTCAGTAGATTTAATGACCATGTGGCCGCCCTTTATGGGATCAAGGAAGTGCCCACCACCATTTTGGTCAATCCTGATGGCCACATCTTGGGGATCAATATGGACTATGACAATGTGAATGCCCAGCTCTCTCGTTTTTTGCTAAAAGAAGAGGTTCAGTAGTGACCAAAATTACAAAATGGCCTCTATAGGAAGAATAACGCTTTTAGTAGACCAATAAAAACAAGCATGAAAACTAAATTTTTGCTCCTCCTTGGGCTATTCGCCTTTGGGCCTCAGCTTTTTGCCCAAGATGACAAAAAACCTGAAGAAAAAAAAGAAGGCTGGACCTATGACGCTGGTATCGGTTTGGACTTTGCCCAACTGCTCCTGATTAACCCAAAAGTAGGGGCTGGAGAAAACAAAATAGCTTTTGGTGGGAGTACCACTATGGGCGCCGACTATAAAAAGGGCCGTCTAAAGTGGGAAAACAGCTTTAGTTTGAACTTTGGGGTACAGCGGCTAGGGGCCAGCTCCAACCCCTTTCAGAAAGCCCTAGATGAATTGCGTTTTAGCTCCTTTGCCGACTATAAAATTGTGAAGGACAAACCTTGGGGCTATGCCCTAGACTTTACCTTTTTGAGCCAACTGACGCCCACCTATGAGGGCAATGTCTTATCCTATAAGGAGGGGCTAAATAGTACAACCCCACGCTCTCAGTTTTTCTCTCCGGCCACAATGACCATCTCGCCGAGTATCTCTTATAAGCCCGATGATCATTTGTCGGTTTTGGTTTCTCCGGCCTCCTTAAAAAGCATTATCGTTGCCGATGACTCTATTGCGGCCATTGCCAATGCCGATGCTAGTGCGGGGGTGCATGGTACACCTTATGGGGGAACAGATCGGGCGGCTTTTATTGACCGCTGGGGCGTTCGGCCCACAGGCATGACTGCTGATAGTGTACTCTATGCCAACCACAGTATGCAATTGGGGGCCACAATTAAGGTCTTGTATAAAAATAAGTTCTTCCTCAATGCCGAGAAAAAGCCTCGTTTGGGCGTGAAGACCTCCTTGACCTTATTCTCGGACTATCTGAACAATCCGCAAAATATAGATGTAGAATGGCTGACCACCACCGACCTCTACATCTTCAAAGGACTATCCATTAGCCTGAATACAATTGTCTTTTATGACCATGATGTTCAAGTACAGCTAGACCGGGACAATGACCCCGACACTGGCGTAAATGGTTATGAAAGCACGGGCCGCCGTGTTTCTGTTACAGAAAGTTTACTAATCAAGTATAACTTTTTATTCTAAATGTTTGCATCTTCTTAAAAAGCTGTATATATTTGGGCTTTAATTGGGGTGACTTTAAGGTCGCATTGCTATGGCAATGTGGCCTTTTTTCATGCCTAAACGGCTCTAAATCAGCCAATTTTAAAAAATAAAAGGAAAGAAAGCTTAGCCTAAAGCAAAAGTTTACTAAAAAATGCTATTTTAACTTAAAAGATGAAGCCCTACAGTCCTTGGCCCTCTCCCCTAGCTCTTCCTCAGTGGTCTTTTTCCTTAAAATACAGGCATCGTTTAATGGCTTTGGGTTCTTGTTTTGCCCAAGAAATGGGTTTGCGTTTGGCCCGCCTAGCCTATAATATTGATTTACAGCCATTTGGTCAGATTTACAATCCATTATCCCTAGCTGATAATTTGGGTCGTTTATTAAGTATGCGTTCTCCCAAGCTAGAAGAATTATTTTTGCATCAGGGGCTCTATCGTCATTTTGCTTATCATACAGACTTTGCCCATCCTCAGAAAGAGCTGGCTTTGGCCTTGATGCAGCGGCGTTTTGAGGCGGCTAGGGCGCAGCTTTTGGGGGTAGATTATCTATTTTTGACCTTAGGGACGGCCTATTACTATAGGCATGAGGGAGAAATCGTCAATAACTGCCATAAATTGCCTCAGGGGCAATTTGAGCGGCAGCAAATGAGTATAGCGGAGGGTTTGGCGGCCTTAAGGCGAGTTTTGGGGGTTTTATGGGAAATCAATCCTAGTTGCCAGATCATCCTCACGGTCAGTCCGATTCGGCATTTGAAGGATGGGGCCCAGGGCAACCAAAGGAGCAAAGCTCGTTTATTATTACTGGCTGAAGCTTTGGAGGAAGAATTTGCGCAGCTGCATTATTTTCCGGCCTATGAGATTTTATTAGATGAATTGCGGGATTATCGTTTTTATGCTTCTGATGGGGCGCATCCTAATCAATTGGCGGTAGATTACATCTACCAAGCGTTTGGGCAAAGTCTTTTGGCGGAAGAAGAGCGGGGGCTAAGAGAAAAAATTACTAAATTGTATGCTGCTTTTCGGCATCGGCCCAACTGGCCTGATAGTCAGGCACATCAAGATTTTTTGCAGCGGCAAAATACAAAGCTCGCTGCTTTGAAACAGGCTCATCCGGCAATTTCATGGTCCCAGTGGGAGCAGCTATTGGGCCGCTAACCCCTCCAACAGTATGGCAAAAATACGCTCCTATATTGGTTTTGGTCTTGGCATTTTGGCCGTGGCGACCATCTTCTATTACTTTAGTGACATCATCAGTTGGTTGGTCATTGCTTGGATTATCTCCTTGCTGGGTTCGCCTATTATGGACCTTTTGGGTCGTTTGCGGATTGGCAAGTTTCGTTTGCCGGCTTCGGCGAGGGCCTTGATTACGCTTTCGTTATTTCTGACCGTTTTGGGTTTATTTGTGGCCTTATTTGTACCAGTGATTGTACAGCAGGGCCGAAATTTGGCCACTGTGGATTATCAAGAGCTTTTAGAAAGCTTAGAAGACCCCATTAACCATAGTTTTGAGCAGCTAGAAGAATGGGGTCTAGTGGCCGAAAATGATTTTTTTGTCACGGATAGCACGAAGTTACAGCAGGAGCCGGGGCCTTTGCCCGCTATTGTTTCTGTAGATTCTATGGTGCAGCAGCTAAGTGATAGTTTGAACGGCCCTAATATTGAGCTGCATATTACCATACAGGGCGAGGGAATAAATAAGGCGCCTCTTCCTCTTTTAGATTCTGTAGCTCCTGCGGCGCCTAGCAGTCGTTTGGTCCAATTGGAGCAGCAGGCCTTGCAGTACATCAATCCCGCCTCCTTGCTCAAAACTACCTTTTCGACCATGTTGGCTTGGCTAGGGAACATCTTTGTATTGATCACCTCGGTTAGTTTTATTGCCTTTTTCTTTTTGCAAGAAGAGGGATTATTTGCCAATTTGATCAAGGGGCCATTTCCAGAAAAGTATGATGCTCAGCTAGATAAGACCTTACAGCTGACTAAGAAAATGCTAATTCGCTATTTTGAGGGAATTTTGGGGCAGGTCACTGCGGTTTCGGTCTATGTTTGGCTTTTGCTTTGGCTAGTGGGTGCGCCCAATGCCTTTCTGATTGCCTTTTTTGCGGCTATTATCAATGTGGTCCCTTATTTGGGTCCTTTTATGGGCTTAATTTTTGGCCTATTGGTGTGCATTTGCTCTAGTCTGAATGTTGATTTTTATGCCGAGACGGTGCCTTTGCTCATCAAGGTAGCCTTAGTTTTTGCCTCTATGCAGGCCCTAGACAATATGTTATTGCAGCCGCTTATTTTCTCTAAAAGTGTGAAAGCGCATCCGTTAGAGATCTTTTTGGTCATTATTGTGGGCTCTAAATTGGGGGGAATACTGGGTATGGTCATCGCGATACCGGCCTATACCGTAATTCGGGTGATTGCCTCTATTTTCTTATCGGAGTTTCGTTTGGTGCAGGGCCTTACGCAGCAGTTGGGCATTCGCAATACTTGGGGGGGCGAGCAAGAGGTAGCCCGGCCAGAGCAGGATGATCGGGAAAAGCATGATGACAGCATGGATGCCGACTGGGATTAGGATTTGGGGCCTGCGATTTGGGCCAGTGGGTCTAGAAGGAGCGAAGCGACTGGCCTAGCGATGTGAAAGGGTGGCCGTCAGGCCAGACCGAGCCAGCAAAGCTGGCGAAGGGCCGAGCAGCCTTGCGAGCCCTGAAACGTAGCGCCCGCAGCTTGCTGCGGGAGGCCCCAAAATATTCAATTAGTATAATAAACAACAAATAAAATGAAAGGACTTCGGATTCAATACAATGCCCCGGTGGTGGTTACTTTTGCCATTTTGTGCACCGCTATTTATATGATCAACTACATTACGGGAGGTGATGCGGTGGGTCGATCGGGGGGCTTAATCAATAACTATTTTGTGCTTAGAGGCTTTAATTTTGCCAATCCTCTAGATTATTTTCGTTTGTTTAGTTATACCATTGGGCATGCGAATCGGGGGCATTTGGTGGGGAATATGTCAATATTTTTATTGATTGCGCCTATTATGGAAGAGAAATACGGTAGTCGGAACATTTTGATTATGATATTGCTCACGGCCTTTATTACGGCTATTTTCCAAGTTTTTTTGATTGGTGGAGGATTATTGGGGGCGAGTGGGATTGTCTTTATGTTTATCATTCTGGTATCTTTTGCCAATACGGGGGGAAAAGGCATTCCGTTGACCTTTATTTTGGTCCTTATTTTCTTTTTGGGCAAAGAGGTACTTAATAGCTTAGATAACAATAATATTTCGGAGTACGCTCATATTGCTGGGGGAATTATGGGGGCTTTTTTTGGTTTCAATCTAAACAGAAGCAAAGCGCCCAGCCAAGAGCAAATTCTGTAAAAACAGGGGCTAAGGGGCATTTTGATTCAGTAGTTATACAAACAAAAAAGCCAATTAAAAACTTTGTGAATCTGGATTAAATGAACATCTTTGCAGCGATCAAAGCCCTTTGTGCTATAAGGGACCCTTTTATTCAAATGCAAAATTGACCATTATGGCCACTGAAATCAAAGAGCGTGTATTCGCCATCATCGCTGAAAAGCTAGTTATTGAACTAACTGACGTTACTAAAGAAGCCAACTTCCAGAAAGACCTGGGTGCAGACTCCATTGACCTTGTCGAGTTGATTATGGAACTAGAGCGCGAATTTGACATCTCTATTCCTGATGAGAAAGCAGAAGAAATCAAAACTGTAGGTGATGCCATCTCTTTTTTGAGTGAGAACTTAGGTTAAACTTATTTGTTTCGATCTATATTCGGAGCAGCCAAAAGGGCGTCGAGCTAATTTATTGGGCTTCGGCGCCATCTTTTTAATACGAACCACGGAAAGTGCTTGGGGGCTTGGGCCAACTTGGGCATCTTTCTCTAAATAAATATTAGTTATGAGTCAAAGACGTGTTGTTGTTACTGGTCTTGGAACCTTAAACCCCTTGGGGCATAACACGGAAGAGAGCTGGGCCAACCTCCTTGCCGGAAAAAGCGGGGCCGCTCCCATCCAACAATTTGATGCCAGCTTATTTAAAACTCAATTTGCCTGCGAAATTAAGGACTTTAATGGCGCAGATGTATTTGGCCGAAAAGATGTTCGCCGACTAGACCCCGTTATGCAGTATGCCCTAGTGGCCAGCGATGAGGCCATTGCCGATGCCAAGCTCGAAGAGGTAGAAAACAAAAAGCGAATTGGCGTATTTTGGGCCTCTGGTATTGGGGGAATCACCACCCTACAACAGGAGGTACAAAACTATGAAAGAGGTAGCGGAACTCCCCGCTTTAATCCCTTTTTGGTGCCCAAAATGATTGTAGACGCCTCTGCGGGTAATATCTCTATCCGCCATGGTTTCCGTGGCCCAACTGGAGCATTTGTTACCGCCTGTGCTTCTTCTACCCACTGTATTGGCCTAGCCTATGACCAAATTCGCCTCAGCAGAGCCGATATTATGGTGGTAGGTGGTGCCGAAGCAGCCATTAACGTTGTTGGTGTGGGCGCATTTAATGCACTCAAAGCCCTTTCTACCCGCAATGAAGGGCCTAGCGTTGCCTCTCGCCCATTTGATAAAGACCGCGATGGCTTTGTGATCGGAGAAGGCGCAGCCTCACTCATTCTAGAAGATTATGAGCACGCAAAAGCCCGTGGCGCAAAAATCTATGCCGAAATTATTGGCGTAGCCCAAAATGCCGATGCCTACCATATTACGGCTCCAGATCCCGAGGGACATGGCGTTATCGATGTTATTCAGCTGGCCCTAGATGATGCCAATATTAAAGCAGAAGACCTCGATTATCTCAACCCACATAGTACCTCTACCACGCTAGGCGATATCGCAGAATCTAATGCCATCATTAAGGCCTTAGGCGATGCGGCCTTTAAGGTGAAAATGAGCGCCACCAAATCTATGACCGGCCATATGATTTCTGCCGCCGGCGCTATGGAATCCTTGATCTGTATCAAGACCCTTCAAACTGGAGAAATTGCCCCCACCATCAACTTTGAAGAGTTTGACCCCCAAATTGACCCACGCCTGCAAATTACCCCCAATATCAAACAATCTGCAGATGTGCAAATTGCCATGAATATGAACTACGGCTTTGGTGGACATAATTCTGCCGTGATTTTCAAGAAAATAACAGAATAGTTAGTATATTTGAGCAACAGAGGGCCTTTATTGGCCCTTTTTTTTTAGCTACTTTTCCCATCAATATCAGTCCCTTATATACTACTACTGTGCTGAAGTCCTATTATAATCTCTATTTCTCTAAGCAAAAAGCCTTTGCTCGCGAACTGAAAACAATCCTCGGTTTTCTGCCCAAGCATCTCCCTTTCTATGATAGAGCCTTTACACATAAATCTACGGCCAATAAACAAACAGAAGCCAAACACAGCTTTGATAACGAACGCCTAGAATATCTTGGCGACGCTATCCTAGATGCCGTCATTGCCGAGTACCTCTTCCGAAAATACCCCACAGAAGATGAAGGCTTTCTCACCCAAATGCGCTCCAAAATCGTTAGCCGAAAAACACTCAATAGAGTCGGCGCCGAAATGGGCCTAGATGACTTTCTCAAAGCCCGAGGACTCCAACGCATTAGCCCCACCGTTATGGGCAATTGCTTCGAGGCTTTCGTCGGCGCTATCTACCTAGATAAAGGCTATAAGGCCGCCCGAAAGTTTATTATCCACAAAATGCTGCAAAACCATGTGGATGTCCACCTGCTCGAACGCATCGATAATAACTTTAAAAGTATCTTGCTGGAGTTCTGCCAAAAGGACCAAAAAAGCCTCAGCTACGAACTCATCGAACAACAAAAAAATGATGGGAAAAACAAGCATCACCGCCAGCACCGCTTCAAAGTAGCGGTCCTGATTGATGAAAAAGCCCTAGCAGAAGCTACCGGACCCAATAAAAAAACAGCCGAACAAAATGCCTCCAAACAAGCCCTGATTAAATTAGGGGTAGTCGATAAAGATGGCCATAAAAAAGAATAGGATTTGGGGCTGCCCCGCCCTGCGGGCGGGTCGGGCTGTGCCACAGCTCGCAAGGCTGCTCGGCCCATCGCTTTTTCGCTTTGCTCAAAAACTCGGTCTGGCCCTTCGGGCCACTGCTATCCATCCCTCAGCCTGCGGGGGCTTCGCCCCCTGCAAAACGCAAAAGGAAAAAGTCCATATAGCTTATATATGGACTTTTTTATTTATTTTTGCTCGCTTAAGTTAAGCGTCTAAACCTCTCATTTTGATTAAATACATTCTTTCTGACATTGAAGGGACCACCACCTCTATCTCCTTTGTGGTCGACACACTCTTTCCCTATTTTTTAGAACAACTCCCTCTTTGGCGCAAAAAAATAGACCTTCCAGAGGTCAAAGCGCAAATTGAAGCCACTCAAGCCCTAGTCTTAGCCGAAGAAGGAAAGACCATTGATGCCGAACAAGCCTTTGATTATCTAGAAACTTGGTGCAAAACAGACCGTAAAGCAGGCCCACTGAAAGCCCTACAAGGTATTGTCTGGAAAGCCGCCTACCTCAATGGCCAAATTAAAGGACACCTCTACCCAGAAGTAGCCAATTGCCTAAAGAACTGGAAAGAAAAAGGCCTACAACTAGGCATCTATTCTTCTGGCTCGGTAGCCGCCCAAAAACTCCTTTTTGGCTATTCAGAAGCTGGCAACTTAACACCTCTCTTTAGCCACTACTTTGACACCAACCTGGGCCATAAAAGAGAAAGCCAATCTTACCAAAATATCCAGCAAGCCATTGGCCTGCCCGCCCATGAAATTCTCTTCCTCTCTGATGTGCCCGAAGAACTAGCCGCCGCCCAAGCCGCAGGCTTGCAAACAGGGCATCTGCTCCGAGCAGGAACCACGCCTAGCCAATTTAAAGGCTATGCTAACTTTAACCAAATTCAAATCGACTAAACTATGTCTGTTTTACCTCAGCCCTTGCGCACGCTCTGGCTTAATGCTCAGGAGGAACTGCAAGTCATTAACCAAATCGTTCTGCCTCATAAAGTGCAGATAGAAACCCTAAGCACTACCCAAGAGGTTTATTGGGCCATCAGAAATATGCTGGTCCGTGGCGCCCCCCTTATCGGCGCTACCGCGGCCTATGGCATCTGGCTAGCCGCCAAAGCCGCCCCCGAAAAGGATTGGAAAAATAGCCTAGCACTCGCCCATGCTTACTTAAGAGATGCTAGACCTACAGCTGTCAATCTCTCTACCTGCCTAGATCGTATGAGAGCAGCCTGGCAACCATGCTATAGCCGAGCCGAAGCCATACAAGCCTGCCGCTACCAAGCCGACGCCATTGTAGAAGAAGATATTGAGATCTGCTTTCAAATTGGCCAACATGGACTCAAGATTATAGAGGAAATTGCTGCTCGCAAAAATGGCCAGCCAGTCCAAATCCTAACCCATTGTAATGCCGGCATGATGGGCTGCATCCGCTGGGGCACCATTAGCGCCCCCATTTATCAAGCCCTTGCCAAAGGCATCAAATTGCATGTTTGGGTAGATGAAACCCGCCCCAGAAACCAAGGCTCTAAACTCACCGCCTGGGAGTTTGAACAACATGGGGTTCCACATAGCCTCATTGTAGATAATGCTGGAGGACACCTCATGCAACACCAACTGGTCGATATGGTCCTTGTGGGCACCGACCGCACCACAAGAAATGGAGATGTGGCCAATAAAATCGGAACCTACCTCAAGGCCCTTGCCGCCAAAGATAATAATATCCCCTTTTATGTGGCCCTCCCCTCTACCACTATAGATTGGAGCATCAATGATGGACTAAAAGAAATTCCCATTGAAGAAAGAGATAGCGAAGAGGTCCGATTTGTAGATGGCCTGACAGAAAATGGACAATACGAAAAAGTACGCATCTGCCCAGAAAATACCCCCGCCCGCAACTATGGCTTTGATGTAACTCCCGCCCGCCTCATTACTGGACTTATTACCGAAAGAGGATATTGCGCCCCTAGCCAAAAAGGACTAGAAGGCCTTTTTCCTGAAAAAAAATAACCCATCCTCCCCTCCCCAAAATAGCAAAATTATACCACCGGGCCTTGGCCCTACAAAGCACTGACATTATGATTTTTGAATTGAGCCATAAGGGCCCTTTTGAATTTAATCCGGAGACGGTAAAAAATGAGGTAGAGGCTGGGCAAATGGGCAACTTCGCCCTAGGTAAACTAGATGCCGCCGACCGCTTCCATCCACTCAAAGTTGGACGCTCCGATACAGATCTCCAAAGAGAGTTATTGCGCTGGGCACACTTCCCTCAATACACTCACTTTTCTTATCAGTATGCCTACACCTTAAAACAGGCCTATGAGCTAGAATGTAAAAACTTTCATACGGCCGTTAGCCAACTCAATAAACGAGCAGTGCACCCAGAACCCCCAGCAGGCCACGATTTTCGCTGCCCCAACCCCTGGTGCAACCGCTAAACAAAAAGCCTTCTCTATACATAGAGAAGGCTTTTTTTGGCCCTACAGAGCAATGCAAAATGACAGGCCCTTACAATAAAGCCATGTCCTATGACTTGGCGTTTTTTTTTATTTGAAAAAAATATTACAGCGCACACTATATTCACTAGGGTCCATCGTAAACCTACCATCAGGATCATACTGAGTTGAAAATACAATACGTTCTATTCCATCAGATTCTAATTGAGATAGCTCTTTAAAAGTCAAATAATATAGTGAAGAACTGACCTGTACACCGTCCCTTTTTTGACTATTTCTAATATTTCGTTCTCTACAAATAATACGATTTCCCTTATTAGTTATAATTACAATATTTCCAACTACGAAATCGACGGATCCACTTTCTCTAAGCTCAAGGATTAAATACCCACGACTCTTATTCCTCCCTAGTTTTGCATAAACTTTAGGAATCATCATATAACCACGACCATCTACTTTACTAATAAATACCGTATCTGTTTCTTGATAAGAATGCGCCCCAAAATAACCACTATAACTATAGCTCTGCGCCCGCCCTTGCAATACAAAAAAGAACATGGCCAAAAAAACAGGTACAATAAGCTGCATCTTCATAACTAATTTGCTTTAATATTATTGAATAAAACAAAGAAAGCTAGCAACTGTCTACTCTAACTAGATAGTTATTTTTATTTTTTGGGGCTGCCCCGCCCTTGCGGGCGGGTCGGGCTGTGTCAGGGCTCGCAGGTTTGCTCGGCCCTGCGCGGGCTTTGCCCGCTTGGTCTGCGGCTTCGCCGCCCCCTTTTCCATCCCTCAGCCGACGGCCCTACGGGCCTTTTGGGGCCAAAGTATAGCCCTTATTGCTTAATCAGCTTTTGGCTTTCTATGAGCTTGCCCCCCTGCCAAAACTGTAAAATATAGTGGCCAGCGGGCAATCCTTCTAGCGATAGTTGGGGACTAAACTCCTTTTGCCAAAGCAACTGGCCCAAGGCATTATAGAGCTGCAGCCGATCCACAGAGAGGCTGGCGTCCTTCTCAATTTGCAATTGTTCTGCTACCGGATTGGGATAAAGCACAAACTGCTGTTGGGCCAAATTGGCCAGCCCATGCGGTCCACCATTATAGACATTACAGTAGCCATGAGTTTTATTTAGGTAGCTTTGCTGAGCATCCTGATAGGCACAGAGCAAATACTGAAACATCATCACCCCCGATTGCTTATAGAGGATGCCCAAATTTGGCCCAACACCTTCTATAAATGTAATCTTTTCACTCCCCCGAGCATTGGCCTTAAAGCGGATATGCTTGCGGCCCAATTCGGTATAGATGCTATCTACAAGCTGTAGGCTATCGGGAATAGCGCCCCAGGCCGGAGAAAGATCAAAGGTATCACCAACTTGTAGACGGAGGTCCATAATGAGGCGGCTGGCGGTATCATTAGGGTATTGGGGGTTGGCTATAGGGCGATACCAAAGCTGGCCCGTACTACTATCTTCAGATAGCCAGCCGCCGTTATACTGAAAACTATTGGGGATCTCAATTTTGGTCCATTGACGGCCCGCAAAGCTGCTATCGTAGCGGCTATAGAGCGTATCTTGTTGCGTACCGGGCAAATTGCTCCATTCAAAAATCCATTGGGTAGAATCTTGGCCAAAAACAGAGGCATATTGTGCCTGAAGAGCCGAAAAAGAGAGAAATAGGCCAAAAAAAAGGAGGGAAAATCGATTCATTTGCATCATGCTTTTATTTAAAAAAATGAGGAATTTGGGCGCTAAGGCCCTATTTACAGGCATATAAGGAAAATTATAGCTAGAGGAAAAAAGATTTTTGTATTTCAACCCTTAGCCATCAATTTGCATCTTTGTAATGTACTCAGAGCGAGTATAGAGAAAGTTCTTAAGTTAAGTGAAGAAAATCTTCAAGGTTCGGTTCGGAAAAGTTGATCAGGCAAAGCGCAGGGTCAACCTTTCCGTATTTGTAGTTGGGCCAAGCGTTATTTGGCCCAGCGCTGCGCAGCCGTGGCCCGCAGGGCCAGACCAAGTTTTTTGAGCGTAGCGAAAAAACGAAGGGCCGAGCAGACTTGCGAGCGGCGAAGCATAGCGGCGGCCGACCTAGGCGCAGCCTAGCCGGCCGCGGGCCCCAAAATAAAAATAAGCCCTTCATCCAAAACCACCCCCAATATGAAATATATCCAGCCCTTAATTATTGCCTTTTTGAGCTTTCCGCTTCTTTTGTGGGCGCAAGATCCGCCTTCTGCGCAAGTTTGGATGCAGGCCAACCGCATCTCTGCACTTATAAAAAACGGAGGCGATTTATTTAACGACGGTCAAAATGCGGCTTTTCTGACCCCCAAAAAGGCAGATAGCAGTGAACATCTTGCGGCTATTGGGCTATTGGGCCTAAGTTTGGGCGGCCAAAATGCAGCTGGCGATTTATATCTGGCGGCCCAAACCTATGGGCAGGGGGCGCCCGATTTTTGGCCGGGCCCAATAGACAGCCTCAGCCAGCAGGCCGACTCGCTGCTCTCTAGGCGCTTTAATTATATTTGGGCCGTAGAGTTGCTAGATATTTGGACGGTCCTAGAGGATTATCGGGATAATGGGCAGATAGATGGGCCCTTGCCCAGTAGTTTATTGATTTGGCCGGCCAAGGGAAACGATTATTACCCGCAAAATTTGGGCTTTGCCCTGCCCGAGCAATCGCTTGCGCCCTTTTTTGATCGGGATGGCGATGGGCGTTATGAGCCCTATGAGGGGGATTTTCCGACCTACCGCATGGGCGATTCTACTGCCTTGGCCGACCAGATAATTTGGACCGTATTGAATGATCTTTCTGGCGGGCATCAGTTTACGCAGGGGGGCTCTATGGGCCTAGAAGTGCAGCTTACGGCCTATGCTTTTGGTTGCTTGGCCTTGGAGAAAAGTCTGCGAGAAAGCCTCTTTCTGAATTATAAAATCATCAACCGCTCGAATCAGGATTATCAGCAATTTTGGGCAGGTTTTTATACGGATTTTGACTTGGGCTGTCCCAGCGACGACTATATTGGGACCGACAGTAGTTTGCGGACCGTCTATGCCTATAATGCGGATTATCTGGACCAGACCCACCTTTGTCAGAGCGATAACTACGGGAGTCAGCCGCCAGTGATGGCCCTTACGTTTCTGAATCGCTCTTTGGACCGCAGCATTTATAATTTGAACAGCAATTTGCCTCCTTTTGGGCATCCTTCGGGGCCCAATATGGACCAAGAATTTTATCATTTATTAGCAGGATGTTGGAGCAATGGGCAGCCTATTCGGCCCTATGCAACGGGTTATGACAGCTTAGGGCAGGGGCAATCTGCCTATGTTTTTCCCCAATACCCCTTTGATAGTTCGGCTGGGGCTTGGTGGGCTGGAGATGGCTATGGTTGGGCGCAGGGACAAGACTTTAGGGTCATGGCCTCGCATTTTAAGGGAGATTTATTGGCTGGAGAAAGTTTGGACATCGACTTAATGCTCAGTTATCATTATGCCGATAGTTTGACGGGGCTCTATCAGATGTTGCGGCTATTGCCTCAGAATATCCCCAGTTTGCAGCAAGCTTGGGCGCAGGGAATTGGGCGGGGCGCTTGCTATCAGCCGCAAAACTTTAGCACTTCGATTTCGGGTTATTTGTATGAGGACCAAAATGCAAATTGCCAAAAAGACAGCCATGAGCGGCCTTTTGGCCAGCAATTTATTTGTGCTGAAGCACTGGGGCAGCGTTATTATGCCACAACAGATAGCAACGGTTTTTATCAGTTCAATTCGCTACCCTTTGGGGAATATCAGCTTTGGGCGGTACGGCCTAGTCACTACTGGCAGGATGCCTGTCAGTTGCAGGGCCAATATACGGTCCAATTGCAGCATCCGCAGGGTCAGCAGCAGAATATAGCCTTGCAGGCCCTAGATCATTGTCCCTTTCTGCAAATTCAATTGGATGGGGCCAATTTGGATGCTTGTAGTGAGCAGCAGCAATGGCTAAACTATGAAAACAGAGGGACTGATACGGCCTATCAGGCCTATGTAGAATTATTTTGGCCCAGACGGCTACATTTAGATTCGGCCAGCTTGCCATTTAGCCAAATCGATAGCCAGAGCTATCGGATAAATTTGGGCAACTTGCCCCCTCAAGCTTCAGGGCAGTTAGATCTTTGGAGTTCTTTGGCTTGTGATTCTGTTTTGGCTGGGCAGTCTTTTTGCCTAGAGGCCTATATTTATCCCGACAGTCTTTGCCGCCCTATTTATCAGGAGACTGTTTTGGCCGTATCTGCCGAATGCCAGGGAGATTCTATTGTTTTTTACCTACAAAACATAGGCTTGGCCAGTTTGGTCCCTGTACGGACCCAATTGATTGTCATTGAAGATGATTTGATGCAGCCTCCTTTCCCTGTAACCATTTATGGGGCGGGAGTGACGGAGGTCCGTATTCCTGTACAGCCAGGCTTAAGTTATCGGGCGCTATTGGAGCAGGCCAGCGGCAATTGGTCGGCCCCTGTCATTTCTGATGCCATAGAAGGTTGCGGTTTGGATAGTTTGGAGCAGATGCAGTTGGGCTATATTCAGCAGCTGGCCAATTTGCCGGCTACGGTTTTTGGGGCCGAGCACTGCATTGTTTTGCAAGACTCCTTTAAGTCGCTGGGACATCCACAGGCGCAGGTTTTGCCTTTGGGCTATGCTGCCCCCGCCTATATTTTCCCTTCCGATCCCTTGCATGTTCAGTTTTTATTGCGGGGACCATTTAAGGGGGACCTCAAGCTAAGAGATAGTCTATCTCCTTATCTATTGCCCAGTAGTTTGCGGCAGCAGGCCAGTAGTCACTCGGCCAATTGGGCCTTAGAAGGTCAAGGTATATTGAGCGTTGATTTTGGATTTATTGATTTGGCCGCAGAAGAGGAGCTTCTATTTAGTTATGCCATTGAGCAGCGGAAGAACAATCGGCCCAGCAGCCTAATTCGTCAGCAATGGAGCTATCAGAAAGATAGTTTGCCCTGGGTCTTTACGGCTCTAACGTCTAGGGTGGTGGGGCAGAATTTCTTTAGGGTATTGAGTACCTCTCCAACTTCGAATGCGGAAAATTTGGCCTATCGTTTTTGGCCTTTACCGGCCCAAGATCGCTTAAACTACTCGGCCCATGAGGGCTGGGCGTTGGGGCAAGAGATCCGCATTTATAATATGTTGGGCCAAGAGCTGGGCCGTTATCCTTTATCTGGCCCTCAGGGGCAGATTCATTTAGGTGATTGGCCTAATGGGATATATTTGTTACAGCTTTTTTCGGCTAATCAGCAATTGTTAGGGCAGCAACAATTTAGTATTACGCCATAATTTGGCGGCTGTCAAAAAAGGGCGAGACCAAGTATTGGTCTCGCCCTTTTCCTTTAGGACTGAATATCGTGCAATTTGATTTTGCGGTAAAGTGTCCGCTCAGAAATGCCCAATTCTTGGGCGGCATCCTTTCGTTTTCCGCGGTGTTTTTTGAGTGCTCTTTCGATGAGCTCCCTTTCCATTTGTTCCATAGAGAGCGATTCTTCTAGTTCCTCTACTTCATTGTAGCGTTCTCTTTCTTGCTCTGACTTATGATAATCTTTATTCAGAATAATGGGGCCTTCCTCGGAGCGGGGCTCCTCATTAAAGGTATTTTCAGAATAAGACGAGCTATAATTATCGTTATTCGGGCTGGGCAAGGGCAGATAGCCCTGCATACTATGGCCCTTAGGCATAGGGCGCGGCATTTGGAGGTTATTAGTTTGGACCAATTCGGCAATTAGTTGCTTTACATCATTGAGGTCCTGCTTCATTTCATAGAGAAACTTAAACAAAATCTCTCTTTCGTAAAAGCCTTGGCTGCTGTCATTGGCCTCCTTATGGGGCAAAGGCAAATGCCTTTGTTTTTGGCCCAACTGCGGTAGGAACTCTAGTAATTGCTCGGCGCTAATCATTTTATCCTCAGAAAAAAGGGCCGCTCTTTTGGCCACATTGCGCAGCTCTCGGATATTTCCGGGCCAGGGGTAGCGCAACAAAATATCCTCGGCCTCTTCCCTAAGGCGGACTATAGGCGTATGGTATTGATCGGCAAAATCAGAAACGAACTTGCGGAAAAGCAAAAGCACATCATCGCCCCTTTTGTGGAGCTCAGGCACCTGAATGACCACCGTACTCAAACGGTAGTAGAGGTCCTCTCTAAACTTGCCCTGCTCAATGCGCTCCAACAAATTGACATTAGTAGCCGCTACAATGCGCACATCGGTTTTTTCTACCTGAGAAGAACCCACTTTAACAAATTCGCCCTGCTCGAGTACCCTTAAGAGGTAGGTTTGAGTATCCAAAGGCATTTCCCCAATTTCATCTAGGAAAATGGTACCGCCATTTACGGTTTCAAAGTAGCCTTTTCGCTCATTGACTGCTCCCGTAAAGGCCCCTTTGGTATGGCCAAAGAGCTCCGAGTTAATGGTACTTTCGGGCAGGGCGCCACAGTTAATCGCAATAAAGTTATTATGCTTGCGGTTAGACAGTTGGTGGATAATTTTGGAAAAAGACTCCTTCCCCACCCCACTTTGGCCCAAAACCAAAACAGAGAGATCCGTTGCGGCCACCTGAATAGCTGTTTTTAAGGCATGTTGTAATTTTGGGGAATGGCCAATGATTCCGAAACGTTGCTTAATCGCTTGAATATTATCCATACTGTTCTTTAACATTTAATAATGGCTAAGGTAGACCTTATAGGTGTAGGTAATCTTCTTTTGTTCGCCTTTTTTGATTTTCATCTCCCAGCAAACATCAGTATAAGGGTTGTAAGTGGTGTAGCTACTACGAGCTTGTAGGCGGGGAGACTTTAGCCATTTTTCAGAGCTTTCCATCAACTCGCCATAAATGGCTCTTTTTATATCTAGGCGAATATCCTTTCCTTTAAAATTCTGAATTTCAATTTCTGCTTCTACAGTCACTAAATCATAATAGCGAATGCGGTTGGTGTTGGTTTCACGGATCTGCTTGGTATTGTTAGTCCGCTTGATTTCTTTTTCAGAAAACTTGAGAGCCACATCTGGGGCCTCGGTCAATTTTACGCTTACCTCATCTTGCTTAGAAGTATAGTAAAGTACATCTTGACTAATGGGCAAAATCTTATTGTCCTTATTCTGGACCACCATCACGGGAGCAGCCGTCCAAACATAATCCGTCTTATTTTCTAGCTTAATCGTATGCAGAACCGGAATAGTCTGTTTTTCAAAGCTATAGGCCGTACTATAAGAGTAAGAATTGGCGCCAATGATCGATTCGTAAATATGTTCTACAGGAACCTTATCCGAGAATACATCTAGCAAGGCCCGTTCTCCCTTCTTAATTTCTACATCCTTGAGCGTATAATAGAAAAGGTCCTCCACGCTTTCGCCTACTGCTGGAGCGGGACTGGGCATACCGTTACCGCCACGAGTGGGGGCCGAAGGCATAGGCATCGCATCATAGCTGGCCACATTTTCCACCATAGCATTGCTCAAAGTATGCACATAGCGTTGAGGCTGAACAGGCTGCACATAACCAAAACTCAACAGGTCCGAAATGCGATTGGCATACTTAAAATTAGGTACGCCAGCTACCAAATTTAGGGACTTCGTTTTTACATCTTCCGCCTCATTGACAATAGTCGTGCGTAAAGAAATGCGAGCCTCCTTATCATTGAGCAGCTCCACCAAATAGTCGGGTTTCCAGCTCAAGTTTTGGCGCAAATACATCATTTGTAGCTTTTGGCTACTATTGACCGTACCGCCAAAATCGGCTTGAAGTACGGGCAATCTTTGGATACTGCTATTCGTGAAATTGGGCGAATCTAAAATCTCAAATTTGCGCAATGATTCAATTTGTGCTTGCTTGAGAAGCAAACTGCGGCCCGTTTTCATCTGGATAGCGAAAAGCGCCCCCGTTTTGATATTGGGTTTGCTGGGGTCCGGATTTGGCACTTGTAGCACCTTGATTTTCCCTTCGGTCCAAGTCGTATCGCCAGACAATAATAAACGCACATCTTTGCCATCATTGGCCAAAAACATACTACTATAATTACTCACTAGACCCTCGACCTCCTTCTCTTGCTGAAAAGAGCGAACAATTTGCAAACTGGGCGCAGAAAACCAAAGCGTCCCGTTGAGCGCTTGCGGAATCGTGTCTCCCACTAGCTCCCATTTGCCTTTTTTGGTCTTTACTTGGCCTTCTTTTACAAAGAATGCCGTTTGGTTCTTAAAAATAGAAACCGCCTCGGTTTCTAGACCTTTTTGGGCCCAACTACTAGCCGAAAAGCAAAGCAAAAGGGCTAAAGCAAAATAGCGATAAGTAAACATAAATAAGTGATGTTAAGTGAGGAAGTTGTTATCGCTCTATTAGATGAGAGAAGCTAGTAAAATGGTGGGCCTTTCGGCACCTAAGCTTCTTCTGGCGCAGACACCAAATGCCCGCGAAGCGTAGCCTGCGTACAATCCGTCACTTTTACATAGACATATTGCCCAATTTCTGTATTCTCTCTAGGGAAAACAATCATCTTATTCTGTGAATTTCGACCCGCAAAGTCATCTTCGCTGCGCTTAGAGACCTTCTCAATCAAGACCTTAAAGGTTTTGCCAATGTCTTTTTTGTTATGCACAAAAGAAATTTGATTTTGCAAGCGAATGATCTCTTGCAAACGACGCTTTTTTACGTCCAAAGGCACATCATCCTCATATTTTCGGGCGGCCAAGGTCCCCGGGCGCTCCGAATAAAAGAACATATAAGACATACTGTATTGACTATGCTCAATAATCGAAAGGCTGTCCTGATGGTCCTCTTCGGTCTCTGTACAAAAACCCGCAATGACATCCGAAGAAATAGCGCAATTGGGCAAAAGCTCATAAATGCGGTCAATCTTATTGATGTACCACGCTCGGTCATAACTGCGGTTCATTTTCTTAAGAATACGGCTGCTACCCGATTGTACAGGGAAGTGAATATACTCGCAGATGTTTTCATATTTGCCCATATTGATCAGCACCTTATCGGTAATATCTTTTGGGTGAGAGGTAGAAAAACGAATGCGCAAATCAGGATGAATCAGGGCCGTTTTCTCCAATAAATCAGCAAAATCAACTTGCTCGAGGCCTTCCGGATGCTCCCAATGATAACTATCTACATTCTGGCCCAAAAGGGTCACTTCCTTAAAACCACGATCAAACAAATCTTGGCATTCCGCCAAAATGCTATAAGGATCACGGCTGCGCTCTCGACCACGAGTAAAAGGCACTACACAAAAAGAACACATATTATCACAACCCCGCATAATGGTCACAAAAGCCGTTACGCCGCTATCGCTAAGGCGAACGGGGCTAATATCGGCATAGGTTTCTTCTCTAGACAAAAAGACGTTGATCCCCTTATCGCCATCTTCTGCAGTAGCAATAAGGTTGGGCAAATCGCGGTAGGCATCGGGGCCCAATACCATATCCACCAATTTCTCCTCCTCCAAAAGCTTAGATTTGAGGCGCTCGGCCATACAGCCCAATACCCCAACCAATAGGCCCGGACGCTCTTTTTTGAGCTTATCAAAAATACGCAAACGCTTACGGACCGTATCCTCGGCCTTTTCGCGAATAGAACAAGTATTGACCAATATCAAATCGGCCGCATCCATATATTTGGTAGAGGCATAACCGGCTTCCTGCAAAATAGAAGCAACAATTTCACTATCGCTAAAATTCATCTGGCAGCCATAGCTCTCAATATAAAAACGCTTTTGGCCATCTTGCCCTTGCGCTTGCAATTGCTCTTTAAAAAACACATCGCCCTGCTTATCTTCGGGCAACATTTTTTTATCTAAGGTGGGATTATCGTTGTACAGTTTCATATCAGTGTAGGTGCTATTCTTTTTTTTGGGGCCTCCCCTCCCTGCGGTCGGGGCGCTATGCTGCGGGGCTCGCAAGACTGCTCGGCCCTGCACAAAACATCGCCAAGGCTCGTTTTGTTGGGTCTGGCCCTTCGGGCCACCCGCTCCGCAGCGCTAGGCCAAAAAAGGCCTGGCTTTACGGCTTTAGCGCTTGGCTGGGGGGCAAAGATAATTCATATTTTGGACAAAGGTGACAAAATGGCAGGCTTCTTTTTTATACTGGGCGCCCCAAAGGGGCGCTTTTCTTGGCCTAGCGATGGTAGGCAGTGCGGCAAAGCCGCAGACCAAGGCCGTCAGGCCGCAGGGCCGAGCGAACAGCGAGCTGCCGGACGTAGCGCCCGCAGCTTGCTGCGGGAGGCCCCAAAACGTTAATCTTGTAGTTCTGCTTTACGGCTAGCTACTGAGCGTTCTTTGCTTGGCCACAGCGGTTTTTTGCCACTTTCTTTAGCCTGAAAATACTGATGAATAAACCGAAAACTTTGGAGCAGCAAGATCCCTAAAAAGTGTAGGGCAATGCTCCGATAGCGGACAATTGTGCCCAAATTGACCACCAAAAGGCCTATCAGCAGGAGGTTGCTCAGGGCATAAAAAAACATAAAATAAAAGATAGGAGAACGCTTTGGGGGGGTTCTGCCTTTGTTTAGGCCCAGAAAAAAAAGCAGCCAAAAAGAAAGAATTTCTAGGGCGGCGGCTAGCTGCAAGCTGTCTTTGACATTCCAAATGAGGGGACGAAAACAGACATTAAAAAGCGCTTTGGGGAGATAGGCAAAAAAGCTAAAAAAATTGGGCTCCCAGCTAGTTGCCTGGCTAATAACAGAGCCGCCTTTTTCCGCCAAAAAAGCGCTCTGGCGGTTGGCCAATAGCTCTAGCGGAGAAAAATAGCCCGTCATTTCCAAGGCAAAAAGGCCAAGTCCCAAAAGAGCATAAACGGAAAGGTAGGCTCGGAGGGGCTGTTTTTTAAAGAAAAAAGGCAGCAAACTAGCGGCTGTCAGGGCCGGAAAAGCAAGGCCCAATAGATAGGTCCGAAAAACGGCCAGGCCCAAAACCCCTAGGCCCAAAAAGCAAAACGCCCTTTTCCAAGCCTGCCGATAATAAGCATCTAGGCCCAACAATAGCCCACTAATAGACAAATAGACCCATACATCCTTATGCAAACCCGAGGTCCAAAATAACATAGAAGGCATAAGAAAACAAGCAATTTGCAGCAGCCGAGGCGGCAACTGCAGATGCCGATTTAGCACCCAATAAAAATTGAGACTGGCAAAAAGGCCCAGAAAAGCCACAAAAAAGCCATGCAAAAAATAAGATCCCGCCGAAAAAAACTGCGGAATAGCATGAATATGCACCAAGGCATAAGTACCAAAATCTCGCCGTATAAACCCCCCATCGGGATACAGATAAACCTCGGCGGCAGGAAGAACAGGCGCCTGCCCCGTCCAGCTCCCCCAATAATAATCCCAATAGGGCCAAATCGTCTGCGCAATAAGCTGGCTTTCCTCAAAGTACAAAAAGGTATCGCCAGCATCAAAATACTCTAAATGTAGCTGCCCATAAATAGCCCCCAGCCCTAAGCGCAAAAAAAAGAGCATAAGGATTATTTTGGGAGAAATTCCCCACTGCTTAAAACTGCGCCCCTTCATAATCCAAAGGGTCGCCAAACAAGAATAAACAATAAATAAGAGGGCTAAAAGCATAGCCATTTTGTTTAGGGATGATAAACTTGAGCAAAGCAAGCTTAATGCAAATAGAATTTGGGGAAGAGGTAATTTTGCTTTTTTACGTAAAAAAAACGGTCCTAGATGTCCGCACTACTTTCTTTGCAAAGGCAGGGCGCCCTTCAAAAAAGGAACAAAACGGCAGGGACCACAATCCTCATACTCAAAGGTTTTTTCCCCTTTGCGTTCTATAACAAACATCCGCTGCTGCCCCTGAAAAAGCAAGGGTAAGACCATCCTTCCCCCAATTTTTAATTGAGCTAATAATTGTTTTGGAATCTGTTCGGCAGCACAACTCATCAAAATGCCATCATAGGGCTGCGCTAAAGGAGGCAACTCGCTTGCATCGCCAAAATAAGAACGTAAATTTTCTAGCTTTAGCGCATCAAAACGCTTTTTTGCCGCCAACTGCAAGGCCTCTTGCCGCTCGTAGGTATCTAGCTCGGCCCCCATTCTTTGCAAAATGGCCGCCTGATAACCCGAACCCGTTCCAATTTCTAAAATGCGCTGCCCAGCGCTTAGCTCCAACAAACTACACTGCCAAGCCACCGTAGAAGGCTGCGAAAGCGTTTGCCCCCCACCAATAGGTAGCGCCTGATCCTTATAGGCCAATTCCTCAAAAGCAGAGTCTACAAAAAAATGCCTTGGCACACTCCCTATTGCGGCCAGAACCTCTGGACGAAAAGCCATTTTTTTTTGCAATTGCTGCAAAAGCTTTCGCCGCATCCCCTTATGTCTGTAGGTATCTTGCATAGAGGGCTATGCTTTTAAATAAAAATTTAAATGTATTAAATTTTGATAACCTGCTTTTTAGCTAGTTAATTACTGCAAGTTCAAATTTAACCCTTTTTTTAAGCTTGGCCAAGCAATGCCAAACAAAAAAAGCCAAGGCTCCTTACTGCCTCGGCTTTTACCCTTGTTCATAACACTAAATAAATCTAACTCTTTTGCGTCTAAAGCGCCGATTTATCTACAGTCTGTAGCTTCATCCCCTTGGGGAGCTGTACTTTTATCTTCAATTGCTCGTCCAAAATTTGTCCCCGCAAAATTACCTGATGGTCCATCTTAGGCATGTACAAAACCAAGCCTTTAGGCGTCTCTTTTTGTACAATATTATAACGGCCAATCATCACCAATTTCTTCAAAATGGCCTCGCTCACATTCTCCGCAATCACTTCGGTGGTAATCCGAACTTGATCCTCTTCCCAATACTCAATTTCTACCTCTGCCGCAATTTCTAAACTAACCCCAGCCGCAGCCAATGGCAAACTCTGTACTAGCGTCTTTGTAGATTGTGCCCAAGAAATTTGTAGCGCAAAAAAACAACAGCAAATTAGTATAATAATATGTTTCATCTTATATATCGTCTTGAAGTAACTTTATTTTCCCATGGAGACTAGCTCCCTTTTTACTCAGGCAAATCTAAAGGCATTTTTTTACTTAGACAAACTTTAAACAAAATAAAATTTTAACAAACCCCCAAAATTTAGCTTTTTCGGCTTTTTATATTTCCACAAAACGAGATTATGTAAAATTTTATTTCAAGCGTTATGTTTTTACTAGAATTTAGCTGTCTCCCTTTTTCGGCCCTCAAAAAGAAATATTTTCTTTAAAAAAACACTGCCTAAACATTAGGTTTACAATCAGTTGCTTTTTCTGCTGTTGTTTTGGGGCTGCCCACTCGCTTCGCTCGGGTCGGGCCATTGCGCAGCTCGCAGGTCTGCTCGGCCCTGCAGCGCTTTCAGCGCTTTGGTCTGCCGCCTGCGGCGGCCCTGCTACAGCCCCTCAGCCGCGTCGCTGCGCTCCTTTGCGGCGGCTTCGCCGCCTGCTGGACCAAAAAAGGCGATATATAGCCTAACTTCTGTATCTTGTGCCCCCAAGAGCGCCCATTTTGCGCCCCTTTACTGAAGTCCTTTTCTTATGAGTAGTTTGCATTTTCCCAATTTACAGCAGTTTATCAATTGTCCCAAAGAGTTTTGGCTGGCCCAACAGGCCAAAACGCCCCGCCCCCGCCTGCCCTACCCCCTGGCTCCCGAGCTCCGGCAACTGGCCGCTCAACGGATCGAGCTGCAAGACCAAGATCCTGTCTGGGCTAGCTTTGGCCCCTGGCGAGCCACCGTAGATTTTATTAAAGCTAGTCCCAATCATCCCGATCAAGTTCGCCTTTATTTTGTTCGGGCCTCGGGCTCGGTCTATTCGCCCAAACATGGCTTTAAAGAGAAATACCTCAAGGAATGGGCCTTTAATTATCACCTCTTTTGTCTGGCTGGCTATGAAGTAGAACAATGCTATGCCATCTGGATCGATAAGGATTATCGCTACCCCGGCGGAGAAATTCCCCCCAAACGCCTGCTCAAAATCCACCCCCTAGGCCAAGAACTTGCCGAGCTCAGAGCCGAAACCGCTCTGCTCATGCAAAAGGCCGAGGCGCTCCGCCTCCAAAAAACAGCCCCCAAATGGGATGGCCAAAGCTTTTGCAAAAAGAAGCTGGCCTGCCCCTTTATTCAAAAATATCACGGCCAAGAGATTCCAGAGTTTAGCATTTTTCAACTCCCCCGCCACCGCCTAGATCGGCCACCTTTGGAGCAAGCCCTGGCCCAAAAAAAATGGGACCTCAAAGATTTAGATCCCAAACTGCTGCCCGAACGCTGGCAGCTCCAACAACAATCAGCCAAAACGGGCCAAGCTCAGGTAGATGTTCCCGCCCTAAAAGAATGGTTGGCCCAACTCGAGTTTCCCTTGCAGGCCCTAGATTATGAGGCGGTCAATCCAGCCGTTCCCTTTATTCCCCATAGCCGCCCCTTCCAACATATTCCCTTTCAGTTTAGTTGGCAAGTTTGGACCAATCAAGAAACTGAGGATATTGTTTCCACCAACTTTTTGGCCCAAGATAAAAAAGAGCCCACCACCGGCCTTATGCAAGCCCTCTTAGATGCTGCCCAGCCCCAAGGCAGCATTTTGGTCTGGCACAAAACCTTTGAAAGAGAACGCAACCGAGAACTCGCCAAACGCTATCCCGAACATCGAGATTTTTTATATAGCCTCAATGAGCGCTTAGTGGACCTAGAAGAAATTGTGACCAAAGGCCTATATATAGATGCTAAATTTGAGGGCCGTAGCTCCCTCAAAAAAGTACTGCCCGTTTTGCTTCCCCAAATGAGCTATGATGATCTCCCCATTGCCGAGGGCCTAGCCGCTGCCGATGCTTGGTGGCAGTTGGACCAACAGCCGCCCCAAGAGCAAGCCAAAACCCGCCAAGCCCTAATCGATTATTGCCAACTCGATACCTTCTCCCTAATTAAGATGGTCCAGCTCCTTATGCAGAAATTTGGGGAGTAGTTAGGTTCCGAGACTGTTTAAAATTTTGTGTGCGCCCTTTGCTGCGCCTAGGGACAAGCCCCTAGGCTAACTTTTTCAGACAGCCCTCTAAAGAGGGCCTTTGGATAAGGTTCTTCTCTGCGATAACAACTGAACAAAGTCTTGTATATCAAGAGTTTAGGCCCTAAAAGAGGGCTGACTCCATTGGATTAGCCTAGGGGCTTGTCCCTAGGCGACTATTGGCCAAATCCCAACAAGCTAAAGGCCCAAATTTTATTCTAATACAAAAAATCCTGAACAGTCTCTACCCAGCTAGCAAGCAGACCTACTCAGCTAGCAAGCAGACCTACTCAGCTAGCAAGCAGACCTACTCAGCTAGCAAGCAGACCTACTCAGCTAGCAAGCAGACCTACTCAGCTAGCAGCCAGACCTACCCAGCTAGCAGCCAGACCTACCCAGCTAGCAGCCAGACCTACCCAGCTAGCAGCCAGACCTACTCAGCTAGCAGCCAGACCTACCCAGCTAGCAACCAGACCTACCCAGCTAGCAGCCAGACCTACTCAGCTAGCAGCCAGACCTACCCAGCTAGCAGCCAGACCTACCCAGCTAGCAGCCAGACCTACCCAGCTAGCAGCCAGACCTACTCAGCTAGCAGCCAGACATAACTTTTGCCCTTTTTCATTTTGTTACATTATTTCCATTTTTAACGATTCCCTAACAATTGGAGGCCAAAATCCTATTCCTGCAGCCTAAAGGCCGCAGCCAATCTTGTTGGGCCATCATTTTGTTCGCCGCAGGAGCTTAAAAGCCCCTGCTTCATTGGAGACAGGCGAAAGCATTCGGTTTTCAGGTCTTGCGGCTTTTAAGCTGCAAGCCATGGGACCGCTAAAAGCTTGCTAATTGGGCCCTAATCTGGCTGTGGGTTTCAACCCGCAGATCTATATATCCATCCTACAGGCCCGAAGGGCCGCAGGCCTAGCGATGTGCAGCAGTGGCCCGCAGGGCCAGACCGAGCCGCTGAAAGCGGCGAAGGGCCGAGCGAACAGCGAGCTGCGAAACGTAGCGCCTGCCGCAGGCAGGAGGCCCCAAACCCTTCATCTTATCGCCATGAACGGCCTTTCCATTGGTAATTTTGAGGGAAAAGCGAGGCCGTGCCGACCAGCACAATATAAAGCAGGTGAGCAAGCAGGGCAGGCCAGAAAATGCGGAGGAGTTGGCGGCGCTGAAAAAAGCGGCTAGCACTAGACAGCAGGCCATAATCGGCTAGGGCTTTGAGGGCCCATTGGCCGAGGACCCAATAGGGCGAAAAGCCGAAAAACAGGGCGATACTGCTGATAAAAAGGGAGCAAGAGAAGGCCCAAACGAGGCCCAATTGTAGTTCGGTTCGGCGGTCTTTGTAGGCGCCAGATTTGGAGGACCAGCGGAGGCGTTGTCGCCAAAAAGCGGCATAAGTTTGCACGGCGGGAGTTTGCACAGCGGCCTCTAGGCTTTTGACAAAAGTGATTTGTTGGGGGTATTTTTCAGCTACTTTTTGCAAAAAGAGCATATCGTCGCCAGAGGCGAGCTGGTCCATGCCGGCAAAGCCGTTGAGTTCGATATATCGGGCCTTGGGGTAGGCCATATTGGCCCCATTGCACATCCGCATATATTGGCCATTAATGCCAGCGCCCGTGATGGCCATCATGCCCATAAAATCGAGTGCCTGGGCTTTTTCCAGAAAGCGATTGTGATAAGAAAAGAGGACGGGAGCGGCCACAAACTGCATATTTTCTTGCTCCATCGGGAAGCAAAGTTGTTTGGCCCAAAGAGGCGGCAATTGGCAATCGGCATCGGTAAAAAGTAGGTATTCGCCTTGGGCGGCGGCAATAGCTTGGGCCAGAGCGGCCTTTTTGCCCAGGCCCTTTTGCAGGGCAATAATCTGCAAGCGGTCGTCTTGAAAGCCTTGGGCAATGCTGCGGGTCGCATCTTCAGAATGGTCATCCACCAGAACAATCTCCATCAATTCGGGGGGATAATCTTGGGCCAAGAGAGAGCGGAGGCAGCTTTCAATATGCTCCTCCTCATTTCTGGCAGCCAAGACAATGCTAATCTTCTTTTTCGGCTGATAATTGGGGTTTAAAAAAGAAGGGGCCAGCCTTGCCCAAAAAAAGCAATAGCTGGCCATTAATGCGCCGTAGCCGAGGCTAAGAAAAAGAATTAAGCCGTAGATATAGAGCATATTATTGCAATTTAGAAAACTGCAACCAACGGTCTAGCTGCCCATTTTGGTCCAGACTAAAAATGAGTCCAGCCAAAGGATAATAGAGTAACTTCCCCTTGCCTGTGCTTAGGCTATTGGCGGCAAAGCCGTATAATTTTTCGATTTCGTTTTGGCGGCTACCGATTTTAATTCCCCGGGCGGTTTCTCCCTGATAATCGGCAGTAAACTGCAAAAAGCCCCAGATTTCCTCTTCATTGGCTTGGCCATAGCTAGCCAAAAGCAGGGCCTCTTTTTGCTCCAATCGGCTAGCGATTAATAGCAACTCGGGGCTATCCTCTTGTTGGCGTTCCATCATTTGGATGATATCGGGTTGATTATTTTCAAAATAGCTAGGGAGTTCGGCCAGAGGAAGTTCATCATAGCTCTCGGCTTCTCCGCTAATTTCTTGATGTTTAGCGGCTTGTCGGGCTTGCCAGCGTTTAGATTTGAGGGCAGAGAGGTTGGCCTCGGCCAAATGGGGCAGCGATTTTCGCAATTGTTTAAACTGTTTTTTGGCGGCTTTTTCCTCTCCATTTTGGGCCAAGATAATTCCGGTCAGGAGATGGGCTTTATCTTGAATATGGGCGGGCATCTCTTTATTTTTGGCCAGGCGTTTGGCCTTAAAGAGGGCCAAATCTAGATCTTCTTTGAGCAGGGCCCAGATAATTTCATTGAGCAGAGCGGGCGCATAATTGGGTGAAACCTGTAGAGATTTATCGAGCATTTGGCGGGCTTGGGCCAGAAAGCGTTCTTTTTTGGGTTGGCGGTTGCCCTTACTATTTTGTTCCAATCGGCTTTGGAGTTCTAGCTGCAAAGGCAACTGAAAGGGTAAATCTTCGGCCTTATATTCTTTGAGGGCGGCCAGCAGAAAATTCACGGCTGCATTATTATAAATCGCTCGACCTGGAAACTGTTGGGCCAGTTGGGCGTAGGCTCTGGCCGCCCGTTCTTCTTGCCCCATTAATGCCAAGTAATTTGCCATTTGAAAAAGGGGCAAAAGGTCTTGCAGCATCTTTTGAGAGTTATCGCAAATGGCGATGCGGTCTTTTCGGCTGGGGTAGCCTTTGGTCGAGTCGGGCAGGCCAATTTCCTCATACAAGCGGCTATAAAACTCCCCTCCTACTTCTAGGGTATTATAGCCTGCCAGATAGCCAAAAAGGCCACCAAAATAATCGGCTTCGGCTTCCATGCGGGCGCGTTGGGTTTCGTCCAGCTCCATTTCATAAATCTTATCGGCGATTTCGCTGTCTTCATTGGCGGTACCAAAAGACATTCCCCAACCGTGGTCCTTATAATAATGGGCTAGTTCATGGCCCAGCACCATAGCTAGGGCATTTAGGGAGTCGGCGCCAAATTCTAGGGCCAGGTCATAAATCCCTTCTCCGAAGTTAATGGAATTATTTTGCGGATTATAGTAAGCATTATAATAGGGCTTGCTGCCTTTTTGGTAAATAAAATTAAAGGCGGGCAGGGGGCGGGGGTCATTAATGGCCTGCGCAATTTCCCGATAGACCTTTTCGCAAGTTTCGGATTTTGCTTCTTGCGCCTTGCTTTGCGCATGGCTATTGGAGTAGCCCAAAAGGAAGAGGGCCAAAAGTAGATAATACTGCATAAGTTGTTGTAATGATGAGTAGGGCAAATTTGCGCAATTTAGGCCGAAACTGCAACTGATTTATTTTTTTGGGGCCTCCGCAGCAAAGCTGCGGCGCTACGTTGCGGGGCTCGCTGTTCGCTCGGCCCTGCGCGGGCTACGCCCGCTGGGTCTGGCCTTCGGCCACCCCTGCACATCGCTAGGCCGTTTGGCCTTCGGCCATGGCGGCTTTGCCGCCTTGGTCTGGCCTAACGGCCAGCCCGCCGCATCGGTTACTCCCTTTGGTCGTCGAACGGCGCCCTAAAGGGCTTGTTGTGGCCGTTTGGCCTTCGGCCATGGCTGTAGGTTGAAATCTACAGTTTTTTTTGGGCCCATGGGCTGAAGCCCATGGTTGTAGACTGAGCAAACTGGCGGGCTAAAGCCCTTGTTTGCTGGAAATGATATGGGCCGATGGTTTCAACCTTCGGCTCATTTTTTATTGTGCTTAGTATGGCCTCTTTTGTTGCTCTAGGTTTCAACCTAGAGGTATATATCCATCCTACAGGCGGCGAAGCCGCCGCAGGCTTAGGGATGGACAGCAGTGGCCGTCAGGCCAGACCAAGCGGGCATAGCCCGCGCAGGGCCGAGCAGAGAGCGAGCTGCGAAACAGCCCGGCCCGCCCATCGGGCGGGCAAGCCCCAAAAAAATGAACAAACTTTAAGACATAACTTGCATTTGCGAAAAAAAAGCCGTTATTTTAGTCGTATCTAGTAACCGTAAAAACTTTAGCGTATGGCTTTTAAATCTAAAATTAAGTTAGATGAGCTAAAAGACTTGAAGAGCGGCATTATCAGTTATCGCTTCGCTTACTGAAACTCTCTAAATCTCTGCAAGACAAACTGCAAGAAATTAGTGAGCAAAAACAGCAGAAATACAGCGCTTTTGTAGCAGAAGCTAAGGCCAAAGAGCCTCGACTCATTAAGATTGTGGCTAATCTAAAACAGCATTTAAAAAACCGAACGGTAGAGGGGAATTTGGATGAAGTGCGGGGGGAGAAAGGAGAGAAAACACTATCAATTAAACAACTTAAAGAAGTAATAGCCCGCTTAACTCTTTTAAAAAAGCGTATAAATCAACTTTCTGCATAACTCCCTTTTGTAAAAAATAGACGACTATGAATGAAGCAAAAAAAGTACAGGAATTAAAAGCGATACAATCAGAGCTAACTGATCTACATCAGCTATTAAATGGAGAGTTTGTTTAAAAATTTCGTTTTAGGAAAATAAGTATAAAGGCTAAATAGTGTAGACTCGCCCAGTTGTCGGCTTTTCTTTCAAAACGAATGAGTAAAATTTTGAATGCGTCAATCCATGCGTTAGTTCGCTCAACAGAAAAGCGTTCTTTGTAAAGTTCCTCATCTATAATATCTTGATAATAAGCTTTTTTTCTATTTCTTTTGTTGTGGTCAATATTAGGGATAATGCCCATTTTTTGGCAGTTTTCTCTAAGTTTTTTGCTATCAAACCCTGCATCAGCATTCATAAATAAACCATCAGGAGAGATGTCTGAAAGCTGCAGATCGGCAAGCATTTTTTGGAAATGACTCTCGATTTCAAACAAATCATTATGGTTTCCCGCAAAAGGCGGAGACATAGCGATTGGCAGCCCATTTTTATCTGTGAGAAAGAGAGCATTTGTGGTTTTGGACTTTTTTCGGCCCTGATAACCCACAGCTTCGCCCCCTCTTTTCGCTGGGGTATGACTTCCGTCAAGCTGTATACTAGATAAATCTAAACAAGATTTTTCATGGGCTAGAAATTGGATCCACACTTTTTGCCAAATACCAGACTCGGACCAGCTATTGAAGTAGTAATATACTGTTTGCCAGCAAATTAGAACTTCGTCAAAAAAAGATTGTATCGGTAATTCTCTCCACTGACAACCTGTTTTAAGCCTATAAATTATCGCTTTAACAATTTGCCACAGAGGCGCTTTGGTTTTTCGAGCCAATTTTTTTTCGGGAAAAAATGCTAATATTTTTTCCGTAATAAATTCTTTTGATAAATTCACAACCATGTTGCAAAGCCTTTTTTTGTTTTTGTCGTAATCAACAATAATAAGCGCTTTGCAGCATTTTTTTTTGCCTTAGTCTAGCTGCTGACTAAAAAATTTAAACAAGCTCGGAGTTAGTAATGCAACTACTCTATTTCATGAGTTACAATCAACCCAAAAATTGTTTAAATCTTTAGTTAGCAAGCAGTTGTTGTCTAATAGAAATTTGGGCGAGATTGTCATTTCATTTGAGCTTGGATGGACAGATATTGTCCATTATATTCACCTAATAAATAATGAGGGAAAAGTTGTTCAATGTGTGAAGCTTAATGATCCTCCTGAAGAGGAAGATGAAGAAATATTTCTCCATCATTCTACAGGTTATTTTATCTTAGGCGATAAAGTCCCCGCAGGAGATTATCGAGTAGAGCTTGTAGGCTGTAGGCGTGACGTATTTAGAGGTAAACTTTCTGGGAAAAAGAAAGAGCTTTCTAAAATAGAATCCATCACAAAAGATAAAGCTTCAGATTTAATTCACGTTCTAGTTGATTTTGACCAAGAGTCTCCTTTTGACGAAATTAAAGAGTGGCTGCCCAAACAAGATAACACTCAAGGGAGAGAGTTTACTGTTAAAAAGAACGTATGCAAATTTGGAGTTAAAGAAATCATTCTTAGAAAAGCGAGTAGTCCCCGTAGTATTTGTGGAAAATGGGAGATTGATCCTGCTGATTTTAAAGGAACGATTAAGGTTAAGCTAACGGAAAAAGACTTCGACGATGATATCTATTACTTTGAGTTAATTGGATATAATGAGCAAGAAAGGAGCACAACTTTACCGATGGCAAAGATCGATGAGGTCACTTATACATTGAATTGGGAAGTCAAGCTAGACCCCATAGTAGTCAAAATGGATATTGATTTTGATCCAAGACAAATCTATTTCATGAATTCAAATGGAGAAGAGTATCAAAGTTATATCTATGGTGAGCGCCCTCATTTAACTCAAGTGGAATTCATATCTAATGATGTACTAACTAAAAAGATTCCTCCTGGAGAATATAGAATTAGAATCTCAGGAGTAGAGGAAGATGGGCATATAAAAGTTCAACTATCTGCTTCAACTTATAAAAAAGGGCAGGTCTATAGTCGATTCAAGATTATCCTGAACCAAAAAGACGATAATTTACGAGGCGAAAGAGATATTCACTTAATCCTTGATCACTTAAAAGATGAAGGGGAAAGATGGCTAGACCGAGCATTTCTTGAGATAAAAGATAGATTACTATTTAAATTCAAATCTACCGACTATAAAGTTCAGGGGCTAATCAGTTATTTAGAAGAAAAGGTTCCTGTATCTGGTGTCATCATGAGCTTTGGAGGTAGTTGTGTTGACTTTGCAAAGAAGAGTGAACTCATAGTAACTGAGGTAGTCAAAGCAATATTAAAGCATGCTGAAAATGAAGCTCAGCGAGGAAAGCCATCTATTGAAGACATACTGTCAGAGGTAAAGACTTTTATTGCTGATGCTAAATCCAAGCAGACCTATACAGACTTATTTGTGGACGATAAATTTATTAGTGCATATTTAGACGATAAACAAGCTCTAACAACTCAAAAACTGCTCCTTCAAATAACTAAAGACATTGATATGTTGATTATAGGAATGAGCTTAAATGAATTCGTAAATAAATTTACAAAGTAATGACTCTAAAACCAATCTACTGCATTTTACTCCTCTTCCTTATTGGCTGTTCTAATAAGCCTGAGGAAGAGCAACAGCAACCCTCTTATACTTCTTTCGGAGATTATTTATGCTTAGAGCAAAAAGTTCAAACAAGAACTTATACTAACTATCACCAAGAAAAGGATAGTATTATATCTTTAGAAGGTTGGGTACAAGAGCATCTTAACGTTATGGATTATTGGAGAAAAAAAGAGTATGACAGCTCTGGACAGCTTTCAAAAATATCGAACTACGTAAGAACTTCACAAGTACAAGAGAAGGATGATGTTTTGTTTAATGTTTATGTTGATACCTTAATGAAGGATGTTAATTTCCAGCCCGTCACTGGAATATTTCTCTCCAAGGAATATATTGACTTAAAAGAATACCATACGAAGGAAAATCGAATTAGTGATAAAGTTCGTATTCAATTTGATTTCAATAATTCCTATCGTCGTGATGAAAAGAGAAATAAAATATATCCTAGCGTCATGGGGTTAATTTTCAAAGATATCCCAACAGGCAAGACAGATTATGGAATTCTGATTGTTGATAAACAGCGATATAAATTGGTCCCTATAAGAGAGAAGGAAGACTTCTTGAGATAGTTTTTTTCGCTTGGCTCCTAAGCCTAAAACTAAGGTTTTGGGCAGGATCTATGCAAACTGGCTTGCTCTAAATGATATGAGCCGATGGTTGAAACCATCGGCTCATTTTTTATTGTGCTTAGTATAGCTGCTGCTTTCAAGCAGCAGCCACAGCTAGCAGGCGGCGAAGCCGCCGCAGGCTTAGGGATGGAAAAGGGGGCGGCGAAGCCGCAGACCAAGGCCGTCAGGCCGCAGGGCCGAGCAGACCTGCGAGCCCTGACACAGCCCGGCCCGCCCGCAGGGCGGGCAAGCCCCAAAACATCCTAAATTAGAAAGAAAAAGACCTACTCCAGAGCAGGAGCAGGTCTTTCAACATTTAAGTATTCCTTGATCTAGAGTAGCTCATAGATACCCGCAATACCTTGTCCACCACCAACACAGGCAGTCACCATACCGTATTTTTGGTTACGGCGGCGCATTTCGTGGAACAACTGGATAGACAACTTAGCGCCGGTACATCCCAAGGGGTGACCGAGAGCGATAGCGCCTCCATTGACGTTCACGATATTGGGGTCTAGGCCAGCCTCGCGGATAACGGCCAAAGATTGAGCGGCGAAAGCCTCATTCAATTCAATTTGGTCGATATCGCCCAACTGCAAACCTGCTTGCTTGAGTGCTTTGGGGATGGCCACGCAGGGACCAATACCCATATACAAGGGCTCTACACCACCTACAGCGCAGGCAGCTAGGCGAGCGATAGGTTGTAGATTGAGTTGTTTGACCATTTCTTCAGAAACCACCAAAACGAAGGCAGCTCCATCAGAAGTTTGCGAAGAGTTACCTGCGGTAACGCTACCACCTTGGGCAAAGACGGGACGCAACCTAGCCAAGGCTTCGGGGGTAGTGCTACGGCGCACGCCTTCATCTTGGGCAACAGTAAAGCTACGTTCTTTACGTTGGCCATCTTCTACATAAACCTCCTTGACATCAATGGGTAGAATTTGGTCTTTAAAATAGCCTTGGTCCAAAGCATTGGCAGCCTTGACATGAGAAAGGTAAGCGAACTGATCTTGGTCCTCTCTAGAAATATTGTATTTATTGCTCACGGCCTCGGCAGTAAGTCCCATACCCACCAAATAATCGGGAGTAGTAGAAGCGACATTATAGTTGGGGGCCAACTTATAGCCTGTCATAGGGACAGTACTCATACTTTCGGCACCGCCAGCCACAAAGATATGGCCCATACCGGCCTTAATCTTAGCTGTAGCCATAGCAATTGTTTCGAGGCCAGAAGCACAATAGCGGTTTACGGTTACCCCGGCTACTGATTTGCTCAAGGCGCGCATAGAGATTTGGCGACCGACCTGCAGGCCCTGCTCCCCTTCGGGATTGGCGCAACCCACCAAAACATCATCTACCATATCGGCTTCTACGCCTTCTACTTTTTTGAGGAGGTGTTGGATTACCTCTACGGCCAAATCATCAGAGCGCATAAAGCGAAAACCTCCTTTCTTGGCACGTCCTACAGCGGTACGATAGCCCGCTACGATATATGCATCCATATTTATATTAGCATCTTTAAAGTCTGAAATAATAATGAGTCGCTCGGCTTAGTTGCGCAAAGGTCTGTTGGTGGTGAGCATAGCTTGGATACGCTCGAGGGTCTTTTGCTCGCCACAAAGCTGCAAGAAGGCCTCTCTTTCGATATCGAGTAGATATTGCTCAGATACTTTTTGCTGGGCAGAAAGATCTCCACCACAAAGCACATAAGCTACTTTTTTGGCAATCTTGATATCGTGATCAGTAGCATAGCGACCTAGGCGGAGGCTTTCGGCAGCTACATAAAGTGCGCCTAGACCACCACGGCCCAATACTTCGATATCATGACGGCTAGCCGGCTGTACATAACCTGCATTGGCCAAAGCGATCACCTTTTGCTTTGCTTTTTGAAGCGTCAGGCTAGCATTTACAGATACTTGATCGATTCCATGACGGAGGTATCCTACATTGAAGGCTTTGGGGGCAGAGGTAGCCACAGAAGCCATAGCGATCGCTTTGAAACGGTCAATCAATTTGGGAACATATACATCCTCTTTGTGGAAGCTATCTGAGGCACGGAGGGCAAATTCTTTGGTTCCAGCACCACCGGGGATCAAACCAACACCTACCTCAACCAAACCGATATAAGATTCTGCAGAAGCAATTACGGCATCGGCATGCATGGCCATTTCGCAGCCTCCACCAAGGGTAAGTCCTTGAGTAGCGACCACAACGGGAATGCTAGAGTAGCGCAGGCGCATATTCATTTGCTGGAAAGCGTGAATGGCCATATTGAGCTCATCAAAATCTTGCTCATAAGCCATTTGGGCAATCAACATCAAGTTGGCTCCAACAGAGAAGTTCTCGGCATTGTTACCAATCACCAAACCTCTCCAGTCTCCTTGCTCAGCAATTTCAATAGCTTGCATGACACCACGAACAACACCCTCACCCAAAGTATTTTTGTAAGAACGGAACTCCAAGCAAAGTACTTGGTCTCCAATATGGTGTAGTTGAACATCACTGTTTTCCCAAACTACAGACTTATCGCGGATATTATCCAAGATAATTGACTGCTCGGCACCGGGTACAGGCTGATAAGATTTGCTGTCTACATTGTAATAGTTGGTTACGCCATTCACTACCTTATAGAAGCTAGTATGACCTGCGGCAATCATTTCTTTTACCCAAGGAGCTAGCGTTTGTCCATCGGCCTCGGCCAATTCTACGCCTTTTTCAAGGCCAATCATGTCCCAGTATTGGAAAGGGCCAACTTTCCAAGCAAAACCAGCACGCAAAGCATCATCAATGCTAAACAACTGATCAGAGATTTCAGGAATGCGGTTAGACACATAGGCAAAAAGGCCCAACAATGAGCGGCGAACCAACTCTGCCCCTTTGTCCTCTTGATATTTATCTTTAAAGAAGGTTTTTACCTTACCGGCTAGACCAGAAACATTTTTGAGATCGCCTAAAAGTGCAGTCTTCACGCGCTGAGCAGGAGCATACTCCTGAGTGGCAAGGTTGAGGGCCAACTTAATTTTGCGGCCATTCTCATCTTTTTGTTTTGTGCGCTCATAGAAGCCTTTTTTGGTTTTGTTCCCCAAAAATTTGTTCTCTAGCAAAAACTGTAGATAAGCAGGTACATCAAAGGCAGCGGCTTGCTCATCGCTGGGGCAGTTGTCCTTAATGCCCTTGATTACCTTTTCGGCAGTATCTAGACCCACCAAATCAGCCAAGGCAAAAGTTCCTGTTTTAGGGCGGCCAAGAGCGGGCCCAGTCAACTGGTCTACCTCTTCAATAGAAAGACCAAGCTCTTCCGTCAATTGGAAAATCTTGGCCATAGCATATACGCCTACGCGGTTGGCGATAAAGGCGGGAGTATCTTTACAAAGTACCGTTTGCTTTCCAAGGAAACGGCTACCATAATCCATAAAAAAGTCGATCAATGCAGGATCGGTCTTTTTTGTGGGAATAATCTCGAGGAGTTGGAGGTAACGAGGAGGATTAAAAAAGTGCGTCCCACAGAAGTTCTTCTGAAAGTCTTCACTACGGCCTTCTAGCATCATAGAAATAGGAATCCCCGAGGTGTTTGAGCTCACAATAGCTCCTGCTTTACGGTATTTCTCTACTTGTGTAAACACCTTTTGCTTAATATCGAGGCGCTCTACAACAACCTCAATAATCCAATCGCAATCAGCAATTTTATGGAAATCATCCTCAAAGTTGCCCGTGCTTACACGGCTAGCAAAAGCAGGATCATAAAAGGGCTCAATTTTCTTGGCCTTAACAGCGGCTTTAAGGGCCTGATCGGCCAATCGGTTGCGCGCTGCAGGGTTTTGCTTTTCCTCTTCAGAAAGGTCAAAAGGAACAATGTCCAATAGCAATACCTCTAGTCCAATGTTTGCACAATGGGCAGCAATACCCATTCCCATAACACCAGATCCGAGTACAGCGACTTTACTAATCCGTCTGCTCATCTTGTGATTCTAATTAATTTAATGAAGGAATTATTTTTTCTCGGCTTTTGGCCAACGCTTGAGCCGCTCTAGGGCCCAATTGCAGGCCGAGCCTAACAATTTAATATCTTGATATACGCGCATCATCATCAATGCGCCTTCTATTTGCATTACTGTTTGTTGTGCAGCTTCTTCGGCTTCCTTTTCTGGAGCTCCCGCCTCTTCAAAGAGGTATTGAAAAGCCGCTACCCAATCTTTAAAAAAGGCTTGTAGTACTCGCCTAAACTCAGCCTCTACAGATATCGTCTCTAAGGTAATGTTTCCAAATAAACAACCCGCCAAATCTTGCGTAAATATAGGCGCTTGTTGGTCAAAAAAAGCTTGTAAACGCGCCAAAGGACTCCTCTCCTCCTCATAGGCAATGGCAAAAATCTTCTTGCGATAATACTCCAATAAGGTGGTCAAGACCTCCAACATTAAGGCCTCTTTAGAAGAAAAATAATGGTAAAAACTCCCCTTTTGCAAGCCGCAAGCCTGGGCCAAATCACGCATAGAGGTTTTGTTATATCCTTGCTTCCGAAAAACAACAATTGCTTTTCGCACAATTTCCTCTTTCGTAATCTTTTGTACGGGCATTTTTATTTGGTTTGTTGCTTTGGCAAATTTACCAAACGTTTGTTTGATTCCAAATTTTTTTAGCCTTTTTCTTTGGGGCCTCCGCAGCAAAGCTGCGGCGCTACGCTTTGGGGCTCGCAAGTCTGCTCGGCCCTTCGCCAGCAAGCTGGCTCGGTCTGGCCCTGCGGGCCACCCCGCCGCATCGCTAGGCCGTTTGGCCTTCGGCCATGGCGGCTTTGCCGCCTTGGTCTGGCCTTCGGCCACTGCTGCACATCGCTAGGCCTGCGGCCCTACGGGCCTGCTATATGGGCCTGTAGGTTGAAACCTACAGCCAATTAACGAATGCATTTTTGTGTTCAATGGAGGGTTGAAACCCTCCATAAATAAACATTTTTCAGTCCGTGCTTTATTCTTCGGCGGATGGGCGGTTTTGGGCCCATGGGCTGAAGCCCATGGTTGTGGGTCTATGCAAAGAGCAGGCTAAAGCCCTTCTTTGCTCTAAATGATATGAGCCGATGGTTTCCACCCAGAGCTATATATATATCCATCCTACAGGCGGCGAAGCCGCCGCAGGCTTAGGGGCCTGAAAGGGTGCCGCGCAGCGGCAGACCCAGCCGCTGAAAGCGGCGCAGGGCCGAGCAGAGCTGCGAGCCCTGAAAGGGCCCGGCCGCCGAAGGCGGCAAGCCCCAGAAAAATAAAAAATGAATAAACTTTAAGATATAACTTGCATTTGCGAAAAAAAGCCACGACTTTAGTCGTATCTAGTAACCGTAAAAACTTTAGCGTATGGCTTTTAAATCTAAAATTAAGTTAGAAGAGCTAAAAAATTGAAGAGCGACATTATCAACTATCACTTCGATTACTGAAACTCTCTAAATCTCTAGAAGACAAATTGGCGGAAATTAGTGAGCAAAAACAGCAGAAATTCAGTGCTTTTGTAGCAGAAGCTAAGGCCAAAGAGCCTCGACTCATTAAGATTGTGGCTAATCTAAAACAGCATTTAAAAAACCGAACGGTAGAGGGGAGTTTGGATGAAGTGAGGGGGGAACTCCACCGCTTATTAAATGATATAAACCAAAGTTCGAATAAATTACAATCACTTAAAAATGAACTTAAAACTAAATTTAAAGACTATGGAATATCTATCTAAAATGAGCTTGCTTCTACTAAGTATGAGTGGCCTTTTATTTTTCAGCAGCTGTGGGGAAGAAAGCCCTCAAAAAACTACAGAGAAGGATAGTCCAGCCAAACCTATTATTCAAGGCGATACAACTTGGACTGATGGGAAGATTACAGAGTTATCTAGTAGTAAAAGTGGAAATGATACAATCGAAGTAGGGCTAATGGTATATTCCCCAAATAAAGACTCTAGTAGTGCGCGTATAAGCATCTATAAAGAAACTTCGACCTACAGTTCTATTGGATTTGAATTTTTAAAATCCGTTACTACTTCCAAAGATTACTCTATAGCAATTGATTCTTTCCAAGGATTAGATCTTTTTAATCCAAAAAACATTCCTCTACAAGAATATCTATTAATGGAATATATACCTAAAGGCAACTATGCTTATACTAAATCAATTTCCATGAGAAGCAATACAAAGGATGATAGAGGACTTAGCTTTGACCCTAAAGTCATCCCTGCTATAATAGAAAACGAATTCAATAAAAAACTAGATAGCGCGTCAATACATATAATCAGAAGGTCATATTTTCATATGAATGGCGATTACATATTTTCATATATTCAAAATGATACAGGATCTTATATATTGGCTGATAGTATATCAAAAAAAATGGATTCATTGCCAAAGCAATTCATGGAATCTTCTTACCGAACCAACGTCATAAAAATAAGTTATGGACAAAAAAGGTAGTAAGCCTTGCCGCATAAATACAAGGCCCTAAAATCAAATCATTAAACTACAAAGCCCTTATTCTCACAAAATAAAATTTAACCCAATGACAGCCTTCAAACACCATCCCCCCCTCCTGCTATCAATAATTAGCCTTTTATTTTTCAGCAGCTGTGGGGAAGAAAGCCCTCAAAAAACTAAAGATAAGGATAGTCAACCTGAACCTATTGTTAAGCGCGACACCAGTTGGACTGATGGGAAGATTACAAGGCTATCTAGCAGCAAAAGGGGAAATGATGTAATAAGTGGAAATGATAGAATAGAACGAGAGTTTATAAGATATAGCCCGAATAAGGACTCTGCTAGCGCGACTATAAGTATTCATAGAGAAACTTCGACCTATAATTTTGGTGAAAGAACAGTAATTAAATCTCTTAATATTGCTACAGAATACTCTATAGCAATTGATTCTTTTAGAGGATTAGACCTTTTTGATGAAAAAAACACGCTTATACAGAGCTACAGCTCTCTAGAATATAATTCAAAAGATGGGGAGACTAAAGCAATTGTTATTAAAGGCAGCACAAAGAATTACAGAGGAGAACATAGCTTTAACCCTAAAGTTATCCCTGCTATACTAGAAAAAGAACGCAATAAAAAAATAGGCAGTAAATCATCATATATATCCAGAAGTTCATTCATGAACATGAATGGAGATTACCTTTTTTCATATACAGAAGATAGCCAAAAATTCAACCTATTAGCTGATAGTATAGTAAAAAAATTAGAATCATTGCCAGAGCATTTTATAACATCCTACTATACTGAGTATTAAATAAAAGTCCCCAAATAAGTTATGGATAAAGAAGAAATATTAGCAGAAATAAGTAGAATTTTGCTTGCCTTCAAAGAGGAGCAAGAAAATTACAAAAAACTTGTATACAAACTTCGTAAGCAAGAAATAAGCAATCCTTTAGATAAAGAACTAAGTAAACAATTAGAATTTTATGAGGAGCAATTAAAAGAAACGGAAGCCTTTATTTCAGTCAATCAAGAAACGCTAGAGGTTTTTAAGAATGCCGACCTTAACACTATAACAATGTTAGATGTAGCTAGCATTTACAAAAATGCCAAAACAGATACTAGGCTATATGCTCTCAGTATCAATACAGCTTTATTAAAAACATTCACCTTTAGTGAAAGCTCCTTTGATTATGCAAAACGCATCCTAGATAGTCTAGATTTATCCGAAAGTATTCCTTCAGAAGGAGGAATAAAAGGCTATGTTGTTGAAAAAATAGCTAATAAGGCAACAAAATTAACTCAAGCTTATTTACCTCTTTTTGATGAGGTTATCGAAATATTAACGGTACTAGCCCCCTCTTCCCCAGCAGCAATTACTAAAGCGAGCCTCAGTGCGTCCTTAGAATTAGATATTAAACATATGCTAATGAATATAGTAACTGATAAAGTAGAAATTTCCACTAAAATCATTCAAAATTTCATAGCGTCTTTAGACAGTATATATAAAGATGAAGACTTAAGTCTGAGTGAAAAATATGTCAAAATTGATGTCTACCGAAATTGTATTCAAACTTCCACAAAGAATGCGCAAGAATCAGATCTAACATTGGGCGATCAGGTCGACCGTTTGATGAAAGCCTCATTACAAGAACTTTTTGAAAAATCCAATACCTCTGTCACCCAAATTTGTGAATATACCACTTTTCCGCTGGATGGAAATATGGTTGATCCATCAAAAGTTATTAAAACAAAGTTTACAACTGATGAAGATATCAATAAAGAGATTTTTAGAATAGCATTCCCTGGAAAAACGACTCAAGTTGCATCTCTTCTTGAGTTAAAAAAAGTATTTCCCAATACAATTATTTACTATCAAGGTCAAGGATTAGCAAGTACAGGAATTGACCAATATAACACATCTAATAATTATGAATCATTGGCGACTGAATTATTTAAAGAGGAAAGAAAAGAAAAAGTAGTTGATTTTAATCAAACTGAAGACGGTTGCCCCTCTACAGCTTCTCAATATGCCAACTCCTTAGCCAAAAGACGGAGACAAGAGGCCCAAGATCGAGAAGAGCAAAAAGAAAGAATAGCTCTTCAAGCCAAAGCTAGAGCTTTTGGAGTTGATCCAACAACAGTAAAATATGGCTCTCTTAAGGAGTTAAAAGAAATTATTGCTGAGCATGAGCTATTAGGTAAAATAAAGGGCTTGGCCAATAATGCAAGACAGTATGGAGTGGATGAAGAGATAGTTCTCCGACTCATTGCAGCTAGAGCGGATGCTTCTGGTTTTCATGAGGAAATTGCCAAGACCGATAAGTACAAGAAAGAAATTCAGGTAAAAAAAGAGTTGAGTGATAAAAATGTTGCTTTTGGCCAGGACCTTCAACTGAATAAGACCTATCTGCTCAGTAATACCTTTGGTATTTACAGTAAAGAGGAGAGCAGATATGAAAAGGAGTTTGGTGGAATTTTACTCAATAACTTTCAGGCTAAAATCAAGGAGATGGCAGCGCGAATAGCAACTACCAAGGCTACACAATTGATTTTCAGAGCTACTTTTAGACATTCATACAATGAAGGTACAGTTAAGGAGGTCTGCCAAAAATTGACAGAACGCTTAAATAACCAGCTCAAAGAAATAAAAGGTAAAGATTTTCATCCTCTCCGCTATAAGCTGAACGAAGTTAAACGCGCACAATCAAAAGATATGGCAGGTTACTTTGTTTTGCTTAAAGAGTAAAGGCGACTCTCATTCTGGTAGCATTGCGGAGCAATGCCGCTGTTGTATAGCTGCTGGCTTCAACCAGCAGCCACAGCTAGCAGGCGGCGAAGCCGCCGCAGGCTTAGGGATGGAAAAGGGGGCGGCGAAGCCGCAGACCAAGCAAAATGAGCGTAGCGAATTTTGCGCAGGGCCGAGCAGACCTGCGAGCCCTGACAACCAGCCCCTATAGGGGCGCCAGTTCGACGACCAACGGGAGTACACAGCCTGGCCCGCCCGCAGGGCGGGCAAGCCCCAGAAAATAAAAATATTTTTTACCCTTAATTTTGTGATACTGTTTTTTTTTTAATTTCGTTTTATTATTAAACCTTTTAACACAAAATTGATGAAACATTTATTTCTATTCCTCTGCCTGTTCTGTAGCTCTTTTCTTTTTGCCCAACATTATGAGGTAGGACAAGAATATAACTTTAGTAGCGAAGGCATTACTTATACCGTAAGCTATGATGAAGATGGCCGAGCACATGTCAGTCGCAGCCAAAATGAAAATACAGAAGAAAGTAAGGCCTATATTTTTACGGACCGAGACTACTGGACCAATATTTCTGCCGATGGCAATATTACAGAGATGGAAGCTACAGAAGACGCTCCTGTCGATAATTTTTGGATCATTAGCTTTGCCCCCACTAATGAAGAGGTGCAAGCCGTTCAAGTAGGCGGCCCTAAGCCCTCTGTAACTTTCTCTTGTATCTGCAAAAGAAGTTCTAAAGGCTCTTGTAGTGCCAGCTATATGATGAATGTTAATACTGCAACAATAACCTGCGTTCCAGAAGCAGGCTGTATGCGCTGCAAACTTGTTGATAAAAAAGTAAAAGGTATTGAGTACCCCCATACCTTCCTAATTTTGGAAGCAGAAGAAATTATTTTTGAATAATTTGATGCCATTAACAAAAAGCCTGACTACTTAGTCAGGCTTTTTTGTTATCTTAAAGTATTCTATAATTTTACAAGCAAATACAATGAAGCACTTATTTTTATTCCTCTGCCTATTCTGCAGTTCTTTTATTTTTGCTCAGCATTATGAGGTAGGCAAAACCTATAACTTTGATGGCAAAAAAGTACAGCTTTCGGTCCGTTACGACGACAAAGGACAAGCCCATATTAGCCAGAAAGCACAAACCAAAGAAGTAGAGGACCAAGCCTACTTTTTTACGGACCGAGACTACTGGACCAATATTTCTGCCGATGAAAATGTTGTGGAGATGGACCTAGTAGAAGATGCTCCCGTTCATCACTTCTGGGTCATCGACCTCAATGGCGAGCCCACAAAAGCAACCCCCTATAGCGAATATAAAGGCGGGGAAGGATCTCAGCTCCTTTTAGAAGCCAATAGCGTCATTTTTGAATAAGCACGAGCTATTCTAACAAAGAAAGCCCTCGCCCAATTTCAGGCGAGGGCTTTTGCTTTTCTTTACGAAAAAACCGTATTTTGTGTAAAACAACACCCTATTTATATGCTTATTCGGTTTTTTGTTCGCAACTTATTGTCATTTGAGGAAGAAGTAGAATTTAGCTTAGTCGCAGGCAAAGGTAGCCTCAAGCCAGAACATGTCATTCGTTCTAAGGGACGGAATGAAATTCCAATCTTGCGCTCAGCCCTCATATATGGAGCCAATGCCTCTGGAAAGTCTAACCTGATTAAGGCCTTAGCCTTTCTTCAATTTATGGCGCTAAAAGGGCCTACAGATGCACAAAAAGAAATTCCAGTTAGCCGATTTAAGCTCAGCGAGGAAGAAGGACTAAACTCTCGCTTAGAAGTAGAGATAAAAGTCGCTGAACAATATTATGCCTACGGCTTACTGCTCAATAAAAAACAAATAGAAGAAGAGTGGCTATATCTTATTGATAAGGAAAAGGAAGAAAAAATATTTGAACGAAAGCAAAGCACTGAAGGACTTCAACTCTCCTTGGGCCAACAGCTGATCAAAAATACCGAAGATCAACAGTTTATACAGTTTGTAGGACGAGGCACCCCTAAAAATAAGACTTTTTTAAAGGAATGTATTGACCGAAATGTTTCTTTTGTCTCCGCTATTACAGCCGTATACAACTGGTTCGAGCATCAACTCAAAATTTTCTACCCTCACTCTAAGTTTAGAGGAATAGAATTTAAACTCTCTGATAACTCTGAATTTAAACAGTCGATCTCTAAACTGCTTCAGCATTTCAAAACAGGCATACATAGTCTGCAAACAATTAGCCTGAAAGACTTAAGCCAAATTCAAGGTATTCCCGCTGAAGTAATCGAAGATGTTGTTGCAGAATTAGAATTTGGTAAACGAGCACTTATTAGCTCTGCAGACCATATCAATAGTTTTGCCCTAGAAAAAGACAATAAAGGAGAACTAACCGCTTATAAACTGGCGAGTAGCCATTTGCATAAATCTGGTAAAGAAATTCTATTTGAATTGGCCGAAGAATCTGATGGTACACGCCGACTCATCGACTTTATTCCCATGTTATTAGACTTACAAGAAAATAATGTGGTTTACCTAGTCGATGAATTAGACCGAAGCATGCACCCGATCTTAAGCAAAGGCTTATTAAGTTATTTTCTAGCCTATGCGAGCCCTCAAAGCCAACTTATTGCCACTACTCATGAATCAAATTTACTCGACCTCAAAATGTTTCGAAAAGATGAAATTTGGTTTATCGAAAAAAAGAAAAACTCTGCCTCTAAGCTGTACTCTCTAGCCGCTTTTAAACCAAGAGCCGACAAAAATATTAGAAAAGGCTACTTGCTCGGCCGATATGGCGCTATTCCGTTTTTAGCCAATCCCCAAAATTTAGCCTGGTCATGGGAAGAATAAGACGCCCCTTTCTAAGAGTAGAAGAAGAACTATCTCCCAAATTATTTGTGGTCGCTACCGAAGGAAGATATACCGAACCTATTTACTTTGAAGCCCTGTCCGAAGAGCTAGATCATACTAAAGTACATCTAGAAGTCTTAACTAAAGATCATAATAACTCTAGCCCAAGGGCAGTCTTAGAACAACTAAATGCTTTTGCAGAAAATTATAGCCTAGATGAAGAAGATGAACTCTGGATGGTTATCGATAGAGATTATCAAGCTTAGTCTGAAAAAATGATTAAGGAGGTCGCCCAAATTTGTCACCAAAAGGCAGGCTACTTCTTAGCCTTAAGCAATCCCTGCTTCGAACTATGGCTTATTCTACACCTTGTTGATGTAAGTACCTTAGCTCCAAAAACACAGGAGTTACTTTTCCAAAATAAAAAAGTATCTTCTAACAAGACCTATAGTAAAAAAATGTTGGCCGACTATTTAGGCGGCTTTAAAGAAGCGGACTATCCTGCACAAAAGCTAATTCCCAATGTTCAGGATGCTATTAAACGAGCAAAAAAGCTAGACCTCCACCCCAATCACCGATGGCCCGACTACCTCTCTAGCCGACTATACCTGCTGCTAGAAAGCCTTCTAAACCTTGACTAATCAAAAAGCCCTCGCCCAATTTCAGGCGAGGGCTTTTGCATTTTCCCTATGGCTTAAAGTTGTTCAGCAAATCAACGAGATGTTGTACCGATGCCAAATCCATGGCATTGTACATAGAAGCCCGAAAGCCCCCCACCGATCGGTGGCCCTTCAAACCACTAATGCCATTGGCCTCGCAATAGGCCAAAAAAGCCGCCTCATGCGCTGCCGTATCCGCCACAAAACAGGCGTTCATAACAGAGCGGTCTGCCTTGGCTACGGTGGGCCGGAAATTGGGATGCGCCTCTACCGCCTGATACAACAAATCGGCCTTTTCTTTATTCCGACGCTGCATGGCCTTTACGCCCCCCTGCCCCTGCACCCAACGCAAAGTAAGCATAGATACATAAATGGGATATACCGGCGGTGTGTTAAACATCGAGCCCTTTTTAACATGCGTCTGATAGTCGAGCATGGTCGGAATCTGACGCTGAATCTTACCCAAAATAGATTTGCGCACAATCACTAAAGTCACTCCCGCTGGCCCCAGGTTCTTCTGCGCCCCAGCATAAATTAAGTCGTATTGGTTGGCATCAATCGGGCCGCTAAAAATATCAGAGGACATATCCGCAACCAATAAACAACCCTCCGGACGCTCTGGCAAATGATGAAACTGACTCCCCCGAACGGTATTGTTGGTCGTTATATGCAGATATTTGCAATGGGCCGGAATCTGACAAGCTTTGGGAATATACGTATAATCTTTATCCGCAGAACTGCCCACAACCAGGACCTCTCCAAAGTTTTTGGCCTCTTTGATGGCTTTGGTCGACCAAGTCCCCGTATCAATATAGGCCGCCGTTTCACCTTCTCCCAATAAGTTCATCGGGATCATGAAAAACTGCGAAGAAGCCCCCCCCGTTAGGAAAAGCACCTCAAAATCATCTTCTAGCTCCAAGAGCTCCCGCACCAAATCCCGAGCCTCATCTACTACAGCCGTAATCGGCTTAGAACGATGCGACATCTCTAAAATAGATAGCCCTTCTTGTCCAAATTCTTTTACCGCCTCGGCCGCTTCGGCCAAAACTGTGGCGGGTAAAATGGCTGGTCCAGCCGAAAAATTATGCTTCTTCATAAGGTTCTTTTTGTCAGCCAACTAGGGCCTATGATTTCAATTTGGGGTTGTTGGCATGCCGCTCGGCATCCCGAATTTTGCGCTTTTCCATAATGTCCTCCAAGGCTTGGCCCAAATCTACCCCGGTCTGATTGGCCAAACAGAGCAATACAAATAAAATATCGCCCATCTCACTGCCCAAGTTCTCCTGAGCATTCGCCTCATCTTCCGCCCGCTTAAAAGATTGCTCCCCATAAATTCGAGCCATCAAACGAGCCAACTCCCCCACCTCTTCCATCAAAATGGCCGTATTGGTCAACTCATTATAATAACGAACGCCCACCGTCTTGATCCAATGGTCTACGGCGGCCTGTGCTTCTTTTATTTCCATATTCTAATTTGCATTCTTTATCTTCGTCCAGAACTTGTTCAAAATAAGATTTTATGCAAGAAAATAAAAATTCTAAGGCGATTCCAGCTACCCAAGCTTGGCTAAAATCAGTGGTGCTCGACCTCCAACTTTGCCCTTTTGCCTATGCCCCGCATCACCAAAATCGTATTGCCTACCACAGCTCTAAGGCCCAAACTGCAGAAGCGGCCCTGCTGGACCTTGAACAGGCTTTGCAAGAACTACAAGCTCATCCAGAAATTAGTACGAGCTTGCTCATTTTTGAAAGTGGCTTTGCCCAGTTTTTTGATTATCTAGATCTGCTCGATCTGGCCGATCTCCTCATTGACCAAGTCGATTTGCGCGGCCATTATCAACTCGCCAGTTTTCATCCCAAATACCTTTTTGCTGGCGAAGATGAGCAGGCTAGCAGCCATTATAGCAACCGCTCGCCCTTCCCCATGCTCCACCTCATCCGAGAAGCAGAAATGGAACTGGCCCTGGCCCATTATCCCCAGCCCGAAAATATTCCTATCCGAAATCAAAGCCTGCTCAATGAACAGCCCCCTAGCTATTGGGCCAAAAAACTACAGGACTGTTATCTCGCTGAGGATTAATTTTTTTTGGGGCTGCCCCGCCCTGCGGGCGGGTCGGGCTGTGTCAGGGCTCGCAGGCCTGCTCGGCCCTGCGCAAAATTTCGCTACGCTCATTTTGCTGGGTCTGCGGCTTCGCCGCCCCCTTTTCCATCCCTCAGCCAGTCGCTTCGCTCCTCTACATCCAAAAATATACACGCATGTCGATTTCTGCCTTAAGTACTATTTTGGCCAAGGATTTCCCAAATTTAAAGGCCCAAGAAGAGACCCAGTTAGAGGAGGCGCTGGCCCAAGCCCTACTCCCCTATCTCAACCCCTTGCAAGAAGCCTTTTTTCAGCTTTGTTACCGCTGGGATATTCCAGAGCATAAGCTCCGACAGATTTTAATACAGCCCCAAGACCAGCCGATCAATCTCCTCCTGGCCCAATTGTTTATTAGTCGGGCCAAAGAAAAATGGACCTACCGCCAAGCTTATCCCCAAAAAGAAGCCGATGAAGAAGATGGGGTCTCTCCTTGGTAGAAACAAAGGCCAAACCAAAGCCCCGCGCTTCGGCCTAGGGGCCTGAAAGGGGGCCGCGCAGCGGCAGACCAAAGCCGCCAAAGGCGGCTGCAGGGCCGAGCAGACCTGCGAGCCATGCAAGGGCCCGGCCGCCAAAGGCGGCAGGCCCCAAAACAAAAAAAAAGGCCCGCCAAAGCAGACCTTCTTTTCCAAAGCATGACTGAGATTAACCCTAATCTCTGGGGGGAGGAGGACCATCCCCACGCTCTCCGCGATGATGCTTGCCCCCTCTATGGTGCTTGCCGCCATGATGTTTTCCACCTCTATGATGGCCCTTCATGGCCTTGAGCACCTCTCTTTTAAAGCTCCTTTCGGCCTTTTGAAGCATCAGCACCTTGCGCAAAGGCAAAACCTTCTTAAACTCCTTATGGTATTTGCGCTCTAGGGCAATATGCTTTTCTTTGAGCTTCATTCTTTCTTCAAAAGCACCCTCTACCTCTTTGTCTGACATCAACGCCAAATCTTTTTGATGGAGGTCTTTGCCTTCTTTACGCAGGGCTTTCTTTTCTTCTTTAAAAGCCTCGTATACCGGCCAAAACTTTTTAGCCTCATCGCTAGACAAGTCTAGCTCTTTAGTTAAATACGCAATGCGAAGGGCTTCCATACGCTCCTTGCGAGGACCGTCTTCTTTGGGGCCACCTGCGGGGGGTTGTGCATTCAGGCCCAAGCTACCCAAAAAGAGTAGCATCATAAATGATAAATACTTCATAGTCATCAGAATTTAGATTGTTGTTTAGGAACTGCCTTTTGGAGCAGTTTAGTGGAGCAAATCATCTTCAAGATCGTCTAGAACATCCAGATCTAGATACTCTTGAAGCTCGTCGTTGTTTGTTTCTTCTAGTAGTTCGGTTTCTATAGTGGCGCCATTGCGAGGGGGAAGCAAATTGGCTTCTAGTTGGTCCAAGGTGTTATCATCAACATAAGCCATGAGGTCATCCATAGGCAAATCATCTAGCTCGGCCAAAAGGTAAGTTTCGGCCATTTCACTATTGATGGCCATACTGTTGCTGTTGAGCCGAGGGTTATTGAGCAGCCAAAAGCTGGCGGCTCCTGCCAATAGGGCCACCGAGGCAGCCAAGCCTATTTTGGGCCAAAGGCGGTTCTTCTTTTTCCGGGCTCTGTTCTTCTTGAGGTCCAAGAGATTTTGCTCAAAGTAGCCAATTGGAGGCCCGCTGCGCTCTTCCGCTAAGGGCTTTTTATGTTGGGCCAAAAAGGGACTGATTTCAGTCAGTTCTTCTTCAGCCGCTAGGCGCTCTTCTAGGCGCTGGGGCAAATCTTGGAAATAATCCCTTGGGGGAGCAGTTCGATTTTGGGGCAAGGGCTGCCGATGCTTGGCCAAGAGCGGACTCATATCCGCTAGCTCTGCCCAAACTTCTGCTCCTTTTTTGGGGTCCTTCATCTTATTGCTGTTTAATGTAGTTTTCAATTTTTTTTACGGCATGATGATAACTGGCCTTCAGGCTACCGACCGAAAGTTCTAGGACCTCGGCCATATCTTGATAGGGCATTTCATCATAGTAGCGAAGCAAAAATACCTGTCGCTGTCTATCGGGCAAAAGAGCTATGGCCTCTTGCAATAGATTTTGAATATCTTCTGCGGGCAAGTAGCTATCGGCTTGAGCGGGCGCCTGATGGTCCAAAAGCTCCAGACTTTCGGTCCGATGCCGCTTGCGCTTGCGCAAGTGGCTTAGGGCCTCATTGGTGGCAATTCGGTAGAGCCAGGTATAGAGTTTAGACTGTCCTCTAAACTTATCAATCCCCTTATAGACCTTAATAAAGGTATTTTGCAATACCTCATCGGCTTCTTCATGGGGACCAAGCATCCCTCTCAAATGCCAGTATAGGCGCTCTTGATATTGTTGCACCAACTGACTAAAAGCACGCTCAAAACTTAGCGGCATTTGTAGTTGCTGTAGCAATTCTTGCTCCTCTGGCTGTAGGTAACTACTTTCTTCTAGGGCCATTTTTGTTTTGTTCATAGACCATCTTCCTTGTTTCGCTTCTAGGATGCCCAAAAAGGGCCTAGGTTTAATTTTTTTTTATTTATCTCCCTCATTTTACAAAAAAAGGGCTGCGGAAGATCTTCCGCAGCCCTTTAGTAATTAGCTATTTAGCTTAGAAATCAAATTTGATTCCCTGCGCCAAAGGTACATCCGCACCATAGTTAATGGTATTGGTTTGGCGACGCATATAGGCCTTCCAAGCGTCAGAGCCCGACTCACGTCCTCCACCAGTTTCTTTTTCTCCACCAAAAGCACCTCCAATTTCAGCTCCAGAAGTACCAATGTTTACGTTGGCAATTCCGCAATCAGAACCCTGAGAAGAAAGGAAGAGCTCGGCCTCGCGGATAGAGTCGGTCATGATGGCCGAAGACAATCCCTGAGGAACATCATTTTGCATAGCAATGGCCTCTTCCAAATCGCTGTACTTGAGCAAATAAAGGATAGGGGCAAAAGTTTCTGTTTTTACGATATCAAATTGCTCACTCACCTCAATCAAACAAGGCTTCACATAGCAACCGCTTTCATAACCTTCGCCTTCCAATACACCACCTTCTACCAAGACGTTTCCGCCAGCGGCTTTAGCGGCTTCAATAGCGGCTAGATAAGTGTTTACAGAATCTTGGTCGATCAATGGACCAACATGATTGTTTTGGTCCAAAGGATTACCAATGCGAAGTTGGGGGTAAGCATTGATCAACAACTCTTTTACTTTATCATAAACAGAATCGTGAACGATAAGGCGACGAGTAGACGTACAACGCTGTCCGCAAGTACCTACGGCACCAAAGATCGTAGCGGTTAGGGTCACTTTAAGGTCGGCCTGAGGCGTAACGATAATGGCGTTGTTTCCGCCCAATTCCAAAAGGGTTTTACCAAAGCGGCCAGCTACTGTTTGGCCCACAATGCGGCCCATACGGCTAGAACCTGTAGCAGAAATCAATGGAACGCGCTCGTCATTGGTCATCCACTCCCCTACATGATAGTCGCCAGTTACGATTGCCGAAAGTCCTTCGGGCAATTTATTCTCTTCCAAAACCTCTTTCAAGATATTCTGGCAAGCAATGGCGCAAAGAGGCGCTTTTTCAGAGCCTTTCCAGATACAAACATCGCCACAAACAAGGGCAATCATGGCATTCCAAGACCAAACGGCCACGGGGAAATTAAAGGCAGAGATAATCCCTACGATCCCTAGCGGATGCCATTGCTCATACATTCTGTGGTTGGGGCGCTCCGATTTCATGCTGAGGCCATAAAGTTGGCGCGAAAGTCCAACAGCAAAGTCACAGATATCAATCATTTCTTGTACTTCCCCCCAGCCTTCTTGCAGGCTTTTTCCCATTTCATAAGAAACTAGGCGGCCCAAAGCGTCTTTGTGGCGGCGCAATGCTTCTCCATATTGACGAACGATTTCGCCACGTTGAGGAGCAGGCGTAGTTCTCCAGCTCTTAAAAGCGGCCTGTCCAGCCGATACAATACGCTCATATTCGGCCTGGCTAGTGGCATATACCTTAGCAATCAAGGCACCATCTACTGGAGAGTAGGAAGAAATCTGGGGCGCATTGGCCTCATGAAAATCCTCTAAACCTGTGCTGCTACCGGCATTGACCTCGGCCAATCCTAGTTCTTTGAGCACTTGGCTCATATCAATTTGCTCTGCTGTTTGCATGTTGCTGTAATTTTGTGTTCAAAAATCTTTTCAAAGATAACAGAAACCCAAAGTTCTGCCAAATAGGGAGGAACTAAAGGCTTGTTTTTATTCTATTCTTATTGTTTTGGGGCTGCCCCTTCCTGCGGTCGGGTCGGGCTGTGTCGTGGCTCGCAGGTCTGCTCGGCCCTGCGCAAAATTCGCTACGCTCATTTTGCTTGGTCTGCGGCTGCGCCGCACCACTTTCCATCCCTCAGCCGCGGGCCTTCGGCCCTTTTTAAGCCGCCTTTTGGACCTACTATAATATCGCTTTTTGCTGCCTGTTCTTTGGTGCTTAGGTATACAGAAGGGGAATTTATTTTGGAGACTGTTTAAAGCTTTGTGTTTCCCCTTTTTGCTGCCTAGGGACAAGCCCCTAGGCTAGCTTTTTCAGACAGCCCTCTAAAGAGGGCCTTTGAATAAGGTTCTTCTCTGCAACAACAACTGAACAAGGCCTTGTATATCAATAGTTGAGGCCCTCGCAGAGGGCTGACTCCATTGGATTGCCTAGGGGCTTGTCCGTCCAGCTTTTGTTCAATTTTAGATGCCGTTTAATTCATGAGGGTTTCAACCCTCATTCATATATCATTGCGAAGCAATACCTAAAAAGGGCCGAGCGAAGCGACTAGGCATCCAAAAAAATCAAACTAAATTTGCGTTTACAAATTAAAGTTACTACCTTTGTGTAAACATAAAAACAAAGCGATGAAAGCATTAGCCATTTTTCTGTTATCGAGTTTATTTTTTGGCCATCTAAATTTATTACAGATGAAGCAGCGAGAACTTTTTTTGGCAAAGCAGCAGCAGTATCAAGAAGATACAGCCCTTTATGAAGAAACCTTGGCGCAATATCAAGAACTCTATGCGCTTTATCAGGAGCTTCCTGCAGAGGATCCCGATCGCCCTACAATTAAGCTGGCCTTGCTCAAGACCAAAGAGGGCCTAAAGGCCTTTAAGCCGCAGCTCAAAATGGAAAAGGCAAATTTGGAGCAGCTATTTTTGGCCCTTAAAGAAGAGGATATTCCCAAAACTGATTTTTTGTTAGAGTTTGCTCTAAATGCTGAAGCTGTTACTTTAAAAGCACGAAAGCTGCAAGGGAATATTCAAAAAGACCAGTGGGAAGAAAAAAGCTATCTGAAAAATCTTTACGCCAAATTCAAGGAAGGTAAAAAGCTCAAAGTTTGCCGTCTAATTGCAGCAGATATTAAGGCCTTAGTGGGGCAGGCAGACAACAAGCCGCCCAGTATATTTTTAGAAGAATTGGCCCAAATTTTTGAGCGTTATGATGCAGTAGAAAAGATTAAGAAGTATAGAGCTAAATCGCGCTTTATTGAGTCTAGCATTGCGCCTTATGTCCTTTCTCCTAACCAACTAGAACCCATTTTGGACCAAGCCCTGGCCAAAGATGACTTTTTGACGGAGGAGGAGTTGGAGGAGAAGTTGGCCAAAGAAGAGCAACAAGCAAAAGAAGAAGAGGAATATTTAGCCCAGGTTAAACTAGAATTTGATAGTACTTTGTCGCTGGCCGATTTTATTTGGCAAAAGGCAGAGCTTTTAGACAGCTTAAATAGCTTAGCTAAAGCTAGCCAAAGTCCTATGGCTAAAGCACTAATTGAGGGTTTAATTGCACAACTATCGCGAGCTCAACTAGGGCTTATTCAACTCAATACTATTGAGGATTGTTTTGCTCAAAGTTTAGCTAAGGTCAAAGTAGATAACTCACTTAGAACAGCAGAAAAAGAGTTAGGATATGCATTTACCTTCTATCAATTTCAAGAAGAAATCAATGGTCTTGGCCTAAAAGTTAAA
>NZ_JH719942.1:1423367-1428474 GCF_000275825.1 Saprospira grandis DSM 2844
TGATAGTACCCTCTCGCTTACTATCAAATTTCAGTTGAATAAAAACAAACGGGCAGTATGCGGCAAAAGCCACAGCTCTAAGCATGAATGTTAGTCAAAAAAAGGGGCCTGACTATGAAATCAAAGCTAGTTTTAATGCTCCGCTTATTGTGGAAGCTGATGGTACTGCTTATCACGAATTTTCTGCAGAGATTAGCTACAAAATAGCTGCGGATCAGAAAACTGAAAGTATAGCTGCAGAGGCTGGGGTTGAAATAGGGAGTAGTAAAACAAAAGGTTCCACACATAACATTGGGCGAACAGGCGCTGCAAACTTTGGTCTTGATGGCATACTTGGGGGCGACTATGCTCTTACAGATGAATATGCTACAGAAAAATCTACTACAAATTATAGTTCGGCAAATGTTGGTGTAAATACTTCTGTTTCTAGCACAAAGACAGATGGAATACAAAAAGGGTTTTTCAAACTTGTTAAAGGGACTTTACAAACGGTAAAGAAAGAAAATGGCGTAGAAGTACAATGGTTACTGCTTGATCCTATTGGCAACTTTGTGTATCCAAATGGAGGAATATCGGTTAAACAGGTCTTATCCAATAACGCCGATCAGTTGATTAAAGAAATTCCACTCCATAAAAAATAAAAATCAGCTATTCAAAGCCCCAAACAGAAGTTTGGGGCTTTGCTCTTTTTGGGCCAATCCCTCCAGCTTTTGTTTAATTTTAGATGCCGTTTAATCCATGAGGGTTTCAACCCTCATCCACATATCATTGCGAAGCAATACCACCTGGCTGTAGGTTTCAACCTACAGTTAAAAAGGGCCGAAGGCCCGCAGGCCCAGCGCTGCGCAGCCGTGGCCGCAGGCCAGACCAAGGAGCAAAGCGACGCAGGGCCGAGCAGACCTGCGAGCGGCGGAGCATAGCGGCGGCCGCCTTGGCTTTGCCAAGGCGGCCGCGGGCCCCAAAATAAAAGGAGAAAGAGATTATTCAGTTTCTTTTAGCGGGACAATCTTTCGGCCCAAGAAAATGGCCAAGAAAGTAAGGCCCACCGCTAGGTAGCCCAAATAATTATAATTGCCGATAGCCACGACATCGGTATTTTCTTGGGCAATTTCGACCACAATATTGCCACTAATGAGAGCGGCCATACCGGCGGCCAATTGTTGCATAGCGGTATTTAGGCTCATAAATCCGGCCCGGTACTTTCGTTCTACGCTAGAGACCACCATCGTAGTAGAGGGAATAATTCGGCCACTAATGAGGATAAAAAAGAGGGAGCTCGCCAAAAGGGCAAAAGGGATCCCATAATCGGGTAAATGCGTGATCAGCAGCAGGGGAAGGATGGATAAAATGGCAAAAGTGACAAAGATATTCTTATGTCCTTTTTTATCGGCTAGGCGGCCAATAGCGGGGCCAGTAAAGAGCGTGAGGAGTCCCCCACAGAGATAAATATAGACCAATTGAATCTCGCTAAAACCGATATTACCCACCATAAAAGGGCTGATATAGGGAATAATCATAAACTGTCCGAGGACCAACAAGAGCGTCATGCCCAAAGCACGGAGTTGGTTGGGACTGCTAAAGGTGCGTTGAATAATGCTGAGCGGAGGCGCTTTGGGTCCCTCCTCCTTGCTTTCTAAATTGGGGACAAAATACCAGAGGCCGATCAAAACGGGCAAAGAAGCCACGGCCAAAATCAGGAAAGGCCAGCGCCAGTTGCCCATACTGGCCATATAGATACCGAAAGGCACCCCAAAGGCAGCGGCAGCAGAAAAAGCGGCCATAACGACGCCCATAGCAGAGGCTCGTTTTTCTAGGCTAAAGACATCGCCGATAAGCGAAAGCACTAGGGCGTTGAGCAGGCCGCCAAAGAGGCCGGTTAGGATACGGGCGAGGACCAGTGTTTCGTAGCTATTGACAAGGCCACAGGCAAGAGTTCCCAGCCAAAAGCCCAGATAGGTCCATAAAAGCGCCTTTTTTCGGTCCAATCGGTCAATAAAAAAAGCACTAGCCAAAACGGTAGCGCCTGCACTAAAGGTATAAGAAGAAACGAGGACCCCAAACTCCTTAGCCGAGATATCGAGTACTCGCATAAGTTGTGGGCCAAGTGGCATAAGGACCATAAAGTCCATAATGTGCGTAAACTTTGCCCCGGCCAAACTAAAAAGTAAGAGTTTTTCGCTGGAGCTAAATTTTATTTTCATAATGTTGAGATTTGAATGCAGTAGGCAAAACAAAATAAGGCCCTAAAGGTTGCTTACTTTTTTTTGCTTTTGTTTTCGGAATGTCGCAAATATGGCTATTTTTAGGCGCAAACAAAGGTCCTTAACAGACTTTAGTAGGGCTTTAAAAGAAGCCTAAAATCTCTGGGGCTAGCTTAAAAAAGCTAGCTTTTTTTGGGATAAATATTGAATTATCTATATATTGACTTTTCTGCAAAAGTCAGAGAACAAAGCCATAAAATCATGAAAGGAATTATTCTAGCTGGTGGGCAAGGAACGCGTTTGTACCCATTGACATTAGCGGTAAGTAAGCAGCTCATGCCGGTTTATGATAAGCCTATGATTTACTATCCTTTATCGACCTTAATGTCGGCGGGGATTAGAGAAATTTTGATTATTTCTACGCCTCACGACCTGCCTAACTTCCAGAAGCTATTGGGTGATGGCAGTCAGATTGGCTGTAATTTTAGCTATATCGAACAGCCCGAGCCAGAGGGCATTGCCCAGGCCTTTATTTTGGCAGAGGACTTTATTGGGGGCGATTCGGTAGCCCTTATTTTGGGCGACAATATTTTTTATGGGGATCGTTTAGATGAGCAGCTTCAGGCGGCCACAAAAGTGGAGGGCGGTTTAGTCTTTGCCTATCCAGTTTCTGATCCGGAGCGTTATGGAGTAGTAGAATTTGATAAAGATCGCCAGGCGATTTCTATTGAGGAGAAGCCCGAGACGCCCAAATCTAATTATGCGGTACCTGGGATTTACTTCTATGACAATGATGTGATAGAAATTGCTCGGAACTTGGAGCCTTCTGCTAGAGGGGAGTTAGAGATTACTGATGTCAACTTGCACTACCTCAAGGCGGGCCGTTTGAAGGTAAGCCCTATGGGTAGAGGTATTGCTTGGTTGGATACGGGCACGCATGCCTCCTTGATGCAGGCAGGTCAATTTATTGAGGTCATTGAGCAACGTCAGGGCCTTAAAATTGGCTGTATAGAAGAAGTGGCCTATCAGATGGGCTTTATTGATGCGGAACAACTAGCCCAATTGGGCGAGAAATATAAAAAGAGTGGGTATGGCGAGTACTTGTTGCACCTACTCAAAATGGGACTGTAAACTTTGGGAGAAAGCCATTGGCCGAACAACATTTTTCATCTTATAGTTGTTGCTACATTGGTTCTATTCCCCATCCATATTATCACCAAAATTATCAAGCTCATTGCTGATAATGACATATTAAATATAAAATTCAAATGGACGCCTTAAAACAAAAATTTGCGGAAAAAGCCGCTGCGCTCTTTCAGGAAAACCGAGCAATGCTCAAAGAACATGGAGATAAGATTATCGATCAAGTTGCTATTCGCCAGTTATATGGTGGTATGCGCGGCATGAAAAGTATGATTTGGGAGACTTCTGAGCTAGATGCCTATGAAGGGATCCGCTTCCGGGGCTACTCGATCCGTGAGCTACGCAAGTTGTTGCCCAAGGCGCCCAACTGCAAGGAGCCTCTACCCGAGGGATTGTTCTGGCTCATGCTAGTCGGTGAAATTCCTAGCCAAGAGGAGGTAAACTGGCTAACAGCAGACTGGAAAAAGAGAGGAGCACTTCCTACTCGCACGACCAATATGCTAGACGCTATGCCTGCAGATACGCACCCAATGACTCAATTGAGCATGGGAATCCTCTCGCTACAAAACGATAGTGTTTTTGCCAAGCGCTATGAGGAAGGCATGCCCAAGAATGAATACTGGGATGCTTACTATGAAGATAGCATGAACCTAATTGCTAAGCTTCCTCGCTTAGCGGCTTATATCTACCGCCGTACGTTCCACAACAACGAGCATATTGCTGCCGATCCTAGCCTAGACTGGGGAGCCAACTTTGCTCATATGCTTGGTATTTCTGAGCATGATGACTTTAAGTCATTGATGCGTTTGTACCTCACTATTCATGCAGATCATGAAGGTGGAAATGCCTCTGCTCATAGCACGCATTTGGTGGGTTCTACGCTTAGCGATCCCTACTACTCTCTCTCTGGCGGTATGAACGCCCTGGCTGGCCCCCTTCACGGCTTGGCCAACCAAGAGGTGATCAAATGGATCTTGGAAATGGTAGAAGAACTAGGTACAGATACGCCTACCAACGAGCAAATTACAGAATATATCAACCAAACTTTGGAAGCAGGTAAGGTGATTCCTGGCTACGGTCATGCCGTTCTTCGCCAACCCGACCCTCGTTATATTGCTCAGCGCCACTTTGCCGAGGAGTACATCAAGGATGACGCTATTGTCAGCATCGTTTGGAAGCTCTTCACTATTGTTCCTCCTATCCTTCAGGATTTGGGCAAAGTGAAAAACCCTTGGCCCAATGTAGATGCTCACTCTGGTGCGCTTCTTATGCACTACGGCCTCAAAGAGTTTAGCTTCTACACCGTACTTTTTGGTGTGTCTCGCGCCATGGGTGTTTTGGCTGCCGGCGTTTGGTCGCGTGCCCTCGGTATGCCACTAGAGCGTCCTAAGTCAATGACTTCTAAAGCCATCAAAGAGTTTTTGAAGAAAAGCACTGTAGAAGGATAATTTCCTGCCTAACAGCATAAACTAAAGCCCATAGCAACAGCAGTTGTTATGGGCTTTTTTTATAATTCGGTCGTCAAAGACAAACTAAGGTTCTTCTTATCTATTTTGGGGCCTCCGCTGCGGCTGCGCCTTGCGGCGCTACGCTTTGGGGCTTTCTATTACCCACTTTTTAAAAAAGGATTAAATTTGTTCAAAAATAAGCTAAAATGATGACGATCTCAGCAGCTCCCAAAAAAATGAATAAGCAAACTAAAAACAATATATTAAAGCTTTATTCTATGTTAGAAGATAATCCTTCTACGCAAATTAAGAATT
>NZ_JH719942.1:1428574-1688289 GCF_000275825.1 Saprospira grandis DSM 2844
GACCCTATTAAAGGTTCCAAAATCTTCAAAATATATAATTGGCGAACCTCGACCAGAGCCAATGTATATAAATGTTATAGAGGCTTTTGACCCTACTAAAGCTTTCCCTAATCCCTATCTAAAAAAAGAAGATCGAGAAGAAGAAGGAATCTATTGGCGGCTGTTTACCAACGAGTCTGTAGACACAGAAGAAGAGCTTTTAGATTTACTTAACTGCTATCAACAGCGGTGGAGAATTGAAACATACTTTAAATATTTAAAATCAGATGGCTTTGATATTGAAAACATATGTTTAAGAGATGGAGGCGCCATCCGCAAAATGATACTTATGGCAATTAGTGCATCAGACAAGATCCTTAGGCTACGAGAGGCCGGATTAAACCAAGATAATGAGACTTCAGCGCTTACTATTTTTACTAAGAAAGAGGTTGATTTTCTCGAGACTATTTTTGTAGAACATCTAGACGGAGAAAAAAGAAGCCCTTACAATAGTAATCCATTTAACTCTAAATCAATGGCTTGGGCCTACTGGGTCATAGCCTCGCTCGGAGGCTTTGATGGTATTGTAAAGAAAATAAAACATGCGGCTTCCATTAAAAAAGTAGAGAAAGGACTTGAGCGTTTTTACATTATGTATGACACGGCCAAAATGCTTGGACAGATCACATAAAATAAAAGTGGGTAATAGAAAGGCTTTGGGGCTCGCAGGTCTGCTCGGCCCTGCGGCGGCTGCGCCGCCTTGGTCTGGCGCTCCGCGCCACCCCGCCGCATCGCTAGGCCTGCGGCCCTTCGGGCCTGCAAAACCGCAAAAGGACCAAGTATGAGCACAAAAAAAGGGCAGCAGAACAAACTGCTACCCCTTATACATTTCAGACGACAGGAGATTACTGACGCTTGATAGTTACTTTGCGGTTAAGCTCAGCACCAGACTCATCAGTGATCTGGAACATGTAAGTTCCGTCATCAAGAGTTTCTACATTAAGTGCATTGTAGTTGCTACCTTCATTAAGGTCCATCACACGGTGGGCAGCCAACTCATAACCTTCTTCATCGAACATTTTCATGGTTACGTCCTTCTGCTCTTCAGATTTTAGAGAGAAAACGAAAACATCATTTTCAACGGGATCATCAGAAGCGATCATCTCGATGTTCATTACTTTGGCTACTTTTTCAGCGGCCATAAGGCTAGTGTAGATAGTAGCTACAACTTCTTTGTCATCACCATTGTCCATAAGTAGAACAACAGCTACCATTTTGTCCTCATTTTGAGGTGCAGCAAATGCGAAGCTATTAAAAGCGAGCACAAATGCAAGTACAGCGGTTAGGATTCTCATAATGCATTAGTTTAAGAATGATAAAAATAGAATTCTACATTAAATGTAGGGGGCAAAAGTCAGATTTCCAAATATTTAGGTCACCTTAACCCATAATTAATTTCTATTCATCTATCAATAACGGCATTTAGCCTAAAATATTGGCCTTTCTGACGTAATTCTACTTAAAAGAATGCAAATCAGGCTATTTATCTATATAAAGTTTTGAATTTTAACCTTCTGATGAATCGCTAGGCAAATTGCGCAGGGCAAAGTTTCGTCCATTTTCGTACATAAATTTGCGTATAATTTCTTCTGGACTGAGGTCAAACATCAGGGCCTCTACTTCTTCTTTAGTAAAGAGATCAAAGATAGCTTCTGGTTCTTGCAAAAAGGCATAAAGGTCTTGGGCCAAAAGGGGCATATCGGCGGAGCTAGCATAGCATTCAAAGGGGGCAATCATGCCGTCAAAGTCAGAGCCTAGGGCCAATATATCCCAGGCCGAGGGTTCGTTTACGGCCTTTACGGTAGCAAAAACATTGGCCATAATGACCTGTACATAGAGTTTTCTTCTTTGGGCAGAGCCTTCTACGGTTTCTTCTACGGCCTTTTTGGCCTTATTGCCCATCAGGCGGTATTTATCGAGCATGATGCCTACAATACCCTTAGACTGATGAATTTGGCGAATATCCTCATCCGCTAGGCTGATGGTCCAGCGATTGAGGTAGGCATGTTTATTTTTGGCCTTATTGTCTTTGCGCTTAAAGGCCTTATCATGAATAGAGCAGCCAGCTACAGTAGAATGCGAGCTAATGATGCCTACGGTATCTCCTTGGCTGCGGAGTTCTTCTAGATAGCTATAATACCAAAGGCGGGCATCTAGGCTCATATGTTTTACATCGACTAAAATGCGGCGACCATTTTCTTGGTCTAGCATTTTCTTGATCACTTTTTTGCCCAAGGGGGTCAGCCCATCTCCTACTCCTTTTTTGCCTCCAAAAACAAAGGTTTGTAGTCCGCTAAAGGTTTTGGCATGCCCCGAAAGGCCATTCCAGAAAAAGTGATTGATGTTCATACTCAGAATAGGCTGCTCCAAATAATCTTCCTGTCCTTCTGTTAAGGGCAAAACCCCTTTCATGCGGTCTACATTCTTTAAGTAGAACTGGGCATACTCTTCTGTTTGAGAAATGTCATTTTCTTCTAAGGAAAGACCCAAACTATGCCCCCCTTCTATATTTAATACAATGGCCAATTTATGTTCATCGGCCAAGAGTTCTTGCAGATGCTCCCGGCTTTTGGCCACCTCATATTGCTTGGGTATGGCGTGCATATAGTAATTTTGGCCCTCTGCTTCTAGCACATACTCAATATTGGCCCGCAAATCTTCATAGTAGTTAATCTGGGCCTTACGGCAAGGCATATCCTCTATCTCTACTCCTGAGACACAGGCCATGGTCCCCTTGCCCTTTTTCTTTTCATTCAACAAACGCACATGCATCATTCCCTTCTCTAAAGGCGTAAGCGATAAAAAGCCTAGACCCACATTTCCCTGCATCAAGCCCTCAAAATGGCATTGGGAATAGCGCGGAACCTCCTTAGAGCTACTCACAAATAATTTAGATAATTTGCCCTCACAATTATGATTGATCGGCTCCCAAATACTATAACTGCAAACATCCAGAGAGTTGAACGGCTTGAGCGCAGAATGTAAGTGCACATCCGTATAAGGAAAATCTAAAAGGCTAAAAGATGCCGCCTTTTGCGCCGATAAAGAAAGCCCTAGCAGTAAAAAAAGGGGGAGAAAAAAGACTTTTTTCATTTTTTGATTGTACGTTTATTTAATTTATAAAATTGTATAAAAAAATAGTAGTGCTTTTGGCGCTACTAGTTGTTTCTAATATAGGCATTTTTATTGGGTAATCAACTAATTGTCAAAATTTTGTTATCGTATACAGCTCTATTTTGCGCACTACAAAGGGCCGAAGGCCCGCGGCTGAGGGATAGATAGCAGTGGCCCGAAGGGCCAGACCCAGCTTTTTGAGCAAAGCGAAAAAAGCGCAGGGCCGAGCGAGTAGCGAGCTGCGACATAGCCCGACCCGCCCGAAGGGCGGGGCAGCCCCAAATAAAAATAAGGAATAAGCAGGTTTTATCGAACCTATCGCCCCCTCTTTTCGTCTATATTAAAAGACTTTGTACGATCGTTTAATTTACTAAAGAAAACTTAACTTTTGGTAAGATATTTGGTCTAAATAAAGACCAGATTGGCCCCTTATTGGGCCTTATTTTTTAGCTGACAAGTAGTTTTACGCCCTAATTTTATGTTCAACCTCAACTATCAAGCGCCCAGGCCTATTCATGTTCCGCTAACGGTTAACCGGCAGCGGGCGGTTTTGGAGCATTATATTCAACCCGAAACCAAGCTAGAGCAGATTCTCTTAATGGATCCGGCTTGGCTGCGTGGTGCCTTTTGGGGTAAGCCTCGACCTGGCCATCCCGAGGGGCAAATTCTTTTTCATATCCAAGATATTTTGGCCAATATCAATGCCGTGAATTTTTCGGCAGATGTGCGCCAAGATCTTCGTTTGGTTGCTATTATTCACGATACTTTTAAGTATTTGGAGGAAAACCAGCGCCCCAGAAGAGATTGGTCTAAGCATCATGCGGCAATTGCTAAGCGCTTTGCCAAAAATTACTTGAGCGATGAGCGGCTTTTACAATTGATTGCGCTGCATGATGAAGCCTATTATGCCTGGAGATTTTGGCAAAAAGGCCGAGAAGATGAAGCCGAGAATAAACTGGCCCAAACCTTTAAGCAGCTTGGAGCAGAAAATAAACAGCTCTTCTACAACTTCTTTAAATGTGATACTTGGACAGGCAATAAGACGCAACAACCCATTGCTTGGTTCGAAAATAAAGTGAAGGATATTGATACTTTTCAGTTCTAAAGATCAAAATCTTGACGCAAGGCCTGCAATAGCGATTTTCCCCGCTCTTGCAGGCTTTCTTTTTGGCTAGCGCCCAATTTCATCCAGCGCAATTTGGCCAAAAATAAAAGGGCCACATCTCGCATCCGAACATAAAATAGGCTTAAGCAAAGGACCAATACAGGCAAAAGCAAACCTAGGCCACCAAAGTAAATCAAGCCCAAAACACTCCAAATTAAGCTGTAGGGCAGCCAACAAACTAAGGCTAAGGCGATGGCCATAGGGCCCCAAAAATGCTGACTTTTGGGCGAGCGAATAAAGTGCGCCCTCAGGGCCCGAATAGCCGTAAATAAGGGCCAAGAAAGTAGCCCGCCCGCCAAATAGAGCGGTAAAAACAATATAAATAAAACGGGGGGAATTGGATTTTTCTGAAAAATGGCCAAGGGCAATTTATGCTCGGCCAAAGCGCCAAAATAAGCTCGACAAGCGGCCAAATGCTGCGCTTTTTTCTCTTTCTCCAAAGCATTCAGTTGCTCGGTTAAGCGCTGATCTTCGGCCAAAGCGCCCGCATCGGCCTGTAGGAAGCCGCTGGCTTGGCCCTGGCCCTGACGGGCAAAACTGTAGAGGTATTCGGCCAGTTCTTCATCCTCTTCTCGCTCTATCCAAATGACTTCTTTGGCCAAAGCCTCTCGCATGGCATAGGTCAATAATTTGGCCCCTCTTTGCGGGTCTTTTTGGTAATCTGCTTCAAAATCTCGGACCGAAAAGCGCTCGCCAATGCTAATTTTGACCTCGGCCCGCCAGTTTTTATGATGGCTAAAATTGACCCCAATGGGCAAAACTTGTACTTCTTGGCCCGCTGGTAGTTGGGCCAAAGTAGAAAGTGCCAAACGTGCCGTGCCCGTCCGAAAATGCCGCAAGCGCTTTTCCATCACGCAATTTCCCTCTGGCGCAATGAGCAGCGCCAAACCCTCTTTTAAATAAGCCTGAGATTGCTGTATGGTCGAGGCATTTTGATCCAACTTCCGCAGCCCTTCCTCGGCCCGCATGATGGGCAAAATGTGAATTTGCCGATAAAACCAACGGGCCCAAGGATTAGTAAAAACCGAAGCCCTGGCCCAATAATAAATAGAGCGGGGCAGAAATGCCCCCAAAATGAGCATTTCCGTAAATGCGGTCGAATGATTGACAATAATCAATAAAGGCCCATTTTTGGGCAAGCTCTGCTTTTGTCGCCAATACATCCGGCGAAAAAAACCAAAGAGCAATAATCGAACAAACTGGCGCAATACGGTATAAATCATAAACTAGATATTGGAGGGCAAAACTAGCAGTTTTTAAGCTAAAAGCGGTATTTTCAAGCCAAACTCCAAGCCTCATCTTAGATTTGCCTATGCTACTCTCTGCCAAAAAAATCCGCATCAATCAATTGCTATCCCTAGCCATTGTACTTATTATTAGCGCGACCTTTCATCTATTTACCTTTGTTAGTGCCGTTACTCCCGAGATCTTAATTATACTCATACTGACCAACTTTGTCGTCAGCTATAATATATATAGCATTCTGACCAAAAAATACCGAGAGCGGAAAAAGCTAGAAAACACGCCTTTTCCCGAAAAATGGCGGGAGATTTTAGAGGAATATGTGGCCTTTTATCGTGCGCTTTCTGAAGTAGATAAGCGACGCTTTGAAACCGAAATCCAAATCTTTTTGCATGAAACCCGAATAACGGGCGTCAAAACAGAGGTAGATGACCTCACTTTGGTCCTTGCTGCCGCCAGCGCCGAAATTCCCGTTTTTAGCTTTCCCGATTGGGAGTATGAAAACCTGGGCGAAATCCTTATTTATCCAGCTGCTTTTGATAAAAATTTTCGCACCCAGGGCCATGGCCGCTCTGTTTGGGGCATGGTGGGCACGGGCGTTATGGAGGGCATGATGATTCTCTCTAAACCGGCCCTAATTTCTGGCTTTCAAAATTCTGGCGATAAGCTCAATGTGGGCATTCATGAGTTTGCTCATTTGCTAGATGCCGCCGATGGCAACTACGATGGGGTGCCCGAGGTCTTTTTGCAAAACCAATATTTGGAGCCTTGGCTAGAGGTCATGCACAAAGAAATTGAGAACATCAAGGCGGGCAAATCGAATATGAATCCTTATGGGGCCACCAATAAGGTAGAATTTTTTGCCGTGGCCAGCGAATATTTCTTTGAGCGGCCCGAAGTTATGCAAAAAAGAGAGCCCGAGCTTTACGAGCTGATGCAAAAGATTTTCCAACAAGATACCAAACAGCATTTTCGCCTAGCGGCCCAAGCCATGATGGGCTATAATGGGCGCAAACTGGGCCGCAACAGCCCTTGTCCCTGCGGCAGTGGCAAAAAGTACAAGCAATGCTGCCTTAAAAATGCTCGTCAGTATTAAGAGCGTTTGGGGCTTTAAGCTTCTGAAGGATAAAATTAAAAAAGCTGCCCGCTCTTTTTTACCTTTGCGTTTGGCCCATTGGCCAGGCGTTTATTGGCCTAGCGCTGTGTAGGGGTGCCCCGCAGGGGCAGACCGAGCTGGCGAAGCCAGCGAAGGGCCGAGCGAGCAGCGAGCCCCGCAACATAGCGGCGGCCAAGGGAGGCCAAAGGCCGCCCTGGCCGCAGGCCCCAAAACCAGCATAAAATAATAATAGAAATGGAACAGCAAACGATAAAACAGCGGCAAGTAGCTGCAATGATTCAAAGAGAATTTTCTGTGGTCCTCCAAAATGAAGGCCGCCTCATTTATGGCGATGCTTTGGTGACCGTTACCCGGGTGCGCATGAGCTCTGATATGGGCATTGCTTATGTTTATCTCAGCGTATATAATAGTGTATACAAGCAGGAAGTCATTAAGGAAATGTGGGAACATTTGGTGCGTTTGCGGACCGAATTGGGCAAGCGCATTCGCAAGCAGGTGCGCCGCATTCCTCGCCTCAAGTTTTTTATTGATGACACCTTGGACCAGGTGGAAGAGATCGATAAGCTCTTTCAGCAAATCAATGGAAAACAAAATACGATGCGTTCGATGAAAGAGGCGCAGCAGGACCGTGAAGAGGACTAAATTCCCCAACTTATGCGTTTAGCCTTTTGGATTGCCCTGCGCTATATTTTTTCTAAGAAATCGACCAATGCCATTCATTTGATCTCTGCCATCTCGGTTTTCGGGATTGGCCTGGGGAGTATGGCCCTATTGGTCATTATGTCGGTCTTTAATGGCTTTGAAGAATTGCTCCAAAGCCTGATGAATAGCTTCAAACCGGAGCTGTTGGTCTCGCCTATAGCGGGCAAAGTTTTTTCTCCAGAAGAAGAGCAAATTTTGCGTTTGCAAGATCATCCCGATATTTTGGCCCTTAGCCAAACCTTAGAAGAAATTGCCCTTTTTGAGTATGAGGGCCGGCAAAATTTGGGCAGTCTAAAGGGGGTGGACCCTAGTTTTTGGCAGGTCTTGAGCTTGGATACCTGCATTGAGCGGGGCAAGCGGCCTTTGCCCAAAGACTTTGCCGATGATAGCCAGCCAGTGGGCTTGCTCGGCGCTACTTTGGAGCATACCTTAGGGGTTCGGGCCCTGCGCGATCGGCCTGTAAAGATTTTTATGCCCAAAAGAGAGCTCAAAAAGTATACAGCCACAACGGGAGAGCCCTTTCGCAAGCGGAACTTTTATCCGGGGGCCATTTATGCAGTTCGGCAAATTGACTATGACAATATGGCCATTTTGCCCCTGGCTTTTGTCCAAGATGTATTGGCTTATAAGGCGGGCGAAATTTCGGCTCTAGAGCTGCGCTTGCGGCCTGGCGCCAATGAGCAGAGCGTTCAAGCTGCCGTTCAGGAGATTATGGGCCCAAAATTTAAGGTCCAAAACCGCTACCAACAAGACGAGGCCTTTTATAAAATCACCAATATGGAAAAATGGGTGGGCTTTCTGATTTTTGCCTTCACCCTCCTTTTGGTCGCCTTCAATATGGTGGGCGCGCTTTGGATGCTGGTCCTAGAAAAAAAGGCCGATATTGCCCATTTGCAGGCCATGGGCGCCCAAAAATCGCTTTTGCGCAATATCTTTTTGGCCGAGGGCTTTTTGCTTTCTGCCTTTGGCCTTGTTGGCGGCTGCCTGATGGCCATTTTGCTTTGTGTTTTGCAGCAAGAGTTTGGCTTGGTGGCTCTAGAAGGGGCCGGCAGCAACTTTGTGGTCCAATCTTACCCTGTGAGCATGCGCCTAAGCGACTTCCTGATTGTCATTATTACCGTTTTAATTATAGGAACTGGGGCCGCTTATTTGCCCGCTTTGCGAGCAAGCCGTATTAGTTCTGGACCAAATCAAGCCGATTAAGATGCAACGATTAGACTTTATCTATTTTAAGGATAGCCCCAAGGGGGGCCGAGGCGTTTTTACCGCCGATTATATTCCCAAAGATACCCTCATCGAGATCTGCCCCGTCCTGGTCCTCTCCAATGACGACCGAGAAAAGATTCATCAGACCTTTTTGCACGATTACTATTTTTTGTGGGACAAAGAAGGCAAACAGGCCGCTATTTCCCTGGGTTACGGCTCTTTGTACAACCATTCCTATCAGCCCAACGCCTATTATCAGATGAATAAAGATGGCCAATCTATTGATGTTTATGCGGGCGAGGATATTGAGCCCGGTCAAGAGATTTGCTTCAATTATAATGGCCAACGCTTTGATGATAGCCCGCTTTGGTTCGAGGCAAAGTAATAGATTAAAGATTTGGGGCCTCAGCAGCTAAAGCTGCTGCGCTATGTTGCACAGCTCGCTACTCGCTCGGCCCTGCAGCCCTTTGGGCTTTGGTCTGCGGCTGCGCCGCACTGCTCCACAGCGCTAGGCCAACAAAAAAGCGAGCTCAGCCAAATGGCTGAGCTCGCTTTGCGTTAATGCGGCTGGGCGTTTAAATTGGACCAGCGGGTAATTCATTGGCTGGGCGCAATTGTATTCGAATCAGGCTATTCACATTTTCGTCTAGCTTCATCTCTTCTTGATAGGGCTCAATGAGCGCTTGAGTCCGAATGCGGCCCAAGGGATAATTTTGTCCATCTTGGCGATAAAAACCCACAATTTGTTGCAGCAAATCGCCCATCAAGAGCGCCTGCTGATGTGACTTTTCGCCGAGGAGCTCTGCCGACTCAAGGCCTCGGTCCAAAGCCACCGCACTAAGATCGACTCTCAACTCACTTTGTTGGATTTTAAGCTGTACATCTTCGGGCAAACTGACCCACCATTGCTGCATGGTTTGCAAATTAGCTTGACGAATGCTAGCCGTAGTCAAATAGACCTCACGATCAAAACTCTTCAAGTCTGTCGATACCTTTTTTAGGATATGAATAGAAGTAGAGCCCTCTGTGCTGGCCAGTTCGGCTGTTTTATTGAGCAAAGTAGTATTTACTTTAAAGGTCATTTCTGGGCTACTGCCAATAATTTCTTCTAGGGCCTCACCGGTTTGCTCAATTTGTGGGTCCGTTTGTTCGGGCTGCATTTTGGCCTCATCGGTAGAGCTTAGCTGCGTGACCAGCTCTAATTCTACCTCTTTTCTTTGGATTTGCTGCTGCACATTTTCGGGCAATTGCTCCCACCAGTTACGCAAAGCGGCCAAGCGCTCTGCCGATAATTTCTTTTGGCCCAACTCTTCTTCCTTCATGGCAATTTCAATAGAGTGCTCCTTCATTTCTAAACGAAGAGAGACACTATCGGCTATAGGGCTAGGCGATAAAATTGGGCGTTCTACCAACTCCTTTTCTGTAGGAATTTGACTAAGTGCTGCTGCATCTTTCATTTCTGGCTGGCAGCTATACAGACAGAGCAAGAGGAGGACAAAAGGTCCGTATATGTACTTCATAGGTGTAGGGCGTTGAGCAGCTAAGGTATAAAAATAAAGCCTCTAGTTATTAGGTATACTACTAGAACGTAGAATTATTCTTAATTGCTTAGTAGATAGGCAATTTCCTTAACATTTTCTTCAAAAATATTGCCATGGCCTTAAGCTTTCCCTTTAGTCAATAGATAATTCCTTTATATTCGACAAAAAGGTAGTTTTCGACTATTTAATAGTTTTTTTTGCCAATAGTGTCAGGAGGTTCAGCATAGCTTTGGCCCATTTCAGGTCCTCTGCATCTAGCAAAATGGCAGAGGCTTCAAATCGGAGTTTATTCGCCTCCCATTCAAAGTGCCCTTTCCACTGCCGCTCTAGGCGCAGGAGTTGATGGATCAGTTCTTCATCGAGTAGTTGGTGGACAAAAGCCTCATTTTCTGAGCGGAGCAAGAACTGTTCATCTAGTTTGGCCTCTCCTATTTGGATATCGATCCAGCCTAATTCTGCTTGAATTTGGCTAAGCAGGGTTTCTTGGCCCAAATAAGTTTTAGGCGCAGTTTGGGGCAGCTCTAGCTCGGCAAAAAACTGATAGCTATCGGCTTTATTGCTGCTACGGCTATACTGTTCCATATAGAGTGGAAAGCCGGCCAGTTGGCCTTTGGCGGCTAGGCGAAAAAAGGCCTCATCTTCCTCTGCGCTTAGGCTTTGGAGGGCATATTCGTCGAGCAGAAACTGCCATTGTATTTGCATGGCCTTTTCTTGTCTTTTGTTCCAGTGGGCTAGCAAAAAATAGCTTCCCAAACCGACCAAAAGCAAACTGGCTAATAAGGCAAACAACAACATTATTGATTCATTTTTTTGGCAGAGCAGGCGTATTCTAGTTGATTGTATCGAATTTTAGCTCGACCAAGGGTATTGGCATCTCTAAGGTCTGCCGAAATATAAACCAGTTCCTTTCCTGTAAAGGCAGAAAGTCTAATTTGGTCCTTTTGGATAGTGCCTTCTAAGTGAATGGGGCTTTTGCTAATGCCTGATTTGAGCTCGGCATAAACCGTATTTTGGTCTGTTTTCAGGCTAAGCTGTCCTGGAATTAGATTTTCTTCTTGGTCCAAAATATCTAAGGCCCAATTTCCATTGATATCATGTGCGGGTTCCATATGCAGATCCTTAAAGCGATGTGGGCGGCTAAACTTAGCATATAGTTTAATGGGGAGGTCCTTACCTTTGGCGGCGGCGCCTTTCACCATATAATTACCTTCCATCAGGTCTACTTCTCGAATAAGGCGGAGGTAGTTTTCGGTTTCTTTGAAGTGTACAAAGAGGGTATCGCCCCAAAAGCGGAGGCTATCGGCATAGACGCTATCGTCTCCATTATAGAAAAGCAGGCGGGGTTTATCGACCTCCTCGCTGCTGATGGCTTTAAAGAGGACAGGCACTCGCTCGGCATCTTCTCCTTCTCCAAACATAAAGACCGCTCGCCAGCCGCCGGGTGCAATTTGCTGAAAGCCTTGGCCATTTTCGATAGCAAAGCAGGCGGTTAATAGAAAGCTGAGCGACAGGCTCCCGAGGGCCCATATTTTAGACATATTTTTCATCGGATAGTTTATTTTTTGATTTTAACATCAAACTGCCTGCAAAGTTAAAGAACTAGCGCATAGTTTAGGGAGTTTATGCGGCTATTTTATGCCTTTTTGGTCTAGGAAGGCGGCGAAGCCGCCTGCGAGCGCAGCGAGCCATGGCCCAGCGCTGCGGAGCGGGTGGCCGAAGGCCAGACCGAAGGCGAAACGAAGTGGCGCCTGAAGGGCCGAGCAGACCTGCGAGCCCCGCAGCATAGCGGCGGCCGCCCGCCCTATTTGGGGCGGCCGCGGGCCCCAAAAAAAAGAGAAGCACTTAGTGAAGTACTTCTCTTTGAGTTATCTATTGGTTACAGCTTTTGCAGCATTTTTTATAGTATTTATTGGAGCTATAAAGGCTCACAATGGGAATATCGACGGCGATAAATGCGCCCCAGCGCCAGCCGCTAGTTTTATCGATATTGAGGCTAGCATTGGTTACCTCTCTGAGGTTGGGGCCCAACTGAGCGCCCACCCCAATAGAGAGTGGATATTTGGGTACTCCATAAATGAGGTAAGCGCCGGGAGCAAAGACATTTTCCATCTTTAGCTCGGGTAATTCGCTCACATTATCTTCGCCTTCGCCCTCAAAGCGGAAGGTAGTCAGGGCGCCAAGGTCGATAGCCGAGGCCAAAATACTGATCGAGCCAGCGCCTTTGAAGCCCCAGTTGAAGCTTACGCCAACGGGAGTGGCCAAAGAGTAAAAGCTGCTTGCTCCGATACCGTCTAAGTGTTCTTGGCCGGCAGAAAGGCCCACATAGGCATTGATGGCCACGCTAAAACGAGAGTATTTCTTGATCGCAGAGCCGCCGGGAGGCAAGGCAAAGGCTGAAATAGCCTGGCTCACTTCCTTAGAGGATTTGGCCTGTACCGCCGTAGCGATAAAGCTACCGTACTTCATCAAATTTTTGCGTTCGCAAGCATAATCGTCTTGGGGCAAGAGTTTTTCGATAATGACCAAAGTGTTAATCACGGCAGAAGTATAATGCTTCTTGCGGATATTGAGGCCCAGGGTATTGAGGTCGCCCACAATGCCCAAATAGCGGTCTACAATACTATCTTGCTCGGTAGTGGCGCCCACCAGCTGCTTCTTAAAGTTATAGCCTTCATGCAGCATATTCGAGACTCCCTGAGTAAAATGGTAGTAGTCATCAAACTCCAGTTCCTTCTGGCTTTCGTCTAGGGTAGCGCCTCCTTTGGCACGGCGGCGGGCATTTTTTCTGGCGCGAATATCCTTAGCAATGCGTTGTACATTTTTGCCTTCATCGACAAAGCGCTTGAGGTTATTGACCAGCGAGCGCATCTTAAGGTTATCGCCACGGAGGTCCAAAAGGCTTTCGCCCAATGTTTTCTCCTCATCAATTTGATAATCTTTTCCTTTTTGGTAGAGTAGGCCAAAGAAAATATCATTGAAAGTAGTATCGCGAACAAGGTCCACCACCTCATTGGGCGTCACCCAATAGCCCGATTGGTCTTTTTGCTCCAAGGCCTTAGAGAACAAGCCCAATAGCTTGAGGTTGCGTTGCATCACGGGCACAAAAGCGGCGCTATCATCCTCTGGGGTAAGGACGTGCAAATAGGCATCTTCAGCCATATAGCTCACAATTTGAGCGGGAGGAGTTTGCTCTTGTAAGAGCTCGCCCACCTTAAAAAAGTCGCTCATCATATGGCGCTGCATGGGGCTTTTGATGCGAGAAGAATTTTGCACAAAATCATCTAGGTGGTAGCCTAGGTCATTGAGGTCGGTCAAAAAGCTCTCTCTCAAGACCTCCCAAAAGGCATTAAAGCGGTAAATGTCCTTATCAATTTGGAGCAAAACGGCTGAAGTAGTGGGAAAGAGGTAGCGCATCTCCTCAGATTCTTCCACTTTTTTCTGAAAATCCTTAAAAAAGGCGATCGTCAATTCTTGTTTGGTCCGATTGACCAAAAAATCGGTTAGGCCCATAATAAAGGTAGAGCCAGGCATGCCCAAACCGCTAGCGGCTCCGGCCAAACCACCAAGTGCTCGCTGTCCGTCACCCTCTACGCCTCGGTCTTCCTCGGCCATCACTAGGTCCAAATAGGGCGAAATAAAGGGGTTGTCTTCATAGGCTTCTAGTACATCGGCCTGGCTAGCCGACTTAGCTAGGGGGCGGTCCAAGTTATAGGCCAACAACTTAATGAGTTCTGATTGTGTTGATTTTGTCGTCATCAACATCCCGTCTTCATCAATCATTTCCCGAATTTTTCGGGCGTCATGAATCATCTGGGCTTCAAGGGAAGGGCTTAGGGTAAAGAGCAGCAAAAGGGCTGCAAAATAATGGAGATAGGGTTTCATACAATTGAAATTAAATATGATGAATGTTTGTTTTGGATGTACTTTTGGGGCCTGCGGCCAGCTAGGCTTTGCCTAGCTTGGCCGCCGCTATGCTACGGGGCTCGCAGGTCTGCTCGGCCCTTCGTTTTTTTTCGCTTTGCTCAAAAAAACTCGGTCTGGCCTTTGGCCACCCGCTCCGCAGCGCTAGGCCATGGGGCGCAGCTTACTCGAGCAGAATAAAGGCCGCCCAATAATAGGGGTTTCTATACTGTGCTCTCATTTCGTCTTGGGCCAGTCGGAAGGCTTTATGATAATTGCCTAAGGATAAGTAGTGGCGATAAAAGCGCTGCATTAGCTCAGAGGTCTGGGCATCTGGCACCTTCCAAAGGCTAATGATCAGGCGTTGGGCGCCGGCCATCTTAAATGCCCGTTGGAGGCCCATAATTCCTTCATTGTTATCAATATCGCCTCGGCCTGTTTCACAGGCCGAAAGGACCACCAATTCCGTTTGGAAGAGATTGAGGTTAGAGACTTCATAGGCACTAAAGATCCCATCGGCTAGGCCCTCGATGGGGGCTCGGCCTTTCCAGACATAGTTAATATTGGTGAGGGCCAAGCCCGAGCGGAAGAGCGGATTTTCGATTTCGGCCAAGCGTTCTTCAAAGGTTTTTTCTTGCTTCTTTTGGGCTAGCGCCTTGCGTAGGTCTGTTTCTACTTTTTGTGCGGGGAAAAAATAGCCATGTGTGGCTACATGCAAAATATTGGGCTCTTCTCGGTTGATATGCTCTACTACAGTTTCTTCTAGGGCATTGAGGCCCATAATTTTATTCACGCCCCAGCTTTCGGTCTGAAACTGTTGGGCAATTTGGTTCACCTCTTTTTCTGTTCCTTGCAAATAAAGGAAGTCTTCGCCACGGCTAGCGCCGGCTTTGGGGCTGGGTAAATTGGCGGCTAGGGCCTCTTCATTGAAGGTTCCAAAGTCTGGAATCTCAAAGTCTCCCTCTTTAATTTTATTAAAAGGCAGCTCTACATTTTGTGCTTCGGCTACTACTTCTAGTTCGGCTTGGCTGAGGTCAAATTTCACTCCACCAATCAAAGAGATTTTGGCCTTTTGGCTAGCGGTTTGTTCTCGGAGAAGGTCTCGCATAGCGCTATGATAAATAATATCGTGGCGGTCCATGAGGCGAAGGCGAGAAAAATCATCTACTCGCAGGGTGGCAAAGGCAATTTTGGCCAATAATCCGGTAGGGCAGAGATGGATGGTTTTGGCTCCTTCCAGCTCTTTTTCCATGGGTTCCCAGAGCATAAAATAGAGATTATTGCTCTCTAGATCATCTGTAATATAGTTGAGTCCAGCAGGAGATACTTCATTTTGCAGGCTCATGGCCAATTCGCTTTCTAGACAAAGGGGGATCATTTTGGGTCCTTCCCATTCGGGGCGCATGAGCATTCCATAATACTGGGCGCTAATATTTCCATAATCATCGCTTCGCTCTAGGCGCAAGAAATCGACAGCGGCCTCATTTTCTCCTAATTTCTCTTTGAGTTGGGCCAGATTGAGTTGTTGATTTTCTTGTTCAAAGACCTCTCTTAGGGGTTTAGAGTCTCGGCTAATTCGTTCTTCTAGGTCCTTAATTTCTTTTTCTAGGACCGTTAGTTGTACGCCTTCGGCCTTTCGTTCTTTGGGGCTAAGGCTGAGCAGGCGGGCCACCTCTTTTTTGAGATTTTGCATTTTCTCAAAGTTATTTTGCAGCACCACATTATCGGAAGCATAAATAACTTGGCGGATATTGCTACTCGTTTCTAGGGCCAAGCCCTTTACTCTAAAGTGGGCATTTAGGGCTATTTGGACCAAATTGGGCTGAGGGTTTTGGGCCACAAACAAGAAAAAGGCATTGAGTCGTTTGGCCAAGGGGCGCAAAAACTCTAGGCGTTCCTCTTCGGGCAAATCATTATAGCTATCTTCTAGGCGTTTTAGGTCAATATCCAAAGCTTTTAGATATTGGACCTCTGCTTTTTCTAGCTGTTCTCTTTTTTGGTAAAAACTGGCAATTTGAAGATGAAGGTCGGCCAATTCTGTGGGGTCTTTTAAGCCCTTAAGGGCCATTTTCTGATATTTTTTGGCTTTTTCGTCTTCATACATGAGGTCATAATAAAGGGCCAGCAATTGTTGTAGAGAGGCGTCGTATTTAAAGTCGAGCAAGCTAGACTGTTCCTCATAGGCCATAATTCGTTTAAAGATATCATTGGCTTGTTCATACTCTCCTTCTTCGAGCATAGCCTTCCCTTGGTGGCGAAGGATTTTGATATAATTCAGGGCATCCTTAAATTTTCTGCTGCGGTTAATCTGGCCTTGGCTTTCGAGTTCTAGGAGCAAGACAAGTGCTTGGTCAAAATAATCCTTAGCCTCTTGGTATTCTTCTAGGGCTTGTAGTGTTTGGCCAAAATCATCTAGAATTTGGACCAAAAGGCCGTTAGGCTCGGCTATCTTTTGTTGGGCTGTTTGCAGGGCTTCATAGGCAGCAATATAGCGGCCTGTTTTGCGATAAATACGGCCTAGGCGGTAATAGACTTCGGCTTCATTAACTACTTGTCGGTCAAATTCATCGGCATCGGCTAGGCGGAGCAGCATTTTTTTATAGAGGCCCTCGGCCTTTACATAGCGGTCATTATCATAATGCCAATTGGCAAAATCCTGATAGGCCAACAAGTAGCGGCCCATATAGGCCTCTAAATCTTGCAGTTCGAAGCCTTTTAGGCGGCGTTCAAAAAGTTGTTGGCTACTAGCCACCTCCCAGCGGTCATCCTTAAGGAGCTTATCGGTAATTTTTTCTAGTAGTTCTACATAAAAAATAGATATACCCTCTGTTTTCTCATAAATCATGAGTGCTTGTTCGTAGGTGGTTAGGGCTTCTTCAGCCAGACCGTTCTTTTCGCTATCTTCCTGATCATAGAGATAGCGGGCCTTCATGGCCAAGATATCGGCATACTCATCATTGTAGATACCGCCCTCTTCTTTGCGAATAAACTCTAGGGTGGCGGCGGTTAATGCTCTATTGCTGGCCAAAGATAAATGGGCTACAGCGGTCTTATAAATATCATCATAGAACATTAGTGGGCGTTCTTCTAGAATAGGAATAATGGCCTGAACGAGCGCCTCTTCATCCTTGGGTTTTACTTCTCGGATAGCCTCCTTAATATACTTGAAGCCTTTCTCATAGACCAGAATCCCGGCTTTAATCAGTTGGACTCCTGCGGCTACCTTAGAAAAGGGAAGTTTGGGGTCTTCATCAAAGCCAGCAATGAGAATTTTGGTCTCTTCCTCCATAATAGCGCGCCAGGGTTGTGGGATTTTAGCCAAGTAAATCTCTTCGGTATCGGGGCTATCATCGGGGATATAATCATCGGCCATTATGGCGTCAAAATCGATCTCATCGAAGTCTTTATCTAGGGCGGCAGACATTAGGTCCTGAAAGGACTGAAAAGCGACTTCCTCGTCTAGGTCCTTAACGGCTAGCAGGGCCATTTTTAGGCGGACATCTAGTTCCTCCTCACTAACATCCCCATTATTTTCTTTCTGAATGATTTCTAGCTCCTCGGCTAGGCTGCGGCGTTCTATTTCTCCATCGCTATAGCGCTGGCTATCTTTGATATACTTAAACTGATAATAGAAAGTGGCTTTGCGGCCGCCATGATATTTTTTCAGGTCTGCTAATACGGCATTTACTTCTTCTGTAATATTGACATCGGTAAACTCATAGGCATAGCCTTGGTCACTAGCATCAATGAAGGCCTTAAACTTTTTATAGAAGGTTTCGCTATTGGTTTCATGCTTAGCGAGTAGGGCACGGACCTCCATTTCTTGGGCAAAAAAGCGTTGCATTTCGGAGGGCATTTTTTGTTCAATGCCTCTGGCTTCAGCCGCTAGTCCTTCTTCTTGTAGGCTAAGAATTTGTTCCCTTAGCTGCATATAGGACTGAAACTTACTTCCGTAATAGAGGGCAGACTCACTTTCGATCAAAAGGGCCTTATAGAGTAATAGGCTAATATCTTGTAGAATAAGTCGTTCGGTTTTATTCTGTGCTTTTGTTTCAATCAGGTCTGATAAATCTTCAAAGTTTTCGCCTCTTTGGCGTTCAAAGGAGCGTTGGAGCAGGACCAATTGGCGTAATTTTTTGGGCAGGAAGGCCAAAAACTCGGTTAAATCTTCTTCGGGATGGTTTTCTTCTAATTGTTGGGCGATTACGACGGCCATATCATGTGCGTCATAATCTACAATAGTGAGGTAACATTTCACCTGTTCGCATAAGGCTTTGAGGTGGGCCAGGCTATTTTCTCCATCGGCATATTTGGCCTTTTCGATTTGGTAGTTGCTATAGAGGAAGCAAGCTTTTTCATCTTCTAATTTGGCCAATTGGCTTTGAAACTTGTTGGAGGCTTCGCCATATTCTCGGCCCAAGACTCTTAGGGATTGGGCCACCAAGCTATCGGGTTCATCGCTTAGGTCTTGGCGATAATAGAGCAGGGCCAGTTCCATGGCTTTTTCGGCATAATTGGGATGTTCTTTAGAGTTGAGCAATTCGACTTCTGCCAGGGCTTTTCGGGCTTGCATTACGGAGTCGCCTAGGTTGTTTTGGCCCAAGAGGCTCAGGCTCAACAATAAAAGGGGGAGAGCTAAAAGTATCCGAGAGGTCATAAGGGGGGGGGATTTTATCTAGAGCGATATATGATTTAGCGGGCCAAGGATGGGCGCCAAGAGTTAGCTAATAGTTGAGCGGCCTAGGGATGGGCAGCAGGGCCGCCGAAGGCGGCAGACCAAAGCGGCTTTGCCGCTGCAGGGCCGAGCGAACAGCGAGCTGCGAGACAGCCCGCAGCAGCTTGCTGCTGAGGCCCCAAAAAATTACAGCTTATAATAGAAGCCAAAATTGAAGCTACGGCCCCAATTGAACTGCCGATAAGCGTACTCCCTTGCCTTGAAGGTTTGGGTTTGCAAAAAGGGGCTATCTAAGAGGTTTTGCACTGAAAAACGGAGCTCAAAATGCTGGCCTAGGGGTTTATTCAGATGAACATCTAGGTTGGGGCGAGGCTGCTCGATAATGTCTGGGGTATTGCCATAAATGACATAAGCTAGGCGTTCGCCTTGGACCTGCAGGCCGAGGTTGGCCTCAAAGTTTAACTTTTTATTTTGATATTGCAAGAGAATGCTCAAATTATAGGGTGATTGGCCAAAAAGCGGGCGAAAACTAGGGGCATCGGTTCGTTCTAGGCGCATAAAGTCTAGTTCTTCCTCGGTAATTTTGGCTCGGGCATAGATGTAGCTAAAATTGAACTGCATCCACCAGGCGCTCCCCCATTTGCCCAGCATGCCTAGTTCTTGGCGCAGTTCAATTTCCATGCCTAGCAGATAGCCCCAAGGAGCGGCTCGAAACTGCATTTGGTCGCTAAAGCCAGGCCTGAGGGTAGCCAACTCAATAGGATTTTGTAGGTATTTGGCAAAAAAGCCCCCGGCCAAAAGGCTGCGTTGGCCCTCATAATTCTCCCAGCGGATATCGAGATGTTGTAAATGCGTAGGCTGTTTGGCCAGCTCCAAATTGCCCGTAATTTGGTAGTCGCCCATATAGTCAAAAGAGGTAAAGGCCGAAAGTTCTCGCAAAGAAGGGCGGGCAATTGTGGCCGAATAGGCCAGGCGAAAAAGCATATCTTTGTCTAGTTCGTGCCGAAGTGACAGGGCAGGCAAAAGGACGGGATACATATTGAGCCCATCTACCGAAATGCTATCTTGATCGAAGCCTGTATAGGCGTTGATGACGCCTTCTAGGCGGAAGCCCGCCTCTAGCTGTGTTTTTGGCCCGAGGGTCCAGAGACTAGAAGCATAGCCGCCCAAAAGGAGCTCTAAGGCCACATAATTATTGGTAGAATCATAGGCATTTTCGATGAAGATGCCTGGGACAAGGCTGTTTGTGCTATCGGACCAATTGATGTAGTTGCTGCTTTGAATATAATTGGCTGCTCCCCCGCCCGTATAGGGTAAATAGCGAGTAGAATAGTACAATTGGCGTTCATCAAAGTATTGGTATTTGGCGGTACCTCTAAATCCCCAGCTCAGGCTTTTGAGTCGTTTTTGTTTATACTTTCGCTTAACATTGAGTTGTCCTTCTCCGCTAAAGGCCTGAATCTTTCGGTAAAAACGGCGGGGGTCTCCTCCTGCGCCCTCAATAATGCTGTAGCTTTGTTCTTCTCCGCTAAAGGTATTCACGCTATAGACCTCATTAAAGTAGCGGAGGTCGGGTTGGTTATTATTGGAGAGGCTAGCCGAGAGGGTCCAATCAATTTCTAGGGCTTCATTTTGGCGGAGATGCCGGCCCAAAAGCTGCAAGGCGGCAATATTCTTCTGTTCAAAATCCCAGCTCTTTGTGCGGTAGCGAGTATCTTCACCTAAGCCCGATGCAAACTGATATCTTCCGCCCAGACCTTCTAGTTCCCGATAGCTTTTTTGGGCTCCAAAGTTATCCATAATCACCAAAGAGATGCGGTTGCGGCGGCTCTTATAGGAGAGCGTAAAAAAGAGATTAGCTCGAGTTTGTTCCTGATAAAATTGGTCGCTGAGCTCCAGTTGATTTTCTAGCTCATAGTTGGCGGCATAGTCGCCAACTAGGTGATGCATAGCAGCGTAACCGTCCTCATACATCATAGAAAAGCGCTTGAAGAGTGCCACAAAAGCGTAGCTAATCGAGCGGCCTTTTTTAAGGTCTTTTCGGCGGCTGATAGAGAAATTGAGGCCCAGATTGGGGCCGGGCATATTTGTTTGTGTACTAAAGTTGGCCGGAAAAGTCAGGCTTCTATTGCGCAAGGCTAGGGTGAGGTCTCTAGAAGAGGGATTATCGGGCAGGTTCAAAACATCAGAAGGCAGGCTTCGGCTGCCATCATCCAAGCCGATAAAATCTAAACTGCCCCCCTCATAGCTTATAAAGTTGGGGTTGAAGCTCGATAGCTGATGTAAGCCAAAATGAATTTGTGCCTGCAACTGCTGTTGTTCTGGAAAGCGGCGGGTTTCTATATTGATAATGCCGGTGCCCGAGCTTGCCAGTTGCTCTGCCGAATAGCCTTTTTCCAAAATAATATGGTCTATAATTGTGGTTGGAAAAAGGTCCAGTTGAATTAGGCTATTATTAAGGTCCAAGCTGGGCAGTTCGGCCCCATTGAGTAGGGTTTTCACATAGCGCCCTCCTAGTCCTCGAATAAATAGTTGGTTGTTGTTTTCTACATGAACTTGGGGCAGTTGGCGCAAAGCTTTACTGAGGTCTTCATCGCCAGAGTGAAAGACAGATTCGGCGGCTAGGGTTTCTATAATTTGCTGGCTACTTTTTCTGCGCAAGAGCATACTTTGAGCCGAGTAGCGATTGAGGTTCTGGCTCTGATGGTTCTCCTCGGCCTTACCGCCCAAATCTATATCGGGGTTGCCCAAGCGGAAATAGGCCAAGCGAATGCCGCCCTCCCGAATTGTCATGCCCTTTATTTCTTGTTTGGGCGCCTCCGGATGGGTGCAAATTAAATTATATACGCCCGCAGGTACCGACAAAATGACAAAGTTGCCATCTAAATCGGTTTGTACTTCTTTGAGTTGTTGCCCATTTTGCTCCAATAGCAGTAAAGCCCCAACCAAAGGCTTGGCCGCCTCGGCATCACTAACTTTACCCCGAATAGAGCCCGTTTGGGCCAATAGACAAAAACTCAAAAACTGAAAAAGAAAGAGGAGAGGGTATTTCATCGCAGTTGTAGTTTCCACAAAGGTACATAAGCTATAATATAGTATCCTATTCTATTTCTATTTTTTTGGGGCCTCCGCCTCGCTACGCTCGTCGGCGCTACGTTCCGCAGCTCGCTGTTCGCTCGGCCCTGCGCGGGCTGCGCCCGCTGGGTCTGGCCTGACGGCCACTGCTGCACATCGCTAGGCCTGCGGCCCTTCGGGCCTGTAGAATGGATATATAGACCTGCGGGTTGAAACCCGTAGCCCATCAAAACCTTTTTGAGCCCATACACAAAATTTTAAACAGTCTCCATGGCCCAAAACTGCCAAGCCGCCGGAGAAGACCGCCAAAAGAAAGCCGAAAAGATGAGCGGCCCAGCGCTGCGCAGCCGTGGCCCGCAGGGCCAGACCTAGGAGCGAAGCGACGCAGGGCCGAGCAGACCTGCGAGCGGCGCAGCATAGCGGCGGCCAGCTTTGCTGGCCGCGGGCCCCAAAAAAAATAGCAAGCAGAGCCAATATCTACTTGCTATTTATATGATCCCTTAAAAAAGGCGGTTAATACCAAAAGTTCTTTTTGTGCGGGTAGCGCTCTATGTACAGCTCCCCGATATGTTGAGACAGGCTTTCTTTAAACTCCTCGATGCCCTCCTCTTCGGTAACGGCCATAAAGGTGGCTTTATTTTGGGTTTTCTCCTGCCATTGCTTTCTCAGTTCGCTTTCGAGCTGCTCTCTTTCTTCATCCGTCAAGAAACCATCAAAAACCTCTGAGCGGTAGCGGTCCATTTTATTGAAGACATAGAGGCAGGGAATGCTGCCCGCGCCCAGCTCCTTGAGGGTTTGCTCTACCACCTGAATATGGTCGCGATATTGGGGGTGCGAGATATCGATCACATGGATGAGCAGGTCACTTTCTCGGACCTCATCGAGGGTAGACTTAAAGCTTTCGACCAAATGGTGGGGTAGTTTTCGGATAAAGCCGACCGTATCGGAGAGCAAGAAAGGCATATTGCCCACCACCACCTTACGGACCGTAGTGTCGAGGGTGGCAAAGAGTTTATTTTCGACCAAAACCTCTGATTTTCCGAGGCGGTTCATCAGGGTAGATTTTCCGACATTGGTATAGCCCACCAAAGCGGCCCGGATCATGCCTTGGCGGCTTTTTCTTTGGGTGCTGGCTTGCAGGTCGATTTTGGCCAACTTCTTTTTGAGCAAAGCAATGCGGTCGCGGACAATCCGTCTATCCGTTTCAATTTCCTTTTCTCCAGGTCCCCGCATACCGATACCTCCTCTTTGGCGTTCGAGGTGGGTCCAGAGCCCTCTCAAACGGGGCAAAAGGTATTGCATTTGGGCCAATTCTACCTGCGCTTTGGCTTGGGCGGTTTGGGCATTAGAGGCAAAGATATCGAGGATCAGGCTAGAGCGATCGACAATTTTGCACTTAATTTCCTCTTCCAGAAAGCTAGTTTGCTTACCGGTCAAATCATCATCAAAGATGACCAAATTGATCTCTTTATCTTCTACATAATCTCGGATCTCCTCCATTTTCCCTTTGCGCACAAAGGTTCTACGATCGGGATGATCTAGGCGTTGGGTAAATCGTTTGACGGTTTTTGCCCCGGCGGTTTCGGCCAAAAACTCTAGTTCATCCAAATGCTCATGCACCAATTCCTCGGGCTGATCGGGTAAAATAACGGCCACCAAAACGGCCTTTTCGATGCCCAATTTGGGCTGAAAATTCTTTTCTCCTAAGTTCCACTTCTCTGACATACTATATAACTTCGAGTTCGTTCAAAATCTAAGGGCGTAACCACTGTTGTGGGTTCAGCTTTTTCTTGCCCTCCCATAATTCAAAATGCAGGATATAGGTTCCTGATTGCGGGTCTTTGCTCACTTCGGCCAATTGCTGGCCCGCACTTACTTTTTGTCCAGCTTTTACTTTGGCGTTTTGGATATGGGCGTAAGAGCTGTAATAATTGGCATGTTGGACCAATATTGCTTTTCCGCTGCCGGGTATCTCAAAAAGGCTGACCACTCGTCCATCGGCAATGCTTCGGACGCTGGCCTTGGCCGCTGTTCGATAATCTACTCCATTGTTTTCTAAATATACTTCTTTAAAAAGAGGGTGTCTTCTTCGGCCAAAGGCCGCAATGATGCTACCACTTACGGGGGCCGGAAGTTTCCCTTTTTTAGCTTTAAATTGTTGATTACTACTTGTTTTGTAGCTATTGCTACTGCCTCCATCTTCATAGACTCGGGCTTTCTTTTTGGCGGCGAGCATTTGGGCCTGAATAGCGGCTTCAATGTTTCGGTTGAGCTGTTTTTTCTGCCGTTCTTTGGCTTTTAGGGCCTGCCGCAGGCTGCCTTCTTTGCGCTTAAGCGATTGGAGTAATTGGTCCTTATCGCTCAGTTCTTCTTCTAGATGTAGCTGCTGTTCTTTGGTGGCTATTAGCAGTTGTTCCTGCTCAATGCGCTTCTTTTCCAATTGGGCCAATTCCTCGGCTTCTTTGTCGGCTGTTTTTTGCAAGAGCAGGGCTTGCCGCCGCCGTTTTCCCTCCAGCTCTTTGAGGTAAATGCTTTGGCGATAAGAACGGCTCCAGCCACTAAAACTCAACCAATTTCCCCAATACGAGCTGGTCTTTTTGGTTTTGTAGAGCTCTACCAACACCTTTTTATAACTGGCCTTAAAAGCAACTACTTGGCCTTGCAGTTCGGCCAGTTTATCCTCTCGCTCTTTGGTTTCGGCGGCCAATTGGGCCTGTTCTTTTTCCAAAACCGCCAAGAGTTCTTGCCGCTGCTCCAATTGCTTTTGCAAAGAGGCTAGTTCCTCTACGGTTTGGCTTTTGTTGCTGGCGGTTTGGTCCAATAAAGAGGCCGTTTGCGCAATTTGCTGGCTTAGGCGCTTGCGTTTGGCCAATAGCTCGGCCCGACTCTGCCCGAGCAAGGGCAGGGTCCACAAACATATCAATAAACAAATGCTACTGCTTATAGCCGTTAATCCATTGCTCATAATGATCGGGCACCTTAAAACGCATGCGCTGCGGCTCGTTTAGTTCTACTTTCTTCAAATCAATTTTCAAATATACGGATTTTCCCGCTGCATTTTGGGCCTCCAAGATCTTTGTAAAGGCTAAATATTTACCTCCCAACTCCTGATAGTCCTCAAAAGTAACGGTCATATATTCCGCTTCCGTCCGCTGAATACGGCTTTTCCGAATCCGATAATCGGCATCCAACCAAAGCTCTAGTTGCCCATCCTTTGGCAGAGGGCTCGTCAAATGATAATACTGACTATCCTGCTTTAATTTGAAATCTAAACGCTCCAGTAAAATCGGATTCCCCAAAAGCAAATCTTGTAGTTCTCGCAAACTCAAACTCACCCCCAATTGCTCTTCCAATTGGCCATAAGGCTCTGCCCGATATTCATTGGCCTGCCGATTTAAGGTCTCCAAACGGTCTTTAGAAATCTGCAACCGCAAACCCTCCACACTCACTTTTTTAAAGGTCATCCAAATCAGGCTATCTCGCCGCATCCTCATTTTCAGACTAAAAGAAAGGTTTTCTTCTTCGGTTTTCAGTTTGCCCTTACCCTTGGCCTCCAACCACTCAAAGTCCAGATATTGGGCCTTTAAGCGATTAAGCAGCTCTTTTTTTGTCCGCTCTTCGGTCTTTTTGGCCATGCGCTCACCAGATTTACAAGCGCCCAAACTAACCACTAAAAAGAGGAAAAGTAGGAATTCTAAGTACTTTTTTTTGGGGCCTCCGCAGCAAGCTGCGGCGCTACGCTGCGGGGCTCGCTGCTCGCTCGGCCCTTCGGCGGCTTCGCCGCCTCGGTCTGCCCCTGCGGGGCACCCGCTCCGCATCGCTAGGCCAATGCCGCCCAAGGCGGCTAGGGCCGTTTTTCTTCGCACAGATTTACTCATATAAGCTTTTGCTTTCAATTTTCCGCTCTAAAATGCTAGAGACACTACCCAGTTCTTTGGCTTTTTTCCAAGCCGCAAGGGCGCCCTCCAAATCTCCCATTTTAAACAACAAATCGCCATATTGTTCTTGCAAAAGCGGATTTCGTTCGCCCCCATTGTCAAAGGCTTTTCCAAACTCTTTTTGAGCCCCTCTAAAGTCGTTTTTCAAATAGGCCAAACGAGCCGCAATACCCAAATAAAGCGGATTATAGGCATCTTCTTTCAGTAAACTTTTGCTCATTTCCTCCACCTCATCCAAAGATTTGTTTTGGGCCAATAAGCTTTGGCAATAGCTGGCCATAGGCGCAGGCGCCTTGGGTAAAATGGCCCGAGCTTGCTCAAATTGCTTTTCGGCTTCAGCATATTTCTTTTGTCCAGCCAAAGCTTGCCCCAAGGCCGCCTGCGCATGCGCCTTAAGCTGCTGCTGGTCAAAGGCCCGCTCAATGGCTCTTTTTAGGCTTTTGCCTGCGGCTGTATAATCTTCTAGTTGGTTTTGGGCCAATCCCTGATAGTAATACCCTAGGGCTTGGGCGGGAAACAAACTCACACATTCCTGGGCCGTTTTCAATAAGGCTTGGCTATGCTGTAGACGGTTGTAGCTAGCCATCAATTGCCCCCAAATGGGCAGCTGGTTTTTGTTTTGGACCAAGGCTTCCTCATAAGCTTGGGCGGCTAGACCATATTTTCGCTCTTGGCTCAATAAATCACCATAGAGCAAACTCGCCTGCGCATAGCCCGGATGCTGCTGAAGAATATTTTTGGCCAAACGCTGCAAACTTGCTCCATCAATTTGGCTATTGCCCGACAAATAGGCATTGACCAAGGGTTCTAAGACTTTAATTTTGGCCAAAGGCGGTTGCCCTCCATCCGCAAAAACCTGCTCTAGAGCCTTTAAGTAGCGAGGATAATCCCCCTCGGCCCGAAAAACCTCGGCCATGGCAATATTCGCATCGGCTTGTTTGGGGTCTAGGGCCAAAACTTCTTTATAGCTGGCTCTAGCTTCTTTTTCTAGGCCTAGGCGCTCTTGGTATTGGGCCAAAAGCAAATAATGCCCAGCAGAGGGAGGCAGCTTCTTTTGTAGTTCTTCCAACTCTTTGAGCGCCTTTTTGTCCTTGCCCATTTGAGCATATATCTTATGGCGCTTGAGGTAGTAATCGGCTTTTGGGCCCTTTTCTTTTTCTAGGCGGTCATAGACCTTAAGGGCCATTTTTTGGTCCTTATCTCGGAGCAAATAGAAAATCCAATCATGAAAATAGCGCTCTTCTTTATTCTCTTTGACCAGATCTTCATAGAGTTTGGCCGCCTCCTTATGTTTGCCCTGTTTACTTAGTGCTTTGGCATAGGCCGTCAAATAAATGGGTTCTTTGGGGGCTAACTCATAGCAACGGGCCAGGGCCTTCAGGGCCTCTTCGGGCTGCTTAAGCTCCTTATAGATTTCGGCCATTTGGTAGTAGGGCGCAGTTAATTTAGGCGCCTTTTCTACAATTTCCTTATAGCGGGCTAATGCCTCGCTGCTATTGCCCAAAATCTTTTCTCTAGATGCCTCAATAAATTGTTTTTGCAAAAGTATTTCGGCTTCTTCTGGCCGCTGCTCCTCTGCTTTTTGTGCTTGGCCCAATTGGCTAGCCAAAAGTGCAGAAGACAATAACATATATTTGAGTATAGACATAAGTATAAAGATTTTTAAAGAGAGGACGCCTTAATCCAACTGCTCCAACAAGGCCTTGGCGATGGGAATATCGGCCTGAGAGAGGCTATAGGTTAATAGCTCTTGAGGCAAAACCCAAGCCAGTTGAGCATGCTCCAAAGCTTGGGGCACTCCTTGAGCAGAGTTGATCCAATAGGCCCGCAAACGAATTGTTTTTTGGGGCTTATAAGGGTGTAGGCTTTCCATAAAGAAAGAACCAATTTGGGCTTGAATGCCAAACTCCTCCTCCATTTCTCGGGCCAAAGCTTGGGGCTCAGTTTCTTGGGCCTCTAGCTTTCCGCCTGGAAACTCCCATTGGCCAGCAAATGATTGGCCAGCAGCTCGTTGGGCTAAAAAAAAGCGGCCATCTGCTCTTTGCCAGATGGCCGCCACAACTGTGATGATTTTCATAAACTTAGGCTTAATCTCCTAATTTGAGAACGTCGAGGAAGGCCTTTTGAGGCACCTGAACATTCCCCACCTCTCTCATGCGTTTTTTACCCGCTTTCTGCTTTTCGAGGAGTTTACGCTTACGGCTAATATCTCCACCATAACATTTTGCGGTTACATCCTTACGGAGGGCCGAAATGGTTTCTCGAGCAACAATTTTGGCCCCAACAGCCGCCTGAATAGCAATCTGGAACTGCTGTCTGGGCAAAATCTCTTTGAGGCGTTTACAAAGACGGCGACCAAAAGCAGCGGCCTTATCTCGGTGAATTAAGCTAGAGAAGGCATCTACCGCCTCGCTATTGAGTTTGATATCGAGTTTGACCAAATCAGAAGCCCGATAATCAATGGGGGTATAATCAAAAGAGGCATATCCTCTAGAAATTGTTTTTAGCTTATCGTAGAAATCAAAAACGATTTCTGCCAAGGGCAATTCAAAGGTAAGCTCTACCCGGTTGGTGGTAAGATAGACCTGATTCTTAATCATCCCCCGTTTTTCCATACAAAGGCCCATAATTGGTCCAATATAATCTGGAGACGTAATAATTTGCGCTTGGATATAAGGCTCTTCTACCCGGTCCAAAATAGTCGGTTCGGGCAATTCTGAGGGGTTATTCACGATAATCTCCTCCCCTTTTTTGTTGTAGGCAAAATAGCCTACGTTGGGTACGGTCGTAATGACGTTTTGGTCAAACTCTCGCTCTAGGCGCTCTTGGATAATCTCCAAGTGCAGCATCCCTAAAAAACCGCAGCGGAAACCAAAGCCTAATGCGGCTGAAGTTTCGGGGGTAAAGATGAGAGAAGCATCATTGAGTTGTAGTTTTTCGAGGGCATCGCGAAGGTCCTCAAAATCGTCATTATCAATAGGGAAAATACCGGCAAAGACCATAGGTTTTACTTCCTCAAAGCCCTTTACGGGGCTGAGTGTGGGATTTTCTTGCAAAGTGAGCGTATCTCCCACTTTAATATCGCTAGAATCCTTAGTTCCTGTAATTACATAACCTACCGCCCCTGCAGATAGCTCTTTTTCGGGTTGTTGGATCATTTTGAGTACGCCAATTTCATTGGCTTGCAAGTTCTTTTTATTGCTAAAGAACTGCACCACATCATTTTTGCGAATCTTGCCATTAAAGATGCGGAAATAAGCAATAACGCCTCGGTATTTATCAAATACAGAGTCGAAGATCATAGCTTGTAGGGGGGCATCGGGATCGCCTTTTGGGGCGGGAATGCGGTTGATAATTGCCTCAAAGATTTTGTCTACGCCTTCGCCTGTTTTACCGCTAGCGCTCAAAATATCATCGGGATCGCAGCCCAGCAAATCAATTACCTCTTCTGATACTTCTTCGACCATAGCCGAGGGCATATCAATTTTGTTGAGGACCGGAATAATTTCTAGGTCGTGCTCGATGGCCAAATAGAGGTTAGAGATAGTTTGGGCCTGTACGCCTTGGGTGGCATCTACTAAAAGTAGGGCGCCTTCACAGGCGGCAATAGATCGAGAGACCTCATAAGAGAAATCTACGTGGCCGGGAGTGTCGATGAGGTTGAAGATATAGGTTTCTCCCTCATGTTCATGTTGAATTTGGATAGCGTGGGCCTTGATGGTAATCCCTCTTTCTCTTTCGAGGTCCATATCATCTAGGGCTTGGCTTTGCATTTCACGTTCAGAGATGGCGTTGGTCATCTCGAGCATACGGTCGGCCAAGGTACTTTTTCCGTGGTCGATATGGGCAATAATGCAGAAATTGCGAATATTTTTCATGTAATCTACTTAGTCTCAAAATGGAAAAAACGGGCAAATAGGGCCGTTTTTTTAATGAAAATCATCAAAAGGTGTTGGTCTACAAAAATAGGGGAAAACTATGGCATTGAAGAATTTTAGTCTTGAAATTGCTAGAATTCGGCGATTCTGGCCCTTCTGCGCTTTACAGGCCCGAAGGGCCGCAGGCCACAACAAGCCCTTTAGGGCGCAGTTCGACGACCAAAGGGAGTAACCGATGTGCAGCAGTGCGGCGCAGCCGCAGACCCAGGCCGTCAGGCCGCAGGGCCGAGCAGACCTGCGAGCTGCGACAACCAGCCCCCTATAGGGGCGCCAGTTCGACGACCAAAGGGAGTAAACATAGCGCCGCAAGGCGAAGCCGCAGCGGAGGCCCCAAAAACTACTAAATTTATACCTTTAGAGCTGCTTTTTTTGCTTGCGATTGATCAGATAAAAGGAAAAGCTGGTGAGTAAAACGGCAATTAAAAGCAAGACTAGAAGGAGTTCTAGGCTGCCCAAAAACTGCAACTGAAAGGCGATGCCAATGAAGAGCAGATTGACGAGGGCCAAAATGGCGGTAGCTTGCATATGGCTACAGCCGAGATCGATGAGGATATGATGAATATGTGTTCGGTCGGGTTGGAAGGGGGATTTGCCTCTCATGGCTCTGAGGCTAAAGACCCTGAGGGTATCAAAAAGGGGGATAATCAGGATAGCGATAGCTACGGCTGGCACCGATTCCACATAATAATGCTCATGTGGCAATTTATTGCTTTCGATAAAAGAAACGGCTAAAACAGAGAGGGTGAGGCCCAGCAAAAGCGAGCCTGTATCGCCCATAAAAATCTTGGCGGGGCTTGCATTATAATAGAGAAAAGCGGCCAGCGAGCCCAGCATAGCAAAGGCCAAGATGGCCAAATCGAGGCGGCCAAACTGATAGAACCAAAGGCCCAGCGTTCCGCAACAAATAATGCCAATAGTAGCCGCCAAGCCATTGATGCCATCAATGAGATTGAGGGCATTGATAATGACCAGCATACTGAAGGCCGAAAGCGGGGCCGCCAAGGCATAGGGAATATCATTGATGCCAAAAATACCATAGAGGCTACTGAGATAAATGTCTGCTTTGAAGACCAAAATACAGGCGGCCACAATTTGGCCCAAAAACTTTTTGACGGGACTGAGCGGGATGATATCATCCTTGGCCCCAATCAGGAAAATGATAATATAGGCACAAAGGACATATTGTACATAGCGGTGGGCGGGGTAGGCCGCACTATCGAAGGGAATCCAAAAGGTAATTGAAAAAATAAGGCCTGCAAAAACACCTAAGCCGCCAAGGGTGGGAATGCTTCGGCTATGCGAACGGCGTTCTCCAGGTTCATCGCAAAGATTCTTTTCTATAGCGATTTTAATAATGGAGGGAATCGCAAAAAAGGTAATAATAAAGGCCGTAATGAAGCTCGGGATGAGGTCAAACATAAGTTATTGGTTGGTCCAAAAAAAAGCAGAAGCGCCCGCAAGGGAGATGCTTCTGCTTTGTTCTTTTATCAATTAGATGGCCATTTTAGTAGGCTCTCTGTACGCGAATTTCTGCGCGGCGATTTTTAGATTTGCTGCCCTCTACATTGGGGGCAATGGGGTAACGCTCTCCATAAGCATTAAACTTGAGGCGGCGATCATCTACGCCTGCACCACTGATATAGCGGAGGATAGATTTTGCCCGGCGCTCCGAAAGCTCTAGGTTATAGACTTCTGAGCCATCACCATCGGCATGGCCGGCTACCTGTAGTTCTAAAATGGCACAGCGGCGCATGGCTTCTACAATGCGGTTGAGGGCGCGAAGAGAGTTGGCATCGGCTTGGCCAGCATCATAATCAAAATAGATAGCGGCCCGAAGCTCGCTGAGGTCCAATTGCTGGCAGTAGGCGGCCTCTTGAGGAGTTAGCTGCTTGACAGGTGCATAACCCGTGAGGTTGCTATTGGCAAACTTATCGGAAATGGGATTACCGAGGCTGATGCCTCCTGTACGTGCGCCAGAAGGATCGGGATTAGAGCCCCAAGCCCAGAGGTTGTTTTCGGTATCTACTTTCTGTCCATTGGCATAAAGGAAACCATCATCGCCAATGTTCATGACTTCATCATTCTCATTCAGGATTTGGCCTTTTTCTAGGCGGTAGCCGCCTGTAGTGGTCAATTTTTCTTCTGTTTTGGCATTCATGATGTTTCCATCTACATCAATTTCTAGGACATTGCCAAACTTATCTTGGATCGTTTTCCCCCCATTGGTGGTCGTATAGCCTTTTTCATTGAAGTCGCTTTGCGTGCGTACTGCATCCACCAAAGCCTTGAGGCTATCGAGTTGTTTTTTAGGCATGGGGCAACCTGCATATTCATCGGTGCCATAATAATCGGGGCACATATCTAGGGCATCTTGCACGCCATCACCATCGGCATCGGGGCAGCCATTGGCCGTAAATGAGCCAGACTCATTGGGGCAAAGATCATCCGCATCAGCAATGCCATCGCCATCGGCATCCTCGCCGCCGCCCATACCATCGGGGCAACCATTTTCATTCTCAGAATAGATATCTGGGCAATTATCTTCGGGGTCAATAATGCCATCATAATCGCTATCTGCACAACCTTCTAGGTTGGCAAAACCGGCTTGTTGTGGACATTTATCATCAATATCCTTGATGCCATCGCCATCGCTATCGGGGCAACCCATTGTCTTTTGAGAGCCATAAATATCGGGACAAAGGTCATTTTCATCAGGCACGCCGTCATAGTCGCGGTCGGGCGCTTTGGGTCCATCCTGTTTGGCCAACTCAATAAATTCTGTATTATCCGTTTTCTTTTGCGTTTTGCCCAATTGCACGGTCAAGCCAACAGAATGATGCAAAACACCAATCATTTCTTGGCCATCAGGCAAGAGAAAATGCGGATTGTAATTCGATTGGGCCGTAATGGTTAGGGGCGTTTTGGGCAGATGATAATGAAAACCCAGGCCAACCGGCACATACAGGCTCCAACTGCCAAAATCACCATAACTGCTTCCGCCAACACCCACTTTAAAGAAGGGCACAAAAGCCGAGTTTTTATCCATAATGCCTCCGTCTAAACGGAAACGCAGGGCCATTTGGCCCGACAAAAAGTTGCTGCGGTTGCCATAATTCCCCTGATCTGCCGCCAAAGCCGAGGAAGAATCTAGCGGATGGGCCAAACGAGCAAAATTGGTCTCCACGCCTAGGTCAAAGTAACTGCCAATGCGGCGCATCAAAGAGAGCTCTACGCCCGTCCCATACTTTTCGGGGGCAAAAAGATCGGTTCCTTCTAGGGCATAAAAACTATAGGCCCCCGGATAAATACCAAGACCCCAAGGATTTCGAGCAGACTGTGCTTGCAAGTTGCTGCCATTGTAGACCAACAGGGCCAACAACAACAAATAAGAAAACTGTTTCATAAGAATAGGTATAGCTATACTTTTTAAGGTTTGAAGAGGCGTCCCTCTCCCAAGGTTCGAAGATACAAAGCTTTTTGCGGATTTGCGGACTCGCAGCTCCTTTTTTACATTTCCCAAACCGCTGAAGTACTCCTTTTTAAGGCCCTAAGTCTTTTGTCTTTTCTTGTTTTTTGGGGCCCGCGGCCGCCTAGGGCGGCCGCCGCTATGCTGCGGGGCTCACAGGTCTGTTCGGCCCTTCGCTGGCTTCGCCAGCTCGGTCTGGCCTGCGGCCACCCCTCCGCAGCGCTGGGCCTGCTCATCTGTTGTTTTCCACTTAAGTTTGTTCTTCGGCCCTCCTTTTATGCCGTTCTGAAGATATTATCCGGTTTCATAGCGATCAAGCTCATTCGGCCAAGCTAATCTGGCCTAGCGATGCGGCGGGGGGGCCGAAGGCCAGACCAAGCTTTTGAGCAAAGCGAAAAAGCGAAGGGCCGAGCAGACTTGCGAGCCCCAAAGCGTAGCGCCGACGACCGAAGGGAGGCGGAGGCCCCAAAACACCCCCTTCTCCTCCAATAAAATCTATAATTGATCTAATAAAAGAAAGGGTATTTAAAGAGCCTTAGAGATATTTGTATCTTTAGCTAGTAGAAAAGTGAATACTATTATTTTACCCTTAGAATTAGACTAGCCTATGTCCTCAAAAATTAGCATCTTTAGCTGCCTACTCAGTTTATGTTGTCTGAGTTGGAGTTGTAGTCCATCAGAAAAAAAGACAGAAGAAAAAGAAATGACAAAGTATCAATACGAAACAGTAGAGAACGACCCTTTGGGGACCAAAATCTATACCCTCAAAAATGGCCTGAAGGTCTATATGAGCGTCAATAAAGACGAGCCACGTATCCAAACCTATATTGCCACCCGTGCAGGTTCTAAAAATGACCCCGCCGATGCAACAGGTTTGGCCCACTACCTAGAGCATATGCTCTTTAAAGGCAGCTCTAAAATTGGGGCCTTAGATTGGGAGAAAGAAAAGCCCATGCTCGATGAAATTTCGGTCCTCTATGAAGAGCATTTCAAGGCCGATCCAGAAGCCCGCAAGGCCATCTATAAAAAGATTGATAGCCTCTCATTTGAAGCTGCAAAATTAGTAGCCGCCAATGAGTACGACAAAATGATCTCTCAATTGGGGGCCAAAGGGACCAACGCCTATACCTCTTTGGACCAAACCGTTTATGTAAATGATATTCCATCTAACGAACTAGAGCGTTGGATGAAAGTAGAGTCAGAGCGCTTTGGCGAATTGGTTCTCCGTCTCTTTCATACCGAGCTAGAAGCCGTTTATGAAGAGTTTAATATTGGGCAGAGCAATGATGGCCGCAAGGTGTTTCAGGCCTTTATGTCGGGCCTACTCCCCAACCACCCTTATGGCACACAAACGACCATTGGAACCAGCGAGCACCTCAAGCGTCCCTCTATGGTTAAGATCCATGAGTTCTTCAACACCTACTATGTACCTAATAATATGGCCATCGTTTTGGCTGGAGACTTTGATCCCGACCAAACCGTAGAACTGATTGAAAAGTACTTTGGGGGCTATGAAAGCAAAGAGGTTCCCCAATTTGAGAAAAAACCTTTGCCCGAGCGCAAAGAAATGATCGTCAAAGAGGTAGTTGGCCAAGAAGCCGCTGTTCTCGATATGGGTTGGGTGGCACCTGGCGCAGGTACAGATGAGGCCCTAATCGCAGATATTGCCATGGGCATTTTGTCTAATGGTAAGGCCGGTTTGATTGACCTTAACTTGGTCCAAAAGCAAGCCGTAGGAAGCAATAGCATGGCCTTTTGCTGGACCGCCAACGATTATTCTTTCTTGGGCATTTATGCCTACCCCAAACCCGGCCAAAGTCTAGAAGAAGCCAAGGAATTGGTCTTGGAACAGGTTCGCAAACTCAAAGCTGGCGAATTTGAAGACTGGATGATTGAGGCCGTGATCAATGATATGGAGTATCGCTACCAAAAGTCATTGGAAAGCAACCGTGGCCGTGCCGGCCAAATGCTCGATGCCTTTATTAGCAATCAGGATTGGGCCACCGTAAGCAATAAGTTTGCTCGCATGCGCAAATTTAGCAAGCAACAAATTACCGACTTTGCCAAAACCTATATGGGCGAAGATAATGGTGTAGTGGTCTTCAAAAGAGAAGGCCAAGATGATAATATCTCTAAGGTAGACAAGCCTAGCATTACCGCCGTAGAGCCCGCTAAAGATACACTTTCTACTTTCCGCCAAGCTTTTGAGGAAATGCCTAGCCAAAACCTCAGCCCGCAGTTTGTCGATTTCAAAGAAGCCATTCAACAGAGCCAACTCAAAGGTAAGCTTCCTTTTGACTATGTACAGAACAAGACCAACGAGACCTTTAGCCTCTATTATATCCTTGAGATGGGCTCACAAAATGATAAGGTTTTGCCTATTGCCGTGCGTTATCTTCCCTTCTTGGGCACAGATAAGTACAGCCCTGAGCAACTGCAGCAAGAGTTCTTCAAGTTGGGCCTCAGCTTCGATGTATACACTAGTGGAGATGTTAGCTATGTGACCCTTCGCGGTCTCGATCGCTCTTTCCAAGAAGGTGTAACCCTCTTTGAGCACATTTTGGCCCATGCCAACCCCAATGAGGAAGCGCTCAAGAATCTAGTGGCCCAAATCAAAAAGGACCGCCTAGATGCCAAAAAAGACAAGCGCCAAATCCTCAATAATGCCATGTTTAACTATGCTCGCTATGGCGAAAAATCGCCCTTTAGAGATATCTTGAGCTTTGAGGAAATGGATGCCTTGACGGCCAAGCAATTGGTAGACAAAATCAAGAGCCTGACCCAATATGAGCATTCTATATTTTATTATGGTAGCCAAGAGCAGGCAGATATTGCCAAGGTTTTGGAAATGGAGCACAAAATTGCCGATCAGTTGCTTGCCTGTCCCAAACGCCCTGACTTTAAGGAGCTGGCCACCGAAAAGGACCAGGTTATCTTCGTTCCTTTTGCGGGTATGCCTCAGGCCGAAATCATGATGGTGTCTAAGGGAACCGAAGGCTTCAATCTAGAAGAAAACATCATGTCGCAGCTCTACAATGAGTACTTTGGTGCCGGTTTGTCTTCTATTGTTTTCCAAGAAATCCGGGAAAAGCGCGCTTTGGCTTATTCTGCTTATGCCTTCAACAGCTCGCCCGTTCGTGCCGATGATTCGCATTATTTCCGTGCCTTTGTTGGTACACAATCAGATAAAATCAAGCAGGCAATTCCGGCCATGAAAGGCATTATCGAGGAAGTGCCTGTGGTAGAGGATCAGCTCAATAATGCCATTGGGGCCATCCTCAAAAAGCTAGAAGCCGACCGCCTCAAGGGCTCTGATGTTTATTGGACCTACCGCAGCAATAAAAAGCGCGGCTACACTCAAGACCTCCGCAAAGACAGCTATGAGTTCTTCTCTGGCCTCAATGTAGAGGGCAAAGGTGGCCTAGAGGCCTTCAATAAATTCCATAAAGCAAAGATCAAAGACCGCAAATACACGGTTTTGGTCCTTGGCGATAAGAGCCGCATGGATACCGATTACCTCAAATCATTGGGCGATTATAAAGAGCTCTCTGTAGATCAGGTATTTGGTTATTAAACTGTTTTTGGGGCCTCCGCTGCGGCTTCGCCTTGCGGCGCTACGTTTTGGGGCTCGCAAGTCTGCTCGGCCGTTCGCCAGCAAGCTGGCTCGGTCTGGCCTTCGGCCACCCCGCCACATCGCTAGGCCGACGGCCCTTCGGGCCTATTCTAGCCGTCGGCCCGCCAGATCGGTTACTCCCTTTGGTCGTCGAACTGCGCCCTAAAGGGCTTGTTGTGGCCGACGGCCCTTCGGGCCTATGCTGGCCTAGGTCTGGCCCCAAAAGCTAGCCCCCAGTTTTGCATCTGCAAAGCTGGGGGCTTTTTTCATCCCTTAAAAATATCTTTTCGGTGTATCGCTAAAAAATCAGGATTGGGCAAAAAACGATGGGGTAATATTAGACGCTTTTCTTTATAAGGCAAAAAAAACTGTTTGGCCCATAAGCTGTTTTCTTCTTGCTCTAATTCTTCAGATAACAACAAGCAATAATTTTCATCAAAGCTAATCAGGCCCCGGTCAAAAGCTTTATCATGCAAGCTGTTTAAACATAATCCATTTTGTGGATTGAGCCGTTCTTTTTTGGCCCTAGCCCAAGGGACAATATGACTCGCTACCAATAATTCTAATTGAGATAGGCCCGTCAAACAACAGCGGTAGTTATAATTGCTCAGGACCATCTTTCGGAATACCCCCTGTTTTCGCCTTTGCTTTTGCCAGCCCCAAATATCCTCCCCCAACTCAGAAGAGGGCGCTTGCTGAAGTGGCCCAGTTGCAGTGGTCTGTTGGCTTAAAAGCTCATCGGTCTGGGCCATCATCTCCTCCCAGTTTTCCTGAAAGGCATTCCAAATCTCCTCTTCTAGTTTAGCTCCATTTTTCAACCCACTAATTCCCTGCGCTTTTAGGGCCGGATCCAGACGACCAAAGTTGCCCAGCTTCATTTTTACCGCAGAAGGTTTACGGCCAATTAAGCTTGCACACGCTTGGACCAAAGGATGCTTATCTACAATCTTGGCAAAAGGAATTTGACAATAATAATAGAAAGCAATTATGGTTTCTTCTCTACTCCATTTACGTCTTTTCTCTTGCATACTAAAACTCAAATTTAGAGCTCAAGCGCCCCCAACGCAAGCCCACCCTAGCCGGTAAATGGGCCAAATTAGCCGGGAGTTGGTAGGCAAAGACGCTGGGGTCTAAGGCCAAGGTTTTTAAATTGGGGAGCTCGGCTAGCCAAGCAGGTAGTTCTAGGAGATAGGGGTTTTCGGCTAGGTCTAGGGTTTCTAGGGCCAACATATGACGCATGCTCTCGGGGAGCTCCCGCAATTGATTATTGGGCAGCAAAAGGGTTTTCAATTTCTTGAGCTCCCCAATACTTTGAGGCAACTGCTGCAACTGATTGTTTTTTAGGCCCAAACTGCGCAAGGCCTGAAGCTGGCCCAGACTTTCGGGCAAAGTTTGCACCCCCAAAGCATGCAACTCCAAAATCCCCAAACGCTGAAAAATAGCGATGACCGCAGGCAGCTCTAACAATTTATTTTCCTCTATACTCAAGGCATAAATTTGCTGACAAGCAGGCAACAACTGCTCAAAACTGGCCGCTTCCCATTGCTGTAAGTTAGGGCGGCTCTCGCCCAGGGCCAATAACTGCTTAATTCCCTGGGCCAAGGGCTCCAAAGAAATTGCATTGGCCTGCGCCAATTGTAGGCCCAATTCCCAGTTGCTGGGCAAAGGACTACAAAATAGCTGTAAGAGTTTATCTATTGCTGACATACCTATTTTTCTGCGTTCTACAGGCCCGATAGGGCCGCAGGTAATAGCCAGATTTAATCACACTCACTTTTATAGTTTGCAGCAATTTTCGGCTAGTCGGCCCTATTTTTCTCGACCGTAGCGAAGGCTATGCCCTTAAAAAATAGCTGGCCTAGCCAAAAATTCATAACAAACTATGGCCAAAGCAGCGCAATTAAATCTGGCTGAGGGGCTGTAGCAGGGCCGCCGAAGGCGGCAGACCGAGGCGCTTGCGCCGATGGGCCGAGCAGACCTGCGAGCTGCGCAATGGCCCGACCCGCCCGCAGGGCGGGGCAGCCCCAAATCATTATTCTAGTAACCACCATGATAGCGACGCAAGAACCACTCAAGGCTCAAGAGGCCAAGAATGAGGAAAAAGATCCATTTGAGGTGGATGAGGCCCTGCGTTTTTAGGCTATCAAATAGGACGGGTTTGGCGAGGCCCTTTTCGTCAATTTCAGCCGCAAGTTGGTCCAACTGATCGCTAAAGTAAAGCTTGCCGCCCGTTTGCTCACTCATGGCATAAAGCAAATCATGCCGGGCTTGGGTCTCAAAGCGCTCTAGTTGCAAGGCCTGCACACTAAATTGCCCCTCGGCGGTGAAGGACTCGCCATTGTAGCTAGTGTTGGCCTTGAAGCGGTAGTTGCCCTCAGGAAAAATACCCGCATCCAAGGCATAGGCCTGCTTATCATTTTTGGCCAAGGTGAAGTTAAATTCCTTGCCCTCTTCATCATAAATATTTAGAAAGGCATCGGGTTCATTGACCCGCTCATAGCTGCTATTATAGAGCTCTGCGGCAAAGCGGATGCGCTCATTTTCACCATAAACGCTTTGGCTGGCCATCGTTCTAAAGCGGCGCTTGTCGGCCTTAACGCTAAGGTATTGAATCGTTTGGCTAATCAGCTCATCAAAGAGATCAAAGTTTTTGTGCTGCACATAGTCAAAGATGCGCCACTTCCAAAGGCCTTCGGCGGCCAAAACGCCCTGCCGCAGATTGCCCTCCTCGCCAAAAAGGAGCAAGGGATAATCTGTACTCACGGTCCCAACTCGCTGCTTGAACAAAATATCGGCATCGCCACGGGCCGTAAATTCGCCAAAGGGGGCCTGCATAGGCGGCAACTGTGCGCCTACATCAGCCCATTTTTCATTGATGGTGAAGGCCCTAAAGTTGGGCGATAAAATGGGGGTTACCTCATTGGCTTGCCCATTGCCCAAAGTGCGGATATTGAGTAGGTTTTGTGCTTGATTGTAAGCCGCAAAATCAGTCTGCGCCCCCACTACAAAAGCATGAGGAACCTTATCTTTTTTCAAGGCATTGAGCTGGGCCGTAATAGGATAAATAGCCGAGGGCAACTGATGCAAAAGGACCAAATCATAATCCTTGAGCCGCCCCTTGAAATCCTTGGGATAAGCCAGCTCTAACTCATAGTTTTTGTTGCCCTCTACCACCCGACGAAAGACCCCCAAATCGGGATGCGGCGAATGAGCCAACAACAAAATCTTTTGGCGAGCATCCAGGACCTCGATATAAATTTTCTTGCGGTTGTTGCTTTTGCTATACTCGCCTTCTACCGGACTCAAATTCAGCTCATAACTTTGTAGGCCCACTTTATTGGCAGGCAGCTCAAACTCAATGGTCTGGAAAAAGTCTTTTTCCTTAATGTTAATATTCTCTTGATACAAAACCCTTTGGCCCTGCCGCAACTCTAGACGGCTTAGTTGGCCCGCACAGTTATTGGCCGCCACATCTAGTTGCACGCTAAATTTATCGCCCAAATAAGCAATTTGGTTATTATAGACCTCCTTAATGTAAAGGTCTTTTTTAGGCAAACTATCGCCCAAAGCAATGGTATATATAGGCGTATTGAGTTGGCCCGCAGCATAAATGGGGTTGTTGCCTTGGTTGTAAATTCCATCAGAGGCAAGAATGACGGTGGCCAAATCCTGATTGCCATAAAGGGCAGAAAGCTCCTGCATCAGGGCCGATAGGTTACTACTGGGGTCGCTAAAGTTAAAATCAATACCTGGCCGCACCTCCTGCCCAAAGGCGTAAGTCTCTAGCTCATAATCGGCGCCCAGTTTTTCTTGCAGGGCACGAATTTGGGCGGCATATTGCGCAGAATCTACCTCATCGGCCAAAGAGCTAGACTGATCTTGGGCCAAGACCACAATAGGTTTCTTTTGCTCCACAATTCGGTTTCGCATGACCGGCTCTAAGAGCAATAAACAGATAATGAAAACAGCCAAAAACCGCAGCCCCATCAAAAGCGGATTGAGCCAGCGAGTCGCCTCGCCAAATCGACGGTCTTTAACGTACAAAGCCGCAGCATAAGCCGCAGCCGTAAGCAAACAAAAAAGGATAAAGTAGGTCGGATATTGAAAAACAATATTCACAGTGTTCTATATTTTAAGTGAAGCTAGGCAAGTAGATACTTTTGTATCTCTTGGGGCCTCCCGCAGCAAGCTGCGGGCGGTTACTCCCAATGGTCGTCGAACTGCGCCCTGAAGGGCTTGTTGTGGCCGACGGCCCTTCGGGCCTACTATTTAGCCGCTTGATTATAATCGGCAATGAGGCGTTCAAGATCTCGCTTTTTGTACTCCTTTTGCTGAATTTTGGCCACAATTTCTGGCTGATCGGCCAAATAGGCGGCCAGTTGTTTGCGAAAACGGCGAAAAACCACTTCCTCCATGCTCCCTTTGCGCTCCAAATAGGTTTGGGTGTAGCCAATAGAGCCCTCTGTATTATAATATTCATAGAGCTTTACTTTGACCTTGCCCGGATTGAGCCGGCGCATAAAGACCGCATAACCAGCATCTAGCTTATGGCGGCCCTTGGGTTGGTATACCTTTGACTCAAAATAGTAGGGAGCCCCTGCGGCATGCCAAGATTTAATATCTTTGGCCTTGTAAACTTTGGTTTCGCCCGTTTCGGCTTCTTTAAATTTGACCATGACCGAGCTTTTGCCCGGGGTGAAGCCGCCCACAACTTTGCCGTAGAGGGTATCATAGCTAATAGTAATGATAAAGTCTTGGGGGGCATCTTGGGCCCATAGGCCCCAAAAAGGAAGGGCCAAAAAGAGCAAACTCAATAGGGATTTTAACATAAAATAGCAGTTTTAGCGTCTACCTTAAACGGTTTTGCGCCCTTTAAGTTAAGAGGATAGGCAGGATTTTACAACCCCCTCTCTTTTTTTAAGGGTTCTATAAAAAATTTAGTGCATGCAAATACAAGATTATATTGTTTGGGCCATTGGCCTTTTGGCCCTAGCCTATTTAGTCTGGCATTTTTGGCCCAAACAGAAGGCCCCAGGCTGTGCCGGCGGCTGTAGCGACTGCCATCAGGTAGATTGGCAGGCCCTGACCGAAAAGGCCGAAAGAGAAATGAAGGCCTAAGTCTTAGCCAAGGCCCTCGGCCCAGCGCTGCGGAGGGGTGGCGCATAGCGCCAGACCAAGGTGGCAAAGCCGCCGCAGGGCCGAGCAGACCTGCGAGCCCCGCAGCATAGCGGCGGCCAAGCTAGGCAAAGCCTAGCTGGCCGCGGGCCCCAAATCCTTATTAAAACAACAGACTTTCAAGTAGCTGTTCGTAAAATTGTAGGCCCCGCATGAAGTTGTCTAGGCCCAAACGCTCATCTTCTTGCTTAGATAAGCGCAAACGCTCTGCCGCATCGAAGCGCCAAGGCGAAAAATGATAATATTGCTCGCAAAAAGGCTGCAAACTAGCCCGATAACAGCTCGTTTGGGGCAATACCTTGGGCAAGACTAAGGTCTTGGGGAAAATTTGACGGACATGCGTCTGTAGTAGTTCATAGGCAAAACCTTGCGTAAGGCTGAGTGTGCTATCGCCCCAGCTTCTCTGCTCAACCGAATCGGCATACTGCCCAAGTTCGCTAAAATCAGCCGCCTGATAGTGCGGGGCCAAAGGCTGCTGTAGGCGTAAATAACCCGCTTCTTCCTCCTTAATGGCGACCTCATTCTTCCAGGCCGATAATATGGGGCCTTGGCCCAAACTACTGCTGCTCCAATCGCCCAAATAGAAGCGATTGGCCCAAAGAAAACGCTTAGCAAAAGGCAACTCTGGCCCTAAGTATGGATAAATAGCCTGGTAGGCCGCCTGCTCCTGGCTCCAGTCATAAGTTTGGCCCTCTAGGTAATGTAAAGCGGCCTTCAATTGACTTTCATCAGCCTGCCAAACCTTTGTTTCTAGGGTTTGGGCCTCCCCAATGGCCAAGGCCGCAATGGGCGCCGAAATACCCAAATCGTTTTCGGTATAAATATCAGATTCTGGACCTAAAGCCAGCTCAAAACGAAGCCCTTTGCGCTTGAAGTAACGGGCCGCTCGCTGAGCAGAAGCCCGATCTTTTGGCCCCATGAGCAAGTATAAGCTGCGCTCGGGCCAGCTATTTTTAGCTAGCTTCTGCTGAAAGACCTCTAGGTAGGCAATGGCGTTGGCCATCCCTCTTTGACTGCCCAATCCCCAAATAAAAGCATCTTGTTGCTCGCCAGAGTAAGGGCCATGGGTCCAAGCCGGCAAGTGATCGAGATCCGGTTCCTTAAACTGTATATAACTAACAGCCAAAAAGGGCAATAGCCGCAAGTCTCGGCCCTTCCAATGCAAAATTGTCAGGTTTTCGCCCAAAACAATAAGCTCGGTATTGGGGTGCTTAAGCAAACTAGGGTAATAACGGCGCAAAAAATCCTCCCAGCTTAAGCTATCCAGTTGCTGCTGCTTGGGCGAAGGCCGCTTGATGGCCAAACTCAGGCGTTTGGCGGCCTTTTTTATAGAAAAAGCCGCCTTTTGGGGCGCTGGCGGATAAACTTGCATTGAACGCCAGCTTAGGGTATTGAACAATAAGAGTAGGAAAAAGATACTGGCCATAAAAGCCAGCAAAAGCAACAGTAGTTTTCGCATAGGTCGTCTGTTTTTTGGGCGCTACTTAAAGCGGATAGCCTTGAGGGGGGCAATACTAGCCACCAACCAAGAGGGAATAATCAAGACCAATAAGGTAAGCAACAAGGTCCCTAAGTTGAGCAAAAAAATAGGCCAAAATTCTAATTGGACCGGAGCCACCGAGACATAATAAAGGTCCTCGGGCAAACGAATCAAGCCAAAGGTTTGCTGCAAGTAGCAAAGCCCTATCCCCAAGAGGTTGCCCCAAAATAATCCATAGATAATAATTTGGCCCGCCTTATACAAAAAGAGTTGCCGAATGCTCCAGTTGCTAGCCCCCAAGGCTTTGAGCAAACCAATCATGTTGGTCCGCTCCAAAATGAGGATCATCAAAGAGGTGGTCATATTGATAATAGAAACCAAAATCATGAGCAAAATAATAATGCGCTCGTTCATATCAGTCAAATTGAGCCAATCAAAAATATTGGGCTCTACTTCCTTGATGGTATTGGCAAACTGATCTTTGCCCATAAGGGTGTTGTAGTTGATATACTCCCCAAAAGCATCGAGATCGTCTATGTTCTCTACAAAGACCTCAAAGCCAGAAACCTGCTCGCTCAGCAAATAATTGGGGCCTTGTAAGGCCTGCCAAGGGACAAAAATCGTTTTCTCCCAACGCAAATTGGCCGGGGCCTGATAAATGGCCCCAATGATAAAGCGATAGACGTATTTCTGCTCGCCAAAGTCAAGATATTCTAAGCCAATGGTATCGCCCAGAGACCAGCCTCTGGCTCCCGCCAAAACCGAGGAGACAATTACAAGCTGGCTACTGCTGTCTGAAAAATCTGGAATCTGCCCCGCTTTGAGGTAGTTCTGAATGGCAGTTCGGCTTTCTGCAAAGCTAGCATTGGTCACGCCCTTGAGGTAGAGGTTTTCTTCATGCAACTCTAAATCTGGCCCGTAGTTTCGATAGGGCCGCCAGTTGTTGAGCTTTTGTATTTGACGCAGATCAACCAAGGCAAAACGACGGTCGTATTCCTCTAAACCCGTCTTAAATATCCCCTTGATTTTATATTTGCGCGCCTGAGAACTTCCATTTTGTACAAAGTAAATCCGAAAATCATCGCCAACTTTGAGGCTAAGCCGCCTAGCAGTCACCTCCGAAATAAGAATCTGATTGGCGTTTTCTTCGCTTTTGGGGGCTAGCAACTCTCCTTCTAAGAGGTAATTTTTCAGAAAGCTCCAGTCGTAGTCCTCCCCCACTCCACGCAAAATGATTCCCTCAATTTGCTGATCGGTTTTAATGATGCCTTCTTTCTGCGCAAAGGCCTGTATATGTCGCAGTCCCCCTTGGGTTTGCCGTTCTTCTTCTTGGATCTCCCCCCGCCAATTGCTCGCCTGCTCTATATAATATATAGGTCCCCGCTGCCCCAAATCGGGATAATAGATTTGGTCTTTGTTCATCGGTTGGGCCTCAAAGGCATAGCTAGAGGGCGAGCTGCTGCTCGTAATATGAATGTGCCCCCAAAAGCCAAAGACTTTTTCTGAAATACTCGTTTTGAAGCCTCGCACAATGGCGGTGGCCAAAATCATGACGGTCACCGAGAGGGCTATGGCCAAAATGGCGATGCGCATAATGGTCTTTGAAAAAGAGGGGCCTGCCCCTAACCCTAATCGACGGGCAATAAATATGGCAATATTCAAGGAAAAGGATATTTTTTGATGTTTTCTTTTGGGGCTGCCCCGCCCTGCGGGCGGGTCGGGCTGTGTCGCAGCTCGCAGGTCTGCTCGGCCCTGCGCAAAAAAGCGCTTTGCGCTTTTTTGCTAGGTCTGGCCCTTCGGGCCACTGCTGTCCATCCCTCAGCCGCGGGCGCTTCGCGCCCTTCTGGACCAAAACGCCCTGCTTAGGGCTGTACCGCCCAAAAATACAACTTTCTACTAAAGTCAGTCTAACTCAAAGGGCCGCTCTTTAAAATTTTGTCTCTTCTATTGATAAATCAATGAATAATAAGGAATGAACAGGCCCTTTTGCTTTGGCTAGGGGAAATTCCCCCTAGTCATCTGGATCGTTACATTTGGCTCTGGCGTGACGCCGGAGCCGTCTGGATCGTTACATTTAGCTCCGGGGATTCCCCAGAGGCATCTGGATCGTTACATTTAGCTCCGGGGATTCCCCAGAGGCATCTGGATCGTTACATTTAGCTCCGGGGATTCCCCAGAGGCATCTGGATCGTTACATTTAGCTCTGGCGTGACGCCGGAGCCATCTGGATCGTTACATTTAGCTCCGGGGATTCCCCAGAGCCATCTGGATCGTTACATTTAGCTCTGGCGTGACGCCGGAGCCATCTGGATCGTTACATTTAGCTCTGGCGTGACGCCGGAGCCATCTGGATCGTTACATTTAGCTCTGGGGGCATCTAAATTGTCCCATTGCTTTTTTCGGGGACTCCCCTACTAGCGTTGGTCCAGAAGCGATTAGGCGCTAAAATATGAAGCGAAGCCTTTTTTCATTCTAAAATTGGGGGCCAAAGCAGCAGGTCCAGAGAGAAAAAGGCCGTTGAGCGGCCCAGCGCTGCGGAGGGGTGGCTGAAGGCCAGACCAAAGCCGCCGCAGGCGGCTGCAGGGCCGAACAGCCCTGTGAGCCCCGCAGCATAGCGGCGGCCAGCTAGCCTTTGGCTAGCTGGCCGCGGGCCCCAAAATTTAAACAAAAAGAAAAGCAGAAAGGGAAAACATAAAAAAAGCCAGTACGCTAAAAAAGCATACTGGCTTTGGGTCCAGAAAATGGACAATAGGCTACATAAGGCCAAGCACCTTAGCAAACTTCATCATTTCGCTGAGGTTGCTAATCTTGAGTTTCCCGGTAAATACCGCCATTTGGGGATTCTGCTTACCAGAAAGGATCTTGCTAAACACGCTATCAGAAGTTTTGATCACGCATTTGGGCTCATCTTCTAGGCCTTCGATCACCTCTGCCTTACCATCTTTGATACGGGCAGTGAAATTGCCTCCTTCTTCTCCGGAGATGAGGAAGTGAAACAAACTTTCTTTTCCCTCAATAGCTTCGGGGTTAATCTTAGCGGGAAGGTTCAATAGGAATTCGCGAACATTCATAGTTATTCTATTTTTATTTAGGTACTGCTATATTTTGGAGCAGGTGGGCCACTACAGTTGGGCCTGCATCCACTGCCAAATATAAGCAAAAAGTTCATCTTGAAAAGCTTCATTGTGCAACTCATGGTAGCCAGCCTCCCAAAGTTTGAGTTGGGCGATGGGATTGGCCTCGGCAAATTGGCGGCTACCGAGGGGCGAGCAGATACGGTCGGCATTGCCGTGGACCAGCAAGGCGGGCTTTTTCAGTTGGGGGGCGGTTGCTAGGGCTTTTTGTCCCCATTCGATCATGCCAATGGCGGTTTCTGCGGAGATTTTGGCATGCACCAGCGGATCATTTTGATAAGCTTGGATAATCTTGGGGTCTTGGCAGAGGGCTTCTAGCTCTAGGCCATTTCCCTGCGAGAAAGCGGGATAAATCTTGCGCATCAGTTTACCTAGAAAGAGTTGGATGGCTGGGGGCTCAAAAGCTAGGCGGAGCGCCGAGGAGGTAGCGATCACGCCCTGAATAGGCACCTTAGGGTTTTGGATCATATAATTGAGGACCAGATTGCCGCCCATAGAGTGGCCATAGAGGAAAGTGGGCAAGCTATTAAACTTGCGTTGGCTTTCCGCCAGTAGTTGATCAATCTCCTTAAAGAGGTCCTCATATTTGGGCGTATGGCCGCGTTGGCCTTCAGATTGGCCATGCCCGATGCGGTCGGAAGCCAGCAGGGCCCAGCCTCTTTGCGTAAAAAAGTGGGCGAGATGGGCATATCGGCCAATATGTTCGCCTAATCCGTGGACCAAAAGAACCACTCCTTTGGGCGTTTGCGTATTGGGAAGCCAGCCTTGGCCAAAGATCTTTTTGCCTTGGGCATTCTTCCAATGAAAGTTATAGGTTTGCATAGTTCAGTAAGTATAAAAAAGGACCTAAAGTAAAATTACCTTAGGTCCTTGAAAGATAAGAAAAACTAGCGGAAGATTAAGCCAGGCCGTGAGCGGTTAGGCGGGCCTTCACTTTTAAGATTTGGCGAATCTCCTCTAGATCGACTTGATAAGGGCGATAGACCTCATTATCCGAGAGCAGCTCGAGGCCCACCACTTGATTGCTATCGCTGTCTTTAATTCGGCGGATGCGTTTAGTGACCACCGTGTCGGTAACCACCACATAGACCCCATTATCTCGGGGCATTTGGTTACGTTCTAGGGCTTCGCAGATCACAAGGTCGCCATTAGTAATATGTGGGAGCATACTATCCCCGCTAATTTCGAAGGCCAGCAGGGGGCCTTCTAGGCCAGGGACCGAGAAGCGTTTGAACTGCTCTAGGTACTCCTTACTATCTACCGCTAGGGCGTAGCCTGCCGAGGCCTTATCGGGCACTAGGGTAATATTATTACGGCCCTGGATAATCTTTTCGGCTAGAGAGTGAGTAGGAATTTCGTCGCTATCGCTATTATAGAGTTGTTCGCTACAGCCAAAAACAAAATTGGCGTTAATATCGAAATGTTCGACCAGCAAGTTAATTTGCTTAACGGTCAGGCTGCGATCTCCTTTAAGGACATTATTGATCACATGATTGTAGGTCTCCAGTTTATCGGCAAGATCTGATTTTCCTTTAATTTTATTACTTTTGGTCAGCTCGTCATAGATAAGGCCGAAGCGTTGGTTGACAATATTTTTACTGAAGTCAGTCATATAGCTATAGAATTCGTTTGCGCCCAGCCAACTAGCAACATAAAGTTGTAATTAATAAAATACTGGCCAAAGGAGCAACAAAAAGTTTTAAATACTTATGTTTCAAACAATTAGGCCTTAAAATTAGTATTTTTGGCAAAAAATAAACGCATATGTTTGGATATTTTTCGATAAAAAACAATTTATATCCATTTACTTTTGGGTTTTGCCTTCTTTTTGTTGCTTGTATATCGGAGTCTGCACCAAAGATGGATTGGCCCAACGACTTGGGGGAGCAAATTCGATTGGAGCGGCAGCGGCGGGCCTGGAGCCAGGAGGAATTGGCAGAGGGTTTGGGGATATCCTTAGAGAGTTTGCGTTTAATTGAGGCGGGGCGGGCCACGCCTATTTATGAAAAGCTAGACGAGATAGAAGCCTTTTTAGGGATCAAAATAGATAAAAGCCAGTTAGACAGTTTAGCAACTTTTTAGGCTTAAAATTGTCTAATAACTAACAACTTAAAGCAAGATGAAAATAGAGGAAGAGATCAACCAACAACGTCCATTTAAAAGTATGTATCATAAGGTAGGAGTCAATATTTTGTTTACGGCCTCTTGGCTCAGTAAGCTACAGACCGATGTTTTGAAGCCCTATGATTTATCGGTGCAGCAATTTAATATTTTGCGGATTTTGCGGGGGATGCGGGGCAAGCCGGCCACCGTCAAGTTATTGACAGAGCGCATGATTGACAAGACCTCTAATGCTTCTCGTTTGGTGGAGAAATTGCAGCGCAAGGGTTTGGTTTTGCGAAAATCTTGCAAGCAGGACCGTCGGCGGGTAGACATTTACATTGAGGAGGAGGGCTTAAAGGTATTGGCAGAGGCTTCTGCCCAACTAGAGGTCCAGATGGCAGATTGCATGAGTCATTTGGAGCAAGAAGAGGCTGGGCAGCTTAGTAATTTATTGGATCAGTTGAGAGGTTAGGATATTTTTTTGGGGCTGCCCCTTCCGCCAGCTTAACAACCAGCGCAAAGCGGTACCGCTTTGCGAAGCAATACAAAATGAGGGTTAAAACCCTCATGAATTATCGGCCGGGTCGGGCTGTGCCGGGCTCGCAGGTCTGCTCGGCCCTGCAGCCGCCTGCGGCGGCTTTGGTCTGGCCTTCGGCCCCCCTATCCATCCCTCAGCCGAGTCGCTGCGCTCCTTTGCGGCGGCTTTGCCGCCTGTTAATCGCAAAAAGGGCAAGAATGCTAAAGCTGGCTTTCTTTTTTTTGGGATAAAAAAATTACATTTGTTCGCAAGATTTTCTTTTTACGCAACCAAAATTTGTAGGACGTGGGATTTGACAAAAAGGACCAGCGCTTCGAGAGTGTTTTCTCGCGCAAAGTAAAAGCGGGCAAACGCCGAACGTACTTCTTTGATGTACGGCAGACCAGAGGGAATGATTATTATGTGACCATTACGGAGAGTACGCGCCGTTTTGAGGATGACAGTTACTCTAGACACAAGATTTTCTTATACAAAGAGGACTTCAATCGTTTTGTCCAGAGCTTAAACGATGTGGTTGATCATGTTAAAACGGAGTTGTTGCCAGACTACGACTACGAAGAATACAGCCGTCGTTATGAAGAAGGTAGCGAATGGGAATTTGATCAGAACGACAACTCTGATGGAGAGGGCTGGTAGGCCTTGCTCCCAACAAAAAACCCCCTTTTCTGATTTAGAAAAGGGGGTTTTTTGTTTTGCGTTTAGCAGGGCGCAAAGCGCCCGCAGGCTGAGGGATGGATAAGGGGGGCCGCAGGCCAGACCGAGCCGCTGAAAGCGGCGAAGGGCCGAGCGAGCAGCGAGCCCTGACACAGCCCGACCCAGCCGCAGGCTGGGGCAGCCCCAAAACAGCATCCTAGCTTAAGACTTCATTACTTCTTTGAGCTTTGCTCTGAGAAAATCGGCGGTATAAGAGCCTTCAATTTTGAGCATTTCTTCTGGGCTACCTTGGAAGAGGAGTTGGCCGCCATTTTTGCCGCCTTCAGCGCCAAGGTCAATAATATAATCGGCAGATTTGATGACCTCCATATTGTGTTCGATAACGATCACGCTATGGCCAGCCTCTACCAATGCATTAAAGGCATCTAGTAGTTTTTTGATATCGTGAAAATGCAGGCCGGTGGTGGGTTCATCAAAAATGAAGAGGATATGTGGCGTTCGGCCTTCGTCTTTGCCTAAAAAAGCGGCCAGTTTTACCCTTTGGGCCTCTCCACCAGAGAGCGTACTAGATGACTGTCCGAGGCGGATATAGCCCAGGCCGACATCGGCTAGGGGTTGGAGTTTGCGGACAATATCTTTTTGGTCCTGAAAAAAGAGCAGGGCTTCCTCTACCGTCATTTCCAAGACATCATAGATCGATTTATCATTATACTTTACGGCTAGCACCTCTTTTTGGAAACGTTGGCCATTGCAATCTTCACAGATCAGGCGAACATCGGCGAGGAACTGCATAGACACGACTGTTTCGCCTTCGCCTTTGCAGCTTTCGCAGCGGCCCGCCTCTACATTAAAGGAAAAATGCTTGGGCTTAAAATTTTGCATTTTGGCCGTATGCTGTTTGGCAAAAAGCTTACGGATGGCATCATAGGCCTTTACATAAGTGACGGGATTGGAGCGAGAAGAGCGGCCAATTGGCGATTGATTGACCATTTCGATTTGGCCAATTTGCTCATAATCTCCTGTTAGGGACTTAAAGGCGCCAGGTTTTTTCTTGCTATCTTCTCCAAGGGCTCGCAAAAGCGCAGGATATAAAATGCTCTTGACCAGGGTTGTTTTTCCGCTACCGCTCACGCCTGTTACCACCGAAAAGCTATGCAGGGGAAAATTGACGTCAATATTCTTGAGGTTATGTTCTGCGGCACCTTCTAGGCGGATAAAGCTATGGGGTTTTCGGCGATTATCGGGCAAGGGAATACTCATGCGGCCGCTCATATACTTAGCGGTGAGGCTATCGGCTGCGGTGCTATGAATTTCGGGATAGGGACCAGCAAAAATAATTTCTCCGCCATGCACGCCCGCAAAAGGGCCTACATCAATCAGGTAATCGGCTTGGGCGATAATATCCTCTTCATGTTCGACCACCACCACGGTATTTCCCAAATCGCGCAACTTGCGCAAGACCTTAATCAGGCGGTCTGTATCTCTGGGGTGCAGCCCAATGCTGGGTTCATCTAGGACATAGAGCGAGCTCGTTAGGTTGCTGCCCAGCGTTCTGGTAAGGTGAATACGTTGAATTTCTCCGCCAGAAAGGCTAGCCGACAGTCGGTCTAGGCTAAGATAGCTCAGGCCAACCTCCAGCATAATATTCAGGCGGCTTTTGATTTCTTCCAGCAGGCGGTCGGCAATTTCGGCCTCTTGTGGGCTTAGTTCTAGTTTATCGAGGACGTCCACCAACTGATCGATGGGCATTTGGACCAATTGGCCAATATGGTAGCCATTGATTTTTATGTAGAGGGCTTCGGGGCGAAGGCGAGTTCCATGACAGGCGGGGCAAACTGTTTTCCCTCGGTATCGGGCCAACATCACTCGGTTTTGGATTTTGTAGGAATGGCTTTCGAGGTCCTCAAAAAAGCCATTGATTCCCGCAAAATGCTTATTTCCCTCCCAGAGGTCCTTCCGTTGTTGGGCATTGAGTTCTCGGTAAGGGCGGTGGACTGGAAAATCGAACTTATCCGCTACTTTGAGTAATTTTTTGAGCCAGCGGCTGGCCTTATCTCCACGCCAGCAGGCCACGGCATCCTCAAAAATGGATTTTTGTTTATTGGGAATTACTTTTTCCTCATCGATACCTAGGGCTTTGCCATAGCCTTCGCAGGCGGGGCAGGCGCCCAAAGAGCTATTAAAATTAAAGAGTTGGGGGCTGGGTTCTTCAAAGCTTTGGCCGTCCAGTTCAAAGCGAGTACTAAAGCTATGCAACTGGCCATCTAGGCAATCAATAAAGCAACGGCCAAGGCCCTCCTGAAAGGCAGAGTCAACGGAATCTGCAATTCGTTTATTGTTTTCGGCATCGTCTTTGTTTATGACAAATCGATCAATCAGAAGATAAGGAACGGCCTCCGTTTTGGGCAGTTCTGCTTCTAAAAGTTCTTGTATTTTACGTGTTTTGCCCTCCCATTGCAAGCGAGTATAGCCTTTTTGGAGGAGTAGATCTAGGCTTTGTTCTAGGCTTCGGCCTTGGAGCAAAACAGGAGCGAGTAAAAGGACCTTTTGGCCATTTTCTAGCTGATGTAAAAAATCAATCACATCGGTTACCGATTGCTTCTTAACTTCTTGGCCAGAAATTGGCGAAAAAGTATGTCCTACTCTAGCAAAAAGCACTCGGAGGTAATCATAAACTTCGGTTAGGGTGCCTACTGTAGATCTAGCGTTTTTATTGCCCACTCTTTGCTCAATAGCAATAGCGGGACAAAGGCCGCTAATTTGATCTACTTCGGGCTTTTTCATCCGCATCAAAAATTGTCGAGCATAAGAAGATAAACTCTCGACATAGCGGCGCTGCCCTTCTGCATAGAGGGTGTCCATGGTCAAAGATGATTTTCCCGAACCCGAAACGCCAGTCACTACGACCAACTGATGATAGGGAATTTCTACATCTACGTTTTTAAGGTTGTTGGCATTGGCCCCCTTAATGCGAATTGATTTTTTTTCTCTCATCTTGCAACCTTTCAGGCAATTGTGCGTAATCTTAAGGAAAACTAAAAAATGGGTCCTCGCTGCGGCAAAAAATAATGTCCCACAGCTAATTATTAGGCCCACAAAGATAAAAAACAAACTTGGACATAGGCCAATTCCCTAAATAATGAATTATATTTGCGCCTAGCCCCCAATACTCCAAAAAAAATAACCTTCTCCTCTAATAAGAAAAAACAAGCTTTGCCTATCGTACAAAGATTTACACCTTTAGTTCAAATTTCCTAGTTCTTAAACATGCGCCTTGGGCCACTCCTTAAATCTGTTCACTCCTTACCTTATGGGCATAGTCTGCCCAGAACAGCCTGTCCTAGGACTGCATACTCTTGTTGTACCTAAAAAATACTGCCATGACCTGTAAATCTGCTCACGATCGGGACCTTATCCGTAGCTATATGCAAGGAGACGAAAAGTCTTTTGAAAACCTATTGAACAAGCATAAAGCTAGAATTTATACCTCTATCTATATGTTTGTCAAAGATAAGGATCTAGCCAATGATCTTTTCCAAGAGACTTTCATCAAAATTATCGACACTTTTCGCTCTGGCCGCTACAATGAAGAAGGCAAATTTCTTCAATGGGCTTTGCGCATCTCTTACAATCTTTGTGTCGATCATTTCCGCAAGAATAAGCGCCGGCCTACGGTGGCCGCCAGCGATGATTTTGATATCCTGGACATCCTTAAAGTCAATGAGGATAATCAAGAAACTCGCATCATGAAGCGCCAAACCTACGATAAAGTCCGCCAACTGGTCGATTGCCTACCTAAAGAACAACGCGAGGTCATTATCCTCCGCCATTATGCCGAGCTTTCTTTCAAAGAAATTGCTCAGCTCACCAAAGTAAGCATCAATACGGCTTTGGGCCGCATGCGCTATGCTTTGATCAATATTCGCCGAATGATTGAGGAACGACAGATTTCACTTCAATAAGTCTTATCTTATGTTTTGGTTACAGTTTTTTTTGCCTTTTTTTTCAAGGGCTATAAAAAAAGCGACTTGCTGCTGAGCGAGTCGCTTTTTTTGTTGTTTTTGGGGCCTCCGCTGCGGCTTCGCCTTGCGGCGGTTACTCCCTTCGGTCGTCGAACTGCGAACTAAAGTTCTTGTTGTCGTTTCAGGGCTCGCAGGTCTGCTCGGCCCTTCGTTTTTTCGCTGCGCTCAAAAACTCGGTCTGGCCTTCGGCCACCCTTTCACATCGCTAGGCCGAGGCGCTATGCGCCTTTGCGGCGGCTTTGCCGCCTGTAGGAGCGCTATTTTTTTTGGTCCAAAATAGTTTGGTAATCGCAAAGGGCGGCAAATAGTTGTTGGCTGGGTAGGCCCACAATATTAAAGTAGCTGCCTTGAATGCCTTTAATGCCAATCAGGCCGATCCATTCTTGGATAGCGTAGCTGCCGGCCTTATCAAAGGGTTGAAAATGAGTGACGTAATACTCAATTTGTTGGTCGGTCAGCTCGGCAAATTCTACTTTAGAGCTGCCCACAATATTGTAGCGTTTTTCTTGGGCCCAAAGGCAAACAGCGGTACGGACCTCATGCGTTTTGCCCGATAAGGCCCTTAAAAAGGCCTTGGCTTCTTCTGTGGATTGGGGTTTTTCGTAGCTATTTTCGGCATCAATGACGGTAGTATCTGAACAGAGGAGGAGTTGTTCGGGTTTCTTTAGTAGGTGCAGCACCGAGCGGGCCTTTTTTTGGGCCAAAAAGAGGGCGATATCGGCTAGGGGGAGAGTAGGGGGATAATCCTCTTCTACATTTTGGGCAATTTGCTGAAAGCGCAGGCCCATATCTCGCAGCAGTTGTTGTCTTCTGGGCGATTTGGAGGCTAAAAGGATTTCTAGTTTGGGAAAAAACAAAGGAATAGAAGCAGACATAAATATAGATATGATGGTCCAATAAAAGGTTTTGCAGGGCCGTCAGGCCCGCAGGTCACAACAAGGTCCTTAGGCTGCAGTTCGACGACCAAAGGGAGTAACCGATGTGTAGGGCTGGCCAAAGGCCAGACCAAAGGGCCGTCAGGCCCGCAGGCCTAGCGATGTGCAGGGGTGGCTGTAGGCCAGACCGAGCCAGCAAAGCTGGCGAAGGGCCGAGCGAATAGCGAGCCCCGAAACGTAGCGCCCGCCGAAGGCGGGAGGCCCCAAAATAATCAACTCATCAAGTAGAAAAAAAAGAGATGCAAATTTTATTAAAAACGAAGGTAGAGCAGGCCCCCAAAGAAGTGATGGCGGCTTTTGACCGAGAACTATTTATCCAGCTCAAGCCGCCGGGAGTTGGCTTAAAGCTGTTGCGTTTTGATGGCAGTGAGACGGGAGACCGGGTAGAAATGCAATTAAATTTTGGCTTATTTAAGCAAAACTGGCGGGGGCGGATTACGGATCATGGCGAAGAGCGGGGTGGATATTACTTTGTGGATGAGGCCGAGGGGGAAGAGCTGCCTTTTTTCTTAAAAAAGTGGCGGCACAAGCATTGGGTATTGCCGGCGGAGGGGGGAAGTTGGATTGTGGACGAAATTGATTATGAGGCTCCTTGGGGGTTAAATTTATTGATGTATCCTTCGCTTTGGTTACAATTTGCCTATCGGAAACCGATATATCGGAAATACTTTCGTTTGGCGGGGCCGAAGAGGCAATAAAGTTTAGAATTTGGGTTTCTCAAAGCTAGTTATGCAGAACTTTATTATTTTTGTTGAGATAGCATATCTGGAACAGAAAACAAATACATTTTGAAAAGAGGAATACTAGCGAGTCTGTTATTGATCGTCGTTTTAGTGGCGGATCAGTGGCTCAAGATTTGGGTCAAGCTCAACATGCAGATGGGCCAACATTTTAATATTTTTGGCGAGGGGCAAGATTGGGGACAGATTTATTTTACGGAGAATCCGGGGATGGCCTTTGGTTTAGAACTGGGGGGAGAATATGGGAAACTGCTACTGACTAGTTTTCGTTTGGTGGCGGTCAGCATCATGTCTGTTTATCTATATCAGATTATTAAGAAAAAGAAAGGGCGGACCTTAATTAGCAGTGTATCCTTTATTTTGGCTGGGGCCTTGGGGAATATTTTGGATAGTGTATTTTATGGGGCATTTTTCACGGAAAGTCCGATACATGGAGGTTTGGCTGAAGTAACTGCATATGGAGAAGGCTATGCGCCCTTATTGTATGGTCGGGTAGTTGATATGTTTTACTTTCCGCTTTTGGAGGGGGATTATCCGGCTTGGATACCTTTTGTGGGGGGCAAGCATTTTTTATTTTTCCAGCCCATATTCAATTTGGCCGATGCATCGATTAGCTTAGGGGTCTTTTTAATTATCTTTTGTTATCAGGACTTTATGGAAACCGTGGGCAATTTGCCCAAGGAAGAAGAGAAAGCGGTTAAAGAGGAAGCAATTGCGTCTGTAGAGGAGCAAGAAGAGCCTACTATTTCGGAGGAAAAGGAGGAGCCAAAGCCTTCGGTAGAGGAGCAAATTGGTTTGGAGATTGATTTGGAGGAAGAAGATGATGACTAAGTAAGTAGAATATTGTCTATAAAATAGAGAAGCCAGCTAGTTAGCTGGCTTTTTTTATGACAAAAATTTGACTTTGTGACAAAAATCATCGAAGAAGTCTAGGATGGCCTCGACCTTTGTAGTTATCCAATAGCTACAAAAAAGAAAATTTATGAAAACGCTAAGCTACTTAGCCCTATTTGTATTTGGGCTAGGCCTAACGGCCTGTTCTTCTGAGGAGAAGCACATCAACGAACACCATCCAGAAACTGTAGAAAAAAGTCCCGTAAAACTAGAGTCGGCTCTAGAAGAAGGGCATGAGGGGCATCATCATGAGGACTGGAGTTATCAGGGAGAGACGGGGCCAGAGCATTGGGCCGAGCTAGAAAACACCTCTAGTTGTGGGGGAATGCATCAGTCACCCATTAACATTGTGGAGTACAAAACAGACGAGGCACTTCCTCCATTAGACATTCAGTATGCGGATCAGACGATTTTGCATGATGTAATCAACAATGGTCATTCTATTCAGTATGATTTTGAGGCTGGGGACTATATTGTTTTGGAGGGGGAGAAATACTACCTCAAGCAATTTCACTTTCACGAGCCTTCTGAGCACACTATTGAGGGCGTTCGTTATCCTTTAGAGATGCACTTGGTACATGCCAACAAAGAGGGAGAGATTGCTGTTTTGGCGGTTATGGCCAAAGAAGGTGGTCAGAGTGCTCCCTTTGACTTCTTGGAGGCTTATCTTCCTTTAGAGCCGGGTGCGCAGAAAGAGATTGGGAAACCTTTTGATATGAACCTCAACCTTCCTAAGGATAGAAGTTACTATCATTACACGGGTTCATTGACCACCCCTCCTTGTTCTGAAAATGTGCAGTGGTATATTTTCAAGACGCCTATTAACATCTCTTTGAAGCAGGCCAAAGTACTAGAAGAGAACATGCCTGTTCATAATTACCGCAATGAGCAGCCGGTGAATGACCGCATTGTAAAAGCGAGCCGCAATTTTTAATTGAAGCCCTATTTACAACCAAAGCGCAACAGCTAGTTTAGCTGTTGCGCTTTTTTTATTTCTTGGAGCAGTAAAGGGCTAGGCTCAGGCCAAAAATAATTAGTCCAAGTACCGGCTTCAAAAGAAGTGGGGTAGTTGGACTAAAAGCCAGCTCGAACTGGTCAATAGCTGTAAGTAGCAGTATCTACTATTCTTCTTTTTGCGAGAAGAAAGAATCGACAAAGCTGCGTTTATTAAAGGCTTGGAGGTGCTCTATGCCCTCTCCTACCCCAATATATTTAATAGGAATCTTAAATTGGTCGCTAATTCCAATGACCACTCCGCCCTTGGCGGTACCGTCTAATTTGGTAATGGCTAGCGAGCTTACATCTGTTGCTTTGGTAAACTCCTCGGCCTGAATGAAAGCATTTTGGCCTACAGAGCCATCGAGGACCAACATAACCTCATGAGGAGCATCCTCAATTTGCTTAGACAAAGAGCGCTTAATCTTAGAGAGCTCGGCCATCAACTGCTTATTGTTGTGCAAGCGCCCGGCCGTATCAATAATAGCAATATCACAATTATTTTGGATAGCGTACTGGGTAGTTTCATAGGCTACAGCGGCAGGGTCGGTATTCATGCCCTTGCTATAAAAATCGCAGCCCACTCTTTCGGCCCAAATGCCTAGCTGATCTACAGCGGCGGCACGGAAGGTATCGGCTGCACCCAAGACCACCTTATGGCCCTGATCTACAAAACGCTTGGCCAATTTGCCAATAGTGGTTGTTTTGCCCGCTCCATTTACACCTACAATAAGAATAATATAAGGACGCTTAACCTCTTGGGGGATAGAAAAGAAATTGGTCTCCTCTGTCGTGTTTTCGCCCAATAACTGAACAATCTCGTCTCGGAGAATCTCATTGAGCTCAGAAGTAGACATATACTTATCACGAGCTACTCGCTCCTCAATCCGCTCAATAATTTTAATGGTCGTTTTTAGTCCTACATCAGACTGAATCAGTACAGACTCTAATTCATCTAGTACCTCATCATCTACCTTAGTTTTACCGGCAATAGCCCTAGACATTTTATTGAAGAAGTTAGTCTTCGTCTTTTCTAGGCCTTTATCCAGGTCTTCTTTTTCTTTCTTCCCAAAAAGTTTATTAAAAAATCCCATACAAGACTGCTTAATCTAGATGAACAATAAGGAGCACCCCTAAAGAACGCAAAAAAAGGTCAAATAAAAAAACAGAAAGGGCTCATCCCTCAACAGGAAGAGCCACTTTCATAATTTGCCTTAATTACCTGATTATTTATTCTTGAAGAAGTCTTCCACTTGATCTTTGTGGACAATAACTTCCTTATAAGAATACTTTCCTGTGTTGGGGTCCTTTACAGACTTAACAACTCTCACGTGATCTTTACCACTGCCTGCATTCGCAGCACGTTGGGCTACACGCGCGTTTTTTGATACTTTCTTAGCCATGACGATTTATTTTTTGTCGAGCGGATAGTTCTCGAAAAATTACTTAATCTCCTTATGGATAGTGTAACGCTTCAAGATGGGATTGTATTTCTTCAACTCCATACGAGCAGGTGTGTTCTTACGGTTCTTCACAGTGATGTAGCGTGAAGTGCCAGAAAGACCAGAATCTTTGTGCTCTGTGCACTCCAAAATCACCTGTACGCGATTACCTTTGCTTTTCTTAGCCATAATGTGTGATGATTTTTTCTATTTACTTAATAACAGAAGAGAGACGCACTTTGCGGTTATTATCTGCGGCCTCAGGCTCAAAAGTGATGCTGTAGCTCTTGTTACCCTGAGCATCAGTCTGCTCTAGGCGGCGGTAGCCACGCTCATTACTCTTTTCAGCAGCTTTAGGATCTTCTACCCAAATAAAGGGATCGTATCCTTTAGCGATCTGACGCTTCAAGAAGTTATATACCCCCAATTTGTTCATCGTACGTAGAGCACGCATGCTCACCTTTACTTTGATCCAAACATTTGATTCGGGTACAAAAATACGCTTGGTTTTAATATTCGCATTGAAACGACGTCTGGTCTTGCGATTAGAGTGAGAAACATTATTTCCCACCATAGCTTTCTTTCCGGTCAATTGACAAATTCTCGACATGACTGCTCTTTCTAATTTAAAAAGTTCCACAATCGCTTGTGGAACCTAATCAATTCTTTAAAACAATAAAGATGTGACCCTGAAGGGAGTCGAACCCCTAACCTTCTGATCCGTAGTCAGATGCTCTATCCAATTGAGCTACAGAGCCATTTTACAACTAGTGCATTTTCTTCGTTGCGGTTGCAAATATAAGATGGTTTTTTATATCTACAAAACTTTTTGAAGTTTTTTTCACTATTTATTTTCTTAAGCCGCTTGTGGCCTTCCCTTTTGGGCTTTGCAAAGGTATGAAAGCAATTGCTAATAGACAAACTTTTCTGTCTTTATTAAGCGGTCTTCTTCATAGAGCGAGATAAACAAAAGTTGCCGCCCCTCAAAAGGCCCTAGTTCCCAAATAGTTAACGCCCCTTCTCCCAAGGCTTTTTCTGCAAAAAAAACTTGCCGCCCCCCTATATCTGTTATCCGCAAATGGTAAATTCCCGCTCTTTTGGTCCGATAACTTAAATATATTTGATCCGAAGCCCGCCGCCACAAAAAAGAATTTTCCTCCTCTTTTGGCCCATATAAGGATTTTAATAAGCCAAAGGCCGCCCCCAAATCTAAGCGCCCCCCAGATTTTAATTCCTCCATATCGCCCTTTTTACTCACGCTGGCCAATAAGATGTCGCGCAATAAGTACATAGCCGCCTGCGGCTCGGCCTTGAGGTAGGCCTGCCAATCTGCTGCCGGATAACTCGCCAATAGGGCGATGCCCCCCGCCAAATGAGGCGCCGCCCCAGAGGTTCCCCCAAATACATTATAAGTATTGTTGGGCCGAAGCGTATAGACCGCCCCAGGCGCCGCCAAATCTAAATGCAAAGGGCCATAGGGCGCATTGCGGTCCAATGCATCATAACGATTGCTCAAACTTACAGTCATTAAGGACTCGGAGGGACAAAGACAGGGCATGTCGCCTACCTCATCTATGTTTTCTTTCCGATTCATACTGGCCGCCACACTCAAAATGCCCGCCTGCCCCAAACTATCATAAACCCCACACCAAAGCGGATGATCCTCGGGCCGCCCAAAGTCTATGCCCGCCGATAAATTGCTCACAACAATATAGGCCCCCTCTTGCCCCCCACTAGCCTCATAAAGCTGCCGCATTTTCCAGATGTAGTAGTAGCTCGCCAAAATGTTGCTCTCCTCCAAAAGGCTGTTGGCCGATTGCCCCGAAATCAACATGATTTTTATGTCCCAGTTGATGCCCGACATGCCAATCCCATTGTTTCCCTTGGCCCCAATAATGCCCGCTACCGAACTAGCATGGCTGTCGGCCAGATGATCATCATCTCCACTATCCCCTCGCCAACCCCGATAATCATCGATGTAGCCGTTTTGGTCGTTGTCTATTCCATCATCCGGAACTTCCCCCCAATTGATATATATATTTTCTGCCAAATCCTCATGCTGCCAGTCTCCTCCCCCATCAATTACAGCCACAACAAGGGTATCAGAGCCCGCCAAACCGCCAGTGGTTTCTTCCCAAATTTCGGGCAAACCCAATAATTCCATGTTCCACTGCCAAAAATCATATTCGGGGTCGTTGGGCCTAGCCCGATACTGCAATTGATGCTCCCACTGCCAGTTTTGAGGCCCCAAGCTTTGGTCCAAATACTGCCGCACCTCCGCACTGTCTTCTGCCGCTATGCTGTAGCGCCAAATACCCCAATCTTTGGCCAAACAATCTTTTTTTTGCGCCAATAGGTTCAAGGATTGCCCCGGCTCTAGCCGTAAGAGCAGCTTTTTTTGCCCCCATAAACTCCCCGATAAACATATTAGGAATAGCATTATTTTTAGTCGCATATCTTTTCATTTTTTTCACTCACTAAGTTACAAAGTTTTTTGTTCTGGGGCTGCCCCGCCCTGCGGGCGGGTCGGGCTGTGTCAGGGCTCGCAGGTCTGCTCGGCCCTGCGCAAAATTTCGCTACGCTCATTTTGCTGGGTCTGCGGCTTCGCCGCCCCCTTAACCATCCCTCAGCCGGCGGCTTCGCCGCCTCTAGACGCATAAAACGAGACTGTTTAAAATTTTGTGTTTCTCCTTTTTGCTGCCTAGGAAAAAGCTAGCTCGAGCTGGTCAAATGCTAAGTCGAGCTAGGAAAAAGCTAGCTCGAGCTAGTCAAATGCTAAGTCGAGCTAAGAAAAAGCTAGCTCGAGCTAGTCAAATGCTAAGTCGAGCTAGGAAAAAGCTAGCTCGAGCTAGTCAAATGCTAAGTCGAGCTAAGAAAAAGTTAGCTCGAGCTAGTCGAATGCTAAGTCGAGCTAGGAAAAAGTTAGCTCATTAGCCTTTGGGAATAAGTTCACTAAGTCAGCATCTTAACTTATTAGTAACAATTGGGCATAAAAAAGGCGCAAAACCTAAGTTTTGCGCCTTTTAGGCGGCCAAAGCAGAATGCCCAGCCTAAAAATGGCCGTTGAGCGGTCACAACAAGGTCTTTAGACCGCAGTTCGACGACCGAAGGGAGTAACCGATGTGCAGCAGTGGCCCGAAGGGCCACAGGCCTAGCGATGTGCAGCAGTGCGGCGAAGCCGCAGACCAAGGCCGTCAGGCCGCAGGGCCGAGCGAACAGCGAGCTGCGAAACGTAGCGCCGACGAGCGAAGCGAGGCGGAGGCCCCAAAACAGCAGCGAACCCCAAAGCGACAACAAGCCCTTTAGGGCGCAGTTCGACGACCGAAGGGAGTAACCGATGCGCAGCAGTGGCCCGAAGGGCCACAGGCCTAGCGATGTGCAGCAGTGCGGCGAAGCCGCAGACCAAGGCCGTCAGGCCGCAGGGCCGAGCGAACAGCGAGCTGCGAAACGTAGCGCCGACGAGCGAAGCGAGGCGGAGGCCCCAAAAGCTACCACAATTTATAACGAACGGCCAACTGCCAGCCCCAAAACAAGCGCTGTTCCCAATCGCCTTGTTTTTTTTGCCAGAGCAACTGCTGCCCCAAAGCCTGGCTAGCTTCTATATTTTGCTGAACAAAATTGAGTTCGGGCCCCGTGAGCAGCTCCAGCCCTGGCCCCAAAGAATGAGAAAAAAGGGCTCGTAACTGCAACAAATGCCCCTGTCTATTGGTCCAATCGGGCCCCTCTTGTAAGCTATAAGCCAGTAATTCGGGCTGCAAATAATAGCCTTTTTCCATGGGCAGGCGGCAGCCCAAGCCAAAGCCCCAGAGCCAAATCGGTTGATCTAGGCGCTGGCCAATTTCATAAATTGTATAAAAGCGGGGGTGGCCAATTTGCAGACTTTGCTGGGCGTGCAAAGCGGCAGAGCCTCCTAGACTGATGCGGTTGTAGCCTCCTTTTTTGTAGATATTGAGCAGACCGATGCCTAGGCCAGCAGCAGCCGTATCGCAAATATTCAAGAGGCCCAACTGGCAGCCCTGCAAATGGCCCGTATAGTTGATGCTGCCTAACTGCAAGCCCTGCAGGCTATCTGTATCATTGAGGCCCAAACTGAGTTGGCAGCCCTGCAATTTGGGCGCCCGATTATAGTAGCCGCCCAGCTGCGCATGCGCATTGGACCGGCTATAATTGAAGAGGCCTGCCAACTGCAAACTATTGGCCGCATAGCCTTGGCCCAAGGCCAAATTTCCGAAAAGCGCAAACTGCGAGCCCGACAAGCTGCTATCGACTCGATTTAGGCCCAAAGAAAGCTGGCTTCCATAAAGCCTAGCCGTCTGATTGTAGAAACCAGCGGCCTGCAAGCCCATTAGTTCCCCCTTCACCTGATTGGCCAAAAGTGCAAACTGAAAGCCCATAGCAGACTCCTCGACTCGGCTAGCGCCCAAGCTCAGCTGCAGGCCCAAAAGCTGTCGGCGGCGGCCCCAACCAATATCTAGCGCTAACACCTGCGCCTTGACGGCCTGCTCCTCGGCTGTACCAAAAAAAGACAGCTGAAAAATGGACAACTCCTCTAAAAACTGACGTTCTAGGGCCTCCTTCCAAAGCGCTCCCCAGTCGACCAAAATGCCTTGGGCTTGAGGTTGGGCATCTAAAGAAATCAGTAAGCCCTCGCTATAAAGAGGCGGTAAAACCACCGAACTCAGGCGGATTTTGGGAGGCAGTGGGCGGCTATAAGGTAGAGGCGACTGTGGGGCTAGGGCTTGTTGTTTTGGGGCCAAAACGGGGGCGGCCAAGCTCCATTGTTCCTTGGGCGTACTATCCTTAAGGGCCCAGAGCTGACCTAGCTTTTGGTAGGCCAAATTATTCTTCCCCAATAAATCGACTAGGGCCGTATCTAAGGGCAAATTATTGGCCCTATGAAAAATAGCTTTGGCCAAAGTCAAGCGACCTTGGCCATAGGCAAAGCGCAATCCATAAGACTGCTCCAATTCAACTAAGACTTCCTTTAAAGTTTCTCCCTTAAAGTCCCATTGAGCTCGCTGCCCCAAAATAAAAAGCGGCAGACTGCCCAAGAAAAACAGCAAAAGGAAGCGGGCAAATAAACGCATGACAATACATTAAAAGGCTTTAATCTAAAGCAGAAGTACAGGCTGCTCCAGAGAGCAAATAGGTTTTATCGGCTACTTTTTTCACTGATAAATTGAGGGTAAAGCTAACTGCTTGTAGGACCTCCTCCACCTTAGGTGACTTAAAGCTGCCATTAAAAAGGCATTGGCCCAAAGCTTCGTCTTCAAACTCTAGATGCACTCCATATTTTTGTTCTACATCTTGGCGCAAATCGGCTAGGGCAAAATCCTTATAATTTAGGAGGCCATCTCGCCAATAGGTAGGATTGACAGGGCTTTTCAGTTTGGCCCTTTTGTCTTTATAATTATAATAAACGGCCTCTCCTTTTTCCAGAACGTACTCCTCTCCTTCTGGGCTGCGGTAGCGGACCTTTCCTGTGCTTACCGACAGGCACATTTCGCTTTCATTTTCATAGGCCCGAACATTAAAGCTAGTGCCCAGCACTTCTAATTGTCCAGCTTTGGCAATTTGCAAAACGAAGGGATGTTCTAGATCTCGGTTAATCTCAAAAAAGGCCTCTCCGGCCAAAAGCTCTACCTCTCTACGATCTTGGAAGCGATCGGGATAGCGGAGTTTACTCTTTTTATTGAGGAAAATGATGCTACCATCGGGCATTTGCAAATTGCGGCTATCTTGGGCCTCTAGTTCTAGCCAATTGAGCTCGGCCACCGCTTCTGATTTCCAGTTAAAGCTACCGGTTCCATAAAGGACAAAAACCACCAGCAGCAAGCTAGCGGCTACAGCCGTCAGATTGGTATAGCGTTGCCAAAAGGTTTTTTTCGGTCTTCTTTGCTGTAGCTTTTGCTGTAGCTGCAGCCAAACCTCTGCTTGGCTGCTGGGGGGCAAGTCTGCTTCTGGCAGGCTCCAAATGCGCCCTAGCTCGGCTTGTAGGGCCTGATGTTCTTTTGAAGCGGCCAGCCATTCGGCCAGGGCTTCTTCCTCTTCTTTTGCTAAGCAATTTTGGACGTCCTTGGCTAGTAAGGACCATGGAATATCTTCGCCATTGTATAATGTTGCCATATTATTCTTGAATCTAATTTGGGGCTCTGCCTTTGGTTTATTGCTGGATGTCTTAGAAGAACTTAGCCCCTATGCTAGAACAAACTTTAACAATAAAGAGCGCCAAAGGCAAGTAGGGGCTCAATAATTTGCGCATTACCTTTAGGGCCTTGCCCATTTGGTTCTCTACGGTTTTTACCGAGATATTCATGCTCTCTCCAATTTCCTTATAAGAGAGTCCATCAAATCGGCTAAGAACAAAGACAGAGCGACAGCGAGGCGGCAAACTCTTAATCGCTTTATTTAGGGCCTGCTTCAATTCTTTTTCTGCATAAACTGCTTCTGCATCGGCAGTTGGGGCTGCGGCCAGATCGTGTTGGTCCTCTATATCTTCTATAAAGTACTTTTTGTGCTTGCGCAAATGGCCCAAGGCCTCATTTACCGCCATCCGACGCAAATAAGGCCCTATTGGTCCACGTATATTCAGCTTTTCTCGCTTTTCCCAAAGTTTGAGGAAGACCTCTTGAGAGAGGTCTTCAGCCGTAGCTTTATTTTGCAACATCCGATAAATAATGCGGTATATCGACTGATAATGCTGCTCAAAAATGGCCTTGAGGGCCAGCTCTTGGCCCATACTCAATTGCTCTAGCAAAAGTATTTCGCGATCTGTATTCATGCTCGCTCCCTAAATGGTTTGGCCTAGGATAATTTCTCCATGGCCTTCAAAATCTGCTCTGTGTGTTCTGCAGTTTTGGGGCGCTTAAATACTTTTAAAATGACGCCCTCTCCATCTATGATGAAGGTGGTCCGCAATACCCCTAGTTTGATTTTGCCATACATGTTTTTCTCGCCCCAGGTCCCATAAGCTTCCATAATGACTTTTTCCTCATCGGCAATCAATGGAAAGGGCAGGCTATATTTTTCAATAAACTTCTGATGCGAGGCTTCGCCATCGGGGCTTACGCCAACTACCGCATAGCCTTGTTCCAATAAAGCCTCATAGTTATCTCGGAGGTTGCAGGCTTCTTTGGTACAACCAGGGGTGTCGTCTTTGGGATAAAAGTATAAAATCAGGGTTTTGCCCGAAAAATCGGCCAAGCTGATGCTTTTCCCACTCTGATCTTTGCCCTCAAAGTTAGGGGCCTTATCTCCTGCTTTTAATGTAACAGCCATTTTGTTTCTTGTTTTTGTTTTCCAAAATAAACGTAGATTCCTTACTCCTCTGCTGCGGCCAAGCGCACCAGCAAGCCCTCTAGATTGGGCCGCAACTGGATTTGACAGCCCAAACGACTATTGTCCTCCACAAAAAAGGCTTGGTCCAGCATATCTTCTTCATCATCAGAGGGCTCATTCAATTCATGATCGCTCTCTATATACATATGGCAGCTTGCACAAAGCGCCATCCCCCCACAGGTCCCTTCTACAGGCAATTCATAGGCCTTGCAAAGCTCCATCATGTTCATATTCATATCGGTGGGGGCATCCAGTTCATGGGCCTGCCCATTTCGGTCAATCACCGTTACTTTGATTGTATCTGACATTTCTTTTTATTTTTTTGGGGCCTCCTGCCTGCGGCAGGCGCTACGCTTTGGGGCTCGCAGGTCTGCTCGGCCCTGCGGGCTCCACTTCGTTCCGCCCTGGGTCTGGCCTGACGGCCACCCCGCCGCATCGCTAGGCCAACAGCCGCAAAGTTAGGCTTTTGTTCGCATTCTAAAAATCTAGCTTCAGCTTTTATGCTTTTACTAGGAGTTTGCCTTTCTCCATTGGTAGTAAAATAGCAGCCCTAAAGAGATAATGGCCCAGGCGGCTAGTCCCCAAATATAGCTCCCCAAAGGAAAGAGGAAATAAAGGGCCAAGGGAGTAGCGAGCAGCCGTAAATACTCGGAGGGCAAGCCCCATTTTTTGAGGTCCAATAAGCCGCCCAAATTGCCTAGTGCCCAAAGTATGACAACATTTAAAGCCAAAAGTTTAGGCCAATCCAACTGACTTTCAACCATCAGAAAGACCGTGGCCCCCAAAAGGATAATGACATATTGTATGAGCACATAAATGGGTAAAAAGGGCGGCAGGGGGGGATTATATTTCTCGGTCTTTTGTCGGTCTACTGCGGGCACCTTTTGCTGCCCGCCCATATCTTCAGGTAGCCAGCCCGGCCGCTCTACCCAAAGCCGCAGACGGTCTTTCCAACGAGGCATTTGCCCCGCCGCCGCCCATAAATCGGCATAATAATCAAAATTGGCCCAAATGGGATTATATGTAGCTAAGGGCTTAGTTACGCCATAGACCACCTCGGCTTTTTCGGGCTCAAAGGTGCCAAACCAACGGTCAAATAAAATGAGGGTGCCCCCATGGTTTTTATCAATATACTCTGGATTGCGGCCATGATGCGCCCGATGATGAGAAGGCGTATTAAAGACATACTCAAACCAAGCGGGCATTTTGCGAATGGCCTCCGTATGAATCCAAAATTGGTATAAGGTCTGAAAGGTCCCAATGATAAAAAAGGGAACAGGATCAAAACCCAAAAAGGCCAAGGGCCAGTAAAAAACGGTCGAAAAAACGCCCTGAAATGCACTTTGGCGCAAAGCCACCGACAAATTATAGTCCTCACTTTGATGATGCACCACATGCGCCCCCCAAAAGCTATTGATTTCATGTGAATAGCGATGAAACCAATAATAAAAGAAGTCGATCAAAATAAATAGTAGGATATAGCTGGCCCAATGATTTGGTACCGATAATAAGCGCCAGTGCTCATAAATATAAACATAGCTGCCCAGGCCAATAATTTTGATAAACACCCCAGTGACCTGTTGTCCTACTCCACAACTAATATTGGCTACAGTATCGCCCAAGCGATACAACTGTTGTTGACTAAAATAGCCAATCAATAGCTCTATTCCAATAAGCAAGAAAAATACTGGAATTGCATAAATCATGATGTCCATAAGGCAATAGTTTAGCGATGAGGATAACTATGGGTTCCTACAGGCGGCAAAGCCGCCGCAGGCCCAGCGCTGCGGAGCGGGTGGCCCGCAGGGCCAGACCCAGCGGGCGAAGCCCGCGCAGGGCCGAACAGACCTGTGAGCCCCGCAGCATAGCGGCGGCCAGCTTGCTGGCCGCGGGCCCCAAATTATCTTACTGCATGATAAATATGGCCGCAGAAACCTCAAAAATGAGGTTATAGACCTTTTGTTCTTGGCTCATAATGGCATTTCCGTTTTGGTCTACCGTGCCCGTAGAGTAGCCAGCGGGCACAAAAACCTGCCGTGTAATATCGGGGCTAATGCTGGCCTCTAAGCGCAGGCCCAGGCCAGAATCGGGCAAGCGCAAATCATAGCCGCCCGCCAATTTCACGCCCAAAAGCGCTCTGTTAACGCCCTCTACCCCAAAGCCCACTAATTGGTAGTCCATGGTGTATTCGGCCCGCAAACCGAGGAGAAAATAAAGACGATCTCGCTCTTCGGGGCCAGTTAGATAATTCTTTTTGAAGGCGCCTAAAAGGGTTAAATTGTGAAACTCATTGGCGGGGACCTTGCTGCCGCCCACAAACATATTGCGGAAACTACTGCCCTTTTTATGGTAGCCCAGGGCAAAGAGATAAGAAGTTTGTTGGCCATTTTCTGCGGCCCCCAAACTTTCGATAAACAGGCCCGTATGATAAGCCATCAAGGCATTTCGCTGAAAGTTATTCCAGTTTTGGGTGGCTACCGTTCCGCCCCCATAAAGGCCATAATAAAAGCCTCCGCTCTGCTGCTCCTCCTCTTCTTCTTGGGCCAAAAGCGCTGAGGAACTGCCCAAAAGGGCAAACAATAATAATAGATATTGGGCAAAGGCTAGCCCTATAATTGATCTTCTCATTGGCTAATTTTTTTTACAAAATAAGCCTTTTTTGTGGAGCAGCAAAAATAGAAAAGGCCCGAGGATGCTCCTCGGACCTTAAAGAAAACTTATTGCTCGATATGCAAAAAGAGCGTCAACTTGTTGGCTAGGGTCCAACTGCTGCCCCCCACCTCAAAATCTCTGCGGTTAATTTGCAGCTCGGTATCAAAAACCGTTTTGCCGTTCTTTTCACTAACCTTCACCTCAAAAACGACCTTTTTGCTCACATTCTTAATTTTCAGATTGCCCGCAATCTTTAGGCGGTTGGCCGAGACCTCGCTAACCGCCGTCGACTGAAAGCTCATTTCTGGATAAGTATCCACCTCAAAAAAGTCTTCATTGCGCAAATGCTTATCTCTGGCGTTGTTGTCGGTGTCTATAGATTTGACCTGAATGCTGCCATTAAAATAGCTTTGCCTAGGCACTTTTTTATCATATTTGATCTCGGTCTTGAAATCGGAAAAAGAGCCCGGCACCGTAAAGCCCGCATTCTTAATTTTAAATGTAACAGTCGATTGAGCTGTTAGGCTTGTAGCGAAGAGCAGCATGCTCAAACTTATCCATAGTTGTTTCATAGTCAATTAAATTTGGAAGGGAAAAAATCTTAGAAGGGACGATAATAGAAGGCCAAAAAGCCTAAAATCGCCTTATGCCGAAAGCGGTCGTTGTCTTCAGTTAGTTTTTCATCTGACTGAAATTCGACAAAAGTCATATTCAGGCCGCCACGAACACCCAGTTTTTCAGTGATGTCATAGGCAACATAAAACTCCGAAACCAATTGCCCAATGTCATTATCGCCAATGAGCAAAACAGAAGGGGTAGTAGGGCGGCCAGTTTGGTTAATGGCATACTGACCATTATTATCAGTACTTGTAAAAACGCCTGTTGTTTCTTTGCCAAAACCAAAGCCCAAAACATCAATATTAAAGCCCGCCTTGAGCTTGGGCGTAATCAAGTAGCCAACATGCAAAGAGGCGGCCAAAGCGGCACTAAAGGGCTTGTCCACCAACATACTATCAATCAAATCATCTTTGGTCAGTTTGTAGGGAGCCGTCGTATAGAGCAATTGATCGCTGGCCCCAAAGGCCGAAAACCGAAGGCCATAGCCCAATAATAATCGACGGTTTTTGAGCAGGGCATGCTCTCGCTGAAAAGAAAGGGCGTTAATATAAAGCGTACTCTCCGAGGCAGAGCCCGCCCCTATGGCAAGGTCCAAGCTGTTATAGATCTTGGGCAGCTCTTCGGCTTGCCCCCAGCTTTTTGGGCCGATAAAAAGGGCCATTAACAGGCCCAAGGCCATCATCCAGTTTTTCATAAGGTATTGATTTAGATAAGAAGCTGTTGATTAGAACGACAATATATACAATCAAAGTAAAAAATTGTTGTATATACATCAAAAAAAGCCTAACTCCTTTCATATAAAAAGAGTTAGGTCCAATAAACCAATGAAGATCTAGTACTTTTGCTTAGCCTAAGGCTTGTTTTTCCCAATGCAACGCCCCATTTAAAAAGACGGCCTCAATGAGGTCCGAACCAAAGCTATAGGGCAAATAAGCCAAGCTAGGCAGGGCTTCCGTTAGGAAGAAATTGGCCCTAGCGCCTGGGCGAATACAGCCCAGTTCTTGCTCTAGGTCCATGGCATAGGCCCCATGCAAAGAGGCGGCATTAATGGCCTCTTCGGGCAGCATCCGCAGCTGGATACAGGCCAAGGAGCAGACAAAGGGCATTCGGCCCGAGGGGGTGGTACCCGGATTATAATCACTGGCCAAAACAACAGCGGCTCCCGCCTCAATTAATGCCCTGGCTGGCGTCCGATGATCATCATTCAAAAAGAAGGGGGCCGTTGGCAAGAGGCAAGCTAGGGTATCGGCTTGGCCCAAGGCCTTCATTTCATCGGCATTGAGGACCTCTAGATGGTCCACAGAGCGAGCCCCAGCCGCTATCGCCGCCTCAATAGCGCCCATAGAATTGAACTGATTGCAATGTATTTTGGCCGGCAAGCCATAGGCCTTGCCCGCTTCCATAATCCGCTGCGCTTCCTCCAATGAGAAAAAGCCTTTCTCACAAAATACATCGATATAATCGGCCAGTTCTTCTTCGGCAATTTTGGGCAATAGCTGCTCTATTAATAGGTCCATATAGGCCGCTCGGTCTTCTTTGTATTCGGGCGGCAAAGCATGCGCCCCCAAAAAAGTCGCCTTGATGGGAATGGGTGCCCAGGCTTTGAGCGCCTTAATGACTCGCAGCATTTTGAGCTCGGCCTCATAGCTCAATCCATATCCACTTTTGATTTCCAAGGCGCCTGTCCCCAAACGCAAAAGGGCCAATAAGCGCTTTTTGGCCTCGGCCAACAACTGCTCCTCGGGCATGGCTTGCAAGCGCTTGGCCGAGTTGAGGATGCCGCCCCCCTTGGCCGCTATTTCATGGTAGCTCAATCCCTGAATCCGATAGACAAATTCCTCCTGCCGAGGGGCGGCAAACACCAAATGGCTATGCGAGTCGCAAAAGCTCGGAAATAGGTCTCTTCCTTGGGCATCATAAACGCTATACCCTTCTTTTTCGGGACAGTTATGCATGGGACCAAATTCTACAATTCGGTCGCCTTCCAATAGCATGTAGGCATCTTTCAAATAGGGTAATTGGGCCAATTCGGCGCCTCTGCGCAAGGCGGGTAGCTCTTGCGCCTGCTGCCAAATGCAGCCAATGTTTGTTAGTAATTGCATCTCGTTTTTATTGCTGTTTATCTTGTTTCTTTTGGGGCCCGCGGCCGCCCTGTTCAGGGGGGCGGCCGCCGCTAGGCTTCGCCGCTCGCAGGGCTGCTCGGCCCTGCAGCCCTGCGGGCTTTGGTCTGGCGCTTCGCGCCACGGCTGCGCAGCGCTGGGCCATTTAGGGCCTGCGGCCCTAGGCTACGCCCCAGCTAAAAAAAAACTCCCCCGCAGCCCATGGGCTGCGGGGGAGAAGATATTGAACTCTGGGCGGTATTACTTAAAATATCGCAAATCTTTAATCAATCCTTTGCGTATTTTCTTTTGCTGCAACACATTCTGAAAGCGTCTGGCGGCTGCCTGGCTCTCAAATTCACCCAGCAACAGCTGGTAGACCGTTTTGCCTCGCAGCTCATCGACATGCATGAGGATTTTGTGGCCAGGCAGCTGCTTTTGCAGGGCTTCCGCCTCTAGGGTCCAGTAATTGACTTCTTTATAGACGCCCATCTGCAAAGAAAAGCCTTCTGATTTTTGCCGTTTGAGCTCCACCTCATACAAACCTTTTCCGCTGGCCGGTATGCCCTGCTCAAAAATAGATAGGTTGCCCGATAAACGAGGCGACTCATTAGTTTTGGCTGGCGATTTTGCAGGCGGCAAAATGGGTTCTTCTGCAAGTGGTTGCGGGCTTTGCTTGGGCGTTGTGCTGCTGGGCACCGAAGGGCTGCCCTTGGGGCTGCGCACTTCCTCAAAAGCCTTGAGCAAATCTGCCGAAGACTGATAGCCCACTAAACGCTTAACCAATTTGCCTTCTTCATTAAAGATGAGTAGGGTCGGCAAGGCTTCTATCTCATATTTTTGGGACCACATGACGCCATCAAAATCTTGGACATCCAAGCGCAGGCCCACTACATTTTGGCCCATATAACTGGCCAAGCGGCTATCCTGATAGGTCGAGATATCCATATTGCGACAGGCGGCACAATAACTGGCGTCAAAGTCGACAAAATAGAGTTTGTTTTCTGTTTTTGCTTGTTGCTTGGCTGCCGTCCACTCCATTTCAGAAAAGCTCACTTTAAGCGATTCGGGCTTAAAGAAGGCCAACAAAGGCAGTAGGGCAAAAATAGCCAATAGACTTAGGGCAGTAAGGGTGTATCGTTTCATAAAAAAGGGTCTGTGCAGAGAAAAATTGTTCTTCCTTAAAGATACAAGTTCAAGAGAAAAAAACAACTACCGACTCCACAAATAGACATGACTGACCGCCAACTCTTCTACTGTAAACTGCGAGAAGTTCTGATCTATGGCCACTGTTTTTACTTCTTCGGGCCGGCCAGGGCGATGCTCTTCAGCCAAAAGGGCCAAGCCCAACTCTTGATAAAGGCCTAAGTATTGGGGCAGGCGCCAGCGGTTCTGTGGCTGCACCTCATTGTCTATGCGGGCCCATTGTTTGGGCGTAAATTGCAAGAAATTATAGATAGTAATATTGGGATCGGCATGCGCAAAATGGTCTGACATATCGACAAAGTGGGACATCAGGCCCTTGGGGTCCAGCAATTGCTGAAAACGCTGCAAAATCTGTCGTAAGGCCGCAGGATGCACATGCTCAAAGGTGTTATTGGAGTGGATCAGCTGTATAGATTGCTCCTTAAGTTCTCTCAATTCTCGAGCATCGCCCAAGAGGAAGGACAGCCTTAGTTGGGCCAAAAATGCGGCATCATCTAAATGGCTACTCTCCTTCGCCAAGGCTTGAAGAATGGCCCAGCGCTCTTCTAAAATGGGCAAACGTGCCCGAACCTCCCCTTCTTTCTCCAGAAATACTTGCAGGCAGCGCTCCCAATGCGCTCGATGCGTCAAGGGATTGAGGTCTAGGCTACGGACCTGCTCCGCCCCGACCAAAAACAAACTAATGGGCACCACCGGATACCAGCCCGTTCCCAATTCTAAGCTGTGTATACCCTGCAAACTGCCCGCATATTGCTGATAGGCAGCTATATGTTTTTGTGCATGCTCCAAACGGTCTAGAAAATAAGCATCAGAGAGCTGCACGCCCTTGGTCACATATTTTTGCATAAGGTAATTGACTTTGTGATCAAAGGGGGCGGGTAAAAAGGAGATCCCTTTTTGGACTACAGCTTTTAGCTTCCAGTTCATTTTTATGACTTTAGTTTTCGGGCCAAAGATAAGATAAGATAGAACAGAGACGTACAAAAAGCTATAGAAGATGGAAATTTTGCCCAGATTTAAACCTTGCTATGGGCCTAGCGTCTTTAGGGCAGATGAAGCAACTTGAGCTTGCTTTTATCTTCTTTGTTTTGGAAGCAAGGAGTTGGTTGTGGAGGCCAGCTCCTTTTTTTTTGGGGGGACTGTTCAACGTTTTGATGGGCTGTTTGATCTCTGTCAAATAGGGCATAAAAGTTTTGATGAGGTGTTTGATCTCTATCAAATAGGGCATAAAAGTTTTGATGGGCTGTTTGATATCTGTCAAATAGGGCATAAAAGTTTTGATGGGGTATTTTGCATCTGCAGAATAGGGCATAAAAGTTTTGATAGGCTGTTTTGCATCTGCAGAATAGGGCATAAAGGTTTTGATGGGCTGTTTTGCATCTGCAGAATAGGACATAAAGGTTTTGATGAGGTGTTTTGCATCTGCAGAATAGGGCATAAAGGTTTTGATGAGGTGTTTTGCATCTGCAGAATAGGACATAAAGGTTTTGATGAGGTGTTTTGCATCTGCAGAATAGGGCATAAAGGTTTTGATGAGGTGTTTTGCATCTGCAGAATAGGGCATAAAGGTTTTGATGAGGTGTTTTGCATCTGCAGAATAGGGCATAAAGGTTTTGATGGGCTATTTGATCTTTGGCCATGGCGGCTTTTAAGCTGCAGGCCAAGGGGTGGCCAAAATCTAGCTTAGTGGTTCCGAAATTGGCTGCGGGTTTCAACCTGCAGCTATGGCCGAAGGCCAAACGGCCTAGCGATGCGGCGGGGTGGCCGTCAGGCCAGACCGAGCCAGCTTGCTGGCGACAACAAGGCTGAAAGCCGCAGTTCGATGACCGAAGGGAATAACGGCCGAGCAGACCTGCGAGCCCCAAAGCGACAACAAGCCCTTTAGGGCGCAGTTCGACGACCAAAGGGAGTAACCGCCGCAGCTTTGCTGCGGAGGCCCCAAAAAAAAAGCCCCTATTCTTAGGCAGAATAGAGGCTATAAAATATATGTGTCAGGAGACTAGAAATCGAAATCTAGTCGTAGAGTAAAGTTGGCGGGAGCGGCTACTAGAGCTGGGCGCAGGGTATACTCTTGGTTGAGCAAGTTTTTGCCTACGACTGAGATCTTAGCGCCCCATTTTTCTTCACCTTCAGCATTTTTGAAAGCGTGGCGGTAGCCAATACGGGCGCTGAGGTTCACATATTCGCCACTATTAACGTGTTCACGGTAGCGGCCAATACCGAAGACATCAGCGGGGCCATAGCGTTCATAATCATTATCCGAGAAAACGAGATCTTGGAAAACGCGGTCGATAGCGAGCATACTACTGCTAGCGTTTACAGAGAGTCCGACTGAGAGGTTATTTTCTTTGAGGAAAAAGGCTTCGGCATCGAACTTAATAGTATGGCGGGCGCGGTACTTAAGGATATTGGTGGTATCGTTAGAGCTGAGGAGTTGTTGGCGTTCGTCAAAATCTTGGAAGCGGGGATCGAGGAACGTATAGCCAGCGAGGAGGTTCATATCTACGCCAGCGATTTTTCCGGTACCCATTACGCTAAATTCTGCACCACGGATGCTCGTATTTCCGATATTGGCTGATTGGAAAAAGACGGGAGTTGATCCGTCATTTGCCCCTCCTAATGTAATTCTGTTAATAGCCGCAGTATCTCCGCCACCAAAAGAGAACTCCATCATATTCTGGTATTGGGTCCAGAAGAAAGAGACATCAACAAAGCCCTTCCAGTTAGAAGTAATCATGAATCCTTGTTTGATCCCGAGTTCGGCAGACCAGCCAGTTTCAGATTCTAGTTCTGGGTTGGCGCGGATTTCGAGGCCTAGGCCTGCGGGGTCACCGACAAAAGTAGTGATATATCGTTCGGCGATTGTGGGATAGCGGTAACCTTGTCCCCAAGAGGCGCGAAGGAAAGTAAAGGGAGTCAGCTCATAGTTTACTCCAGCGCGGAAAACGGGTTTAGCTTCCACAGAACTAGGTTCGGGGTTCTCAATTTTGGGTTGAGAGACCGAAACTAGGATAGAGTCGGGGCTTGTAATGGCATTGCGTTCGATACGGGCGCCGAAAGAGAAATTGAGTTTACTATCGCCAAACTCATCGGTAAGGAAGCCCTTATCGAGTTGGACATAGGCGGCATAATTAGAGATATCGTATTCGGCATTACCATAGAGTTGAGATTGGGCGGCAGAATACTGGCCAACTAGGCCAGCCACCATTTTGAGGCCTTGTAATTGTTTGAACTCTCTTTGGAACTGGTACTCGCCATAGTAGAGCGTAGAGCTATTACTTTGGTTATTGCCATTCTCATTATTGATATAATAGATACGAGTTTGTAGGCGGTGGCGATTTCCTTTGCGATCAAAATAAGTGAGGTAGGGATCGACATTTATCCGAGAGGTTACTGATTCGGTCACAGAACCTGGGTAAGTAACTAAAGAGGCATTATCTATATATCGTCTTTCTCTGGCTAGGAGATAATAATTCGAGTTATTCCAGAGGAAGAAAGAAGAAGAGTTTCCAAAATTCACATTGATATTTGCGCCAACATTGAGGCTATCGGTAAAGCGGTAGCGGATATTAGCGTTGGCTCTGAGTTTGCGTTCATATTCTCCAGCTAGGTAAGAATCTTTATAGAAACCGTTGGCCCCTAGCGTCAGGTCGAGTTTACCAATTTTGCGGCGGTGGGCCAAAGAGGCGCCAAACTCGATCGGTTTGCGGTAGCCACGGGGGCCGGCTAGCCATTGGGGGGTAAAAGTTGTATCATAATAAGACGCTCCACCATCATCGGTAAGGCTAGCAGAGATAGAATCTTGGGCCCACCAAGCTTGGCCAGAGACTTCCACCATTGTGTCTGGATTATATACAGAAGGAATTTTTCTGCTGCTAGGTTGAACAAAAGAAGTTTGGAAGAGCGAGAACTTCGTCATGGGTTTAGCTTTGGCGTAGGCCGTGCGGATATTGATAATTCCGTTTAGGGCCGAAGAGCCATAGAGGGCAGAGGCGGCTCCTTTGAGGACCTCAATTTGCTCAATATTTTCTACGGGGATATCTCTCCAGTTGGCAAAGCCGGCATCGGCAGACATAAAGGGGAGATCATCTACGAGGATAAGCACGCGGCTACCGGCTCCATAAGAATAGCCAGAGCCCCCGCGGATATTGGCTTGGCCGTCTACTACCGTAACGCCAGGCACCTTATCGACCACCTCATCTACCTTTGTAGCGTTGGTATTATCGACCAAAGTGGGTTTTACCACATCAATAGAGACGGTATTTTTGGCCAGTTGCGTTCCGGCCTTAGAGCCCGTTACGGTAACCGTTTTCATGATATTATCCTCCTCTTTCATTTCCACATTGATCTCTTTAGTTTCGCCAGCGGCTAATTCCAGATCAAAAGCCTGATCGGCTAGGCCGATATAAGAGACCGTCATTTTATAGGTTCCGGCATCTACAGAGATCATATATTCTCCAGAAAGCACATTGGCCCCGGCGCCGGTAACTAACTTACCCTCAGTATCGAGGATCCGGAGGGTAGCTGGAAGGGGTTCTTTAGAGTTGGCATCAGTAACAACGCCCTTTACCGTGGCTTTTTGCCCATAGGCCCAGCTAGTCAGCAAACTGAGTAGCAGGCAAAGGCCCAATACGTTAAAGTTTTTCATTTCATCAAGTTTTAAAGTATATTTTGGATGTTCTGCATTTAGCGAAATGCCGACAAATTTAAGGCAAATAAACTAATTTCTAGGTAGATGTATAACTTTCTTCTATTTGGCGCTTCTCTTCTTATTTATTTTGGATAGGCATAGGCTGGCCAAACAAAAGTAGGGGAACGGATAAAAAAACCTTTGCTTCTAAAATTAAATGGGTAAAAAGGGGGGGAACTTCTGCCAAAATGAGCCATTTAGCCTCATTTTCCTTAGCTTGCTCTAGTTGCGGGCTTAAAAAAACTAAGGAAAAAGATTTTGTTTGCCGATAATCTTTAACTTTGTAGGCCTAACAAGCATTCTGACACCAAAATTATGAACCTTTAAATTTCATCTAATGAAAGGACTACAACTCACTCTTTTTTTGGCCCTATCACTTTTTGTTGGCCAACAACTTTTTGCTCAAGCGACTACTACTTGTAATAACAGAACTGCTCCCGAGGTACAAACTGGTATGAATAGTTATGAGGTGGGCGGTACGGTTTGGACCCCGGCTCCTCCTATGAGTGTACAGGGCGTTGGTTTTGCCAATGTAGAGTACCTCATCGTGAAGAAGGGAACCTGTGCCCTAGATAGCGCTCGTACAACCTGCGATACCACCAATGGCGGTGGCGATGTGATCATTGGTACCGATGCTGATGGTATCTTGGATCCTGCAACTCTTGGCCGCTATGGCGTAACGGTTGCTCCTGGCGATACCTTTGGTATGATTGCTATTGGATATGATATGGGGCAAGTACAAACACTCCTAGATAGTATTCTAAATGGACAATCTGCCCCCCCCTTCGTCAACCCTTGTTGTGATATTTTTAACCTTAGTGACGCTACAAGAGGTTTTTGCGATACACTTAGTAATCTAGGTATTACCTCTGTGAATGATATCAACACTCTTAGTGACGTATTGACTGTTTTTGACGCCTTTACTGATGCGCAGCTTTCTGCTCCTGCTTTGATTTCTTATATGAACCTTGTGAACAGCTATGCTACTACAGTAAATGATGTTGAATGTGGCGACCTTACAGACAACGTACTTATCTGCTACGGCCTGAATCCTTCTCAGGCCCACTACTACCGCACATCTACTACTGTAGCCACTACGCATATTGATGGCCTCAATGCCTTTAGCGTATTCCCTAATCCTGCCGCTGGCGATGTACAATTGTTCCTCGACCTTCAGGAAGAACAGGATCTACAGATCAATATCTACAATAGCTTGGGCCAACGCCTACACAGCCAAAACCTAGGCCAGCAAATGGGCCAACAGCAATTCCAATTGCCTACTGCTCAGTTTGCTGCAGGAATCTACCTCATCGAAATCAACAATGGCAGCGCTTCTAGCACACAGAAAGTTATCTTGCGCTAATTTGCCGCTATTAGGAATATTATCATAAAAGACTATTTGAGAAGGCTAGCTAATTAGCTTCTTTAATAGTCTTTTTTTTTGGGGCCTCCGCTGCGGCTTCGCCTTGCGGCGCTACGTTACAGGGCTCGCAGGTCTGCTCGGCCCTTCAGCGCTAAAGCGCTTCGGTCTGGCCTGCGGCCCCCCTTCCACATCGCTAGGCCGATTAGCTCCCGGCCCATATATTTAGCTAATCAATTAAACTATTATAATTATGCGTCAATTTTCTTTTTTCGCACTCTTGCTACTCCTTTGTAGCCAATACAGCTGGGCCCAATGCCCCAACTGTACCGTCAACCTACCACAAATGCCCGCCGATACGGTCTATTTGGACAGCATCCCCAACGCGATGCAAAATAGCGCTTATCAGGAAGTCATTAACTTCCGTTTGCCTTATACCACCACGCCCCTAGTGGCCCTAGATTCTACGATTCCTTCTGGAATCAACCTCTCTGGTTTTCAGATTGTAGGCGTTTCTGGCCTTCCTCTGGGCATGAATTTCTTATTTGACCGCCCACTTCCTGCCGTTTATGATGAGGATAGCCCCGATACCCGCGATGGTTGTGTTACGCTTTGTGGTACGCCCCTACAAGCCGATACCTTTACTGTGGTTATTTCGGTATTGGCCGAAACAGGCATCTTGCCTCCCCAACCCGCAGATATTCCCCTTACTTTTGTGGTAGACCCCGACACTTCTGCAGGCTTTACGCTTACGCCTAATATGGGTTGTGCCCCTCTAGAGGTCAATTTTACCAATAGTGTTCAAGTAGACCCCAACTTTAACCAAGCCGCTACTTATAGCTGGGACTTTGGCAATGGCCAAAGCAGCACAGATGAAAACCCTGCGGCAATCACTTATGCCGATAGTGGTACTTATGCCATTACTCAAGAGGCTATTATTAGTACAACAGAGTACTTTACCTACCTTAGCGGAATCACAATTACCGCCGCTAGTTGTCAAGATGCACTTGGCGATCCTGAAATCTTTTTAACGGTACAGGGCAGCCAGTCAGGTATTGATACCATTACAGGCGGCGGAGCGACCAATGTTCCCTCTAGTCAATTGCCTTTGGCTTTTAGCTTTGGGCAAGATATTCCCTTAATTTCTGGGACTCGCTACACCATTGATGTAGATGAGGATGACTCTTTTACTGCTCAGTTTCCCTCTATTCAGGATTGTGGCCTAGTTGACTTTGCGGCAGATACTGCGGCTAGTGTATTCAGCCTAACAGATGGTGCTCTTGAATTGACCGTTAACTTGAGCTACGACACCTTGGTAACTTATGATACGGTGAGCACAACAGAATATGTAGTGGTTCAGAACTGTACTTCTGTAGAGGAGGTAGAGCAAATTTTGGCTAGCTTTAAGGTCTATCCCAACCCCAGCCAAGGTCTACTTCATGTAGCCTTTGAGGTGCCTGGCCAAGAACAGGCGAGCAGCAGCCTTCGTTTGGTAGATCTATTGGGCCGTGAGCTCTTGTTCCTGCCCTTGGGCCAAAGAACTGGCGCACAAACGCAAAGCCTAGATCTTTCTGCTTATCCAGCGGGCATCTATAACCTACAATTGCAAATTGGCGATCGTCAGGTATATCGCAAAATCCAGTTGATGGACTAAGCGATAGCAAGATGTAAAAAGAGAAGGCCCAAACTAGTTATTCTAGTTTGGGCCTTTTTGCGTTGGGCAGGCGGCGAAGCCGCCGCAAAGGAGCGCAGCGACGCGGCTGAGGGGCTGTAGCAGGGCCGCCGAAGGCGGCAGACCAAAGCGCCTTTGGCGCTGCAGGGCCGAGCAGACCTGCGAGCTGCGCAATGGCCCGACCCGACCAAAGGGAGGGGCAGCCCCAAAATAACAGCTGTAAAAAAATGTACCCAAATGTTGGATTTTATTTGCGGCCCTGAAAACTTATCCTTATAATTGTATAAATAACAGTTATAAAACTACGTATTTTAGCTTAAAATAGGCTAAACTGCATTAAAGTCATCAGCCAATTATGAATCCAAAAGAAAGAAAGCGGCTTATTGCCAAGCTAAAGCAGATGCTGGATCATTTTAAGGAAAATCCATTTTTAGCGCTTATGTATCCTGGCTTAAAGGAGCAAATCAAGGAATTGGAGCAGGAGCTAGTCTATAGCCAAGTAGAGAAAAAGGACAAAGGAGGATTGTTTAACGGTAAAGCCTTGGCTCGTTTTCGGGAGTATGTCTCTGCGATTGAGGGTTTAGTTTTGAGTTTTAAGGAAGCTGGAACGGATTTCGGCTCGGAAGATTTTTTGCCTGCCAGATCTTGGGAAGATGGAAAAAGCCAGATCATGGCCAACATTCCCGCTGATGTAGACAGGGCATTTCAGCCTGCGAGAGAGGCCATTCAGCAGACCGTTGATCGTTTATCGGGGCCGGTTAATTTGGCAGATCTAAGCTCATCGATAAAGCAGGCGGTAGAAGCGGCTTATTCGGATCTAGATTTTTCGAATCTTAAGAATACGACGAGTTTGAAGGCGGTTCGCAAATTGGATATTCCGGTCTTAACTCATTTTCTAGACAACAAGAGTCGTTATAAGGTAGCGCCTAGCTGCGGCTTAAATGCCCAAGCCCTATTTGGTAGTCTTAAAGCTTTGCTTAAGGATAATAATGCTATGACGGTTACGGAACTGCATGCAGACTTGCGTACAGTAGTTCAAAACTGGTGGGGAGAGCTAACAAATTTAAAGTCTTCTCAATATGCCAAAGTGCCTGTAGATGGGCCAAAGATCATTACTGCACTATGCGCTGCGGTGACCTCCTTGGGGAATCACCCTATAGCAAACAATTTTGCCGAGGACTTGGGCAGCCTACTTCAGGCCGCTAATCAGCAATCACCTTTAATTTGGGAGAACTTCATTGCTGCGATTCTCTCTTCTTCTACAGATGAGTTGGTGTATCAAATGGCGAGTCCAGAGGAATTGCAAGATATCCAACAAACTACCTTTTTTAGTGACCGATTGGGCCGCCTGCAATTAGCAGATATTTTTGAGCAGGCCATAGATAAGAGCTCGCCTTATTATACTGCTGCGCAGTCTGGTTTTGACTCAAGCTTAAGTGTAAAATTAAATCACTGGAAAACTACTTTAGAACTAGCCTTGGGAAGTAGTGCAGATGCGGTCTTGCTATTGGATGGGGCTGATTTCAGTGCAAATTTATTCAAGACCTTTATTGCAAACAAGGTAGATAAGCGTTTTGAGGCTATTCGGCAGCAAATCATGGCTATCCCTATTGAGGACATTGTATTGAGTGGGCATAAGGATCTGGGGATTTTTAATGCTCAATGGATAAGCGTTTGGAGCAACAGCATTAAGAATTTGGACCTAAGCAGCATTAGTAGTTTGGAGGATATTCCCAAGAAAGTGGCTCTTTTTGAAAACTGGCAGCAATTTTTGCCCAATGATCAGGTTGTGGCGACAGCTTTATACTCGGCTATTTCCAACAAGCAAGATCTGGCTTTAGAAGCTGTAGGCAAGGTGAACCAAAAGGTGAATCATCTGCAGCAGAACCAGCAGCAAATGAAGGCCAAGCAAGATGCAATTTTGCAAAAGCAAGAAGACATTGCAGCACAACAGCGGCAAACAGCCGAAGATATTCAGGGCATCAAGAAAGAGATCAAGGAAATCAAGGGGAGCATTAAGGAAATGCAAGCTCAGATTGGCAGCCTACTCGATCAATCGATTGAAGCGGCCAAGGCCGAGAGAGTTGACATTGATAAATTGGTAAATCCGGAAGAGCTATTTAAGAACATAGCGCGGCCAGACTCGGCGATAGAAGCCAAACTCAAGGAGGTGGTCAATGAATACCTTGCGACAAAAACAGCCGATTTAGCGTACAAGCAAAATCTAGGAGAGGTGGGGACGCCTCCTATTAGCTACATGGGGCTTGTTACGGGAAACATCAGCGTTGAGGGATGCTTTTCGGCCAAGCTGAAGGCTGCCATGGCCAAAAACAGTCCATTAAACATAACGCTTTCGGGCCAGGCTGAATCTGAGCTCAGTCTTAACCTCAATCTGAATGTGGCCCAAATACCACTTACCAAATACAGTCTGGCAAAAGCTACACTCTCTGGCCATTTAAATCTGGCGGGCAAAGTCATTGCGGGTTTAACGATCACGGAAGTGACCCAAATGGTTGGGCGCGTCCAGGCGGGTTTGGTCTTATCAACCAATGCGACCTTGACCTTTTCCATTGCCGACAAGTGGCAGGTTTACGAATATACCAGCAGCAGTTTGAATCTACTGGTAGCTCGTACCCCTGTTTATCAGGCGAGTTTTAACATCAAAAATCTGAAGTTTAGCTGTAGCAGCCCAGAAGGGGGCTATCAGCTTAAGATGCACCCTGACTTAAAAGTCGCACTCAGCACAGCGGCCAATGCCCTTAAGCAGGCATCTACCTATGTCGGACATAGCATGCTTAATTTTGCCAAAAAGAAAATTAAGGCCTATGGGGATCTCATTGTAAGTGCTTGGAACAAGCTCCCCTCTTTTAGCTAAAAAAATTAATCAAGAGTTAGGGCTTGGCCCCTTCGCATTAGTTTTCAATCTCCTATTTGGGTTATTGACTAGCGGACTAATGTCTGTGGCCAGGCTACTTCCTCCTTTTTTATTCATTATTTAAACCCTACCCATGACAAAAGTAGAATTAGAATTGGCCTTGGCCCAAGCCATGATGAGCCAACCGCCTCAGTTATCTTTGGCGGAAGAGCTGGCCCAACAGGCCCTTAATGACTTCCCCAATGAGCCCTTTGGCTATCAGTATCTTATTGAGCTGGGGCAAAATCGCAAATATCCGCCCTATCAGATGTTAGAAGACTGTCGGATTAAGCTATATCAGTTGGAGCTAGAGCCTTTGGAGCAGCTTTTTCAGTTGGCTGCGCTTAAATGGCAACAATCGGACTTTGATGCGGCCCTCTTGATTTACCAGCAAATTTTGGAAAAAGACCCTCAGTATGTTGCGGCTCTATTGGGAGCGGGACAATACTTTTTGCAGATTAAGGAGGAGGCTCAAAAGGCCCTACACTTCTTTTATTTGGCCCTAGAAATAGAACTGAGCTACGAGGCTATGCGGGCCACGGCTCAGGCTCATTTTGCATTAGAGGAATATCAACGAGTGATTTTGTTTTTAGAAAAACTCCCGCTTCGAGAAGAAATAGATGCGGAAGTCCTGCGTCTACTAGCAGAGAGTCATGAAGCTTTGTCTCAATTTGACAAGGCCCTAGAACAATGGAAAGCGCTCTGCTTGGCTTTTCCGGAAGATGGCCGCTACTATCAGAGTGCTGCTTGTTTATTGATTCAGGAAAAGCGATATGTCTCTGCCCTACAGCATAGTCAGCAAGCGATGGACTTGCTTGGAGAAGAGCAGCTAAGCGATACTTTTCTGGAGGCTGCTTATCGACTTTATATGACTACGGGATTGCCTGCCAAGGCCATTGAGGTCATGCAGCAGCTTTTGCTGCGTTTTGAGGGGGCTCTGATTTATGAGCTGCAGTTATTGCAGGCCGAGCGAGCCGATAATCATGCTCGTTTTCCTAGCCATTTGGCAAAGCTCAAGCAGCTAGACAATCCTTGGATTTTTAACAACTGCTTGTTAGAAGAGGCGCTTTACCTCTTGCAGCAGGGCAAAATGGCCGAAGCGGAAGCGCAGCTATTTGGCATGCTAGAGCAAGAAGGGCAGGGCAGTTTGGCCAGCTATGGCTTGGGCATTTTGGAGCAAAAGCGAGAAAACTGGGATGCGGCTTTTTATTATTTGCATCAGGCGCAGGAGCATGAAGAAGAGCGGGCGGCAGAGCAGATTGCCTACTACTTTGGGAGCTACTTAAAGGAGAAAGCCCAAAAGATCATGGCGGAAAGAGCGGAGGAGATGAAAGCACTTTTGTCTTTAGATCGCTTTGCTGGCGTTCCTCGAAAAGCCTGGCAATTTAGCCGATTGAAGGAGGAGCCCCAAGAAGAGGGACATCCTACAGAAGAGCGCCTTGAACGTTTGGAAAAGCAACAACTCTATTTTGGTCCAAAGGCTGGTATCTGGAGAAATGAACAGGGCCATTACATTCGCTTTGCCTATGCTTTGGTTGCGCAGCAAGCGCCCGATGTTTTGGATATTCAGCTCTATCCGCTTAATGGCTTAACGCCTTTAAATTGCCGCCTAGCCTTGAGAGAGGGCGAGCTACTTTGTTGTATAGAGCTACAACCCATTATGGTTTACCGGGAAGAAGACTCTCTAAAACCTAGGCTAATTGATGCTTTGAGCCAAATTGGCTCGGCAAATTAGTCCTTTTTGGAGTTAGAAGGCGCGAAGCGCCTTGGCTGAGGGATGGTAGGGGGTGGCCGCAGGCCAGACCGAGCTTTTTTGAGCAAAGCGAAAAAAGCGATGGGCCGAGCGAAGAGCGAGCCCCCGCACAGCCCGACCCGGCCAAAGGCCGGGGCAGCCCCAAACTAATAAATTTACCTACAATCAAAATAACCCAAGATGAATAAGATTTTTTTGTTTAACCTATTGATCAGTTTACTATTTATGCAAGCCGCAGAGGCCCAATTGCTCAATCGGGTAAAGCGGGGCGAAAAGGCGGCTATTGTTCCAGATGCGCCCACAGTAGCAGAAGCTCGTTTGATGAGCAAAGAAGAGCGCTCGGATTTATATGCCAAGATATACCCTTTGCGGACAGATAGTGCGGCCTACTTTATAGAGGGGCTTGATTTGGGGGTACATATGGCGAATGGGAGTAAAGTAAAGCTAGCGGCGGCTGTTGCTAGCGGCAATCGTTTTGTACTACCCTTAGAGGGCTTTGCGATCTTTCATTTGACCGAAATTGGGTCGATAAAAGGCGATGAATATGTAGAATTTTATAGTCAGGCCAAGGATATTATTCCAGAAGGCAGCCTCCTTTTATCGGTAAACTGTCCTAAAACCAGCGTGTATAAAAATGGGCAAGAAGCCTATAGCTTATATGATGAAAAAGTGGAGCGTCGGATGTTGCAACTGGCCGATGGGCAATATATTTTATATAGTTTTAAGGAAGATGAGCAGGATTATAGCGAGGCGTTAAATGTGCTGGCGGTATTGGGTAAGGACAAGGCGGCGGCGCAGCAATTTTATGCTGATGGTCGGGCCGAGGCTATTGTTAAAGAAATTCTGGAAAAGAGAGACCAAAAAGTAAAAGCCTACCATGATGAGGTAGCGGCTCGGCATGCAGCGGCCAAAAAAGAGCGTTTTGAGCGGGCTAGTTCGGTTCGTTTTCCGGCCAAAGGGAAAGGCCAGCTACCGAAATCGGTTCGGGAGAAATGTTTGAACCAACTAATTTCCATTAGCAATAATGGCGGCTACGATATTGGCCCCCTACTCTACTTTCATATTACCGATGATGATTTTAGTGTTCAGCGACATAAAAACGGATACATTCTCTATCGTTATTGGCGGGGGGCAATGGCCACCGATGAAAAAGAGGAAGGCCTGGCTCGAATTATCAAGTTTGAGCTTAGACAGCAGTATTTGGGCGATGGAAACTATAGTAAAGAAGTGGGTATAGCCTTGATTCGTTACTATGAGCGCAATTATATGCTGGAGAAAAATATCCCTTTTCGGCGATAATCGATAGCTAAAAAAGCCCAATTTACCGAATAAGATTCTCCTAAAAAGGAAGCAGCCTCCTGAATTACGTATAGAATTCCCTATCTTTGCAGCCAATTTATAGTCTGAAAGAACGTATAGGTCCTATTGACCTACAATTGAATAACTTACAATTAAAATAATGGGAAATTCTAGGAGTACAGTCATTGGTTTTGCGCTGCTCTTTCTGCTTTGGATGGGTTATGTTTGGGTAAACAGCCCTTCTCAGGCCGAAATAGAAGCGGCTGCACAGGAGAAGAAGCGCCTTGATGATAGCACCGCCATGGCTGACAGTCTACAATTGGTACAGGCACAAGCTATGCAAGCCGCCAAAGCGCAAGCTAGCAGCAAAAAGGATGAAATTCTGGCCGATAGCAGCCTGAGCCAAACGAAAAAGGATAGCTTAATTGCTCAACTACCAACGGCCCCTCAGGCTAGCTCTTTGGAAAAAGAGCTTTTTGGTCCTTTTGCCGCTGCGGCTAGCTGCCAAGGCGAATTGCAAACCCTTGAAAATGACAAAATCAAAGTTACTTTCAATACCAAAGGGGGGCGCATTGTAGATGTAGAGCTAAAAGAGTTTAAGGGCTACGACCATGAAACAGCCGATAGCCGCGATAAAAAAGCCCTACACCTACTCAATAATGCCAAAGATCGCTTTAGCTATTTTATTCCTTTGGCCAATGTAGGCAAAGGCGGTATTGAAACCCAAGATCTCTGCTTTCAGGCAGAAGCAAAGGGGAATGTGCTCATTTTTAGAGCTTATGCCACCAACGATAAGGAGTTTATTGAACAACGCTACGAAATTGGCGAATCGGGCTATTTGCTCAATTATGATTTTGCCCTTCAAGGACTCGATCGCTATATCCCTAAAACGGCCAATAGCATCCCCTTTAGCTGGCAAAGTAACCTCAATAAAATTGAGAAAAACCCCAGCTACGAACGCCGTATGTCTTCTATCCACTTTAAGGAGGCAGAAAGCAGCCCTAGCTATTGTACCTGCGGTTCTGATGCCGAGGAAACCCTAGAAAATGACATTCAGTGGGTGAGCCATGCACAACAGTTCTTTAGTAGCTCACTCATTATTGACGGCAGCAACAAACCCAAAAGTGGCCAATTGCAAACCTTCATGATGCCCGATGATTCGGCGCATTTGAAAAGCTTGACCACTCGCCTAAACTTCCCCCTCGCCAATGCCAATGACCTAGTCTATAATATGCGCATCTATCTTGGCCCCAACGATTATGACGGCCTAAGTAGCATTGATGTAGGATTGGAGCGAATTATTCCCTTCGGCTGGAGCATCTTCGGCTTTATTAGCCGACATGTCATCCGCCCCCTATTTAATTTCCTCGCCTCTTTTATTCCTAGCTACGGACTCATTATCATCATCCTGACGCTACTCATCAGAGGCCTGATGTTCCCACTTCAATACAAAATGCTCAAGTCGAGCGTGAAAATGAGTATCCTCCGCCCTCGCCTGAGTAAGCTCAAAGAGAAGTATAAGGATGATGCACAAGGCATGCAGATGGAACAAATGAAAATCTATCAGCAATATGGCGTTAGCCCCTTGGGCGGATGCTTGCCGATGGTCCTCACTATGCCAATCTGGATCGCCCTCTACCGCTTTTTCCCGGCCTCTATCGAGTTCCGCCAAAAAAGCTTCCTCTGGGCCGATGACCTCGTTAGCTACGACTCGATTTTCGACTTTGGCTACATCCCCTTCATCTATGACTTTTATGGCGATCACGTGAGCCTCTTCACCCTCCTTTGGTGTGTGTCTATGTTTGCTTACCTCACCTACAATGGCCGCCAACAAATGGACATGATGGCAGATAACCCCAATGCCAAAATGATGAAGTATATGCAGTATGCCTTCCCCGTCATCTTCTTCTTTGCCCTCAATAGCTGGGCAGCAGGCCTTACTTGCTACATGCTCTTCTCTAACCTCTTTAACATTGGCCAAACCTTCTTGGTGAAATCCGTCCTTCTCGATAAGGATAAACTAGCCGCCGAAATGGAACAGCAACGCCAAGATCGCGAAGCTAACCCCAAAAAGAAATCCGGCTGGCAAGCTCGCTATCAAGATATGATGGAGCAACAACGCCAAATGCTAGAAGAACAAAAGAAGAATAAAAAGAAGAAATAATTTATTTTTGCCCCTGAATCCTTTTTCAGGGGCTTTTTTTGTCCCTTTCCCTCCTGTTTTTCGTCCAATTAGATACTGAGCTGCTGTATCTTTTGGGGCCTCCGCTGCGGCTTCGCCTTGCGGCGCTACGCTACAGGGCTCGCAGGTCTGCTCGGCCCTTCGCAGGCTTCGCCTGCTCGGTCTGGCCTAACGGCCACCCCTCCGCATCGCTAGGCCTGCGGCCCTATCGGGCCTGCAAACCGCAAAAAGGACCTCTTTTCGTCTTGCACTTAACTTTGCCACTGTGAAAAAACTCGATAAACTCTTAGTCATTAGCTTTCTCCCCCCTCTAATCATTTGGTTTTTGGTGGCCGTCTTTATCTTCAATATGCAGTTCCTCTGGAAGTATGTAGATGATATTGTCGGTAAGGGACTAGAGGTGTACATTATTCTCGAACTGCTCTTTTATCAAGCCCTCGCTATGGTCCCTCAAGCCCTCGTCTTTGGAGTGGTCATTGCCTCGGTCATGACCATGGGCAACCTCTCTGAACACTATGAGCTGGCCAGCATGAAATCCGCAGGAATTTCTCTTATGAGAATCCTTAGACCTCTCTTTTTCTTTGTGCTACTGCTCGGAGGCGCCTCCTACTTTTTCTCCAATGTGATTATTCCCGTTACCGCCCTGCAATTTAAAACTCGGCTCTACGATATCCGAAAACAACGACCCGCCCTCGATCTGCAAGTGGGCCAATTCAATAATGATTTTCGGAATATGACGATTTATATTGGCGGAAAAAATGGCAACCAGCTCGAAAATATGCGCATCTACGACCATAGCGAGCAAAGAGGAAATAGCAGCCAAACCAATGCCCACTTTGGCCAACTTAGCCTCTCTAAAGATAAACGCTACCTGCTCCTAGAACTAGAAGACGGCAAACGCTTTGAAGAAATGCAACAGGGCCTCGATAAAAAGACCAGCTTCTACCCTTTTATGCGGATGAATTTTAAAAGCTATCGCTCTGTTTTTGACCTCTCCGAATTTGATTTTTCTGAAACCGATAAGGACCTTTTTAAAAATCATTATTCCCTGCTCAATAGTAAACAACTCCTCAATGGAATTGACTCTATTCTAAGTAAAAGAGCCCGACGCCTGCAGGAGCTACAACGCAATACCGATAACTTCTTTTACTTCCGAAAAATGGGCGGCTCAACAGTGGATAGCCTAGGCAAACGGCCCGATAAACAATATATTCCCTTTACTCATTTGGCCCAAGCGCAGCCCTTGGCAGGCTCCAAAAACTGGAAAAGCATTGTGGAGCAAACTCCAAAAATGGACCGACATGCCATTTACCAGAGGGCCCAAAGTTTTGCCCGAAATATTAAAACGCAGGCTCAAAATATTAACCGGGGCCTCCCTCACTATGAAGAAGATGTGGCCGAGCATGAAAATGAACTGCATAAAAAAATCATTTTTGCCCTAGCCTGTGTACTCTTTCTCTTTGTCGGCGCTCCAATGGGGGCCATTATCAAAAAAGGAGGCTTTGGTTGGCCCATTTTTGTGGCCTTTGTCTTTTTTATGACCTTTTTTGTCCTCCATCTCACCGGAGAACGCTTGGCCAAAAAACTCGTTTGGCCCTGTTGGGCCGGCTCTTGGCTGCCTATTTTGGTTTTACTACCTCTAGCTATTTTACTCTCTAGAGCCGCATTAAGAGATGCTCAACTGATTAGCTTCTCTAGCATTTGGAACAGTATTAAACGTTTTTTACCACAAAAGAAAAAGGCCTAATATGCAAGGATTTTGGACCTTTTGGCAAAAGCATCAGCTTTATCTTCATCTGATGCTTTGGCCCATTTTATTGGGCTGGATTCCGGCCCTACTCTTTGATAAAGGAGATGGCGTTCACTTCTTTTTAGATTTTAGAGGACCAAAACTCAACCTCTTTTTTAGACTCTTCACACAAGCCACCGAAGGCTTTACCCTCCTCTTTTGTTTTGGCGCCCTGCTGTTTATTCGTCTGCGCTACAGCCTACTTTTTGTATTGGGGACCGGCCTAAGTTTGGTCCTGAGTCAGGGACTTAAACTCTTTTTTCAGTTTCCTCGCCCTCAACCCTATTTCCTACATTTTAGGGGCGAACTACTAGCTGCTATAGAACATCTACCTCAAAAAACGAGCTGGGTATCGAGCTTTCCTTCTGGCCATAGCATGGTTTCGGCCTGCTTGTTTGGCTTATTGGCCCTTTGGAGCCCTCGGCCCATTATGCAGGTGTTTTTTGCCCTAATTGCCTTAGGGGTCGCCTTTTCTAGAGTATATTTGGGCCAGCATTTTTTGCAAGATATATTAAGCGGTTGTGCTTGGGGGAGTTTACTGGCGGGCCTGATTCACTACTTTAGCCAAGATTGGTCAAAAACAGGAGGCCCAATGATCCAACTCCGATTTCCTTTTAGAAAAAACTAAGCAACAGCCTTCAGTTAAAAAAATGATTCATGGACCTTTTAGCAGAAATTAAAGCGCTAGAGCAACAAGCTCGGCAGCTAGAGCCCAATGCCCAAGAGCGGCAGAAATACTGGACCGCCGTACAAGATTATGCAGAAGATTTCCTGGAGCAAATAGAGGAGATTCCAGCCTATGTAGAAAGCGAAAAAAAGGGCCAGGAGCTGCTTGATGCAGAGATTGGTCCGGCCCGTTCGCTAAAAGAGCTTTTGGCCCTTATGGGGCAAGCCCTAGATAAGCCGGGGCTGAATCCAGCTTCGGGCGGGCACCTAGGTTATATTCCGGGCGGGGGGCTCTACCCATCGGCCCTAGGCGACTTTCTAGCTGCGGTTTTCAACCGTTATGCGGGGGTGTTCTATGGCTCGCCGGGGGCCGTGCGCATGGAAAACCAGCTATTAAAGTGGTTGGCTAAACGCCTTAACTTTCCGGATACCGCCGCTGGAAACCTTTGTTCGGGAGGGTCTATTGCCAACCAAATTGCCATTGGTTGTGCTCGGGATGCGGCCCAACTAAAAGCGAGAGACTTTGAGCGGGCCGTAATTTACAGCAGCAAGCAGGTGCACCATTGCGTGCATAAATCCATCAATATGGTGGGTTTGCGAGAGGCGCAAATCCGTTATATTCCGATGGATGAGCGTTTTCGGATGCGGGCCGATATTTTGGTCCAACAAATTGCGAAAGATAGAGCGGAGGGCCTTATTCCCTTTATGGTGATTTGTTCGGCGGGGACCACCGACAGCGGAGCGATAGACCCATTGGAGCAAATTGCCGACTGCTGTGCGGCTGAAGACATCTGGATGCATGTAGATGCTGCTTATGGTGGTTTTTTCTACTTAGTCGATGAGCTTCGCCCTAGTTTTAAGGGCTTGGAGCGGGCCGATTCTTTGGCCATAGACCCGCATAAAGGATTATTTTTGCCTTATGGCACGGGGGCGGTCTTGGTTCGGGATGGGCAACAACTCTTTGCGTCGCAGCATTTAGAGGCCAGTTATTTACAGGATGCCTATTTAGATACCGAAGAAGTATCGCCTGCGGATCTATCGCCAGAGCTGACCAAACACTTTAGGGGCTTGCGGATGTGGTTGCCCTTACAACTTTTTGGCCTTGCCCCTTTTGTTGCGGCCTTGACAGAAAAGCGGCGATTGACCCAATATTTTTATCAGAAGATACAGGAATTGGGCTTTGAAGTAGGTCCTCCTCCCCAGCTCAGCGTTATGTTATACCGTTATTGTCCCAAAAGCGGGGAGCACAACAGCTTTAATTTAGCTTTGGTCAAAAAAGTGCGGCAAGATGGTCGAGTTTTCTTATCTTCCACAACGATAGAGGGGCAAGTATACCTTCGTTTGGCGGTCCTTTCTTTTAGGACCCATTTGCAGACCATAGACAACTGTTTGCAAGTATTAGCAGAGGCCAAGGTCGCCTTATTGGCTAGTGGAGAATGGTCCGATTAGGCGGCGAAGCCGCCCTGGCCCGCAGGGGCAGAACGGCCTAGCGATGTGTAGGGGTGGCCCTTAGGCCAGACCGAGCTGGCAAAGCCAGCGAAGGGCCGAGCGAATAGCGAGCCCCGAAACGTAGCGCCCGCCGCAGGCGGGAGGCCCCAAAAGAACAACAGCATAAAACAACAGCTATGATAGAAAGAGATTTTTGGCTCCTGATAGATGCCGTCAAGCAGGCAGCGGGAGATGATCAGCAGAAGTATGTCACTTTATTGGAAAAGCGATTGGAGGCGATGACCTCGGATAGTATTCGGCGGCATGCGGTTTATTTGATGCAGCTTTTGCAGCAGAGCAGTACTGAAGAAGTTTGGGCGGCGCATTACTTAATCAATGGAGGATATGAAGAGTGGGGATTTGAGGATTTTCGGTATTGGTTAGTGGCCCAAGGGAAGCAATATTTTTATGATTGTTTGGCCAATCCGGCAGAATTTCTTTGCGAGCGGGTCAATATTGAGGAAGGCGAGAACCCAGAGCTCAGTTTTTATGAATTTTGGTCGGCCTTTAAGACCGCCTATGAGCGGAAGAGTCAGCGCAACCTCTGCCACACCCATGACTGGCTTAGAGAGTATGAAAAAGTGCAGCAAGCTGAATTTAGCTTAGAAGAGAAAATGCGTCCATTGGCGCAAGAATATAAACTACGGAGGCGTTACCCTGCTTTATTTAAGAAGTTTTTTCAGCACTTCTACTATCGTTTACAGAAGTACCAAGAGCAGCAATCTCCATCTACAGAACCCGCTTAATTGTTCCATCTATGCTTAGTCGATACGAACTTCAGTTGGCCGAACTCCTGGCCCAAAAGAGCCTTAAAAAACTAGATGCCAGCCGAAAAGGCTTGCAAGAGCTGCCCAGAGAGATTGGGCGTTCTAAGGGCATGAAACAGCTCAATATAGAAGACAACCGCTTGAAAGACCTTCCTGACAGCCTTGCTAATTTGGGGCAATTGGAGTGGTTAGACATTTCGGACAATCGTCTATCGCCCTTACCCAAGGTGCTATTTCAGCTTCGGAAACTGAATTGGTTGGACCTATCGAACAATGGCTTGAGCGAGTTGGGGGAAGAATTGGCGGCTTGGGAAGAGCTCATGCGTTTGGATCTAAAAAACAATCAATTGCAAGAACTGCCTAATAACTTTGGGCAACTCAAGGCCCTGCGCAAACTGCTATTGGAGCGCAACCAATTATCGGCCTTGCCGGCTAGTTTTGGGCAATTGCAGCAACTGCAGCAGCTTGATTTATCGGAAAATGCCTTCACTCAACTGCCAGAAGAAATTGGGCAGCTCAAGGCCCTCAAGCAGCTCAGCATTAGTGCCAACCCCATGCCTCAGTTAGCTAAAGTATTGGGCCAGCTCTCCAATTTGGAAGAGCTACAGGCCGAAGGCTTGGGCCTAGAAGAAGTTCCTGAGGAAATTGGGCAACTCAATAACTTGCAGAGCCTATTTTTGGGCTACAATCGCTTAAAAAGCTTAGCCGCCAACTTGGGCAGTTGTTCGGCTTTGGAGCAGCTTGATTTGGGGAACAACCGCTTAGAAAAGCTGCCCCTGAACCTGGCCCGTTGTCAGCAGCTTAAAGTCTTGAACTTAGAAGACAACCCCTTGGGAGAACTGCCCTTATTTTTGCAGGAAATTCAGGCCCTAGAGGAATTGGATATGAGCAACTGTAATTTGGTCAATTTGGGGGCAGGTTTAAGCTTGCCCGCCCTACATTGGTTAGACCTATCGGCTAATCAGCTGCGGGATTTGCCTAGTAACTTTGGGCAATTGACGGCCTTGAGTTGGTTAGACCTTAGAGACAACCAACTGCAAAAATGGCCCAAGGCCTTGGAAGAGCTCAGCCAGATTCGGCAGCTTCTTTTGGCGGGGAACTTCCTTCGTCAGATTAACCTCAGTGAGCTAGATTGGCCAGAACTGGAGGAATTGGACCTTAGTAAAAATGAATTGACCGAATTATCGGGGCAATGGGATAAGCTGCCTCAATTGCGCCAACTCAATCTAGAAAAGAATCAATTGGCCCAATTGCCAGAAGACTGGCAGCCCTTGAGTAATTTGGAAGAACTGGATCTATCAGACAATCAGCTAGATAGCTTGCCCCAGAGCTTGGGAAAATTGGATCAGATTCAGTGGCTAGACCTTAGAAACAACCAGTTTACTGAGTTTCCTCAGGCCCTGCTGCCTTTAGTGGGCCAGTTGCAGGCCCTTTACTTGAGCGAAAACAACTGGAGTGAGTCGGCCTTGGCCCTTTGGAAAACTCATTTTGAGGAAGTCATTGTAGACCTAGAGCTATAGGCCTTTTGCCTAATTTGGCCCTTTAGGCCTTTCACTAGTAAAAAAAGGATGCCCTTGCCCTATCTTTGTTATGCAATCGGGAGGGAACACCTCCTTAAATTGCACTTCAATTAAGTTTGGGGTAAATCATGGGGATTACAGAGCAGCAGCCTTGGGGAAGGTTGCTGCTCATTTTTTATGCCTATACCAAAGCAACCCCTAGGCGTTTGGCCAATTCTTGTTCCTTGATGCCAAATTCGGCAGCTAATGTCTGAAGCTCGACCAAAATGCGGTCCTGCTCCTCCCTTTCTATTCCCTGCGGGCGTTTTTGGGCCGCCAACATCAGGTTTTTGGCGGTATGCTGGCCCGAAATAAACTCAAAGGCCTTAGCCTGATAGCCCTGATGCTCTAATAATAAGGCCCGGATGCTATCGGTTAATAACTCGGCTTGCCGCTCCTGAAAAATGCCCTGTTTGAGCGGAAAGCGCCATTGTGGAGCCACCGCCTGAATCTGTTGGCGAACCTCTTTATGGCAACAGGGTGCCACCACTAATAGCTCGGCCCCTTGCAAAAGACCCTTATGCAGCGCATAATCTGTAGCGAGATTACAAGCATGCAAGGCAATTAAAACATCTATTTTTAGCTCCTTGGGAAAATCGGCAATATCCATAGCCATAAAGCGGATATTTTGCTGCCAGCCTAGTGTATGGCTCAACTGCTGGCAAAACTCCACTAGTTCGGGCCGAAGCTCTACCCCCAACAGCTCCACGTCTTGGCCTTGCTGCATCAAAAAATCGACTAAGGCAAAACTGAGGTAGCCCTTACCGCTGCCCATATCAACAATGCGCAAGCTTTCTTTTTGGCCCAGTAGCTTAGTTTGTTCCAATTGGGCCTGCATGATTTCTACATACTTATTGATCTGCCGAAACTTATCTTGCTGCTTGTCCTTCACCCGCCCCTTAGCATCCGTAATGCCCAAGGCCTGCAAAAAAGGCCGATCGGCAGTAATGAGATATTGCTTTTTGCGGTTGTGGCTGAGCGGAGCGGGAGCGGCCTCTTTGGCCATTTTTTTCCGTTGCAAACGGGCCTTTCCTCTGCGGTTAAAGAGCAGTTGAACCTCTTCAGTGGTCGTTTTCATATAGGCGGCTTTATAATCTTTTAGCCAAGCTTGCAACTTCGGCTCTAGTTCTGCCAATAGATAATTTTGCACCTTATCTTGCCTGGCGTAACGGTAGGTGGCTTGCAAGGCCAAACCTTTTTTTAGGGCAATCGGGCGGCCCAAAATCTTCTGGGCGCAGCCTTCTGGCCCCTTACTTAAGCTCAGTTTGATTAGGTTTTTTTGGGCCAAAGCCGCTGAGAGCAATTGTATAAATTGCTGGATGGCAGTATCTTTTTCAGACATAAATTTTCCTCTGATGCAAAAACTAAAGAATAACAGACTACCCAATTTGAGCAGCGGCCTCAAAATACTAATTTTATTAGTGGTTTTTTGACCCTTTTGTTTTGGGGCTGCCCCGCCCTGCGGGCGGGTCGGGCTGTGTCGGGGCTCGCAGGTCTGCTCGGCCCTGCGGGGCTTTCGCTTCGCTTCAGCCCCTTGGTCTGCGGCTGCGCCGCCCCCCTATCCATCCCTCAGCCTGCGGCCCTAACGGGCCTGTAGACCGCAGAAAGAAAGAACGGCCTCAAACTATAAACTACGGCCTAATTGCTAGTGGCCCAGAGTTGAGCCAGCCAATCCTCGGCAATAGTAAGATGCTTGGCCTGTTTTTCTGGGCTCATTTTATCCCAAAGGCGGACCATCATCGCCATCCGATAATTTTTTAAGAAGACCGCTCTATGCTTTTGAATGAAGCGCCAGTAGAGGCCGTCCCAAATGGCCATCCAATCCCCTTTGGGAAAGTCGCTCATTTTACGGATATAATTGGAGCCCGAAATATAGGGTTTGCTACAAATGAGGCCTCCATCGGCAAACTGGCTCATACCGTAAATATTGGGGACCATCACCCAATCGTAGGCATCTATATAGTGTTCCATAAACCAGCGATAGACCTCATCGGGATGAATTTCGCAGAGGAGAAAGCAGTTGCCCAAAAGCATAAGGCGTTCTATATGGTGGTTGTAGGCCCTAGATTTCAGCTTTTGAATAGCATGGTCCAAGGGCAGCAGGCCGGTTTTTCCGCTATAAAAAACAGCGGGCATAGGGCGTTTGGGAAAGCCCCAAAAGTTGGCCGTTCGCTCTTTGCGGCCTTCTCGCTCATAGATGCCTCGCATATATTCTCTCCAGCCCATTATTTGCCGAATGAAACCCTCTAAGGAGTTGAGTGGGAAATTTTCTTCTTCATGGGCGGAGAGTGCCGCCGAAACTACCTCTTGGGGAGAAAGCAGGCCCAAATTGATATAAGGGCTTAGCATAGAATGAAAGAGTTGGCTACCTCTTCGGCTGATGGCATCTTCATAGGGACCAAAAAGGGCCATGCGATCTTTTAGGAAAAGGGCCAGGGCTCGTCTGGCCTCGCTCCTTGTTGTGGCATAGCAAAAGGGCTCGGCCTTCCCTAGGTTTTGACCAAAATATTGCTTCACATAAGCTTTGGCCTCGGCCAGATAGTTGTCTTCTAGGGCTTGGTACTCTGGGGGAAGGGTTTGTTTGGCGGGCAGTTTTTTTCTATTCTCTGCATCAAGGTTCCATTTTTCGCCCCAGGGCTTGCCCTCGGCATCCAACATGATGTTCCATTCTTTGCGCAAATTGATATAGAAATCATTCATAAAATAGCGCTTTCCGAAGGCGGTATCTAGAGCCTTGAGCGAGAGCATAAAATTGGGGTTTTCAAATATCTTGAGCTGAACACCTGCGGTTTTGGCCCCTTCTTTTAGCCTTTGCAGCAGCCAGTCGTCGCTAGGGTGGCTAAATTGGAGCTGGCTGCCTTTGGGCCAATTTTGCTTGCTCAGCCAGTCTCCAATATGGTCCAACTCAAAGGCTTGGATATAGTGGAGCTGATGCCCCTGCGCCCGAAGCTCATCGGCATAGGCGCGCATACTGGCCCGATGCAAAATGAGCTTTTGCTTATGAAAATTATACTGTTTGAAAAAGAGCGGCAGCTCTATTAGATAGACCTGCTCTACCCCAGCTAGGGCGGCGGGCTGCTCATATAGTTGGTGCGGAAAAACGAGAGCTATTTTCATCTTTTTGTTTGCCTTAACAGTTTCTCTGGGCTTTTGTTTGCCTCCTTCGGCGGCCGAAGCGGAGCGCTATGCCTTAGTAGAACCGATGAGCGGCCCAGCGCTGCGCAGCCGTGGCCCGCAGGGCCAGACCAAAGCCGCCGCAGGCGGCTGCAGGGCCGAGCAGACCTGCGAGCGGCGAAGCATAGCGGCGGCCAGCAAAGCTGGCCGCGGGCCCCAAAAAAACATCGCCTGTCTTCTGATGAAAACAGGCGATGAATAAGCATTAAGCCGACTGAATTAGCGATGAATAATCAATTTGCGGCTCTGTTGTTTTTGGTCCAATTGCAGACGCAAATAGTAGACGCCAGCGGGCAGATCGCGGAGGTCAATTTGCTGCTGCCAGTTTTGCGTTACGGTATATTGGCGCAACTGCTGGCCCAAAGTATTGACCAAAGAAAGCTGGGCCTGTTCTGCCTGCTGCTCCAACTGCAACTGCACAAAGCAAGTTTGGCTGGCGGGATTGGGGAATACCTCAAACAAGCCAAGGCCATCAATCGCCTCCACCGCCGTGGGTTGGATACAGAAAGCGCGGCTGGTAGAATCGGTAAAATTGGCGCCCATTTCGGCCAAGACGGTAGCTGCGGTATCAGTGAGCAGAAAGTTTCCAGTATTCTGCCCGTCATTCAAACCATCTCCATAACTATCATAGATAATGAAGGTATAGCAACCTTCGGGCAGACAATTGGGCAAGCTAAAGGTTTGGTTGGCCGTACCATCCTGATAAGGGCCACCGCTAGCAATAGGAAAGTTCTGAGCATTGAGGATCTCCCAAGTTGTTTCGCTACCAAAGTTATCCGTGGTAATGGCTACGGTCACATCTTGGCCCGGACTTACATAGGTAAAGCTAGTGGCAGCTGTATTATTGCTCAAATCGCCATCGGTTTGTCCGTTAGGCGCTGTTAGCTCGACACTATAACTGTGTGTTCCTGCAGCTACGCTAATCTGCGGCAGGCTCACTGTAGTTGTGGCGTTGGTGGCGAGGGTACCGCTCCAGTTGAAGCTTTGCGGGCTGCCGCCATCTAGCGTATAGTTAATCGTTAGGCTAGTTAGAGTGCTAGCGCCAAAGTTGGCAATTTCGATTTCGGGAACAAAATCGCCTTGATTACAATAGCGGCCCGAAAGGTTAGTAATGTCTAAAAGAGCGGCATCATTGGCATTGCTAGGCGCGGCTACACAAACCTGTAGTCCCCAGCTATCTAGGCTTCCGCCGTCTTGGTTGGCCCCATCCGAAACGCTGAGGGTCCAGGTTCCTGCAGGGTTTTGGCCATTGAAAACAGACAAAAGGTCCTCGGCCTGATAAGTTCCTCCTCCAACAGGCGGACAAGGCAATTGGCTGCTGGCTGCAGCATCATCAAAATTGACATCAAAGTCATCATCTCCACCACAAATTTGGGCAAAAAGCGTAGCGCTACTATTGCTCGGGCTGTTCAACACAAAGGTCAAATCAGAAACCCAAGAGTGCGTACCCGTCAAGTTCACCACATTCAAATCAATGATGCTTCCCGCATTGGGGATATTGATATTGGAGCTAATAGTGGGCGCTCCTGAAGCTGGAATAGCGATGGGTAGATCGGCGGCGGCATAAATATTACAGTCGGCTGTAGTAAACTCAAAGACCGCAGAATTTGGCGAATTGCTACAGGCATTGCTCGCCGATACTCGCCAGTAATAAGTGGTATTAGAGCTCAGGTTGCCAGAGGTATAGCTAGGGCTGCTGAGGTTGCTGGCCGACTCTACAATATTTGTAAAGTTAGCATCTGTAGCGATCTCGATGCCGAAACTTTGGCCGGCGCTACTGCTGGCGGTCCAGCTAAAGTTAGCGGGACTAATCACGCCCTGGGCTTGGTTGGCGGGCAGTTGGGGCGTAGGCGCGGCCAAACTACCATCCAAAACAGAAAGCATCAAGTTGAGGCTTTGCGTATCCGAAGCATTCTGAGCAATGAGGTTAAGGCTATAGTCTCCAGCTGCCGCATTGCCCAAAGTAATAGCTAAAGTAGTGGTATCGCTGGGCGTAATATTGGTATTTCCAAAGCTAGCCATAGCTCCTGTGGGGAGGCCCGTTAGGCTAAGTTGAACGGGGTCTGTATAGCCCAAAAGTCCAGTTACCGTAATAAAATAGCTGCCGTTGCTATTGGGGCAGCCCGCTAGGCTATCCATAGCTACCGAGAGGTTGTAGCCAAAGCTAGCGCCTGTAATTTCAAAATCATTATCTGAAATATCAAAGAAGTTCCCTCCGCTAGCTCTAACCATAATGCGGCAAGTGCTAGAGGGAGTATTGGGGACCGTAATCACTTCGGAGCCGTCATTGGGAGTAGCTGTAGCGAGTACAGTAGGATAGGTCAAGCCACCATCGGTAGACAATAAAATATCGACTAGCGTACAGTTTATGGGCGCATTATTCGTATTAGCCACATCCCATTGCACGGTTTCTGGGGTGGTGCCGATCCAGCTAATGCCAGTAGCCGAAGGGTAGTTAATGATAAAAGGGCCAGAGTTAGCATCTACATTGACCGGAAGGTCTACATGATCGGTACAGCCGCCTCCGCTTGCATTATCGCGCACTGTTAGTCGGAAATTATAGCTTCTAGATACAGAAGAAAGGACCTCCCAAGTTGGGCTGATGCCTGCGCTTAGGTCGGCCAAATTGGGAAAATAGCGAGTAGGATTACTGCTTGGCGAAATCGAACGGAAGCTAGGCCCTACCGTAGCAGTAGGTAGAGGGGGCATAGTGGCCGTTTGGTTATCCATTTGCTCCCAGCAATAGGTCAATACATCGGCGGTGTCTTGGTCCTGGGCATCTGCAGTGAGGAAGAAAGGCGTATTGGCTGGAATCACTAGGGTGTTTGTACTATTATTGACCACTGGCGAATTATTGGCCAGGGGGGTTGTTATGGGACAGCTATGTCCGCTACTTGTAATAAAGGCCCCCATTTCTTCTAAGGATACCCCATGAAAATGGTCGTCGCTGTTGTTTTGCACATTGGGTGCACAAATGCCTGCATAGCCCATAATGGTCGAGGCGCTGCCAGGCTCCATGGCCGTGGCGCCATTGCGGTTACAAGCATTGTTTTGGGTATGGTTGGCCCCAAACTGATGCCCCATTTCATGGGCCACATAGTCAATATCAAAGGGATCGCCAACAGGGTTAGCGCTACCGGTCACGCCACCAGCCTTATTATTATTACAGACCGATTGTAGGTAGGCCACTCCCCCACCGCCAGTAGAAAACACATGGCCAATATCGTAGTTGGCCGTACCAATAGAATCATCGCAGATCGTCTGGTTTTCGCCCAGCATGGCCCCACCGCTAGCATTGCTATAGGGGTCGGTATTGCCATTGGTATAAATGATTTTGTAGTTATCGGCCACAATGACCATCCGAACGGCCAAATCTCTTTCATAGACGGCATTCACACGGTTCATAGACACCAGCTGAGCGGCCAAGGCATCGGCCACGGTTCCCCCATGAAACTGGGTATATTCGCCAGTGGCGGCTAGGGCCAGGCGGTAGGTCCGTAGCTCACAGCTGCCAAAAGACTTAGGCAAAAGTGGCCGCTTATTCGTTTGGCCTTTGCTCATAGGCGTTTCGGTTTGGCAGCTAAAATTCTTGGCTACCGTAGAGCGGAAATCGCTGCGGTAATAGACCTGATAATAGCGTTTGTCTCCCTTAAAATAGACAGGGTCAATAAAGATAGTGGGCCCATCGGCCTGCAAAATCATGGCATGAAAGCCCTCGGGCGTGAGGTCAAAGCGAAGCGATTTACTGGGGTCCGTCACCCCTCGCCCATTAAAGGTTTGGATATCGGGAAAACGCTCCGATAGGGCCGCTTCCATAATCGGCGACTCCTGTATATCAAAACTCTGCATACTGCCATCGGGCATCGGCAGGCTGATGAGGGTCTGGCTCATTTGCGCAATAGGCGTAAACTCCATAGGAGCCGCATCTAGGAGCTGCTGCAATTGGTCCAAATCTAATTGATAATAAGCTGCGGCCTGCGGCTGAATATAACGAACACCCAAAACGGGAATGCTCGCCTCTGTTTGGCTTTGCCAAAGCTCTTGCCCCTGAGCCCATAAGCCCGTCAGCATCAAACAGCTAAGAAAAATAGTGGATAAAATGCGCATAATCATTGTTTTTCGGTTGATGATAGCGCAATTTACAAACAATAATTTGCCTGCTTCAAGTTTACAGATATTTTATTTTGAGTTCAAATCTGGTATTTTAGGCCTTGGGGCGTTACTCCTTTTAGTCGTCGAAGACGCCCTAAAGGGCTTGTTGTGGCCGCTCGCTGTTGTTTTGGGGCCTCAGCTGCGGCTTCGCCTTGCGGCGCTACGGTTACTCCCTTTGGTCGTCGAACTGCGGACTAAAGTCCTTGTTGTTAGGGCTCGCAGGTCTGCTCGGCCCTGCGTCGCCTTCGGCTCCTTGGTCTGGCCTGACGGCCACCCCGCCGCATCGGTAGGCCGTTTGGCCTTCGGCCATAGCTGCAGGTTGAAACCCGCAGCCAGATTAGGACCCAATCAGCTAGCTCTTTATCGCCCCTTGGCCTGCAGCTTAAAAGCCGCAGGTCCTGAAAAACCCAAGCCCCTGCCTTCTATCACCAAAGCAGGGGCTTTTAAGCTCTTGCAGCGAGAAAGATGATGGCCCAACAAGATTGGCTGCGGCCTTTAGACTGCAGATAGCGGCGAAGCCGCCATAGCCAAAGGCCAAACAGCCCATCAATACCTTTTTGCCCTATTCTGCAACTGCAGAACGACATATTCCATTTAGAGGAAGCTATTCGGGGGACTGTTCGGGGTTTTGTGTATCCGAATAAAATTTGGGCCGTTAGCTTGTTAGGATTTGGCCAATAGTCGCCTAGGGACAAGCCCCTAGGCTAATCAAATGGAGTCAGCCCTAAAGGGCCTCAAAGGTTGATATACAGGGACTGGCTAAGTAGTTCTTGCAGAGAAGGTCCTTATCCAAAGGCCCTCTTTAGAGGGCTGTCTAAAAAAGCTAGCCTAGGGGCTTGTCCCTAGGCAGCAAAAAGGAGAAACACAAAATTTTAAACAGTCTCCTATTCGGAATTTGTGAAACCGTAGATCAAGACTTTGATGGACCATTCCAAAAATTCGTCCTACAGGCCCGAAGGGCCGCAGGCCTAGGGGCCTGAAAGGGTGGCCGCAGGCCAGACCGAAGCCCGAAGGGCTGAAGGGCCGAGCAGACCTGCGAGCCCTGCAAGGGCCCGGCCGCCGAAGGCGGCAGGCCCCAAAACAAGCTCCTACAGGCATAAAAAAGGGCCCAAACCCTAAGATTTGAACCTCTAACTATTATACTTTTCGAAATGGGCTATTGCTTTCTAAACTTTTGGTAGAAAACCTCTTGCTCTTCGTTCTCTAATTGTAGGATATAGAGTCCTGCTGGCAGATTGGGGACAGCAATCTGGTAGTTTTCTTGGCTGTTGCTAAGGCTCCCTTGCTGGACCAACTGCCCATTGAGTTGATAAATGGCGTAGCGCAAAAGGGGCTGCTGGCTCTGCAGGTAAAACTGCGCTTGAGTGGGGTTGGGAAACAGTTTAACCTGCTGAGCATTTTGGGCCATAGAAGGATCGGCCAATTGCGCTACGGTAGTAATGAGGCTCTCGCAGCCCCAGTCCTCTTGCACCTCATCAATGAGTACGCCCCGTTCATCATCTTGGTAGCAGACCAAGTCCGTAGTTTGGCCCTGAATGTAAACATTAGGGTCGCAAAGGCGTAGATTGGGATAGGGAAAAAAAGTAGTTTCTCCGCCAATATTGTGAATGATTTTCCCCTTAAAATACTGGCTAGTACTATCCTCTAAAACGCTAGAAGAAATATTGTAATAAGAGCGCTTAAAGGCCCATTGGCCCAGAGTTAAGGTATCTTGCTCCAAAATGGCTAAAGTATCTTGCAGCGGGTAATTACTATTGTTTCCGCAGGCATTTCGGTGCTGCTGAATGGCTAAACTATCGCCCACTAAGGCCGAAAAATCATGTAAGAGATAAAACTGCTGGCTGTCGGCCAGATGCTCATAGAGGAACTCATCGTTCTGCCAGCTAATCGTATGGCCAGCAATATAGGGCTGCATATTTTGGTATTGATAGTCATAGGCCACTCGATCATGGCGAATCTTTTTGACCGCCTGCCCATTGACCACCGTATCTTTTTCATAGCTAAACATGCTATAATGCGGGAAATACATCTGCACCGCATGCTTATAGACCCAGATACTGCCAGTAGGACAAAAGCCGCTAGTATCTTGTTGTTGGGCCATTAGGCCTTGAGAAATAAGGAAGAGGAGGATAAATAAAACTTGTTTCATATTCTTTGCGATTTAATTTGGGATAAAGTTATGTTTTTTTTTACAACAGTAATTTCAAGGCATAAAAAAACAGCCAATACCCTAAGATATTGACTGTTTTACTGCTATATAGTTATGCTAACTAGGCCTTGAGTTGAGCAATCAGCTCTTCTAGGTTACAGCTAGACTGTTCTCCTGTTTTCATATTCTTTAGTTGGAGCTGGCCGCTTGTTCTTTCGCTTTCTCCAATAATGACCACTTTTTGCAGCCCTCTTTTGTTGGCATACTTCATCTGCTTTTTAAACTTGGCCGCTTCTGGATAAATATCGGCCTTGATGCCAGCGGCTCGGCAAGCTTGTAGGCAATTAAAGCCATACTTGAGCGAGTCCTCATCCATGCAGAGGAAAAACAGCTCGACCTCATCGGCTGGGATCTGCTCAAAGCGGCCCAATTCCTCCATCACATCAAAGATGCGGGCGGCCCCAAAAGAGCAACCTACGCCCGAGTTTCCTTCCCAACCAAAGACCGCGGTCAGCTTATCATAGCGTCCTCCGCCGCCAATGCTGCCCATCTTGACCTTTTCTTGACCGGGGGCAGTTGTATCGACCACCACCTCAAAGATGCAGCCGGTGTAGTAGCTCAGGCCACGGGCCAGGCTAAAGTCGAGGACAAGATTATTGCTAAAGCTATAGCCCTCTAGAAAAGCCAGCACCTCTTGCAGCTCGGCAATGCCCTTTTGGCCCACTTCATTAGTTGGACCAAAAAGCTCGGCTAGTTGATCTAGGCTTTTGGCCTGAATAGCGGCTTGGATTTGCTGTTGTTGCTGCTCGTCTAGGCCTAGTTTTTCTAGTTCTTGGGCCACGCCTTCCCACTCCACTTTGTCCAGCTTATCAATAGCTACGGTAATGGGCATAAAGAGTTCGGGCTGGCCAATCATTTGGGCCAAGGCCTCGAGGAGTTTGCGGTTATTGAGGCGAATATCGACCTTCACATCAAATTCGGCAAAAGCCTGATCATAAACTTGGAGGAGTTCGGCCTCATAGAGCAGAGCATCCGAGCCAATTACATCCACATCACACTGATAAAACTCTCTGTATCGGCCTTTTTGGGGGCGGTCGCCTCGCCAAACGGGTTGAATTTGATAGCGCTTAAAGGGAAAGGCAATATCGTTGCGGTTGAGGACCACAAAGCGGGCAAAGGGAACCGTCAGGTCGTAACGCAAGCCACGGCTAGCGATCAGCGGGCTGAGGGCGGCGCTATCTTTCTCGGCCAAAATCTTTTCGAGTTCCTCGGGGCTACTTTGTTTGCGCACCTCTTTGCCATTGAGGTAATCGCCATTATTGAGGATCTTAAAGAGCAGCTGGTCGCCTTCATCGCCATATTTACCCTGTAGGGTACTGAGCATTTCTAGGGCCGGCGTTTCAATTTCCTGAAAGCCAAAGCGGCTAAAAATATCGCGGAGCGTATTAAAAATATATTTGCGTTGGCGGAGCTGCAAAGGACCAAAGTCGCGGCTACCTTGTACTAATTTCGGTTTCATGATATATAATAGGTATAACGGTCAAAAATAAGATGGAAAAAAATCGATCGCCTAATGATGCGTCCAACCTTGGGCCACCAAATCCATCAACTTACCGCCCTTAGTTTGTAGGCGGATGCCATCTGCGGCGGGCACCATCTCCCCAATGATAGAAATACCCATATTGTACTTAATTTTATCGGCATCTTTGGGGTCAATACAAAACAGCAGCTCATAATCTTCGCCGCCATGCATAGCACAAACCAAGGGATCGAGATTAAAATCTAGAGCTTTGCGGTACACCTTCTCCTTAATCGGCACATGCACTTCTTCGAGCAAGAGCCCTAGGCCCGATTGCTTACAAAGATGTAGGGCCTCCGAAGAGAGCCCGTCCGAAATATCAATCATAGCGGTAGGGACCAGCTTCTGCTCCTCAAAGAAATCAATAATATCTTGGCGAGCTTCGGGCTTGAGCAGGCGGCCCACCAATTCCTCTTCTCCATCAAAATCGGGTTCCATTTCGGGCTGCTCTATAAAGATCTGCTTTTCTCTTTCTAGCAATTGGAGGCCCAAATAAGCGCCACCCAAATAGCCAGTAACACAAAGTAAGTCGCCCGCTTTGGCCCCACGGCGATAAACCACCTTATCGGCGGCTTGTTCGCCCATAATGGTCAGGCTAAGGACCAACCCTTTGAGTGAAGAAGTAGTATCTCCGCCCACCAAATCGACCCCATAGATATCGCAAGCGAGCTGAATTCCCGCATACAATTCCTCCATAGCTTCTACCGAAAAACGATTAGATAGGGCCATATTGACCAGCAACTGCTTGGGGCGAGCATTCATGGCATAGATATCTGAAAAATTGACCACAGCCGCCTTATACCCCAAATGCTTGAGGGGCGTATAGGCCAAATCAAAATGGATTCCCTCCACCAGCATATCGCTAGAGACTAGGGTTAGTGGCCCTTCCGAAGCATAACGAATAGCGGCGGCATCATCGCCCACCCCCTTAATCGTAGAAGCATGCTTATGCGCAAAGGCCTTTGTTAGATGGTCAATCAAACCAAATTCTCCCAATTCTTTCAGTTCTGTTCGCTTCATAGCTATTCAATCGTCTTAATAATTTTTAATTTTTTTTGGGGCCTCCGCCTCCCTTCGGTCGTCGGCGCTACGTTGCGGGGCTCGCTATTCGCTCGGCCCTTCGGCAGCAAGCTGCCTTGGTCTGCGGCTGCGCCGCCCCCCTTCACATCGCTAGGCCAGTCGCTGCGCTCCTTTGCGGCTCGCTTCGCTCGCCTAATTTGGACCAACCAAAAAGGGGCTTAACGCATCTCTTTAATGAAAGGGTTCATTTTGCGTTCTCGGCCCACAGTCGTTTTGGGTCCATGTCCCGAATAGACCACTGTTTCATCGGGCAAAGGTAAAATCTCCTCCTGAATAGATTGCATAAGGACCTCATAATTTCCGCCAGGCAAATCGGTTCGGCCAATGCTACCCAAAAAGAGTACATCTCCAGCGAGCAGCAGATGGTCCTTTTCCGAATAAAAGCAAAGGCTAGCGGGCGAGTGGCCAGGGCAATAGAGCAGCTTAAAGCTCGTTTGGCCAAAGCTAAAGCTCTCGCCTCCTTTGAGGAGTTTATTGGGTTTTGGAGAAGGCGTAACATTGGGGATGCCATATTGTTGGGCCACTCGAGGAAAAGCCTCGAGCATAGCGGCCTCGCCTTCGGGCACATAAAGGGGAATATCCCAAGTTTTGCAGGCAAAGGCATTTCCAAAAACATGGTCCAAATGGCAATGCGTATTGACTACAGCCTCGGGCTTTAGGCCCCTTTCCTCCATGTATAGCTTCAGGCGATTTTGTTCTTGGGCCGTATAGCAGCCAGGGTCTACAATGATACAGGATTTGCTTTGGTCATATACTATATATGTATTTTCCTGAAACATATTGAAAGTGAAAGCTTGAACCACGGCCATAATTCCTTATTTTAAGATAGTTTTAAACGGTTGTTTTGGCCTCAAAACAGCCAAAAGCGACCTTTTGCCGCAAAAATACGTTTATTTAAGCAGAGAATCGATTTTATTGAGGCCCTAAAATTGTGGGCAATGGGCCTAAGGCCCTACTTTGGGGTTCTACAGGCGAGCGCAGCGAGCCGCAGAGGAGCGCAGCGACTGGCCTACTGGCCTGTAGCCGTGCCGCCGCAGGCGGCAGACCAAAGCGCTGAAAGCGCTGCAGGGCCGAGCAGACCTGCGAGCGGCGCAAGGGCAGGGCCGCCAAAGGCGGCAGGCCCCAAAAAAACAACCTCATTGGCCTCATTTAGAAATACCATAGCAGCACCAACTTATGCGACAACATCTCTACCTCTACCTTTTCTTTATTTTTCTATGGGCGGCTCCTCAGTTTGTGGCGGCCCAATTGGTCAGTTCTGAATTTGGGCAAAACCGATTGCAGCGAGAGCAGTACCAATGGAAGCGTTATGAGACCTTAAATTTCACCTTCTATTATCATAGCCAACAAGAGGGCTTAATGAAGACGATTTTGCCCATGGCCGAGCAAGATTATCGGCAGCTCAAGAGTTTATTTGAGTATCAGATTCGGCAGCCTATCGAGGTCATTGTTTATGATGACTACAGTGATTTGCTGCAATCTAATGTGGGCATATCGGCCCCGGCTTTGTTCAATTCGGGGCAGCAGGTCTATTTAGACAAAAAGCTATTGGTTCATTTTGATGGCAACCACCAAAAGCTGCACAAAAACCTGCGGGAGGGCATTGCTCGGGCGGTGTTGAACCGCATGCTATTTGGGTCTAATTTGCAAGAAATTGTGCAGAACTCGGTCCTTTTAGAGTTGCCTGACTGGTTTACGGAGGGCCTAATTGCCCATGCCGTAGAAGAGTGGAGCACAGAAAAAGACGATCAGCTTCGGGAGGCCCTTTTATCGGGTCGTTATGCCAACTTTTTAGAATTGGCCGAGGAGCATCCGCAGTTGGCGGGCCAATCCTTGTTTCATTATATCGCCCGCAATCATGGGCAGGCCACCGTATCGAATTTGCTGTATCTCAGCCGCATCAATCATAGTATTGAGGCGGGCTTTCGCTATGCTTTTGGCAGTAGTTTTTATACGGTAGCGGGCAGCAGTTGGTACAAATACTTCATGCAGCGCTATGAGAGTGACAATTTGGGCAAATTATTTCCGAATGCGGGAGAGCTCGAAGTGAAGCTGGGCAAAAAGGCCATTAGTCAATTGGTTTTGGCGCCCAATGCTAGGCAGCTCGCCTATGTAAAGCAGAAATTGGGCAAACAGCAAGTTGTTTTGCAGCAGGCTGAAAGCCAAAAAGCCAAAGTCGTTTGGCGGCAAGGAGCCAAGGACCATAGCAACCGCAGCGACCAGCATTATCCGCTTTTGGCTTGGCGCAACGACCAAGAGCTAGCCATTGTCTTTGAGCGGGCCGATAAAGTCTACTTGCAATTTTTGAATACCGCCAAGGGCAAGCTAAGCAAGGCCCAAGAAATAAAGGACATTGAGCGGGTGGGCCATATTAGCCATTATCAGGGCAGTCAGTTTTTGCTATCGGCTCAGGCCGAGGGGCAAAGTGATTTGTTTTTATATAGTAATGGGCAGGCCAAAAACCTGAGTCAGGATGCCTGGGATGATTTGAGTCCGACCGTTATGCGTTTTCAAGGCAAAAAGGGGGTATTGTTTAGCTCTAACCGCCCAGCGGCCAAGATGAAGCTCCCCTTGGGCCAGCAACTGCCCTTGCTTCAGTTTGATCTCTTTTTCTTGCCATTGGAGGAGAAAGGAGCACCCATTCGCCTGACCAACAGCTTTTTGGTCAATGAGAAAAACCCTCAGGCCTTGGGCGATGGGCAGTTTAGTTTCCTCAGTGACCAATCGGGCATTTACAACCGCTATATTGGCCAAATAGATAGTGTATTATTGGGCCAGCAAGTAGTGGGCTACCCCAAATCGGGAGAGGCGCCTATTGTTTTGCCCTTAGATAGCAGCTTTAGCGCAGCCGATAGCAGCCAACTGGATAGCTTTGGGCAGCAGCCGCTTTATGGCTGGCAGACCAAATTGATGGCCAACACCAATTATAGCCGCAACATTTTGGCCCAAAGCATTACCCCCAATGGCGAAAAAGTGGCCGATTTACTCTTCCGTGGAGGCAAGTACAAACTCTTTTTGAGAAACTTGCGCAGCGATAGAGAAATGCAAATGTCTTCTAGCCGTTATCGCCTCATCTTGGAGCGCCAAAATGGGCTGTTACAACAGCAAAAAACCCGTTCTATTGAGCCTAAGAAAAAGGAAGAGCCCAAAGAAAAAAAGGGCCCACAAACAGACAAAAGCTTAGAAGAAGAGCTCAAGGCTGTAGAGCAAGAAATAAAGTCAGATAGCCTGCCCCCCAGCCAAAGCGATACGGCCAAGGTAGATATAGACAACTACTTATTTCAGACTGAATTTGAAGAAGTAGAAACGCCAAAACTCAACAAAAAAGATAGTACGCCACCTAAAGCCATTGAGCTGGTAGAAGGACAAAATGGCCAAATTGTAGAAAAGGAAACGCCAGAGGAAAAAACCATTAAGGCCCCTAAACACAAGCTGCTCGTTTTTGATCCCCAAAAAGGCGAAAAGCAGGAAGATAACTTCTTCTTTGAGGGGGTAGAACTAAACCTAGACAATACCGTCCTCTACAATGGGCTAGACCTCTATTTAGGCGGCCCCTTCCGCCTGCCGCCTCTTGGCATCTCTGGCCAAATTAACTTTAGCGATGCCCTAGAAAACTACCGCCTAGAAGTGGGGATGCGCATCCCGATTACCTTTGATGGCATGGAGTATTTTCTTAACTTTGAAAATCGCAAGTATCGTCTGGACCAAAAATACAGCCTCTACCGCAGAGGCTTTAGCGAAGACTATATTTTGGAGGATAGCACGGGGACCATTCAAGAACAGGTAGAGGGCCGCACCCTCAAGCATTTGGCCATGGCCGAATTTAGCTACCCCCTTGGCCGCTTCCGCTCTATCCGATCTACCCTGAGTTTTCAGGCCGATAGAGTAGCCATCAGCCCCGAAGATTTGGGCAGCCTAAGCGTTCCTATCTATGATGAAAATCGCCTAGGCATTCGCCTAGAATATGTCTATGACAATAGCGTTATTTTGGGCCTCAATGCCCGCAAAGGCTCTAGAATGCGCATTTATGGCGATTATTTCCAAGGTATTCCCTTTAGCACTGGCGACCGCCTAGGGCAAGTAGCCAATACCCCCACTTTTGCCCTAGGCCTAGATGCTCGCCACTATATCTCATTGGACAATAAGAGCATTTTGGCCTTCCGCTTTGTGGGCGCTAGCTCTTTTGGCCAACAAAAGATTTTATACAATTTGGGCGGTATGGAAAACTGGCTCTTTAGTAGCCAAACCGAAACCATTCCCCTACCCGATGGTCAAGATTATGCCTACCAAACGGTGGCCGCCAATATGCGCGGCTTTGATGCCAATATCAGAAATGGAAACTCTTTTGCCCTCATCAATGCCGAATTGCGCATCCCCCTTGCCGAATATTTGGGCAACTCGAACAGCAATTCTAGCATTTTGCGCAACCTCCAACTCAGCGGTTTCTATGATGTGGGTACCGCCTGGCAGGGCAGCTCGCCTTTCTCCAAAGACAACCCCCTCAATAGTACCACCATCGACCCCGCCTCTGGGGTAAATGTGGTCTCGCCCATTCGCCTGCGAGTCAATTATTACCGCCGCCCCATTGTACAAGGCTTTGGTTTTGGCCTGCGTTCGGTGGTTTTGGGCTATTTTGTCAAGCTAGATTGTGCTTGGGGCGTAGAAACTGGCGATGTCCAACAAGCCAAAATCTACTTATCTTTGGGCAAGGATTTTTAGGGGCCTCAGCGGCGGCTACGCCTTGCTGCGCTATGTTGCGGGGCTCGCTCTCTGCTCGGCCCTGCAGCCGCCTGCGGCGGCTTGGGTCTGGCCTGCGGCCACCCCTCCACAGCGCTAGGCCAATAACAGCCCGCCCCTAGCTCCCCCCAGAAGATCAGATTAAAACAAGTTCTAAACAAGAACTTCTTTAATAATACTTAACTTAGCAGCGACTAATAAAAATGAGCAATTTATGAGGACTTACTTACTTCTCTTTCTGCTCTTTGCCTTTAGTGGGGCCAGCTTTGGGCAAGAGCGCATTAACAAACTTAGAAAAGCCAACAACCTCTTTAATGAAGAGAGTTATGTAGAAGCTCAAGAAATATATGAGCTTTTGATGGGCAGCACTTCGGGCCAAGGCGTGATGGGCGTAGATGCCCGCATCAATTTGGCCAAAAGCTATAATGAAACAGGCCATGTAGATAAGGCCGTTCCTCTTTTTGAGGACCTGCTTCCCAATGCCGATGAACGCCCCGATATTCTATTGGCCTATGGGCAATCTTTACTCTCTTTGGGCAAATTTGATGAGGCCCGCTCGCAGTTTTTGCAGTATGCCGACCAACGGCCAGAAGACCCAGCCCCAGCAGAATTACTCAAACGACTAGATGCCATTGAGTCTATTATTCCCGTTTATCCCGATGTGCAAATTAACTATCAAGCTGCGGTCAATGATAGCCTGAACGACGAATTTGGTCCCGCCTTTTATGGTACGGGCCTCGTCTTTAGCTCCGACCGTATCCAAGCCGCTGATATTAGCGCCAATTGGGGAGAGCAAGAACGCTCTTTCCTCAATCTGTACTTTGCAGAACTAAGCGCTGATGGCCAATTGGCCGCCCCAGCCGCTTTTGCCCGCCAGCTAAATGGCAACCGCCGACATGACGGTCCAGCTAGCTTTAGCCGAGACGGAAAACTCTGCTTTTATAACCGCTCGGTAAAAGAAACCCCCGATGCCGAAGCCTATACCCTACAAATTTTTGCCAGCGAATTGGTCGATGGCGACTGGAGCAAACCCTTGGTCCTAGAGTTTGTTACCCAAGGCTACCAATTTATGCACCCTAGCCTCTCCGCCGATGGCCGAGTCCTGTTTTTTGTCTCTGATATGCCGGGTGGACTTGGAGGAACGGATATTTGGATGAGCCGAAAAATGGGCGATAAATGGTCTAAACCCCTAAACTTGGGAGAGGGCGTGAATAGCCGCAGCAATGAGGCCTTTCCCTTTGCCCACCCCAATGGTACGCTCTACTATGCCTCTAAAGGCAAGGCGGGCTATGGTGGCTACGATTTGTTCCGCTCTAGACCTACGGGTAACGGAATTGACTGGACCGAGGCCGAGAACTTGGGCCAACCGCTCAACTCTGCCTTTGACGATACTTACTTCCTCTTAGATGACGACCAAACTAAGGGCTTTTTCTCTTCTTCTAGAAATGGAAGCGATGACCTTTATCAATTTATTTTGACCGGAGAAGAACCTCAGGACCTACCGCCTGGCATCGCCCCTAGAGGAAAGCTAAATTTTACCGACAGCCTCGCCGATTCTGGCATCGACGACGAAAAACTCATCGACAGCCTCATCAATGCTGGTTTCGTCGTAGAAGAACCCACCGCTAAAGAAAAGGTGGATTCTATGGACCTAGCCATGCTAGAAGATGGTGGAGAGCTAGACGGAAATGAAGGAACAGGAGGCCAGCCTACGCCCAACCCCAATAGTTCAGATAACTTTGACCCCGAAGTGGTGGTCGATAATGGCCAAATTGATGGGGACTGGAGTGACCCCAATGCGCCCAAAGAACCTTTAGATCCAGATGATCCTGACTACAATCCCTGGGCCCTTCCTGATGACCCTAATGAGGAAAATACAACAAGCGCAGAGGACCCTTACAACTATGAAAATACCGAAGGGGATCCGCCCATGTTGGAAACCCAAGAGGACGTTAAGGTAAAGCTGAGCGTAGACCTTCAGGTGGTGCAGAAAAGCAACCAAAGCGGGATTGGGCAAGCCACTATTGTCTTGACCAACCTGCTAGATGGCCGTGAAGAGCGCTTTACAAGCGATGCCAATGGTAAAATTAGTTTGCCCTTGCGGCCCGACCAAAAGTATATTATTCGGGCGGAGGCCGCTGGCTTTTATGGTGGAAACCTTCCGGTGGCGACCATGCAAGCCTATGAAGACCAAAACATTCCGGCCATTTTGCCTTTGATTGCAAAATAGGGGGAAGGCCCTAAGCGCCCCAAACTGCGGTTTGGGGCGCTTTTTTGGTCCAGATAGGCGGCGAAGCCGCCGCCAAGGCGCGCAGCGCCTCGGCTGAGGGATGGAAAGTGGTGGCCCGAAGGGCCAGACCAAGGCGGCTTTGCCGCCGCAGGGCCGAGCAGGCCTGCGAGCCACGACACAGCCCGACCCGGCCTTTGGCCGGGGCAGCCCCAAAAAAAGAAGAAAAAAGAAAAACTACCCCACCCTTTTGAAAAAGCCAGCGTTTGTAAAAGTGTAGTTGAAGTAAGGAGCAACTACAAAACAACAAGAATGAACTAGATATTTTTAGAATAGGGCAATGCTGTAAGGGGCATTGTCCTATTTTTTTTTGAACTTGCTAGCTGTAAACTTAAAATTATGCGAACGACCTTCCTTTTTTTTCTTGGGCTAATGCTAAGTTTTTCATTTCTGCAGGCGCAATCTTTGGCTCCTAAAGTGGGGATTGGGCAATGGGAATCTTTTCTGCCCTATGGGCAAACCAAAGCCTTGATAGAAACCCCAGACCATATTTATGCGGCCACGGATTACGGGCTTTTTTCGGTATTTAAGGCCAGTGGAGAATTTCTGCTTTACAATAAAATAAGTGGGCTTTCTGATGTGGGGATTAGCAGCTTGGCCTATAGTGCGGACTACCAGCGCATTTTTATTGGTTATGAAAATGGCAATCTAGATATTTTGGGCAGTGATGGCCGCATTATGAACCGGCCCGCCATTAAGCAAAATGCCAATATTAGTAGTGGGCGCAGCATTCGCCATATATTTTGCGATAGCAATCAGGTCTATTTATCTACAGAATTTGGTTTGGTTTGCTTTGAGCAAGAAAGCGGAGAATTTGCGCAGACCACCTTTACGAGCATGGAGGTTTATGCTAGTGATCGGCTGGGCCAAGAGCTCTTTATGGCCACCGCTATAGGTGTATACAAAGTGCCCGTAGAAGGCGTCAATTTGCAAGACTTTAATAATTGGGACAAGCTAGGCACTGCCGATGGTTTGGCCCTAGACTTTTATGAAAGCTTTACCTTGGGGAAAATGAATGGCCGTTTGTATGCTGATATCAACGATACCCTGATGCGCTATGATGGGCAAAGTTTTAGTCATCTGCCTCATAATGGCGAGAACTATATGTATACGGGGCGTTCTAAGTTGCGCATGCAAGTTAATGCCTTTGGTACTCGTTTAACCATGGCCACAGGGACCAACTACGTAGAGGTTCTTTTTGAGGATGAGCGTTTAGAAGGCTACTTCTTTGATGGCGATATTTCGGGAAATATTTTTGATGCTCTTTCGGACCGCAGCTCGGCCATTTGGATGGCTGGGGGGCGAGGGCTCTACCGCAACAATGCAGACGGCAGTCTTAGTCCCTACCTTCCTGAAGGGCCTTACAATGCGAATGTTTCGAGTTTGGGCGTAGATGAATATGGCGTACTTTGGGCCACTGGCGGTATGATTGATTACGTTAGTGTTTTCTTTGATGGTTTTGGGGCCTACCGCTATGAAGACTTTGATTGGCGGAGTTACCGCCCGGCCAACCGTTCTGAGCTCAATGGGGTAGATAACCTCTCTTGCTTGGCCATTAGCCCCAAAGACCGCAGCGTTTATATGGGCTCCTTTTTGGCTGGATTGGTCCAGATCACCAAGGAAGATAGCATCTATGTTTGGGACAAAGACAGCCCCAACACGGCCCTACAAGAGGCCCAAGGCGATGCCAACCGGACGCGTATCACGGGCCTCGCCTTTGATGACGATAACAACCTCTGGATGAGCAACCACAAAGCCGTGCAGCCCATTGTGGTAAAAACCGAAGAGGGCGATTGGAAGAGTTTTGCCAACCCCTACACTTCTGAAATTGGGCCGATTGCCATAGATCGCTACGGCTACAAATGGATTGTTCAGCTGAGAGGAAACAACCTGCTCGTTTTTGATAGCGGAGAGCTAGAAGTAGATGGAGACGAGCGCTATAAGGTCCTTACCCCCAGCAATAGCGAGCTGGCCTCTAGTAAGGTTAATTGTGTAGTCAGTGACCGCAGCGGAAGCATTTGGGTGGGCACAGATAATGGTGTGACTATTTTTAGCTGCTCTGTTTTTGATGATAATTGTTCTGGTCTTCGGCCCATCATCAATCCCGATGATTTTAATGGCCGTTTGTTGGAGAATGAAAACATTCGTAGCATTGCCGTAGATGGGGCCAACCGCAAATGGATCGCTAGCGATAATGGCGTCTTTTTATTAGATGAGGAAGACTACAGCCAAATTTATTATTTTACCGAGGAAAATAGTCCGCTCTTTAATAATCGGGTGGGGGCGATTGCCGTAGACCCCGAGTCTGGACAAGTATATATGGCCACAGAAAGCGGCCTACAAGGCTTTAGAGCCGAGGCCACCCAAGGCAGCAGCTTTGCCAATAAATCGGCGGTGCGGGTTTTTCCCAACCCCGTTCGCCCAAATTATGAGGGACAGATTGCCATTAGTGGCTTGGTTGAGGATGTCAATGTCAAGATTACCGATGCAAGGGGTCGCTTGGTCTTTGAACAAGATGCCTATGGTGGGCAAGCGGTTTGGAACGGCTACGATTATGAGGGACAAAAGGCTAGTCCTGGCGTTTATTTGGTCTTTACCGTCAATAGTGATGGCACAGAACGCCTCAACACTAAATTTCTTATTGTAAACTAATATATCTCATGCGATTCGCTAGATTTTTTTTCTGCTGCTTTTTGATGCTACCCCTTTTTTCTTGCCAAAATACTAGCCAAGAGGCCCAAGCACTTAAGGAGCAACTGGCCCAAGACAGTAGCGGGCAGCAAGAGCGCCCTCTTCAGTTGGCGGGCGAACGAACGGCCAAAAATGCCGGTATTGACACCCTGATTGGGCGCAATCGCTATCAGTTAATGATAAAAGGAGATAGCCTGCTGGTCCAGAAAAATAACCTGAGCCTGCCCTTGCCCCTAAAGGGCAAAAAAAATAAGCTGGCCGCCCTACTTTTTGAGGCTCCGCAAGCCGATTTTCGGGCCATGCACCAATTTAGCGACTCTCTTTTTGTTTGTGGTAGTTTTAACGGCAAACAGCAAGAGCTGCATATCTTTAAAGAAAGAGAAGGCCAACTCTTGGCCCTAAAAGAAGATGCGGCCCAAAATCCACTAGAGACTTTGGGCCAATATCTTATTTTTTTACCCTCCGAATCGGTTCTGGCGATTCCTTCCCTCCCCATTATGGGGGCCAAACCGATGGTGGTCATTCGCCGCTATAAGGTCAATGAGCTCGATATGCTCCTCCCCCTTCGCAGCGATACGATTTACCAAAATTAGGCTTCTTCTTGCAAGAGCGCATAGAGGCCTTCGGCCAATTTTGTATGGGTAGAAGCCGATAGTTGGACCCGCTTCACGGGGCTGTTCCAGCTTTTGGCTACTGCCGCATAAGCGTGATAACTGCCGTTTTCTTTGTAGCAATAGGCCCCCAAAGGCATCTGACAACCGCCATCAAAGAGCTGCAACAAGCGACGCTCTACATTGGTACAGGCCACCACCTCTTTTTTGTGCAATTTGGCTATAATTCGCTGCGTTTGTAGGTCCTCCGAGCGACATTGCCAAACCAAAACGCCCTGGGCAGGAGCTGGCACAAATTCTCTAGGATCAAACTCAAAAACCTCAAACTCATCTAAGGGAATTTCTAGGCGATTAACACCAGCCGCAGCCAACAAAATCGCATCAAACTGCCCTTCTTTGAGCTTATTGAGGCGAGTGGGCACATTTCCCCGAATATCCTTGATCTCCAAATCGGGACGAAAATCTAAAATCTGGGCCTTTCTACGGGCAGAAGAGGTCCCCACAATGGCATTGGGCGGCAAGCCCAATAGCTCCTTCGCGGCAACAACCTCCTTGCGAATCAAGAGCAAATCAGCCACCTTATCCCGATAAGATACCGCCGATAATTTTAGGCCTTTGGGCTGTGTGGTGGGCATGTCTTTCATCGAATGCACGGCCAAATCAATCTCGCCCTCCAACAAAGCGGCCTCAATTTCTTTGGTAAAAAAACCCTTGCCTTCCATCTTATCAAAGCTGAGGTGCTGAATGCGGTCTCCCTGCGTTTTGATAATCTTCAATTCAGACTCAAAGCCCAATGCCTTGAGCTGTTCTTGCGTATAATAGGCCTGCCAAAGCGCCAATTTGCTGCCTCTGGTCCCAATAATCAATTTTCTCATATTCTATTTATTCTGTTCGCCGCCAAGATACTGAAGTTTTTCTATTTCTTTTTTTGGGGCTGCCCCGGCCAATGGCCGGGTCGGGCTGTTCCGGGCTCGCTGCTCGCTCGGCCCTTCGGCAGCTTTGCTGCCTCGGTCTGGCCCTGCGGGCCACCCTCTCCATCCCTCAGCCGCGTCGCTTCGCTCCTTTGCGGGGCCTTTGGCCCCGCTCTAGACGATAATGGCTAGTCTTCTTTCAACATATTTTGTTTGGCCACTTGCAAGGGAATTGCAATGCAGCGTTTTTCCATATAGGCCATCATGCGGTCCAAAAGGGCCAAAGACTCCTCATCCAAATCGGCTAGTTCTTTCTTAAATACGTTATTGAGGGCATGTTGTCGGATGGCCTTCACCTGAATGGGCACTTCTCGGAGGGCCAGCTCAATTAGGCGTTCTTTAAAGGCCTGATAAAAGATATCTAGCTGTTCTTCTACAACTTCCTTGGCCCGCTCAAGTTCCTGCTCTCTAAAGGCCAAATTCTTTTGGGCCAATTCTCTCAGGCTCTCAATGGGAATATATTGGGCCTTGGGATACTGCTCGGCAATAGTGGGCTCAATATTATTCGGGATACTCAAATCAATCAGTAACTTGCTGCTTGTTGCAGCCTCTTGGCCCAAAAGCTGCCCATAAAGGCTGCTTGTTAATAGGGCTGATTTGGCGCCTGTGGCGGCCACCACCACATCAAAGCCCTTTCTATATTCTCCCAACTGGTTTAATAGAAGGCCCTCCCCATCAAAATCTTGGGCCAACTCCTGTGCTTTTTTTAGGCTACGGTTAAATACTGTGACCTTGTGGTAGCCGTATTTTTTTAGAAACTTGGCAAAAAGGGCGTTGGTTTGCCCTGCGCCCAACAACAAAAAGCGGGAACTGGGCGGCAATTGGGCCTGCATGAGTTTAGAGACCGCCAAAGACACCACAGAAACGGGCTTTTCGCCAATGCGCGTAGAAGAATAGACTTTTTTGGCCGTTTCTACGGTAAAGCGCATCAGTAAGCGGATGGCATCTCCCGTAAGGCCTTGCTCCAAATTATCTTGATAAGCTTCTCGGAGTTGGCGAAGAATTTCCCGTTCGCCCACCACCAAAGAATCCATAGAGGCCGAAACCCGAAAAAAGTGGTCAATTGCCTCTAGGCCCTCATACAAAAAGGCCTCTTTGAGGGCCTTAGCTTGTAGGGTCTCGCTCAAGTCTGCATATAGAGTTTGCATAAACTTTTGCTTAAAGGCCTTGCCTTTATCCTCTTTTTGGGCCAAGACAAGAAACAGAATGCGGTTGCAAGTAGATAGATAATAGATCTCTTTGGCGCCAATCTGCTGCTTAAAGGCATGCAATTGCTCCAAAACAGCTTGCTCCTCTGTTTTTGGTCGGAGTACAAATTGGCCAATCCCGTTTAAATCGGTTCGGCGATGGGTAAATGTGATAATTTTGTATTGTTCTATGGCCTTCATGGCGATATCTTTAGCAGCTGTTAAGAAAGGGGACGCCAACAAATTGTAGCGCTTTGGGGCCAGGGAGCATGGCAATCATGGCTTACTGAAGTACGGTAGATTCTGCATAATAGTTTTTACTTGGTCTTTAGGCGAAGCAATTGGGCTAGCTCATACAGAAAAGACCTATGTTTACAGTAAACAGCAAAGCACTACAAAAGTACGGTCGGAGCGTCATTTTACTGTCATATTTATGTAAGTTTAGCCCTAAGGAAACTTATTTATATTCAATCTTAACACATTTTAGCGTTAGCTTATTTTTGCGGTAGACAGGCCCGGAGGGCCGCAGGCAATAGCCAGATTTAAACGCGCTCACTTTTATAGTTTGCAGCAACTTCCTGCTAGTCGGCCCTATTTTTCTCGGCCATAGCGAAGGCTATGCCCTTAAAAAATAGCTAGCCTAGCCAAAAATTCATAGCAAAGATGGCCAAAGCAGCGCAATTAAATCTGGCTGAGGGATGGGCAGCAGGGCCGCCGAAGGCGGCAGACCAAAGCGGCTTTGCCGCTGCAGGGCCGAGCGAACAGCGAGCTGCGATACAGCCCGACCCGACCAAAGGGAGGGGCAGCCCCAAATCCTTTTATAAATGCACTATATTTGCTTAAAATTTATTGAACTGGACGACTTATGCAGGATTCACTTTTAATAGAATTGCAGCTTTTTCCTTCTTTGCAGTACCTTTCTAAATGGCTGGGATTTTCGGTTATTTTGGAGGGCGAGGAGCATTATCAGAAGGGTTCTTTTCGCAATCGTTATCATTTGGCGACGGCCCAGGGAAAGTTGGCCTTATCGGTGCCTTTAGAGAAGGGCAAGCATCAGCAATTGCCGGTTCGGGAGGTAAAAATTGACTATAAAAAGGACTGGCCCAAGCAGCATTGGCGCAGCATAGAAACGGCCTATGGCAAGGCTCCTTTTTTTGATTATTACGGGGAGGAAATTCGGGCCATTTTGGAGAGTCGGCCCAGTCATTTGTTTGCTCTCAATTGGGCGGCTTTGCAGTTTTTATTGGAGCATTTTCAGTTAGAAACGCCTAGTTTTACTGCGCAGTTTTCGCATCAATTTGAGGCGGGCATTGATTTTCGGAATCAGATTCGGCCACAGCAGGCCAAAGCCCCAGATCCCTATTTTGCGCCTCTGCCCTACCCGCAGCTTTTTGAGGACCGTTTAGGTTTTTTGCCTCATTTATCGGCTTTGGACCTCTTGTTTTGCATGGGGCCCGAGGCGCCTTACTATTTGGCTCAACAATTTAAAACCCCTTAATTTTATGCGTTTTCTTCTTTTTCCTTTGTTTGGCCTCCTTTTGCTGAGCAGCTGCCAGCAGCCGCCCCAAAAAGAGGGGCATCATGCCCTTTGCGACTATGAACTTTTATCTTTAGAAGCGGCCCAAGCTGCTATTGTTCAAGACCATAAGGAGGGTTATTTTGAGAAGGTGCAAGCCTTGGAGATGGCCATTCAGATGCAGTTAGAAAAGCCTACAAACCAGCGGTTAGATCTTTTGCCTCACTACAAAGAAATGTTGCAAAAGGATGTTCAGGAATTTAGTTCGAGCGAGCAAATTTTGCTACATAAAACCTTTCAGTCGGCCCTAGATCGCATTGCTGCTTTTGCGCCTAATATTGAGCTGCCCAAAATGCGGCTGATTAAGACTTTGGGCAGTTATTATGGGGCCTCAGTGTATTATACTCGAGAAAACTGCATTGTTATTCCAGCCGATCAATTGGCCAATAGCAGCAAGTTAGAACAAACCCTAATTCATGAGATTTTTCATGTTTATTCTCGCTATTCGCCCCAAAAAAGGAAGGCACTTTATGCGGCCATTGGCTATCAGCAAATAGACAGTTTGGTCTTATCTGATTTTCTGCAAAAGCGCATTTTCTATAATCCCGATGGCCTGGATTTAAATTATGCCATTCGGCTAAAAGATAAGAACGAACAAGAATTTTTGGCCACCCCTATTATTTTTTCTCGTTTTGGGGCCTATAAGGGCATTCCGATGCTACAAGCTATGCTTTTCCAGTTTTTTGAGCTAGAGGAGCTGCCCCAAGCGGGGCAATATCGCATAAAAAGTCCCGATTTGGGCCTAGAAGAAAAAGAGCTGAATAATTATTGGGAGCAAATTGGTCGCAATACCAATTACACCATTCATCCCGATGAGGTACTGGCCGATAATTTTACCTTTTTGGCCTATGCGGCTAGTGGTGAACCGATAAAATCATTAGGGCCCAAGGGTAAGGCTATTGCCGAGAAAATCAAGACGATTATTCAGGAATAGCGGCCAATCAAAAAGTAGCGGCCAACTCTTCTTAAAGAGTTGGCCGCTTATTTATTAACTAAGCAAAGGCTTAAAACAACTGAATGAGTTGTCGGCCCCAAGCTTGGCCCTCCTTATACAGGACCAAATAGTAGCTTCCTTTGGGCAGTTGATTCAGGCTTAGCTGCGCCTGCTGTCCTTGAATTTGACCGCTTAGAATGCTTTGGCCCAAGCTATTGAGCAGTTGGTAATCTAATTCTTGCGCTTGATCCAGCTCAATTTGAATTTGACCTTGGCTAGGATTGGGATATAGCTTGAAGCTCTGCAGTTCTGTTTGCCAAACCGAAACAGCAGGATCATATTGGCAGCTGCTGCTACCTTCATTGGTACAATAACGAGCAGAAAACTCTTGGAGGTACCAGTTGGCAATTTCGGCATCATGGATAATGAGCGTATTTTCATCATTATCGTCCTCTGCCCCCTGCGACCAGTTATGAGAACCCGTGACTACTTGAGGATCAGAGTTGGGCGTATTGGCATCAATGATTGCATATTTGTGATGAATGTCATGAGGCTGATTATCAGCATAAACATCCACACCTCCAGCATTTAAATCATTATAATCGCTACCTTGATCGCCAATATTCTCAATAATTCCAGCTACTTGCTCTCCAGACTGTTGACGGTCCAAAACGGCATCTCTCAACTCATTGTTGGTAAAGGTCAGTAGGGCAAAAGAAACATCTCCACCCGCAGAAAGAACCGCATTTTTTATAGCTGTAGTAGTATTATCTGTAGGCGAGAAATACTGCTCAACCAATTTGCCGCCAATCATAAACAAATGCGGCGTATTATCGGCTTTTTGGCTGCCTGCACGGCTAGCCACCACATCAAAGGTAGTGCTTGTGCTCCCCCACATCTCATTAAACTCTATGCTATAGGCCTTGGCCAAAGTTTGGTCTTGGACCAAAACGACATTATTAAAATCGTCATAGATATTTCCAGAAGTCAAGTTCATCGAGCCGGTCCAAACGTAGCTATCATAGACAGATCCCGCATCAAAAATAAGAAATTTGTTGTGCATTAGCCCCGTAGTATTCACTTCCTCATAAGGAAAGTTGGCATTGCTCAACGCACTGTTCGAGGTCCCATCATTAGCAATATAACGCACCACAACGCCTCTAGTTTGGGCATTGTTTAGGGCCGTTACAATGTTTGCTTGGTTGATATTATAGGCGGCCACATCAATGCTCGTTTGGGCGCTATCAATTCGCTTAATGAGCTCGGCAACAATAGCGGCTGAAGAGTTGTTAATATGCGGATAGGTTCCATTAGATACATTCACATCAATGCTCTTATTAAAGAAGATTTTGATCTGCCCAGTAGAGTTGGAGGCCGTAGCCATAATGGCCGTTTTGGTCGAGGGAATGGTGTCGCCGTTCCGAATCAAACTAGGGCGAACATAATAGACCTCGGCGGCTTGTAGGCCCGAAAGCGCTATTTGGTGGCTGCTCGCATTGGGACCAGCAGAAGAAAAGCCCATTTCTAGGCTAGGCGTTAGGCCATACTCCAAAATTCCCTCCCCCGACTGAGAGGTAGTGTAACTAACGCTAAATCCAGAATTGCTAATATTCGATTGTAGGGCCTCGCCAAAAATGACAAACTGAGCCGAAGCCCAGGGCGCAAAAGCCAGTACAAAAAGAATAGGTAGTAATGTTTTCATAAGTCGTGTTGGTTTTAAAATCAATTGGAAAGCTACAGCTATTTGTAGGGCCAAACAAAAGCCGCTCTTGTTTTTTTGTATTTTTTTGGGGCCTCAGCTGCGCTGCGCTTGCTGCGCTACGTTCCGGGGCTCGCAAGCCTGCTCGGCCCTTCGCGGGCTAAGCCCGCTCGGTCTGCGGCTGCGCCGCCCCCCTACACATCGCTAGGCCAAGCGCTCGACAAAGGCTGCCCAAGGGCAGCAAAAGCCAGTTGGACCAAAATAATGACGCTCCGCTTAGCTAAAAGGCTTGATTTTGCCAGAAGTTTACTAACTTTCATTTGTTCTTCCGTAATTTTGATGCGAAGAACTTCATTTAGGACCTAAAGATAGAAAATATGCCAACGCCTGTAGATGTTTATCGTAGAGCTTTAGATTTTGCTGCTCGCGCCCATGCCGGGCAAAAAATGTCGGGTAGTGAATTGCCATATTTACTACACCTTGCTCATGTTGGAGCAGAAATTAACTTCGCCCTAGAAAATGAAGCCGAGGGTTTTGACGAAAACCTCTGCTTGCAGGTCGGCATCCTGCATGATGTTTTAGAAGATACCGACATCCTGCCCGAGGAGCTCGCCCGGGAGTTTAGTGAGGAAATTTGCTTGGCCGTGCAAGCCCTAAGCAAAAATAAAAAGCTGCCCAAAGCGCAACAAATGGCTGACTCTCTCCACCGAATCAAAGCCAACTCTAAAGAAACTTGTTTGGTCAAATTGGCCGATCGCCTAGTCAATATGAGCCCTCCCCCTCATTACTGGAGCGCCGCAAGAAGAAAAGCCTATCAAGAAGATGCCCGAATGATTTTAGAGGTTTTGGGCGGCACTCATGCCTATTTAGAGGCCCGCTTGGCAAAAAAAATTGAAGATTATTCTAATTATATCGGAGAAGAAGATGGCGGGCAATAGTTTTGGACGAATTTTTAAAATCACTACTTACGGAGAATCTCACGGAGCTGGAATTGGCGTCATCATTGACGGCTGCCCAGCTGGCCTCTTGCTAGATTTAGACCTCATTCGCCGCGATTTGGCCCGCAGACGACCCGGCCAATCCGCTATTGTTACGCAACGCCAAGAAACCGAAGAGTTTCAGATTTTATCGGGCCTCTTTGAGGGCCATACAACAGGCACGCCCCTACACATTTTTATCCCTAACCAAAATGCTAAATCTAAGGATTATAGCGGCTGGGCCGATCTTTATCGCCCCTCTCATGCCGACTATAGCTATACCGCTAAATATGGCATCCGAGATTACCGCGGTGGGGGCCGCTCTTCTGCCAGAGAAACCGCCGCAAGGGTAGCCGCCGGAGCCATCGCTCGGCAGATTTTGGCCCAATATGATATTAAGATTTGGGCCTATGTAAAAGCAGTGGGCGAAATAAAATGTACTCGCCCCTACTGGGAACTAGACCCCTCAGAAGTAGAACGAAATCCCGTTCGAGCAGCAGATCCTAAAACAGCCCAAGCCATGGAAGCCCTCATCCGAGCCATCCGAAAAGCTGGCGATAGTATCGGGGGCCAAATTACACTGCTCATAGAGGGCGTCCCCCCCGGCCTAGGCGAACCCGTCTTTGATCGCCTCCAAGCCGATTTGGCCAAGGCTATGCTGAGCATCAATGCCTGTAAGGGCTTTGAATACGGCTCTGGCTTTGCCGGGACCAAAATGCGCGGCAGCCAACATAACGATCCCTTTGTCATGGAAGATGGAGAGGTCAAAACGACAACTAATTATTCTGGCGGAATACAAGGCGGAATTTCTAATGGAATGGATATCTATTGCAATTTGGCCTTTAAACCCGTAGCTACCCTCATGCAAGCCCAACAGACTATTAACCAAAAGGGCGAGCCAGTTACTTTAGCCGGCAAGGGACGCCACGACCCCTGTGTGCTCCCTCGGGCCGTCCCCATTGTAGAAGCTATGGCGGCTTTGGTTATCTTGGACCACTATTTTATTCATCAGTCTCGCCTTTAGCTATGCTTTTACTTATTCTCCTCCCCATTAGCCTGAATATTTATGCCCTGATACAAATGTATTGGGATAAACGACAGGCCAAAAAAGACGCTTGGCGAGTTCCCGAAAAACAGCTGTTGCGCCTAGGTTTTTTGGGCGGCAGCTTGGGTATTTTAGCAGGCATTTATTGGTTTCGACACAAAACCCGAAAACGCTCCTTTCTTTGGCGAGCTTGGACCGCCTTACTCTTGCACCTGCTTTTGTTGGGCTTCTTTTTATACTACTTCTATGGCTTAGAGTTTTAGTGTCAGGGGAGTTGTCTAATCTTTTAGTTTGTATAAAACTATTTTTTTAGAGTAGTTCAGGCCAGTTCTTCTGATCACAATTTTTCCTTTCCTGTTATTTACCTTTAGGAGCTCTATATTTGTAAGAAAACAGTAGTCCCAATGGTATATTGTTATAATTAAATCCTCCTGAGGATAGGCCCTTAAATCAATAGTAAAAGCTAGCTCTTCTGTAGAATAAGTCGAACTTACAATGAGTTTTTTTGGAGCCTCTTTTCTAAGAAAGGAAACTGTATTATTTCTTCCCACTTCAGAACTATCAGTAATCAGACGTGTACTGAGCTTACATTTAGTTACTCTTGATGTCAATTGCTCTAAAGACAGCCCATCTACTTCATAAAGAGGAATATACACCTCTGGAAGCACAAAAGACAGACGAATACTATCTGAATGCTTAGCGCTTTGAGTTGTTAATACAAAAGCTCTATTCTTCTCATGCTTAAAGCTAGCTCGCTTCTTATCTACTCTTATCGTTCCTTCTATTAAGCAAGGGTCCATAAGACCAAAACGGCAAGAAAAGCTATCATTTTCTTTTACTTCTAAAAGAGCATATGGCAGTGCATTGCTACTATAACGTCCTGGTACAGGTTTTTGATACGCACAAGAAGTTGCCAACAGACAGCAAGCAAGCAAAGCTATACTGATGCACAAATATTTCATTTAATTGCTTGTTTTATCGGAACAGCAGTCAATCTCGACCTTAAATTTATATCTATTCAGATGTTGCTTTTAAGGATTTTGGTGGAGCATGCTATCCATTTTTTTTTGGGGCCTGCCGCCTGCGGCGGCCGGGCCCTTTTTACAGTAGGTTGAAAGCTACAGCAAGCATGGTATTGCTTCGCAATGATTGATGAATGAGGGTTGAAACCCTCATAAAATTAACTTCTCGGCCATCCTTTGATAAAAATTTAAGGCTAGTCAAGGCATTTTTTATTTAAGAACGTCTTAATTAAAGCCTCATTAAGAAAATAATTGTTTTTCCAGACTTACTTCTTACACTCATTTTACCTTTTTGAAAATCAACTCTACAAACTCCTTTTTTAAAGATATCATTTAGCGCATAAACAAGAAAGAACTCATCAACTTCTCCTAAATTATCATCAGCACAAAACCACCCCCAATAATAAGAGCTAATATCAGATATAGAAGACATTCCCAACATAGATGAAGTACGATAATCACTGTACTTCCTCATTCTTTTGGCTCCAATCCATTCAAAAAAAACAGTTTGTTGTTCAGCATTAAATTTAAACGAAACATCATCTTCTTTCTCTACTATATAATAACGTCCACTTAAATATGAATACCCGAAATCTGCAATAGTTTCTCCACAACGATCAAACGAATCTACTTCAACAAATTCCAAAGTGTATAAGCCATTTTCATCAAAATTAAATATCAGATCAAATGGTAGCAGATAGATGACGTCCTCATAACTTACGGATTCTAATGTCCAAGAATCATAAAAACTAAAGGTCTCCACATCATTCTTACTCTCTTGGCCAAAAACAAGTGTAGACAACAGGCACAATAATACAACTAGTCTTCTCATCTAATAAAGTTTTTACCCCCCCCAACCCTTTAAATCTACTTTTCAACCTCCGTCCAATAATCATCAAGTATCCAGAGGTACATCTTTCCTTTTATACTCATCATACGATTGGGAAACAATTCCTTATCCAGCCCTTTAGATACAGCTGTTAATTTCCTAAAGTTATAGACTGTTACCGTATCGTATCCACTGAAATCAAATTTACTGCTATCTAAGGGAAAAACACCTTCTTTTGCTGTTTCTAAAAACGCATAAAGCGGTTCCTGCCAACAAACGGCTCTTTCATAAAGCACCGTATCTTTTCCATATATTAACTGCCCCTTCTTTATTTCGTAGCGCTTAGATTGCGCCTTTCTTAAGTCTTCTTTTGTAGACCGACCTAAATAATCTGCTCCCCACCTCAATGAGCCCAAACGAAGTCCCTCTCCCTGCTTATAAATCCCTATAAGGTCATTAAGCAAGCCCTTAGCACTATCTGTTGGAACCGTATTCGCCTCTTCCCCCCTAATCGGAGAAGGTTTCTTCTCCACAAAGTGGGTATACTCAAATTGCTCCTCTCTCTCTAACTCCATTAAATAATCCTCAATTGGGAAACTATAGTACCGGCCATTAATGACCATGATGTTGTAAAAATTGGGAGGATCTTCCTCTAAAGTCAATACATAATAATCTACGCTATCTCTCCATTTAAACCTAGATGTATCTACCGGAAATACCCCCGAGGTTCCTGTTCCAAAGAAGGTGGTAAGTGACAAGCTGACTAAAGCTACCTTTTTAAATGAAAAGGTATCCTCTCCATAAATATATCGATCCCGCTCTATAATAAGCGCTTTATCTTTTTCGGCTTCGGCTACTTCTATTGAGGTGTTCCCTAAGTGATTTCGCCCCCATTTTACCGAACCAATTTTCTCCATTTTAACCCCTTTGTAGTGTCCCAAAATATTTTGAAATAACAGATCACAACTATCGGCATCTAGTATTCGATCATTACATACACAATGAGGTTTTGGAGGCAAGTCCTCAGCAGGCTTTTCTGCTAGAACCTCCTCGCTAGGCCCTTCTTGGGTCGGCGTTTCAGAAAACTGACAGGACAATAGTACCCAAAAACAAAGGATGCTGTAGCTAATTTTTTTCATTACACTTTTTTTTAAAACAACTAAGTTTTTTTTGGGGCCTGCCGCCTGCGGCGGCCGGGCCCTTTCAGGGCTCGCAGGTCTGCTCGGCCCTGCGCCAGCAAGCTGGCTGGGTCTGCCGCTGCGCGGCCCCCTTTCAGGCCCCTAGGCCTGCGGCCCTTCGGGCCTGTAGGATGGATATATATACCTGTAGGTTGAAACCTACAGCCATGCAACAACCCCATTCTACATCTATAGTGCGGAGAGGATTAAAATCCTCTACCGCTTTGAACAAGGGTTATTTTTTTCTTCGGTAGTTTGATTTTGTTTTTTTCTCCCCCATAAATTTCATAGGAACCCTAGGGCCAAGGCCCTAGGCTATCGAAAAAATCACCATCCCCTCCTTCGAGGGGATTTTCTGTTCCACTAGGCTCCATCAGCAAAGAAGGGCTTTAGCCCGCCAGTTTGCTCAGCCCCACAACCATGGGCTTCAGCCCATGGATCCCAAACCGCCCAACCGCCAAAGAAGAAAGCCCAAAGAAAAAAGACCGCTGAGCGGCCCAGCGCTGCGAAGGGGGGGCCGAAGGCCAGACCAAGGGCGAAACGAAGTGTAGCCCGCAGGGCCGAACAGACCTGTGAGCCCCGCAGCATAGCGGCGGCCAGCTTGCTGGCCGCGGGCCCCAAAAAAAGAACAGAAAAAGCAAGAGAAGATTGGGCCATAGTATTTTGTAAAAGAAGAAAAGCCAACTGCGGGAAGGCAGTAAAACAGGGCCTTGCGCTTGTATATCTGATATTTTATCTTAAATTTGTATAGGCTCAAAAAGCTTTTTAGCAAGCAATTTGAGTCTATTCACGAATCATTTTATCAAAAGTACAAGATCATGAAAAAACTAATTGTAGGCGCTTTGAGCCTAGGCCTTATGGCCTTTTCTGTCGTTAGCTGCGGCGGCGGAGCTTCTAGCGAGGCGGATATTGCCAAGAAAGCGGAAGAAAAACTAAAAACAGAAGAAGCTACCCTAATGGAAGAAGCCACTAAAAAGTGCGACGAATTGGTAGCGACTAAAAAAGACTCTATTGCTCAGGCTATGGCTGAGCAAGCAGAAGGAGAAGCTGAGCAGTAATTTTATTTTGACTTTTATAAAACCGATATAGTTATGAAAAAGCAACTATTGTTTGCGGGTGCCTTTTGCCTAGGTTTGGGTGCCTTTGGTTTGCTATCATCTTTTGATGATGGTGAGCAGGCGAAAATTGACGCCAAATATGAAGAGCTAAAGACCAAATTCATGGAAGAGCAGATGCAGAAATGCCAAGAAACTGCTGATGAAGAGGCGATGCGCTTGTACAAAGAAGAGAATGGCGAAGCTACTCCTGAAGAGGAGCCCACAAAGAGCGGTACTACTGCTGGTGGCAGCACTCGTCCTGTTGCGCCTAATTCTGGTTCTGCTACCTCTGGTAGCGAGGGTTCATCTACAACTCCTGCTGAAGAAGCGACTTCTGGTGGAGCCACTAAAGATCCTCAGAAGGGTCGTGGTGGAGCGACTACCAAAGGAGATGCTAATGCACAGAAGCAGCGTGGTGGAGCAACGACTACCAATGATGCCTCTTCACAGAAGCGTCGTCCTGGTGCAAACTAGAACTAAGCTAGTGATATAAAAAAAGGAAGCCAATTGGCTTCCTTTTTTTATTTGTATATCTCTATTTGCCTTATTGGCTTTCGAGAGCGGCGGCACCGCCCACAATTTCTCCCAACTCGGTAGTAATTGCTTCTTGGCGGGCTTTATTGTAGTGAATTTTAAGGTCACGTAGGAGCTCATCGGCATTTTCAGAAGCTTTATCCATAGCCGTCATACGAGCACCATGCTCAGAGGCATTAGAATCTAGGATAGTTTTATGAAACTGCGTTTTGAGGATCGTAGGCGTGAGGTATTCGAGCAACTCCTCTTTGGGGGGTTCAAAGATAAAGTCTACAGAAAAGTCTTCTTGACCTTCTGAGGCTTCTGCTTTGGCGATAGGGAGGAACTGTTCTACTTCAAACTCTTGCATAGCGGCATTACGGAACTTAGCGTAGACGATATCAATAGCGTCATAGTCTTCGTCTAAGTACTGCTGCATAAGCATTTCGGCAATAGGCATAGAATCTTGAGAAGAGAAATCTTTGCCTACGATATCGAGATAATCCGTAATCAAAGTAGCCTTAGTGTAGGTCTTTTTGAGGATATCGTATGCTTTTTTACCAATAAAGAGCATAGATACATTGCCTGCTTCATATTGGTTGTGGTATTTTCCTCCTTCTTCTAGCAGGCCGATGACCTGTTTGATTACATTAGAGTTATAGGCACCACAAAGGCCACGGTTAGAGCTAATCACCACTAGGCAGATCTTATTGATTTGGCGTTCATTAGAGTAGCCAGACTCATCTGCTCCTTCTTCAACAGTGAGCATAATGTTAGACAAAATGCTATTGAGTTTTTCTGAGTAAGGGCGCAATTGCGTAATAGCTTGTTGGGCACGACGCAACTTAGAGGCCGCTACCAGCTTCATCGCTTTGGTAATTTGCTGCGTAGAGTTTACCGACTGAATGCGGTCACGTACTTCTTTAAGGTTGGCCATTTCGAGACATCTAGATGGTGAAAATAAGAAAAGAAGGGTTTGGGCTAGCGGGGCCAGCCCAAATCCTCAGAGTATATAGTTAAGCGAACTGCTGCGTCATTTCGGCGGCAAGGGCTTCGATCTTAGCGAGATCTTCTTTGTTGTACTTTTTATTGCGGAAAGCAGTAAGTACATCGGGTAGGCGGCGATCGAGTTCGAGCAAGAACAGGCGTTCAAATTCTTTAACGCGATCTACGGGTACCTTACGCAAAAGGCCCTTAGTACCACAGTAGATAATAGCTACCTGTTTCTCTACAGAAACGGGAGAATACTGAGGTTGCTTTAGGATTTCTACGTTACGGGCACCTTTATCAAGAACGAGCTTAGTAGCGGCATCGAGGTCAGAGCCAAACTTGGCAAAAGCCTCTAATTCGCGGTACTGAGCTTGGTCCAACTTAAGGGTACCAGATACCTTTTTCATGGGTTTGATCTGAGCAGAACCTCCTACGCGAGATACAGACACCCCTACGTTAATAGCGGGACGCACACCGGCGTTGAAAAGGTTAGACTCTAGGAAGATCTGGCCATCGGTAATAGAAATTACGTTCGTTGGGATATAAGCAGAAACGTCGGCTGCTTGTGTCTCGATAATAGGAAGAGCCGTAAGAGATCCACCACCTTTCACGATAGGATTACCTTGAGCATCCTTAGCGTTTTTGAGTGATTCGGGCAAATCGTTCATTTCGCGAGCGATCTCATCATTGTTGATTACTTTGGCGGCGCGTTCTAGCAAGCGAGAGTGAAGGTAGAAAACGTCACCGGGATAAGCCTCACGTCCGGGAGGGCGGCGTAGGAGTAGAGACACCTCACGGTAGGCTACCGCCTGCTTAGACAAATCATCATAGACGATAAGAGCGGGGCGTCCTGTATCGCGGAAGAACTCACCTACAGCGGCACCGGCAAAGGGAGCATAAAACTGAAGGGGGGCAGGTTCAGAAGCTGCTGCAGAAACGATTACGGTATAAGGAAGAGCGCCATTTTCTTCTAGTGTTTTAGCTACCATAGCTACAGTAGAAGCTTTTTGGCCTACGGCAACGTAGATACAGTATACGGGCTCATTGCGGTCGTAAAATTCTTTTTGGTTGAGGATTGTATCGATAGCGATAGCGGTTTTACCCGTTTGGCGGTCACCGATAATCAACTCACGTTGTCCACGTCCGATTGGAATCATGGCATCGATAGCTTTGATTCCTGTTTGGAGTGGTTCATTTACAGGCTGACGGTAAATTACACCAGGAGCCTTACGTTCTAGAGGCATAGCGTAGCGTTCTCCTTTGATAGCGCCACGTCCGTCTAGCGGTTGGCCCAAAGGATTGATTACGCGGCCAAGCATACCTTCTCCTACATCGATAGAAGCGATACGGCCAGTACGTTTTACTTTGTCTCCTTCTTTAATCTTTTCAGAAGCCCCCATAAGAACAACCCCTACGTTATCTTCTTCCAAGTTAAGGGCAATAGCTTGCACCCCTTTATCTTTGAATTCGACCAATTCACCGGCCGCTACATTTGCTAAACCATAGATACGGGCGATACCATCACCCACTTCCAATACGGTACCTTCTTCTTCGAGCGTTGCACCGGCGCCAAAACCAGTAATTTGCTCTTTCAATATTGCGGAGATTTCGTCCGGTCTTACGTCAACCATATCTTTAAATATTTTTAGTATAGAGGTTTTGACTAAATTTGGTTCTCAGCTCAGAGAGCTTTTGCGCCACAGAGGCGTTATATACTTTATCATTAAACTCGAGCACAAATCCAGCGATAAGGCTAGAATCTACAGCCACCTCTAGTTCAATATCTTTTTTGATTAGGCCTTTTTCTTGAAAGCCCGCCAAAATGTTGTCAATAGTGGCTTGGCCAACGGTAGAGGCCGTGGTCAGTTTAACGATAGAAACCTCTTTATACTCAGTGTAGAGGTTGTGGAAGAAGTGGCAGAAAGCGCTAAGGTAGCGTTCTCTTTTGTGTTCAGCCATGACCATCAGAGTATTGAGGGCCAGAGGGTGAATTTTCCCTTTGAACACGGCTTCGAAGATGTTTTCTTTTTTCTCGGTAGAGATCAGTGGGTTTTTCATGACTGCCTTAAAATCGGGCAATTCTACCACCTGCTCAATACTTTTTACATCCTCATGAATTTGATCGAGTGCTTGCTCTTGTTGGGCCAAATCAAAGAGTGATTGGGCGTAGCGAGCGGCAATACGGCTAATAGACATAATAGCTAAAAGTTAGAGGAAGAAAAAATTAGTTGAGCTTAGCGAGGTCTGTATTTTTCAACTCAGTCACTTTAGACTGGATGAAATCCTCATGTTTGTTTTCTAGTTCGCGGCCAATGAGTTGTTCTGCAAGATGTACAGAAAGTTGACCGAGTTCGTTAAAGAGCTCCACCTCCATTTCTTTGCGGCGGTTCTCAATTTCTACTTTAGCGGCCTCAATCATCTGGCGGCTGCTTTGGTCTGCTTTAGCTTTGGCTTCTTCTACAATTTGCTCACGAGCAACCTCAGCATCAGCAATAATTTTCAAGCGCTCTTCACGAGCTTTTTTCAACAATACGTCATGCTCAGATTTTAGTTGAGCCATTTCTTCACGAGCCAATTTGGCCTGATCTAGAGCCGACTGGATATCGGTTTCACGATCTTTAAGCGCATTCTTGATACTCTTGAAAAAGCGGCCGATTACCAACCATACCAAGATGAAGATGATGCTGGTCCAGAACAACAAGCCGAAGCTTGGATTCATCACAGAGAAGTCTGCTAGATAAAGCATAAGGCAGAGTATATATGTGTATTATAAGAAATAGTATAAATTCTAAAAGAAAAGAAGCTGCTCGACAACCAATCGTTGCCGAGTCAGCTTGAAGAGTTAAAATTACTCTTTGATCAAAGCTACTACAATAGCAAAGAGGGCAGCACCCTCAACAAGAGCAGCAGCGATAATCATACTTGTACGGATGTCACCAGCCGCCTTAGGTTGACGTGACATACCTTCCATGGCTTTACCGCCAATTTGTCCAATTCCAAGGCCTGCGCCGATAACAGCTAGTCCAGCTCCAAGAGGTCCCATAATAAGTAATGATTAAAGAATGAAAAAAATATAAATAATAATCGTTAGTCAAAATCTAGTGTGCTTCTTCATGATGGTGCTCTTCTACAGCTGCACCAATATAAATAGAAGAAAGCAAAGTAAAGATGAAGGCTTGCAAGAAAGCGACAAAGAGCTCCAAGAAGTTCATGGCAAATACAAAAGGAACAGCAATCGCTCCACCTCCTACAGCACCGCCTGTATCTTCGCCTCCATTAGAGAAGATGAAGATCAAGCTAACCAATGAAAGGATGATAATGTGACCGGCTGTAATGTTTGCAAACAAACGAATCAAGAGCGTAATGGGCTTAATAAACAAACCAATAACCTCAATAGGCGTCAACAAAATCAAAATGGGAAGAGGTACACCAGGCATAGCCAAAACGTGGCGCCAGTAGTGGCCATTTCCGCTGAGGTTAGTGACCAAGAAGGTAAATACGGCCAAGACCAAAGTTACCCCCAAGTTCCCCGTGATGTTGGCTCCTCCAGGAAAGAACGGAATGAGACCCAACAAGTTAGAGAACAAGATAAAGAAAAATAGCGACATCAAGAAGGGGAAGAATTTCTCCCACTTGTGGCCAATTGCTGGCTCAATCACTTCGTCGCGCATAAATACAAAGATAGGCTCAAGCAAAGACTGAAGGCCTTTGGGCGCTCTTCCTTGATTCTTTTTATAAGCTTTGGCTACTGAGCTAAAGACGACAACCAATAGCAAGAAGGCCAAAAACATAGAAAATACATTCTTCGTTACCGAGAAATCATACCAGCTAGTCATAGCTTGTAGCTTACTGGCCGACTCTAGCTCATAAGTTTTTCCCTCATGCGTAATCTGGTGCATCACATGCACTTCATCACGATCATGACCACCCTCTGTATGCACGCCATGCTCATCTACCACCTGCTTGTCGCCATGAGCATCACTATGGCCAGGCATCGGCTGATCTGAATGTGCATCGGCATGTCCATCAGTTTTTAGTTCTACAACACCAGCAGGGAAATCTCCCTTGATGTGCATCAACTCATCATGATACAAAACATAACCATCAATGGCTTTGCTGCTCATATGGTTGGCATGGCTGTACTCAAAAGCAGAAGATAGGCTAAAGAACAAACCCGCATCGCTATAAGCGATACAAGGCAAAGGCAAATACATATCGCCTACAATGTGAAATTGATGTGCGTCGCCAATGTGGTGCATGACCGCCTCAATGGGGTCATCGCCCCCAGAAGCATAAGCCTGATTCTGACCTACAAAAAGGCCCAAAATCGCAATTACTAGAAGGCTGTAAATTTTCTTAAGCATGCTGTTTAGCTTATGATGGTTTTCTTAAATTCGCTGCAAAGATATGCAGTTTCGCCACCTATGCAAAGGAATTTTATTTTTTTTGCCCCCTAGTTTCTAGCTCGCAGTTGCTTCAATTAGAAGCTTTTAGCAGTAAAATGATAGCTTTACTCTCTTTTATATAAGAAAATCCCCTTTGCCCAAAATTAAATTTCTTTTGATGGGTCTTAACTATTGTTAAATTTTGTTTAGGGGAATTCTTTTTTAGTTCCCTTTTATGGTCTTTTTGTCCTGCTTTTTTTCTGCGGTGGACAGGGCGCAAAGCGCCCGCAGGCTGAGCTGCCGGAGCAGGGCCGCCAAAGGCGGCAGACCCAAGCCCAAAGGGCTGCAGGGCCGAGCAGACCTGCGAGCTGCGAAGTGGAGCGACCCGACCAAAGGGAGGGCAGCCCCAAAAAATATACGCCCCTAAATGTTCCAACAACTTCTTAACTTAGCCCTACATTAAATCCAATTTTATGCATTTCAAGATTTTTGGGCTTAGCCTCTTGGCCTGCCTGCTGCTTTTTGCCTGCCACAAAGGCCCTAGTTGGGACCGTCTAGAATATTATAACGGCAACCCTAGCCTCCCTCCCCCCTACCAGCAGTCGCTGCGGATGAAGTTGGATAGCCAAGGCCTGCAAATTGTCCGTAAATCGGCTAACCAACAGGAGGAATTCCTGGCCAAAGGGCCCCCTAAATTGGGCCCCAAAGCCCCTAGGCCCCAAACAAAAGAACTGCCGCCCCCTATGCCAGGAGCGCCAGTTTCTTCTATGGCCTTTTATCAAGGCGATTCTCTTGTTTTTTCTGCCCATTGGCAGGCCCATCAGCTCCAAAATAAAGCCCTAAAACGCTGGGAAAAACGGCTATGGCGCTGGGCCAAAAAAGAATATCCCGGCATCGATAGCCTTTGGCAAAAACCCTAGCCTAGAGCGGCTACACCGGGGTCATTGGCGATGATGTAAGTAAAATAGCTAATGATAGCCACCAATAAAAGGGCCGCCTCCCAGCGGTCTAGGGTATAGAGGCTTTCTTTGCGCAAAGTGCCCACAAAAAAGAAGGCAAATAAGACAAAACTGACCGCCATCAGGAAGTATAAATCAAAGTTGATGGCCAGCTCGTAGTTGGTGGGCATAATGGCCGCACTGGTCCCCAAAACCAAGAGTACATTAAAGATATTCGAGCCCACCACATTACCAATCGCAATATCAGAATTGCGTTTCATGGCCGCTACCACAGAGGTCGCTAGCTCGGGCAAGGAGGTGCCTACTGCAACCACCGTTAAGCCCACCAAACGCTCGGTCATGCCAAAGGCTTTAGCAATATCTTTGGCCGAACTGACCACCCAATCGCCACCAATAATCAGAGCCGCAATACCGCCCACAATAAAGATGGCCGACTTCCATGCAGGTAAGGGATCAATCTGCTCTACCTCTTCGGGATTGTTCTTGGCCGAACGGAAAACATAGTACAAAAAGCCCACAAATAGGCCCAATAAAATAAAGCCATCGATGCGGCTGAGCGTACTTGTTTCGGCCCCCCAAAGCATGGCGTCATTAGACAAAATAAAGAGCAGGGGAATAATCAAAATCGATAAGGGCAACTCATATTTTACGGTGGTCGATTGCACCACTAAGGGCACAATTAGGCCCGCCACCCCTAAAATCAAACAGGTATTCGAGATGTTACTCCCAATCACATTGGCAAAGACCAAACCCGTAGACCCTTTCATAGCAGAGCCTACACTGACCACCAACTCGGGTGCGGAGGTCCCCATAGACACCACCGTCAGACCAATAATAATATCTGGAATCCCAAAGCGCTTGGCCACCGCCGAAGCCCCATCTACCAGATAATCGGCTCCCTTGATGAGCAATACAAAGCCAATAATGAGAAAGAAAATTGTCATGAAATCCATACAGAATAGCAGTATCAATGAGTAATTGGCCCAAAAGGACCTAATGATAAAAATTTAGTTTTTTTGGGGCCTCAGCTGCGCTGCGCTTGCTGCGCTACGTTCCGGGGCTCGCAAGCCTGCTCGGCCCTTCGCCGCCTGCAGCGGCTCGGTCTGCGGCTGCGCCGCCCCCCTACACATCGCTAGGCCGAATGGAAGTCCTAGCGCTTCGGCCATTCTTTGATAAGAATTTCAGGCTAGTCTAGGCATTTTTTAAAGGCATAGCCTTAGCTATGGCGGAGAAAAATAACGCAGAATAGCAGGAAATTAAATCAAAGGATAGAAGTAACAGGGCTTCTATTTGGCCTTTAGCCTGCGGCGGCTTCGCCGCCTGCCCGCTCCAAAGCAAGATGCTACAAAAATAACTTTTTATCTAGGCCCTTAAAGAAATGCCCCTTTTTTTTTGTTCTAGGACCAAAAAACAAAGAGCAGCTGCTCTAAAATTAGAGAAGCTGCTCTTTCCTGTAGTATCTAGTCTATGCTTATTTAGATAGCTCTTTCTTGCTGCTGCGCACAGGCAACAACCAATTAAAAGTATCTTCTACAGCACCTACTTTATAATCTTCAATTAACTTTTTGGCCATAGGCCCTACTTTTCGGCCCTCGATGGGAGACAACTCAAAGTTTTTGCCTTTGTAGCTGAAATCAGAGATATGAGAGATAACCGCTGCCGTTCCAGAACCAAACATTTCGTCTAGTTTACCTGCTTCATGCGCCTCAATTACTTCTTGGATAGAAATATTGCGTTCCTCTAGCTCAAAGCCTTTGTCTTTTAGCAAGTGAATCAAGCTATCGCGAGTAATGCCCGCCAAAATAGCATCTGTGGTAGGAGGCGTAATCACCTTACCATCAATGACCACAAAGATGTTCATGGTCCCACACTCTTGCAAATATTTAAACTCTTTACCATCCAGCCACAAAATCTGGTCAAAGCCCTGTTCTTTGGCCTCTAAGGCAGGGGCCAAAGTAGCCGCATAATTGCCAGCTGCCTTTGCAAAACCTACTCCACCAGGAAAAGCACGGACATATTTCTCGGCTACCTTAATTTTAACCGGCTTGGGGTAATAAGGCCCTACAGGGCAGCTCATAATCACAAAACGGTAAGTATCGCTAGCCCGAACACCCAAATAAGCATCTGTAGCAAACATATGCGGACGAAGATAAAGGGCCGATCCTTCTGATTGAGGAATAAAATCACGATCCAAATCAACCAAACGATGTACCCCTTCTAAGAAAATTTCGGCTGGGATTTCTGGCATGGCCAAACGCTTGGCCGAACGATTGATTCGCTCTACATGCAATTCGGGACGGAACAAAATAGGCTCCCCCGTTTTGGCCGATTTATTCGCCTTCATCCCCTCAAAAATAGCCTGGCCATAATGCAAAGCCATAATAGCAGGACTCATAGGCATTGGGCCATAAGGGAGAATTCTACAATCGGTCCACTCACCATCAATGTAGTCAGCCACAAACATATGATCTGACATCACACGACCAAAAATCAAGTTATCAAAATCGACCTCGGCCAGACGAGATTGCTTCGTCTGCTCCACTGAAATTGGATATTTCATACTATATATATATTAGATGAGGTTAAAGATGATTGCCGCAGCCTTGCAAATAGTCCAAACTCTTCGGCTTTTTCCGTACTTTTGAACCCTAACAGAAAAAGAAATCTCCACGGAATACCTTCCCACTAAAATGCTTTACTTCCTCAGGACTAGCCTATGGCTTTCGGATCGTGAAGATACAAAAAATTCTGTTAACAGAAAACTATTAACATTTGTTTAGAATAAAAAACAAATAATAAGCTATATATAGGAATAATATTCTGTATAACCTTTTTATTGCTCCTGCATTATTTTGAAGTACTTCCAATTAACTGATAATATCTTAGGCGAGCTAGGCGGTTTATTATCTTTAGTTTCTTTAGCAAAAAAGAAGACAAACAGCAATTAAAGGCCTATTTGCTTTCATAAAAGCCAATAAAATGAAGTTTAATTTAAATTTCTTTGAAACTGAACTCTATCAAATAGCCAAGCAGCCTCTAGCCCTAGAAGAAGGCCGGCGGGCTTATGTTTTTTTGGCCCAAGAACATACAGCCGAGGAGCTCGATTTTTTGGCTAAGGTCATGCAAGCAGTGGGCTTATCTTTAGAGCAAGATGTACAAGTTGTTCCCTGCCCCCCAAAGCAAAGTTTTCAGTTGCAGGAAAAGCCGCTAGCACCTTGTTTTTTCTTTGGCCTCAGCACAGCGGTTTTGGGCTTGCGGCTCGAGCTGCCGCTCTACCAATTGGTCCATTATCAGGACCTACAATTATTGCGGGGCATTGCGCTACAGAAAATTGCCCTACAAAAGCAGCACAAACTGGCCCTTTGGCGGGCCTTACAAGATATTTTCCCCTCAGAAAAATAACAACAGAAGCAATGCAAAAGAAAAAATTGGTCATGGCGACCGCCAATGCGGGCAAAATCCGTGAAATCAAGGCCCAGTTGGGCGAGCAATACGAATTTTTGTCTCTGCCTGATATTGGTTGTTTAGAAGATATTCCCGAAGAGCAAGATAGCCTGCAAGGCAATGCCCTACAAAAGGCCCAATACGTCTGGGACCACTATGGCTACCCCTGTTTTTCTGAAGATACGGGCCTAGAAGTAGCCGCCCTAAATGGCGCCCCAGGGGTATATACCGCCCGCTATGCCGGGCCACAAAAAGACCCCAATGATAATATGGATTTGCTACTAAAAGAATTGGCCCAGGCCCAAGATCGTAGCGCCCAATTTAGAACCGTCATCTGCCTCTATCTCGGTCCAGATGATATCCACTACTTTGAAGGCATCGCCCCAGGCCAAATTGCCCCCCAACGCCTAGGCGAAAAAGGCTTTGGCTATGATCCCATTTTTGTTCCCCAAGGACATCAGCGCAGCTTTGCCCAAATGAGCCTAGCAGAAAAACAGACGCTTAGCCATAGAGGCCAAGCCGTTCGCCAACTGAGCCAGTTTTTGGCCCAACTATAAGGTACTGCTGGATCTAGCAGGGCGCGAAGCGCCCCGGCTGAGGGATGGTAGGGGGTGGCCGAAGGCCAGACCGAGCTTTTTTGAGCAAAGCGAAAAAAAGCGATGGGCCGAGCAGACCTGCGAGCCCCCGCACAGCCCGACCCGCCCGCAGGGCGGGGCAGCCCCAAAACAAAACAATTACCCGCTCATTCATAATTATATCCGTATGAAACAATTGATTTCTTGGAGCCTAGCGCTCTTTATGCTCTTTAGTGCCGGCCAAAGCTGGGCACAGGGCATTAAATTCTCTGAAGGCCAATGGGCCGATATTCTGGCCAAGGCCAAAAAGGAAAAGAAAATGATATTTGTCGATGCCTATGCCGTTTGGTGTGGCCCCTGTAAATGGATGGCCAAAAATAGCTTTCCCGATGAGGCCGTAGGCGAGCTCTTTAATGCCAAATTTATCAACTATAAATTTGATATGGAAAAGGGCGAAGGGCCCGAATTTGCCAAAACCCATAAGGTACAAGCCTACCCGACCCTGCTGTTTTTCTCTGCAGAAGGAGAGCTCGTTCATAAGGTCATGGGCGCCAAAGATGCCGAGGCTTTAGTAGAAGATGGCAAGGCGGCAATCGATCCCAAAAAGCAACTCTATACCTTGCAAAAGCAGTATCAATCTAAAAAGGGCTTGGGCAAAAGCGAAATGAAAAATTATTTGGACGCTTTGATGAATGGCGGCGATTATGCCGGCGCGCAGGAAGTGGCCCAAAAACAACTAGAAGAAGCAGAGGAAGTGAACTGGCCCCAAAAGGAATACTTTAGCCTCATTGAAGAGCTTTTTGCCGACCAAAGCAGCCCGATCTATGATAAGGTATTGGCCAAAAAGGCCGACTTTGTAAAAGCTTTGGGCGAAGAGAAAGTGAATGACTACCTCAAGGCTGGACTAGAGGCGGGCATGCGCAAAATTGCCCAAGAACAACAAGAAAAACCCTACCTCCTCTATAAGGATCGGATTAAAAGCATTTTGAGCGAGAAAGAAGCAGCAGCCAGCATTTCACTCTTGGACCTACAGTATTATTTCCGTACCCCCAAACGCGATAAATACCTACATGCCTACCTCAATGAGCATTGCGAAAATGCCCAAATGCTCAATAGCTACGCTTGGAGCTATTTTGAGCAAAAGGAAGAAGAAAAACTCTTGAGCATGGCCCATAGCTGGGCCAAAAAATCGGTGGCCCTAGCCCCTAGCTTTGCCAATACCGATACAGAGGCTAATCTCGCCTTTAAACTCAAGCGCTACGGAGAGGCCAAAAAAGCCGCCGAGAAATCTATTGCCCTAGGCAAGGAAAATGGCGATGATGTCAGCGAAACCGAGGCCCTGCTCAAAAAGATTGAAGAGAAAATGCCCAAATCTGCCAACGGCATCAACTTCACCAAAGGAAGCTGGGAGGAAATCAAGGCCCTGGCCCTCAAAGAAAACAAAATGATCTTTGTGGATGCCTATGCCGTTTGGTGCGGCCCCTGCAAATGGTTGAGCAAAAAGATATTTAGCCAACCGCAAGTAGGCCAACACTTCGAGGCCAACTATATTAGCTATAAATTTGATATGGAAAAAGGCGAGGGCCCTGCCTTTGCCGAAAAACATGGGGTGCAAGCCTACCCCACCCTCCTATTCTTCTCTGCCGATGGCGAGCTGCTTCATAAAACAGTGGGTGCCCCCGATGCCCCACAGCTCCTTGCCGAAAGCCAGAAAGCCCTAGACCCCAACAAACAGCTCTTTAGCCTGAAAAAACGCTATGAAAAAGGCGACCGCCAGCCCGAATTTCTACGAAATTATATTAAGGCTCTAGACGCCGCCTATGAAAGCAATGTAGAGGAGACTAAGCTTTATCTCGGTCTTATTCCAGAAGCCGAATGGAAGCAAAGCGAGCATTTTGAGATCATGATGCTTACTGAAGTGGGCTTTGAGCAAAAGTACTTTGACTATATTTTGGCCCACAAAGAAGCGTTTGTAGCAGAAAATGGCAAAGAAGCCGTTGAAGAATACATGAAGGGCGCCTTCATGAGCCAGATCCATTTGGTTGGAGAGGCCCAAAACGGCAAAGGCACTAAAAGCGAGGAGTATAAGCAGCTGGTCAAACAACTCAATACTACCCTTTCTAAGGATTTGGCCGATTATTATACCGCTATGCTCAATACCATGATTTACAATGGGACCAAAAAAGAGTTTAAGTACCTGAATATCCTCTTGCTCGAACATTCTGATAACTGGCAGGAGCTTAATGAGGTGGCTTGGAGCTACTTTCAGACAGAAAACAGCAAAAAGAAACTCAAAGCAGCCCTCAAATGGATCGATAAGTCTATTGAACTAGAGGAAAGCTACTATAATTTAGATACCAAAGCCAACTTGCTCCACAAATTGGGCAAGAAGAAAGAGGCCCTAGCCACTGCCGAAAAGGCCCTGGAATTGGCCAAGGCGCAAGCTGTGGAAGCCGAGGAAACTAAGGCCTTGATTGAAAAAATTAAGGGCTAGATCATCTGCCTTTTGATCTACTGAGCAGCTTCTCCATTATGGGAGAGCTGCTTTTTTTATGTTTTTTCTGATGGTTTGGGGCTGCCCCGCCCTGCGGGCGGGTCGGGCTGTGTCGGGGCTCGCTGTTCGCTCGGCCCTGCGCTTTTTCGCTGCGCTCAAAAGCTGGGTCTGCGGCTTCGCCGCCCCCCTATCCATCCCTCAGCCTGCGGCGGCTCCGCCGCCTGCTTGACCTAGCTCTACTTTTGGGCAGTATGGACCAAACTGCTCCAACAGCCTAGGTTTTTTATCTTTTTATACCCAATTTAAGCATGAAGTACCCCACTATAGATTATATATTACTCACTCCTTGATAATTACTCTTAATATGAAACGATTACCCTTTTGGAGCTTAGCTCTCTTTATGCTTCTTACAACTGTCCCCAACTGGGCGCAGGTTATTCAGTTTGAAGAAGGCCAATGGGCCGATATTCTGGATCAGGCCCAAAAAGAAAAAAAGATGGTCTTTGTCGATGCCTATAGCGATTGTTGCGACTCCTGCAAATGGCTGAACAAAACTGTTTTTAGCCATCCTAAGGAAGGCAAAGATTTTAATGCCCATTTTATTAGCTATAAAGTAGATATAGCAAATACCAATGAACCCGCTTTTATTGAGAAAGCCGGGGACTGCATCAACCCTAGCTTCTTGTTCTTTTCTGCCCATGGCGAATTGCTTCACAAAATAGTGGGTATTACCGACCTAAAGACACTGATTGCCGAAAGCCAGAAGGCCCTGGACCCCAACAAACAGCTCTTTAGCCTCAAAAAACGCTATGAAAAAGGCGACCGCCAAGCCGAATTTCTACGCAATTATATCTTAGCCCTAAATGCTGCCCATGAAGAGTGTAGCAATGAAGCCCATACCTACCTAGACCTTATTCCAGAGAAAGAATGGCTGCAAAACGAACATTTCGACATTATGATGCTGAGCATACGGGCTTTTGAGCAAAAGTACTTGGACTATGTTTTGGCCCACAAAGAAGAGTTTGTAGCAGAAAATGGCAAAGAAGCCGTCGAAGAGTATATGAAGGACGCTCTACTCAATCAGATGCATATCATCGGAGAGGCCCAAAACGGCAAAGGCACTAAAAGCCAAGAGTATAAGCAGCTGGTCAAAAAGTTTAAGCAAAACCTCCCTAAGGACTTGAGCAATTACTATACAGATATGCTCAATATGATGATCCATGAGGGAACAGAAAAAGAGTTTAAGTATCTCAATATCATGCTGCTAGAACATACTGATAGCTGGGAGGAGCTTAATGAAGCCGCTTGGGACGGTCTTTATGAAGAAAAAAATAAAAAACAACTCAAAGCAGCCCTCAAATGGATCGATAAGTCTATTGAACTAGAGGAAAACTACTATAATTTAGATACCAAAGCCAATTTGCTCCATAAATTGGGCAAGAAGAAAGAGGCCCTAGCCACTGCCGAAAAGGCCCTGGAATTGGCCAAGGCGCAAGCTGTGGAAGCCGAGGAAACTAAGGCCTTGATTGAAAAAATTAAGGGCTAGATCATCTGCCTTTTGATCTACTGAGCAGCTTCTCCATTATGGGAGAGCTGCTTTTTTTATGTTTTTTCTGATGGTTTGGGGCTGCCCCGCCCTGCGGGCGGGTCGGGCTGTGTCGGGGCTCGCTGTTCGCTCGGCCCTGCGCTTTTTCGCTGCGCTCAAAAGCTGGGTCTGCGGCTTCGCCGCCCCCCTATCCATCCCTCAGCCGCGGGGCCTCCGGCCCTTTCTAGACGAATTTCTGCTTCATGCGCCTAGAGAGATGCTCTAGGCGCTTGTTGGTCCAAGGCGGCAGCTAAACGCTAGTTTAGCTAGCTGCGGATGATGCAAATACAGCCAAAACAGCCGCATCTTATTTATTTGCAGTTGCAGAATGGCTCTAAACGATGCCCGGAGCTAATCTGCAGTTGCAAAACAGCTCTAAACGATGCCCGGAGCTAATTTGCAGTTGCAAAACAGCTCTGGCGTGACGCCAGCCTCAATCTGCATTTGCAAAACAGCTCTGGCGTGACGCCAGCCTCAATCTGCATTTGCAAAACGCCTCTGGCGTGACGCCAGCCTCAATCTGCATTTGCAAAACGCCTCTGGCGTGACGCCAGCCTCAATCTGCATTTGCAAAACGCCTCTGGCGCCACGCCAGCCTCAATCTGCATTTGCAAAACGCCTCTGGCGCCACGCCAGAGCTAATCTGCAGTTTACAAATCCCTCCGGGCGTATCTATAATCTCCTATCTTTTTTTTCTGGACCGACCCTACTACAGTTTAGGGATAGGTGCTTAAAATCGAAATATGGAAGGCGCTTGTATTTTTGGGTCAAGAATCCTGCAGCCTAAAGGCCGCAGCCAATCCAAGGGGCCTTGAAATTTCTCGCCGCAGGAGCTTAAAAGCCCCTGCTTCATTGGAGATAGGCGAAGGCATTCGGTTTTCAGGTCCTGCGGCTTTTAAGCTGCAGGCCATGGGGCCGCTAAAAGCTTGCCTCGTTGTTCCGAAATTGGCTGCGGGTTTCAACCCGCAGGTCTATATATCCATCCTACAGGCCCGAAGGGCCGCAGGCCTAGCGATGTGCAGCAGTGGCCGTCAGGCCAGACCAAGCAGGCTTTGCCTGCGAAGGGCCGAGCGAATAGCGAGCTGCGAAACGTAGCGCCCGCCGAAGGCGGGAGGCCCCAAAAAAACACTAAACTACCTGCTCTTGTAATTTGGGTTTCCTCTTCTTATAAGAGATCAGGAAGAGGCCAGAGAAAATGAAGGCGGCAGAGATAAAAAGAGCGGGCCGCAGCTCGTCGGCAGCGAGGAGAATAGCGACCAAAGCGGCCAGTAGGGGCTGCAAATAGATATAGCTACTGACCACCGAGGCGGGCAGGCGTTGCAGGGCCCAAGCATTGAGCAGATAGGCCAGAAAAGTTACGCCAATGAGGACAAAAGCCAGCACCGCCCATATTTCTGCAGACAACTGACTGTAGGGAATGGCCAGTGCGCCGGGGCCGCCAAAGGGCAAAACATAAAAACAGCCAAACAGAAAGACCCATTTGAGCAGCGTAATAGCTTGATACTTTTGGGTGAGGGGTTTAATCATAATCAGATAAATCGAGTAGGCCACCGCATTGCCCCCGATCAACAAATTGCCCAGCAGGGGGTTTCTAGCCTTAAAGGCGGCAGAGCTGCCCGTATTGAGAATCAGGTAAGCAGCACCGATAACACCTAGAATAATTCCGATAATCTTCAGGCTATTGAGCTGCTCGCCGAGGAAGAACACCGAAAACAAAAGGACCACAATGGGGGCCGTCAGCATAATAAGTGAGGCGCTAATCGGGCTAGTCATTTCTAATCCCTTAAAAAAGAGTAATTGGTTGCAGGCCACCCCAAAAGCGGAGGCAATAGCTAGGCGGAGAATATCGGGCTTAGCGACCTTTTCCCTAAGCCAAAAGCTAGCGAACCAAAACAGCAGGCTAGCGGCCAGGACCCTAAGCATAATGAAAGCGGCGGGGGGAATTGGATCGGGCATAGCGATCTTGGCGATAGAATAGTTTGCGCCATACAAAAGGGCTACGGTAAAGAGAGCCAAATGGGCGGTGAGAAGGCGAGTAGGCATAAACAAAGGTTTTGGATGCGGCAAAAAATTGCGCAAAGCTAGATTTTTTTTCTGCTATCTTTGTCCTTCCTCTTCTTATCAAAATGTTAGTTTATGTGGAGTAAAATCAAGCAACAAATTCCGAATTCGGTCACTTTATTGAATGCCTGGGCGGGGGCGGCGGCTATTATCAGTCTATTTTCTGGGCAATGGGAGGTTTTGCCCTACTGTCTCTTGCTCTCCCTAATTGCTGACTTTGGAGATGGTTTATTGGCTCGTTTGCTCAAGGCCCAATCGCCATTGGGCAAAGAGCTAGACTCCTTGGCGGATCTGATTTCCTTTGGTTTTTTTCCGGCCGCCATGCTTTATCAGCTCTTCATGCAAGCCTTGGGGCTGCCGGAGGGATTGCAATGGGGGCAGCGGGAAAGCTACCTGCTCTTATTGCCTTTTTTGTTGCTCTTATTTTCGGCCCTGCGTTTGGCCAAATTCAATACGGATAGTCGGCAATCGGAAAGCTTTATTGGTTTGAACACCCCGGCCACCACCCTCTTTGTCTTCGGTTACTTTTGGACCGTACAGCAGCAGCTCTATGGATTGGAGCAATACCTACTTTGGCCCCCCTTGCTCTATGGCTTGTTGGCCTTGCTTTGCTACCTCCTCATTGCAGAGATTCCCTTGCTCAGCTTCAAGTTTAAGTCTTTGGCTTGGCGGCCCAACCGTTGGCGTTTTCTGCTCATCTTGGGTCTTTTGCCATTACTCATCTTTTTGCCCTTGGGCTTGGCCCTGCCTGCGGGGATTCTGCTCTACTTGTTGTTGTCGGTGGTGGCTATTGGGGTTGGGGATTTGCGTTTGGGGGAGTAGGGCTGTGAAGGTAGGTAGGTTTTTAAACATAAATGCTCCGCAAGTTTAGTTGTCGGAGCATTCCTATTTGGTTATCTTGAAAGCCTAAATAAAAGACCAAAATGACCAAACCCCTTATAGAAACAAAGAAGCCCAAAAAGAGAAACGATAATAGAACATTCAATAATCTCTATCAATGCTGGCTTAGAAACAGAAAGTACCTTTTTTACCCTAGCCTTACTGGCTTGAGCATTATCTTCTCTGAACCTATTAGTCAGATAATTATAGCATTGCATTTAGAGTTAATCATAGATCCTATAGAGATTAACTGGCCATTATCTATTGCTTTAGGAGCTGTATTTTTAATCTCCTATCTTGTTTACGCTATAAAAATATCTGCAGAGCACAGGACAAAGTCTCCTATGAAGCTTTTGTTCTGGCTTTCTTTAACAGTTAGTCTGAGTTATTATCAGCTAGCAATAGATGAGCTTATATTTTTCCCTAAAAAAGGCAATAGTTCTTACATCGCAATTGTATATATACTGGCTGCGCTCTACAGCTTATACTATATAGTTTCGAGCTTCAATTTTCCGAGGCAAAAAAATAGCAAACTAATAGCTGAAGACAGCATTGTACTTCAAAAAGGTATTGAAGGAAGTCTAAGAAAAGGCTATGCAGAACAACTAGCCAAAGAGTTACTCAATATAAATAGTAAGCAAGCCTTTGCTATTGCCATAACTGGAGGCTGGGGAACAGGAAAGTCTACTTTTATAAGTTTTATCACAGAAAAAGTAAAAGCTGATACTGCTGCAATTATCGTTGAGTTCCATCCTTGGAAAAACAAAGGGGAAGAGGCCGTCATTAAAGACTTTTTCTATACGCTTCGAAAGCAGCTCTCGCCTTATGATGATCGTCTTGGGCCACAGATTAACAATTATCTGAATAGTCTTTTTAATATTTCAGCAGTAGCAACAAATACAAGTCTTTCAACTTTTAGTAAGCTAGCGCTAAAAAGCATTAACCTACTTGAAGAGCCTCAAGGCACAGAGGAAGAATACAATAAGCTTCGGAAAATCATTAAGGAAATTCCTCTTCCTATTTTAATTATTATAGATGATTTAGATCGGCTGGATAGTCCCGAAATTATTGCGGTCCTAAAACTCATACGAAATGTCGCTAACTTTGAGGGACTTAGCTTTATTACAGCCTATGATAAAGACTATGTTCACCATGCTATTAAAAGTAACTTGAATGAGCATGGGAGCCACTACTTTTTAGAGAAAATTGTTCAGATGGAGGTCAGTTTGCCTGTAATGACGAAAGAAGAATTATTTGATATTTTAAAAACAGTACTACAGAAAAGTCAAGAAAAAACACTAGAAGAACTAGTCCCCACTCTTGAAAAAGAGGCTGAAGATCGCGATAACCACTGGTTTAAATCAACCAACCCTATTCTTTGGCATTTCATCTCTAATGTTCGGGACATTGTACGATTTCATAATAGTTTAGTGCTTGACTATCCAAAGCTATCAAAATATATTGATAGCCAAGATATTTTTTACATCTACCTCATTAAACTAAAGTTTCCTAGAGTTTACAAGGCACTTTGGCAGTCCCAAGGGGAAATATTTGATGATTCAGGAGATAAACTTACGTTTATCACTCTTCCTAGTCCTGAAGAAGATACGAACGAAAAAAATGAGGAAGACAAACACCTTATAAAAGAGCTACTTAAGAATATGGGGCAAGAAAAATTTATAGTCCCCCTTATAGAAACGCTTAATGTGCTTTTCCCTCAAGCAGTAACTAAAGAAAATCAAATGCCGCTTTTTCCAAATAAATACAGCTTCAATAGAAATAGAGACTCTCGTATATACCACAAAGACCTTTTCAACATAATGTACTCCCAATTTGTACCTGAGAGTTACATTGACTATGAGTTTTTTGATAAAATTAGACATTATTCATTCAAAGAAATTGATGAATTATTGGCAGATGAGCGTCATGACCATAATGATATAATAATGGAATTAAACAGGCGTCTTGATCCTCGAATTATTGATTCCATCCAAACACCACCTGAGCTAAAAAACTACTTATACTTTTGCATAAACATTAAAACAAAAAATTTCTATACCATTAATAACTACCTACAACTAATCATTGAGAACAAAGCTCTTCAGGAGCGTGTAACAGAAAAAAACATGCGTTTTACACATATACTGAAAGAGGTTGTAGAAGGTGAAGAATTTATCGATAGTACTCTTATTTTTTATAATAGCCTTTATCAAAAATATGATAATGAAGAGCTTGGTCAAATACTAGCTGAAGCGCTTGTCTCTAGTCTTACTTTTTATAGTAAAAAAGAAAATTCTATGACAATAGACGAGTTTTATAATGCAGCCATAATGTGGCTAAGGCTAAGGGATAGTTATAGAGAGACAACTAATAAGTTTTACCTTGGATATAAGTTGCCTGATGTAGATGATAAGATGAAGCTTATTTTTAGCAAAAATATAGATAGGTTTATACATAATCTTATTAAGATAAACAATAATAGTTATCAAAGGGTATCTGTACAGTTCAATTCCAACATAACTGTTCTTTTCAAAACTATTAGAGATTTGGAAAGATTTGTTCATCAATATTACCCTGAGCATAATACCCCTCAATATGTAAGTCTCTCCACAGCTTTTGAGGCTTTTAAAACTGAACACTCAGATACTCTAACAAGGCAAAGTTTCTCATATAAAAACCTAGGCAGACACTTCAATAAAGACATTCAACACGCCCCTCTTATTTTTTTAATTTTGAAATCTAAACCAGTTGCTCCCATCGACAAATTCATCAACCAAGTCAACACAGATTCTAATAACGTACAAAAGTGTTACATTTCAGAATTCCCACATCAGAATATAATCCACGATATAAATATTCACTTAGAAAAAGACGACATCCTTATTTTTGCAATTCCTAAGGAGTCCATTCCAAAAGTTATTACTGAACTAATTAAAGGACAACCCATAAAAACTAATTCAGATCAACTCTACAGTGAACATATCGATATAACAACTCTTGAGTTAGAAAAAACAGTCAAAAAATATGGCTACGACATACTCCAATACGAAGCGAGAGAAGATGATACTATAATAGGTTTAGAACTCCATTTTTAAATGCTCAGCCCCACCAGCCAAAAGCAGTAGTTTAGCGTTATCTTAAAGAACACCAAAACGCCATACTTTTGCGCTTACTGCTTTTCTTCTCTGGTCTTTTCTTTTTTGGGCAGCTTGGGGCGCAGACATTGCCCCAGCTAGACAGTTTGCAACAGCAGCAGTTGCGGCAGTCGGATTGTTATGTCTTGGCGGATAGTATACTGCTTGATAGTTTATGGGTCTTGCCGGGCAGTTTGCATTGGCGGGGGCAGCCTTTGGCGGATAGTTTATATCGGCTGCAGGGCAGTTATTTTTTCCCTAAGGGAGCATTATTGCAGCAAGACAGTCTGTGTTTGAGCTATAAGCGCTTGCCCTTGCCCATTCATAGAAAGCGGCAAAAAAAAGATCGGCGATTATTGCAGCCTAAAATGCAGTTGGGGGAAGATATCGTTTTGGGCCAATCCTATGGCTATCAGGTACAGCGGCAGGGGGACAAAGAAGGCGATCTGAAGGGCTTGGATTATAATGGCAGCTTTGCGAGGGGGATTTCCTTGGGGAATCAGCAAGACCTCATCCTTAATTCTAGCTTCAATCTACAATTGGCGGGAGAAGTTGGGGGCGTAGAGATTACGGGTGCTTTATCAGATAATAATATTCCGGTCCAAGCTGAGGGCAATAGCCAAGAGCTGCAAGATTTTGATCGGGTATTCATCCAATTCAAGGTAGATAAGCATTATCTTTTGGCTGGGGATTATGATTTAGAGCGGCCCAAAAACAGCTACTTCCTCAATCATTACAAGCGCTTGCAGGGGGGGCAAATTGGCAGTTCGGGCCAACTAAAATCTGGGGCAAAATGGGGGGGACAAGGGAGCTTTGCCATTTCTAGAGGAACCTTTGCCCGCAATAGTTTTATGGGCCAAGAGGGCAACCAAGGTCCCTATCGTTTAGAGGGCAATGATGGCGAGCAATTACTGATTATTCTGGCGGGAAGTGAGCGCGTATTTATTGATGGGCAGCAACTAGAAAGGGGCTCCGATCAAGATTATACGATTGATTATAATTTGGGTGAAATCCAATTTACCAATAAGATCCTGATTACAAAAGATAAGCGCATACAGGTCGAATTTAGCTATTCGGATTTGGAGTACCTCCGCAGTATTTCTGCCATTAATGGCCATTATGAAGATAAAAAGTGGGGGCTGCGCTTTTTTCACTATCAAGAGCAGGATGCCAAAAACCAACCGACCAATCCCCTAAGTGATTCGGCCCAAGCCAGCTTGAGTCGAGCCGGGGATCAAACGGCCCAAATATGGGGCGGCCAAAGCATTAATGAAGCAGATGGATTATCGGGCTTGGTCGCTTACCAGCTCATAGATACAGTTGTCCATGGGATCAGCTATGATTCAGTTTTGGTCTATGCTAGCAGCAATAGTAGTGATAGTAGTTTCTATTCGGTTAGCTTTCGAGCAGTGAGCCAGGGCGGCGATTATATTCGGGAAGAGGGACAAATTAATGGGAGCGTATATATTTGGATTGCTCCTGATCCCATCACGGGGCAGAGCCGCGGACAATATGCGCCCCTCAGGCTACTCAAAGCGCCAGAGAAGAAGCAGCTATCAGAAATTAGTAGCTATTATAATATTGGGAAAACTGGGCAATTAATGGCCAATCTAGCGATTAGTCAAGAAGACCTCAACCGCTTTTCTAATATAGACAATGAAGATAATCAGGGCTTGGCTTTGCGGCTAAGCTATCAGCAAGAATTGAGTTTGGGCTATCGGTTAAAAATAGATAGCCAGGGCGTGGATACGCTCCGCAGGAGCCTAGGCATCAACGCCCATTACGAACAGCTAAGCGCTAATTTTAAAACGATAGAGCCCTATCGGAATCGGGAGTTTAGTCGAGATTGGGGACTAGATAGCAGCAGCAGCCAAGAACAACTCTTTTGGCTGGACCTAAATGCCCAACAGCAGGGACTAGGACGTATTAGCTATAGGCTTAGTGGCCTGCTTAGAGATAGTAGCCAAAACTGGCAACAGAGCGCAAGCCTACAGCTTCAGCATAAGGGCTGGGAGCTGACTGGCCAAGGCAGTTACCTCTCTCAATCCAATAGCCAGTTTTGGCGCCCTCGCCTGCAGTTGGCCTACCGCTTCCAAAAAGGCTTGCGCATTTCGGCTTACTATGAAGAGGAAAATAAACAACAACAAATTGATGGAGACAGCTTAGCGGCCAGTAGTTTTCAGTATCAGCTCTACCGCTTTAGTGCCGAACTCCCTACTACAGAGCAGTTCTCGCTTAAGCTTTCTGCTAGTCAGCGGCTAGACCGCCTGCCTTTGGGAGAAAACCTACTGGATGTAACCTTAGCCAAAGAGGCCCAACTACAGGGCCATTGGCAGTTGGGGCCCAAGCAAAACCTCAGCTTCAACCTCAATTATCGGCAGTTGATGGTCTTAGATAGCAGCCTGAGCAGCCAAGACCCCAAAAATACTTATTTGGGCCGCATTGCCTATGATGCCCAATGGAAAAAAGGCCTAGTTAAATGGCAAACGATTTATGAACTAGGGGCCGGCCAAGAGCAAAAATATGCCTACAATTATTTAGAAGTAGATATTGGACAAGGTACACATATTTGGATCGACCGCAACGAAAATAGTATCCAAGAACAAGACGAATTTGAACAAGCCCCCTTTCAAGATCAAGCTAATTTTATTCAATTGCGTGTGCTCACTGGCGAGTTTGTCCGCGCCAACCAATTGGCCTTTAACCAAAGTATAGATATTGACCCCGCCCGCCTTTGGCGGGCGGCCAAAACAGGCCCCAAAAGCTGGCTCAAAAAACTATCTAGCCGCTCTATTTATAAGATGGAACGCAAAACCCTGGCCCAAGAAGAACTGGCCGCCTTCAATCCCTTTGAACTCGATATTGCCGATAGTAGCCTACTCTCGATCTCTTCCAATATGAGTAATGCCCTCTATTGGGACCGAAGAGGACGCAAGTTTCGCCTCATCTTACAACAAAGCGATAGCCGAAGCAAACGCTTCCTAAATCTTGGTTTCGATAGCCAACGAAAAACCAGCTATAGCTTTTCAAGCTGGTGGCAAATTAAGCCTTTTATCCGCCTAGAAACAGCCTCCCAGCTGGCCCAAAATGAAAATCGCTCCGATTTTTATAGCCAACGCAATTATTTACTCGATTCTTGGGAAGTTACCCCAAAATTGAGCTACCTAAAAGGTAGCGATCTCCGCCTGAGCCTCTATTATCGCCAAAAGAATAGCGAAAACCGCCTAGACATAGAAAAGGCCCAGCTCCAAGAGCTGGGCCTAGAAGGCAAATGGTTTAGCAGCAAAGGAAAACGCAGAAATATCCGCCTGAAACTCAGTTGGGTCGAGCTCCAATATGAGGGCGAAGAAAATAGCCCTAGCCAATTTGCCCTGACAGAAGGCCTGCAAACGGGAAGTAATTTTTTATGGACCCTAGAACTCCAACAAGCCCTAAGCAAGTTTTTACAACTTTCTATTAGCTATGAAGGCCGAAAAACAGGCGAAGCCAAAATGGTCCACCTCGGTAGAATGCAACTCCGAGCTATTTTCTAAAGTATCCGCCGATTGACCCGACGCATGGCCGCCGCCATCTCCCGACGCAAACGCTCCTTGGCCGCCTCTCTGGCCGTTTTGCGTAGCTTGCGCCCCAGCCGCCGCTTTTGTCGCCTCGATTTGGCCCAGTTTAATAAAACCCGCTTGGGCGGAATAAGCAAACGCCGCCCCACCGGCAACTCATACAAACTACTCAAACCATTGTACTGCGCCAACAATAAATAAAACGCCAAACTCCCAAAATAACGCATCGAAATCTTGCCCAAATTATCCCCCTGCTGAATGTCGTGATACTCATATTTGACCAATTCTTGCCGCACCGCCGACTGATCCCAGTTTTGCTGCTGCCGAAATGGAGAACGCCCCCAAAATGATAAACTCAACTCGGCCCGAATAGGCAAACCCTCAAAGGAAAATAAAGAATAATTGATGTCCATAGACGAAATAATACAGTTGAAGGTGTGCGCACTGGCATCCTGCCGAGAATCATTGCTGGGCAAAATCTCCCCCCACTCCAATTTTAAGTAGGCCGGCCCATTGGCCCAGTCATGATAATCATAAATCAAAGCTTTTAAGGCCTTAATATATGGCGCCACCGAGGGCTTGTTGTCCTTGTTCTGCAAAAGCACCTTGTCCTGCTGACTCCCCTGATGATAAGCCCCCGTAGCATCTACCAAAATATTCGAAAACTTAATCTCCGGAATCATATACTCCGGACTATTCCCCACAGCTTCCTTGGCCGCCTCGGCCTTCCCATCTGCCGAAGAAGCTGCCGTAGAAAGCTCTTCCGTGCTCTTTACCTTATAAGAAATATCAAAACTAGATGGATTGATCGACAAATAAATTTGCCCAATATAACTGCTCTCATCATAATCAGCCAAAGCGTAGGCCTTTATGCAAAGCTTGCTCATAGCGGTCCCCGCCGGAAATGGTCGCTGCATATATCTTGTCTTTAAATACAAAGTTGTTTACACTAAAGATATAACTACAGATTTACAAAAACAACTTTATGCGTATGTTTTTTTCTTTTCTTATTTTGGGGCGTTACTCCTTTCAGTCGTCGAACTGCGGCTTGCAGCCTTGTTGTCGCCTCGCTGCGCTCGTCGGCGCTACGTTTCGCAGCTCGCTGTCCGCTCGGCCCTGCGCAAAAAAACAAGTTTTTTGCTGGGTCTGGCTTGCGGCCACTGCTGCACATCGGTTACTCCCTTCAGTCGTCGAACTGCGCCCTAAAGGGCTTGTTGTGGCCAGGCGGGCTGCGCCCGCCTTCTGGACCTAAAATTGCGTTTTTTGCCAAAACCTTTATCTATGAATCATTATGCTTTTTTTCTTCTTGTCTTTTTTTCTTTGGGCCTTTTTAGTTGCTCAGACCAATTGGCCAAAAGCTATACGGTAGCCGAATTGCTAGACAATCAGCAGAATCATTTGCAGTTGCCCCTAGAGCAAAACCCCGATCTGCTTTTGCTTTGCCAAGAACTAGACGAAACGGATATTCCAGGCATTAAAAACCGCTTAGAGCGGCCCGGCATTCAGGAGCTAGAGGCTAGTTTTGCCCTTTATTTTTTGGGCCAAAAATATTTTCAGCAAGATTCTTTTGAGCAAGGACTTGCTATTATGGAAAAAGTGGCCGAAAATTACCTCAACCCGCTGGCTTTTACTCGTCTTATGCTACTTCATAAAACAGCTCCTAGTCGTTTTGCCCAATTGCCTGCCGGCCAGGGCCAGGGATTCCAACCCGATATGGCCAAGGCCTATTATTATTTACATGCCGCCCTCAATTCGGCCATTTTCATGATGGAGCGCTTTAATGACCGTGGTCCAGTAGATGATGTCAATCGCTATGCCCAGGGCTTTATCCAAATTTTGGAAGAAGGCGATAGCAGCCAGCTCCGTGGCCTAGACCTAAAAGCCGCGGAGGCCAAAATGAAAGCCGAACTCCCTCAATTAGAAGCTAAATTTGAAGCCCTCTACCCTGCTCCACCTCCTAGCTAACTGCGGCCTTAGCCGCAGCTTTGTCGAGCCGGCCTAGCGATGTGCAGCAGTGGCCCGCAGGGCCAGACCGAGGCGGCAAAGCCGCCGAAGGGCCGAGCAGACCTGCGAGCTGCGAAACGTAGCGCCTGCCGAAGGCAGGAGGCCCCTAAACAGCAGCGAGCTGCGACAACAAGGACTTCAGTCCGCAGTTCGACGACCAACGGGAGTAAACGTAGCGCCTGCCGAAGGCAGGAGGCCCCTAAAAAAAATCATTAGAAAAACAGAAGCGTGAAATACAACAAAACCACCTTAAAAAAATTGGAAGAGCTGCTCAAGGCGGCGGATTATCGGATTCGCTATGAAAAGGGCCAGTTTCAGTCGGGCTATTGCCTGGTTAAGCAGCAGCGGCAAATTGTGATGAATAAATTTTACACCACCGAGGCCCGCATTCAGTCTTTGCTAGATATTTTGGCCAAAGTTGGTTTGTCTGAAGAGGTAGCGCTTTCGGAAAATTTGCAAAAATTCTGGACCCAATTGCTGCCCATTTTAGCGCAGCAAAGAGAACAAATAGAGGCCAAAGAGGAGCAGGAGGAAGCGCCCAAGCTTTAGATAGATTTTGCATAAAATAGAGCGGAATATCAAAATAAAAGGGGGAAGATACTTATTTTTGACTGATTCAGACAAGCCTTCTACTCGCCAAACCAATGCAAGAGCTCAAAGAATTTCGCCGTTACTACAACAATCATCTGCATACTGATTTGCAAGCATTTGAGCGGCAGCGCTGGGCCCTCATCATTAGTATTGGGCTGGCGATATTGCTTGCTTTGGGCTTGGTTTTGGCGGTTTTGGCCTTTGAGCTTTTTCCCATTATTTTCCTACTCATTTTGCCCTATTGGTTTATTTACAACTTTTTTCTGCGTTGGATAGAGCGCTTCAAGGCTCGTTTTAAGCCCTTGGTGGTGCAGTCTATTTTGCAATTTATAGACCCTCGTTTGCGCTACTATCATAAGGATTTTATTCCCAAGGATAGTTTTAATCGGGCGCATATCTTCCCTTTCAATCCTCATATTTATAGTGGCGAGGATTATATTATGGGCAAAATTGGGGAGGTTTATTTTGAGATGTGCGAGCTCAAAGTGATGCACACTTCAGATGTGACGGATCGTCTAGAAACCTGGCTCAATGGGGTCTTTTTTCACACCAAATTCAACTTTCGGGCAGAGGGGCAGATGGTCATTATTCCGAGGGTGCAGGCCCAAAAATTCATTCGGACCTTCAAGCGGCTTACTCGTTATGGCGGCTATGAGCTCAAGGATACGGGCAATCCTCGTTTTGATGAGGATTTTCTGGTCTATATTGATCGAAAGATGAAGTATGAGGACATTTTGACGCCCGAGCTGCTCAACACCCTCAATAGCTATCATGAGCGTTCTGGCCAAGAGATTTATGCCTCTTTTATGGGCAGTCATTTTTATTTGGCCGTGGCCGAGCCCTATGAACTACTAGATGCGCATCTGTTTAGCACCAATGTCGATTTTGAGTTAATTTCGGCCTATTATGAAGAGCTGTTTGTCTTCACCCAATTGGTAGAAGACTTTGATTTGCGTCACTAATTTTAGTTTGGGGCTGCCCGCTCGCTACGCTCGGGTCGGGCTATGTCGTGGCTCGCAGGTCTGCTCGGCCCTGCAGTTTTTTCGCTGCGCTCAAAAACTTGGGTCTGCGACTTCGCCGCCCCACTTTCTATCCCTCAGCCGATGCAGGCTAAAGCCTGCAAAGCGGTAGGCTAGCGCCTCTTTTTATTTGGCGGCTTTGCCGCCTATATGGAGCAAAAAAGCGCCTTTCTAAAAGAAGAAAGGCGCTTTTTTGCTATTGGGCCAATTATTTTTTGGCTCCGCCTCCACCAAAGAGGTCTACATTGGGTTGTCGTTCTCCTACTTGATAAGGATTGGCACCTCTTAGGGCGGGTTTATTATCGCAGGTTTCATTCAGGAAAATAAACTCATTCACGGCGGGTTCTTCTCCTTCTTCTAGGCGGTTTCGTTTATACAGTTTAGACAACTTAATTCCGTAAAGCTGAGAAATGGTATACATGCTTTCGCCCTCATTTACTTTATGGGGTCCTTTTTCATCTTCCACCATATTGCCCTTTGCTTCTAAATAGATATAGCAATTGGGGGGCAGATTATCCTCTTCCCCCATAGAGAGGTCATTATAGCGGCGCAGGCTCTTGAGCTCCAATTGATGTTCTTGAGCAATATCGTCTAGAGTCATACCTTTGCGTAAGGTAGTTGCTCGGCGGCTATTTTTGTAGAAAACCCCTTTTTGGTTATGATGTTGGGTAGGGAAAATCACCAGCTGTTTTTTCAGACCTGTTTCAGGATCAAAATAATCGCGGAAGGGGTCTAGGGTAAGCATTTGGCGTTGGATACTACTGACCGTATTCAATTCGAGCTGCAACTCATCAATCACCTCTTTTTGCTCTTCTAGGGCTGTACCTACATAGTTAATTTTACCATTCAGGCGATCATCACGCTTAGCCATTTGGCCAATTTGGCGGTTCATTTCTTTTAGTTGGACCTGTAGTTCTACTTGGTGGGCCAAAGCTTGTTGCAAGCTATTTTCTAGGCGTTCTACACGATTTCGGACGGCAGACAGGTCTTCGTCCATATCTAGGTTAGGGTCAGCACGGTAGGCGTTTAATTCGGTATTAGAAGGAAGTTGATACTGTGTAGAGACTCTATCATATTGGGCGAGGTCAAATTTTTCAATTACCTCAATTAATTTATTGGCATAATTGACATCTGTTGCATAATTGGCTTCTTTTAGGCCCTTGGCCCAAAAGCGGTAATCCATATTTCTGGCGGCAAAAAGCGTTCGGTATGGTTTGCGAGAATAAAGGAAGTTGGTATGGTCCTTATAAGAGTCCTCAACAGATTCGTAGGCACGGAAACAGGCCATTTCGGTTCTTTGGGTACCGTAGGCTGTTTGTTCTTGGGTATTTTTATAGTAAGTAATGCCCGACCAGTCTTTACCGCATTTAATTCCAAAGTGATTATTGGCTTGGCGAGCGAGTTCGCTGCGGCCATAGTTAGATTCCAGCATCCCTTGCGCCAAAGTAATACTAGCAGGAATACCACTGCGGTTCATTTCCTCAATGGCAATAGCTAAATAGCTACGGATATAGGCTTGGGCTTTTAAATTCTCCTCCTCTTGTAGTTCTAAGGGCAAAAGAGGGGCTACACCCTCTTCGGCAGAGAGTGGCGCTCCGGCACAAAGTAAGCCTAAACCAAGTAGTAAGGGTCTGAAAATCATATACAAAACTTTGAGAAAGGGCCTAATTTATAAACGATTAGGTTACTTTCTAGCGTTAGAGAGTGGGGTCATCACGGAGTGACGACTGTGATCTTGCGATTTGAGGTAGGTAGTTGATTTTTCTGTCTGGACCTCGTAAAAGTAGCATTTTTTTGCTGCTTCTTAAAAATATAGTTAGTTTAATTTTAGTCACTTAGCTTTGGTAAAGAGGATTTTCCACTTCAAAAATTTTTGTTAAATTTGGTATAAGCTTTGCCCAATGGGGGGCACACTATAAAACTTTTCGATTATGCAGTACATCAAAATTATCTTTTTCTTTTTTGTAGTCCAGTTGACACTACAAGCCCAAACTGCAGAACAACTTGAATTTAAGATCAATCTGGCTCAAAAGAGCATTGAGGTGGTAGACAAAGGGAGCAAGCAAACCTTAACTGATCAATTGGAGCTTATTTCTGCCCAAATTGATATTTTTGATGCTAATGGGGAGTATGCTGGTTCTATTGAGGCAAAGAGCTGGAGTATTCCAGTAGATGAATTTGCACCCAATGAGCAGCTCAAGATTAGCCAAGCTAAAATAAAAGTAAAGGCTTCTGGCGAAACCTTGGCCATTAGTAATGCTCCTTTGGGAAGGTAGGGCCTTTGGTATAAATAAGTAATAATAAAAATGTGCTATATCGCCTGTATAGCGCATTTTTTTGTCTATTGGGGTCCTATTGGCTGGCCTAGCCAGCCTTGGCCCCTAGGGCCAAAACGGCCCAGCGCTGCGCAGCCGTGGCCCGCAGGGCCAGACCTAGGAGCAAAGCGACGCAGGGCCGAGCAGACCTGCGAGCGGCGCAGCATAGCGGCGGCCAGCTTTGCTGGCCGCGGGCCCCAAATCCTCTAAATAAAGGCATAAAAAAAGCCCCTATCAGAGATAGCGGCTTTCTTCATTAATGACATGTTTGGCTAAAGACTAGCGGTTGAACATATTATCTTTGCTCTTGGGAGTGGGTGCAGCTTGTCGCTTTACTTCGCCAAAGATTTTTAGGCGAGTAGTACTCTCATTTTTGGCGTTGGTGGTCAAGGTAACATATTTGGTAAAGGCACCTTGGCGGTTGGTGTCATACTTGACCTTAATCTCTGCAGTTTCGCCGGGCATGATAGGCTCTTTGGGATAAGTAGGCACCGTACAGCCGCAGCTACCTTTGGCCTTGCTAATAATCAAGGGCGCATCGCCAGAGTTGGTAAATTTGAATAAGCGGACACCATTAGCACCTTTCTCGATGCTGCCATAATTAACTTCTTTGGTCTCGAAATCAATGTTTTGTGCAAAAGAACTACTAGCAAATAGAGCAACAAAGGCGAGACAAGCGAATAAGGTTTTCATATAATTCTCGATTTTAATTTAAGATGAGCAGAATGATCAATACAATAGTAGGCTTTTTTTGGCAATTCTAGAAATTTGACTAACTAAAAGTTTAGTTAATGATTTAGAAAAGTAGGATAGCCGTTAGTTTCTAGGTTTCCAACTGCCGTGCCAAAGCCTTTTTTTTTGTAAACTCATTATTAAACTTCTTGTTTGTATAAGCGAAAAACTGTGGGGAATAGCTGCCTGCCTCCTTTTTTTTGTATTTTAAGGCCCAAACAACATCTTAACACAGCGGTCCTATTGCTTAGTTATTCAAGGCTTTAGGATGTCACAAAACGAGCAGAAAATTGCGATAAACTCATCAAATTTAGCTGCTTGATTTTAGCATATTAAATAGACAACTATATATGACTGAAGTTCATTTGAAAACGCCCCCTAGCAAGGAGTTCATGCAAGAGGCCTTGCAAGATTTCCGACTGGCTTGCATGAGCCGCGAAGCCAGCCTTAATGGCCGCCGCGAAGTGCTGTCTGGTAAGGCCAAATTTGGTATTTTTGGTGCTGGCAAGGAGTTGGCCCAGTTGGCCATGGCCCGAGTTTTCCGGCAGGGAGACTTTCGTTCGGGTTATTACCGAGACCAAACCTTTGTATTAGCTACGGGTTTAGCAACGGTAGAGCAGCTTTATGCGCAGCTCTATGCTGATCCGGAGAATGATCCTTTTTCTGCTGGTCGACAAATGAACTCGCATTTTGCTTCTCCATTAATTAATGCGCAGGGAGAATGGCTCAATCATACTACACTCAAAAATATTAGTGCTGATATTTCGCCTACAGGCGGCCAAATGGCTAGAGCCTTAGGTTTGGCTTTGGCCTCTAAGAAATATCGCGAATGCGCCGATCAGATTGGCGATTTGGCCAATAATTTCTCGGTCAATGGAAATGAGGTTAGCTTTTGTACTATTGGCGATGCTTCTACCTCTGAAGGTGTTTTTTGGGAGACCCTAAATGCTGCTGGCGTGCAGCAGCTCCCCTTAGCGGTTTTTGTTTGGGATGATGGCTATGGTATTTCGGTGCCTAGAGAGTACCAAACGACCAAAGGCAGCATTTCTGAGGCTCTCAAGGGCTTTCATCCCACAGAAGAAGGCCAAAATGGCGTACGCATTATTAAAGTAAAGGGCTGGGATTATTTGGGCATGCGCCAAGCTTTTGCCGAAGCGATTGCGCTTTGCCGTCAGGCACATAGCCCCTGCCTGATCCATGTAGAAGAATGTACACAGCCCCAGGGGCACTCTACTTCGGGCTCTCATGAGCGCTATAAAGATGAAGATCGCCTAATTTGGGAGAAAGAGCAGGATGGCATCGAGAAACTACAGGCTTGGTTGATCGAGATGGGTGTAGCCACAGCAGAGGAGCTCAAAGCAATTCGAAAGGAGATTAAAAAGGAAGTGAAAGCTGCAATTCGCAAGGCTTGGAGCAACTTTAATGATCCTATTCAACAGGAGCTTAAGCATACCCAAGAGCTACTGCGCCAAGCCGCTGCTGCTTCTCCCCAACAGGCCCAACTAGAGGCCCTAGCGACCGCTTTGGGCTCGGCCTATAATCCCGTTCGAAAAGATATGTTGCAGGCCATGCGCAAGGCGCTCCGCCTCATGCGTGGCGAGCAATCTGCTGCAAAAAATAGCCTGGCTCAGGCTTTGGAGGAAAAAATGGCGCTGCAAAACGAACGCTATGCCTCTAAGCTCTATAGTGAAGGACCAAAATCAGCCCTCAAGCAAGCTGGCGTTCCCGCTCAATATGCCGAGGATGCCGAGCTCAAAAGTGGCTATGAAATCCTCAATGCCTGCTTTGATTTACAGCTCCAAAATAATCCTCAATTCTTTGCTTTTGGCGAGGATGTAGGCCAAATTGGCGATGTAAACCAGGGCTTCATGAATATGCAGGAGAAGTATGGAGAAGCCCGTGTTTTTGATACGGGGATCCGGGAGTGGACCATTATCGGCCAAGCGATCGGTATGGCCATGCGCGGCCTTCGCCCCTTAGCCGAAATCCAATATCTCGATTACCTCATTTATGCTATCTCGGCCCTTTCCGATGATTTGGCTACCCTGCAATATCGCTCCAATGGCCAACAAAAAGCCCCCGCCATTATCCGTACTCGTGGCCACCGCCTAGAGGGAATCTGGCACTCGGGCTCGCCTATTGGCCTCTTGCTCAATAGCCTCAGAGGAATCTATATTCTTACGCCACGCAATATGACGCAGGCCGTAGGTTTCTATAATACAATGCTCAATAGCGATGACCCCTGCCTAGTGATCGAATGCCTTAATGGCTACCGCCTCAAGGAGAAAATGCCAAGCAATTTGGCCGAATTTAAGCTGCCTTTGGGTATCCCCGAGGTCCTTGAAACAGGCCAAGATGTTACGCTGCTCACCTATGGCTCATCGGTCCGCATTGCCCAAGAAGCCATGGAGGAGCTCAAAGAAATGGGCATTTCTGTAGAGTTAATCGATGCCCAAACCTTACTGCCTTTCGATATTAACCATCTGGTCGCCGAGTCTGTAAAGAAAACTAATCGCCTGGTCATTCTAGATGAAGATCTGCCCGGCGGCGCTTCTGCTTATTTGTTGCAACAACTTATGGTAGAGCAAAAAGCCTATTATCACTTAGATTCTGAACCCCTGACTATTAGCGCTAAGGCCATGCGCCCAGGCTATGGCTCAGATGCCGATTATAGCATCAAACCCTCTGCCGATGATGTGATAGAGCAAATTTATGCCCTCATGCGCGAAGCTCGCCCCACAGACTTCCCGCCTATTTATTAGGGCCAAATACTTTAGTTTAATGCCATACAGGAAGAGCGATGATAGGTCGTTCTTCCTGTTTTTATTTGGGGGCTGCCCCGCCCTGCAGGCGGGTCGGGCTGTCTCGCAGCTCGCTGTTCGCTCGGCCCTGCAGGCTTTTTCGCTTCGCTTCAAAAGCCTTGGGTCTGCCGCCTTCGGCGGCCCTGCTGCCCATCCCTCAGCCGCGTCGCTTCGCTCCTTTGCGGCGGCTTCGCCGCCTGTCAACCGCATAAAAAAAAGGTCCACTCCTCAAAGAAGTGGACCCCTATATGGCCTTAAGTAGTCAAAATCTTGCCTACTTTTCTTTTACAATCATATCATCATAGATACGGAGACCAGTACCCGCAGGAATGCGTTTACCTACAATTACGTTCTCTTTCAAGCCCTTAAGGTTATCACTAGAAGCCGAAATAGCCGCCGTGCTCAATACCTTAGTGGTTTCTTGGAAAGACGCAGCTGAAATCCAGCTATCCGTACCCAAAGAAGATTTAGTAATCCCCTGCAAAACAGGTTTAGACGTAGCTGCAATAGAAGGACGAGCCGACATAATTTTCTTGTCGTCACGACGAAGCGTCGAGTTTTCTTCACGCAATTGGCGCTCAGTAATGAACTGCCCCGCGAAATACTTGCTAGACTCTCCAGCATCTTCAACCAACAACTTATCATAGATACGGTCATTCTCTTCTAGGAAGTCAAACTTATTGACCGCCTCTTTTTCCAAGAACTTAGTATCTCCAGCATCCATAATTTGGACCTTACGCATCATTTGACGAACGATTACCTCAATATGCTTGTCGTTAATCGTAATCCCCTGCGCACGATATACCTCTTGAATACCATTGAGCACGTACTGCTGTACCGCTCCAGTTCCCATAATAGAGAGAATATCTTGTGGAGAAGTAGCTCCATTAGAGAGTTGAGTACCGGCACGAACAAAGTCACCTTCTTGTACAAGGATATGCTTAGATAGACCAATGAGGTAGCGACGTTTCTGCCCATCTTTGGCCTCTACAATCACCTCACGGTTACCCCGCTTGATTCGTCCATAGCTTACAATACCGTCAATCTCGGCAACAACAGCAGGATTAGAAGGACGACGAGCCTCGAAAAGCTCTGTTACACGAGGGAGACCCCCGGTAATATCCTGAATCTTACCCATTGTACGAGGAATCTTCACTAGGGTTGTACCCTTGGTCACTTCCTGCTCGTCATTTACACTAATGTAAGCGCCCACCGGAATAGAGTAGGCACGAAGCACCTCTCCTTTGTTGTCTACTACCTTAATGGTAGGTACTTGTTTTTTATTCTTAGACTCTACAACTACCTTTTGCTCGAAACCAGTTTGTTCGTCACGCTCAATGCGGTAAGTAAAGCCCTCCTCAATGTTTTCAAATTCTAGTGTACCGGCAAATTCGGTAATAATTGAGGCGTTATAGGCATCCCATTCAGAGATTTTATCTCCTTTCTTGATTTCTTGGCCATCCTGCACAAAGAGAGAAGAACCATACATCAAGTGGGCAGTAGAAAGTACGCGGTTCGTTTTGTCGTCAATGATACGAAGCTCACCAGTACGAGAAATTACGATATCGCGTTTTTCATTTTTCTCCTTGTCATGAAGTTCAACGGTGGTTACAGAGTCAAACTCTAGACGACCATCAAATTTAGAGCGAAGTTCAGATTCTTCTGCAGTATATGAAGCCACACCCCCTACGTGGAAGGTACGCAGTGTGAGCTGAGTACCAGGTTCACCAATAGATTGGGCAGCAATAATACCCACGGCATCCCCTTGCTCAGAAGCACGGCCAGTGGCAGTATTTTTACCATAACACATAGCACAGCAACCTCGGCGAGCTTCACAGGTAAGTACCGAGCGAACCTCTACGGTTTCTACTTCTGCTTCTTCAATTTCTATAGCCAATTCAGGAGTAATCACTTCTTCAGCCGAAGCGATCAACTCTTCTGTTTCAGGGTGGAAAATATCATAAAGCGGGAAGCGGCCTTCAATGCGCTCAGAGAGCGGTTGAACGATCTTATCATTTTCAATCAAAGCAGTTACCTCAACCCCACGAAGTGTTCCACAGTCATAGATATTAACCACTACATCTTGGGCCACATCTACCAAACGACGAGTCAAGTAACCAGCATCCGCCGTTTTAAGGGCCGTATCCGCCAAACCTTTACGAGCACCGTGGGTAGAGATAAAGTACTCTAGTACCGAAAGTCCCGCAACGAAGTTTGAAAGAATCGGGTTTTCGATAATTGCCCCTCCAGTATCACCAGATTTACGAGGCTTGGCCATTAGACCACGAAGACCACAAAGCTGCTTAATCTGTTGTTTAGAACCACGAGCTCCAGAATCAAGCATCATGTATACTGAGTTAAACCCTTGCTTGTGTTCTGCCATCTCCTTCATCAAAGTGTTGGTGATGTAGTTATCCGCCTGGGTCCATTCATCAATGATCTGGTTATAGCGCTCGTTATTGGTGATCAATCCCATGTTGTAGTTATCCCAAATGCCATCTACTACTCCATGAGCAGCATCTAGGCGTTCGGCACGAACAGTAGGCGTGATCAAATCGGGAAGGTTAAAAGACAAACCACCACGATAAGCCCAATAGAATCCCATATCCTTGATATCATCCAAGAACTTGGCAGCTGTAGGCACGTTGGTTCTTTTCAAGATCCCCGCAATTACACGCTTAAGATTCTTCTTAGAGAGGAGCTCATCCATATAGGGCAAGCTCTTAGGACGCACTTGGTTAAAGAGTACACGCCCCGTTGTGGTTTCTGTAAGGCGGATAACCAAGTTACCCTCTTCATCCTCTACAGGAACACGAACTTTAATAATTGCGTGTAGGTCCAAACGACCTTCATTGTAAGCAATGATCACCTCTTCTGGAGAATAGAATCGGCGCCCCTCCCCTTTTACGGGATTTTCTGGAATATGCGCACGTTCTTTAGTAATATAATAGAGGCCCAAAACCATATCCTGAGAAGGTAGCGTAATTGGCGTGCCATTCTGAGGGTTGAGCATATTGTGTGCAGAAAGCATCAAAATTTGGGCTTCCAAAATAGCTTGATTACTCAAGGGTACGTGTACCGCCATTTGGTCACCATCAAAATCCGCATTAAATGCCGAACAAACAAGAGGGTGAAGCTGAATCGCCTTACCTTCAATTAGGGTAGGCTGAAACGACTGAATAGACAAACGGTGAAGTGTAGGAGCCCGGTTGAGTAGAACAGGATGCCCTTTGAGCACATTCTCCAAAATATCCCAAATGATAGGATCTTTACGGTCTACCAGTTTCTTAGCTGATTTTACCGTTTTTACGATACCTCGCTCAATCAATTTGCGAATGACAAAAGGCTTGAAGAGCTCGGCAGCCATATTTTTAGGCAAACCACACTCATGCAATTTGAGGGTAGGTCCTACCACAATAACCGAACGACCAGAGTAATCTACACGCTTACCCAAAAGGTTCTGACGGAAACGTCCTTGCTTACCTTTGAGTACATCACTCAAAGACTTAAGTGCGCGGCCACCTTCTGCCTTAACGGCATTAGACTTACGAGAGTTATCAAAGAGAGAATCCACAGCCTCTTGCAACATCCGCTTTTCGTTACGGAGAATCACCTCGGGCGCCTTAATTTCAAGGAGGCGCTTTAGGCGGTTGTTACGAATGATCACACGACGATAAAGGTCATTGAGATCTGAAGAGGCAAAACGACCACCATCTAGAGGCACTAGGGGGCGGAGTTCTGGTGGAATAACGGGCAGATAGTCAATGACCATCCACTCCGGCTTGTTTTCAATATTTTTTTGGCCCTCACGGAAAGCCTCTACCACGCGCAGGCGCTTAAGCGCTTCTGATTTACGTTGCTGAGAGTTTTCTGTGGCGGCTTTATGGCGAAGATCATAAGATAATTTCTCTAGATCTACACGAGAAAGAAGGTGGCGAACCCCTTCTGCGCCCATTTTAGCGATGAACTTATTGGGATCATCATCGGGCAACATTTGATTTTCGCGAGGAAGTGATTCTAGGATATCGAGATACTCTTCTTCAGAAAGAAGATCTCTTTGTTCACTACCTGTAATTCCTCTTTCGGCTACGGCACCGGGTTGGATCACCACATAGCGCTCATAGTAAATAATAGACTCTAGTTTCTTAGAAGAGAAACCGAGTAGGTAACCAATTTTATTGGGCAAAGACTTAAAGTACCAGATGTGTACCACAGGGACCACTAGGCGGATATGCCCCATACGTTCGCGGCGCACCTTCTTTTCGGTCACTTCAACTCCACAGCGGTCACAAACGATCCCCTTATAGCGGATGCGTTTATATTTTCCACAAAAACATTCATAATCCTTGACTGGGCCAAAGATACGTTCGCAGAAAAGGCCATCGCGCTCGGGTTTATACGAGCGGTAGTTGATAGTTTCTGGCTTGAGGACTTCGCCGTAAGAGCGCTCCAAGATCAAATCTGGAGAGGCCAAACTGAGCGTAATGCTATCGAAGTCGTTTTTAATTTTGTTGGTACTATTTTTCTTAAATGGCATAAGAAGACAAATTTAGGCTGGCTGGGGGCCAGCAAGAGGCATTTAATAGGATAGGCTTTTATATTCTTTTGGGGCCTCCGCTGCGGCTAGGCCTTGCGGCGCTATGTTGCGGGGCTCGCAGGTCTGCTCGGCCCTGCGCCGCCTTCGGCGGCTGGGTCTGGCCTTCGGCCACCCCTTCACAGCGCTAGGCCAAGGGGCGTTTGGCCCATTAGCTAGCTCTTGGCGAGAACAGTTGCAATTAAAAGAAGACAAAAGCAAGGCTCTGCTTTTTATGAGGAGGCCGAGCGAGGCGCAGCCGAGCTGGGCCGTTGTTTGGCCCTGGCCTAGCGATGCGCAGCAGTGGCCCAAAGGGCCAGACCGAGGCCGCAGGCCGAAGGGCCGAGCGAACAGCGAGCTGTGGAGCGTAGCGCCTGCCCGTCTTGGCCAAAGGCCAAGTTGGGCAGGAGGCCCCAAATAAAAAGCAGAGTGAACAAAAAGGAAGGCTTAGTCAAACTTGACTTCTAGGGCCAAACCTCTAAGTTCGTGTACCAGTACATTGAATGATTCCGGAATACCGGGAGTAGGTAAGTTATCGCCTTTAACGATAGTTTCGTACGCTTTGGCGCGTCCGATAATATCATCAGATTTGATCGTCAAGATTTCTTGCAGGATATGCGAGGCGCCGAATGCTTCTAGGGCCCAAACCTCCATTTCACCAAAACGCTGACCACCAAACTGGGCTTTACCACCGAGGGGTTGCTGCGTAATGAGTGAGTAAGGACCGATAGAACGGGCGTGCATCTTATCGTCTACCATGTGAGAGAGTTTCAGCATGTAGATCACACCGACAGTTGCTTTTTGGTGGAAGCGGTCGCCAGTTTCTCCGTCATAGAGATAAGTTTCGCCATAGCTAGGCAAGCCAGCGGTTTGTACATATTCCTCAATTTGGTGCACCTTAGCCTCATCGAATACGGGAGTAGCGAAAGTCATATTGAGTTTTTCGCCTGCCCAACCGAGAACAGTTTCAAAGATCTGTCCGAGGTTCATACGAGAGGGTACCCCTAGGGGGTTGAGGACGATGTCCATGGGTGTTCCATCTTTGAGGAAAGGCATATCTTCATCGCGAACGATGCGGGCCACAATACCTTTATTACCGTGACGGCCGGCCAACTTATCGCCTACTTTCAGCTTACGCTTTTTGGCCATATATACTTTGGCCAATTTGAGTACGCCGGCGGGCAATTCGTCGCCGATATTGATTGCAAACTTCTTACGTTTATACACACTAATCTTCTTATTGAGTTTAATGGTATAATTGTGCAAGAGTGTGCGGACCTGTTTGTTTAGGGTATCGTCTTCTGTCCAGTTCGAGTAATCTACTGCGCTATAATCGATATCCTTAAGGGCTCTTTGTGTAAAGGGGGCACCTTGAGGGATAAGCAACTCGGCATAGATACTACGGACGCCGGCAGAATTTTGGCCTTCGAGGACCTTCATCAGTTTTTCGACGAGTACTTGTGTATGCTCTTTTATCTCTTGGCTATGCTCCTGCTCTAGTTTATCGAGCATTTGCTTGTCTTTAGCCTTTTGGACCTTATCCTTTTTGGCGCGGACAAAGAGGCGAGAGCCAATAATTACTCCTTTAGCAGAGGGTGACATTTTGAGAGAGGCATCTTTTACATCTCCGGCCTTGTCGCCAAAAATTGCGCGGAGCAATTTTTCTTCTGGGGTAGGGTCAGATTCGCCTTTGGGCGTAATTTTACCGATAATAATATCGCCATCGCGGACCCATGCGCCGGTGCGCACGATACCGTTTTCGTCCAAGTCTTTAGTAGCCTCTTCAGAAACGTTGGGAATATCGTTAGTAAATTCTTCTTCACCTAATTTAGTATCTCGGACATCTAGTTCGAACTCCTCGATATGAAGAGAGGTAAAGATATCTTCACGGACTACACGTTGAGAGAGCACGATTGCATCCTCAAAGTTGTACCCTTTCCAGGGCATAAAGGCCACCTTAAGGTTTTGGCCGAGGGCGAGTTCGCCATTATCGGTAGCATAGCCTTCACAAAGGATTTTGCCTTTATGGACCTTTTCGCCTTTACGGACGATAGGTTTGATATTGATACAAGTACTTTGGTTAGTTCTGCGGAACTTCACCAAATTGTAGGTTGTCAGATCGTCATCGAAAGAAGTGAGGCGTTGCTCATCGGTTCTATCGTATCGGATAACAATTTTGCGTGCATCTACATATTCGACCACACCAGATCCTTCTGCGTTGATGAGCATACGAGAATCTTGGGCTACTTTAGCTTCTAGGCCGGTGCCCACAGTAGGGGCTGAGGGGCGAAGAAGGGGTACAGCTTGGCGCTGCATATTAGAGCCCATGAGTGCACGGTTTGCATCATCATGAGAGAGGAAAGGAATCATAGAGGCAGAGACCCCTACAATTTGGTTAGGAGCGATATCGATAAATTCGATTTCGTCTTCATTAGGGTCGAGAACGGGAAAGTCGCCATGATTACGGCACTTCACGCGATCGGTATCGAAAACGCCTTTTTTACTGAGGGTAGTATTGGCTTGGGCGATCGTTTTAAAATCCTCTTCTTCTGCAGAGAGATAGACGGGATCATTTTTGAGATCGACCTTACCGCCTTTAGTTACGCTACGGTAGGGAGTTTCGATAAAGCCCATTTTATTAATCTTAGCGTGTACACAGAGTGTAGAGATCAGACCAATATTGGGACCTTCAGGAGTTTCGATAGTACAAAGGCGGCCATAGTGAGAATAGTGAACATCACGTACCTCAAAGCCTGCTCTTTCTCTAGAGAGACCACCTGGCCCGAGGGCAGAAATTCTACGTTTGTGTGTAATTTCTGAGAGCGGGTTAGTTTGGTCGAGGAACTGAGAAAGTTGGCTAGTACCAAAGAAAGAGTTGATCACAGAAGAGAGTGTTCTTGCGTTGATGAGGTCTACGGGAGTAAACACTTCATTATCGCGCACATTCATTCTTTCGCGGATCGTGCGGGCCATACGGGCTAGGCCTACGCCAAACTGGGCATAGAGTTGTTCGCCAACGGTACGGACACGGCGGTTGCTGAGGTGGTCGATATCATCGATCTCAGCTTTTTGGTTAATCAATTTGACTAGATACTTAACGATAGCGATAATATCCTCTTTAGTAAGGACAGAAGTATCGTTACTTTCGTCGAGTTCTAGTTTGCGGTTAATTTTATATCGGCCAACTTCACCGAGGCTATAGCGTTTATCGGAGAAGAAGAGTTTATCGATAATACCGCGAGCGGTTTCGTCATCGGGTGGATCAGATCCACGCAATTGGCGATAGATATGTTGAACGGCTTCGATTTCAGAGTTAGAAGTATCCTTTTGGAGGGTATTGTAGATAATGCTATAATCATCTTCTACATTTTCTCTTTGGAGGATTACCTTATCTACTCCGATATCGATCACCTCTTGAATATTATCTTCATCAAGGATTACGTCACGTTCGAGGATCACCTCATTACGTTCGATAGACACCACCTCACCGGTATCCTCATCGACAAAGTCCTCTACCCAAGAGCGGAGAACGCGGGCGGCGAGTTTACGGCCTAGGTGTTGTTCTAGGGCTTCCTGTGTAGCTTCCACTTCATCGGCGAGGCCAAATAGGCCAAGGATATCGCGGTCTCCGTCGTATCCGATGGCACGGAGGAGCGTAGTCACGGGAAACTTCTTTTTGCGGTCGATGTAGGCATACATCACCGAGTTAATATCGGTAGCAAATTCCATCCAAGCGCCTTTAAAAGGGATCACTCGGGCAGAATAAATTTTTGTACCGTTGGGGTGGCGGCTTTGGCCAAAAAACACACCGGGAGATCGGTGCAGTTGAGAAACGATTACACGTTCGGCGCCATTGACTACGAATGTACCTTTAGGCGTCATATAAGGGATATTGCCTAAGAATACATCTTGTACAGTTTGCTCAAAGTCGACATGCTCTTCATCATTACAAGACAGGCGAAGTTTTGCTTTGAGTGGGACGCTATAGGTAAGCCCTCTCTCCATACATTCATCGATAGTATAGCGAGGCGGGTCTATAAAATAGTTAAGGAATTCCAGGACAAAGATGTTTCGGGCATCAGTGATTGGAAAATTTTCTTGGAACACCTGATAGAGTCCCTCATTGAAGCGACTTTCAGGGGTGGTCTCTAACTGAAAAAACTCCTCAAAAGACTTAACTTGAATTTCGAGAAAATCCGGATAATGGTTATCGTGTTGGATTTTACCGAAACTAAAGCGTTCTGGTCTTTTGGGAGTAAGAGTTGTACTTTTTGCCATTTAGCCTTTTAAATTTAGGTCGACTACTTATTGTCTGATTGTGAGCAAAGTAGCAAGATTTATAGAAGGTAGTATAATAGCTGAATAGGCTTAGTTACAGCAAGCTGTAACTAAGCCTTAGATATAGGTACGAGCGCATGCTAATTATGCGAACGCGGTATGTACTTACTTCACTTCTACTTCAGCACCGGCGCCTTCTAGTTCAGCCTTAATTTGCTCAGCTTCGTCTTTAGAAACTTTTTCTTTGATAGGAGCGGGAGCGCTATCAACCATAGCTTTAGCTTCTTTTAGGCCTACACCGAGAAGAGTTTTAACAGCCTTAACTACTTGTAGTTTGGCGGCACCAGCAGACTTGAGGATTACGTCAAATTCAGTTTGCTCAGCAGCAGCAGCTTCGCCACCAGCAGCGGGGCCAGCAACAGCAACAGCGGCAGCAGCGGGTTCGATACCGTACTCATCCTTAAGGATGTCAGCCAAGTCTTTTACTTCTTTAACGGTTAGGTTAACTAGTTGTTCTGCTAGTTGATTTAGATCAGCCATTTTATTAGCTTTTAGAGATTGTTGTTAAAAGGAATGTTGGATATATGGGTGATGTTGGTGGAAGCCAAAATCTTTAGGCAGACTCACGCTCTTCGAGCGCTTTGAGGAGTCCTGTGATGGTATTGCCTCCAGATTGGAGAGCGCCCATAACATTTTTGATAGGAGATTCGAGTAGACCGATGATCTCGCCAAGAAGTTCTTCTTTAGATTTGATCTGAGTCAGAGCTTCTACTTGATCGTCTCCGATATATACTGAAGAGTCGATAAAAGCGGCTTTAAGTAGCGGCTTACCATTCTCCTTACGGAACTCTTTAATGAGTTTAGCGGGAACGTTTCCAGTCTCAGTAAACATCACAGCAGAGAAGCCTTTGAGGGCTGAATAGATCTCTGTGTAGTTTTCTTCATTGGCGTCGGCTGCACGTTCGAGAGCTTTACGAATGAGGGTATTTTTGACTACCTTCATTTGGATGTTGCTTTCGAAGCACTTACGACGGAGCTGATTTGTTTTTTCAACAGTTAGCTCAGAAGTATCTGTGATATAGAAATACTTAGAATCTTGGAATTGGCTAGCTAGCTCTTCGATCACCGCAGTTTTCTGTTCGCGTGTCATTATATTGCTATTTTAAAGACCTTACCAATAGTTGAATTTAAATTATCGAGCCGCTTTGGGGTCGATTTTGATACCGGGGCTCATTGTAGAGGCCACAGTAATGCTTTTGAAGTAAATTCCTTTAGCAGAAGAGGGCTTCATGCGAGAGAGGGTATCAATTACTTCTTGGGCATTTTCTACAAGTTGATTAGGTTGAAATTGTACACGTCCGACAGAAGTGTGAACGATACCGTACTTATCTACCCGGAAGGAGGTCTTTCCTTTTTTAATTTCGCGAACAGCATCACCAACATTGGGTGTTACAGTTCCTGTTTTAGGGTTAGGCATGAGGCCACGGGGACCTAGAACACGACCTAAACGACCTACTTGAGCCATTACACTAGGCATTGCCACTACTACATCAACATCGGTCCAACCATCTTGGATTTTAGTGATATATTCCTGTAAACCAGCGTAGTCTGCGCCCGCCTCTTTAGCCTCCTGTTCTTTATCAGGTGTACAGAAAACAAGAACCTTCTTTTCTTTACCTGTACCGTTAGGGAGAGAGATGGTACCTCTTAGATTCTGGTCAGCCTTACGGGGGTCTACCCCTAGTCTGATGTGCAAATCTACAGAAGCATTAAACTTCGCATAGTTCACTTCTTGGAGAAGTGTCATTGCTTCCTCTAGTGTGTACAATTTCTCGGCATCAACTTTTTTAAGCGCTTCGGCTTTTTTCTTACTCAATCGAGCCATTTGATAAATTGTGTTTGAATAGTTATCTCTACTTAGAGGTTCAAGTAGAGACTTAAATAATTTTGTTTACTGCTTACGCCTGAGCCTCTTCCCAGGGTGCGGTGCCTTCTACTGTAAGCCCCATAGAGCGAGCAGTACCTGCGACCATGCGCATACCTGATTCTACTGTAAAGCAGTTAAGGTCAGCCATTTTGTCTTCTGCGATTGCGCGGACTTGGTCCCAAGTTACAGATCCAACTTTCACCAAGTTGGGTTGTGCAGAACCGGGCTTACCCTTAAGGCCAGCGGCCTCTTTTAGCTGAACAGCAGCAGGGGCTGTTTTAATTACAAATGTAAAGGACTTGTCTTTAAAGACTGTGATAATCACAGGACAAACTTGGCCCATTTTATCTTGGGTTTCTGCATTAAAACGTTTGCAGAATTCCATGATGTTCACCCCTTTGGCACCTAGAGCGGGACCTACGGGGGGAGCTGGGTTGGCTTGTCCGCCTTTCACCTGCAATTTAATGAGGGTTTCGACTTCTTTCGCCATTATTAAGATTGTTTTTCAACTTGCATAAAATTTAATTCGACTTCTGTTCCTCGGCCAAAGACTTTGATAATTAGCTTTAGCTTCTTCTTCTCTTCATTTACCTCTTGGATAGTTCCGATAAAGTTTTGGAAGGGGCCTTCAATCACCTTAACATCTTCTCCAACGATAAATGGATCGGCTAGTGATTCGCCCTCTTCCTCTGAAGAGTCAACCTGAGAAAGCATTCGTTTTACTTCATGCTCTTTCATGGGCTCTGGATTATCTCGGCCCAAAAAATGAATAACATCCTTGCTATTAGCAATAGCTTGGATGATTTCAATAGTAAAACGATGTGGATCCGCTTCTACCATAATGTAACCAGGCGTAAGCGTACGCTCTTGGATTACCTTCTTTCCGTTACGGATCTTGTAAATTTTTTCAGTGGGAACAATGATGTGGGGAACGATTTCCCTCCAATTAGAACGTTCAATATGCGAATCTAGACGCTCTTTGATTTTACGTTCTTTATTTGAAATTACTCTAAGGCAATACCAATTTGTAGACATGACAGCTTTAATTCTCTTGATTTGTAGTCGTAATGTTTCCTAAGGAGAAGTCTAGGCTTATCCGCCTATGCTATAAAAGACTTCTAGAACAAAAACTACAAGTTTGTCCATACCATATAATAGCAATGCCAAAAGAATGGAGGCAACAATTACTACCACAGTGGTTTGCTCTAACTCGTTCCATGCGGGCCAAGTCACCTTATGCTTCAGCTCATTGTAACTGTCGCGGAAATATTGTACGATATCATTCATTTTGCCTCCTGTTTAAGGATTTTGCACGGGCGGAGGGACTCGAACCCCCAACCTGCGGTTTTGGAGACCGCTGCTCTACCAATTGAGCCACACCCGTGTATAAAAGTTGGGTGCTTAGAAAGCACCCAACTTTGTATATTCAAAGTAAGAAATTCTTACTCGATGATTTCAGTTACCTGACCAGCTCCTACGGTACGTCCACCTTCGCGGATAGCGAAACGAAGACCTTTTTCCATAGCGATGGGGGCAATCAACTCAACAGATAGTGTCAAGTTATCACCAGGCATTACCATTTCTACGTTCTCAGGAAGAGAGATAGATCCAGTAACGTCAGTTGTACGGAAGTAGAACTGAGGGCGGTATCCGTTAAAGAAAGGCTTGTGACGTCCACCTTCGTCCTTAGATAGTACGTATACTTCGCACTTGAACTTAGTATGAGGAGTTACAGAACCAGGCTTACAGATAACCATACCACGCTTAAGCGCTTTCTTATCTACACCACGGAGAAGAATACCAGCGTTGTCACCAGCTTCACCACGATCTAGAATCTTACGGAACATCTCTACTCCAGTTACAGTAGAAGTCAATTTATCTTCTTGTAGACCGATGATCTCTACAGATTCACCAACGTTTACTACACCGCGCTCAATACGACCAGTAGCAACAGTACCGCGACCTGTGATAGAGAATACATCCTCGATAGGCATCAAGAAAGGCTTATCTACAGCACGCTCGGGCTCAGGAATTTCAGCATCAACAGCAGCCATCAAAGATTCGATAGCAGCAACGCCTTCAGCATCACCTTCTAGAGCTTTCAAAGCAGAACCTTGAATAACAGAAATGTTATCGCCATCAAACTCATAAGAGCTCAACAATTCGCGAACTTCCATCTCTACCAATTCTAGCATTTCTTCATCATCAACAAGATCAACCTTGTTCATGAAAACTACAATCTGAGGTACACCTACCTGACGAGCCAACAAGATGTGCTCGCGAGTTTGAGGCATAGGACCATCAGTAGCAGCTACTACTAGGATAGCACCGTCCATTTGGGCAGCACCAGTAACCATGTTCTTCACATAGTCGGCGTGACCGGGACAGTCTACGTGAGCGTAGTGACGGTTGTCAGTTTCATACTCTACGTGAGCAGTGTTAATAGTAATACCACGCTCTTTTTCCTCAGGAGCTGAGTCAATAGAAGAGTAGTCTTTCTTCTCTGCAGTACCTTTGTTAGACAAAACAGTGGTAATTGCAGCAGTAAGAGTAGTTTTACCGTGATCCACGTGCCCGATAGTACCAATATTCACGTGGGGCTTGGTGCGCTGAAACGTATCCTTAGCCATTGTTTAAATAGGTGTTAAATGATTTTATAAATATATAACTTACTCGTAAACTCGGCTAAGCTGAACTAATTGCAACTAACCTCGTTACTTACACAAGACTGGAGCCAACGATGAGATTTGAACTCACGACCTCTTCCTTACCAAGGAAGTGCTCTACCCCTGAGCTACGTTGGCTTGTCATAAAAAAGACAAAAAGGGAACAAACTCCCTTTTCGTCTGTAGAGCGGGAGACGAGACTCGAACCCGCGACCGTTAGCTTGGAAGGCTAATGCTCTACCAACTGAGCTACTCCCGCTTGATACTGTGTAATCATTAAAATCTGTGGGGATGGAGGGACTCGAACCCCCTCAGCTATAAGCAACAGATTTACAGTCTGCCCCGACTCTCCAACTTCGGCGCATCCCCAAACATCTTGAAAAGAAAGTGGAGCCGGCAGAGGGATTCGAACCCACGACCCCGAGATTACAAATCACGTGCTCTGGCCAACTGAGCTATGCCGGCTTCTTTTCAAGATGCAAATATAAGTTAAAAAAACTTAAGTATCAAAATTTATCAAGAAACTTTTTTTCTTGTCGCTTTTTAAAGGCAGTACTTCCTTAGAAGCGCATGCAAATATAGCAGCTATTTTTGTAATTCAAAACTTTTTATAAAAAAAAGTGAAGTTTTTTTTTAGTTGCGGTCCAAAACCTTCGCTTTGTACTTCAATAACTGGCGCCTTAGCGATTCGGCGCACAAATCTACAGCTTCTTCAAAACTTTTGCAAGTTTCTTTAGCTAAAAGTACATTTCCGGGGACATTTAATTTAACCTCCACGACTTTATCCTGGACTTGCCCTGTTTTTTCAAGCTTCATGATTACATCGGCGCTAACAATGCGGTCCAAAAACGTACTCAACTTGCCTACCTTCTTGTCAATAAAGTCTAACAACTTGACGTCTGCATCAAAGTGAATTGATTGCGTTCTGATATCCATAGGCGTTTCTATTTTCAAAGTTTATAATGAAAAAGTTAGCTCCCTTTTGAAACCAACTTCTTTTGCTTGCTTTTACGGCCTTTCGGCTATTGAAAGTTGCAAATTCAATCAGGATTTTCCAAATTTTACTCTCTTTATTTTAACAATAAATTCCCATTTAGTTTGCATTGGCCCTTTAATCGCTTATTATCAAGCCATTGTAATTTTAGTGGGCAGAGAGGGCTTCTTTTGCGTTTTGCAGGGGGCGAAGCCCCCGCAGGCCTAGCGATGTGCAGCAGTGGCCGTCAGGCCAGACCGAGCCGCTGAAAGCGGCGCAGGGCCGAGCAGACCTGCGAGCTGCGAAACGTAGCGCCGACGAGCGAAGCGAGGCGGAGGCCCCAAAACAGCAGCGAGCTGCGACAACGACAACAAGGACTTTAGTCCGCAGTTCGACGACCAGAGGAAGTAACCGCCGACGAGCCTAGCGATGTGCAGCAGTGGCCCCAAAACAGCAGCGAGCTGCGACAACGACAACAAGGACTTTAGTCCGCAGTTCGACGACCAGAGGAAGTAACCGCCGACGAGCCTAGCGATGTGCAGCAGTGGCCCCAAAACAGCAGCGAGCTGCGACAACGACAACAAGGACTTTAGTCCGCAGTTCGACGACCAGAGGAAGTAACCGCCGACGAGCCTAGCAATCTGCAGCAGTGACCCCAAATAAAAAAGAGGAGCATTTGCCCCTCTCCTACTCTATTATATATATGCCTTTAGAACGTCTGTACCAATTGATGCAAAGCTAGGAGTTGCTGCAAAAGCGTTTCCAGCTCGGCCAGCGGGACCATATTGGGGCCATCAGAGAGGGCTTGGCTAGGGTTGGGATGGGTTTCTATGAAAAAAGCACCGACTCCGATAGCGGCTGCGGCCTTGGCCATATAGGGGGCATAAGCGCCATTTCCGCCACTTTTGCCATTGGCTGCGCCGGGTTTTTGGACCGAATGGGTGGCATCCATGACCACAGGATAGCCCAACTCTTGCATGGCTAAGATGCCCGTATAATCCACTACCAAATTATTGTAGCCAAAAGAGGTTCCTCGTTCCGTTAGCAACAACTGTTTGTTGCCAGCCGCCTCTAGTTTGCCGAGTACGTGTTTCATATCGGGGCCAGAGAGGAACTGGGCCTTTTTGACATTGATAATTTTGTTGGTTTTGGCTGCGGCTACCAACAAATCGGTCTGGCGGCAAAGAAAAGCGGGAATCTGCAAAATGTCGAGCACCTCCGCAGCGGGAGCCGCTTGGCTAGGCAAATGAATATCGCTCAAAATGGGCAGGCCAAACTCCTCTTTGATTTCGGCCAGCATTTGCAAGCCTTTTTCTAGGCCTGGGCCCCGAAAAGAGCCGATAGAGCTGCGGTTGGCCTTATCAAAGGAAGCCTTAAAGACAATTTGCACTGGATATTTCTCTTGCAGGCGAACCAACTCTTGGGCCACTTCCTGCAATAATTCTTTAGATTCGATCACGCAAGGGCCTGCAATCAAGAGCAAGCGCTCGCCAATTTTATGATAATCAATCATTGTAGTAATAATTTAGAACCAGCGCTTGTACCATTGCCGAAGCACATACAAGAACCAGATGAAATGAGGGTTGATATAAGCTTTGCGGTCTAAAAACTGCCGCAAAATATCTTCTAAGACCGTTTGTTGCAGCCCAAAGCAATCGGCAAAGGCCTTATCTTGGGCCAAAGCTTCTAGATCGGGGCGAAGCAAGCCGCGCAGCCATTGCTCAATGGGAATAGAAAATCCCTGCTTGGGGCGTTCAATTAACTCTTTGGGGACAAAATCATACAGCAGCTGCCGCAACAAATATTTGCCTTGGCCAGAGCGAATTTTGAGCTCATCGGGCAAAGAAAGCGCAAAATCAAGCAGTTGATGGTCCAGTAAGGGCTCTCTGCCCTCCAAGGCGACGGCCATTGTGGCCCGATCCACCTTAACCATAATATCGCCTTCTAGGTAAGTGAGCAAATCTAAACTGCCCAAATAGCCAATATAGCGGCCTGCTTGGGGCTTGAGCTCGCCTTGATAGCGAGGCGTGGGCGCTCCAAATAAAGCCTGATGTTTTTGGGGCGAAATATAAGAGGAAGACTGATGAAAAAAAGCCTCTTGATCTTTGGCGCCCAAGGCGGCCACCAATTTTGGCCATTTATTGCTAATATTTTTATAGCCTTTGAGGAGGGGTAACTTGCTGGCATTTCGCTCTAGCCAAAAGGGGTTAACTTGGCCCATTAATGCAGCTACCAAGGGGCGAATAGGGCCCAGTTTCTTTATTTTCGGATAAAAGCGTTGGCAAACCTCATATTTAGTGTAGCCGCCAAAAAGCTCGTCTCCTCCATCGGCTGAAAGGCTCACTTTGACCGATTGCTTGGCCATTTGAGCCACCAAATAAGTGGGAATACCTGAGCTATCGCCAAAAGGCTCGTCATATAGTTCGGCCCAATTGGGAATCAGCTGCTCAAAATCTTCTGGTCCACAATAAAGCTCTTCATGCTGGCTGCCAATATGCTCCGCCACGGCCTTGGCCTGATTGGCCTCATTATATTCTTTGTCCTTAAACCCAATAGTAAAAGTACGCAGTTGCTGGGCCGATTGATCTTGCAGCAAAGCCGCCACAATGGAAGAATCTACACCACCCGACAAAAATACGCCCACGGGCACATCCGCCACCATCCGCAGGGCAAAAGATTGCCGCAACTCTTTCTCCAAAGCCGATTTGAGTTCGGCCTCTGAGGCAGCTGGAATTTCTGCGGCCGCATAGCGCTCGGCCAAAGACCAATAGGGATAAGTTTGCAGCTCGCCTTTTTGGTTGAGCTTGAGAAAATGCCCTCCTTTTAGCTTTTGGCAGCCCTTAAAAATGCAATAGGGCGCAGGAATATAGCCCTGCTGTAAATAGAGCGAAACCGCCTGAGGCGAAATTTCTTTGCGAAAACGAGGATGCTGATGAAAGGCCTTGAGCTCCGAGGCAAACAAAAAGAGCCCATCCTGATAATAATAGTAAAGCGGCTTCACGCCCAAACGATCTCGGCAAATTAATAGCTCCTTATTGGCCTTATCCCAAAGCGCAAAAGCAAACATACCATGAAAGCGATTGACGGCAGCCTCTCCCCATTCTTCTAGGGCCTGAAAAAGCACTTCCGTATCCGATTCTGTTTGAAACCCTCGGCCCAAAAGCTGCAGCTCCTTTCGGATCTCCTGATAATTATAAATTTCCCCATTAAAAATCAGGGCCTTCTCTTTATAATAAAGCGGTTGGTTGCCGGCGGGGCTCAAATCAATAATAGACAAGCGGCGATGGCCTAGGGCCAGGCCCGTTTCGGCATCTAAAAAAGCGCCGCCATAATCGGGGCCACCATGTTGCAGACTATCTCGCATTTTTTGCAAAACCGCCTGGGGGTCATAAGTAGGGCTAGAAAAATCCCAAAATCCGCTAAGTCTACACATATATATAAGGGGCTATTTTTTTGGGGCTTCCCCTTCGGCCCTTTGGGCCTTCGGGTCGGGCTGTGTCGGGGCTCGCAGGTCTGCTCGGCCCTGCAGTTTTTTTCGCTTTGCTCAAAAAACTTGGGTCTGCGGCTTCGCCGCCCCCCTATCCATCCCTAAGCCTGCGGCGGCTTCGCCGCCTGTCTGACCTAAATTTGGTCCAAAACATGCTAAAATTTGGGTAAAACAGCCGCTTTTAGCAAAGGAAAAGGCCGGGCGGCTGTTGGCCTAGCGCTGCGCAGCCGTGGCCCGAAGGGCCAGACCCAAGCCGCCTGCGGCGGCTGCAGGGCCGAGCAGGCTTGCGAGCGGCGCAGCATAGCGGCGGCCAAGCCAGGCAATGCCTGGCTTGGCCGCAGGCCCCAAATTCATTTAAAAAGAGGCTAGAGGTCAATACCTTCTAGGAGGAACTGACCATCTTCACGGAGATGAACTTCAAACTCTCGGCCATCTTTGGCAGAAGTGAGTTCAAACTCAAAGCTAAGGTCGCCATTGCTATAGTGCACCCAAGTGCAGGCATCTACGCTATGGTCGGGATAAAGTTCTGCCAATACATTGCGTACTGATTTTGGTGCTTCTGGGCCTTCAATTTCGGTAAGGAGATGGTGGCCAGTAACGGTAATTTCCACCTCATACTCATGGCCATTCAGTTCAAAATCGGCTTCATAGATTTTGCCGGGCAGTTCCCAGCTCCATTCTACTTGGCAGAGGTCTACATTAGGGTAAAGGCCTCTAAAAACGCGAAGGATATCATTTGGAACAAAAAAATCTTGCATAATTGGTTAGTTTTTGGCCATTTCTTTTTGGCCATAATGCGTGAGATAATCTTTTTGGCCGGCGGTAATCACCTCGAAAGCTTCTTTTTGGCCATATTCCTGAGTAATTTCCACCTTAGGGGCTTGTTTACCGAGGGTATCGGGATGCTCCTTATAGGTAAGGAAATAATGTTTGATACGTTTGATGAGTTTTTCGGGTAGATCGCTCATTTCCTTAATATCGCCATAAGTAGAGTCGCCTTTAAGGATGGCAACAATTTTGTCATCGGCTTCGCCGCCATCGATCATGCGGAAACCGCCTACGGGAATAGCTTCTAGGAGGAGGTCGCCATGTGGGACTTTGCGGTCGGTGAGGACCACGATATCGATGGGATCGCCATCGCCTTCAATATTGCTTAGGCCAGATTGCTTCATGCAATAATTGGCACAAGCCTCGGCAGAATAAGTTTGAGGAATAAAGCCGTATAGGGCGGGCAGAATATTAGAAAACTTATTGGGGCGATCGATCATGAGATAGCCGCTTTCCTTATCTACTTCATATTTCATTTCGTCTCCGGGGACTACTTCGATAAAGCAGGTCACCAATTCGGGAGCTTTCTTACCGGCAGAGATGCCGTGCCATGGGTGGGCTTTGTATTTCATTTTCTCTATAAGTTATAATAATTGCTTTGTGGCGGGGCCACAAATTAAATTTTCTTTAGAATCTGGTTATCGAGCAAGCGTACGCCATCGATACGGACCGTAGCGCAGGCGACCGCAAAGTTAGTATTTTCTAGGGACTTTAGGGGCTGCAAATTATAGCCATCTACAATTTCGAAATAGTCAATTTCTTGGATGCCTGCTGCTTGCAAGCTTTTTTGGGCTTGTTCGACTAGATTTTTGGCCTGAGGTTCCTTTTCGCTAGCGGATTGCATGGCTTGTAGCGATTGGTAGAGGGCGGGGGCCAGGGCGCGGCCTTTGGGGCTGAGGCGCACATTTCGAGAGCTCATAGCTAGGCCATCTTTTTCGCGGACTATAGGGCTGCAGTGCAGCTCTACTGGCAATTGCAGTTCTCTAATCATTTTGCCCACGACAGCATACTGCTGAAAGTCCTTTTGGCCCATATATAGGGCTTTGGGTTGGCAGAGTTCGAGGAGGCGGTAGACCACCTCTACCACCCCCTTGAAGTGGCCTGGGCGATGGGTGCCCTCCATGGGAAGGTCTAGGCCATCTAGCGGGACCTTTGGGGCGGTCCAGTTAGTGGGATAGACCTCTTCTACAGGGGGCAAAAAAAGCAGGTCGCAACCTATGGCTTCTAGGGCGGCAATATCTTTTTCTATGGGGCGGGGATAGGCCTCTAGGTCTTTGGGATCATTAAATTGGGAGGGATTAACAAAGATAGAGCAGAGGGCTAGGCCCTGTTCTTCTTTGGCCTGTTGGAGGAGGCTAAGGTGTCCTTGATGTAGGGCGCCCATAGTGGGCACAAAGCCCCAACTTTTGTTGGCGGCCTTCCAATTGTTTAGAGCTGCTTGCAAGGCAGATCGACTTTTACAAACCAGCATAATTTTCTTGCTTAAAAAACCTACAAACTCCTATGTACAAAGCGCTTGACCGATAGGAATCTGCGAATAAATTCGGAAAAGTCGGTTTTTTTTTGTAATTTTGCAAACGCTTTGAAGTTCGATTTCAAAGAAAATTTTCTTTTAACTATATACATATAAGGTCTATGGCTGATAAAAAAAGAATCTTGGTTGTGAGCCAGGCGTTCAAGCCCTACACAACTGCGTCGGAGATTGCGGAGATTGCTCGTCAGTATACTCAATACATACAGGAGCAGGGTGCGGAATTGCGCATTTTGATGCCTCGATATGGATTGATCAACGAGCGTCGCCACCGTTTGCATGAGGTGGTTCGTCTCTCTGGTATGAACATTAACGTCAGTGATGAAGACTACCCTTTACTTATTAAAGTTGCCTCTTTGCCTGGTACACGTATGCAGGTATATTTTTTGGACAATGATGACTTTTTCAAGCGCAAGCAATTGTTTTTGGACAAGGACGAGCAGCCTTTTGAGGATAACATGAGCCGCATGACCTTCTTTTGTAAGGGAGTCATTGAAACGGTTAAGAAATTTGGTTGGGCGCCTGACCTAATTCATTGCCATGGTTGGATGAGCAGTTTATTGCCTGCTTACCTCAAGAATCATTATAAGAACGAGCCTATTTTCCAAGATAGTCAGTTGGTTTACTCTGCTTATCCTGTGGATGAGAAAGTACAGACAGCTTTGGCTGGGCAGTTTGCTCAGGTAGCTGCAGACAACCAATTGAGTGAAGAAGAGCAGGCCGCTTATATGCCTGAGGGGCAATTGGACCTCAATGCTGGGGCGATTGCCTATGCCGATGCCTTTACGGCGCCGGAGGAGATGATGCAAAAGAGCGATAAAGCTAGCTTTTGCTGTGGGGTAGAAAAAGATGCAGAGGCATGGGGCAAGCAATGGGATTTTTTCCAGGATTTGCTTAAGCCTGTAGAAGAAAACGCCTAGTCGTTTGCCGAGGCTTTCATTTATTTGGAGCAATAAAAAGCGCTTATCAATTTATTGATGAGCGCTTTTTTTGTTTTTGGCCCCACACTTTTGGCCTAAGGGGCGTTGCTAAGGGAGAGCTCCCCTTTTGGCGGCCTACAGGCGGCGAAGCCGCCGCAGGCTTAGGGATGGACAGCAGTGGCCCGCAGGGCCAGACCGAGCCGCCGCAGGCGGCGAAGGGCCGAGCGAAGAGCGAGCTGCGATACAGCCCGGCCCGACCGCAGGGAGGGAAAGCCCCTAAAAATCAAGCTATTGATCTCAATAAGCCGCCCAGTTATATAAAATCTAGAGAAAGCTAAATACTATTTTGTACCTTTGTGACCGCTTAGCGGCCTTGGCCTCTCTAGCATTGAATCACCGCCCGATATGGGCCTTGTAGTCTAAACGTTTATGCAAATTAGAACCCTCTTTTTTTGGAGCAGCCTTTTTTTCTTGGCCGCTTGTAGCAAACCTAGCGAATTAGGTCTTTCTTTAGTAGAGCAAGACCCTGCCAATATTATTTATACCGACAGTTTGAGTCTGGATCTACAAACAGTATTGACCGATCCGCTTACGAGCTCGGCTCGGACGCGTTGGGTTTGCGGCAGTTATTTGGATCCTATTTTTGGTCAGACGGAGGCTGGAGTTTATGCCAACTTTCGATTGACCAGTAGTAATGCTAGTTTTCCCAATGCTAGTTTTGATTCTTTGGTGTTGAGTCTGGCCTATGATTCGGTGGGGCATTATGGTGGAAACATCAGCCAATTGGGGCTTCAGGAATGGCAGGTTTATCGTTTGGCCGAAGACATTGACCCCGATGAAGACTATAGCGCTGATGCTGAATTTTTGACAGGCGATTTGTTGGCTGACTTTAGCTTTATTCCTAAGGTGAATGAGCTCGTGAGTGTGGATGATGCGGCCCTTGACCCTCAGTTGCGTATTCGCTTGGCCGATTCTTTGGGCCAATACCTTATGCAGCCCGATTCGGCTATTTATAGTAGTAATAGTGTTTTTAAAGAAGCCTTTAAGGGGGTCTATATTCGCCCAAAAACCAATGGACAGCAATCGGCTATTCTGCGTTTTTTATCAGAGAGTGCCTATTCTAAGCTGACGCTTTATTATACAGATTCTGCGGGTGTGGCCCAAAGTTACGACTACTTGATGGACGATGATGCGGAATCGGTTTTGAACATTAGCCATAATTATAGCAATACGACTGTGCTTCAAAATAATAGCAGTGATAGCATCGTTTACCTTCAGGGGATGAACGGACTGGGTGTTCGTCTGGCCTTTCCGCATCTGGCTAACTTAGGCGCTATTGTTGTGAACAAAGCGGAGCTAGTCATTCAACTAGCCGAAGAGCAGGATCGAAATTTTCCCGCCCCAGATCAACTTTTTTGTTTAGAGAAGACGAGTACTGACGGTTACCTATTGATTGATGATGTGACCAGTTCTGTCAATCTTAACCCAAGCAACCCTTTCCTCTTATTTGGTGGATTGTTGAGCTATGATGAAGATCAAGCCTATTTTGCCATGAATTTATCTGAGTACCTACAACGCCTAGTTGATCAGGAAACAGAAGAGGCAGCACTTTATATTCAAACGGCTGCTATTACGGATACCGAGCGTATGCGTATTGGAAATGGGCAGGCGAGTAGCCTTCAGGCCAAACTCTTCTTAACCTACACCAAAATCGATTAAATTATGTGTGGAATTGTTGCCTACATTGGAGAGCGTCAGGCTTTCCCTATTCTTATTAAAGGGCTTCAGCGCCTAGAGTATCGTGGCTATGATAGTGCCGGTGTGGCGCTTTTTAATCCTGCCGAAGGAGAAACAGAGATTAAGGTTTATAAACGGCAGGGAAAGGTCAAGGAATTGCTTGATTTTTCTACCGGAAAAAGTACCCAGGCCAATATTGGCATTGGGCATACTCGCTGGGCAACGCATGGCGCACCGAACCACATTAACGCGCACCCCCATATTTCGGGCAACAAGCAGCTGGCCATTATTCATAATGGAATTATTGAAAACTACGATAGCCTTCGGATGGCCCTAGAAAAAGAAGGGCATGAGTTTGAGTCGGAAACCGATACCGAGGTATTGATTCACCTCATTGAAGAGATTCAGAAAAAAGAGGATGTTTCTATTGAGGAGGCGGTAAGAATGTCGCTTAACCGAGTAATTGGCGCTTATGCGATTGTGATTATTGATAAAACGGCTCCCGACCGCATTATTGCCGCCCGAAAAGGCAGCCCAATGGTCCTTGGCTTGGGCGAATCTGGCGAGTTTTTTATTGCCTCTGATGCCTCTCCAATTGTAGAGTATACCAAAAATGTGGTTTACCTCAATGATGAGGAAATCCTAATTGCTCGCGATAATGGCGAGTTTGTGATTAAAACCATTGGCAATGAGGTTCAAACGCCTTTTATCCAATATCTCGAAATGGAGATTGACACTATCGAGAAGGGCGGTTTTGACCACTATATGCTCAAGGAGATTTATCAGCAACCCAAAACTATTGCCGATGCTATGCGTGGGCGAATCAATGCCAAGCAAGGTATTATTACTTTGGGGGGAATCAATGAGTTTGAAAACCGCTTTTTGAATGCCGATCGCATTATTATTGCCGCCTGTGGTACTTCTTGGATTGCCGGCCTAATTGGCGAACACCTTTTTGAAGACCTAGCTCGCATTCCAACCGAAGTAGAGTACGCTTCGGAGTTTCGCTACCGCAACCCGATTATCAAAAATAATGATATCGTTTTGGCCATCTCTCAATCGGGAGAAACTGCCGATACTATTGCCGCTCTAGAATTGGCCCGCGACCGCGATGCCCTGCTCTACGGTATTTGTAATGTGGTGGGCTCTTCTATTGCCCGAATGACGGATGCCGGCTCTTATATTCATGCTGGTCCAGAAATTGGCGTGGCTTCTACCAAGGCCTTTACTGGCCAATTGGTCCTCCTTACCTTGATGGCCCTGCAACTGGCTCGCAAAAAGGGGACGATCTCTAGCTCTTACTTTTTCCAGCTCCTCAATGAGCTAGAAAATATTCCCGCCAAGGTGGAAAGCCTGCTGCAAAATGACGCCAAAATTAAGTACGTGGCCCAGGAAATTAAGGATGCCAATAATGCCCTCTACCTAGGCCGTGGCTATAATTTCCCCGTGGCCCTAGAAGGGGCCCTCAAACTCAAAGAAATTTCTTATATTCACGCAGAGGGCTATCCCGCAGCCGAAATGAAGCATGGTCCAATTGCCCTTATTGACGAGAATATGCCCGTGATCGTGGTGGCCTCCAATGATAGCACCCGCGAAAAGGTCATTAGCAATATTCAGGAAGTTAAGGCCCGAAAAGGGAAGGTGATCGCCATTATCAAGGAAGGCGATCAGGCCATTGAGAAATTGGTCGATTATGCCATCGAAATTCCAGATACCGAGGAGCCACTTTCTCCCCTACTTTCTGTTATCCCCCTGCAATTGCTGGCTTATCATATTGCCATTTTGCGCGACTGTGATGTAGACCAGCCCCGCAACCTTGCCAAATCTGTTACTGTAGAATAGTCTCCTTTTTTGGGGCCTCCCGCAGCCCTCTTCAGTGGGGCTGCGGGCGCTACCTTTCGCAGCTCGCAGGTCTGCTCGGCCCTGCAGGCTTTTTCGCTTTGCTACAAAAGCCTTTGGTCTGCCGCCTGCGGCGGCCCTGCTACAGATCGCTAGTCCGTTCGGCCTAACGGCCGTGGCGGCTTTGCCGCCCCATACCACCGCAAAGGGCCAAATTGGTCCCTTGCTTTCCTTTGTACACAGAATACTATTTATGCAACATCCATCTACTTATCATACTGAAAAGGAGCCCATTCTCGTGCGTGAGTTTGGCCGAAATATGCAAGCCATGATTCTTCATGCCAAAGCCATTGAAGATGCAGAAGAACGACAGGCCGCTATAGAACATATTGTCAAGTTGATTACCAATATGTATCCCGACCCACAAAGAAGCACCGAAGATTACCGCATCAAAATTTGGTCGCATATTTTGCAAATTTGCAATTATGAGCTAGCGGTTGATATTCCAGAGGAGGTTCCTCGCAAGAAGGAAAAAATCAAACCCGATGCTATCCCCTACCCTGAAAACAATCTCCGCTACCGCCAATATGGCCGTGGCATCCCTCAGATGATTGAGAAAGCGATTGCTATGGAGGATGAAGACAAGAAGGCTGATTTTACTCGCATTATTGCGGCCTTTATGAAGCAGGCCTACAATAAATTTAATCAGGGGCATGCGACCAATGAGCTCATTGCCGATGAGCTGCATCGTTTGAGCAATGGAGAGCTAAGTATTTCGCCCAAGGTCTACTTAGACTTTCTCAAGCCGAAGTATCGCCGCAACAATTATTATAAGAAGAACAATAATTACCAAAACAAGCGGCAGTATAACAACCGCCGCTAGGGCAAAGCAAAAGGGCCTCGCTAGATATAGCGAGGCCCTTTTTAGGTCCTACAGGCGGCGAAGCCGCCGCAAAGGAGCGAAGCGACGCGGCTGAGGGATGGACAGCAGGGCCGCCGCAGGCGGCAGACCCAGGCGCCAAAGGCGCCGCAGGGCCGAGCGAACAGCGAGCTGCGACAACCAGCCCCTATAGGGGCGCCAGTTCGACGACCAACGGGAGTACCCAGCCCGACCCGCCCGAAAACTCATGAGGGTTTTAACCCTCATTTTGTATCGCTTCGCAAAGCGATACCGCTTTGCGCTGGGTTTCAAGCCGGCGGAAGGGGCAGCCCCCAAAAAAGCTTAAAGATCTTCTCCGCCCATAGTTTTCCAGAGGACCTCTGTTTCTAGGTCGTCTAGGCCATACATTTTGGCGGTGAGTACATGTAGTTCCCAGCGGCCTTCATGGCCTTCCACCTGCCAATCGTGCAGATTTTCTAGGGCTGGGCTATATTCTTTGAAGGCTTGCGGGATAGGAAAATGCTCAATTTGGCGGCGCAAGACCTTAATAGAATTGAAGAGTCGTTGATAGAGGAAGCTTGCCACAGGCGAGTTGAGGAAGGCGCAAAGGGCCTTAATAGACAGCCGGCGGTCGGGCACAATAAAATTGATACTATTGAGCAGCAAGCTGCCTTTAAAATCGGCCACCACCTTTAGTTCTTTAGAGATAAATCGGTAGCAAATTTTGGGTTGGCGGTAGAGTTGCAGGGGGGCCACCTGTTGTAGTTTTGCGGGTTCAAATCGGATAAACTTGCGGGGGGCATCAAAGGCGAAGGGTTGTAATTCTTTGCCGGTATAAATGGGTTCTAGGCCTGGGGCGGGTTTATTTTTGAGGTGGGCCTTATTATTTCCGGTAACGATACCGAGGCCAAAAGTGCTATCGCCTTGGGCCAGGGTAAAAGAAGGGCGGTCTAGAATTTTTTGGAGAATTTGGAGTTCGGCCTTAGTTTTTAGGGCTGGGGGGCGGAAATAATTTTGGGCCAAGAGCTCAAAGGGAATTTCCATAGACTGGCCCTCTCTTTCGAGTTGGAGTTGGCGTTTTCCTCTTTGGAGTTCTAGGCGAATCACGCTAGACATTACTCCTTTGAAGGCTTTGCCAAAAAAGCGGATTGCAATTTTGTATTGGCGTTCGAAGAGAATTTCTCTTATTCCTTTGTGGGCATCTACATAGAGTAGGGACTCGGGCAGGATAAAAATCAGGCGGCTATCTTGGCGGCTACTGTTTTGTTTTTTGAGTTTGTCTAAGGCATTGAAGACTGCGATACTAAAAGACTCTGGGCTTTTGAGATCTGGATAAGTTTTGCGTAATTCTTTTTTGCGTTTTTTATCTAATTTGGCGCCCCAGGGGGGGTTAGTAATAATATAATCGAATTGTTCTTGGGGTTGTTCCTCTAGCACATCCATTACTTCGGTATGGACCAGTTGATCGATACGGTGAAAAAAGAGGGCAAAATTGACCTTAGCGATGCGGAGTGCTAGGCTATCGACATCTCGGAGGTGGATAAGAGAGGGGGCGTGTGAGCGGTCTAAGACATGGAGTAGAATGGTTCCGGTTCCGCTACAGGGGTCGAGAACAGAAGCGGTAGCGGGCAGTACAATATCCTCGACTAATTCGGCGGGAGTAAAGAAAGCGCCCAGCTTAGCTTTTTCGCTTAGGCTGCGCATAGATTCGTAGATCACCCCCATAAAATCGGGTTCTTTTTCGGGCACACTAAGGCCGAGTAGATCTCTTTGGAGGGGTTCTAAGTTTTTGGGCAGGCTTTGTTCATCTAGCCAAGTTTGCAGAAAGGCGGTAAACTCCTTGGAGTTAGAATTGAGTTGGCTATTGGTCCAATCTATTTTGATGAGTTGAGCATCATCAAGGGCCTTAATAGAGAGGCAACACATGAGTGCATCTATTGAAAGCTGGTGGCGTTCGGAGAGTTGGAGTAGCCATTCGACCAAAAGCTTACTTTCGGCATAGCTTAGGGTTCCGGTTACGATTTGCAATTCATGTTTATGGCTGCGGTTCACTCTACTTTTCAGTTTGTTTGTGGCTTGTATCTGGCTCATGATATCCTCTATCGTTCTGGGGCTATATCCTTCTTGGCCTTTTTGGTAATCGGGTAGCAGGCCGGTTCTAATCCAGTTGCTAATGGTTGAGTTACAGACGCCAAGGGAAGAACTCAACTCTTGTTTGCTAATCAACATAGGTGCTTTTGGCTAAGGCGAGTAAATGCAGGCAAGTTTTATAGTTGCGGCTAGTGCAGGGCATTTTTAGTTGTCGTTCCCAATAGTTGTTGGTTCGTTTTGAGCGGCCATAGCCATTGGGGTAATAGAGAAATAACATTCCTTTTTGCCACTTCCATTTTTCTACTTCATCGCTGGCTTCTTGCTGCCCCTGATAATCAGCAGATTTGAGAAGACAAAGATAAGATTTTTCTAAGGCCTGCTCTTGAAATGGTCGATTTTCTATGGCAGAAATATAATCTTCTATGGTTCGGGCTAGGATACTGGGGGCATCTTGCATTTTGCTTTGGAGCAATTTTTCTAGTTGGTCTTCTAATGCTTTGGGGGATTTTGCTGTTGTTTTGAGCAAAACATTACCGGTTTGCAGGTAGCTTTTTACGGCATGGTAGTTTCCGCTTTCGGCTAGCCAGTTTTGGAGCGACTTCATAGGCAGTTTGCGTTTGCCGCCGACATTGATTCCTCTTAGAAAAACGATATAGCTCTTCAATTTCTGCTAATTTATTAATTCTCAATTGGTTAAGCAATTAGCGTAACTTTTTTATTTTCAGTTAGTTAACTACGGCTGCTAATATATTAATTGTTTTTTGATTCTGCCTAATTTTTTCTTTCTTTGCTTAAGTTTTCTGTTTTGGCCGAGCGTTATTTGGCCCAGCGCTGCGGAGTGGGTGGCCGCAGGCCAGACCGAGTTTTTTGAGCAAAGCGAAAAAAGCGAAGGGCCGAGCAGGCTTGCGAGCCCCGTAGCATAGCGGCGGCCAAGCTAGGCGGAGCCTAGGTTGGCCGCGGGCCCCAAAGCAGTAAAAAAAATAAAGGGGAGAATTTATTTTAATTATGATTTTCAGCTAGTCTTTTGGGATAGCAGCAATAAGTTCTTGGGTATAGGTTTTTTGGGGATTTTCATAAATTTGTTGGCTACTGCCGGCTTCTACAATTTTTCCGTTTTGCATAACGAGCAGGCGGTCGGCCATAAACTTGACTACGGAGAGGTCGTGAGAGATAAAGATATAGCTCAATTGGTACTGTTCTTTTAGGTCTAGCAATAAATTGAGGACCTGTGCCTGCACCGAGACATCTAGGGCCGAAACCGATTCATCGCAAACAATCAGGCGGGGTTGCAGGGCCAAGGCACGAGCGATACAGATTCGTTGTCGTTGTCCGCCAGAAAACTCATGGGGGTATCGGTTATATTGATTGGCAGAAAGCCCTACTTGTTCGAGCAATTCCTCTACTCGTTTTCGGCGTTTTAGTTTAGAGGACAAGATGCCGTGCATGCGCATAGGTTCTTCAATGGCGGCTCCAATTTTTTGTCTAGGATTGAGTGCGGCTAGGGGGTCTTGAAAAATGATTTGCATTTGTGGGCGGAGTTGACGCAACTTTTTGGGCGACAAATTTTGGAGATCTTGTCCATCAAAGCAAAGCTTATCGGCTTGGCAGTCTTGTAGGCGCAGCAAACTGCGGCCTAGGGTAGTTTTGCCTGAGCCTGATTCTCCGACCAGGCCCAACACTTCGCCGGGGTATAAAGCAAAGGACACCCCATCAACGGCTTTAAGGTAGCTTTTGCTACGGCCAAAGAAATTGCGTTGATTGGGGAAATAGGTCCTTAGGTTTTCCACCTCCAAAAGCGGCTGAACGCTAGGTACTTTATAGGTAGGGGCTGGTTTAGCGAGTGCTTTTCGGGCGGCCTTAGCCGAGCTATATTTGGGGGGCTGTCCCATAAAATCGGCCACAGTAGGCAATCGTTTGAGCCAACTATTTAGGGGGGGGTGGCAGGCCAGCAGGCTTCTGGTATAAGGTGATTTTGGTGATTCATAAATCTCTTTGATAGGGCCTTCTTCCATTCGTTTAGCCTGATACATCACTAGGACTCGGTCGGCAATTTCGGCTAAAACGGCCAAATCGTGTGTTACGAATATTACGGCCATATCTAGTTCCTTTTGCAGCTGTTTAATGAGGGCCAAGATAGACTTTTGGACCGAGACATCTAGGGCCGTAGTGGGTTCGTCGGCAATTAGGATTTTAGGGCGGCCTGCCAAAGCCATGGCGATCATTAGGCGTTGTTTTTGGCCACCAGAAAGCTGGTGTGGATAAGCTGCAAAAATGCGTTCACTATCATCTAGGCGTACTTTTTTCAATAAGGCCAAGGCTCGAGCTTTGGCGGCTTCGGTCTCTTTTTTTTCCTCTTTGGGAATAGCTTCTATTAGTTGTTTTCCACAAGAGAGAACGGGATTTAAAGAGCTCATAGGCTCCTGAAAAACCATAGCGATTTCTTGGCCTCGAATCTTTCGCATTTCGGCATCTTTCAGTTGTAGAAGGTCTAGCTCCTCCTCTCCTTTTCGATAAATAATTTGTCCGGCGGTATACTGTGCTGCGGGCCTTGCCAACAGCCGTAGTGCGGCCAGGCAGCTCACTGATTTACCAGAGCCCGATTCTCCGACAATGCCCAACAGCTCTCCAGATCGCAACTGAAAGCTCAGCTGGTCCACGGCTCGGACAGCAGGCAAATTGCCCTGTTTAAAGTCTATTGTCAAGCCTTTATATGCTAACAAAACGGCCATAATATGATACAGATTTAGTCCATTAACTTACGGTAGTTTGGCAAGTTAAACAAACTTATGCTTTATATTTTGGGGCATCTGCCTTCTTTCTATAGTCTCTAGTTTTTTGTGCATTAGCCAAACAAAAAGGCCAGCCCTAAGGTAAGGCTGGCCAGTAGAATTCTATCTTAACAATCACTAATTACTGAGGTAAGGCAAGGTCTTTTTCCTCATAAAAGGCTTGTACTTGCGCATAGCACTCATGTCGAGGCTGCTTTAAGATTTGGGCAGCAAGTGCCTGCATAGCCTCTTGCTTTCCTAATTGATAACTAATCAGAAAGAGTTGAAAGTCCTTGAGCTGCATTAAGCGTATTTTGTTCTCTTCTTGAGGAAAAGCCAAGAGCATAGCCTCTGCTTTTTCCAACTCTTTGCCTGTTTTCACACTACTAAACCCAAAGGCCAGTTGTGTTTTAAGATCCTTGGCTTGCAGTTCGGCCAAAGACAACTGGGCCATCTGTTCTACAAGAGCGGGATAATCTTTATCTCGGTATTTCTGGGCAATCAATGTTTGGCTAGCCTTAGGAGCTTGTCCTCGGGTAAAGCTATACAAAGGAGCGGCCTCCAAGCTAGCAAAATAGCGGTCCTCTTGCGGAAACAACTGATAAAGGCTATAACTCAGGCCAAACAACAAAAGTACAGAAGCGGCCAGCTGCCAAAACTTAAAGTTTGACAAGAAAGAACCCTTTGCAGCAGGCTTTTCTTTTGTCTCCTCCTCCGCTGCCGCTGCCTCTGCATCCCAGCTTTTCATATCGGCCAATAAGCTGTCTGCGGCCAAACCATCCAAACCCTTAAAGAGCATCTCATAATCTTTATACTCTTCTGTAGGCATTGTCTCTTTTAAATCATTTGCCTTTTGGCGCTCTTCTGCCGTCATTTCATAATTGAGGACCAGCTTTTCAATAAGCTCTATTTTCTTCTCTTCTGTGATCATTATTAGGGGCATTTTACTACTAGCAAATATAGGGGGGGCTAGCAATTAGTGAAGCTTATCTTTAAATGACTCTGCAATCTCTCGGAGCTTCTTCATGCAAATCGATTTTCGCTTGCGTGCAACTCGCTCATCAGAGTATTGCATTTGCTCGACAATCTCAGCTAAGCTATAATTTTTATAAAAAATAAGATTGAGCAACTTTTGGCAAGAAGGACTAATGCGACTTAGTAAACCCCTTACTATCTTTTTACGATGCTCATCTTCGTAATGTTCCAAAATAGAGGTATCAACAGAACTAGACTCCCCATCTACATTTAACCAAAATTCGGTATCATGAGTAGACGACTTATCTCTTTGCTTATTCCGGAAAGATTCCTTACGCAAACGCTTAGATATAGCCAGTAAATAAGTATGTAGCTGACAAGTCAGCCTCGTTAATTTACCTTTCTGCACATTATCTACAAAAACAAGAAAACATTCATGATAGTACTCATTGACCTCCGCTTCTTTTTGCATAAAAATTTTACAAGCTGCAGGTACAAACTTTTTCTTGTTCTCCAGATATATCTGCTTTATTACTTTATCGTCTCTCAACCGAATCGCTTCAAGCAATGGAGCGTTCTCTTTACTTCTATCTTTAGACATTTATGCCAAAATTTTGGTTTTTGTTACCTCAAAAATCGAAAAATTAACCCCCTAATAATAAAAAATATTACAACACCTTCACAATCAATCTATTAAGACCCAATTTATTTTATCAGGAATTAACAAAACAATGAATAGGCTAGCCAAAAACTCAGCTATAAACCTCCACAGATTAGAATATTTTAGGTATTTCTCAACAGACAACTCAAAATAATTACAAAAAGTGACGGGGCAAACAGAAAAGGAAAGCCTTGTACTTTAAGGTTGTTCATTTTTAAATACATCCTATAGGTTAACTATCTCGCTCTTCTTTTTCCCTTCTCTCAAGAAGGAGAAAACACTATACAGCCCTATTTAGAGGTTTTACTGCAATATAGCAAAAGTTAAATTTAACTGTTTTTATGGCCTATAAAGGCATATCAGTCGAAAAAAATTCAGTTTCTATTTTCAAATTTTATTTTTGCTTAAATGAAAGTAAAAAATACAACACTAACATACACGCATTACATATACCTTATTTCTTAATTGACATATCTCATGATGAAGCTAAAACAATGGGGCTTGGCCCTAGGATTGCTCCTAATGGGAGTAGCCGCCTGTAAAACTTCTACTAAAGTAAAAGGTGGGCTCTCCTCTAATGATGAGCAGCAAAATAGCCCAGCCCAAGATACTAGCTCGCCCCTTAGCGGCCTAGGCAGTATCTCAGCAAACACCTCTACCGTAAAAGAAAAAGCAAGTGGCATGGAAGCCGCTCTGCCTTTTGACGAAAGTATCCGAACGGGCCAACTCGAAAATGGTATGCGCTATTACCTGCGCAAAAATGCCAAGCCCGAAAACCGCATAGAATTACGCCTAGCTATCGATGCCGGCTCTATGCAAGAGGAAGATAGCCAAAGAGGCCTAGCCCACTTTGTAGAGCATATGTGCTTTAATGGTACCGCCAACTTCAAAAAGAATGAGTTGGTCGACTTTCTAGAAAAAACAGGGGTCCGATTTGGTGCCGACCTCAATGCCTATACTTCTTTCGATGAAACGGTCTATATGCTCCAACTCCCTACCGATAAGGAAGGCCTGGTCGATAAAGGCCTGGTCGTTATGCAAGATTGGGCTTCTGCGGTCTCTTTTGAAGAAGATGAAATTGATAAGGAAAGAGGCGTGATCCTCTCAGAATGGAGAACCCGCCTAGGCGCCGACGAACGTATGCGCCAAGTCTACTGGCCCAAACTCTTCTATAATTCTCGCTATGCCAATCGCCTGCCTATCGGCACAACAGAGGTAATCCAACATGCACCCTACGAACGCCTCACAACGTTCTATAAGGATTGGTACCGCCCCAACCTTATGGCCCTTATCGTGGTCGGCGATATCGACCTAGATGAGATCGAAGCCAAAATCAAAACGAATTTTTCCAAAATGGAAAATCCCGAAAACCCCAAAGAGAAAAAACTCTTTGAGGTCCCCGGCCATAAGGAAACTTTTGTCTCTGTAGCTACCGATAAAGAAGCTACTAATGTAAGCTTCCAAATGATCCATAAACATGCTCCCAAAAGTATTAAGACCCTAGACGATTTTCGGAGCTCTATTGCACACCAACTCTATAATATCATGCTTAATGCTCGCTACGATGAGCTAAGCCAAGACCCCAAAGCCCCCTTCCTCTATGCAGGTTCTGGCTATGGCAATTATGTGCGTAATTCCGACGCCTACTTTATCCAAGCTGGCGCCAAAGAAAATAGTATCGAAGAAGCTATCGCACTGGTCCTACGCGAACAAAAACGAGTGCTAGAACACGGCTTTACCGATACCGAACTAGAACGAGCCAAAGCCGAATACCTCAATTATGTAGAACAAGCCTACCGCAAACGCGATAAGGTCACTTCAGCCTCTATCGCCGGCGAATGCGTGAGCCACTTCCTCCAAGATGCCCCCCTATTCGGTATCGAAAAGGAACTACAGTTGGTCAAGGAGTTTCTCCCTAGTATTAAACTTAAGGAAATGAACGCCCTGCCCAAAACTTGGATCACTAAGGAAAACCGCACGGCTATCCTTACCGCCCCAGCCAAAGAAGGACTCAAAATTCCTACAGAAGAACGCATCCGAGAACTGCTAGCCGAAAACGAAAAGATTGAAGTAGAAGCCTATAAGGATAAATTCCTCGATATGCCGCTGCTCGAAAAAGCCCCCACTGCAGGTAAGGTTACCGCCCAAAAAGAAGTGAAGGAGAAAGATCTCAATATCACAGAATGGACGCTCTCTAACGGCGCTAAGGTGATCTTGAAACCCACCGACTTTGAAGGCGACCAAATTATGCTGCAAGCCTATAGCCCTGGTGGCCACTCTATCTATGATATTAAGGATTTTCTTACGGCTTCTAGCGCCGCCGAATTAGTCAACCGCTCTGGCGTTGGCCAATTTGACCGTATCGCCCTAGATAAGAAATTGACCGCCAAAACAGTCAGCATTAGCCCCTATATTAGCGAACTGAGCGAGGGCTTCTCTGGCCGCTCTTCTACCGCCGATTTCGAAACAATGCTCAAACTACTTTATCTCTATGCCACCCAAAGCCGCCTAGACAAAAAAGCCTATGATGCTTATCTGGAAGAGGCCATTGAGCAAAGCCGTAACGCCCTCTCTAACCCCCAACAGTATTTCTTCAACGAGTACCAAAAGGCCCTTAGCCAAAATCACCCCCGCCGCCCTGGCCTCCTCTCCGAAGAACAAATCCGTAGTATCGATATGAATCGCGCTCAGGAGATTTATAAAGAACGCTTTGCCGATTTTAGTGACTTTACTTTTGTGCTCGTCGGTAACTTTAAACCCGAAGAGATTAAAGGACAGGTAGAGCAATATATCGCTAGCCTCCCTAGCACAAACCGCAAGGAGAATTATCGCAACCCTGAGGTGAAGTTCCCCGCTAAAGGAATGACCAAAAACCTCAAGAAAGGGCTCGCCCCTCAGTCTAATGTGATTCTATCTTTTGCCCAAGAGACCAATTGGTCCGCCCAAGAGGCCTTTAAACTCGATGCCGCTATTAGCGTCCTGAGCATCATGGTCCGCGAAAACCTCCGCGAAGATAAAGGAGGCGTCTATAGCCCATTTGTAGGCGGTGGCATGAGCCGCGAACCCAAGGGAACTAGCCAAATTATTGTCTTTTTCCAATGCGCGCCCGATGATGTGGAGGTCCTCGTAGAAGCCGTTAAAGAAGAAGTGGCCAAGCTCCAAAAAGAGGGCCCCTCTGAGGAAAATCTCGAAAAGGTCCGCGAAACTAAACGCCGTGGCCTAGAAACTTCGCTCAAGGAAAACCGCTTCTGGCTCGGCCAATTACTCAATAAATACCGCTTCAATGAAAACCCCTTGAGCATTTTCGACAAAGAAAAAATGATCGAGGAACTCAAAGCAGAGGATATCAAAAAGGCCATTAACCAATATGCCGATATCGAAAAAGCATTGATTATGACCATCAAACCCGAAAAAGAGGTGGATAACGAACGCCCCTAATCTTTTTTTGACAATTGTCTAAAGGTCTAGTCCATTAAGGGCTAGGCCTTTTTTGTTTTTTTGGGGCCTCCCGCCTGCGGCGGGCGCTACGTTTCGCAGCTCGCAGGTCTGCTCGGCCCTGCGGCGCAAGCGCCTTGGTCTGGCCTGACGGCCACTGCTGCACATCGCTAGGCCAGTCGCTTCGCTCCTTCTAAACGCAGGAATATAATCTTGCTTCTTATGAATCTGTTTAAACTTTTGTGTTTCGCCTTTTACTGCCTAGGGATAAGCCCCTAGACAACTATTGGCAAAACCCTAGCTCGAGCTCAACCAACAGCAGCTCCAGCTAGCAAAACCCTAGGGTTTTGCTCCTTTTTGCGGGCCGAAGAAGAGAGCCAAAAGAAAGCCGAAAAGAGGAGCGGCCCAGCGCTGCGGAGGGGTGGCGCACAGCGCCAGACCGAGCTGGCGAAGCCAGCGAAGGGCCGAACAGACCTGTGAGCCCCGCAGCATAGCGGCGGCCGCCTTGGCAAAGCCAAGGCGGCCGCGGGCCCCAAATTATTAGGATAAAAAACGATCTTGCCAATCCGCTTTAGGCAACATGCACTGCTCTTTTTGGCCAAACCAGCGATAGCGATTTTTGGAAATCCAGTAGTAGACGGGATCTCGAAAGAAGCGAGGCAGCCACAAAAAAACGCCAAATATGGGCCAAGGAAAAGGCAGCAAACAAAGCAGGCGCAAAGCCGCCGTAGAGCCCAAATAGGCCCGGCCATTTTCTACTAAAACCAGGGATTTAAAATCGCTTTGGGCCAGTTGGTGTTGGGCCAAAAGCTGCTGCCCCACCTCCGATTGCAAGGCGGCAAAATGAACCTTAGCCTGCCGATCTCTTTGCAGCACAAACTGCACGCTTTTCTCGCAAAGATGGCAAACCCCATCAAAAAGTAAAATGGCTTTAGTATCCTTTGGCATCTAAAAATTGTTTCCAGTCGGCAAATTGCTTGGCGGTTAGTACCCTAGGAAACTTGGACTGCCCGTCAATGCGTTTTTGCTGCCCCCACCACTCCCAAAATAGGGCATTGGGCAAGAGGCGCAGCTTCACTTTCCTTAACAAATTATCTTCTCTTTCTGTTTTATAATCATCATTTAGGGCCCCCAAATATTGGTCTAGTTGCTGCGCTAGCAGCTCCTCCGACAAGCCTGCCAAGGGAGCACTTTGGCCCAAAAACCAATGGTGCTCAAAATGATTGCCGACCTTAACCGCCTGCAGATGAAACTCGCCAAATTGCAAGCCCAGTTCTGATTCGCAGCGGGCCAGGGCCTCATTCATATTGTCTACAGAAAGATGCTCGCCGCAGATGCTCACAAAATGCTTAATGCGGCCCGTAAGGCGAACCTCGGCCCTTTGTTTATTGAGAATGCGGACCGTATCGCCCAGCAAATAGCGCCAAGCACCCGAGCAAGTACTGAGGAGCAGGGCATACTCCTTGCCTTCCCGAACCTCCCCAATATGCAGGGCTTTGGCTTGGGGAAGCAACTGGCCAGTTGGGCTAAAATTATCGGCATTGAAGGGGATAAACTCAAAGAAAATCCCATTATTCAGAATCAACTCTAGGGGCATGACCTCATCGTCAATGCGGGTTTGGCAGGCCAAGCTCCCCTCCGAGGTATTATAGGTATCTAGGGTATGTACATTACCGCCAATCAGCTCCTTAAATCGTTGCCGGTAAGGCGAAAAGGCGATACCGCCAGAGACATAAATCTTGAGATTGGGCCAGATATCAATAATTTGATCAGCTTTTTGGACCTGCAGCACCCGTTCGAGCATCATTTGCACCCAAGAGGGAATGCCCGCAATCACGCTTAGGTCCCATTTGTGGGCCTGTTCGGCAATAGCCGCAAGTCGTTCCTCCCAATTGGGGAGTTTGATAATTTTGGTCCCTGGTTTATAAAACCCCCGAAACCAGCTTGGCATTTGGGTGGCATTAATCCCCGAAATATCGCCTAGCCAATGTTGGCCCTGTTTGCGCAAAGTGGTGCTACTGCCCATAATGAGGAAATCTCGGCCATAGAAATCGGGGCCCAATTCCCATTGCGTAGAATGGGCAAACATAAACTTTGTGCTGCGTTTCATGGCGCCTAGCATCGCCTTGCTCACGGGAATCTGCTTGCTAGGGCTACCAGAAGTACCCGAACTTTGGGCAAAATAACGAATCTTTCCGGGCCAAACTACATTGGCTTCATCCTCTAGCAAACGATGCCACCAATGGGCATACATCTGTTCATAATCTACAATAGGAAGCTGCTCCTGATAGGCCCGAATGGGGTCTAGAGCCGCCCGAATTTGAGCAAACTTATAGTGATGGCCAAATGCTGTTTGCTCAGACATCTGCAAAAGAAACTGCAAGCTCTGCTGCTGCAAACGCAGCGGAGTTTGTTGCCGTTGAGAGGCTGATCGCAAATGCCACATCAGCCCCCGCTTGAATAGTTGTCCTTTTATTTTTGACATAAATCCGGGGGAGTTTATTTACCTTAAAGTGGAGGATATAAATAAAGCCTGTCTATAAGTTGCAAGAGGACCTAGATTAGCTCATCTCTCCCTCAAAAACTAAACAGTTGTACAAAATAAAAAAGCAAATCGTATAATGAAAATTTTAATGCTTTGCCTAGGCAATATATGCCGCTCTCCGCTAGCGGAGGGCATTCTGCGTAAAAAAGTAAATGATTTAAATTTAGACTGGACCATAGATTCGGCGGGGACCTCCGCCTATCATGCTGGCGAAGCCCCCGATCCTCGTTCTCAGGAGGTGGCCTTAGCCCATGGGATCGACATCAGCCAACAGCGATCTCGAGCCCTAAAACCCAAAGATTTTGCTATCTTTGACCTTATTCTGGCTATGGATAGCCAAAATTATCAAGATGCCCGAAAAATGGCCCAAGGAGAAGAGCAAAAAGCAAAAGTACAGCTCATTATGAACTTCGAACGGCCCCATTTCAACCAAGCCGTTCCCGATCCTTATTGGGATGATAATGGCTTTGAGTTGGTCTATGCCATGTTGGACCGCGCCTGCGATGCGCTGATTCAACAACTGAGCTAGGGCTTTTTTTTATGCGCTCATTTTAAGCAATCATGGAAAAGATTAAAATAGGAATTTCTATTGGAGACATTAACGGTATTGGTCCGGAAGTTCTCCTCAAGACATTAGGCGATAGCCGCATTACCGAACTTTGTACACCCGTTATTTTTGGTTCGGCCAAGATCTTGGCCTACCATAAGAATATTGTCAAACTGCGCAGTTTTCAGTTTCATACCATAGAAGAAGGAGAACAGCCAAAAGAAGGACAAATCAATGTGGTCAATTGCTGGAGCGATAATGTGCGTATCAATCTGGGCAATATCTCTGAAGAAGCCGGCAAATATGCTTATATCGCCCTAGAAAAAGCCGTACAGGCCCTAAAAGATGGCTATGTAGACGCCCTAGTCACTGCCCCAATCAATAAGGAGGCCATGCAGCTAGCCAAATTTCCACATACAGGACATACCGAATATCTGGCCGAGCAACTGGGTAGCAAAGAAAACCTAATGATGCTGGTGCACGAAAACCTCCGTGTGGGCCTAGTGACCAATCATCTCCCCATTCGCCAAGTGGCCGATGCCATCAATAGCCAAACCGTTTTGCGTAAGCTACAGCTGATGCACCATAGCTTGCGGGCCGACTTTGGGCTAGATCGCCCAAAAATTGCCGTCCTTGGCCTCAATCCACACGCTAGCGATGGCGGAAATATTGGGACCGAAGAGCAAGAGGTCATTCTTCCCGCTATCGAGAAAGCTAAAAAGGAAGGCATTATGGCTATTGGCCCCTACCCTGCCGATGGATTCTTTGGTAGCCAAAATTATAAAAACTTTGATGCCATTTTAGCCATGTACCACGACCAAGGTTTGGTCGCTTTTAAGGCCCTCTCTTTTGGCCAAGGGGTCAATTTTACCGCAGGTATGCCCTTTGTCCGCACTTCTCCAGACCATGGGACCGCCTTCAATTTGGCCGGTAAAAATGTAGCCGAATCCGATTCTTTCCGCCGTGCCCTCTATCTCGCTATCGACGCCTATAGGAACCGAGCCAATTATGATGATATGCACGCTAATGAAATGCCTATCATTAGCCTAGAGCAATACGAAAAGGAAGAGGAACAGGAAAGACGGAAATACCGCAAACAACGCCAACAAGAAAGAAAAGACGCCCCTAAACAAGAGGAAACTGATGAGGAAGACCCCAAAGGGAAAGGCAAGCGCAGCAGTAAACGCCCCCCTCGTGGACCAAAACGAAAGGCGCCCCGCCCTACAGACACTGTAGAAAATAAAGAAGCCGAAGCTCCCCAAAATGAGCCCAAGCAAGAACCTCAAAAACAAGAAGCCGAAGCTCCTAAAAATGAGCCCAAGCAGGATCCCCAAAAACAGGAACCTAAGGCCGAAGCTCCTAAAAATGAGCCCAAGCAGGATCCCCAAAAACAGGAACCCAAAGCCGAAGCTCCTAAAAATGAGCCCAAGCAGGAGGAATTGAATAAAGACTAAGCAAAAAGGGCTGTTGGAAAATTCCGACAGCCCTTTTTAGTTTTAGGCATCTGCCTCTAAATGACGCTCAAAGAGAAGAGCTATTTAGATGAGTAATCATCTTTTTTGGGGCCTCCGCCTCCCTTCGGTCGTCGGCGCTACGCTTTGGGGCTCGCAGGTCTGCTCGGCCCTGCAGCCGCCTGCGGCGGCTTTGGTCTGGCCTGACGGCCACCCCGCCGCATCGCTAGGCCATAAAAGGGGCTGCGCCCCCAGTAAAATGAGCTTTTAATAGAGCTTTACGCCAGGCAACCATTCTCGGAGGCAAGCCTTTTCTTCTTCGGGAATAGGGCAGCCTCTCAAATAGATTTTCTTTAGTTTTTTGCATTGCTTAATGCTTTCTGGCAAATGGTCCAATTTGCTGTTATAGCGCAAATCGAGTTCTTCTAAGTTCTCCAATTGCCCAATTTTATGCTTGAGTTTGCGCAGCTTGGTATCGGCCAGATTCAGTTTGCGCAAATTGCGTAGGCTATACAGACTATCGGGTAGTTGGCCAAAATCATTATCCGAGAGGTCCAAGATTTCTAGGGCTTCTAAGTCGCCAATATTGGGAGGGAGGTAGTTATATTTGGTCCCCCCTAGTTTTAGGCTACTCAAGCGAGGGAGCTTGGCCAAGCGAGCAAAGACCTGCCCCGGTTTAAGGTATTTGTTATAGCTCAAATCAATGGCCCGCAAGTTTTGCATCTTTTCCATGCTGCTCGGCAAACTATAAATCTGAATATTGGCAGCATTGAGTTCTTCTAGGTTGGGCAGTTCGCAAACCACCTCGGGAAAGCCCTTGAGGTCCATCACTCGAATACTGAGGTAGCGGAGATTTTCCAGATATTTTAGGCTATCGGGCAAAACCTCTAGGTCATTTCCAGCCAAGCTCAACCAGACCAAATGTTGCAGTTCGCCTATTCTGGGCGAGAGGCTATCGAGTCGGTTATCAGAGAGGTCTAGCCAAAAGAGGTCCTTCATGCTATAGAGGCTTTCATCTATGGCTTTTAGTTTATTTCCTTTCAGGTTGAGGCGTTCTATTTGCTGCAATTGGTCCAAATTACTGGGCAGTTGCTCTAGGCCGAGTTCTGGCAATTGTAGCTCGTAGAGTGCTGTGAGTGCAGGCAACTGCTCAAAGAGTTGTTCTGGATTTTTGAGGGGGTTGCGGCCCAAATTGAGTTGTTGTAGGTTTTCCATTTGCCAAAGCAGGCTATCTAGTTCTTCTAGCTTATTATAGTAGAGATCTAGATACTGCAAATTGGGCAGTTTAGGCAGGCCACCAAGGTCTACAAAATAATTATTGGAGAGGTCCAGATATTGTAAATTTTGCCAGGCGGATAAATCGGCGGGCAGGCTATCAATATCATTTTCTTGCAGTTGCAGTTTTTCTAGGCCGCCTAATTGGTCCAAGGGATAGGGAAAGCTTGTCAGGCGGTTTTTGCTGAGGTCTAGCCACTTGAGGTTTTGCAATTTGGCCAGGGCTTCGGGTAGTTCTTTCACCTTATTATGGCGAAGAGAAAGCAGTTGTAGCTGTTCTAAATCGCCAATGGCCTCCGTTAAATGCTCAAAGTAAATATGCTCGGCATAAAGGGCTTGCAAATTGGGCAATTGGGCCACTAAAGGCGGCAGACTATTGGCCTGTTTGTAGAGGCGTAGCTTATAGGCCTTGGCTTTTTCTAGATAGGCCTTATCTACCGAATAATAGAGGGGGATTTCCTCATCGTTTTCTAGTTGTTCTAAACTAAAGAGGGATTGGGCCCGCAAAAATGAGGACAAACAAAGCAGACAGATGGCAAAAAGGTATGGATACATAGTTTTAGTTTGTGTATAGGGCCAGGCCTCCTTGGCCTAGCGCTGTGGAGGGGTGGCCGTCAGGCCAGACCCAGGCGGCGCAGCCGCCGCAGGGCCGAGCAGACCTGCGAGCCCCGCAACCTTTCTATTACCCACTTTTATTTTATGTGATCTGTCCAAGCATTTTGGCCGTGTCATACATAATGTAAAAACGCTCAAGTCCTTTCTCTACTTTTTTAATGGAAGCCGCATGTTTTATTTTCTTTACAATACCATCAAAGCCTCCGAGCGAGGCTATGACCCAGTAGGCCCAAGCCATTGATTTAGAGTTAAATGGATTACTATTGTAAGGGCTTCTTTTTTCTCCGTCTAGATGTTCTACAAAAATAGTCTCGAGAAAATCAACCTCTTTCTTAGTAAAAATAGTAAGCGCTGAAGTCTCATTATCTTGGTTTAATCCGGCCTCTCGTAGCCTAAGGATCTTGTCTGATGCACTAATTGCCATAAGTATCATTTTGCGGATGGCGCCTCCATCTCTTAAACATATGTTTTCAATATCAAAGCCATCTGATTTTAAATATTTAAAGTATGTTTCAATTCTCCACCGCTGTTGATAGCAGTTAAGTAAATCTAAAAGCTCTTCTTCTGTGTCTACAGACTCGTTGGTAAACAGCCGCCAATAGATTCCTTCTTCTTCTCGATCTTCTTTTTTTAGATAGGGATTAGGGAAAGCTTTAGTAGGGTCAAAAGCCTCTATAACATTTATATACATTGGCTCTGGTCGAGGTTCGCCAATTATATATTTTGAAGATTTTGGAACCTTTAATAGGGTCCTTGTCACACGAACTTTTAGCTGTATTCCTTGTAGGTCTTTACGACTAGTTTCAAGGGGTACGTTTGTACTTAGACGGGCTACTTGGTAATCGAATAGATTGATAAGGGGGACGTTCTTTTTGTCCTCTAAAATAGCTGTTCTCCTATGTTCCTTAGAACGAATCAGGTATTTTATATTATGCCGATTAAGACATTCCATCATAGGATATATATCTGCTTCTCGATCACAAACATGTAAAATATCTAATTCTGGATTCACTTTTTTTAACTCTTTATCGGAGTCTAGCATAGATATCAACCAACGTGTCTTTTCCCCTGCAAAGGGCCCTGAATTTCTATTCTTTTTTTCTTTACAAGTAACTCTATCTTTATCTCTAGAATATAAATCTGCACTTCCAATGCATTGAAAACTAGATGTATCTCGATCGATCACTATGCTTACATGACCAAAAACAGATAAATTGGATTCTCGTCCTCCGGGACCTAAACCTTCTTGGTTCTTAATCCAATTCTTCCTATTATTATAGCTTATTTCTGTAGTATCATGTGGTACAATTACTCGCTGTTTACCTCCTTTCGCTAATGCTTGATGACAGCTTTTAATATATTCCTCTTGGATATAATCCTCCGTAAAGGTTGCATTGCTAAATAAACGGTAAAGCATCTTATGCTCTGCAGCTGTTTTTCCTAAATTCTTAATTTGCGTAGAAGGATTATCTTCTAACATAGAATAAAGCTTTAATATATTGTTTTTAGTTTGCTTATTCATTTTTTTGGGAGCTGCTGAGATCGTCATCATTTTAGCTTATTTTTGAACAAATTTAATCCTTTTTTAAAAAGTGGGTAATAGAAAGCCCCGCAACATAGCGCCGCAAGCGCAGCGCAGCGGAGGCCCCAAATCCTACTTAAGATGTTGCTTGGCAATAATCCCCAGCAGGCGTTCTTCTTCAAGGACCAAAAGGGCGTTGATTCTCAGCTGCTGCATTTGCTCCTCGGCATCGAGCAAAGAGGCTTGGGGCGAAATTGTTTTGGGGGCCGAGGTCATTAGGGCTTTGGCCTGCAGGGCAAAAAAGGCATCATTGGCCGTTTGGCTCAGTTGGCGGCGCAAATCGCCATCGGTAATAATGCCCAACACTTTTCCGGCCTCCTGAACAATGGCTAGGCCCAACTGCCCCGCCGAAATCGTCAATAATAGCTCTTGCATATTGGCATTTGGACCAACAAGGGGCATTTTTTCGCTTTGCATAGCCTCTTGGACCTTCGTGAGCAGGCGCTTGCCCAGGTTGCCGCCAGGATGATAGCGCAAAAAATCGGCCTGTTGGAAATTGCTGGCCTCAATATAGGCCGCGGCTAGGGCATCGCCCATGGCTAGGGCGGTCAGGCTAGAGGCCAAGGGAACCGCCTGAAGGCGGGCAGCCTCTACCGAAACGCCCACATCTAGGACAAAATCGGCATAGCGGGCCAAGGTTGATTTGGGGCGGCCCACAATACAAATATGCGGAAGTTCCAGCGCTTGAATATGAGGCAAAATTTGCAAAAGTTCATCCGTTTCTCCCGAATTAGAAAGGCTCAAAAAGCAGTCATTTTCCATCAGCATCCCCAAATCGCCATGAATGGCCTCTGAGGGGTGGAGGAAAAAGCTCGGCCGACCCACACTAGCCAAAGTTGCCGCAATCTTTTTCCCGATTAGGCCCGATTTGCCCATGCCACAGACCACCAAACGGCCCGAGCAATTCAGAATAGCCTGAACAGCCCCATCAAAATGACTGTTAATTTTTTGGCCAAGTTGCTGAAGGGCCTTGGCCTCCAACTCAAATACCGATTTTGCAGTTTCTAGATAAGACATACACTATTTTTATACAAGTTTTCGGAGAGCAGCCCAAAGATATTAGTTTTGCTGCGCTTTATAGCGCGCTCTATTAAAAACCGCTTTCCTTGGACCAGAAAGCTAATTTTCTGCCTAGCAAATGCCGCTTTTAAAGGAGTTCGTACTAACTTACTGTAAGCCGTTTTTTTCAGTTCAAACAGGATAAGGATATGAATCGAGATTTAAATGAGAAGGTCGCCCAATTAAGAGAAGATTATCAAATGGGAGCCTTGCTAGAAACAGAGGTAGCCGAAAGCCCTTTTCGGCAGTTTGAAAACTGGTTCAAGGCCGCTTTAAACGCCAATTTGCCCGAGCCCAACGCCATGACCTTGGCCACCGTAGACGAACAGGGGCGGCCCGCGGCCCGCATCGTTCTGCTCAAGGGATTTGATGAAAAAGGCCTGTATTTTTATACTAATTATGGCAGCGCCAAAGGGCAGCAAATCGATTTGAACCCACAGGCCGCCTTAGTCTTTGCTTGGATCGAAATGGAGCGCCAAATTCGCATAGATGGCCTAGTCGAAAAATTAAGTGCCTCAGCTTCTGAGCAGTATTTCCGCTCTCGCCCTCGAGATAGCCAATTTGGCGCCCTAGCCTCGGCCCAAAGCCAACTGATTGCCGATCGTTCTGTTTTGGAAGATCGCTTGGCCGAGCTGAAAGCAAAATACCCAGAAGGGACAGAGATCCCCATGCCCGAAAACTGGGGCGGCTATTTGGTCCGACCCTACCGCTTCGAGTTTTGGCAGGGCCGCCGCAGCCGCCTGCACGACCGCCTTCGCTATACCATAGACAAAATTGAGGGCGAAGAGAAAAAATGGAAAATCGAACGCTTAGCGCCTTAAGTCATGGACCGAAAAGAACTAGAAACTCGCTGGACCAAAATCAAAAGCTGGAAAGCCAAAGGCAAACGAGCCCCGCACAAACCGCTTTTGCTGCTGTATGCCCTAGGCGCCTGGCAACAGGGCCGAACAAAACTGCAGTATGCCGAGGAAGAAGCAAAACTGAAGGATTATTTTCGGGAGTTTGGTCCACCCAATAGCGCTCCTGGCCCCAACTACCCTTTTGTTTACCTCAGCTCCGATAAGATCTGGGAGCTCAGCGAACTGCATCGCATCAATGGTAAAATTAATAGCTCGCCCAAACGACTCCGGGAAGAAGGCATCAGCGCCCAATTCCCTGCCGAGATGCAGGCGCTTTTGCGAGAGCAGCCCGATTTAGTTGGGCATTTGGCCGAGCAGCTTTTGCAGCGCAACTTCCCCGAAAGTCTGCACCAAAATATTTTGCAAGCCGTGGGCCTAGAGCTAGAACCGGCGTTTTTGCTCAGCAAAAGGCGAAAAAGAGACCCTCGTTTTCGGGGCCAAATTTTAGAGGCCTATGGCTATGCCTGTGCGGTTTGTGGCTTCAATTTGCGGCTGGGACATCAGCCCTTGGCCTTAGAGGCCGCTCATATTAAATGGCATCAGGCGGGCGGGCCCGATCGGGCAGAAAATGGCCTGGCCCTTTGCAGCATGCACCACAAACTCTTTGATTTAGGCGCTTTTCGAATTGATGATTCGCTGCGCATGCAGGTCTCGCATAAGGTGCATGGCGAGGGCTTAGATTACTATTTATTGCGGCATCAGGCCCAGCAAATCCGTCTGCCTCATCTCAAAAAATATCGGCCCAAAGACGATTACCTCGACTGGCATTTGCAAGAGGTTTTTCAGGGATATAGCCGAGATTAGCAGGGGCATAAAATTTCATTTTCCTTCAAAAAAGCCTATATTGAAGAGATATTAAGCTCATTTCATTTAAAAATAAATCCAATGGCCGAAAACCGCATTTCTATTGAATTGACTACCGATATGGTAGAAGAGGTCCGCCAACTAGTGGCCCAAATTGAAGAAAAGCTCCCCTTTTTGCTCTCGCTTACCCAAGACGAGCGCGCTTCTTTCCCCAAACTCCATAGAGAAAATGAAATCTTTGTCGAGGAGACAATTCGAGCGGCAGAACAGCATCATGATGTTTTGCCCGACTATATTGATGTGGCCGAAATGAAGCGAGATTTAGAACTTTATCAGCAGTTGGGCCGCATGATGTTGCGCCTCAACCGCCTTCACGAAAAGGTCAATGATACCATTCATATTGCTGGCGCCGAGGCCCTTGCCACGGCTCTAGTGACCAATAATATGTTTCAAATTGCCGCCAAAATGGGCGTAGATGGCATGGACCGAGTTTCTTCAGACCTTATGAATTACTTTAATAACGAAGAGCAAGAGCAGTAGTTTTTCTGCTGTTTTTTGGGGCCCGCGGCCGCCTTGGCTTTGCCAAGGCGGCCGCCGCTATGCTGCGCCGCTCGCAGGTCTGCTCGGCCCTGCAGGCTCCACTTCGTTTCGCCTTGGGTCTGGCCTGCGGCCACGGCTGCGCAGCGCTGGGCCGGCTCGACAAAAGGCCCCAAGGGGCCCGAAAAAGACAAAAAAGGGGCGGTCGGATTTTCCGACCGCCCCTTTGCGTCTAACGCCAATTGGCCCTAACGAGTTTGAGAGAAATCTGTAGTCTCAAAATCGCCTTCTGCTTCGCCGAAGGTATAGTAGTTTTCGGGAACCTCAAAGTTATTGGGGAAAACATAAGCGTGAATCTTGCTGGTACTAAAGGCAGAGATTTTCACCATATTGCTTTGGTTGCCGCCCAAAAGCAAGACATTGCCGCCCTTTTTGCCGACCACAAAGCCCACATGGCCTTTTCCGCCGCCATAGCTCAAAACGGCAATAGCGCCATAGGCGGGTTGATCCACCTTTTTACCATATTTGGCCCAAGACATCGCCATTGCGCTGCCTGTTCCACCTTGGCCAGCCTTATTCATGACCCAATTGACAAAAGAGGCGCACCAAGGCGTCTCATCATCTCGGAAGCCACCAGTAGTCGAGTGATACTCAATTACTCGGGGGTTATCTTCTGCGCCGGGGATTTCGGTAACGCCAAGCTCCGACTCTGCTACCTTGATCCAGTTGGGTTTATTCATTGGGCCAGGAATAGCGGCTTCTTGTAAGCCTTCGCCATTGAGGCCCTTCCAGCTTTTTCCAGCTGGATCTACACGGCCATCGGGTTTGCCTACCCCCAATTTAGTAGCTTGGAAATTACTAATTGCGGTAATGGTCTTATTATCGCAAGTTCCGCTAATGTCCACTTTATAGTCAAACTCTTCGCGGAGAAGGGTTTGGACCACCTTGACATCATCGGGATTATTTTTTCCGCCTTGGCCCACAGATCCTTGAAGGTCCTTAATGGGAACGGGCTCTCCAGTTGGAGCGGCTTCTTCTGTTGTGGCAGCAGCATCGGCGCTACTGCTATCTGCTGAAGAGCTAGAAGAGCTTCCGCCGCCAGAGAGGGCGCCCCAGCTTTTTCCGCCTGGATCAATACGGCCATCTTGCCAGCCAAACTCTGCTTGTTGGAAAGCTTTGATAGCGGCGATGGTTTTGGGTCCACAATCGCCATCTACGGCTACATTTTGGCCCTTTTGCTTGAGGAGTTCTTGGACTAATTTCACATCGGCCTCTTTATTGTCTCCGCCTTTGCCCACCGAGCCCGAAATAGAAGAAGCTGTAGGGGCGGGAGTTTCTGCGGCAGTAGTTTCGCTGCCTGTTTCGGCGGGAGTTTCTGCGGCAGTAGTTGCGGCAGCGGTAGCCGAGCCGATGCGCTCGCCTAGGCGGCTAATAGCGGCTTCAATTTGGTTGATTTGCTCTTGTTCTTGGGCATCAATTTTCCCATCACTCATAAAGAGCTCCTTGAGTTGGTCAAGGGTTGTATTATACTGCTCCAAGCGAGCTTGGATTTTATCAAAATTTGCCATAAGGTTGGTCATTAAAAGTTAGTTAGGAGAATGGTATTGGCTTATTTCTTCAGTTTGGCTTCAATCTTCTGAAGGTTTTCAAGCATTTTGGCCATTACTTGACGTCCTTTGGCTTTTTTCTTTTCTAGTTGAGGATCTACAGTGGCAGACTCTGCTCCAGCGGCGGCGGTATCATCGCTAGTGGTTTCGGTGGTTTCGGTAGTTTTACTGTCTTCTGTTGTTGGCTGTGCGGCTTCTTTGGGCGCTTCTTCTTCTCCTTCAGTGGCGGCGGCACCTTCGGCGGCGGCGCTTACAGCTTCTCCGGCCTTAACGAGGGCAAATTTGGCCTTTTTGAGTAGGGCTTTTCCTTCCTTAGCAATTTTGGCCAAGGGCGCATTTCCTTTGATGGGAGAAAGCTCTAGGACATTGCCATTTTCGCTAGCGGTAAAATGCGCTTTAGCGATAAGAATCATCTTTTTGTCGCCTTTAAGGTCTTCCTTAGCTTGCTTTTTCCATTTTGCATCCATTTTAGAGAGGAGCATTAGGGGAGCTTCTGTGCCGCAGGCAAATTTGTGCATACGTTTTACAAAGAAAGTAACGGCATTTTCTTCGCCATTGGCTTGAGTTTCGGCCATTTTGGCTAGGCGTTTAAACTCCTTAACATAGGCGGCATGGGTCAGATTTTCATAATCTGGTTGAATCTTAGCTTTCATTCTTTTTTAGTTAGTTTAGTGGGGTAAAATCTTGCTTGACTACTAAATGTAGAAAAAAGAGATGGGCTCTGCAAAGCATCTGAAGAGTTTTACAGCTAATTTATTTTTCTATTGTTTATCTCATTTTTTAGGTCTATCTTATTGGTTTTTTGCCTATTAAGGGCCGAAGAGCTATAGTTAAAAGCAGTGGTTACAGATGAGCGGATGAGCGATGTGCAGGGGTGGCCGTTAGGCCAGACCAAAGCCGCCTGCGGCGGCTGCAGGGCCGAGCAGACCTGCGAGCCCCGAAACGTAGCGACCCGCCTGAAGGGCGGGGCAGCCCCAAAAAAAGATCCTTAGAGGCATAAAAAAAGGGCTATCCAGATGGACAGCCCTTTAGTTTGTTATATGCGGTTTATTTCCAGCCATGAAGTTGGAACCAGCCCGCTCTTTCTAGCACATTTCGAGAATAATCTCGGCCTGTGGTGTAGTAGTCAATATCGTAGCCTGATTTATGGGCATTGAGGGCACGAGAAGGCCCACAGTTATAGCCAGCGATACCGGCTTGCAGGAGTTGTTTGCTCATTTTCCAGCCCAACTTTTTGGTAAAGAGGTTCATAGAATTTTTGAGCACGGCACAGCCGTAGATAATATTTTCGGTAGCATTTGCCCATTTTCCAGACTGGATAAAAGCGACATGCCAGCGGTCATCCACCTGCATCAGTCCTCTACCGTGGCCACCATCTCCGGTGCCATGTGGGCCGGGAGGGGTGAGGGCCAAGCCCCAATGCGACTCTCTAGAGCCGATGCCAGCGATTACGGAGGCGGGAATGCCGTATTGTTGCGACACTCTTAGCACAGCATTTTTGTACTTGCCATTGAGCTCTGCCAACTGCTTGAGCAAATGGGGATTATTTTTGGCGTAGGAGGTTTGAAACTGAAGATAATTGCCCGAAGGTTGGGGGCGATTCAGCAAGGCCGCCCAAGTAGAAGGGCCTACGATCCCGTCAGGCGTCATTCTTTTTTTATATTGGAAATGCTTGACGCAATTCTCGGTATAGGGACCAAATTCGCCATCGGGGCGAACGCGGTAGCCATAACCTTTGAGTAATGTTTGTAGCTCGGCCACCTCATCGCGCAGATGGGGGGAGGTGTGGCGATAGCCATCATATAGACGGAGTGTAGGTCTTCCCATGAGTCAATATTTAGGGCACCATTTGGTGCTTAAAAAGCAATTTAGAGATTCTATCTCCCTAAAATATAATTTTTTAGTACTTCTAGCAAAGTTTTACTTTCTTATTCCCTTGTTTTTTGTCCTAGGCGTTCTAGGCCAAACACCAAAGCGAAGCCCAAAAGGGCCAAAAGGGCGGCGCTCAAGAGGTAGGGTTCGCCTTCATAGGCGCTAGGCAAAACAGATTGAAATAGGAAAGGTTCTTCTTGGCCATGGCTATTGATGCGTGTTTGAATAACATTTTGCCAGGGCCAAATTTTGGGCAGGGAGCCCAGCATAAAGCCCGTGAGCAAAGCCAAAGCCGCCGAGCGATAATGCTCAAACAGCCAGCTCAATATTCTAGCAAAACTCAATAGGCCCAAAGCACAGCCCATCATAAAGACCAAGAGAAAGAGGATATCTTTTTCATGAATGGCCTCAATCACATGCTTATACATGCCCATCAGGAGCAAAATGAAACTGCCCGAGATGCCAGGTAAAATCATGGCACAAATGGCAATAGCCCCAGAAACAAAAGCCATCAAATAGCTTTTGGGCATTTCGGTAGGCACAAAAAGCGTAATGCCGTAGGCAATGCCCGCTCCCATAATCAAAAGGATAATAGAAGGCAGGTTGTTCCACTTAATTTGCCGCCCAACATATAGGGCCGAAGCCAAGACCAAGCCCATAAAAAAGGACCAAAGCAGCTGCGGGTAATGTTCTAGGGCCGAGCTAAGCAAAGAGGCCAAGCTCAAGACACTGACAAAGATGCCCCCAAAAAGGGCCAATAAAAAATGGCCATCTATGGCGGTCCAAAAGGCAGCGATTCCCTCTTTTTGCAAAACTTTTAAGTTCTCCAAATTAACCCCCTTAATCCCCTGAAGCAAACGCTCATAAATGCCCGTAATAAAGGCTACGGTTCCGCCAGAAACCCCAGGCACCACATCTGCAGCGCCCATGGCCATCCCTTTGAGAAAAGTAAATAGATGTTGCATAATTATACTTCTTCGCTGGCTTTTAGTTTCTCGGCATTATAGGTAGTTTGGATAGCCTCAATGAACTCATCAATGGCTCCATTCATCATATCGCCTAGGTTGTAGCGGGTAAAGTTGATGCGGTGGTCCGTCACTCGGTTTTGAGGATAGTTGTAGGTCCGAATTTTTGAAGAGCGATCACTAGAGACCACCAAGCTATTTCGCAAATCGGTAATGCTATCTTGCTGCTCTTGCTGCTGCAATTCAAACAAACGAGCATAGAGTTTTTGTAAGGCAATCTCTCGGTTGCGGTGCTGCGAACGTCCTTCCTGGCATTCTACCACTACCCCGGTCGGTTTGTGCGTAACCCGCACGGCAGATTCCGTTTTGTTTACGTGCTGCCCCCCTGCCCCACTGGCCCGGAAAGTATCCCAGCTCAAGTCGGCAGTATTGATCTGAATATCTTCGGTCTCAAAAATAGGCATAATGGCCACAGTAGCCGTAGAGGTGTGCACCCGCCCCTGAGATTCCGTTTTTGGCACTCGCTGAACTCGGTGTGTGCCCGACTCATATTTGAGCAGACCATAAACCCCATCGCCAGTTACTTCCATAAATACTTTAGAGTAACCGCCAGAACCACTAGCCGTTTCCGAGATCAACTCCCGCTTCCAACCCATTTTATCAATGTAGCGCTCATACATCCGAAGCAAATCGCCCGCAAAAATAGCCGCTTCATCTCCACCCGCTCCCGAGCGGATTTCAATCGTGACGTTTTTCTCATCTTCAGGGTCTTTGGGAATCAACATATGCTTGATGTCCTCTTCCAATGGCCCCTGCCGCTCCAAAAGCTCGTCCATCTCCATTTTGGCCATTTCCTTAAATTCGGCCTCATCAGAGTGGTCCAAAATTTCTTTGCACTCGGCCAAGCCATCCAATATGGCTTTGTACTCCTCATGCGCTTTTACCAAAGGCTCCAAACCCTTATATTCTTTATTGACCTTCATAAATTTCTTCATATCAGAAGAAATACTGGGGTCCGAAAGCTGCTCTTGCAGGTACTCAAATTTGTCCTTAATCGCAGACAGCTTGCTCAATAAGCTATTCATAGTGTTTTGCGTCGCAAAATGAACTCATCTAGGCTGAGTTCTATGTTAAATAATATTCTAATTGTTTTTTGGGGCCTCCGCAGCAAAGCTGCGGCGCTACGCTTTGGGGCTCGCAGGTCTGCTCGGCCCTTCGCCAGCAAGCTGGCTCGGTCTGGCCTAACGGCCACCCCGCCGCATCGCTAGGCCATACAAAGGCGGCCCCTGGCCGCCCAGCTAGGGCCAAAGCCCTACAGCATCTCCTCCTCCAATAAGGTTTTGACCAAAGCAGAAAGTTTGGGCGAAGCTTTTTCTACAACCCCCAAAACATCTTCTAAACTGGTCTCTTCAATAGCCTCCAAAGGCCAACATTTATTCGAGACAATAGAAGTCACCAAAACAGGCAACTCCGCATGCTTGGCCACAATGACCTCGGGCACCGTAGACATCCCAATGACATCCGCACCCAAAATATGCGCCATCCGATACTCTGCTGGCGTTTCTAAATTTGGACCCTGTAGGGCCAAATAGACCCCCTGATGAATGGACAACCCCATGGCCTTGGCCCTAGCTTCTACCCGATCATTTAATGCATGATCATAGGCCTCTTTCATATCTGGAAAACGAGGCCCCAAACGATCGTCGTTCTTTCCCCGCAACGGATGGTCAGGAATAAAATTGATATGATCTCGGACCAAAATAATGTCGCCCGCATTCATCAACCCATTCACACTGCCCACCGCAGAAGAAATCAACAAACGCTCTACCCCCAAAGCCTTAAATATACGTACCGGAAAAGTAGCCTCCTTGGTCGAATAACCCTCATAGTAATGAAAACGCCCCGACATAGCCACCACCGGCTGCCCCGCCAAATACCCAAAGATCAAACAACCCGCATGCCCCTCTACCGTAGATACCGGAAAATGCGGTATCTCTGCATAAGGAATACGATGAACTTCCTCAATTTCTTCCGCCAAAGGACCTAAACCCGTACCTAAAATTAAACCATAACGAACCTTAAAGGTCTCAGTTCTGTTATCTAAGTACTGATGGCAAACCGCAATTTGTTGTTCTAAACTCATCTAGCAAAAACTTAAAAGTATGCTAATCATCAGGAAATCAATAAATTGAACACCCAAATAATTTTCAAGAAAATGTTATATTTCAAATCCTAAAATTTTGAACTCTAAGGACTTGTACTTATTTTTGTTAGGGCAAGACCAAAGATAAGCAATTTTTTCTGTCTTCGGTGGTTTGCCGCTTTTCCCAAAAAGAAAAGTCCTTTATAAAAGTGACTACCTCAACCCCAGTACGTCTCTATCTAAAAAGCACTCAAAAGGAGTGTTTTCGCCTGCTATTTCTAATCTACTCTTTTTATCTACACTACTCTTAACATTGATCGATATGAAAATTCTATCTTTCGTCCTAGCGCTTGTTCTTGGCTTCAATGCCAGCAACGCTTTCGCTGCCAACCCTAACCATGAAGACAAGATGGTTGCTGTTATTCTCCTTATGGACAATGGCGATGACCGTGAAGTTGTAGCTACAATTTATACTAGCCTTATGTCTGCCGAAAAAGTAGCCAAGGTCCTAGATATCGAAATGGTAGCCTCTGATGATCCCGTTCAAGATGATGTCTATGTTTTCTCTCTAAAATCTCAAGAGCAGAAAGAATTGACCATGAAAATGTTTGACGAAGAGGGCTATGAACTAGCTGCTCACCGTGTTATGGAAGTAACTGAAGGTAGCAACTACCGCGCACTCAACGTAGAAACACTAGAGGACGGTACCTATATGTTCCAAATTACTGACGAATCTGGCGCTGAACTTAACCGTAAGGTGACGATCCAGCGTGAAGAAAAATAAGCGAGACCGCTAATGAGCATCCGCAAATGAAAGGCAAGCCAGATGGCTTGCCTTTTTTTGTGCTTTCTTAAAACTATTTTATCATTTCCTTGAGAACCTCGGCTAATAAAAGAACGTACTTTAAGCCAAATTTTATTTCTCCCCCTCCCCAAAACAATTTACCTATGCGTAGCTTACTCTTATTTTTGGGCCTTCTCATTGGCCAGTTTAATTTGGCCCAAGCCCAAACAGAACGCCTACAGCAAGGCGAAAAAGCCCCCAAAACTACCTTTGAAGCCATAGACGGCAAAAACTATAAGCTCAAAGAGCTGCTGAAGGAAAATGATAAGGTCCTTATCACTTTTTTAAGACCAGTCTGGTGCCCCGTCTGCAACCTGAGAACCCATGAGCTCAAAGATAATTATGAGGCCCTCAAAGCTCAAGGCTATGCCGTTATTGTGGTTTATCCTAGCCCCCTAGACCGCCTCAAGGCCCTAGCCGAAGATGCAGAACTCCCCTTTATTGCCGTAGCCGATCCCGACGAAGAACTTTTTGAAGCCTATAAAATTGAAAAGTCTGCGGGAAAAGTCCGAAATTCCATTTTTAGCAAAAAGGTCCGCAAGGCAGCCAAAAATGGGAAGAAAGCCTATGATGGAGAAAAATACCCCAAAAAAGGCGACCGCCCCGGCCCTATTATCCCTGCCGATTTTGTTATTCAAGATAACCAAGAACTAGAACAAGTGCATTACGGCAAAAATATCGCCGACCATATTACTATCGAATCGCTCTTAAAATAAATTGACTCATGTCAAAAATGCGTAGCATCAACCCTCAAGACCTAGAAATTAAAGACCTGCATCAGTTTATGGTGGGGGCCATTGCCCCTCGTCCCATTGCTTTTGTTTCTACCATTGATGAAAATGGGCTGGCCAATATTGCGCCCTATAGCTTTTTCAATGCCTTTTCCTCTAATCCGCCCATGATGGTCTTCTCTTCTAACCGAACGGTTAGAGGAAATACCACCAAAGATACCTTACACAATATTCAGGCAAATCAAGAGGTAGTCATCAATGTGGTCACCTACGATATGGTCCAACAAATGACCCTAGCCAGCATTTCTTATCCGGCCCATATTGATGAATTTGCCAAAGCGGGCTTTACGCCCCTAGCCGCAGAAACCGTGGCGCCCTTCCGCATTGCCGAATCTCCCGTGCAGTTTGAGTGCAAAGTGGAGCAAATTGTTAGCTTGGGAGAGCATGGCGGAGCCGGCAACCTCATGTTCTGCAAAGTGCAGCGCTTCCATATTGATGAGGCCGTTATTGATGAACGCAACCGCATTGACCCTCACAAACTCGATTTGGTGGGCCGCCTTGGCCGAGCCTATTATGTGCGCGCCAGCGGAGATGCCCTTTTCTCTATCTATCAGAACCCTTCTGATTTGGCCCTAGGCTTTGACCAACTGCCAGCGCACATCCGCCAGAGCAATACCCTTAAGGGGAGTGAAATTGCTTGCATGGCTGGCCTAATGGCCCTACCCACTCCTCAAGAAATAGAACAATTGGTCCAAAAAGATGATAATTTGGCCAATTTGCTCGAGCTAGCCCCCGCAGGCTCTTCAGCCCGCTTTGAGATGCAAGAACGCTATGCCCGTACCCTCATCCAACAAGGAGAATACGCCAATGCCCTGGCCTGCTTGATGATTGAATAAGCTCCTTTAATGGGTCCATATTTTTTAGTTCGCTCTACCTCAAAGGTAGAGCGTTTTTTTGGTCCATTTTGCGGTGGACAGGCGGCGGAGCCGCCGCAGGCTGAGGGATAGAAAGCAGTGGCCGAAGGCCAGACCCAGCCGCCTTTGGCGGCGCAGGGCCGAGCGACCCGACCAACGGGAGCCGACGCAGCGAAGCAAGTAACAGCGAGCTGCGACAACCAGCCCCAAAGGGGCGCCAGTTCGATGACCAACGGGAATACATAGCCCGACCCGAGCGAAGCGAGGGGCAGCCCCAAAAATTAACAGCAGACAAAAAAGCAGCAAGCAAAGGCCCCAAAAGCCAAAAGATTTTTAACTTTGATTCTTTACTATAACCATGTGGGCCCTTGGGTCCAAGAACTTTTAAGAAGATGAAAAAACGCGTTCTCTCAGCCATTCAACCTACCGGAGACCTTCATTTGGGCAACTACTTTGGGGCGGTCCAAAATTGGGTGCGCCTACAAGAAAACTACGACTGCACCTTTGGCGTGGTGGATTATCATGCTATGACCATGCCCTATAAAACCAAAAAACTGCGGGAGAATAGCTGGAACATGATTTTTAATCTTCTGGCCCTAGGCGTAAAGCCAGAGTATCTCTTTTTGCAATCTTTGGTGCCCGAACATGCCGAGCTTTGCTGGATTTTGAGCTGCTTTTGCTCTTATGGCGAACTGAGCCGCATGACGCAGTTTAAGGACAAAAGCCAACAGGTGAAAGAGGGCCAAAAAGATAGCTTTATCTCGGCGGCTTTGTTTAGCTACCCCGTTTTGCAAGCAGCTGATATCCTAATTTATCGGGCCGATTATGTGCCGGTGGGCAAGGATCAAGAGCAGCATCTAGAACTTACTCGCAATATTGCTACTCGCTTTAATCAGGCGGTGGGCAAGGAGTTTTTTGAGCTACCCGAGCCCCTATTTACGGAGTCGCCTAAGATTCGCTCTTTGGCCGACCCCAACCGCAAAATGAGCAAAAGCCTAGGCGAAAAACACTATATCAGTGTTTTTGAGGAGGAAGCTCGCCTCTTTAAGAAGGTGGGTTCTGCCGTAACCGATACGGGGGCAGAACAGGCCCAAGGCATCATGAGCCCTGGGGTAGACAACCTCTTTACTTTGATTAAGGCCGCTGGACATCTCACTGAGCATGAGCAATTATTGGCCGTTTATCAGGACCCCAATCAACAACTTTCTTATAAGGACCTCAAGGAGGCCGCAAAAACGGCTTTGGGCCAATTGATTGGCGGCTTTAAGGAAAAACGAGCCGAGGTTTTGAGCAATAAAAAAGAGTATAAGAAACAAATTAAGGCCAGCTCCGAAGAGATTCGGAAACGAGCCCAGGAGTGCATCAAGGAGGTCAAGGATTTGGCTGGCTTAGGCAATGTTCGCTTCTAAATGTAATAGCCAAAAAGGGCGACCGTTTCTCGGTCGCCCTTTTTTTATGGTCTAGCGGGATAGCGTTTTCGCTGCAATTGCAAAAAGCGGCTAAGGGGCTTTTTGTGCCAGTCTAGGGCCTGCTTAGAGCGGCTGCGTTGCCAGCCTTGCGGGTCTAGCAAAATCAATTCGGGGGCCCGCCAATCCCATGCCTTAATACTATGAAGCTGAGGATCATGAGCGGCTAAAAAAGGCAGATTCTCGGCCTTCATAAAATCTTCTAAGGAATAGGGTTTGGGGTCTAGAGAAATGACTAAAATCCGCCAATTTTTCTGTTTTTCCTGTAATTTATGCAGAGAAATAAGCTGCTCTTTACAGCTTTTGCACCAGCTGGCCCAGGGCACAATCAGCAGCCATTCGCCTTGCAGTTGTTGCAGACTAATAAAGCCTCCGCTCAGGCTGCGCCATTGCATATTTTTCAGGGGTTCTTCGCTCAGTTCAATTTGCTGAAAGATGGGGTCTTTGAGCAGAGCCAAAAAACGGCGATCTTCGGCCTGTAGCTGCCCATTTTTCAAGAGTTTCTGCCAGCTAGAGGAGCTATTTTCGACTAGGGCCAAAAGGACGGCATCGGGCCGTAGTCCTTGGCGGTAGAGCCACTGAAAAGCAAAGAGATTTTGGGCCAAAAAGGCCTGTTCTAATAAGGGGGGCGCTCCTGCTGTAGGGACCAATTTGGCCCCTTTTTGCTTGAGCAGGGGCAGGAGTTCGTTGGCTTCTTTTTGTATGGCCAATTCTAAGGGGCTACAAGCGCCCGGACAATTGGGGCGTTTGGCCTTGGCGGGCGCTTGTTTGCGCAACCATTTTTTGGCCCAGTCTGTTTCGCCCTGCGCAATGGCCTCGGCCAAGATGCCCGGCTGTCGATAATCGGCCCCATAAGAGAGCAATAGGCTAATGAGCTCTTCTCGCTTGGCGGCGGGGGCCTGCAGGGCATAAAATAAGGGAGTATAATGCTTGGGGCCGGCATTGACCAAAGCGCCTCTTTGCAGTAAAAAATCGGCCACCTCAACGCTTCCGTAGGCGGCGGCTACATGTAGGGGCCGGCTCCCCTTTTGGCTCAATGGTCCAGCAGATCGCCAACCTTCCATCAAAGGGGCCCAAAGGCTAGCCCCATTATCTTGCAACAGCCGCACCACCTCAACTTGCCCCATGGCGCAGGCGGCCATCATGGGGGTCCAATAAAAACAATCCTCGGCATAGCGGCTATAAGTGTAGCGACTATCCAACTGCGCCCCCTGCCCCAAAGCCGCCTCTATCTGCTCTAGGTCTTGCTCAAATATGGCGGCAAAAAGGAGTTCTTCGGGGCTTTCAAAGCTCTGGGCGGCACCTAGGTAGCTCAAGAAAATAAAAATAAGGGAGTAGAGTACAGTGGCTTTCATTAGGTCTTTATTAACAAGACGTTTTTTTTCCTCAAATAGTTGTTTCAATTATGTCTTTTGCAAGGATTTGGGGCCTCCCGCCTTCGGCGGGCGCTACGCTTCAGGGCTCGCAGGTCTGCTCGGCCCTGCGGCCTGACGGCCTTGGTCTGCGGCTTCGCCGCCCCCTTTCGCATCGCTAGGCCGAATGGCCTTCGGCCATAGCTGCAGGTTAAAACCCGCAGCCAGATTAGGATCCATCTAGCTAGCTCTTTATCGCCCCTTGGCCTGCAGCTTAAAAGCCGCAGGACCTGAAAAATCTAAGTCCCTGCCTTCTATCCAAGAAGCAGGGGCTTTTAAGCTCCTGCGGCGAGAAAGATGATCGCCCAACCGGATTGGCTGCGGCCTTTAGGCGGCAGATAGAGGGACTTTAGCCCCAATTGTTAGGAAGCTGTTAAAAGTAAAAATAAGGCAACAAAATGAAAAAGGGCAAAAGTTAGGTCTGGCTGCTAGCTGGCTAGGTCTGGTTGCTAGCTGAGTAGGTCTGGTTGCTAGCTGGCTAGGTCTGGTTGCTAGCTGGGTAGGGACTGTTCCGGATTTTGTGTATTAGAATAAAATTTGGGCCTTTAGCTTGTTGGGATTTGGCCAATAGTCGCCCAGGGACAAGCCCCTAGGCTAATCCAATGGAGTCAGCCCTGACAAGGGCCTCAACTGTTGATATACAAGGGCTTGTTCTGGCCGCTCATCTGTCTTTTTTCTTTGGCCGTTTGGGTAGTTTTGGGCCCATGGGCTGAAGCCCATGGTTGTGGGGCTATGCAAACTAGCGGGCTAAAGCCCTTGTTTGCGGCTAGGGTTTGGGCTCATTTTCTTGTTTAGTGAATAGCCTTAGAAGTAGAAAAGCGAACAAGGACTTTAGTCCGTCAGTTCGATCAGTCAATAACCCTGGGCTTCAGCCCAGGGCTATACCCATTGACAGAGATCAAAGGCCGAAGAAGAAACTTAGGCTGAAAAAAGACAGCTGAGCGGCCTAGCGATGCGGCGGGGTGGCCGTCAGGCCAGACCTAGGCGGTGCAGCCGCCGCAGGGCCGAGCGAACAGCGAGCCCCAAAGCGTAGCGCCGACGAGCGTAGCGAGGCGGAGGCCCCAAAAAAAAGGTCAGCACCTAAAGAGGCACTGACCAGTATAAATTGGGGGTCAGAGGAAGCGGTTTATTTAGCAGCTTGGCGGTTAGAGCCAAAGACAGCGGCAATATACTCGCGGTTCATCTGAGCGATATTCTCGATAGAGATTTCCTTGGGGCATTCGGCCTCGCAGGCGCCAATATTAGAGCAAAGGCCAAAGCCCTCGCCATCCATTTGGCTGACCATATTGAGTACACGTTGTTGGGCCTCTACATGACCTTGCGGCATAGTGGCCAAATGCGTTACTTTGGCCGAGGTAAAGAGCATAGCCGAGGCATTGGGGCAGGCGGCCACACAGGCGCCACAGCCAATACAAGCGGCGGCATTAAAGCCCTTGGCGGCTACTTCTTGTTCGATAGGAATAGCGTTACCGTCGGGAGTACCCCCAGTATTTACAGAAACGTAGCCACCAGATTGGATAATGCGATCGAAGGCAGAGCGGTCTACCACAAGGTCCTTCACTACGGGGAAAGCCTTAGCGCGGTAGGGTTCGATCCAGATCGTATCGCCATCATCGAAGTGGCGCATATGCAATTGGCAGGTAGTGGTCCCTTGCATAGGGCCATGTGGGCGGCCATTGATTACGAGGCTACAAGCTCCGCAGATCCCCTCGCGGCAATCGTGTTCAAAAGCGACGGGGTCTTTCTTTTGGGAGTTGAGTTGTTCGTTGAGGACGTCCAACATTTCGAGGAAAGACATATGGGTATTGGCAGTTACCTGATAGCTTTCGAACTTACCGGCTTGGCCTGCACTTTTTTGTCTCCAGACGTTGAGCGTCAGTCTAATTTCGTCATGAGCCATAATATATGGAGTTTAAATAGTCAATAGATGTGAAAAGAATTACTTGTAGCTACGGGTTTTGAGTTCTACATTTTCGAAGGTGAGTTCTTCTTTGTGGAGTTCGGCTTGGCCGGGGCCTTTAAACTCCCAGGCGGCTACATAAGCATATTCTTTATCATTACGTTGGGCTTCTCCTTCTGAAGTAGCGTATTCATCGCGGAAGTGGCCACCGCAAGATTCTTTACGATCTAGGGCGTCCATGATCATTACCTCGGCGAGTTCGAAGAAATCGGCTACGCGGAGCGCTTTTTCGAGTTCGGGGTTATATTCGTTGGCAGCGCCGGGGACGAACACATTTTTCCAGAACTCATCGCGGAGTTTGCGGACCTTTTGCTGGGCGGTTTTGAGGCCATCGGCATTACGGGCCATACCGCAGTACTCCCACATAATATCTACGCCTAGTTCGCGGTGGAAAGACTCTACAGAGCGGTTTCCTTGGATGCTGAGTAATTTCTCGATGCGATCCTTCACTTCATTTTCTGCTTGATCGAAAGCAGCTTGTTCGGGGCTAATTCTTGGCGTACGGATTTCGTCGGCCAAGAAAGTACCGATAGTGTAAGGGATAACGAAGTAGCCATCGGCTAGACCTTGCATCAGGGCAGAGGCACCGAGGCGGTTAGCGCCATGATCAGAGAAATTACATTCGCCTAGGGCGAAGAGGCCGGGGATGGTTGTTTCTAGGTTATAATCTACCCAAAGTCCGCCCATAGTATAGTGGATAGCGGGATAGATCCGCATGGGGGTTTCGTAGGGATTTTCGCCAGTAATCTTCTCGTACATTTCGAAGAGGTTACCATATTTTGCAGAAACCACTTCTTTACCCCATTGGCGGATCTTTGCTTCAGAGGCATCGGGCTGGCCTTTAGAGATGGCTACAGATCGGCCATAGCGCATAGTATTTGTTGCGAAATCTAGGTAAACAGAGAGGCCAGTTGGTCCAACTCCGCGTCCTTCATCACAGACATATTTAGCGGCTCTAGAGGCTACATCACGGGGCACCAAGTTACCGAAAGCGGGATAGATGCGTTCTAGGTAATAGTCGCGATCTTCTTCGGCTACATTTTCGGGTTTAACTTCTCCTTTTCGGAGTTTTTCGACCATAGCCATTTCCTTGGGCACCCATACCCGTCCGTCATTACGGAGAGATTCTGACATCAGTGTTAGTTTAGACTGATAATCGCCAGAAACGGGAATACAGGTGGGGTGAATTTGGCAATAGCAAGGGTTGGCAAAATAGGCACCACGGCGGTGGGCTCTCCAGGCGGCAGAGACATTACATCCCATAGCGTTAGTAGAGAGATAATAGACATTACCGTATCCGCCGGTACCGAGCACAACGGCATGAGCGGCATAGCGTTCAATTTTACCATTGAGGAGGTTACGGGCGATGATTCCTCGGGCTTTACCGTCTACGACCACTAGATCGAGCATTTCGTGGCGGTTATACATGCTCACGTTACCCAAAGAGATTTGGCGAGAGAGGGCACTATAGGCGCCCAACAAAAGTTGTTGGCCAGTTTGGCCACGGGCGTAGAAAGTACGAGAGACCTGTACTCCACCAAAAGAGCGGGTAGAGAGTTCTCCACCATATTCGCGGGCGAAGGGCACCCCTTGGGCCACACATTGGTCAATAATATCGGTAGAGGCTTCGGCTAGGCGGTGCACATTGGCTTCTCTAGAGCGGTAGTCACCTCCTTTGATTGTATCATAGAAAAGGCGGTAAACGCTATCGCCATCATTTCGGTAATTTTTGGCGGCATTGATTCCACCTTGGGCGGCGATAGAGTGAGCGCGGCGGGGGCTATCATGAAAAGTAAAACAAGAAACATTATAGCCTAACTCTCCTAGGGTTGCTGCAGCAGAGGCACCTGCTAGGCCGGTACCGACAACGATAACATCTAGTCGACGTTTGTTGTTGGGGGCTACTAGCGGCATAGTTGAGCGATATTTAACCCATTTTTCGGCTAAGGGACCAGGAGGTACTTTAGAATCTAACTTTCTCATAAGAGTATGATTATTTTTTTAAAGTCGAGTTTGAATACTGTTGGCAGAGCCAAACATTTTGCTGCTAATAAACTAACAGCTAGCTACTTAGATAGTTTGCGTTATCTAGAGCATTTCCTTAATGTAGAAGAAGATTGGCATAGTTGCGAATCCGAGAGGGACCAAGATGGCAAAGGCTAGTCCGATAGCTTTCACAACAGAAGTATACTTTTTGTGGTTGAGTCCCAGGGTTTGGAAAGCAGACTGAAAGCCGTGTAAAAGGTGAGCAGAGAGGGCGAACAAGCCCAACAGGTAAACAATCACTACCCATTCTTGCTGAAAGGCGAGAGAGACCTCATAGTATAGGTCGCCTTCACGAGTAAGGCCAGTAAACTTAGCTTTGAGCCAGAACTGCGCCATATGCAACAGCAAGAAAGCGAGGATAAGCACGCCCAACCACATCATATTGCGAGAAGCTGCGCTAGCTTCTGTTTTGGCTTTTTCGCTACCCTTATAGCGGCTGCTTCCTCCGGCAGAATTGCGGTTAGAGGCCCAAATAGCGATACCTTGTACAGCATGCAGAAAAATGAAGAAATAGAGGCCCAAAGAAACCGTCTTAATGAGGGGGTTGTGGGCCATAAACTCGGCATATTCGTTAAAGCTATGACCGTCGGCATCGGCAAACAGAGCCAGGTTACCAATCATATGCACCAGCAAAAAGGTGCATAAAAAGAGACCGGTAAGACTCATGATGAGCTTTTTGCCCAAAGATGAAGTAAGAAATTTGACTACCCAATTCATGTGTCAAGATTTTGGTTCGATAATGTGTTTTCGTTCTCAGAAGAAGATATTTCTCCCAATTTTGTCTGTTTTTTGCTACAAACAAAGCGGCCGAAAAATATTAAATTTTGTCCTCTTTATTCCCTTTTTTGTAAAGATAGTTACAGAAAGTGCGGGCAAAAGGCTTATCTTCTGAGCCATATTTATATCTAAACTACTATATCAAAACCCAAGAGCCCGCTTTTTGCTTAATTAAAGGGCTAGTTGCTTCTTATTTAGAATAGTTTTAGATTTCTAATTCTTGGTCTTAAGGGGAGGCTCAGGGCAAGCAAAAGGCCCCGCAGATATCTGCGGGGCCTTTTGTTTTGCTTATTTTTTGGCCAATTGTTGAAGCAGCCAGTCTTTTTCGGTTAGGGGTTGGCGGTTAAGGATATCAGTTTTCAGTTTATTTTTTTCTGCTATTTTGGGGTAAGGGGGTAATTGGAGGAGGCGGCGGCAGAAGTAGAGAATATTTTTATAGTTTTCTCGGTGATAGCCAAGTTGGTCTTTGCGTTGCAAATAGATTTTCATGCTATTGATTTGGGCTTCGAGGGCTTCTAGTTCGCCTAATTCGTAGTACATTTTGAGCAAGAGCAGGCGGCTGCTCAGATTCATAAAAATATCGCCAAACTCAATTTCTTGCAGGGCGAGCATAGCGGCTTCATATTGGCCCAAATAATAATAGTATTCGCCTTGGGCATAGTGTAAATAAGCGGCTCGGTGCTTGGGGTCTAAATACTGCGGATACTGCTCAATAAACTCCTTGGCCCAGCTAAACTCTTTGCTTTTGAGGGCGGCCTTGACCATATTCTTAAAGCTGCTTGTTGGCAGGCGGCCATTTTGGATGAGGATACCTTCTTGCAGGCCCGACTTATAGAAATAGAGTAATTCTTTGAGGTAGTGTTTTTGTCCAGAATTAGATCGGCGGATACAGTAATTGATGGCCAATAGATAGAGGTCTTGGAGTTCGGCTTTGGGGAGTGTATTTTGGGCGGGGCCAAGCAGGGCCATTTTAAAGGCTTGGAAACTGGCTTCGGGATAAGGCGGGAGTAAACTTTGGTAGCAATAAAAATAAAGGGAAAGGGGACTATCTTGGGCCAAAAGCTGAGGATTTTGCTGCACATATTGTTCGAGTAGTTCGACCAGGCTGCGGTTGTACTCTACCTTATAAACGGCTTCATGGGCCAGCATTAAGCAAGCTTGTTTGAAGCGTTCGGCCAGAAAGTAAATATCAAAGCTTTGGCTGAGTTTGAAAAGGTTCTTGGCTTGGTGTCTGGGTTCTGTAGTAGATTGTTCGTAGCGTTGGTACTCTAAGTAATAGCCATATCTGTAGTAATTGCTATCTCGGAGTAGAGACTCTTCTCTTAGGGCTTCGGCCTTTCGCCAGCTTTGTTTAAAATGCTTATCGAGGCCCAATTCTAGGTAGCTGCGGTTCAGTTTGATTTGTGACTCTAGGGGTTCTTGCTCGATGCGTTCGACCAACAAAAAGCGTTCGATGAGTTGGAGGAGCATAGACATTAGGTGGTCCATTTTGGCCACCTTATAGGGGCCTTCAAAAAGGGTGGCATAGACCGTTTCTTTGCGCAATGATTGGCGGTCTGTTTGGGCTGCATGATTTTGTATATAATCATAGAGGGCCAAAACATCTTCTCTTTGGTTGTGGTAGGGAGAAGACAAAAAGCGGCTTAGGCGCTGCTGTTGAGCCTTCTCTAAAGAGCGATATAAGGCAAATAATTTACTCTTGTACATAGGTCCCTTTTCTTAGATGGATGAAGAGGAGGGTTATTTTGGCGCATTGCAGAGGAGCGAAGCGACTGGCCACAACAAGGCTGAAAGCCGCAGTTCGACGACCAAAGGGAGTAACCGATGTGCAGCAGTGGCCGAAGGCCAGACCAAGGCCGTCAGGCCGCAGGGCCGAGCAGACCTGCGAGCTGCGAAACGACAACAAGGCCTTTAGGCCGCAGTTCGACGACCAAAGGGAGTAACCGCCGCAGCTTTGCTGCGGAGGCCCCAAACCTATAGATACAACAGCCTACAAATATTTCCGCATCAGGAAGCTAGCTGATTGATTTTGGCAAATGCCCGTTCTTAGTTTATAGTCAAAAAAGAGTTCTTGTTCACGGATTTCGACTTCAAAGCAGGCATTGAGCAAATAGTTGGGATAATTGGCTTGTAGGGCACAGACCTCGAGGTCGTGTGTGGCCAGGGCGCCGATGGCCTTATACTCCACTAGTTTTCGGAGCACGCCCAGGGTACCATTTCGTTTATCGTCGGAATTTGTGCCGCGCAGAATTTCGTCGAGGAGAACAAAATGGGGGGCGTTTTCTAGGGCTTCTAGGATGGTTTGCAGGCGTTTGACCTCGGCAAAAAAGTAGGAGGCATTTTCGCTGAGGGAGTCATTGACCCGCATCGAGAGGTAGAGCGGCAGAGCTTGTAATTGGGCAGTTTTTGCGGCCAGCACCGAGCCCATGCGGGCCATGACCATAGCGAGGCCCATAGCGCGGAGGAAAGTACTTTTGCCCGACATATTGGAGCCGGTAAGGATGATCAATTTTTGTTGGCGGAGATCGAGGTCATTGCCCACTGCCTGTTCTGGGGGAAGCAGTGGGTGTTTAAGATCTTCAAAATAGAAATCGGGTGTATTTTGCAGTTCTGGAAACTGGTAATCGGGGCGATTATAGGCCAGATTGGCCAAGGAATTCAGGCTTTCGACTTCGCCTAGCAGCAGCAGCCATTCGTTGAGTTCTTTGGCGTATTTTTTCCGCCAGTTGTAGAGTTGGGCCAAAAGGTGGAGATGATAGGCGCCGATGCCGTTAAAGACGAGGGCGCCGACCAGGTTGCTAATACTATCGAGTCCAGCCAGCAGGCGGCCCAATTGGCTGAGTGCTTGGGCGGCTTCTGGGCCATTTTTGCGCAAATTGGCCTGCATCTTTTGGAGCAGCGGCGACTGCCAGTTTTTCTTCTCGAACAATTGGAGGAGGATGCCGTATTGGCGGAGTGTAGGCCGCAGGCGGTCTAGTTGTAGGCTTTCGGCTTGAATAGCTTTAAGCTGGCGTTGGACCAGAATAATATTGAGTATAAAGAAGGCTTCGGTCAAGCGTTCCCAAAGCAAACTAAAAGTAAATAGATAGGCGATAGCGGAAAGCAAAAGGCCGATCGGAAAAAGGAAGCGGAGAACATTTGCTAAAGGATGAACTGAAGAGGCCTCTCTTTGGGTCCAGCGCAAGAAATCGGGATAGAGGCTTTGGCTACCTTTGGGCGCTAGGCGGGCTTGGGCCAAAAACTCTTGCCGCCAATCGAGTTCGGCTTTAAGCTCTTCTATAGCGGCATGGCGGGCCAAAATATCGGCCTGTTCTAGGCCCTCTAACAAATCTTTTTGGAGTGCGGCTTGGCCCATAGGGGTGGCCGTACGGTTGAGCAATTGGTAGAGCGAATTAGGGCCAAAGAGATCGAGGTCATGAGAATAGGGATGATCTTGAGGGGCCAGCGCTTGGCCATCTTCAAAGGGAAGTTCTCCATTTTGGGTATGGGCCAGCTCCTGCTCATTGATAATACAAAGTTCCTTGAGGCGGTCTCGTTTGCGTTTTACCTGATCGTGCAGGCGGAGCAGGCCAAAAAAGGCCAGCGTACTGCCCAGCAGCAAATAAGCCCAAAGACTTTCCTGATTATCGAGATAATAATAGCCCGCAATAATAAAGAGCCCCACCGTAATCAGGCGGGCAATACTCAGCAGATTGAACTGTTGTTGAGCCTGTTTGTGGGCAGTAGTAAATTGGTCGAGGCGTTGAGCGTAGATAGACATGTGGCTATATTTTTTATAGAGAGGCCCAAAATAAGGAGCTATAGGGAGAAGGCATAAAAAAGGCCCAGCTTAAAAAAGCTGGGCCTAAAACTTTGCTTAACCTCTTTAGGTCAGAAAGCTATAGCATTCATTGCCAGTTTTGTTTTACTTACAGTACAATTACTGTTTCGCAAGTATCTACAGTACTATCATTGTAGCTAATGGTATAGTTCAAAGTGATCTGGTTACTATTGATTGTTCCTGTACCGTTGAATACGCGGCCAGCAACATCCGTATCATTGATCAAAAGATCGTAGCTGCTAGTAGCTTCCATAGCGATAACATTGCTAGAACCAAATCCACCCAAGTTAGTAGTAGAAAGGTTTACTGAATCAGTTACCGTAATAACCATGTTGTAAGTCTGAGAGAAAGCGCCATTGTCACCATAAACCGTGTCAGTAGCAGGAGCGTTGGAGCCAGTAGCAAATTTAGTGGCCCAGGTCGTATTACAGTCTCCAGTTGCATCTTGCTCATAGCCATAAACACATTCACAGCTACCCGCATCACAAACTGCATTTACACCACAAGTAATTGTATCGCAAGGGTCTATTGCTACACAATCGCCTAGACTATCGAGTACAAAACCAGTGGGGCAAGTCACTTCTGGTTCTTCATCCTTAGTACAAGAAAAAAAGACTAAGGTCATCAATGTGAAAACAGCTAAAAGTTTTAGTTGAACGTTCATTATTGTTTTTTTATATTAGATAATATGAACAAAGGTAGCCTTATTCAACTAAATAAAAAAGGCCCAACTTAAAAAAGTTGGGCCTAAACATTTAGGAATTAAGTCCTAATTATTTTGTGATAACAGTTTCGCAAGTATCTACGGTGTTATCGCTATAAGTCACGGTGTAGTTCAAAGTGATCTCGCTACCGCTGATTGTACCTGTACCGTTGAATACGCGGCCAGTAACATCAGTATCGTTGATCAAAAGATCGTAGCTGCTAGTAACTTCCATATCTACAACATTGCTATTACCAAATCCACTCAAGTTAGTAGTAGAAAGGTTTACAGAATCTACTACAGAAACAGTCATGTTATAAAGCAAAGAAGAAGGTCCGTTGTCACCAAAAACAGTGTCAGCAGCAGGAGCGTTGGGGCCAGCAGCAAATTTAGCCGCCCAAGTAGTGTTACATAGGCCGTCAGCATCTTGCTCATAGCCATAAACACACTCGCAAACGCCTTCGTTACAGCTACCGAAGTCGCCGCAAACTACGTCTTTACAAGGATCGTCTTCAGTACAAGAAGTGGTGAAAGCAGCGAATAGAGCAGCGAACGAAAGAAATTTCACAAGATTTTTCATAGATGTGTGATTTTGTGTAAAATAAAAGCACTGCAAAATTACAGTTTTTACGGAAAGTAAATTGACAAAAGCGAAAAAAGATAAAATTTGCAGCAATTTTTTCTCTTTTGCTAACCTTCCTAGGCAAAAATGGTGCCTATCGGTTACGTCCATATTGTTCGTGGCTAGACACCCAATCGGAAGAGGAGATGGCCGAGGCCAAAGAAATTTCTCCAGCCAGCACAACTCCCGCAATGATTTCGGCTAGCTTATTGACCTTATCGCGCCCTACACAATCCAACATGCTCAAGCATTCGTTCTGCGTGGCTAGGCCTGTTCCGCCTCCAAAAGTGGCCACAATCAGTGAAGGGATGGTGATCGAGAAATAAAGGTCTTTTTCGGGCGTGAGCTCACAGTAGACCAAGCCCGCAGAAGATTCTGAAACATTGGCTACATCTTGGCCCGTAGCAATGAACATGGCCGTAATGGCATTGGCCGAGTGTAGACCGTTATTGTTGGCGCCCGACATAATAGAGCCAATATTAGACACCCCATAGTGATAGGCCAAACTTTCGGGCTCTACCCGCATATTTTGAATGAGTACATCTCGCTTGAGTACCACCTCGGCAGTTACTCGTTTTCCTCGAGTGCGCATGATGTTTACCTGAGAGGCTTTTTTATCGGTCGCAAAATTCGACTCCAAATAAAAGTGCTCTACTTTATGGTCCTTATAGGCGTCTAGAATCCAACTACAAGCCGCAAAAGTAGCTCTACCCACCATGTTTTGCCCCGCAGCATCTCCCGTAAAGAAGTTGAAGCGGAGATAGGCAAATTTATTGGCCAAATAGGGATCAATGTATTGCAAACGGGCCACACTAGAGGTCGCTTCGGCTTCTTCGGCAATTTTAGCAAAATTAACCTTTACCCAGTCTACAAAGTCACGTGCAGCACGAGCATCCTCAAAAACAAAAACAGGCGCTCTTTGCATCGAATCTCTCTGAACGGTGCATTTTACGCCCCCAGAAAGATTAACAACCTTAATACCTCGGTTGTAAGAGGCCACTAGGGTCCCTTCTGAAGTCGCCAAGGGAATCAAAAACTCGCCCTGGGCAAATTCTCCATTTACTTGCAAAGGCCCCGCAACCCCCAAAGGGATCTGAGCCGCCCCAATAAAGTGCTCGCAGTTTCCATTACAGCTATGTGGATCAAAAGAATATTGCCCAACATGATCCAACTTAGCCCCCGTATAATCCTCTACAAACTTTTGACGCTCCTTAATAATGGCATCGCCAAAGTCATCCGCTCGATCTCTAGGAATGCTCACCGTAGACTCCAATTTATCCGAAAGCCCATCTTCTACCACCAAGGTCAATTCGCCAAAAGGCTGAGCAGAAAAAATAATTTCTACCTCATATTTTCCATTGGGCAATTGGGGCATGGCACAATGTAACTGAAAACTGGCCTTTAGGGGCAGCTCTAAGGGCGCTGCTTCGGTCAAACTCACCGCAGACCGCTGACTGCCATCTTCTAGCAAAAGCGTAATTTCATCCGCCTGCAGCCGATGGTCTCCAATACGCACCGATTTGAGTTGGGTAATCTGCGTGTCGCTCAAACGATTTTTCATCATGAACTGCAAACCGCCCTCTACATTGGCAAGGCTATTAAAGTTGTACAGTTGCTTAAGGATAAGGCTTGGAACTAACATGGGTTATCATTTTATGAACTCACTCAAGATCAAATTCTTCAATAAATTCTATGGCTAAAAAGACTATTTTTTATTAGGCTAAGAACTTTTTTTGGGGCTGCCCACTCGCTTCGCTCGGGTCGGGCTCTGTCGTGGCTCGCAGGTCTGCTCGGCCCTGCGCAGGCTCCGCCTGCTGGGTCTGCGGCTGCGCCGCCCCACTTTCCATCCCTCAGCCTGCGGCCCCTTCGGGGCCTGTAGGACGCTCAGAAAAGCAAGATTAAATTATTAAATATTCTGCAGGCTTTGCAAAAGAAGCCCTTTTTTTCTTCTATTTATTTTTTTCACCCTCAGAAATATGGGCAAATTCCGCACTTTCCTGCAAAAAATGTAAGAGGTCCAAAACACTTTCTTCCGGAATTTCCTCCATCGGGATATGCCCTACCCTAGGGTAAATCTTCTGCCAAGAATAAGGCAACAACTTATGAAAACGATCCGCATTATGGACCGGAATCCACATGTCTTCTCTGCCCCACATCACTAAGGTGGGGTTGCTCACATACTTCAAAAAGGGACTATGGTCCGTATAAGGCGAATTGACGAGCTTGAGAAAGGCGTCATTGTTTCCCTCTCGACTAAATAGCTCGTAGTAACGATCCACCAAAGCATGGGTCACTTTATCGCTATGATAGTATACCTGCCGCAAAAAACTCTCTAAAATGGGTTTTCGGACCACATACTTCACCACCCGGCCAAAGATAGGCGCTTGGGCCAGCTTAAAGGGCAAAGGCACATTTTCTTCCTCCATAAAACCCGCCGCATCTATAAGGACCAACTTCCTAACTCGCTGGGGATAACGATAGGCAAACTCCCAGCTGATCCAGCCCCCCAAAGAATTGCCCACCAAATGAAACTGCTCTAGGCCCAAAATATCCAGAAACTGCTTGAGCACCCGAATATGGTTTTCCATGGTGTAATTGCCCGTAGAATTGGGGCCCGTCAAACCAAAGCCCATCAAATCTAAGCGAATTACCCGATAATGGCTTTTGAGGTATTTGGTCCATTCGTTATAAGTATGCAAAGAAGAAAACGCCCCATGCAAAAGGAGCAAGGGTTCTCCACTTCCTTCATCTCGATAATGGATGAGCATATCATCTACAACCAAAAAACGAGAGGCGTCGGTGGTGTACTTAAATAAAAGATCTCTTAACTGCATAATGATTGATTTGGCTGGCCTAAAGTACAGTTTTTTTAGGTTTTTTTGGCCCTTTTTGGATGGAGCAGGGCGCGAAGCGCCCGCAGGCCTAGGGATGGAAAGCGGGGCGGCGAAGCCGCAGACCCAAGTTTTTGAGCAAAGCGAAAAAACTGCAGGGCCGAGCAGACCTGCGAGCCGCGACACAGCCCGCAGCAAGGCGAAGCCGCAGCTGAGGCCCCAAATCCTTGCATAAAAAAAAGTCACTGCCTAAACAATTAAGCAATGACTTTGAGGCCTTAAAGGCCAACCGTTAGTTCTTGGACTGGCGGATCAAAATTTTCTTGAAAAAACTCATAATGGGCCTTCTCATCCAATTTGTTGAGAATCCCCGACTCCTCAATGACCTCTTGATAGCTTTCATAAGCCATCAGGGCCTCCCGATTCTTCTGTATCGCTTGGGCCGAAAGCGGCTCAATGCAATCGATCCGCTCTTTTGTGGAGTGGCGCATACGGATAAAATCTCCGCTGAAAGTAGCTTGTCCGTGGTCCGGAATGGTATAAAAAGCCAGGCGTTTGATCGGCGAATTGCCCTCCGTTTTTAGCTCCAAAAAGCATTGTTTGATGAGGCTATGCGTGACCAAATGATCATGAAAGCCACTAATGCCGTGGACCGGATAAGAGACCAAGATATCGGGTTTCAGTTGCTGGATAAACGCCTTGAGTTCTTGGAGCAGAGGCCGGGGGTCGAGGTCTTGAAGTTGGCTATCGGGCCAGGTCCAGACGGTAAGCGAAGAGAGGCCCAAAACCTCTGCTACCGCCTCCATTTCTTTTCGGCGGACTTGGCCCATTTCTGCTTTAGAAAGGCCCAACTTATGGCGCATTCGGGTAGCTTCCCCCTCTGTTAGGGTCAGGAGGTGGACCTCATGCCCCGCTTGGATTTGCTGATAAATAGCGCCGGCAGGGCCATAAGATTCGTCATCGGGATGCGGGAAGACATAGAGTATTTTCATGATTAAAAGGCGTTTAGCCCTTCACGATCACGGCCTTAATGATGCGAACATCTTGCTTAGGGCGGTCCATCTGATCGCAAGGGAGATTGCTGATTGCATCTAGCACCTCTTCGCCATCTACGAGTTCTCCAAAAACGGTATAATCGGCATCTAGGTGGGGCGTTCCGCCTTTTTCTAGATAAGCCTTCTTTTGCTCTTCTGAATATTTAAACTTGCGAATATTCTCTACTTTTTGGAGGAAATCCTCTTCTACCTTTTGGCCTTGCACAATATAAAACTGTGATCCGCTAGACTTCTTGAGCGGGTTGCCAATTCCACCTTGGCGAGCGGCAGCAATGCGGCCCTTGAGGTGAATATGATTGAGTGTACTATCGGCATTTACGCCTAGTTCGGCATCAATTTGATAGCCGGGGCCACCCATACCTAAGGATTGGCCGGGTTTGGCTTCCTTAGAGTCGGGATCTCCGCCCTGCACCATAAAGTTGGCGATCACACGATGAAAAAGCAAGCCATTATAGTAGCCTTCTTTCACGAGTTCTACAAAATTGTCGCGGTGTTTAGGGGTAGAAGCGTACAATTGGATTTGCAGATTTCCTTGGGTAGTTTGCAGCTCAATGATTGGAGAATATTCTGCAGATTTTGGATTAAACATAGGCTTTTGACAGGCGCTAAATAGCATAAATGTGACAAAAAATAGCAACGCAAATTTAGGCAATTGCCGATAAAATGTATTCATGTAGCTACAATTATTATTAGAACATGAAAATAAATATTTGGTTTAGTTGGGATTTTCTTCTGTGGGTAGGTTTAGCTCTTCTTTGGCATATCGGAGCAGCAGGGTTTTGAGGAGTTTTTCTTGTTCTTTGATGGGCATTTTGGGGGCGAGGCCAAGGTTTTTATAGTGTGGCCAGCCCTCGGCATCTAGGCCTTCAAACTCAAAATAGCCTTCATAGGCCAAGAGGCGGCAAGAGGCCAATTGCATGAGGTCTTGTTTTTCCTCTTTGGTAAACTCCTCTTTTAGCTGCCCCAGTTCTTGGATACCGACGAGCAGGAGCATGGCCTGCAGATTGGGCAGGCTATCTAGTTGGAGTTGATTTTTAAATTGGTGGCGAAGTTGGAGCCATTGGAAATCGAACTCCCAATCTTCTGTTGGTTCGGCCATAATTTAGGATTGCAGCAAGCGGTTCAGCTCGGTTTTAAGATGTTGCACTTCTTCTTTGAGGGCCGTGTAAAATAGGCCGAAAATGGCCAAAAAGAAGAGGATAGGCAGAAAAAATATAAGATCTACCCAATGATCTAATTGGCTAAGGCCTAAAAATACGAAACTCAGGCCCAAAATAAAAAGCAGGAAGATAACAAAAAGGGCCAGCACCCATTTGGAGGGAGAAATTTGCAGAAAGAGGGAGCTTTGGTCTTTGCCCCAGCTATGCCACTGGCCTTTGACCCAAATGGGGAAACTGAGTCCCTGAGCGGGTTTATTTCGACGAAAATGGATCTGTTCTGCCTTAATTTGGCCAACAAAGGGGGCATCGGTTTGCTCTTCATTGGCCAGCAGTCGGGCCAAGGTTTCTGCAAGTTCTGCCGCTTGTTCTGGCCGTTGGATTTGGAGTTGGGCTTGGAGCCCGAGAAATTGAAGAAGCATAATATAGGGGGCTAAAGTTATTCATTCATCTAAACAACAACTAAACTTAGATGATATGAAAAACATTTTTTTGATTTTGATTTTCAGTTTTGGGGCTACTTTATTGTTTGGACAAAAGGAAGAGGCAAGAATTGTTAATGGCGCTCCTGCCCCATTTCATTGGTTTGATCATTTGGGGCCCAATTTGGGGGTTACGGCATTTTTGCCCTATGAAGATAAGGGTTTGGGGGCATTTATTGGGCCTGAGTTTGGCCTAAATCTTTATATGCGGAGTCGGGCGCATGCTCGGACGGGCCCCGCTTATTTTCGGGTCTATGCTCAGGCGGCTTTGCTACGCAGCCAATTGCAAGATACCACTTCTATTCTGAGTACGTCTTTGGGGGTCGAGTTTTCCTTTGAGGATCGCATCAAGCGGGCCGTTTTTGTTCCCTTTTGGGGGCTAGAATATGGCGGTATCCAGCGGTCTGATTTTGAGAAGGCCCGTTCTCGGGCGGCCTTTATTTTGGGCCTCAATCTCTTGCATACGCAGCAAGTCATTTGGCGGGTTCGGGGGGCCTATAGTTATGGGTTTGGGGCCAACTTCGAGGAGTTTTCGGGAATCTATATGCAGACGACCTTAAGTTTTAGGTTTTGGTAATTTTGGGGCCTCCGCCTCCCTTTGGTCGTCGGCGCTACGTTCCACAGCTCGCTATTCGCTCGGCCCTTCGGCGGCTTTGCCGCCTTGGTCTGGCCTTCGGCCACTGCTGCACATCGGTTACTCCCGTTGGTCGTCGAACTGCGGCTTTCAGCCTTGTTGTGGCCAGTTGCTGCTTGGCGGGGCGGCTTTTTTCTTGGTCCAAACAGCATCTGGAGCGGACTAAATATTAAGGGATGAGGAGCGGCAGCGACGAATGCCATTTTTGCGGTTTGCAGGCGGCGAAGCCGCCGCAGGCCCAGCGCTGCGGAGCGGGTGGCCGCAGGCCAGACCGAGTTTTGAGCGCAGCGAAAAACGAAGGGCCGAGCAGGCTTGCGAGCCCCGCAGCATAGCGGCGGCCGGAACGGCCGCGGGCCCCAAAAAAAGGCCCAGCCTTTAGAAAAGCTGGACCTTTAAATAGGGTATAGAATATATTCCTAAAAAGTAGGACATCCCATTTTGCGATTGCGAACGCCGCAAAGCGTGTAGACATAAGAGAGCTCAAAAGCACCATTAGAGTTGGTAGCGGGCTTCAGGGCAGAAATATTCAGGTCGTAGCTCAGGCCAAAAGTAGAGCTGCCGTAGCGCATACGGGCGGCAATAATAGCGGCATCTGAGGTAATAGAATTTGTTTGCGATTGCACTAGGCGGAACATAGGGCCAATTTCGAAAGCTTGGTTAGAATAAGCTCTTTTGCTATAATCGAATCGGACCATAGCGCCAAGATTGACCTCTGTAGAAGGGCCTTGAAAAAGCATAACCATATTGGGGACAACAGCCAATCGGCGTTTGATGCGAAAATCACCACCAATATGTACCGTTGTCTTCATATAAAGTGGGTCAAATCCATTTTCGATAAAAGCAACATTAGATTGCGTAAGGTGGTCAAAAGCGATACCGGCGAAGACATTGCTTTTATCTTTTTTATCGAGGGCCATCCACCAGAACAAGCCAGCGCGAACATCGAGATTTGTGATATTACTATTCCAGTTGGCCAGATTTTCTCCAGAAGAATTAGCGCCATTGTAGGTATCTCCATCCCATTGTTCACCAAACTGCAGATATAGTGTTTCAATACTTCTTTGAGAGAAGCCCACAGCACCACCAGCCACTAGGTACATATTATTAGAACGGCGGCCGCCTAGGCGCTTAATATAAGAAGCGCTAACCGAGCCGTGTACATTACTAAAAGAAGAGGTACCCGCCTTATCGGCCCAAAGGTTCACCCCAAGGCCCCAATAATCGTTTTTACCCACATCGAAGCGAGTTTCTACACCTGCGGAGAAGGTACTAAAGGCCTTATTTCCTAGAGCGCTCGCCCATTGGTTTCGGTAGATAGCAGAGAAGCGCATATCACAGCTAAGCACGCCCGTTGTTGCTGGATTCAGGTTGAGGGGCGAAGCATAGAACTGAGAAAAGTGGATATCCTGGGCCTGTAGAGAAGAGCCAGCAAAGAAGCAAGCTAGCGCCAAATATAGGAGTCTGGACAGTTTCATGATAGGCTATTTTAAAGGCTGTGAGAGCAGCTTATAGGTTTATAAATTTGTGTTCTTATGCAAGAGAATGTTCAGTATTTATAAGAACGCAAATAAACTTTAACTAGTGTATAACAAAGAGATAATATATTAGAAAGAAGGGCCCTTAATTGGGCCCTTTTTCCATATTCAGATATTATCGGAGTAGGGTAACATCACCTTTGCGGACATTTCCGTCCTCAGCGGTTTTGCCATCTACTGTAGTAAACTCGACATAGTAGACAAATACAGCGGGATCCATAAGTTTACCGCGGAAAGTACCATCCCATCCGGCAGAAGGATCATTGGGTGCGAAGTCAGTAGCTTCATAAACCAATTCACCCCAGCGGTCGAATACCATGAACTTGTCGATACGCTCAATATCTACAGATCCGTAGACGGTAAAGACATCGTTAGAGCCATCGCCGTTAGGCGTAAAGGCGTTTGGTACAAAGATCGAGCGGGCTTCATTAACGGTAATCATAACAGAAGCGGTATCGTTACAAGGCGTACCTAGATCGAAGGTCAGTTGAGTAGTTTGGTTGAGATCACCGAGAGTAAGCTCGAAGCAATCGCCACCTTGGCAAAGCACATTTTGGTTACCATCTTGATCAACATAAGACCAGTTGATTAGCGTACTATCGATATTTACAGAGTTCACGCTAGCGTTTACAGTCACCTCTTCACCCATTCGGATAGTTTGGTCACTGAAGGCTTGTACCGTCAACAGAGCGGGTTCAAAGATAGCTAGGCTATCTACCTCGAGCACACAACCATTAGAGTCGCGTACAAAGACCGTGTAGATTCCAGCTTCTTGACCTTGATTAAAGATCGCATTAGAAGTGAAAGGACCGTTTTCGTCTAGGCTAAACTCGTAGTCGGTGCCATTGAAAGGCGTACCACCAGTAATTCCGTTAGAATCGATTTGGATAAGGCCGTCATTGCCAGCGAAACAGCTCACAGAGTCGGTAGTAAATCCGGCAACGATAGGATCGGGTTCATCAACAAATACGGTTGTTACTTCTTCACAACCTTTAGCATCAGTTACAGTAGCTGTATAGAAGATATCTCCGTCTAGGTCAGAGAGCGTAGTTGTAGTGGCTCCATTATCCCAGAGAACAGTAAATCCGTCAATGGTATTTCCGCCTGTGGGGTTGATACTAATGCTAGCGTCGGCGGCGCCGAAGCAGCTTACATTTTGGTCCACAACAGGGTTAATATTCAATGTATCGGGTTCTGCGACACCTACAGCGGCAGAAGTATCTGTACAGCCGTTAGCGTCGGTAACGATAACAAAGTAAGGTGCGGCTTGGAAGACACTATCAATAAAGTTAGCATCTAGGCCGGTAGCTGTTTGTGTAGTTTGCGTGGCTGCGTTAGCAGACCATTCGAAGCTATAGGGTCCAGTACCACCGCTAGCGATAGCGCTTGCGGCACCATCTTCATCGCCTACACAAGAAACAGGGGTAGTTGTTACATCTACTGTAATTCCGTCAGTTTCCAAGATTTCTACAGAGACGGGAATTTCACAGCTAATAGAGCTAGAGTCGCGGATAACGATTTGGTAAGTTCCACCTGCGAGTCCGGTAAGAACAAGCGGGTTAGTTGTTACGGGCGTAAAGTTAGCGCCTCCATCTAGAGAGTAATCATAGCCGCCGTTTCCACCGAAGAGGTTAAGCGTAAGTTCACCATCATTGATTCCGTTACAAGTAACATGTTGGATATCGAGGATATTGGCCTGCATGGCTGTGGGTTCTGCCACAAATACAGTTTGAACATCAGAACATCCGTTGGCATCAGTTACGGTTACGGTGTAGTTCACATTACCTTGTAGGTTTCCGATATTGGCTGTTGTTTGGCCAATTGGAGACCAGTTGTAGACATATCCACCGTTGGGGTAAGGAGTACCACCAGTAACAGTGGTAGTTACCGTACCATCTTGTAGGCCATTACAGCTTACATCTGTAGCGCTAGGTAGAGCAATAAGGGTATCTGGGGCGGTCAAATCAAGAGTAAGAGTTGAGCTACAGAGATTATTGTCTACGACTTCGATGGTGTAAGTTCCACCGCCGAGGTTAGCGAAAGTGGGAGAAGACTGAGCAAGGCCACCGTTGATATTGTAAAGGTATCCAGCGGCTCCGCCATTAGCGGCAACAGTAATGCTACCGTCGGCAGTGCTTCCACAATTAGGATCGATAGTGCTAGCAACGACTAAGTCGAGTGGGCTAGGATCGCTAACCACTACAGAGTCGGTTGTAGTACAACCATTGGCATCAGTAATAGTCACATAGTAAGTATCGGCAGCTAGGCCAGTAATAGTATCGGTGTTAGCGGCATTAGACCAAAGGATGGCATAAGGTGCTTGTCCACCAGAAACGCTTACAGCAGCTTCACCGTCTGTGGCTCCAACACAGCTGATATCAAATCCGCTATAGTTAGAAGTAACAGCGATACCGCTATTTATTGTGCTACCATCATTGACCTGAACTTGCGTACTATTTGTACAGCCATTAGCGTCGGTAATATTGACAATGTAGCTAGCAGGAGTAAGGTTAGAGAAGACTCCAGTAATATTGGTTATTCCGTTAAGCTCGTAAGCATAAGGTGCAGTTCCACCAGTTCCTACGGCAGTTACTTCTCCATCGCTTCCGCCGTTACAGCCAGCAGCTACAGCCGTGGCAGTTACAGCAAGAAGAGTAGGTTCAGTGACTACTACAGAAGTAGTATCGAAGCAACCGTTTGCATCAGTTACAGTGACTACATAAGTGCCAGCTCCTAGGCCAGAGACAGCCTGAGTAGTATCAGCGGTAGACCAGAGGAAGCTATAAGGAGCGATACCGCCAGCAATTGGGCTAGGCACAATTACGCTAGCATCATCAGCGCCATTACAGCTTACATCTTGACCATTGTAGTCAGAAGTAACTACAGCTTGAGGAATAGCCAAAGGAGCAGGATCGTTGAGTGTTACTGTCTCGACGATAGAGCAGCCATTGGCGTCGGCAATTGTAATGTTGTAAGTACCTGCATTTAGGTTGGTAAATACGCCATTATTAGTTGCGCCAGATCCGATATCATAAGTATAAGGACCAGTACCTGTAGTAGGATTAGCTTGGATGCTAATTGCACCGTTGTTATCTCCATTACAAGTGGGATCATTTTGTAGAGTTACTGTTGCAGCTAGGGCAACAGGTTCTGTAAGGATAACAGAATCAGTAGCAGAACAGCCATTGATATCTGTAACGACCACGCTGTGAACTACTCCAGCATCTAGGCCAGTGGCTACAGCTGTAGTTTGACCAGAAGGAGACCAGAGGTAAGTAAATGTTCCAGTTCCACCTACGGCAACAGCAGTTGCTTCGCCATCGGCTGCGGCATTACAAGAAATCGTTCCAGTGATACTAGCATCTACACGGACGGGATCGGGATCATCTAGGAAGATCGCACGAGTACGAGTACAACCTTGAGCATCCATGACCATCACGGTATAATTTCCTTCACAAAGGCCGTTGAAGGCACCTACAGCTTGGAAAGTATTTCCGCCATCGATCGAGAAGCTATAAGGAGCGGTAGCTCCTGTTGCAGAAAGCTGGATTTGACCGTCGCAATCTAGGTTACAGCTGGGGTTGATTGTCGTATCGATGCTCAACACTAGCGGGGTAGGTTCAGAAATCGTTACGGGCAAGCTAGCTTGGCAACCATTTGCATCTTGAGCTACGATAGTGTAGCTAGAAGCGATAAGGTCGGGGAAGCTAGAGGTTGTGTCAAAGGCACCACCTTGGAAGCTATAAGTATAAGGAGCGGTTCCGCCTGTAGCTGTAACAGAGACACTACCATCATTTCCAGCAGCACAGCTTACGTCATTTTCATTGACTAGAATAAGCTGAACTTGAGTGGGTGCATAAACGGTAGCAATTACAGTGTCTTGGCAGCCATTGGCATCTTGAACAATTACAGTATAGTTGATTCCGGCTACAGTACCTGCCAAGTTGTTATAAGTAACTTGGTTAGTAAAGGTATTTCCGTTGTCTACAGAGTAGATATAAGGAGCAACACCACCTGTAGCGGCTACAGTGAAGGCGCCATCGGCTTGGCCGAAGCAGCTAGCTTCAGTAGAATCGATGACTGTAATATCAAGTGCGGCAGGGCCAGTGATTGTTACACAAGCAACAGCATCACATAGGTTAGCATCTGTTACTGTTACACAGTGTGTACCACCAGTTAGGCCAGTTGCGATAGTGGTAGTTTGGCCGTTATCCCAGAGGTAAGTATAAGGAGCGGTTCCACCTGTTACGGATACAGAGGCTTCGCCATCTGCGCTATTTGCGCAGCTAATAGCAGAGCCATTATTATTTGAGATTACCTGAGTGGTCAAGTTCATAGAAGAACCTTGAGTAATCGTAGTACAAATAATATCAGAGCAACCATTGATATCTGTAACGGTCACGCAGTAAGTACCTACACTTAGATTAGAGAAGATACCATTTGCTTGAGGACCATTTCCGATATCGAAGGTATAGTTAGGAGTAGCACCAGAGGCTTGTACTTCAAAAGAGCCTGCAGTTGCACCTGCACATCCAATATCTACTTGGTTAACTACAGCCAATGTAAGCAGACTAGGTTCGCTAAGCGTTACAGAGTCTACAACAGAACAGCCATTTTGATCGGTGATCGTTACATAGGCATTGTTGCAAAGGTTTGTTGCTGTAAAGCTTGTCTGCCCATTGCTCCATTGGAAAGTATAAGTACCTGTTCCACCGGCTCCTACAGCTGTAGCAGCACCATCGCAGGCTCCTGCACAGCTAATTTGGGTGCCATTATAGTTAGAGGTAACATTGATAGTAGAAGTAAGTGCAGCTGGACCATTGATTACGAAAGGAACAGTAGTAAAGCAGCCATTTGCATCGCTAACAGTAGCTTCATAGTTTCCTACAGCTAAGTTAGTGAAGGTATTTGCAGCTTGAGGACCATTTCCGATATCGTAAGTATAGTTAGCTGTACCACCAGTAGAGGTTACAGTAGCTTGACCAGTTGCATCTCCGTTACAGAGTACATCTACAGTAGACTGTAGGCTAGCTACAACAGGAGTAGGATTAGCGATAGTTACAGTAGCTGTAGCTTGGCAGCCATTCGCATCCGTAATTTGTACACTATAGTTTGCTCCACCACAAAGGTTAGTGGCTGTTGCAGTAGACTGGTTATTTGCAGACCATACGTAAGTGTAAGGTGCTGTTCCGCCAGCGGCAGTAACTGTAGCTTCGCCATCGCAGCTATTGAAGCAGCTAACATCTGCTCCATTATAATTTGAAGTTACGATTGCTGAAGCAGTAAGTACTGCAGCGGGTTCTGTAATAGTTACAGAAATAGTAGTCGAGCAATAGTTCAAGTCTGTTACTGTTACGCTATAGAAGCCAGCAGGTAGATTATTGAATACATTGCTAGACACTGGTCCATTACCAATATCATAAGTATAACCAGGAGTACCACCAGTAGCGGCGATAGTAAATGCTCCTGAAGAGTCACCTAGACAGCCAACATTAGTTTGGCTAGCTACTGTAGCATTAACTAGGTTAGGTTCTAAGATCTCGATAGAATCGATTTGAGTACATCCGCCAGCATCAGTAACAGAAACGTAGTACATTCCTACATCGAGGCCAGTTTGGCTAGCTGTAGTAGGTCCGTTACTCCATTGGATAGAGTAAGCGGGAACACCACCTGCTACTGCTACACTAATAGCAGCATCAGCAGCTCCATTACAAGTAATTTGCTGTCCGTTGTACAAAGTATCATTAACTACAGAAAGCAGTAATGGGTTAGCAGGCTGAGCGATAGTAACGCAGGCAGTTGTTGTACAGCCATTATCATCTGTAATAGTCACACAGTTGTTGCCGGCAAATAGTTGAGTAGCAGAAACTGTAGTTTCTCCACTAGGCCATAGGTAAGTCAAAGTACCAGTTCCGCCAGTAGCCGTTACTGTAGCTGCACCATCGTTGCCGCCATTACAGCTTGCATCGTTGTCAACCACAGCTGTGGCGACGATTTGAGCTGGTGCGCTAAGTGTTACTGTTTGGATATCTGTACAGCCACTAGCATCAGTTACCGTTACACTATAAAGTGTGTCTGCACAGAGGCCAGTTGCAGTAGTGGTAGTTTGGGCTGCAGCATTATCCCATTGGAAGGTATAAGGAGCGGTTCCACCGGCAGCTGTCACATTAGCTTCACCATCACAAGTTGTAGGACAGCTTACTTCAGCACCATTATAGTTTGAAGTAATATTTACTGTTGCATTCACAGCGATGAGTGGTTGTCCAATAGTTACTGTTTGTGTGGCTTGACATCCATTTTCGTCTGTAGCAGTCACGGTGTATGAACCTGCAGCGAGAGCAGTAGCAGTAGCTGTAGTTTGTCCAGCAGGGTCATTCCATAGGTAAGTGTAAGTACCTGTGGGTGCTGTACCATTGCTAGCTGTTACCGTTGCTTCTCCATCAGTACCACCATTACAAGTAGCATCTACAGTAGAGACTACAGCAACAGTAACCTGAGTAGGTTCAGTTACAGTAACAGAGGCTGTAGTTTGACAACCATTTGCATCTGTAACGACAACGTTATAGGTACCGGCAGCTACACCAACAACAGTATCAGTAGTTGCGGTATTGCTCCAGTTATAAGTATAAGGGGCTGTTCCTCCAGTAGTGCTTACAGCGATAGTACCATCAGCACTTCCATTACAGCTAACATCTTGACCGTTGTAGGCTGGATTTGCAACAACAGTAGCAGAAGATGCAAGTGCAGCTGCGGGTTCAGCAATAGAACCACAGCTTACCGTTTGACAGCCATTTGCGTCTGTAATAGTGACACAAACAGGGCCGGCAACTAAGCCAGTAGCTGTAGCTGTAGTTTGGGCTGCAGCATCATCCCATTGATAAGTATAGGTTCCTGTTCCTCCAGTTGCAGTGACCGTAGCCACTCCATCATTTCCTCCGAAACAAGAAACATCAGAAGTATTAACTGTTCCGACAAGAGCCACTGGTGCAATCAGCTGAGCCGTATCTACAGCAACACAACCATTTGCATCGGTTACAGTGACACCAACAATACCAGCAGCTAGTCCCGTTACAGAGGCTGTGGTAGGTGCTCCTGCGGAAGACCATTGGTAAGAATAAGTTCCAGTACCACCAACTACATTAACTGTAGCTTCACCATCAGCGAAGGTGTTACAAGAAATTTGAGCTCCATTATAGTTTGAAGTAATTGTAATACTTGCATTCAAAGCATTGCTAGGTGCCGAGATCACTGCAGTAGCGACACGTTGGCAGCCATTTGCATCAGTTACGGTTACATTATAAGTACCCGCAGCTAGGCTATCAGCTGTAGCCGTTGTTTGGTTGCCTGCATTAGCATCCCAGAGATAGCTATAGTTAGCTGTTCCACCAGTAGCTGTTACTGTTGCAGTACCATTATTGCCTGCATTACAGCTTGCGTCTGTAGTAGAAGTGACTGTTGCTACCAATTGTGTAGGTTCAGTAATAGTTACACAAACTACATCCGAGCAACCGTTTGCATCTGTTACAGTCACACAGAAGTTTCCAGCAGACAATCCAGTTGCAGTAGCTGTAGTTTGACTAGCAGCAGTGGCATCCCATAGATAAGTGTAAGGAGCCGTTCCGCCTGTAGCGGCAGCAAGTGCTTCACCATCATTTCCGCCAAAGCAACTAACGGCAGCCACTTCACTAGCTGTAGCTAATACAGAAGAAGCAGGTTCACCAATAATTACACTAGTTTGTGCAGTACAACCATTTGCATCAGTTACAGTAACTGAGTAAGGACTTAGACCAGCGCTCAAGTTTGTCGCTGTAGCAGTCGTTTGGTTAGCTGCATTAGCATCCCACTGATAGGTATAACCAGGAGTTCCAGCGGTTCCAGCTACAGTAGCTGTTCCATCAGAACCTCCGTTACAGCTTGCATCTGTAGTAGAGACAACAGCTGCATTCACTAGAGTAGGTTCAGTTAGAGTAGTACAAGCTTGTTGCACACAGCCATTTGCATCGGTAGCCGTTACGCAGTAGGCACCATCTGCAAGGTTGGTAATACTTTGAGTTGTTTGTCCACCCAAATCCCATACATAGTTGTAGGGAGCTACACCACCTGCAGTATTTGCAGTAAGTGATCCATCACTACCTCCATTACAAGAGATATCAGTTACACTCAATGCTAGCGTAAATACTGTAGCAGGTTCTGTAATTGTATAAGATGCAGTTTGCACACAGCCATTTGCATCGGTTACGGTTACCGTATAAAGTCCAGCTGAGAGGTTCATCAAATTTGCAGTAAATGCACCAGTTGACCAGTTGTAGTTATAAGGAGTAGCTCCTCCACTTACAGCAAGCGTAATAGATCCAGAAGAATCTCCTCTACAGTCTACATCTACTGTTGTTCCAACAACTGTGATTGCAGCAGGATCTACAACAGTAACTGTTGTTACTGCAGTACAACCATTGGCATCAGTTGTAGTCACATTGTATGCTCCAGCACTTAGGTTAATTGCTGTTGCCGTCAATTGACTAGCAGCATTACCGTCCCACTCGTAAGTATAAGGGGCAACACCACCGCTTGCCACAACAGATGCACTACCATCGTTACCAGCTACACAGTTTGGAGAGTTATTAGTTAATTCTGTAAGCTGAACCACTGTTGCAGGTTCAGTAATATTAACACAAACAACATTCTGACAAGCATTTGCATCAGAAACAGTTACACAATGTGTTCCTGCCGATAGAGCAGTTGCAGTAGCTGTAGTTTGTCCATCAGTCCAAATATAAGTATAAGGTGCTGTTCCACCAATAGCAGCTACTGTAGCCTGTCCATTGGCACCTCCATTACAAGCTACATCATTACCAACAGTAGCTGTTGCAGTAAGAACTGCAGGAGCAATAACAGTAACAATAGCTGTATCAGTACAGCCATTTGCATCTGTTGCTGTTACGGTGTAAGTACCTGCTGCAACATTTGGAGCGATTGCAGTTGTAGCACCATTAGACCATGCAAAAGTATATGGTCCAGTGCCGTCTACCGCTGTAGCAGTAAGCTCTCCATCAGCTGCAGTAGCACAGCTCACATCTTGACCGTTAAAGTTTGAAGTAATAGATGCAGTAACATCTACCAAACCAGCAGGCTGAGAAACAGTAGCAGAAGCCACCGAAGTACAACCATTTGCATCAACTACAGTCACGTCATAAGAACCAGCAGCTAGGCCGGTTGCAGTAGCCGTAGTTTGGCCATTTGCATTAGCATCCCAAATATAAGTGTATGCGGGACCTACAGCATTAGGCGTTCCACCTGTAGCAGTAACTGTAGCTGAGCCAGTTGAGTCGTTACGACAATCTACATCAACAATATTACTAATTGTAGCCACAACAAGAGTTGGCTGACCAATAGTGACTGTAGTGACTGCTGTACAGCCATTTGCATCTGTTGCTGTTACTGCATAAGTACCAGCAGACAAATTATTAGCTGTAGCACCAATCTGGCCACCTGTAGCCCCATCCCACTGATAAGTATAGCCGGGGGTGCCATCTAGAGCTGCAACAGTTGCAGAACCATTACTACCTCCATTACAAGAAACATCAGTAGTAGAAACTACATTTACAGCAACAGAAGAAGCAGGTTCTTCAATAATTACTGTAGCATCCGTTGCACAAAGGTTAGCATCAGTAACCGTCACATTATATACACCTGCAGCCAGTCCAGTTGCGATAGCTGTAGTTTGTGTATTAGACCAATTGTAAGTGTAGTTTCCAATACCTCCTAATCCTAGAACAGTTGCTGAACCTGTACTTTGACCTTGACAAAGTACATCTACAGAATCTGTAATTGTCGCTTGGACGGCAGTAGGACCATTTAAGGTTACGCAAGAAGTGTCGCGACAACCATTCGCATCTGTTGCAATTACACAATATGTACTTGCAGCTAGACCTGTTGCCGTTTGTGTAGTTTGAGAGTTAATATCCCAAACATAAGTATAGTTTCCTGCTCCTCCACTAGCATTTGCCGTGGCAGAACCATCAGTATCACCGAAACAAGAAACATTAAATCCATTATAATCTGAGACAGCAGTTGCAGTTACAGCAACAGCAGTTGCAGGTTGGGCAATAGTCACACAGTTAGTTGCAGTACAGCCATTCGCATCTGTTACCGTCACACAATAAGTACCAGCAGCTAAACCAACAATATTCGCTGTTGTCTGAGCCCCTGCGGCAGCATCCCATTGATACCTTAGAGGAGCTACCCCTCCAGATCCCATTACAGTAGCTTCACCGGTAGACTCCCCGAAACAGTTTACATCTACAGTGTTTACTGTAGTTACCACTAACGGAGTGGGGTTCGTCAATGTAATACAATCACTAACTGTACAGCCTAAGCTATCTGTAACTGTAACACAATATGTTCCTGCGCCAAGTCCAGTAAGTGTTGAAGTTACGTCTCCTGTTCCCCACTGGTAAGCTAAAGAACCACTACCACCAGAACCTACAGCCTCTACAGAACCATCTGTATTTCCTGCACAACTAACTGGAGCGAGTTCATTAAGAGTTACCGCTACAGCTTGGGTGGGTTCTGTAATTGTTACGCAAAGACTATTTTGACAATTATTAGCATCTGTAACTGTTACACAATAAGTACCTGCAGCCAAAACTGTTGCTGTTGCTGTATTTTGGTTAGCTGCCGCAGCATCCCATTGGTAAGTATAAGGTGCTGTTCCACCTGTAGTACCAATAGTTGCTTCTCCAGTTGCATCACCAAAACAGTTTACATTAACTTGATTGTCTACAGTTAGAGCAATTTGAGCAGGCTCGGTAACTGTTACACAGCTTACAGCCGTACAACCTAAATTGTCAGTTACAGTGACACAATGTGTTCCAGCTGCTAGACCTGTTGCAACTTGAGTTGTTTGACCGTTAGTCCAAAGATAACTCAAAGGTGCTGTTCCACCTGCAGCAGTTGCTGTTGCCTCTCCATCTGCAGAGCCAGAGCAACTAACATCTTGTCCATTATAGTTAGACGTCACTGCAGTATTTACTGTCACGGCTGAAGCAGGCTGGTTTACTGTAGCACAAACTGTTGCAGTACAAGAATTTGCATCCGTCACAGTTACACAGTGTGTTCCTGCGGCTAAGCCTGCATTAACAGTTGTAGTTGTTCCATTATCCCAAAGATAAGTATAAGGTGCTGTTCCACCTGCGGCAGCTACTGTAGTAGCCCCTGTAGACTGACCAAAGCAATTCACATCTACAGTAGATGTAATTGTTGGCGTCAATACGGCCGGATCGTCTACAGTTACGCTAGCTGTTGCTGTACAGCCATTCGCATCGGTTGATGTTACCGTATATGTTCCTGCGCATAGGCCAGTCGCTGTAGCCGTTGCCTGTCCATCACTCCACACATAAGTGTAAGGTGAGGTTCCACCAGCTCCAGCTGCTGTTGCACTACCATCACAAGCACCGGCACAGCTAATCTCCTCTCCATTATATGGAGTGGCTACTGTGCCCGCTACGGTATGCGCCGCGCCAGGTTCGTTAATTGTTACACATGAGCTAATTGTACAGCCATTTGCATCCGTTACTGTTACGCAGAAGGAAGCAGAGGCCGACAAGTTTGTCGCTGTAGCTGTTGTCTGCCCATCATCCCATAGATAACTATATGCGCCTGTACCACCCACTGCGGTAACAGTAGCCGTTCCGTCTGTTCCTGCATTACAAGACACATCCGTTCCTGCACTGCTTGCAGTTAATACAGCCGGATCATCTACAGTTACGCTAGCTGTTGCTGTACAGCCATTCGCATCGGTTGATGTTACCGTATATGTTCCTGCGCATAGGCCAGTCGCTGTAGCCGTTGCCTGTCCATCACTCCACACATAAGTGTAAGGTGAGGTTCCACCAGCTCCAGCTGCTGTTGCACTACCATCACAAGCGCCAGCACAGCTAATCTCCTCTCCATTATATGGAGTGGCTACTGTGCCCGCTACGGTATGTGCCGCGCCAGGTTCGTTAATTGTTACACATGAGCTAATTGTACAGCCATTTGCATCCGTTACTGTTACGCAGAAGGAAGCAGAGGCCGACAAGTTCGCTGCGGTGGCCGTCGTCTGTCCATCATCCCATAGATAACTATATGCGCCTGTACCACCTACTGCGGTAACAGTAGCCGTTCCGTCTGTTCCTGCATTACAAGATACATCCGTTCCTGCACTGCTTGCAGTTAATGCAGGAGGGTCATTCACAGTTATAGTTGCCGTAGCCGTACAGGCATTAGCATCGGTTGATGTTACCGTATAAGTTCCTGCACATAGACCTGTAGCTGTAGCTGTTGTTTGGCCATCACTCCACACATAAGTGTAAGGTGAAGTTCCACCAGACCCAACTGCCGTAGCGCTACCATCACAAGCTCCTGCACAACTAATTTGCTGACCGTTGTATGCTGCGCTTACTGCAGCATTGACAGTATGTGCAGCTCCTGGTTCGTTAACAGGAACACAAGCACTAACTGTACAACCATTTGCATCAGTTACAGTCAAGCAGAAAGATGCTGAAGCTGACAAGTTTGTCGCTGTAGCTGTTGTCTGCCCATCATCCCATAGATAACTATATGCTCCTGTACCGCCAGAAATAGAAGCCGTCGCGGTTCCATCAGTACCGGCATTACATGAGACATCCGTAGAACTCATAGCAGCAGTCAACGCAGGAGGATCAGATACAGTTACTACAACAGTAGCTGTACATCCATTAGCATCCGTTGAAGTAACATTATAAGTTCCTGCACATAGAGCAGTAGCTGTAGCTGTTGTTTGGCCATCACTCCACACATAAGTGTAAGGTGAGGTTCCACCAGCTCCAGCTGCTGTTGCACTACCATCACAAGCACCAACACAACTAATTTGTTGGCCATTATAAGGTGTAGCTACTGATGCACTAACCGTATGTATGATAGGTTCGCTAATAAGTACACAAGAAGATGAGGTACATCCATTAGCATCTGTAATAGTTACACATTGATTAGCTGCAGGAAGAACTGTTGCCGAAGCTGTTGTTTCTCCATTAGACCATAGATAAGTGTAAGGGGCTGTTCCGCCCGTTGCGGTTGCTGTTGCAGCGCCATCAGTACTGCCGTTACAGCTAACATCCTGATCCAAAGCAGTTGAACTACTTAGTAGTGCAGGCTCATTGATTACAATATTAGTTACTGCAGAACAACCTGGAGTTGTATTGATGTCAGTAACTGTAATGTCATAAGTTCCTGCTGGTAGGTTAGCAAAAGTCACAGGTGTGGCCAATGCACCAGCAGCCTGAGTATCAATTGCTGATATAGGACCAGAAATGGCTACTTCGTAAGGACCAACTCCGTCTGTTGCTCCAGCACGAATTACAGCCGTACTATCTCCATTACATAGAATTTGTGCTGTTTGTACAACCTGAGGAGTAACAGGATACTTGACAGGCATGTTTACAGTCAAAATTGCAGTACAAGCGTTTTCATCAGTAGCTGTTACTGTATAGGAAGTGGCAGGACCACCTGTTAAGCCTGTTACCAAAGCCGTTGTTTGGGCAGTTCCAGACCAACTGTAAGTATATAGCCCCGTACCACCTTGTGCCTCTACTTCAATTACTCCATCCGCATCATAGCTACAGTCTACAGTATCTACTTGGATTAAGTTAATTACTAAAGGATCAGGCTCTCCTACTGTTACACAAGTAGAAGAAGAACAACCATTGTCATCAGTTACAGTAACACAGTAGACGCCTTGGGCCAAACCAGTTTGCTCTGTTGTCAAAACGTTGTTTTCTACAAAACCATTATCCCATACATAATCATATGGAGCAGTTCCATCAATAGTAGTCATGCGAACAAATCCATCAGCCCCCCCCGCACAACTAACATCTACCAAAGAGTCTAATTGAACGCTAGGTTGAGTTGGACCAGCAAAAACAAAAATTGTTTCCACTGTATCACAACCTGTATTCGCATCTGTAATTGTTACAGTATAACCAGCTACAGGAAGACCGCTAATTGTAGAGCTAGCAACAGCTGTCTCCACTACGCCATTAGACCAGTTGAAGTCATAACTCCCAGAACCATTCAAAGGAGCAGCAGTAGCTGTACCATCATTACCACAAATAGTGGTTGTTGAACTGAGGTTAGGATCAAGGTCGGGGTATACATTAACATCAAAAGAAACAGAAGAAGGACAAGACAGACGAGTCTGACCGTTGGTTACTGTTACAGAGTAAATAGTAGCAATATAAGTTGTACTATCATTAGGAGTAACATCTACAGTACCCTGAGAGGTTACCGTCAAGTTTCCTACAGTGGGAGACCAAATAACAGAATCTGTTGGGCTCAAACCATTCAAGGTCAAAGTAGCTGTTTCTCCTTTACAAATATCATTAACCGGATTTGCAGCTGTTGCTGTAGGCACAGGGTCAACATACAAATAAGCTGTATCTAAAGGAGAGTCTCCACAACAGTCTGTGATAAGCTGTAGCTCTACAACATAGAAGCCAGCTACATTAAATTGCGCATTAGGCGTACATTGAACATCAATAGGGTTAGGAATAGCCCCACTAAAGTTCCAAATAATAGAGTCCGCATAGATATCACTACAGAAACTAGCTGTTTCTCCTACACAAAGCTGGAAAGTATCATTTCCAATCAAGTTTGCTGTACTTGAAATAGTAGGTTGGTAGGCCCCATCAAAGGCAATATTATGAAAGTCTGTATAATTAAAGCCCGAATGAGCAATAGTATAACGTCCAACACTATCATATTGAGTCGTGTCAGGGTTATGAATACCATTAGTAGGATTAGCTAGGTTGCCAATCACATCAAAGTCCCAATCTGTGATATTGAAACCCGCACCAGGGTTACCAACAGGCAAGCCAGTATCTTCAAAACGAACGGTTGCTTTCGTACAGTTTACATTTTCTACAATGATGACTGGCTCTACAGTAAAGTCATAAAGAGAGTCAGCATTAACTAGTGGTTGTGAAGCTACAGCAGAAGATACCATAACATTTACTGAATAACCTGAAGTACCATTACCACCACGGCCACCAGCACCACCATCACCACCACGGCCACCAGCGCCACCTTGGCTTACTCCGCCACCAGATAGTCCGCCAGTGCCACCAGTGCCACCAGTGCCACCAGCGCCACCAAGTCCACCAGTTCCACCAACACCTGCAGTAGATGTAGTGATATTACAATCTTGAATATTACCATTGGCTCCGTTGCTGTAGATGTAGACCCCAAAAGAGCCTCCACCACCATAGGCACCAAAACCACCAATACCGCCAGAAGCACCGCCGCCGCCGCCGCCACCACCGCCACCGGTGTTAGGCGCTGCAGCATAGGCTCCTCCTCCTCCACAACCACCAGTTCCACCAATACCATTTTGGCCTTGGAGAGCTTGTGTACCAGGGAAGAAAAATGCCAAAGCAGTTGGAGCAGGACCAACAGGCGCATTTGCACCGTTTGCTCCAGAAGTACCCACGGTACCATTTGCTCCATTCGGAGAACCAGATGTACCAGCAGCAGCACCACCACCAAGTCCAGTTGCTCCAGTAGGACAAGGAACAGAAGTTACATTTCCGCCCAAACCATTTACATCAGGTGGAATACCTCCAGATCCAGCACCACCACCGTCTTGAGCACCAACAACAGAGGGCGAGTGCACATTACCGGCTCCACCGCCGCCACCGCCGCCACCAGAAGAACTGGCAACAGACGCACTATCTCCACCATCACCAGGCAAAGGAATACCAGTATTGCCACCAGAAGCTCCAGAGCCCCCGTTACCAAAACCAGAAAGTCCCCCTCCAGATCCACCATTACCACCACCGGCATAGGTATCTAGAATACCTGCTGAACCAGCAACACCATCCCCACCAGGATCTCCATCAAAACCAATAGAACCAGTAGTTCCAGAAGCTCCGTCTCCAGCAGATCCAGCAGAAACTGAACAGCGTACAATATTATAGTCAGAACAGCTCGTCAAACGAAGACCATAAGTAGACATACCCAAAGAGTCTGCATCATCTGTGGTAATCGTCAAATCTTGCAAACGGAATCCCTGCGCATTCGAGGCATTCATCGCAATGAGTTGATAAGCATTTGCAAAACCTAAGGGGTTTGCATTGGTTCTGTTAATTACAGTCTGTGCTACATCAGATGTTTTCTCCCACAAGTTAGTAGGATCAAATCCACCCTCAATAGTCAAAAAGCTTGTGATGTTTAAGGTAGTGTCAATATTGTACACCCCTTGGGCCATCTTAATTACTGTATTGTTACAAGACGAACGCGCAATCGCCGTCTCAATCGTTGTAGGATCAAACTGCGTACCCGCACCGGTAGCACTAGCTGTAGGCGATACATAGATATTGATACACTCTACAGGTCCGCGAGGTGGCCCAATCACCAAACAAGCTTGCTCTGTAGTTGTACAACCCGTGACAGGATCACTCACAACAACATCATAGCAAATTGTAGAGTCCGTAACATTAGGCAAAGTAATGTCAATAGAAGACTGCGCCCCAGTTACACTACCCGAGCCCATAGAAGCTCCAGTAGGATCAAACCACTCAAAGGTATAAGACGCACGATCCGCAGCACCCACCAAGGTCACTAAAGACCCCGAACAGGCATTTACCCCATTAGGCGTTACCGCCACCATAGGGTCATCCTGTACATTAACCACAACAAAATCACTAGTCGTACAACCATCAGAATAATAAATAGTCGTCTGATATATAGTTGTAATAGCAGGCGTGGCAATAACATTTGCCCCCTGATTCGTATTTAAGCCCGTATTGGGCGACCATACAATACTATCAATTACTGTAGGCGCTGTAGGCGCATTAGCTACCGCTTGCAAAGGCACCGACTCTCCCGCACAAATTGTCGTGTCAGGCAATGCCGTTACCGCAGGGTTGGGGTTTGCAATTACATTCACTGTATAGGTAAATGTATTGGCCCCTAATAAAGGACAGTCATCATCTTGTACCGTTACCGTAAAGGTGTGTTGCCCAACATCAGCAACTGTAGGATTCCAACAAAATTGACCCAAAACAGAATCACCGCTGATCTGTGTGGTCGTAAAGGTGGCACCAGGAATAGCACCATTCCAATACATCAATACATTGTTCCCATCAGGATCAGAACCCAAAATATCAAAACACAAAGCATTACCAAAACAAGAGGTAACCTCATAATCAATCACACCATTCCCCGTAGCTAAGTCAATCCCAGTAGCTGCAGGCAATGTATTCGAACAATTCAATACCGTAAACTGAAGGTCACGAACCGTTTCCCCAATCTTTACACCAGCCCGATACTCCTCTACCAAAACACAAAGTACACCTACTTGCTGTGTGGTAGGTGTAAAGGCTATCGCCCCCGTGTTCGGATCAATGTTGATCCCCGAAGAAGAGGATAAGGGAGTCGTTCCCCCAAATCCACCAGAGTATTCTACCGGATTATTTCTGGCCTCCTCACAATCAATCAAGGAGTAAACCAAAGAATCCCCATCAGGGTCATAGCCCCCATGGTTATAAAATACCGGCTGATTCCGACAAAGAAAAGCCGTCGGGATATTCAAAAATTGTGGCGAATTATCACATGGCGATAAGGTGTTGTCCATATGCGCCTCAATATATAAAGACTCTCCACCTCCATTCGTCAAGGTCGTGATCGCCCTATTTCGACAACACAACTGATAGGAAATTCGGTAATCAGTACATCCCGCAGGCAAAGTAATTACTCGCTCATATAAAAAAGATTCTACCCCATAAGCCCCATTACCACTACATGCAGTAGGCTCAGAGGGACACAATGGCGTAATATCCTGCGGGTAACCTGTCACCCGATTCAACGTATAACTGCTGTTCAATCCACAGCCGTTAATCGTAATCCGGGCCGTTGTTCCCAAATTTACTCCATTACAATCTCGATACAGATTCAAGCGAAACAGATACTGATTCGGCCCCACGCATTCCCAAGCCAAATCCGCCCCCATAACGTGGGTAGCTTTGGCCTCCTGCTGAAATGCGAAACTCAGCAATACCACTAGGGCAAGCTGACTGCAGGCAACTAATAGTTGTCTTAATCGATACATAGGGTTCTCTAATTTTGCGGTAGTATAGAATGATGTTGTTGCGGTAGTCCTACTGTCCATCTAGTTCGATGTCTATTTAAGTTCTAGCCCTATTGGGCCTATTATCTTGCAAAAATAACAGTTTGTTGCAGAGATTTTCTGCTTTCACCTCCCCAAAACGTTAATTTTTAAGGCTCAAGTATAAAAATTTGCTAAAAATATTCAAATTTCTTCTAGCGCATACAACTTTCAAGCCTTTTCTTCTCCCCTCTACCCAACCTCCTCTTTTCTAATTCTCGTTTTTTACTAGGCTGTAAGGCAAAAAAACCAATTCGGTCTGCTCCAAACTCATCATCAAAACGCAGAAGTGCCCGCCTTTGTGATTATACAAAGCCCGAAAATTATCAATTTTTTCTGCCTCCACAATACCTTTTGTATAGAGCTCCTCTAAGGTCGTAGCCCCATGCTGCCAAACGCCCTCAGCCAGTTCTCCCAAATAAATTCCCAAATTTGGCCGAGCCGAACCCGTATACATCCACAAAATAGGGTAATTAGATACGCCCTCCTCTTTTATGGTCTCTACCACCTTCAATAAAGCGGCTTTCTGCTCTACCACAATCTGCTGCAATTCCAATAATTGACTCTCTTTTTGCATCTCTTTCTTTTTAAATTTGGCGCAAAAATACAACTTTCTAGCCGTCTCCCCCCCTCCCCTACCCTATTTATCTGCAACTCTTTCCTTTTTTGGGGCTTGCCCGCCCTGCAGGCGGGCCGGGCTGTGCCAGGGCTCGCAGGCCTGCTCGGCCCTTCGCAAAAAACAAGTTTTTTGCTCGGTCTGCGGCTGCGCCGCCCCCTTTTCCATCCCTAAGCCGGCGGCTTCGCCGCCCCTAAACGCAGTTGGACCAAAAGGCTGAAAACAACCGCCCAACCTAAGATAAACCGATGAGCGGCCTAGCGATGTGGCGGGGTGGCCGTCAGGCCAGACCTAGGCGGCAAAGCCGCCGCAGGGCCGAGCAGACCTGCGAGCCCCAAAACGTAGCGCCGCAAGGCGAAGCCGCAGCGGAGGCCCCAAAACATAAAAAAGGACAGCCCCTCAAAAAAAGACTGTCCCTCTATATATTATATGAGTTTGTTTAAAAATTTCGTTTTAGGAAAATAAGTATAAAGGCTAAATAGTGTAGACTCGCCCAGTTGTCGGCTTTTCTTTCAAAACGAATGAGTAAAATTTTGAATGCGTCAATCCATGCGTT
>NZ_JH719942.1:1688389-1690892 GCF_000275825.1 Saprospira grandis DSM 2844
ACACTTTTTGCCAAATACCAGACTCGGACCAGCTATTGAAGTAGTAATATACTGTTTGCCAGCAAAATTAGAACTTCGTCAAAAAAAGATTGTATCGGTAATTCTCTCCACTGACAACCTGTTTTAAGCCTATAAATTATCGCTTTAACAATTTGCCACAGAGGCGCTTTGGTTTTTCGAGCCAATTTTTTTTCGGGAAAAAATGCTAATATTTTTTCCGTAATAAATTCTTTTGATAAATTCACAACCATGTTGCAAAGTCTTTTTTGCCTTAGTCTGGTTGTTAACAAAGAAATTTAAACAGTTTTATATTGATATTGTCCGTAATTTGAATTAATAAAAAGTAATGAATTTTTTTTTATAATACTACTATTGTTTGTCCTTTCATGGGGGAGTTCTTTTGGTCAAGCGACAGCTTCTGGTAATTCGAACTTGTTAGAAAGTCATGGGCTAATGTCTTTTAAGCCAATAGACATAATGAGGTCTCCCAAAACCTTGATGAAGGTTTGGCTAGATAAGCCAATACCGTTAACTTTTTATTCTGAGGTAGAAAAAGAAGTCCAAAAGTTAATAAATGAAAAAACTGCAGATGGGATTATAACTTACTCACCACTTAGAGTAGAAAAGGAATGGACAGTTATTGATTATGAAGAAATTACTCCATATACTTGGAAGTGGGTTGACCTTGAACTTCCAAAAGCTGATGGGACAATTACTAAAATAAACTTAAGAAGACCTCATTGGTGGTTGGAAGAAATAGGAGTTGATAGTATAGGGCGAGATGTGTATCTGGATATGCCTGAATTAGGTTCAGAAGGATGGGCGACTGTTACAGGAATTAGAATAAACCAACTAGACACAAGGTTCTGGGATGAAGCTAGAAAAGGAGATTATGTAAGTCGTCCAATCACTGGGAAGTTTATTCATGAAAGTGATGATGTATATAATTTATATTTTAGAGATAATGCTGCTAGTCCTCTAGGAGTGACAGGTTTACACCCAATTTGGTCAATAGATAGAAATGGTTGGGTACATGCGATGGACTTGAATGTAGGGGAAAACATTAAAACCCAGTATAGAAAGGTTGTACTTATTGCTAAAGAAAAGCTTGAGGGAAGACAGAAAGTTTATAATCTTGAAGTATATCAAGATCATAATTTTTTAGTTTCTATAGATAGAATATTAGTACATAACAGCTGCTTTGGAACTAGAACAAGTGGAGGCGTTTTTCCTAAAGCACCTCAACTCGCCAAAAGATTAGGGATAAAAGAAAAGCAATGGCATAATGGTGCTGGTACAGGAGTAAAGGATAATTTAAAAGCTGCCTTAGGATTTAATGGAAAAAAAATAAAATCATTATATGGAAATAATCCTGATTTTGGTATATCTCCAGATGGGAAGTCTTTATATTTTAGGCCAACGCATGGAAAGTTTAAAGGGAAAACATTTGATACAAGCTTAACTATACAGGATGTACAAGATATGGTGAGGTAATTAATCGATAATAAAGAGGTTGTTTAAAAATTTCGTTTTAAGAAAATAAGCATAAAGGCCAAATAATGTAAACTCGATCAGTTGTCAGCCTTTCTTTCAAAACAAATGAGTAGCATTTTAAATGCGTCAATCCAGGCATTTGTTCGCTCAACAGAAAAGCATTACTTGTAAAGTTATTTATATATACTTTATTGATAGTAAGTTTTTTATATTTATTTTATTAGGGTCAATATGGGAGATAACTCCCATTTTTTTGCTATCAAACCCTGCATCAGCATTCATAAATAAACCATCAGGAGAGATGTCTGAAAGCTGCAGATCGGCAAGCATTTTTTGGAAATGACTCTCGATTTCAAACAAATCATTATGGTTTCCCGCAAAAGGCGGAGACATAGCGATTGGCAGCCCATTTTTATCTGTGATAAAGAGAGCATTTGTGGTTTTTTGACTTTTTTCGGCCCTGATAACCCACAGCTTCGCCCCCTCTTTTCGCTGGGGTATGACTTCCGTCAAGCTGTATACTAGATAAATCTAAACAAGATTTTTCATGGGCTAGAAATTGGATCCACACTTTTTGCCAAATACCAGACTCGGACCAGCTATTGAAGTAGTAATATACTGTTTGCCAGCAAATTAGAACTTCGTCAAAAAAGATTGTATCGGTAATTCTCTCCACTGACAACCTGTTTTAAGCCTATAAATTATCGCTTTAACAATTTGCCACAGAGGCGCTTTGGTTTTCGAGCCAATTTTTTCGGGAAAAATGCTAATATTTTTCCGTAATAAATTCTTTTGATAAATTCACAACCATGTTGCAAAGTCCTTTTTTGTTTTGTCGTAATCAACAATAATAAGCGCTTTGCAGCATTTTTTTTTGCCTTAGTCTAGCTGCTGACTAAAAAATTTAAACAAGCTCTATATAAGCAAATTAGCGCTGAATCACCAATTTCTGTTGCAAATTGCCATAGGGCGTGTTCAAGACCACCATATACACCCCATTGCTCAACTG
>NZ_JH719942.1:1690992-1843162 GCF_000275825.1 Saprospira grandis DSM 2844
ATGACTCTCGATTTCAAACAAATCATTATGGTTTCCCGCAAAAGGCGGAGACATAGCGATTGGCAGCCCATTTTTATCTGTGAGAAAGAGAGCATTTGTGGTTTTGGACTTTTTTCGGCCCTGATAACCCACAGCTTCGCCCCCTCTTTTCGCTGGGGTATGACTTCCGTCAAGCTGTATACTAGATAAATCTAAACAAGATTTTTCATGGGCTAGAAATTGGATCCACACTTTTTGCCAAATACCAGACTCGGACCAGCTATTGAAGTAGTAATATACTGTTTGCCAGCAAATTAGAACTTCGTCAAAAAAAGATTGTATCGGTAATTCTCTCCACTGACAACCTGTTTTAAGCCTATAAATTATCGCTTTAACAATTTGCCACAGAGGCGCTTTGGTTTTTCGAGCCAATTTTTTTTCGGGAAAAAATGCTAATATTTTTTCCGTAATAAATTCTTTTGATAAATTCACAACCATGTTGCAAAGCCTTTTTTTGTTTTTGTCGTAATCAACAATAATAAGCGCTTTGCAGCCTATTTACACGCCTTAGTCTAGCTGCTGACTAAAAAATTTAAACAAGCTCTATATAAGCAAATTAGCGCTGAATCACCAATTTCTGTTGCAAATTGCCATAGGGCGTGTTCAAGACCACCATATACACCCCATTGCTCAACTGCCCAACTTCTAGCAGCTGCGCATTGTCGCCAGCAAAAAACTGAATCTTATCTAGGCCCGCTACTTTGCGGCCATCTAGACTAAAGACCTGCAAGCTCGCCACCAAATCTTTAGGCAAATTGATGAGCAATTCTGCCGTAGACCCCGCCAAAGGGTTTTGCATCAAGCGCATTTCAGACATACTGCTAAACTCCTCGCCAATGACAGAAGAAGTAGGCGCCGTTGTGCTAAAGCTCTGTGCAGGAGAAGTAGCGCCACAAGTATTCAACTGATTGAGCGGACGAACGGTCCAGCTATACTGACGAGGGAAACCCAAATCAGCCTGCGGGATAGTCGTTGAGGTTGTTCCATAAACAATCTTCTCAGTAACCGTCTCAATGGGGATTCCCCCAAAAGTACGCTCAATGTTAATATAATAGGCCGTAGCATTGCTCACTGCGGTCCATTCTAAAGTGATGTCGCCATTCAACTCTACACTTCCGCCATTGCTAGGTGCCACCGCCGAAATGCCCGCACCAGAAACTACCGCATTGGGCGTAGGCGCAGAAAAAGAGTTCCAACGACTCAAAATATCAGCCGCCATGGCCGACTTTTGCTCCGCCGTAAATGAATCGACACAAGCATCGGCATAATAAGACATAAAGTTAGACTCCATTGGGTCTACAGCCACCCCCAAAGGATCTTTTACGCCCCCAGTATAGGGACAATTATCGCGGAAAGACACATAGTCTGCCGGCGTATCGCAAAAACCATCCGCTGCAGAGCTACAGTTGGCACTACCGCCCGTACGAGCTTCTCGCTCTACTGACGAACCGTTAATCAAGTTAGGGGCATTGCCTGGCTCATAAATCGTTACATCGGCACCCTCCCAACCATAAAAGGTATGGTTGAGGGTAAAGAAGTGGCCCACCTCATGTGTTCCTGTGCTAGAGGTTCCATTGGCCATTTGGTTAAGAACAAAGATAAAGTCGCCAGCAGGCGTATAGTAAGAAGCGACTTGGTTGTTCACCGAAGCACTCATAAAGATATTAACTGCTCCAGCCGATTTATTATTAAACATGATGTTTTGCGAGCCAAAACCGCCCCCATCATTATAGACTGTATTATTATTAAAGTAATTGACCGAATTGCTCACGCCCTGCATATAAAACTGTACGTCCTGCGAGCGGTAGTCATTATTCATATCGCAGAGCATAGCAAATACATTGCTCAAAGATACTGTATTCTCGCCATTGGCATCGCCTACTATATGAAACTTAACAGGGATATATTTAATATTTCGGCTCTGCTGAAAAGCAGCTATTTCTGCAGGATCCACCAAGCGGCGGTTTTCCATTAGACGTTGCTTAATAAGCTGACCATCGGCAAAACTGACACCACAATCTGCGTTTAGCTGCTGGGCCTGAAGACTAAGGCTTGACCAACCCAATAGGGCAGCTCCGATTAGTGCTTTTATTTTCATAAAAATTTGTATTATAGTTAGTTAATCCCTTTATTGATAGGCTATTCTTCCAAAGATAAATAATTATATCTTGCTAAATGGCCTAAGTGACAGTATTTTTTAGGCACAAAGGCTGGTTTAGCATTCAATTATATGCCTATTATGTTTTCTAAGCCAATCCTCAAGGCCCTATTTTTCTGCCTGCTTTTTTCTAGCTCCTTAGCGGCACAATTGCATAATCAAGGGGCCTTGATTTCTATTAAGTCGGGGGCTATGCTCAGCGTTCAGGGCGATCTTGAAAATGCTGGAGCGATTGACAATAGCGATACGATACACCTTCGCGGCGACTTTATCCAAAATCACCCCAGCAACCAAGGCTTCAGTTCTATTAACGAGGGCTGGCTCTTTTTGGATGGAGGCCAGCAGGCCATTCGAGGAAATTTCCCTAGCCGATTTCATTATTTGGTCTTGGCGGGCAGTGACCATAAAACCGCTAGTACCCAAGCTAGTTTTGTGACAGGCCAGCTCCGCTTAAATGAGTGGAAATTGGCCCTAGATAGCCAACGGCTCGAAATTCTTTCGGCGGAGCCCAATGCCTTGCAAACAGGCCAAAATGGCCAATATGGCTTTATTTCTTCTTCTGGGCCTGGCGGACTTATTCGCAAAATGGACCGCCCGGCCCCCTATCTTTTTGCTCTGGGTGGAACGGATAATGGCCTTCGTCTTTTTCGCCCAATGTTAATTCAGCCTCAGGCTAATGATAGTAGCCAAGTTTGGGCCAGTTATTGGGCCGGCGATGCAGGCCAATATGGCCTAGACCGACAGCAAAAAGAGCTAGAACTCTGCCTGCTCAATCCACTTTATAGCCATGCCATTAACAGAGAGCAAGGTAGCAGCCCCCTTCAAATTAGCTTTTATAGCGACCCCAATACAGAGGGCCAATTTGAACAGCTGGCCCAATGGAGCAGCAGCTGGAAGTATCTCGATGAGCTTCAGAATCAGCTCCCTAGCTTTGCGGGCCTCCAAAGCCTTACCCTAGATAGTTTGCTGAGCAACTGGAGCGATAGCCTTTTTATTCTGGCCCAAAAGAGCCCCGAACTAATACTAGAAGCCGCCCCTGCCCCCTATTGCGACAATGCCGAAATTCTCCTTAGCGAAACCCTTGGCCTATACAATGATTACGAACTCTATATTAACGGGCAGGTTTGGGGAAATAGCCCCAGCCCCAGCTTTTCCCCCCTACTTTCTCCTGGCCAATATCAGTTGCAGCTCTTGGGCCAAAATGCGGCCTGTGGCCGCTGGAGCGATAGCCTATTAATTGAGGTATTTGCCGCCCCTCAGCTCCAGCTCAATAATGACACCCTGATTGTAGAGGGCAGCAGCATTCCCTTAGCCGCCAATGGGGCCGACTTCTACAATTGGAGCCCTAGTCTAGACATAGACTGTGACATCTGTCCACAAACAATTGCCCAACCGAGCAGCAGCGGATATATTCGGCTTTTAGGCGAGAGTATGGAGGGTTGCAGCAGCCTAGATTCTTTTTATGTAGAACTGCGTCCTAGAGTAGAAGACATTCTCTTTATTCCCAATGTGATTACGCCCAACAATGACGGCCAAAATGATTTTTGGGTGATTCAAAACATACAGCTTTTCCCCAAAAACAAGTTGCGCATTCTCAACCGCTGGGGAGACCTGGTCTATCGGGCCGATTTTTACAACAACAACTGGCAGGGAGAGTTTGCCAATGGCCCTCTTCCTGCGGGCACCTACTATTATATTCTGGACCTAGGCGAGGGCTGGGGCGTTTTTAAAGGCCCCATTACTATTATTCGTCAGTAGTCTGCATTTTAATAATCATTTGCCGAATTTCTTCACAGAGGCGGCCCGAATACTCTAATTCTAAAAGGAGCTCTCGGGCCGCCTCTTTTTGGCCCCGATAATAGCGATAAAGGGCGGCTTGCAGCTTTAAGCCCCCAAAGGTATAATGGTCTTCGGCCTGCTCCAAACCGGCCAAAGCCAACTGATAGGCCTGGCTGGGCTGCTGATCTAAATAACGGCAAGCCTCCAAATAGGCGGGCGCATAAGCTACGGCATGTTGCCGCATGAGGGTTAGGGCTTGCAGGGCCTTTTCTTTGGGCAGGTTTCGGCTTTGGATGAGCGCCCGATAAAAGCCTTTAGGAAAGCGGCCCGACAGCTCTCCTTCAATGGCCCAGCTGGCCTGCACTGCGGCCCGAAAATCGCCTAAAAAGGCATAAGTTTGCTGCGCCCAGCGGTAGCGTTTGAGTAAAAGCAGTGCATAGGCGGCATCATAGATAAATTCAGGCTGTGGGTCTAGTTTATAGGCGGTCCAAAAGGCCCTTAAAGCGGCCAAAGGTTGGTTAGCATTTAGGGCAATTTGGCCTTTTTCGTATTCTAATTTTGCGCTGCTATTCATCTTCTTTTTTATTTTTTGGGGCCTCCGCTGCGCTACGCTTGCGGCGCTACGTTTCGGGGCTCGCTATTCGCTCGGCCCTTCAGCGCTCCGCGCTTTGGTCTGGCCTTCGCCCCCCCCTGCACATCGCTAGGCCAGCTGGACCCTAAAGGGTGTTTTTTGCTTTATAAGCTAGCGTTTGCGTTTAAAAAAGCTTTGGAGTAGGGCTTGGGCCTCTTCGGCTAGTGGTCCTTGTTCCAATTTGGTTTTGGGGTGTAGGGCTTTTGGGGCGAGGGCTAGAAATCCTCTTTTGGGGTCGGCGGCGGCATAGACAACTCGGCCAATTTGGGCCCAAGCCAAAGCGCCGGCGCACATCAGGCAGGGTTCTAGGGTAACATAAAGCGTAGCTTTGGGCAAATACTTACTATCTAGGGCTTGGGCTGCTGCGGTAATGGCCAAAATTTCGGCATGGGCGCTAATATCGGTTAGGGCTTCGGTGCGGTTATGTGCTCGGGCCAAAATCTGATTTTGGGTTACTAGAACAGCGCCGACGGGCACCTCATCTAGTTCAAAGGCTTTTTGGGCCTCTAAGAGGGCTTGGCGCATAAAAAACTCATCGGAAAAAACGTTAAAATCCATAGGGTATAGACATTAGGCGGGCTGGTCCTTTTTTTTTGGGGACCAGCCCGTTTTGCGTATAGCAGGCGGCGAAGCCGCCGCAGAGGAGCGAAGCGACTGGCCTAGCGATGCGGCGGGGTGGCCCGAAGGGCCAGACCCAGCGGGCGAAGCCCGCGCAGGGCCGAGCAGACCTGCGAGCCCCAAAGCGTAGCGCAGCAAGCGCAGCGCAGCTGAGGCCCCAAATTTCCTTAATTACTGGCCTCTTTGTTCGTATTGATAAATTACTTGCAAAACTGTTTGGCCCACTGCTTTGAGGGTAGTAGGGCTAATGATATCGATATCATCTTGGTGGGTATGCCAATAGGGGCCGAAGCCCGTGGGGCTGCCCTTGGGTAAATTGATAATATCGAGCATCGGGATTTTGCGAATTTCGTTTACAAAAAGGTGGTCATCGACCAATTGGCCGTGAGTTTCGTCTACAAAAAAGTCGTTATAGCCTAACTTCCAGGCTATTTGCCAGACCTCATCCACATAAAAGGCGGCATGTTTGAGCGAGACCCCTTCTTTGGGGAAGCGGGCTGCGCGGGCGCCGACCATATCGAGAAGGATACCAAACTTTGCTTTATAGTTGGGGCTATGTGGGTTTCGGCTCCAGTGTTGGGCGCCTAGGCACCAAGAGCTGCGGTCATAGGCATCGCCGGAGAGGCCTTGGTCTTCCACATCAAAAAGGACGATATCTACACCTACATTTTGGAGTTGTTGTTTTTGGATTTGGCGGCTAATTTCGATTAAAACGGCTACGCCGCTAGCGCCATCATCTGCGCCGGGGATAGGTTCTGATTGGCGTTCGTTATCGCGGTCGGCTACTGCACGGGTATCCCAGTGAGCGGCGAGCAGGATACGAGTTTTGGCTTGGGGATTAATTTGGGCCACAATATTTTTGATGGGATAAGTTTTGCCTTGGCCATTATTCATTTCGGCGGTTTGGATATGGGCTTTAGTGCCGTAGGATTCAAACTTTTGGAGGAGCCAATTGGCGCAATCTTCATGTCCTTGGGTTTCGGGAACTCGGGGTCCAAAGGCCAGTTGAGTTTTAACGAAAGCGTAGGCAGAATCGGCGATAAAGCTGGGTGCTTTGGCCAGTTTTTCCTCGGCTTCGGTTGGAGGAGTTGGTTGAGGTTTTGGGGTATCATTTTTACAGGCCCAAAGCAGGCTAAGGGCAAAAAAAGCGGTAGCGAATTGGCGCATCATAATTTAGGATTCGGGATCAGCTTTTGCGGTTTCTAGAAGGAGTTTCAGGCTAGCGATACCGTTTAGAGAATCTTGGCGGCTATACTGTTGGAACTCAATTTTATAGTTGCCCAATTGGTTAAACTTAATATTGGGCATAAAGATAAGGCGTCGTTGGCAGAACTCGCCTTGGCATTTGCCCTCCCATTTACCTTTTGGGCTAGCGAGTTCTAGAGAGACCTGTCGTTCATTGAGTTCTCCGTCGGGCATTTCGACTTTTAGGAGGCTATAGACATTTTCGAACTCATAGCCTTGTTTATGTTTAATCTCTAGGTAGAGATTATAGGCTACTGTAGTATCTGAAATGGGTAGTGTAAACTGCAGGGCATCGGCATAGGTCCAGATAGCTTGAGGGATAGCTTGTTCTTCTTCATAGAGATAATCTTGGCAGCTAGTCAATAGGGTCAGGAGTGGCAACAACATAAAAGGGAGCCATTTATTTTTTATTAGCATCATGCTTCGCTTTATTATTTTGCGAGTTTCGTGGTCGTTTTTTACGATTGCTTTTGGGGCGGCTAGGCTTCGTTTTATTTTCTGTTGGTTGAGGGCCTTTAGGGCCTTGTTTTGTTGGATTTTTGGGTTTCCGTTTCCGTTTTCGTTTGCGGTTATTTCTTTTTTTATCCTCTTTGAGTTCGCTAAGTTCTAGGCTACCGGAGCCATCGACAAAATCGTCGGGCCCTGTTTCTTTATTTAGGTGGTGGCTTGTTTTATTATCTATAATAAACTCGGAGAGGTGATAAGGTTTTTGGCCTTTTTTATTTTGGGCGGCAATTTCCTGCACACGTTCTACAGAGAGCGGGAAGACCTCCATGCCCCCAAATTCTTTTTGGTAGGCAAAGTACATAATCCGTTTAAAGATATCGGTTTTAAGGAGTTGGGCGCTTCCTTTTTCTGTTTCTAGGCGGTGAATATGTTTGGGGAAGGTTTTGAGTGCATCGAGATAAGTATTGAGCTCAAAATTGAGGCAACATTTGAGGCGGCCACATTGTCCGGAGAGTTTAGACTGATTGATGGCTAAATTTTGGTAGCGGGCGGCGGTTGTGGAGACGGATTTAAAATCGGTCAGCCAGGTGGAGCAGCAGAGTTCTCGGCCACAGGGGCCTAGGCCACCGATTAGGGCAGACTCTTGTCGGGCGCCGATTTGGCGCATTTCGATTTTCACGCGGAACTCTCGGGCGAAGATGCGGATGAGTTCGCGAAAATCCACTCGGCCATCGGCGGTATAATAGAAAGTAGCTTTTCGGCGGTCTCCTTGATACTCTACGGCGCCAATTTTCATATCGAGTTGAAGTTCTCGGGCTAGGACTCTGGCTCGGACCATTGTTTCTTGTTCGGCGGCTCTAGCTTCGGCTAGGCGTTCCAAGTCTCTTTCATTGGCGGTACGGAGTATATTAGGGAGAATAGCGTTAGGTTTCACCCTTTTCTTTTTCATTTGCAGGCGGACCAATTCGCCCATTAGGCTAACTCGGCCAATATCGTAGCCGCCAGACTTGCTTTCTACGGCTACTTGGTCGCCGGTATGGATTTGCAGATAGGGCGGCAGGCGATAAAAGGCCTTTCGCATATTATCTTTGAACGAGAGCTCGACCACATCTAGTTGGGCCATATCGGGCATTTCCATATTTGCGAGCCAATCAAAGGTATTGAGTTTATTACAGCCTCCGCTGTTACAGTTTCCGTTATCTCCACAACCAGTACTGCTACAACCGGCAGTACTGGAACAATTCGAACATCCCATAAATATATATATAGCTAGAGGGCGGGGCCCTCTTTATTGTTGAGAAAGATGAGCTACTTCTTTTGCAGGCAAGAGCTTAGGGGCTAAGTTGCCAGGAGGAGCAGCTATTTTTTTTGCTAGCCAACAGCTCTGTAGAGCGGCAAAGAAGGGGCTTTTTCAAGCCTAAAAGCGACTAGCCCGAGCAAAGGGGTTGGGCTTATTTTGGCTAGCTAAAAATCATTCAAAAGTACAAATTTGTTTAGACTTTTGTGGCCTTCAGCAAAAAAAAGGCCGCCTTTGGGGCCGCCTTAAAGGTTTCTTTAGTTATTATTGGGAGCAATAATCTGAGCTTCCTGCTCAAAGTTTTTGGGCAGAGCTCCATACTGCCCCAAATAGCTCCATTCTCCATGTCCGTTGCAGCCAAACTGCCATTCTACGGTATTTTCTTGGCCTTGTTCATCATAGTAGGGATAAACATAAGAAATCAGCCAGCCTCCATATATTTTTTTGCTATAGATATCGGGGCCTTTTTGGCCTAGGCTAGGAATTTCGACCAAAAAGACATTTTTTTGTTCAGAAAACTTGCGGGCAATATAGGCTATATTTTTGGGTCGAGGGCTTTCTAGGTTCAACTGTAGCAGTCCCTCTTCTTCTGTCCACGACTTAATACTTAGTTCATAGGTATCTAATAAAAGGCGCAGTGGCCCTCTTTGCAAATTGTTGCTATTTCTGAGCTCCTGCAAGTCAGGCAGGCTAGGGTCTACATACAGGCTAAAACTATAGCAGTTGGCCGTCTGCTGTGCTCGAATATTTAGCTCGTTGATAAACAAAAAGGCTTCATGCCCCGATTGACTAAGGGTTTCTAAAGATATGGCCAATTCAGCCACTTCTGCCAAAGGCAGTTCGGCCTGTTCGGCTGCTTCTGTTTGCCTAGCTACAAGCTGTAATGCATTTTGATAATACTGATCTTGGGCATTGAGCGAAATTGAAGCAGTAAAAAAAGTAATGTTAAGAAATAATAGCCTATAAAGATGTCCCATAAAAGCAATATTCTAATAGTGTTGGTTTTCATAGGGAGTAGAAGTGGGGGAATAGGTCACTATGAAAAATAAACTTAGGGATATATGGGATGGGGCTTATCTAAAGGTAGTCTTTTTTAAACTAATGACAAGACTGGCTCTCAAGTTCTTCCATTTCCTTAAAAAGCAGTACCTTTCTGGACCTTAAAAAATAGCATTATGCCTAGTATTTTCAGCAAAATTATCGCTGGCGAAATTCCGGCCTACAAATTAGCCGAAACAGCCAATTTTTTGGCTTTTCTCGATATCTCTCCTGTAGAAAAAGGGCATGCCCTAGTGATTCCCAAAAAAGAGGTAGATTATATTTTTGATTTGGAAGATGAGGAGCTGGCCCAGCTACATCTCTTTGCCAAAAAAGTGGCCTTGGCCATGGAAAAGGTGGTCCCTTGCAAGCGCATTGGTATGGCGGTGGTTGGCCTAGAGGTCCCTCATGTGCATATCCACCTGATTCCGCTACAAGACCTTGGCTCTATCAATTTTACTAAAGAAAGAGTGCAGCTCAGCCAAGAGGAATTTGCCAATTTGGCCCAAAAAATTCAGCTCGCTTTAGCCGAACACTAGCAAGATGCTAGACCTCCTTTTACTCTCGAGCCTAGCCATTTTGCCTAGCCTCCTCCTGATTTTTTTGCTCTATGGGCTCAGCTATAAGGCTCCGCCCCCGGTCTCTCTTATGCTTATTGCTAGCCTTTTTGGCGTGATCAGTACCTACCCCGCCATCAAAATGGAGGAGTTTGGCATTTATGATTTGGGCATGCTGTTGCAGGGAGATCTCTGGACCAGCTTTACTTTTTCTTTTCTTATTGTGGCCTTTAGCGAAGAAACCCTAAAGTATATTTTCTTGCGCTATTATCTCTACCCCAAAAAAGAGTTTGCCGTCCCCCTCGATGGTATTGTGTACGCTGGCTGCATCGGTTTGGGCTTTGCCGCTGCCGAAAATTTTCTCTATCTGGTCATCCGCCTAGATGATCTGGAACAGGCCTATTCTCTAGCCTATCGCCGTATGTTTACCGCCCTGCCCGCTCATGCCGCCTTCGGGATCGTAATGGGCTACTTTATGGGCCTAGCCCGCTTCCAAGCCAAAAGAGAGGTCCTTTTTTTATTGCTCGCCCTGCTTTTTCCCATTATTCTGCATGGCCTATACGACTTCTTCATTTTTCAGAAATTATCTAAAGTTTTAACTATATTTACCGAGATCACCTTGGCCATTTCCCTACTCTTGGGCGCCTTCATGATTCGCGCCCATCGGCATTATAAAAGAAGAACAGAAAAAGGCCCTCCCCCATTTATTGAACTTTAGTCGTTTCCAAACTTTTTTGCATGGATTATTATCTCTTGGCCCTCTCGGTCTTGCCGGGCTTGGCTATTTGCTATTATATCTGGCGGCGCGATAAGCACGAACCAGAACCCAAACATCTCCTCTTTTTCTGCTTTCTCTTTGGGATGCTCAGTACGGTGCCTGCCGTTTTTCTCGAAACGATGGGCCAAAATATGGGCATTATCGCCGATGAGAATTTTCTCAAAACTTTTGCCTTTGCCGTTGGGGTGGTGGGCTTTAGCGAGGAGTTTTGCAAGTTTCTTTTCCTCCGCTATTATATTTATCCCAAAAAAGAATTTGACGAGCCCATGGACGGCATTGTTTATTCTGTTATGGTCAGTATGGGCTTTGCCACTCTCGAAAATGTGCTTTATGTGGCCCAAGGGGGCTATGAAGTGGCTTTTCTGCGCATGTTTACGGCTGTTCCCGCTCATGCGGCCTTTGCCGTGATTATGGGCTATTTTGTGGGCCTCGGCAAATTTCACTTGCATAAGGGCAAAGAAAGCCTTTTCTTACTCAAGGGCCTCGGCTTGGCGGCTTTGGTCCATGGCCTCTACGATTTTTTTATCTTCCAAGTCAATTTTCCCAGCCTGCAATACCTCACCTTTGTGGTCCTTTTTGTAGCCATCTTCATCAGCTTTCCCATGATTAAGCGCCTGCTGCATATTTCTCCTCATAAGGAGGAAATTCATTAGATGTCCATTTTTTGGGGCCTCCGCAGCAAAGCTGCGGCGCTACGTTTCGGGGCTCGCAGCTCTGCTCGGCCCTGCGCGGGCTTTGCCCGCTGGGTCTGCGGCTTCGCCGCCCCCCTGCACATCGCTAGGCCGTTTGGCCTACGGCCATAGGGCCGTTTTTCTGTCTTTTAGTTTCCATCTATGCCTAAACCACCTTATATCAGTTATGAGGCCGCCTTGGCCAAATTGCAAAGCTTTTGCGCCTATCAGGAACGCTGCCACCAAGAGGTCCGTAAAAAGTTAATGGACCTAGGCGTCTATGGTGAGCGTCTAGACGAAATTGTGGCGGACCTCATCGAAGATAATTTCCTCAATGAAGAGCGTTTTGCCCATGCCTTTGCCGGGGGCAAGTTTAGGGTAAAAAGCTGGGGCCGCCTACGCATCCAAAGAGAGCTCAAGGCCAAAAATGTTTCGGCTTATTGTATCCGTAAGGCCCTCAAAAATGAGCTGCCCGAAGAGGAGTATTTTCCCAAATTACTACAGCTATTGCGCAAGAAAAACCGCCTGCTCCATAAGGGCGATTATTATAGCCGCTCTAAAAAACTGGCCCAATATGCCCAATACAGGGGCTATGAGTCCCACCTCATTTGGGAGGCCATTAAGATTGTTTTGAATGAAGAAGAGGAAGACTAACTTTTGGGTTCAGAACGACCGAAGGGAGTGGCCTAGCGATGTGAAAGGGTGGCCGAAGGCCAGACCAAGCAAAATGAGCGCAGCGAAATTTTGCGAAGGGCCGAGCAGACCTGCGAGCCCTGAAACGTAGCGCCCGCCGCAGGCGGGAGGCCCCAAAAAAGCATAAAAAAAGAGCAAGATTTCCCTAAGGTCATCTTGCTCTTTCGCTTTTATATAGGCGCTAAAAACTAGTCTTGGTAGCAGTAGTCATTGGCGGCAAGTAGGCTATCTGCAATTTGGCGGCGGAGCGCTTTGGTATTGATAAACTCTTGCTTACAATAGCGTTTGATAGCGAGCATCAGGGTCTTCTTTTTGTCGCCATCGGCCCAAGAGGCCACCGCTTGGCGGGCAGAGAAAGCGATGCGCTCAGTAGCATCATTGAGATAAATGCGGCTCATGGCAATTTGGTCGGCCACGGCTTCTTCTCCACGGAGGCTAGCCAATTTTTGCGCGCGCAAAATGGCAGATTCGGCCAAGTAGATTTCGGCCATCACATCGGCCATATTCATTAGGATTTCTTGCTCATCCTTGAGGCCCATCATGAGTTCTTGAGCGGTCATTCCAGAGACGGCCAAGAAACATTTTTTAAGATTTTGGACCTGTAGTAATTCGGCGGCTAGCAATCCTTCGGGAGCGGCTTTTTGCAAAGAAAAAGACATCAACTCTTTTTGGATCGCCATAGCGGGCGTCATCATATCAATTTGGCCTTTCATGGCCTTTTTGAGGAGCATATCTACCGAAAGCATGCGGTTGATTTCGTTGGTTCCCTCAAAGATTCGGTTAATTCGAGAATCGCGATAAGCGCTAGCCATGGGGGCCTCTTCAGAGTAGCCCATACCGCCATAAATTTGTAGGCCTTCATCCACCACATAATCTAGGCATTCAGAGCCACGGACCTTGAGGATAGCACATTCGATAGCGTATTCCTCGGCGGCGCCTAGTAGCGATTCGCCTAAGGTTTTACCCTCTGCTTGGAGTTGATGTTCTACATGATCGATAGCTTTGCTTGCACGATGCACGGCGGCTTCAGTTACCCAAATGCGGGTAGCTTGCTCGCCCAATTTGTGCTTAATGGCGCCAAAATTACCGATAGATTGGCCAAACTGCTTGCGTTCGTTGGCATAACCTACAGCATGCTTTACTACAGACTTAGAAGCGCCCAAAACGCCGGCGGCTAGTTTAATACGGCCAATATTGAGGATATTAAAGGCAATTTTGTGGCCTTTTCCGATTTGGCCCAAAACGTTTTCTACAGGCACCTCTACGTTTTCAAAAAACACCTGACGAGTAGAAGAGCCCTTGATACCGAGTTTCATTTCCTCGGCGCCCAAGCTAAGGCCCGCCCAATCTTTTTCTACGATAAAGCCCGTGAACTTTTCGCCATCAATTTTAGCAAAAACGACAAAGACATCGGCAAAACCCGCGTTGGTAATCCACATTTTTTGTCCGTTGAGGATATAATGCGTGCCGGCTTCATTGAGAACCGCCTTAGTTTTTGCGGCCAAGGCATCAGAGCCAGAATCGGGCTCGGTTAGGCAGTAAGCGGCAAACTTATCGCCAGCAACTAGGCTAGGCAAGTACTTGCTTTTCTGCTCTTCATTTCCAAAATAAAGAATGGGGAGCATACCGATACCCGTATGAGCGCCCACAGAAAGCGAAAAAGAGCGAGTATGCGCCAGATATTCGGTAATGGTCATATTGGTAGAAAAATCTTGCATAAACCCGCCGTACTCCTCGGGGAAAGAGGTCCCTAGAAGGCCCAAATCACCTGCTTTTTTGAGCAATTCTTTGGTGAGTTCGATATCTAGTTTCTCAATTTTGGCCGTATTGGGAGCTACTTCCTTATCAATAAAATCTTGTAGCATATTGAGGACCATATTCTGTTCCTCTGTGCGTTCTTCTTTGGTAAAAATGTTGTCGTAACTGATTTGTTCGAGGAGAAATTCTCCGCCGCCCAGTACTTTTTTGCTAGTTGTCGTAGCCATAATAAATTTGATTAGAATTTGGTGATGATTTGCCTAGCTAAACAGCTAGAATTCATAGCGGTTTAATTTGGCCCGCTTAATATAATGAGTTCTCATTAAAAAATGATTAAGTTTTTGGCCGAACTCTAGATAGAGGCCTAAAAAAAAACTCCCTGCGCCCAAGGGCACAGAGAGTCACAGCTAACAAACAACTAAACAACATAAATCATTAAGATATCGTCCTAAAACGATAAAAGCTCAAAGGCAAATACCTTCGAGCTTTTTATATTTCGTCATCTTTCGATGCTTCATTTAAACAGCTTCGCTTATCTGCCCCTCCGCCTTTCGGCTTCAGTAGGAAGTAGCACCTTGCCTCTAAGAGCAGGTTGCTAAGGTTTCTTTGGGCCTAATCCCTCCACCTTTCTGGATAAGTAAAAGTCCAACTTTTAAACAACAGATTTGCTGTTGTTTAAGGGACCATATATAGAACTTTGTATACACAAATATGGGGTCTATCTCTCAGATTTCCAAATCCTTTTGAAATTTATTTGTCTCCACAACCATTTTCTGAGCGCCTAGCATCTATGCAACTAAATGGGCCAAAATAGTCCTGTTTTAACATATCCTTTTATAATTTTTCATTTCTTCCAAAGGACTTAATTTTATCAGCTCAAAGGCAGGCTTGCCCCCCACTTTTAAAATGATATTTTGAGGCCCTTTTCATAAAACTGGCCATATGCGCAGCATTTTTTTTCTCATTTTTTTTCATTTTTTTTTCCTGGCCTTGGCCCAAAAGCAGGCTTTTGTCTCAGAATACTACATCTATAGTGCTTCGCCTCCTGCCGACAGCCTGCCCAAAATGAAGTTTTTGCATAGCTGGGGCGATAGCCGCTGGAGCGCCCCTTTTGCGCCTATGGGAGGCGATATTCGATTTGCGGCCCATGATTCTATTATTCTGATTGCAGGCGGTAGTTATCTGACTGCCTGGGACCGAAAAAGCGGGCAGCTGCTTTGGGAAAGAGGCTTTAGGCACCGAAAAAATTACAGCAACCTGAGCCGCAGCCTGCGTATACTTAAAAGTCAGCCTTTGGGGATGGTCAGTAATGACAAAAATGGGGCTTATGTCTTTAATTATTATACTGGGGAGCTAATCGATAGCCTGCCCTTTGCTTCTGATAACCCAGAGGCCCGCATTAGCCCCAATGGCAAATGGCTGGCGATTTATGGCGGGCAGTATCTCCTCTCTAAAATAAAAAACCTAAAAACTGGCGAAGTTCGAGAGCTGCCAGGCACCCTAGCCGCTATTGAGTTTCATCCCCAAAAAGAGGAGGCAGTAGTGAGTATTGTCCGCAGCCAAAGTATGCAGGTCCAACTGGCCAAATTGGAGCTCAACAGCCTGCAACTAAGTCCCATCAAAACAGATTTTAATTATCGGCAAACGCAGCGAATTGCTTTTTCTCAGGATGGGGAGCTTTTGGCCCTTGGCTTTTTTCAGGGCCGCCTAGAAATTTGGGATTATCTGGACCAAGCCAAGCTCATGGACACGATTGTCGATAGAAGCTGGATAGAAAGCCTAGAATTTTCGCCCAACGACAAAGAGCTCTTAATTGTGGGCAGTGTCAATATTTTACTTTGGAAGCGCAGAAGCCAAAAACTAAAGCCGGTTCCCCTACCCAAAGATTGCCGTTGCAATGGCTGGGAAGATGGCAGCTGGGACCAAGAAGGCAAGGGCTTTCTTTTGGCCTGCCGCCAATGGACGCATCCCGTTTACCTCAAAAAAAAAGGAGTGGGTGGCCAACTCAAAGGGGCCGAAACCTTTATGTTTCCGCCTGATATTCTCAGTTTTTCGCCTGATGGGAAGTATCTGGCGGTGGGCTCGCACTATGGCCCCAATGTCCGAATATTAAAAACGAAACAGCCCAATTGGCGGCTAGATTTACCGCCAAACGATGAGGTGTTGAGCTATTCTCAACTTCGATTTTCGCCCAATGGAAACTACCTTTTGGCCCTGCCCTCCTCCTATCAGCATAAGGAGGGCGTGCAGCCGCTCTACAGCTTTCCGAAGCTAAAATTACAGCCTCAAAAACTCAAAAAACATTATTTAGATGCCTGCTTTACGCCCGATAGTCGAGCGATTTTGGGCATTCATTACCGAAAAAACAATGTCTTTGATTACGTTCTAGAGCTTCGGTCCATCAAAAATTATTGGGGGCCATCGGCGGCAAAATGGGAGCAAAAATTAAAGGAAGAGGGCCAGCCTTTTGTCCCGCTGCTTTGGCAAAGTCATTCGATCAATTTGGCCCATTGGCTGAATGCACGACTTAGCAAGCTGCTGCCTGCTCCTGCGGTTCGGGGCTACGACAATAAAAGCGCCCTGATGTCTGAGCATTGTTTTGGCGGCTTTACGGCCAAGCAAAACTACTATGCGGGCATTGGCCAAAATGGCCATCTCTATCTGTATGATGGCCAAACGGGGCAGCCCAAGGCGGTGGTTCCCTTTCAGGGGCGGGCGGTTTCGCATACGGCCATTAGCCCCGATGGCCGCTATATTGCGGTGGTCAGTTGGGAGGGCCTGATTTCCCTTTATGAGGTCCCTAAGCCGTTTAGAGATTAGGATATTTTGGGGCCTCCGCAGCAAAGCTGCGGCGCTACGCTTTGGGGCTCGCAGGTCTGCTCGGCCCTTCGCTTTTTTTCGCTTTGCTCAAAAAAGCTTGGTCTGGCCTTCGGCCACCCCGCCGCATCGCTAGGCCACTCCCTTCGGTCGTTCTGGACCAATAAAGAGGGCCCAAAACCGTGGTTTTGGGCCCTCTTCTTTTCCGAGCTCAAATCTGGCTGAGGGATGGACAGCAGGGCCGCCAAAGGCGGCAGACCGAGGTGCTTGCGCCGAAGGGCCGAGCGAACAGCGAGCTGCGAAACAGCCCGACCCGAGCGAAGCGAGTGGGCAGCCCCAAATCCTTATCCTACAGCTGGCGAAGCAGCTGCGCTATATCTACTTTCTCGCTGATGATGCGTTCCACCTCATCAATAGATACTCGTTTCTGCTCTAGGGTGTCGCGGTCGCGAATGGTGACCGTATTGTCCTCCAAAGTATCAAAGTCGATGGTCACGCAATAAGGCGTACCGATAGCATCTTGGCGGCGGTAGCGGCGGCCAATGGCATCCTTCTCATCGTATTGGCATTGGAAGCTATATTTTAGGCGATCAAAGACCTCTCTGGCCTTGCTCGTTAGGGCTTCTTTGTTTTTGAGCAAAGGTAAAATCGTACATTTGACGGGGGCCAAAGCGGGGTGGAGTTTCATGACCGTGCGGCTAGATTCCTTGCCATCGGCATCAGGTACAATATCCTCTTGAAGGGCATCGCTGAGGACCGCTAGGAACATCCGATCGCAACCCACAGAAGTCTCGACCACATAAGGTACATAGCTTTCCTTGAGTTCGGGATCAAAATATTGCAACTTCTTGCCAGAGAGCTCTTGGTGGGCCTTGAGGTCAAAGTCGGTGCGAGAGTGGATGCCCTCTAGCTCGCGGAAGCCAAAGGCGTATTCAAACTCAATATCGGCAGCGGCATTGGCATAATGCGCCAATTTTTCGTGATTATGGAAACGGTGGGCCTTTTCTCCGCCAATAATGGCTTGATGCCAGCGAAGGCGCTTTTCTTTCCAGTACTCATAGGCTGCTAGCTCTTTGCCGGGGCGCACAAAATACTGCATCTCCATTTGTTCAAACTCTCTCATGCGGAAAACAAACTGTCGGGCCACAATCTCGTTGCGGAAAGCCTTACCGATCTGTGCAATACCAAAGGGCAACTTTTGGCGAGAGCTATTGAGGACGTTATTAAAATTGACAAAAATACCTTGGGCGGTTTCGGGGCGGAGATACAGATTATTGTCGCCCAAAGAGCCTCCCCCTTGGGTAGAGAACATCAGATTAAACTGACGGATATCGGTCCAATTTCCTGTTCCACTAACGGGGCATTTGATTTCTAGCTCCTCGATGAGGCCTTTAAAGCCGGCAAGATCTTCAGCATTGAGGAAAGCATTCATTCGCTCAATGGCCGAATCAATTTGGCCCTGATATTTTAGGACTCTGGGGTTGGTGGCTCTGAACTCCTGTTCATTAAAGGCATCGCCAAAGCGTTTGGCGGCTTTGCGAATTTCCTTAGCGATTTTATTTTCTAATTTGCCGGCATAAACCTCCTCGATTAGGTGGTCGGCACGGTAGCGTTTTTTAGAGTCCTTATTATCGATCATTGGATCATTAAAGGCATCTACATGGCCAGAAGCCACCCAAGTTTGGGGGTGCATAAAGATAGAGGCATCTAGGCCCACAATATTTTCATGAGCTTGCACCATAGCGCGCCACCAATAGTCCTTAATATTTTGGCGGAGTTGGCTACCGTAGGGGCCGTAATCATAGACGGCATTGAGTCCTCCATAAATATCTGAAGAGGGGTAGACAAATCCATATTCTTTACAGTGGGCCACAATTTCCTGCAGGCCAAATTTCTTTACAGTACTCATAAGATGTTTTATTCTTTGAGGTCATTTTGCCTCAACTTCTTAATTGGTTTCGGGAATAACGGTGGTATTGGGCTTAGGGCGGCGTGCTTGGGGCCGTTTCTCCTTAGCCTTTTCTACTTTTAGTAGACGCATATCGCCCTGAGGCGTAATCCAAATAAACTCTTTTTCTTTTTCAATTTTGACTTCTGGGGCTGGTTTTTTCAGTTTAAAAGCAAATTGGATATGGTACATAAACTGTACTGCGGGTTCTTGAATTTCTGGGTTCAGAATAATTTCAAAATCATTGTAGGGCATGGGTGCATAGTACTGCGTTTGGGCCTTTTCCTGAAGGGCTAGCCGGTTTTTTCCATCTAGTGAAGGGCTAGAAAAAGCCTGATAGCTGGCATAGCGTTCGGCGGGATAGACAGCGCCTTCGGCCTCGGCCATACGGCGGCTAGCCAGATCCAGTTCTAGGCCTATTTTTTCTAGCTCAATCATCTCGCGCATCAAATAGGCTAGGGCCTCTTTGCGGAGCTCCTCATAAACGGCGGCGGTATTCTCTACAAAGTACTCCACCTTGGCCAGATCATAGATTTCTACTTGGGCCGCAGCCGATACAATGGCCCCTAATTGGGCTGCATTGCGGTAGCTAACATGCACATTTTGCTGCATTTCAAAACCTTTTGGGACCTCATTATAGGTTTTGGGGCTAAATAGCTTTTTTTCCTCTTCTAGTTCATAGACGGGCACAAAAGAAAGCATATCTAAGTGAATATCTTGCTCAGCGACACCTAGGGCTTGCAGTTTGCGCTTAAAATTGCGAAAGCGTTCTTGCAGCAGGCGGTCGGTTTCTTCTGCTGTTTTGCCTAGCTGTCGAATATTAAAGATGGCTAAATAGCTACTTGCTTTTTGGTTGGAGAGTGCATGGACCTCTAGCAGCACTTCATCATGGCTAAAAAAGCTGGCCCTTGGCAGATCGCCCTCTGGTTGCAGGAGGGGCGCTTGATAATTGGAGTTGGACTTAGCCTTATAGTTGCCTTTAGAGCGGCGGGCATTGCCTCTTGCCTGGCCAAAAACAAGCCCTTGGCCCAAAAAGAAGCAGGCCAAAAGGAGGAAGAATGAATAACGCATGCTTTTCTATATTTTGGGGCAAAAATACAAGGATTTTAGCTGAAAAACTATTTCCCTCCTAAAGACCTTCTAAATTCAACCAATAATGAGTACTTCGCCCTGATGAATCAGCCTTTATTAATAACCCTTTTCCTATTAGATCCTTAATATCCCTTTGGGCCGTATCTTGAGAAACTTTAGTCATTTTCGCCCATTTGGAGCTACTTAGCTTCCCTTTAAAGGCAGTCAATAGTTTAGTAAGCATTTTATGCTGTCTATCATTGATTACTGTCAACTTATGTTTCTGCCAAAATTTATGCTTGAGAATAACCTGCGCTATCGCTGCCGAAGAATTCAAAATAGCTTGTTTCAAACAAGATAAAAACCAGAAAATCCAATCTGTAATATCTTGCCCTCCCTTCTGCGTTTTCTCTAAAATTTGATAATAAGCCTTTCGCTGCTGTTGAATTTCCGTAGACATGCTATAAAATCGTTGATTAACTCCATCTGCTTTAGAAAGTTGCATATCTGTAATAGCCCTAGCTATACGGCCATTTCCATCATCAAAGGGATGTATGGTCACAAACCAAAGATGCGCAATTGCAGCTTTAAGTATTGGATCTATCGGCTGAGAGCCATTAAACCAATTAAAGAAATCTTGCATTTCAACGGCTAAGCGATCGGCTGAAGGCGCTCTAAAATGCACCCTTTCATGTCCCATAGCACCAGATACTACTTCCATCTCTCCTGTTCGCCACTGCCCTACCTCTATTTTATACATTCCACTTCTTCCCGCAGGAAAAAGACAGTTGTGCCAACCAAATAAACGATCTGCATCCAATTCTTTATTCTCCGTTTGGGTGGCATTAAGCATCATCTCGACAACTCCATCAACATCTCGAGGAATATGCACTAAACCAGATTGCTCCAGCCCTAACTTTACAGCAATCGAAGAACGAACTTGTTCTTCATCCAATATTTCTCCTTCTATTTCAGAAGAATGCATGACATCAAAGATTAAGGTTTCTAGGTTTGCTTGCCCTTGCAACTCAAAACCTAGTAGTTCTACTTTACCGATAAGACGCCCCTGTAAATGACGCACCTCACTCAATAAAGATATCAAGCGGCTATCATCCCAAACAAAGTCTGTCCAATTCTCTTTGTAATGAATATATCGAGTCATAAGTAAGCATTTTATCAATTATGCCCCGAATATACCACTTAATCGCCGCATATTTTGCGGCGATTAGGCCCTTTTTTCGCCGCAAAGCCCAATTAGGCCCCAAAACGGGCCAATTTCTGCCGCAGCAGGGCAAAATTCAAGCGGGCCAAGAGCAAGGCCCAAAACAGGCTGCTCAACTGGACCAACAGCAAGGGGCCAAGCGTTAATTTTCTAGCCAAAAGGGCCTTGAAAAAATACAGCTGATTAGCCAAAGGCAAAATGGCCTTTCCCCAGCTCAGCCCAGCCGTACTAAAGGTTAACAGGACAAATAAAAGCAAAACCAAGAGCAGCAAAAAAGCAAAGGTCCAGCCACCCAACTTCTTGAGCAATAAGTACAAATTGAGCCAAAAGAAGGCCGAAATGCCCAAAGAAAGCCCCATTCCCCAAAGCCGAGCGCTAGGCAAGAGTTCTCTAAACTGAATAATCAGGATATCGGCTAGGCCTTCTTGCTCTTGGCCCAAGGCCAAAGCAAAACCCAACAAAGCCAAAGCCATAATTAGCCAGAGATATAGGGTTCCTAGCAACTGCATGGCTCCATAAGTTTGCCCCAAAGGTTGCCGCAATTGTTGTAGACTTCCCCAAGGCGCGCCGCCAAAAAGCAAAGGGTTCATTTGAGCGAGGCCCAAGAGGAGCAAAGCCAAAAAGCCTAGGGCAAAAAGCAGGGCTAAGCTCCTCCTTATCTGCCGAAAGATTTGCCGAATTTGGTCCATCTGGTTGCTTTGATTGCGCTCATTTAGCTCAATTGGGCGGCTAGCCGTAGGCGGCAAATTGGCTGCAGCCAAATTCTTCTCTACCCAATAGTTTTCATAATCTTTAAGCAGCTCCTTAAAGGGCCCCAAGGCCGCTGGCCGGCCCGAGCTATAATAATACAACTGCAATTCTACGGCTTCGCCCCGCAACAAACTGCTGTCCATATCATCGGCTAAAGCCAAAGCGAGATCCAGTTTTCCCTTTTTTAAGGCGGCTAAAGCTTCTTTTTGGTCCAAGCTATCAATTAGCGAGAAGTTGAGGTGTAGATCTAGCCCTTCTCTCAGCTCGGGGGCGGCGGCGGTATCGCTCAGCCAAGCAATTTGATAAACCTCTTGACTTTGGGCGGCTAATTGTTTTTTTGCCTGCTCCGCCAATTGGTCCACAAAAATGGGAAAGCCCAAAAAAGGCAGACAAAAAGCCAGTAAAAACAGGGCATACAGCTTCCAGCGGCCCAATAAATTCAGGCCATAGCTCCATAAAATATATAGCATTAGTCGGGGTAATTTTGGCGGTCAAAAATAGCTTGTTCTGGGGGGAGTTTGGAGAGGGGCAGCAGCTCTCCTTTTCGCCAAAGCCACTGTTCTTCTGGCCCAAAAAGGACTTGGCTATCGCTTTGGCTGCTCCAGAGCAGGAGGCCATAATGCTGCTTTTTGGCCAGCTCTAGCAGTTGTAAAATGGGCCAGGCTTCGGCGGGGCTCAACTGGGCAAATGGGCGCTCCAACAAATACCAACTCACGCCTCTTTGCAGGCCCAAAACGATTTGCAGGGCCCATTTTTGGCCCTCGGTCAATTGGTCCATTTTACGATTGGGCGCCAGGCCCCATTCCTCCAAACGATGGGCGGCCCAAGGGCGAAGTCCTTCTAATCGGGCCCAAAACCGTAGGCTCTTCATCACGGTTTTTTCTGGACCAAAATCAAAGTGGCTATACAAATGCTGAAAGGCCCATCGTCGGTGCGCCAAGCTCTGGCTGCCCTCCCATAAAATCTCGCCCTGCTGTGTTTTTCGGCTGCCCTGCAGCAGCTCCAAAAAGGCCCTTAATTCGGGAGCTTGGGCATTGCCCAGCAGCAAATATTGGCCTTTTGGCCAGGCGATACCGTCCATCTTCAGTCGGGGGCCTTTGGGCCCCAGGCGATAATCTAGCGCCTTTATTTCTAGCATATTTCTTCTTATTTTTTTGATTTGGGGCCCCCGCAGCTTTGCTGCGGCGCTATGCTTCGCCGCTCGCAGGTCTGCTCGGCCCTGCAGCCGCCTTTGGCGGCTTTGGTCTGGCCCTTTGGGCCACGGCTGCGCAGCGCTGGGCCGCTCATCCTTTATTTTCACTTTGGGCATTTTGTTTCCAGCCCTTTGGTCCAACTGCGTCTAGAGGCGGCGCAGCCGCCGGCTTAGGGATGGATAGGGGTGGCCCGCAGGGCCAGACCGAGCTTTTTGAGCAAAGCGAAAAAAGCGAAGGGCCGAGCAGGCCTGCGAGCCCCGGCACAGCCCGACCCAAGGCCTGGAGGGCCGAAGGGGAAGCCCCAAAATAATCATCACAAACAGGAAAATAGTTAGTATTTTGCGAATCGAATTGATTCTTAGTATAAAAAATAACGAAATGCGTTCCCCTTTAGCCATTATTTTGGGCCTTGGCGGCCTTGCTGCAGCAGCCTATTTTATGGACCTACCCGCCTACTTTGTACAAAACAAAGAAGTGATTAGTACGCCAGATAGCAGCGGCATAGATAGTCTGCCCGCCCCCCTTTTTCCCGACCCCAACCGCATTAACTTTGTGGATGAAGAGGGCGATAGCTTCTCGATTGAATTGGTCAACTCTACTTATTTGAGCAATGAGCGGCGGAATTATTATGGCGATAGTTTGCCCGACAAACTAGACATCATTTGGCAGCTCACTTTAGGTTCTGGAAAAACCCAGGTTGGGCGCACCATTAAGAACTGGAGTGGAGCGGGTTGGACCGGCCAGCCCTTGATTGTGATTGAAAATGGCAAAAAATATATTATTCAGGGCGCCTTTGACCATCGGCTTAAAAAGATTGACTATGAAACGGGGGAAGTGCTTTGGCAGTACCGTTTTGATGATGTGGTAAAGGGAACTGGCAGTCTTTGGATCAACCACAATGCAGATTCGCTTAAGGATCGGGTTTTGGTTTTGCAAGGGACCAGAGCGGGCGGCAAGCTCAATGCTCCCATTGTAGATTGTTATCGGGCCATTTCTTATTTTACGGGAGAAGAGCGTTGGCGAGTAAACTCGCCCAGAACCCGTTGTTATAGCCGAGATGTAGATGGTTCGGCCTTAATTATTAACGACACCGCCTATTTGCCCTTAGAGACCAGTATTTTCACTGTTTTCAATCCAGACCCCAAGGCGGCAAAAATGAAAGACGGGCTTTTGCAGCCTGAATTTTATCGTTTTCAGGACACCTTATACCGGGACATTGATGCTAGCGTACATGGGGGCAATGTAGTTTCGGAGGCCTCTCCAGTTCGTTTGAGAGACCACATTTATCTGGCTTCTGGATCGGGCCGAGTTTGGGGCTACAACATGAAAAAACCGGGCATGGATTGGGAATACTTCATTGGGTCGGACATTGATGGCTCGCCCGTAGTGACCGATGATAGTTGTCTTTTAATTTCAGTAGAAAAGCAATACATCAAGGGGCAGGGGGGAATTCTCAAGCTAGACCCCAGCAAAAAGCCCGAAGAAGCCACCCTTTGGTACATGCCCGTAAAAAACCGTCGGTTTGTGGGTTGGTTAGGAGGGGTTATTGGGACTGCGGCCACCAATGAAGCGACTCGAGTAGAGGGGCATCCGCATATTGGGGCCACCATTGGCATTGATGGCTACACCTACTTTTTTGACCTCAACAAGCTCGACAGCCAAAAAGTCACCCTTTTTGATGGCGAGCGCAAGGTAGCCACGCCCAAAGTCTATTACAAACATCGGACGGGGCCGGCCATTGCGAGTCCGATTATTATTGGCAATCGGGCGGCGGTGCCCACCTATCAGGGCTTCTACCTCTTTGAATTTGACAAAGAGATGAACTTCAAGCTGCTCGACAAGCAAGAATTTAGTGCCGAAGCGACTCCATTTGTGGACCAGGGGCGTATTTTCATTGCTTCTAGAGATGGTAACCTTTATTGTTTGGGCCGTAGTGATGCGCCCACAAAGCGGGTCAACTCCATTTATGGCAAAACAGAGGTTAATCCGAGAAACGGCAAGCTCAAGCGTTATTGGAAAGGCGAGCTACAGCCCTTAGAAGGAACAAAAGAGGGGCAGAAATAAGTTGTTTTTTTGTATTATAGAAGATGGACCATTTTGATGAACTAAAAAAGACAGAATTCTATGTTTCTATTAGCTTTAGCGGGGATTGTTTCTGGCCTTTTGGCGGCCTCTAATTTTGTCATTGAGCGTTTGCCCGATGCCAAGGATTTGATCGAAAAGATAAGTCCTTACCAGGCTATGATTGGCTTAGTTGCCCTTATCTTGGCCGCCCTTCGATTATTCAGTCTATTTGGCGGCAATAGTCAAGTCTCGATTCTTAGCTATATGATGGCTTTGGGTTGTGTAGTTGCTACTATTGTTGTGGGTTTTTTGCTTAGTTACCCCATGATCAATAAATTTATTGCCGAGCAAGATGAAACTGGAAATGCCAAAGAAAAGGCGGAAATGCTTCGTAAGAAGTTAGCGCCTTACCAAGTCACAGCTGGCTTAGTGAGTATGGGGACTGGCGTCTATTTATTGCTAGCAAGCATCCTCTAATTGCTTTTGGGCCATGGCAGGTCTTTGCCCTAGGGCAAAGACCTATTTAACAACTAGTTATGAAAAAGAAAACACAGAAAGAGCTTCTACAAGAACTAGATCGGTTAATGAGGCGACTATCAGAGATTGTAGAGCGGGATTTTGCGCCCCTCAGTCCGCAGCAATTTAACTGGAAGCCCAGCCCTAAAAGCTGGAGTATTGGTGAATGCTTGGACCATCTCAATATTATTTCGGCCTATTATGTCGGGCCATTGGATCAGCTCCTCAAGAAGGGGCGCAAGGCCAAAAAGCCCAAAGCAGAATACTACAAAGCTGGGATTTTGGGCCGTCGTTTTCTGCAGGGCGTACGGCTCAATGAAGACAACCAGCTAGGGGTAAAGATGAAAAGCCCTAAAGCCTATCAGCCTAGTCAAAGCCAATATGTGCCGGCGAGTATTATTCAACGCTATTTGGCCGATCAGGAGCAGTTTCGCGACTTTTTGGCCGATGCCCAAGCCTTAGACATCAACCGTTATAAATTGGGCATTGCCATTTTGCCTTTGATTAAGCTTCGTTTGGGGGATATGCTTCGTTTTTTAATTTACCATAATGAGCGGCATATTGTACAGGCCCAAAGGGTCCAACATCAGGCCGCTTTTCCGCATTAAGGTTATTGCCTAAAAAAGGCCAGCTAGATGATCATCTAGCTGGCCTTTGACTTTTTATTTGGCGCCTTTTTTTCGGGCCATTTCTTCTTCATCTCTAGCCCTTCGGCTATTGTCGTCATACATCTTTTTGGCCTTGAGGGCGGGCTCAAAATTGGGGTCTACCGCAATAGCTTGGCCCAACAACTGATAGGCATCTACATGCTTGCCAGCCGTGGCCAAGGCCTTGGCTCTAAAATAGAGTTCATAGGGTCTGTTTTTGGCTTGCTGTGCCACTTGCACCGCAATTTGGTAACCCTGTGCGGGCTGTCCCCCATACTGATCAAAATCAACCCAAATGGATAGGGCCTTATTAACATCCTTTTCCTCCTTAAGGGCCAAATTGGCCAGGTGGAAATAGCCAAAGCTGTACTTATAATTAAGCGTTGTGGCTCGCTCAAAGTAATAGCGAGCGCTATCGGGCTGCTGCGCATTAAGGTAATATACGCCAGCCATACCCAAGCCATTTACATAATCATTGGCCAAGTTCCGCATACGGGTCAAGACGTTTTTCATCTCTTCCATCTTCCCTACCTGCGGATAATATTGAGAAAGGACCAACATGGCACTTTCATTTTTAGGGTCGGCCACCAAAACTTCCTCCAAAAGGGCAATTCCTTCCGCATAACGCTTTTCCTTAAAGGCTTTCTGGGCCAGTTCGCCCTTTTTGTTTCCATTAGGTGCCTTACTCACGGCCCCCAAAGGTACGCCATCTACCTCCTCTAAATGCACCACCTCTGCAGGGGGCCAAGTTTCCGATTGTAAAAAGCCATGGCTCACAAAACGAGAATAAGAGAGCAGGTAATCATAGCCCGTTTTTACCCGCTCATGATAACGCACATAGCGCACCTTGACATTGGGGTAGTCGCTAAAGTAATGCGCCACGGGCTTGGCGCAGTTTGTGGCCACAATGACCTCCTCTCCAGCTTTTATCTTGGGCTCGTTTTCAATCAACCAATCCGAAAGATTGCGCATGCAGGTCATCCAGTAGTCAGTTTCATAGTAGCCATAGGCTTCCTCTAAACCACCAAAAAATTCATTGAAATAGACATATTGATAAGGGTGGCTGCGGAACATCCAAGCGGTGGGCAAAGCCAAAAGTCCCACTACTCCAGATATGGCCACATAACGAACCACCGCAGGCTTAATCATCCGAATGAGGTTGAACCAGCCATAGGCTGCCGCCAAAACCAAAATAGGATAGATAAACAAGAAGTGACGCATGCCATCATAAAGAGATGACTCTTTGTATACCGCATAAGCCACAGGAAAAACGCCAGTAAAAAGGACCAAATTAAAGTAGTAGGCCCGCTTTTTCCGAAATGCATTTTTTAAGAATAAGAAGGGCACCAAAGGCAAGCCCAAGAGTACCACAATTGGCGAGGAAATCCCCAACCAGGTCGGAATATAATACCAAGGCAACTGATCTGACCACAGGTGCTTGCCGCCCCAAAGCATCCGAATCCCCGTAGAAAAGTTGGTCATCTCAGAGAGCGACTCTAGGGGGTGGTTCATGATGTCTTCTTGCGCATAGGGCCAATACCAAGTCCCCATCCAATAGCCTAAGCCCGATACGCTCAAGAGGATAGCCGCATAGCGAAATAGTTGCCCAATTTTAAATTGAGTGAGGGCCGGACGCAATTGCGGACATAAAACAACTCGACTCCCCATAAATAAACCCAAATAAGGAATCAATAAGATTCCTCCAGAACGCATACTAAAGGTAATCCCCAAACCCAATGCACTCATCAGTATGGCCCGGCTAGATGGACGAGGCAGCTGTTTGGTCAATATGATCATGTAGTAGATCCCCATCATATAGCCCATGGCAAAGGGAATATCTTTGGGGTTGTTCATGCTATGCCCAAAAAAACGAGGCGAAAGCGCAAGCAAAACTAAGGTCAATAGGGCCATAGACCAACGACCCGATAATACTTTACCCAATCGAGCCGTAAATAAGATGGCCAAAAAGCCAAATAAGGCATTGAGCAAATGCCGCGTATCATAGGTGTCAAACCAGCCCAGATGTTTGTTGCACCAAGCCGCCAGATAATCAAAAAGCCCCCCATAATAATGTAGGTTGCTTTGGTTCATACAAGCCCGATCCTTTCCATCCGACTCAAAATAGGCCAACACATTGTCACCATAGGTTTTTTGCAAGACTTCATCTCCCGTAATGCCATACTGAAAGCTCAATCCCGCCATAATGAACAAGATCAGCAAGGCCGATACCGCATACAAAAAACGGTAAATTGTGGGCTCTTTGGCCAAGGCCTTACTGGCCTCGGTCCAAGGATTGAGAAAGAAGTATTTTACTTTATTTTTGGGCCGAGCCAATAGCCCCGCAAAGGCTTTCTGCGCAATGCGCCCAATACCCGTATCTCGCTGCTCGGCATGCCGCCAACGAATAGGCATTTCCTGAATAGAAATCCCCTCCAATTGGGCCATCAATAAAAGGTCGGTCTGCTGCCCCGAAACCGTAAGCTGCGCCAATTGCTGCCCCAATGCCTTAGACATAAAATAAAAAGGCGCCTGACTATCTTGTAGATAGAGGGGCGTCCAAAATTGGATGTAGCTGTTGTGCAATTGACTCAATAGTAAACCATCTTTGGCCTCCAGCTTTTTAGCGCCCGCATGCTTACGACTCCCCAAATAAATGGTATTCGCCGCCAAGGCTTCTTCCCGATTATCCATCCAGTCCAAAAGGTTACTCAAGGCAATGCCCTGACTCCCATCAGCAAAAAGAAGGTCTTCGCCCTCAGCCAATTTTACCGCCTGAGCAAATATAGCCGATGGCGCTACTTTATCGGCCAAATACCGAACGTCTCCCCCCTCTTCTTCAGCCCATTTGGCCCATTCTGAAGCAGCCGCCTCATCGCCTAAGCTATTAAATAACAAGAGCTCTGGCGTAGTAGGCCAAGCTTTCTTAAAGGCCTGCCAGTCTTTTTTAAACTGCCCCAAATCACTGCCCGAAAGCATGGGATAAACGACCGTCAATTGGCCCTTATAGTTAATCTTATAAGTTTTAAAGTTTGTGGGGGAAGGGCTCGGTTTTCTGTTCTTCTTTGCCATAGTTGTTGTTATCTGAAATAGCCTATAGCCTCATTTCTGTCTATTTATCCAGAGGCCAGCGGTCTTTCCATAAGTTAAGACTTAGAAAATGTAATATTACTGTTTTTCTTTCAATTTTTAGCATTCTCTAAAGTCCTTAAGTCTCTGGTTTTTCTGCTTTATTCTTCCTAAAAGGCTTTATTTCTGTTTTTTATTTGGGGCTGCCCCGCCCTGCGGGCGGGTCGGGCTGTGTCAGGGCTCGCAGGTCTGCTCGGCCCTGCAGTTTTTTTCGCTTCGCTTCAAAAAACTTGGGTCTGGCCCTGTGGGCCACCCTTTTCCATCCCTCAGCCGAGGCGCTCCGCGCCTTTGCGGCGGCTTTGCCGCCTGTAGGACCTAGGGGGCCAATTCTACTAGTTCTCTAAAGAAGGGGGCCAATTCTATGGCTGCTTTTTGGGGCCAATTCGGAAGCTTTTGCTCTTTTTGGGCCCAAGCTTGGCCCAAATCCAATTGCCCCTGTGCCTGCTGCTGCGCTCGGCCTTGCTGCCCTAGTTTTTGGGCCAGATATTCTTGTTCGGTTTGGCCCGGAGTAGGACAAAGCAACATGGCCCCCGCCTTTAATTGGGCCAAATCCATCAAACTACTATAGCCTCCCCTCAAAATGAGTAGCCGGGCCGAAAGCAGATAGCTAGAGAGCTCTCGGCCCCCTGCATAAGGCAAAATATGGGGATAATCTCCGCTCCGTTTCTCCCCCTCCTCCCCTATTTTCCCTCTAATGATTAGGCTTTTTTGGGGCAATTGGGCCAACTTTTGCCGCAACTCATTTTCTAAATACTGCCGCTGGGGCTCTGGCCCAGATAAAAGCGCAACGATCTCATAGTCTTGCTGTTGTATATTTACGGTGGGCAATCTAGACAAAGGACCAATATAACGAATATTGGACCAAGGCAGGCCCTGCCCTAGCTCCCCCGATAAGTTCCCCGCCCCCTCATAATCCGGTAGCCAAATGAGCCGATGCTTTTGTAGCAAATAGCGGTTAATTGGCTGAAAAAGGGCCTTTTGCCAACTATAGGGAAAGGCAATCCGCAGCTGATGGCCCAAAAATGCGCTAGGCAAACTAGCCGAATAACATCCGTAGCGATTATCATTGAGCAGGACCGAGATCTGGTATTTATTTACTAACTTCGGCAAGAGGGCTTGCTCCTTGGCCATAGCGCGGAGAATCTGCGGCAGTTGTAGGGCCATATTCCAACTCATATTTTGGCTGGGATACCTTATATTATAGGGCGGCAGCTCTATATGTGGCAAATTGGGAAACTGCGCTTGCCAAAGGGCCAAGGCCTCTCCTTCTGCGGCTAAATAAGGCTGCAAACCAAGCGCTATGGCCTTCTGAATGAGCGGAATGCTTCGGCTGGCATGGCCCAAGCCCCAATTTAAAGCCGTAAATAGAATACGTTTTCGCTTTGGCATAGCGTTTATGGTTTAGCTAAGGAGGCGGCTTTGCCGCCTTGGCCCGCAGGGCCAAAATGGCCTAGCGATGTGAAAGGGGGGCCGTCAGGCCAGACCGAGCTTTTTTGAGCAAAGCGAAAAAAAGCGAAGGGCCGAGCGAATAGCGAGCCCTGAAACGTAGCGCCCCGAGCCCTTGAGGGCGAGGGGAGGCCCCAAAAAAAAGGAATCATTTAGCTTGCTAATAAAACAGAAAAATATGAAAAAGCACAAAAAGCTTCTCTTCGTTTTTGCCCTCAGCCTCAGTCTGATGGCCTTATTGTCTAGTTGCCGAGCCAATCGTTGCGGCGGCTGCCCCACTTGGTCCATCTCTACCAACTCTTAAAATATACCTCTTATGAAATCAGTGATTGTAGTTTTTGTTCTTAGTCTCTTTTTGCTCAGTTTGGGCAGCAGCTGCGTTTCTAAGCGCCAAGGTTGTCCCACTTTTAATAAAATCCAACTTCCCTAATGGCCAAAGTATTGCTTACTGGGGCAACGGGCTACATTGGGAGCCATTGCCTTTTGGAGCTCGCTCAGGCGGGCTATGAATTTATCAGTTTAGACAGCCATATTCGTTCATCGCCTGAAATTTTGGGCCGTTTGGAGGACATCAGGGGCCAGACGATTCGGCATTATGCAGTAGATTTGTGTGATGCGGAGGGGCTGGCCCAAGTTTTTTTGGCCGAGCCAGAAATTACTGCGGTCATTCATTTTGCGGCTTTAAAGAGTGTGCCGGAGTCGGTTGCTCAGCCTTTGCGCTACTATCAAAACAACCTGATGGGCCTTTGTCAGTTGTTGGAGCAGATGCAAAAGCATGGGGTCAAGCAGCTTATTTTTTCCTCCTCTTGCTCGGTTTATGGCAATGTGGAGCAACTGCCCGTGGATGAGCAAACGCCCATTGGGCGGGCCGAGAGTCCTTATGCTCGTGGCAAACAGATGTCGGAAGAAATCATTCGGGATTTTTTGCAGGCTTATCCAGAGCAGCAAGCCATTTTGTTGCGTTATTTTAATCCGGCGGGAGCGCATCCCTCGGGATTATTGGGCGAATTTCCGCAAAAGCAGTCCTATAATTTAGTGCCTATTTTGATGGAAGTGGCCATGGGTTGGCGAGACGAATTTCAGGTTTTTGGCCAAGATTACGCCACCAGAGATGGCAGCTGCATCCGTGATTATATACATATTATGGATTTGGCCAAGGCCCACCGTTTGGCCCTGAGCTATCTGCAAGATGGCCGCAATGAAGAGCGCTTGGAAGTCTTTAATATTGGTATTGGCGAGGGGGTAACGGTCCTAGAGGCCATTCGGGCCACGGAGGCCGCAACACAACAGCCCCTAAACTATCGTTTGGCTCCTGCTCGGGCGGGCGATGTGGCCGCCATTTATGCCAACTATCAAAAGGCCAAAGATCGTTTGGGCTGGACCCCCAGTTATGATATTGGGGACATCATGCAGTCGGCTTGGCGCTGGCAGCAGGTTTTGGCTGCAATTAAGGAAAAAAATGAAGTTAATTAAACTACTTTATGCAGTTCTACTTTTAGCCAGTGCGCCCCTATCGGCCCAACTATCTGATAGCTTGGGCTTTTTGCGTTTGGAGCAGCAACTTTGGGACAGCCTTTGTAGCTGTTTTTTTAGGGGCTGCCCACTCGCTTCGCTCGGGTCGGGCCATTGCGCAGCTCGCAAGTCTGCTCGGCCCTGCAGCGCTTTCAGCGCTTTGGTCTGCCGCCTGCGGCGGCCCTGCTACAGCCCCTCAGCCTGCGGCCCTTTGGGCCTGTAGGACGCAAAAAGGCCCAAAGATTAAGTAATTAGGGAATTTTATCCCTAAAAAAAACGTATTTTGCTAGTGTTTCAACGCTAAGTTGTTTTTTATTCCCAAAACCCCATACGATCTATGAAAAAACTATCCTTATTACAAAAAATCTTTAGCCTTATTGGTTTCATTGGCATCTTGATGTTGCTGCCTGGTTTGTTTTATGCTGCAGGCTGGGAGGGCCCCGTCAACTTTCTGGAAAACATTGCTCCTTGGGGCGATCGCTCTCTCATGACAGTTATTGCCTTTATCCTGATGGGCCTGATGTTCCTTTTTGGGGGTGGGCATAATGTGAGTGCCACCTTTGTGGGCTACCTCATTGGCTTCTTTTTAATTTCTACGGCTGTAGAAATTAGTTTTATGGGCTGGTTTAGGAATTGGACTACGGGGATTGGCTTTTTGTCGGTGCCGCCATTAAATTATATAGTGGGCATCATTACGGTCAGTAGTGGCATTTTGATGAGTTTCAACCATAGGATTCCCCTCTTTGCAGAGCTAGCCGCCTTGGTTATCTTGCCCATTGGGTTTTTAGTGACCACAGACCAAATGAATTGGTTGCGTTTAGAGAATCAGGACTTTGAGATTTCTGTGGATGCGGGTATGCATAAATTGGGGAAAATGATTGATAAGAAGTACCTCAAATTGCCTTCGGTTAAGCAGTATTTACAAAAAGTAGAGGAAGATGAAAGCTTAGAAGAGGGAGAAAAAGAGGCCAAAATTAAAGAATTGAAGGAGCGCATTTCTCGAATGGAGGAAGAGCAGCAGACCATAGAAGAGCTCAAGAAGCAAAATGAAGAATATGCTAAGCAGATGGCTCAACAGCGGAAAAACCTCAAGGATTTCAGTTGGTGTGCCAGCTCTAAAGAGTCGAGCAAAATGGTGAAGCGCATTGCGGAGGCGGTAGTACCGGGGCAGCCTTGTGTGCGAGACTTTGCCGTTTCTTTGGTCAAAACAGAATCTGGACCTTATTATGATTATAAGCGGGGATTGCCAGGCCGCAACGGAATTAAGCAGATCTGTGCCTTGCATATGCACCTCAGTTCGCATTGGAGCTATGTCAATGACCCCACGGTCCTAAGAGATGACTTCTACTCCCCTGCCGATCGGACCATTGCGGTAGATTTGGCTGGCGACTGTGATGATTTTGCGGCCCTAACGGCCTCTTGTATAGAATCTATTGGTGGCGTATCTAGAATTATGGTGGGCCGCTGTAGTGGTGGTGGCCATGCTTGGGCCGAGGTCCTTATTGGTAGCCAAAGTGATTGGGATCGGGCAGTAAAGGCTATTCGTAGTTATTACAACAAGCCCAATATGACCATCAATGGCTTAAAGGATGCCCAAGGGCTGCATTGGCTTTGCTTAGATTGGAAAATGGGCCAATATTCTTGTAATGATTTTGGTACCCAGTGTTGGTACACCTCTAAAGAGCAAAAAACAAAGAAATATTAGTTCTTGGCGGCCTTGTTGCATAAATCATAATTCACTGATTAGCAGCAACTTTTAGCTTGACAGCATTAAGCTCATTTAAAATTTGAATACGCATCAGGACTTCTTGTTTCTGCATTTTAAAGCTGATCGAAGAGAGCCGTTCAGAGAAAAAGTGCTTGAGCCGCATCATTGCAGTTTCGCTTAAATTTCGACGATGATAGCCTAAATCTTGTTTCCAAGCAGCCGCTCCTAACTCCCAAATATATAAAATATCATCATTGCGATAACTATCGACTAGCTCTCCATTTTTTCCTTTTTTTAGGCGAGCATTTTTACGTGGGGGAATCAATGGAACCGCCCCAGCCGCACAAATTGCTTCTCGACATTTTGTTTGGTCATAGGCGCCATCTGCATAAACTTGGTTAATATTAAATGGCTTCAATTTTTTCATCATTTTGAGGAGTTGAGAAGCATCGGTTTTTCGCTCTGTGGTAATCTCTACAACCAGGATTTCTCCTGTTTTGTCATTTACGGCTAAATGTACTTTAATCCAGCCAGAACGGTACTTTTCGATGTGTTTTATTCGCCGCCACTCTCCCTGTCCTTTTATTTTTAGTCCTGTACTATCTATTGCTATAGACAGCTCTTCATCCGTTTTTTTAGGCTTAATATTCAGCTTTAGTTTTTTGACTCTGCGGCATATTTGGCTGTAAGATATTGGATTGACATCCAAATTATATTCGGAAATAACGCATTTTAGAATGCCTTCTAACTGTCGATATCCAAAAGAAAAAAGCACTTTTAAACGGAATAAATAGCGAATAAATTCATCGGAAATGGTTTTAGGTCTGCCGCGTTTTGAGCGCTTAGCTATGAGATTTTTGCTTGCCAAAGGCGGGAACCAAACATTAAAAAGAAACTCTCCTTGGGCGGTATAAAATCTGTTGGTTAGTGCGTAATTCTGTAAGTTTTTTCTAAATTTGTCATGGGACAGCTCGATATTTTATTGTTCGTCGAAAAAACTTAAATCTACGAGTCTTGTCCCTTTTTTTATGCCTAATTCACAAGGTTTTTTTTAATTAGCTGGTTTTCAACTTGTTAGATTTATGCAACAAGGCCGTTCTTGGCTAGAAGAAAGGGGCTGTCGCTAGTAGCGACAGCCCCTTTTTGGGTTTTGGGCCTTCATCCAGCTAAGCATTTAGTACCATTTTCGGTCCTACAGGCCCCGAAGGGGCCGCAGGCTGAGGGATGGTAGGGGGTGGCCGAAGGCCAGACCGAGCTTTTTTGAGCAAAGCGAAAAAAAGCGACAACAAGGCTGAAAGCCGCAGTTCGATGACCAAAGGGAATAACGGCCGAGCGAACAGCGAGCCCCCGCACAGCCCGACCCGACCGATAATTCATGAGGGGTTCAACCCTCATTTTATATAGCTTCGCAAAGCGATACCGCTTTGCGCTGGGTTTCAACCCGACGGAAGGGGCAGCCCCAAAAACAGTTAGTCCTTAGTATAATTATTGGCCAATTCCAGCAAGCGATCACGGATTAACTCGTAGCGGTTCCAGATCAGGAAGTGGTTCATTTTATCTTGATAGAGGCTATCTACAGGGGCCTTCGTTAGGGCTTTTTCAGCGAAATAAGAGTTTTCTATGGGAACAATCTTATCGTTTCGGCCATGGACCAAAACCGTTTCATTTTCTAAATTTTCCCAAAGCGGCAACATCTCTTCTAGCTCCTTGGCATGAGCCAATTTCTCTTTATTGGCCACCTTAAACGAGCGGGGCAAGGGCCAGTTAAAAATGGTATAGCGCATGGGGTAATTGAACCAGAATACCTTCTCGTGCTCGGGGTCTAGGGCCGAGGCCAAAAGGTAAAGCGGGCCCGTCTGCTCGGGATAATCCATGGCCAGGCGAACAGCCACCGGCCCACCATAAGAATGGCCGACCAAAATAGGCGGTTTTTTGTATTGATTGAGGGCCAAAACGGGCGCCAGATAGCGGGCCTGCTCGGCAATAGAGGGTAGCGCTTTGCCAAAATTAGAATAGCCATAGCCAGGGCGATCTACGGCCAAAAGATGATAATTTTGGTACAAACTGCTATCCTGCAAATACTTCATATAGTCCTGAGAAGAACCCGGCGCCCCATGAATAAAAACAATGGTCGGGGCATCTTCTGGCCCTAATTCCAGATAGCGAATGGTTCGACCATCCAATTCATAGCGGCCAATTTTGGGCTTGATAGGCAGCTTTTTAAACTTCTTTTGGACCTTTTTGTCCGACATTCTAAATTGCATACAGGCATCTGAAATAAAGCTCAAGCCCAGAAAAAGGCTAAATAAAAGGCCGATTTTACGCCATTTTTTCCATCGCATCATTATCGCATTAGTTGTAGTGGGGAAATCTAAACTCTTTACGGAAAAAGAGGCCTAGCGGTCGATTTAGCGGGTCAGTTTTTGGAAGACCTGCTCAATGCTAGAACGTTCGGGCACCAGCTCGAGCAAGCTCAGCTTTTGGTCTACCGCAAAGCGGAAAAGCGCTTCTCTTAAATCGTTTTTTTGGCTAGAGCTGAGCAAAAATGCGCCTCCGCCAAGGGGTTCTACTTGGCCCAATTTCTCTAGTTGTTGGCGGCTCACTTTTTCTTTGAAAAGCACCTTTACTCTTTGTTCTTGCCCCAATTTCGTCTGCAAATTGCTAATGCGGTCATCGGCCACCAATTTACCGCGGTTCAGGATGAGCACCCGATCGCAAAGGGCCTCAATTTCTTGCATAATATGAGAAGAAAATAAAACGGTTTTCTCCTCCCCTAGTTGGCGCACCAGCGCCCGAATTTCCACCAATTGGTTGGGGTCCAAACCAGAGGTCGGCTCATCTAAAATTAGCACTTCGGGATCATGCAAAAGGGCCTGCGCTAGGCCCACCCTTTGGCGATATCCGCCCGATAAACTCCCAATCAATTTATGCGCTTCTCCGCTCAGGCCCGTTTGCTCAATCATCTGATCTACCCGCGCTTTTTTGCGGTCCAAACGATGCAAACCTGCAATAAAAAGCAAATATTCTCGCACATACATATCCAAATAAAGGGGATTATCTTGGGGCAGATAGCCCACTCTTTTGCGCAGTTCGTCTCCCTCTTTTTCGATATCAAAACCAGCCACAAATGCCCGTCCAGAAGTAGGTGGAATAAAGGTGGTCAGCATTTTCATCGTGCTGCTTTTCCCGGCGCCATTAGGCCCCAAAAAGCCGAGAATTTCGCCTTTTTTTAGTTCAAAACTCAGGTTATCGACGGCGGTTTGCTCGCCATATACTTTGCTCAGATTTTCTACAACTATTGACATGCTATTTCTTTTTATTTTTTTGGGGCCTCCGATTTTATAAAAGGCGGCGGTTACTCCTTTCAGTCGTCGAACTGCGGTCTAAAGACCTTGTTGTCGTTTCAGGGCTCGCTGTTATTTTGGGGCCTCCGCAGCAAAGCTGCGGCGCTACGTTTCAGGGCTCGCAGGTCTGCTCGGCCCTTCGCTTTTTTTCGCTTTGCTCAAAAAAGCTTGGTCTGGCCTTCGGCCACCCTTCCACATCGCTAGGCCGAGGAGGCTTGGCCTTATTCCCTGCCTCGATATTGGCCCAAAGCGTAGGCCGCCAAGAGCAGGCCCAGAAAAAGGGCTAATCCCCATAGGTAATGGGCAAAATTGGCGGCTTTCCAGTTTTTGGACAAGCGGTTTTCTTTTCGTTTTTTGCTGTATATGGGATTTTCTTGGCCGGGGCTACCTGCATTGGGCTCCTTTTTCCAGTTGAGGGCAAAGTTGCTTCTTTGCAGATAGGGATGTTTTAGGGCCAAGGACAAAAATAAAGAATCTTTTGACTTTCCCAGCTTGTAGCTCAGGCTATCTACCAACTCATTTTGGGCATAGAGCAGGAGCTGATCGCTTTTGGCGCCTAGGCCAAAATTAAGGCCGCTCCAAAGCTGGCCCGAGAAGTTTGGAAAGCGCTTTTTAAAGCCTAGGCTATCTCGACAAAGGACCAAATAGGCCCCAGCGGGCAGTTTGCCCGCTGCAAATTGGTAGCGATGGCCCTTTTCATCTTCTAAAGCATATTTTTCTAGCTGCAGTGGTTGGGCGCTGGCGTTAAAAAACTCAATCCAATCGCCAGCTAGGGAATCTCGGCAGCTAAACTCATTAACAATCAGGTCTCGTTTTGGGGCCAGCTCAAAAACGGCGGTAATATAGAGGCTATCTCTCGCTTGGGGCGGCAGTTTTAGTATTTGCTTCTCATGGCGTTGGCCGTTAATGATCCAATGCGAGAACCTTTGGTCCAGATAGGGCTGCGCCTTTAGGCGCAGCCCTATGCCCTGAAAATAGAGGCCATGGGCTAGGCCTTCTGTATTATATAAATCATTGAGACGGATAAAGCCATCTCCTGATGTTTGAATGATTAAGCTTTGTTGGGGACCAAACTCTGGAAAAAACTCGGCTAAGAATTGGGCCATATAGGCGGGGCGTTTGTGGGCAAACTCGGCCATCTCCTGCATGCGGTTGGTCCAGAGGCTATGGTGCAATTGCCAGCGCAATTGGTGGCGCCAGAGTTCGGGAGTAAGGACTTGGCCCATACTATCTAGGCGGTTGCAGAGGCGTTCTGCTTGAAAATGGCCATTAATTCGGTCGCAAAAACGCTTTAAAAACGCTTGGCGAAAATCTTGATTTTTGAGCAATTGGCGGAGCAAAAAAGTGGACCAGGGCGGATTGGGCCAGCGGGGGCCCTTGGCTTCCGTATGAAACTTCAGGCTATTAAAGTTGTAGCCGCCTTTACTATAAAAGCCAAAGCCATAATCGGTATCATAGAGCAGCCATTGCCAGCGGCCATTGGCTGTTTGGGGTCGCCAAAACTTAATATTTCCGCCAGCGTCCTGATTATCGGCATAGATTTGCATAATTTGATAATCCATAAAATTTTGGATATCCATCCAGCGGCCAACTTGCGCATAATGTTGGCTATCGGCCAAATCATGTTGTTGCATATAATTGCGCAGGCGCAAATAGTGGGCGGAGCTGCCCGCATTAACATTCAGGCTATACTCCATAAGGTCCAGACTATCTTTATCTACCCCATAATGTTGTTCGAGATAGCGGGCCGTCAATTTTTCTCGGACATTGAGGATGCCCCAATACTGCCCATTAATGTAGACCCTAGCGGGGCGGTAGGCTTGAACGCCTAGGCCCAGATCTTGGCCCAACTGGCTAATAAAAGCATCTCGGAGCTGGCTGCCTTTAAAGCCACTGCCTGAATTTCGGAGGATGAGGCGTTTATACTTCTTATAGGGTAGATCTGGAAAAATGGGGTATTGGATCCATTTGGTCCCATAAGAAGAGCGGGCATAAATGGCTAGAGACTTTTGTCTGTAGGCTCGGCTATTGCCACCAAAAATGCTGAGACCAACGGGGCCTTGCCAGAGCAGGCCGCTACTATCTATTAATGCTAATTGGGCGGGGACCTCTTTCTTTTGGTAAAAGTTGGCGCCCTTATAGGGAAAGAAAGGCCAAGCGCGGGGGCCTTTGCTATAAATTCCTTTATCATCATCCCAGAGCAGTTTGGGTTGGACAAAAAGGCTAATCGTAATTAATTGGCTGGGGGCTTCTTGGACCAAATAGCTACGATAGCTTAGGCTATCGCCATTTTGCCAGATGGCAAATTGGGGTCTTTGGAGCAGGGTATCTAATGGTCCTTGGAGGAGTTGGGGCGGAGAAAAGAGTTGAAGGCTTTGGTTATCGGTTAAATGAATGGGCAGCTCTTTGGCATAATAGGCCGAAGGCGGAACTTGGGCAGAGAGCAGATTGGTCCAAAACAGCAGAAAAAACCATAGGCGCATAAGGGAAGCGATTAGCGGATCAAGATACAGAATATAATCTAGGGGGAGGTCTTATTTTGGGGTTGGGAGAGAGCGCCAAGCGCAGGGCGGTCCATTTGGCCTAGCGATGTGGAAGGGTGGCCGTCAGGCCAGACCAAGGCGGCAAAGCCGCCGCAGGGCCGAGCAGACCTGCGAGCCCTGCAACGTAGCGCCGCAGCTTTGCTGCGGAGGCCCCAAAATAACAGCGAGCCCTGAAACGACAACAAGGTCTTTAGGCCGCAGTTCGACGACCGAAGGGAGTAACCGCCGCAGCTTTGCTGCGGAGGCCCCAAAAGAGGTGGATTTAAACAGCCCTTAACAGCTCAAGTTATTAAATTACAAACTAATCTGAATACTTTTTGTTAGCTTTGTAACTGATCTAATTAAAGGGCCAAGAAAGGCCAAAAACACTGAATACGACTATGGAAAATACCGTAGAAAACAAGCGTCCGCCTGTGATGCTGTATACTGAGCAAACGCCCAATCCGGAGACATTAAAGTTTGTGACCAACCAAATGTTGTACCCCAAGCGCACGGCTGATTTTAAGGATGAGGACCGTGAATTGGCGGAAGAATGGTCGCCATTGGCGGCGGCTTTATTTGCTCAAACGGGAGTAAATGGGGTATATATTTGCAACAACTTTGTGACCATTACGAAGGGGCACAACTTTGAGTGGGCCGACATCATGTTGGAGCTTAAGAGTTTCCTTAAGAACTACTTGCAAGAAGGGAAGGCAGTTATTAAGGATGGCTTTGATGAGGTTCAGGCGGCACAGAAGGCTGAAGAAGAGGAGCATTATGAGGGAGAAGAGGCAGAGATTGTGGTCAAGATCAAGAATATTTTGGAGACCTATGTTCGTCCGGCTGTAGAAATGGATGGCGGGAACATTGAGTTTAAGGCCTACAAAGATGGGATTGTGAGTGTAGTGATGCAGGGAGCTTGTAGTGGTTGTCCGTCTTCTTCGGTAACTTTAAAAACGGGAATTGAGGGCATGCTCAAGCGGATGATTCCTCAGGTAAAAGAAGTTAATGCGATTATGGGTTAGCCTAGCGTTAATCAAGATATAATTTTGTACTTTTAAGGTTGTTCGGAGGGGTTTCGGCCTTATCGAGCAACCTTTTTTTTTGTATATAAAATAGAAAGAATGATTGGACAGAGCGGCATGCGGCTACCGGAGGTAGTCAAGAACTTAATTATCATCAACGTGATCATGTACATTGTGGCCATGATTTTTCCGGAGATGAATAATATGTTTGCCATGTATCCTATAATGAGTGAGCATTTTCGGCCCTATCAGGTGGTGACGCATATGTTTATGCACTCGCAGTATAGCATTACGCATATCTTTTTCAATATGTTTGCCCTTTATATGTTTGGGCGAGATGTAGAGTGGCGGATGGGGGCCAAGCGTTTTTTGCTTTTTTACATCATTACGGGATTGGGGGCTGTTTTTCTTCATCAGTTGGCGGGCTACGTAGAATTTCAGTATGCCTTAGAGGGTTTAGATTCTGCGGTTAGAGATCAATTTTTGGAAGAGGGGACCTACAATCGGAACATATCTCCTGATGTTCGGGACCAGCTACAGTACGCCTATGACATTATGAATGTGCCGGCGGTGGGAGCTTCTGGGGCTATTTATGGGGTATTGGCGGCCTTTGGGGCCTTATTTCCGAATAGGATGATCATGTTATTGATTCCCCCGATTCCGATGAAAGCCAAATACTTTGTATTGATTATGGGAGGATTAGCCTTATACATGGGATTTTCTGGGCAGCAAGCTGGGGTAGCGCATTTTGCGCATCTGGGCGGGGCTCTTTTTGGTTATTTGATGATTTGGTATTGGAAAAAAGCGGGAAAGCTCTATTAAATTTTGTATTTTTTGAAACTGATTATTCCTCTTTCTATTTAATAAACAGCAACTTATTTGATCAAATTCATTTGTCACACTCCCCAATCACATTAAAATATGACCACTCTTTGGCAAGACTTAAAATATAATTATCAGCGAGGCAACTCTGTCATTCGGCTTATCATGTTGAATATTGCGGCACATTTGGGCCTTAATATTTTGCTACTCCCTTTCTTTTTGTTTGGCATTTCGGCTGAAACCTATTGGGCGGAGGTACAAAACTGGCTCTACCTGCCGGCTGATGCGAGCAAACTATTGATTCGTCCTTGGACCTTATTTAGCTATATGTTTTTACATAGCGGCATTTGGCATTTGCTCATGAACATGCTGGTGTTATATTGGTTTGGTCGTTTGCTCAACAACCTGCTTAAGGATCGGCAAATTTGGGGTATTTATTTATTGTCGGGTCTTAGTGGAGGGCTCTTCTTCTTATTGTCCTACAATCTCTTCCCCGCTTTTTATGGCCAAAGTAGTACGGCTGTAATTGTTGGGGCCTCTGCGGGGGTGATGGGTGTAGTACTAGCCGCTGCCGCCCTAACGCCCAAGGCCAGCATGCGTTTTATTCTGATTGGGAATGTCCAATTGCAATATGTGGCCCTGGCCTTTGTTTTGATTGACCTCATTTCGGTTTCGCTCAATAACTCGGGCGGGCATCTAGCGCACCTAGGTGGTGCCATTATGGGTTGGTTATTTATTTACCTACTCCGAAAGGGGCGCGATCTTTCTCTTCCTCTTAGTCCCCTTTTTGAGGGCCGCCAAGCTAAAGTGACGCCCAAAAGTCGCCCTCGGCCCAAAATGGCCTACCGCAAAACGGAAAGCAGCAGCATGCAAGCCTCGGCCCAAAGCCAAACGAGCAATAATAACTATGGCGGCTATAGCCGCAGTTTTGCCCAAAAATACCGACATCTCAGTCATCAGGAATGCGTAGATGCCATTTTGGATAAGATACGAAGCTCGGGCTATGATAGCCTGACCAAAGATGAAAAAACCTATCTGGATGAAAGCAGCCAGAAGAAATAAAACCAAAAGCCTCCTTTTTTTAGGAGGCTTTTTTTTTGCACTTTTTTCTCCTCAAACTACCATCTACAGCCTTTTTCAGCCCCCTAGGATTGGCAGAAAAAGAAACCTAACTCAAAAATATTTACGAAAAAAGTTAGATATCTCTTGCGTATTTAAAAAAGTCGCCTTACATTTGAGTAAACGATAACAGAAAAACAATTAGCGCATGGATAAACCTACTGTAGCCCAAGAACGCAGCTACCGCCATCGGCCAATAACGGAATGGGCTGTTGGGGAGCGACCAAGAGAAAAGTTTTTGGAAAAAGGAGGAGCTCAACTGACTGATGCCGAGCTCATTGCCATTTTGCTTAGCTCTGGTTGCAGTGGCAAAACGGCTGTAGAATTGGCCCGCGAAATTCTCAAAAAGGTAGAGAATAATCTGCAGGTTTTGGGCGAACTATCTCATCGAGAACTAAAGGGATTTGCGGGGGTGGGCCAGGCCAAAGCCATACGCATTGCGGCGGCTTTGGAATTGGGGCGAAGGCGCCAATTAGCGGCACTTCCGGCTCGGCCTATTATTCGGTCTTCAGCAGAGGCTTACCGCCTAGCGGCCCCCTTACTGATGGACCTTCCGCATGAAGAGTTTTGGGTGCTTTTGCTCAACCGGGCCAATCGAGTGTTGGCCAAATTACAATTGAGTGAAGGCGGCTTGGCCAGCACGGCTGTAGACCCCAAAAAAATCTTCCGCCGAGTCTTGGAGTATGAACGCGCCTGTGCCCTGATTTTGGTCCACAATCACCCCTCTGGCAATAAACTGCCCAGCCAAGCAGATATTCAGCTTACCGAAAAGCTCTGCCAAGGCGCCCGCATTTTAGATCTGCAGGTTTTGGACCATATTATTGTTGCAGCTACCGACTATTGCAGTTTTGCCGATGATGGCTTTATGCCCTCTTAGCGAGACCCCACAGAAAAAGAAACACCCCTAGCGATTCTTATTGCTCACCCCAATTATATTTAACTTATGGCTTACCCCAATTTTAAACAAAGTTTGGTCTGGCAGAAAACAGCAGGCTTCTGTAAAGCCCTACAGCTCAGCCTAAACAGTTGCGAGCAAAGCTGGTATAAAGACAGCCTTTTGCTCACCGCCAGCCGAGCGGTCAATCAAGTTGCCTTGGGCCAAGAACAATTTCATAAAATGGCCCAAGAACAATACCTCTTAGATGCTCGACAAAGCCTGAGCGAATGCCGCAGTATGCTGGCCCTAGGCCTAGAACTGCAGTTGCTGCGGCCCAATACCCAAGAAGAACTAGAAGCTAAGGCCAATGAGGCCGCCGCCGTTCTTTATGGCCTCGTAAAACATTTGCGCAAACAAAGCGCTGCCAATTAGATAAAAAAGAGCAGCCCGCCAATGCGCACTGCTCTCCAAGAATTTCTACCTATTGCTGTCCATTTCCTTCTCTATACTTAGATCCTATCTAATAGAAGGAGGGTTTTGATGGGGCTTTTAATGGTTTTTTAGTGGTTTTAATGTTTGTTTTGTTTTGGTTAGTACCATGGGTCTGTCTCGAAAGAGCAGGCCTATGGCTGTTTGTAGCCATAGGCTAATTTTATGTACTAGGGCTGCTGAATCAAAAGCATTTTGCTAAATTGAGCATTGGCCGTTCGCAAAACTAACTGATAACTCCCATTCGGTAGATCGCTTAGTTCTAGTGGCAAAATTTGATTGCCCCCAAAGAGATCAACGCTTTGGCTTGGGCGAGCTTTCTGGCCCAAAACATTATACACCTCTAGCTGAGCAGGCCCAGCCTCTTGGCTGTTGAGCTCCAATTGCAGAAAACCCGCAGAAGGATTAGGGAAAATTCTCCCCTCCAAAGCCAGTAGCCGCTCTACCGCAGTGGGCCCCATCTGCCAGCTAAAACGCAGACCGCCCTGAGCGCCAAAATTACCACTGCTATCAATGCTCATCCCGCCAAGCTCAAGTACATAATACCCCAAACCATAACCACAGCAAATTCCATCGCCAAAAGCATCCTGAATCATAAACTCATAGCAATGTCCCGATACAGCCTCAAAGTTTTGCTCAACACTAACAGTTGCCGCATCAATGCTATCCCCATACAAGATTAAACTATCTATGCTCAAATCTCGTAGCGACCAACTCACATCCTCCGGATAATTATCAAATACAATTCGCAATTGGCCCACCGCACTATCCGATTGGAAAGTTGGCGCCTGACTAATCACATCATTGATATAGTCTACATTGGGGTTGGCCTGCCCATTAATCTGACTAATACTCAGCTCTATACTGTTGTTGGCCTGCAAAAAACCCGGAATATCCGCTAGCAAAACCCTTTGGCTGTAGCCCGGCGCCAAAGCAGACGACAAATACAGTTGCTGGCTAGCCGAACTTTGGCCCAAATTCAAATCATAACTAATCTCTAGACTGTCTATAGGCGTACTGCCCAAATTTTTTACCTCCAACTCATAACTCGCAGTCGTTCCACAAAGACTAACAAAGGACTCGGCCCATTGCCCCATAACAATCTCCGTAGATAATGGATCGGGCGAGCTAAAGCTAGGCCGAATCTGCGCCGCATTCAAGGCAGCCCCCTGCTCCGATTCAGTCAATACTCCCAAAATGCGAACTTGAGAAAAATCTAAAGCCACTCCCTCAAAAGAATCTGGCAAATTCAACTGAAAACTATCTGCCCGAAAGCTGCTGGCCGAGGTTTGGCTAAGGGCCAAAATCGGCAACTCCATCCGCAAAACGTTCCGCTGCCAATATTCTCCAGCCGCATCGAGGTTGCTAGGATCCAAATCCGCCGCCCCAGCCTGGCTACTCAAAACGCTATCTTGCAAAATGTATAGCTGCACATAATTGGTATCTCTCGGACTATCCGCCGTATAGTAACTTTCTGCCACAATATTGAGCTCGCCAGTACTGAGGTCCAAATCAGCAGCCAAACCCAAATTGACCACCGCAGTCACCGTATCCAACTGGCTAAGCGCAGCCTCCCAATTGCCCAAACTAAGCGCCAAACTACCCGCAGATTGAGCCAAATTGCCCATGTTTTTACGGTTAATCATCGCCGCCGGCAACTGATTATAAGCCGCCAAACTCCCTAGGGCATCTGCCGTAGCATTCCGAAAATCAACTTGCCCATTCTGAGGCTGAGCAAAAGCCGATGTATGCAATTGACTATATACAAAGCGATAATTTGGCTCCAAATTCCTAATTTCCACCAACTCTTCCGCACAATAATAACAATTTACCCCCGTAATGCCCTCTAGCAAATGGGTCTGCGGCTGAGCCGTCGTAGATACAATATTTTGGGCCGTAAGGACCGATGATGACAGCAGAAAAGCAGCTGCAAATAATTGATAGATTTTTGACATTTAGCTTTTTTTAAAATGAAGTCGCAAAATATAGTTTTAAGGAGAAACAATTTCGCTTCTCTCCTATAGCTTTCTAAACAAACCCTAAAACAGAAGGGTTGGGCCCCTAGGAGACTTCTCTTTTTTCTTTTTTGGGGCTGCCCCGCCCTTTGGGCGGGTCGGGCTGTGTCGCAGCTCGCAGGTCTGCTCGGCCCTGCGCGGGCTGCGCCCGCTAGGTCTGGCCCTTCGGGCCACTGCTATCCATCCCTCAGCCGAGGCGCTGCGCGCCTTGCGGCGGCTTCGCCGCCTTGCTAGGACCAAAAAGCAACTACAGACACTCACAATCCGAAATCACTGCCCGATGATCCGATATCGCCTCGGCCTGCAAACGATGATTATAGACCTTACAGCTTTTGGGCAATAAAATATAGTCGATCCGCAAGCCGGGCAAGCCCCCCGCATAACTGGCCCCCAAACCACTGCCCTGCTCTATAAAACTGTCTTTTCTTCCTTTGGCCAACAAACGATAGCTATAAGAAAGAGGCGTATCATTAAAATCGCCCAAAATAAAAACAGGATGCGGCGAAGCACTAGCATGCTTAACAATGGCTTGGGCCTGAATGCTTCTCAGCTCAAAGGCATTGCTCAACTTAGAGCCAATGCGATAATAAGTATCTTGGGTCTTCTTATCGTTTAAGGATTTTAGGTTCTCCTTTTTAAGGACCTCTCCCGCATCTTGGCCCAAACGGGTAGATTGCAAATGCACGGCATACAGCCTAAAGGTATCTTTTGGACCAATAATATCGGCGAAAATGGCCCCATTATGCGAGCCCTCAAAACGTATTTGGCCCAAATTGATTAAGGGATAGCGGCTAAAAATGCCCAAGCTGCTTCCGCCTCCCAAATGCTGATAAGACAGGCCCATTTGAAGCAAACTATCCTTAAACCGCTGCGTAGAAGCCACTCCCCTACCCGAACACTCCTGAGCCGCCAAAATATGCGGGTTCTCCTTTCGGAGATAAGCCAAAAAGCGATTTTGTTCCCGCAGCAAATCTGCCTCTTTTCGATATAAGCCCGTATTAAAATAACGCATATTATAGCTCATCAGCCGAAAGCCAGCGGGCGCAGCCCGCTGGGCCGAAAAGCGCAGCCCATAGGTCTGTGAGAAATAAGGAAAACCCAGCAACATGCAAATGGCGGGTAAATAAAACAGCCGCTTTCGCCGAAAAAGCCAAAAGAGCGCCCAGACAAAATTGGCCAAGAGCAAAAAAGGAAACCCCAAGGCCAAAATAGCCAAATAACTATTGCTAGTAGGGGGAATAATTGGGGCCAAATAAGAAAGCAAAAGCAGCAAACTAAAAGGCAAATTTAGTAAAAATAAAAGCCGGACCGACAAGGCCCGCAAATAGCGAACGATTTTCATCCTATAGAAATATCAAAGAGATCATAACAAACTTTTTCAATGCTAAACTAAGGGTCTACTTAGCTTATTTGTGACCACTATTTAAAATTGGCCAAACAGAAAAAAGAGAAGAATCTTGAAACATAGAGAGATAAAGTTTTGAGGAAGAGAGAGAAGTTTTTGAAAAAGCCTATCTTTGCCCCCGAAAAGCAAAAGGAACGGCCCTAGCTGGCGCAGCCAGCAACGGCCTAGCGATGGAAGGCAGTGGCCGAAGGCCAGACCTAGGCGGCAAAGCCGCCGCAGGGCCGAGCGAACAGCGAGCTGCCGAACGTAGCGCCGACGACCGAAGGGAGGCGGAGGCCCCAAAACAATAGTCTTTTCAGATTTAGCAAAATAGTAAAAAAGCCATGATGTCTCAGCAAGTACGACTGCGTTTTGCACCTAGTCCCACCGGAGCCCTACATATTGGGGGTGTGCGTACCGCCTTATACAATTATCTCTTTGCCAAAAAAATGGGTGGAACCTTCATTTTGCGGATTGAGGACACCGACCGCAAGCGTTTTGTGGCCGAAGCTGAAAGCTACATCAATGAAGCCTTAGCTTGGTTGGGTTTGACGCCTGATGAGGGAGTTGTAGAAGGGGGAGAATATGGTCCATATCGCCAATCTGACCGCAAAGCGATTTATGCAAAATATGCGCAGCAGTTATTGGATAGCGGCTATGCCTATTATGCCTTTGATACGGCAGAGGAGCTAGATGCGATTCGCAAAGAAGAGCCAAATTTTAAATACGGGGCTGAAAGTCGGATGAAACTGCGCAACTCTTTGACGCTAGGGCAAGAAGAAGTGGATCAGCTTGTGGCTAGTGGCGACTATGTTGTTCGGATTTTGTTGCCGGCGGAGGAAGAAATTGTTTTTGAAGATATGATTCGGGGCGTTGTGCGTTACAACAGCCGCGACATGGACGATAAAGTCTTGTATAAAGGCAGCGAGCAAATGCCCACCTATCATTTGGCCAACATAGTGGATGATTACTTGATGAAAATCAGCCATGTGGTTCGGGGAGAAGAGTGGTTGCCCAGCACGCCCTTGCATGTTATGCTCTATCGTTATTTGGGTTGGGAGGAGAGTCGCCCGGCCTTTGCGCATCTTCCGCTCATTCTAAAGCCCAAGGGCAATGGAAAGCTGAGCAAGCGGGATGCGGCAAAATTTGAGATGCCTGTATTTCCCCTTGACTTTGAGCAAGAGGGCCAAGAAAAAATCAATGGCTTTAGAGAGTGGGGTTTTGCGCCTGCTCCTGTGCTCAACTTTTTGGCCTTATTGGGTTGGCACCCTGAGGGAGACCGCGAGATGTTCAGTTTAGAAGAGCTAGTAGAAGCCTTTGACATTGAGAAAGTCAGCAAAAGCGGAGCTCGTTTTGATTTTGAGAAAGCTCGTTGGTTTAGCCAGCAATACCTAATGGCTACAGAAAATAAAGTCCTTGCCGAAGCGCTGCAAAAAACGCTATCGGCCCAAGGGAAAGACTACAGTCTAGCTTATTTGGAGGCTGTAGCGGGCATGCTCAAAGAGCGGGTGCATTTTCTTAGTGAAATGCCTGTAGTGGGGCAATACTTTTTTGCTGCTCCCAACTATGAGGACACCTTAGCCAATGAGGCTAAAAACCTCAAGAAAAAGGTCCTTAAGAAATGGACGGCAGAGCGGGCCGAGTTATTTAGCCAATTGCCCGAGCTGCTTAGAGGCTCAGATGCGGCTACAATCAAAACGGCAATTACGGCTTTCATGGAAGCCAACAGTCTAGGGTTTGGCGATCTGCTGCCCTTCCTTCGTTTTGCCCTATCGGGAACGATGAAAGGCCCAGACGTATTTGAAATGGCGGCCCTATTAGGCGCCGAAGAAAACAAAAATCGCATTCAGGCCTTTATGGCATTTTGCAAGGCCCAATAAGAGAAAGGCGTTAGCTGCATGCAGCTAGCGCCTTTTTTGTAAACAGAAGATTAAGCTTAATACCTTAAAAAGAAACAAAATTTTTAATTGCAAAACTGGCAGTTATAACTTAAAAGCATTAAATTTCGCAAAAGTTAAAGGAGTATATACTGTTAAAAGCAAAAAAATGCGGTAAAAACCTAACTTTTACTCCTTTAATAGCGTATTAGTTAAACTTTTGGGACTTAATGTAAGTTAAGAACCCGATCCCCCAAACTATCCCATATCCCAAATTTACGTTATTAAATCCTGCGCTTATGAGTAAACAAGAAAATGTAGCCAAGAATCGCTATAGTGATGAGGACCTTGCTGAATTTAAGGTGGTCATTGAAAAAAAGCTCGAGGAAGCTAAGCAGCAACTCGAGGAGCTGAAAGTTCAGTTAACTGAACTCAACAACAGCGGCGATGAAAACCGAGCGGGCACCTTTGACGATGGCGCCTCGAATTGGCAAAGAGAGCATCTCAATAAGTTGGCGGCTAGACAGCAACGTTTTGTTCGCGACTTAGAGCATGCGCTCATCCGCATCAACAGCAAAACCTATGGTGTTTGTACCATTACGGGCAAACTCATTAGTAAAGAGCGTTTGGCGCTAGTGCCTCATGCGACCAAAACGGTAGAGGGCAAGCAAAAAGAAAAAGGCGACAAGCCCCGCAAGGTGATTCGCCGCTCTTAATAGCCGTTTTGTTTTGACTATTGCGCTAGTTTTCTTGAAAAAGGAACTAGCGCTTTTTTATTTCCTATTGTTTGCTTTGAAAAGCGTAAATTTGTCCTCCTAATGCAAATAAAGGCCTTTAGCCTTTTTTAAACTATTCTATATGTCCATCTGGAGCCGCCTTAGCCAAGACGAACGTCTATATGCTCAGGCCCTACTGCAAGACCAAAGCGCCCCCTGGCCCAGCAGCCAAAGTCCTTACTTTATGGCTTTTACGGCCCTTTATAAATTGAGCCATGAAGAAGAAGAGCAAATTGAAGAGCTGCTTCACAACTCTGCCGAAGCTCAACTCTACTGGCAAGCCCTTGCCTTTTTTGAGCAAGAGCTAAACGACAACGAGCAGCTCTTGTCTCTCTTTGAGCGCTTTATGCAAAATCAAGAGCTCTTTACCCCCTTTTTTCAAGAGCTGCCCAACTTTCGCAAACAGCTGGTCCAAAAAGCCCAAGCGCTTTTTCTGCTCCTCAAGCAGCCCGACCTTGCCGAGGAACTCTTGCAATTACTGGGCGCTCAACTCTATGAAAATGAAACGGCAGTTCTGCTTCAGGCCAAACGCTATGCGCAAATAGAAAGTGACGAACAAGCCCTAGAATGCTATGAAGAGGGCCTCAAGCATTTTCCTAAGTCATTGCTGCTCTGGAGAAACCTGGCCCAATTACAATATCAATTAGAAGATTATCAAGGCGCTATTGATAGCCTCAACCAATGCGTTGAAGAGTCTCCCTATGAGGCCGAATATTATGTGGCCCTGGCCCAAAATTATGCGCAATCGGGAGAAAAAGAACGCGCCAAGCAGTTTATCGATATTGCTATCTCTATGCAGCCCCAAAATGAAGCAGCCCATTTTCTAATGGCCCAAATGGCCCTAGAAAAAGAAGAGGTCCAAAATGCCATGCAACTCCTTAGCCCCCAAAATTGGGAGTCGCCCCTCCTATTAGCCGAAAAGGCAAGGATCGTCTGGCAATATCTTGGCGACCCCCAACTGGCCAAAGACTATTTTCAAGGCGCCTGGGATAATGGACTAAACGCCGAACAACATATTCTCTATTTTGCCCAACTCCTAGCCGACGAACTGCAAACCCTGCCCCAAGCCATAGAATTACTCCAAAAAGGCCAAAAACGCCTCCTCTATGCCCCAAAACTCCGCCTACAAGAGTATATCTATCGCCTAGATTGGGAGGAAAGCCCCAGCGAACGCCTCTTCCAACTAGAAGAAGAAATCGAAAGACTCAATCCCCCCTCCGATCATGAACATCTAGATGATATGGATGAACATTTTCTAGATTATTATAATCATCCAGAAGATTTTGAGGAAGATGATGATGACGACTTTTCTGCCGGTGGCGCCGCTAGCGATTTTTAAAAATCTGTTAATTTTTTAAGCTTTGTCCATCAATCACTAGTTCTTTTCAAGAAAAACTGTTTATTAGTGACAATTAGGACGCCCAAAATGCTTTATGCAGTTTAATATCCATATCTATTCGCTCTTTTTCAGTTGCCTGCTGCTACTTGCACACAACTGTAGCCCTCATGCTCATGATGAAGCTGAGGAAGGGCAAACTATGGATTGGCTCCACCTCCTTTTTGAGGGCCATAGTAGCCTAGCACACGGACAAGAAGAGGCCTTTCAGTTTGTAGAGCAGTCTGAAGAGGAAGATGTAGAACAGACGCTCAGCAAAGAAACAGCCACTAAAAAACAAGCCCCAAAGCAGCTATCCTATCAACAACTGCTTTTTGTCGCTCCCGCTGCCCTAGAACAGGCCCTCTTAGCCAAGTTTTTGGCCCAATTGCAGCCCAAAACTGCTATTTTTAAGGATAAAAGCGCTCTAATGCGCCTGCTCGCTAGCACTCAAGCTGGCCGAGCTCCCCCTATTTATGGATAGGTAAAGCCTGTAGCCCTGCAATGGGGCCCTTATCAGCCTTTGCCAGGCCTATTTCTTTAGGTCTAGATCGCCGCTACTGTAAATGAACAGCTAGCGGGTTTTTTATGCCCTAAATGCTCGAACCTAAGCCTTTAGGCCCGTTTTCACGTACTTATTATAGTACGCCCCAATTCATTTTCTTATCCATAAATATATTTCTATGCAACGTAAAGAGTTTTTGAAAACCCTAGGCGCTGGCGCCCTTTTCGCCCTTACCGCTGGCTGCTTTGGCGGCTGTAGCAAAGATGATGAAGACTTTGCCCCTACCGAAAATGTAGATTTCACCATCGACCTTTCCGATCCCACTTATGACAACCTCCAACAAAATGGCGGCTATATTATCAAAGATCGTGTGGTGGTGGCCAAGGACAATAACGGCAATTATGTGGCCGCTACCCAACGCTGTAGCCATGAGGGCACCTACGAAATTGTCTTGCGCAATAATGAGTGGTTCTGTACCGATCATAGCGCCCGATTCGACCTCTCTGGCCAAGGACTAAACAGTGAGGGTAGCCGCAATCTCACGATTTATCAAACCGAACTCAACGGACAAATGCTCCGGGTGTTCTCTTAAATCCCCCCCCCAATGAAGTATCTATTTGTTTGCCTCGCCCTGCTGTTTGCAAGCAGTAGCTGGGCCCAAGAATTAAAGCGTTTCGAGCAAGCCAAAGCCAAAGAACAACCCATTTTATTGGTCTTTTCTGGCTCCGATTGGTGCGCCCCCTGCAAACGCCTACACAAAGAGGTCCTCAGCCAAAAGACCTTTCTCCAACTCGCCAATAAGGAGTTTACTTACCTTTATCTCGACTTCCCGGTCCGCCGAAAAAATAAAAAATTACAGGGCAAGGAGGTCCGTGCCGAAAATGAGGCCCTAGCCGAAAAGTACAACCCCTTTGCGCAGTTTCCTACCGTGGTCCTGCTCTCCGCTCAAGGCAATGTTTTGGGCGAAATTAAGTACCATCATGAAGGCCCCGATTTCTTTATCGAGGAACTAAAGAAGTTACTGCCCTAAGTTTTCTATCCTGCTGTTTTGGGGCCTCCGCTGCGGCTTCGCCTTGCGGCGGTTACTCCCTTTGGTCGTCGAACTGCGGTCTAAAGACCTTGTTGTCGTTGCGCAGCTCGCTGCTGTTTTGGGGCCTCCGCTGCGGCTTCGCCTTGCGGCGCTACGTTTTGCAGCTCGCTGTTCGCTCGGCCCTGCGGCGGCTTTGCCGCCTGGGTCTGGCCCTTTGGGCCACTGCTACACATCGCTAGGCCAGCGGGCTTCGCCCGCTTCTAGACGCAAAAACCACGCTGCTTATGCGACTTTATTTTTTGTTCTTTTTGCTTTTTGCTAGCTGGCCGCTTTCTGCCCAGAAATTGGCCCAAAAGCAATTCCAGCTGATGGGCTGCTGGTTTGAGGTCAAGGTTTTTGCCCAAGAAGAGGAGGAGGCCCAAGCGGCCCTGGCCGCTGGCATAGCCGAAATGCAACGCATCGAGGCGCTGATTTCTTCTTGGCAGCCCAATTCGGCCACTAGCCAAATCAATGCGCAGGCAGGGCAGCAGGCCGTTCGGGTACCTACAGAGCTTTTGGCCCTCATCCAAAGGGCCAAAAAGATCTCGGACCTAACCGATGGCGCTTTTGATATTAGTTTTGCGCCCAAAAATTCGCCTTGGCAATTTAAGGGACAAACTTTGGAAAAATGGCCCAAAATACCGCCCAAGGCTAGCTCCGCCAATTGGCAAAACATCCAAGTAGATGAGCTGGCCCAAACGGTCTTTTTGCCCGACTCCCTTATGCAAATTGGCTTTGGGGGACTGGGCAAGGGCTATGCCGCCGATAGGGCCAAAGCCCTAATGCAAAAGATGCCTGGAGTAACGGCTGGTTTGGTCAATGCCAGTGGCGACCTCAACTGTTGGGGGCAACCTCCCGGAAAAGCAGGATGGAACATTCAGATTCTTTCGCCAGACAAACAAGCGCCGCCCTTGGGCTACCTTCAGCTAAATGGGCGGGCCCTAGTGAGCTCTGGCGATTATGAGAAATTCTTCTATTACCAAGGGCGGCGCTATGCGCATATTATCAACCCCAAAACGGGCCTGCCCACCCAGGGCATTCAGTCGGCCTCGGTCCTTTGTCCCTCGGCAGAATTGGCCGATGCCTTGGCCACCGCCCTTTTTGTTTTGGGGCCAGATAAAGGCTTGGCGCTGATTGACCAACTGCAGCAAATAGAAGCCTTCATTTGGTTGAGTGATAATAGCTATCGCTGTTCTAAAAATATTGAAATCAAAAGAGATGAGAAATAAACTTCTTCTTTTACTGACCTTGGCGGGGCTAGTTAGCAGCTGTCAGTCGGTAAAAGCGTATCAGCAAATGCAATTGCGGCAAGCCCAGATGGAGCTTTCGCCCAAGAAAGAGCAAAGCTTTGAGACCAACTTCCAATCTTATCGAGAGGGGGCCTCTGGGGCCAACTCGGGAAAAACGGGAGGCGGCTGCGGCTGCAATTAAGGTCCAAAGAGGCGGCGAAGCCGCCTGAAAAGGCCCGCAGGGCCGTCGGCTGAGGGATGGAAAGTGGTGCGGCGAAGCCGCAGACCCAGGGGCTGAAGCAAAGCGAAAGCCCCGCAGGGCCGAGCAGACCTGCGAGCCACGACAGAGCCCGACCCGCCCGATAACTCATGAGGGTTTCCACCCTCATTTTGTATAGCTTCGCAAAGCGATACCGCTTTGCGCTGGGTTTCAAGCCGGCGGAAGGGGCAGCCCCAAATCATAATTATTGGCAGATTAAAAATGAAAAGATGAAAAAAGCATACCTATTGGGCCTAGTATTTTGGTCCATAGCGGCTAGTAGTTGGGCGCAGCAAGCGGCACAAGACAGCAGCTATAAAATCCCGGCGAATAGTCGAGCCATCACGGCTGATTTGCTCAGCAGCTACTACCAGCAAGATGGGCAAAATGGGGCGGTGCAGGGCGGTCAGGGGACCGAAAAGCTGCAAGATGTGGCCAACAAAGTGCAGTTATATGTCCCTTTAGATAAAAACAAGGCGATTCAGTTGCAGGCTGGGGCCGATAGTTACAGCTCGGCCTCTACGGATGAAATTGACAACAACCCCTCTTCGGCTTCGGCCCAGGATCTTCGGGCCTATGGGCAGTTGAGTTATCAGCATAAATTGTTGCGGCAGGGGCTGGAGTTCTCTGTTGGGGGTGGATTTTCGACAGAGTACGACTACCAGTCGGTTTCGGCCAATTTGGGCATCAAAAAAGACTTTTATGCGGGCAACAGCCAGCTGGCCTTCAACTTTGGGCTTTTTCAGGACAACTGGAAGTTAATTTACCCCCGAGAGCTTCGGGGATTTGTAGATGCGGGACGTTCGGATCGGCAGAGTTTGAGTTTTTCTTTGGCCTATAGTCAGATGATCACGCCCAGTTTGCAGGCCATTGCCAATGTAGAATACATTCGGATGGCGGGCCTACTCTCTACACCTTTTCATCGAGTATTTTTTGATGATTTGAGTTTGGACATTGAGCGTTTGCCTGAAATGCGGAGCAAAATCCCGGCCAGTATTCGCCTGCATTACTACCTCAACGACTACTTCATTCTGCGCAGTTTTTACCGCTACTACTGGGATGAATTTGGGGTAGAAGGGCATACGGCAGAGCTAGAATTGCCCATTCAGTTGCATCCCAACTTCAATCTGCAAGCCTTTTATCGCTACCATCAGCAAACGGCCTCCGATTATTTTGCGCCCTTTGCCGAGCATAGCGTCAACTCGAGCTTCTACACCTCTGATTATGATCTCTCGGCCTTTCATTCTCAGCAATTTGGTTTGGGCTTTCGTTATGCGCCTGCTTTTGGGTTATTGCGTAGTAAGAGCTTTTTGAAAAGCAAAAGAGTGGTCCTTTTCAAATCTATTTCGGCCAGATTGGCCTACTACCAAAGAAGCACGGGCCTAGAAGCCATTATTGCTTCCTTGCACCTTGCCTTTAGTTTAGAATAAAACAGTGATTTATAGCGCTCTTTACAGCTTTCCCCGGAGCTGTGAGAGTGCTATAGTTATCTACTTCCCGCAAAACATCATTATTACAACATTATAAGTACGTCATGTTAGACAAAATCATCCTTTGGAGCATTAAGAACAAGCTGATGATGGGTTTAGGCGTTTTGGCCCTTTTGCTAGTGGGGATTTACAATCTCCGCTCGCTATCCATAGACGCTTTGCCCGACATTACCAACAACCAACTACAACTGATTACCAATGCGCCTGAGCTCTCGACTCAAGAGATGGAGCAATTGGTTACTTTTCCTTTAGAGCAGAGCGTAAAATCTATTCCGCATTTGTTAGAGCTGCGCTCTATTAGTCGCTTTGGAATTTCGGTAGTTACCCTAGTATTTGATGAGTCTGTAGACCCTTATTGGGCCAGAGCGCAGGTCAATGAGCGAACTGGGCAAGTAGAATTACCTCCTGGAGTCGAACGGCCTAGTTTGGGGCCAGTGAGTACGGGATTGGGAGAAATTTATCAGTATAGCTTAAGTGCCAAAGCTGGCTTTGAGGAGCAGTTTTCGGCTATGCAGCTCAGGAGCATTCAAGACTGGGTCATCAAGCCGCAGGTATTGGGGATTCCAGGAGTGGCCGAGCTCAACACCTTAGGCGGCGAGCTCAAGCAATATGAGGTTGTTGTTTATCCCGAGCGTTTGCGTCCTTTGGGCCTTTCGTTGCTCGATGTCATGTCTGCCTTAGAGAACAACCATGAAAATACGGGGGCGGCTTATATTGATCATAAGCCCTATGCGCATTTTATTCGGGCGGTGGGTAAAATTCAGCGCTTAGAAGAGCTGGGCCAAATTCACTTGGGCCAAACCGAAGAGGGTCGAGTAATTTTGCTCAAGGAAGTGGCCGACTTTAAATTTGGCAGCCCTATGCGTTATGGAGCCGCTACCAAAGATGGAAAGGGTGAAGTTGTTGTTGGGATTGTCATGATGCTCAAGGGGGCCAACAGTGCCAAAGTCATTGAGGAGGTGCGCAACAGAATGGAAAGCATTAAGGCCAAATTACCTGAGGGCGTAGAGCTCACCACCTTTTTAGATCGCTCTCGTTTGGTCAATAAGGCCAGCTCTACCATTGCCAGCAACCTTATTGAGGGAGCATTAATTGTACTTTTTGTTTTGCTGCTACTCATTGGTAATCTGCGGGCGGGTTTGATTGTGGCCTCTGTTATTCCCTTATCCCTACTCTTTGCCATTAGCCTGATGAACTTTTTTGGCGTCAGTGGCAACCTGATGAGTTTGGGCGCCATTGACTTTGGGTTGATTGTAGATGGTTCGGTCATTATTGTAGAGGCTGCCATTCACTTTTTGCATCAGCAGCAGAAAAAGCGGCTAACTGCAGAAGAAATGGACCAAGCGGTTTATGAATCGGCTTCCAAAATTCGCTCTACGGCAGCTTTTGGCGAAATCATCATCCTGATTGTTTATCTGCCCATCCTCGTTTTATCGGGTGTAGAGGGAAAAATGTTTGTGCCCATGGCCCAAACCGTAGCCTTTGCCATTTTGGGGGCCTTTATTCTATCCTTGACCTATGTGCCCATGATGATGGCCCTCTTTCTCTCTAAAAACATCCCTCAAAAAGCAAATTTTTCTGATCGTTTGGTGGCTGCTTTGGAGCGGGCCTATAGCCCTGTTTTGGCCTTAGTGATGCGGGCCAAAGCCCCTATTTTGGGCCTAGCTATTCTGGCGTTGGGATTTAGTGGCTGGATATTTAGCCAAATGGGCGGGGAATTTATTCCCACTCTGGGCGAAGGCGATTTGGCCGCCCAATTTATTCTTCCTGAAGGCAGCTCTTTGGATCAAGAAATAGAGGTTTGTGGAAAGGCGGAAAAGCTACTCCTAGACAACTTTCCAGAAGTCTTGCAAGTAGTCTCTAAAATTGGTAGTGCCGAGGTGCCTACCGACCCCATGCCTATGCAGGTAGCCGATGGCATGGTCATTTTGAAGGACCGAGAAGACTGGGTATCGGCAACAAACCGAGAAGAACTAGTAGAAAAAATGCAGGCCGTTTTGGAGCAAATTCCAGAACTGACCACAGAATTTAGCCAGCCCATTCAAATGCGTTTTAATGAGCTAATGACTGGCGTTCGGGCAGATGTGGCCATTAAGATTTTTGGCGAAGACCTGGCCACCCTTAGCCAATTGGGCGAAGAAGTACAAAAGAAGCTAGCCAGCGTAGAAGGGACCGAAGATGTGCGAGTAGAGGCCGTTAGTGGTTTGGCCCAAATCCGCATTGAATATATTCGAGAGCGCCTGGCCTACTACCAACTCGATGTGAGTCGCCTCAATAGAATTTTAGAAGCCGCTTTTGCGGGAAGCAGTCTGGGCCAAATCCAAGAGGGGCAACGCCGTTTTGATTTGGTGGTTCGTCTAGCGGCCAAAGACCGCCAAGATATCAATGCCCTAAAAGCCTTGCAACTGCCCCTCCCCTCTGGCGAACAAATCCAGTTGGGCGATTTGGCCAAGATCGACTTTGTAGAAGGTCCCGCCCAAATTTCTAGAGAAGAGGGCCAAAGAAGAATCGTCATCAGCTTTAATGTGCGGGGACGAGATGTGCAATCTGTGGTAGAAGAGATTCAAGCTAAGGTTGAGCCTCAGCTTCAAATGCCAGCCTCTTATTACCTCAGTTATGGCGGACAGTTTAAGAATTTGGAAGACGCCAGCCAACGCCTTTTGGTGGTGGTGCCGCTGGCCCTTTTCCTCATCTTTTTGCTGCTCTATTTCACTTTTCACTCTATGGGCCAAGCCTTGCTCATCTTTACCGCCATTCCCTTTTCGGCTATTGGGGGGATTTGGGCACTTTGGCTTAGAGATATGCCCTTTAGTATTTCTGCTGCCGTGGGTTTTATTGCCCTTTTTGGTGTGGCGGTACTAAATGGAATTGTTTTGATTGCCCACTTTAATGAACTAAAAAAGAACCCTGATTTGAGTTTGGAAGAACGCATTTTACAGGCCTGTAGGCTTCGTCTACGGCCCGTCCTGATGACGGCCTCGGTGGCGGCTTTGGGCTTTTTGCCCATGGCGCTCAGTCAGGCCGCTGGCGCAGAGGTCCAAAAACCCTTGGCCTCGGTGGTCATTGGAGGCTTATTGACGGCTACGCTGCTCACTCTCTTTGTTTTGCCCATTTTATATTATTACAGCCAGCGATTGAGCTTTAACAAAGCGCCCAAATCGGTCCTCATGATTGGTCTTTTGATTTTGGCCAGTACTAGCTTGCAAGCCCAAGAAGCCAAAAGCTATGCAGCACTCAGAGCCTTGGGCCAAGAGAACTGGAGCCCGATCCAAGCCAAACAATCAGAATTGGCTGCGGCCCAAGCCCGCCAAGGCGGAGCCCGCAACTGGTCGCCCACAAATTTTCAGTTGGGTTGGGGCCAAATCAATACCCCAGAAAATGACTGGTCTTTTGGAATAGAGCAAGAACTGCCTTCGCTTTTGGCTTGGCGCCTCGAAGCGCAGGCCCGAGAACAAAAGGGAAAGAGCGCCCAGATAGCCGTGCAACTAGAACAGCAAAGTTGGGCCTATGAGCTACAGCAATTGCTCGCTCAACGAGCCTATTATCTGGAGCTCGCTCAGCTGTATCAGAAGAATATGACGCTATTGGAGCAACAGATGCAGCTTTTGCAAAAACAAGTAGAGCTGGGCGAGATTTCGCCCCTGAAGGTCCTGAGTCTAGAGCGTTTGCTCTGGCAATGGAGCGAGCAAAATAGGCAGCTCCAATTGGCCCAACAACAGCTGGAGCAATCGCTTTTGTTTCTTTTGGGCCTAGACGAATTGCCCGAGATGGAGGTCCCAACTTGGCAAAGCCGACTGCTTGAGATACAAGATAGCAGCCTACTGGCCCAACAACCCGAGCTCTTATTGGCCCAAATTGCCCAACAAGCGGCCCAACTAAAGCAAAAACAAGAAAAAGCGAGCTACCGCCCCCGCCTTAGCCTTAATTATCAAATCCAATCGATGAGAGAAGAGGCCCGGAATCAACAACTGCAGGCGCTGGGTTTGCCTCGCTACCAACAAATTGGCCTGGGCCTAAACGCCCCTATTTTGGGCCGCAAAAACCGAAAAAAAGAGCTGGCTGCCCTAGAGTTGGAGGCTCAAGCGCTGGGCCAAAGGGCCAATCAAAAAGCCGCCGCCCTAGGCCAAGAATATCTCCGCCTGAAGAGGACTGTAGATTTTTATCAACAGACGCTCAGTAATTGGGAGAGCCGCGCCGCCCAACCCCAAGCAGAATATCTGCAGAAGATGAAACGCGCTTTTGAATTGGGCGAAATTGAACAATTGGCCTATTTGCAGGCCTTACAGCAGTATTTGGAGCTGGAGCAACAACGGGCTACTTATGTCTGGGAACTGCATAAAGCCATGGACCGACTCGATTATTTGCTTGGCCGTTTTTTGCCTGAAGGGAATTAAGATTTGGGGCCTCAGCTGCGGCTTCGCCTTGCTGCGGTTACTCCCTTTGGTCGTCGAACTGCGGACTAAAGTCCTTGTTGTCGCTACAGGGCTCGCAGGTCTGCTCGGCCCTGCGGCCTGACGGCCTTGGTCTGCGGCTTCGCCGCCCCCTTTCGCATCGCTAGGCCTTTTTTACTGTAGGTGGAAACCTACAGCAAAAATGCTGTATTGCTTCGCAATGATCTATGAATGAGGGTTAAAACCCTCATAAAATTAACTTCTCGGCCATTCTTAGATAGAAGTGGTAGGGCTTCTACTTGGCCTTTTCCTGCGGCGGACAGGCGCCGAAGGCGCCGCAGGCTGAGGGATAGAAAGTGGGGCGGCGAAGCCGCAGACCTAGGGGCTGAAGCAAAGCGAAAGCCCCGCAGGGCCGAGCAGACCTGCGAGCCACGACATAGCCCGACCCGCCCGCAGGGCGGGGCAGCCCCAAAAAAATATTAACAAAAGAGAAAACTAAACAATTGTATGAAATCTATATATCCATTTTTGCTAGTGGCTAGCCTTATGTTTAGCCTTAGTGCTTGTGAGACAGAAGAACACAAAGCTGCGGAAGAACAAACAGCTAGTCCCGAAAGTCCATATATCGTTTGGACCGATGCCCAGCTCAAACAATCTAAATTAGAATGGGGGCAGCCTCAAGAACATCAGCTAGAAAACAGCATCAAATTGGGGGCTTATAGCCGCTTGCCCGAGGGGGCCAAGGCCAGCCTCAGTGTAGAGCTACCCGGAAAGCTTTTGGGCATCCGCAAACAAGAGGGCGAATATGTACAAAAAGGCGAAGCCATTTTACAAATTGAGAGCTTGGGCTACCAACAACTGCTTTTAGCAAACAGCCAATTGGAGCGCCAAATTGCCGAGGCAGAGCAGGCCCTATTTTACCTAGAAAAAGCCTTGCAACGCCAAGAAGCTCTGGCCAAAGAGCAAATCAACTCGGGCAAAGCCTTAGAACAGGCCCAGCTAGAAGTAGACAAGGCCAAAGCCAGCTTGGCCGGCATGAAAAAAGAGCTGAGCATTCGCCAAAACCAACTCCATCAATTTTCTTCGGCCCAAGCGGGGCACTATTGGTTGCAGGCTCCTATTTCTGGCTATATCAGCGAGCTCGACCTCAGTTTGGGCCAAAGCCTAAGCGCAGGACAGCCCCTATTGAGCATTGTAGATAACAAAAAAATGCAGGCCGAACTCGAAGTTTTTGAAAAAGACTGGCCCTTATTGGAAGAAGGCCAAAAGGTAGACCTCAGTTTGGCTGGGCCCATGGGCAAACGAAAGCTAAGGGCCAAAGTTTTGCGTTTGGGCCAAGCCTTTGGAGCCAACAAAAAAAGCATTTCGGTGCGTTTGGCCCTCGATAGCCTGCCTTTCAATCTAGTAGAAGGCCTTTATATGGAAGCCCAACTGCATTTAGGGCAACAGAAAGCCTTGGTTTTGCCCAGTTCGGCCATCTATCAGTTGGGAGAGCAAGCCTACTATTATGCCTTGGCCAAAACAGAAAATGGCCAACACTTTTTTGAGCCCCTCCCCTTAGTAGACGCCCAACAATATGATGATTTTTACTACAGCCCTAAAATTAGCGAGCAACTAAAAGGGCGGGCCGTTGTGCTCCAAGGCGCCTACTACCTAGGTGCCTCGGCCAATACAGAAGAGGGAGAGTAGAATGTTCACACTTTCTCCCTAGCTTGGGGGCGCCTAGGCAATTATGCCGTTCTTGGGTTTACTAAGAGCGGCTTTTTTTCTACCTTTAAAGGTCTTTTTATTTATTAGAAACAAACATAAAATCTAAATGAAAAATAGCCTTTATGCCGCCCTCCTTTTTTTAGGCCTAGCGGTACTGACAGCCTGTGGTGGAGAAACTGCCCCAGAAGAAAAATTTACCAAAGAATATGATTTGGCTCCTTTTGGCGTCATGCTAAAAGTGCGTGGACCAGAAGGCCTCAATATCAATAAAGTGACGGGTGGAATTTTGCCCCATGAAATTACGATGCAAGGAGAAGAGTTTCAGGTCTATCTCTATGGCCAAGGGGCCGAAACCGAAGATGTAAAAACCCTAAAGGAAGAACAAAAAGAAGAGACCAAGGCCAGCAAAAAAGGCTTTGAAATCATCAGCGAAGATGATAACGGCTATGTCTTTAGTATGCAATACGAAGGCGATACCACCAAATTCTACAACTTTGAGTACCTCTATATTCAAGGCGACCAACAGTTTCGCATGACTTCTAGCACAGTAACCCAATATAGCCAAGAAGCCATTATGGATATGTATAAAGCCATTGAACAGCGCCCTAGCGCAGAAAAATAACCGATGAGATGAGTGATTGGGAAAACATAGAAGCCCTGTTGTATTCGGGGCAAACCGAAAACATGGAATTGGCCCTTTTACTGGCCAAGGGAGAAGGCAAAGACCTTCGGCCTCGTTTTCAGCAACTGCAAGATTGCCTTGCCTTTTATGAAGAGCAATATCGGGCCCTCTATAGTTTTCCCAAACTCTTTAATCAGATTCGAGAAAAGGGCCTGCAATTATCGGGTTTGGGGTTATTTGAGCTGCCCGATTGCTTACTGGCTCTGGCCCCTTTGGCCAAATCGGTAGATATTAGCCGCAATAACTTGCGGAAGTTTCCGCTATTTTTGCTGCATTTTCAGCAAGCCGAAACCTTTAATTTGGCCCATAATCAGTTGGTCCAATTGCCCGATCATTTTTGGTCGCTCAAACAAATAAAAGCCCTTCATTTAGAGGACAACCTCCTCATCCGCTTGCCTGAGCGCATAGAGCGGCTGAACCAACTAGAAGAACTCTCTATTTCTTTTCAGCGGGCCTCTAAACTTCCGGCTAGTTTGGCCCAACTACAAGCGCTCAAGGGCCTATTTATTCAGTTGGATAGCCTCGACCGATTTCCTATGGTCATTTTTGAGCTGCGCAATTTGGAGCGCCTCATTTTGCAGGGCCAAGGGGTACAGCTCTTGCCCCAAGAGATTGGCCAGCTGCAAAACCTTCAGTTTCTGGCCCTCAGAGAGCTGCCCCTAGAAGAACTTCCGCCCAGTTTGGGCCAATTGCCTCAGCTTCATAGCCTACATTTGGTGGGACTTTCTCGCTTGGGCCAGCTGCCCGAGTTTCTTTGCGAGCTCCCTCAACTACAGGCCCTCAACCTTAATGATACGCCCCTAAACGGCTTGCCTCAAAACTTGGCGGGCTGGAAAAATCTGCGGGCGCTATCGCTATTTGGTACGGGCATCCAACCCCATGACGAACAACAATGGCAGGCTAAAATTCAGGCCGCAATAGGAACAATAGAGGAGCTAATTTGGGACTTTTAAAGCGATTTCTTTTTGATTAGGGTTTTGGGGCTGCCCCGGCCTTTGGCCGGGTCGGGCTGTGTCAGGGCTCGCAGGTCTGCTCGGCCCTGCGGGCTCATTTTATTTCGCCCTTGGTCTGGCCCTTCGGGCCACCCTTATCCATCCCTCAGCCGGCGGCTTCGCCGCCTCTAGACGCATAAAAGGAACTTCTCTAGGGACTGTTTAAACTTTTGTGTTTCTCCTTTTCTGCGCTGAAGCCCAGAAAGCAAGCAAAATCCTAGCTCGAGCTACTTAAACTCTAGCTCGAGCAAGCAAAATCCTAGGTCGAGCTACTTAAACTCTAGCTCGAGCAAGCAAAATCCTAGGTCGAGCTACTTAAACTCTAGCTCGAGCAAACAAAATCCTAGGTCGAGCTAATAAAGTCCTAGCTCGAGCAAGCAAAACCTTAGCTCGAGCTAATAAAGTCCTAGCTCGAGCAAGTAAAACCCTAGCTCGAGCTAATAAAAAGCTAGCTCGAGCAAGCAAAACCTTAGCTCGAGCTAATAAAAAGCTAGCTCATTAGCCTTTAGAAACAAGTTCATTAAGTTAGCACTTTAACTTATTAGTAACAATTGGACCTTTTTAAGGGGCCGAAGCGGGAAGCCCAGCTAAAACATAACTGTTGAGCGGCCTAGCGATGTGGAGGGGTGGCCGCAGGCCAGACCGAGCCGCTGAAAGCGGCGAAGGGCCGAGCGAAAAGCGAGCCCTGCAACGTAGCGCCCGCCGCAGGCGGGAGGCCCCAAAAAAATCAGCGAGCCTTGAAACGACAACAAGGACTTTAGGCCGCAGTTTGACGACCAACGGGAGTAACCGCCGCAAGGCGAAGCCGCAGCGGAGGCCCCCAAAAAAAATTGTACCTTTGAAAAAAAGGAAAGCAAGATGGATATAGACCTTTACTTTTCGAAGCAGCTGAGGCAGTGGTTTGAGCAGCGGGAGGGGCGTTATTTGCCTTGGAAAGAGGGCCAGGATCCCTATAAAATCTGGTTGGCGGAAATTATTATGCAGCAAACTCGTTTGGAGCAGGGCTTGCCTTATTACGAGCGATTTATAGCGGCATATCCGAGCATAAAAGAATTGGCGGAGACTGAAGAGCAAAAGCTGATGAAACTTTGGCAGGGCTTGGGTTATTATGCTCGGGCGCGGAACCTTCAGGCGACGGCAAAGCGAATAGTGGCAGAATATGCTGGTATTTTCCCAGACAACTACAAGGCTATTTTGGACCTAAAAGGCGTGGGTGAATACACCGCTGCGGCGATAGCCTCTTTTGCCTACGACCTGCCCTATGCCGTAGTTGATGGCAATGTATATCGGGTTTTGAGTCGGTATTTTGGGCAAGCATTGCCCATAGACAGCAGTGCGGGAAAAAAGTGGTTTAAGGCCAAAGCGCAGGCCCTTTTATGGGGAGATGATCCGGCCAACTACAACCAGGCCATGATGGATTTTGGGGCTCTGCATTGTCGGCCCAAAAACCCTAGTTGTGGAGACTGTCCCTTGGCCCAAAACTGCCAAGCCAAAGCCAACAAACAGCAGCTAGAGTTGCCCAAAAAAGGCAAAAAGCTAAAGATCAAAAAGCGTTATTTTTACTACTTCATTTGGCAGAGCCCTAGCGGAGCCTACTACCTAAGGAAGCGGCAAGAAAAAGACATTTGGCAGGGCTTATATGAATTCCCGATGATAGAGCTCGATAAGCCCCTAAAAACCAGCGAACTAAAATCACTTTGGGGGCATTGGGAGCTAGAAGAGCAGGGCTGGGCCTTAATTTCTGGCCAAGAACAACAGCAGCTCTCTCATCAGAAAATTATTGCTCGTTTTCTTTGGCCCAAACAGCCTTTACCGCAGGCTTTAGCCGCAGACTGGGAGCTAGTAGATGCCCAAAGCTGGCCCAGCTACCCTCTGCCTCGGCTCATTGCTCAGTATTGGGAGAAAAAACAATTGGCCTTTTTTTAATAAAAACTTTAATAACAGTTGCGAATCCAAAAAATTAGGCCTACATTTGTAAAACTTAGATATACTAAATATTTATAGACTATGATCAACAAAGTGACCTTAATTGGAAATCTGGGGAAGGACCCAGAAATGAAAACATTGCCCAATGGAACGGCCTATGTTCGTTTCAGTGTAGCAACAAATGAAAACTACCAAGTAAATGGGGAGTGGCAGACCAAAACGGAGTGGCACAATGTCATTATTTGGCGCCAGGCGGCCGAGCGTGCGGCTCAGCAGCTCAAAAAGGGCAGCATGGTATATATTGAGGGCAAACTCACCCACCGTAGCTGGGAGGATGAGAATGGCAACACCCGTTATATGACGGAAGTGGCGGCCAATCTTTTCCGCTCTTTGGATAAGCGCGAAGGCAGCGGCAACTCGGGCCGTCAGATGCCACCACCAGAGGAGCCCATGAATATGGGAGAAGAAAAGCAGCAGGCCACAGCTAGCGGCTCATCTAACTCTGGAGGAGATGCAACTAAAAAGGAGAGCTATGACAATGAAGGAGATAGTGATGATCTTCCCTTCTAGCATAGACTTTTTCTTTTAGCAGAAAGGACCAATAGCCTGATGGTTATTGGTCTTTTGTTTTGATGGCTTTTTTTCTTCTTAGCGTTCATTTATTTATCTGCTCTTGAAATAAATAGCAGATAGTTCTATATTCGCTAACTACTTAGTATATTGGGTAAAGGCTCTAGTAGAATAGCATTTTACTATTGGGTCTTGAGTAGTTGTCTTTTAGGGCAACGCCCTAACATTCTTCATCTAAGCGTATTATTTTGGACACAGACCTTATTCCATCCGAACTGGGCCTCAGTTTTTTATTTTTAACTGATTTGGGGCCCGCCACATGGATTTCTCTCGGCAGCATTATTCTTCTTTTAGCCTGTTCGGCCTTGTTATCTGGCTCGGAGGTAGCCTTTTTTTCTATTACGCATAATGATATTGAAGAATTACAGAAGCAGGCGGTAAATAAGGGAGGTCCAAGAGGGCGTATTCTGCGTCTTTTAGAGAAGCCACATTATTTGTTGTCGACTATTTTAATCAGCAACAATTTTGTCAATATTGGCATTATTCTCACCTCTAATTTTCTATTTGAGCAGTTGCTTCCAGAAAGCACTCCTGCTTGGTTATCTTTTTTGGTGACCGTAGTGCTTGTTACCTTTTTATTGGTTTTATTTGGAGAAGTAGCGCCCAAGGTGTATGCTAGCAGCAACAACATGCGGCTAAGCAAACTCATGGCCCAGCCCCTACTCATTTTGCGTCGTTTATTTTGGCTGCTAAGTTGGGTATTGGTTAATGCCACCCGTATTATTGAGCGCCGATTGGCCAAGCATTCGGGCATGAATGTCGTAACTGACAAAGACATTGAACAAGCCATTGAGCTTACTGTGGGCGACACCAAATATGCCGAGCAAGACATTGACATCCTCAAGGGGATTGTTAAATTTGGCAATACGACGGTCAAAAATATTATGTGTGCCCGGGTAGATGTAGAAGCTGTAGATAGCAGTATCAATTTTAGTGAGCTCTTGGCTGTTTTGCAAAACTCCAACTACTCTAGAATTCCTGTTTATGAAGAAACCTTTGATAAGGTTTTGGGGATTGTGCATACAAAGGACTTGATTGAGCACTTTGATAAAGATGACAGCTTTAACTGGCACAGCTTGATCCGCCCGGCCTTTTTTATTCCAGAGAACAAAAAAATCGACGACTTATTTAATGAGTTTCAGCATCGTCGGACGCATATGGCCATTGTGGTTGATGAATATGGGGGCAGCTCGGGGATTGTTACCTTAGAGGATGTTCTAGAAGAAATTGTGGGCGAGATTAACGATGAATTTGACGAGCCCGAATCGCAAGGTTATACCAAAATAAGCGAGCATATCTATATTTTTGAGGCCAAGACATCTATCCAAGAAGCTTGCAAAATTATGGATATTGAGCCTGAACTTTTTGAAGAAGCTCGCTCTTCTGCAGAAACGCTAGCTGGCCTACTTTTGATGATTCATGGAAGTATGCCCAAAAAAAATAGCCAACTGCTCTTTCAAGGGATCAAGTTTCAGGTCCTGAGCACTACAAAACGCCGTATAGAGACCATTAAGGTCACTTTGGCAGAGAGTGCCGGCGAGCAGGTTTTGGCCTAAAAATGACTATTCCTTATGAAGACTTCTTTCTTTTGGCTCTTTTTGGGTCTCTGTCTTTCTTTGGTTGCTTGCCAAGAAGAAGAGGTGTATATTCCCAAAAAACGCATCTACCCTAAGGTCGTTTATCCCGAGCGCAATTATCAAGCTCTCGACAAGAATTTCTGTGCCTTCCATTTTGATTATCCCGACTATATGGAGTTTGTCCAAGATACAACCTTGGGCAACCGCCAAGCGCTACATTCCTGCTGGTTCGACCTCAATTTCAAAAGCCTAAATGGCCGCCTACACTTTACCTATACCGACCTTTCTAAAGGCCCTATTGAAGAAGAACTCTATAAAATGTATAGCGATGCTTATCGCCTAGCCGAAGAGCATACCGCCAAGGCCGCTAGCCTCGATGATTATGTCATCAACCGCCCAGAAGATAAGGTCTATGGCGTTTTATTTAACATTGAAGGCCATGTGGCCTCGCCCTTTCAGCTCCTACTCACCGATAGTAGCCAGCATGCTGTTCGGGCCTCTCTCTATTTTAATACCCGCCCAGAAGCTGACTCTATGGCCCCCGTTATTGACTTTGTCAAAACGGATGTTATGGGAATGGTCAATAGCTTTAAATGGGCCAATTCTCAATAATCTAATCGCTTTTCATGCAGCACCGCAGACCAAAAAAGACGCCCGATCAAGAAATGATTTTTGGCCGTCATCCTGTAATGGACGCCCTTGAAGCTAAACGCAATTTTGAAAAAATCATCTTGGCCGCTAATGTCCGTGGCCCTTTTGAAAAGGATTTGCGCAAAACTTGCAAGGAACTAGACGTTCCCCTACAAACGGTCCCCAAAGAACGCCTCAATAATTATACACGCAAAAACCACCAAGGGGTGGTGGCCCTGCTCTCTCCTATCCCCTATTATCAGGTAGAAGATTTGCTCTTATTGGCCTACGAAAAAGGCAAACACCCGCTTTTTGTTTTGCTAGATGGCGTGACGGATGTCCGCAATATTGGCGCTATTGCCCGCTCTGCAGAAGCCGCCGGAGCCGACGCCCTGATTATTTCTAAAAAAGGCTCGGCCCAAATTAACGATTCGGCCATGAAGAGCTCCGCTGGCGCACTCAATCATTTGCCCGTCTGCCGAGTAAATAGCCTGATCCAAACGGCCGAATATCTGCAGATGAATGGCCTGCAACTAATCGCTGCCGACCTACAGGGCGAAAAAATGCTCTATGATTTAGAACTCAATCTCCCACTAGCCCTCATTATGGGCGATGAGCATAAGGGCGTCAATCGCGTTTTGCTCGAAAAGGTTGATGAGCATTTCCTCTTGCCTATGCGCGGCCAAACCGACTCTTTTAATGTTTCGGTGGCCACCGGCATTACGCTCTACGAAATCATGCGCCAACAAAAGTAATCTCGTTTTGCGCTATACCTAAAATGCCTATTCCCGCTTTTGAGGAATGGGCATTTTGTTTCTTGGGGCCTCCGCTGCGGCTTCGCCTTGCGGCGGTTACTCCCTTCGGTCGTCGAAGACGGCCTAAAGACCTTGTTGTCGTTTCAGGGCTCGCTGATTTTTTGGGGCCTCCGCTGCGGCTTCGCCTTGCGGCGGTTACTCCCTTCGGTCGTCGAACTGCGGCCTAAAGACCTTGTTGTCGTTTCAGGGCTCGCAGGTCTGCTCGGCCCTGCGGCCTGACGGCCTTGGTCTGCGGCTTCGCCGCCCCCTTTCACATCGCTAGGCCAAAAAAGCTGCCCTGATCGGGCAGAGAAAGGGCCTTGGGCCCAAATAAATGCGGCTAGTTGGGGCGGCAAAGCCGCCTTGGCCCTTGGGCCAAAATGGCTTAGCGCTGCGGAGCGGGTGGCCGAAGGCCAGACCGAGTTTTTTGAGCGCAGCGAAAAAAATGAAGGGCCGAGCAGGCTTGCGAGCCCCGCAGCATAGCGCCCGCAGCCCCAAATAAAAGGGCTGCGGGAAGCCCCCAATATTAGGTACCCGGAATATCCCATTCTACGGCAATGAACTTGGGCAACCAGCCATAACGGACAAAAGTAAAGCCCCAGGGCAGGGTGCGCAAAAGCATATCAAAAGAGCCTTTTTCCACCTTGAGTTTCCAACGGTCTCCTTCCTCCTTGATATTTCCATCTCGGATGAGGAAAGTGCCCCGCAGAGCATCCGGCGTCATGGTCCGCATGCGGCTCCAGTTATTAATGGCCCCCTGCAAAAGGCTATCACAGGTGCCTAGTTCTTGCTCCGTCAGGCCCACATCCATAGGGACCGGGGTCGAGAGCGGCAGGCCACACATAATTTTATTTAGAACCAATTCATTTTCAGGGGTTTCCGTTTGTCGAGTAGCAATATATTGCAGCATATGCGTAGCCCTAATTTGGGCTTCCTCATTGACAAATTTTCCTTTACTGACCATTTTAAGGGCCATAAAAAGGCGGGTATAATAAGGTTGAAGAATAACCAAACCTGCATTTCGGATATAAAGGGGTTCATCTACGGGCGGATCGGCGGGCTTGGGTTGTTCCTTTTTGGGTTTGACCTTTGTTTTCTCCTCAGCGGCTTCCAGTTCTGGCGCTTTTTCTAAGCGTTTCAACTCATTGATTCGCTTAATGCGCTCGGCTTCTAGGCGTTGTTCTTCCTCCTCTTGGGCCGTTTTTATTTCTTTTAGGCGGGCGGCTTCGGCCTGAGCGAGTTTGCGTAATTGGCGGCGGAACATCAGGCGCATTTTTCGGAAATAAACGCGGACCTTTTTGCGTAGGCTAGCCAATTCCTTGGCCATTTGGTCATCCCATTGCTCGGCTTCTAGGCGTTCCAACCACTCAATTTGTTCTTCCTCTCTTCCGCTCAGGCGTTGTTCCCATTTTTGGGCGCTATCCATATCGGGCAAGGCTTCAATTTCTCGGCGCCAATCTAGGCGTTTTTGGCTCATTCGCTGCAAGCTAGGCAGCAAGAGCTGCCGCATTTTAGAGCGCAAAAGCTCCAATAATTCGCGATTGGCCTGAAAGCCTTGGGCCAAATCCTCCCAATGGTCCTGAAGTTCTTGCAAATAGCGCTGGCGAATCCGGTCGGCCTCGGCCTGTTTCCAGGGCAGCTCCATCAAATAGCTCAAAAACTCTTGTACCTCTGGTGCTTGGCGAATTGTTTCTATGGGAAGATTGGGCTGTTCCCATTCATCCACCAACATCCTTTCGAGCAATTCTGGCTCGGGCAAGGCCTCTAGTTCAGTCTCCAAATCTCTTTGGAGCCGCTCTAACTCTTGGCGCAGGCGAATCAGGGCCAGCTCCTCTTTGGTGGCATCTTCGCCTTGGTCTTGCAGCTCCTTAAAGCGTTCTTGCAAAGTACGGCGCTGCTGTTCTAGCTGAGCAATTTCAGCTCTTATCTCCTTGGCAGAAAGGCCTTGTTTGGCATAACCTCCGAGTCGATTTATATTTGCATCTAGGCGCTCCATTTCAGCCCTGAGGTTCAGCATATCTTGTTGTAGCTGACGGATGGCAAAGGGCTCTTCTTGCCTCAGCAAATTGCGTTGGGCCTCTAGCTCGGCAATGCGTCGCCAGCGCAAAATCTTCTGCATGGCTTGGGCCTCATCAATATTGCTTTTCAGCTCCTCGATTTCCTTGTCGATGGCATCTAGGCGGCTATACAGCTCTTCTAAATCCTCTGGAACGATTTCTAGGCCTTCTTTTTCTAATCTTTCTCGGTTGAGGACCTGCAAGAGTTGGCGGCTAAAATGCTGTTGTTCTAGCTCTAAACTTCCTAATTGTTGGGCCAAACTGTCTAGCAAACCTGGGTCTTCGGTCGAGCGTCTTTGCGCCCGCAAAAGCGCAATTTCGGTTTCCAAAAGCTGCAAAACTAAGCCCGAGCGTTGGGCGGGTAAGTTCCGCAATTTGGTCTTCCAGTCATTGAGCAAGAGCATGGGGTCTCGCTGGGTGTTTCGGCTAATGGCCTTGAGCAGTTGTTGGACCAGACTGCGGACCGAGAACTGCCCGCCTTGGCTTAGCTCTAGCAGGTAGCGATATACCGTATCCTTGACCATAAACAGTTTTTGGTCATTGAGGGCACGGCCTAGCTCCTGCACATAATTTTGAGTGAGCGGCATAGCTGATTTGTTCAGCAAAAGGACCAACTCCCAAAAGATTTTATTGTCAAAATTGGTGACTAAACGCTCTCTGGCGGGGGCTCTGCCAATGGCATCGAGTAAGAGTTTGCGCAAAAACTGCCGATCCTGGACCAACAGCTCTTTGATGATCCCCTCCATTCCCGCTAGGGTATCTGTTTTGGCCCGAATTGCGGCTTCGGTAAACAACCCTTTGAGCAAATACTGCTCTAAAGCCTCTTTTTTCTTCTCTAGGCTCAAGATAAGGCCATCGGCTTGGCGCTGGCGAAGCAATAGCTCTTGGACCAATGCTTCTTCGGCGGCCAAAATGCTGGGGTCCTCCCCTAGATCGCCAATTACATCGGCAAAATAGGCCAAGCGAGTTTCGGGATTATTATGCGAGAGATTGGTCATGTACATCAATAGCTCTCGGGGCGAAATCTCATAGCTTCGGCCAAGTTCTAGGGCCAAATCCTTAAGAAATTGCTGGGGATTGCTGTGGCTGGGATGGAGGAAGAGGTACTCCAGAATTTTGTTCCATTTAAAGTCCTTGAGTGAAATAGACTTAATTTTGTCAAAGACCTGAGCCCCCTTAATTTTCTCTAGCATAATAGCCGTAGAAATGGCAAAACCCGCAAAGCGCGGAAAGAGCGCAATCAGGACCAGCTCCAAGACTTCCTCAGAAAGTTGGTTGACCATCCGTTGCCAAACGATGGGGTTTTTGCCTAATCGAGAAACCGCCTTACGGAGTTTATCTGCCTCTTTTTCGGCAAATTGCTTAAAGATAGCCTCTATAGAATAATCTCGGTATTCTTCGGCCCACCAAGGAATAGAACCATATTGAAGGAAAAAGACCAGAAAGTCGATTTGGGAGCTGGCGCTAGGTTCTTCGGCTGTTTCATCTTGCTCGAGCTTGCGTAAATCGGCATTGACTCGGGCCAGCATTTGGTCCAGTTGCTGCAGCTCTCGGTCGAGCTGCTTGAGCTGGCGGTTAAGCAGGCGAATTTGGCTTTGTAGTTGATTTTTTTCGGCTCTACTCAGTTCGCCTAAGGCAAAAAGCTCTTCCAATTGGCCCAATTGCAATTGCAATTCTGAGCGCTCATTATAGAGATCTGAAACTGCGGCGGCATACTCTAGTTTTAGTTCTCGAAGGGCCGAGCGGTCTTCTTTATCCACCTTTTTATAAGATTTGCCCAATTCTCGGGCAATCGCCTTTGTTTCTCGGCGCATATTGCGAATAATGCGGCGAAGTTGGCGGGCCTCATCTTGTTTGGCCTTGCGTTCTTTTTCGGCCATTTTATCCTCGGCCTTAATGCGTTTATCCTCGGTCTTTAGTTCTTTTTCTAATTGGATGAGGCGTTTTTTCAGCCATTTTTTTCGGTCCAAAAGGGCGCGAATAGAGCTAGGGGCCAGGCCAGAAATGGCTTGCAGTTCTCTTTCTAGCTGTCGTTCTTGGCGTTGCAAGCGGCCTTTTTTCTTTTGGAGGCTAGCCATTTGTTCTTGGTTCAGATCCTCCTGCGCCAGCTCTTCCTCTAGCGCCTGTAGGGCTAGTTCTACGGCCAGACTTCTACGCTTTAATTGTTCCTCTTTGAGCAATTCGCTATGGGCAGAAGCCTTCGTTTTGGGCAGCATTTGGCCTAGCTGCTTGAGTAATTCTTGGCGAGAGAGGTCAAAGCGCTCATTATTTTCCTGCTCCAACACCTTAAAAAGGGTTTGGGCCAACTCTTCCTTATTCTTTGTTTTTGTAGAGAGTTGGCTCGCCTCTTTGAGGAAGGCCTCAATCAATGTTTTTTCCGAAAAGCTCGAGCGGTTCAGCAAGAGCTGTTCAAAGAGTTGGCCCATAAGGGCGGGAGCTAGGCGGTGGCGGCTAATGCCCTCCTTTTGGCCCCAATGATGAAACTGTTGGAGCAGGCTGCGGACCATCCGCATACGGTCCTCAGTTAGCGGTTCTAGCAACTGCAAGAGTTGTTCTTCTTCAAACTGCAAAAAGAGGCGTTGCCAAAAATTGGGGGCATCTTTTTGGCGAATAATCAGCCGTTGTAGGGCGCTAAGTCGTTTATAGATAAGGCGATCAAAGAGTTGGCGCATAGAGGCCAGGCTATCGGTTTTGGCCCAATAGGGAATAGAACCATACTGCAGAAAATACTCCAGCAGGTCCAAATCGCCATAATTTTGGCTATGTTCTTGGCGCACCCCGCTATCCAGTTCGCCCAACTCTTGGGCCGAGACATGTTGATAATTTTTCTGGATGCGTTCCAGAATTTTCTGCACCAATTCTTGCTCCTTATACACAAATTTCCGCCCAGAGCGCACTTTTTCAAAAATGTACTCAAAGGCTACGGTATAAGCGGCTTTTTGTACCGATCGCTGTCCGCGCAGGGCTCGATATCTTTGGCCCAATCGTTTTAGGATAAGCTGAAGTTGGCGAAGCATATTGGGGCCTGCCTGTTGATAAATGAGTTGGAGTAATTGCTCTAGTTGTCGGGGGCTAAACTGAAAAATCAGGCGGTTGGCCAATTGGGGATTTCTGCGGCCAATATCCAAGAGCAGTTCGGCCATTTTGCTGGGCGACTTTCGCATGAGTTCTTCAACTACCGAGCTAATGGGCAGATTTTTGGGGCCGGCCCAACTGGGGTAATGGCCTTTTTCCAAAAAATCCTTAAAGAGGGTCCATTTACTCACCCTAACTCGGGTTCCCTCTTGTTCAAATTGGCCGCCCGAGCTTTTGATAATTGTTTTTTGGACCGTTTCTCGGGCTACTTTTTTAAAATAGCGCTCTACAGCGGGTCGAAAATCCTTAACGGCCTCGGCCCCACGCAAATCAATAGGGGGCAAATCAATATCTAAACGATCAATGACCAGATGCACATCTGGGGGGACCATCTCGCTAAAAAGGCGGTCCAAATAGCCCCCCAACTCATTCTTAAACAGATGAATAAGCGTTGTTTGCACCAACCGAAGTTGATAGTCATCTAGATAGCCCTGCACCTCAATATTGAGGTTTTGGGTTTCGATAATATGTTGCTGTTCGCGATTTTTCAAGGCTCTCTTTTTCAGATTTTCGTTAAAGCGCTCTTTTGCCGTTGAGCCTCTAAAGATACAGAAGAGATTTTAATTTTTGCAGTCATTTGGAGGGGAGGAAAAAATGAGTGTTGCTGCTTCTTTTTTGGGGCTGCCCCACCCTGCGGGCGGGTCGGGCTGTGCCGTGGCTCGCAGGTCTGCTCGGCCCTGCGGCGCTTTCAGCGCCTGGGTCTGCGGCTTTGCCGCACCACTTTCCATCCCTCAGCCGAGGCGCTGTGCGCCTTTGCGGCGGCTTCGCCGCCTGTTGGCCCTTATATTATGCTACTATTTCTATTAAAACAAACTGGGCTTTATTATTTTGGGGCCGAAGAAAAACAAGGGGCGCAAAACCTTTATTCAGCGGCCACAACAAGCCCTTTAGGGTGCAGTTCGACGACCAAAGGGAGTAACCGATATGCAAGGGGGCGGCGAAGCCGCAGACCAAGGCCGTCAGGCCGCAGGGCCGAGCAAGCCTGCGAGCCCTGAAACGACAACAAGGACTTTAGTCCGCAGTTCGACGACCGAAGGGAGTAACCGCCGCAAGGCGAAGCCGCAGCGGAGGCCCCAAAAAAAATAAAAAAATGGACTACCAACACTTTAGAGAGCAGCAGCAGCAGCTAGTGGCTGAATTTGTATTTGAGGACTTTGTAGCGGCCTTTGGATTTATGACCCAGGTAGCTTTTTGGGCTGAAAAATGGGATCATCATCCAAACTGGTACAATGTCTACAACCGTTTGGAGATTCGTTTATGCAGCCATGATGCGGGCAATACTATTACGGAGCGGGACCATCGTTTAGCGGCTAAAATAGAGGCTCTTTATTTGGCCTTTAAAGATTGCGATTAAGGGCGGCGGCTAGGGCGTCGCGCATACTGCCGCGGGTATCAATTTCGTCAATTTGGATGCCTAGTTCGACAATCGTTTGGGCGATGGGGCCTGATATCCCTGAGATGATACAATGGCAGCCCATCAGGCGGCTGGCCTTAGTCATTTTGATCAGGTGATTGGCGACGGCGGTATCGACGATAGCGACACCGGAGATATCGAGAATAAAGACCTTAGCTTGTTCTTTGGCAATATTGGAGAGCATAGACTCCATCATATCCTTGGCCCGTTTAGAATCGATAAAGCCGACAAGGGGAAGCAGCAGTACATTTTCGGCAATTTGGGCTACGGGAGTAGAGCGTTCTCTTAGGGCTTTATTTTGTTCTTCGAGTTGGTGGCTAATAATATCTTGGTAGACCTCGGTGACTACATCAATAGACACCTGCGTAAACTTTTTGAAGGCCGACATCAGTTCAAAGCTTTGGACTCCTTTTCGGACATAGGATTGTCGGATAAACTCGTGGAAAGCCACCAGGGCGCCCACATAGCCTTCGAGGGGAATATTCATTTTGGCGAACTCCAGGCCATAGACTGCTTCGGTATGGATATAATCATTGGAGAGGCGGCCTAGGACGATATCGGTCCAGAAGAGTTCTTCTTCTTCGGCGAGTAAGCTAATTAGTTCTTCGGTATAATACTTTTCGTAGCGTTTATGTTGGCGCATCCAGTCATAGAGTTGATCGTAGGCCCAGCGCATTTGGTCCATAATCTGTTCTCCGGCTTGGCGGATACAATTTAAGTCTTCATCAGAGATGAAGTACTGTTGCTTATAAAAGTCTACTGATTTTTCCCATTTTTTCAGTTCCATAACTCTCTTCCCTTAGCATTATTTATATTAGTATTTAATATAAAATATTCCCTTCTTTTTTCCTAGTAAAAGGCTTCTAAACAGCTCAATAGGAAGAAGAGAACTACTAACTTGGTTTATCCTTTAGGCTTGGGTTTGTTTCATGGCCAAAGCTAGGGCGTCGCGCATACTGCCTGTTGTTTGAATTTCGTCAATTTGGATGCCTAGTTCGACAATAGTTTGGGCGATAGAGCCTGATATCCCTGAGATGATACAATGGCAGCCCATCAGGCGGCTGGCCTTGGTCATTTTGATCAGGTGATTGGCTACGGCGGTATCGATAATAGCGACACCGGAGATATCGAGAATAAAGACCTTAGCTTGTTTTTCGGAGACATTAGAGAGCATAGACTCCATCATGTCCTTGGCTCGTTTAGAGTCGATAAAGCCGACTAGGGGGAGGAGGAGGATTCCCTTCCAGATTTCGGCTACGGGAGTAGAGAGTTCTCGGAGGGCTTCATTTTGTTCTTCCAGTCGTTTTAAGTTGGTATCTGAGTAGAGGCTAGTAATAATTTCGATAGAAGTTTGCGCCAACTTTTTGAAAGCCATCATAAGTTCTACAGAGGCTAGGCCTTGTCGCTGATAGGCTTGATAGAGGAACTCATGAAAAGCCAGTAGAACTGCGATATAAGCTTCTAGGGGAATACCTGTTTGGGCAAATTTTTCTCCATAGGCTCTTTCGGTAGTGATATACTCTTCATTGAATCGGCCTTCAATCGTATTATCCCAAAACAGTTTTTCATTAGCGCTTAGGGCGGCAATGAGTTCTTCTGGATAATAAGGGGCAAAATCTTCATGTTTGCGCATCCAATCATAGAGTTCATCAAAGACCTTTCGGCGTTCTGCTTGCATTTGTTCTGCGGCATTGGCTAGATGGGCCAAATCTAGGGCGGTAATAAAGTACTGTCGTTTGTAGTATAGTAGATCTCGTTTTATAGCTAGCATTTCTTTAGGGGATTTATTGGCCTAAGTTATTTTAATAAAAACAGAATGAAGAATAATGCTTCTTATTTTATTTTCATTTTTGCAGTTGCTAAGGCAGTTCTCCCATTTCAGGCCTGCTATTTTAGCTAGGGATTAAGGGCTTTTAGCATTCAGATTATATGTATATTTGGCTTTTAAAAAAGAGAATTACAAAATGGAGAATACACTCATCAGTATTACGATCATTTGCTTTTTTGCCGTTTTGGTTTTAGTCATCTACTCTCGGATTAGGGTAGTAAAGGCCTATGGGGTATTGGTTAAAAACCGGGTAGAGTTTGGGGCCAGTCATATTTTTAGTGTAAAAAAGCTAGAGGAGGAAATTATTCCTAAGTATCCGGCGCAAGAAAAGGCGATTCGGCAATTTTGCGGGGGAATTCGGTTCACGGTTCGCATGTCGACAGTATTGACGACGATTGCGACAATTTGCGTACTCATTTTAATGTATACCTAAAGCGATGATTCAGTATCAACATTCCTTAGGGGAGCTCAATAGCTTTAGGGTTTCGGCCAAGGCCGAGGCCTATTTGGCCCTTGAGCGTTTGGACCAATTGGCCTTATTATCTGATTGGCGGAATCGGCCCAACTACATTTTGGGTGGGGGCTCTAATATTTTGCTAGCTGGAGATTTGCCGGGTCTAGTTATTCACAACCAGCTCAAGGGCAGGCGTTTAGTGGGGCAAGACCAAGAGTTTGTTTACCTAGAGGTAGCTGCTGGAGAGAACTGGCAAGAATTGGTCTTATATTCTTTGGCCAACAATTGGGCGGGCCTAGAAAACCTAGCCTTGATTCCGGGTTCTGTAGGGGCGGCCCCTGTGCAAAACATTGGGGCTTATGGGGTAGAATTTTCGGAAGTTTGTCATTTGATACAGGCCTGGGATATGCAGCAGCAGCGCTTTTGCAAATTTGAGTCTACAGACTGTCAATTTGCCTACAGAGACAGCATCTTCAAATCGCTTTATCCGGGGCGGTTTATCATCTGTTCTTTGGTCTTGAAGCTGCGCAGGCAGCCCTCCTATCGTTTAGACTATGGCAATATTCGGGAAGAGATAGGCGATCAGCCTTTGAGTATTCGGGCGGTGGCGGAGGCTGTAATGCGGATTCGGAGATCTAAATTGCCAGATCCTAAAGAGCTACCCAATGCGGGTTCTTTTTTCAAAAATCCATTGGTGGCTCAAGAAAAGCTAGAGCAATTGCTGGCCCAATATCCGAAGATGCCTCATTATCGGCAGGTGGATGGGCGGCTAAAGCTGGCAGCGGGCTGGTTGATTGATCAGGCGGGTTGGAAAGGCAAGCGAATGGGAGCCGTAGGCGTACATGAGCGCCAAGCCTTGGTTTTGGTCAAATATGCCGAGGCTAGGGGCCAAGAAATTGTTCAGTTGGCGGAAGCGGTGCAGCAAGATATTGCCCAAAAATTTGGGGTTAACTTGGTTCCGGAGGTGAATTACTGGCCCTAATTGCGTTAGGCAGGGCGGCGAAGCCGCCCGCAAAGGCGCGCAGCGCCTCGGCTGAGGGATGGGCAGCAGGGCCGCCGAAGGCGGCAGACCAAAGCGCTGAAAGCGCTGCAGGGCCGAGCGAACAGCGAGCTGCGAGACAGCCCGACCCGCCTATAGGGCGGGGCAGCCCCAAATTAATCACCAGTTGATAATAAAGGTGCAGGAATCTCCACCTTTGGGTCTTCTTTCCTTGTCCAAGTCGGGGCGGACATCAATAGTTTTGATACAATCGGGGCGGAGGCGGCGACAAAGGGCCGTGATAATGCCTTGGTCAAATTTGCTGGGGTAGGGATTTTGGCAATACATGATAGCGGTTCGTTCTTCTTCGTTGTAGTATTGCAAGTCATAGCAGCCAATGCCCTCTGTTTTTTCGCCTGTTTCTGCATTAAAAAGCAATTGGCCATTTTGGTCTCTGTGGTTCATATGATAAGCCACATCAATAATCTCTAGGCCTTCTTTTAGGGAATTGAAGGGGGGGAAGTCGGCATTTTCCATAATGGCCATTCCGATCAAGAGGAGATTCATATCGCCCACGGTTTGGCTAAGCTCCTGAAAGGCATCTAGCCATTTTTGTTGTGGGTACCAGCCGTCTTTTTCGGGCTTAATTCCGTGTTTTTCTAATAAGGCCAAGCGTTTGTCCTGCCCTCTTTTCATAGAATAAATAAAAGAGAGTACGGTGGTCGCATTCACTTCGATATGCTCCGTAAAAGCTTTAAATTCTGCCATAATATTCCAATTAAGTAGTTTGAGGGGATAGTTTAAATTACTTAAAAAGAATTAAAGCCCTAGCCTTTTTGCTTTCTTTTTTCCAGAACAGCCCGGCCGGTCCAACTAAAGGCTCGTTCTAGCGCATCCTGCATATTGCTTCTGCTGCTTAGGCGGCCAGTGTCTACGCCTAGCTCTACTAATGTTTGGGCAATGCTGGGCGAAATACCGGATAGAATAGTTTTGCAGCCCATTAGCCAGGCCGCCTTGCTGACTCGAATAAAGTAATTGGCTACGGCGGTGTCTACAATGGCCACTCCAGAAATATCTAGAATAAAGACCTTGGCCTGTCGCTCGGCAATTTCTTGGAGGACGGTTGTCATGATGGTTTGGGCCCGAATAGAATCCACGATTCCCACAATGGGCAAGAGCAAAATATCTTCCCAGATTGGGGTTACGGGAGTAGAGAGCTGCATGAGCATATCATTTTGCTCTGCTAGCTGCTGATTGATTTCTTGGTTGAAGGTATCGATGGCAATTAATGCCCCTAGGCTACAAATTCGCTTAAAGACTTGGAGCAAGTCTAGGGTAGCCAAATTGTACTCCATGAACTTTAGTTCGATAAACTCATGCAAGGCAAAAATGGCCGTAAAGCAGGCCTCAAAAGCCAAACCTAGCTGTAGTAAATCGCGGACCAACTGACTGCGATAGCGCACAAACTCATCATCTATCTTGGCGGCTATAATGTGCTGCCACAGGCCATCTTGGTCTTGAATAAATCGCTGAATAACAATTTCGTTATAGTCTTCAGAAAAGGTAGGATGCAGGCGCAAGGAGTCATAAAAATGCTCAAAGATTTCGTCCTTTGCTTCTGTAATTTCTTGCCCTGCCTGACGAATTAAATCCAAGCGCTCTTCCGTAAACATATACATAGGCGCATACCGACTATAGGAAATTTGGCCTTTGTTCATACTGCAAACAATTTTCGGGAAATTTATGGGTAGACAAGATAGTGAAAAAAATTATATCTGTCCAATTGCCGTCTTAAGGGCCTCCTTAATATTTACATTAGTCTGTATGTTTTCTATATCGATCCCCAACTCAACTAGGGTTTGGGCCACGGCTGGCGTTACCCCCGAAATGATACATTCGCAGCCCATCAGGTTAGCCGCTTTGCTCACTTTGATAAAGTAGTTGGCGACGGCTGTATCCACTACGCCCACCCCAGAAATATCCAAAATAAAGACCTTGGCTTGATAGTCGGCAATCTCCTGTAGGACGGCGGTCATGATGTTCTGCGCCCGAAAAGAATCGACAATCCCCACCACGGGTAAAAGTAAGATTTGCTCCCAAATCGGGGTCACTGGAGTAGAGAGCTGCATGAGCATATTGTTTTGCTCTTGCAGCTGTTTGTTCATCTCATTATTAAAGGTGTCTATGGCAATAAAGATGCCCACACTGCTCACTTTCTTAAAGGCTTGCATTAGTTCAAAGCTAGCCACGCCCTCTTGCACAAAGGCTTTTTCTATTAGCTCATGAAAGGCAAAAACAGCTGACAAATAGGCCTCGAAAGGCAAGCCTAGTTTGAGCAAATCTTGCACCAAGCGCTCCCGATAATGCACCGACTCCTCATCCACTTGGGCCGATAAAATATGCTTCCAGAAGATCGCCGACTGCCGGTCAAAACGATCAATAATCTCTTCGCTATAATCTGCGCTATACTCTGGCTGAAACTCCAACCAAGCATAAAATTCCTCAAAAACAGCCTCCTGACGGGGTATAATGGCCTCTCCTGCGCGCCGAACGAGCAACAGATCCTCTTCCTCTAGCATAAAGATGCTCCAATATCGCTGTTTATTGATTTTTACTATGGCCATATATTTATTCTTTCTGCTCTCGAATCGCTAAGCGCAGCGCATCTCGCATACTGCCGGTCGTCCGAATTTCATCAATCTCTATCCCCAACTCAACAATGGTCTGCGCAATGGGCCCCGATATTCCAGAGATAATACAATTACATCCCATCAATTTGGCCGCCTTGCTCATCTTGATTAAGTGATTGGCTACGGCAGTGTCTACTATCGCCACCCCGCTGATATCCAAGATAAAAAATTTCGACTGAGTTTCTGCTACTTCGGCCAACATCCTTTGCATAATGTCTTGGGCCCGCTTAGAATCAATAAAACCCACCAAAGGCAATAAAAGCACGCCCTCCCAAATCTGAGCGACTGGGGTCGATAGTTCTCGCAAACTGTTGTTCTGTTCCTCTAAGGTGCAGGCCATTTTGTGGTTGTAAACCTCCGTCACAATATCGATAGCTACCTGAGCAAATTTCTTAAAAGCCGTCATCAGCTCAAAGCTCGCTAGGCCATTGCGCATAAAAGCAAAACGAATCTGCTCATGAAAACAAGCCAATATGCCAACAAAAGACGCTAAACTCAAACCCGCCATCGAGAAATGCTCCCCATAATGCCGCTGCGTATTCACATAAGTATCGGTCAAACGACCCAATACCACATCATCCCAAAATACTTCCTCATCGGAAGAAATGGCCGTAATCAGCTCCTCGTTGAAAAATGCCGCATAACGCTCCGATTTTCGCATCCAGTCATAAAGGGCATCGTATGCAACCCGCCGCTCTGCCGAAATTTGCTCTCCTGCTGCCCGCAATACCGCCAGTTCTTCTGCCGAAATTATGTATTGCTCTTTATAGTATGCAGCATTTTTGGTCCAAACAACTCTTTCTTGCATATCTCTTTTATTTGCCCCTAAAACAGTCACAAAACTAATTGATTATTAGCGCTTTTCACAATTTACAGCTTAAAATAGAATGAACTTTTGGTTAATTTATTTATTCACTGATGTTTTGGGGCGTTACTCCTTACTGTCGTCGAACTGCGGCTTGCTGCCTTGTTGTCCGCCTTTGGCGGGCGCTACGTTTACTCCCTTTGGTCGTCGAACGGCGGACTAAAGTCCTTGTTGTCGCAGCTCGATGATGTTTTGGGGCGTTACTCCTTACTGTCGTCGAACTGCGGCTTGCTGCCTTGTTGTCCGCCTTCGGCGGGCGCTACGTTTACTCCCTTTGGTCGTCGAACGGCGGACTAAAGTCCTTGTTGTCGCAGCTCGATGATGTTTTGGGGCGTTACTCCTTACTGTCGTCGAACTGCGGCTTGCTGCCTTGTTGTCCGCCTTCGGCGGGCGCTACGTTTACTCCCTTTGGTCGTCGAACGGCGGACTAAAGTCCTTGTTGTCGCAGCTCGATGATGTTTTGGGGCCTCCCGCCTTCGGCGGGCGCTACGTTTCGCAGCTCGCAGGTCTGCTCGGCCCTGCGCCGCCTGCGGCGGCTGGGTCTGGCCCTTTGGGCCACTGCTGCACATCGCTAGGCCAAGGGCTGCGCCCTTCTAACTGGCCATAAACGGCAGCAGGCATACGCCAAATTCTCCTTATCTTGGACCAAAATTTATTTACTCTATGTCTTATCTATTTCGTCTTTTTATTTGTTTGGGCCTGCTGCTTGGCCCCGCTGGCCTTTCGGCCCAGCTCATCAACAGCAGAGCCGATTTTCAGGCGGCCCTAAACGCTAGCCAAGAGCTAAAAGAAAATGGCCTGCTTGTCTTTCGCCTAGAAAGTAACCACCTCAAAACTGCGCACTATCAAAAACTCTTAGCCAATAAAAACCTCAAGGCTAAAAAACGAAAAAAGGTAGAACGTCTGCTCCAAAATATGCAAGAGGAGACCAAAGCGATTAACCAAACGGTTATTCGGGCCCTTCAAGATACTTTTGATTTTTGCCCCATTTATTTTTGCTACGACACCTCTGCCCAATATATCCGAAAAGGAGGCCGCAGCCAGGTCTTGCTCAATGGCCAAGGAGAAAAAGACCCTAATATAAAAATGCCCGACTCTCTCGCTATTTATTGGCTCTATTATGAACCTGCTGGAGGCGCCAACACCTTTAATTCGCTCCAACTTCGTCCCCTCAAGGGCCAATTGCGCCCCCCTTTTCCTAGGCAAACTATTATCCGAAAATCTTGGGTGCACAGCCAAAGTCTCCCTCGCCTTCGCCGAGCGGTTCCCGAAATCCAAAGGCGGCTCCAACGCCTCTACGAACGAGCCCAAAAAGAAGCTCAAAAAGAATAAGAAAGTGATAAGGCCCAAAACCAGTTTGGTTTTGGGCCTTTGTTTTTCTTTCTCCTAAAGATTTCAGCAAATTGCTCGGAGGGGGTGATTTAACTGGGGGCTTTAGCTGCAGGTTCAAAAGCAGGAGAGGCCAACAGCTAGCCAGCTGCCGAAGAAAACAGCCAAAAGAAAAAAGACAGTTGAGCGGCCCAGCGCTGCGCAGCCGTGGCGCGAAGCGCCAGACCCAGCCGCCGCAGGCGGCGCAGGGCCGAGCAGACCTGCGAGCGGCGTAGCATAGCGGCGGCCAGCGAAGCTGGCCGCGGGCCCCAAAACCACAAAAAAAGGTCCCTAGCACATTATAGCTAGAGACCTCAAAGAGAATAAGAGAAGGGTTTATCGCATCAGGTACATTTTGCCAAAGCCCTGTTCTGTAAAGCTACTGGCCTTATTAAGGTAACGTTCATAAGAGTCGCCATCGGCTGTTTTGGCCAAAATACGGTAGAGATAGACCCCATTGGCGAGGCGGTCGCCAAATTGGTCGGTACCATCCCAGGCAAATTCGGTTCTATTGACGCCAATATGCAAGGGGCCAAGTTCATCCATGCTAATTTCTCGAACAATTTTGCCTGTTACCGTCATGATTTGGATCTTGAGATAAGAAGGTAGCTCTCGGCCCGTGAGGGTAAAGACAAACTGTGTTTGCGTTGTAAAAGGATTGGGGTAATTGAGGAAATCAGAAATCATGGGCCGGTTAATCACCTCAAAATCAATACTATAATCTAATTCTCCAGAATTATTGCCGCTACGGTCAGTTGCTGAAACAAAGAGCGTATAGGTTCCATCAAACTCTAGATCGAGGTCTAGGATGAGTTGTGCTTTATTTTCGACCACTAAATTTTGGGCATCGGCGGGCAGAAACTCTAGGTTTTGGACCAAAGAACTATTGAGGCTCAGTTGGGTTTCGCCATTGGGCAGGCTAGGATGGCGCAGCGTAAGCTGAAAATCCTCCACCTCATCTAGGCCCAACCATTTATTTTCATCGGATAGCGAGACCACCACCTGAGATTTGCCCGAAACCATATCGCCATTCATGATGCGCACCCCATCAAAGGTTACATCGAGTAGAGGATTGATGCCATCTTGGCGCACAAAGAAATTGACTAGGGCCAAATTATTAAAGTGATATTGCTCGGCTTGGTCATTATCGGGATTGATTTCGACCAACAATTGCTGAGGCCCCGATAGATTATCGGTAGAGACCGTAAGCAGGCCAGTGCGCAGGCTATCGCCGGTGGGCAAGGGAGCCAAGCGTTTATAATTGACGGTACTGCCATTTTCCAGCAGCTGGTATTTGACCAAAATGCTATCCATATCTAGCGGGCTAATATTCTCCATTTGGACATTAAAGCCAAAAGGCTGTCCTTGGTCCACTGTATCATATTGAATAACACTAAAGCGTTCGGGGCGCAGAGCGGCTTCGGGCACCAAATCGGCCAAGACGCGCCAATAAGCGAGCTGGCCCGAGCTTCGGCTTTGTTCGTCCTCGGTTTTCCAGACCAACTCCAATTTGGGATACTGATTGGCATCAATACTATTCAGGCTAGTATTTTGGGCGATGATATCGGAAAGCAGCAGTTGGCGGGTTCCGTTTGCCTCAATGCCGTAGAGGTCTACCCCTACCACATCATTACTATCTAAATTGGCGGGCTCCCAATGGAAAGAGAACCAATTTTGGGCGGGACCAATTTGGGTAGAGAGCAAACTACCTTTATCCCAGTTGCCTGGCATCAGGCAAGAGAGGCCAATAATGTCGTTTTGGCTGGCTCCTAATTCTTCAGTTCTATAAGGAAAGCTTGCATTATTTTTCTGGTAGAAAAAGGCCCAGGGGAGGCCGCCTACGGCAGCCGTTAGGCCGGGCAATTGTTGGGCTCCTTGGTTTTGCAACTCGCCAATTAGGCTAGCGGGCCAGTTATCGGCATTGGCATCATTCAAAGTATAGACTAATACATAATAGCCATCTGGAATAGAATCGGCCAAAAAGCGCTCTAGGTCTAGGGCTGCGCTAGTTTGCTGGGTTTCAAATAAGAAGACCGAGGCCGTTCGGCCGGCCCCATCACAGTTAACGGCTCCATATTGGCTTTGGCCGCCGCCTAGGGTCCAGATGGTCAAATCAGAAGAATCAATGACCTGTACATAAACCCCTCTGTTGTTATAGCAACGGCATTTATCAACCAAATTACCATTGAGATAGGTCGCCAACTGCTCAGGATGCAAGGGCGAGGGGGTAAAGCCATTGGCCAAGGTAATTTCTTGCAAAGAGGTAATGAACTCAAAATTTCTTTGGGGTTCATCTAGCTCTAGGTTATTAAATTGATCTTTTTTGAACTGGAAAAAATGCGATTGGTTCCAGCCTGGATAACTGCCATCCATATAAATGAAAGAGCTAGCTGCCCAGCTGTAGCCAATAGTAGGATCAATAGAATCGGGGCTCACTCGCCAATAATAAACGGTACTATCGGTATAGCTCATATTGGGCTGCCACTCCAAAAGCCCTCCTCCCTGAGTTATACTTGTTTGTTGCATCAAAGGGCTATTAAAATAGGCAGTAGTATCTATTTGTAGGACATACGTCTGGCTTTGGGCCATAGTATTTCCTGTAGAGGCCTTTAGGCTAATATTTTGCTGCGGCACAATAGCAAACTCTCGAGGATAAACAGGGAGAATGGCGTCGGAAAGAATTTGGACCGGATAGCGTAGGACCTGATTATTTTGTTCTGCGCTGGGTTGTGGTCGTTCATCAATTTCGCTATCTACATCTATACTAATATCAAAAAAGTTAGTTCCTAAAGCTAGCTGGCCCTCTACGGGTACCGTTAGGCGCAGCTCCTTATAAAAATTTGGAGCTGTGATATACTCTCGGCTCACAAAGGCACGGCTGCCATTGGGGTATTCTCGGTTAATCTCGATCCAGAAAGAAGTATCAATGGCCATTCCTAGATTGTAAAGATCCACCACCAACTCAAAGTCGGCCATTTGTGTAGTAACTGTATTGGGGCTATGGCTGACTAAGCTATTATCTACATAATAATCTGGCCACTCTGAAATACTCAACTGAATTGCGGGGTCGCCATGATAGAGCATATAATGGCTAGCCATTTGGACCGTTGTAGAATAGAAAGTACCATTTTCTAGCGCTTCTATTGTTTTTTGGTTGATCTTAGCTGCACCTTGTCCATATTGGTTTTGGCTCGCCTGATAGTAATATTGGCCAGCAAAAACATTGAGGGCCGAGAGCGAAGCCGCCCCCACAGAGGCAAGAAAGACGCTAGCCCCAGCATTTTCTTCAAAAACAAAAGACTCGCTAATTCGAGAGCCATCCTCAAAGACAGTACCGCCATAACAGCCCAAAGACATGAACATAGGGTAACGGCGGGCATTGCTGTAGTTTTCGGGCCGGTCCAGATTAAAGTCAAAACTATTGGCCGAAGAGTGGCCAAAGAAGGTAATGAGACTCACGCCACTGTTAATCAAAGAATCTAAATAGGCCGATTGAGCCGCCTGAATGGGATTGGTAGAGGTTTTGAAAAAGGAAGTGACATTTCCACCAAATTGACTAGCAGAAATGGTGGTCCCCATATTGTTCAAGTTCTGTCGGATAATATTTTGCTCAGAGCTATTTCGGCCCCCACCTAAGTGAATCACATTTTTGGTCCAGCCTCGGCTCAGTAAATCAGAGGCCGCATTGAGGCGTTCGTTTTCATAATCTCGAACCTTATTGAGGTAGAGGCTGACCTGATCGCCATTTACTGCAGCTAATCGGCCCACGGGAATGGCGGGCACATCGCTACCAATTGGCGCCATCAGCAAATTATCTGAGGGCGGGTAGCCAAAAGAGGGAATCAGATGGTCATAGGTATGAAAGTTTCTCATTTGGGTGTAGGTCCGCCCCTTCCCAATGAGAAATATATATTGCGGATTACTCCAGTTTTGTTTGCAGTAGCTGGCCAAGTTGCGCAGGGCTACCGGATGCTTGTTAATCCCATAACCAAACTGATCAAAGATATCATCCACCTCAATAATCACCGGATTGTAGCCTGTGCTGGCCCGATAAGCAGCATACTCCAAAACGGGATCATTGCCTAGGCTATTTTGACGCAAGCTAGCATGTGTAACAATAATATAATCTGCATTGAGATTACTGTAATCTACAAAGTTGGCCTCTTCCAAGCGGCCCATAGTTTGAATGGCAGTCCCCCCTTCATTGATCAGCAACAGTTTGCGGTCTACAGCCGAGGCAGGCAGATCCGTCAAGACCCGGCTCCCATCCCAAAAGCAGCGAATGCGCAAGCCGTTGGTCAAATCATAGAGGTAAATATTCTGACCACTCCCCCCATCAAAGTTGCTAATTTCTAAGTACTGTCGGCTATTACTAGCCGCCAACTCAAAGACAAAGTTATTGGCTCCAGCAAAATCAAAGGTTCTAGGGTAGCTAATAGCTACATAACTGGCCGAAAGGTAGTCGCTACTACTGGCCAAACCCCGAATCCGCATAATGGTGGTGGGCAAAAGATTGCTCAATGGCAGCGAAAAACTATGCGTCCCTACACTGTCTCCAGCAAAAGTCGTATTAAAACGACTTTGCCCTCCCACTTGCACCTCAATATTGTGATTGACGGCGCCCGCAGCATAGAGACGAACTTCTCCTTGGGCGGCGGGCCCCGAAGCATAGAGGTTAGAAATCCCCACCGCATGACTTTGGTCCAACAAGGGGTTTCCGCCCCAACCTTCACCAAATTCAAAGCTCGATTTGGTCAGTTGTTCGTTGGCAATGTTGTAGCTTTTCCCCTTTTGCCAAGCCGTAGTAATAGGCCGAACGCTTTTGTACATAAAGTAGTCCTCCTTGGCCGGCAAATTAGAGAGGTTGGCCGCCTGATCGGCATAACGACGCCCCTGGCCCGTATTGCTCCAGGTCAGAAAATAGGCCGAGGTATCAGTAATAACACTATAAGTGGGGTTAAAATGATGGTTGGGGTTGTTATATAGCTGCTTATCCAGTTCGCCCCGATGTTTTTCGCCATAAAACTGAATATACTGCAGTTGTCCACCACTACTTTCTACCTGAATCGGCACTTCTTGGCCCATATGATAAATCGACAGGCCATTGAGGGGCAGGCTAGCCGTATTGATGCCTGCATTTTGCAAAGCCTGCACACTAATTCGGTAGAGGCCATCTTGGGCCAACTCCATTTTATAATAGGATTGGTTGTAATTGATCCATTCTGGACCAAAATTTCCATCATGCATTTGGGCCTGCAAAGCACCAGCAGCAAAAAGTAGGAATAAGAAGTAGAGGTATCGCATAATCTTATTTTTCAAAGGTTAATTGGGGGTTTTTTTGGGGGCTTCCCCTTCCGCTAGGTTGAAACCCAGCGCAAAGCGGTATCGCTTTGCGAACTTATGCAAAATGAGGGTTAAAACCCTCATGAATTATCGGGCGGGGCGGGCTGTGTCGCAGCTCGCAGGTCTGCTCGGCCCTGCGGGCTTTTTCGCTGCGCTTCAAAAGCCCTAGGTCTGGCCTTCGGCCACTGCTATCCATCCCTAAGCCAAGCTCGCTGCGCTCGCTTTCTGGACCAATATGGCGTCCTACAGGCGGCTTTAGCCGCCGCAGGCTTAGTTGCCTGTAGGGGGGCGGCGCAGCCGCCGACCAAAGCCCGCAGGGCTGCAGGGCCGAGCAGCCCTGCGAGCCCCGAAAGGGAACGGCCGCCAAAGGCGGCAAGCCCCAAAAACAATTAAATCTCTTTTTGAATCGCTTGTTTAATGTAATCGTAATCAATATCCAGTTTGATTGAGATAATATGAGAACGCAAGCCGCCCGCACTAGCACTCAAATTGGCCAAGGCATAATCAATATAGAAATGAGAAATACGAAAGCCCAAACCAAAATTGGGTTGGAGGGTCAGTTCTTTTTCGCCAGAAAAATTCTCAAATCGTTGAAAATTATTGAGGCCCATCCGCAAATAGGCAATGCGGCTATAGTTGAGTTCTAGGCCTAGGGCGGGGTCAATACTAAAAGGGCTGGCAGAGATCAGGGTATTGCGCTGCCCGTCCGTAGTCGCCAGCATATCTAGCTCGGCCAAAAGGCCAATGCTGCGAGCTTTTTTGCCTTCGGGAGTAGGGAGATTAAAGGTTTTTTTGTAGGCCGCCCCCAATATAATTTGGGGTTTGGTAATTTCAAACGACTGGATAGGGATCTCGTTGCCCGTGAGGCCCAGCGTCTGTTTTTCCTCTTCGGTAAAGCTAAATTGCCAGGCATTAAAGGTGGTGGTAATATCTTTGATCTGCGCCCCAAAGGCCCAGTTTTTAGAATATTGATATTGGGCCCCCAAATCTACGCCAAAGCCCCAAGAAGAGGCAAAAGGGCCCACTACTCTTCGGACCACTTTGGGGCTAGCCCCAACCGCCAATTTGCCAAACTTTTGGGCATAATTAAAAATAAAGGCATAATCAGCAGCCGAAAACTCAGTAACATTATTGTAATTAATGCTGCCATCATCCTCATAGAGCGAAAGCGTATTGGGGATTCCGTCAATGCCAAAGCGGATAAAAGAAAAGCCGAGGTACTTATTTTGGCCCTTAATCGGCATACCAAAGCCGACATAATCATATTTGCCGATGCCGCCAAACCATTCGGCATGCAATAAGCCAACTTGCAAGTCCGTTTCTATGCCCTGCAAGCCTGCTGGGTTCCAAAAACTGCTCGTTGCATCATCAACATGGGCCACCATAGCGCCGCCCATAGCTTGGGCGCGAGCGCCCAAGCCAATAGATAAAAATTCATTACTGTATTTTTGGGCCGTTAAAGTTGGGCCAAAGAAGCATAAGATGAGGGCTCCCCAGATTAATCGCTGCATAATCATTGTTTTCGGTTCAAAAAAATGCCGGTAAAACCTATAGATAGAACGTAAAAAGAAAGGTTTTGGAACTGTAAGCAGCTCAAAATTAGGCTTTTTATCTCCTTTTTGGGCTCAAAAGCAGCAAAATTGGACCGAAAGGAAAAAAGACTTAAGATAAACCTCATAAAATGAAACCCTTTGCGGGAAAGTTCCGTAAATGGACAACTTGAAAGGCAGCAAGAAGCACCCCTTCCCTCTACTTCCCCGCTTCTTGGGCCAACACACTATAGATGTTGAGCTATATAAAGGGCTCAAAGACAACAATTTTATCACTCGCAAAACGATGGCTGATGACCGGAACTGCACTAAAACTTACGCTAGATTCTCACCCAAAAAACATAGCAGAAGTAGAACCCTATGTAAATCAGGTTTTGCAACAATATGAGTTGGATGAGTTGCTTTTTGGCAATATTCTCATCACTTTGACCGAGGCTGTGAGCAATGCTATTTTGCATGGCAACCAGGCCAAGGCCCACAAAAAGGTCCATATTGCTAGCGCTATCCAGCAAAATTGCATTACCTTTACTATCGAAGATGAGGGGCCTGGTTTTGACCCCGCACAATTGCCCGACCCCACTGCACCAGAAAATCTGATGACCCCTGGTGGCCGAGGCGTTTTTTTGATGCAGAACCTCAGTGATCATGTAGACTTTAAGGAAGGTGGTCGCATGATTGAACTACAATTTAACTTGCACTAAGTTGATGATTGAATTTTACACGGAAGATATTGATTATAAGCTGCCGCAGGCTGAACAAATGGAAAGCTGGCTGCAAGCGATCGCAAAAAGAGAGGGTCTCGATATTGAGGCTCTTTCTTTTATTTTTTGCTCCGATGCCTATTTGCTGCCCATGAACCAAGAGTATTTGCAGCATGACACCCTCACGGATGTGATTACCTTTCAGTACCAAGAGGAAGGCCAGCCGGTAAGCGGAGACATTTTTATTTCGGTAGAACGCTGCCGAGAAAATGCCGAAAAGTTTGAAGTTTTGGCCCAAAATGAAATCCATAGAGTGATGGCGCATGGATTATTGCACCTTTTGGGCTATAAAGATAAAAGCAAGGAAGAGGCCCAGCTCATGCGCCAAAAAGAGAATGAGTCCTTGGAGTTACTTGCTCAATATGCCCAGCCCAATGCCTAAATTTATTCCTTTTCAAGCGCAAAATTTATCGGCGGAAGAGAGCCTAAAAAAAGCGCTTGAGCTAGAGGCCTTAATGGAAAAGCGCCGCTCGATTCGCTTATTTTCTGAGCGGCCGGTGGCCAAAGAATTGGTCCAAAGCTTGGTCCGAACGGCTAGCTCGGCCCCTTCCGGGGCGCATAAGCAGCCATGGACCTTCTGCATTATTGCCGATCCTAAGATCAAGCAGCAGATTCGCCAAGCTGCCGAAAAGGAAGAATATGAGAGCTACAACAACAGGATGTCGGAGGAGTGGCTAGCCGCCCTAAAACCTTTTGGCACCAATTGGGAAAAGCCTTTTTTGGAGCGGGCGCCTTATCTCATTGTTATCTTTAAGAAGAGCTATGATATTTTGCCCGATGGCAGCCGCAGCAAAAACTACTATGTGAACGAATCGGTAGGTTTGGCGGCGGGTTTTCTGATTTCGGCCATTCATCAGGCGGGTTTGGTGACGCTAACGCATACGCCTAGTCCCATGAATTTTTTGCAAGAGATTTTGCAGCGGCCCAAAAATGAGAAGCCGTTTTTGCTTTTGCCTATCGGCTATGCTGCAGAGGGTTGTGAGGTCCCTGATTTGCGTCGAAAATCATTGGATGAGGTAGCCTTATATTGGGAGGCGGATTAATTTATTTTATTTTTGGGGCTGCCCCGCCCTGCGGGCGGGTCGGGCTGTTCGTGGGCTCGCAGGTCTGCTCGGCCCTGCGTCGCTGCGCTCCTAGGTCTGGCCTTCGGCCACCCACTACCATCCCTCAGCCGATAAATTCTTGGCTCAAAGGCCTCATCATAGACGCTTAGAAGAAATACAATTAATGGACAAATACGAACTTACGGCCAAACTTAGATCGGCTGCCCTAGCAGAAGGTTTTGATAATTTGCGAGTTGCTCAGGCCCGAGAGCTGACCGAAGAGGGTCGTCGTTTAGAAGCTTGGTTAAACAAGGGCTATCAGGGAAAAATGCAATACTTAGAAAACCATTTTGAGAAGCGGATAGACCCTCGAAAGTTGGTAGATGGGGCCAAATCGGTAGTGAGTTTAAGCTTTAATTATTTTCCGGAAGAGCAGCAAGTAGAAGGCGCACCCAAGTTGGCCAAATACGCCTATGGCGAAGACTACCACTATGTATTAAAGGCCAAGCTACGTCGTTTATTGGCCCTATTGGAGAGCGAACTGGGTCGGCCCATTAATGGGCGGGCCTTTGTAGACTCTGCGCCGGTATTGGAGCGTGACTGGGCCAAGCATTCGGGATTGGGATGGATCGGTAAAAACACCTTATTGATTAGTAAGCAGCGGGGATCTTTTTTCTTTTTGGCCGAGCTCATCATAGATATAGACTTGGTATATGATGGGCCAATCAAAGACTACTGTGGTCGTTGTCGGCGTTGCATAGATGCTTGTCCCACCCAGGCCATTTCTGAAAAAGGGTATTTGATGGATGGCTCCAAGTGCATCTCCTATTTTACGATTGAGTTGCGAGACGAGTTGCCGGCGGAATACAAAGGGCAGTTTGCGGATTGGATGTTTGGTTGTGACATTTGCCAGGATGTTTGTCCATGGAATCGATTTTCTCGGCCTCATCAGGAGGAGGCCTTTAGGCCCAAAGAAAACCTATTAGAGATGCGGCGGGAGGATTGGATGGAATTGACGGAGGAAGTCTTTCGGAAAGTGTTTAAGAAATCGGCGGTAAAGCGGACCAAGTACAAGGGTTTACTGCGCAACTTGGCCTTTTTGAAAGAGGAGTAATTTTTTGGATGCAGAGGAGCGAAGCGACTGGCCTAGCGATGCGAAAGGGGGCGGCGAAGCCGCAGACCAAGGGCAGAACGAAGTGATGCCTGCAGGGCCGAGCAGACCTGCGAGCCCTGAAGCGACAACAAGCCCTTTAGGGCGCAGTTCGACGACCGAAGGGAGTAACCGCCGCAAGGCCGTAGGCCGCAGCGGAGGCCCCAAAACAGCTTACTATTGGCAAAAAAAGGCCCTATAAACAACAAGTACCTAACAAATCAACTTACATCTATTCTATATTTTACAATCTCTTTTTTCTTCGCCAAAAACCAAAAAAAAAGGCCGTCCCGCAATTGCGGGACGGCCTTTTTTTGAAAGCTTGGTTTATTGACAAAATTCTGGAAAAACCCCAGAAATTTGAATCACATTAGGCCAAACAGCCTAAGGTCTATTTTGTTCAAGCCTTCGCTATTTTATTCACTCAAAAACTGGGCAAGCTCTTCCAAACTAATCTTTTCCTCATAAAGCGCCTTGCCCACTACAGCCGCATAACAACCCATTTTATCCAACTCCCGCAACTCCTCAATAGAAGAAATCCCCCCATTGGCAATAAACTTTAAATCCGGAAACTGAGCCAATAAAGAGGCATACAAATCCAAGGAACTCCCCTGCATCATCCCGTCTTTATCAATGTCAGTGCACAAAATATACTGAATCCCATGCCACTGATAGTTCGTAATAAAGTCAAAGAGCTTAAATTCTGTCTCTCGCTCCCAACCCTCAATCCGAATGAGGCCATCCAATACATCGGCCCCCAAAATAATGCGGTCTTTCCCATATTTTTGCAACCAAGATAAAAGCAGTTTTGGGTTCTTTACCGCCAAGGTACCAATCGTCACTTTTTGCGCACCAGCCGCAAAAACCTGAGCCAAATCCTGATCCGACTTGATCCCACCACCAAATTCTACCTCCAAATCCGTCTCTTCCGTGATCGCCCGAAGAATCTCATAGTTGACCACCCGACCCGCTTTGGCCCCATCCAAATCTACCAAATGCAAATGCTTTACCCCAGCAGCAGCAAAACGCTTGGCCACCGCTACCGGATCTTCATCGTAAATTTTGGCTTCTTCAAAACTCCCCTTGGTCAAACGAACACATTTACCATCAAGGATATCTAAGGCAGGTATAACTTTAATCATAAGACTTTTTTTTGATTGGCTTGAGACGCTAGGTCTTGGCTCTAAATTTAACAACTTTCTAAGAAAAGAATGCCCTTCCCCAAAAAAACAAGCAGCCCAAAACAGAACAAAAACCAAATACCAAAATAATAAATCCCAAAAACTAACTTACACCAAAGCTTACTCCTAAAAAATACCAAAATACCAAAAGTAATTTTTAAACTTTTTTCATAACTAGTGTTATTTTTATTTGGGGCTGCCCCTCGCTTTGCTCGGGTCGGGCTGTGTCGCAGCTCGCTGTTCGCTCGGCCCTGCACAAAATTTCGCTGCGCTCATTTTGCTGGGTCTGCGGCTTCGCCGCCCTGCTGTCCATCCCTCAGCCGAGGCGCTCCGCGCCTTGAGGACCGCCGCACCGCCTCCTCCTCAGCAAATCTTTAATAAAGTTCCAATCTTTTTCAAGACGGCTCTGTTCGGAGCAAGGAAGACTTCTTATCTTTGCCACTTCATTCTCAATTAGAAACGCCAATCATGAGCCAGCAAGAGTCAAAAGAGCAAGAATTTATGGAAATTTGGGGCGCCTCCGAGCATAACCTCAAAAAAATTAACTTGCGTATTCCCCGCAACCAATTAGTGGTCATTACCGGAGTAAGTGGTAGCGGCAAATCATCGCTGGCCTTCGATACTATCTACGCAGAGGGCCAAAGACGCTATATGGAGACCTTCTCCTCTTATGCCCGACAGTTTATCGGAAATATGGAACGACCCGATGTCGAAAAAATTGAAGGCCTTAGCCCCGTTATCGCTATCGAACAAAAAACAACTAGCAAAAATCCCCGCTCTACCGTAGGTACCGTTACCGAAATTTACGATTTTCTCCGCCTACTCTATGCCCGCGCTAGCGATGCCTATTCCTATAAAACAGGCAAAAAAATGCAACGCTATAGCGAGGAACAAATTATCGAACATATCTTCCAACATTTTGAAGGGAAAAAAGGCATCTTGCTGGCCCCCTTGGTCCGCGCCCGTAAAGGACACTACCGCGAACTCTTTGAACAAATGCGCAAACAGGGCTTTAGCAAAATGCGCATAGATGGCTATATGATCGACCTTGAAGCCGGCATGCAAATCGACCGCTATAAAACGCATGATATTGAGTTAGTCGTAGACCGCCTCAAGGTCAGCGAAAAACGCCGCGACCGCTTCGAACTTTCCCTAAAAACAGCACTCAAACATGGCAACGGCTTTGTCATGTTTATGGAACACGAAAGCGAAACAATCCACCAGTATAGTAAGTACCTGATGTGTACCGATTCTGGCATTTCCTATGAAGAACCCTCCCCCAATAGCTTCTCTTTTAACTCCCCCTATGGCGCCTGCCCCCACTGTAAAGGCTTAGGCGAACTACATGAGGTAGACCTAGCTCTAGTCATTCCAGATGATAGCAAAAGTATTAACGAAAAAGCTATTGTCCCCTTAGGAGAGGTCCGAAAAAACCTGACCTTCAAACAACTGCGCGCCCTATCCAAAAAATATAAGTTTAGCTTCTCTACTCCCGTCAAGGAAATTCCCGAAGAAGCCCTCCGGACCATTCTCTACGGAGGAGACGGTAGCTTTGATGCCCGCAATTTTGGCCGAGAAGAATTATCGCACAACCTAGCCGATGAAGGCCTGGTGCGCATGCTCAAACATTATTATAAAAGCTCTAGCTCAGAAAAAATCCGCTCTTGGGCCGAGGAGTTTATGCGGGTTATCGATTGCCCCCAATGCGAGGGCAGCCGCCTGCGCAAAGAATCGCTCTATTTCAAATTGGCTGAAAAAAATATCGCCGAATTAGCCCAAATGGATATTCGTACCCTCTATGATTGGCTAGAAGAACTCCCCAGCCAATTGAGCAAACGCCAACAGCTAATTGGTACCGATATTATTAAAGAATTACGCCTCCGATTAGGCTTCCTCCTAGAGGTGGGCCTCGATTACCTGCAACTCAACCGCCCCGCCAGAACCCTCTCCGGCGGAGAATCTCAACGCATTCGCCTCGCTACCCAAATTGGCTCTCAACTAACCGGTATTACTTATGTCTTAGATGAACCTAGTATCGGCCTGCACCAAAGAGATAATGAACAGCTTATTGTGGCCCTCAGAGAATTAACCGATATCGGCAATTCGGTCTTGGTGGTAGAACATGATAAAGATATTATGCTAGCCTCCGATTATCTGATCGATTTGGGACCAAAAGCCGGTAAACTCGGTGGCGAAATTGTTGCAGAAGGTAAACCCCAAGACTTCCTCTCTCAATCAGGCATTACTGCCGATTATCTGGCTAACCGACTCAAAGTCCTCACCCCAACAGAACGCAGAAAAGGCCACGGAAAACAACTTCAGCTAAAAGGTGCAAAAGGCAATAATCTCAAATCAGTCAATTTAGAGCTGCCTCTAGGGACGCTCATCTGTGTCACTGGCGTATCCGGTAGTGGAAAATCAACCCTAGTAAATGAAACGCTCTACCCTATTCTCCGCCAACATTTCTATAATTCTATCCAAAAACCCCTAGCCTACGATAGCATCGAAGGAATAGAACATATTGATAAGGTCATCGAAATTGACCAACAGCCCATTGGCCGAACCCCCCGCTCTAATCCCGCTACTTATATTGGCGTTTTTGACGAAATTCGCAAGCTCTTTGCCGCTATCCCCGAAGCTAAAATCCGAGGCTACAAACCTGGCCGCTTTTCCTTTAATGTCTCCGGCGGACGCTGCGAAGATTGCGGAGGTAGCGGCTACCGCCTAATCGAAATGCAGTTCTTACCCAATGTAGAGGTAGAATGCGAAAGCTGCAAAGGCAAACGCTATAATCGAGAAACCCTCGAGATTATTTATAAGAAGAAAAGTATTAGCGATGTCCTACAAATGTCGGTAGATGAAGCTAGCGACTTCTTTGCCGACCTGCCCAAAATTCATCGCAAAATTGCCACGCTCCAAGATGTAGGACTTGGCTATATTACGCTCGGACAATCTGCAACTACGCTCTCTGGTGGAGAAGCCCAACGCATCAAGCTAGCCAAAGAACTCTCTAAACGAGATACGGGCAATACTTTCTATATTCTAGATGAACCCACCACTGGGCTTCATTTTGCCGATATTCGCCTGCTGCTCAATGTCCTCAATATGCTGGTGGAAAGAGGCAATACGGTCCTCATTATTGAGCATAATATGGATGTCATTAAGGTTGCCGACTATCTGGTCGATATTGGCCCAGAAGGAGGCGCCAAAGGCGGGCAAATTATTGCCCAAGGTAGCCCCGAAGAAATTGCCGCCTGCCCCAATAGCCATACTGGCCGCTTCCTAAAACTAGAGTTGTAGCCCCTTGGCCAGCTAAAAAGGGATATCGCAGAAGCGATATCCCTTTTTCTTAAATTAAGCCCCTAGCCTTGAGCTCTAAGTATTTATTTACGGTGTTGATAGACAAGTCCTCGGGCCGAGTTAAAATGGACTGAATGCCATATTGCCGCAACTCTCGAACAATCCGCTGCTTTTCCTCTACAAACTTTTGCGCAATGGTCCGATTGTAAATCATTTCGGTATCATGGGCCTCTTGCTTGGCATAATCCTGAATTTCGGTATTCTCAAAAAAGACGACTACCAACAAATGCAAATGGTTGATGCGCCGCAAAATGGGCAAAACCCGCTGCATGGCCGAAAAACTCTCAAAGTTGGTGTAGAGAAAAATCAAACTACGGCGGCGAATAAAGCGACGAGAGGCCTGAAACAACAATTCATAGTTGGCCTCAAAGTTTCGCTCTTTCTCTCGATAAAGCGCCTCTAAGATGGTCCGCAAATGCTTGGGCCCACTTTCTGCCTTTACCGTACTTCCAATTTTATCCGAAAAGCTCATCAAGCCTGCCTTATCGTGCTTTTGTAGGGCAATATTCAAAATGACCAAGCTACTATTAATGGCATAATCCATCAAGCTGAGGCCCTCAAAAGGCATTTTCATCGAGCGGCCTTTGTCTATCACACAAAAAACCTGCTGCGAGCGCTCATCTTCATATTGGTTAACCATCAACTCATTGCGGCGGCTGGTGGCCTTCCAGTTGATGCTCCTAAAATCATCGCCTTTTACGTAGTTTCGGATTTGCTCAAACTCATAGCTGTTCCCCAGTCGCCGCATTTTCTTGACGCCCGGAAAAATAGAGATTCGAGCAAGGGCCAAAAGCTCATATTTGCGCATTTGAATAATAGAGGGATAAACGGGAATCGTCTGCTCCTGCTCTACAATAATATGCCGCTCAATTAGGCCCAATTTAGAGCGCAAAAAGATATTGATATTTCTAAACACATACTCTCCCCGCTCCAACGGCTTGAGCTCATAGACCAAGGTATCTTTTTCGCCTTTTTGCAGCTGATGAAACAACTGAAAATCTCGCTTTTGAAACTGTAAGGGGAGCTCGTCAATAATTTCGAGTGATAAGCCAACAGGCGACTGATTGTCTAGTTCTAATTTAATTGGATTGGGGTCGCTAAGCGAAAACAGTTTAGGCAGTTTTCGCTTTGCTTTGAGCTTAATCTTGGGATGAAAAAGCAAAATGGCATCGGCCACAATCAGGGCAAAAAAGAGGAAAAGTGCTAGCTGCGCTATAATAAACAACCAGCTAGCGGCCATACCCAAGGCCAAAAAGACCACTAAGCTCCCCAAAACGATAAAAAACCGTCGGGGAAGATGCAAGGGTTTTAGGGCCAATTGGCTGGCGGCAATAATGAGTGCCAAACGAAGGGCATAAAGCAAAGGAGCCGCAATGCCCAAAGGCAAAAAACTAAGGCCAAAAATGGCCAGCAGGCCCAAAAGGAGGTATAAAGATCGCTTAGACATAGGGAGGATTCAAATCTATTACTAGAGAGTAATTGATAAAATAGGGTTTTTTTTTTAAGATGTTTACTTTCCTCTTTAAAACTAAGTCGGGGCTCTATTTTTTTGGCCCAAGAAGGCGGCGCAGCCGCCGCCAAGGCGCGAAGCGCCTCGGCTGAGGGATGGATAGCAGTGGCCCGAAGGGCCAGACCAAAGCGCTGAAAGCGCTGCAGGGCCGAGCAGACCTGCGAGCTGCGACACAGCCCGACCCGCAGGCCCAGAGGGCCGAAGGGGCAGCCCCAAAATAAAAAAAAGCTGTCCCTCTAAAAAGAGAAACAGCCCTTAGCAAAGTTAGGAAAGTCTGGAGGCGCTACTGCTTAGAAGCCGAAAGCGCTATATCTAGTAGCGCTCCATTATATTGCACATACTTGATGTGCGGGGGAAGGGTAATTTGATAGCTATATTCTTCGCTACAGCTCTTTTTGGCCAGCACCAAATCGCTAGGGACCTTAGCCATTTTGACCAGAAAAACCTGCTCTTGCGTCTGCTCTTCTCCAACAAGCTCATAGCGCCCTTTTTTGATCAAGAACTCTAGCACCCGAAGGCTGCCGCCATCACCTAAAGTAATCACTTGATCAACACGCAAACGACTGCCTTTGGCATATTTTACCGATATTTCGGCTCCGGCTGGCAACTCCAAATTGAGAATTTCGCAGGCCATAGAAGGACGAAAAGACTGAAAATGCATGCCGCTAATATCTTGGGCAAAAAGCTGTTGGCCCAGAAAAACTAGGCTCAGGAGCAAACTGAGGGGGAATAAATGTTTCATGGTTCTTTTTTTATGTTCTTGCATTAGAACAGCAACCAAAAGCCAACTATTATTCCAATTCAAACCCTGCCCCCAAAAAGGAAATGTTTTAACAGTCTTAGGCCAACTAATGCCCAATTTCATGCAGTTCTTTAACCAATTCCTTGGCCGCTTCTTCTTGCTTCAGTTTGCGCAACAAGTACAAATAGGTTTGGCCATACTCCGCAGAGGGCTGGGCCTCAAAGGCGGCCTTGGCCCACTTTAGCGCCTCCTTATGGTATTTTTCTTCCAATTGCGCTTCTCCAAAAATGCGGGCATACTTATGCTGCATTTGGGCATCGCCATATTTTTTGAGCTGTTTTTTGCTATACTTTAGCGCCTTGGGCCAATCTTTTAGGGCCATATAATAATCTACCCAAGCCTGGGCCTCAAAAGATTTGGCCAGCTGGGCATCGGCCTTTTTTAGCTTTTTGCTGGCCTCCTTAATTAGGGCCGGGGCCTGAAATTCTTGGGCCTTTTTGGCCGTTGCCCGAGCAGCCACTAACAACTGATCTAAAAAGACCTGCTCCCCTTTTTCTGCCCTAGCCTTTTTTTGCTGCTCCAACAAGAGCTCAAAGGCTGTACAATCGGCTTCTAAGGCAAAATCAAAGAGGAAATCTAGGTTGTCCTTAGTCGTCCAATCCTCTTGCGTCCGAATATATTCATTGGCCATTTTAAGGCTCGGCTTGCCCCCCATCAAAAGGGCATAAGCATAGGCCCGAAGCAGTTCTGGACTGCGATCGCCCTCCTCATAACGAGCTACAAACTCCCCACTATGGTCAATTTTTGACAAGGCCGTTTGGCCCAACTGCAAAAAACGATCAATCGGCAGACCGCCCCTTTGATAATGCACCAACTCCCCTTCTGCATCAATAAAAAGCAAGGTCGGATAAGCCGAAACCTGGTACTTTCTGGCCAAAGCCGGCCCCTCCCCTTTCTCCATGTCAATCTTCAAATTGACAAAATGCTTATTGTAAAAATCTCCCGCTTCTGCCTGCGAAAAAACCGTTTTAGCCATCCGCTTACAAGGGCCGCACCAGCTGGCATAAGCATCCAAAAAAATGATTTTATGCTCTTTTTTGGCCAACTCTTGGGCCTCGGCAAAGCTGCCATGAAAAAACTCAATTTGCCCAAAAGCCGATTGCTGCAAAAACAAAACAGCCAAACAAACAAAGGTGGAAACTAATCTGTACATACGATTTGATTATTTTTTATTTTTTGGGGCCTCCTGCCTACGGCAGGCGCTACGTTGCGGGGCTCGCTCTTCGCTCGGCCCTTCGGCCTTCGGCCTCGGTCTGGCCCTGCGGGCCACCCCTCCACATCGCTAGGCCATTCGGACCGAGCGCCTACTTCCCCAAAATCCATAGATGAACTATTACAAATTTAAGCAGAAATCTATTAGTTTGTTGGGCTAGTTTAGCCAAACTTTGCTGAAGGCTTGAACTATTCAGCGCTTTAGCTAGTTAGCCCAAGTAATTTTTAATCTGCAAAAAATAAATTTATGTCACTGAGTGAACGCATCAAAGAAGGCCTAAAAACGGCCATGAAAAACAAAGATGAGGCCCGCAAACGGACCATCCGCGCCATCAAGGCCCAACTTCTCCTGATGCAAACTGACGGCACAGGTGCCGAAATCACCGAAGAGCGCGAGCTCAAGATGCTACAAACCATGGTAAAGCAAAGAGAAGACTCGCTCACTACTTATCAAGAACAAGGCCGCGAAGAATTGGCCCAAGTAGAGGCAGAGGAAATCGCTATCATCAAGGAGTTTTTGCCCGCTCAACTAGAAGGCGAAGCTTTGCTTGCTGAAATTAAGGCCATCATTGAAGAAGCTGGCGCAAGCAGCATGAAAGATATGGGCCGCGTAATGGGTATGGCCAGCAAAAAATTGTTGGGCAAAGCCGATGGCAAAAGCATTTCGGCTACCGTTAAGCAACTACTCGGATAAATAAAAAAGCATGGGCGTTGATATCGTTTTTATTATCATGGTAGCCTATGGCTTTTACTTTGGCTACGCCTATGGCCTAATTAAAGTGGTGGTTTTTATCATCTCCTTAATTTTGGCCCTAGGCGTATCTATGTATATTACCCCCGCCTTGAGCGACTTGATTAGCCTGACCATCGAGATTGACTCCGCCTTTTTGCCCTTTGTGGCCTTTTTGGTCTCTGTTTTTGGCATTATGGCCATTGCTCGAATTATTTTCTTGCTCTTTGATAAAAACGTAACCAGCAAAAGGGTTAATCAGTTTACTCGCGCCATTGGCGGATTTATGATGTCGGGCATGTTTAGCTTTTTGTTTTCGGTTTTGGTCACCTTTTTTAGCCAGGCCCATGTATTAAAACCCGAAAAGCTAGAACATAGCTCTTTTTTCTATCCCTATGTACAAAAAATACCCAATGTGGGCACTGCCGTTCTAGAACGAATTGCACCCTATGTAGGAAGCTTTACCAAATATATGAAAAAGTCATTGGACCAGCTGCGGGAAGGAGGGGCCTACAAAGAAGAAGGCCCTCGGCTAGATGATTTGTTTATTGAGGAGGATTATAGCTTGGACAGCCTTAAAAAAGCGCCGCCCCCTCCTCCCCCTGCCACAGATAGTACCGACTTAAGTACAGAAGAAGACTAGACAACGGCTATGCGTTTATTGCTAATAGATAATTATGATTCCTTTACCTTTAATCTTTATGATTACTTCTTACGTTTAGATTGTAAGGTGGTGGTAATTCGAAATGATGCGGCTAACTTGCTCTCGCAATTGGCCCAAGGAGGCTGGGATGGGCTCTTGCTCTCTCCTGGTCCAGAACGGCCCGAAAAGGCGGGGCAGCTCATGGCTGCCCTAGACCTAGCCTATGAATTGGGCCTACCCACTTTGGGCATCTGTTTGGGGCATCAGGCCATTGGCCTAAAATGGGGAGCTGTTCTTCATCGGGCAGTGCAGCCCATGCATGGCAAAACCTCTCTGATTCAACATCAGGCCAAGGACCTTTTTGAGGGTTTGGCTCAGCCCATGCAGGTGATGCGCTACCATTCGCTCGTTTTAGACAATTTGCCTAGCCGCCTAGCAGCAACGGCTTTTGGTCCAGAAGGCGAAATTATGGCCCTTAGAGATAAATTGGCCCCAGTTTGGGGAGTGCAATTTCACCCCGAATCCATTCTGAGCCCTGAAGGGCTCTCACTTTTGGCCAACTGGCTCCACAGTTTGGCCCTCATAAAATAATATGCTTATGCTTGCAGCCAATTTGATTTCTTATGCCGTTCCGCCCCTAAGGGCTAGCGATAGCGGTGAAAAGGCCCTCAATTGGATGAGCGACTTTCATGTTCGCCACCTCCCTATTGTAGAGGACCGACAGCTTTTGGGCATTCTCTCTGAAGATGAGCTGCTCAACTTTAATGCGCCAGAAGAAAGTATTTTGGAAAATGAGCCCATTTTGCTGCATAAGAGTGTAGAGCCTGGCCAACACCTTTTTGAGGTCATGAAACTGATTGTAGATACCAATCTTACGGTAGTGCCTGTTTTGGACCAAGAACAAAATTATTTGGGCCTCATCACCCTAGAGAATTTGCTGCGGCATTTTGCCGAAACGGGGGCCATTTCGCATCCTGGAGGCATGCTCCTCATTCGGATGCCCGCCCGCGATTATTCTTTGGCTGAAATTGCCCGTTTGATTGAAGGCGAAAACTGTAAGGTGTTGAGTTGTTTTATCTCTTCGGCCCCAACAGCTGCTCATTTAGAGCTCACGCTCAAGTTAAGCCGTCAAGACCTTAAGCATGTGGTGGCCACCTTAGAGCGTTTTGGTTATGAGGTAGAGTCTTTTTATGAATCGGAATATTTGGATGATCTTCGAGATCGTTATGAGGGGCTAATGCGCTACCTCAATATGTAATAAGAGAGGGGAGCCGCTTGAGCGGCTCCCCTTTTTTGGGCCCAGCGGCAGGGCACTACCGCCAGGGCAAAGAAGGTCCAAAAGGCCCAGCGCTGCGCAGCCGTGGCCCGCAGGGCCAGACCCAAGCCGCCTTTGGCGGCTGCAGGGCCGAGCAGACCTGCGAGCGGCGCAGCATAGCGGCGGCCAGCTTGCTGGCCGCGGGCCCCTAAAAAATAGATAAATCAGCTTGCAGGCGAATGAGGTCCTCAAACGTTTCTCGCTCTCGGATGAGATAGGCCTGGCCCTCATGCAACAGGAGCTCGGCGGGGCGGTAGCGAGAGTTGTAATTGGAAGCCATTGAAAAGCAGTAGGCCCCTGCATTTTTGAAGGCCAAAATATCGCCTTCTCGGACCTTTGCCAGCTTGCGGTTATAGCCAAAGGTATCGGTCTCGCAAATGTAGCCCACCACCGTATAAATCTTAGGTTTGCCTGCGGGATTTGAGATATTGACGATCTCGTGATGAGCATCGTAAAACATGGGGCGGATAAGGTGATTAAAGCCGCTATCGATGCCGACAAAAATGGTCGAAATGGTTTGTTTGATTACATTGGCTTGGGCCAAAAAGCAGCCCGCTTCGCTAACCAAATACTTGCCGGGTTCAAACATCAGCGTCAGCTCTCGGCCCAACTCCTTGCAAAGGGCATTGAAGCGTTGAGAAATCTCTTGGCCAAACTCCTGTATATTGGTTTCGATATCGCTCTCCTTGTATTTCACCTTAAAGCCGCTGCCCAAATCGACATAGCGGACCGTATCGAATTTGCGGGCAATATTGAAGAGAATATCGGCGGCCATAGAAAAGACCTCCACATTGAGAATATCGGAGCCCGTATGCATATGCACCCCTTCAATATTGAGTTTTAGGCTACTCACAATTCGTTCGACCAGGGGCATTTGGTGTATAGAAATACCAAACTTAGAGTCGATATGGCCCACTGAAATCTTTGCATTTCCGCCCGCCATAATATGCGGATTGATGCGGATACAAAAGCCTTGGCCGGGGTATTTATGGCCCAAATACTCTAACATTTCGATATTATCGATATTGAGTTTGACGCCTAGGGCAAGGGCCGCTTCTAGCTCCTCGGCCCCTACCGAATTGGGGGTATAAATAATATCTTCGGGGGCAAAACCAGCGGCTAATCCCAGCTTAATTTCTTGATAAGAAACGGCATCTAGGCCAGCGCCAAGGCTACGCAATAGCTTAAGGATACTCAGATTGCTCAGGGCCTTGCAGGCATAGTTAATTTTGACCGAGGGGCAGGCGGATAGCGCCTGCTCCATTTTGAGGTACTGCGATTTGATTTTGGCGCTATCATAGACAAATAGTGGGCTGCCAAACTCTTGGACCAGTTCTTCTAGGGCAAGTTGGCCCAATTCATAGCGCTGCTGCGCATCATTCCATTGCATAGGGTTAGAAATAAAAAGTGAATAAAAAACAAAACGGGCGATCTCCATACTCATGGAAACCGCCCGTTTTGGAAGCTTGTCTACAGCCAATAGTCTACCGGCTGCCTTCCTCATTAGTAGGCGGCTGCTGTGGTTTCTTCTTGGGCTGTTTCTTAGGGGCCGGTGCGGCCTCTAAGTCATCATAATCTTGATTATAAATTTCATCTTGGTTGGTCATATCTTCTCCTTCTTCACCAAAGGTATCGCCACGGCCAAACTGCGCATATTTAAGGCAGTTCATTTCGCGGTCAATTCTTTCAGGTTTGGGAAATTTGGCTTTGGTGTCTAGTTCAAAGGCTTCATCGGCCTCTAGGTAGCGGAGTACATTTTGGAAAATGGGGCGAGCCATGCTTCCGCCTTGGCCATAGCGCAGACTACGGAAGCGGATAAAGCGGTCGTCGCAACCTACCCAAGTTCCTACCACTAGATTGGGGGTAACGCCCATAAACCAGCCATCGGCTTGAAAGTTGGTGGTTCCCGTTTTTCCGCCATAAGTACTTTTAATACCTTGGAAGCCGGGAGCGCCAGCCTGCACACTTTTGAGCATTTGGCTCATCACATAGGCACTACTTTCAGATAACACTTGCTGCGTAATTTGGTCGGCTGAATTATAGATGAGGTTGCCATGTCGGTCCTCAATTCGCTCTACAAAAACGGGTTCGTTATAAATCCCTTTATTGGCAAAAATGCAATAAGCGGCGGCCATTTCTAGGGGCGTAAGGTCTGGCGTTCCCAAACAAATTGTGGGAGAAGCGGGCACCTTGGCGGTATCAATTCCGGCCTCATGCAAAAAGGATCTAAAGCGCTCGGTGCTGCCCAGATCTTTCATCAGTTGAGCAGAAACAGAGTTGAGCGATTGGCGGAGGGCCTGCGTTAGGGTAAGGCGCTGCCCACTATATTGGCCATTGGCATTTTTGGGGGTCCAGTTCTTAATTAGGCCAAAATCGCCATAGCCTTTTTCAATCGTAATTTTTACATCTTCCACCTCATAGCAAGGCGAGTAGCCTCTCAAATCAATATTGAGTGCATAGAGAAAGGGCTTCATACTAGAGCCCACCTGACGGCCAGCCTTGGTATAAGTTTGTCCGGGACGTTGTTTGTTAGGGTGCACATACAAGCCACCCATACTAACGTGATCGAGCTTAAAATAGTGGTGGTCAATACCGCCCACCCAGGCTTTTACATGTCCCGTTTGCGGCTCTATAGACACCGAACCCGTTTGCAAGAACATCCGGTGGTAGCGGATAGAATCCAGTGGGCTCATCAGGGTATCTTTGGTCCCGGGGCCCCAGTGTTCTCCATTTTTCTGATAGGCAAAAATGCGCATATCTACAGGGGTCTGCATATACTTGAGCAGCTGCTGATACTCGCCTTTAATGCTTTCCCATTTGCCCGATTTCAGCAAATCTCGATAAAGAGCGATCTGCTTTTTCGTGGCATAGCCATCTTTTTTCCAGCCCGCAAGAACGGCCTCGGCCTGCTCTTTTTTGCTGCGTTTTTTATTGGCCCGTTCTAGGATCTGCAAACGAGAAATATCTATATCTCGCAGCTCATATTTTGCCGCTGTTTTGAGGTAGTCTTCACGGACCGCCTGATAGCGCTCAGAGTTCCAAATCAAACGATCCAAGGCCCGCATACGCAGCTGGATTTCTCCCTCTGTGTTTTTATGCGTTTTGTAGGTCCAGGGGTTGTATTTGCTATAACCAATAGGCGGATCAATCATGTTCCAATCCTTCCAATGCTTAAATAGCTTTTCCTGATGCTGACTAAGGTGGTCCCAAACGGCCTGCTCCGCATTGCGCTGAGCTCTAGAATCAATGGTGGTGTAAATTTTTAAGCCATCTCGATAGACATCATAGGCCTCGCCATTGGGCTTGAGGTTTTCCGGGCGGCTCAAGACCTCCTTGACGTACTCCCGCAAATATTCCCGGAAATAAGTGGCCTGGCCCTCATTATGGTTCAAAACCTGAAAGCTGCCCTTATTGATTTTTTCTTGGCGATATTTATGGTAGTCGGCCTCTGTGATATGCCCAGCCATCTGCATGTTTTTCAATACCACCTCTCGGCCTTTCAAGGCCTTTTTCATATCTCGGCGATAATTAAATAGGGCGGGGTTTTTTAACATCCGAACCAACATAGCAGCCTCGGGAATACTCAATTCACTGGGCTTTTTCCGAAAATAAGTCTCGGCTGCCGAGCGAATCCCATGAGCATTATACAAGAAGTCAAACTCATTGAGATAGTTCGTAATAATCTCTTTTTTGGTATAAGAACGCTCCAATTTTACCGCCGTCAACCACTCTTTGAGCTTGACCTGCAAAATGGTCCAAAGCCGCTCTACTGTCCCCATGCCTCGAGTATCGGGCCGGCCCACCAACAATTTAGACAGCTGCTGCGAGATGGTACTTCCCCCTCCCGCATTCCGCTGCTGGAACACAATGGTTTTTACCAACACCCGCGCCAAAGCCTCGGGATCAATGCCAGAATGGCTATAAAAACGAGCATCCTCTGTAGACACCAACGCATTAACCACCGCTGGCGCAATGCTGTCATAGGTCACTAAGGTCCGGTTCTCAATATAATATTTACCCAAAAGCTCTCCATCGCTACTATAGACCTCAGAGGCCAAACGCAACTGCGGATTCTCCAGCTGGTCAAAAGAAGGCAGCTGGGTAGAGAGATAGGCAAAAAGACTAAAAACAGAGACAAAGCCCAAAATAAAGATGCCCCATATCCAACGCAAAATGCGCTTGAAGCTCTTTTTATGTTGCTGACGATAGCTCAGTTCGGGAACGGCCGCTGTCGGTTTATTTTCTGATGACATAATGGGTCCAATTTATTGGGGGAAAATGCTTTGGGGCAAATATCGCCTTTTTTGTCCAATTTTTAAATCCAAGCCAAACTCCTTTTCTTCTCCCTACAGTTTGCTAACTTTGTGCTTTTATTTTGGGGCCTCCCGCCTGCGGCGGGCGCTACGTTCCAGGGCTCGCAGGTCTGCTCGGCCCTTCGTTTTTTCGCTACGCTCAAAAACTCGGTCTGGCCTAAGGCCCCCCTTTCACATCGCTAGGCCATTTGCCTCCCTTCGATCGTCAAATTAAGGCGCTGCGCGCCTTACTGGACCACAATACGATTATGGACAAAATACTCATTATTCAACCCGCCTTTTTAGGCGACCTTATTCTGGCCACTGCCCTGATCGAAAAGCTTAGGGCCTATTACCCTTCAGCCCAAATTGATCTCTTGATCCGCAAGGGGCAGGGCCGCATTCTCAAAGGGCATCCGCATATTCATCAATTGTTGGAGCTAGACCGCAGCAATAAATGGCGCTCTATTCGGCAGCTCTTGGCCCATATTCGGCCCCAAAACTACGATTTGGTCATCAATTGTCACCGACATTTTACCGCCGGCCTCTTGGCTACCCTCTCTAAAGGGAAAAAAGTGGTGGGCTTTAAGAAAAATCCTTTTGCTTGGGCCTTTAGCCAAGCTGAGGAGCATATTTGGGCCGAACAAGAGGTCTACAGAAACCATCGCCTAATTGCCGCTTTTACAGATAAAGAAGCAGCTATGCCCAAGCTCTACCCCTCTGCAGAAGATTGGGGTTTTGTAGCAGAAAATTATGGCCAAAAGCCTTATATTACGATTTCGCCCGCCTCTTTGTGGGAAACCAAGCGCCTGCCTTTGGCCGTTTGGGCCGAACTGCTTCAGCAGTTGCCAAAATCACTCTATATTTATGTTTTGGGTGGCCCAGCCGACCGCGAACATGCGCAGGCTTTGGTCCAGTTGGCCAAGCGCCCCAATTTGTACAATTTGGCCGGCCAACATAGTTTTTTGCAAGATGTGGCCCTCATGAAAGGCGCAAAACTCAATTATGTCTTAGATTCGGCGCCCTTGCATATTTGCTCGGCCATAGATGCGCCCGTAGCAGCTGTTTTTTGCTCTACCTCGCCTACCTATGGCTTTGGCCCCTTGTCTAAAACACAATTTATTATTCATCAGCAACCAGCCCCGGCCTGCTGGCCCTGTGGCTCGCATGGCTACACCGCCTGCCCAAAAGCCCATTTCAACTGTGGCCAAATTGCAGTAATGCCCCTATTGGCTCCACTAAAACAGCTAGCCCATGAGTTATTTTAAGCCCTTCCCGATGCTCCAAAACGACAAACTACTTTTGCGTTATATGGAGGAAGAAGATGCCCGAGCACTCTTTAACCTCCGGTCAGATGCCGAGCAAATGCGCTACATTGACCGCCCCTTGCATCAGACAGAGGCCGAGAGCCTTGCTCATATTGAGCTACTGCAACAACAAATTGATAGCGGAGAAGGCCTCAGTTGGGCCATTTCTTTGCCTGGCCACCCCAGAATGATTGGCTCTATTTGCCTCTTTAATTTTTCTGAGGACCGCAAAGAAGCAGAAATTGGCTATGAGATCCACCCCAATATGCAACGCCGAGGCCTAATGAAAATGGCCGTTGGACTGGTCCTGAACTATGCCAAAAACGAGCTCCAATTGCGCTATGTGCATGCCCATACGCATAGAGAAAATGAAGGCTCCAAACGCTTATTGGCCCATCATCAGTTTAGAATATTGGGCGCCTCGCCCATAGCTAAAGATAGCTTTTGGTACCGTAAACAGTTCTAGCTGGCTGGCCTAGCGATGTGCAGCAGTGGCCGAAGGCCAGACCAAGCAGGCTTCGCCTGCGAAGGGCCGAGCGAGCAGCGAGCTGCGAAACGTAGCGCCTGCCGCAGGCAGGAGGCCCCAAAAAATCAAAAAAAGAGCAAGAGATGAGCTATCAAGTATTAAAATTACCTCCTAGAGAAGAGCTAGAGACCATTCCTTTATTGAAAAAAGCCATTGAGGCCAACCGTGTGTTAGCGGAACTGAAGGGAGTAACTGGAACACTGCCCAATGCTAGCATTTTGGTAGATAGCTTGATTTTAACAGAGGCCAAAGAAAGCTCTGCCCTAGAGAATATTGTTACCACTCATGATGCACTTTACTCGGCTCGTTCTACACAAGAAATAGCTAGTTTGAGCACTAAGGAGGTATTAAATTATGCTTCGGCCCTAAAGACGGGTTTTGCTTTAATACAAGAGCAGGGCTTATTGCTCAACCGCCATATCCTACAAATTCAGGAAGAACTAGAAGCCAATAATGCAGGTTTTCGGACACAGGCGGGGACTAGCTTAAGAGATGCTTACGGCAATTTAATCTACATGCCCCCTCAAGATGCACAAGAGATAAAGGACCTGATGTCTAACTTAGAGGCCTATATCAATGAGCCCGAAATGGATCATTTAGACCCCCTAATAAAAATGGCCGTGATTCACTTTCAGTTTGAAAGTATTCACCCTTTCTATGATGGCAATGGGAGAACTGGGCGAATTATTAACATTTTATACCTCTGCACCCAAAAACTTCTAGATTACCCTATTCTCTACCTTAGTAAATATATTATTGCCACAAAAGCGGCCTACTATGAACGCATACAAGCTGTTCGGGATCATGGCGACTGGACGTCTTGGGTGCTTTATATCTTAGAAGGGGTGATTCAAACCGCTAGGAGTACAATTCAAAATATTCAAGCCCTATTAAGGCTGATGAAAGACTATAAAGATCAAATTCAGGCCGCGCTACCTAGAATATATAGCAAAGATCTATTAGAGCATTTGTTTAAGCATGTTTATACTAGGGTGGAGCACTTACAATTAGCCATTGGTAAAAGTGAATCTACTGCTCGCAGGTACTTAGAGCAACTATTTGAGCTAGGCTTTCTTGAAAAAAGAGCCTATGCCAATAGCCATATTTATATTAACCCCCGACTTTTTAGCCTACTCACTAAGATTTAAACCTTATTTTCAGCCCCCTTCCTTCAAAAAGTGCGTTTTTTGACGGAGGAACATTCCCCGCCTTTCAAAAAGGACCTTTTTTGAAAGGGCCTATTTATTATCATGACCTCTTAAAGCCGAATGAAATTGGCCAAGTCGAAGAAAAAGACCAAAGTGACGCCCTTGATGGCGCAATACAATGATTTTAAGCAAAAATATGCCGATGCTGTCCTCCTCTTTCGAGTAGGGGATTTTTATGAAACCTTTGGGAGTGATGCTGTGCTGGCCTCCAAGGTCTTGGGCATCACGCTAACTGCTCGAAACAATGGCTCTTCTAAGATTGAGCTGGCGGGTTTTCCGCATCATTCTTTAGATACCTACTTGCCCAAATTGGTGCGGGCAGGTTATCGGGTGGCCGTTTGCGACCAGCTAGAAAAACCCTCTAAGCAAAAGAAAATTGTAAAAAGAGGGGTGGTCGAGCTGGTTACGCCGGGGATTACCACCAATGACAATATTCTGGACCATAAGAGCAACAACTTTTTGGCCGCCCTACATATTGGGCGCAAAGATCAGCTTGGTTTGGCCCTACTCGATATTTCTACTGCCGAGTTTTTGGTGGTTGAAGGCAATACGGCTAGCATCGATAAATTGCTGCAAAATTTTCAGCCCGCCGAGATCATTTATGCCAAGAACCAAAAGAAAGAACTTTTGGACCGTTTTGGCGAGCGCTACTATACCTATGGCATTGAAGATTGGGTCTTTATGCCCGATTATAGCCGAGAAAAACTGCTGGAGCAGTTTGAGGTGAGCTCCTTAAAAGGCTTTGGCATTGAGCAATTGGAAATGGCCCAAATTGCCGCAGGAGCCATTCTGCATTATGTACAAACCACCGAGAACAAAAACCTCAAACATATTGTACAAATTGCTCGGATTCCTACCGACCGCTATGTTTGGATGGATAGTTTTACCATTCGCAACCTAGAATTGGTGGGCAGCGCCTATAGCTCTGGGGTGAGTTTGTTGGATGTCATGGATAAAACGATTTCGCCTATGGGCAGCCGTTTGCTCCGCAAATGGGTCCTGATGCCTCGCAAAGACTTAACCTCTATAGTAAGCCGACATGAGGTGGTGCAAGCCTTTATTGAGCAGCCCAATTTGGCCTTGCTAATTGCGGAGCAATTGCAGCAATTGGGCGATCTAGAGCGCTTGGTGGCCAAAATTCCTTTGGGAAAAATCAACCCCAGAGAGGTCCGCCAATTGCAACGCTCTATTCTGGCCCTTGGCCCAATTAAAGAGGCTTTGGCCCAAGACCAACAGCCCCAACTGCAATCTATTGCCGAACGCATGCAGCTTTGTCCCCTACTCTGCCAAAGAGTAGATAATTGGCTAAAGGAAGAGCCCGCCGTTAAAACGGATAAAGGCGGCTTTATCGCTAATGGGGTATCGGAGGAGCTAGACGAATTGCGCGACCTGATTGCCAATAGCCGCGAACACCTAGAACGCATCCGAGTGCAAGAGGCCAAAGAAACAGGCATCGACAAGCTCAAAATTGGCTTCAATAATGTTTTTGGCTACTACCTAGAGGTCACCAATCGCTATAAAGATAAGGACCTGATTCCCGATCATTGGGTGCGCAAACAAACCCTCACCAACTCCGAGCGCTATATTAGCGAGGAGCTGAAACAATTGGAGGGCAAAATCCTTTCTGCCGAAGAGAAAATCATCGCCTTAGAGCAAAAGCTTTTTGGAGAGCTGGTCCTTTTCCTCAATGATTATATCCGCCCCGTACAAACCAATGCCCAACTGGTGGCCCAACTCGATTGCCTGCATAGCTATCATGTTTTGGCCTTAGAGCAGAATTATTGCCGCCCCCAAATGCATGAGGGCCTCGAAATCGAGATTAAGGCGGGCCGACATCCCGTGATTGAGCAACAGCTCAAGGCTGGAGAACTGTATGTACCCAACGATATCTTTTTGGACAATGAGCGACAGCAGGTTTTAATGATTACCGGCCCAAATATGTCAGGTAAATCAGCCCTTTTGCGACAAACGGCTCTAATTTCCCTAATGGCCCAAATGGGCGCCTTTGTCCCTGCCGATAGCGCAAAACTGGGCCTAATTGACCGCATTTTCACCCGGGTGGGCGCCTCCGATAATATCTCCTCGGGCGAGTCTACTTTTATGGTGGAAATGAACGAAACGGCCAGCATTCTCAATAATATCTCGAACCGCAGCCTCATTTTATTAGATGAAATTGGGCGGGGAACGAGCACCTATGACGGCATTTCTATTGCCTGGGCCATTGCCGAATATCTGCATAACCACCCCACAGCTCGGCCCAAAACACTTTTTGCCACCCACTATCACGAGCTCAATGAGCTGGCCCAACAGTTTGACCGCATCAAGAATTTTCATGTGGCCACCAAGGAGCTGGGCAAAAAGGTCATCTTTTTGCGCAAGCTCAAGGCGGGCGGCTCCGAACACAGCTTTGGGATTCATGTGGCCAAAATGGCGGGCATGCCGCCTCAGCTCATTTTGCGCGCCAGCGAAATTTTGGCCCAACTTGAAGAGCAGCGCTCGGCCCAAGAGGAAAAAGCCGAAAGCCTAGGCGATAAACTCAAGGCGGTCCAAAATGTACAGGCCATGCAGCTCAATATCTTTGATGCCGCCCCCGATCCCCGCTTCGAGAAAATGCGAGATTATGTGGAGGCCCTAGACCTCAACCGCATGACGCCTATTGAGTCTATGCTCAAGCTGCTGGAAATTAAAAAAATACTAGGCGAGGAAGATCATTAGGATTTGGGGCTGCCCCGCCCTGCGGGCGGGTCGGGCTGTTCCGGGCTCGCAGGTCTGCTCGGCCCATCGCCGCTTTCAGCGGCTCGGTCGGGCCTTCGGCCCCCCTCTCCATCCCTCAGCCTGCGGCCCTATCGGGCCTGCTAGAGGCAGAAAGGCCCCAAAAACTTAGGTTTTTGGGGCCTTTAGATTTACTTTTTAGTCTTTAGGGCAAAGGTGGAAAATATCACATCCAGTTTGCGCATTTCGGGTCGTTTCTTTTGGCCCGGGGCATGAATAAAGCCATCTAATAAGATGATTCTATTTCTATCGGGATCAGGAATAAGGTAAGTTACAAAGGGACCGCCCATAAAGTCGTTGGCCATAAACCAAATGCCACGAGCTTGTAGGGCTTCTCTTTCTCCAAAGTCAATTTTTTCGTAATAAGTGGGCAAATTCACATCGTCAATTTGCATATAAGAGCCTTCTTGCCAGCTAGCAAAATAGTCTTTGGTCAGGCGGTTGCGAATGGCCTTCAGGCTATCGGGGCTCAGGGTATTGGGGCCAGGATTTTCAATGCTATAGATAAAAATATTGCTACTCACCTTATTGGTTTCTTTGCGCAGCCAGCAGGCCACCGAATCTTGGTGGCTAATTTTATAGCCTTTGGGCACCGAAAGGCTCAGGTTTAAGCCTTGGCGAATATCGGCCTCTACTTCTTCAGTTTGGCCAGAGAAATAGACCTGTTTGACCAGTTTTTCGGTATCCTTTTCGTGCAGAATGTTAATCACCTTTTGATAATCTCGGCAAACGGTTTCAAATAAGCTTTGGCGATCGGGAGCGAACCAAAAAATGACCGTTTGGTCCTTGGCCCAGCGATTTTTTTGCACCATAATTCGGTAGCTAGGGTCTTCTGCTGCTTTTTTGATCTTTTTTGGGCCTAGTAACTTTCGGACCAGAGCCGTACCGGCCTCCTCCTTCTCAGAAAGGTCGGCTAAGATAACAATAGAGCGATGTGTTTTGAGCACCTTATTAAACTCTCGGCTCTCCACATGTCGGAGGTCCAAAATGGGCTCGGGTTGAGGGGTAATAGGATAAAGGGCCTCAAAATATTGGCGGATGCTATCACCGATAGGCGACTTATCCCAAAGATATTCATCGCAAACCAAATGCATTTGGTCCACACTACCGTAGGCCATAGGCGTTACCTCTAGGCGTTCGAGTTGTGCATCTGTGCAAGCGCTCGAAAAGAAAAGAGGGATAGAAAGCAGGCTAAGAAAGTAAAATATACGCATAGTTAAAAGCTGTCTGTTTTAATGCAGAGAATGAAGTGCTATTACCTCAGTAGATGCAAGTTGGGCTTAGAATGGTTTGCGGCAAAGATAGCTATTCGGGGACAATTTTTGTTGTGGAATAGAGAAAGGGCGCTTGCTCTGGGCCCAAAAGGAGATCGCTTTGGGCGCGCAGCGCCCTTTTGGCAGGCCCTTGGGGCCTGTTTTCTTTAGCCGGCCTAGCGATGTGGAGGGGTGGCCGCAGGCCAGACCGAGCCGCTGAAAGCGGCGAAGGGCCGAGCGAAGAGCGAGCCCCGAAACGTAGCGCCTGCCGCAGGCAGGAGGCCCAAAAAAAAATAGCCTGCAAAGCAGACTATCTTTATGGAATTAAGTTTTACGTTTTTTCTTTTTGGCGGCGGGAAAAAGCACATTATTCAGTATCAGGCGATAGCCCTCTGAGTTGGGGTGCAGATTGAGGTCGGTAGCGGGATCGTGCACAAAATGGCGGTAATCCTCGGGGTCGTGGCCCCCATAAAAGCTAAAAAAGCCCTTTTGGAAAGTGCCATGGATGTAGCGGGCCTCCTTGGCGGCTTTATTATCGCCAAGGACCAGTACATTTGACTTCAGCTGAGTTTTTCTGAAGGCTGTTGTTTGGCCCATAAAGCCTTTGACGGTTCGGTTATGGCATTGGGTGAGCATGCTCGGTACGGGGTCCCATTTGGCCGAAAACTCGAAGAGGTTAAAGTAATCTTGTTTGTCTGGCACTCGGCGGGCGGGGGCCGTCATGGGCGAGGCATCGATGGTAGAATACTCGTATTTATAGGGATCTCGGACCAATTGAAAATCCTTGAAGGCAAAAGTTTTGCTAAAGTCGAGTTTAGCTTGGGCCTGCGGATCGGCGGGGTCGCCATCATACATATGGTCGCAAATATCGACGCCCTCGGCGGCTAGTGCGATATCGTAGGTATCGGTAGCCGAGCACATGGCAAACATAAAGCCGCCGCCGGCCACAAACTCTTGGATGCGTTTTACCACGGCCAATTTGAGTTGAGAGACCTTATTGAAGCCGTGTTTTTCGGCTAGGTTTTCCATATTTCGGACATACTCTCTATACCATTGTTGGTTATTATAGCTGGCGTAGAACTTTCCGTATTGGCCGGTAAAATCTTCATGGTGGAGGTGCAGCCAGTCGTATTCGGGCAACTTCATATCGAGGACCTCATCATCATAGACCAAATCGTAGGGGATTTCGGCATAAGTGAGGACCAGGGTCACGGCATCATCCCAGGGTTGAATTTCTTTTCCGCGGGCATTTACGGTAGGGCTATAAACGGCCACTTTGGGTGGGACCTCTAGCTTCATGGCCTCCATATTGACCTCGGGGTCGGCAATTTGGTTGAGGATATTATTAAACTTGGCCTCGGCCAAAACCTCAAAGCGGACGCCTCGGGTAATGCACTCCTTTTTGAAGACATCGGAGTAGGGAAAAGCGAAGCTACCGCCTCGGTAATTGAGCAACCACCAAGCCTCCTGTTTTAATTCTAGGACCTTATAGGTGATGCCATAGGCTTTCAGGTGGTTTGTTTGGGCCTCATCCATGGGGAGGAGGATATAACCTTGGGCTCGAAGGCCAAGAGTGGTCAGCCAAAAGCAAAGAATAAAAATGCTAGTACGCATAAGCAATTGTTTTTTAGAAAATACAACTTTTAGCGAGCTAAAAAAAGGCCAAAGGGAGGCTTAACCTCCCTTTAAGAGCTACATCCAAGCTCGAATTTGATCTAGGGCGGCCTCTAAACTATCTGCTTGTGGAATCCCATAGCGTTGGCAGACCACATCTACATTGCCTTTTCTCCAAAAGTCTTTGGGACAATGCACAATGCTGCCTTTTTTTGGCCCAAATAAGCCCAGCTCCATCAGGGTAATTGGCGATTGAGACTGGGGTTCAAAGTGAAACAGCCTAAAATCGGCTTCTTCCAAGCCCTTTAGCTCCCAATCTACCTGCGCCTTAAATTCAGGATGATCAATGCTTTGTTCCCAGCTGTTATCCCAGCCATCTCGGCGGGGATTCAGGATCAGCAGATCTTCTTTTATGAGCTGATAGCCCACCCAAGATTGCCAGTCTTGAGCCTTGCCCATATCTATGCTCCCAGCCAAAAAGAGCAGCTTTTCCTCGGGGGCTTTTTTGTAGGGAAAAGGCGGCTTAATAATTCTCATAACTTAGTCTTTAATATCAATAGGCGTCAGCTGGTAGCCTTCTTTGCGCAAAAGGCGAATTACGCCATGCGGACCGCCCAAATGGGCTGCCCCTACGGCATAAAAACAAGCCTCTTTTTTAGAAAACTCCTTAATGAGGGGGATCCAATTATTGTTTCGCTTAATCAAAAGCTCTTCCTCCGAGTTTTCCATATCTTCCATCTGTTCGCTGCTGCTTTCAATCAGGCCATCGACATCGGCTTTTTTGTAGAGCGCTACCAATTCGGCAAACTCTTTCTTGCCTGATTGATCTCCATTTTTTAGGCCTTTTACGCCTTCTAGCAGCGCCTGAGCTTGGTCTTTATACGGAATCTTCTCAAAGACATTCATCTGATCGGCAATTGTCTCCAATCCCCCAAAACTCATATTGCGTTTTTTGGCCATAGCCATCAGTTCCATCTCATAGGCCTTCGTCTCTCCCTCAATCATATCCTGATAAAGAAAAGACTGCAACAACATGGGTTTCCAGTTTTCAATCATAGAAAAAGGCATCATCTTGAGTTCTGGATTTGTGGCCTCTTCAGTAAAATAGGTTTTCACCAACGCATAGTCTTTTTCGGGCAATAGGTCCTTGAGTTTTTTGCCGCCTTGCATAGGCGCTAAAGTGAGCATTTGCATGCCCATTTGCATCATATTCGACATATCGATTTCGAGGACCAAACGCTGGCTTTTATCCAGTGCCGCCTCCGCTTTTTCGCTAAAGCTATAGTCTTTCTCGCCAATCATATGAATGGTCCCAAACAAATAAGAGGTTTTGATGCCCTTGCCTTTAATCTCCCAAAGCAAGGAGTTTTCTAGGCGCTGACTGGGGTCAATTTGTACCTTTTCGGCTGTTTTACAAGCCGTCGACAATAAAAATAAGAGGCTCAAGCTCCAGCTGAGCCATACTAATGATGTTCTGTTTTGCATGAATGTTTTTTTTCTAAATATCTGTTTTTGGGGCCTCCGCCTCGCTTCGCTCGTCGGCGCTACGCTTTGGGGCTCGCAGGTCTGCTCGGCCCTGCGCGGGCTGCGCCCGCTAGGTCTGGCCTAACGGCCACCCCGCCGCATCGCTAGGCCGTCGGGCGCTTCGCGCCCTTCTAGACCAAGCGCTTTACTTTCGGCCAAAATCGGCGGGGATTTCGCCCCAGTTTTCGGTCTCCCATTTCAAAATGGGATTTTCATAGCTATTGTTCTTTAGCCAGTTTTCGGCTCGCTGAATAAGGACAAAAAGGGCTTTAGTTTGGGTATTTTGGACCAAATTCGTTTTCACTTTTTTCTTTCTCAGCCAGCTCATGGCTGTCCTAGAATCAGTATAAATGGGCAAATTGGGCAGTTTTTTCTGTTGCAAATAGGCCAAGCCATGCACCAGGGCCAAAAACTCCCCAATATTATTGGTCCCCAAAGAAAATTTTTGATGAAAGATGCGGCGGCCTGTTTGGGTATCTACCCCTTGGTATTCCATAACGCCCGGGTTGCCACTACAGGCGGCATCTACCGAAAGGCTATGCCAGACCACCTCCTTTTCCATGGCTGCAGAAGGTTTGCTGCTGCTCTTCTTTTTGCTACTATTTACGGCTGCCCAATAATTGCCAGCTAGGGCCTCTTGGGCTTCGCTGAGACTTTTATAGCTTTTGTATTTCGCTTGGGGGTAGCCCTTAGTTTGGGCCTCGCAATCGGCCCAAGAGGTAAAGATTCCTGTTTCATGGCCCTCCCAAACGACATAATATTTCTTTTTGGCCATTTATCCTTTATTTTGAGCGCAACTTGATGATGGGGCAGATGACCTCTTCTAGAGAAATGCCTCCATGCTGAAAAGTATTGCTATAGTAATTATTGTAATGATTATAATTATTGGGATATAGGAAAAAGCGATCATTCTTGGCAAAGATAAAAGTAGAGCTCACATTGGGGCGGGGCAACTTTCCATCTTCAGGGCGGCGAATATCAAAGACATCTTTGCGGTCATATTGCAGATTGCGGCCCACCTTATAGCGGAGGTTAGTGGTTGTTTCTCGGTCGCCCACTACCTTAGAGGGTTGATGCACCCGAATACTTCCGTGGTCGGTAGCAATAAAGAGCTGTACATCTTGCTGAGCAATAGACTTGAGGGCCTCCCAAAGCGGAGAATGCTCAAACCAAGAGACCGTGAGTGAGCGGTAGGCCTTTTCATCTGCGGCCAACTCCTTGAGAATGTCCATTTCGGTCCGTGCATGCGAGAGCATATCAATAAAATTGTAGACAATACAGAAGAGGTCGTTATTTCGGATATAATTATGAATATTATCCACCAGCTGTTTGCCGCCATCCATATTGGTCACTTTAAAGTAGCCATATTGAATAGGCTTGCGGAACACCCGCTTAATTTGTCGGCCCAAGAGTTCAGATTCATGTAAGTTCTTGCCGCCCTTCTCATTGTCATTCAGCCAAAGTTCTGGATAGCGTTTGGCAATTTCGCCGGGCATCATTCCGCTAAAAATAGCATTGCGGCTATACTGGGTGGTAGTGGGCAAAATGCTATAAAAATAATCTTCCTCCTCTACCTTAAAGTAGCGAGAAATAATGGGCTCAATCATCTTCCATTGGTCAAAGCGGAGATTATCGAGTAGGAGAAATACCGTGGGGCGGCTACGGTCCACATCTGGAAACACCATAGAGCGGAGCAAATCGTGCGACATCACGGGGGGGCTTTGCTCATTATTGAGCCAATCGATATAATTGCGGTCGATAAACTTAGAGAACTCGGCATTGGCCGAATCTTTTTGGCTAGCCAGAATATCGGCCATGCTAGCTGTTTTAGAAGCATCTAGTTTGAGCTCCCAATAGATAATTTTTTTGTAGACCTCGGCCCATTCGTTGGCATCCATACTATTATTGATGGCCATCAGGATATTGCGAAACTCCTGTTGGTACTTCATTCGGGTTTCTTCCTGGACCAGGCGGTCGCCATCTACTAGTTTGCGCAAAGTAGAAAGCAGCTGCAAGGGATTGACCGGTTTGAGCAGATAGTCGCTAATTTTAGAGCCAATAGCTTGCTCCATAACATCCTCTGCCTCATTCTTGGTAATCATAACCACGGGCAGATGGGGCGCGAGCTCCTTAATGCGGTCTAGAGTTTCTAGGCCCGTAATACCGGGCATACTCTCATCTAAAAAGACGATATCATAATGGCCCATCTTTTCAGACACTTCTTCAATGGCATCATGTCCGTTGGTTACTGGCACAACCTCATAACCTTTTTTCTCTAGGAACATGATTTGGGGCTTGAGCAGTTTTTGCTCATCATCGGCCCAAAGAATTTTTATTGTACTCATAAATTAGAAATAGCTTTTTTGTTAAACTCCATAAAGGAAAATGGGGAAAGAAAGGAGCAATTGGCCTAGCGATGTGTAGGGGTGGCCGAAGGCCAGACCGAGCCGCTGAAAGCGGCGAAGGGCCGAGCAGACCTGCGAGCCCCGAAACGTAGCGCCGCAAGGCGAAGCCGCAGCGGAGGCCCCTCCTCATTATTCTCCTAACGGCCCCTAAGATAAGGAAGTTAGAAGAGTAGATAGAAAAGATGTGAAAAAAATAAAGGATATACTTGTCTTTTATTGAAAAAGGTTTTAATTTTGGGCAGTTAAAAAATTATGGCATGGGAATTTTTTCTAAAAGTTGTGAATATGGTTTGCGGGCTGTGGTTTATGTAGCGGATGCCTCTGCGGAGGGCCGTAAAGTAGGCGTAAAAGAAGTAGCTGAAGAGATAGACTCTCCTGTTCATTTTTTGGCTAAAATTCTGCAGAACCTAAGCAAACAGGGCATTTTGTCCTCGAGCAAAGGGCCTGGAGGCGGTTTTTTCATTGAAAAATCGGCCCTAAACCTCAGCTTGGCCAAGGTAGTAGAAGCCATAGATGGCCGCAGCTTGTTTGAGGGCTGTGCGATGGGGCTCAAGAAATGCTCGGCCAAAAAGCCTTGTCCCCTACACGATGATTTTGGAATGATTCGGTCCAAAATTACAAAAATGCTAGAGAGCCAAACGATTGGCGATTTTAGAGATAACCTATTAAAAGTAGATTATTTTCTGGATACCTAAAAATTAGCCGCCCTATCTAGCGGTTTTTTTTGATCCAGTCCAAATAAAAGAGAAAAATACCTTTTTATCTTAAAAGTAAAAGAAATGATGAATCTGGAAGACATCCGACTTGTGCAAGCCTCTGTGCCTATTTTGGAAGAGCATGCCGAAACCCTTACGCGCTTGTTTTATAAAAACATGCTGAGCAATCACCCAGAGCTCAAAAACATCTTCAACCTAGCCAACCAGGCTTTGGGGCAGCAGCAAAAAAGCTTGGCTCTATCGGTTTTGGCCTATGCCAAGCATATTGAGCATCCGGAAGTTTTGTTGCCTGCGCTAGAGCTCATTGGGCAGAAACACCGCAGTTTGCAGGTGGTCCCCGAGCAATACCCTATTGTCGGTAAATATTTGTTGGGAGCTTTGCAAGAATTGCTCGATTTGCCCGATGATGCGCCTATTTTGGGCGCTTGGGGACGCGCCTACCAGCAGTTGGCCGATATTCTCATTGATATGGAGGCCAAAATGTATGCTACCGCCGAAGCGCCCGATGCAGCTTGGAGCGATTGGCGCAAGTTTGAGCTGGTCAAAAAAGAGGAGCTAGCCCCCAATGTCTATCATCTCTATTTATCGCCATCAGATGGCCAAGAAATTCCCTTGCACCGCCCAGGGCAGTATCTCTCTTTGCGCCTATTCTTTAAGGAATTGGGTGTTTATCAGGCCCGACAATATAGCCTCAACTCTCGGCCCAATAATAATTATTACCGCATTACAGTAAAGGCCCAAAAAGGAGCGCCCGGCTGCCCTATGGGCCGATTGAGCAATGCCTTGCACCAGGCCATGAAAATTGGAGATGAGGTAGAATTGACGGTGCCCGCCGGTAATTTCCACCTAGAGCAAAAGCCCAGCCCTAGCGTATTTTTAGGCGCCGGCGTAGGGGTTAGCCCCCTTTGGGGACTGCTACAGGCCCTCATCGATAGCCAAACAAAACAACCCATTCTTTGGATGGATGCCTATACATCTGCTGACGAACAACTCTTTGCTGAAGAACTCCGCAGCCTAGAAAATCAACTCCAATTGAAGCATTTCTATGAGGACCAAAATGGCCGAATGCAACTAGATGAAGCCCTCAAAGCCCCCTTTGGCCTAGCCGCCAATTATTATCTCTGTGGCCCAGCAGGCTTTATGCAAGCCCAAAGACAACAACTCCGCCAAGCCGGTATCCCCGAAGAACAAATTCACTTAGAAGAATTTAGCCCCGTTCAACTGCAGCTTAGCTAAGCATTGCGGAAAATAATTCTGTTTAAATGGAAAAGTCAGTTAAATCAATGGCTTTTCCATTTTTTTTTAAAATATTTGCACAAAGCACTCATCCAAAATTTATTTTTGGGCGTTTACTATACCAAATGATGCTCCTCTCGCTCATAACAGGAGCAAAATATCGTCAGTTTTATGATTGTTAAAGGTCCTTGTCTCGTCCACAAGGACCTTTTTTTATTTTGAGCGCTTTAAGAATTTCCAAAATAAGGGAACTCTGCGTATCTTTACCCTAGTTTAAAGTGACAGATTCTACTTATAAAAATGAAAAACCAACCCCTTTTAAAGGGGCTTTTGTTTTTTGTAGCTATCTAACTCATAGACAACAAGTATTTCTAAAAGTTTCGTACACAAGAGGATTAGCCTCCAAAACTGCAAAAGCATCATGACCGTAGCTGAAGAAAAAATTCCATTTATCGAGAAGGCCGTAGAATGGGTTGAAAAGAAGGGATATAGCAATATTAAAGCCGCTGTAGAAGGATATGAAGACCCCAAGTCATTTACGCAAAGCTCTACTAATGACTCGATTGCCCCAGATATCACCGCTGTTTCGATGGGCCGCAAATGTTACTTTGAGATTGCGCTCAAATCTTCTGATAAGCGACAAGTTATTAACAAATGGAAGTTGCTTTCTTATCTCAGTAGCGCCAAACAAGGTCGTTTGTTCATTTTTGCTCCTCATGGCCATAAGGCTTTTGCCAAACGCTTGATTGAGGCTAACCAAATTCCCGCAGAAATCCTGCCTTTATAGGCCTACTTTCTGTACTATATAAACACCCTATGCTAATTTTTTTAGTGTAGGGTGTTTTTCTTTTTTTGGGGCCCGCGGCCAGCAAGCTGGCCGCCGCTATGCTGCGCCGCTCGCAGGTCTGCTCGGCCCTGCGGCGGCTCTGCCGCCTAGGTCTGGCCCTTCGGGCCACGGCTGCGCAGCGCTGGGCCAAAACAGTCCCGCTTTTCCGCTCAAGTCTAAAGGCAAAATTTGATAAACGCAATTAAATCCTTAGCTTTGGTTGCCCCAATAAACGCAGCAGAACAACAGACTCAAAATAATCTATCTATATGTCACACTATAACCAACTCAAAGGGCTCATCCAAGAACTAGATTGTGAAATCCTCAAGGAAATCCCCGAAGAAGAAATCCTCATCATCTCCAATGAAGATAGAGGTATCCACCAAATGATTTTAGATTGTGAAGATAATCTACTTATCATTGAGCAAAAGATCCTCCAACTAGAAAAATTATCGGCCCAAGAATGCCAAGAGCTCCTAAAAGCCAACCGCTACCTACTTTTTGGGGCCTTTGTCTTAGATGAGTCTGGCCAACAACTCATTTATCGAGATACCCTAGAACTAGAAAACTTGGACCTCAACGAGCTAGAGGGCTCTATCAATTCTCTCACCCTCGCCCTAGTCGAAAATTTTAACCTCATCGAACAACTGGCCAAATCGGCTTAGATAAGGTTACTTAGAATTAGATAAATTCTAAAATAGAACTAACTTCGCTCTATTATTGGGCCTCTGCGCCCGCTGTCTTACTTTTGAGTAAACTCATAAAGGACATTATTTGTTCTTTTTTCGCTGGCCTCTACAGGCCCGCTTTGTTCTCATTCTTCAAAATTAGACACTTATGCTATCTAAAAAAATAACTGCCGCACTCAATGCTCAAATCGCTCAGGAATCAGCCGCTTCTTCGGCCTACCTAGCTATGGCCTCTTGGTGCGACCGGGAGGGACTTGGCAATTGTGCCCAATTTTTCTACGCCCAATCTGATGAAGAGCGCAGACATATGCTCAAGATTGTGCATTATGTTAATGAAATGGATGGCCACGCTATCGTCCCCGCCATCGAACAACCCGAAACCGAATTCGAATCGGTCCAGAAGGTGTTTAAAAAGTCTTATAAACAAGAAAAGACGGTGACCGCTTCTATCAATGAACTGATGAGCCTTAGCCAAGAGGAAAAGGACCATTCTACTATGGTTTTTTTGCAGTGGTATGTGGCCGAGCAAAGAGAAGAGGAAGCTATGGTTCGCGATATTCTAGATAAAATTAAGCTCATTGGCGATGGCCCACAAAGCCTCTATTATATCGACAAAGAGCTACAGCAGATTAACGAGAACCGGCCCGCAGAAGAAGCCGAGGCCTAATCGATGATGAATCTATCTGATCAATGAATTTACCTTTTTGCAAGCTAGCTCCTTTTTGGGGCTGGCTTTTTATTTTCCTGCTTTCGGCGCCCAGCCTTTGGGGCCAAGATTTGCGCATTCCCTTTGCGCCTAAGTCCGATGCGCTGCCCAAGCAAGCTTGGGTAGATAGTATCCGTATATTGGTCCAAAATGCCCAAGCTATAGATAGCAGCTGGATTGTGGTCGAGCGCCAAATGAACTACTTTGAAGAAAAGCAGTCCTACTATGATTTGGTCCGAAAACGCAGTTATTTATTGCAGCAGATTTTAGATCGCTGCCAATGGCCCAAAGACCGCATTCGCTTTGAGAGCAAGGCCTTGCCTCAGGCCGATTTGCCCAAAACAGCAGGGCATATTATTCAGTTGCGCATCGCCAGCCATTACCAAGAAAATGAGCAAAGCGATACCTTAAGCTTAGAAGATGGGCCAGCGCCTAACTTTTACCAGAGCCGCCGCGCTATTTTGGCCCAATGGATGGCCAGTATTCAGGACCAAAGCTTTTTGTTTTATCCGGGACAGGCCGCTTACTTTAGAAGCCCTGAGGGGGCCATGATTTTTATTCCCGCCCAAGCTTTTGGTCCAACTGGCGCCCCTATACAGATTAAGTTAAAAGTGGCTTTGCGCAAATCGGAGTTTTTGCCTTATTGGTTGGCTAGCCAAAGCCAAGACTTGGCCCTGGGCCCAATTCTAGAAATACAAGCCGAAAGAGCGGGGCAGGCCCTTAAGCTGGCCCCCAATCAGCAAATTTCTATTTTCTTGCCAACGGTCCAGCATCAAGAAAACTTGGGCCTTTATCAGGCGCAAGCAAAGGAAGAGGGCCTAAAGTGGGGCCGCCTAGAGCTAGGCAGCTGGCCCAATAGCCAAGCCATCTGCCTGCCCTTGCATTTGGCCCAAAATGATAGTCTTTTTGTTTATCGAGATTTGGCTTTGCCTGCCAAACCCAGCCCTCCCGCTTTTCCTCTAGCGCCCAAAAAACCGCAATACCCTAGGCTAGATAGCCAGGCCTTGCGGCCATTGCTCAAAGAAAACGAATTTTACCTGGGCCTCATTAACGACTGCAAGGCTCGTTATGCTGTAAAAGAAAAAAAGCCTTGGCGAGGAAAAAAGAGAAAGGCCAGAGAGCAAATGGAATTCCAAAGGGAGTTGGAGATTTTGCACAAACGCCTAAAGAAAAACGAGGACCAACAAGCGGCCATTTTGCAAAGCTTCTCAGATAGTTTGGCCCAAATCAAGGAGGGCTATGAGCAGCGATACCTGGCTTATAGTCGAGAAAGAGATAGTTTGCAACAAATCTATCTTAAAGCCCTACGGCGCTGGCAAGATGCTAGAGACAGCCTGCCTAAGGTCCAAAATTACGAGGCTAAGCGCTTGCGCCAAGCTTGGCGACAATACAGCCCCCAAGAGCAAAAGCAATTGGCCAAGGCCCTAAGCGCATTAGAACCAAAATTGGCGGCTCGGGCTTTTATGCCCGATCTTTTTGGGCAAGACCTTCATTATTTGTGGGTTCCTAGCAAGCGTTTGGGCCTATTGGCCTTGGGCCAAAAAGCAGTGCCCAAAGCGCCGCTAACCTACAAGGCCTTTACCTTTGGGCAAGAGCTGCCCACCTATAAAATGCAAGGCATCGCTATAGAGCGGGCTAGCCCATATGCTGTGCGTAGCCAGACCACAGATATCGAAAACCTCAATTTTCCGAATTTGGAGGCTGAAGCGCCCATTTGGCTCTTTGCCTTTTATGAGGAAGAAGGCAAAATCTACCTCAACCTATCGGCAGAGCGGGCCAACAAACTGCCCTATAAACTGAGCTTTAAGGCCCTAGATAATTTGGCCGAGCTGCGCAAAGCGGTTGAAAAACTCAATGAAATAGAGGCAATTAAAGAAAAATAGCTTAAAAATAACTTTAAAAAACTTTATTACTCAAAGATTTAGCTGTACTTTTGCGGCAGCTTAGGCGGCTCCCCAAGGGGCTGCTTTTTTTATTCATTTAGAGCAACTTATGACTAAAGGGTCGGGGGAAAAGCCAAAAAATGGCGGTCTCCAATTGGCCTAGCGATGTGCAGGGGTGGCCCGCAGGGCCAGACCGAGGCGGCTTTGCCGCCGAAGGGCCGAGCGAACAGCGAGCCCCGAAACGTAGCGCCGCAGCTTTGCTGCGGAGGCCCCAAAAAAATAAATGGGTCCATAGTCTTATGAGTTTGTTCTTACAGATCTTTTTCAACTTAGCTGTATGCAAAAGCAGAACCTACGGAACATCGCTATTATTGCGCACGTAGACCACGGAAAAACCACCCTGGTAGACAAAATTCTTCACCATTGCCGCCTTTTTCATGCTCATCAAGAAACAGGGGAGCTGATTTTGGACAATAACGACCAAGAGCGGGAGCGGGGAATTACCATTTTGGCCAAAAACGTTTCGGTCAATTACAAAGGAACCAAAATTAACATTATTGACACTCCTGGTCACGCCGACTTTGGTGGTGAGGTAGAGCGGGTGCTCAATATGGCCGATGGCGTATTGCTTTTGGTAGATGCCTTTGAAGGTCCTATGCCTCAAACGCGTTATGTATTGAGTAAAGCGATTGAGCTTGGCAAATCTATTATTGTAGTGGTCAACAAGGTTGACAAGGACAACTGCCGCCCTGATGAGGTGCATGAAGATGTCTTTGACTTGATGTTCAACTTGGATGCTAGCGAAGAGCAGCTCGACTTTAATACGGTCTATGGCTCTGCCAAAAATGACTGGATGGGCCCAGACTGGAAAGAGCAAACAGCCGATGTTTCTTACCTTTTGGACCGTGTACTAGAAGATATTCCTGCTCCTGCCCAAAATGAGGGAAGTTTGCAGATGCAAATTACGAGTTTAGACTACTCTCAGTATGTTGGTCGTATGGCTATTGGCCGTGTGCACCGTGGTAGCATTTCTGTAAACCAGCCCGTTTCTGTAGTGAAGCGCGATGGCAGCATTCAGAAGTCTAGAGTACGTAAACTCTATACTTTTGATGGTTTGGGCAAGGCCGAAACCGAAACGGTAATCAATGGTGATATTTGTGCCGTAGTGGGTATTGAAAACTTTGAAATTGGGGATACGATCGCTGATTTTGATGCGCCCGAAGGCCTTACGCCCATGAAAATTGATGAGCCTACTATGAGTATGCTCTTCACAATCAACGACTCTCCTTTCTTTGGTAAGGAAGGAAAATTTGTTACTTCTCGTCACCTCCGTGACCGCCTATACAAAGAGCTAGAGAAAAACTTGGCCCTTCGTGTTCAGGAAACAGGAAGCCCCGATTCTTATATGGTCTTTGGCCGTGGGGTAATGCACCTTTCTGTTCTTATTGAAAGTATGCGCCGCGAAGGTTATGAATTTCAAGTAGGTAAGCCTCAGGTTATCGTTAAAATGGTTGATGATAAGAAGATGGAGCCTGTAGAACTTCTAGCGGTAGATGTTCCTGACGAATTTTCGGGTAAAGTGATCGAGTTGGTCACTCAACGCAAAGGTGACATGACGATCATGGAGCCCAAAGGTGATTTGATGCACCTAGAGTTTATGATCCCTTCTCGCGGAATTATCGGTTTGCGTACCCTGGTCCTCAACTCAACTGCTGGCCAAGCCATCATGAACCACCGTTTTGTAGAATACGCTCCTTGGAAAGGTGTCTTGCCTTCTCGTAATAAAGGAGCCTTGATTGTACTCGAAAATGGTACGTCTATTCCTTATGCGATGGATAAGCTAAAGGACCGTGGTATTTTCTTCATCTCTCCTGGTGTGGATATCTATGAAGGCCAAATTATTGGTGAACATAGCCGCGAAAGTGACCTCGTTATCAATATCACCAAAACGAAGAAGCTTACCAATATGCGCTCTTCTGGTGCCGATGATAAGGCCAAGTTGCCTCCCCCCTTGCAGTTCTCTTTGGAGCAATACATGGAGTATGTTGGGGAAGATGAGTACCTAGAAATTACGCCCGAAAGCCTCCGCCTACGCAAAATCTTCTTGAAAGAGCATGAGCGTAAACGCGCCAATAATGCCGCCAATGTGGTGATCAAATAAACCTCAAACGGCTTTTATACAACGTCCTTTTCAGTTTGCTGAAAGGGACGTTTTTTTTGGGGCTGCCCCAGCCTTCGGCTGGGTCGGGCCATTGCACAGCTCGCAGGCCTGCTCGGCCCTGCAGCCCTACGGGCTTTGGTCTGCCGCCTTCGGCGGCCCTGCTACAGCCCCTCAGCCTGCGGCGGCTTCGCCGCCTGCTATTCCGCAAACAAAGAGGCTAGCAATAAATTTTAGCCCAAAAAACAGGCAAAGCCCTTGAAGTTTGCTAGTTTTGCTAGCAGAATCACCCCCCAAAGGCCAAAAGGCCAAAATTTGTACACAAAACAAACTTGATTCTATGCTTTTGAAAGGAAAAAAAGGAATCATTTTCGGCGCACTCAATGAACAATCGATTGCCTGGAAAGTAGCCCAGCAGGCCAAGGCCGCCGGGGCAGATATTGTATTGACCAACGCACCCATCGCTTTCAGAATGGGCCAAATTGATGAACTGGCCAAAGAGCTAGACTGCCAAGCCATCCCTGCCGATGCTACTAAATTGGAAGACCTAGAAGCCTTGGTAGAAAAAAGCCAGGAGATCTTGGGTGGCAAAATTGACTTCGTTTTGCACTCTATCGGTATGTCCATCAATATTCGTAAGAAAAAAGCCTATACCGACCTCAAATATGACTGGATGCAGAAAACCTTTGATATCTCTGCCATCTCTTTCCACAAACTCATGCAAACCCTCTGGCAAAAAGAAGCTATGGCCGAATGGGGCTCTATTCTCGCCCTTAGCTATATCGGCGCCCAAAGAGTATTTCCCCACTACAGCGAAATGTCTGAGTCAAAAGCCCTGCTAGAGTCTTTTGCCCGTAGCTTTGGCTACCACTTTGGTATGCGCAATAAGGTCCGTGTGAATACCATTTCACAATCCCCCACTCCCACTACCGCAGGTACTGGCGTAAAAGGCTTTGACCAATTCCTAGATTATGCCGACAAAATGTCGCCCCTAGGCAATGCCCCCGCAGAAGCTTGCGCAGATTATTGCCTCTCACTCTTCTCCGATCATACCCGCTATGTGACCCTACAGAACCTCTACCATGATGGCGGGTTCTCTAATATGGGCATGAGCGAAATTATGATGGGCGAAACCCCTGAATAAAGAAAATGAACGAAAGGGCGCAGTCATCTGCGCCCTTTTTAGGCCCAAAAATAAACTTTCAATAAAAATTGAAAGTTCTGAAACTATCTAGGCCCACTTCCGTAAGAATAGCAAATCCCTTAGGCTCATTATCCTCAAAAAGAACTAACTTATATAGCTTTAGCTCATTAAGAGTAAATGCTTTCCCCATCTTAATCTTATGCTTATGAAAACGCCCACAAAAGGGATGCTCCAATTTGACTTTATTGTGCAGTCTTTGGTCTACCTCCCCACCGTTCTACTTTATCTGCTTAGCGCTTTAAACGAACTCCCTCAGTTTGCAAACGGTTGGAATGATCTCTTCATTTATGCCCTGCTGCTGCAAGTCCCCCTAGGAGGTACCCAGCTGCTTAGTGGCTTGGTCCGCAGTATCCGACATGGCAGCTCGATCCGAAAAAAGTACTTGATGGCCTGCGGGGTCTATTTTGCCGCCCTTTTTACGATCGCCAATATCGCCTCTGGCGACTTCCTAATTATTGGGACCCTTATTGGCCCTCCCATGATTATAGCCACCGCCTATTATGTCCTCACTTATTTGCAGCTAACTGGCCGCTTTGAAGATAATGGAAGTAGTAGTTTTTTCTCTGAAAAAGCTAGCCTTGTTCTAGACGAATTGGATGAAGATGAACGCCGTTTACTAGAGATTCAAGAAAGACAAAGAGCCCGAAGAGCCAACTCTTAAACTTTCTGCCTAACTTTGGCCCAAATCAATCCCTTTTGCCTTATGAATGCCCGCCAACATCTTTATCTCGATTGTTTTATCCAGTTTGTTTTACTCCTCTATTTTGGCTTCTTAATGGGCAAGACCGAGAACTTTTTCGAGCTCTTAACGGTCATTCCCTTTGTCTTTTTGGCTTGGCAACTGCCTAACGGCCTGATCTACGACCGATTTTTTGAGCAGCACAGCCGACGAACTTTTTTGAAGTATAGTTTTTATTCTATTATACTCCTTGCTGTTTTTTGGGGCAGTATCTGGATGGCCTTGCAAATTCCTGGAGTAGGGGCCTTTTTGATCCCGCTCATTAGCAGTGCCATCCCGATTACGGTAGCCATTTTGCCATTTTTGGCGGGCATTATTGCCCTTGGCTATTTGGGCCTCTGTTTCCGAGACCTCTATTTTGCGGTCTACAAAACGATTTAATGTATGCTTCGCATTACCAAATATCGCCTACTACTCGATTTCTCGATCCAATTGATTCTCTTTATCCTTTGGGCGGTACAAGCTGCCCTGCATTTTAGCTATTTTGGGCTGCTGTATTATAGCAGCATTTTTGTCCTTTTACTCACAGCCTGGCAGCTGTTGCACGCCTTTTATGTGGTCCGAAAACACCAAGATTGGCACCGCAAGCAATATTTACAAAATATGCGGCAATTGTTAGCTTATAGCTTAATTACCATTGGTATTGGCCTGTTTATGATGCTGGCTAGCTTTGGCTTTTTGGCCCCTTTCTTCATCTTCAGTTTACATATTTTGCATTGGGTGATTTGCCTAGTGGCCCTCTATTTTGCTGGCCGCTATTTCTGGACCAGCATCCGCCAACTTCAAGATTATATCAACCGCCCAAAATCTTTTTGGGATCTCTAATGTTTTTTTGGGGCCCGCGGCCAGCTTTGCTGGCCGCCGCTATGCTGCGGGGCTCACAGGTCTGTTCGGCCCTGCAGCCGCCTTCGGCGGCTTTGGTCTGGCCCTTTGGGCCACCCCTCCGCAGCGCTGGGCCAATTGGGCGCGCCCCTCTCTAGAGAGCAAAAGATGGACTTTGCTCTCTTTTTTTATGCCTACAGCAGACAAAATCAACTCAAAACTTGCGTTTATTTTATTGTAGGCTTATTTTTGAAGCATAGCAAGTTGGTCCAACCGCGCTTAGCAGGCGGCAAAGCCGCCGCAAAGGAGCAAAGCGACTGGCCTAGCGATGTGAAAGGGTGGCGCATAGCGCCAGACCGAGGCAGCTTTGCTGACGAAGGGCCGAGCAGACCTGCGAGCCCTGAAACGTAGCGCCTGCCGAAGGCAGGAGGCCCCAAAAAAATCATAAAATCAGCGCTTTATGTTAGAGAAATCTATAGAATACGTCAAGGGAGTTGGGCCACAAAAGGCCGATTTACTCAAAAGAGAACTGGGGATTTTCACCCTAGAACAACTGCTGATGAACTACCCTTTTCGCTATATTGACCGTAGCGTTTTTCATAAAATTGGGGAACTAGAGGCCAATGAAACCCCTCTGCAAATTCGAGGGGTTTTGCGCCGAATTGATAGCCATGGCGAGGGCACAAAAAAGCGGATGGTCGGCATTTTTAGAGATGATACGGGCCAAATTGAGCTGGTTTGGTTTAGGGGCCTCAATTGGGTCAAACAACTGCAAACGGGCATTGAATATGTAATTTATGGCAAGGTGCAGCAGTTTGGCCGCAACCTGAGCATTACTCATCCCGAACTGGAGCCGCTAACGGCAAAAAATAGCAGTTTAGAGCCTCGGATGGATGCCGTTTATCGGGTGACGGAAAAAATGGCCAGCAAGCGGATTAAGTCTAAGGACCTGCATAAAATTATCCGAAATGCCCTGATTCCAATTTATAAGGAGCCCGAGCATTTGCCCGAAACCCTGCCCCAATATTTGCTCGATAGCATGAAGTTGCCCAGCCGTTTGGAGGCCCTAATTGGCATTCATTTTCCCAAAACCTTGGCCCAAAAAGACCAAGCCCGCCAACGCTTTATTTTTGAGGAGCTCTTCTTTTTGCAATTGCGCATTTTACAGCGCAAAAGCCTCAAGCAACTCGAGACCAAAGGGCATTTGTTTCCGCATATTGGCGGCTTTTTTAATGGCTTTTACCAAAACAACCTCAAATTTGAGCTAACGGGCGCCCAAAAACGAGTGCTTCGAGAAATCCGCAAGGACCTAGGCTCAGGCCAGCAGATGAACCGCCTTTTGCAGGGCGATGTGGGTAGCGGAAAAACGGTGGTTGGCTTTATGTCTATGCTCATGGCCCTAGACAACGACTTTCAGGCGGCATTAATGGCTCCTACCGAAATTTTGGCCCAGCAGCATGTTGAGTCTCTGCTCAAAATGGCCGAGGGACTGGATATTCGGATTGAGCTGCTCACGGGTTCGATCAAGGGCGTTCAGCGAAGAGAGTTGCTAGAAGATTTGGCCGAGGGGCGCATTCATATTCTCATTGGCACCCACGCATTAATTGAAGATGCGGTAGTATTTAAGAACTTGGGGCTTGTGATTATTGATGAGCAACACCGTTTTGGGGTGATGCAAAGGGCCAAAATGTGGAAAAAAAATGCGGCTGGCCCGCCTCATGTTTTGGTTATGACCGCCACGCCTATTCCCCGCACCTTGGCCATGACCGTTTATGGCGATTTGGAGGTCTCGGCCATTGATGAAATGCCTCCGGGCCGTTTGCCTATTCAGACCTCCCACAAATTTGAGAGTAGTCGACTTTGGGTATTTGGGCAAATAAAGCAACAAATTGCCAAGGGCCATCAGGTCTATATTGTCTATCCATTAATTGAAGAATCGGAATCAGAAGCCTTGGCCGAAATTAAAAACTTGATGGAAGGCTATGAGAGTATGTTAAGAGAATTTCCCCAGCCGCAATATCAAATTAGCGTGGTACATGGCCGCCAAAAAGCGGAGGACAAAGATTATGAAATGCAGCGTTTTGCCAAGGGCGAAACCCAAATCCTCATGGCCACTACGGTCATTGAGGTGGGCGTAAATGTGCCCAATGCCACCCTCATGGTCATTGAAAATGCCGAGCGTTTTGGTTTGGCCCAGCTGCATCAGCTTCGGGGAAGAGTGGGCCGAGGTGGTGGAGAGGCCTATTGTATTTTGATGACCGGCTATAAATTGTCTAAAGAAGGCCGTTTTCGGATGAAAACCATGTGCAAAACGACAGATGGTTTTGAAATTGCGGAAGCAGACCTTAAATTGAGAGGACCAGGAAGTATTGACGGCACTCAGCAGTCGGGTATCTTGAGTTTGCGCCTAGCCGATTTGGCCAAAGATGGCCGAATTTTGCAAACGGCTAGAAACTTGGCCAAAGAAATTGTGGCCCAAGACCCCCTCTTTGAAAAGCCCGAAAACCTGCCGCTCAAACGCGAGCTTTTGCACGCCCAAAAGCAAAGAACTTTTAGTAAAATCTCTTAATGAATAGCTTTATGGATGATTTTGTAGGCTTAGTTGCTGTTGTGATGGTTTTCTCTATTCCACTATTGGCCATATTTTTATCGTATAGGAGTAAAATGCGAAAAATGGAACTGAACAATGGCGGCAAACAAGACGAAATTGACCAACTCAAACGGCAAATTGGCCACCTTTTTCAGCAGCAAGAATTGTTAGAAGAGCGTATTACAGACCTAGAAAGCCCTAGAGAAAAAGACAAAATCTCGCTTTCTATAGAAGAGCTAGATATTTTGCGCAAAGCCGATAAAAAGTAATCTTATGCCTACTATTCTACTCCTAGCCTTTGTGCTGGCTGTCGTTATTTTTGTCTTCATCATTATTGTGGTTCCAGCCTCCAAGAGAGAAAAAGAACGCGAGGAGCAAGTCGACCTCTTTGCTCGCCTAGAAGAAAAGCTCGAGCAAGTTGAAAGAGCCCAAAATGAGCAGGAAAAACGCCTAGCCAATTTGGAGCATATTGTTATGGACGAGCGCTTTAGTGAGCAGGATTGGGCGCCCAAACAACCTATTGCCCTCAAGCAAGAGATTGACCAATTGCGCCAAGTTTTAGATGAGCTCAAAAAGAGGTAGATGCGAAAATACTTAACTACTTTGGCCCTTTTTGGGGCGCTATTAGGCCTAGGGGGATTTGCCCTTTTGGCCTATTTATTTTGGGGGCTAGACTATGAGTCCTTTACTCAATTGCTTTTGGCTTGGGCTGGCAAAAGCGATTGGCTAGACCGCTTTGAGCAAGATTATTTCCCCCAAAGCCGCTGGCTATTTTTAGGCTATAGTTTACCCTTTTTCGCCCTTGGCTATCTGGCTTTTTTGGCTTATGCCTATAAAAAACGAGCCCTTTGGCTATCGGCTGCTGTAGAGCAGTCTCAGCTTTGGGGCCAACTTATTGGCCAAGAGTTTAGGCAAACTAAGCCCATAGAATGGGCCTTTTTCTTGCCTATTTTATGCTTTTGGTCCATCAGTACGCTCTACCAAATTCAGCAGCTGCCCATAGAATACGATGAAGCCTGGAGCTTTTTGCATTTTAGTAGCCGCTCGCCGCTCTTTAGCCTAATTAGCCCACACAACAACCACATTCTCTATACCTTTTTTAGTAGCCTCTTGCATCAGTTAGGATTAGCTGGTCCTTGGGACCTCCGACTGCCTTCTTTTTTGGCTATTTTTGGGCTGATGTTCTTTAGTTATTGGTATTATCGACGCTTGTTGGGCTGGCGCTGGGGGCTGGCCATTTTAGCCCTTTTGGCCCTAGCGCCTCCAATTTATATTTATGGCATTTTGGGCCGAGGTTACGGCAGCTTACTCTTTTTTCTGGGGGCTTATCTTTGGGCCGATAGCCAAGACAATCGGCAACTTTGGCCACTTTTGCTCCTTTTGGCTTGGGGCGGTATTTATAGCAATCCCATTTTTGTTTTGCCTTATTTGGGCCTGGCCCTTTCTCGCTTTGGGCAGGCCAATTACTGGCGGCAACAGCTCCTCTTTGCCCTGGGCAGCCTCCTTTTATACAGTCCGTTTATCTTGGCCAATGGCGGGCAGATTTTGGCGGGGGCCGCGGCAAATTCTGGCCAAAGTTTGGGGAATACCTACTTCTATCTCTACCGACTCATTGATTGGCAGTTTTTAGGCCGTCGCCTGCCCCTTTTTTGGCCCTATTTACTGCTTGTTTTGGGCCTTTTGCCCTTAGTAAACAAAAGAGGCTATTGGCTGGCTTTTTCTCTACTTTGGCCCATTTTGCTGCCCTTTTTGGACCAACAATGGCCCTACCGCATTTTTTGCTATCTCTATTTGTTCTTTTTGCCCTATTTGGGCTTGGCCTTGGCCAAAATGCCCTTTAAAAAAGCATTTATTCTCCCCCTTGGGTTAGTGTTAGGCCTACAGTTTTGGGCCAGTCGGGGACATTATTTTTTGCATTGGAGCCGCCCCCTAGATGCCGAGGCCCAAAAGATTGCCCAGCTCCTTTTGGCCGACCCTCAAGCCGAAATTTGCTATAGTTTTGCCCGCTACGACAAGCCCCTTTTGCAATACTATTTTTTGCGGGCCAAACGAAAATTGGCCTGCCCCATGCCCTTTGCTGGCAGTCAGGAGCAGGCCAATTTTGGTCCTCATTTCCCCTATGTTTTGCTCGATACAGAAGACTATAAGGCCCCTCCCTCCATTGCCGAGAGCCTAAAGAGGCACTATCAAGTTATTTATCGCAATGAACGGCTAATTCTCTACAAATTGAACTAGTGTTTTTTTTGGGGCTGCCCCGCCCTGCGGGCGGGTCGGGCCATTTCGCAGCTCGCAGGTCTGCTCGGCCCTGCAGCGGCAAAGCCGCTTTGGTCTGCCGCCTGCGGCGGCCCTGCTACAGCCCCTCAGCCGATGCTGCGGGAAAGCCCGCAGCAAGGGCGCTATAGCTAGGACATAAAAAAAGGGAATTTCCAAACTTGTTTTGGAAATCCCCTTAGACCTAACTTAACTAACTTATCAGAACTTTTACGCTTGTTTATGGCCGTTTCTCTGATTTTGTTACCCTGCAAAAGCAGTTTTTTTTAAAAAAAATTCTGTTTGCCCTGACTTTTCTCCTAAAAGGCTGTTAAAACTGCGGATTTGAGGCCGCTGTTTTTGGTCCAAAAAGGGTGTAGCTCAACGACCGAAGGGAGTAACTGATGGGCGGTAATGGCCTAGCGATGCGGAGCGGGTGGCCGAAGGCCAGACCTAGGCGGCAAAGCCGCCGCAGGGCCGAGCAGACCTGCGAGCCCCGCAGCGACAACAAGGACTTTAGTCCGCAGTTCGACGACCAAAGGGAGTAACCGCCGCAAGGCGAAGCCGCAGCGGAGGCCCCAAATCCTTCAGAAAAAACACTAACAACTATTCTATGTATATTCGTTATCCAAAAATTATCATTAGCGGCTTTTTGGTCCTTTCGCTTTTGGGGGCTTGGGCGGCTAGCAGTCGTTTGGGCTTTAGCTTCAACTTTGAGGATTTTTTTCCGAAGGGCGACCCCGACCTTGAGTTTTACAATGAATTTAAGCAGCGTTTTGAGCCAGACGACAACTTTTTACTGGTGGCTTTGCATCGGCCCGAGGGGGTATTTGAGCAAGAATTTTTGACCAAAGTGCGGGAGTTTTCGCTGGCGGCCAGAGATACAGAATTTGAGCTCTCCAAAATTGGGTTGAGTCGCTGGGAGGAGGGCAAAACCCTATTCAAGCAGGAAGACGGCAGCTATAAAGTGCGGCCCATTGTGGAGAGCAGCTCGCTTTTGCAGGTAGAATTTCCTTTAAAAACGCCATTTTCCTTTAGTAGTATTCCCGCCGTTCATTTGGAGGATACGGCTCGTTATGCGGGGGATAAAAAGAAAGTTTTGGCCGATCCTCGTTTGGTCAACAACTTCATTTCGGCAGATGCCAAAACCTTGGTGGTGGTCCTAAAAACGGTAGATAACATTCAGCAGCCGCCAGCTGAAAAGCTGATGGCGGCCTTGCGGGCCAAGCTAGATGAAATGGGCTTTTTGGACTATCATTTTTTGGGTCGGGCCAATTTTCAGACCGAGTTGGTCCAAATGCAAATTAAGGAATTTATCCTTTCTACGGTAGTTTCCTTTTTCTTGGTGCTGATTATCATGTGGCTCATTTTCCGCCGATTTTGGGGCGTAGTCATTTCTCTTTCTTCTATTGCCTTGGGGCTATTGCTCTTTGTGGGCGTTTTAGGATTTTTGGGCCGAGAGCTAGACACTATGGCCCTGCTCTACCCTATTATCATGATCATTGTTGGGACCTCCGACGTCATTCACGTCATGTCCAAATATGTAGATGAATTATCGGCGGGTAGGGGCAAGATGGAAGCCATACAAACCACCATTAAAGAGATTGGAATGTCTGTTTTTCTGACCTCTTTTACCACCTCTGTGGGCTTTTTGTCCTTGCTCAGTTCTCGCTTAGAGCCCATTCAGAATTTTGGGATCAATGCGGCCATTGGGGTGATGTTGGCCTATGGGACCGTCATGCTCTTTAGCTGTACGCTTTTGGTCCTTTTCGATAAGGATCAGATCATCAAATTGCGGCCAGCGGGGCAGAGCAACAAGCAGTGGCACGGCCTTTTTGATTGGGTGCATGCCTACAGCAAAAACTATCCTTGGCGAGTGGTAGCGGGCATTTCGGCCATAGCCATTGTGGCTGGAATTGGGGTGGCGCAGGTCAATACCAACACCCAGATTAAGCAGATTTTGCCTAAAGGGGCGCAGGTGACCCAAGACTTTTACTTTTTCGAGCAAAACTTTAGTGGGTTTCGGCCTTTTGAGCTGGCCGTAATGGCCCAGGGCGATCATAGTTTGCAAGATTTCGAGGTCATTCAGGCCATGGACAAGGTGGAGCAGCGCCTGATGGAATCTCCCGCTATTCGCTCCACTTCTTCTATTAGTTGGTTGTATAAGAGCCTGCATCAGGCCTTTCATTCGGGCCGCTCGGCTTATTTTAAGCTGCCTGAAAAAGAGAAAGACTTTCTCAAATACCAGCAGTTGGCGGCCAAACTGGGCAGCAACAACAACTTGGGCATGTTGGTCAGTGAGGACCAAAAATACGGTCGGATTTCGGCCCGCTTACTTGATGTGGGCGCCGATAGCATTCGGGCCTTTATGGCCGAGATGCAAGACTTTATGGAGACAGAAATTGATACGAATGTAGTTAAGTTTCGGCAAACGGGAACGGGGGTTATCGTAGACAAAAACTCGGTTTATGTGCGCGATTCGCTCCTCAAGGGCTTGGGTTTTGCCATTTTGGTCATTAGTTTATTGATGGCTTTATTGTATCGCAACCTCAAGATGATTGTGGTGGCCTTGGTCCCCAACATTTTGCCTTTATTGATTGCTGGGGCTATTTTGGGCTATTTGCAAATCCCTTTAGAGGCGGGCGTGGCCATTGTTTTTGCCATTATTTTCGGCATTGCGGTCGATGACACCATTCATATTTTGGGCCGTTATCAGCTAATGAAAAGGAGGGGTTTAAGTACTGATGAAGCCTTAAAACTGACCTTAAGAGAGACCGGAAAAGCGGTCACCTTAACTTCGGTCATATTATTTTTTGGCTTTTTGATTCTGCTCTTTTCTTCCAATCCGCCGGCGGTCACCATTGGTTTACTCATTAGCTCGACCCTCTTTTCGGCCCTCATTTGCGACGTCTTTATCATTCCTGTGATGTTGCGGGCCATTCATAAGGATTAGGGGCCTCCGCCTCGCTGCGCTCGTCGGCGCTACGTTTCGCAGCTCGCTGTTCGCTCGGCCCTTCGCCGCTTTCAGCGGCTCGGTCTGGCCCTGCGGGCCACTGCTGCACATCGCTAGGCCTGCGGCGGCTTCGCCGCCTGTAGGACTCCATAAGGAAAGGCCCAAAACTTAGGTTTTGGGCCTTTTTCTGTTCTGGCAGGAGTACTTTTAACCATCGAGAGGGGTTCCCATACCCCTCAAAAGGGGTTCCTATACCCCTCAAAAGGGGTTCCCATACCCATCAAAAGGGGTTCCCATACCCCTCAAAAGGGGTTCCCATACCCCTCAAAAGGGGTTCCCATACCCCTCAAAAGGGGTTCCTATACCCCTCGAAAGGGGTTCCTATACCCATCAAAAGGGGTTCCTATACCCCTCAAAAGGGGTTCCCATACCCATCAAAAGGGGTTCCTATACCCCTCGAAAGGGGTTCCCATACCCATCAAAAGGGGTTCCTATACCCATCAAGAGGGGGACAGATAGCCCTCTGGGCGACTATTTAGGGCCATGAGCTGAAGCTCATGGTTGTGGAGCCATGCAAAGAGTGGGCTAAAGCCGGGGCTGTTCATTTCATGAGGGTTTTAACCCTCATTCATAGATCATTGCGAAGCAATACCGCTCTTGCTGTAGGTTTCAACCTACAGTAAAAAGGGCCGAAGGCCCGCGGCTGAGGGATGGACAGCAGTGGCCGTTAGGCCAGACCCAGCCGCCAAAGGCGGCGCAGGGCCGAGCAGCCCTGCGAGCTGCGACACAGCCCGACCCGCCCGCAGGGCGGGGCAGCCCCAAAAAAACAAAAAGAAAACTCCTATAGGGGCAAAAAAATAGCATTATCCGCCCCTTTTGTAAACGGATAATGCCAAGCAAAATTACACTACACCCTAATCGTCATAGCAAAAGCTAATTGGATTATTGTTAGGCACAAGAACGGCCCTTTTTGCGGCTTTTCAAAAAAAAGGGGGTGGACAAGAAGTGGACAACAATAACTAAATGTTTTTCAGAAACTTATCTAAGCTATCATTGGTCTGTAAATCTAATTTCTTTCGGATTCTGTAGCGGCTTTTCTTCACGCCATGCAAACTAATATTGAGTAGTTGAGCGATACTTTTGCTATCGAGGTCGGCTCGAATCAGGACCGCCAGGCGGAGTTCTGCGGGAGAGATATCGGGGACAATTTGCATCAATTTTTGTTGGTAATCGGGTTCCATTTGTTGGAACTGTTGGAGGAAGGGCAGCCAATAATCTTCGGCTTCAATCAGTTGGTTAATTTCTCGGAGGAGGCGTTGGCGTTGGGTATTGGGATCTTCAATTTTAGCTTTGAGTTCGAGCAATAATTCATTTTTATGCGCGAGGACCAGCAGCGACTGTTGCAAATCTTTTTGGAGTTGTTTGAGTTGTAGGGCTTTAACTTCGGCCTCGGCGGCCTTCATTTGTTGTTGCCATTCTTTTTGTTTGAGGATCGACTTAATTCGGGCCAATAACTCGACGGGGGGAGCGGGTTTTCGGAGAAAGTCGGTGGCCCCATATTCTAGGGCCTTAGCGAGATGCAGGCTATCGGTCATGGCGCCGGTATAGACCACAATTGGAATATTTTTATAGGGCAGATATTTTTCTTTTTGGAGTTCTTGCAGCAACTCCAGGCCATTCATTCGGGGCATATCCCAATCGAGTAAAATGAGGTCTACAGATCTTTGGGCCATAATATCGAGGCATTGTTGGCCATCTAGGGCCATCAGGATTTGGGTAGTTGGCGACCAATTGGCAAAGAGTTGAATAATTGCGCGCCGATTTCGGGGGTCATCTTCAGCAATCAGAATGGTTTTTCTGGCTAAGACCTGGTGATTGTTAGTGGGCATGATTGATAATTTCGTAAAGTTCTTCTAGTTTTTGGCGATCGCCTTCATAGACTGCATCTTCGAGGAGTTGAAACAGTCGTTGATCGGCCGGATTGGCTTGTTCTTGCTCTACCTTTTGCAAGGCGGCATAAAGCGGCTGGGCCTCGTAGATTTCGAATTGCAAGAGGTTTTGCTGCTGCAAACTACTTAAAAATTTTGGCGAGTAGGTTTCTTTGGGGTCTTCAAGTTGATGCGCTTGTCGGGCGGCCTCTTCTAATTTGAGGGGGGTATGCGGAGGCCAACGAAGGCTAGCGGCCACATAGCCCGTTTCGCCCTCAGCAATTTCAAAACTAAGCCCCAACTGTTCGCTCAACTGCTTGATAATTCTCAGGCCGAGGCCTTCGCCCTTAAACACCCGTTCGAGCTGTTCTTCTTTGCGCAGATTCTCTACCGTTTGCTTAGGTAGTGAGCCTGGGTTTTGGATAGAGACTACAAGCTGGTTCTGCTCTATAGTCGCCTTGAGGCGAATTTGCTCATGGGCTTGGCTATGCTTAGCGGCATTCATCAGCATATTTCGAAAAATAATTTTGAGCAGGTTGGCATCTGTTTCTAGATAAATTGCTTTGGGTAGCTCAATATGTAGATTAAAAGCCGCTTGCTTGAGCAAATCTTCTTCTTGCTCTAAGACTTCATCTAGCAACTGGCAGAGGTTTTCTCTTTGATAATGGGCGCTAAGGTCTCGGTCTTCTAAGCGGACCCATTGGAGCAGCTCCTCCATCATCAGGTAAATCTGCTTACTACTTTGCTCCAGCTGTTGAAGGTCGGCATAGGTCACTAAACCCTCCTCATTTTGAAAGCGTTCGAGCAAAATATGGCTTTGGTAGAGCAAATAATTGAAGGGGTTGCGCAGGTCGTGCCCAATAACCGACAGCAAGGTTTTTTTATTCTCATTAGAGCGACTAATAATTTGAGCGTAATTGCTGAGTATTTTATTTTTTGCCTTGATTTTCCAGAAAAATATACTAATCAACAGCAAAACCAGCAAACTAATAAAGAGAATAGCCAAGACATAATAACCCTGTAGCGCTGCATTTTGTAGCTCTTGCTTTTGTAGCTGGATCATATGGTCTTTCTCCTGTTGCAACAGCAGCTCGCTTAAGGAGAGCGAGCGACTATCCTCTTTGCGCATTTCCTTCATTTGCTTAAAGTTGGCCTGCCATTTTTTAGCAGCCAACTTATCATCCCCAGAAAGCTGATAGTATTTGGCCCAGGCTTGGTCTAGACTCAGGCGCACAGAATTACTCTCTCTTCCCTTCAACAGACTTTCGGCCTGCTGCAAACTTAGATAGGCCTTGGCCAAGTTGTTCGCCTGCATATGGGTCTGCGCAATAGAAAGATAGTAGTCAATATTTTCTATGCCTACAATCTTTTGCTCCATGCTAGGCAGCACTTCCTCCAAAAGATAACGCGCCTTTTCCGTTTTTCCCTGCTGCTCATAAACCCCCATCAGGTAAGCATAGGCCCTCAAATGATAGGATTTAAACTGCTGATACTCACTAACGTCCTGATGAGTCTCAAAGATTTGAATGCCATTATTAAGGGCTTTTTCGGCCTGCTCATTATCCCCCGATTTCTCATACATCTTCCCCAATATCGTATAGGCATGAGCTAGCTGCATCGGAATCGTATCGGCCTGCAACTGATAAAAAATGGCTTGCCGGGTATAGGCAATGGCCGCCTGCAAACTATCTTGCTTATAGGCCAACAATCCATAATTGCCATAAACAGTAGATAAGCCCTTTTGATGCTGTTCCTGCCTAAAAATTTTCTCGGCCCGCTCATAGAGTTTCCGCGCCAAGGGGTCTAGGTTGAAGTTGTAATAAATATTGCCCACATCTATGAGGAAATAGCCCCCGCTCCAGCTACTAATCTCAGCCGAATCAATATAGGTCCGATAATATTTAAGGGCCTGCAGTTTTTGCCCCAAAGCCGCATAATAACTCCCCCGAATCCGATAGTTGGCATCCATGCACTGCTGAAAACTCCCATACTTGCACTGTATTGCCGTCAAACTATCAATTTGCCGAAGGGCTAGGGCCGGACGCCTATAAGTTTCTTGGTTGATAATCTGTCCCAATAATTGAGTCTTATACTCCCGCTCCTCTTCGCCCAAAGATAACTGATAATATTCCCGATATAAGCTATCCAAACCTTTTTGTGCCAGTAGGTCTCCCCCAAAAGAACAACTCCACAAAAGAAGTAGGGCGATATAAGTTGATTTCATCCTTGCTCTGCGATTAGAAAATCATATAAGAAAATTGATGCAATAATACGCATTTTTTGGGGCTGCCCCGCCCGCAGGCGGGTCGGGCCAACACTAATTGGCGCCCTAGAAAGACGCAGACTATAAGTTCACTACCAACTAAAAGGTTGGCTACCTCCCTAGCCAGCCTTTTTTTATGCAATTCTTCTTATCTTTGCCCCCTATTTAGCAGACTACCCACTATTATGGCTATACAAACTGTTTCTTCTCGATGGACCTTCCTGTCCAAAATTATTCTCCCCTTTCTCTGGAGTATCCTCTTCGGTGGCTTTACTCTAGTGGTCTGGCTCTCGCCACTCCAAGATATTCAAGCCCCCCTCTCCCCCCTAAGCGCAAAACTTATCCTCAGCTCTTTTTTTATCTCTATGCTGGGGCTGTTCTACCTCTTTTTTATGCGCAACCTCTGGGTCGGCCTAGATGATGAACATATCTATGCCTCCAATTATTTCAAATCAGTAAAGTATAGCTACGGCAGCCTCGAGCATTTCGAGGAGAGCAACCTCTTCCTCTTTAGCCGCATCACCCTCCACTTTAAAGAAAAAGGCCAGTTCGGCAAATCTATCTCTTTTATCCGTAGCCATTACTGGAAGTATTACCTAGAAAAACATCCCGACCTCCTGCAGTTTTTACTCCAACTCAATGAGGCTAAGGCCAAAAAATAAACCCCTTCCGCCAGTCTGCTCTATGCGCGACTGGCTTTTTTTATGCCTTTTTGGGGCCTGCCGCCTGCCCTACATCCAAAACTAACTGCTCAATAAGATATTACTAAGGCAAAATGCTTAAAAATATTTGCGTTTATAACAAAGTTTACTATCTTTACAGTACACAATAAAAGGGAAGTAACTTTTTAAGCAAATCTGTGGCTTAAGCCCTATCTTATTATAAATTATTTCCTTGGTCTTTTTCCTTTAGTGGCAGGACCAATTCATTCATCAACCCATATTTTATGCTCAAACGTATTTTTTTCATGGCCCTTTTGTTGGCCCTATCGTTCACGGCTACACAGGCCCAATCTGTCTACTACAAAGGTTCTAAAGTTGGCGTCATTGAGTCAGATGGAGATGTCTACTACAAAGGCTCTAAAATTGCTGAATTTGAGTCGGATGGAGACGTCTATTATAAGGGCTCTAAAATCGGAGAAGTAGAATCAGACGGAGATGTTTATTATAAGGGCTCCAAAATTGGCGAAATTGAGTCGGATGGAGATGTCTACTACAAGGGCTCTAAAATTGGCGAAGTAGAATCAGACGGAGATGTTTATTATAGAGGCTCAAAAGTAGGCAATGCTCGAGGAGCAGCCCGATGGCGAATTGCAGCCTTTTATTTCTTCTATATTCTTGATTTGCATTAAGCAATAAAAAAAATTGGAGACCTATCGCCTAGCTTTATTGTCTGTAGTAATTGGGAGTAGCTCCCTCTTATCCCCCCTAAAGGACGCTAGGCGCTACGGGCTCCATCATTAATGAAAAATAAATTTTAGACATTTTTAATTGTGGTAATAGAAAAATCATTCCTAGAGAAATTAAGCAAGGCTAGCTTAGCCTTTGTTTAATGTTTATTTGATGTTTGTTATGGACAGCAACCGCCCTAGGGCGGTTGTTGTTGTTTTGGCCCTCTCCCAATGGCAAAAAACTGCCCCACTAAACCACAACCGCACTTTTCTGAAGCCCCAAAAATGCCCCCAGGCCCTAGCCGCTCTTGGCCCAGCGCTGCGCAGCCGTGGCCGCAGGCCAGACCCAGTTTTTTGAGCGTAGCGAAAAAAACGCAGGGCCGAGCAGACCTGCGAGCGGCGACAACAAGGACTTTAGTCCGCAGTTCGACGACCGAAGGGAGTAACCATAGCGGCGGCCGACCTAGGCCAAAGGCCTAGCCGGCCGCGGGCCCCAAATCCTAAAAAAAAGAAAAGCTCCCTGATTTTCAGCCCACAAAAGCAGCCAAAAACTAGATTTAGCCCCAAGGCCCTCAAGTTTTAACACAAGTTCATTATCTTCGCAAGAAGTAACCAAATACCAGAAAAAATGCAAATCGAGGCTTTTGAGAAGGCCAATCTGCTGGCCCAAGAAGTGGCCGCAGCAGCGCCTCAAAATAAAGAAGAACTAGAGCAGTTTCGTTTAAAATTTTTAGGGACCAAAAACCAACTCAAGCCCCTTTTTGGCGAGATGCGAAATGTCCCCAACGAACGCAAAAAAGAATATGGCCAACTGCTCAATGAAATCAAGCAGGCCGCAGAGGCTAAGTTTTATGCTAAAAAAGAAGCACTAGAACGGGCCGAATTGAAAAACTATGAGCGCATTGACCTGACCGCTCCCGCCCAGCCCGAAAACTGGGGTAGCCGCCATCCCGTGGCCTTGGTCATGGAAGAAATGTTGCAAATTTTTGAGCGCATTGGCTTTTCGGTAGCCGAAGAACGTGAAATTGAAGACGATTGGACCAACTTTACGGCTTTGGGCACCCCCGAGGACCATCCCGCCCGCGATATGCAGGATACTTTTTATGTCAAAGATCCTGAAAAAATGGTTTTGCGCACCCATACTTCTCCCGTACAGATCCGAAGTATGCTCAAGCAAAAGCCCCCTTTGCGCATTGTGGCCCCTGGCCGAGTGTACCGCAACGAAACCGTTTCGGCCCGTTCGCACTGCCAGTTCCACCAAATCGAGGGACTTTATGTGGCCAAGGATGTCAGCTTTGCCGACCTTCGCCAGACGCTTTACTATTTTGCCAAAGAAATGTTTGGCGCCACCAATATCCGCCTGCGCCCCTCTTATTTTCCATTTACAGAGCCTAGTGCCGAAATGGACGTTTATTTGGGCCTAGATACAGAACGTGACCGCCGCCTGACTAAGGGCACAGGCTGGCTAGAGGTTTTGGGTTGTGGTATGGTAGACCCCAAAGTGCTAGAAAACTGCGGCATTGACCCCGAAGAATATACAGGTTTTGCCTTTGGTATTGGAATTGAGCGCATTGCCCTTTTTAAATATGAGGTAGATGATATTCGCCTATTTTTTGAAAACGACCAGCGTTTTCTCAAGCAATTTAATCCTGTGCTCAATGCCTAATTGGACGCCTATTTTGCTATTTATTTTGGGCCTTTCTCTCTTGACCGCTTGTCAGGAGGAAGGCCCAGATTATAGCCAAGAACAACAAACTCCTCAAGCGGCAATCAAAGCCTTTTATACGGCTGTAGCCGCAGAAGATTTTGCCAAAGCCGAGGCCTTTTGCGAGCCCTCTAGCCAACAACAATTGCGCTACTTTGCCACCGAGCTGCAGTTTAAGTCGGCCAAGCCAGCACAAAAAGAGGCCCTACTCGATAAGGTCCGTTTTGATTTTAGCCAACTGGACTGCCAAGAAAAAGACGGCAGCACCAGCTGCCAACTCTGCTGTAATACCAATCAAGAAGCCGTAGATATTGAAATGGTCCAAAGAGAAGGCAAATGGCTAGTTGTTGCCAACTTAGACAATTACTAAACAGTTCTCATCCATCAATCCAATCGCTTATGCAGGCTTTTCAACGCCTCCAAAATGCTTATCGGGCCTATGCCGCCCAAGAACAATTTGGCCAAGGTCGACCTCCGGAGCTTTATCAGCCCCTAGATTATATTCTTTCTTTGGGCGGCAAGCAAATGCGGCCCATTTTGCTGTTAATGGCCGCCGAACTCTATCTGGGCCAAGATATTGAAACCGCCCTGCCCGCCGCCTATGCCATAGAGCTTTTCCATAATTTCTCACTCATGCATGACGATATTATGGACCAGGCCGATTTGCGCAGAGGAAAGGCCACGGTGCACAAAAAGTTTGATACCAATACCGCTATCCTTTCTGGAGATGTGATGCTGGTCTATAGCTATAAATATTTGGCCCAATCGGCCAGCGGAAATTTAGCCGACTTGCTCGATTGCTACAATGAAACGGCCATCGGCGTTTGTGAAGGCCAACAAATGGATATGAACTTTGAGCAAATGCAAAGCGTCGCCCTAGAAAGCTACCTCAAAATGATTGAGCTCAAAACCTCCGTTCTGCTCTATGGCGCCATGAAAATGGGGGCACTCATTGGCCAAGCCCCAGCCCAAGAGGCCGAACTATTAGGCGAATTTGGCCGAAATATGGGCATCGCCTTCCAACTCCAAGACGATTATCTCGATAGCTTTGGCGATGCCGCTACCTTTGGAAAACGCATCGGCGGAGATATTCTGCAAAATAAAAAGACGGTCCTTTATATTAAGACCCTAGAGCTAGGCACAGCCGCCGATAAAAAACAGTTATTGGCCCTCTATCAGCAAGCTTGTCCAACCGAAAAAGAAGAGGAGAAAATCGAAACTGTTAAGGCTATTTTTGAGCGCTCTGGCGCCAAAGCCGCCCTTGGCCAAGCCGTAGAGGATTACCGACTCAAAGCCGTTGCTTTCTTAGACCAACTCCCCAAAAGCCAAACCGATAAAGCGCCTCTTTATCAGTTTCTCCATTTTATCATGCAACGCCAACACTAATGCGCCATGAAGTCCCTTGCTTTTTTTCTCTGCCTTTTTTCTTTGGCTAGTAGTTGGGCCAAGCCTTTTTCTATAGAGGATTTGGACCCCGCCAAAACGCAGGCTTATATCTTGCAGTTTCAGCATATCGCTATTGCCGAAATGGACCGAGCAGGCATTCCCGCTAGCATCAAAATGGCCCAAGGTATTCTAGAGTCAGGCGCTGGCGCTAGCCAACTGGCCATTCAGGCCAATAACCATTTTGGAATCAAATGCGGCGGAAAAAAGCATTGGGATGGCCCCAGTTTTTACCTCTGGGATGATGAAACCGTCAAATCTTGCTTTCGGGTCTATAAACAGGCCGAAAAATCTTATATCGCTCATAGCGAGTTTTTGCGCAACCCCAAAAAAACTTGGCGCTACGGCTTTCTCTTCGATCTCAATAAAACAGATTATAAAGCTTGGGCCAAAGGGCTGCAAAAGGCAGGCTATGCTACCGCAAAAACCTATAGCAAAAATCTCATTAGCATCATTGAGCGCTATGAGCTTTACCGTCTGGACCATCTCTCTTTTCAGGATTTACAACTGGCCCCAGGCGAATTAGACAGCATTTTTAATCTGCAACCGCCGCCAAAAGATAGCCTTAATGGACCAGAAGAGCGGCTGGCGATTCGCATTCCCGACCCCTTCGGAGAAATTCAGGATACCGTAGAGCTCGAATTGCCCAAGAGCATTATTGAGGTCAATGGCCGCAAAGCAATGGTCCTACAAGTTGGCGAAAGCCTCCACGAACTGGCACAAAGAGCCAATATTAAGCTCAAAAAGCTAGAGCGCTACAACGATTTTGCCGAGCAGGGCCGCCCTAGGGCGGGACAATACGTCTTTCTCCAACGCAAAAAGAAACGCTATAAGGGCAAACAGCATTTTCATATCCTCCGAAAAGGACAAGATCTGCGGGCCGTTTCGCAGTATTATGGCATCCGCCTAAAATCACTCGAAAAACTGAATAAAATCTACCGCAAAACCCTTCCCCAAACGGGCAATAAAATCCGATTGAAGAAGAAGTAGTAGGTGGTTTTGGGGCCTCCGCCTCGCTTCGCTCCTCGGCGCTACGCTATGGGGCTCGCAGGTCTGCTCGGCCCTTCGCCAGCAAGCTGGCTCGGTCTGGCCTGACGGCCACCCCGCCGCATCGCTAGGCCATTTACGGCCTTTGGCCGTATAAAGCGGGCCGATTGGCCAAAAATAAATTTACACTATGCAATTTAAGGATGTATTGGGCCAAGAGGCCGCTATAGAGCAACTCAAAGTTTCTTATGAACATGAACGCACCGCTCATGCCCAAATTTTTGTGGGGCCAGAAGGGGCGGGTGGCCTGGCCCTTGCCCTCGCCTATAGCCAATACCTCCTTTGCGAAAAAAATGAGTCTGGCATTACCGATGCCTGTGGGCAATGTAATGCCTGCAAAAAGGTGCAGAAAAATATTCATCCCGACCTCCACTTTTCTTACCCCAATATTGATAGCAAAGCCGTGAGCAGCGACCATATTAAGGAATGGCGCAAAATGCTCGCAGAAAAAGGCCCTTATGTCAATATGAACGATTGGCTTTTTTATTTGGGGGCCAATAACCAGCGTGGCAATATCAATAAGCGGGAGTGTGTAGATATTGTGCGCAAATTTAGCTTTACCCGGGTAGAAGGCCGCTTTAAAATCCTTTTGCTTTGGATGCCCGAATATTTGGACAAGGAGGGCAACCGCCTGCTCAAACTCATTGAAGAGCCCGAGCCCAATACCGTTTTTCTATTAGTTGCCGAACGAGCCGAGCTTATTCTTAACACCATCCTCTCTCGCTGCCAGTTGCTCAAGCTACCTGCCTTACAAGACGAACTAATTGCCGAGGCCTTGGTCCAAGAGGGCATTCCTACACAAACGGCAAAAGAAGTAGCCTACCTTTCGGAGGGCAACTACCGAAAAGCCAAACAGCTGGCCAGTGGCCAAAACCAAGAAGAGCAGCAACTGGGGCAAGCCTTTGCGGGCTGGCTCCGCGCCTGTTATCAGGGCCGTGGCCCTATGGTCTATTGGGTAGAGCAATTTGTGACGGGCAAGCACCCCAAAGAAGGCAAAAAGGGCAGTAAAACAGGTCGTAAAGAGCAATTGCTTTTTTTGGAATACGGCCTCTTTTTTCTTAGAGAGCTCAGCTTGCTGCAGGCGGGTTTTCCCGCTAGTGGTTTGCGCCTATCGGCGCAGGACCAAAAGGCGGCCCAGGGCCTAGCAAAATTGCTTCCCTTGCCCGCTATTGACGAGCTGCAACAGCTCTTTAACGATCATCTGTATTTTATTGAGCGAAATGCTCATCCCAAGGTCCTTTTTTTGGACCTCTCCATTAAAATTCATCGCATTTTTAAGCCCCTTTAGCCCTTTAGGCTGCCCATGCCGCCATCTAAGCCTAAAATTTGGCCCGTCATCCATTGGCTATTTTGGTCCAGAAGATAATAGGCCAAGCTAGCAATATCTTGGGGCTGCCCGATGCGGCCCAAAGGGTGGCGTTTGGCGGCAGACTCCTGCTTGGCTTCCGTATTGAGTAAGCGCTCGGCCAAATTGGTATTAGTGAGAGAAGGAGCAATAGCATTGAGGCGAATATTATGGCTGGCCCATTCTGCAGCTAGAGATTTAGTGAGGCCCTCTAGGGCGCCTTTGGCCATAGCAATAGCGCTATGAAAGGGCATGCCCAGCTTAACCGCCACCGTACTAAAAAGGACCACAGAAGCGCCTGCTTCGGCCTTTTTGAGTTGGGGCAAAGCCGCTTGTAGCAGGCGGACCGCCCCCATCACATTCAGCTCAAATTCTTGATTAAACTGTTCTTCTTTGATACGATGAAAGGGGCGTAAATTGATGCTTCCGGGGCAATAGACCAGGCCATCTAGTTGGCTGGGCAATTGGGCCAAAAGCGCCTTAGGATCATCCTGTAGGGCATCGTAGCTAATATTTTTGCCCAAACCTTCTGCCGAGCGGCTGGCATTATAAACTTGGGCCCCTGCGGCTTGGAGTTTTTGGGCCAAGGCGGCGCCAATGCCGCGGCTAGCGCCAATAATGAGTATTGATTTTCCTTGCATAATGGATTGTTTTAAGCTGAGCTTGTTTAAATTTTTTAGTCAGCAGCTAGACTAAGGCAAAAAAAAATGCTGCAAAGCGCTTATTATTGTTGATTACGACAAAAACA
>NZ_JH719942.1:1843262-1854912 GCF_000275825.1 Saprospira grandis DSM 2844
CTTCAACCACCTTCATAGACTCCCTACTTTTGCCAATAAACTCAAATTGAATGTATTCCTCACTAAGATTTTTGTTTGATAACAACCTCATGAAAGCCTTACGGTCTGCATCAGTTTTTGCTACATTTGTTAAATGTGGGTTAGGATTATTTTTTAGACTCTCTACTAATCTATAACATACTCTTACTGATTGCTTATTTAGCATAAATGAAGATGCATTTGTACTGTCCATATAAATCTTGATTTAGAGCTAATTTAAGCTTATTTTTAAAAGTGGGTCAACCCAAGGCTGCGGGGCTCGCTATTCGCTCGGCCCTTCGTTTTTTTCGCTTTGCTCAAAAAACTCGGTCTGGCCTTCGGCCACCCGCTCCGCAGCGCTGGGCCTTTGGGTCCCTCTCCGCTCTAAGCCCTCCCCTCTACCACTATTTTGAGACCTTAAACTTAATGGAACGATGAACTGGAAACAGCATGGGCCCAAATGGCTGCTCTTTTTCCTTCTGTTTTTATTGGGCATGGCCCTTTCTTTCAAATCTATCCGCGAGCCCGATTTGTGGTGGATGTACCGCACAGGAGAATGGATTTGGGAAAATGGGGCCGTGACTTATTCCGACCCTTTTTCCTATACCCAAGAGGGCCGAGACTGGATTAACGTCAAATGGCTGTTTGAGGTCATTATTGTGGCGTTTAAAAAGATGGGCGGACCAGAAATGGTCTTTGTACTCCAAGCCCTAATTAGTTTGGGCCTGATGTATTTTTCTGCCGCTTCGGCTCGCCTACTCGCCCCTAAGCGCCATGGATTAAGTATGGCTTGGGCCTTTGCTATCGGCTTGCCGATCTTGCTTTTTGGCCTAGATTTCCGCCTCATCGGTCGGCCCGAAATGAGCTCGCACCTTTTAGTGGCCGTTTATCTTTTCCTCTTTTTGCGCCAAAGCCAAAAAGCAGAACATAATGGCATCTTTTGGCTAATTCCCTTACAACTGCTTTGGACCAACTTACATGAAGCCTTTGGTATCGGGATGGTCCTGATGTTTGCCGTTTTGGGCAGCAGTTGGGCCCAATACTTTCTGATGGGCAAAAAAACAGCCCCGCCCAAAAAACAAACCCTGGCCATTTTAGGCGCCCTACTAGTGATTCCCATAAACCCCAGAGGCATCAGTATGTGGGCCCATCCTTTTAATATTTTTGGACAGCTTCAGAATAACAAATATACCAGCGAGCTCAATTCTTATTTAGAGGCCAGCTACTGGATGAAAGAGGCCTATGTCAATTTGTTTTTCCTAGGCGCTGCCCTGCTGTTTTTGGGCCTTGTGCTCTTTGGCTCCAAAGAAGGCCGCCCCAAACTTGGGCAGTTGCTCGCCTGGCCAAACTTGGTCTTGCCTGCGCTCCTTTTTTACCTTAGCTTGACGGCCTACAGAAATATTCCTTTCTTTCTTTTGGCCTCGGCTCCTTTTCTTTTGGCTCTCTTAGAGCGCCTGCTGCGCCCTTTGGTCCAAAAAAGCTGGAAAATGGCCCTCAGTCTGGGGCTCGCTCTAAGTTTGGCTAGTTGTTATGGCCTAATCGTTTCTGGAAACTATCATAAATGGATAGACAGCCGCGACCAATTTGGCCTGCAGGTCCTCAATAGCCATAATCCCATCAAAGCGGCTGAATTTATGGCCCAAGAAAACATCAATGGCCGCGGCTTTGCCGATTATCTGAGCTCTGCTTATTTACTTTGGCGGCTACAGCCCGACTTCAAGACTTATATTGACCTTAGAGACCTCGATATTTTTCCGGCTGACTTTTTTGCCCAATACGAAAAGCTGCTACAAAATCCCGCTCTTTTTGATGCGGAGGACCAAAAATACAATTTTGAGTATGTGGTCTTGCTCCGCCGCCCAATTGAGCAGATTCCCACTCTTTATGTGCATTTGCATGATAGCCCCAATTACGTTTTGGTCTATGCCGACCCTGTGGCCATGGTTTATGTAAAACGCCTGCCCAAATATGAGCAGCTCATTGCCAAAAAGGGCTTGACAAAGACTGCCAAAAAGGCTGTTTTTGAAGCTTGGGGGAGCTCTACTTCTTCAGCGGTGCCTTTGGTCCTGACCAAAATGCTTTACCCATTTTTTGAAAATGAGGAGAATCCCGAAGTAAATCAATGGGCGATTGGCGCTCATCTCTATTATGCTTTGGATGAGCAGGAGCTGGCCCAAAAGGCCCTAGAAAAAGCCTTGCAACATCCAGATAAGGCCATGGCTTATAGCGTACAGGGCCGTTTGGCCGCCCGCCAATATTTGGACCCCAAAAGCTCGGCGGAGCAAAAGGCCCAAGCCTTTAAAACAGGAAAAATGGCCTTTGAGCAAGCGCTAGCCCTAGCGCCCGAAAACTTGGAGTCGCTCTTTGGTATTGGGGTACTTTTGGCCGAAGAGAAGCAGTATGCTGCGGCCATTCAGTATTTTCAGGCGGCTAAAAAGCTGGCCCCAGAAAATCCGGCTATTACGGGCCGATTGAATGCTTGTTATCAGGCGTTGGGGCAGTAAAAAAATGGCCCAAGCTCCCCCAAGGGATTCCTTAGGGAATCCCGCAGAGGGGAGGGTGGGCGGGTTAATAGCTAGGCATGAGGAGCGCAGCGACGAATACCATTTTTGCGGTTTTGCAGGCGGCGAAGCCGCCGCAGGCTGAGGGATGGACAGCAGTGGCCCGAAGGGCCAGACCTAGGCGGCAAAGCCGCCGCAGGGCCGAGCGAACAGCGAGCTGCGACACAGCCCGACCCGACCAAGAACTCATGAGGGTTTTAACCCTCATTTTATATAAGTTCGCAAAGCGATACCGCTTTGCGCTGGGTTTCAACCCGGCGGGCGGGGCAGCCCCAAATAAAAACCTTAAGGAAAATCGTTGGGATCGGGATATTGCCAGATATAGTCGGGCAAAAAAGCTTGCAGTGCAGCCGTAGAAATATAGCTAGCCTGCTCTTTTTCTTGGGGAGCGGGCGGCAAAAAGCTGGGCGGCTCTAGGCCCAACAACTTGGCCCGTTTGGGATAAAAATCTTGGGCAAAGGGATGTTTTGGGGCAGAAACGTTTAAAAAAGCGGGGCAATTTTCTTTGGCCAAAAGAGCCGATAAAATACCGAGGCAATCGCTGCGGTGGATCAAATTGAGGCGGCGAAAGGGCTGTGGGACCTCCTTTTTTCCGGCCAAAAAGCGGCCTGCTTTTCGGGAGCCACCAATCAGCCCTCCAAAACGCAAAACACTCAAATTAAGCTTGGTACGATAAGGGGCGAGGGCCTTTTCTGCGGCCAAAACAGCCTGCGCAGAGGGGCGGCTAGGCTGGCAATCATTATGCTCCAAAACGGCTCCTTTTTGAGGGCCATAAACGCCCGTGCTAGACACAAACAGGAGTTTTGCGCCAGTCGGCATTCGCTCGGCCAGAAGGGCCATACTTTGGGCATAGGCTAGGGGGCCAAGCCCCATAAAAGGCGTAGGCGGCATATTGACCATATAATAAGGCAGCTGCCAGATGGGATCATCTGCAGCGGGAAGCGTTTCGGGTAGCTCCATGCGAAAGGGCTTCAGGCCCAAAGCCTGAAGCCCTTCTAAATTGGCCAAAGAGCGGCTGCTGCCGTAAACCTCCCAGCCTTCAGCTAGAAGTTTTTTGGCCAAGGGAGCCCCCAGCCAGCCGCAGCCCATAATGGCAATTTGTTTATTATTCATCTATTGAATTTATATTTCTTAGGCTATCTGCCCGAGCGCTATCGGCTAGGCGTTTTTCGGGATTCATCAGGCCCTCTAGATAGCGAAGATTTTCCAGTTCATTATAATCATTCTTCCAGGCGATTCCGGCACCAGCTTTAGCGGCGGCGGGGTCCACATCGCCTAGAACGGCTCTAAAGACAGAATCTTGGCGAACTGCATCAATAGAATCTTGGACCAAAGAGCGTTCTAGGTAAGCCACCTTATTAAAGACATTTTCGAACTCTGCTCTAAAGATTTCGATACCGACCAATTCGTTCTCGGCAAAAATATGTTGTTCGACCAAAACGCCAGAGCTATCGTAGTAGTTAATTTTACCTTCTTTTACGCCCTCATTATAGAGGATCGTATCTGTTTTTAGGCGGCCATTGGGGTGGAAATTCACCTCATAGCGGGCATAGCCTTTTTGGCTATTGTAGAGCACCTTTCGTTTGAGCGAGCCATCGTCATAGCGCTCAATGCGGTATTCAATAGGCAGGCCTTTATTCCATTGGGCCTCTAAAATGAGGATACCGTCTTCGTTCCATTCTCGCTGAAAGCCATCTCTTTTTTGGCCAATAAAACTTTCTTCTGATCGCTGATAGATCGGACGGCCAGAGCGGTCGCTCCAATAGCGAACCACATCATTAGTCGTATCGGTCAATAAGAACTGAACTCGGATGTCTTTGATGGAGGGAACAGCAACCACGGTATCGGCAACAAACTCCTGTTTGCCTGCTCCAAAGAGGTCACTAAAAATACAAGAACTACTAGCTAGGCTAATAGCTAAAATGGGCAGTAAGATATAAAAGGCTCTCATAGTGGATATTCTGAAGGAAAAAATCAGCTGTGGTAGTGCCTTATAAAGGTAAGTTTTTGCTTTTTAACTGCCAATTTTTTCTGTCGAGTCCAAGAGAAAAGTAAAAAGGCCCAAAAGCGTGCTTTTGGGCCTTTTGAGCTGGGCCAAATTATAGCCAACTAACTTTTTCGCTGATTGGCGTTCGGCTAGAGACCAAATCTAGTTCCTCGGGCTTACGGCCAATAAAAAGCAAACCATAGCAAGTTTCTCCTTCTGCCAACTGTAAAAACTCTCGGATTTCGGGACGGACCATAAAGCCCGGACTCCCCCAATACATACCGATCCCCATAGCTTCTCCAACCAACCAAATATTCTGTACCGCCATAGACATAGCCGCTAGCTCTTCCCATTCGGGCAAGCTGGCTTTGGGGTCTCGCTGCATACAAATAGCCAGCATAAAGCTACTTTTTTGGGCTCGCTTGCGGAGCGTTCTTGGTTTTTTGGGCAATTGCTTTTCTACAGGAACAACAGCCTCATAGGCCGCCACCATAGCCTCGGCAAAATCTGTTTTTCGATCGCCCGCAGCCACCTTAAAGCGCCAGGGTTGCGTCAATTTATGATTGGGCGCATAGTTAGCCATCTCCAACAGCTGCTCTAGCTCCTCTTTTGTCACTAACTCATCTGTAAATACTTCGGGATAAACGGAACGACGGTTTTTAATGCTCTCTAAAACCGTTTGCTCTACTTTTATAGTGCTCATATTGCATTTTATTTAGATCTATTCTAAACAAATATAAGGGATTATCTTGACCCTTAAAAAGGATTTTATCACAAACTCTTCTTAATGGACAAAAAAAAGCTCCCTGAGGGAGCTTTTTTTTGTTTCTCTGCCTAATAAGAAACGCCTAGGGCCTTGAGGGTTCCAAAGTCTAGTTGTCCTACAGGCAAACCATTATCTTTTTGGAATTGAATCAGGGCCGTTTTTGTTTTGGTTCCAAAAATATTATCTGAGGGACCAGGATCATAGCCCTTTCTACGAAGGGCAGTTTGGATTTCCTGAATTTTCACCTCATCAATTTTATTTTGGCAAAGCACCTCTCTCCAATCAGAGTAGCCACCGGGAGTAACTAGGCGGCGGTTGGTCACCGTCTTAAACTCGCTGGGCACTTCCACTACTTTGGTCTGAGCGGGAGCGGTCATGAGTCGGCGCTTAATCGTTTTGTACTCTGCGGGCAACTCAATCACTCGAGTTTCTGGTGGCTTGACCATAATCGTTTTCTTGATGGTCACATATTCGGCAGGCACCTCAATTTCTTTGGTGGTAGGGCCTTCTACCATCACTGTTTTTTTCACGGTTTTATACTCGGCGGGAATAACCGTTTCTTTAGTGGTGGGAGGGGTTTTGAGCACCGTTTTGGTTACGGTTTCATATTCTGCGGGCACCTCGACCAAACACCAAACCATACAGTCCTCGGGATTGGCCGACAAACAGTTTTTATCTCCTTTTCTACGCACCCATTTGGTAGTGGCAGGAGCTACTTGAATTTGCTCGGTTACGGTTTCATATTCCGCAGGCACTTCTTCCAATTTCACCTCAGAAGGGCGAATTTCCACCTCTTCTTCTATCTGTTCATAACGAGCCGCAACAGGCTCTAGGCGAATGCTAGCGGCCTTGACCTCCACCTTTTCCTCTTGGCTTTCAAATACGGCCGGAATCACCTCTATTCGGGTAGAGGCAGCTTTCACCTCGACCCGCTCCTCTATTTCTTCAAAAGTGGCAGGCACAATTTCTATTCTTTGGGTGGCTTGCTTGACCAAAATTTCCTCTGAGCTTGTTTAAATTTTTTAGTCAGCAGCTAGACTAAGGCAAAAAAAAATGCTGCAAAGCGCTTATTATTGTTGATTACGACAAAAACAAAAAAAGGCTTTGCAACATGGTTGTGAATTTATCAAAAGAATTTATTACGGAAAAAATATTAGCATTTTTTCCCGAAAAAAAATTGGCTCGAAAAACCAAAGCGCCTCTGTGGCAAATTGTTAAAGCGATAATTTATAGGCTTAAAACAGGTTGTCAGTGGAGAGAATTACCGATACAATCTTTTTTTGACGAAGTTCTAATTTGCTGGCAAACAGTATATTACTACTTCAATAGCTGGTCCGAGTCTGGTATTTGGCAAAAAGTGTGGATCCAATTTCTAGCCCATGAAAAATCTTGTTTAGATTTATCTAGTATACAGCTTGACGGAAGTCATACCCCAGCGAAAAGAGGGGGCGAAGCTGTGGGTTATCAGGGCCGAAAAAAGTCCAAAACCACAAATGCTCTCTTTCTCACAGATAAAAATGGGCTGCCAATCGCTATGTCTCCGCCTTTTGCGGGAAACCATAATGATTTGTTTGAAATCGAGAGTCATTTCCAAAAAATGCTTGCCGATCTGCAGCTTTCAGACATCTCTCCTGATGGTTTATTTATGAATGCTGATGCAGGGTTTGATAGCAAAAAACTTAGAGAAAACTGCCAAAAAATGGGCATTATCCCTAATATTGACCACAACAAAAGAAATAGAAAAAAAGCTTATTATCAAGATATTATAGATGAGGAACTTTACAAAGAACGCTTTTCTGTTGAGCGAACTAACGCATGGATTGACGCATTCAAAATTTTACTCATTCGTTTTGAAAGAAAAGCCGACAACTGGGCGAGTCTACACTATTTAGCCTTTATACTTATTTTCCTAAAACGAAATTTTTAAACAAACTCGCTTATTTATATTTTGTAAACAAGCGGCCTATCAAATGGTTTTGCTTGGGCTAGGCGGCTTGGCCGCCTTTGGCCGCAGGCCAAACTGGCCTAGCGATGCGGCGGGGTGGCCGTTAGGCCAGACCGAGCAGGCGAAGCCTGCGAAGGGCCGAGCAGACCTGCGAGCCCCAAAGCGTAGCGCCGCAAGGCGAAGCCGCAGCGGAGGCCCCAAAAAAAACGTCTCTTCCCGAAAATTGGAAAGAGACGTTTACCGTAGACATCAAGCTAATGATTAGCCCAATTTACCGGCTTTAATATCGGCCACATAGCGTTTTACTTCTTTGCGGACCGTGGGGGCCAAAATGATCAGACCGATCATATTGGGGAACACCATGGCAAAAATCATGGCATCGGAAAAACCGATGACCGAGCCAAGGCTGGCAGAAGCGCCGATGACGACAAAAATGCAAAATAGCACCTTGTAGGTAAGGTCCATGGCCTTAGATTTACCGAAGAGATACTTCCAAGCCTGCAGGCCATAATAGGACCAAGAGAGCATAGTAGAAAAGGCAAAAAGGGCCACCGCCAAAGTGAGCACATAAGGGAACCAAGGCAAGGCCGTAGCAAAGGCGTTAGAGGTCATACTCACGCCATCGATGCCATCTAGGTTTTCGTATTGGCCCGTAATGATAATGACCAAAGCCGTGATGGTACAAATAATCACAGTATCGATAAAAGGCTCTAGGAGAGCCACCACCCCTTCACTAGCAGGATAAGCTGTTTTTACGGCAGAGTGAGCGATAGCGGCAGAACCTACGCCAGCTTCATTGGAGAAAGCCGCCCGTTGGAAGCCCGTAATGAGAACGCCAATAAAGCCACCAAACATAGCGGGGGGATTGAGCGCCTCGTCGAAAATGAGGCCGAAAGCGGTAGGAATTTGGCCAGCGTTCATAGCGATAACGATAAGCGCGCTACCGACATAAAGGACCGCCATAAAAGGAACAATTGTTTCGGCAACTTTACCAATTCGCTTAATACCGCCAATGATTACAATTGCGACCAAAACGGCGGTAATCAGGCCAAAGATAAAGCCCCCGGCACCGCCTTCAATGCCAAAAGTGCCTAGCACCTGAGAAGCCGCTTGGTTAGCTTGGAACATATTTCCGCCACCAAAAGAGCCGCCTACACACATAATAGCGAAGAAAACGGCAAACACCTTTCCGAGGCCAGCGAGGCCCTTATCGGCTAGACCTTTAGAGAGATAATACATAGGTCCGCCGTGGATGGTCCCTTCGGCATCAATTTCTCTATATTTTACCCCAAGGGTACATTCGGTAAACTTAGAAGCCATACCAAGCAAGCCCGCGACAATCATCCAGAGCGTAGCACCTGGTCCACCCAAAGAAATGGCGATAGCCACCCCGGCGATATTTCCGAGCCCCACCGTAGCTGAAAGAGCGGCAGAAAGGGCTTGAAAGGGAGTTACCTCTCCATCTACAGACTCATCTTTGATGGTATCGGGATTATCTTCATCCATATGATTTTCTGGGCTATAATACTTTCCTCTCACCGTGTTAATAGCCAAGCCAATGCGGGTAATATTGGGAAACTTAAAATAGACGGTAAAAAAGAGAGCCCCCAAGAGCAAAATCAAAAGCACAAAAGGCATATTGATACTACTAGCGACCAAAACGATGGGCTCTGTTTGTTGGGCGGCTAATTCTTTATTGGTCAATTTTAGGCTAAAATCAGCACCAGGATCATCTTCCATAACTTTGACCTTATAGGTTTCGCCAAAATTCATATTCTGGCTAATGCTATAGGTTTTGCCATTTTCTGTTAGCTGATAGTTCAGCTTAAAGCTATTTTCATTTAGGTACTCGATGCTAAACTCGGTACCATCAGCTAGCTCGGTGGTCACCTCATAAGGCGACTGATCCATATAGCTGCGTTTGCGCTTAATTTGCTGAACGCCCTCTTTGCCTTCTTTTTGGACGGCGGCAAAGTTCTCGGCGGCTTTTTTTCCGCCTAGGGCCACAAAATACTGCTTACCTTCGGGCGACATCTCGATGAAGCCTCCACCGCCTTCTACCTTTTGGCTATGGTAGCTAGTAGAATCTTCTACTTTGACAAAGTACTTGTACTTATTGCCATCCTCTCGCTCCTTTTGCGAGTAATAATCGTAGCGGTTTTTCACTTTAAAAGAGGCAAAAACGATGCTCTGAATAAAGTTGGAGGTAGGCGTAAAGCGCAGGTCAATTTGCTTATCTACTGGATAGAAGGAGATATCGGTATCTTCATCTACCAGCGTTTTTTGCATAGGTTGCGCAATACTCATCTGGGCCAAAAAGGCAAAGAGGAATAGTAAGGCGTATTTTCTCATACTCTTTAAGAATTTCGTTTTTTAACGGGCGGCCAAAAGAGGATGCCAGCCGTTGTTTATATAAAATTGAAAGGATAGCTTTTGGCCATCCTGAACGCTTGGGGGTCCTTTCCCTAAATTTTACTTTCTCTGCTTAAGATACTGCATTCTATGTTTGGAGCTACTAGGCAATCGCCTTTTTTTATTTCTTGAGGGGCTCAAAAAGTACTATTTTGTTTAAAATTGACAAAAATGCACGCATATATTTTTAGTTTTTTCAGACAGATCGGCCTATTTCTGCTATGCCTGTCTCTTCCTTTTTTGCTCACTGCTCAAACTCAAAGCGATTGGTTGGGCGATTGGAGCGGAACGCTAGAGGTTCAAGGCATGGAAATTCCGGTTGTTTTTCATATTCGGCTAGAAGCTGGGGAGTTAGCGCTCTTGATGGATAGCCCCAAACAGGGTCAATTTGATCTTAAATTTGATAAAATAGAGGTCGATGGGCCTAAGCTCAAAGCGAGCTGGACCTTGGCCAATATTGTTTATGAGGGCCAATGGTCAGCTGAAGGCATCAACGGCCAATGGAAGCAAAACGGCCTTAGCCTTCCGCTTCTTTTTAAAAAGATAGGGGCCGATGAGCTGCCTCAGGCCCCCAAGCGCCCCCAAACGCCTCTGCCCCCTTTCCCCTATACCGAGGAGCAACATTATGTGATTACACCCAAAACGAATATCCGCTTGGAAGGGACGCTGACGCTTCCGCCCAATGCCACAGATAGCAGCAAGGTCCCCGCTATTTTGCTCCTTTCGGGTAGTGGACCACAAGATCGAAATTCCGAGATTTTTGGCCATCAACCTTTTGCCGTTATTGCCGACCATTTTAGCCGCCGTGGCTTTGCCGTTTTCCGCTACGATGACCGAGGCAGAGGAAAATCCGAGGGCCAATTTGCAGGCAGCACCACCCATGATTTGGCCCAAGATGCCGATGCTTGCCTGCAGTACCTCAGCCAAGACCCCCGAATCAATAAAGAGCAGTTGGTGGTTATGGGCCATAGCGAAGGCGGCCTGATTGGCTTTATGCTTGGCGCCAAATGGGGCAAAAAACTAGGGGCGGTGGTCTCGCTGGCAGGTCCAGCTCTGCCCATCAAGGAGCTGATGTTGCAGCAAAATTACGATTTGGGCAAACAGGCTGGTATTGCCGAAGAAACACTGCAAACACAGCGCAATTTCTTGATCAGTTGCTATGCAAGAGCGATCAAAAAAGACCGCAAAAGCGAGGATAAGTTTGTTGCCGATATTCTCAATATTTGGCGCGCCCTACCCCAAAAAGAACGCCTGCAACTGGCCGAAATTGGCCTAGTAGAAAGGGGCGTAAAACAACTGGGCAAGGCCCTCTACGCCCCTTGGTTTCGCAGTTTTCTGCGCATAGATCCAAAAAAATACCTCAAGCGCATCCGCTGCCCTTTGCTGGCCCTCAATGGCGGCGAAGATATTCAGGTGGCGGGGGCCGAAAACCTCGAGCGCATCTCTAAATTGCTCTTACAAAAGGAAAAATACCCCACCGCAGTGGTCTTGCTGCCTCGCCTCAACCACCTTTTTCAGCATTGCGAGAGCTGCACAATTGCCGACTATCAACTGCTGGAGGAAACCTTTGCCCCCGAGGTCCTAAAAGCTATGCAAGAATGGCTAGAAGAGCGTTTTGCTCTAGAAGATGGACACAAACATTAAATATTTAGCCCTTTCATCTCATTTCTTTTTGTCACAAAACTGTATTTTGGGGCCCGCGGCCAGCTAGGCTTCGCCTAGCTGGCCGCCGCTATGCTGCGGGGCTTGGGTTGACCCACTTTTTATAGCGGTGTCAATTTAGGGATCGATATCCATCATACATAAATATGAATCTCTCTAATCCTAGTCCTATTTTTTTGACGGATACGGCATGCCTAGTTTTCTTTACTGCGCCATTAAATCCGCCCAACCTCGCTATGATCCAATAGGCCCAAGCTATTGATTTAGAGGTGAATGGATTGCGCAAAGAAGGGCTTTGG
>NZ_JH719942.1:1855012-1975012 GCF_000275825.1 Saprospira grandis DSM 2844
CGGACCACGACATTGCCCAGTCCGATATACTCTAAGCGGCCATCTTCATGCAGGCGGCAAACGGCTAGGGCTGCGCCTCGGCTTGCTTCAAAGTGGCGATGTGCTTTTTGGAGCAATTCGTCTAGCGGAAGATAGTGATATTTTTTCAGATAGGCTTTTAGCTTATCTGACATTTCTGCGGCTTTTGGGCCATGGCCGAGGCTATCGATTAGGGCTAGGAAGATAGAATTTTCTTCTCTGTGGAGCAGTACTGCATCTCCACAGCACTGCTCTCCTCGGCAATTTCGCCAAGAATAGTGCAACTGGAAATATTCGTCCTCATATCGTCTGACCCAACTCATGATTTATAAATTACGATACTCACCTCGGTTCCCTTACCGAACTCGCTTTTGATGTTAAATTCATCCATCATTCGGCGAACGCCAGGAAGGCCAAGGCCTAGGGTTCCGGAGGTACTAAAACTATCTTGCAGAGCGGTTTCAATATCTTCAATTCCTGGTCCTTGATCGATGGCGACCACTCTAACGCCTAAGCGGGGGTAAGTTAACTTTTCTATGAGCTTGTTTAAATTTTTTAGTCAGCAGCTAGACTAAGGCAAAAAAAAATGCTGCAAAGCGCTTATTATTGTTGATTACGACAAAAACAAAAAAAGGCTTTGCAACATGGTTGTGAATTTATCAAAAGAATTTATTACGGAAAAATATTAGCATTTTTTCCCGAAAAAAAATTGGCTCGAAAAACCAAAGCGCCTCTGTGGCAAATTGTTAAAGCGATAATTTATAGGCTTAAAACAGGTTGTCAGTGGAGAGAATTACCGATACAATCTTTTTTGACGAAGTTCTAATTTGCTGGCAAACAGTATATTACTACTTCAATAGCTGGTCCGAGTCTGGTATTTGGCAAAAAAGTGTGGATCCAATTTCTAGCCCATGAAAAATCTTGTTTAGATTTATCTAGTATACAGCTTGACGGAAGTCATACCCCAGCGAAAAGAGGGGGCGAAGCTGTGGGTTATCAGGGCCGAAAAAAGTCCAAAACCACAAATGCTCTCTTTCTCACAGATAAAAATGGGCTGCCAATCGCTATGTCTCCGCCTTTTGCGGGAAACCATAATGATTTGTTTGAAATCGAGAGTCATTTCCAAAAAATGCTTGCCGATCTGCAGCTTTCAGACATCTCTCCTGATGGTTTATTTATGAATGCTGATGCAGGGTTTGATAGCAAAAAACTTAGAGAAAACTGCCAAAAAATGGGCATTATCCCTAATATTGACCACAACAAAAGAAATAGAAAAAAAGCTTATTATCAAGATATTATAGATGAGGAACTTTACAAAGAACGCTTTTCTGTTGAGCGAACTAACGCATGGATTGACGCATTCAAAATTTTACTCATTCGTTTTGAAAGAAAAGCCGACAACTGGGCGAGTCTACACTATTTAGCCTTTATACTTATTTTCCTAAAACGAAATTTTTAAACAAACTCTCTGTAATATTTTCATACTCATCGGGGATCAAACATTTGGCGTAGCATTTCCCCGGTTCGGCATCGGGCGGATAGTCTTGGGCCAATAAAAACTGCGGAAAGGCTAGCAGGGCAGCCCACAAAAAGTTGAGGTATAAAGATTTCATATAGTAGCGCTCGCTTAGATTTTAAATGCGTTTACAGTCTACAAAAATAAGAAAACTGTTAAGGCTCTACAATTTAAAATGATTTTGGCCCAAAAAAAATACAAGCGCCGCTTTTTCCGCCACTTATTCGACCTTCAGCTCTTAAATATAAAAAATTTTATAATAATAAGGTTTTGGGGCCTCCGCTGCGGCTTCGCCTTGCGGCGCTACGCTTTGGGGCTCGCAAGTCTGCTCGGCCCTTCGGCGGCTTTGCCGCCTGGGTCTGGCCCTTTGGGCCACCCCGCCGCATCGCTAGGCCGATAGTTCTCGCCCTGCTCTAGGCTTCATTAACAAAGGCTAAGCTATAGAGCTAGCGCTTAGGATAAGAGAGGTAATATTTCCGCAAGACTTTGGTGGGCAGTTCTAGTTCTGGCCAAGCCGAAAGCGGCAACAATTGCTTGGCTTTATTTTGGACCAAAATGGCTTTTTGCTTGGCCGTATAGGCCTGTAATTCTTGTTGGCCCTGATATAATAAAAAGGGGAGTTCTTCTTCTGTTATGGGGTATTTTTGAAGCAGCTCCTCTCCTATTTGGGCCAGTTGAGCTGGGGCAAAAGCTTGGTCTTGCAGCTCAATTTTAAACAACTGCCGATGGAGCAGGCCTTGGGCCAAAAAAGAGAGCACAAAATCATCATCTTGGGCAAAACACTTAATCGCCTGATAGATATCGCTATCATCTAACTGATTGAATTGGGCCAAGATGGGTTTGGGATTGGCCCAAAACTCCGCCTTAGTATATTTATGGTCCAAGAAAAAAGCCAGAGCCGAAGAAATTGGCCAATTTTTGCCCTGCTGTTTGAGCTGTCTTGCTCGCTGCATCATCTTTAGGCATTGTTGGCTAGTAGAGATACTATTTTTGTGCAAATAGACCTGCCAGTACATCAGTCGGCGGGCCATCAAAAAGCGTTCAATAGAATAAATGGCCTTTTGTTCTAAAACCAGTTGTTCATCGGCTACGGTTAGCAATTGGCAGAGGCGGTCATAGCTCACAATACCATCGGCTACGCCCGTATAAAAGCTATCTCGATTGAGATAATCCATGCGGTCCATATCTAATTGGCCACTAACCAACTGCTGTAAAAATGGGCGTTTATATTCTCCCTTAAAAATGGCGATGGCCAAGTCTAGGCGGCCCTGCATCTGCTCATTTAGTGCTTGCATAAGGGCCAGCGAAATCTCTTCATGGGCAATATCGAGCAGTTCGTACTCTAGGCTATGAGAAAAAGGGCCATGGCCCAAATCGTGCAATAAAATAGCGGCTGAGCAGGCCTCAATTTCGGCCTCAGAAAGTGCTATGCCCTTGCGCTGCAAATGGCCTAGGGCTTTTCGCATCAAATAATAGGCCCCTAGGCAGTGGCTAAATCGGCTGTGGGTGGCGCCGGGGTAAACATAATGCGCCCAGCCCAACTGTCCGATGCGGCGCAGGCGTTGATAAAAGGGATGCTCGACGAGCTCCAGCAACAGGCCTTTAGGCAGCTCAATTAATCCATAAATGGGGTCATTAAATAACTTGGGGTAGGCTTTATTGGTCATTAGTTCATAATTTAGTCTTACCTTAGATAGAGTAAGATAATCAAAGTTTGCTGCTTTTCTTGTCTTATATTGGCCCAGCCTAAACAAGAGCATAGGCGAGTTGTTTAAACAATTAATGTTGGGCGGCCCTATGGCCTAGCGATGCGGCGGGGTGGCCGAAGGCCAGACCAAGTTTTTTGAGCGCAGCGAAAAAAACGAAGGGCCGAGCAGACCTGCGAGCCCCAAAGCGTAGCGCCCGCCGAAGGCGGGAGGCCCCAAAAACAAAAAAAGAAATGATTAATTATAAAAGATATCAGCTAGCAAATGGTTTGCGTGTACTCTTGCAGGAAGACCCTAGCAGCCCCATGCTCACGCTTTGTATGAACTATGAAGTGGGGAGCAAGGATGAATTGCCGGGTCGTAGTGGCTTTGCGCATTTATTTGAGCATTTGATGTTTGCGGGTTCTCTGCATGCGCCCAACTTTGATCAATTAATACAATTGGCTGGGGGCGAAAACAACGCTTTCACCAACCAAGACATGACTGTTTTTTATGACATTTTGCCTTATCAGAACTTAGATTTGGGGCTTTGGTTGGAGGCAGACCGCATGCAAAACCTTTGTATAGAGCCGCAGCCCTTGCAAAAGGAAAAGCGGGTGGTGGTGGAAGAATTTAAGGAAAGTTGCATGGAGGAACCCTATGGGGATTTGTGGCATATTTTGGGTGATTTGGCCTTTAAGGAGCATCCGTATAAGCGGCCAGTAATTGGAGAAAACTTTGAGCATATTGAGGCGGCTTCCTTAGAAGAAGTGCGTGAATTTTATGAAAACTACTATTGTCCCAACAATGCTGTTTTATCGATTTCGGGCAACATCAAGGCTGAAGAAGTACTGGAGCGGGTAGAACATTGGTTTGGGCATATTCCGAGGGGGGCGGTCAAGCGGCCAGCCTATGCGGCCGAGCCGCCGCAGCTAGTAGGGCGCAAAAAAGTACATCGGGCCAATGTGACCGATGCGGCCCTATACATGGCTTTTCCGGCGGCGGCTCGTTTAGAAACCGCCTATTATTTAGAAGACCTATTATCGGATATATTGGGTTTGAGTGATTCTTCATTGCTGGTTCGGCAATTGGTCAAGCAGCAAAAGCTCTTTAGCGAACTGGATGTATACATTACGGGCACGGTAGAGGCTGGGTTATTTGTGATAGAGGGAAAATTGCAAGAAGGGGTAGCTATTGAGCAGGCTGAGCAGGCTGTTTGGGCGGCATTGGAGGAATTTAAGGCCCAGCCCATTAGTGAGGAGCAGCTACAGAAGTTGCAAAACAACACCGAGCACAACCTCTTATTTGGGGAGATTCTGCCATTTCAGAAAGCTTTGAGTTTGGGCTATTATGAATTACTGGGGCAGGCGCAGTTAATCAATGAAGAGGCCGATTATTATCAGCAAATCACGGCCAAACAGCTAGAGTTGCAGGCCCAATTCCTCTTTCAGCAAGAGAAGGCCTCGGTGCTCTACTACTTGCCTAAGGCTTAGGCGGCTATCGCTTTAACATAGCGAAAAGGGAAGCCCGAGGGGGGAAATTCTTTCAATCAAAAAAAATACTGTACCTTTGCAGGGTATTGAAAGCCAAAGAACTTTGGGGGGATATATTCCACCTAAGGCGGCATTCACTATCTAAGTGCATATAAATCATCATTGCTTTATGAACGCTATATTATTATTGAGCTTCTTCGGTCCAGAAATGATCATCGTTTTAGTGGCCATTCTTCTTCTTTTCGGCGGTAAAAAAATTCCTGAACTCATGCGTGGGTTGGGGAGTGGCATCCGCGAGTTCAACGATGCTAAAAACAAAGTATCCAAAGAGCTCGAAGCTGGAATTAACGAAGAACCCAAGGAGAGTAAGAAGGAGTATGAAAAATCTTAAGCCGATTTTTTGCCTTACTCTTTAGATTTAAAATGGTAACTTTTGCAACAAATTGTTGTGAAAGTTACCATTTCCTATTTATGCTAGGGGCTTTTGGGCTTAAAATCAAGCTATTGCAGCTAATTTTTCAAAAAAAATGATAAATTAGACATGTTTTGGTCACCCTTCCCCATTTTCAAACGATTTAGTGAATTTTCACTAGGGCTTGCCTAGGACTTTTGCTCTTTTTGCAAGTTTTTGTTCGATATCAATTTAAGATCTTATGAGACGGACTTTCTACCGCCTATTTATTTTTGCCGTTTTGTTCACCTTTGGACAAGGGCAATTGCAGGCTTCGCCAGACAAGGACCTCATTCCCAATAGTTTTCAAGAGGACGCTCCCTTTGTGGATAGTTTGAGCCGCTTGATGACCAATTTGCTCAATGATTTTCCGGAGTTTTCGGATACAGAATACAAGGATCGGCTCAAGGCGCTTTCTGGAGCGATTGACTACCGTTTGGATCCTTTGACCAAGGAGCGGATTTTGATTCGCACGGGAAAATACCGCAGCAGCACGGAGGCCATTTTGGGTCGCAGTAAAATGTACTTTCCTATTTTTGAGGAGCATTTGGCTGCCCATGATGTCCCTCATCACCTAAAATACTTGGCCATTGTCGAGTCGCACCTTAATCCCACAGCTCGTTCGATAGCTAGTGCGGTGGGGCTTTGGCAGTTTATTCCTAGCTCGGGTCGCATTTTCGATTTGCGCATCAATACCTATGTAGATGAGCGCAGCGACACGCATAAGGCCTCGGAGGCGGCGGCAAAATTGCTTCGTCGTTTGTATAATCGCTATGGCGATTGGGCCTTGGCCATGGCGGCCTACAACTGTGGTCCGGTCCGAGTAGACCGAGCGGTTAAGCGAGCGGGCAGCAAGACGTTCTGGGCCGCACGTAAGTATTTGCCTAGAGAGACCCAGCGCTATGTGCCTTTCTTTATGGCCATGGTTTATGTTGGCGAGTATTATCAGGAGCATCAGTTGATTCCGCAGCAGCTTTCTCAGGATTTGGTGCTTACCGATAGTTTGCATATTGAGGGCGGGCAATCTTTGCGCAAATTGGCCAAGGAGTTAGACATTAGTCTAGATACCTTAAAGTTGCTCAATCCTTCTTATCGCCGCAACTATGTGCCCAAGGATAAGGATGCGCAGATTTTGCTCCTTCCCGCTCGTATTGTGGCCCAAGAAAGAGCGTATACTCGGGCTTTTAACCGCATTGTAGAGATGCAGAAAGAAAATCCCTTAAGAGCCGTTCGTCGCATTCAGTCGCCACAGGACCTTAAGCGTTTGGCCAAGGCCTACCGCTGCTCTGTTGAAGATATTTTGTTTTGGAACGAATTGCCTGCCGATTATCAGCCTTATGCTGGCGATTTGATTGGCTTGAGAGAGCATCGGGTAAATGCAGAGTTGTTGGCCCGTAGCAAAAAGCAAATTTCAGGTATTTCTATTGCCGCCCTAAAGGTGGTGGGGCTCAATGAAAAGCAAGAGGCCAAAACCTCTTCGGTTTATTTGGGTACCAATGAGCAGACGGAAGCGGCGGCTAAGGTGCCTCAGGCAGGAGCTGTAGCGGCCCGTCGCCGTTATACAAACATTGATGGCAAAACCGTTTTGCTAGAAGAAGAAACAATTAGAGCGCAACCTCAGGCCGAGCAAAAGGTAGCGGTAGAACAACGCCGCCAAGCTATTGAGCGTCCCGCTTTGCAGGACCGCAGCCGTGGCCGCCGCCTCAGAAGTTATGGTTTTGTGGGCGCTGCTTCTACCGAGCCACTAAATGATGAAAAAACAACGGCTAGCTCGGCGCCTATTACGGCCCAGCCAGCTATTAAAGTGGCTAAAGAAGAGATCTCTACGCCCAAGGAAGAGCTGCCTAAAACGCCTGAGGCAACAGCCAAGGGAAGCAATGGCAAATGGAATGAGGTAGAGCTACAAAGTACCAATGATATTTTGGACCAAAGCCGTAGCCGCGCCAGAGTGTTGCGCGCTCGTACTGCAGCTTCTGTTCCTCAGGCCGTGATGGAGCAAGAGTAGGTCCATGATTTTTTGGGGCCTCCGCCTCCCTTCGGTCGTCGGCGCTACGCTTTGGGGCTCGCAAGTCTGCTCGGCCCTGCTGCCCTTCGGGCTTTGGTCTGGCCTGACGGCCACCCCGCCGCATCGCTAGGCCAAATAGAAGCCCTCTGCTTTGGCCATCCTTGGATAAAAAATTCAGGCTAGTCAAGGCATTTTTTAAAGGCATAGCCCTAGCTATGGCGGAGAAAAATAAAGCAGAATAGCCGGGATTTAAATCAAAGGATAGAAGTGAGAGGGCTTCTATTTGGCTTTGGCCTGCGGCCCTAAAGGGCCTGTAGGAATGTAAATAGAAACGCCAGAGATGTAGATCTCTGGCGTTTTTTCTTTGGCCCAGCCGCCCCAAGGGATTCCCCTAAGGAATCCCGAAGAGGGGTGGGTGGGCGGGTTATTTTAGCGAATGAGGAGCGCAGCGAGGAATACCGCTTTGGCGTCCTACAGGCCCGAAGGGCCGCAGGCCTAGGGGCCCGAAAAGGTGGCCGCAGGCCAGACCCAGCGGGCGAAGCCCGCGTAGGGCCGAGCAGACCTGCGAGCCTTGCAGGGGCCCGGCCGCCAAAGGCGGCAGGCCCCAAAAAAAAGAACTAAACCGCTACATTATGCTCCCGAAGAGCATCATTGAGAGAGGTCTTTTTGTCGGTGCTCTCTTTGCGCTTGCCAATAATGAGGGCGCAAGGCACCTGATAGCTGCCTGCGGGAAACTCCTTGGTATAGCTACCGGGAATCACGACAGAGCGGGCAGGCACTCGGCCCTTATAAGTGATCGGTTCTGGACCAGAAACATCAATAATTTTTGTGGATTGCGTAATGACCACATTGGCGCCCAAAACGGCTTCTTCTTCAATGTGTACCCCTTCTACCACAATAGAACGAGAGCCAATAAAGCAATTGTCCTCAATAATCACGGGTGCCGCTTGTAGGGGCTCTAGCACGCCGCCAATGCCCACGCCACCGCTAAGATGTACATGCTTGCCAATTTGAGCACAAGAGCCCACCGTAGCCCAAGTATCAACCATGCTGCCGGCATCTACATAAGCGCCAATATTGACATAGCTGGGCATCATAATGACCGAAGGGGCCAAAAAAGCGCCATGGCGGGCAATAGCATGAGGAACCACCCGAACGCCCAGCTCGGCATAATTGGTTTTGAGTGGAATTTTATCATGAAACTCGAAAGGAGGAACTTCAATCGTCTCCATTTTTTGGATAGGGAAATAAAGGACCACGGCTTTTTTCACCCAAGTATTGACGGTCCAGCCATCTGCAGTAGGTTCAGCTACGCGCACAACGCCCTTATCGAGTAGGTCAATCACCTCACGGATGAGTTCTTGTGTTTTGGCTTCTTTGAGCAGCGCTCTATTGTCCCAGGCGGCCTCAATGGCCTCTTGAAATACTTTCATAACTTATAGTTGATTGTAATAATGATGGCTAAAATAGGGAAGTCTAAGGCAAAAAAAAATAGATGCCCTTGGAAGAAGGCATCTATTTTTAAATTTAGGCTATTGAAGATTACTCCTCATCGCCACCAAAGCTCATGGCTACTCCAACTTGGATTCCAAAGCTGCTAAAGTTGGTAGATGTTCGAAGTTGTTGAACATCAGTATCTGTATCTTGGTTGATTTCATCAACAAATTCGATATTTGTATCTGTGAAAGCTCCCAACTCAATATAATCGACAATGCTTGTTGAGGCCCCTGTAGGGTCCAAGTCCATTACCTCAACGATCTCTGCCTCTTTAGCCCGAATACGAAGGCCTGTATAGCGGAGTTCGGCAAAAATGCGCACTTTATCGTTGGGTACCTTAAAGTAAACACCAGCAAAAGCCTCATAACCTAGGGTAAACTGTCCTTTAGACTCTACTTTTTGGGTAGCTGTACCATTGATTCCGGTATACACCTTTTCTTTATTCGAGTATGTAGTCCCTGTAACAGGAATAACAAGGCCTAAACCACCATAAGGTTGTACCATTCCCTCATTGCTTCCACGAACAGTAAAGTTGGGAGACAGGCGCAATTGGCGGGTATAAACTTCAGTCATTGAAGTTTGCGAAGGGCTAGTAGACTCATCTCTGGTTACCGTGCTTCCAAATAGATAATCTACCCCTAGACCAAAGCCAAAATTTTGGCTAAAGTTATAGCCTAGATCTAGATTAACATCAAAGCCGCCACCATAGCTGCCATAAATATTTTCTTCTGTAAAATCACCATTAGCATCTTCTACATAAGTAGTACCCAATTGGTCTGTAGTTGCTCCCATACCATAGCCTATGCCCAAGCGAGCATAGGGACCAGTTTGTGCCTTAAGGCCAAATCCTGCGAGCAAAAACAAGCTCAAGAAGCTAAAAAGTGTAGTACGCTTCATCATAATAAAATCAGTTTAGATTGTTTGAAAAAGACCCCAAAGTACTTGAAGTCTATAAGCTGATAGCAGTTAAGTCGTCCGCTTTGCATCTCTGCTGTGCCCATAGTTAATAAGCCCGAGAGATTCTGTATTTCATCCAAATATAAGTGCTTAGCGACTAAATTGCTAAAATAGTTTACACTTTTTTATGCTGCGTATAACTTTATTTTAGAATTTCAATTGGTCTTAGGCCAAAAAAAGCCGTTTGGAATAATCCAAACGGCTTTTCAGCTTTAATAAGTAGGTGGTTAGAGTTCGATCTTGATATCCAAGATTTCTACCTGCATCACGCCGCCAGGAGTTTGAATATCGGCGGTTTCTCCTACAGCCTTACCCAAAAGGCCCTTACCGATAGGAGAATTGACAGATATTTTCTTGGCTTTAAGGTCGGCTTCTGACTCAGAGACCAAAGTATAGCTCATGGTCTTTTTGGTCTTGAGGTTTTTCATTTTCACGGTAGAAAGCACCACCACCTTAGAGGCATCCAAATCGGCACCATCTACAATGCGGGCACTAGCCATAACGGCCTCCATTTGGTTAATTTTGAGCTCTAGCAAGCCTTGGGCTTCCTTGGCTGCATCATATTCGGCATTTTCAGAAAGGTCTCCCTTTTCACGAGCCTCAGCAATTTGCTGTGCCACCTTTTGGCGCTCTACGGTTTTGAGTTCTTCCAACTCTTTTTTCAGCTTATTATAGCCCTGGCGGGTCATATAAGAAATTTGCTTAGACATATTTTTTCAATTTTTAGCTGTTCGGCTATTGGGCCAAGCAGTAAATTCCGTTTGTTTTTGACAGAAAAATAAAGGACGTTCCTCTAGATTAAGAAACGGCCCCTCCTATAAGTATGTAGTTTTGCCCTACATAAAATAAGTAAAGAACGCCTAACTCCATTGAGTTAACCGTTCCTACTGTTGTCTGCTAACAAATATAGCAGTTTTATTTTGCTCTTGCAAGTTTTTAAAGCCTTAGTCCTTCTCCACTATAAGGGAGTTAGATTCTTTCAAAACTTGATGCTTTGGGGCCTCCGCCTCGCTGCGCTCCTCGGCGCTACGTTGCGGGGCTCGCAAGTCTGCTCGGCCCTTCAGCCGCCTTTGGCGGCTTTGGTCTGGCCCTTCGGGCCACCCCTCCACATCGCTAGGCCTGCGGCCCTGACGGGCCTGTACAGTCCAAAAGAAAAAGCCCCTAAGCCAAAATGGCCTAGAGACTTTTTACAAACTATATAAGTTAAAAGCTTAAGCTTTTTCTTCTTCGTTTTCTAGTTCGTCACCTGTGCTGCTTTCAACATCTTCTGCGCCTTCAGCATAATCAGAAACGTACTCAGTATATTTCAATGCGCTAGCATCTTTAGTTGTATCTACTACAATTGGAGAAGCAATAAACATAGAAGAGTAAGTACCCACAATTACACCAATCAACAAGGCAAAAGCAAAACCACTAATGCCATCGCCACCAAAGAAGAACAAGATGGCCACTACAAAGAATGTAGTCAATGAGGTAATTGAAGTACGGCTTACTGTACTCTGAATTGCTTGGTTAACAATATCCTTAATGCCTTTGCTTTCTCCTTCATTGGTTGCAGTTTCCCGAATACGGTCAAATACAATTACTGTATCGTTGATCGAGTAACCGATGATGGTCAAAATAGCGGCAATAAAGGCTTGGTCAATCTCCATAGAGAAAGGCATAATACCTTTGAACAAAGAGAAGATCCCCAAGACCAAAAGTACATCATGGAATAGGGCCGCAATAGCACCTACAGAGAACTGCCATCTGCGGAAGCGGATAAAGATGTAACTAAAGATAAAGAGCAATGAAAGCAATGACGCCCAGAAAGCAGACTGACGAATATCATCTGCAATGGTTGGACCTACTTTAGAAGAGGCCGTCAAGTACAAGCCAGCTTCTGTTACATTAGGCGCTTTACCTGCTGCAAAGGCCTCATAGGCTACATCGGCAGAAGAATAAGCTTTACAAGCTTGGTGAAGCTTAGTCAATACCTCAGCATCTGCTTCTCGCCCTTCTTTTTCTTGCATGAAAGAAGTAGTAATTTTTACTTGGTTGCCTTGGTTAAAGGTCTTTACTACATTCTTATCATAGCCATCAAAAGCCTTTACGAGCTCCTCTTTCAATTGAGGCACCTCTACTTGCTGAGGAAACTCTACCGTATAAGAGCGCCCCCCCTGAAAGTCTACGCCCAACTCAAAACCTTGAGTAGCCATAGAAGCAATACCAGCAATCAACAAAAGGCCAGAAACAGCATAGGCAATCTTGCGCTTGCCAATAAAGTCAAAGCTTACATTGGCCAAAACATTCTTGGTGCTTCCGGTCCAAATAGACACCTCTTTATTATTGACCAAATAACGGTCAAACAACAAGCGGCCAAACAATACCGCAGTAAATACCGAACAAGCTACACCAATCATCAATACCGTAGCAAAACCTTTGATTGGACCTAAACCATATTGGAAGAGGATAAGGGCCGTAACAAATGAAGTAACGTTGGCATCAATAATAGCCGAATAAGAGTGTTGGAAACCTGAAAGGACCGCTTCTTTCCAGTGCTGCCCAGCTCGCAATTCTTCTCGAATACGCTCAAAGATAATTACGTTGGCATCTACAGCCATACCAATGGTCAATACAATACCAGCAATACCAGGTAGTGTCAGTACCGTACCAAAAGAGGCCAAACAACCCAAGATAAAGAAGATGTTGAGGAAGAGGGCCAATACAGCTAGAATACCCGCCTTAGCATAGTAAAGGAGCATAAAGATAAGCACCAATACAAAACCAATCACTAGGGCAAAAAGACCTGCATTTACCGTAGCCTCTCCTAAGCTAGGACCAACAATGGCTTCTTCAATAATTTCAGGTGTAGCAGGCAACTTACCAATACTTAGAATATTGGCCAAGTCACTAGCATCTGTAGCCGAGAAATCTCCAGAGATACTTGTGCTACCATTAGGGATAGCCTCATTTACACGAGGGTAAGAATATACTTTGTTATCTAGGGTTACCGATACGCAGAAGCCAACGTTTTCTTCCGTCATTTTCTTCCACTTACGCGCCCCTTCATTGTCCATGTCTAGAGAAACAGCATAACCTGCTCCTGAAGGATTCTTAGTAGCACGAGAAGAAACCACCCGCTCTCCTGATAGTGTTGCCTCATCTTGGCCACGAGTGCGCAAGGCAAACAGCTGAACCAAACGGCCACCATCTTCTGATTTCTGTACTTTAGAATCCCAAGCAAAACGAATATCTTTAGGCAAGATGCGCTGCGCTTCTGCAGAACGGAGCATGTCCATCACTTCTGCAGTATCTTTTACTTGCGTATAACCTACATAAGGGTCTTTTTCTGTCTGAGGAGGAGCAAAGCCCATCACCTTAAACAAAGGACCAGGATTGGTAGAATCTGTTACGGAAGTAGCTGCAAAGCTAGCATTGACAGAGTCAATTTTAGCCTGCTTAACCGCCTCGTCGAGGCTACTGTCGGCCTTTACTTCTTCAATATAAGCCAAGGCTGCAGAATCAGGCTGAGGAGCAGCTGTACCTACAGCAGCTTCGCTCTTATCATATTTACTGCCTTTTAGAGCCTCATTGAGGTTGACCAAAGGACCAGCAGTTTGTTGGCCCAAAAGCTCAACAGCAGTGTACATTTCCCAGAACTCTAGGCTAGCCGTAGCTTGCAAGAACTCACGAGCCCGCTTAGGACTACGCACACCAGGCAATTCAACCGTAATCCGGTCAGTAGACTTATCTAGTGAAACCACAGGTTGGGCCACACCAAATTTATCAATACGCTGCTTCAATAGATTGAAGGTGCGCTCTACCGTTTTAGAAGCCTCCAAACGAATAGCCGTCAATACTTCCTCATTCGTTGAGTTAATATTGATGCCCTCCAGTTTTTCGGTAGTTCCAAAGAAGCGAGCCAAAGGCTTGTCGCTCACTTTGGCATATTCTTGACCAAACAAGGTTACAAAATCTACCTGAGCGGTAGACTGTGCAGCTTTGGCATTGGCCAATGCCTTCTGAAAGTTCTCATCAGAAGTTTTGTTGGCCAAGGTCTTAATCAACTCTTGCAAATCTACTTGAAGGACAACACTCATACCGCCTTTCAAGTCCAAACCCAAAGCCAACTGGCTGCGCTTGAGCTCCTGATAAGAGTATGATTTGAACCCTAGATTCAAAATGGGCTCTTCAGAAATAGAATCTAGGAAGTACTGTTGGGCCATATCGTATTGTACAGCCTTAAGTTCTTGGTCCTGAATGCTATCCGTTGCCGCTTTAGCAAATTCGCTTGCACTGCGCTCGATACCACTGGTCGGAATCATCAAAAAGAAGATGTACGAAATGACCAGGACTAACGCAATCGTAAAGAACTTTACGAAACTTTTCCCTTGCATGGTTTTAGCGTAATTCAATAGGTTTTAGAAACTAAAATAAGCTGTCTGTCTGGCCAATATTTGGCCCTATCATGGGGCTCTGATTTAGTTTCTCAATATAGTTTGTATAAAAAAACATATAGGCGCAGTGCGCCTATTTTGGCTTGCAAATATAGAACTTTTTGCGTGGGATAAAAAAATTATTCTAAGTTAAAAGCATTTCGGCAAATTACTAACTAAGCTGCTCATTTAAAAACAACTGAGGCCACTAAGCCCCTGATGGTCTAAAGGAATAAGGGGCGCGAAGCGCCTGGCCGTAGGCCAAACGGCCTAGCGATGCGGCGGGGTGGCCGTCAGGCCAGACCAAAGCCCGAAGGGCTGCAGGGCCGAGCAGACCTGCGAGCCCCAAAGCGTAGCGCCGCAAGGCAAAGCCGCAGCGGAGGCCCCAACCCCTCCCCTACTTCTTTCTTCCTCGGCGTTTTTGATTAGAAAGTTCTTCTGGGCTGAGACTAGGCTTTTCTTTGGGCTCCTCTATTTCGGGAATTTCATTTGGAGTGGGTACTGGTGGAAGTTCGGGCAAGGCCGCCGCTTTTATTCCCCAGGCATAAGGGCCCGTCAGGCTCCAGCGGTCTTTGGGGCGCTCGGCCTCTAGCCATTTGAAGCCCTTGAGCTGAAGTTTTTCGTGCTTAATTTGGCCCATGGGGTACAAAACGGCCTTGGGTTGGCCCATAAACTTGATGCGATCGACATTCCGCTCCTTAAATCGAACCTGCATATCCGAGCAATCCATATCATTGACGCCCGCATAGCGGCCCTGCTCATCTAGGGCATAATACACCATTTCGCCATTGTATTGGATATCGGCTCGCTGCAACTCATTATTTTGGAAATGCGCCCGAATATCTCTGGCCTTGATCTGATTGAAATAGACCTCCTCTTTGCTCGAGGCCATAAAGGCATGCTGGAGCAAAAAGAGCTCTTGCAAAGACTGATCGGCCAAACGGCCCCGCAAAGTATCGGCGGTAAACTGCACCGAATCCAGCCAAATTCGGGGATTTCCCCGCAGCTCAAAAAGCGAGTCGGCTTCATTGTAGACCAAAGAGTCGCCCAAAGCCTGAATATCGGACTTAAAGACTTGCACCTGATGGTAAGCCTGCAATTGATAGGCCCCAGCGCTGTCTTTTTCCATCCGAAAGCTGTCCGCGGTCATCCAAAGACTATCTCCATCCAATAACATCAGGGCAATCGGATGATCTTGGGCCAACATCTGCCCCGTCGAATCATTGTAATAGACCGAGCCCGCCATCAAACGGCTTTGCTCTAGGGTGTCTTCCAAAATAACTTGGCCCTTGGCCCAAGCTTCTTTGCGGCTCTCGCTATACTCTAAGGTTTCGGAGCGAAGAATTTGGCTGCCTCGCTTGGCCGTTACGCCATTTTGAAAAACCATGGCCTCTTTTTCTTCATCATAGTAAGAGTCGCCAGCCAAAATTTCTTGATTTCCCTCTTTTCCCTTGCGCTCAAAGCGAGGATGGCCCAAAAACTCAAAGCGGCCTTTCATTCCCCGCCGAACAATGGTATCGGCATATACCTTTTGGCTTTCTTCCTCCAAAATGGCATTGCCAATCAAATAATAGCTATCCTCACTGCCCACATATAATATTGTATCGGCAGAAGCGCGGCGGCTATTTTGGCCCTTTCGCTGCAAATAATAAGGCGAGCCGGTCAGTTCGGCCCTTTCGGCCTTATTATCATAATAGCCCGATTCGCAATAGACCAAATTTTCATCATCATACATATAAGTGGGGGCCAAAAAATAGCTTTTTTCCTCCTCCGTATTAAAGGCCATAGAGTCGGTAATCAACTTATATTTGGGGTGGTTGAGGCGGACCGAATCAACAAAATAGGCCATTTTGCTCTCTAGCTCATAATATCCCCGCTTACTTTGCAACTGGCTAGAATCCGAGACAATCAATACCCCTTGCGGATAACTGGCCTTCTTTTGCACCAAATCATAATGCAGGTAATCGGTAAACAAGGTCATGGAGCTATCCTCCAAAACCACCTGATTTTTTAGTTCCGCCTCTCGTTTTATTCCATCATAGCGCAAACTATCCGAAAAGGCCCGAATGCTGTCTTCTTGCAGCATTTCTACATCTCCATAGGCCAAAATTTGGTCCTTGGGCGCCTGCTGGGCGGTATCGCACCAAAGGTGCATCTCTTTTTGCTTAAAATGGACCTCTCCTTCCAAAAACAAATAACGGCCATCTGCCCGACTTTCCCCTCTACCTTTATTACTATGGAGCAATTGCACCCGACTACTGTCGCTGGCCGTACTCTCCCTTTGGGCATAGCTCTCTAGCCCCAAAAACAACAAACAACAGAGCAATAAATAACGCATAGATTGCTTTTTTTATCCTATTTTTTTGGGGCCTCCTGCCTGCGGCAGGCGCTACGTTTCGCAGCTCGCAAGTCTGCTCGGCCCTTCGGCGCTTGCAGCACCTCGGTCTGGCCTGAGGGCCACTGCTGCACATCGCTAGGCCAATTGGCCCAAACCTTCTTTTTAAACCCCAAAGATCTTTTTTCGCTTGGCTGTTTACAAAAAAAGGGCCCAGAGAGCGGCCAAAACCGATTTCTCTGGACCTTTATCAGAGCATTAACCTAGAGTTATTTCTTCTTCTTGGCCTCTTTTTCAATCAGTTTTTGCTCTTTCTTATAGGCTTTGCCCATGCCGTAGGGTTTGTATTTGCCACTCAAGACCGTGCGGTAGCGCTCGGGGTGGCGGCGAATATCCTCCATCAATAGGCTCATTTCTGCAATGGCTTTTTCTACATCTTGCAAAAGGGCCTTATCATGCATCAGGGCAGAAAGCAGGCCTTCTTGGTCCTTAAAGTTGGTCAACTCTTGCAATTGGGCCATGAGTTTATTGGTTTCGGCCAAGGTGCCCTGCATGCCTTCGGCCAATTGGCCAAATTCTTCTACGGTATTTTTGGTGGCGCCTAGGGTCTCCGACAATTTGGCCGATTTCAATTCATCTGAGAGCGTAGCCAAATTGCTCATCAGGGCCGTAATTTGATCATTGTTGGCTTTTACATTGCCTGTAATAGACTCCATATGGCTCATTGTATTGACAAAGCTATTGGTAGAGCGTTCTAGCAAAACAGACAACAGCTGGCTAATCACTTTGAGGTTCTCGATACTAGCTTGCACATCATGTACAGACTTTTTAAGGCCAGACTCCTCACTTTTGGCCAACTCCTTAAAGGCTTGGGTCAAAGAATCGATTCGGCCCATATAAGGCTCAATCAGTTCTTGGGCCATATCAATCATGCTACCGGCTTCTCCACGGACCTCATCGCCAGTTTGCAGGCAATCGGCGCCAGAGCAGCTGCCTTCAAACTCCATAGAAACGGCCTTTCCGCTCATAATACTGAGGGTGACCAACTTGGGGTTTACCGTTTTGGGCACATCTACCCCATTATAAAGGTGCATTTCTACCAATACTTCTTTGGGGTTTTTCTGGTCGAGTTCCATATGCGTAACTGCGCCCACCTGTAGTCCATTAACAGTAACGGGAGCCCCAACGGCCAGACCATCTACAGCCGTAAAGCGGCCAATAATTACGGTATCATTGGAGAGGATATTGTTCCCTTTGAGGAAGTTGTAGCCCCAGATGAGTAGGAAAATAGAGAAGGTCCCTAAGATACCTACCTTTACTTCGTTAGAAATTTTCATGCTTTTAATTTAGTTTGATATAGCGCTCTGGATGTTGGCGAATTTCTTGAACTTGCCTAGCCATCTCGGCGGTTTTGGTCTTGATATCGGCCTTTAATTTGGCATCATGCAATAGCCAAGCATAACCGCTGCTGTCGGCAGGATTGTCGACCTTATCCAATAGGGTTTGTACAGCAATAATCTTGGCGTTAATACTATCTAGGTTGGGCAGGGGAATATCTGTAGGGATCATAGTGGGGATCTTCTGAATAACAGAGTCGGCCACTAGCTGATCCGTTAATTCCTTATACTCACTAATTTTTTGGTTGATTGTGGTCTCTTGGGCATCTACTTTTTGGGCCAGATCTCGTAAATCGAGAAGGACGCCAATAGCGGCTTGCCCTTTTAGCTCTAATTCTTTATCCTTGGCCGTAGCGGCTCTAAACTGGGCCAAATCGGCTTGTAGTTTGCGTACAGCTCGGACCAAACTATCGGAAGTGGGGAACCACTCTTGCAAGAGGCTATCTACGGGGTCTAGATAAGGGGCGGCCATATCTCGAATATCGCTGAGGTAAGAGCTATTTCGGCCCTTAATCAGGTCTCCTTCTCGGAGATAATCTTCTGGTCCATAATTTTCCTTATACGGCTTTTGCAAACGGAGGTAAAGCATATCCTTAGAAATGGGGCTAGGTGCATGCGCATAGGCAATAACATTTTCAGGAATCTTTTTTCCGGGGGAAATGCCTAAAGTTACTCGAATTTTCCCGCTGCCATCTGTGCGTAGAGCAATGGCTTTCACAAAGCCCATTTCCATACCATGCAAATAGATATAGGCGCCAACATCTAGGCTACCCACCTCATCAAAGTCGGCATAAAGGGTGGTTTCTGGATTGATACTGGGCACAGATCGCAGGCGTTGGTAAATGGCAATAAAGCTAATGATCGCCACAAAAGCGACAATGCCGATCCAGATATATTTTCGTTTATTTTCCAAACTAAGGTATCTAATTGGTCCAAAAAATTGGGTGGCTCATTTGGCCACAACCAGCCCCTATAGGGGCGCCAGTTCGACGACCATAGGGAGTAAACGTAGCGCCCGCTGAAAGCGGACAACAAGGCTGCAAGCCGCAGTTCGACGACTGTAAGGAGTAACGCCCCAAAACATCCCTCAGCAAAAAAGGAGCAGAAAGTCCTTAGCCAATGGCCCCAAAACTTGAAAAGGCAAAGGTACATAAAAGTTTTTGTGTTTAAATAGCTGAGAAGTTGGCAATTAGTTGGCGAGCAGGCTTCGGGCCTCGGCCAGCGAGATGCGTTTACCATTTTTGTAGGCCACCACAAAGGCGCCATCAAAGCCTTTGCTGCGCCAAAAGCGTTGAGCCTTAACGGCCTCGAGCATAGAGGAGTAATTGCCCGTTAAATATTTGTAAAGGCCATCTTCTTGTTCTTCTTCTAGTTCTTCGACGCTACTCCAGGGGGCTTTATGCAGGGCAATAGGTTTTGGAGAGGCGCCAAGCTGCAGCCGAATTTGCAGGTTATTGGACTGATAGCCATTGCCTTTATCTATAATTTTTTTGTAGCTGCGGATGGCTCTAAAAATAGCCGAGGCCAAATAAGATTGTCCTTTATCCGAATTCAGATATTTTTCTTCTGTGGCATTGCTCAAAAAGCCTGTTTCGACCAAAACCGAGGGCATATTGCTGGCTCGGAGGACCACAAAGCCGGCCTGTTTTACGCCTCGGCTTTTTCGGCCCACTCTTTCCTTAAACTGCGCCTGGATTTTTTCGGCCAGAAGCACACTTTGGCTGAGGTAAGCATTTTGGTACATAGAGAGCATAATATGTCCCTCGGGCGAGTTGGGATCATAGCCACCATAGCGTTTTTGGTAATTATCTTCCAGCAAAACCACTCGATTTTCTCTTTTGGCCACCTCTAGATTTTCCTTGGCTCGGTGCAAGCCCATGACAAAGGTCTCCGTTCCTTGTATATTTTTTTTGTGCTTGGGCAAAGAATTGCAATGCACCGAGATGAAGAGGTCGGCCCCTAGGCGGTTGGCAATTTCGGAGCGTTCATGCAGGGGCAGAAAAACGTCGGTGCTGCGGGTATAGACCACCTTCACATCGGGCAGATATTTTTTGATATAGCCCCCTAGTTTGAGGGCAATTTTGAGGGCCACTTCTTTTTCCTTGGCCTTGGCGCCAGAAGAGCCATTATCCTTACCGCCATGTCCGGCATCAATAACAATAGTCCGTAGACCCGACTTTATTGCTAGCCCTTCTTTTTCTAGGGCAATTTGCGGCAAAAAGCAATAAAACAACAATAAAAATAGGCTGAATAAGGGCCGTTGGCCCCCAAAATTAGGCAGTGCAAAAGGCATAAGTCTCTCTTTTTAAGGGGTAAAAGTACAGCTTTGTGAGGCGAAAAAAAAATTGTATCTTTATCTTCTATTCAACACAAATTTGCCCATACCAGCAAAGACAACTACGGTATATCATGGAACTTCTAAACAAGATGCAGAGTCTATAATAAAAACAGGCTTCAAGTCTAGTACAGGAAATCATCATTGGTTAGGAGATGGCGTTTATTTTTTTACGGAGTCCGCAACTTGTCCTCAACCTCAAGAAAGAGCAGAAGAATGGGCTATCGCAAGCGCTTGGGATAATGGGTCTCATAGATATACAGAAGGAGCTGTTTTAATGGTAGAAGTTGAAATCCCTGACGAGGACCCTAGATTTTACTTAGATCTTAATACTCCTAATGGAATAGCTCTTTTCAATATTATTAGAGACAGATTCCAAGAACTAAGTTTTGCTACAGCAAAAAGAGGCTTTAAGCCAAAGGAGATGTTTAAAGATGGAACAATTATCAATTGGGGAAGGAATCATCTAAAATTTGACTTCTCACTAATTTCAGGGGACTTCTATGTTAAAAATAAACTAGAAAGAATTAAGTTTTTTAATTGCAGAATTCCAAACAGTACATTTTTAGTTATTTTTGATACTGCCCTTATAAAATCCACTACACTAATCAAGACTATCCCTAATATAGATAAATTATGAATGAAAAAATTGATTGGGCTGCTTGTGTAGATGAGCGCATAAAGGCTGAAAATATCACTGAGGAAAATTTCATGTCCTCTTTAGAAAAAGATGGTATTGAGTTTATTCATCTTTCCTTAGAAGAAAAGATGCTTCAGCAAGCTAACACAACAAAGTACTCAAATGCTATAAGTATAAAACAAGGCTTTGCTGAAATCCCTACAGATAGATTTAATGCTAGCCTAGCAGAAGAGGGCTTTATCCTAATTGACAAAGATGTGGAATCTATTCCACTAGAGGCAAGCACAACTATTTACTATACAGAGGTCACTACAGCATCTAGCAATTATCCTAGCTATAATAAAACTAATGCTCAAGACTCTTTAACGACTGCCGCATGAAAGTAAAATTAAGCAAAACGATTGCTCCAGAGTTTTATCTTAAACATGTCCCCAAAGCAACTGAACTAGCTGAAGCTAAACTAAACCTTGGCTTTAAGCAAATCTACCCTAGCGAGCAAGCTAGACGCTTCGACATACAATTTCATCTCAATTTGCTCGTTCCTGAGGGCTATGAACTACAAATAGTTTATACGGCTATTTTTTCCACCGAAGAGGATATTGATGAACAATTCAAAGCATCTGATTTCCCAAGAGTTAATGCGCCCGCTATTGCCTACCCTTTTCTTAGGGCCTTTGTCGGACAACTCAGTTTGAATGCTGGTTATAAAGCTCTTTTACTACCTAGTATCAATTTTACAGAATTTAAACAGTAGATGTTATCTACAAAAAAAAGCGCAGAAGCTATTTGCTCCCGCGCTTTTTGCATAATCGTAAGAAGGACCAACTAAAAAAATAGACTCTTCAAACTATCCAAATAATCATCTGGATGCTTGTTGTCTTCTATAATCTGGCGCAAAACGGCATGCAGCTCCTCCCCTAACTGGACATTGCGCTCAGCGGGCTCTTCTAGCTCTTCATAGGCCATATAAAGCTCCATTTTGGCCTCATTGGTCTTTTCTTCTACAAAATCTTTCAGCGCCGCTAGGCAAACTGCTTTATACTTAGACTTGCTCATCGGGGGCGGCTCCTGGGTTTACATCAAAATATTTATCCATCAATTGGGGCTTAATATCGGTAGCATACACCCAAGCCCGGCTAATCGTAGCAATCACCTCGCTTTCATCCAAACCACGAAGTTCCCGAATGCTCTTAATGGCCAAAAGGTCCTTAAAAATACCAAAGGCCATCCCATACATATTGTAGTTAAACTCCAAAACTTCCCGGTAAAAAGGTACGGTCATCTCAGCCGGAATCTGCAAAATGGGCGTAAGTACCTGAAAATAAGTATCCTTATGCTCATTTTCTTCAATTTCCCAGCAGTCTATCCAAATTTCTTGCTGCTCGCGGGCAATGGTCCAAGACCCCGCCTCTTTACCCTTACATTTTTCGGGATCTAAACCCAATTTTACCAAAGCGCCTTCAATCAATTTATAGGCTTCTTCAAGATTTTGCATCTGCTTTATTTTTTTACAATGATGAATGGGACACAAAGATAGCCCTTTTTTTATGCCTCTTCTATAGATTTTTATTTTTTTGGGGCTGCCCCGCCCTACAGGCGGGTCGGGCTGTGTCGCAGCTCGCAGGTCTGCTCGGCCCTTCGCTTTTTCGCTTTGCTCAAAAGCTCGGTCTGGCCTGCGGCCACTGCTATCCATCCCTCAGCCAGGCGCTGCGCGCCTCTGCGGCGGCTTCGCCGCCTTCCCTAAAAGCAAAAAAGAGCTTGTTCAAATTGAACAAGCTCTTTTTGTTAAGGACCAAAAGCGCTAATTTTCCTCTTCTACTACTTCTACACCCGCCATCACACGGTCTACAAGCACACGACCACAGTGCTCACAGATAATAATCCGCTTACGTTGATTGATTTCGAGCTGTGTTTGAGGAGGAATATGATTAAAGCAACCACCACAAGAATTACGCTCTACGGTAACTACCGCCAATTTGTTTTTATAAGCGCCACGGATGCGGTCATAGGCTTTGAGCAAACGCTCTTCTACCTTTTTTCGCGCCCGCTGAATCTTACGATCCAAAGTCTTTTCTTCTTTATCAGTCTTTACAATAATCTTCTCCAATTCAGCCTGCTTACGGTCCAAAGCATCTTTCTTCAATTCAAAACGCTTTTGGGCCGCCTCTAGGGTAATCTTTTGGTTAGAGAGCTGGACCTTAGCCTCCTTGATGCGCTTATTAGACAACTGAATGTCCAACTTCTGCAACTCAATCTCCCGGCTAAGAGCATCATACTCTCTGTTATTGTTTACATTTTCTTGCTGCTGTCCATACTTTTCAATAAGAACCTCGGCTTCTTTGATTGTATTTTGGTGCTTGCTAATTTTTAGCTCCGTAGCTTTGATATCCTCGCTCAATTTATTGACACGAGTTTCTAGGCCCACGATTTCATCTTCTAGCTCGCTCACCTCCATCGGGAGCTCCCCTTTCAGACGCTCAATATCGTGCAGTTTAGAGTCTAGTTCCTGCAGTTCAAATAGATACTGTAGTTTTTCTTCTACAGGGACGTTAACAGTCTTTTTCTTGGCCATGCTTATAAATAATTTACAGGATTAGTACGTACGGTCGTTTTGTGAACCGTAAAGTTAGGAAATTTTTGGCTGATTAACTCATAAAACAGTTCAATTGTAAACTGCTCAGACTCATAATGGCCCAAATCGGCTATAATTAGTTGGCCATCGGCATCAAAAAACTCATGATATTTATAATCAGCCGTAACAAATACATCTGCCCCAGCACCTTTTGCTGCCCCTAGCAGAAAGCTGCCCGCTCCGCCACAGATGGCAATGCGCTGGACCTTAGGCTGATGAATATGGGTATATTTTACACAATCGGTAGCCATCTTTTGCTTCAAAGACTTTAGAAAAGCTAGGCTATCTTGGGCCTCGGGCAGCTCTCCCACTAGCCCAATGCCCACTTCTTGATGGGCGTTTTCTAGGGCAATCAGTTCGTAGGCGACTTCTTCATAGGGGTGGGCCTGCTTTAGGGCGGCCAACACCTTATGCTGTATCTGCTTGGGCAAAATGACTTCTAATTTATGCTCTGCTTCATAATGCCGTTGTTCTTTTTGGCCCAAATGCGGTTGGCTCTGGGCATTGCCCTTAAAGCTGCCCTGGCCTTTTAGCTCAAAGCTGCATTCGCTATAATTTCCAATTTGGCCAGCTCCAGCAGTAAAAAGCGCCTCTCGGACCGTCTCTAAATTTTGGCTGGGTACATAGGTCTGCAACTTGAGCAACAAGCCTTTTTTGGGCGATAAAATGCGAAGATTTTGGAGGCCCAATTTTTCGGCAATTTTGCTATTTACACCCTGTCTAAGCACACTATCTAAGTTAGTATGTGAAGCATAAATAGCAATATCGGCCTTAATGGCCTTAATCAAAATGCGTTCAATGTAGTTTTTCCCATTGATTTTTTTGAGGCCAAAAAACACAATGGGGTGATGGGCTATAATCAGGTTGCAGCCCTTGGCGATAGCCTCATCGACTACTTCTTCTAGGCTATCGAGGCAAAGAATAGCGCCCGTACAATCCCAGTTTTTTTGGCCCAAAATAAGGCCCGCATTATCGTAAGACTCTTGATAAGAAAGCGGGGCTACTTCTTCTAGGAATTGGACAATTTCGGCAATTTTCATAAATGATAGTTTTGCATCAATTCAATAAACAGCAAAAAGGGTAACAGCGAGCTGCTACCCTTTTTGGGATATTCGGGAAGTGGTTTTCGGGCAAACTGGCCCTAAAAGCCCGCAGGGCTTATTGGCCTAGCGATGTGCAAGGGTGGCCGAAGGCCAGACCCAGGCGGCAAAGCCGCCGCAGGGCCGAGCAGACCTGCGAGCCCTGTAACGTAGCGCCGACGACTGAAGGGAGGCGGAGGCCCCAAAACCACTAGAACAGTCTAGTACTTCCAGTTGCGATTGCGTCCGCCATCGCCTTCGGGCTTAGGTGCTTCTGTTTCGCTTTCTTCAGCGATATAGAATTCTACACGGCGGTTCATGAAGTGCTCTTGTTCGCCAGCGGCAGAGGGGATCAAGTTAGAGGCCTCTCCGTTAAACTTAGCGATAAAGCGGCTACGATCGACTTCATATTGGTTTACGATATAGTCAATAGCAGTCATGGCGCGATTATAAGATAGGCGATCATTGTATTCATCGCTAGCGCGGATATCGGTATGGCCGTGCACCACCACTTTGAGGTCGGGATAAGCCTGCATAACGCGAGCGATATGGCGGAGTTGCTCATAAGATTCGGGGCGCAACTTATACTTATCGAGATCAAAGTGGATCATGGGCAAATACCAATCGTTGAGCATGCCTTTTCCACCGCCACCGAGGGGATCAAAAGTTTCGTCGCCAATGACGAGGCGTTCGTTATCGCCAACAACTTTGACATCTTCGGGAGTGATCGGTTTTGGAACAGCGGCTACACCGTCTTCATCCACTTTGTATCCGGGAGGCGAGAAAGGTTCTTTATCGAGATGATCGGGCACCTCATCGCCATCAGAGTCCATGGTACGGCCCTTAGTATCTACGATAGCATTTTCGGGGGTATCGGGTTCCTCATCAATTTTGTTGGGTACGCCATCATTATCGTCATCCTTAAAGAGGTCGTCATCTAGCTTCTTCTTTAGGTCGGCTACATCAGACATGGGGTAAACCAAGGGGTTTACAAACCAAAGTGGCTGAATGCGTTTATCCTTTTTGCCGAGGTGGAAGCCTAGGCGGATAGAAGTATAATGCGGGATATCAATATTTGAGGTAAAGTCACCTGTTTCGTTTTTCTGTTTGGCATCGATATAATCATCTACAGAAATAAATCCTTGATGTTCTAGGGCCAAAGAGAGGCGAGGAGTAATGAGATACTCTAGGCTAAGTCCCACATTCATGAAGGGGTTGACGGCCATTTTCTTACCGTCTTCGCCAAAGGTGAAGATATTATTGCTATTCTGTTGGGCAGAAGTTTCGTAATCATCATCCAACAGGCCTTTGATATTATTGCGTACTTCGCGGCGGCCAGAGAGGGTAGACAAGTCGATAGGATCGCCGTTGGCGTCTAGGGCCACTCGGCTAAAGTCATAGGCATTGCCGTTTGCATCTAGGGCGTTTGTGGTGGTGCGGTACATATTTACCCCCAAACCAATAATGAGGTTAAGGCTCCACTTATTGCTCTTCTTGTGAAACTTGATATTATTCAAGTTGAAGACCGATTGCAAAGAAAGTGCGTGATACTGCGGAATTTTATAGTTCGAGTAGAAGACCGTATTTGGGCCAGCATACTGAGTGGTAAAAGGCTCAATATCTTGATAAGAATTTTGGCTAGAAGCTTGGTAGTTCAAGCCACTGGCTTGGCCAAACATATACTCGGCCTTTAGCGACATCACATAGCCTAGTGATTTGCGAACATGAACGCTAGCGCCCCAGCCAAACTGCGACTTTACATCGCCGCTAATGAGAAAGCTACCAGCGCCTACGCCTAGCTGCCACATATCTCTTGGACGACCGGGGAACTGGCTTTCGCCTTCCTTCCATTCGGCATGTTGGCTTTCATATTTTTTAGAGACAAATTGGTCATCTGTCGGGTTCACAGATATTTGCCCCTGAGACGGAGTCCAAGCCCCAAAAGATAAGGCGAGGGCCAAGGCTCCTTTCATGAGGTGTTTAGTAATTTGCATATACGTGTTTTTTATCCACAATGATGTATAGTAATATCACTAGCAGATTTGCATGGGGTCAAATCTGCTAGCAAATATAATTTAGCTTGCAAAATTAGGTTTTTTCTATTGTTTTTCAAGTTAATAAAAGAAAAAACCCTAAGTAGACATACATAATATAATCAACTATACGTTAAGTTAAATTAGGTCAGTTTTTCCAAAGCCAAAGTAAGGGCCGTAGTCGAGAGCTGATAAGGCGAATTGTTTCGCTCCTTCACTTCTTCTAGGGCTTGACGAATGGTCTTGGAAATATCTTCAAAAATAGCCGCATCCGTTAGGGCTTCACGGCTTTTCATGAGGTAAGCAAAGACTCTGGCCATACCGCAGTTGGCAATAAAGTCAGGAATCAAGCTTAGTTCTTCATCAGTTTGCTTAGCAGTTGGTCCAAAAAAGACTTGGTCATCTATAAAGGGGACATTCGCCCCACAAGACATTACCTTAAGGCCTCCTTTCTGTAGACGCGCCACTTGCTCTGCGGTCACTAATTTTGAGGCAGCTCCAGGAATAAAAATATCGGCTGGAACATCCCAAATGACCTTTTGAGCTTCTTCAAAAGAGATAAGTTGGTCAGATTGTAGTTTGTTGCCTTTCTTATTGAGGAATAAATCGACTACTTCTTCATAACTCAATCCTTCAGGGGCAATTATTCCACCTGCAACATCAATAATACCCACAATTTTCGCTCCATTTTTTGCAAAATAGAAGGCGGCTGCCGAGGCCACATTTCCCCAACCCTGAATAATTACTTTTTTATCTTTTACAGTTTCTTCACAATACAAGTCATAATAATGAAAAACTGCCTCAGCCACCCCATAACCCGTCACCATATCTGCAATGGCCAATTTTTCTTCGGTTTCTGGAACATAGGTAGCATCTTCAATAATTTTAGATACCCCTAGACGCAATTGGCCCAAAGCGGCAATGCGCTCGCCTCCTGTAGGCTGCAAATGTCCATTAACAATGCCTTCTTGTGGGTGCCAAAGTCCCAAGTCTTGGGTAATTGGAATAACATCCTTGAGCTCATCCACATTGAGGTCGCCTCCGGTTCCATAATAGTTTTTCAACAATGGAATAACGGCCTTGTACCAGCGTTTCAGTACTTCTTCTCGGCGAGGGTCGTTGGGGTCAAAGTTGATTCCCGATTTGGCCCCCCCAATATTGGGTCCACAAACCGAAAATTTCACCTCCATGACTTTAGCCAAAGAGATCACCTCTTCTTTATTTAAGCCTTTGCGCATGCGGGTTCCTCCTCCTGCAGCCCCTCCTCTCAAGGAGTTGATAACGACCCAGCCCTTCGCTTCGGTTTCTGCATCAGACCACTCGAAAACGATTTCGGGGGTCTGCTCTTTGTACTGTTTTAGTAGTTGTTCCATAGCTTCTTAAATTTTTGGCCAAGATAGTGATTTCAACAGGCATTCAACTCGCCCCTCTCCTATTCTTAATCATATTTTAATTTTATTTTGTTTTTTTAGGGGCCTCCGCAGCAAAGCTGCGGCGCTATGTTGCGGGGCTCGCTCTTCGCTCGGCCCTGCGGCAGCAAAGCTGCCTTGGTCTGGCCTGCGGCCCCCCCTCCACAGCGCTAGGCCCGCCCGCCGCTCGGCTTTTTGTTTTTGCCTTTGGCCCATTTCTATTTGCTTATTTATTAATTATATGCTTAGTTCTAGTTGTATTCCTTCTGCCATTCATGCCGCTCCGTTTTCTGACTGGCAATTGGGGGCCCAAATTCGCCCGCTTTCTTTTTGGACCCAAAAGCAGCCAGCCGCTGCACCCAGATTAATCTTACTCAGTTTGGGTCATCGGCCCCAGCAAGAGGGCTTTCGCAAAGCGCTTTATGCTTTGCAGGCCATTTTCCCTAGCCAAGCTCCCTTCATTTTAGACCTTGGCTATTTGCCCCAGCCGCAGGCGCTCTCTTTTCTGCTCGAGCAGCCTTTGGTCCAAAATAGTTGCCTGCTTTTGCTCGATCCCGAAGAGCAAGCACTCCCTTCATTAATTAAACACATCAACCAGCAAGTGGCTAGCATTCTGGACCAAAACCTGCTCTATCAAGAGGCCCCAAGGAGCTACCTCGATCAGCTGAATATAGGTCCAAATTTGGCCTTTTTGGGCTATCAAAGCCACTACTGCTCTAAAAATAGCCTGATCCGCCTGCAAGAGGCGGGCGCTTGGACCCAAAGGCTGGGCTTGCTCCAAAGCCAGCTTTCCGAAATAGAGCCCAGTTTTAGAGAAAGCCAACTACTGCTTTTTCGCCTCAGTAGTTTGGCCCAAAATGGCTTTTTAGCCCCCCAATCTCCAGAGCCCAATGGTTGGACCAATAAGGAGGCTTGCCAAATTATGAGTTATGCTGGCCTTTCGGAGCAGATTCAGTTGCTTTGCCTCCAAAACTTCAGGGCAGACTACAATGCCGCTCCCCTAGCCGCAAAACTATTGGCCCAAATGTGCTGGTATTTTTGCTCGGCCTTTAAGGAGCGATTGGCCGAAGGGATTCCGCCCCTACAGGAGCTGCAGCGCTATGCGCTACAGCTCCCTCAAGACAACCTTCCGCTCTCCTTTTATCAATCTCCTCGTTCTGGCCGTTGGTGGTTTAGTATTAGCCCAGAAGAAGAGGCCCCTCGCCTACTTCCCTGTAGCGAAAGAGATTACCTTTTGGCTTGTAAGGGCCAAATTTCGGAACGCATTTTTTGGTCCGCCCAACAGCTTTAAAAAAAAGAGGCGACTCCCCGCAATAAGCAGGGAGTCGCCTCTTGGCCCTCCTACAGGCCCGAAGGGCCTATATTAACTATCGCGAAGCGATGCCATTTTGCGCTGGGCATCCGCCCAGCGCATCGGCTGAGGGATGGACAGCAGTGGCCCGAAGGGCCAGACCTAGGGCTTTTGAAGCGAAGCGAAAAAGCCCGCAGGGCCGAGCGAACAGCGAGCTGCGATACAGCCCGACCCGCCCGCAGGGCGGGGCAGCCCCAAAACATTAATATATTAAGGTAAAAGCGCTTTGAAGGCAGCATAACCGGCATTATCCTTAGGGCTGGTAGAACAGCCCAGTTCAATAGCTCGCTCGTTGATATCTTCTACTCGGTTATCGGGATTGGGGTGTGTGCTCAGAAAAGCAGGCGTAGAACCCGATTGGCCTTGGTCGATTAATTTCTGGAAAAAAGCCGAAGCGCCATTCGAGGCATATTCGGTATCGCAGAGGTAATCCACAGAATGGTCATCGGCATCCCGTTCGTGGCTACGGCTAAAGCTGAGGCTAGTCAGGTTAGTCACAATTTGGGCCAGCATACCGGGATCTTCTCCGGCCAAAACCGAAAGCATAGTACTTAAGCCATAGGCTTGAGTCATTTGTTGAGTAGAGTGGCGTTGGTCGGCATGGGCAATTTCGTGGCCCAAAACGCCGGCCAAATCATCGGCCTGGTCCAAAAACTTAATTAATCCGGTATAGACATAAATATAGCCGCCGGGCGCACAAAAGGCGTTTAGGGTATTATCATCTTGAATAATATAGAGCTCCCAGCCAAAATCGCTGCGATAACTGAGTTCATCGGAGGATAAAATCTCATCTCTCATATCATAGAGGTACTGATAAGCGGCCTCATTGCCGGCATAGGGCAGCAGAGGGTATTCGGCGGGATTTGCGTCGATTTCGGCCTTGAGCTGCGCGCCAAACTCCTTATCTTGTTCGAGAGTAAAGATATTGATGCCCTGGTCCTTTTTGCAAGCAGAAGAACCCAAGAGCAAGGCCAAAAAGAGCAAGGCCAAAGAAAAATGCTTGTACATAGGGTGTTATTTTTTGGCTAAAAAAAGACTGAACCCTAGCAGGGCTAGAGTTCAATCATCGATTCAGATTGTGCCTTAGAAAGGCTCAATAAATATACCGTAATTATTTGCGGGCCAAGACCTTTTTGGCGGCCTCAATTACATTAACGGCATCCAAGCCATATTTAGTCATCAGTTCGGTCACGGTACCGCTTTCGCCAAAGCTATCCTTTACGCCCACCATTTCGATAGGCGTGGGGAGTTTTCGGGCCAAAAGGCCAGCGATACTCTCGCCCAAACCGCCATAGATATTGTGCTCTTCGGCGGTAACGACCGCCTTAGTTTTGGCTGCAGAAGCCAAGACGGCCTCTTCATCTAGGGGTTTGATGGTGTGAATGTTAATTAGTTCGACGCTAATGCCTTCTTCGGCTAGGGCTTTGGCGGCTTCTACGGCCTTCCAGACCAAATGTCCGGTGGCAAAAATGGTCAGATCGGTTCCTTCAGCCATCAGCAAAGCCTTGCCTAATTCAAAGGGCATATCTTCCGTAAATCGGGGCCAGCCTGGGCGGCCAAAACGGAGATAAACGGGACCGTCATGCTTGGCAATAGCGATAGTTGCGGCCTTAGTTTGGGCATAATCGCAGGGATTAACGACCGTCATGCCGGGCAACATCTTCATGAGTCCAATATCTTCTAGAATTTGGTGGGTGGCCCCATCTTCACCTAGGGTCAGGCCTGCATGTGAAGCGCAGATTTTCACATTTTTATGTGAATAAGCAATAGACTGTCGAATTTGGTCATAGACTCGGCCGGTGGCAAAGTTGGCAAAAGTAGCTGCATAGGGAATTTTGCCTGCAGTAGCCAAACCAGCGGCTAGGCCCATCATGTTCGCCTCGGCAATTCCAACTTGAAAAAAGCGCTCGGGATGCTCCTCAATAAAGGCATTCATCTTTAGAGAGCCGATTAAATCAGCACAAAGGCCCACCACCTTGGGGTTTGTTTGGCCCAATGCCTGAAGTCCATCGCCAAAACCGTCGCGGGTCGACTTTTTGCCGATGCTTTTAATATCTTTTAGCATAGCTATATATAGTTAATAGTCCGGTTCTAGAATTTGGTTAATAATCGCCCAAGGTTTCGGGCAATTGGGCCAAGGCATTGGCCAATTGTTCGTCAGAAGGGGCTTTGCCGTGCCAAGCATGGGTACCCGACATAAAGTCGACGCCATGGCCCATATCTGTTTTCAACAAAAGGACCACAGCTTGGCCTTGGCCGCTAGCCGCCTTGGCCTGCGCCAAATAGTCTAAAACAGCCGCCATATCATTGCCTTTTTCGCCAATTAAGACCTTCCAGCCAAAGCTTTCCCATTTGCTGGGCAAATTGCCTAGACTAAGGACATCATCATTGCTGCCATCTATTTGCTGGCCGTTCCAGTCTACCGTCAAAATGACATTATCTTGTTTGTTGTGGGCCGCAAACATGGCCGCCTCCCAGATTTGGCCCTCTTGCAATTCGCCATCCCCACAAAGGGCATAGACCAATTTATCGTCGCCATCCATTTTTTTGGCCAAAGCGGCCCCTAATGCCACCGAAAGCCCTTGGCCCAAAGAGCCAGAAGCTATCCGAATCCCCGGCAAGCCTTCATGGGTGGTGGGGTGCCCCTGCAAACGGCAGTTAAGATGCCGAAAAGTGGCCAATTCCTCTACGGGGAAATAGCCCGAACGCGCCAAAACACTATACCAAACAGGCGAAATATGGCCATTGGACAAAAAGAAGAGGTCTTCATTTTTGCCCTCCATAGAAAAGTCGGAATTATGCTCCATTTGCTGGAAATAAAGGGCCGTAAAGAATTCGGCACAGCCCATAGAGCCACCAGGGTGGCCACTTTGCACAGCATGCACCATCCGCAAAATATCACGGCGGACCTGCCTGGCCATCTGCTCTAAATATTGAATATCTGCCATTAATTATTGAGTATGTAGTGAGAGAGTTGTTTGTCTAAATAAAAGGGTAGGAGAGGGGCTAGCGCAAAGGCCGCTGTAGGTCAACAAAGTCATTGTCTAGCTGGTCTATTGCTGGCCCAATGGGGTATTGTTGCAAAATCCCCTTGGGTAGGGGCTGCAACAAACGCAAAGCATCCGATAGCTCTGTAGCGAGCAGCCATTGCCGCATATCTTCTCCATCTAGCAAGAGAACAGGCATTTGCTCTTGCTCCAAGGCCTGCAATTCGCTGTTGGCAGGCACCGTAAGCAAGCTAAAAGTTTTCAACAATTGCCCCCGAGGCCCTTCCCAATGCTCCCAAATACCCGCAAAGGCCATGAGCTCTTGATGGGGCAGCAAAATGCGATGCGCCTGCCCATTTTTTTCCCATACGTAAAAACTATCGGCAAAAACTAAACAACGATGCTGACGAACAGGCATACGGAAAGAGTGCCGCTTTTCTATGCCGTCTGCCTTGGCCAACGGAAAACTCAGGCCAATTCCCGGGTCTTTGGCCCCTCTGGGTACCAAGCCCCAGCGATAAATCTGCAGTTTAGTCGATTTATTCGTCAAGACATAGGCATTGTTCCCCGGCCCAATGTTATAGGAGGCCTGTAAAGGCTCGGCTACATCTATATTAAATACTCGCTTCATCCGAGTTCTGCCAGCACTAAAAGAAAAACGTTCGCACATCTTATTTGTCAGTTTGTTTTGCCCAACAAATATAAACGATTTAGACTGTTATTAGTAGGTCCGCCCCGTTTTCTACAATTCTACTGTTTTTTTGGGGCCCGCGGCCGCCCCAAATAGGGCGGGCGGCCGCCGCTATGCTGCGCCGCTCGCAGGTCTGCTCGGCCCTGCGCGGGCTGCGCCCGCTCGGTCTGGCCTGCGGCCACGGCTCCGCAGCGCTGGGCCAGGGCTCGCTGCGCTCGCAGGCGGCTACGCCGCCTCCTAAACAGGATGAAGTGTATACAAATAAATTACAACTTTATATTTTATAAGCAAAAACATAAGTGTTTAAATTCTAGTGCCGCTAGGGGAGCTCAAAATAGGCGAAAAGCTCGATGTATAAAGTTTTCCACGTTTTTCCACGGACTTCCCCAGAAGGTCAACTTAAAACAAAAAAATGTAGTGAAAAACAAGCTAAAACAAGCCCTAGCCAACAAAGTTATCAACAGTTTAAAAATATATATTTATAAGCAACTGAAAAACAACTAGATAAAAAATTAGTTTTCCACAGGCAAATGTGGATAACCCCCATACTTATCCACATTTTATCCACAATAGAGATTTTGCCTGTGGATAAAAAAAGTGCAAAAGTGCAAAAGTTGCTCGAATTGTGGGTAACTGCGACTTTATCCACAAAGTTTTCCACAGGAAAATGGTTGTTTTGGGGCCAAAATGAAATCCACAATGCCTAAATTGTGGATAAGTCTGTTTTTCGTGGAAAAGCCACTGAAAGCCCCAGCTCAAAAGTATTTCATTTTTTCACAAATGTGCATAAACTTGTGGATAAGCTCAAAAAGCTGTGGATAAGCCATTTTTTAACATTCTGCTCTTCCTTGAGTTATCCACTTATCCACAGCCCTAATGATAATAAGGGTTTTTTAAAAAATTTATTTCTTTATAATTTATAATAGACTAATTGCTTCAAAAATCAGCTGCGACAAAATGTTTTAATTTTTGGTTCTACAGCAAAGGAGCAAGCTCTTGCTTTCAGATTAATTTAGGGAGGCTAGTTTTTATTGGGCAGTCAATTTTAAAAAAACAGCCAACTTATTCAGGCTGTGGAAAAGTTTTGTGGATAACTGTTCTTTTCGCTTAAAAACTCAATTTGGCCCAAAAGTTTGGAGCGAAGCGACTGGCCGAGCGACCTGACCAACGGGAGCCGACGCAGCGAAGCAAGTAAGAGCGAGCCCCGCAACGACAACAAAACCTTTAGGTTGCAGTTTGACGACTAAAGGGAGTAACCGCCGCCTCAGAATATCAGCGGAGGCCCCAAAAAAGAAATCAAAACCATTCTTTAGAATAAATCTAAATAGCTTTTTTCTCAACTGTAAAGGCGGAGCATTGTTCAAAAATGGAGAGCAAGCTCAAAAAAAGGCTGTATTTTGCGGCCCCTCCTTTTTAGCGAAAAAAAGCATGATTCAGATGGAGCATAAAAAAATGCGGTTACCCAAGGCCGTAAGTATTTGGTTATTGATTGGGGTAGTGATGGTCTTTGCGCAGGTGGTCATTGGTGGAATTACGCGATTGACCGATTCGGGTTTATCGATTACGGAGTGGGATGTGATTAAGGGGGTTTTGCCGCCGATAGGAGCGGAGCAGTGGGATCTTGCCTTTGAGAAGTACCAAAAGCATACGATTCAGTATGAGAGCATTCATGCAGACATGACGCTTTCTGAATTTAAGTTTATTTATTTTTGGGAGTATTTTCATCGTTTGTGGGCTCGAAGCATGGGCTTTGTGTTTTTGTTTCCCTTTTTGTATTTCTGGCGCAAAAAATGGTTGCCTGCTGGTCTAATGCGAAAGTTGGGCGGGGTAGTGGCCTTGGCGGCTTTAGCGGCTGTATTTGGCTGGATTATGGTCAGTTCTGGCTTGAACACGGAAGAATATGTTTGGGTAAATGCCTATCGTTTGACCACGCATTTGTCTATTGCGATTAGTTTGTTGGCCTTATTATTTTGGGCTAGTTTGAAAGTTTGGCAGCCAGAGACGAAGGATGCTTATCATCGGATATTGCGGAAGCGGGCCTGGCAGATTACGGCTTTAATTGGGTTACAATTGGTCCTTGGTGGTCTGATGTCGGGCATGAAAGCGGGCTATGTGGCTCCTCATTTTCCTCATATGGAAGTGGCTGCGGATGGCAGTTGGCAGTGGTTTTCGGATGTTTTGTATCAATCGGGAGAATGGAAGTGGGAAAACCTTTTGCGTTATAACAAAAACGCTTTTGCTCCAGCTCTGATTCAGGTTTTTCATCGTTTTACGGCCTATGTTTTGGCGATATTGATTCCCTTATTGGCTTGGCGGATTCATCGTTCTAAGGTATCTGCTCGTTTGCGAGTGGCCAATGTTCTTTTGCTCTTGGTGCTGGCCATACAGGTCGGCTTAGGCATTTTCACGGTGATCAATAGTGTGGGCGGCTCAGAGATTTTTCCCACCTTAGGGGTTTTGCATCAGGCTGGGGGAATGTTGCTCTTATTGGCGATGTTATACCTCAACTATCAGTTTAGTGAGGGGGGGTATTTAGCCACTAAAAAGGTTGAAAGTGGGCCAAAAGCCAAGGAAAAAGCCCTTGCTTAGAGCCTGAACTTAAAAAATATACGAAAAGACAGGTTTTTATGCCTGTCTTTTCTTTTTTATTTATATTTTCGTGTATAAATAAGTCAGCCCTATGTTAGAACCTTTATTGCAGTTATTTTATCCACGTCTCTGTTTAGCTTGTCAGCGGCAGCCCTTACAGCGTCAGCAGCGTGCTTTATGCACCTCTTGTCAGTATAAAATTAAGCCTACCAACTATCATTTATTTGAAGAGAACCCTGTAGCGGAGCGTTTTTGGGGGCGTTTGCCTATTACTAGAGCGAGCACGGCCTATCATTTTGTAAAGGGGGGAATATTGCAGCGTTTGATTCATGAATTGAAATATGGTCATCGGCCAGAGATTGGGGAAGAGTTGGGGCGAAGTTATGGTCGTTTATTGGCTGAGGAGCCTTTTTGGAAATCGGTAGATTATATTATTCCGGTTCCTTTGCATCCTAAAAAGCGGCATCAGCGGGGGTATAATCAGGCGGCGCGATGGGCTTCGGGATTATCGGAGAGTTTGGGGGTGCCTTGGTCCGAGAAGTTTTTATTGCGGGCCAGTTATACGGAGAGTCAGACCCGCAAGAGTCGAGAAGAGCGTTTTGCCAATGTTTCGGATGCTTTTGTCTTGCGGCAGGCCGATAAGCTGCGTCATAAGCACATTATGCTGGTGGATGATGTTATGACCACAGGAGCGACCATAGAGGCCTGTGCCAAGCATTTATTGAAGGCGCAGATTTCGCTTAGTGTAGTTTGTATTGCTTTGGCGCCTTAGTCTTTGAGGGTTTGGAGTTGCAGAATGGCTTGAGCGAGTTGTTGGTCCATGAGGTGTTTAGAGTTTTGGAGGGTTTTTAGGATGGTTAATTGTTCGGCTTGGCTTTTATTTTGGCTAATTTTCAGGCAAAGGTCAATATCTGTTACTTTAATTTGGAAGGCCAGTAATTCGCCGGAGAGGGCCGCTAAGTACTTTTGTGGGAGTTGTTCCCACTGCGGCCAATAAGAGGGCTCAAAAGCCAAAATACTCTCTTCTAAGAGCTGTTTTTGACCCAATTGGTCCAAGACAGATAGCTGTCCATGAACTTGCAGGGCCAAATAGTTCCAAGTGGGGACATTTTGGTTATGCTGATAATGTTTGGGCGAGATATAGGCATAGGGGCCTTGAAAATGGATCAAGACCTCTTGTTTATCCTGTTTTAGGAAGCTTTGGGCCTGTGGATTGGCTAGGGCTAGATGGCTTTTGAGTAGGAGAGGGCCAGACCAAACAAAGGGCAAGGGAGTGGCCCAAAGTTGGCCCTCTTGCTGAGATTGCAAAAGGCCGAAGGGATATTGCTCTTTCATCCATTGAAGTTGGGCGGGAGCATTGCTTTTGAAGCTTTTGGGAATATACATAGGCGGTAGAATTAAATTTGGAGCGTACAGGCCCATCAGGGCCGCAGGCTGAGGGATGGGCAACAGTGGCCCGAAGGGCCAGACCCAGCCGCCTTTGGCGGCGCAGGGCCGAGCGATCAGCGAGCTGTGAGACAGCCCGACCCGAGCGAAGCGAGGGGCAGCCCCAAAATAAAAAAAGCGCCAGCCCCTAAGGGCCAGCGCTAAATATTTATTGACGAGGGCTAAACATCTCGAAGCGAGTAGGTTTGCGACGTCTGGGGAAGTAGTTATTTTCCCGTTCTACATCGGCAGTTTCTAGGTAAGGATCTAAAATGAACTCCTTGATTTCCTTTTCGGTAACAAAGACTTTAGAGACCTTATTGCTATTGTAGCGCCAAATTTCGGCGGGAATATAGCGGACTTCAGAGCTACCGTCTACGTATTTCAGCTCGATAATAATGGGCATCACTAGGCCACCCACATTTTTAAAATCGACCTGATAGTAGTTGTAATCTTTGGCCAACACTTCTTTTTCTTCGGTGCTAAGATTTTGGTAAGCAAAGAGCGAATTGCGCTGTGTTTCCTCATCTACACGGTATTTGTCGCGATCATTGTACTCATCGCGAAGGTCGGGATAGCGTTCCATGACGGTTTGTTTGACCGACTCCTTATTGCGGATATCTCCGATATAAGTGGGGTCTTCGGCATCCCAGATTTTCTGCATGCTCATCTCTTGCTCTGGGTTGAAGGTATTGAGATGGTAGTGTGTAATTTCGTCTAGAGAAATATCTACATGATCGGTGCCATAGAACCAACCTCTCCAGAACCAATCGAGGTCTACGCCAGAGGCATCTTCCATTGTGCGGAAGAAATCGGCGGGAGTGGGGTGTTTGAACTTCCAGCGGTTGGCATATTCCTTAAAGGCGTGGTCAAATAGTTCGCGGCCCATGATAGTTTCGCGCAAAATATTGAGAGCTGTAGCGGGTTTTCCGTAGGCATTATTGCCAAATTGCAGGATAGATTCCGAGTTGGTCATAATGGGAACGATACCGTTTTTATCGCCGCCCATGTAATCGGTAATTTTGTAGGCTGGACCACGGCGGCAGGGGTAGTCGCGCTCCCATTCTACCTCGGTAAGGTACTGCAAAAAGGTGTTGAGGCCTTCATCCATCCAGGTCCATTGACGTTCGTCAGAGTTCACGATCATGGGGAAATAGTTGTGCCCAATTTCGTGGATAATCACGCCAATCATGCCGTACTTTAGGCGCTCTGAATAGGTTCCATCAGGACGAGGGCGGCCATAGTTGAAGCAAATCATGGGGTACTCCATACCCGTAAAGTTGGCATGGCTAGAAATGGCCACGGGGTAGGGGTAGTCAAAAGTATAGTTAGAGTAAGTTTTGAGAGTGTGCACAACGGCACGAGTTGAGTATTTGTCCCAAAGGCCCATACATTCTTTGGGGTAGTAAGAAATGGCCAGTACATTGCGATCGCCAAACTGTACGCCTTGGGCATCCCAAATCAATTTGCGAGAGGCGACAAAGGCTACATCACGCACATTAGAGGCATAGAAGCGCCAAGTTTCACTACCTTCGTCTTTTTTGCTTTCATTGGCTTTGGCTTCTTCTTCTGTAATGATGAAAACGGGATCTTTGGCCGTTCTGGCTTTTTCGATACGCTCACGTTCTGTTTTGCTCAATACGTCTTTGCTATTTTGCAAAACACCAGTGGCGCCCACGATAAAGTTTTTGGGTACGGTAATCTCTAGGTTGAAGTTACCAAAGCTGAGAGTAAATTCTCCACGGCCCATAAACTGTTTATTTTGCCAACCATCTACAGCGTTGTAGGCACACATCCGAGGATAAAACTGGGCAATATTGTACATGTAGTTATCATCTTCTGGAAAATACTCATAACCTGAGCGGGCACGAGTTTTAATTCCATCATTGATATTGTACCACCATTTCACATCAAACTCAAACTTTTCGCCAGGTTTTAGTGGACGGTCCAAATCGATTCTCATCATGGTTTTATTGATGGTATACTTTAGGGTTTCGCCTTTTTTACCACTGACTTTCTCAATCTTAAAGCCTCCATCAAAGTCATTGAACAGCTCCATTACTTGATAGCTATACATTTGATTATCAATCTTTTGGGGTTCTGTTATTTGGGCGTCAGAACCTTGTGCACGTACATTTTGGTCCAGTTGCAACCAAAGGTAAGAGAGTTCATCGGGCGAGTTGTTGTAATAGGCAATGCGTTCTTTGCCATAAATTCGCTGTTTTTCATCGTCCAAACGAACCTGAATATTATAGTCGGCTCGTTGCTGCCAATACTTATGCCCTGGGGCTCCAGCTGCATTATGGTATTGGTTGGGCGTGGGCAACTCTTCATAGAGCTGCTTAAATTTTTCATGAGCACGTTCTTCTTGTGCCCAGCCATACTGCGCCAATAAAAAAAGGCTAAGTATAGCAAGTAGTGATCGTTTTAGCATAATTGGAAATATCTAAATTTAATGAACAAGATGTTGTGTTTTTGGGGCCTCCGTCTCGCTGTGCTCGTTGGCGGTTACTCCCTTTGGTCGTCGAACTGCGGCCTGAAGGCCTTGTTGTCGTTTCGGGGCTCGCTGTTCGCTCGGCCCTGCGGCGGCTTTGCCGCCTGGGTCTGGCCTTCGGCCACCCCTGCACCTCGGTTACTCCCTTCGGTCGTCGAACTGCGGCCTAAAGGCCTTGTTGTGGCCGTATGGCCTTCGGCCATATTTAGCCCAGAAATAGCTCGGCGCCTTTTTCTAGGCAAAGCAAAAAGGCAATACCCGCCACAGCCGAAGAAACCACTAAGGTCCAGTCTCTTTGTGCTTTATGGGCCAATTCTACAAAGATATAATTAAAGGCAAAACAGATGGCCACAATCAAAAGTTGCCCAATTTCTAGGCCCAAATTAAAGCCCAAAAGAGGCGTTAATAGGCTTTCATTGGCCACTAAGGTCTCTTTGAGGAAGTTGGAAAAACCCAAACCATGAATGATTCCAAAGGCCGCAATCAGGCCATAAGCCCAGTTTTTATTGATTTTTGCCCCTCTCTCTGAGGGGGGATAACTGATATTTTGAACACAGCTAGCCATAATACTCACTGGAATCAAAAACTCAATTAGTGCAGACCAAACGGGAACAATTTCAAAGGTGGCCAAAGCCAAGGCGATAGAGTGCCCTAGGGTAAAGGCAGTAACCAAAATAGCCACGGTCCGCCAGTCATGTATCCGCCAACTAGCACAAATGGCAATGATAAATAGAATGTGGTCGTAGCCGTAGGGGTCTGTAATATGCTCTAACCCTAACTGAAAGTAGAGGCCAAAATTCATGTAGTCAATTTAAAATGGTGATATATTTGTTCTTCAAGATCAAATTTAATGTACCAAGTTTTTATAAAATACAATCAAAAATACGACTCAGATGCCTAGCTTTTTGACAATTAGTCTACTTTGTTCGATTTTATGGCCTTTTTCTCTGGCCAAACCAGCCCAAACAACGGCCCCAAAAGACCACCCTATTTACCTTTCTGTTGCCGAAATAGATTATAAAGAGGAGGAACAAGCCCTGCAAATTTCTATCAAGCTCTTTGTAGACGATTTTGAACAGCTTTTTTCTAAACGCTTAGGAGAAACTGTTGAAATTGGCACCGATCGAGAGCATCCTCAGGCCAATGAATTACTCGCCAATTATGTCCAACAGCATTTCAAATTGAAGGCGGATGGTCAAGCTATACAATATAAGTACTTGGGCAAGGAAATGGGGGAGAAGCGAAATATCTATGAATGCTATGTTTTCTTAGAGGCTAAAAATCTATCGCCTTTTGCCCAGCTCACGATTAATAATAGCCTATTAATTGAGGAGCATTTCAATCAACTGAATTTTGCCGCCTGCCATACCAAAAGCCAAGGAGTCCAGAAAGTAATTAGCCGAAAAGGAAGGGAGGTTCAAAAAGTAAAATGGTAATTAATTTGATTAATTACGGTCTTGTTGAGAATTTTCATCCACAATTAACTTTGCTTGTTGATTGTGGATAACTTTTTTGTGGAAAACTTCTTAGGGGTTTTCCACATTTCTTTTTGCAGTTTTCCACAAATTGTTCCACGTGGAACATGTTGATAAGTTTTGTGGAAAACTAGAATTGCACTCAAATAAAAAATTGAAAACTTACTCACAATTGAGTTGTGGAAAACCTGAATTGATTGTGAAATGCGACTAATGTTCCACGTGGAACATATTGATCCGTGGAAAAACGTGGAACATATCCACAATGTTTTTGTGGAAAACTGATAAAATTGTGGAGAAATGGCAGTGTTCCACCTGGAACAATTTGAAAGCGTGGAAAAACGTGGAACATATCCACAATTTATTGTGGATAACTTAGGGTTTTTTGTGGATAATTGCCAATGAAAAAATGGAGCTGTACAGAATATTAGTACAGCTCTTTTTTTCTGTGCGATTCTCAGCGCTTTGAATTTTTGGTCCAATTAGCCATTGAGCGAAGTTATTTTGCCTTAACGTTGAGGTTTTCCGCCAGAAGCAATTCGGCTGAGGGGCTGTAGCAGGGCGGCGAAGCCGCAGACCCAGCAAAATGAGCGCAGCGAAATTTTGCGCAGGGCCGAGCAGACTTGCGAGCTGCGCAATGGCCCGACCCGCCCGCAGGGCGGGGCAGCCCCAAAAAAAAGAGGAAGCAGATATAGATCTACTTCCTCATCGTTATTTTTAGCGCAAAGGGATTATTCGATAATTGCCCCTTCTTGGTCAATGCTTAGGATCCAGCTTTTGACTCTTTGTTTTTTGGCTTTGTAGCGGGCGAGGATAGCGCTTTGCGCTTCTTCTGCTTTTAGTGTATTATTGAAAAGGGCCGCAATTGTGGGACCTTGGCCACTATAATGGCAGCTAAGGCCACCTTCTGAATGAACAATTTCCTGAACTTCTCTTAAAAAGCTGCCTTCTTCGGCCCAAGCTTGGGGCCAAAGGGCATCCTCTAGCAGTCTGAAATCGCTATAATTAAAGGCCCAACTCAAGGCAGAAAGGGCTTGCGAGCTAGATTTTCCTGTTTTGAGAGCAATTTCTTCTAGCTGAGCTTGATGGGCTTTAATTTTTGGGGCAAAAACCAAGAAATAAAGGCCTTTAGGCAGGGCCATACGGCGCCATTGGCAGGGAGATTCTTGGACGATGAGGTTCCAGCCGCCGTATAAACTAGCCACAAGGTCCTCGGCAGCACAGCCCGAAGCGAGGGCGGGGGCTATCAATTCTTTGGGCATAAGCGGACTTTTGAGCTGTTTATTGAGTCCATACAGGCAGGCGGCTACCAAGGCGGCCTCATTGCCAAGGCCCAAACCAAAGGGAATCTTTTTGCGAACTTCCAACTCAAAGCCCAAAGTCTCTGTTTCTACGCCATAATTGGGCAAAAGGGCCCAAAAAGCGAGGGCGGCTTTGCCCATAGCGGTTTCGGCTAGGTTTCGGCTGAGCTGTTTTTGGTCGCCAGTAACTTCTAGAAGCTGCAAGCCTAGTTTTGGGCTAGGGCGGATAATCACTTCATCGGCTAAGCCTTCTAGGGCAACGGCCATACAGCCAGGGCCCCAAGATAATTGGCTCAAACTTGCGGGCGCCTTAATTTTTACGCCCAATTGTGCTTTAGACATCTATCTATTATATCTTAAATCTCAAAAAATAGGGAGGGGTTAGCTCCCTGAACAATGTACAAAGTTTTCCTAACTTTGTAGACTTAGATTATCATACAAAAGTACAGCTTATATGCTATCTAGCAGACAATTATTTTTACAACATTTGGCCCAAACCTCTGATGCTCCTTTGGCCTTAGAGATTGATCGGGCAGAGGGAATTTATATGTATGGGCCTACAGGCAAGTCTTATATTGACCTCATTTCAGGTATTTCAGTTTCTAATTTAGGGCATCGGCACCCCAAGGTAATGGCCGCAATTGCTGCACAATCAGAGCGCTATTTGCATACCTTGGTCTATGGGGAGTTTATTTTGAGTCCTCAGGTTCAATTGGCAAAGTACTTAGCGGATTTACTGCCCACTTCTTTGTCTAGCTGCTATTTTGTCAATTCTGGAACAGAAGCAACAGAAGGGGCCATGAAACTGGCCAAGCGCTATACGGGCCGGGCCGAAATCATTGCCTGCGAAACCTCTTATCATGGGAGCAGCCAAGGGGCATTGAGTTTGATGAGCACCGACTTTTTTACGGCTCCTTTTCGCCCACTTTTACCCAATATCAATCATATTGCCTTTAATAGCTGGCCCGATTTGGACAAAATTACGGAAAAAACGGCTGCTGTGATCATTGAGCCCGTACGGGCAGAGAAAGGGGTGGAAAACCCCTTAGAAGGCTATTTAAAGGCCCTCAGAGCGCGTTGTACAGCCGTTGGCGCACTCTTAATATTTGATGAAATTCAGGTGGGCTGTGGCCGCACTGGTAGCTTCTTTGCCTTTGAGCAGTTTGATGTAGTGCCCGATATTCTCCTTTTGGCTAAAGGCTTTGGTGGCGGAATGCCGATAGGGGCCTTTATTGCTAGCCAAGAAATTATGCAAGTCCTTAGCCATAATCCCTTTTTGGGGCATATTACTACTTTTGGAGGGCATCCACTTTGTTGTGCTGCTGCCTTGGCCAACTTAAAAGTGCTGAAGGAAGAGTATGAGGAGCTGATAGGTACGGTTAAGGAAAAAGAAGCTCTTTTCTTAAGCTTACTCAAGCATCCTAAGATTAAAACGGTCCGTTCTGCTGGCCTATTGATGGCCGTTCAGCTTTCTAGCTATGAACAAACTAAGGCGGTTATTCTTAAGTGTATGGAAAAAGGCTTGATTTCAGACTGGTTCCTCTTTAATGATTCGGCTATCCGTATTGCGCCACCACTTATTATTAGTCCTCAACAAATTCATCAGGCAGTGGCTATTTTGCTAGAAGCTATTGATGAAGTAGACGGTCCAAGCTATGACAAGAACAACTAAAACAGCTACCCAAGGCTTTTTATACCTGCTGCCTATTTGGGCAATTGGGATGATTCTGGGCCAGCTAGGCCTTCAGCTTATTGCTTCGGCCTATGGGGTTAGCAATTTAATGGAGCTGGTCTCCAATTTGGCTACTACAGACCCTACTCCCAATGAACTTGCAGGCCTAAAATGGGGGAGCCTGTTCAGCCATTTCTGTGGCTATACTTTGGTGGCCCTAGGCTTTAGCCTAATTTGGAAGCCCAAAAGAGCCATGGATTTTTTGCTGCTCAATCGCTCTGCTAAGTTCTGGACCTATTTGCTTTTGCCGCTTTTAGCGCTTTGCCTTTATCCAATTGCCATGCAGCTCTATGCGCTCAATCAGATGATGACTCCAGAAAGCTGGATCGCTAAAGAGACCATTGCCTTGCAAGAAAAGTTGATGAGCATGAATAGCCCGATGGAACTATTGACTAACTTTTTGTTGGTGGGCTTGGCCGCTGGGCTAGGAGAGGAGCTGCTCTTTAGAGGCATTCTGCAACGTCTACTCTCTCAACTTACTAAGAATTTGGACCTAGGAATTTGGATCGCTGCCTTGCTGTTTAGCCTGATTCATTTTCAGCCCGAAGGCTTTATTCCTCGCTTTTTATTGGGGGCACTTTTAGGCTATAGTTTGCGCTGGACAGGCAGTCTTTGGACGCCTATTTTGCTGCATATCGCCTTTAATTCTTCTCAATTATTGCTCTATTACTACTTTGCAGACCAAATGTCTGAGCAAACAGGCTTAGAGCTGCCCATTTATTTAGGCATTTTGGCTTATCCTTTGGCTTTTGCCATCTGTTTTTTACTCTATAAAGGACATAAAAAACAAGGGGATATTCAGGCCGATGATTATTTACCCTCCTAATTTATTGCTTATGAGTTTGCGCTTGCGCACCACTACAGCCCTAGTCTTTGGGGTAGTTATGATTGTCGGCACGCTAGCCCATCCCGTTTCGGCAGCTTTGCTCTACCTTTTAGTGGGCTTTTTATGTATCCGAGAGCTGGGCCAATTGCTCCTACAGCAAGATAGTCCGCAAAAAATCTATAATCAATTGCGGCGAGCACTCTTTATGTTGCTCTCTATTTTGCCCACTTTGCTCCTTATCGATGGCTATTTATCCCCTTTTCCTTTGGTCCTAAACGGGCTAGGACATTGGTTTTTGCCCCTCTATTCGCTTCCTTTTCTCCTAGAATTGGCGGCGTCTAGCAAAAATCCTTTCCAAAATATTGCCTACAGCTACCTTGGCCTTTTCTATATTGGGCTGCCCACTTTCTTGCTTTGCTTTCTGTCTTTGCAAGATCCCTCGGGCCGCTTTCTCATTATGGCGATTATGTTGCTGGTTTGGGCCAATGATGTTTTTGCTTATTTCACTGGCCGTAAACTCGGAAAACGTAGAATTTCACCCATTTTATCTCCCAATAAAACGCTTGAGGGCCTTATTGGGGGATTTACCGCGGCTTTGCTTTGGGGATTTGCTTCTTATTTTGTCTGGAGCATCCTCGATTTTTCATTGACTACTTGGCTCATTTTAGCCGCAGAGGCCTCTATTTTTGCCTTTTGGGGCGACCTTATTGCCTCTATGCTCAAACGCTCACTCAATATTAAGGATACAGGAACAACTTTGCCTGGGCATGGTGGACTAATCGATCGCTTTGATGCTTTCCTTTTTGTCTTTCCTCTGATTACTTTTACGATTATTTTTATCCTGAAAATTGCTAGATTTATTCCTTTTTAAGTGAATTTGGGGCCTCCTGCCTACGGCAGGCGGTTACTCCCTTCGGTCGTCGAACTGCGGTCTAAAGACCTTGTTGTCGTTTCGAGGCTCGCTGTTGTTTTGGGGCCTCCTGCCTACGGCAGGCGCTACGTTTCGGGGCTCGCTCTTCGCTCGGCCCTTTGGCCGCAAAGCGGCCTCGGTCTGGCCTTCGGCCACCCCTACACATCGCTAGGCCGCTCAACATTTGGGGTTGCTTTGGGCTTTTCGCTCCGGCCTTTTCACTTTTTTAGCTGTTATGATATGTCAATAATACCAAGAGAAACTGCAGAACAATTGGCCCAACTCATTAGAGCATGGAATGCCAAAGGCTTTTCGCCGGCAACTAGTACAAATTACTCTTTTAGAGTAGGGGCAGATCGCCTCGCTATTTCTAAGTCTGGCCGAGATAAAAGCCAGTTCTCGGCCCAAGATTTTATGCTTGTAGACCTTAAGGGCAGAGCACTGCCCCCCTTTGAAAAGGAACGTTCTTCGGCGGAAACCCTACTCCATACGGTCCTTTATGAAGAGAATAAAACCATAAATGTAGTGCTGCATACGCACTCTATTTATGGCACCCTCCTCTCTGATTATTACTTAAAAGAGGAGTGTTTGCAGCTTAGTCAGTACGAATTGCTCAAAGCTTTACCTCAATTTGATAGCCATGATGCAGATTTTGAGCTGCCCATTTTTCCCAATACACAGGACATAGAGCAACTTTCTGAAGATTTTAGACAGCTCTATTTGGCCCAACCCACTACTATTGCTTATTTGATTGCAGGACATGGACTCTATACTTGGGGCAAAAGTATAGCCGAAGCCAAACGGCATTTGGAAGCTTTAGAGTTTTTATTGGAAGTTCAGTACAAAAAAATGCTTTTGGCTCCACGCTAATGTTCCACGTGGAACAATTGGTTTTTCCATTTCCACAAACTGAGGAGTTGTTTTTCATTGTTCCACGTGGAACAATTTGCTGTTCCACAGTTTTTTGTTCTTTTTACAAAAGGAAGGAGAATTTAAAAACTGCTTTTTGGGGTCCAAAAGAGTCGAAAAACTACTTTTTTCTAAGCGCTGAGAATTTAATGCGCCTTATACTTAGGTCAGTAAGTTTTTTCTGTGCGATTCTCAGCGCTTAAGAAAATGACTTTTTTTTAGCCTTTTTTTGCTAAAAAGGGAGAATTAAATTTGGAAAGCCCAAAATTTATCCTGAATTTTAGAGTATGATAAAAACAGAAAATAGATTTAAGACTACTTCATGCTGCTGTTGTTGCCGCCCCTGTTTTGCTTTCCAAGCATCTCAGAGCTAAAGCTATGTATCAATGAAGAGTTAAATCTGATGTTTTACATAACCAAAGCCTTTTTGAGATGTTCTCTCAAAAAAGGCTTTTTCTTTTTTCTAGAATCTAATCTTATGCAGATCATTTCCTTATTTGCTTGCTGTTGTTGTTGTCATTCTCTTTTGCTTGGGCAAAAAGAGGGGAGAGGCAATGCCAGTAAATGATCTTTATTTTGGTCTACTTACTATAATTGCTCGGCTCAACTTCTTTTGTCTAAAAGGAGTTGAGCTTTTTTTTTGGTCCAGAAGGGCCGAAGGCCCTTGGCTGAGGGATGGACAGCAGTGGCCCGCAGGGCCAGACCGAGTAAAATGAGCGCAGCGAAATTTTGCGAAGGGCCGAGCAGACCTGCGAGCTGCGACACAGCCCGACCCGCCCGCAGGGCGGGGCAGCCCCAAAAGAATCAAAAAATAAAAAACATACTCCTCCAATATGCCAGCAACCATTAAAAAATATCAAGAAGCCTTAGCGGCGGTAGGTCGTTTAGTGGGGCAAACGCCCTTAGTAGAGCTCAAAAGTCTGAGCCCTTCTCCCAATATTCATATTTATGCCAAGCTAGAGTGGCATCAGTTGGGGGGCAGCGTGAAGACGCGGGCCGCCTACAACATCATAAAAACCGCCATAGAGCGGGGAGAATTGGGCCAAGGTAAGCATCTTTTGGATGCCAGTAGTGGCAATACGGCCATTGCTTATGCGCATATAGCGGCGGCTTTGGGCATTCCCCTAACCATTATTTTGCCTGAAAATGCCTCGGTAGAGCGCAAGCGAATCTTGAGAGCATTAGGGACAAACCTCATTTTTAGTTCTCCATTTGGGGGCACTGATGAGGCCCAAGAAAAGGCCAAAGCGCTTGCTTTAGCCGAGCCAGAGAAATACTATTATGCCGACCAATATAGTAATCCGGCCAATTGGCAGGCGCATTATTATGGAACCAGTGAGGAAATCTGGGCGCAAACGGCGGCTAAAATTACCCATTTTGTTACCGCTTTAGGGACCACGGGCAGTTTTGTGGGCAACGCCAGAGGACTAAAAGAGAAAAATCCTGCGATACAGTTGGCCAGTTTGCAGCCAGATGGCGCACTACATGGTTTGGAAGGCTGGAAACATCTGCCTACGGCCCATATTCCGCCTATTTATGATAATAGTTTGGCGCATCATGAGCTGCCAATAGATAGTTTTCAGGCCTATGATATGCTCAGAAGGCTGGCCAAAGAAGAAGGGCTGTTGGTGAGTCCTTCGGCTGCGGCCAATGTTTTGGGCGCCTATTTATGGGCCCAAGAACTTCCGCCTGAGCAAGAGGCCCATATTGTGACCCTTTTGCCTGATAGTGCAGACAAGTACGGGGAGGTCATTGAACAAATTTTTCCATATTAAAATCGCTTATTATGTCTTATCAATTGAGTTTAGCCCCTGAGGCCGAGCAGTATATATTGCAACAATTAGAAGCCGATTTTCCGAATGAAGGCTGTGGATTCTTTTATGGAACAGAGGAAAATGAGGGGCAATTGCGGCATGTACTACTCGCCGAGGCCGTTATTAACAGCAAAGAAGGGGACCAAAGACGGCGTTTTGAAATCTCGCCTTTAGATTATATGAAAGCGGAAAGAAAGGCCTTGGAATTGGGATTAAACCTCTTGGGGATCTATCACTCCCATCCCAATCATCCAGCAATTCCCTCTATACATGATTTAAAGCAGGCGGTGCCTTATTTCTCCTACATCATTTTATCGGTACAAGAAGGGCGGGCTGCAGAGCTTACTTCCTGGCGATTGAATGAAGAGCGAAGAGAATTTGAGGCAGAAGAAGTAAAACGAAACAACTTAGAAGCCCTAGCTAAAAGAGAACTCATTTAATTATTCAATCATCTAACCAAAATATTATGGCAACAGTAATTATTCCCACACCACTACGCAAATTCACTGACCAACAAGCAAGCGTCAAATTAGATGCAGAGACAGTACAAGCTGCAATAGACCGTTTAATTGAGCTTTATCCTGTTTTAGCCCAACACCTACTAGATAAAGAGGGGCAAGTTCGGGCCTTTGTTCGCATCTTTTTAGAAGATGAAGACATTTTGGCTTTAGATGGGCCCAATACGGCCCTAAAATCAGATAGCACATTAAGTATTATTCCGGCTATTGCGGGTGGAATTGACCTTTAAAGAAAGAAGATGGCAAATATTGAATTTTCAAAGGCGGAGCTAGAGCGCTACAGCCGACATATTATTATTCCAGAGTTTAATATAGCAGGGCAGCGAAAACTCAAGGCCGCTAAGGTGCTCGTCGTGGGTTCTGGTGGTTTGGGCAGTCCTCTTTTACTCTATTTGGCTGCTGCAGGAGTGGGCCATATTGGCATTGTAGATTATGATCGAGTAGATGATAGCAATTTGCAGCGGCAAGTATTATTTGGGACCGAGAGCATTGGTCAGTTAAAAGCAGAGGCTGCCAAAGCTCGGATAGAGGCGCTCAATCCACATATTGAGGTCTCTGTTTACAATGAGTTTTTAAACTCAGAGAATGCCCTAGACATTGTTAAGGGCTATGATGTAGTGGCTGATGGGACCGATAATTTTCCGACTCGTTACTTGGTTAATGATGCCTGTGTAATTTTAGGTAAAACGAATGTCTATGCCTCTATCTATCGCTTTGAGGGACAGGTTTCGGTTTTTAACTACAAAGATGAGGCAGGCAATTTAGGTCCTCATTATCGAGATCTTTTTCCCTCTCCACCACCTCCGGGCTTAGTGCCTTCTTGTTCTGAGGGAGGTGTTTTGGGCGTCTTGCCAGGCATTATTGGTTCTTTACAAGCACTAGAGGTCATTAAAGTGATTACTGGGGTAGGGGAGCCTTTAGTGGGGCGGCTCTATCTCTTTGATGCTTTGACCTTTAGCCATAGAACCCTCAAGATTTGGAAAAACCCAAACACTCCAGAAATTACAGAACTCATTGATTATGAGCAGTTTTGTGGGGTTGAAGAAGCCAAAGAAGAGCAGCCTGTGGCGGCTGTGCCAAGCATTAGCGTGCAAGAACTTAAGCAGTGGCAAGAGGAGTCAAGAGTTTTTGTGTTAATTGATGTGCGAGAGTCTTATGAGCAAGAAATTGTAGATATAGGAGGCCAATTGATTCCGAAAGGAGAAATTGAGCAGCAGTTGGACCAAATTCCCAAAACGGGAGATGTTGTTCTGCATTGTCGGTCTGGAAAGCGAAGCGCTGATGTGATTGAGTTATTGCAAGCGCAATACGGCTATACTAACTTACTTAATTTGGAGGGCGGAATTTTAGCCTATGCCAAGGAAGTGGACCAAGAACTCGCCACTTACTAAAGAGCTGTCTGTATGCTTTTTTATGAGCTAGGGCCCCAAAGGGGGCTCTGGCTTTTTTTATGGGCATAAAAAAAGGCCCAACAAACAGATGTTTGTTGGGCCAATACCCACAGCAGGGTTCGAACCTGCAACCTTCGGCTCCGGAAACCGACACTCTTCCAGTTGAGCTATGCGGGCTGTCTATGAAACACAAAAATAGACAATTTTGTAGAGACTGCCAATTTTGCTTCTATGATTTTTTTAGCCAAAGCCGAAGCTGTCCGTCGGCAAAGGCGTGTTTTTCTAGTTGGAGGTAGTTGGCAAAGCGGGGCAGAAAGATATTTTTTCTGCGGCCCTTGACATCTAGGACCAGTTCATCGCCAAATTTTTGGACCGAAAAATCTTCTTCTTGAATAAAGGGGAGTTTGATGCTAATTAAATAGTATTGCCCTCTTTCTTCTACCTCAAAGGGGTTTTCACTATGAAAAAACTGAGCGGGGTCTTCTCCTTTATAGAGCAGCTGGCCCATTTTTTCTAGTAGTGGCAAACCAAATAGTTCTTGGCCCAAATGGGGGGCCTTAAAAATGGGTAGGGGGGCAAAGCTTTCCTCAATATCCTCAAGATATTGTTTTTGGCTTTTAATATACTGAGCAAAAACGCCTGCGCCCATTTCTTCGGGCAGTACTCGATTAACAATAATGCCATCTACCTGATAGCCATAGAGTTGTAAATAGGTATAGGCTCTTTTGGCTTCTTGTATGACCATGCGTTCGGGGTTGGCGACAATCCGAATAGAGCAAATTTTGGGGTTCAGCATAATTTTCTGGACCTGCTCTAGTTTTTCAAAGAGCTCTTCTAGTTCTTCAAAGCCTTTGTCTAAAGGAACGCCAGAGGCTTTGCGCAAAAACTTTCCGGCGGTTTTGATGGCAAATTTGGGTACGGCTTTATTTACCCAAGACTGCATAACCTGAGGCAAGGAAAGTAAGCTTAGGGTTTCTCCAGTGGGGGCGGAGTCAATAATGAGTACATCATATTTCCCTTCGCGGTAGTGTTGCTCAATCCATAAAAAAGCAGAGGCTTCTTCCATGCCGGGCAAGACAGAAAGCTCTTCGGCCACAATATTTTTTACGCCCCGCCAGCGGAAGACCGTCAGCATGAGGTTGCGCATATTATCCCAATGTTTTTTCATAGAATAATAGACGTCAAATTCTTGGGCCCATAAATTAGGGGCTACGGCTTTGGGTTCTGGGGCTAGTTCTTGGTCCAAAGCATCCGAAAGGCTATGAGCGGGGTCGGTAGAGACCACCAAGGTTCTGTATCCTTGGGCGGCAGTGGCCAAAGCTGTGGCAGCTGCGCTGCTCGTTTTGCCTACGCCGCCTTTTCCTGTAAAAAGTAAGATTCTCATTGATGTTTTGCTTTTCTCATTCAAAGTACAGCTTTTCTATAGCCCCACAAAAAAAAACTACCTCTCCGCTAAGCGAAGAGGCAGCTACTGGCTAAAAATACAAAAAGAAACCGCAGACTTTAGGTAGAGAGCCAAGGGATTCTCTGGCTTGCATTTTAGACAAAAAGGTATTTCGATTAAGCATCGGCTTTCTTGCGGCCGCGTTTGCTTGTTTTTTCTTCAGTTTTTGCAGCAGCATCTTCTGTTGCAGCATCTTCTACATCTTCTGGCTCTTCCTGAGGGTTACCAAAAAGGTGGGCTTTGATCTTTTCTTCAATCTCTAGAGCAACCTCTGGGTTATCCATCATAAATTGCTTGGCTGCTTCGCGCCCTTGGGCAATTTTTGTCCCTCCATAGCCATACCAAGCGCCGCTCTTGCTCAAGATGTCAAATTCAGCGCCCATATCAACGAGTTCTCCAGTTTTAGAAACGCCTTCTCCATACATGATATCAAACTGAGCGATGCGGAAGGGAGGAGCCAATTTATTCTTGACCACTTTCACCTTAACGTGGTTTCCCACTACATTGCCTTCACGGTCCTTAATGGCAGCACCAGAGCGGCGAATATCCAAACGCTGAGAAGCATAAAACTTCAAGGCATTACCCCCGGTTGTGGTTTCTGGATTACCGAACATCACCCCAATTTTTTCTCGCAACTGGTTGATGAAAATACAGCAACAATTCGTTTTACCAATGGCGCTAGTCAATTTGCGCATAGCCTGAGACATCAAACGTGCCTGAAGCCCCATCTTAGAATCTCCCATATCGCCCTCAATCTCTGCGCGAGGAACAAGTGCAGCAACAGAATCCACCACCAAAATATCAATAGCGCCAGAGCGAATCAAGTTCTCGGCAATTTCCAAGGCTTGCTCTCCATAATCAGGCTGAGCAAAAACCAACTCATCTACATCTACGCCCAATTTTTCAGCATAATAACGGTCAAAAGCATGCTCTGCATCAACAAAAGCAGCAATTCCGCCCGCCTTCTGACATTCTGCAATAGCATGAATGGCAATAGTCGTTTTACCAGAAGATTCTGGTCCATAAATCTCTACAATACGCCCTTTGGCAAGGCCATTGGTGCCCAAAGCGACATCCAAGCCAATAGAACCTGTAGGAATAGCTTCTACCTCTACCATTGGGGCATCGCCCAACTTCATGACACTCCCTTTTCCATAGGTTTTAGTCAAGCGATCTAATGTGGCCTGTAGGGCCTTTTTTTTGCCCTCTAGGGCCTTAGCATCTTTTTTAGTTGCCATCTCATTTTGTATTTATAGCCAAGTAAAATCTAAAGTATACGATAAAGTTAAGTTTTTTCAGTAAAAGCCGCAAGCCTGCCCGCAAAAACTTTCATTTCTTTTTGTTATGAACCAAATGTACAGGGCTTTTACTAGTAGTGCAACTTTTTGTTGCAATTTTTAGTAAAAAAAATAAAATGAAAAACAATTTGTGGCGAATTGCTAAGGCCAATAGGGCTAGAGCAAATAGCGCAAACAGTATTGGGCCAAGGCTTTTTCTTTAGGAGCAGTGGCTAAATGAAAGTTGCTATAGCCCATTTCCATAAGTTTTTGGGCCGTGCTACGTCCAATAACTAGAATTTCTTGATTTTTCCTTTTGGGGTAGGCCTTTAAATAGGTTTGGGCATTGAGTGGGCTGGTCAAGACTAAAATATCGGCTTGGCTGTCGGCAAATTGGGTTTTGGCTTGGTTGCTATAGACAATGCGCTCCTTGGCCAATATCTGGCCCTTGAGCAGTTGTTGAATAGAGCGTTTAGATTGTTCGGCCCGAAAAAAGCAAACGCTTTTTTGGCCCAGCCATTCTTTAAAGGCCAGGGCAGTAGGGGCGGGCCGGCCAGAGCCAATGAAATCTGCTGTTAAGCCAAATTCTTCAAGTACAGCGGCTGTTGCCGGCCCCAAAGCCGCAATCAAAGGGAGCTGCTCCCAGGGTTTTTTCCATTGGGCCAAGGCATAGCGCAGCCCTCTGGGGCTATAAAAAAAATAACAGTCCGTATCTTTGGGCCAACTAAAGTTAATGGGCCAAAACCTTAATAGTGAGTAATCTATGAGCTCGGCCCGATTAGCTAATAAGCGCCTAAAGTCACTTTGCTCGGCTAGTTTTCTGGAAATAAAAATTTTTTGCATCTCCTTCTTTTTTGAAAGCTAAAGCTTTTTGTGCCATTTTACAAGAGCAAGGCGTTTTGCCTGCATCTAGCAGGCGGCGAAGCCGCCGCAAAGGAGCGCAGCGACGCGGCTGAGGGGCTGTAGCAGGGCCGCCGAAGGCGGCAGACCAAAGCCCAAAGGGCTGCAGGGCCGAGCAGACCTGCGAGCTGCGCAATGGCCCGACCCAGCCAAAGGCTGGGGCAGCCCCAAATAAACAAAATGAAAAAAAATCATGTTGAAAATTGGAATTACTGGCGGTATTGGAAGTGGAAAAAGCACCGCCGCCCGCTTTTTTGAAGCCTTAGGCGTCCCGCTTTATGATGCCGACCAAAGGGCCAAATGGCTGATGCAAAATGACCATAAATTGCAGCAAGATTTGATGGCCGCTTTTGGTCCCGATACCTATGATCCCGCCGGGGGGCTCAACCGCCCTTATTTGGCCGAAAAAGTCTTTACGGATAAGGCCGCTTTGGCCCAACTCAACGCCTTGGTGCATCCGGCGGTCAAGCGAGATACGCAGGCTTGGCAGGCGCAAATGCAGCAGGCTGGACATCCCTATTGCCTGAAGGAAGCCGCCCTTATTTTTGAGGCCAATTTGGCCGATCAATTTGATAAAATTATTGTGGTGACGGCTCCGCTAGAGCTGCGAATTAGCCGGGTGATGGCCAGAGATCAGCTGACAGAAGCCGCCGTTTTGGCCCGCATCAACAACCAATGGCCCGAAGAAGAAAAAATCAAAAGAGCCGATTATATTCTGGAAAATAGCAGCCTAGAAGCTTTGCAACTGCAAGTACAAAAACTAAATCAAGAAATTAGTAAATTAGCCCGATCTAAGCCCGAATAGCCCATGAAATGGGAATTTTTTTAATTGGATCTCCATTGTATCCTCATAACAAACTACATAAAATATGAACAACAGTCGATTGATTATTTTTGGCGTGATTGGCCTGGTCATCGCCATTTTTACCCTCGTTTTGGTCAATAGTACCTTCCTGACCATTGACGCAGGATTTAGAGGGGTGCTCTTTCAACCCTTCGGAAAAGGAATTGACCAAGAGAAAACTTATGCCCCCGGTTTTCATGTTTTGGCCCCCTGGAACAGCATGTATATCTATGATGTGCGGGAGCAACAACTGGAGGAAAGCATGACGGTTTTGTCGAGCAATGGACTAAATATTCAACTCGATTTGACGGTCCGTGTGAATCCCTCTTTTGAGAAAATTGGGCATTTGCATGAGCAATTTGGCGAGAATTATATGAATACTTTGGTCAAACCCGAGGTGCGCTCTGCCGTTAGAAATGTCATTGGCCGCTATAAGCCCGAAGAGCTTTATTCTACAAAAAGAGATGAAGTTCAGGGACTTATCCAAACAAATCTGGAGAAAACTTTGGTCAGCAATTTTATTGACCTTCGCGCTGTTCTTATCCGCGATATTGAGCTGCCCGATAAGGTGCGCCGAGCCATTGAAGAAAAAATTGAGGCCGAACAAAAGGCCCTCAAATATGAATACATTTTGGCCCAAGAACGCAAGGAAAAAGAACGGATCCTCATCGAGGCTAGCGCCAAGGCCGAGGCCAACGAGATTCTTACCCAAAGTTTGAACGATAAGATTTTGACCGAAAAAGGAATTGAAGCCACTCTCCAACTAGCCAATTCACCCAACACCAAGGTGATTGTGGTAGGAGGAGGCGATAAGGGCCTCCCCCTCATTTTAGGCGATAAGTAGGTTTTGGGGCCTCCTGCCTACGGCAGGCGCTACGTTTCGCAGCTCGCTGCTCGCTCGGCCCTACGCAAAAAAACAAGTTTTTTGCTTGGTCTGGCCTGACGGCCACTGCTGCACATCGCTAGGCCTGCGGCGGCTTCGCCGCCTGTCCCATCCAAAAAATACGGCCCATTATTTTAGATAATCGGCCATGGCCAACTCCAAATTAGTATTGGCCAAATGCAATTGCGCCCAGAAGCCAGCTTCTCGGGCGCCTTTTATATTGTCGGCATTATCATCTATAAATAAAGTGTCTTGGGCCAAAATGCCCGCATCCTCGGCCAACCACTGATAAGTAGAAATATCTGGTTTGCGCCGCCCAATCTCATGAGAGTAGTAGGCTTTTTCAAAAAGGCCATCAAAGTCAAGAGCGCCATGTTGCGCCTCAATAATTTTGCGGACCTCCTCCAAATGGATTTCGTTAATATTGCTGAGCAAAAAGAGGCGGTGCCCCTTGGCCCGCAACTTTTGTAGCGTATTGATGCGCTGGGCGGGCAGCTCGAGCAGCATGGCGTTCCAGGCTATTTTAGCTTGAGCCTTATCTATGGGCCGCTCGGCCAATGCTACAAAGCGGGCCAAAAAATCATCGGCTGAAATTTGGCCTCTTTCAAAACGCTCAAAATGCGCCTCTTGGGCCAAAAGGCCAAAAATTCGGTTAAACTCGGCCTCGCTACCGGCCAAGCTTTTAAAACAAGCCATCGTTCGGGGAATATCAAGGTTGAGAATTACCCCGCCAAGGTCAAAAAGGATGTTTTTGGGAAAAAGCATAATATTTTGCATCATTTTTTAGGTCCTAAAAAAATTAGTTCTTACTTTTGTCTTCGCAAACTAATGAAAAAACCGAGGTTTGCGAAAAAATGGTCCTATAGCTCAGTCGGTTAGAGCAACTGACTCATAATCAGTGGGTCCTTGGTTCGAGCCCAAGTGGGACCACCCGCCTCAATGTCCTGCCGGATATTGAGGTTTTTTTGTTTTGGGAGCTAGGCAAAAAAAAGAGAAGCCCTAAGGCTTCTCTAGACAGACAAATGAGACAACAATTAAAAGACCTACACTAAAACGATAAGAACTTTTTCTATTGAATTGAAATAGAGCAAAGGTGTGTAAACCCTTTGTCCTATGACTAAAGTTGAGCGGTGAACTTCCCTTTTCCCGCTGTTTCAAAGGTAAAACAAAAAGGAGTAATTGTAAAATTTTTACAGCTTTTTGTTTATGTTTTTTAAAACAAATAGTTGGCAATAGCCGCTTCTATCAGCTAAAAGCTTATGAAAATCATTTGTATAGGGCGTAATTATGCCGAGCATGCCGCAGAGTTAAATAATGCTATACCCAAGCAGCCGCTTATTTTTATGAAGCCCAGTACGGCCTTATTGAAAGACGGCAAAGCCTTTTATTATCCTGAATTTAGCCAAGACATTCATTATGAGCTAGAGTTGGTGGTTAAGATTTGCCGAACGGGCAAATCGGTGGCGCCAAAATTTGCCCATAAATATTATGAGGAAGTGGGTTTGGGCATAGACCTAACGGCCAGAGATTTGCAGGGCAAATGCAAAGAAAATGGGCATCCTTGGGAAATCGCCAAGGCCTTTGATCATTCGGCTATTGTGGGGCGTTTTTTGCCCAAGGCCGAGGCCCAAGAAGCCGAGGGGCATTATTGTTTTGAGTTGCAGCAAAATGGCCAAAGCGTTCAGCAGGGCGATAGCCGCAATATGATTACAGATATAGACAATTTGATTGCTTATGTCTCTAAGTTTTTCAGTTTGCAAAAGGGAGACCTTATATTTACAGGAACGCCAGCTGGCGTGGGGCCCATTGCCCAAGGCCAAGAGTATAAAGGCTTTTTGAAGGGCCAAGAATTACTGAGCTGCGAAATTCGCTAAACTTTTATGAGGGCTTTGGCCCTCTTTAGGCAAGCCTTTTGGCTGTGGGCCTTGGCCCACAGTATCGGCTGAGGGATGGATAAGGGGGCGGCGCAGCCGCAGACCCAGCGGGCGCAGCCCGCGCAGGGCCGAGCAGACCTGCGAGCCCTGACACAGCCCGACCCAAGGCCGAAGGCCGCAGGGGCAGCCCCAAAACAAAGCAATTATGGCAAGAAAAAAACTAAATATCAATATTCGGGCATGGATAGACAAACTGCCCCCCAGCCTCCGCAACAAATATGTGGTGGCCGCTATTGTCTATGGCTTTTGGATGCTGCTTTTTGATCAGCACAGCATCATGAACCAGTATCGGCTCAATAAAACCTTGCAAGAACTGCAAACCAAAAAGGCCTATTTTGAGGATGAAATTGAAAAAGACAGCCGCAAAAGAGAAAACCTGAGCACCGATGACCGCCACCTCGAGCAATTTGCCCGAGAAGAACACCTGATGAAAAAAGATGATGAGGATATCTTTATCATTCAAAAGAAACCTTAGAGGGAAATTGGCAGGCTAAATATAATTTTCTAAATTTGAAGGTAATTGTAAGAGCGGAAAACCCGTTCTGTCTATCACTTGTTTTAAAACCCTTTTTTCATGTCGGTACTCGTTAATAAAGACTCTAAGATTGTCGTTCAAGGTTTTACCGGAAAGGAAGGCTCTTTCCACGGTCAACAGATGATTGAATATGGCACCAATGTGGTAGCCGGTGTAACTCCAGGTAAAGGAGGAACTAGCCATTTGGACCGCCCGGTTTTTAATACTGTAGAAGATGCAGTAAAAGAGACTGGCGCCGATGTTTCTATCATTTTTGTCCCCCCAGCTTTTGCTGCTGATGCCGTTTTGGAAGCTGCCGATGCTGGTGTAGACCTCATCGTTTGCATCACAGAGGGCATTCCCGTGCAAGACATGTTGAAGGTGAAGGCTTATGTTAATGATAAAGGCGTGCGCCTCATTGGCCCCAACTGCCCCGGTATTATTACCCCTGGCGGTGCCAAGGTAGGCATCATGCCCGGCTTTATCCACAACCCCGGCCGCATTGGTATCGTTTCTAAATCTGGTACCCTCACTTATGAGGCCGTAGACCAAGTAACTAAGGCCGGTTTGGGCCAATCTACTTGTATCGGTATTGGTGGTGACCCCGTTTTGGGCACGCCCATGATTGAGGCCGTACAGCTTCTTATGGCTGATCCCGACACCGACGCTATCGTTATGATTGGCGAAATCGGAGGCCAAATGGAGGTAGAAACTGCCCGCTGGATCAAAGCACATGGTACTAAACCCGTAGTGGGCTTTATCGCTGGTAAAACAGCGCCCAAAGGCCGCAAAATGGGCCATGCTGGTGCTATCGTTGGCGGTAAAGATGATACTGCAGAAGCCAAATACGCTATTCTTCGCGAATGTGGCGTAATCACTGTCGATACTCCCGCCCAAATTGGCGTAACTATCGTTAAAGCACTAGAAGCTGTTAAAGCTTAAGCAGCATACATAATGCTCAGACTGACTAAAGGGTCACTTCTTTCTATGAGGGGTGACTCTTTTTTTATGAAGCTTTTTTATTTGGGGCTGCCCCGCCCTGCGGGCGGGTCGGGCTGTTTCAGGGCTCGCTATTCGCTCGGCCCTTCGCTTTTTTCGCTTCGCTCAAAAAGCTCGGTCTGGCCTTCGGCCCCCCTTGTCCATCCCTCAGCCAGATTTAATCGCGCTGCTTTGGCCATGGTTTGCTATGAATTTTTGGCTAGGCCAGCTATTTTTTAAGGGCATAGCCTTCGCTATGGCCGAGGAAAATAGGGCCGACTAGCGGGAAATTGCTGCAAACTATAAAAGTGAGTGCGTTTAAATCTGGCTATTGCCTGCGGCGGCTTCGCCGCCTGCAAAAGGCAGAAGCAAACCAAAATATCAATCATATGAAACCCCTTTTTTCGGCTCTTACCCTTAGCCTATTTTTATTTTCCGCCTGCCAACCTCCAGCCCCCAAATCAATCAAAGCCTATTATTTTCCGATCAAAGCCCTCGAAGAACCCCAAGTCTATGAGTATGTAGATGACAGCACGGGCCAAGTAGATTATTGGCTCTATAATACGGTTTATGATAAAGCGGGCAACCAATTTTTGTTAGGGACCAACTACAACCAAAAAGGAGAACAACAACAGTTTTTCCGCAGCCAAATCCTAGCCGATGGGGCCATCCTCAAAGATTATCGCTTCTTCCAAACCGATAGCAGCGGAAAAAGCCATACGAGCTCGGCCAAAATTAAAGAGCCCGTTCTCTATCCTTTTAAGCCTACCCAAGAAGAGGGGCAGGTGTATCGCTTTTGGGTCAATTTTAGCATAGCCCCCGATACCGCAGTTATTTATGATATTGTTCGCAACAGAAGCTTGTCTAAAGAAGCCCTTACCTTTAGTTGGGAGGGCCAAGAACTGCCCGCCATCCAATTAGATGTAGAAGAGTTTTCAGAAACCAATGATTCGATCAATGGTGGCCACTGGAAAATACAAGGCCAACGCCAAGAAATTTATGCCCAAGGCTTAGGCTTGGTCTACATCAAAAGCATCTCTGATGCGGCCCGCCAACATAGCCGCCTAAAAAGACGGCTGAGTAGCGAGGAATTTCAGGCCCTTTTTCAAAATAAAAACCTTAAGGCCCAATAACTGTTTGTTTTAAAATCAGTTCACGATCAAAATTATAACTATGCGCCAAATGTCTGTCTATCGCCGTGCTCACTTTAATGCCGCCCACCGCCTACATAATCCCGCCTGGACCTCCGAGCAAAATGAAGAGGTTTTTGGCCTTTGCAATAATGAATATTATCATGGCCACAACTATGAACTAGAGGTGAAGGTAACTGGCCCTGTAGACCCCGAAACCGGCTATGTGATTGATCTCAAAATTCTCAATGATATCATTAAACATAAGATTGAGGCCAAATTTGACCACAAAAACCTCAACCTACAGGTAGAAGAGTTTAAAACCCTTAACCCTACGGCAGAAAATATCTGTTGGCTGATCTGGAAAATCCTCAAAGAACATCTAGATCCCAAATTTAAGATTGGGGTTCGCCTCTATGAAACGCCCCGCAATTATGTGGAGTATGAAGAGCAGGCCTAGGCAAAATCTAAATTCTAGCCAAAAGTTTTTATCTTGCTATAAGCTGTTTGAGAAGCCGCTTTTAGAGCAAGTATTTGTGCGACTTCTTTTCTCTATTCCCATCGCAGCTATCCCCCCCCTAGTATGCAGCCCCTTTAGGGCTGTTCCAGATTGAAGTTGCGCTCCTTGAGCAGGACAGCTTCTGGAGTAAATGTCGCCTACATGCTTGTACGAACTGCTTATATTTTTACTATTTGGCTTAGCCTTTTTGCGGCCCCTAAAATAAGTTGGGCCCAGCCCTCTTTTACCCAAAATGGCGCTAGCCAGTTGGTCTCCGAAAACTGCTACCGCCTCACCTCTGATGAGGTCAACCAAGAGGTGGGAAGCATTTGGTGCGAGTACCCTATCCGTATGGAAAATGCCCTAGAATTGCACTTTGCTGTTAATTTTGGCTGCAACCGCTATGCTGGTGAAGGCCTGGCCTTTGTCTTTCATCAAGATAAAACAGGCTTTGATGCCCTTGGCTGCGCAGGCAAAAGCCTAGGTTTTGGCAAAACAAAAGACTGTGAAGGCCTAGCCCCCTCTTTGGCCATTGAGCTAGATAGTAAATATAGCCCTGGCATTGGAGATATGTACTTGCCGCATTTGGCAGTGGTCCAAAATGGCCAACAAGAGTTTCCTATTGGCTCGGCCAAACGGCTGCGCAGCAACGGACAATCTGTGGTGGATTGTGAGTATCATGATGTCACCATCCGCTGGTCGCCCTCCAAACAATTGCTAGAGGTTCTCTTTGATGGGGAAATCCGCCTGAGCTTGCGCAAAGACCTGAGCCAGTTTTTTGGTATGGACCAAGACGTCTATTTCGGCTTTACGGCCAGCACGGGCAAAAAAACCAATATGCAGATGGTCTGCGTGCAGTCGGTCTCGGTTTCTGTAGATGAAGTTTTTGAGCAAAAACGATCTTTCCAAGAAGGAGTAGGCATTTATCCCAATCCCATCCAAGAGAAACTGACCATAGACCTCCAACTGCCCGAAGAGCAGTACATTCAGATGCAGCTTTTTGATGCAACAGGTAAGCTCATTTATGAAATTCCCACCCATTCTGTTCGACAAAATCAATATTACTTTAATCTGCCTGGTCTTCCTTCTGGGATCTATTATATTAGCGTGACCAATGGAGACCATCGGGTAAGCAAAAAAATTGTACATATAGCCACTATTCGGGCTTAAAATTATTTGGGGTTTATGGCGCTAATTAAAACCGTAAGAGGAAAGACACCCAGCTGGGGCAAAAATTGTTTTTTGGCCGAAAATGCCACGCTCACTGGCGATATTGAAATGGGCGACGACTGTAGTATCTGGTTTCAGGCTGTGCTCAGAGGAGATGTCAATAGCATTCGAATTGGCAATAAGGTGAATATTCAGGATGGGGCAGTGGTGCACTGTACCTACCAAAAAACAAAAACAACTATAGGCAATTCAGTTTCTATTGGACATCGGGCATTGGTGCATGGTTGTACGATTGGCAACAAGGTACTGGTGGGCATGGGCGCCATTATTATGGATAATGCCGTAGTGCCCGACAACTGCCTGATTGCTGCTGGGGCCCTGATTTTAGAAAATGCCCAATTAGAATCTAATGCAGTTTATGCGGGAGTGCCCGCCAAAAAAATAAAATCTCTTTCTCCAGAGCTCTTCAAAAATGAGATTGAGCGCATTGCCGAGGCCTATATGATGTATGCCTCCTGGTATGAAGAGGAAGATAAATAGAGAATAAAAGAAGGGCTCCATTGGCCCTTTTTTCTTGCCAACTGATAAAGAATAGCCCTCTTTTTTAGCCCTTAATGCCAAGAGCCGGCTATCGGCTGAGGGATGGAAAGTGGTGCGGCAAAGCCGCAGACCCAAGTTTTTGAGCGCAGCGAAAAAACTGCAGGGCCGAGCAGACTTGCGAGCCACGACAGAGCCCGACCCAAGGCCGAAGGCCGCAGGGGCAGCCCCAAAAAAATACAGAAGTTAATACAAATCATGATGAAATTATATATGCCCCTTTTGGGCCTGATGTTGTTGTTTTTGGCCAGCTGCGGCGGTCCAGAAGAATTGCCCAAAGAAGAACTAAACCTCTCTTTGGAGGATGCCGTTTTGCAGCAAATTTTTGATATTCGTGCCAAGAGAAATGCAGAAGGTAAGGCCAATACGGAGGCGCTAATTACCTATTTGGCGGTGGATAATTTGGACCACCGCTATGCGGCCGCTATGGCCCTAGCCTCGGTACAAGATAGTGCGGCTATTGACCATTTGGCCGATGCTCTTGGCGACCCTAGCGAGGAGCTGCGCATGGCGGCTGCTTTTGCTTTGGGCCAAACCGAAAATGCCAAGGCTGCCGATTATCTGGCCGAGGCGTTTCAGCAAGATAGTAGCCGAGTCGTTTTGGCCAGTATTCTAGAAGCAGTGGGCCGATCGGGAGATGTTAAGGACCTAAAAGACCTTTGTACCTCTAGACCTTATGCCCTGCAAGATTCGCTCTTGCTCAATGGCCTGGCGCTGGGCCTTTATCGCTTTGCTTTGCGGGGCATGGTGCAACCCGAAGGCAGCTCTCGAATGATTAACGATTATTTGGCCAATAGCCTGATGCCCAAAAAAGCCCGCTTTATTGCCGCCAATTATTTGGCCCGAGTGGCGGGCCTAGACCTGAGCCGATACGAGAACTTACTGATCAATAATGTGCAAGAAGAAAAGGACCCCGATATGCGGATGTTTTTGGTTTTGGCGCTGGCCAAGGCCAAGACGCCAGCCGCTTTTTCGGCCCTAAAAACTACTTTTAAAGAAGAGGAGGATTATCGGGTACGGGCCAATATTTTGAGAGGATTGCAGTATTTTCCCTATGACTCTAGCCGAAATCTGGCCTATGGCGCTTTGCGAGATACCAGCCGACAGGTCCAATTATTGGCCGCGCAGTTTTTTAGACAATATGGGGCCGAGGGCGATGCCTTTAATTACATCAAATGGGCCGATGAGCGAAGCGATAGCATAGATTGGGCGATTCGGGCCGAGCTCTATGGGGCTGCTTTGGCCAAATTGCCCGCCTACCGCCGCCCTTCTAAGCAGTTTATTAGTAATAAATTGGCCCAAATGGCCAAGGCCAGCCAAAATCCCTACGAACAACAATTGCTTTTGCAGGCCTTGGGCCGCTATGCGCTCAATCATCGGCTCTTGGGCCAAATGGCCTTTCCCGCCGACAGTCTAGAGGAGGTTTCGCCCATGGTGAAATCTGCTGCGGCCGAGGGACTCGTGAGCATTTGTGGCTTGCCCGATTTTGATTTAGTGCATGGGGGGGGCGGCAAAGAACGCGCCCGAACCGAACTTCATCAATTGCTCCGAAAATTGGTCCAAGATGGAGACCCCGGCGCCCTGGCCGTAGTGGCTACCGCTATTAGTACGCCTAGCCTCAAACTCAAAGAGGCTTTTCCCGATGCAAGTTTTCTCAAAACAGCCCAAAGCCAATTGCAACTGCCCCGAGACCTAGAAACGCATATGCTGCTGCAAAGGGCCATCAATTATATTGAAGGCAGCAATCGCCCCGAGCGGCCCTATGCTAAGCAGAAATTTCCCGAAATCGATTGGGCATTGATCAAGGCCCTACCCGAAAAACCCAAGGTGGAACTCAGCACTAGCCGAGGCAAAATTGTAATTGAAACCTACCTCAAGGAATGTCCCGCCACCGTCATCCAATTCATTCAGCTGGTCAAGGCAGGCTACTATGATGGCAAGGCATTTCACCGTCTAGTGCCCAATTTTGTGGCCCAAACAGGCTGCCCTAGAGGCGACGGTTGGGGCGGACTCAACTTCAATATCGTTTCAGAATTTAGCCAAAGAAGCTATAGCCAAGCCGGGGCCGTGGGCATGGCCTCGGCAGGTAAGGATACCGAATCGGCCCAGTTTTTCATTACACATAGTCCAGCTATTCATTTAGACGGAAAATATACCCTTTTTGGTCAGGTCATCGAAGGCCTAGAACAGTTGCATCAGCTAGAGCTGGGAGATCAAATTATTCGGGCCAAACTGCTGTAGGGGAGGGGCTGCCCACTCGCTTCGCTCGGGTCGGGCTGTGCCGGGCTCGCTGTTCGCTCGGCCCTTCGCTTTTTCGCTTTGCTCAAAAAACTCGGTCTGGCCTTCGGCCCCCCTCTCCATCCCTCAGCCTGCGGGCGCTTCGCGCCCTGCTCACCGCAAAATAACCCAGTTTTAACTAAAAGTTTCGTTATTCTCTTTTTACTTTATATTAACAGTATTTTAAGCTTCGGGTATAAAACAAAGCTTAATTAGGCACCGTTATTGGTGCGAGCTCTCCAGAAAAGTAATAATACAACTAACAATCCTTTAAGGATTGAGTGAATAAAAAAGCTGTTGCTTGGCATAGCTTTTGACGAAAAAAACGAAATCTAATCAAACAGATTTTAAAGGTTTTAATTGGGTGTTCTTATAGTGTGGGTCTCGCTTTCTGAAAAGGAAGCGGGACTTTTTTTATGCGCCGCAGGGAATAAAGCCTTATCTTTGCCCAAAAGAAATAACTATGGATACCCAAGTCGTTTTATCCGAAATACAAATGCGCCGTTTGGCCCTACATCGCCTAGGCAACAAAAGCCGAGATGAGGGCATGAAGGTCGCTAGCAAATTGCTGCCCCTGCCTCAGGCCGAACAAAAAGAACAGTTGCAAGACTTCTTTTTGAGCTCTTTCAAATTTGAAGAGTTTTATCAGTTTAATCATGCTAGTGAGCTAGAGATGAATGAAATCTTTAGCTACTGCAAAGCCATTTTTGCTCAAGCCAATGCCGAGACCTTTTATGAGCAATCGGTTTTGATGTTGCAGCAACTCTACAATTGCTCCAACCACCCCAAAATTAAGGGCGGAGAGTTCTATCTGGTCTATTTTGAAGACATTTTGGTCAATGACGAATTGGTGGAAGCCATTGGTATTTTCAAAACAGAAAATAAGGAGCAGTTTCTCAAGCTTCGGTTAGATGAGGAAGAAGACTGGACCTTTTACTTTGAGGAGGGGGTAGACCTCAAGAAAATGGATAAGGGCTGCTTGGTCTTTAATATAGAAGCCGAAAGTGGGTTTAGAGTAGCTTCTGTAGACCTCAAAAGCTCGGAGGCTAAATATTGGCGAGATGAGTTTTTGCAAATTACCCAACTCCAAGATGAGCTCTTTTATACACAGACCTATCTCAAGATGTGTAAGGACTTTGGCAAGCAACAATTTGAGGCTGAAGAAAAGCAGGAGCAAGTGGCTTTCCTCAATAAGTCTTTAGAATATTTTGAGACCCAAGATAGCTTTGATGCCGAGGAGTTTGTGGAGCAAATCTTTGAGGATAATGAAGAGAAGAAAGAGCAGTTTAATAGCTACAAACAGCAGTATCAAGAAAAGGTAGGCTTAGAGGATGTAGAGGAAGAACCTTTCTTTATTGCTACGCCTGCAGTAAAGAAGGCGGCCCGCTCTTTTAAGCGAGTGATTCAGCTCGATAGCCAAATGGAGATTAAGGTCCAATCGGCCCAAGCCCAAGAGGAGGGCCTCCTCCAAAAGGGCTTTGATGAAGAAAAAGGCATGTACTACTATAAGCTCTACTTTAATGAAGAGAAATAAGCCCAGGGCATAGCAAAGGGGCGGTTGATTAAAATCATCCGCCCCTTTTTGGTCTAGCAGGCGGCGAAGCCGCCGCAAAGGCGCGCAGCGCCTCGGCTGAGGGATGGACAGCAGTGGCCCAAAGGGCCAGACCCAGCCGCCGAAGGCGGCGCAGGGCCGAGCAGACTTGCGAGCTGCGAAACAGCCCGACCCGAGCCGATAATTCATGAGGGTTTTAACCCTCATTTTGTATCGCTTCGCAAAGCGATACCGCTTTGCGCTGGCTTTCAAGCCGGCGGAAGGGGCAGCCCCAAAATACAACCTACTTAATCCAGCTCAAACTGCTGATCGATTTCGGGAAAATGCTCTTTAAAGAAATAGACCCATTTCATTTTTTCGTTGCGGTCAGTTGTGGCAAAGATGAGTGCTTGGCAGCTTTCCGAGACATTATAGGCGCAGCGATCTTCTGATTCGCCAGCCTTTAGGGCCAACAAATAATGCTCAATGGCCTGCTCAAAATTTTCTTGGTAGTAGGCGCAGGCGCCCAGTCCCGTTTGGCATTGCGCCTGATAGCTGGGATACTGTTCTTGAATTTGCCAATAGGCCTGTTTGGCCTCCTCTAGCGCGCCTTTGACCATCAGTTGGGCGGCTAGGTTGAGTAGTTGGCTGAGGTCACTTTCTTGGGCATCTGGAGAGAGCAACTGCTGAAAGCGCTGCATCATGGCTTGGGCCTCTTCTGGGCTGAGGCCATCCTCGGCCATGCGGCCATAGAGCTGCATGCTGCCATCTTCCTGAACCGCAATGATGAGTTTGGGTTCTGTACTTTGGCCCAAGGGCAGATTTTCCATTTTGAGATAATCGGCAGCCCCCTTGAGGTAATGCGTCAGGCGGGCCAATTCGACAATAGCCATACCGAGGTCCTCGGCCTCTGAATCATCGGCGATATAGGCAGATAGCTCGGCCTTCATTTCGGCCAAAACCTCTTGTATATATTCATTCTCTTCAATTTCGGGAAGCTGCACCAACTGCCCAATAAATCGCTGAAGGCGGTCAATGGCCCCAATCAGGGGGGGCTCTACGACTACGGGTTCATCATCGCTATAGAGCAAAATCTCAAAGGCATCTTGGCCGGCAGCAAGTGCGGCATAGTAGTTCTTCTGCTCTGCCAGCTGGTCAAATTTTTTTATTTGGGTATAGAATTTTTCCATAACAGTTATTTTGTGGGCTAAATTAAGGCTTTTCCTTGAAAGGCTGTTAAATCTATAAAATTATGCTGACAACTTTAGACTGGGGCGTCATTATTGGCTTTTTGCTCCTCATTATTGCCCTGGGGCTTTCTTATGGGCGGCAATCGGGCAAGAGCCTAGAGGCTTTTTTCTTGGGCAACAGAAAGCTGCCTTGGTGGCTGGCGGGTTTGTCTATGGTGGCCACTACTTTTGCCGCGGATACGCCCTTGGCGGTGGCCGAATTGGTGGGCCAAAATGGGGTGTCGGGCAACTGGCTTTGGTGGAACTTTTTGGCGGGCGGTATGCTCACGACCTTCTTTTTTGCCCCCCTTTGGCAACGCTCTGGGGTCTTGACGGAGGTGGAGTTTGTTGAGCTCCGCTATAGCGGTCCCGCTGCCCGCTTTTTACGTGGCTTCAAAGCTATCTATCTGGGCTTATTTCTCAATATTATCATCTTGGCTTGGGTCAATTTGGCGATGAGTTCTCTTTTGCAAGGCATTTTTGGTCTGACGGAAGGTATGGCCTTTCTTTATACCCTAGGCTTACTGCTTTTGGGAGCAGTTTATTCGGCTGTGGCGGGCCTCTTGGGCGTGGCTGTAACTGATGCCCTACAGTTTGTAGTGGCCATTTTGGGCTGTATTATTTTGGCCTATGTGGTTTTGGATCAGCCTGAAATTGGCGGCCTAGAAGGCTTAACTACTCAACTAAAGGCGGTGGATCCCGCCCTGCTCGATTTCTTTCCCTCTACCCAAAAAGAGGGCTCTGGTCTCTATTTTGGCATTAGTTCTTTTATCGCCTATTTGGGCATTTTGTGGTGGGCCAGTTGGTACCCCGGCGCCGAGCCAGGTGGGGGCGGCTATACCGCCCAACGGATGATGAGCACGGGCAGCGAAAAGGCCGCTCAATCGGCTAGCTTGCTCTTTCAGATGGCCCATTATTGCTTGCGGCCTTGGCCTTGGATTTTGGTGGGCTTGGCGGCTATTTTGCTCTATGCTTTGCCGCCCCAATTGCCAGAGGGGGATCTAAAAAATCAGTATAATCAGTTTGTAGAAGCGGGCTGGACCGCCCAAGAAGTGCTGGATGAAAAGGCAGATCTGAGCACAAAATCTCCTGAATTATTGGCCCAATTGCCTGCTTTTCGCCAGGCACTAACCGCTGCTGCTGCCGAAAATCCCAAGCTGGCCTCTGCTATAGATTATCAACTTTCTTATCGCCAAGGCTATGTAATGGCTATGCGCGACTTCTTGCCGCCGGGCCTTTTGGGGCTGTTGCTCGTGGCCTTTTTAGCGGCTTATTTGAGCACGGTCTCTACGCAGTTGAATTGGGGCGCCGGTTATTTGGTGCATGATTTTTATAAGCGCTTTTTGCAGCCTCAACAGACGGAGGGACACTACGTTTGGATCTCTCGTTTGCTCAATATTCTCTTGGCCTTGGCGGCCGCAGGCGTCAGTCTCTTTATTGAGCAAATCTCTGGCGCTTGGGCCTTTATTTTACAAGCTGGAGCGGGCTTGGGCTTGCTCCTCATTCTCCGTTGGTATTGGTGGCGCATCAATGCTTGGGCCGAACTGACGGCCATGATTGCCCCCGCCTTGATTAGCATCCCCTTTTTCTATTATGAGGTCCCCTTTGAGGAGGCCTTGCCCACAACGGTCCTATTTACTACTATAAGTTGGTTGCTGGTCATGATTTTTACCCCGGCTACCGACCCAAAAGTGCTTCAAGCTTTTTACCAGAAAGTACGCCCTCTAGGCGATTGGTCGGGCTTGGGCATAAAGACGAATAACCGCCCCTTACTCTCTTTATTGGGCCAATGGTTGGCGGCTATTGTCCTGACCTACAGCCTGCTTTTTGCGGTGGGCAAATTACTGTTTTTGGCCTATACCGAGGCGGCAATTTTTGGCGGAACGGCCCTTTTGGCCCTACTTGTCCTTTATCTTTTACAAAGAAAGAAGTAGGGGAGGGGCCTCCGCTGCGGCTTCGCCTTGCGGCGGTTACTCCCTTCGGTCGTCGAACTGCGGCCTAAAGGCCTTGTTGTCGCTTCAGGGCTCGCAGGTCTGCTCGGCCCTTCGCTTCGGTGCTACGCACCTTCGGTTACTCCCTTTGGTCGTTGAACTGCGCCCTAAAGGGCTTGTTCTGGTCTGCGGCTTCGCCGCCCCCTTTCGCATCGCTAGGCCAGTCGCTTCGCTCCTTCTATATGGGCCTGTAGGTTAAAACCTACAGCCAAGCAACAGTTGGTATTGCTCCGCAATAATATATCTATGAGGGTTAAAACCCTCATCAATTTAACTTTTAGGGCCTCTAAAACCGCAAATTGGCCCTTTTATATAGCCAGTTAGGTTTCAGACATAGCTAGTTATGTTTTTTAGCTAGCCAGTTAGGTTTCAGACATAGCCAGTTATGTTTTTTAGCTAGTCAGTTAGGTCTCAGACATAGCTAGTTATATTTTTTAGCTAGTCAGTTAGGTCTCAGACATAGCTAGTTATGTTTTTTAGCTAGCCAGTTAGGTTCCAGACATAGCTGGTTATGTTTTTTAGCTAGTCAGTTATGTTCCAGACATAGTCAGTTATGTTTTTTACATAACTTTTGCCCTTTTTGATTTTGTTACGTTATTTTCGTTTTTAACAACTTCCTAACAATTGGGGCCAAAATCAGGGACTGTTGAGGGTTTTGTGTATTAGAATAAAATTTTGCTCTTTAGCTTGTTAGGATTTGGCCAATAGTCGCCTAGGGACAAGCCCCTAGGCTAACCAATGGAGTCAGCCCTAAAGGGCCTCAACTACTGATGTATAAGGCCTTGCTAAGTCATTTTAGCAGAGAAGTAGCTTATCCAAAGGCCCTCTTTAGAGGGCTGTCTAAAAAAGCTAGCCTAGGGGCTTGTCCCTAGGCAGCAAAAGGGGGAGCATAAAATTTTAAACAGTCTCGAGCAGACTCTCTTAGCCCTATTTAACTAGCCAAGCTATAAAAATCTACTACAAATCACTGCAGTGGGAACTAATACGCCAAGAGCAGCCTTCTAGCTCTCCGAACAGAATAAATTAACCCTCATTTATAGGCTGTAGAGCTTAAGTATTAGGGATGAGGAGGATAAGAAGCATTAGAATGACAAATGCTTGAGTAAGAGATTCAGCAAAGAATAAATAAACATGAAAAACGAAAAAGAACAGTTTACCCACTTTGTGTGGATGGGATATTATCATGAAGCATTAGCTCTGGCCAAAAACTGGAGTCTAGAAAAGATGATGATCGCCATAGTTGAGCATATGGAAGAAGATGAAATGAATAAATCAGATATAATCTACTATGGTTACTTTGTTCATTTGTTAATTTCTTGGCCTGTAGAGAAACATCTAGCGGTACATGAGGCCGTGAGTTACTTACTTTATGATGAGATGAATACGATTATTGAAGGGACTAAAATGATGGCCATTCATCATTTAAGAGAGGCTTTGGCCCTTGCGCCTGGCAAAGAAGAAAATAAATTGCGTTTAAAAAAACTCTTAGCTAATGTTACTTGAAATCCTAGAAGAGATACGGCTCAAAAAAATGCTTAAGCTTATTGAAGAAGGCCAATTTGCTGAGGTTTGGGCGACCTTAGATGAGCCCGAAGAATGGCAAGGTTGGGAAGTATGGGAAGAAGGAGAAGGAGCAAAACTAAGCAGCCGTATAGCTTATGCCTCTTTTTTTGACTTAAAACTGTTGGCTTATGGCTTTTATGCTTATTGTTTATGGAAACCAGAGCTGAAAGCTAAAGTATATCAGGCGCATGTTCTTTGTAGTTATTTGTTATTGGGAGGGTTGAGTCCTATTTCGGGTACGATAGATTTATGTGAATACCACTTAAAAGAGGCCTTGAAGCTAGATCCTGAGGATGAAGATGGTGACTTAAAAGATATGTTGAAGAGAGTAGAGGCTGATAAATATTAGCTTTTGCTGTAGGCTTCTTCTAGATGTAGCAATACATCCAAAAGTTATGGGCCGATGGTTAAAACCTTCGGCTCATTGTTTTTCTACGGTTTTGCAGGCGGCGAAGCCAGTTCATTTCATGAGGGTTTTAACCCTCATTCATAGATCATTGCGAAGCAATACCGCTCTTGCTGTAGGTTTCAACCTACAGTAAAAAGGAGCGAAGCGACGCGGCTGAGGGGCTGTAGCAGGGCCGCCGCAGGCGGCAGACCAAAGCGCTGAAAGCGCTGCAGGGCCGAGCGAACAGCGAGCTGCGAAATGGCCCGACCCGAGCGAAGCGAGTGGGCAGCCCCTAATCATCCAAGGCTTCTACTTCTTCATCTCGGAAGCTGGCGGGAATCTGCTGATGCTGCACAAAATTGCACCATTTACAGTCTTTTTTCTGGCAGCCCTCGGCAAATTCATGCCGCTTAATTTTGGCGTAGACCTCCTGCACCAATTCGCCCATATTGGCCAGATCCTCTGCATGGATGTCCATTTCTTTTTCGGGAAAATGCCCCGCTTCATTGGGACTGATATAGTCAATTTCGGCAGAAATGGCCCGCCCCTCGATCTGTCGAGAGCTCTCCAAAAGTAGGGCGTAAAAGACCAGCTGCCGGTAGTAATTGCCGCCCAAAGGGTTGCGTTTATGCGGCTTTCTGAAGCGCTTCTCTTCTAGCTTGCCCGTTTTGTAATCAACGATATGCCAAAGGCTGCTGCCCTTTTCTACCTGCACCAATTTATCGATGTTTCCAGTTAGGGGCACGCCCTTGTATTGGGTGCCATAAAAGGACTGCTCTAGTAAGATTTTTTTGTCCAACTCCTGCCCAAAACGCTCTTGTCGCTGCTCATAATAGCGCTTAAGATATTTGAGGCCCAAATCGAGGGCTTCCTCATAGGCTCTTTGGCTAAATAGCAAGCGTTTCATCTCCAAACGCTCTTCAAAAAGAGAGACAAAAGCGGGCAAAGAAGGCAGCCGCAACCGCGCATTGTTTTGCCCCTGCCGCAAAAGTTCTTCTAGGGCCTCATGCACCGCCTGCCCATAAAGCGCCTCTACGCTTTGGCTGCTCGGCAGGCGCAACACCCGCTGAAAATAAAAGCTCAAAGGGCAGTTGAGGTAGGCATTTAGGGCCGTTACACTCAAACGGAAGTCTTCTAGTTGGGCCGCAATTGTGGCCGGATCGACCAAAAGTTCTTGGGGTAAACGCTCGGGTAAATACTGCAAAAACTGATGTCGATATTGCTGAAGAGTAGAAGCGGGCAGCTGTACTTGCTGCTCTTCTAGCTCCGCATCAATCATCAAATCATCGACAAAAGAGAGGCGTTTACAAGATTTCCCTTGGCTGTCATTAGCATGGTAGGAGATCCGCAAATAGGCCCTAGAACGAGTCATGGCCACATAAAATAAGCGGCGGCTGGCCTCTTCTTGGTCCAAAACCGCATGGGCCTGCGATAAGTTATCGGGTAATTTGAACTTCTTGATGCTTCGGCGGCTATTGGGGCCCCAAGTTCCATCCAAACAATGCAGCATAAAGACATACTGAAACTCTAGGCCCTTAGAGGCGTGAGCGGTCAGTAATTGCACCCCATCTTCGGCATAGCGGCTATGCGTCATGGGCAAGCGCAGCTGATTGTCTTTCATGCGCTGGATCAGCTCCAAAAGGCCCCATAAATTAAGCTCCTCTTTTCGCTCTGACTCCCTGCGGACAAAGTCGAAAAAGGTATTGAGCAAACCCAAATACCAATCTTTTTCTGCGGCTTCACTGGCGTACTGCAATAGGCCCGATCGGTTAAATAAAAGCTCCATCAATCGACTGAGCGGCTCATTGACCGACCAATCTGTGGCCTCATCAAAAAACTCGACCAAAGCCCTGATTTTTTCGGGGGCAATGAGCCGCAGTTCTGTCAAATCAGGAGCCATCTGCAGCAGGTCCCGCCAAGCTAAGGGCTCTTTTTCCTTGGCCAAATAACGGCGGCGGTTTTCCCGCACCATATAGTTGACCAACTTGCGTCGGTCGCTGGCCAAAATGGGAATAAACTGAAAGTGCAAGAGCTCATAAAGGTATTCTTCTCCCGAATAAGGTTGCTCAAATTCTAAAGCCAAATACTCCAACAGCAGCAAGAAGTTCTTAATCAAACTCTCTTCTAAGATATTGATTTGCCGCTTGGTTTGATAGGGAATTTCAGCCTGCTCCAATAAACGGATCAGGTCCTGAGACTGCCGGTGACGAGCGTAGATAATGGCTACCTCCGCCAGGTTTTGCTTTTCGGCTTGTAGCTGCTTAATCTTTTCGACAATCGCAACTTCTTCCTCAAAAGCCGTGGGGTATTGTTGTAGTTCTAGCTCTATTTCTTCGCCCTGCTTAAAGGGGCGGCGCGCCCTGAGTTTTTTGTCCAGCTCCAAAGCCTCCAACAAAGAAATAATGCGCAATTCATTATGGTCGATCAGGGCTTTGGAGGCATCCAAAATCTCTTGACTCGAGCGGTAGTTATCTTGCAACATGACCAAGCTCAGGCCATTTTGATAGCGCTCAAAAAAGTCGATCAGGTTTTTTACCCGAGCTCCCTGAAACTCAAAAATAGATTGGTCGTCATCACCCACAATAAAGATATTGGGCTGCTCCCAAAAGCCAATGAGCTGCATCAAAATCTGGTTTTGCGCTCCATTGGTATCCTGAAATTCATCGACCAAGATATAGAGATATTGTTCTTGATAGCGCAACAGCAACTCCTCCTGTTCGGGGTCCAAAAAGGCCCGCAACACCCAAAGAATCATATCGGCATAGTCATAACAACTGGCCTCTTCCATCAAAAACTCATATTCCTCAAAGAGGGCCGCGGCAGACAATAGCCGTTGCATCCGCTCTTTTTCTTCCTGGTAGGCCTTGAGTTTGAGATCGCCCTTTTTATAGTTGCTACCATTTCGCTGATAGCGATACTTTTTATCCTCCTTGATATAATCGAGATAATCCTCAATTTTTTCTTGGACCAGCTCGAGGGTCCAGCCCTCTGTTTTCATCAACTGAAACAGCCGCAGCAATTGGCCCTCATAGCGATAAGGTTGGCGGCGAGAGCGACGCAAAGGATGATCGGGCTCCAAACCATCTAGCAATTGACGAGCAAAATCAATCTGCTCTAGTTCTGTGGCCAATTGCCAGTTTTTCTGCCCAAAGTTATCGGGATTTTCAAGGATGACCTTATTGCAAAAAGAATGAAAGGTATAAATATGAATGCGGTAGGCCTCTGGACCAATAAATTCCAATAATCGCTGACGCATGGCCTGCACGCCAGCATCCGTAAAGGTCAAACAAAGAATGTTGTAGGGTCGGCTATCGGTCTGCAAAAGGATTTGCCCAATCCGCGCCGCCAAAATATGCGTTTTGCCCGTCCCTGGCCCAGCAATCGTCATTACGGGCCCTTCAATCTGCTCCACGGCCGCCCGCTGCGAATCATTGAGCTGCTTCATAATTTTTTCAAAGCGACGATGATAAAGCGACTGCCGATAAGATAATTTGGGGGCCATAAGCAAGGTTAAAAGCGATCAAAAAACAGCTCTAAAGATAAGGCTTTTTAATCAGGCTGGGCCATCTGAAAGATAAATCTCTCTTTCTTATTATTTTTTTGGGGCTGCCCCGCCCTGCGGGCGGGTCGGGCTGTTTCAGGGCTCGCAGGTTTGCTCGGCCCTTCGCTTTTTTCGCTGCGCTCAAAAAGCTCGGTCTGGCCTTCGGCCACCCTTGTCCATCCCTCAGCCTGCGGCGGCTTCGCCGCCTGCAAAACCGTAGAAAAGAATATTTTCTTACTGTTCTGTTTTTAGCTGCTGCTCAAAGGCCCAAAAGCCATCATTCAATCCCAATAAACCCAAGCTTTCATTTTGATACAGGAGATTTTATATTCTTTGGTATCATGATAAATACAGCTTGTTTGCCAGGCTAAAGGCTGTTGCGGGGCTTTGGTTGTGTAGCTTTGAAAAGCGTAACTACTACAATAAGGAGACTTTAGCAGCTCTGTTCTAAGTCCTGTTCGATGCCGCCTGCTGTAAGAAATTACATGACCATTTTGGTCAGTACGAACTCGCCATCGCTCTAAGTCGGTAATTGTGGTGTCTTTGGCCGAATAAGAGGGAGCCTCTAGATGAGCAGAATCTTTAACGGCTTCTACAACTACCCAAAAGCCATCCTTAGGTACTTCTATTCGGTAATCTTGAAGGTCGCATTTTTGCCAAGCATTTTTTTGTTCGGGAATAAAGTCAATAGGAGGACTGATTGCTTGGCCTGGAACGCTATCTTGATGACTATAAATCCAAAGTCTAAAAGCATTTTCCCAACCTCTTTTATTGATTACATCAAAGGCAATTTCTGCTAGATAACCTGTCTTTTGCTCTCTATTTTCAAAATATCGGGCATTCCGCTGCCTAAGATAACGAGTGTTATCTGAGCTAAATTTATTAAAAAAGTAAGCTTTTATTTTTACCGTTTTTCCTTGAGGGCGGATGCGTTTCTTCTTTGCTTTTTTGGCCTTGACGGTAATCCCTTCTAATTGATGAGCTTGGGGGCTTAACCAAATGGTATCTGTATGCAGCTGAGCTAAGATAATGGCTGCATTGGGGTAGTTAAGGCTACGGACAAAAAGGCTATCTTGTTGAAATTCTGCTGCAATAGTTAGTTGGCCCAAACTATCTGTACTCCAATGCTGACTATGATCCTTTAAGCTAAGGCTAGTGTAGGGAATGGGGGTTTGGCTTTCCTCATCAAATAGAAAGTAGGAGCTAGTTTGGGCGTGAAGAGAAAAAGAGAACAGGAGGAAAAAAAGTAGTCTCATCTTTAGTGACAATTGTTTAGGTGTAAATAAAGGCAAAGCTAAAAGAATACTTTTTTTAGCCATAAAATTTTGGGGCCGAAGCAAAACGGCTAGCCTGAAAACCAAAGGATGAGCGGCCTAGCGATGCGGCGGGGTGGCCGTCAGGCCAGACCGAGTTTTTGAGCGCAGCGAAAAAACGAAGGGCCGAGCGAGCAGCGAGCCCCAAAGCGTAGCGCCGCAGCTTTGCTGCGGAGGCCCCAAAAAAAAGCCCCATTCTTGACGAGCAAGAACAGGGCAGTACAGCGGCTTATGAAAAATTAGATCGTTTCTTCGGGGCCATGGCCTTTGAAGACTACATAAAGGTAGCCTAGGGCCGGTAAGATAAAGAGTGAGCCGAGCATCAGGGCCCAACCGAGCACGGCCAAGGTGGCATCGGGGGCGCGGCTATCGTAGAGGTCTAGGCTGCCTCCATTGCTGAGCATAATGGCGTGCGGATAATGTACAAGCAACCAAGCGCCAAGAATGAGGACCGTTTGGGCGCCAGCCATTAGGCGAGCGAGGACCACCTTTCCTTGGCGGATCGTTTTAAACAGAAAGGGGAGGAGGATGCTGGCCAAAGCAACTGCAACAATACTGAGCGGGCTACTAATCAACTCATTAAAGAGAGGGAGACCATCGACATAGGCCGCAACAAAAACGACCACACCAATAGCTACAGAAGCCAACAGCCACTTCCAAGCCTTAGCAATAAAAAACTCCTTGACCTCGGGGTCTTCATTTTCGCCAATGAGGTAAACGGCGGCTAGAAAAGCGAAAAGCGCTGTAGCGAGAAAGCCCACACTGATCGAGAAGAAATTGAACCAAGGCGCAATATATCCGGTATAGAAATCGGTGGCATTGGGGTCAATTTTGCCTAGGCTCATTGCGCCAAAAGTAATGCCGATAAAGAGCGTAGACACCAGGCTTCCCCAGACAAACACCCGTTGATACATCAACTGGCTTTTTTCGTCCTTGATGGCATCATAATGTTTAAAGGCGTAGGCTGTTCCTCGGAAAATAATGCCCAGCAGCAGAATAAAAACGGGGATATGCAGGGCGGTAGAAACCACCTTAAAGATAGCGGGAAAGCCCATAAAGCTAATCACTACAGCAATCACCAGCCACATATGGTTGGCCTCCCAGATGGGGCCAATGGCCCGGCCGATTACTTTTTCGGCCTTGGGCGTAGTAGATAAAAGCTGAATCACGCCGGCGCCAAAATCGGCTCCGCCCAAGAGGGCATAGAGGAGCAAAGAAAGGAGCAGGAAGCTCAGCACGACAATATACATAAACATAAAATCGGTCTTTTGGAGGAGCTATAATTCTTCTATAACTTCTGTTTTGGTATTTGCTTTATTTTGGCTGAGGTCAATTTCCTCATCCATACTATCGTAGTTTTGGGCTAGCGTTTGGACCTGTCGTTTCATGAGCCAGCTCACCAAAACGGCCAAAAGCGTATAGACAACAACCACCGTATAGAAAGAATATTGAATCCCTGGCATAGGAGTAACGGCCTCTTTGGTCCGCATAATTCCGTTGATAATCCAGGGTTGGCGGCCCACCTCGGTGACGGTCCAGCCCGCTTCTACGGCCAACATTCCTAGGGGGGTGCTAAGCGCCACCAGCCAAAGGAAATTTTTGTGTCCCAGCCATCGGGGGCGGAACTTTTGGGCAAAAAAGTAGAGAAAAGCGACCATCATCAGGAAGGTCCCTGCGCCCACCATAATTTGGAAAGCGAAGTGAGTAACGGCCACAGGGGGGCGTTCATCCTCTGGAATTTGGTCAAGTCCCATCACCTCTTGCTTAAAGTCGCCATGGGCCAAAAAGCTCAATAGGCCGGGGATCTTGATGCCATAATGTACCTCGCCAGTTTCCTCATTAGGAATACCGCCAATCAATAGGCCGGCATATTCCTCGGTATGGAAGTGGGCCTCCATAGCGGCCAATTTGGCGGGTTGGCGGACGGCCACATCCTTGGCCGAAATATCCCCACTAATGGGTTGTAGAAAAGCGGCAATTCCACCTACCAGCAGTGCAATGCGCATGGCTTGTTGGTGAAAGCGGTTGGCGGGTTTACGGATCAGCAAAAAGGCGTGCACCCCTGCTACAGCAAAGCCCGTAGCCGTAAATGCGGCTAAAATCATGTGTAGGGCTTGGGTAAACCAGGCGGGATTAAACATAGCCGCAATGGGGTCAATGTTGCTATAGGTATTGGTTAAGGGATCATAATCGAAACCCGTGGGGCTATTCATCCAGGCATTGGCCGCAACGACCAAAATACCAGAAGCCACCCCAGAAATACCGACCACAAGGCCAGAGCTCCAGTGAATCCATTTGGGGATTTTTCCCCAACCATAAAGAAAAAGGCCAAGAGCAATCGCCTCAATAAAAAAGGCGGTTCCCTCTAAAGAAAAGGGCATTCCGAAGATAGGGCCGGCATGCTCCATAAATTCGGGCCAGAGTAGGCCCAACTCAAATGATAAAACGGTGCCCGAAACCGCACCGGTGGCAAAAAAGATCGCCACCCCTTTAGACCAAGCTTTACTGAGGTCCTTATACACAGCATCTCCAGTTTTAATATAACGCCAGTGCGCAATAGCCATCAGGAAAGGCATGGCCATACCCACACAGGCAAAGATGATATGAAACCCCAAAGAAAAAGCCATCTGTAAACGGGCTGCAAGTAGGTCTCCCATAATGATATATACTTTTAGTTGGTGTAATTATGAAGTAGTATTTTCTTGTCTCAAAAGAAGAGCTTTTAAGGCTGTTCCGTTGTGATAATCAACACAAAGGAGGGGCTTTGGCTCTTTAATAAATTGTAAAAAAGTTATACAAAAGAGGACTCCCATATTATTAAACCGCCTAATCATTAATAAAGCTGGTCCGCTAAAGCCTAGCTGGCCGTTATTTATTCTGTTTGCGATTTTTAGCCCTAAAAATATTCTGTTTGGGCTTTTCAATCCTAATTTTCTTCTGTAGGCCTACTATTGTATAGAAAAACAAGCAGTTAGAGCAGGCGAATAGGGGCTTTATTTTTTTGTTTTTATGATAAAGGCCTATCTTTGCGCTGATTTTAGAGTTTTACTTATACCATTTCATTATTGTCCAAGAATAAAATTATGGCACAAAATACTGGATACATCAAGCAGATCATTGGACCTGTAGTCGATGTAAGCTTTTCAGCCAAAGAGGCTAAACTTCCCGAAATTCTTAGCGCCCTTGAGGTGACTCGCCCCAATGGAGATAAAATTGTTCTCGAATGTCAAAAGCACCTTGGTCAAGAGAGTGTCCGTACGATTGCTATGGACAGTACGGAGGGCCTTACTCGTGGCATGCCTGTCGTTGATACTGGCAGTATGATCACGATGCCTGTTGGTGACGAAATTAAAGGTCGTTTGTTTAATGTAGTAGGGGAGCCTATCGATGGTTTGGGTGAATTGCCCAATGCCGAGCGTCGCCCTATCCACAATAAGCCTCCTCGTTATGAGGACTTGAGTACTTCTCAAGAGATCCTTTACACAGGTATCAAAGTTATCGACTTGATCGCACCTTACCTCAAAGGGGGTAAAATTGGTCTTTTTGGTGGTGCTGGTGTAGGTAAAACCGTACTGATTCAGGAGCTGATTAACAACATCGCCAAGAAGCATAAAGGACTCTCCGTTTTTGCTGGTGTTGGTGAGCGTACTCGTGAAGGAAATGACCTTATGCGCGAGATGATCGAAGCCAATATCGTTCGCTATGGCGAAAAGTTTGAGCATTCTATGGAAGAAGGCGGTTGGGACCTCAGCGCAGTGAAGCATGACGAGCTCATCGAGTCTCAAGCTACCTTTATCTTCGGTCAGATGAACGAACCTCCCGGTGCCCGTGCCCGTGTAGCTCTTTCTGGTCTTACCGTTGCCGAGTACTTCCGCGATGGTGATCCCAATGAAGCTAAAGGTCGTGATATCCTCTTCTTTATCGATAACATTTTCCGCTTTACGCAAGCCGGTGCCGAGGTATCAGCCCTTTTGGGACGTATGCCTTCAGCGGTAGGTTATCAGCCTACTCTTGCTACCGAGATGGGTTTGATGCAAGAGCGTATTACTTCAACTAAACGTGGTTCAATTACTTCTGTACAGGCCGTTTACGTACCTGCGGATGACTTGACTGACCCCGCTCCCGCAACTACTTTTGCTCACTTGGATGCCACCACGGTACTTAGCCGTAAATTGGCCTCTTTGGGTATCTATCCCGCGGTAGATCCTTTGGATTCAACCTCTAAGATTTTGTCTCCCGATATCGTAGGCGATGAGCACTACACTTGCGCCCAACGGGTAATCAACATTCTTCAGCGCTACAAAGAATTGCAAGATATCATTGCAATCTTGGGTATGGAAGAATTGTCTGAAGAAGATAAATTGGTCGTACACCGCGCCCGCCGTGTACAACGCTTCTTGTCTCAGCCTTTCCACGTAGCCGAGCAGTTTACAGGCCTCAAAGGGGTACTTGTAGACATCAAGGATACCATCAAAGGATTCAATATGATCATTGATGGAGAAGTAGACAAATATCCCGAAGCTGCCTTTAACCTTGTAGGTAGCATCGAGCAAGCTATGGAGAAAGGTGAAAAACTCCTCAGCGAAGCTTAATCTAATAGATAAATAGATCTTAGCCGTGGCTATTCCGGCCGCGGCTAATTTTTTTAGGCCATCATACAAGATATTATTATGGAACTCATTGTATTGACGCCAGATAAGAAAGTTTTTGAAGGCAAAATCAGCAGCATTACGGTGCCTGGTGTAGATGGAGAATTTGAGGTGCTAGAAAATCACGCCGCTATTGTGGCCTCTTTGCAGGCTGGCGATGTGAGCTTTTTGGCCCAAGAAGGTGGTAAGCAAGAACTCGCTATCCAAAGCGGATTTATCGAGGTGCTCGATAATAAGGTTTCTCTGCTCGTTCAAGAGTAGACCGCCTTTCCACGCTCCCATAAGAGACGCTTCTTTTTGATAAGGAGCGTCTCTTTTTTTTGGGGCTGCCCCGCCCTGCGGGCGGGTCGGGCTGTGTCGCAGCTCGCAGGTCTGCTCGGCCCTGCGCCGCCAAAGGCGGCTGGGTCTGGCGCTTCGCGCCACTGCTGTCCATCCCTCAGCCTGCGGCGGCTTCGCCGCCTGCTAGCTGTGGCTGCTGGTTTCAACCTGCAGCCAATTTAGGAACAGCAGAGCGAGCTCTTAACCAACCCATTGGCCTGCAGCTTAAAAGCCGCAGGACCTGAAAACCTAATACCTCCTTTCCATAAATAAAGCAGGGGCTTTTAAGCCGCTGCGGCAAGAAAGACCAAGGCCCAACAAAAATGGCTGCGGCCTTTAGGCTGCAGATAGCGGCGAAGCCGCCATGGCCGAAGGTTGAAGCCATCGGCCCATATCATTTATAGCAAACAAGGGCTTTAGCCCGCCAGTTTGCTCAGTCTACAACCATGGGCTTCAGCCCATGGCCCAAAACGACCCAACCACCGAAGAATAAAGCCAAAAGAAAAAAGACAGTTGAGCGGCCTAGCGATGCGGCGGGGTGGCCGTCAGGCCAGACCGAGTTTTTGAGCGCAGCGAAAAAACGAAGGGCCGAGCAGACCTGCGAGCCCTGAAGCGTAGCGCCGCAGCTTTGCTGCGGAGGCCCCAAAAAAACAGTTTAGTCAGCAAAATAAAAAGCCGTATTTTAGGGCAACCCTTTTTCCAGCCCCCATACCGCAAAATATCAATCACTTATATGCCCTTAGTTCGTTTTCTACTACTATTAGGCTGTTTGGGCTGTTTGCTGCCTTTTGGGCAGGCCCAAAATACAGGCTCCAAAGCAAGAGCCCTTGAATATGTTGAAAAAGCCAAAAGCCTTTATGCCGAAGCCCAATATGAGGCCTCGGTACAAGAGTTTCAGTTTGCCGCCGCTATTTATCGCCGCCTCAAAGATGTGGAGGGCTATGGCCGTTGCTACAATGGGGTGGGCAATAATTATATAGAATTGACCCGCTACCAAGAGGCCGACAATGAGTTTAAGCGGGCTTTGGCCCTCTTTGATGATTTTGGTCGATCGGATAGTAGTTTGCAGGTGGATAGCCTCATCATTGCCGATGGTTATGAGGGCCTGGGCCGCTACCGCATGAATGCTGAAGTAGACTTTTGGAAGGCCCTAGCTTGGCAGCAAAAAGCCTTAGCCCTTCGATTGAAATGGAATGCGCCCAGAGAAGAACTGGCCAAAAGCTACTACTTTATTGGTCGCTGTTATGGCCAACTAAATAAGCAGGCGCAGGACAGCAGCAGCTTGCTCGACCCCCTGAGCATGGAGGCCGATTATCTGGACCAAGCGCTCAATTCTCTGGCCAAAGAGACCTATCTGACCGCAGATATTTATGAGGCCCTAGGCGAACATTATTATTATCGCAAACAAGATTATCCCAAAGGCTTTGATTACCACCAAAAGGCCTTGGCCGTTCGGCAAAAGCTGTTTGGCGAAAAACACCCCAAAATTGCCTCCTCCTATTTGCAGTTGGCGGTCTATTATCGGTTGACCAACCGCTTTGAGGAAGAAGAAGCAGCCCTAGAAAAAGCCCTGAAGATTCAGCTCCAAACCCTGAATAAGGTCCATAAAGATATTGGCCGCAGCTATTACCTCTTGGGGCAGCGCAATTTTTATAGTGGCGACTATGATCAGGCGCTCAACTATTATGAGCGCAGTTTGCGCATTTATTTAGAATTATTGGGTAAGAAATCCGTAGAAGTGGCCCAGCTCTACAAAGCCATTGCCAAGGCCCAAAGAGGTTTGGGCAATAGTCGAGAGGAATATATCCATCTGAAAAAATCATTGGGCTTAGAACGGCAAATTTATGGTCCAGAACACCCCAATTTAGGCCATATTTATATAGAACTAGGGGAGTACTTTAAGGCCAAATCTAAACCCGATTCCCTGCTCTTTTATTACCAAAAAGCAGCTAAGCTTTGGGAGCAACAGCTTAATGAAAATGACTATCGTCTGGCCCAAGCCTATGACCGCCTAGCCGAAGCCTACCGCTTTATTCGAGATGCCAAACAAGAGTATTACTACCTCAATGAGGCCCTAAAAAAGAAGATTAGCATCCGTGATGGAGGGGCCGCTAATTATGCCAAAAGCGGCTTTGGCCAAGAGCAAGAGGTGGCCCTACTCTTTGATGCCTCCGAGGAGAAAGGAGATGATGAGGTCATTGGGGCAAGCCTCTTTGATAGTTACCTCAATTTGGCCTCTTTCTATGAGCGCAAAAGAGATTATAAACTGGCCCTGATTTATGTGCAAAATGCCCTGACGGCCGTCTGTAAAGAGCTGCCAGAAGATAAGGTAGATATTTATCAGAATCCCGATTTAGGCTGCCTGATGCACAATATCGACTGGCTGCCCGCCCTGGCCCAAAAAGGCCATCTGCTGCTAGAATTGCATCGGGCCAATAAGGCCCCAAAAGAGATTCAAGCCGCCGAATCTACCTATGCCCTGGCCCTGAACCTGGTGGATAGCCTCCGCATCAATTTCTCTTCCGATGGCTCTAAACAACAACTGACCAAACGCTCGATTTCGGTCTATGAAGGCGCTATTGAGGTGGCCCATCTGCGCTATCAAGAAAGCAAAAACCCTAGCTACCTCTATCAGGCTTTCGAGATTATGGAACGCAGCAAAAGCTTTGTTCTTTTGCAAGCCCTGCAAGGGGTGGCCGCCCGCTCTTTTAGCGATTTGCCCGCCGAACTACTGACCCAAGAAGAAAGCCTGAGAAGAAAACTCGCCTATTATTCGGATTATCGACACCGAAATATGAGCCGAGCCGAGGAGTTTGATGAGGCTTACTTCCAAAGCCGAAAATCCTACGATTCTTTGGTCCAATATATTGAGCAGAATTACCCTAAGTATTATCAACTCAAATATGAGAGCCCAACGGTGAGTTTGCCCGAATTGCAAAAAGAGATTCTTGGGGCCAAAGATCTCCTTTTAGAGTATTTTATTGGCGATCGCTATCTCTATGTTTTCAAAATTACGAAGGACTTCCCCAGCTTTTATCAATTGCCACTGCCTCAGGATTTTGACCAAAATCTCCAAGATCTTCGCCATGCCCTAACCGATTACCAAATGATTGGGAAGGACCACAAAAAGGCTTATGAAAATTATGTGCTCTCGGCTCATGCTTTCTATAAAAGCTATGTGATGCCTTTTATTCAAGGGAGTAGCGAGCAATTGGATCGACTTATTGTGATTCCCGATGGGGCGCTTAGCTATATTCCCTTTGAGGTTTTGCTCGAAGAGCCCGCCAATTTGAATAAGGTGGACTATAAGAGTTTGGCTTACCTCATCCGCCGCTATCAATTGAATTATTCTTATTCGGCCAGCCTGCTGGTTCAAAATATCCAAGCCAAACGCCTAGAAAATAATCGCAAATGCCTCGGCTTCGCTCCGGCTTACCCCCTAGGCGATCCCCTGATTGGGGAACATACAGAATTGCCCTGGGCCGAGGAAGAACTCAAGGCGATTCAGTCTTATTTTAGTGGCAAGTACTTTATGAAACAAGAGGCCGATAAGGAAAATTTTTATGAGCAGGCTTCTAATTATGGCCTGATCCATTTGGCCATGCATGGGGTGGTCGATATTCGCCACCCGCATAAATCGCTCTTGCTTTTTGCTCGAGATTCTGGAGAAGTAGACAATTTAGATGCTGGCCGCCTGTATGCTTATGAGATTCACAACCTAGACCTCAAAGCGGATTTGGTGGTGCTTTCGGCCTGCGAAACGGGCTTTGGCAAGGTGGTCCGCGGCGAGGGGGTGCTCAGTCTGGCCCGTGCCTTTATGTATGCGGGCGTGCCCTCGGTGGTGACCACTCTCTGGAAGGTGAACGATTATACGAGCGCCGCCCTGATGGCCCGCTTTTATGAAAATTTGGCCAATGGAATGAGCAAACCCGCCGCCCTGCAAAAGGCTAAATTGGACTATCTCAATCAGTCCGATCACATTTCTGGACACCCCGCTTTTTGGGGCTCTTTTATCAGCATTGGCAATCCCGCTCCCCTAGATTACGGTTGGTCCTGGTCCAGCATTCTGTTGCTCCTCCTCGGCCTGAGCCTGGCCCTTGGCGCTACGGGATTCCTCCTCTATCGCCGCCAGCAAAAAAAGCCCATCGCTTGGCTCTCTAGCCTGCTTGGGCGCTGGCAAAAAAGGCGCAGCTAAGCAACAAAATCTAAGACCTCTTCCCGCTTTGGAGGAGGTTTTTTTATTTCTGAGGATGCTGTTTTGGGGCTGCCCACTCGCTTCGCTCGGGTCGGGCCATTTCGCAGCTCGCTGTTCGCTCGGCCCTGCAGGCTTTTTCGCTTCGCTACAAAAGCCTTTGGTCTGCCGCCTGCGGCGGCCCTGCTACAGCCCCTCAGCCTGCGGGCCTTCGGCCCTTTTTACTGTAGGTTGAAACCTACAGCAAGAGTGGTATTGCTTCGCAATGATTGATGAATGAGGGTTGAAACCCTCATGAACTGAACTAGCTTGGCGCCTGCAAAACAGTAGAAGAAGAAATCCTTAGTCTAAAAGACTAAGGGCCCCCAACTATCTACTTTTCTAGGAAAAGAGAGATAAAAACCTATGATTTTTTCTTGTCCATCCATCGCCTTTTCCATTAAAAAGTGAAGACTATAGCCTACTTCCCCCAAGGCATAGGTTGGATGCTGCTTAAAATAGGATAAGTAGTACTGGTTTAAATTAGGTTTAGGTAGTCCAGCAGGAAGAGAGGAGGAGCGCTCAAAAGCGGGGCCTAGTTCGCTTCTTGTTGCTTGTCCAAAATTTAGGTAGTAAAGAAAAAAAGCATTGATATCCAAGCTAGATACATCCTCTTGTAAAAAGCAACGGTTGAGCTGACGGATAAGAGGGAGACTGCTATAATCATAAAATAATTGTTGTTCTTCATCCTGAAGACTTAAGGACCGATAACAAAAATAGCCATTAGACAATGTTTCTCGCTGCAGAGGAGCACTAAGCTCATTTTTCCATTTATCAGGCTGTTCATAATAATGAAGAGCAAAAACATTATAAGGTAATAGGAGGTAGTCTGCCTCCTGCCCAACAACTAGCAAGTAGATATTAAGTGGATTAGCATCTCCCGTACCTATATTAACCGCATAAGTCTGGAGTGGATAAAAGGCTATGGAATCAAAGACTCTGCTTGTATTCAGTGGAAATAAGCTATCGCTAAAATGGGCCTCAATAATAGCTGCTGAAGACGTTTGACCAAGATGAAAGTCCTTCAGATAATCTTGATTCGAGGGCAGCCCAATATTAAATTGATCTATTAACTCAACTGAATGAGTAGGAGGAGCTTGACAGCCTAAAAGAAGAGTGATTAAGAGTAGGGGGGTAAAGCTGTTAATTCCCAATGGTTTGGCTGTTTTTTATCTCTTTGATATCTTTGTATATAAATTCCTTTAATGTTCCATCTGTTTGATATGACTCGTCATTCATGTCAAATAAAATCATTTTTTCATCAAATTCATCTTCAGAATAATGGCATTGCCCGTGAAGTATTTGAAGTAATTCTCGCATATAAATATCATAGGTCCAATTTTTAGCAGTACTTCTATTTGAACCAGGCTGCATAATGGTTTCAGGGATATGTCCTGGAGTGGCCCTAGAAACAGTTTGGCCTGCATTGCCTTGGTTGCCTGGATGGAAACGAAATTTGGGATGCCCACTCTCGTGTTCTATAATGTAAGCCAAAGCTTCATGAGCATAGTTGAAGCCAGCTCTGTCACGAAAAAAACCTACTTTATTAAAGTCTATAACGGCTTCAAAATCTTCAGTTGCAGCAAGTCCAACTTCTCGACCAGTCCAGTCGGAAAAATCATTCCAACCTGCACTTTCCATTCCTGCTTGCATATACTCGGATGATCCATACCAATTTCCTGTGTAAGGGTCTTCATCAGGTGATAAATACATCATCATCATAAAACTATCATTAGTCGTATATTCAGGCCTGCTAATAAACTCTTCTTTAGTCATTATTTCCTCTGTAATAACGTACTCTGCCTTCAAGTTGACATTCATCTCTTTATAATGTTGATTAACTAAATCCATCGTTTTATCTAAAAAGGAAATGAATGCAGGGTCTTTCCACTCGTATCTTGTCCGTGTAGCATTTTTTATAACAACATTTAATATTATAGTTCCCCCATTACCTATATCATCAACCTTTGGAAGAATTTTTTGCTGTATTAAATGTCGTTCTAATGAGGCTTCTAAAGGTTTATCTTCTTTCCATGAAAAAGAGATTGGCGCATTGCTTAATCCCAAAGAGGTATTATTAACTCCATCACTATAAAACTCCCAAATGCCATTTCCTTGACTACTAAGTTTTATAGGTGGAAAATAATCCAAGCCAGGAATGCCAAAAAGTGCATTACGTGCAGAAGCAAGTATATGTACAGGACCATTGCTTCCTATCTCTAATTCATCTAAAAATGCTTTGTCAAAAGAAAGCCCATCAAGCTGAGGGGTGAATTTATAACTGTTAGATAGTTGTTGTCCTTTATCTAGTATTAAGTCGCTTTCAAAAATAGTTGCACCTAATATATTATACTGATTAGGGCTGTCTGTCTGTCTGTCTGTCTGTCTGTGGTCTTGCATGGACATTTAGTTATCGCTTAAAGAATAGCCAAATATAAAAATAGATAATTTAAATTTTAGCACTAAAACACTTATTTAGTTTTTTTTGGGGCTAATGTTTAGCCATAAGAGGGCATTGTGTAGATTGAAGCGCCTAGACCTCTCACCCTATTGGGCCGAAGCAAAACGGCTAGCCTGAAAACCAAAGGATGAGCGGCCTAGCGATGTGGAGGGGTGGCCGAAGGCCAGACCAAGGCGGCGCAGCCGCCGCAGGGCCGAGCGAACAGCGAGCCCCGCAACGTAGCGCCGACGAGCGCAGCGAGGCGGAGGCCCCCAAAAAGCACTTAAAATCCAATCAGTTCATCGGTTAGTTTTTCTCTGCTCCAGCTATTGAGGTTGATACTAATGCCGAAGCGAGCCCAAAAGTTATTTTTATCCTTCATATAATTGCGGAGGCGTTCATTGGAGTAAAAAGAGTAGGAAATTTGGGCCAGTCCATCGCCAATATCGAGCAGCAGACCGAGATCGTAAAAAATGGCATCGGCGGGGCTGTCTAGTTGGAGAGAGGGGGCGGTGTTTTCAAAATATCCCAGATCAAAATAGGGCTGTAGGCGAAAATAGGGCAGGCGGAAAGGTAGTCGAATGGGCAAATCGGCTCGGAGATTTATGGCGCCAATAAAGCTATTGCTGCGGCCATCGCCAATGGCTTGGGCGTTGGCAATGGGTAATTTAAAGCCCCCTTCTTTGATTAAAACCTGCTGTTCGGAAAAACCCGATTGGATATTTCGGCCCAAAACATAGTTGTCATAATGGTAGTCATGGGCATTTCGGCTGAGCAAATGCAGGGGGTAAGCGCCAAAATCTCGATCGCTATGAAAGGGGAAGCCACCAAAGAAAAAGCGGAGACCGACCTTTTTGCCTACGGCATAATACCAGTCTTTTTGTCCCTCTAGACTGAGTTTGAGGTACTGCTCTTGGCCTTGATCGTATTGGGCAAACTCTAGGGCCAATTTATAATTTGCTGGGGCCAAAGGGTGGCGGTTTTCCCAGCGATAATAGAGGCGGTGGACCGATCTAAAGCTAGCCGTTTTGCCCAAATAGCTAATGTTATTCAGGCTGTCGCGCTCAAAGTTTTCCTCCTCTTCTCGAATCAATAGGTTTTCTAGGCCAATATATTGCCGCCTAAATTGGCGGCCTGCCTTGGGGCGCAGGGCTAGCTCCGCCGCCAAGCGCCAACGCTGATATTGCAATTTATAGTTGTAGCGCTCACGGCTAAAATAGCTGTAGCGCTTATAGCCCAAACTAATTTGATAATCCTTGATTTTGCCCTTTTGCAAGCCTTTGTGAAAGGTAAATTGGCCCTGCCCCAAGAGCTGCTCGGAGCTCGTCCCAACCAAAGGATAAAGTTGATAGCGCCAATTTTTGGGAAAAATCGGATTGCTGTAAACTCCCAAGCCTAGCAGCAGGCCATCATGGGCATTATAGCCAATAATGGGGGCCACCGAAGGCGCCTGATTGGTGAAATCTGGACTAGGGTAGAGCAGGTTAATGCGCTTCCGTTTGGAGCGAGCAAAATACCGCTGTTGGTTGGCTCTGTTGTAATCGGGCAAATAGGCAAAAGGGTCTATTTCTAGGCTATGCGCATGGGCCAATTTGGGGATGCGGAAGCTTTTTGTTTCTCCCGCCGCCAAGGGGGGCAACTTAAAGGCCTGCAAGAGCTCGCCTTCCTCATTCATATAGGCCAAAAAGATGGGGGGAGCGGCTTGGCCCTTATTCTGAATTTGGACCAATAGGCTGTCGCTGCCCAAATTACTCAGTTTTGCTAGGGCCAAATCTACTCGCTTTTTATCTTGTAGCAGCTCCTGAAAACACCAGCCTAAATCTTGGCCGCTGCCCTGCTCAAACTCCCTTTGCAGTTCTTGGGGACCAAGATGTTTGAACTGCCATTTTTCATAAATCGCTTGCAGAATGCTATCCATTTTGGGCTGGCCCAAATGCTGTTCTAGATAAGAGAGAATGAGGCTAGGTTTGGCATAGGCGGCCAAATAATAATTAAAGTTGCTCAGGCTATCAGAGGGCAGGGCGCTAGATTGCTCCTCATTGCGCTGGGCCTGCAGCAGATAGGCCAAATAGGCTTGGCGCAAGGGCTGGCCGCCATATTCTTGCTGCATATAACGGCTCTCGATATAAGAATTAAAGCCCTCATCTATCCAAGGATGTTTGCGCTCATTGCTGGCCAAAATTCCATACCACCAATTATGACCAATTTCATGGGCCAAAAGGAGGTCCAAATATTTTTTACTGCTAGTGGGGTTGATGATCGTAATCATAGGGTATTCCATGCCGCCACCCGCGCCTAAGGGACCTTGGACCGCCGTAATTTGGGGATAGGGATACTCGCCCATCACTTTAGAATAATAGCGTGTCGATTTTTCCATAAAGTCGGGCGCCAACTGCCAGATATAAGCTTCTTCGGCCTCAAAAAAGGCCCAAAGAGGCAGCTTTCGGCCAGTGGCTAGGGGCATCTCTTTTTTCAGGACATAAAAGTCTTTGTTCAAAAAGAGGGCAAAGTCTTGTACGTTTTTAGCCTGATAATGCAATTGCTTAAAGCTGCTATCTGAAGGAAGGCTAGGGGGGGGATCTACCGAAAGCCCAATCAGGTCCATTTTTGCGCAGGCTTTGGCCCAATCAGCCAGGCGTTTTTGCTCGGCTGCTGTTTGTAGCTGGCCAGTGGCGGCCACCCAATAATTGGCAGGCAGCTCTATATATATATCGTAATCGCCAAATTCTCCATAAAACTCGCCTTGGTCCAAATAGGGCATAGGATGCCAGCCCTCTGCATCATAAACGGCTACTTTGGGATACCACTGACAAAGCTGATAATATTGTTTTTGATGGCCCAAACGAGAAAAACTAGCCGGTACTTTTAAGTGAAAAGGGCTTTCAATTAGCAAACTGTCGCCTGGGGCAAGGGGGCTACTCAGCTCCAGCCGCAGCATTTCTTGGCCCCCCAAAGGAAAACTGCTGCTAAGGCTTTGGCTAGGGCTGCTAAAGTCTAGACTATCTATTCCCCCACGGGCCGAATCTGCCGCAAACTGAAAACTCAGGTCGCCATTTTCCGCCAATTGATGGGCAAAGGGACTGCCGTTGTTGCGGTAGGCATTGGGCCAAAGATGTATCCATATTTCAGTTAGACTATCTGCCGACTGGTTCTGATAGCTCATTTTCCAATGACCCGATAAACTATGCTGGGCCTCATTGAGCCGAAAGTGAATCTCATAACGGCTCTGCTGCTGAAAGTAGTCGCTGCTTTGCCCCCAAACAGACAAAAAGCCAGAACAGAAAAAGAGCAAAAGTGCTAGAATTGATTTCATATTAGGAAGTATGTTTTTTGCCAATATTTTCTATTGGTTTATTTGGATTAGGTTTTGTGAGGTTAATTTTTTTTTAGATTTATGTATTCTAATTATTTAATCTAAACATTTGTCAATTATGAAGAATCTTATTTTTAATTTATTTAGTCTTTTTGTGACTTTCGCTTTATTGGCTTCCTGCCAACAAGCAGAGGTAGAAATGGCCCAAGAAACCCTTAAGTCAGTAGATAGCTACCAAACGCTAGCGCAAGCTCAGCCCCTAGAAGAAGGAATTGAGCTGCCCAAGGGCACCCAATGGAAATATACGGATGCTAGCCAAACTTCGGTAGAGTTTGTTTTGCCTCAAGGTTATAGCTTTTTGTTACAGGACAAAGAGACAAAGGCGGTAAGCTTGGCTCCTACTGGCGGCTACTCTTGTACCTGTTCTGCTTCTGGGAGTTGTACTGTTATATTTAATAATAGTGCTGGTTATGGCTGTCTAAGTGGAACATGTACGGGAAAATGTACAGGCCAGAAAACAAAAGGATTGAAGTCAAATCTAGAAATTTTGGGAGTGCTTTACACTGCTCAGGATGATATTAGTTATGAAACTGCGGCCAAGGCTTCTTTGTCTGCTGCGGGCATCGAGGCTTTTACCCAATTGCCTGAGCTCCAAAAACTCATTCAAGAGCATTATGATTTTGTGTACGGTGGAGGCGATTTGCCTGATTTTCCCAAGGGAGAAGATTTAGTTCAATTATCAGAAGAGGATTACGTTTTAGCGCAAAGTTATTTTTATGGACAGGCCTTTCAGTTGCTGATCCCCTATAGCCCCGATTTTTCTTTCTTTTTTCCTGATGTGAAGCTTACTGCTCCTGGCGATGCTCCAAAATCTTGTAGCTGTACCTCAGGTGAAGGTAAGGGCTGTGCACTAAAGAAAGTGGGTAGATGGACTTATGTAGCCTATTACTGCACGGGCTGCACTACTTGTACCATGAATGATTAAGTTGTTTTGGGGCCTCCCGCCTTCGGCGGGCGCTACGCTTTAGGGCTCGCAGGTCTGCTCGGCCCTTCGCCAGCAAGCTGGCTCGGTCTGGCGCTACGCGCCACCCTGTCGCATCGCTAGGCCAGGCGCTGCGCGCCTCTGCTGCATCGGTTACTCCCTTCGGTCGTAGAACGGCGCCCTAAAGGGCTTGTTGTGGCCTGCGGCCCCAAAAAAATAGGGAGATAAAATTTTTTAGATTAAAAAGTTACGCCCCCGCTGCCATTGGCAGCGGGGGCGTTTTTATTGATCTTCTGCTTTATTTAGTGCAGATTCAATTTGGGCTTGAGGTCTTCATGCGCATAAAACTCATTGATAATGCGAACCACCTCTTGGGGATCATCGGTAATGGGCATCAGATCCAAATCTTTGGGGCTTACATTATGCTCTTGTTCTAGCATCACGTTTTTGATCCAATCCTTTAGGCCGGTCCAGAACTCAGAACCTACCAAAATGATGGGAACAGGAGAGCTCTTTTGGGTTTGGACCAAAGTAAGGACCTCAAAGAGTTCGTCCATGGTACCAAAACCACCAGGCAGCACCACTAAGGCTTGGGCATACTTTACAAACATCACTTTGCGGATGAAGAAGTACTTGAAGTTAAAAATCTTGTCGTTGTCAATATAGTCGTTATGGCCTTGCTCAAAAGGAAGGTCAATATTAAGCCCTACAGAAGGACCTCCCGCTTGCTTGGCGCCCAAGTTGGCCGCCTCCATAATACCAGGGCCACCACCTGTAATAATACCATAGCCCTCATCGACCATCAATTTGGCAATTTCGGTAGCTAGTTTATAGTAGGGGTTGTCGGGCTTGGTACGGGCCGAGCCAAAAATAGATACGCAGGGACCAATATCATTGAGGCGCTCGTAGCCATCTACAAATTCTGCAATTACCTTGAACATGGTCCAAGAGTTTTCTGCCTTAATTTTAGACCACTGTCTGGGGTTGTTTTTAGAATGCTTTTCTTTTTCGGTCATAGTTAAAATATTTTAAGTTGGGCCCTAGGCACAAAAAAATGCCATCTTTTTAAATAAAAAGAAGGGCCATCAATAATAGTCGTTCTGGCTTTTTGCAAGGCAAAAGCTCAGCAATTTATCAAAATAAAACTGAAAAAGGGAAGATAAAACTGTATTTTAGGCGGCTTGACGGCCTTTTTTTGGACCAAAAAAACAAAAAGCATGAAAAAGATAGCTGTTTTTACATCAGGAGGCGATTCGCCAGGAATGAATGCTTGCATTCGCGCAGTGGTGCGGGCCGCTATTTATAATCAGGTAGAGGTGCTCGGTATCCGTAGAGGCTATGCGGGAATGATTTTGGGAGATTTTATCCCCTTGGACCGAGAAGGGGTGCAGGGCATCATCAATAGAGGTGGGACCATTTTGGGCTCTGCCCGCTCTGCCGAATTCATGACGCCTGAAGGTCGCCAAAAAGCCTTTGAACAATTGCAAGCAGCTGGAGTAGGTGGGGTAGTCGTCATTGGAGGCGATGGTTCTTTTAAGGGGGCTACGGTCTTTATGGAAGAACATCCCGAAATTCCCTTTGTGGGCATTCCAGGTACCATAGACAACGACCTATATGGAACAGATTATACCCTGGGCTATGATACGGCCATCAATACGGCCCTAGAAGCCATTGATAAAATCCGTGATACCGCCGAGGCCTACAACCGCTTATTTTTTGTAGAAGTTATGGGCCGAGATGCAGGTTTTATTGCCTTGCGTTCGGGAATTGCTGGTGGGGCCGAGGCCATTTTGGTCCCTGAAGTAGAAACAGACATCCCTTTGCTGATTCAGCAAATAGGGGAGTACCATGAGAAGCACAAACACTCCTGTATTATTGTAGTGGCCGAGGGCGATGATGCTGGCGGCGCCTTTGAATTGGCCAAGCAAGTTCGGGATAAGGTCCCTTATGAAGAAAGCCGAGTGACGGTTTTGGGCCATATTCAGCGAGGAGGAACCCCTAGTTGTGCCGACCGTGTGCTGGCTGCCCAAATGGGCATTGGCGCGGTAGAAGCCCTATTGGCCAATAAAAAAGGAGTTATGATTGGGGTACAGCACAAACAAGTTGTAGAAGTCCCCTTTGAGCAATCTACCAAACACAATATTGGAATTAGCCCTAGCCTGAAAAAAGTAGCCCATATTCTTTCGGCTATTTAGGCCTAGCTATAGCCGCAGAGGCGCGCAGCGCCTGGCCACAACAAGCCCTTTAGGGCGCCGTTCGATGACCAAAGGGAGTAACCGATGCGGCAGTAGAGGCGCGCAGCGCCTGGCCACAACAAGCCCTTTAGGGCGCCGTTCGATGACCAAAGGGAGTAACCGATGCGGCAGTAGAGGCGCGCAGCGCCTGGCCTAGCGATGCGACAGGGTGGCGCGCAGCGCCAGACCGAGCCAGCTTGCTGGCGAAGGGCCGAGCAGACCTGCGAGCCCTAAAGCGTAGCGCCCGCCGAAGGCGGGAGGCCCCAAAAAGAAAAAAAGCTAAAAATAAGCGGGTCAATGAAATATGCTTATCTTTGTGGGCTGAATACGAAAGATACAGCAGTTGGTCTAGAAAACTTGGGCCGACAGACTTCAGACGAACTTAATTATTATAGAAGATATGGAAAATTTGGTAGCCATTATAGGGCGGCCCAATGTAGGAAAATCGACCTTTTTTAACCGAATGTTGGGGATGCGTCAGGCCATTGTAGATGATGTGAGCGGCGTAACCCGTGACCGACAATATGGCTCGACAGAATGGAACGGCAAGCGCTTTCATTTGGTAGATACCGGTGGATTTATTGGCGATGGAGAAGATGTATTTGCTGCGGCGATCCGTAAGCAGGTGCGCATGGCCATTGAAGAAGCGCAGGTGGTCGTATTTATGGTAGATGTAGAAACGGGAATTACCGACCTGGATGCGCAGGTGGGCCGTTTGCTCAAGGAGATCAGCAAACCTGTTTTGTTGGCCGTAAATAAAGTAGATAACAACGAACGCCAGCTCATGATTCATGAGTTTTGGGCCATGGGATTTGATAATCTTTATCCCATTAGCTCAACTTCTGGGAGTGGAACTGGCGACCTATTGGATGCTTTGACGGATATTATTCCGGGTATTCCCGAAGAAGATAACCGCCTTCCGCATATTGCCATTGTGGGCCGACCCAATGCGGGAAAGTCTTCTTTTGTCAATCTCCTTTTGGATGAAGAGCGCTCTATTGTTACGGATATTGCTGGAACTACCCGCGATAGCGTGCATGCGCATTACAATAAATTTGGACAAGAATTTATCTTGGTCGATACCGCCGGTTTACGCCGTAAGCGCTCAGTAAAAGAGGACCTCGAGTTTTACTCGGTCTTGAGAGCTATCCGCTCTTTGGAATCTGCCGATATTTGTGTATTGATGTTGGACGCCAGCAAGGGAATTGAGGCCCAAGACCTTAATATCTTCCGCCTAGCCATCAAGAATAACAAAGGGATTGTCATCTTTGTCAATAAATGGGATTTGGTCGAGAAAAGCACCAACACGCTCAAGGAATATGAGGACCACATCCGCGAGCGCATTGCGCCTTTTAGCGATGTGCCCATCGTCTTTATCTCTGTTTTGGAGAAGCAGCGGGTGCTCAAAGCCATTGATGTGGCCATTGAGGTACATGAAAACCGCAGCAAACGGATCACCACTTCTAAATTGAATACCTTTTTGGAAGAAACCTTGGCCGCTTATCATCCCCCCGCTTATCGGGGCCGCATGATCTCGATCAAGTATATGGTCCAATTGCCCACGGCTTATCCCTCTTTTGTATTTTTCTGTAATCACCCTAAGCATGTTTCAGAATCTTACAAAAAGTATTTGGAGAACAGCCTGCGGGCCCGCTTCGATTTTACCGGAGTACCGCTTAAGCTCTACTTTAGAGATAAGTAAATAGCAAATAGAAAAAGGCCAGTAGTTCGCACTATTGGCCTTTTTTGTTAATCAGAATCGCCGTGTCAAAGAAAACAAAAATCATCTTGGGGGTAGACCCCGGCTCTATTTTGCTGGGCTATGCCTTCTTAAAAGCAACTGGCCAAAAGGTCGAGCTGCTGAGTATGGGCGTTTTGGATATGCGCAAGATGGAGCGCCAAGCCCAAAAGATGAGTTTCATTTATAGCGAGCTAGATCGCCTGATTCAATATTATGAACCCTCTACAGGCGCTTTAGAAGACCCTTTTTATGGCAAAAACGCCCAGTCGATGCTCAAGTTAGGGCGGGCGCAGGGGGCGGTGATGGCCGTTATGGGCAATCATGGCCTAACTGTAGCAGAATACAGCCCCAGAAGCATCAAAAAAGCCGTAACGGGCAAGGGCGCCGCCAGCAAGGAGCAAGTAGCGGCCATGCTGCCCCATCTGGTTAAAGGCGATTTTCATCACGATTTCTTAGATGCTACCGATGCCGTGGGCGTGGCCTATTGCCATCATTTGCAGGGCAGCTCGGCCAGCCCAGACGGCAAACGCTACAAGGGCTGGGGCGATTTCCTCAATAATAATCCCAAACGCAAGGGCTAATGGGCAACCGCATCTTTGCGCTGCTCAAACAGATTTGGGCCAATAAAGGACTGCGCATTTTGCTGCAAGTCCTTTTGTTTATCAGCCTAGCCTACTTGCTCAAGCAGCAGTGGCAGCGGGCGGCAGCAGAGCTGCCGCCCCTCTCTTGGCAACGCTTTCAGGCAGAGTTTTCCTTTTTTTATTTTTCTTTGGCCCTCTTGCTTTTGCCTCTCAACTGGGCCTTGGAGGCCCAAAAATGGCGGGTTTTGCTGGCCGTACCTATGGCTTTTTCTAGGGCCATAAAAGCTATTTTTATGGGCCTGGCCTTGGGGGTGTTTACCCCCAACCGAATAGGCGAACATGCGGGCCGATTGCTCTATTTACCCAAGGAACTTCGAGCCCAAAGTTTGTCCTCTAGTGCTTTTGGTAGCCTGGCCCAATGGATCGTTTTGGTGGCGGCTGGCCTGCTGGCTTTTGCCTATCGAGAAATGGCCCAATTGCCTATTCCCGCTTGGTTTTTGGCCCAAAAGTATTGGCTGTATGGGGTTTTGCCTCCGCTTTTGCTGCTTTTGTTGGGCCTCTATTTTTTTGGGCCGCAGTGGTGTTCGCGCTGGACCTTTTTGCAAAAGTACGCCTTCCTAAAACTCAATTTGCCCAAACGCAATTTGACCGCCGTTTTGGGCCTTTCGCTGCTCCGCTATAGCTGCTATATTCTCCAAAATGTGGCTTTGCTCTACGCTTTTGGCGCCCGCCCCCCTTTTTTACTGGCCGTTACAGCCGTGCAATTGGTCTTTTTGGCCCAAACGGCTCTGCCCATTCCCGCCTCGGCGGCTTTGTTGGCTCGAGCCTCGCTTTCGCTCTATTTTTTGGCCCCCATCGCCGCCGATCACATCCTTTGGGCCAGTTTTACGCTCTGGCTAATCAATATTTTTCTACCTACTCTCATAGCTAGCCTACTAGGCTTTTTTTACCTAAATGCTAAGAAAAGGAAGACCTAGCTGTTGTTTTGGGGGCCTCCGCTGCGGCTTCGCCTTGCGGCGCTACGCTTTGGGGCTCGCAGGTCTGCTCGGCCCTGCGTCGCCTTCGGCTCCTTGGTCTGGCCTTCGGCCACCCCGCCGCATCGCTAGGCCGCTCCTCCCTTCGGTCGTCGAATTTTGGGCCAGCACTTTAGGGAAAACGATAGCGAAGGGCCAAGCCCAAGCTAGAGGAAGCTGGCCGGCAGCTCCAGCCCTCTTCCCTGAATAGGGGGCGCCCTAGGCGCTTTTGGACCAAATACTCAAAACCATCATAAGCAAATAGAAAACCGCCCTGCAACAAAATAGATTTGCCGTAGCCACGGCGGCCCTCTTCTTGGCCCGGATAACGGTCGGCTGTGGCCAAAAGAGCAGCCCCAGCCCCCATATATAAAAGGTCTAGGCCTGTATTGATGAGGTAGATGTTCTGGACCTTTCGCTGTTTCTTTCGAGCATCGGCCAAGCTGAGCCCAGGCTCAGCGGGCTTCATCAAAAGGACCGAGCCGCCAATAATGGCCAAGTTGATTCCGCCCCAAATCATATTCATTTCATGAAAGGCCCGCTCTTCTTCTCCCTGGCTTAGCCCATAGCCAACCGCTCCTACGCCTAAGGAAGCCAAGGACCAGCCCCCCAATAAGTACATGCCTTTTTTTTGCTCTGCAGCAGAGGCCCGAGCATAATCATAGGGCCTTTTGTCTTGCCCCCAAGAAGATAAACTGCTGCCCAAGAAGAGGCAGATTAGGATCATTGTTCTCATCGTTTTTCTTTTCTAAACGATGAATAGGACCAAAAAGATTTTTGAAAACAAAGAGGAGAAAAGCATAACTTAAGGCAGCGGCCCGGTATTTATTTATAACCCCAATAGCCTATTCTCCTTGAAATAGCCCGATTTAAAGTTTTCTAAAAGAGACAGCCCTTTTTAATAAAAATCGTATTATTATATAGTGTAGGCCAATTCAGGAAACAATCTCATTATCAATCATATGAACCAATATCAGACGCTACTCCATAAACTAGATGCGTTTATTCGAAAATACTATCTCAATAACTTGATCCGAGGCAGCTTGCATAGCTTGGCCCTAGTTTCAGTTATTTGGGTGACCTTTGTGCTTTTAGAGCATTATGTATTTACGTCTTCGGTCTCCTCTATGGCTTTCCGCAAAAGCTTGTTTTATAGCTTTGTGGCCTTGGCGGGCCTAGGACTTAGCTATTGGGTCATTTGGCCTTTGCTGCAATATTTCCGTTTGGGTAAGGTGATTTCTCATGAGAAAGCCGCCCAGATTGTGGGCCAGCACTTTAGCAATGTGCAAGACAAGTTGCTCAATGTGTTACAGCTCAACCAACAGGCGAAGGCAGAAAATAGCGCTTTGTTGCTAGCCGCCATCAACCAAAAAACAGTAGAATTGGCCCCCGTGCCTTTTCAAAAGGCGATTGATTTGCGCAAAAATCGCAAGTATTTGCGTTTTGTGCTGCCCCCTTTGTTTATCTTCTTTGGGCTGTTGGTCTTTTCTAATATTGTACAGAATAGTACGGGCCGCATCCTCTCTAATAATCAAGAGTTTGAGCGCCAAGCACTCTTTGGTTTTGTTCCCCGCAATTTGGACCAAAAACTACTGCAATATGAAGACTTTGAACTTATTGTAGATATTGAAGAAAAAGGCGCTCTGCCCGCAGAGGTCTTTATTGAGGTGGATAATTATCAGTTTAAGATGGAGAAACTGAACCCCACCCAATTTCGCTATACCTTCCCCAAGGTCCAAGAAGATCTTAATTTCCGCTTTCAAGCCAATGGCTTTAGCTCTAAGAGCTATAGCATGAACGTTTTGGAAAAACCCAATTTGCTGAATTTCCAAACCGCCCTAGATTTTCCTGCCTATACGGGCCGAAAAGATGAAACCCTAGACAATGTAGGCGACCTAGTGGTCCCAGCAGGCACTAAAGTAGAATGGTTGTTTGCCGCCAACTTTACCGATGAGCTAGGCGTTCGCTTTGCTGGAGAAGAACGCCAAGAAGCCGAACGCTCTGGCCGCCAAAACTTTAGTTTCAAACGCCAACTACAAGCCGATGGTAGCTATAAAATTTACCTCTCTAATGCTAAATTGCCTATGGGCGATTCTCTAAATTATAGTATTACCGTTATTCCCGATCTCTACCCCCAAATTGAGATGGAAAAGTTTGCCGATAGCACCGATAGCAAATTGATGTATTTTGCTGGCTCGGCCTCTGATGATTATGGCCTAAATAGCCTCGCTTTTCATTATACGATTGAGCGAGATGGAAAAATCTTGCGCCAAGAAAGAGACCCCCTGCCCATCCGCAGCAATAAGCAAACAACTTATCGCTATACCCTTAATTTGCGTAATATGGGCCTAGAACCCGGCGATAAACTTAGCTACTATTTCCAAGTTTGGGATAATGATGGCGTGCAAGGGAGCAAGTCTTCTAAAACCAGCAGAATGGTTTACCAAATGGCTACCGTAGAAGAAATGAAGGCCCAAGAAGAAAAAAATGATCAAGCCATAAAATCTGATTTGGAAGAAGCCCTAGCCGAAATAGAAAAACTCAAAAGAGAAATTAAAAAGGCTAAGGAAAATGTATTGCAGAAAAATGAGCTCAATTGGCAAGACCGCCGAGAAATTGAAAAGCTCATCCAACAGCAAAAAGAAACACAGGAGAAAATCCAAAATGCCGAGCAGAATTTCCAAGAAAATAAAGAGCAGCAAGAACAGTATCAACAAGCCGATGAAGAATTGCTCAAAAAACAGGAAATGATCGAAGAGCTTTTTGAAGAGGTGATGTCTGATGAGATGAAAGAACTCTTTGAAAAGATGGAAGAGATGCTAGACAAAATGGATAAAAATGAGGTCCTCGAACAACTCGAAAATATGGAGATGAACGAGGAGGAAGTAAAAGACGAATTGGACCGCATGCTTAGCCTCTTCAAGAAAATGGAGCTGGAAAAAGAAATGATAGACGCCAAAGAAGAACTCGAACAATTGGCCGAAGAACAAGAAGAATTGGCCAAGGAAACCGAGCAAAAAGAAGGTGAACAACAATCTGCCGAAGAGCAAAAAGAACTAGAGGAAAAGCAAGAAGAAATCAACGAGAAGTTCGAAGAGATTCAGGACAAAATGGATAAGGCCAAAGAGAAAAACGAAGAACTCGATCAGCCAATGGAAATGGAGAATGAAGACCTCAAGGAACAGAAAAAAGAAGCCCAAGAAAATCTTCAAAATTCTTCGGACCAACTTAAAAAGAAGCAGAATAAACAGGCGGCTAAGTCCCAGAAAAGCGCAGCCAAAAAAATGAAGGAAATGGCCAAAGAAATGGGCGAAATGATGGGCGAAGGCCAAATGAAACAAATGGAGCAAGATGTAAAAGCGATGCGCCAATTGCTAGAAAATTTAGTCGACCTCTCTTTTGACCAAGAAGCCCTAATCGATGAGGTACAGGCCACCCTGCCCAATACGCCCAAATATGTCAAGCTGGTCCAAAAACAATATAAAATCAAAGACGATTTTAAACAGGTGGAGGATAGCTTGCAAGCCCTAGCCAAAAGAGTTTACCAACTCGAAAGCTTTATTACCGAAAAGGTCAATGATACCAAAAAGACCCTGAATAAAGGCATCGACCTGCTGGAGGAACGCCAAAAACGCCCCGCTATGGTCCAACAACAATATAGTATGACCTATATCAATGACCTAGCCCTGATGCTTAGCGAATCGATGAACCAAATGCAACAGCAAATGGCTAGCGAAATGGCCGGTGAACAAATGTGCGAAAAACCCGGCAGCCAAGGTAAACCCGGTAGCCAAGGCCAAGGAAAGGGCGAAGATGGTAGCCAACCCAATATGGGCGGTATGAAGGAGATGCAGAAAGGCCTGCAAGAACAACTCAAAAAGCTAGAGCAAATGATGAAAAATGGCCAGTCGCCCTCTAGTAAACAGTTTGCAGAAATGGCCGCCAAACAAGCCGCTATCCGCAAAGCTATGGAGAAAATGAAACGCGAACTCCAAGAAAAAGGCAAGGGCGGCGGAAAAGAACTGCAAGATATTATTGACCAAATGGATAAGGTGGAAACTGACCTAGTCAATAAACGCCTACCCTCTGATATCAATAAACGCCAACAAGATATCCTCAGCCGTATGCTCGAACATGAAAAGGCCCAAAGAGAAAGAGAATACGACGACCAAAGACGAGCCGAACGACCCAATGAAGAATTACCCAAAAATATGCCCCCCGCAATGGAGGAATACCTCAAAGAAAGAGAGGGGCAAGTGGAACTCTTCCGGACCGTTTCGCCTAACCTCAAACCCTATTACAAGAAAAGAGTAGAAGGCTATTTTAGAGCCCTCAGATAAATGTAGTTAGTGGATAGAATTCTCCCCAAGGAGCCCCGCAATCGCAGGGCTCCTTTTTTTGTCCAACTAACCGCATCTAGAATTTTGGGCGAAGCCCAAAATGGCCTAGGGGCCTGTAAGGGGGGCCGAAGGCCAGACCAAGGAGCGAAGCGACGCAGGGCCGAGCAGACCTGCGAGCCCTGCAAGGGCCCGGCCGCCAAAGGCGGCAGGCCCCCAAAAAAAAGGTTACAAAAACTAGATTAACTTTAAATGAGGATTAGGTTTATTTCAGATGAAGTGAAGCTTAATTAGTTGTTAAGCAAAATATTATTTTGATGAAATTGAGTAGCTAAAGATAATAGGCAATTAACGAGCAGTTAAAGAGAAAAGACTTCCTTTGTAGGCAAATAGTCCCCCCAAGTATCAAATCGACTTTTCTCAACTCCAAATTTTACCTAATGAAACATCTTCGCATTCTCTCTTTCTTGCTGCTGCTGAGCAGCCTGATTTTTACGGCCTGCAAAAAAGAGGAAAACAATTCGGGCATCTCGGGCAGCCTAATCGATAGCAATGGCGATGCCCTAGCAGGCGTGAGCGTGACGGTTTATGACCTAGATGGGGCAGAGGTCGCAACGACTAGCTCCGCCGCCGATGGCCGCTATTCTATTGAAGGAACAAGCAACGGAAGTATCGAGTTTATGAAGCTGGCTTACCGTACTGTCGAGCAAAGTTTGAATGGCGAAGAGGAGCAAGTTATTAACGCTTCTTTGCAAGATGATGCCTTTGTCTCTAGCTATTTTACGACCGCCAATAATCTAGTCGATAGCAGCGCAGGCATTTTCCAAAGCAACTCAGTTTTGCCCGCTAGCAGCCTCAGTTTTGGTACGCAAGCCGTACTAAATGATAACTGGTTTGTCTCTACAAACTTCAAAGGAGCCCTAGATCCCAATAGCACGGCCTGGTACGATGGCTGGTCTTTTTATAGCCGAATTGTGGCCGGAAATACAACTTCTGCCGCCCTGCCCACAGCTCGCCCGAGCCGCACAATTAGCGATAGCCTAATGCAAAATGCCGCCGATTCGGTCTATTGGAGCAAGGATACAATTTATGTTTTGGAGGGCTTCGTTTTTGTCAGTAGCGGCCAAACGCTCTTCATCGAAGAAGGGACCATTGTCCAAGGAAAGGCTGGCTCTGGCGCCGATGCTTCTGCCCTGATTGTGGCCTCAGGCGGCAAGTTGATGGCTGAAGGAACCGCCAGCGAACCTATCATTTTTACCTTTGAAGGCGACCAAGGCGGAACCGCCGCTACCGAACGTGGCCGCTGGGGCGGACTCATCGTTCTCGGTAAGGCTAGCCTCAATTCTACGCCCGGCCAAACCCAAATTGAAGGGATTCCTAGCTCGGAAAGCCGTGGCCTTTATGGCGGAACCCTAGACAATGATAATTCTGGCGTGATTCGCTATGTTTCTATCCGCCATGGTGGCTCAAATATTGGCGCCGATAACGAAATTAACGGCCTTACACTTGGAGGGCTAGGCTCCGGAACAACTATCGAATATGTCGAGGTGATCGGCAATAAGGACGATGGTATCGAGTGGTTTGGCGGCACCGTAGATGCCAAATATCTCATCTCCGCTTTCTGCGCCGATGATGCCCTAGATTATGATGAGGGCTACCGTGGCCGCAATCAGTTTGTGATCGTTCACCAAAATGAAAATCCCAATGATGATGCCGACCGTGGCGGCGAACATGATGGCGGTACCAACCCCGAAACCGCTACGCCCTACGCCACGCCCACTTTCGCCAACGCCACTTTTGTGGGCAATCCCAACAGCCGCGCCATTACTTTTCGAGACAATGCCGGCGGCCAATATTATAACTCTATTTTTAGCGGCTTTGACCGAGGCATCGATATCGAGGACCTGATCGGCCAAGAGCAAGATAGCTACAAACAATGGCAAGATGGCAACCTCAAAATCGAGGGCTGTATCTTCCACAATATCAATGCGAGCAACATCTTCCGCACATCCAATTAAGTCAGTTTTGTATAGGCTCAGCGTCTTTTAGGCGCTGGGCTTTTTTTATGATGTTTTGGGGCCTCCGCAGCAAGCTGCGGCGCTACGTTCCAGGGCTCGCAGGTCTGCTCGGCCCTGCGGCCTAACGGCCTTGGTCTGCGGCTTCGCCGCCCCCTTTCACATCGCTAGGCCAAATGGAAGCTCTGCGCTTTGCGCCCTGCCCCCGGCAAGATATCCTTTCCGCTTTTTTCAATATGTATGGATTATGAAACAATTTTCACTACTTATTTTTCTGCTTTTCATTAGCCTGAGCCTAAGTCAGGCACAAGAAAAAACCGCTATGGCCAGCATTAGCGGCAAGGTCCTAGAGGCCAGCTCTGCCTATCCCGTGATTGGGGCCATGGTCTTTCTGCCCGAGCTCAATATTGGCGTGGTCACTAATTTTGAAGGAGAGTACCGCCTGCCCAATTTGCCCGCAGGCAGCTATAAGTTGCAATGCTCTTATTTGGGCTTTAGTACGCAAACCGTAGAAAATATTAGCTTAGCCCAGGGCCAAAGTTTCCAATTAGATTTCTCTCTGCAAGAAGAAGCCTTGGCCCAAGATGAAGTGGTGATCGAGGCCAAGCAAATCCGAAATACAGCCAATGCCTTGCTCACCATAAAAAGACAGTCTTCTCAGGTTTTGGATGGGGTCTCGGCTGCAGAAATTAAAAAAACTGGAGATAATGATGCCGCCGCCGCTATGCGCCGAATTACAGGCGTTACGGTAGAAGGAGGTAAGTATGTTTATGTGCGTGGACTAAGCGATCGCTATAGCAAAACGACACTAAATGGGGCCGAAATCCCCAGCCTAGACCCTAACCGCAATTCGGTCCAAATGGACCTTTTTCCCGCTAACCTCATTGATAATATTCTGGTCTATAAATCATTTAGCCCTAATCTTTATGGCGACTTTACTGGGGGCTATATCGATATTGAGACCAAGGATTTTCCAGAACGCTTTAGTATCAACGCCAGCTTGTCCACTTCTTACAATACGGTTTCTAGCTTCAATCCCAATTTGAATAGCTATGCGGGAAGCAGCACAGACCTGCTTGGCTTTGATGATGGCCTTCGCCAATTACCATCTAGCATCCCCCATATCGAAGAGGGCCAATTGCCCGAGTTTGAACCCAACAGCTCCGCCAATTTTAATGCAGCAGATGCACAGCAGATCGCCGCCGCTAGCCGCAGCTTTGCCAATAATTGGAAGCAGTCGGGCCGTAGCCGCTTCCTCAATAGCCGAGCGTCTTTTTCTATTGGTAATCAAAAAAAGTTGTTTGGCAAACCCCTAGGCTTTATTGCCTCAATCAGTTATAGCCAGCAGGCTAGCGGCTATACCAATGGAAATTATGGAATTTATGAGCTAGGCGGCAATAGCCAAAGCACCAACCGCCTGACTTCTCAGCTTCAATTGGAGGAGCAGCTGGGCCAAGATGAAACCCTTTGGGGAGCCATGCTAGGCGCTAGCTACAAACTGAATAAAAATAATCAGCTTCGCCTAACCGTTTTGCGTAACCAAAGCGCAACTTCTACCACCCGCTATGCCGAAGGGACCAAGTTTAGAGATGATCCCGATGATGTTTTTATTAGCCAATCTTGGCGGTTTTTAGAGCGCAGTTTAGGCAGCTACCAATTGGGCGGAAAACATTTTATCCCCAAATGGAAAAACCTAGAGATCAAATGGCAGAGCGCCTATTCGCTTTCTGCCCAAGATGAACCCGATCTGCGCTATTTTACTTATCGCTATCGGCCCGATCAAGACCGCTATTTTCTGAAGTTGAGTAGCGATAATAGCCCCAGCCGCTTTTATCGAGAAATGAATGAAAACACTTGGTCCAACCGACTTGATTTTAGTTTGCCTTACAAACAATGGAATGGCCTTTCGGCCAAGCTGATGGCCGGCGCCAGCTATAATAGAAAAGCTAGAACCTTTAGAGAAAATCGCATTGTCTTTCAGCAATCGGGGATTGTGGCCTTTAATGGCAATTTGACAGATTATTTTGCCGAGGACCAATTGCTCCAATATGATGCAGGCGAAAACCAATGGGCCAATAATGGCCAAGGCCTGTATGCCGATTCTGATATTGATCTACAAAATAGCTATGATGCCCAACAAGATGTTTTGGGCCTCTACCTCATGACGGAATTGCCCCTAACGAAGAAGTTGCGCTTGATCACGGGCCTAAGAATGGAACAAACTAGCCTGAGCATGCTTTCTCTAGATCCCGCTTTACAAGCTATTGATTCTTTGCATTTGGACCAATCTTCTCCTTTGCTCGAAAATTTGGACCTCTTGCCTGCGCTTAGCCTAAACTATGAGTTGAACGATAAAATGAAGTTGCGCTTTGCCTATTCTAGAACCTTGGCCCGGCCTAGTTTTAGGGAGTTGGCGCCCTACACCAACTTTGATGTAGATGGGGGCTATCTTTTGGCGGGCAACCCTAACTTGCAGCGCAGCCTCGCCGATAACATGGATCTGCGCTATGAGTTTTACCCCAGCTTTGCCGAATTGATTTCGCTTACGGGCTTTTTTAAGCAGTTTTACAATCCTATCGAGCGCACTTTTAATCCCACCGCCCCCAACTCAGAGATTACTTTCCGTAATGTAGAAGAGGCCCAAATTATAGGGCTAGAGCTAGAGCTGCGCAAAAACTTAGGCTTTATTGCTGCTTCGCTCAAGGACTTTAGCTTGGCGGCCAATTTTTCCTATATCTACTCGGCCACTAAAATTGATCCTTTAGAGTTAGCCGAGATTCGGGCTACTGTGGCCGATGCTAAGGATAGCCGCCCCATGTTTGGCCAATCGCCTTATTCGGCCAACTTCCTTTTGGCCTATAAAAATGATTATGGCACAACGGCTAATCTCGTTTTTAATGTTATTGGTCCCCGCATTTCCTTAATTGTTCGTGGAGGCACCCCCAATGTATATGAGCAGCCTGTTCCCCTTTTGGGTTTCAATTTGGCGCAAGAGCTAGGCAAGGGCTTCCGTCTGAGCTTGCGGGCAAACAATCTTTTGGGCAGCCGCTACCAAGAATCTTTGGAGTATAAAGGCCAAGAATACTTTATTCAGCGCTATGATTTGGGCCGAAGCTTTTCTTTGGGCGTCAATTATCGCTTTAATCGAGCCGCCGAATAGGGGAGTCTGTTTGAAATTTTGTGTTTCTCCTTTTTGCTGCCTAGGGACAAGCCCCTAGGCTAGCTTTTTTAGACAGCCCTCTAAAGAGGGCCTTTGGATGAGGTCCTTCTCGGCAAGAACTACTTAGCCAGTCCGTCTATATCAATCTTTGAGGCCCTTTAGGGCTGACTCCATTGGATTAGCCTAGGGGCTTGTCCCTAGGCGACTATTGGCCAAATCCTGCTTTGAAGCACTAAGCTAAAGGCCCAAATTTTATTCTAATACACAAAATCCCGAACAGTCCCCTAGCCAGCTAGCAGCCAGACCTACTCAGCTAGCAGCCAGACCTACTCAGCTAGCAGCCAGACCTACTCAGCTAGCAGCCAGACCTACTCAGCTAGCAGCCAGACCTACTCAGCTAGCAGCCAGACCTACTCAGCTAGCAGCCAGACCTAGCCAGCTAGCAACCAGACCTAACTTTTGTCTTTTTTGATTTTGTTACATTATTTCTATTTTTAACAATTCACTAATAATTGGTCCTAAAATCCCTGTTTTTGCAGCCTAAAGGCCGCAGCCAATCCGGTTGGGCCCTGATCTTTCTCGCCGCAGGAGCTTAAAAGCCCCTGCTTCTGAGATAGAAGGCAAGGGCTTAGTTTTTTCAGGACCTGCGTGCAGGCCCAGATAGCAGGCGGCGAAGCCGCCGCAAAGGAGCGAAGCGACTGGCCTAGCGATGTGGAGGGGTGGCCGCAGGCCAGACCGAGGCGGCAAAGCCGCCGCAGGGCCGAGCGAACAGCGAGCCCCGCAACGTAGCGCCGCAAGGCGAAGCCGCAGCGGAGGCCCCAAACCCTTATCCTTTTTGGATAGAAAAGCTCATTCCTGCTTTAGGGATAAAGAGGTTTTTGCCTTTAGCTTCAAAGGCGGCTTTTGCTTCTTTATGGTCAATAGTAATAAAGCCGAAAGTGTCGAAATGGATGCCGACAATTGTGTTACACTCAATAAAATCGGAGGCAATGATGGCATGTTCGTAGCTCATCGTAAAATTGTCGCCGATAGGGAGCAGGGCAAAATCGAGTTTGGGATAGAGCATAGGGATCAGCTTCATATCCATAGTTAGGGCCGTATCTCCGGCAAAGTAGAAAGTGCCATCATTGGAGCTAATGACAAAGCCCATGGGGTTGCCTGCATAGCTGCCATCGGGCAGGGCAGAAGAGTGAACGGCGGTGGTGCAATGGACCGTAAACTCGCCAAAATTCCATTTTCCGCCAATATTCATGGGGTGTGTATTTTCGATCCCTTGTTTTTGCAGCCATTCGGCCACCTCATAAATAGCGACCACCTTAGCGCCGCTGCGCTGGGCAATACTCACGGCATCGCTAACATGGTCGGCATGTCCGTGCGAGAGCAAAATATAGTCGGGATTAAGGTCATCTGCAGAAATGCTAGCTTCTTGGGCTAGGGGGTTGGGCGTAATAAAGGGGTCAAAAAGGAGTTTTTTGCCGCCTAATTCTACCATAAAAGCAGAGTGGCCGTAGTAGGTAATTTTCATAAGGCAAGAAAAATTTCTGAGGTAAAAGGAATAGAAGAATTGGGTTTAGGGCTTGGGTATAGAGCTAATTTAAGCTTTTCCCTATTTTTCCCTAGTTTTTTTTAGAACTTTGGCCATTGGGCGTTGTTCCCTTTGCAATTAGCTTACTAGAAAGAGGTTCAGGGATTGGGCTTCTCCTTATATATATAATAAATGATTGTAGTAATTTCGGGGACCAACCGCCCCAACAGCAAAACCAGAATTGTCGCAGAGGCCGCCTTTGCTCATTTTCAAGAGAAAGCGGAAGAAGAAGTACGCTTTTTTAGCCTAGAAGATTTGCCCGATGATATCTTGCATATAGATATGTATGACCCCGAGCAGCAATCTTTGGCTTTGCGGGCCATACAAGAGCAGTATTTGATTGCGCCCAAGAAGTTATTTATCGTTTCTCCGGAGTACAACGGCAGTTATCCGGGCGTACTGAAATTATTTTTAGATGCTTGTTCGATTTATGCCTATAAAGAAAGCTTTCAGGGCGGCAAGAAAGCGGCCCTAGTGGGTGTAGCTGCGGGACGAGCGGGGAACCTGCGAGGCATGGAGCATTTGACGGGCGTATTAAACTATCTGCAAATTACGGTCATGCCCCAACAGCTGCCTATATCTGGCATCGGGGGGCAGCTGGAGGAGTCTGGACAACTCTTAGCCGCTAGCCAAAACGCCCTAGAGGAGCAGGTAGAGCGTTTCTTGGCCTTTTAAGGAAGTCTTTTGCTAGAAAAGCATTAACTTGGGGGAAATAAATCTCCAATTCTATGCGTGGTATTCAATATCTCAATAATAGCAGAGGCCAAAGAGTAAAGGCCATTGTAGACCTCAATAAGTACGGAAAAGAGTTTGCCGCCTTCGTGAAAAGTTTAGAAGCGGCAGAAAGTAGCAATAGTAATAACTCTGGTATGAGCAGCCCCTTTGGCAGCAATCCCGTAGCGGGCGATAATATTGCCTATATGGGCAGCTCGACGAGCAAACAGCTTAAGGTAAATGCCCTGATTGCCAAAGCCCAAAGTTTTTATGGTACACCCTACCGCACGGGCGGTACTACCGCTAGTGGTATGGATTGCTCGGGCCTGACACAGACCGTTTTTAAGACGATTGGCGTGCAAATTCCTAGGGTGTCTAGAGATCAAGCTCGTACAGGACAGGCCGTAAAGTTTGACCAAGCCCGGGCTGGCGATCTCATCTTTTTTTCTACCGGTACGCCCAATCGCATCAATCATGTGGGGGTGGTTTCGGCTAATGTCAATGGAGAAGTGAAGTTTATTCACGCCTCTTCTAGCCGTGGCGTGATGGAGGCTTCTATGAATAATAATTATTGGCGGAAAGTCTATATGGGCTTGCGCAGAGTACTATAAAGTAAGCAAAATCAGCAAAACGATTTTCGAATCTGTTCTCCTGCAAGCAAGCTCTGGGCTCAGAGCTTGCTTGTTCAATTTTTATCCTATGCGTTTATATCTCCTCTTTTTTATAGGCCTTTTTCTGCTCAGCACGGCCTGCCATCGCCCGCCAGGAAAACTCAAACAAGAACGTCCCGAATCGGTGGCCTTGCATTTTATGCACGCCTTCTTAGATGGCGATTTTGAGAAGGCCGAGCAGCTGTCTACTCCAGAATCTAAAGAAATCTTGGCCTTTTTTGAGCAAACCCTAAATGCCGTGACCGAAAGCGAACGCAAGGCCATGAAGGCCGAGGCTGCCGCCAATAAAAAACGAATCAAAACCGCCGAATGCGAACTGCTATCTAGCCAAGAAGCGCTCTGCTCTTTTTGTTGCGACCAAGACGGAAAACCCCTGTCAGGTAGCAAAATGCAGTTGCTCCGACAAGAAGATAATAGCTGGAAGGTGGTCCTCGAACTGCCCCAAGCCCCCGATTTCTAAATCTTTTCCCCTCTCGATTATAATTATGAATATTAGACTGCTTCATCGCAACGAAATTGACCTGCCTCGCTGGAATGGCTGCGTACACTATGCCCCCAATAGCCTGATTTATGGCTATGCCTGGTATCTCGATAATGTAGCCGATAATTGGTGGGGACTGGTAGAGGATGATTACCAATCGGTCTTTCCGCTGCCTTGGAACGATAAACTCTTTGGCATCAAACGCCTTTATCAACCGCCGCTCTGCCAACAGCTGGGCCTATTTACCGTAAATGGTTTCTCGGAGGCCCGAATCAAGGCCTTCCTGCAGGCTATCCCCAAAGAGTTTAAACATAGCCAACTGGCCTTTAATGACAGCATGAGCGCTATCCAACGCCTAGCCGATTATAAGGTCCAAGAACGACCCAATTATTTGCTGCCCCTCAATCAACCTTACGAAAAACTCTATGAGAACTATAGCAGCAACCATAAGCGAAATATCAAAAAAGGCGAAAAAGCCAGCCTTTTTGCCACTAGCTCCATCAAACCCGAGGACTTTGTGGCCCAATTAGAACAGGAGATGCTCCGAAAAGGAGAGCAGTTTCCACAGGCTACTTATCATGCGGCGCTCCGCATTATTTATAATGCCCTGCACCGTGGCCAAGGCTTCTTTATGCTCTGCCTCAATGAACAAAAGGAGGTCTGCGCAGCCGTTTTTTGGCTGCTCAATGGCGCCCGATATATCAATTTGCTCAATTATACCACTCCCGCAGGTAAAGAGGTTGGCGCTATGCCTTACCTGATGGACCTCTTTATTCAGGGCCAGGCCAATAAGCCCATGTTCATTGACTTTGAGGGCTCTAGCATCCCCGGAATTGCCCGCTTTTATGAGGGCTTTGGGGCCGAAAATATGCCCTTTTATCAATGGACCGAAAACCGCCTCCCTTGGTGGATCCGCTGGAAGGGCTAGACGCTTTGGGGCCTCCGCAGCAAAGCTGCGGCGCTACGTTTCAGGGCTCGCTGTTCGCTCGGCCCTGCGCGGGCTGCGCCCGCTGGGTCTGCGGCTGCGCCGCCCCCTTGCACATCGCTAGGCCAGTCGCTGCGCTCCTTTGCGGCGGCTTCGCCGCCTGTAGGACGCCATGGACCAAAGTTCTTCCTGCATTCTTTTTGCTATGGCCCTAAAAATTATATTTTTGTGAGCGCCTCTCCCTTAGCCGGATTGGCCTTTCTTTCCTAAGATAATTCATCTACTTTATGCAACAATATATTAAGGATTTTGCACAGCTCGTAGGCCATGAGGTCAGTATCAAAGGTTGGGTGACCAAAATCCGCAAAAGTAAAACGGCTTGCTTTGCCGACTTTAGAGATGGTTCTGGCTTTACCCAAGCCGTTTTTGCCCTAGAAAGCCTAGGCGAAGAACAATTTGAGTTGGCCAAAACGCTAACTCTAGAAAGTTCACTGGCCATTACCGGCCAGCTCATCCGCAATGAAAAGAGCCTGGGCGGCTATGAACTTCAAGTAAATAGCTTCGAGATTTACCATAATGCAGAAGGCTACCCCATTACAAAGTCTGATGAGGAAATGGGCGTAAAGTTTTTGAGCGATAAACGCCACCTTTGGCTCCGCAGCCGCCGCCAATGGGCCATTATGCGCTTGCGCAACCAGCTGATTATGAGCATTCACAATTTCTTCCAATCAGAGGATTTTGTGCAAATGGATGCGCCTTTGCTCACGGGCAGCGCCTGTGAAGGCACTACCGACCTTTTTGAGACCGACTTTTTTGGCCAACCCGCCTATTTGTCTCAATCGGGCCAGCTTTATGGAGAGGCTATGGCCATGGCCATGGGCAAGATTTATACTTTTGGTCCTACCTTCCGTGCAGAAAAATCAAATACGCCCCGCCACTTATCTGAGTTTTGGATGATTGAGCCCGAAATGGCCTTTTATACCAATGAGGATAATATGAACTTGATCGAGCGCTTTATTAAGTCGGTCATTGGCGAGGTCCTTTACCGCTGTAAAGATGAACTAGAGGTCTTGGGCAGAGATACCAGCAGCCTCGAAAAAGTAGTGGACGAAACCTTCCCTAGAGTAGCTTATAGCGATGCCGTGAAAATTTTGCGTGGAGAGCTAGAGATCAATGGTAAGAATGCCATCAAATTGCAGGAAGAAGATTTGGCCCAAGTCACTGCCCGCCTAACTGAAATTCAGGCGGAGATTGCAGAAAGAGAGAAAGCCATTGCTGCGGGCATGAAAAAAGGTGCGCGTAGATTTAATGAAGGAAAAATTTTGGCCCTCAGAGGAGAAGCCAAAGAATTGGAAGAAAAACAGCGTCATATTCCAGACTGGATCGAGTCGGCCAAAAACTTTGAAGATGGCGAAGACTTTGGTAACTCGGATGAAACCGTATTGACCAGAGTATTCTCTACGCCTGTGATGGTCTATAATTGGCCCGCTAAGATTAAATCTTTCTATATGAAAGAAGTAGATGGCGATCCTTCTTTGGTGAAGGGGGTAGACCTTTTGGCTCCTGATGGTTATGGCGAAATTGTGGGAGGTTCTGAGCGGGAAACCAGCCTAGAGGTATTGGTCCGCAAAATTGCCGAACACAACTTAGATCAAGACGACTTTGAGTGGTATTTGGACCTTCGTCGTTTTGGTTCGGTGCCTCATGCAGGTTTTGGTTTGGGCCTAGAGCGTTTGGTGCGTTGGGTTTGTGGCCTCAACCACGTTAGAGAGACCTTGCCCTTTCAGCGTCGTTATGGACAAATTAAGCCCTAAGGCTAATCGCATAATAAAAAGAGCGCCTAGTTTCTGTATAGAGACTAGGCGCTTTTTTATGCGTTTAGCAGGCGGCGAAGCCGCCGCAAAGGCGCGCAGCGCCTCGGCTGAGGGATGGGCAGCAGTGGCGCGAAGCGCCAGACCCAGCCGCCGCAGGCGGCGCAGGGCCGAGCGAATAGCGAGCTGCGAGACAGCCCGACCCGCCCGCAGGGCGGGGCAGCCCCAAAAACAAATTAACTAAGTAATTGATAGCTCAAAAAGGCTAGTAAATAGGCGAGGCCCGTCATGTAGATCAGTTGTAGCAGCGGCCATTTCCAGGAGCGAGTTTCTTTGTAGACCACGGCTAGGGTGCTCATACATTGCATGGCAAAAACGTAGAAGACCAGCAGAGAAATGCCCGTGGGCAAGCTATAAACTGCTTTTTGGCTATCTTCAAATCGTTCGGCTCGCATCCTTTCGATCAGGGTATTTTCTTCGGCTTCGCTGCCCATACTATATATAGTGCCCATAGTGCCGACAAAAACCTCGCGGGCGGCAAAAGAGGCCAGCAAACCGATGCCAATTTTCCAGTCGTAGCCGAGCGGGCGGATAGCGGGTTCGATGGCGTGGCCGAGATGGCCGAGATAGCTAGCGGATAACTTTTGGGCGGCCATATTTTGGGCCAATTCGCTTTCATTTTGGCTCATTTGCTGGGCGCGTTCTTCGGCGGCCTGCATGGCTTCGGTAGGGCCATAGCTGCCCAAGATCCAGAGCAAAATGGAGAGGGCCAGAATTACCTTACCGGCTTCTAGGACAAAAGACTTTGATTTTTGGTAGGCCGTGAGAAAGACATTTTGCCAGCGGGGCCATTTATAGCTAGGAAGATCAATCACAAAAGGGTTTTGGTCCTTTTTGGGGAGGATAAAGCGGAGTGCTAGGCCCGTGAGCAGAGCGCCAAAGACGCCAAGGAGATAAAGGCCCAGCATGGCGAGACCTTTCCAGCCAAAGCCCCAGCTACTGCCATCAGGAATCACCAGAGCGATCAGGATGACATAAACGGGTAGGCGGGCGGCGCAGCTAATCATGGGACTGACAAAAATGGTGGCCATGCGTTCTCTCCAGCGGCTAATATTTCGGGCGGCCATCACGGCGGGAATAGCGCAGGCGGCTCCAGAAAGCAGGGGGAGCACACTTTGTCCGCTCAGGCCAAAAAAACGCATGGGTTTATCCATGAGAAAGACCACCCTAGAGATATAGCCGCTTTCTTCGAGGATGGAGAGGGCAAAAAAGAGGATAGCAATTTGGGGGACAAAAATCACGACCCCGCCGATGCCGGGGATAATCCCCTCTGTAATCAATTCATTGATTGGGCCAGGGGGGAGGAGTTCTGCGATAAAGCTAGCTAGGGCGCCTGTACCTTCATCGATCAGGCCCATAGGCCAATCGGCCAGGCTAAAAATCAGTTGAAAAATGCCGAAGAGGACCGTCAGGTAAATGAGATAGCCAGCGATAGGGTGGCTGGTCCATTGGTCTAAGAAATGGGACCAACTGCGTTTAGTGCTGGTTTTTTTTCGGGCCTTTTCGAGTTGTGGGCGAATTTGCTCGAGTCGTTTTTGGCTATCCTTCAGCTGAGCGGCAGCATCATTTGACTTCATCAGGGCTAAAAAGTCTGTATTAGCAGAAGGAGCCTCCTGGGAGAGGAGTTGATCAATAGCTTTGGGGATTTGGTCGAGGCCAAGTCCTTGGCGGGCATTGATACGGAGGGGTTCTTGGCCGAGGAGGGGGAGGAGTTCTTGAGTATCAAACTGGAACCCTTGGCCCTCTGCTTGGTCGAGCATATTGAGTAGGGGTAAAACGGGAATGCCCATAGCTAGGGCTTGTTGGGCAAGGAGCAAGCTTCTTTCGAGGTGGCTAGCATCGAGGACCAGCAACAAAGCGTCAAAGTTTTCTTCATCTAAAGCTTTGATGACTACTTCTTCATCTGGAGATTTAGCGAAGAGGCTATAAAGTCCGGGCAGGTCGGTCAGTTGGCCCTTGAGGTTTTGGAGTTGAATTTTACCTACTTTTTTCTCTACGGTAACGCCGGGAAAGTTACCGACCTTTTGTTGGAGGCCAGTGAGTTGGTTAAAGAGAGAAGTTTTGCCCACATTAGGGGGCCCAAGCAGGGCGATATTTAGCTGTTTATTGGTTACTGTATCCATATTTTTTTGGCTTCTGCTGGCCCGATGGCCAATTGTTGCAAATTATCGGCAAGTTCGAGGAGGAGGGGCCCGGCTAGTGGGGCTCTTTTGAGGAGGCGGAACTTAGCGGCGGGGAAGAGGCCCATCTCCATAAGTTTCAGGCTGAGCAAAGGGGAGTCTGTATGGAGGAAGGTAAGATGTTCTCCTTTTTTGGCTTCCCAGAGTCGGCGGGTGGAAGAATTTTTAGACATATATAGTATTGTGTGTGTAGTCTTGCAAATTTAGACTAAATCTATAAAAGCCCCAAAAAAAGATAATTCTGTCTTTTTTTTGGGGCGGGCTAAATTAGTGAAAAAGGGGGGAATAGGCAAAAGGGCTAAAAAAATATCCGTCTACAGCTTATGCAGACGGATATTGAGGGATTGGGTTTACTTTTGGTTTAGGGTTCCATCATCCAGCGTTGTAGTTGTGGGTTTTTGGCTTGTCCATTTTTTTGAATAAAGAAATCGGCATAGCTACCTATGGCTTGGAACTTAAACTCGACATAATGGTCATCAATTTTCTTGGCGACCCATTCTTGGATATAGCGAGATTTTTTTTCCTCTTTAGCGGCCATTTGGATGCGGCTATAATCATCTTGGAGGTTGGCGACATGGGGGATGGTTCGGTTTCTAATTTTGATAAGGGTATATTCTTTTTCTCCGAAGGGGGTACTATACTCGATGGCTTCGGAGATTTCGCCTTTTTTGAGTTTTTCGATAGCGAAATAGACTTCGGGGCTAAGGTCGCCAAGTTCCCAGTAGGGTTCGCCTGTTTGGGGGTTCATCATGGCGCCATTTCGGGTTTTGCTAAACTCATCTTCTGAGAAGCGTTGAACGGCCTGATCGAAGGTAAAGGAATCGAGTAAGATGAGTGAGCGGATGCTATCGGCTTCATTTTTTGCACGTTCTTCATCGGCGGGAGTAAGTTCGGCTTTAATGAGGATATGTCGGGTGTGGATATTATTACCGAGGCGTTCGAGTAGTTGGATAATATGGTAGCCATATTGCGATTTGACGAGTTCGGAGACTTCGTTTTCGTCGAGTTGGTAGGCGGTGGCTTCAAATTCGGGGACAAAGCTTCCTCGGTTGGTGATGCCGAGGTCTCCGCCACGGGCGCCGGAGCCGGGGTCTTGGGAGTATTGTTTTGCTAATTCGGCAAAGTCGGCTCCATTAAGAATTTCTTGGCGGATGCGTTCTGCTTCTTGGCGCGCGCGTTCATCTTCCTTATTGTTCACTTTGGGTTTAACAACGATTTGGGCGAGTTCTACGGTAGAGTTAAAGTAGGGCAGGCTATCTTCGGGGATTTTATTGAAGAAGGTTTGCACTTCTTTGGGGGTAACGGTAACGGATTGCATAATATTGGCCGACATACGTTGGACGACCATTTGTTTGCGCATACTTTCGCGCATATCATTTTTGACTTCCTCTGGAGTTTTGCCATAATAAGCTTTAAACTGTTCGGGGTCATTATTCATATATCGAAGGATTTCGGAGATTCGGGAATCTAGTTGGCCTTCAATTTCGACGGCAGAGACGGTAAAGCTATCGCGTTCGGCTTCAGCGAGGACCACGGCATTGGTAAGTAGCTGGTCTAGAATAACGGCTCGGGCGTTTTCGGGTGGTGCTTCTTTTGTTCTAGATAGTAGCAGGCGGTATTGTGCTTCTATATCGGAAACGAGAATGGGTTCATTGCCTACAAGGGCGACTACTCGGTCAATTTGCTGTTGGGCAAATAGGCCACTACTTAGCAGCAGGCAAGCGAAAAGGAGTCTATACATCATAATAGTTAATAATCATTAGCATGATAGGGGTAAACAGATTGTTCATTGCCTTGCAACGCAAGAATTGAAAAGAAGGATGGGTTTAGAAGCGTTCAAAGACATTGCCTTCTTTGGCTTTGGCTCGAGCTTCTTTTCGGACTTGGTCAAGGATTAGTTGTCGTCTTTGGTGAAGAATAATTCTAGAAATTTCGTCTTGTACTTCAGCTAGGGGAGCGGGTTCATTTTTATCTTTATATTCAAAGACTTTGCAAAGATAGACATACTTGCTATCGCTACGGTCAAATACCCGGCCTTTTTGGAGGTAGCTAGAGGGCAGGCGGTTATCAGGTAATCGGTCGGCCACTCTTTTATATTTTACCCAGCGGTCTTTTTCTAGGGCAAAGATCATTTGGCTTTCATTGGAGAGGCAGAACTGTTTTACTTTCTCCTCATCGCTTTTTTTATCTGATTTGAACCAATTGCGGAGTTTATCTACGCCTTCTAGTTTTCTGGGCACTCGGATAAAGTGGCAGCGTAGCCAGCTTTCTCCAGCAATGTATTGTTCTTTATTGGCATTATAGTATTGGGCCAATTGAACGGGAGTGACCATGGTATCTAGTTCTCTATTGATGAGTTCTTGTTCAAAGTAGGCAATGGTTAGGGAGGCTTTGTAGCTTTCTGCTAATCGGTTGATGCGTTGAGCTTCTTGGTTAGGCAGCTGTTTTTTGGCCACGCCAAGTAGCATTTGGTCCATAATCCATTTATCAATGTAGAGTTCGGCTTGTTGGGCGCTATCTTTTGGCGAAAGCCCCTTGCCAATACCATCTAGTGCAGAGCCATAGAGATAGTTGTCGTAAACTCTGGCCAAAGGGTTTTCTTCTGTTGGGGCTTCCGGGCCATTATTACAGGCTTGTAAGACTCCTAAAAAAAGGAGGGCAATAAGGTGGCGGTAGTAGCTCATAGAATCAATTGCTAAAGAAGGTGGTATAAAATCAAGGGGCAAAGATAAGAAGTTTTCCTACCAATTTGGTTTCGGCTCCTTTTCGACTATAGTTTTTAACCCAATTGAAAAGGAAAAGCTTGGAGCAGAGAACCAAAGCTGCCTAAAAAAGCCGTTCTTTGCGGAAAAATAGTAATGACAAAAGCAGATTCTCGCAAGGCCTTTGTTGCGTTGGCTTTGGTGAGCTTTTTTTGGGGTACTACTTACTTAGCTACCCGCATAGGCGTGCAGGAGGCCCATGGTTTATTTCTCTCTTCTGTTCGTCAGTGTATTGCGGGTAGTTCACTAATTGCCTTTATGTGGATAAGAGGAGCCAGCTTCCCTAGAGGAAAGGCCTTGGTTCAAACTATTATTATTGGCCTGATGCTTTTAGGGGCGGGCAACGCCCTGATGACTTGGGCGCTGCAATATGTGGAAAGTGGTTTTGCTTCGGTGGTTTCGGCTAGTGGACCGATTTTTATTGCCATCTTTAGCCATTTTATGATCCAGCCATTACCCTGGTCACCTAAGTTAATAGGCGGAATGGCTTTAGGGATGCTCGGTATTTTAGGGGTGTTCTCTAATTACCTAGATAGTTTTGACCAAAGTCCCAATTTTGCCTTAGGGCTATTGATTATGTTTGTAGCTACTTTGTTTTGGGCTTTGGGGTCTGTTTTTACTGCTAAATGGAAACCAAGCACTTCTTTATTGATGGGCGCTGGCTTGCAAATGTTTTCTGGTGGCCTTTTTACAGCCATTATCTGCACTTTTTTTGATTGGGACCAACTCGTTTTTGGCCAGCTGAGTATGCAGTTTTGGGGCTCGATTTTATACTTGGTGGTTTTTGGCTCTTTTGTCGCTTATTCCGCCTATATATATGTTATGGAACATTTACCCCCTGCTCAAGCTGCTTTAAGCGCTTATATTAACCCTATTGTTGCCGTGATTGCAGGCGCTTTTGTTTTAGGGGAACGCCTGACTTGGCTCACATGGGGCGGTATGCTGCTGACTATTGTAGGCGTCTATTTGGTTAATCAATGTTTTAAAACAGCCAAGCAGAAGATGCTAGAAGCTGATGATGAGGTTTTGCAATTGGATAAAGAGGTGGTTTAGGGGCGTTACTCCCTTTGGTCGTCGAACTGCGGCTTGCGGCCTTGTTGTCTGCCTATGGCAGGCGCTACGGTTACTCCCTTTGGTCGTCGAACTGGCACCCCTTTGGGGCTGGTTGTCGCAGCTGGCTGACTTTTAGGGGCCTCCCGCCTTTGGCGGGCGCTACGTTTCGCAGCTCGCTGTTCGCTCGGCCCTTCGTCGCTTTGCTCCTCGGTCTGGCCTTCGGCCACTGCTGCACATCGGTTACTCCCTTCGGTCGTCGAACTGCGCCCTAAAGGGCTTGTTGTGGCCAACGCTCAGCTAGAAGCCGCTCTGCGGCTACAAGCTTCGCTAAGCGCTGCGGCTTGGGGCCGCAGCTTATTGACCCGGCCGGCGGTAGGCGGCAGCCACAGCCATTGCTACTATATATAGTATAGCCCCTCAAAATATTT
>NZ_JH719942.1:1980012-2117341 GCF_000275825.1 Saprospira grandis DSM 2844
TCAAAGGATAAAAGGTACTCCGGGGATAACAGGCTGATCTCCCCCAAGAGCTCATATCGACGGGGAGGTTTGGCACCTCGATGTCGGCTCGTCACATCCTGGGGCTGGAGAAGGTCCCAAGGGTTGGGCTGTTCGCCCATTAAAGTGGCACGCGAGCTGGGTTCAGAACGTCGCAAGACAGTTCGGTCTCTATCTGTTGTGGGCGCTCGAATATTGAAAGGATTTGACTCTAGTACGAGAGGACCGAGTTGAACAGATCTCTAGTGTACCAGTTGTGCCGCCAGGTGCATGCTGGGTAGCTACATCTGGAAAGGATAAGCGCTGAAAGCATCTAAGCGCGAAGCCAACCTTAAGATGAGTATTCGTTGAAGAGACCTGGAAGATGACCAGGTAGATAGGCTATAGGTGGAAGCACAGTGATGTGTTAGGGAGCCAAGTAGTACTAATTTCTCGAAAGCTTTCCTTTTTCTTTCTTTTTTTAAAAGAAAGATCGATAATCAACGCACTTTTAAAATTCTATTACTTTCCGTATGTCATAACGATATAGAGTTTATCCAAAGGGATAGACAAAGATTTAATGGTGGTCATAGCGAGGGGGAGACACCTTTTCCCATTCCGAACAGAGCAGTTAAGCCCCTCAGCGCCGATGGTACTACGAAAGTGGGAGAGTAGGTCACCGCCAACCTAATCTATAAAGCCTGTACAGCAATGTGCAGGCTTTTTTTTGTTTAAAAAGGAAGGTTTTGCCCCGCAGGGGCTGGCGGCTTTGCCGCCAAAGAGGAGCGAAGCGAGGACGGCTGAGGGATGGACAGCAGGGCCGCCGCAGGCGGCAGACCTAAGGCTTTTGTAGCGAAGCGAAAAAGCCTGCAGGGCCGAGCAAACCTGCGAGCTGCGATACAGCCCGACCCGCCCGCAGGGCGGGGCAGCCCCAAAATAACAGCAGCAGAAATAGTACATTTCTGATTTTGAAGCGATTTGGGAAAACGACTCGAAAAACTTTAGCTATCTTAGCAAAAAAATGGACCGATGAAGTATTATCTCCCACTATTGTTACTCTGCCTGAGCCTGACCGCCTGCAAAAACCAAAAAGATATGGCCGATAATAGCCAAAATGCCCTCGATTGGGCTGGCCGATACCAAGGGAACTTGCCCTCTGCGGATTGTCCAGGTATCCAGATGGACTTGGAGTTAAAAGAAGATGGTAGTTATACTCTCCGCTATCGCTATCAAGACCGCTCCGACTCGGTCTATACCGAAAGCGGAAAACTGAAGTGGGGAAAAAAAGGCCAGCAAATTACCCTAGAAGGCAAAGAAAAACCAAATCAATATCAACTAGAAGAAGGCGCTTTGCGCCAATTGGACCTAAAAGGGAAGCCGATTGAAGGAGATTTAGCCGAACGCTATTTGCTCAAGCGCCCAGAAGAAAGCCCGCTAAACAAATATTGGAAATTGGTGGAGCTCAATGGCCAAGCCATAAAGACGCCCAAAGGCGCTCGCAAAGAAATACATTTTATCCTAAAAGCAAATGGCCAACTCCAAGCGCATGGCGGCTGCAACAGCGTTTCGGGCAATTATAAATTGCAAGAAGAACAAAAACGCATTCAGTTTACAGGCCTGATGAGTACCAAAATGGCCTGCCCCAATTTGGGCAAGGAGCAAGAGTTTCTCAAGGTCCTTGGCCAGGTAGATAATTACAGTATTTCTGGAGACAAACTTAGCCTACAAAAGGCAAAAATGGCCCCTCAAGCCCGTTTTGAAGCAGTTTATTTTTATTAAGAATCATGGAACGCATACAACATTATTTCCCAAATCTTAGCGCTCAACAATTGGAGCAATTTGCCCAATTAGACGCTTTGTATAGAGAGTGGAACGCCCAAATCAATGTCATTTCTAGAAAGGATATCGACAATCTTTATATTCATCATGTTTTGCATAGCCTGGCCCTAGATAAGGTGATGCCCCTAAAAGCTGGCGCTCAGGTTTTGGACCTTGGCTGCGGTGGTGGTTTTCCAGGTATACCCTTGGCTATCCTCTATCCAGAAACCAATTTTATGTTGGTGGATTCTATTGTCAAAAAGATTAAGGTGGTGACCGAAGTGAGCCAAGCTCTTGGCCTCAAAAACGTAAAAGCAGAAGCTGGCCGTGTCGAAAAATTGAAGCAACGCTTCGATTTTGTAGTGACTAGAGCCGTGGCCAAAGCGCCTAAACTGGCCGCTTGGACCCGCAAATTGGTTAAGACCAAAGGCAATCACTCTTTCCCGAACGGTATTTGGGCCTATAAAGGATTAACCAATATGCAAGAAGAACTCGATAGCCTCGGCCCCGATTATTATGGGGAGATTTTTCCGATGAAAGAGTTGTTTGAGGAAGAGTTTTTTGAAACCAAGTGTTTGGCCTACATTCAAGCGCCTTAATTATGCTCAGTTTTAAACTGAAAGCCTTCTCGGAGCTAAGTCTTCAAGAGTTTTATGCCCTGGCCCAATTGCGCCAAGCCGTTTTTGTGGTAGAACAAAATTGTCCCTACCTCGACCTAGATGGCAAGGACCAATTGGGGCATCATCTTCTTGGCCTAGATGCCCAAGGCGAACTGCAAGCTTATGCCCGCATTTTGCCCGCAGGTAGCTCTTATCCTGAAGATGCCTCGATTGGCCGAGTAATTAGTAGCGCTAAAATTCGTGGAAAAGGCCAGGGCCCCGCCCTAATGCAAGCCGCTATTTCCGCCTGCCAAAAATTATATCCCCAAAAAGCTATTCGCATTTCGGCCCAAAGCCATTTGGTCCATTTTTATGCCCGCCTAGGTTTCCAATCTACAGGCAAAGAATATCTAGAAGATGATATTCCACATACTGAAATGCTGCTGGAATTTAAAACCCTTTAGCCAAACTATAATAGCCCACAGCCATGGCCAAAACACCTAGAATTACACTAGCCAACAAATAGCCTAAGGCCATGGCATGGGCTTGGGCCCGCAATAACTGAAATAACTCCTGTCCAAAGGTCGAAAAGGTGCTAAAGCCTCCACAAAAGCCCGTAGCCAAGAGTAACTTATAGGCCAAGGGCCCGCCCTTTTGCTCAAAGTAAGCCCCAAACAGGCCCAATAAAAAACAAGCGGCCAAATTAGCCGCTAGGGTTCCCCAAGGCCAACCCTGAGCTGGCGGTAAATATTGACTAAGGGCAAAGCGGGCCATACTGCCCAAACCTCCCCCCAGAAAAATCCATAGATAGTGCATCTTGCTCGTCTATATTGAAAAAATAAAGCCTGGCGCTGGCCCATGGCTGAGCGCTGCGGAGCGGGTGGCCCGAAGGGCCAGACCGAGCTTTTTTGAGCAAAGCGAAAAAAAGCGATGGGCCGAGCAGACTTGCGAGCCCCGCAGCATAGCGACCCGCCGGTAGGCGGGGCAGCCCCAAAAAAAACTAATTATTCTTCAAAAAAGAAGCATCAAAGGTAGAGAGTAGGAGCTCCAATAAATCAGAAAATTCATCGGCGCTGCCGTCTGTATGTCGACGCAACCAGAAATTGGCGCAAGTATTGGCCTCATACCAAATATAACCGGCGGTCTCTTCTTGGTCCGAATAATCTCTGAAAAATTCTTGTCGCTCCTCAGCTTCTAGTTGTTGCCCTGCTTTGATGAGCTCGGGCTGCTGCTTCAAATATTGCTCGGCTCGGAAATAACTGCGGGCTAATTGCTGTAAATTAGCCTCGTAAAAAGGCTGATAACTGCTCACAAAATTCTTCTGCTTACTCAACTTCTTGAGATATTGCTTGAGCTTTTTGAGAAACTTAGGATTGTAATGCCCAAAATCATCATTGTCCCAATCCATTATATTGCCCTCATGCGGGCCCGATAAAAAGAGCTTTTCGCCCAAAAGCGCCTCTAAAAAAGGAATGCTCAATTGGATGCCATTATAAGCGTATTTACCCCGAATGCCGTACTCTGGTACCCAGCTTTTCATGGGCAAAGGCGGCTCTTCAGCCTGATTGTAATAAGGAGCCACCCATTTTTTTTTCGTTTGCTCTAGCTGCTGGCCGAGCTGCTTGACCTTTTTCTTGGATTGGGCCATTATTGCCCCAGAAGAAAGCCCCAAAAATAGAAGCAGGAATAGTTTGCGGTACATAATTTAAGCGTTGATTGCGGTAAAGGGAATTATTTTTATAGTCGTTTGAGTTAGAAGAACTAGATCAAAAATAAACTTATGGAATCCCCAGATTTTAATCGGGATATGGCCAAATCTAGATTGAGCTATGCCCATGAAACCGACCCCAAAATGAAACAGCTGCTAATTCGAGGTATCGAGCGCCTAACGGGCCGCCCTCGGATTGAAAAGCTGTATACCGAAATGAAACAAATGGAGCTGACTCCTCAGTCTATTTGGCAAATTGCCCTAGACAAATTGGAGGTTTATCCGCATTTCGATCAGGCTCAATTGGAAAAAATTCCCCAAGAGGGGCCATTAGTCATTGTGGCCAACCACCCCTTTGGCGTGATTGATGGCCTGTTGCTGGGCCTAATCGCCTCCAAAATTCGACCCGAATTTGGCATTCTAGTCAATGAAGTGCTCTGCCGAGAAGAAATGTTTGAGCCCTATTTTTTGCCCATTGATTTTCGAGGGACCAAAGAGGCTCTGAAAACCATTATCAATACCCGAAAAGAAACGCTCGAACGACTGGCCCAAGGCCAAGCCATTGCCATTTTCCCCTCCGGAGGCGTAGCCACCGCCAAAAAACCCTTTGGCCAAGCCGAAGATTTGGAATGGAAGCGCTTTGTGCTTAAATTGGTTCAACGATCTAAGGCTACGGTTGTCCCGCTCTTCTTTCATGGCCAAAATAGCCGGCTGTTTCAACTCGCTAGCCAAATTAACCAAAATCTTCGCCTTAGCCTACTGCTGCATGAGGTCCGAAATAAAATGGGCCGACATATTGGCATCAGTATCGGCGAACCCATTGCCTACGAGACCATCAAGGCCCAAGGTAAGGCCGACCAAATGCTCGATTTTCTCTATCAGGAAACCTGGAAGCTAAAGGAAGATCCGCTCTATAGCCAATTTAGAAAGCCAAAACAGGCAAAGAAATTGGCCCGCACCCTAAAGTAAATAATATGCTCGACCTGATTGCCTATAGTGCTGGCCAAGCCGACCGAAAAGAACTCCAAATTGCCGAATTAGAAGGCTGTCTGCCCGAATTTACCGAAGCCCAAAAGTGGCTGAATATTAACGTTCCCCAAGATAAAGATCTGGGCCAATTGGCCCAGTTTTTTAACTTGCACCACCTGACCCAAGAGGATATTTGCGCCACTGAAGACCTGCCAAAAATTGAGGCCTTTGAGGAATATCTCTTTCTGAGCCTTAAGATGCTTAGCCTAAATGAAGCCAAAAAATTAGAGGTCGAACACCTCTCTTTTGTCCTTAAAAAGAATGCTCTGCTCTCTTTTCAAGAACGACCCGGCGATGTGTTCGAAGATATCCGAGATCGCATTTTTAATAATAAGGGCTTCCTCAGAAAACGCCGCCTAGATTATCTGTTTACCCGCCTAATTGATGTGGTGGTGGACCATTACGGATTTTGCCTAGAAGATATCCGACAAGAAATTGTAGAACTGGAAATCCGCCTGCTCGATCAAGCTATTGATAATAAAGGGGTGATTCAGGAAATTATGCGCCTCAAAAAACAACTAAACCGTATCCGCAGCCTGATTTGGCCCCTGCGAGAACTACTCAATCGCATCAAATCAGAAGGGACCAGCTTTTTTCATAAGTCAAGCTTTACTTACCTTAACGATATCCAAGACCACCTCCAATATCAACTTTCGGCCTTCGATAATTTGCGCGAAATGCTCAAGGACCTGATGGATTTGCATAATGCACAGCTGAGCAACGACATGAACCAAATTATGAAAACCCTAACCATCATCTCGGCCCTCTTTATTCCACTCACTTTTTTGGCCGGCATTTATGGGATGAATTTCGATTATATGCCCGAAACCAAATGGCCCTGGGGTTACCCTACCTTACTTGGCCTGATGCTCATTGTTACCGCCTTTTTGATCTATTTTATGCGTCGCCGAAACTGGTTTTAACTCTTCCGATTAAAGGAAATACTCTTTTGTCGACTACATTTAAACCGCTGCATACCCTCCGGCGCCAATTTCTGATGCTTGCTTTTTCGCCCCTGCACCCGCTTGCGCCAACGCCGAAAACTACTGGCCCTCATCTCTTGCCGCATTAAGGCAATGACTTCCTTTTCCGTCAATCCAAACTGAAATTCAATGGCCTCAAAGGGCGTGCGATCTTCCCAAGCCATCTCAATAATCCGATCTATGCTGATTTGATCCATTTTTTCTTTTTCTCAACAAGCATTTTCTTTTTTGGTTTATTTTTTTGGGGCTGCCCCGCCTTGCAGGCGGGTCGGGCTGTGTCAGGGCTCGCAGGTCTGCTCGGCCCTTCGCAAAAAATGCTGCGCATTTTTGCTCGGTCTGGCCTTCGGCCACCCTTATCCATCCCTCAGCCGATGCCTTGGGGAACGCCCCAAGGCTAGGCGCTATCACTTGGCGATGATTATTGCGGGCGCTTTGCGCCCGCTGCAGCAAATTGGACCAATAGGGCTGAAAATCCGCTATTTTTCTCCTAGCTTTGGCTTTTGACCATCATCAACACAAAAGCATGAAACGCATAGGCCTAATTTCCGATACGCATTCGCATCTAGAGCCCGCTGTCTTTGATTACTTTGCCGACTGCGACGAGATCTGGCATGCTGGCGATATTGGCCATACCGATTTGGCCGATGCCCTAGAAGAATTTAAGCCCTTTCGGGCCGTTTATGGCAATATTGATGGCGCCGCTTTGCGCCGCCGCTATCCTTTGGTCCAAGATTTTGAGATAGAAGGCTTGCGGGTCTACATGATCCATATTGGGGGCTACCCTGGCCGCTATTCCAAGGGCGTAAAAGCCGCCCTGCAAGCCAGCCAAGCCGATTTATTTATTACGGGCCATTCGCATATAGTTAAGGCTATGCCCGACCGCCAACTCAATTTATTACATCTTAATCCGGGGGCAGCAGGCCGTCACGGCTGGCACAAAGAAAAAACCCTCATGCGCTTCAAGATTGAAGCGGGCCAATTAAGCGATTTGGAGCTGATTGAATTGGGGCCAAGAGGCCAAATTGCCCCCGAAGAACTGCCCTAGTTGGTCCATTGCGGCAGACAGGCGGCGAAGCCGCCGCAAAGGCGCGTAGCGCCTCGGCTGAGGGGCTGTAGCAGGGCCGCCAAAGGCGGCAGACCCAGCGGGCATAGCCCGCGCAGGGCCGAGCAGACCTGCGAGCTGCGCAATGGCCCGACCCGCCCGCAGGGCGGGGCAGCCCCAAATTGTGAAAAAAAGGAAAAAAAAAGGGCCTTTGCTAAAAAGTGCGTATTTTGAGACAAGACCCAAAACTTGTTCAAGGAAACAATAGCAGCATGCAAAAATCCAAAATTAGCATCCCCAAGGAGTTGAGTGAGCATATCCTTACGCCCTTGGCCGAGCGCCTAGCCGTAGAGCATCCCCAAGGAAAAGTGACCATAGGAATTCCTAAGGAACTGAAATTTTCTGAAAATCGGATTGCTTTGACCCCCTCGGCTGTGCGGACTTTGGTCCAGATGGGCCACCGTATTCGCCTAGAAACTGGAGCCGGAGAAAAATCTAATTTCTCTGATTATGATTACTCTGAAGCTGGGGCCGAAATTTTGGCCGATAAAGAGCAGCTCTTTAAGTCGCAAGTGATTCTTAAGGTTGCGCCCCCCTCTTTGGAGGAGATTGATCTGGGCCATCCCGGGCAGATTATTATTTCGCCCATTCATTTGCCCGCCTTAACCGAAGAATATATCTATCGCCTCAAGCAAAAACGCATTACCGCTATGGCCATGGAGTACATGAAGGATAGCTCGGGAAGCTTTCCTTTTGTGCGTATGATGTCGGAAATTGCCGGGGTTTCTGCTATGCAAACTGCCGCCGATTTGCTTTCTCATAATGAAGATGGCCGAGGCGTTTTGTTGGGCGGAATTGCGGGGGTTCCTCCGGCTAAGGTGGTCATTTTGGGGGCTGGCGTAGTGGCAGAAGTGGCCACCAGAGTGGCCCTGGGCTATGGGGCCGAAATTCGCCTATTTGATAATAATATCCGCAAATTGATGCGGCTGCAAAGCAATTTGGGCCATCGTTTATATACGGGCACCTTTAGCTCGCCAGAAATGTATGCCGAAATCCGTTCCGCTGATGTGGTCCTTGGAGCCATCCACTCGGAAACGGGCCGTGCACCCTGCATTGTGGGCGAAGATACGGTAGAGCAAATGAAGCCCGGCGCCGTGATTATTGATGTGAGTATTGATCAAGGGGGCTGTTTTGCCACCTCTCGCCTCAGTACGCATGAGCAACCCACTTTTATTAAGCATGAGGTGCTGCATTATTGTGTGCCCAATATCGTTTCGCGCTATCCAAAAACTAGCTCGGCGGCCATAAGCAATATTTTGGTCCCCTTGTTTGCCGAAGCAGGTAGCACCATGGGCATTGAAGCCCTTTTGCGCAGCGATGCCGGCTTCCGAAATGGCATTTATATGTATAAGGGCAGCCTGACCAACCAATATATGAGCGAGCGATTTAATATCAAGTATATGGATATTGGCCTTCTCCTAATGACTAATCTATAAAAGCTATTATGAAGTTAAGAGCCGAAAATTTAATTAAGCAGTATGGCAGCCGCATGGTGGTCAAAGGAGTGTCTTTAGAAGTCTCTCAGGGCGATATTGTAGGCCTTTTGGGCCCCAATGGAGCTGGCAAAACCACTACTTTTTATATGACGGTGGGCTTTGTGCAGCCCAAAAGTGGAAAGGTCTATCTGGATGAGGAGGAAATCACGAATCTCCCCATGTATAAACGAGCCCGAAAAGGCGTGGGCTATCTGCCTCAAGAAGCCTCTATTTTTCGCAAATTGACGGTGGAGGATAATATCAAGGCCGTCCTAGAAATGACCAAATTGACCAAAAAAGAACAGAGCCATAAACTGGAAGAATTACTGGATGAATTCTCTTTGCATAAGGTCCGAAAAAGCAATGGTGATACCCTTTCTGGGGGAGAGCGCCGCCGTACGGAAATTGCCCGTGCCCTAGCCGTTAATCCCAAATTTATCTTGTTAGATGAGCCTTTTGCGGGCATCGACCCCATTGCGGTGGAGGATATTCAGACCATCGTTTGGCGGCTCAAACAAAAAAATATTGGCATTTTGATTACGGACCACAATGTGGGCGAAACCCTTTCGATTATTGACCGAGCCTACATCATGGTGGATGGCAATATTTTTAAGGAAGGTGGCGCACATGAATTGGCCAACGATGCTAAGGTCCGAGAGCTTTATTTGGGCCAAAGTTTTGAATTAAAACGGAAGTACGGACAGGTTTAGCATGAAGTTTTGGGGCCTCCTGCCTGCGGCAGGCGCTACGTTTTGCAGCTCGCTGTTCGCTCGGCCCTTCGGCGCAAAGCGCCTCGGTCTGGCCCTGTGGGCCACTGCTACACATCGCTAGGCCTGCGGGCCTTCGGCCCTGTAGAACCGAAAATAAGGACCATTTGGGCCAAAAAAAGAGGGAGCGCAAAGCGCTCCCTCTTTTTCATTTGGGCTAATAGCCTTCTGTTTTTCGGCGTTTTAATTCCTGCTCAATGAGCTGTAGCTCTCGGCTCATTTCGCCATTGACCGAAGAGTTTTCTTGGGCGCGGCGAATCAAGTAGGGAATTACATCTTTGATGGGACCAAAAGGCATATACTTAGACACCCGATAACCCGCTTTGGCCAAATTGAAGGTCAGTTGGTCACTCATACCATAGAGCTGGCAAAAGCTGAGATGAGGGTGACGCTTGGGCAACTCTTCTTGCTCCATCAACTCCACCTGATAGGCCGTACTAAACTGATTATGCGTAGCCACAGAAGAAGCAATGCGTTCATAATGTTCTACACAAAAGAGAACCGCCAGATTATAATCTCGGTCGGTAGCCTCTTTATTGGGTTGGATAGGAGAGGGATAACCCATTTTTTTGGCGCGATCTCGTTCTTTTTCCATATAAGCGCCACGGACCATCTTGGCCCCCAGCAAATAGCCACCTTCTAGAGCCTTTTCATAAGAATCTTTAAGAAACTGTAGGCGGTCGTGTCGGTAGAGCTGGAAGGTATTATAAACTACTACCCGTTCTTGGTTAAATTCGGCCATCATTTCATCGGTCAGCTGGTCGATAGCGTCTTGGATCCAGCTTTCTTCGGCATCAATGAAGAGGGCCATTTTTTTTTCTTGGGCAGATTGGCAAAGGACGCGCAAGCGTTCTTTGGCTCGATTCCAAGCGGCCTGTTCTGCCTCAGAAAGAATATCTCCAGCGGTAATTTTTTCGAGTAGGGCGTGCTGGGCCAAACCTGTTACTTTGGCGCTAATGATTTCTAGGCTTTCTTTATCGGCGGCAAAGGCCAGCGTTTTTAGAAACTCGTCTAGGGCTGTATCAAAATCGGCTTCTGTATCTTTGGCCTCGGCCCCATAATCAAGGACCGTTTCTACGCCATAGACCTTGAGTTCTCGAACGGCCTTGAGGGTTTCGGGCAGGTTGCGCCCCCCGCAAAAGAGGTCGAAAATAGTGCTATGGATGAGCCCTTCTACGGGCAGCCCCCAATTGAGGGCCTTGAGGCCAAAGTGGCTCCCTAAGCCCACGAGCCAATCTTGGCTCATTGCGCGAAACAACCAGCGCATTTTTTGTAAGCGCCGATTGGAATACCGCTCGAAAGCGATTTTGGTGTTGTTAAAATCTATTTGCATAAGGCATAGCTGTTTATCAAAGGAGGGAAGTTTTGAAGCGGCCCAAAAAAGCAGATATAGCAGGTCTAACGCCCTGCTATATAGACCATCGCGAAGCGATACCACTTCTAGCGTAGCGTTTCGGCTGAGGGATGGGCAGCAGTGGCCGCAGGCCAGACCGAGCTTTTTTGAAGCGGTAGCGAAAAAAAGCGAAGGGCCGAGCGATCAGCGAGCTGTGAGACAGCCCGACCCAAGCGAAGCGCAGGGGCAGCCCCAAAAAAACATCATCCTAATAACTTAGAAGGCGGTCTAAGGTTTGGGCCAAACGGCTTTCGGGCAAGAAATTTCGTTCTAGGTCGGCGGCAAAAGGGACCGGCGTATCTAGGCTAGCCAAACGGAGAACGGGGGCATCGAGATGCTCAAAAAGATGTTCGGAAATATGGGCCGAGAGCTCGCCTGCGATTCCGCCAAAGAGGCAATCTTCTTGAAGAATGAGGACGCGGTTGGTCTTTTGGACCGTAGCGGCGATGGCTTCATAATCGAGGGGGAGCAGGCTGCGTAGGTCGAGGATTTCGACATCTAGGTTCTGGGCTTCTACGTAGCGTTTGGCCCAGTGCACGCCCATGCCATAAGTAATAATACTGGCGGCTTGGCCTTCACGGATGAGCTTGGCTTTTCCAATTTCTAGGCTATAGTAATCGTCGGGAATTTCTTGGACAATTTCTCTAGAGCGATAAAGTGCTTTATGCTCGAAGAAAATGACGGGATTGGGGTCTTCAAAAGCGGCCAGCAGCAGGCCCTTGGCATCGTAGGGATTGGAGGGGTAGAGTACCTTGAGGCCGGGAGTATGCGTATACCAAGCCTCATTGCTTTGCGAGTGGTAGGGGCCAGCGCCTGTGCCTGCGCCTGTAGGCATACGGACCACTAGATCGACATTTTGGCCCCAGCGCCAATGTAATTTGGCGGCATTATTTACAATTTGGTTGAAGCCGCAGGTAGAAAAATCGGCAAATTGCATTTCCATCATGGCCTTATGGCCCTTAATCGAGAGGCCGATGCCTGCGCCAACGATAGCACTTTCGCAGAGGGGGGTATTTCTGACCCGTTCTTTACCAAACTGCTCGACGAAGCCCTCTGTAATTTTGAATACCCCGCCATAGTCGGCAATATCTTGGCCCATAAGGACCAATTTGGGGTGTTTTTCCATAGCTTGGCGGAGCCCATCAGAGAGGGCATCGACGAAGCGCTTTTCGGTTTTTGGGCCATTTGGGGGCGGCAACTGAGGGGCGTAGGGATTGGGGGCAAAAAGATCGTCCAACTCCTTTTGCGTATTGGCTTGGACGGTGGGTTCGGCATAAGCGACCTTTAGGCCCTCCTCGATTTCCGTTTTAATTTGCTTGCGGAGCGCCTTAATATCCTCTTCTGTCAAGAGTTTTTCTTCTACTAAAAAGGCCTCATAATTATGGAGTGGATCTTTTTGGGCCCAGTGGTCCATGAGTTCTTGAGGGACATATTTGGTTCCGGAAGCCTCCTCATGGCCACGCATTCTGAAGGTATCGCATTCGAGTAGAATGGGGCGGGGATTTTTGCGCATTGACTTGGCCAGTTTGTCTACTTTTTGGTAGACCTCTAAAATATTATTGCCATCGATGCGGTGGCCTTCCATGCCGTAGCCTTTGGCCCGATCGACCAGATGTTTGCAGGCATATTGTTCGCTAGTGGGGGTAGAGAGGCCATAGCCATTATTTTCGATCACAAAAAGGACGGGTAAATTCCAGACCGCAGCCACATTGAGGGCTTCATGGAAATCGCCTTCGCTAGTGCCGCCTTCTCCGGTAAAGGCTAGGGCAATTTTTTGTTCTCCCTCTAATTTATGGGCCAGGCCGACGCCGCCAGCTAGGGCCAGCTGGGGGCCGAGGTGAGAAATCATGCCCACAATATGGTGCTCGGGGCTGCCGAAATGAAAAGAGCGGTCGCGGCCTTGGGTAAAGCCTAGGTTTTTGCCTTGCCATTGGGCAAAAAGGCGTTCTAGGGGAACATTTCGGCTAGTGAAAACGCCTAGATTTCGGTGCATCGTGAAGATAAACTCATCTTCTTTTAGGGCGTTGGTGATGCCCACGGCAATGGCCTCTTGTCCTATTCCGGAGAACCATTTACTGATTCGGCCTTGGCGGAGGAGGACCAGCATTTTCTCTTCAATCATTCGGGGGCGGAGCAAGCCTTCATAGAGGGCCAGCAAACGCTTTTTGGACAGTCGTTTTTTATCAAATTTTAGCAAAGTGCTCATAATCGTAATTGTTTAGTTGTGCTAACTAAAACAAAGGTAAAAATCCTTTTGAAAATGTAGGAGTTGGCCTAGGTTTTCCGCTTTGGGAATGGGCGTTATTTTTAATTTCTCTCAAAACTTTATAAGGATTGAGTTACCTAAAAAACAATTGCCAGCATCTCAAAAAGGGTTGGTAAAAGGGGTGGTAAAAGACCTTGATGAACGCCAAATCGCACTATTAAATCTAATAGCAGAAAACCCAAAGTATACAAAGGTGGAAATGGCCCAAAAAATAGGTGTTAGTACTACAACTATAGATAAACACTTGAAGGTATTAAAAGAGTTGAAGCTATTGAAGCGGCAAGGCGGTCGCAAAAATGGCTATTGGCAAATTCTGCATAAAAATGATAGAGGAGAGTGATTTGATTTTAACAAAAAAAGCCCACTAAGATAACCTTAGTGGGCTTTTGCATGCTCAGTGATTTTGTTTAGGCGGCTTGGGCGTTATATTGTTTAACTTTAGTTTTAATTCGGGGCAGAAATTTTTGCATACAAGAGACATTGATCAGCAGGCAGCGGTCCAGCATGCGTTCGGAGAGTTGTTGGGCCTCGGTATCGATATAAGTTTTGAATCGGACCTCTCCGGTTTGTTGGTCGAGCTCGAAGTTGCCAAAGATGCGTTCATTATTGATTTGCATAAGGTAGAGGGCGAGTTCGGAGCGGTTTTCTTCTGGTACCTTAAAGGGGAGGACCGAATAAAAGGCGATGCCGGAGCGGCCACAAAGAAGCAGCATACAGGCCCAATGGCCTTCTGGGGCATCTACTTCAAAATCAAAAACCTGTTTGTTTTCTCGGATTTGGTAGGGCACGGCAATGCGTTCCAAGTACTTTTGGACCATTTTAAACATAAGCAGAAGTATTTAGCGATCTAAAGAAAATGGGAAAGAAAGAATAGGCGATTATTATTTATCGTAGGCATCGAGTCCAAAAAACTCAATAATACCAATGAGCTTTTCGGCATATTTGGGGTCGGTGGCATAGCCTGCTTTTTTGAGGCCATGCGCCCAATCCTTATAATTGCTGCGGTCGAGTTTAGTGAGGGCCTTATAGCGGCGGCCCGAGAGGAGTTTGCTATGCTCGCGGAAACTGCGCCAGGGCGTTTCAAAAATGCGGAACATATCGTATTTGCTATCATCGGTATAATTGGCGCAGCGGCAGCCAATACATTTTGCGCGGCATTTGATGCCAAAATGATTATTGTCATTTTTGGCCAAGCGGCTGTGGCCGGCATTGCTTTCGAGTAGGCCTTGGGCCAAGGTAATACTAACTGGAATATTAAAGAGCTCGGCCTCTTCTTTGGCCGTTTTTAGATATTGGTTGATGTAGTCTTTGCAAACGGCTAGTTTGGCTTGGACAATCTTCTGGGGAATGCCGTGCCGCTTGGCATAAGTGGGGTTAAGCACAAAACCCAAATTAGAATATTGGGCCGCTTTTTTTTGCTCCTCTGCCGTGAGGGCCGCTCCTACAGCCGTGGCCGCATTGGCCAAATTGAGGTTTTGCTTAATGTCCTTGCTCTTTTCTCTAATTTGCTCCCACCATGGTTTATCTAAGGCAGGCGTTTTGGCCGAGGCCGGCACCGCCTCCGCCTGAGGAGCCTCTTTCTGGCTGGCCAAAATGGCCGTGGGCGCCAAACTGCTGTTCATAGCCTGGCTCGATTGGGCCGATTGCTCGCCCATAGAAAAATGAAAACTAAACTCTCTTTGCGAAAGCAAAAAAATAAGTAGGCCCATAAAACCCAAACGGACCCAGCCGTTGCGGCTGTAATCTTGGGTTTTTTTCCAACCGAATTGAATACGTTGGCGAATGGGGGCGGGCAGCTGTGGCAATTTAGACTGAGACATATAGCGCTTGTTTTGTTGGTAGAGACAATTTGTAGGCGTTTCCTGCCTTACAAAAGCAAATTTAAAACAAATTGTTTCAAAAAGGAAAACAAAACCAACAAAAAGTTTTGGTTTTGGCCAAAATTCCAACTCCAAGGCCGATAAAAAGGGAGAATTATTCTTTGGATTCTCTTGTCCACGGTTGTATCTTGCCCATATCATTGGTCCTTTTGCGGTGGACAGGCCCCAAAGGGGCCGCAGGCTGAGGGATGGATAAGGGGGGCCGAAGGCCAGACCGAAGCCCAAAGGGCTGAAGGGCCGAGCAGACCTGCGAGCCCTGACACAGCCCGACCCGAGCGAAGCGAGGGGCAGCCCCCCCCAAAAAAATAAGCCATGTGGAGATTCTGGAAAAAGCGCTTTAAGTGGAGCCGCTTAGAAAAAGGAAAAGATTTGCAGGCGGCCCAAGAACGGCCCGTTCGGCTTTTTGTGCAGGCCAGGCTGAGTAATCCGCCCCGAAAAGCCTTGGTGGGTATTTGTTTGTTGGCCTATGAAGATGAGGACTTTGTCTATTGGGGCTATCCTTATTTTTGCCGCTTGTTTTCTGACCAACGTTGTGCCGATGAATTTTTTAAGAGCCCAAGGGCGGAGCTGGCTGATTTATATCCCGAATATAAACTAGATTTTTATAGCCTGCGCCTAAGGGAGCGGATTCGGGCTTGTATTCGAGAGCAGGAAGAGCTTTTGGATGGGGTTCATTTTTTGGGCTTTACTTACCGCATGCCGCCAAAAATTAAAACTAAAACAGATTGTTTTGAAATAGAGGTCCGGGCCTACCGGCGGTTTCGTTCTTCGGGAGAAGAGCGGAGCGAAAAACATAGCTATTACCTGAAATTGAGTCGGCCTGATTTGGCTCTGCTCGATTATCGTTAAACAGATTATTTTAAGATGAAGAAGATTCAAATGGTGGATTTGCAGAGCCAATACCGCCGCTTTAAAACAGAAATTGATGCTGCTATTCATGAGGTTTTGGATAGCTCGGCCTACATTAACGGTCCTGCGGTAAAGGGCTTTCAGGCTGCTTTGGAGGATTATCTAGGAGCCAAGGCCGTGATTCCCTGCGCCAACGGAACCGATGCCTTGCAAATTGCCCTGATGGCCCTAGATTTGGCCCCTGGCGATGAGGTGATTGTGCCTTCTTTTACCTATGTGGCCACGGCGGAAGTGGCGGCCCTGCTGCGTTTGAGCATTGTGATGGTAGATGTTGATCCTCAAACCTTTAACCTGCGTGCGGAGGATGTTGAGGCGGCCATTACGCCCCAAACTAAGGCGATTGTGCCCGTGCATCTCTTTGGCCAAAGCTGCGATATGCAGCCCATTATTGAGCTGGCCGAAAAACACCAACTCTATATTGTAGAGGATAATGCGCAGGCCATTGGGGCCGATTATAGCTTCCCCAATGGCGAGCAGAAAAAGACGGGTTTGCTGGGCCATATTGGCTGCACCTCTTTTTATCCCTCCAAAAACTTGGGCGCTTATGGCGATGGCGGGGCCATTTTTACCAATGATGAGGCCCTAGCCGATAAAATTCGCATGATTGCCAACCACGGCCAAAATCGCCGCTATTATCACGATCGGGTAGGGGTGAACTCTCGCCTAGATGGGATTCAAGCGGCCCTTTTGCATGTAAAACTCAAGGCCCTAGATGAGTTTTCTGCCGCTCGCCGAAAAGCTGCGGACTACTATGATGCGGCCTTTGCCGACATTCAGGAGGTCCAAACGCCTTATCGCGCGCCTTATAGCAGCCATGTTTTTCATCAATATACTCTTTTGGTCCCCGCCGATCAGCGAGATGCTTTGCAAGCGCATTTGCAGGCGGCTGAGGTGCCCTGCATGATTTATTACCCCCTCCCTTTGCACGAACAAGCCGCTTTTGAGGGCTTTGCCCGCAAGGCCCAGGCCGAACTGCCCAATACCAAAATGCTTTGCCAGCAGGTTATTTCTTTGCCTATGCACTCGGAGCTAGAGGCCGAGCAACTGGCTTATGTGGCCGAGCAAGTCAAGGCTTTTTTTAAAAAATAGCCAGCCGCATAGGGGGAACATACTATATATAGTCTCTTTTTATTGTAGAATTATGTAAAGCCCTGCTAGACCTCTTCCTTTTGGGAAGGGGTCTTTTTTTGTTTTGGGGCCTCCGCAGTAAAGCTGCGGCGGTTACTCCCTTCGGTCGTCGAACTGCGCCCTAAAGGGCTTGTTGTCGTTTTGGGGCTCGCTGCTGTTTTGGGGCCTCCGCCTCGCTTTGCTCGTCGGCGCTACGTTTCGGGGCTCGCTGTTCGCTCGGCCCTTCGTCGCTTCGCTCCTCGGTCTGGCGCTTTGCGCCACCCCTCCACATCGCTAGGCCTGCGGCGGCTTTGCCGCCTGCTAATCTGTAACAGCAAGGATGGTATTGCTACGCAATGATATATGAATGAGGGCTAATCAGCCTAAAGATCTAGGTTGTTAGGGAATTGTTAAAAATGGAAATAATGTAACAAAATTAAAAAGGGGGAAAGTTATGTCTGGAACATAACTGGCTTGGTAAAAAACATAACTGGCTATGTCTGGAACATAACTGGCTTGGTAAAAAACATAACTGGCTATGTCTGGAACATAGCTGGCTTGGTAAAAAACATAACTGGCTATGTCTGGAACATAACTGGCTTGGTAAAAAACATAACTGGCTATGTCTGGAACATAACTAGCTTGGTAAAAAACATAACTGGTTATGTCTGGGAGCTAACTCCCTAAGGCTAGCGCTCTAATTTGGTGTATCCGAGATAAAAGCGTAATTTTGGGTTTCACAAATACAGGAAAACAGTTGAAAGCAAAAAAATCATTTGGCCAGCACTTTTTGAAAGAGGGGTCTATTGCGGAGCGGATTGCCAAGAGTTTGATAGAAGAGGGGCCTAAAGAGGTATTAGAAGTGGGGCCAGGCATGGCTATGCTCACGCAATATCTTTTGCAAGAAGACTGGAATTTAAAAGCGGTAGAGGCGGATAAGGACATGGTCAGTTATTTGGCCCAGCATTATCCTCAGTTGCCCGTTTTTGCAGAAGACTTTTTAAAATTAGACTTTCAGACTGTATTTGATGGGCGGCCCTTTCGTTTGATTGGCAACTTTCCCTATAATATTTCTTCACAGATATTGATTAAGGCCGTAGATAATGTGGCCTTGGTACCGGAAGTAGTGGGGATGTTTCAGCGGGAGTTGGCCGAAAGAGTGGCGGCCAAGCCAGGCTCTAAAATATATGGGGCTTTGTCGGTAGCGGTGCAAGCCTTTTATGAGGTAGACTATCTATTTACGGTTAAGCCGGGCAGTTTTAACCCACCGCCCAAAGTATTTTCGGGCGTAATTGCTTTGAAAAGACGGGAGAATTACTTAGATTTAGGTTGTGACACGCGACTTTTCCGAACCTTAGTCCGTGCTAGTTTTGGCCAGCGCCGCAAAATGTTGCGCAATACCATGAAGCCTTTTTTACCAAAAGAGGTCTTATTTGGGGATGCGTTTTTTCAGCAGCGGCCCGAACAGCTGAGCCTTGAAGATTTTATTTCCTTGACGAACATTGTGGACGAGCATCGTAGCTAGCGAGCTGCCTTGCTGCTTTTTTATGCCTTTTATCTATTGAGGATAAACAGGCTATATTTCTTTGTGCCTATTTGGACCTTTTCCAAACAACTTTTAGCAAAAAGCGGAAAAGGCTGTATCTTGGGCGCCAAAATGTTCAGTATGCAAAAGAAAGTACTCATCACGGATGCGGTAGATCCTTTATTGATATCGGGTTTGGAAGTGGCGGGATATGCTTGTGATTATCGGCCCAAGGCCAGTTTGGCGGAGGTACGTCAGATATTGGCGCCTTATGCGGGTTTGGTCATCAACAGTAAAATCATAGCGGATGCGGCTTTTTTGGCGGCGGGCCCCAACTTAGAATTTATAGCTCGTTTGGGTTCTGGTTTAGAGATCATTGATTTGGAGGAGGCTGAAAAGCGGGGCATTTTGGTCCATAGAGCGCCAGATGGCAATTGCGATGCGGTAGCGGAGCACATTCTGGGCATGTTGTTAATGTTGGCTCATCGGCTTCGGTTGGGGGATTGGCAAGTGCGGAATATGGCTTGGGACCGAGAGGCGGCCAGAGGATGGGAGCTAAAAGGGAAGAAGCTGGGTATTTTGGGTTTTGGTTATACGGGGCGGGCGCTTTGGCGGCGTTTGGCTGGTTTTGAGCTAGAGTGCATGGTTTATGACAAATACCAGAGGGCTTATCCTGGCGAGGTTGATTTAGAGGAGTTATTGGCGGAGGTAGACATATTGAGTTTACATTTGCCGGCAACGGCGGAGACCTTAGGTTGGATGGACGGGGCTTTTTGGCAGCGGCTAGCCAAGCTGCGGGCAGGGCGGCCATTGGTTTTGCTCAATAGCTCTAGAGGGAAGATTATCCCGATAGGGGCATTAGTGGGGGCCTTAGAGTCGGGAATTATTTCGGCGGCGGCCTTAGATGTATTTGAGCAAGAGAAAACGGCCTTGTATACAGCAGAAGAGCGAGTATTATATGGTCGATTGGTAGAAATGCCTCAGGTTGTTTTGAGTCCGCATGTAGCGGGTTGGACAAAAGAATCTAAGGAGCGACTAGCCAAATTGCTGTTGGAGCGCATCTTATCAAAAGCGGCTAGAGTATAGGGTTTTGACAAAACCTTTATTTAGAGCAAGGACTGCGCCGTTTTTGGTCCAGAAAGGGGGCGCAGCCCCCTTGGCCTAGCGATGTGCAGGGGTGGCCGCAGGCCAGACCGAGGCGGCTTTGCCGCCGAAGGGCCGAGCGAAGAGCGAGCCCCGAAACGTAGCGCCCGCCGCAGGCGGGAGGCCCCAAAAGCAGAAGAACAGTAAAAAAGCTGATATTTTTGAAAGAAGGGGCTGTTAAAAGACTGGAAAATTGTAACTCTTTCTTAACAAGGGAAATAATTTATTAACTTTGGCATGCTAGCCTTAGGGCTTCAGCCGAAAATTTTTTTAGACATTCATTACAAACACTTTTAAAGTTTATGTGCTTATGATTCGTTACATGCTTTTACTATTGCTCCTGTCCGTGGGCTCTGTGGTGGCTTTTGGCCAGACCACGGGGGACCTGCAGGGTAAAGTAAAGGACGAGAACGGGGAACCCCTAGCGTTTGCGAATGTGGCTTTGTATAAAGAAGACGCATTGATTCGGGGAACGTCCACCAACTTCGACGGCCTTTACAATTTTGCCCAAATAGAGGCAGGAACCTATGACCTAGTGGTGACCTATGTGGGTTATCCGACGCTAAAAACCGAGGGCGTAATTGTTAAAATTGGCGCGACGGTAGAACTAAACGTAGATTATCAGGAAGATGATTTGATTGCCGGTTTAGATTCGCTGGCCGAGGAGACCGTAGTGGTTCGGGGATATCGGATTCCTTTGATTGAGACGGATAACACCACTGGTGGACAGACCTTGGGATCTGAGGATATTGAAAAACTGGCCACACGTAACATTTCTAGTATTGCGGCCACCACGGCTGGGGTCAACCAGAAAGATGAGGGCGAGGAGCTCAACTCGAATGGTGGGCGTAGTACTGGAAACGATGTTTATGTGGATGGTGTACGTGTAATTGGCGGTGCATCTATTCCGGAGACAGAGATTGACCAGGTGCAGGTAATTACCTCTGGTGTACCTGCCGAGTTTGGTGATGCGACTGGAGCGATTACCAACATTATTACCAAGGGTCCATCTGCGCAGATGTCTGGAGGTATTCAGGTAGAGACCTCGCAGTTTTTGGATGCATTTGGAGCTACGACTATTGACTTTAGCTTGGGTGGACCTTTGATGACGGAGGTAAAATTGAGCCCTAGCGGAGACACCTTGAAAAAAGACGGTAAGCCTCAGCGCAAAGCGATTTTGGGTTATCGTATGGCGGGTCGTTATGCGACCAACTTGGACTCACGTCCTTCTGCTTTGGGGTCATTCCGTTTGACGGATGAGAAGCTCAGCAGTATTTTGAATGATCCTTTGTTGAACGTAAACGGTGGAATTATTCCTAATGCCGAGACCATTACTGAGGATGATTTGGTAGAGGTAGATGTACGTCCGAATGGCCGTAACTCTGTAGGTTTGTTGACGGCTAAGATAGACTACAAGCCTAGCCAAGACTTTTACTTTGTAGCTGGTGGTCAGGGTTCATTTAACTGGGGGTATTCTCCTTCAACGGTAAACCGCTTGATGAACTCGGATTTTAATCCTTATTACAAGAGCAGTGTTTTCCGGGTGTACGGTCGTTTCCGTCATACTATTTCTAGCACAATTTATAAGGCTGGAGCGGATGCGGATTCTACTACAGTAGAGCCTGTTTTCCAGAACTTCAGTTATGAGGTACAGGCTGATTATACGCAGAGCAACAGTTCTAACTACGACTCTCGTTTTGAGGATCGTTATTGGGAGTATGGCTATGTGGGGCAGATCCGTCGTAGTCTTACGCCTGTAGTTGGAGTAGTAGACACGAACTACATCATCAACTCTGCTGGCGACACATTGGGTACAGAGGAAGTACGTGGTCATGCCTTTAACCAAGTGACCTTTGATGGTTATTCTGATGCGAGTCAGTTTGGTTATGACAATGGCTTGTCTCGTTACAACCAGGTTGTAGACTTTGACGCCATCAGTGATATGGAGCAGATGCAAGTGATCAATGGACGTTTCACTTCGTCTAACTCTACTGTATTTAGCCTATTTAACAATGCATACTTTACGGAAAATGGCGTAGGCAAAAGCCAATCTAGCCAGGTACGTGGAAACATCAAGACCAACTTTGACTTGGTGACCAATGGCGGTAAAATTCGTCACTCTATCCAAGCGGGTGGGGTATATGAGCAGCGGGTATTCCGTTCTTACAGTATGTCTCCATTTAGTTTGTGGACCTTGGCGGATCAGTCGGCCAACTCTCATATTTCTAATGCAGCCGATGCGAACAACCCTGTATTGGATGCTAGTGGCAACCCTGTAGAATTCTTTGATCCTGTTACACAGCGTTACTACATTCAGAACAACTCGCTTATCCGTAGTGATGAGAATGACGAGCAAGTTTCTATGAGTGCATTTGGAGAGAACATTCGTAACTTCATGGGCAAAAATCCTGAAGATTGGGTAAACGTTCATGAAATGGATCCTAATGATATGGACCTTGCTTGGTTTGAGCCGACTACCCTCATTTTGGGTTCTCAGCAGCTAGTGAGCTACTATGGTTATGACTATATGGGTAATGCTTTGGGAACAAACACTACCTTTGATGACTTCTTTAATGCTGAAGATGCCAACGGTCGCAAGACGCGTCCTGTAGCGCCTTTTTCTCCTATTTATGTAGCGGGTTACATTCAGGATAAGTTTAAGTACAATGATATCATCTTCCGTGTTGGTGTACGCTTTGACAGCTACGATGCCAACACCAAAGTATTGAACGACCCCTACTCTGTAACGGGATACTACACGGCTTCTGAGTTTAACAATGTAGAGTCTGGCTATACGGCTGGTCAGCAGCAAGGCTTTAGCCATCCTTCCAACATTGGCGACGACTTTGCCGTCTATGTAAATGAAAACAGCCCCGACGCTTCTGTTGTTGGTTACCGTGACGGTGAGCAATGGTACGACGCTAGCGGTAACCCTGTGACTACACCTACTCAGCTAGGAAGCACAATTGTACCTGCTCTACGTGGATTTAGCACGGCGCAGATTGACCCTCAGGGAGAAGATTACGATCCTTCTCAAGCATTTAGCGATTATGATCCTAGCTTGGTGATTATGCCTCGTATTTCATTCTCTTTCCCTATTGGTGATTTTGCCAACTTCTACGCCAACTACGACATCCTGTCTATGCGTCCACCAGAGGCAACTTTGGCTACGGCACTTACTTACTTCAACTTCCGCGAGAACAAAGATTTGATGTCAAACCCCAATCTTAGTCCTCAGAAAACGATCAACTATGAAGTAGGTTACCAGCAAAAAGTATCTGACAACGCCAAGGTGAAATTCTCTTTGCTTTACCGTGAAGAGCGCGACCTTATCCAGGCTCGTCAGTATATTATGGCTTACCCCATTACCTATACTTCTTTTGGTAATGATGACTTCTCTACTGTAAAATCACTTAAGGTAGAGTATGATATGCGCCGCGTTAAGAACTTCCGTTTCTTGGCCAACTATACCCTACAGTTTGCAGAAGGTACGGGCTCTAGCCCCACCTCTTCTTTGGCTGTAGCTGCAGAAGAACTCAAGTATATCTTCCCACTAGATTTTGACCAACGCCACACGTTCTTCTTCCTATTCGATTACCGCTACGGAGAAGGCAAAAAGTATGATGGTCCCAAAATCGGTAAGTTCGATGTTCTCGAAAATACAGGAGCCAACCTTTCATTCAACTTTAGTTCAGGTACCCCCTACACACGCAAACTTACTCCTGGTGGTATCGAAACTAGCTTTCCCAATGCTGTAACAGATGGAAGCATTAACGGCGCCCGTATGCCTTGGAACTTCCGCGTAGATCTTCGCTTCGATCGCGATATCGTGATCGGCAAAGATAGCGATCATCCTATCTATGCCAACGTTTATGTACGTGTACAAAACTTGCTCAATACACAGAACGTACTCAATGTCTATCCCGTAACAGGTAGCCCCACAGAAGACGGCTTCTTGACTATCGACGATAGCCCCGGTCTAGGACTATTGGCCTCTCGCGCTCAGTCTTATCAGTTGTTGTATGATCTTCGTATGCGTAACCCCTTCAATATCTCACGTCCTCGTCGGATCTTCTTGGGGGCACGCTTTAGCTTCTAAAACCAAGTCTTAGTTTTTGCCAATATTGAGGTTTGCCCTGCTTTGGGGCCTCCCGCCTTCGGCGGGCGGTTACTCCCTTTGGTCGTCGAACTGCGGACTAACGTCCTTGTTGTCGTTCTGCAGCTCGCTGTCATTTTGGGGCCTCCCGCCTTTGGCGGGCGGTTACTCCCTTTGGTCGTCGAACTGCGGACTAACGTCCTTGTTGTCGTTCTGCAGCTCGCTGTCATTTTGGGGCCTCCCGCCTTTGGCGGGCGCTACGTTCGGCAGCTCGCTATTCGCTCGGCCCTTCGCCGCCTCTGGCGGCTCGGTCTGGCCTGCGGCCACTGCCTACCATCGCTAGGCCGTTTTGGGCCTGCGGCCCAATTGCTGCGCAAACCTCAAGCTTGGCCTTCTGTCTAAACTGAATCATTTTATTAAAATCATTGCAAACATGAGTAGATTGAAAAACTTCTCCACAGTCATGCTATTCCTCTTCACGGCCAGCTCACTCTGGGCCATCGAAGACCGGAATTTTGTGGGAGGTAACAGCAATAGCTCCAACAGTACCAATAACAACAGTTATCGTGCTGCTTGTATCGAGGCTCGCTCAGAACGCGATCTAGATATCAACAACGTCCGCGCTCGCCTTCGTACTGGAGGTGATCTCTGGTGGGACGGTGACCGAGCTCGCTATATCGTTCCTAATGTAGACCCTGCTTCTGGCCAACCAGAAGTATCGTCTCTCTTTGCCGGAGGTATCTGGCTAGGGGCCTTCGATGATGGGGGAAACCTTATCCTCGCTGCCCAAACTTACCGCCAAACTGGTAACGATTACTGGACTGGCCCCCTAGATGTAAATACGGGTACAATCGAAAAAACCGATTGTGAAAAATGGGACCGCTTCTTCGAAGTATACGGTTCTGAAATTGACGCCCTCCGTGCCGACTATTTTGAACCCGATGCCGTTACTGGCCAACCCGATGAGTCTATCGAGAACCGCCCCGCCCGAAATATCTTGGGCTGGCCCGGCCGTGGTAACCCCTATTTTGCAGAAATTTATGGTTTCGACCTTCCTGACCAAGAACTCGCTCCCTTTATTGAGCCTCCCGGAAAGGAAGACGGTATCTATAACCCCTACGATGGTGACCACCCCGTAATTGAGGTAGCCGGCTGTCCTAAGGATTATTTCAACCCCGTATATGCTGACCAAATGGACTGGTGGGTCTATAACGATAATGGTAACATTCACACCAATACTAACGGTCAACCTATGTTTATGGAGGTACACGGTCTAGCTTTTGGCTACCGCACTACCGATGCCATTAACAACATGACCTTCTATCGCTATAAGTTGCTCAACCGAAATAACTTGAGCCTTAACGATACTTACTTCTCGCTTTGGTCAGATCCCGATTTGGGCTGTTTCAATGATGACTACATTGGTGTAGATACCGCTACCGGTATGGGCTATGTATACAATGCCGATGCCGATGATGATGCCACCTGTGGTAATGACGCCGTAGGATATGGTGCCACTCAAATTCCTGCCCTAGGGGTAGACTATTTCCGTGGTCCTCTAGATTCTACAGGTGCCGAGCTTGGCCTTTCTTCTTTTGTTTACTATGAAAATACCAATGATGCCATCCGGGGTAACCCGAACAGTGCTGTACAGTACTATCGTTTGATGGATGGTCTTTGGTTGGATGGTCGCCCCATCTCTCGTGGTGGAACAGGAGACAACGGTCCTACTGCCGATAAATACCCCTACGTATTCTACTCTTTCCCCAACGAATCGGGAACAGATGTATGGTCTATGTGTGAGGAAGGAATTACCGGTAATGACTACCGCTTCTTGCACACTTCTGGTCCTTTCTTATTGGCTCCTGGTGCAGTAAACGAATTGATCTCAGGTGTGGTTTGGGTTCCCGAAATTCCAGATTATCCCTGTCCCGCTTTGACCGAATTGGTAGAGGCCGACATTTTGGCCCAAAACCTTTTTGATGACTGTTTCAAAATTACTGACGGTCCCGATGCACCTTATATGGATGTGGTCGAGCTCGAAAATGAGTTGATTTTGAACTTGAGCTATGTTCCTGCTCAAAATAACTACGAACTCAACTACTCGGAGTCTCCTGCTATTCTTCGCAATACTGCCGATACTACTTATACCTTCCAAGGCTATAAAGTGTATCAGGTAATTAACGAGAATATCTCTGTAACTGAACTAGATGATCCTGAAAAAGCTCGTCTTATCCGTCAGGTAGACCTTCGTGACTCTATCGGCAAAATTGTAAACTGGAATGCATTCAGCGATCCCGATGTATCAGCTTTCATTCCTACTATTATGGTAGATGGTGCCGATGAGGGAGTTAAGCATACCTTTAATATTACAACAGACGAATTTGCAGAGGGAACAAGCAAACTCATTAACCATAAGTCTTACTACTTCTGTGTAGTTGCTTATGCTCATAATGAGTATCAAGCTTATGACCCCACACTCAATACTGGACAAGCACTTCCTTATCTACAAGGTCGTCGTAACTTCCGCGTCTATACTGCTGTACCTCGTCCAAATGATCCTGAGTACAACGGTGTGGTCCTCAACTCTGCTTATGGAGATGGCCCAGAAATTACTCGTGTAGATGGTAAAGGAAATGGTGGAGGACTCTTCCTTGACTTTAAAGATCCTGCCTCTGCAGAAGCCGATGTATTAAACAATGGCCGTATCGGTCGTGTGACTTATGCCGCTGGTCAAGGTCCTGTTAATGTAAAAGTAGTAGATCCTTTGCGCGTTCCTGCCGCTCAGTTCCAACTCTACATCAGTGACCAAAACTATACTTTCCGCTATGATACTGCTGCTGACGGTAGCATCATCGTTACTCCACAACCTCCTACAGGCGTTACCGCTTTGTCTGACTCTCTCTTCTGGTTGCTAAAAGATGCCAATGACCCTTCTGCGGTTTGGTCTTCTTACCAGCCTCTAGATGTGAACTATGAGCAGTATATCCCCGATTTGGGTATCTCTCTTCTCGTTGAAGATATTCCCGCTCCCGGTACAAATGGCGTAAGCGGATTTGTAGGTTCTGCTGCCGTTTATGAAGATGAAACCACTTCAGGTTGGTTCCAAGGTGTTGAAGATGGCAGTGGCATCAACGATATGTTGAAAACTGGCAATGCTCAAGATGATCAGGCACTAGATCCTAATCAAGATTACTCGGGTATGGCCGGTGGCTGGCACCCTGTTCGCCTAGCTGACTGTTTATTCCGTACTGACGAATACTATTTCTCTACTTCAGAAATCGTTCTCTCTTCAAATGCCTTGAGCTTCTGCCAAACATGGAGAGCCGGTAACACCAGCCAAGTGCTAAGCAATGTACGCAACGTCAATGTGGTCCTCACTCCTGAGAAGAGCCAGTGGAGCCGCTGTGCGGTTGTAGAATCTGCTAGTATGTACCATACGCAATCACTCGGACTTAGCACTCCTGGTGGTTATGGTCAACTACAATGGAAACGCAATGAGCCTAGCCGCGATATCGATGGCCAAGTAGAAGCCGGTACCGGTATGTCTTGGTTCCCCGGTTTTGCTTATGATGTTGAAACTGGTGAGCGCCTCAATGTATACTTCGGAGAAAACTCTCTTTATGATGGTTCTTTCTTTGATGCCAATACTTATCCCGGTGCTGCTACAGGTAATGACATGCTCTTTAATCCTACCGATTTGCAACAGGTGACGCCTACCAACGGATTCCCCGTATTTGGTACTGCCAACACCTTTATGTCAACAGTGAATGGTGGACAGCACGTTATTTACGTAACTAATACTGCATACGATGAATGTGCCTCTGTAGTGACGGCCCTAACCACAACCTTGGGTGCTATCTTCACTCCTCCTTACATTTCTTTGAAAGACCAATTGGTTTGGGGTACATTCATGTATATGGCCCCCGGTACAAGCATGCTTAACAATGCTGGAGTTCCTGAATTAGGTGGACATGTGCCTCCTTCTAAGGTGACCTTCAAGTTGCGTGTTTCTACTCCTTACGAAATCTATGCAGCAACTAACGATAACCAAGGTTATCCTCTCTATGAGTTCGACCTTACTGGCCTTGCTCCTAGTAAGGAAGATAAAGCCACGGCCGAAAGTGCTCTAGATCTTATTGGGGTAGTTCCTAACCCTTATTATGCTTACTCTGAATATGAGCAGACAGAAACGCAAAACGTAGTGAAAATTACGAACTTGCCCGCTAGCTGCGAAGTCAATATCTATTCTATTGAAGGCCGCCTGGTTCGTCATTATGATGTCGCTCAGGATTACAATGCAGAGGTACGTAGTGGTATCGCTCGTGTAGGTGCTTTTGGTAGCGGTGATATTGAAACTCAGGTAAGTACTTCTCTCGACTGGGACCTCAAGAACCAAGCTGGTGTTCCTGTAGGTAGTGGGGTATACCTCATCCATGTTGTTGTAGAGGGTGTTGGTGAAAAAGTAGTAAAAAGCTTTGTCATCAACCGTGCACTTGATGCTCAAAAACTCTAGTGATTCATTTTCGTTTTGCTCCCTCTGTCTTGGAGGGGGCAAAACCTTTTTAAACGATTTCATAGCATGACTAAATATACTTCTTTGTTGTTTGTGGGCCTTTTTTGCCTCAGCTTTCTAGCTGCTTCGCCCACAGCAAAAGCAGGAAATCCGGACCGACAAGGGGAAGCCGGTGCCTATGAGTTGATCATGAACCCTTGGGCTCGCTCTGCTGGCCTCAATGGCTTGGTGGCTGCTCGAGTAACTGGGGTAGAAGCGCTTCGCTTTAATCCTGCAGGAATTTGCCGCATCTCTGGAAAAACAGAAGTGGCATTAGGCCATACACAATATATGGCCGGTACGGGCATTAGCCTTAATGCCGCTGGATTGGTCCAGAAAATTGGCGATAATGGCGCCTTTGGTGTAGAACTAATGTCTGTTGGTTTTGGAGATATTCCTTTGACTACTGTTGACCAACCTAACGGAATTACCACTTTTAGCCCTTCTTTCTTTAATATTGGCCTCTCTTATGGCTATGTATTTAAAGATGAAGACGGAAATGAGAAGGTTTCTGTAGGCTTTGGTGTTCGCGTGGTTTCAGAATCTATTGCCAATGCTTCTGCTACTGGTGTAGGTTTTGACGCTGGTGTGCAATATGTTACGGGTGTCGACCGCCAAATCAAATTTGGTGTGGCTCTCCGTAATTTCGGGACCAAAATGGCTTATTCTGGCGATGGTCTAGCCTTTGTTGGTGTGGCCCCCAATAATACAACGGCACTTACCGTAAATAGCCGAGGCGCTGGCTACGAATTGCCCTCTTTGCTACATATTGGTATGTCTTATGACTTTTACCTCGGTAGCAAGATTAACCGCCTAACGGCAGTGGGTAATTTTACGGCCAACTCTTTCTCTCGCGACCAATACGGTGTAGGCTTTGAATATGCCTTTAAAGAGATGTTTATGGCCCGTACCGCTTTCCGCTATGAAAGCGATATGTATAGCTCAGAAACTTCTAGCACGGCTTCTGGCGGATTGACTGCAGGTGTTACTGCCGAAATCCCTCTCCGTAAGGGCTCTGCTAAGAAAATTGCCTTCGATTATGCCTATGAGTATACTCAGGTATTTAAAGGGACGCACTCTTTGACTTTGAAGTTGAAGCTCTAATTGCTCCCCGCTAAATGATTAGACCTCTAAGCCCTGGGCTTAGAGGTCTTTTTTTTTGAGAGAATAGATAAATTGGCGTTCTTGCAGGCGCTAGATGTAGCGCTGCTATTTTGGCCCTAAAAGAATATTTCATTACTTCATTGCTCCCCTAATATGAAGCTTAGTCCAACTTTTTATCTTGCCGTTTTAATTATATTGCTTACTCACTTTTTGTACTACCCAAAATGGAGTAAAGGCGGAACGGAAGCGACGATCTCCTGGGATGTGTCTGGCTATTATATGTATTTGCCCGCTAGCCTGATTTATCAAGATATGAAGGGCTGTGGCTTTAAGGATAGTATTCTTCAAAACTATGGCCCCACCCCCAATTTTCAACAGGCTTTTGTGCATGAGGCTTCTGGCAATTATGTGATGAAGTACTCTATGGGCCAAGCGATTTCTTTTTTACCCGCTTTTGGCCTAGCTCATTTATATGCCAAAAGTACGGCTTATCCCGCCGATGGATTTTCTTTTCCCTATCAATTGGCTATTTCTTTAGGTAGCTTGTTTTGGGCGCTTTTGGGCCTCTATTATTTACGCAAGTTTTTGCTCTTTTTCTACCGCCCAAAAGTAGCTGATTGGACGATCTTAGGGCTGGTTTTAGGCAGTAATTACCTCAATTATTCTGCTATAGATGGGGCCATGACGCATAATACCCTCTTTACGCTCTATAGTCTACTGCTTTATGTTACGGTCCGATTTTATCAACAGCCTAGCTACCTAAAAGGAGCCGCTATTGGGGCTTTGCTGGGCTGGGCGGCCCTGATTCGCCCAACCGAAATTATGGCCTGTATTATTCCCCTAGCTTGGGGCCTGCAACCTTGGGTGGGCAAGGAGCTAAAACAACGCCTGCAGTTTGTGGTCCAACATTTTGGGAAGTTGCTTTTGGCGGTTTTACTTACGGCTTTTATTGGTAGTTTTCAGTTGATGTACTGGAAATATGCAACAGGAGAATGGATTGTTTATTCTTATCAAGATCAGGGGTTTAGTTGGTTGAGTCCTCATTTGTATGCTGGTTTTTTGAGCTACAAAAGTGGTTGGCTGACCTATTCTCCCTTTATGCTTTTGCCGCTTTTGGGTTTTGGGCCTTTTTTCAAGCAGCAGAGGAGCCTGTTTGTAGCCGTTTTTGCCTTTAGTTTGCTCTTTATTTATATCACTTTTGCCTGGGATATTTGGTGGTATGGTGGCTCCTTGGGCCAAAGAGCTATGGTGCAGGCTTATCCCGTTTTAGCCCTGCCTTTGGCGGCATTGGTTCACTGGCTCAGCCAACAAAAGTTATGGCTAAAACTACCCATTTTTGCTTTTGCGCTGCTTTCGTTTTATGCCAATCTTTGGTTTACGCATCAGGCGCATAAGGGCGGGCTATTGCGTCCGGGCGAAATGACAAAGGCCTATTATTGGGCCACGCTTTTCCGCTACGATAATGATCCTGAGCGCCTGAAATTATTAGATGGGGTTCGCCAATTAAAGAAGGGGGAGCTCAAGGAGGCTAGTTTAGTTTATTCCGATACCAGCTGGCAGGCGCAGCTGGACCAAAACCAGCAGTTTGCGCCAATTATTCAGTTGGATTTGTCCAAAATGCCCCAAAAAGAGGGGGTTCGAGTGAGTGTTTTGGCCCAAATTGGTCCCAAAGAATGGGAGTTTTGGCGAATGACGCAGTTTACCGTAACCCTCAAAAAAGAGGGGGTGGTTATTGATGAGCAGATGTTTCGCTTACAGCGCCTAATGCATGATGGCGAAGAAAAGCGTTTGTATATAGATTTGCCCATTCAGGGGGCCGATAGTTTAGAAATTAAGTTTTGGAATGCCGATGGAAAGAAGGCCATAAAATTGAGTCAGCCAGAGGTTTGGCGTTATGTTTTAGACTAATGATTTGGGGCTGCCCCGCCCTTTGGGCGGGTCGCTCCCTTCGCAGCTCGCAGGTCTGCTCGGCCCTGCAGCCCTGCGGGCTTTGGTCTGCCGCCTTTGGCGGCCCTGCTTTGGCAGCTCAGCCTGCGGCGGCTTCGCCGCCTGTCCGCCGCAAAAATGGCATTCGTCGCTACGCTCCTCATCTGCTCCTATTTACCCGCCCACCCACCCCTTTTCGGACCTCCTTGCGGAGGCCCTCAGGGTTGGGCTGGGCATTTTTTCATTAGCTGCAGCCCGCAGGGCTAGCGCAAAATGGCCTAGCGATGTGCAGGGGTGGCCGAAGGCCAGACCCAGGCGCTTTGCGCCGCAGGGCCGAGCAGACTTGCGAGCCCCGAAACGTAGCGCCGCAAGCGGAGCGCAGCGGAGGCCCCAAAACATAAAAAAAAGGGAAAAGAATAGTCTTTTTCTTTAAAGGCCTGTATTTTTGAGTTTGCATAAAAAAAGGCGTTAAAATGTACAACTACCTAGATTTACAAGACACCATTGTGGCCGTGGCCAGCCCTGCTGGAGCGGGAGCCATTGCCATCATTCGCTTATCGGGAAAATCGGCCATAAGCATTGCCAATGGGATGTTTCGGGCCAAGGATTTGAGCCAGCAAGAGAGCCACAGCCTGCATTTGGGCTACATTTATGATGAAGAAGGCCAAAGAGTAGATCAGGTACTTTGTTCGGTATTTAAGGGACCAACTTCCTACACTCGAGAAGACGTCATTGAGTTTTCTTGTCATGGTTCGCCATATATTCAGCAGCGCTTGCTCAGTTTGTGTTTGCGTTCGGGGGCGCGTTTGGCCAAAGAGGGAGAATTTACCCTGCGGGCTTTCCTCAATGGGCAATTGGATTTGGCCCAGGCAGAAGCTGTGGCCGACCTCATTGCGGCAGATTCGGAAGCGGCGCATCAGATGGCTTTGCAGCAAATGCGGGGAGGCTTTTCTCAGCAAATTGAGGGCTTGCGGAAAGAGCTATTGCAATTTGCCTCTTTGTTAGAGTTGGAGCTAGATTTTGGCGAAGAAGATGTAGAATTTGCGCAAAGAAAAGAGCTAGAGACGCTCCTTTTGAAAATTCGGGCCATGATCAAGCAATTGATGGATTCCTTTCAGTTAGGCAATGTATTGAAAGAGGGCGTAAGCACCGTTTTGGCGGGCCGGCCCAATGCGGGAAAATCGACTTTGCTCAATGCTTTATTGAATGAAGAGCGGGCCATTGTGTCGGAAATAGCGGGCACCACTCGAGACAGCATCGAAGAACTGCTCAATATAGACGGGATACAATTTCGTTTAATTGATACGGCGGGGATTCGGGAGGCTAGTGACCAAATTGAGGCTATTGGGGTAGAAAAAACCTATGAAAAAATTGCGCAATCTACGGTCTTGCTCTATGTCTATGATGCCAGCCAATTGAGTCAGGAAGAATGCGAGGCGGACCTTGCTCGTTTGCGCAGAGAGGGTTTGGCCGTCTTGGTATTGGCCAACAAATGTGATCAGTTGGAAGAAGGGCAAGCCTTAGCTGCCGATCATTTTCGGCTTTCGGCCAAGCAAAAAGAAGGGTTGAGCGAGCTGCGTTCGGCCTTGCGCAACTTAGTTGTAGAGGGGCAGATTCATCAGCAAGGGACCACCGTAAACAACCTACGGCATTATCAGGCATTGGAAGAAGGTTATCAGGCCATAGATGCGGCCTTACTGGGCTTGGAAGAGGGCCTCAGTGGTGATCTTTTGGCCATGGATATTCGGGCTGCGCTTCGGGCTTTGGGCGAAATTACGGGCAAGGTAGATGTGGAAGATTTGTTGGAGAATATTTTTGGGCAATTTTGTATTGGGAAGTAGGTTGATAGTATCATTTGATGCTATCAAATTGCGTTGAGGAGCTAGTAATTTTAACTGAAACCATGAACTAAGGCATTGATGTATGAAATCTTAAGCGAATACATTTGCTTAATTGTAACTTTTGAGTTACATTAGCATAGCTGGTTTAATGGTAGGAATTCTCTAAAAATTTAATTTGTTATGCAAGAAAGTTATAGGGTTGACATAGGAAAAATACTAAGAGATGCAAGAAAAAAAAAGGGACTTACACAGGAGCAATTAGCTCAAAAAGTTGGTAAAAAACGTAGCTATATTTCTCGTATTGAAGGAGGTTTAGGAAACAATATCAATGTTAAGACATTGATTGACGTTGTTGAAAATGGGCTAGATGGTCAATTAAAAGTAACGTTTATAATCTAATTTCTATGAAAAAAAATAAATATAGCAGATCAAGGAATTATAAATTAAGTACAATAAAACGACTGTTTGCCTTATCTGGTAATCAATGTGCTTTTAATACTGATACATTTACTTGTACTAATATAATTGCGAAAAAGGATACTAAAGACTTAATGACCCAAATTTGTCATATAGAAGCAGCAGAGGAAGGAGGACAACGGTACAATAAAGATTCTAATGATGATTATAGGCGAAGTTTTGAAAACCTAATTCTACTCTGTCCTAATCATCATGTAGAGACAAACAATGAAGCTGTATATACTGTAGAAGTATTGAGGGCTATGAAAAGAAAACATGAGAAAAAAATGCTTAAAAGTTCGTCTGAGCAAGGTGTTTTTACACGTAATTTAGCAGCTTTAAATTATGTTGTTAATAAAATTGGCGCTACTTTCTTTACAGAAGAAGGAGATAGTGACCCTTCAACTGCTCCAGACCCTGATAAAAAAATTTCATATAATAATGTTATTGAAAACAAACCTATCATTGAAGAGTATAAAGTTTATCATGGAAAATTGAATAAGATTTATGAGGAGATAGAAATAAATGGTTCACCTAAAAAAGAGCTTTTACTTAGAAATATATACACGCTATACCTTAAAGAAAAAGGTAAGTTTTCTTCTTTTGAAGAGATTAAAGCAAATGCTGACTCAATTATTAACAAGATTGAAAATGAATTATGGAAAATTGTTGATCGAAAAAACGAAATAGATAGTAATCTTCCTTATGAGGCTATAAGTATTAGCCTATTAGTGATAATTGTTGATGCTTTTATGCGTTGTAAGATTCTTGAAGAACCTCCCAAAGAATGATAGTAAGTAAAAATATACATCCAGAAAGAGATGTCTATTACTTGGGTGCCAAAGTGATTGACATTCTTGGAGAGAGCAGCTCAAAAGAGTTTGACTATTTGGAGTTGTACCAGGTTTTAAGAGAAGATAATAATATTTCAATTAACCTTTTTTCTTTGGTAGTTGATTGGTTGTTTATTATCGGTGTAGTAAAAAAAGGATATAAAGGACTAGAGAAATGTTTTTAAAAGAACTTTACATACGAAACGAAAACTCTATTATTAGAGAGATAACCTTCAAGAAGGGGGTGAATTTCATCGTGGATGAAACTCCGGAAGGTAGTTCAATTCAAGCTACAGGTAATAATGTGGGTAAAACAACTGTTTTAAGGCTTATAGATTATTGTCTTGGTGGTAAAGGGAAAAACATTTATCAAGACCCTGAATTTAATCGTCAATCAAATACTAAAATTGAAAGCTTTCTAAAGAAAAATAATATAATTATTGCAATTGTATTAACTGATGATATTGATGATGATAATGCGAGTGAAATAGTTATTGAAAGAAACTTTTTGTCTAGGAAAAAGAAAGTCCAGTCAATAAATGGTAGTGCAATTGTTAATAATAAGGAGTTTGAGAAGGAATTAAAAAAAGTAATTTATAATTCCTTTATTGACAAGCCTACTTTTAGGCAAATAATATCTAAGAATATTCGTGATGAAGAGAGCCGTATGAAAAATATAGTTAAGGTTCTTAATCCATATACTAAAAATGAAGAGTATGAGGCCCTTTATCTATTTTGGCTTGGACTTGAATTTGATAACTTAGATAGAAAGTATCTCTTACTAGAGGAAAAAAAGGCAGAAGAAAGATTGCAGAGAAGGTTACTAGCTGAAAGTAATTCTTCATTGATTGAGCAAAGACTGAACTTTGTAACAAAAAAGATTGATGAGTTAGGCAAACAGAAAAGTGAGTTTAATCTCAATGAAAATTATGGACAAGACTTAGAAAATCTCAATGAGGTTAAGTTAACCTTAAGTAAGTTTTCAACTGAGTTAAGTCGGCTTGAAGTTAGAAAAGAGTTGATAATAGAGAGCAAAGAAGATTTAGAAAAGGAGTATTCTGAGATAGATATTAAACAAATTCAGGCACTTTATACAAAAGCTCAATCCCTAATTCCAAACATACAAGTAACCTTTGAAGAAACTGTTAGTTTTCACAATAATCTCATTCAAGAAAAAATAGATTATATAACTAAAGAATTGCCTCAAATTGAAGAAAAGATTTTATCACTCAAGGTAAATATCAACAGCCTCCTAATCGAAGAAAAGAGGCTAACAGAGGTTTTACAAAAGTCAGGAGTGCAAGAGGATTTAGAAGTTATTATTATTGAGCTAAATAAGCAATATGAACATAAGGGAAAGTTAGAAGAAAAGAAAAGACTTTGGGACATTTCAAATGCAAAGTTAGAACAAATTGAAGAAGACTTAGTAGTCATTAATAGAGGGATTGAAGAGAAAGATAAGTTAATACAAGAGCGTATAACAAAGTTTAATGATTTTTTTTCGGAAATGTCATTTAAGCTATATGGAGAATATTACTTATTAAGTTCTCAGAAGAATGACAAAGGCTATGAACTTTTAGTTACGAATACAGAAGGTAATCCAAGTACAGGAAAGAAAAAAGGTCAAATTGCAGCATTTGACTTTGCTTACTTAGAGTTTGCAGATAAACTAGGTATAAAACACCTTAATTTTATTATGCACGACCAACTAGAGAGTATGCATGATAATCAGATAAATACTTTAGTTGATGTGGCTAATGAAATAAATGGTCAATATATTGTTCCTATTTTAAGGGACAAAATACCTTCAAATCTAAGTCTTGGAGATATGGAGAGACTCTCTTTATCACAAGAAGAAAAGCTTTTCAAGCTAGCCTAATTTCGCTTTGTTACTGGAGTGCAAAACCTAGATAAACCTTAAGTTTGTCTAGGTTTTGTTCTTAATATTGATACATTTTTATCCGAAATGATAGTATCATTTGATACTATCACTCATCCATTCAATCCCACAAAATGACTTCTTTTCACCTTGGCGTTGGCGCCATTATCTGCAGTTCGGACCAGCAATTATTTTTTGTGCAGCAAAAGGATGAAACTTATCCGCTGCCGCAATGGCAACTGGCCTTATCGGTTTGGGGTGGGGCTGTAGAGGCCGAAGATGAAAGCCCAGAAATTGCCTTATACCGAGAGCTGCAAGAAGAGTTGCGTTGGCAACCTGAGCAGCCGCCCGTTTTTATTGGGCAGTTTAAGATCAAAAGTATTCAGGAGTTTGAGCTTTGCTTGTTCAAAATTATCTTGCCCAAAGAAGAGCTAGAACAGCTGGCCCAGCAGCCCGTCTATGAGGGTTATGGCCGCTTGCTCGATGCAGAAAGTTTGCAAAAATATAGTTGGGTTTGGGATTTAGGGACAGTTATTTATCAAGAGATTATAGAAAAGGGCCCCAAGGGTTAGTGCTTTCTTCAAATTTTAACGAACTTTGGGCGATTTAGCCCTATGGGGTTTTCTGTTCCTGAATAAATTTGGAAATCAATGAAACTTGCGGAATCGATTCTCGTCTCTGAGCTAGCCAATATGCTAGGCGCCAAACTCATCGGAGATCCCAATGTAGAAATTACTCATCTCAACGAAATTCACAAGGTCTGTAAAGGCAGCCTGATTTTCGTCGATAATGAGAAGTATTATACTCAAGCTATTTATTCTACGGCCTCAGCTATTCTGATTGATCAGGAGGTAGATTGCCCCCCGAATAAGGCCCTTTTAGTGGTAGAACGCCCCTTTGAGGCCTATAATAATTTGGCCAAAAGGTATTTGCCTTTTACGCCGATGAGCAGCCAAATTAGTCCCACGGCCCAAATTGGCAAAGGGACGGTGATCGAGGCGGGTGCTGTTGTGGGTAATCATGTCGTAATTGGCGAAGATTGCTTGATTCGGGCCAATGCTGTGATTTCTGATTATACAGTCATTGGCGATCGAGTGAAAATCCACTCTAATGCTGTAATTGGCAATGATGCTTTTTATTACCACCTAGAGGAGGACCGCAGTTATAAGCCTTGGCATTCTATTGGCCGAGTGGTCATTGAGGATGATGTCCGTATCGGGGCCGCTTGTACCATTGATCGCGGTGTTTCTGGCGATACACATATTGGAAAAGGCTGTAAATTAGATGATCAGGTGCATTTGGGACATGGCGTGGTTTTGGGCAAACATTGCTTGATTGCCGCCCAAACGGGAATTGCAGGCAAAACCATTATTCAAGATTTTGTCACTATTTACGGACAAGTGGGTATTTCTAAGGGCCTGGTCGTTGGTGAAGGGGCCATTTTACTTGCACAAACAGGGGTCTCTAAGTCTATTCCAGGTGGCAAGCGCTATATGGGCGCGCCTGCCGTAGAGGCCTACAGCCGCTTTAAGGAGTTGGCGGCCATTCGCCGCTTACCCGAATTGATTAAAACGGTGGATCAACTGCAAAAACGATTTAAGAATCAAGATCTTAATCCCCAAGATTAGAAATTGAGATAGAAGAAATAGGAGAGAAGTATTGCTTTTTAGCAGTACTTCTCTTTTTTTTGGGGCCTCCGCTGCGGCTTCGCCTTGCGGCGCTATGTTTCGGGGCTCGCAGGTATGCTCGGCCCTTCAGCCCTTCGGGCTTCGGTCTGGCCTGCGGCCACCCCTGCACATCGCTAGGCCTTAACCACGCCACTGCTCAGCTACAAGCCGCTTTGCGGCTTCAAGCTTCGCAGGCTCGCGCCAAGCGCGCCCGGCCGGCGGCTGGCGGCAGTCCCTCTCATCGCTGCCCTTTAGCCAATTAAACCCTCAACATATTACATTTCAGTTTCGGTCCTCCCTTTCGCCGCCCCCGCCTGGGGGCTGGGCTCCTTTGGCCTTGGGGGCCAAAGCGCCCAGCATTGCATTCCTCGCTACGCTCCTCATCCTCAAAAAAATAAAACAAAAAAGGCCAAACCCATAGATTTTTTGTAATTTAATAGGGCCAAAATTTAACCACCCTTATTTACCACTCCCATGAGTCAAATAGAAACCATCAAGCAGACCCTGCAAACCTATCAGCAAGAACTGCCCAAACTCCGTCAACTCTTCATGCAAGACGGAATCATCGACGCCCAAGAAAAGGCCCAACTAGAAGACATTCAGGCCCGCATCCAAAGCCTACAAGCCCAGCTCGGCCAAGCCTCCGCTGGCCCTAGTGGTAGCGTAGAAAACAGCAGCGGCCTAAGCGGCTCTGTCGGCTACAAAGGCGACAACCAAACAACCGACGTCATCAAGGTCCAAGAACTGCTCAACAAAAAAGGAGCAAGCCTCAAAGTAGACGGCAAATGCGGCCCCGCCACCATCTACGCCATCCGCGACTTCCAAAAGGCCAACTTTGGCGGCGCCGATGCTCGAGTAGACCCCAACGGAAAAAGCTGGCAAGCCCTCACCGGCAGCGGCCAAAGCTTTACCCCCTCGGCCCCAGCAGCCAAAGAACAGGTCCAAAACTTCTCTAGAGCAGAAAGCACCGTAGACACTAAAGCCAAAGATACCAGCCCCTCGGCCATCGGTAATTTGGTCTCTAATGAAAACCTAGAAAAAGGCGCTCGCTTTGCCCTACAGCAATTCATCAACCAAGGCAATGTCGATATTGAGGTCTTTAATGTAAGCAAAGATATCCCCTTGGCCGAATACCTCGTCTTTTCGCTACATCTTACCATGGGGGTCCAAATGAACCTCACCCTAGAACATACCCTCGTCGAAAAAGAACTGGCCATTGAGTCTAAAGCTAGCGGCATCATTGATGCCTACTTTGGCATCAAAGGAAGCGCCATTGGTATTCTGGGCTACAACCTACTAGATGTTACTGCCGCCCTACATGGCGCACTAGATGCCAACGGTACCGCCAAATTGGCCATCCAAAAAGATACGGTCCTAGAAGGAAGCCTAAGGGCCGAAATGGTCCTTAAAGCCTATGCCGACTTCAATGTGAAAATCTTGGCCGAATCGGTAACGCTTTATACCACCAAAACCGATGATTTCAATTTCTTTATCATGACGGCCCCCACCTACGCTATCTCTTTCCAAGTAAATAGCTGGACCTATAAGGGCGCTCGCCGTGTAGGCGGTGAATTTGCCGCCGAAATGCACCCCGATTTCCGCAACTTCTTGCAAAAAACAAAAGAGGTGATCAGCAGCCCCATGACGTATATCAAGAAAGGTGCTGCCGCCGCCGCCCATCTAGCCGAAGAGGTTTGGGAAGGCGTAGAATATGTGGCCGGAGAAGTAGGCGAAGCCGCCGAATGGGCCCTAGATACCGCCGCCGATGCCGTAGAATACATGAATCCCTATAATTGGTTTGCCGAAGAAGGTTAAAGAGGTTTCCTGCGTTCCGAGGCGAGCGCAGCGAGCCGGCTGAGGGATGGAAAGCAGGGGCCCGAAAGGGCCAGACCCAGCGGGCAAAGCCCGCGCAGGGCCGAGCAGACCTGCGAGCTGCGACACAGCCCGACCCCAAGGCCCAAAGGGCCGAGGGGGCAGCCCCAAAATCATTCTAAAAAAGCAAAGAAAAATACCCGAAATCGATGTCAAAAGCAGAACAAATAGAAGCCCTCAAAACGGCAGCCGCCGCCGCCGAATGGCCCAAATTGCAAGAGTTGGCTCTGGGCGCTCTAAATGAATACCCCGAAGAGGGCTTTGGCTACGATTATTTGGCCCAAGCATTAGATGCCCAAGATGGAGGGTCTCTAGATGCTATTGAGCGCTGTTTGCTCAAGTTGGTAGCGCTCAACCCCAAAGATACGAAGGCCCTTTTGCGCCTAGCGCAAACCCAACTAAAAATGGGTGATGCGCCCCAGGCGATGGTGGCCTACCGCCAAATACTCAAGCTGCAACCGGAGCAGGATGAGGCCCTAAACGCCATTGGGGAAGAACTGCTTTTTGAGCAAAATAAAGCCGCCGAAGCCCTCAGCTTTTTTCAGGCCGCCATGAAGGTTAAACCCAATGAACTGCTCTATCAAATCAATGCCCTTTTGGCCATGAGAAGCATGGGCAACCGAGAAAAAGAAGCCCTGCTTTTATTGACCAAAAGCATCAAACGACATGGCTATCAAGAGAAGCTATTTGCCGTAGGGGCCGAGCTCTACCTAGCAGAAGGAGAAAAGAAAAAGGCCCTCAAATTGTTGCAAATGCTGCGCGAAAAGGACCCCAATCTGACCTATGTCTATAATGTGGGCCGAATTGCCAATGAGCTAGAAGATTATCCCCTCGCTTATGCCGCCTTGGCCGAAGCCTATGAACTGGCCAAAGCCAATGATGAAGTCAGCTCGGTCCTTTTGCAGGCCTATGCTAAGGCCGCTATGGAGCTGGGCCATGCCCAAAAAGCCCAAGAACTCATTGAGCAAGGAATTCAGATTAGCCCCAGTGTGAGCGCCAACCTCTTACTGCTCGATAGCCTTTTGGCCCAAGGCAAACTAGAAGAGGTGGAAAAAGAAATGGAGGTCCTCCTGCGTCAATACCCATTAGGAAGCACCTTTGGCCTAGATGTTATCCTTAAACAAGGCCGACTCCTAGAAGCGAAAGGCGATTATGCCGCCGCAGAAACCCTCTACCTGGACCTCATGAAGGCAGAAGGTGGCCAAAAAGATGCCGCTACCGCCTTGGGCCTAATGGCTATCCAACAAGAAAATAATCCCGCCAAGGCTTATTTCTACCTCTCTAAAGCAGAGGCCCTAGGCGCTCCTAGAGCCAGCCAACTTATCAAGAAACATCTTTATGACTACCTAAAGGGCTATGCAGAGCAAACCCTAGCCGATATGGCCCCCGCTATTGAGCAAAATAAAAATCAAGCGGTCTTCCAACAATTGGCCGGTAAATACCTCAGCTTTAAGGCGGTCCGCTCTGAAAGTATGCGGCAAATTAACAAAGAGGTGGCCGATATGATTGAGGAACAACTCAAAAAACGAATCCTCTTTTTTAGCCCTCAAGCAGGCTTTAGCATCAACCCGATTGGACAAACGACGGTCTTTGCCTACGAACTCAAGGTGCAACATTCGCCCAATATGCTCGACTTTGAGCTGCGCCCCCTAGATGGCCGCCCCGGACTTGGCGTTCGCCTCAATATGAGCCCCCAAGGGCTGGTCTGGAGCGAAAAAAGAGGGGAGTTCCTCCTCTTTGAACTGAAAGATTGGGCCGAACTAAGCGAGGAACAACAGTCTCATGTTCAAGAAAGCTTAGCTAAAGTGGCTTATCTGCCCGATGCAATTCCCCAACATTAGGCGGTTTTTTAGTAAAAGAAAGGAGCTTGCCGGTAAAATTTGCCGGCAAGCTCCTTTTTGTTTGTCTCTAAGGCCAGCAAAGCAGCGCAAAAATGCCCCCAAGCAAGAAAAAGCCGCAATAAAGCTCTTTTCTCCCCACGAACTTCTGTATTTTTGGCCTTCGATTTAGAATCACTAGTTATACAGAATATGGAATTATCTAAACATTATGATGCCGCCAGCGCCGAAAAACGCTGGTATGCTCACTGGGAAGAAAAGGGCTATTTCCGCTCTACCCCCGATGAGCGCCCCGCTTATACCATTGTTATCCCCCCACCCAATGTTACGGGGGTTTTGCATATGGGCCATATGCTCAACAATACCATCCAAGATGTGCTGATTCGTAAAGCACGCTTGCAAGGCTTTAATGCTTGTTGGGTACCTGGTACTGACCATGCCTCTATCGCTACAGAAGCTAAGGTGGTCAAAATGCTCAGGGAACAAGGCATCAAAAAATCAGATATTTCTAGAGAAGAGTTTCTAGAGCATGCCTTTGCCTGGAAAGATAAGTATGGCGGAATTATCCTGGACCAACTCAAGCTGCTCGGCGCTTCTTGCGATTGGGAACGTAGCCGCTTTACTATGGAGCCTAAGCTCTCTAAGTATGTGCAAAAGGTGTTTGTAGACCTGCATAAAAAAGGCCTTATTTATAGAGGCTTGCGTATGGTGAACTGGGACCCCGAAGCCAAAACAGCCCTCTCTAATGAGGAGGTGATTCATACCCATGAACAGTCTAAACTCTATCACCTCCGCTACCAGATTGAAGGTACTGAGGAATATGTTATCATTGCGACCACCCGCCCCGAAACCATTTTGGGCGATACGGCTATTGCGGTCCACCCCAATGATGAACGCTACAAAAAACTAAAAGGGAAAAAGGTGTTGGTGCCTATCATTAACCGCGCTATTCCCGTTGTTTTTGATCGCTATGTAGATCAAGAGTTTGGAACCGGTGCCCTTAAGGTAACCCCCGCTCACGATATGAATGACTATGAGATTGGCCAACGCCATGATCTCGAAAGTATCGATATTTTCTACGATAATGGTCGCATGCACCCCAATGCTGGCCTCTATGTCGGTATGGACCGCTTTGAGGTGCGCAAGCAAATTGCTAAGGACCTTAAGGCCCAAGGCGCTCTAGTCAAAGTAGAAAATTATAGCAATAAGGTGGGCCGCTCAGAACGTACCCAAGCCGTTATTGAGCCCCGCCTCAAGGAACAATGGTTCCTCAAAATGGAAGGCCTAGCCGCTACGGCCCTAGCCGCCGTAGAAAAAGGCGAGGTGAATTTCTTCCCCGAGCACATGCTCAATATGTACCGCAACTGGCTCAAGGAAGAAAATGTTAGAGATTGGTGTATCTCTCGCCAACTTTGGTGGGGACAGCAAATTCCCGCTTATTATGGCCCCAATGGCGAAATCGTCGTGGCCGAAAGCTTAGAAGATGCCCTAGCCCAACTCCAAGCCGAAGGCAAGGAGTATAGCGCCGAAGATCTTACCCAAGATGAGGATGTAGTGGATACTTGGTTCTCTTCTTGGCTCTGGCCTATGGCCGTTTTTGATGGCTTCGATAATCCCGAAGAACTTCGCTATTATTACCCCACGCAGGTCCTTGTAACCGGCTGGGATATTATGTTTTTCTGGGTGGCCAGAATGATTATGGCGGGCTACGAATGGGCCCCCGAACTCCTAGGCGAGAAGCTGGCCCAAGAAAAAGGCGTGCAGCCCTTCGAATCGGTCTACTTTACCGGTATGGTGCGCGATAAACTCCGCCGCAAAATGTCTAAGTCTTTAGGCAATTCACCCGATTCTATCGAGCTGATTAAGAAGTATGGCGCAGATGGCGTCCGCTTCGGTATCCTCTCTTGTGCCGCCGCCGGAAATGACGTTATTTTTGATGCCCCCTTTGCCGATAAAGCGAAAACAACCATCAAAAATGAAAGCAAACTCTGCGAGCAAGGCCGCAATTTCTGCAATAAACTTTGGAATGCCCTCCGCCTACTCGAAGGCTGGGAGCAAAGCGAAAAAGCAACCCCCAAAGAAAGCGAACTAGCCATGCGCTGGATCGAACAGAAGATGGCCCAAACCCTAGAACAACTCAATGCCTCTTTTGCCCAATATCGCCTCTCAGAGGCCTTGATGACGCTCTATAACTTCATCTGGGGCGATTTCTGCTCTTGGTATCTCGAGCTTATCAAGCCCGCTTATGGCGATAGCATCGATAAAAAGACTTATGCCTTTAGCATCGATATTTTTGAGCAGTTGATGATCTTGCTACAACCCTTTATGCCTTTCATCAGCGAAGAAATTTGGTCCAAATTGCGCAAACGTGCCGCCGGTGAAGATTGTGTGGTCGCCAAATGGCCAGAAGTTGGCCAATACGATCAGCAGTTTTTGCAAGAGGTGGAAAATATGCAGGAGCTGGTCAAAAATATCCGCGAGCAAAGAGCCAAAAACCAACTGCCTATCAAGGAAGAACTGGAACTCTTGCTCCGCAAAAGCACTACCGCCGACCAACTCCTAGCCCTAGAAGGCTGGGCCGAGGCCGTGAGCAAATTGGGCTTCCTCAAACGCTTTGAATTGGTCCAAGAAGAGGTGGAAGCTAGCTCTTTCCTCGTGGGCCCCGATCAATATTATCTCCTTTTTGATAAGAAAATTGATCTGGCCGCCGAAAAAGAACGCCTAGAAAAAGAACTCAGCTATTCACAAGGCTTTATCAAAGGCATTATGAAAAAATTGGGCAATGAGCGCTTTGTCAATAACGCCCCCGCTAAGGTGGTGGAGCTAGAGCGAAAGAAATTGGCCGATCATGAGGCAAAGGTCCAACTCCTAGAAGAAGAACTCAAGAAACTGAACTAGGAGCCAATATGAATATTAAGCGCTCAGTTTTGGGCGCTTTTTTTTTGGGGCTTCCCCGCCCTGCGGGCGGGTCGGGCTCTGTCGCAGCTCGCAGGTCTGCTCGGCCCTGCGGCGGCTTCGCCGCCTAGGTCTGGCCCTTCGGGCCACTGCTATCCATCCCTAAGCCAAGGCGCTTCGCGCCTTTCTAGACGCTTTAAATCTGCCGCAGATGAATATTATTCGCCGTATTTTTGCGCTTTCCATTCTGATGATTCTGGGCTTTTCGGCCCTTTTGGCCGCTGCCATGACCTTTATGGTAGAGAACCCAGATTCTCACTACCTTTGGCCCTACTTCTTGGGCTTTGGGCTCTTAACGGGACCCGGCTCACTTTGGGCCATTATTTATTATAATCAGCAGTTTAAACAGTTGGCCAAAAAAGAAGCCCTAGCCAAAAAAGACCGCATTTTGGTCCAATGGCAAAAAGAAGATGGTAAGGAGGTGCTCCTTACCTTAGATGGCCTCTTTATTGGGCCTAGCCATTACCCCTTTTGGGCCCATTACGAGCGCCTGCTCCAAATAGAAGTCCTAGAAGATAAAGCCGCCCTCCGCTTTCAACTAGAAGTAGGCTTCAATAGCCAGAAAAAACATTATCGAAGTATTTATTTGGATGTCCCTGAACAACTCTTGGCCCAGCGCCAAGCTTGGGCAGAAGATATTCAAGCAGCTTCCGCCCATGGGCATAGCTGCGACATAAAATAGTAATCGCATGTATCAAACCGCTTATCACGATCGAGACCTTAGCCAGTTTTCTGTACTCATTACTGGAGGCGCTGGCTTTATTGGCAGCAATCTGGTCGAATATTTTTTGAAGTATGGGGCCAAAAAGGTCCGTGTTATTGATAACTTCCTCACGGGCTTCCGAGAAAACTTGGCGCCTTATCTGGACCACCCCCACTTCGAGCTAATTGAAGGAGATATCTCCCATTTGGCCGATTGCGAAAAAGCCTGCGAAGGCATGAATGCCGTTTGCCATCAGGCAGCTTTGGGCTCGGTGCCCCGCTCTGTGGCCCAACCGCATCTTACCACCCTGCACAATGTAAACGGCTTTGTAAATATGGTCCATGCCGCCCATCAGGCAGGCATAAAGCGCTTTGTTTATGCCTCTTCTTCTTCTGTTTATGGCGATGAGCCCAATTTGCCCAAAGTAGAAGACCGAATTGGGCAACAATTATCGCCCTATGCCATTACCAAATATAGCAATGAGCTATTTGCCAAAAACTTTGGCGATTTGTACGGAATGGAGTTCATGGGTTTCCGCTACTTTAATGTATTTGGACCAAAACAAAGCCCCAAAGGGGCTTATGCCGCCGTAATTCCTCTTTTTGCAGAGGCTTGTCTTTTGGGCAAAACCGCTTATATTAATGGCGATGGCCTACAAACTCGAGATTTTACCTTTATCGAGAATGTGGTCCAAATGAATGTAAAGGCGCTTTTGAGTGAAAACCCTGCGGCCTACAATCAGGTGTATAATGTGGGCGTAGGGGGCCGCTACTCGGTCCTAGATCTTTATGAGGGCATCCGAAAAGCCGCCGGCAGCGAACAAGCTCCCGTACATCGAGAAAGCCGAGCAGGAGACATCCGAGACTCTCAAGCCAATATAGAGAAAGCCAAAACGCTTTTGGGTTATGATCCGGGCTTTAGCTTTGAGGAAGGCCTGGCCATTACTGTCCAGCATTTTAAGCAGCTACTAAAGGCCTAGCGACCAAAGAAAAAGGCCAAAAGCAGGCTGGCCTAGCGATGCGGCGGGGTGGCCGAAGGCCAGACCAAGGCGCTGCAAGCGCCGCAGGGCCGAGCAGACCTGCGAGCCCCAAAGCGTAGCGCCCGCCGCAGGCGGGAGGCCCCAAAAAACAGAAAAATAATCAGCAACAACAGAATATAACATAGAATGATGCAAACGCAAGCCCCTTATGAGGCCCAGAACAAGATCAGAATTGTGACGGCCGCCTCTCTATTTGATGGGCATGATGCCGCGATTAACATCATGCGGAGAATCATGCAGCGCTCTGGCGCAGAAATTATTCATTTGGGCCATAACCGCTCGGCTCAGGAAATTGTCGATACCGCCATTCAGGAAGATGTGCAGGGTATTGCCATTACCTCTTATCAGGGGGGACATATCGAGTTCTTTAAGTATATCTACGATCTTTTGCAAGAACGTGGAGCGGGCCACATCAAGATTTTTGGTGGGGGAGGAGGGACTATCCTGCCCACAGAAATTGAGGAGCTACATGCCTACGGCATTAGCCGCATTTACTCGCCCGATGATGGACGAAAACTGGGCCTGCAAGGGATGATTAACGACCTCTTGAGCCAATGCGATTATCCAACAGGTAAAAATATCAATGGCGAGCTCAAGCAATATGCAACAGGCGATAAATACGCCCTGGCCCGCCTGATCTCTGCCGCCGAAAACCAACCGCAGGAGGCTGAAAACTGGTTGAGCGAGCTAGAAGCCAAAGCCGCCGCAAAAAAGACGCCCATTTTGGGCATTACAGGAACAGGCGGAGCGGGTAAATCCTCTTTGGTGGATGAGCTCGTGCGCCGCTTTCTGCTCGATTTTGAAGAGAAGCGCATTGCTGTAGTTTCAGTAGATCCCTCTAAGCGAAAAACAGGGGGAGCCCTGCTAGGCGACCGTATTCGGATGAATGCCATCAACAGCGAGCGAGTATACATGCGTTCTTTGGCCACCCGCCAATCTAATTTGTCGATTTCTAAGCATATTGGCGATGCCATAAATATCTTGAAGGCCGCGGACTTTGACCTCATCATTCTAGAAACCTCTGGAATTGGGCAATCAGATACCGCTATTACCGATTTCTCGGATGCTTCTCTGTATGTGATGACACCAGAATATGGGGCCGCCACACAGCTGGAGAAAATTGATATGTTGGATTTTGCGGACCTCATCGCCCTCAATAAATTTGATAAGCGAGGGGCGCAGGATGCCCTGCGGGATGTTCGTAAACAATATCGCCGCAACCATAACCTCTGGGAGGCCAAAGAAGATGATTTGCCTGTATTTGGGACCATCGCTTCTCAGTTTAATGACCCGGGCATGAATAGCCTCTACAAAGCCTTGATGGATAAAATTGTAGAGCGAACGCAGGCGCCTTTGGTCTCTAGCTTTGAGGCCAGCCAAGAACAAAGCGAAAAGCAATTTATTATTCCTCCCGCTCGAGTGCGCTACCTTTCAGAAATTAGCGAAAGCATTCGCCGATATAATGATGATATTGAACAAGAAGCCCGCTTGGCCAGTCAGCTTTATCAGCTGAAGGGAGCCATGGAGCAACTGGGCGAGGAGAGTCCCGCTAGCTTGAATGAAACTTATGAGTTTAAATACGCCAACCTCAGCGGAGAGCAACAGCGCTTGCTAGAAGGCTGGAAAGAAAAACTGGCCCGCTACCAAGCCGATGAGTTTGTCTATAAGGTGCGCAACAAAGAAATTCGAGTAGAAACCTTTACCAAATCGCTGTCGCATAGCCGCATTCCCAGAATTGCCCTGCCTAAATACAGCGATTGGGGCGATATCGTCCGTTGGTCGGGCCAAGAGAATTTCCCCGGGGAGTTTCCCTATACCGCTGGGGTGTTCCCCTTCAAGCGCAAAGGCGAGGATCCCACACGTATGTTTGCCGGAGAAGGACATCCAGAACGGACCAACCGCCGCTTCCATTATGTCTCTTTGGGCATGCCTGCGGCCCGCTTGTCTACGGCTTTTGATTCCGTGACCCTCTATGGAGAAGATCCCGATTATCGTCCAGATATTTATGGTAAAATTGGTAACTCTGGGGTAAGCATTTGTAGCTTAGACGATGCCAAGAAGCTTTATTCTGGCTTTGATCTTTGCGATCCCAAGACCTCGGTTTCTATGACCATCAATGGTCCAGCCGCTACCATCTGCGCCTTCTTCATGAATGCCGCAATTGACCAGCAATGCGAGAAGTATATTAAGGAACATGGCTTAGAGGCTCAGGTAGAAACTGCTTTGAAGGCCAAATATGATGATAAAGGCTTGGCCCGCCCCCAATATATGGGCGAATTGCCCGAAGGCAACGACGGCCTTGGCCTAATGCTCTTGGGCTTGACCGGCGATGAGGTGCTTCCCGCCGATGTTTATGCCGAAATGCGGGCAAAAGCCCTGCGTTCTGTCCGCGGAACCGTACAGGCCGATATCCTCAAAGAGGACCAAGCGCAAAATACTTGCATTTTCTCTACAGAGTTCTCACTCCGCCTGATGGGCGATGTGCAAGCCTACTTTATTGAGGAGCAGGTGCGCAATTTCTACTCGGTCTCGATCTCTGGCTACCATATTGCCGAGGCTGGCGCCAACCCCATTACCCAATTGGCCTTTACCTTGGCCAATGGCTTTACCTTTGTAGAGTATTACCTCTCTAGAGGGATGGATATCAACGCTTTTGCGCCCAATCTCTCTTTCTTTTTCTCCAACGGAATCGATCCAGAATATGCCGTGATTGGCCGAGTGGCCCGCCGCATTTGGGCCAAGGCGATGCGCAAGAAATATGGAGCCAATGCCCGCTCGCAAATGCTCAAATATCATATCCAAACCTCTGGCCGCTCTTTGCACGCACAGGAAATTGGCTTCAATGATATTCGCACCACCTTGCAGGCCCTCTATGCAATTTATGACAACTGTAATTCATTGCACACCAATGCCTATGATGAAGCCATTACCACCCCTACAGAGGAATCTGTGCGCCGGGCAATGGCCATTCAGTTGATCATTAACCGAGAGTTGGGCTTGACCAAGAACGAGAATCCCTTGCAAGGCGCTTTCATTATTGAGGAGCTCACCGACTTGGTAGAGGAGGCCGTTTTGACCGAATTTGACCGCATTACCGACCGTGGCGGCGTGCTAGGCGCTATGGAAACTATGTATCAAAGAGGAAAGATTCAGGAGGAAAGCCTGTATTATGAAACTCTCAAGCATACGGGAGAAATGCCCATTATTGGCGTGAATACTTTCTTGTCCGATGAGGGCTCACCTACCATTATTCCCAAAGAGGTCATCCGGGCAACCAAGGAAGAGAAGGAGGCACAAATCTCTGCCCTCCAACGCTTGCACCAAACGCATGAAGAAGATGGACCTCAGGCCCTCAAGGCTTTGCAAGAGGCCGCTATCGAGAACAAAAACCTCTTCGATTGCCTGATGACTGCCGTGAAGTTCTGCTCTTTGGGCCAAATTACCCAAGCCCTCTATGAGGTCGGTGGGCAATATCGCCGCAATATGTAAGGACTCCCCTTAATCTATAGTTTAGCTAGCGCTCTCCAATTCTTCTTTGGAGGGCGCTCTTTTTTTATCCTGCTAGATGAGTTTTATTGTTTTTTGGGGCCTCCGCCTCCCTTCGGTCGTCGGCGCTACGCTTCAGGGCTCGCAGGTCTGCTCGGCCCTGCGGCAGCAGAGCTGCCTGGGTCTGGCCCTTCGGGCCACCCTTCCGCATCGCTAGGCCGAAACAACTTCCTTGGGCTAATCTGCAGTTTACAAATCCCCCGGACATATCTATAATGTACTATATTTTTTTTCTGGACCAGCCCTACTATAGTTTAGCTGGAGTTGCTTAGAAGTAAAATTATGGAAACAACTGGAAAAAGAAAGCCTATAGCTCCGTACTGGAGCTATAGGCTTTCTTTAGATTTATACAAAAGGGCTAAGGCCTAAGCATTATCCTCTTCATCATTATTTTCGCTAGCTTCCTCCGTTTTTGGAGCTTCTTCTACAGCAGGAGTAGTTTCTGTTTTTGGAGATTCTTCTATAGCAGGAGTTGTTTCCGTTTTAGCTTCCGTTTCTTTTTGGAATTCGGCAGCTTGTTTTTGCATTTTGGCGAGGCGTTTTTGGAGTTCCTTCATGGTTTTATTCATGTCGGCCAATTTTTCGGCCTTAGAGCTAATGCGATCGCGGAACATTTTGGCTTTCACCTCACGGAGTTGGGTTTCGATTTGGGTAGCATGTGGAGCATTGATTTTACTATCTTGGATATCGAGTTCTTTTTGGTCTCGATCAATAGAGCGTTGCATCTTCTTGATAGCTTCTTCTAGGCCTTGAATACGGCGTTCGAGTCGGCTATCGCCATTTTGCTTACCAAATCGTTTTACCTTGACTAACTTAAAGGCTTGGTCGATACGGTTCCAGAGGCTATTGCGTTGTTTTTTGCTCAGTTTCATTTTTTTCATCTGAGCTTGCAAGCCTTTGAGTTGTTCAAAGTACTTATCCCATTTGCCTGTTTCGCCTTCTAGTTCTTTTTCGATAGCCAGGAGGCCTTGGTCCAATTGGTCGTAATTGGCTTTAGCGGCTTGTTCAAAGGCTTCATCTTGAATCTTTCGCAAGTTCTTCATTAGGCCAAAGAGTTCATTGAGGCTATCGCGAAGTTCTTGAACATGTTCTTTAAAGAGATTTTTCTCTTTGTCTTGAGCATGTACTTTAGCTTGGAAGGCTTTCAGTTCTTCCCAGAGCATCTTATCATACTTTGTGGCGCGTTCTACACGGTCTTGAATTTCGCTAAGTTCGGACCAGTAGGTCTTATATAACTTAGTAGAAAGGACGGCAAAGAGCCACTCTGTTTTTAGGCTATCTAGATTAAGGCTTTCATCTAGGCATTGGTATGCTTCGGGCAAAAGGCGGCTAGCGGCCGATAATTCTTGCTCCGTTTTTTGGTAGCCTGTTGTGGGAAATGCGACTACAAGTCCTTGCGTCCATTTCTCCTTTAATTCTGTTTCCATGGCCTCTGTAGCGGCATCGCCTTCAAATTTGTGCAATTCGATGCGGTTGTCTTCAGCCTTTAGCTCCATGGCCAATAGGCACTTTTGGCTGCCTTCAGCTACGGCCTCTTCGGCCCAAAATACAAGTTTCTGTTTCATCTCAAAACAATAAGTAAGTCTAAAAATCGCTGCTCTAGAAGTAGAGCGGTACAATAGTATTCATCTAAGTAGAAAACGGCTAAAAAGGTTTGCCAGCTTTCTAGATAGCCTTAATTTTTCTCAAAATAGTTTTTATTTTGCTTTTCCTCAAGGCGAAAGCAAACTCATTTGAAAAGGGGGATTTTATTCTGTATTGGCTGGGAGAAAATAGGCTAGAGAAGAGGTTTTGGCTTTAAAATGGGTATTAGTCCTTTCGCATTCAAAACTTTAGCAGTATATTTCATTGAACGAAAGTTCAATTTTTTGGCTTTTGGAGTTCACAAAATGGCTAAAACCCTCATTATAGAGGTAGAAGTCCTTGCTTACCCCCAAATTTTATAGCAGCGAGAACGACAAAACAATCATGCTTAAAATCACTAATCTATGAAAAACCTAATGTTTATTTTTATGGCCCTTTTGGCCTTTGGCCTTGGCAGTTGTAACTCTGAGGCGCCTGCGGCTTCTGTAAATGATGCTATAGAAGTAACTACTCGCGGCCAGAAAGCAGAAGAAAAAGCAGATAACTTTACGGCGGGCAAATGGGAGGACCAGAACACCTTTGTCAACTTGAAGCTAGATGGTAGTTTTGAGGCCTCTTTTGATGGCGAAACGACTATTGTAGGTAGCTGGACGCTTAGCGATGATGAAAAACAGCTTTCGCTCAAGGCAGAAGAATCGCTAGAGGGCAAAGGTAGTGTTTTTGCCAAAACCTATGAGGTGGTAGAGGCAACTCCAGATTTACTCAAAGTAAAAGACGAAGAGGGCTACGAATTAGCCTTTAAAGCGGCATAAGAAAATAGCTTAAACCCTAAGCGGCCTGCTCCAGATTATTGGAGTGGGCTTTTTTTGGGCCTAGAAGCGGGCGAAGCCCGCTGGCCTAGCGATGCGGCGGGGTGGCCGTTAGGCCAGACCGAGTTTTTGAGCGCAGCGAAAAAACGAAGGGCCGAGCGAGCAGCGAGCCCCAAAGCGTAGCGCCGCAAGGCGAAGCCGCAGCGGAGGCCCCAACAAACAGAAAAAAGAAAAAGCGTATTGATTTTGAGGCAAAAAAGAGAAGGGAGCGAGATGCTATTCAGCAATTACAGGCTTTTTTGCTACTTTTGTGGCGCAAAACAAAAGCAAAATCAATGTCGACAAAAATAGCTGCAGAAATAAATAAGAGGCGCACCTTTGCCGTAGTCGCCCACCCTGATGCGGGAAAAACCACCTTGACCGAAAAACTCCTACTTTTTGGTGGGGCGATTCAGGTAGCGGGAGCGGTAAAGTCTAATAAAATCAAGAAATCGACCACTTCCGATTTTATGGAAATTGAGAAGCAGCGGGGAATTTCGGTGGCCACCTCGGTTATGGGTTTTGAGTATCGGGATCGGCAGATCAATATTTTGGATACGCCGGGTCACAAAGATTTTGCGGAAGATACTTATCGGACCTTGACGGCGGTAGACAGTGTGATTGTGGTGATTGATGTGGCCAAGGGAGTAGAGGCGCAGACCGAACGATTGGTAGAGGTTTGCCGTATGCGCGACACCCCCGTCATGGTCTTTATCAATAAATTGGACCGTGTGGGCAAGGATGGGATGGACCTATTGGATGAGATTGAGGAAAAGCTCAAGCTCAATGTTTGTCCCCTGAGTTGGCCCGTAGGTATGGGCCCCGATTTTAAGGGGGTGTACAATATCTATGAAAAGCAGCTCAACTTATTTGCGCCAGGGACAAAATACGGCGACCTTACGGCTTTGGAAGACCTAGATGACCCTGTTTTGGATAAATTAGTGGGTGAACATTATGCTGAAGAGCTAAGAGAAGAGGCCAATATGGTCATGGAAGTTTATCCAGATTTTGATCGAGAAGCCTACCTTAAAGGGCAACTATCGCCAGTGTTTTTTGGCTCGGCAGTAAATAACTTTGGGGTAAAAGAACTGCTTGATTGCTTTGTAGAAGTGGCGCCCACGCCAACGAGCTTTCATACAGAAGAGCGAGATGTTGAGCCGCTAGAGCCTAAGTTTACGGGCTTTATTTTTAAGATCCATGCGAATATGGACCCTCGTCACCGCGACCGCATTGCCTTTATGCGGGTTTGTTCGGGCGTATTTGAGCGCAATACCAACTACCTGCATGTTCGGAAGAACAAAAAGATGAAATTCTCGAACCCCACGACCTTTATGGCCTCTAAAAAAGAGGTGGTCGAGCAGGCTTACCCTGGCGATATTGTGGGCCTTTACGATTCGGGCAACTTTAAGATTGGCGATGGCCTGACAGAAGGCGAAAGTCTACATTTTAAGGGGATTCCCAGCTTTTCGCCCGAGCTTTTCCGTTATATAGAAAACGCCAACCCCATGAAATCGAAGCAATTGGCCAAGGGAATTGATCAATTGATGGATGAGGGAGTGGCGCAAATCTTTACCAAAACCTCAAACAATCGCAAGATTATTGGTACCGTAGGGCAGCTTCAGTTTGATGTATTGCAATATCGTTTGGAGCATGAATATGGGGCCAGTTGTCGCTATGAGCCCGTGCAACTGCACAAAGCTTGCTGGATAGAGGCCGAAGAGGAGGAGCAACTCAAGGAGTTTTTGCGGAAAAAGGCCCAATTTATTGCCAAAGATAAAGATGGCCGCTATGTCTATTTGGCCGAGTCTAAATGGATGCTAGGAACGGCTCAGCAAGACTACCCCAATATTAAATTTCACTTTAAATCAGACTTCTAAGGATGCGTCAATTGCCTGCTTATCTGCTTTTGGCCCTTTTGGCCCTGCTTCTTGTTCAATGTGCTCAGCAACAACCTCTGCAAGGAGGGCCAAAAGATGAGCAGCCGCCAGAGCTAGATTTGCGGCGCTACTCTACGCCCAACTATCAAACAAACTTTAAGGAAAAAGAGATCTTACTGACCTTTAACGAATGGGTGCAGCTCAAAAACGCCCAACAGCAAATCTTAATTTCGCCACCCTTGGACAAAAAACCAAAGGTGAAGGTCAAGAACAAAACGGTCATTCTCCGCTTCCAAGAAGAACTGAAAGAAAATACCACCTATAGTATTCAGTTTGGCCAAAGTATTGTCGATTTTCGAGAGGGAAACCCCGTCAAAGACCTGCGTTTTGTCTTTTCTACAGGCGCCCAACTCGATTCTCTTCAGTTAGGCGGCCAATTGCTAGATGCCAAAACAACGGCCCCGGTCGCCGAGGCTTGGGTGATGCTCTATGAAGGAGAGCTAGGCGACTCTACGCCCATCCTTCAGCGGCCCAACTACCTGGCCCAAACCGATGAAAAAGGAGGCTTTAAGCTGGAAAACTTGAAGGCGGGCCGCTATATCCTTTTTGGCTTGATGGATAAAAATAACGACTATCGCTATCAGCCCAATGAGGAGCTGGCGTTTTGGTCCGAGCCCATTGTTTTGACCGATAGCAGCGCCGGAAACCCCAAGCTCCGCCTATTTGCAGCGGCCCAAGAACAAAAGTTGGTTTCGGCCAAACAATTGGCCCAGCAACAGGGGCAACTGCAATTTCTAAAACCCTTTTCAGATAGCCTGAAAATTCAGCCCTTAGAGGAGCTAGAAGACTGGACCTATTACCAAAATAAGGAGTTTGTCTGGCTGTTTTGGAAAGGCGCCCAAGGCGAGGAACTTCGATTTGTACTAGAGGCTGGCGATTATCGAGATACGGCCAAAATTAACCTTTATACGGGCCTAGATCCTAGCGAACTGCGCTTGATTGACCCCAAAAAAGCCGGCAAGTCTAGGGCCACAGATGGCCTGCAAATCCCCCTGCCTATCTTGCACCCCAAAAACCCGATGCAGCTTGATTTTGGGGCCCCGATTCAACGCATTGATACTAGCCTTTGTGTTTGGCAAAATGACACGGGCCTCAGTTTGGGCCCCCTGAGTTTTCAGCCTGCAGGCAATTATCTCTGGACCTTAGAGGCGCCAAAAGCGCCTTCTGCAACTTATAGCCTTCAGTTGTTGCCCGGCGCTTTGACCGACATTTGGGGGCAGCAAAATGAAGATACCCTAAAGGCCAGTTATGCCCTAGAAACCGATAAAACTTTAGGCAATATTTTGGCCCAAATCCAAAATGTCGATAGTAGCAAGCAATATGTTTTTGAGCTGCGCCGAAACCAAGAGGAGGTCGTTCACAAACAGTTGCTTTTGGGCCAAAGCCAATATGCGCTCAATTTTCCCCTGCTCCCACCAGGCAATTACCAAATTCAACTGATTTGGGATGAAAACCAAGATGGGCAATGGACCACCGGCGATTATCTAAAATTAAAGCAAGCCGAGAAAATATCTAGTTCTAAGGAGTTGCCTTTGCGCCCCGGTTGGGACAATGAAATTTCTCTAGATCTAAAAGAAGATTAGCAGGATGATTTGGGGCTGCCCCGCCCTGCGGGCGGGTCGGGCTGTCTCGCAGCTCGCTATTCGCTCGGCCCTGCGCAAAATTTCGCTACGCTCATTTTGCTGGGTCTGCGGCTTCGCCGCCCTGCTGCCCATCCCTCAGCCTGCGGCCCTTCGGGCCTGTAGGACCTAAAAAAGCTTGAACCTCATCAAGGTTCAAGCTTTCTATTATTTAGGGCTAGTCCTTTAGCCAATTTTTGAGTTGTTCTAGGCTACAGCCGGTAATTTGCGCAATTTGGTCTAAGGGTAAATTAGCGGCCTGCATTTGTTTGGCCATGGCTTTTTTTGCCTTTAATTCACCTTTTTCTTCTCCTTCTTTCAGTCCTTCTTCTCGTCCTTGTTCTAGCCCTTTTTCTAAGCCTTCTTCCAAGCCCTCGGCTCTGCCTTTTTCTAGGCCCTCTTCTAGAGCGGTGTCAATCACATTTTTAATATCTCGATGCTTTTTGAGAGAGACCTCATAATTTTGGCGCTCCTCAATAGAGTAGCTGGCAATTTCGGCGGCACGGAAAAGCCCAATGAAAATGCGCTCTTGCAAAGCCGCTGGCCGATCTTCTAATTTGGCCAAATAGCGGAAAAGATAAAGCCATTTATCTTGTAGATCTTCTAGCTCATCTAGGGTTTTGGTAAAATTAGGCAGCTCGATATAAATATAGGTAAGGTCTTCAAAGAAGAGCTCTTTATCTTGGTCCTTGAGCTGTACATAGCGAATCACTCGATTATGGGGGTTGGGCTGATTGATCTTAAAATCGAGAATACAGATCGTATAAATGGGCCAGAGCTTAAAATTCCAATCGCCCCTTTCGGATTGTTCTTGAATGGGGAAGGTGCTATAAAAAATAGAGCGGTCGATGAAATGATTTTGCTTACTGCGTTGCAGCTCAATAATAAACTGCTCGCCTCGGCTGCTGGTGCAATAAATATCAAAAATAACTTTTCGGTCCAGAAAGCTGGAGGGCAGGCGTTCGCTAGGGAGATATTCGAGGTCCTCCACCTGATGCTTTTCGGGCAGCAGCTGATTGAGAAAATGGATAAGCAGCTCCTTATTGGCGGCCTCGCCAAAAAGCTTCTTAAATCCAAAATCGGTCAGTGGATTGATATAGCGATCCTTGATCATCTTTTTTTCTTCTTTTCCCAAAATTAAGACATTTAAATGAGGTGATAAAAAAATGCAGCGCTAAAAACTGCGTATACCCCTAACTATACGAACTAAAAACCAAATAACAAACACTTAGATGTACTTAATTTTAGATTTGGGCCAAATTTGCGGTTTTGGGGGCGCGAAGCGCCCGGCCACAACAAGGCCTTTAGGCCGCCGTTCGACGACCGAAGGGAGTAACCGATGTGAAAGGGGGCGGCCTAGCGATGTGCAGCAGTGGCCGAAGGCCAGACCAAAGCGGCGCAGCCGCTGCAGGGCCGAGCGAATAGCGAGCTGCGAAACGTAGCGCCTGCCGCAGGCAGGAGGCCCCAAAAAAAAACAAAAACCCTCCTTATCTGTAGACAAGGAGGGTGGAGCTTATTCAAAAACTACATCATTAGGAGTAGATGATAGTTTTCAAAGTACTCTTGATAAAAGAAACAACTATGCGTCTTTAACTTGAGCGGCTTCTTCATCGGTCAGTAATCTAGATCTGATGATAAAGCGCAGGCCTAAGGGAATTTCGAGAGAGAAGCTAGCGCCTCGTCCGGGAATGACATCTAGGGTAAGGTGGCTATGCTTCCAATATTTGTATTGAAAAGCTGACATATAAAAAGGGCAGCCTTCCAGTTCGGCGAGCAGCACATCCGAGTCGTCGATCATAAGTTCTCCGGCCTCGAAGCACATAGGGGCGGAGCCGTCGCAGCAACCGCCGCTTTGATGGAACATCAGATCGCCGTGTTTGGCTTTGAGTTGTTGGATGAGCTGTCGTGCTTTTTCTGTTGCATCGACTAGTTCTGCCATAAAGTGGAGTGATTTAGAAGAATCCGAGAGCGTTCTTATCATAAGAGATGAGCATATTTTTGGTTTGGCGATAGTGAGCCAGCATCATCTTGTGATTTTCGCGTCCGATTCCGGATTTTTTATAGCCACCAAAAGGAGCGTGAGCGGGATAAGCGTGATAATTATTGACCCAAACGCGTCCGGCTTCAATTTTTCTAGAGATTTGGTAAGCTTGGTGCATATCTCGGGTCCATACGCCTGCGCCTAGTCCGTAGAGGGTATCATTGGCAATTTCTACGGCTTCGGCTTCATCCTTAAAGGTGGTAATACAAACGACTGGGCCAAAAATTTCTTCTTGGAACACTCTCATTTTATTGTGTCCTTTGAGGATAGTGGGGCGGATATAGTATCCACCAGCGAGGCTATCTACGGTAGCGGCGGCACCGCCTGCCAATACTTCGCAACCTTCTTCCTTACCAATTTTGATATAGTTGAGGATCTTCTCGTATTGGTCATTAGAAGCTTGGGCGCCCATCATGGTGTTAGGGTCGAGGGGGTGGCCCATTTTAATGGCATTCACGCGTTCGATGAGGCGTTCGATAAACTTATCGGCGATACTTTCTTGGACCAAAATGCGGGAGGGGCAAGTACAGACTTCGCCTTGGTTGAGGGCAAACATAGCGGCCCCTTCTAGGCATTTATCGAAGAAGGCGTCATCTTCTGTCATCACGTTAGCGAAGAAAACGTTGGGCGACTTACCGCCCAATTCCAAAGTAACGGGAATCAAGTTTTTGGAAGCATACTGCATAATAAGCTGACCGGTGGTGGTTTCTCCGGTAAAGGCTACTTTGCGTACATCGGGGTGAGAAGCTAGGGGTTTACCTGCTTCTACGCCAAAGCCGTTGACTACATTCAGTACGCCTTTGGGCAAAATATCTTGGATAAGTTCCATTAGAATTAGGATCCCTACAGGAGTTTGTTCTGCGGGTTTAAGGACCACGCAGTTACCGGCGGCTAGAGCGGGAGCGATTTTCCAGGCAGCCATAAGGAGCGGGAAGTTCCAGGGAATAATCTGGGCCACTACACCTAGGGGTTCTTGGACATTGATACAAACGGTATTAGCGTCGAGTTCGCTCATGCTACCTTCTTCAGCGCGGATAACGCCAGCAAAATAGCGGAAATGGTCGACAGCTAGGGGCATATCGGCTGCACGAGTTTCGCGAATGGCCTTACCGTTGTCCCAGGTTTCGGTACGGGCGAGTAGTTCAAGATTTTGCTCCATGCGGTCGGCAATCTTGAGTAGAATATTGCTACGGAAAGTGGCCGAGCTGTTGTTCCATGCTGGAGCGGCGGCCCAGGCGGCGGCTACGGCCTTATCAATATCTTCTTTGGTAGAGCGGGGGATGAGTGTAAAGCTTTTCCCGTCTACGGGAGATATATTTTCGAAATACTCGCCATTGGTAGGTTTTACCCATTCTCCGCCGATAAAGTTTTCGTATTGAGGTTTGAAGTCGGGAGCTTTTAGGACTTCATCCATTACATTTGTTTCTTGCATGTTGTTGTTGGTTGTTCAATTTAGCAAAAGCAGGAGCTTTCATTAAACTGGTTGTTAGCAAATAGTTTTACTGTTGACTAGCCAAAGGTAATTTATAAATCTGGAGTCTTTTTGTAGCTTTCTATCAGATATTTGAACAATCCTATCAATTTCAATTCGCTAGGCCCATAAAAAAACTGTAGATTAAGGGAATGGCCTTATTTTTATTTGTCTTAGGGCTTAGTTTTTCGACTCCTTAGTTTGGGTAAAATTTTCTTCATCCTCAAAACCAATCAGCATGTTATTACCAGATAATTACCGAGCGGGTCGTTCATTACACACTTTAGTTGAGCAGCAAAACAGTTTTGCGGCGGCCCAGGCGGAGCTTCATATTTTTGAGACGCATCAGATGGCAGAGTCGGTAGAATTACAGTTTCGGCAGCCGGTATTGGCGGCTATGTTGATGGGAAAAAAGCGGATGCATTTGCGAGACAAGGCGCCTTTTTGTTTTTTGCCTGGGGAGTCGGTGCTTTTGCCTGCCAATGAATTGATGCGCATTGATTTTCCGGAGGCCAATATGCAGCAGCCCACCAAATGTTTGGCTTTGGCCTTGGATGAGGATATGGTGCAGCAGGAGTTAGATTGGCTGAATGGGGAGCGTCCTCGGGAGGATGGGCTGCTTTGGTCTTTTCAGTCGGGCAATTTTCATTTTACGCATTCTTTGGCGGTGCAGCAGATTTTGCAGCGGCTCATCTTTTTATTTACGGAGGGGCATCCTTCTAAGGATTTATTTGTGGGGATGGCCTTAAAAGAGTTGTTGTTGCGGGTATTGCAGCAAGAAAATGAGGTAAAGTTGGGGGCGGAAGACAGTCGGTTGGCGCAGTTGGTTCAGTACATCCGCCAGCATTTGAGAGAAGAGTTTAGCGTTGGCGAATTGAGTAAAAAAGCCTGTATGAGTGAGGCTCATTTTTATCGATCCTTTAAGGCAGAGTTGGGGCAATCGCCCAATGATTTTATCCAAGAAGAGCGTTTAAAACTGGCGGCTAGTCTTTTGTTGCAAACAGAAGAAAAGATTGGGGACATTGCCCTAGATTGTGGCTTTAATAGCCTGTCTTATTTTAATCGCTTGTTTAAGCGGCGCTATCAAAAAACGCCCTCTCGTTTTCGGAAAGAGAAGCGGGGGGGGGAATTATCGGACTGCTAGGGCGTATTTGGCCTAGCGATGTGAAAGGGGGGCCGTAGGCCAGACCAAAGCCGCCGCAGGCGGCTGCAGGGCCGAGCGAGCAGCGAGCCCTGGAACGTAGCGCCCGCCGCAGGCGGGAGGCCCCAAAATAGCAGTTAAATAAAAATAAAACTGACAGATTGTCAGTTGGTTATGCCAAGGGAAATAAATTAAAAAAAGCCTAAAATCCCCATAATGAGGAGCTTGAGCTATAATTGCGGCCATTAATTGCGCAACTTCTTCATTTAAGTTGTATTTTTGTATGAGTTTTGCCCAGAGCAAACGGCAGAAAGGGACAAACCCCTTCTAATTTACAGAATATAAACTTTATACCTTAGCATGTTTGGTTTCTTAAAAAAGATATTTGGGAACAAGCAAGAGCGCGATATTGAAGAGTTGCGCCCTGTGGTAGCCCAAATTAACGAGGAGTACGCCAAGCTCAAGAGCTTGAGCCATGACGAGCTCCGTCATAAAACAATTGAATTTAGAGCGGCCATTAAAGATTATTTGGTAGATATTGACTTAGAGATTGAAAAGCTGCAAGAGCAGGCCATCTCTACCGAAGATATCTTCAAAAAAGAAGATCTTTATAAGGAAGTGGACCAATTGAAAAAGGACCGCGATCAGCGCTTAGAGGAAATTCTAGAAAATCTCTTGCCTCAGGCTTTTGCTGTAGTTAAAGAAACGGCTCGCCGATTTACAGAGGAAGAAACTCTAGAGGTCACTGCTACTGATTTTGATCATGAGGTGGTAGGGAACTGGATCAATGATGAGATCCGTCCGCTAGAGCTAAATGGAGATAAGGCGATTTGGCAAAACCGCTGGATGGCTGCGGGAAATGAGGTGGTCTGGAATATGATCCACTACGATGTGCAGCTTATTGGTGGTGCCGTTTTGCACTCAGGTAAAATTGCCGAGATGGCAACGGGGGAAGGTAAAACCTTAGTGGCTACTTTGCCCGCCTACCTGAATGGTTTGGCCGGTGAAGGGGTGCATATTATTACCGTGAACGATTATCTGGCTAAACGGGATGCCGAATGGATGGCCCCCTTGTTGAGCTTCCTTTTCCTTACCGTAGATTGTATTGATAAGCATCGCCCGCATTCTGATGGACGCAAGGCGGCTTATCGCTGTGATGTGACTTATGGAACCAATAACGAATTTGGTTTTGATTATCTAAGAGATAATATGGTCCATAAGGTAGATGAAAAAGTACAGGGCAAGTTCCACTATACTATGATTGATGAGGTGGATTCTGTTTTGATTGATGACGCCCGTACACCACTCATCATTTCTGGTCCAACGCCTAAAGATGATCGCGCCGAGTTGTTTTTGGGCCTCAAGCCTGCTGTAGAACAGCTCATGAATGCCCAAAAGCAATTGGTTGTTAAACTGATTCGCTCGGCTAAACAAAAAATTGCCGCTGGCGATACCGGTCCCGAAGAGGGCGGGGGAGGACTCGATCTTTTCCGTGCCTATCGTGGTCTACCCAAAAACCGCGCACTCATTAAGTTTTTGAGCGAACCTGGTATGCAGCAAATTCTACAAAAAACAGAGGCGCATTATATGGCCGAACAAAGTAAGCATATGTATAAAGCCGATGCTGAACTGTTTTTTGTGATCGAAGAGAAAAACCGTAGTGTAGAACTAACTGACCAAGGAACAGATTTCTTGGGTAAGGGCGGTTCTGATAAGCACCTATTTGTTATGGAGGATATCAATGATAAACTCTTGCAAGTAGATAAGAATGAACAGCTTAGCCCCGAAGAAAAACAGCTCAAAAAAGATGAACTCATTCAAGCTTTTGCCGCAAAAAGTGAGCGCCTGCACGCTATGCGCCAATTGCTCAAGGCCTATGCACTCTTCCATAAAGAAGATGAATATATTGTTGTAGAGGGCAAGGTGAAAATTGTCGATGAGCAAACGGGCCGTGTAATGGATGGCCGCCGCTATTCGGATGGCCTACACCAAGCACTAGAAGCTAAGGAAAATGTAGATATTGAAAATTCTACACAAACTTATGCTACCGTAACTCTACAGAATTTCTTCCGGATGTACCACAAACTAGCAGGGATGACCGGTACAGCAGAAACAGAATCACAAGAGCTTTGGGATATCTATAAGCTGGATGTGGTGATTATTCCTACCAACCGCCCGATCGCCCGCGATGACCGTAATGATTTGGTCTACAAAACAGAACGCGAAAAGTATAGTGCCATCATTGATGAGGTGATAAAGATGCGCGAAGCAGGCCGCCCCATCCTCGTAGGTACTACTTCGGTCCAAAGCTCAGAGGTGCTGAGCCGTATGCTGAGCCTCCGCAAAATTCCTCATAATGTACTTAATGCCAAACAACACGCCCGCGAGGCCGATGTAGTAGCCGAAGCCGGTAAAAATGGACAGGTTACTATTGCCACCAATATGGCCGGTCGAGGAACCGATATTAAACTAAGCGATGAGGTGAAAAAATTAGGCGGTTTGGCCATTATTGGTACAGAACGCCACGACTCTCGCCGAGTAGACCGCCAGCTGCGTGGTCGCGCAGGCCGCCAAGGAGATGTAGGCTCTTCTCAGTTTTATGTCTCTCTAGAAGATAAACTGATGCGCCTTTTCCGCTCCGATCGTATCGCTAAAATGATGGACCGCCTAGGCCATAAAGATGGCGATGTTTTGCAACATCCCATGATTAGCAAGTCAATCGAAAGAGCACAAAAGAAGGTGGAAGAGAATAACTTCGGTATTCGTAAACGCCTACTCGAATATGATGATGTGATGAATATGCAGCGGGAAGAAATTTACCGCCGCCGTAATAACGCCCTAGAAGGCGATCGCCTCGCAATTGACCTCAACGATATGTTCCTCGATTTGCTCTATGAGCTGATCGCTCAATATCAAAATGAACGCAATTATGAGGGCTTCGAACAGGCCATGATCCAAAACTTTGGTATCGACCCTGATGTAACAGCCGAAGAGCTGTACACCACAGACCCCAACGATCTGACCGACCAGTTGTCTACCCCTCTTTTTGCCAACTATAACCGCAAGTTCGAGCATATCGCTCAAGCTATTTTACCCCTCATCCAACGGATCTATGAGGACGAAAGCAATAATTTTACAAAAATTGCTATCCCCTTTACTAACGGTATCCAAGCACTGGAAATCAATGCCGATATGGAACAGGCCGTGAAAACTAATGGCAAGAGCCTGATTAACCAAATCGAACGCTCAATCACTTTGAGCCTTATCGATTCTAGCTGGAAGGAGCACCTCCGCGATATGGACGAACTCAAAGATCAAGTCCAAAATGCTTCTTTTGCCCAAAAAGACCCCTTGGTTATCTACAAAATTGAGTCGAGAAAACTCTTTGCCCAACTCCGTAGCCAAATCTCTCAAGAGGTCTGCTCTTTCTTGTTCCGTGGCCTAATTCCAATCCAACAGGAAAGCCAAATCCAAGAAGCACAAGAGGTAGAAGAAGAAGAATACTTCGAAGAGGTACACAGCAATATCGAAGAGCAAAAAGCAAAAGAGGAGGCCCAAAAACAGGCCGCTCAACAACCTCAAGGCCCCGCTCCCAGAGTAGCCCCTCGCCGTGTAGAAAATAAGGTCGGTCGCAACGATCTTTGCCCCTGCGGTAGCGGCAAAAAATACAAGCATTGCCACGGCAAAAACTAATTTGATTTAGTTTATTCCCTTAAATCGCTCACTTATAAGTATCTTTCTTGTAAGTGGGCTTTTTTTTGGGGCCCGCGGCCAGCAAGCTGGCCGCCGCTATGCTGCGGGGCTCACAAGTCTGTTCGGCCCTTCGCCGCTTTCAGCGGCTCGGTCTGGCCTTCGGCCACCCCTCCGCAGCGCTGGGCCTGCTCGACAAAAAAGGCCCTGCGGGCCAAAAAAGGCTTCGCCCCCGCCTATCTCCATGATTATAAAACCTAAGCAAAAAACTTTATGGAAAAACAAATTCAGCTGATTAACAATGCTATAGACCAATTAGAGGCCCACTTGCCTTCCGCCCCAATCAAGGCGCCAAAAGTATCGGCTAGAGCCATTGATTGGCATATAGAACATAGCCTAAAAGCAGCAATTTTAATTATTGATGCATTAGAAGAAAGCGACCCCGCTCAGTTTAAACCCAAGTTTAGCCCTACCAAAACACTCATTCTCCAAATGGGGCGAATCCCTAGGGGGCGGGCCGTCTCGCCAGATATTTTAAATAACAAAGGGGAGATTTCATTGGGGAAAGTCCCCGAAATGATCGGAAAATTGAGAAACTTGCTGCTGAGTACTCAAAAAAAGGCAGAAAAAAGTTATTTCGATCACCCCATTTTTGGCCATATGAAACGAAATGAAGCCCTGAGGTTTGTGGCGATTCATAGCCATCACCACCTCAAGATTATTCAAGATATTTTAGCTGCTCAAACTAATTAAGCTCCCTTAAATCTGGAATTGTTTATGAAAAAAGAAGTAAATATGGCTCAGCAGAGCCTAAAGGATTTAGCCAGCCATTTGGAGCAAGCGCCGCTTTTGGCCCCGCAGGTATCAGAAAGAGGCGTAGACTGGCATATTGAGCACTCGCTTAAGGCGGCTATTGCTATGCTGCAAGCTATTGTCAATAGCGATCCAGCGCAGTTTAAACCCAAGTTTAGCCCCTCCAAATCACTGATTTTGGCCACGGGCAAAATCCCCAGAGGAAAAGCCAAGTCCCCAAAAATGATTAACAACCAAGAAGCCATAGACCTCAGTCAGTTGCCTAGCTTATTGGAAAAAAGCCAGGCCCTGCTGCAATTGGTCCAAAAACAAGCAGAAAAAGCCTATTTCGCCCATCCTCTTTTTGGCCATCTCAAAAGAAACCAAGGCATTAAGTTTGTAGCCATTCATACGAATCATCATCTCAAAATTATAAGGGATATTGTGGCCGCCCAATAAACCCAAAAGGGCCGAAGCCCCAAGCCTTTAGTAGGCTCTTTGGTGGAGCGGCTGAGGGATGGACAGTGGTGCGGCGAAGCCGCAGACCCAAGTTTTTGAGCGTAGCGAAAAAACTGCAGGGCCGAGCAGACCTGCGAGCCAGGAAACAGCCCGACCCAAGCGAAGCGCAGGGGCAGCCCCAAAAAAATATAAAACAGAACTATGAAACTAATCGTAACCGTCATTCATGTCCCACTATCTGGTGGATTTTGGGGCCTCAAAGATGATCAGGGCCAAGAATATTTGCCCACAAATTTGGACCAAAAGTATGCAAAGGCCGGTTTGCGCCTAGAAATTATGGCCAAGGAGGCCGAAGACTATTTTTCTGTGCAAATGTGGGGAACCCCCGTCGAGATCCTCGAGTTGAAAGTACTTTAGCCCCATTTTTTACTGTAAAATACTAACTATGAGTTGGATAGGATTGATTTTTATTTGGACCTTTGCCTCTTTGTCGCTTTGGTTGCTCTTTAAGGAGGAAGCCCATATTCGCAAATATTTTGGGCCTAGCTTTATCGCCTCTTTTCTGATTTTCTTGGCTTATCATCTGGTTTTGCCAAGCACCTTTGGCTACATTCGGCTAGCGGTTTATCTCTTTATTTTGTTTGGGGGCGCCTTTGTGCTCAATATTTTCTCTAATAATAAAATCGCCTTTCTCTCTCTTTTAGGGGCCAGTGTTTTTGGCCTTTATCAGCTAGACGTGCAGGGCCTCAATTTGTTTTTTGGCCAAAAGGCCACTGCCGAAAACCTCGATCCACAATCAGAGTTATTGATTGAATTGGAGGAGGGGCAAAGGCCCAAATTGCTCGATAAATTGGCGGCCAAATATGGCTTTAGCTATGAGCCCGCATTTAAATTGCAAAACCCAGAGCAAAGCGATTTAGATGATTTTTACGCCTTGAATATTCCAGAAGCAGCTTTGGACCAATTGAGTGAGATTGAAGAAGAACTCAAAGCCTTGCAAGGGGTAGAAAGTCTAGAGGAAAATGAGATCTTGCAACTTTGGGAGCCCCAAAGCGCTGGCGCAATTGGTCGCTCGCCCAAACAACCTTTGCTCAATGACCCTGGCATTGCTAAAATGTGGGCCTATGAAGCTTTGAATTATAATGGGCTGCACCGCTTGTTGCAAGAAGAAGGGATCCGCCCCAAGAAAAAGGCGCGCATCTTCATTTTGGATACGGGCGTAGATGCCAAGCATGAAGATATTAAGGGCCAATATCGCTCTGTAGCTAGCGAACATGATACAGATGTTCAGGGCCATGGAACGCATTGTGCAGGAATTGCCGCCGCTGTTTCAAATAATGGCAAGGGCGTGGCTTCGGCTTTTCCCTCTTCAGATTTTGTGGAAGTAAGTAGCATTCAGGTTTTTCCTCGCTCAGGAGGAACCACTCAGCGCCGAATCATTAACGCCATGCTCTTGGCCGCCGACAAAGGAGCCGATGTGGTGTCTATGTCGTTAGGTGGGCCATCTAGCGATGATCGCCAAAAGGCCTATGAAGAGGCGGTCCGTTATGTGAATAAAAAAGGCGGCATTGTGGTGGTGGCTGCTGGAAATAATGGTTTTGATGCTCGTCGAATTGTGCCCGCTTCGGTAAATGGAGTAATTACGGTTTCGGCCTTGGACCCCCAATTGCGCAAAGCGAGTTTTTCTAATGAGGTGCAGCACCTTAATTATGGATTGGCTGCTCCTGGCGTAGATATTTATTCGACTATGCCCAACTCTAAGTACGACAAGATGAGTGGAACCTCTATGGCTACGCCTTATGTGGCGGGAACCTTGGGGCTTTTGCGAGCACTTCATCCGCAACTGACCACCAAAGAAGCCTATGAGCTGTTGGTGAAAACAGGAAAACAAACAGCCGATGGCCAAAAAACAGGACCATTGATTCAGCCTATGCAGGCCGTAAAGGCCTTAAAATAAGCCCAAAGGGTACAAAAAAGCCCCGCCGAAAGGCGGGGCTTTTTTGTGTCATCACTTTATCCCGAGCAACTAGAGCGAAAAACTTTCGCCACAGCCACAGGTTCTAGCAGCATTGGGGTTTTCAAAATAAAACCCCTTGCCATTGAGCCCACCTGAAAAGTGCAGGGTTGTATCGAAAAGATAAAGGAAGCTCTTGAGGTCCGTGACCACCTTCACGCCCTTATCTTCAAAGACCTGATCTTCGGTTTGCGACTCATTGTCAAAATCCATTTTGTAGCTAAGGCCAGAGCATCCTCCGCTAGTCACAGAAACCCGGATGAAAAACTCATCACTGAGTTGCTCTTGCTCCTTAATTTCTTGGATTTTTTCCTTGGCACTATCGGCTACATAAATCATAGTACAATTGTTTTTGGGCCAAAATTAGGCCTTGGCATTTTTCTCTTGATAATCCTTAATAGCAGCTTTGATGGCATCTTCAGCCAAAACAGAGCAGTGAATTTTTACGGGAGGAAGCTCTAGCTCTTCCACGATAGCCATATTATCAATAGAAGCGGCATCATCTACCGACTTTCCTTTGAGCCATTCGGTGGCCAAAGAAGAAGAGGCAATAGCAGAGCCACAACCAAAGGTTTTGAACTTGGCTTCTTGGATAATGCCATCTTCGCTCACCTCAATTTGGAGACGCATCACATCGCCACATTCAGGAGCGCCAACAAGGCCAGTACCCACCGTATTTTTATTCTTGTCCAAGGTCCCTACATTACGAGGGTTCTTGAAGTGATCGAGCAATTTTTCAGAATAAGCCATAATATATGGAGTTTAAGCAGTTTTCAAACAAATTCTAGTGTTCAGACCATTCTACCGAGTCCAAATCAATTCCTTCTTGATACATTTCCCAGATAGGAGATAAAGAACGCATGTGGTTCACGCCATTGCGGATGCGCTCAATCGCATAGTCTACATCTTCTTCTGTCGTAAAGCGACCCAAGCTGATGCGCAAAGAAGAGTGGGCCAAGTCATCGCCCAATCCCAATGCTTTGAGTACATAAGAAGGCTCCAAAGAAGCCGAAGTACAAGCAGAACCAGAAGATAGGGCAATATTTTCATTGAAGGTCATCATGAGTCCTTCCCCTTCTACATGCTTAAAAGAAATATTCGTCAATTGAGGCAAGCGGCTTTCTTTGGCGCCATTCAAGACCACCTCTTCCATTTGCAACAATTCCCGGTCAATTTTATCGCGCAAAGCTTGCAAGCGAACAGTTTCCGCTTCCATTTCTTCGCTGGCCAATTCGCAGGCCTTACCCAAACCAACAATAGCAGGCACGTTTAGGGTTCCAGAACGCATCCCTCTTTCATGTCCACCGCCATCAATCTGAGCCGTCAATTTAACTCTAGGGTTTTTGCGGCTCACATAAAGTGCGCCTACGCCTTTGGGGCCATAAATTTTGTGCCCGCTAAAGGCCAAAATATGAATGCCCATATCTTTTACATCTACCGGTACTTTCCCCACGGCCTGAGTGGCATCGCTAAAGAAAAGCGTTTTGTTTTCTGCACAGATTTTAGCAATTTCCTTTACCGGTTGGATGGTCCCAATCTCGTTGTTGGCAAACATAAGGGCCACCAAAATGGTTGTATCCTTAATGGCTGCACGCAATTCCTCCAAGTCAATCAAGCCCTGGCGGTTCACATCCAGATAAGTTACTTCAATGCCTTCACGCTCCAGTGCCTTACAAGTATCCAAAACCGCTTTATGCTCTGTTTTGGCCGTAATAATATGGTTGCCTTTTCGGCGGTACATATTGGCCACCCCTTTGATGGCTAGATTAACGCCCTCGGTGGCACCAGATGTAAAAATAATTTCACGGGGATCGGCCCCCAATAATTTAGCAATGCGCTCGCGTGCTTGGTCCACTGCATCCTCAGCTACCCAGCCAAAGGAGTGGTTGCGGCTAGCGGCATTCCCAAATTTATCTTGAAAATAGGGCAACATTTCTTCCAAAACTCTAGGGTCTACAGGAGTGGTTGCGCTATTGTCCAGATACACAAGTCTTTTATCGCTCATAGCAGTTATTTTTTGTCCTTTCTATTTAGATTCAATCTAATCACAAAGATAACAGACTTCTAGAATTAATTGTTTGCCTTTACCCCCTTTTTTCTCTTGTAGTGACAGCTATTTTTTATTTTTAGCGCACTAAGGGCCTGAAACGCCTTTTTTTATGATTTTTTTAAGGGGCCTCCGCGGCGGCTGCGCCTTGCGGCGCTCCTTTTCGGGGCTCGCAGGTCTGCTCGGCCCTTCGCCGCTTTCAGCGGCTCGGTCTGCCGCTGTGCGGCACCCCTACAAGCAGCTAGGCCTGCGGCGGCTTCGCCGCCTGTCCGCCGCAGAAATTCAAAGCAATCTCATAAAAATGCCGTAACTTTGGCCCTCTAAATAAGAAATGAAAATATGCCAAAACATCCTAGAGATCGCTTTATTAGCGTATATGGACGCAAGCCTGTTTTAGAGCTGCTCGAGCAAACCCCCTTGCCCAAAATTCATAGTATCCGCCTCGATAAAAAAGCCAAAGGCCCTACTATCGCCGCTATTCTTAAAAAACTTAAGCAATTGGGCCTAGAGGCAGAACGCGTGAAGGGCGAAGAGGTGCACCGCATTTCTAAAAATCCTAAGCAGGATCAAGGAATTGTGGTGGATGTAGAAAATAGCGCTATGGATGATTTTAGCGATTTTTTTCAAGGCCCACTCCCTAGTAAAATGGCTTTTTTGGCCCTAGATGGCGTAACCACCCCGGCCAATTTGGGCCTGATTATTCGCTCGGCTACGGCTTTTGGCCTAGCTTTGCTCTTGCCCCGAAAAGGCAGCGCCAAACTTAGCCCACTTGTGGTAAAGGCTTCTGCCGGCGTTTTGTTCAAAAGCCAAATTGTGGGCTGCGAACGTTTGGGGCCCGCTTTAAAAATGGCCAAGGCTGTCGGCTTTAAGGTCTATGCCTTAGCCGGAGGAGGAAGTAGCAATTTTTACCAAACCCAATTTGCCGATCGGGCCATTTTTATTATGGGCAATGAAACCGAGGGCGTTGGGGAGCATCTGGCCCAATATATAGATGAATACTGCCATATTCCGATGTGGAATGCCGTAGAGTCTTTAAATGTGGCCTGTGCAGCCACCACCGTCGCCGCCGAATATGCCCGCCGTCAACTCTAAAAAGTTTAAACTTATCGCTTATGCGTTCATCTTATTATGGCTGTTGCTTTTTACTGATGTTATTGCTTGCTGCTTGTGGCAGTAGCAAAAAGTACAAACTACTAGAAAGTAACCGGCAGGCTTTGCAGTTGCAGCTAGATAGTAGCCGTAGCCAATTGGCCCAATTGCTTAGAGAAGGAAAAAGCAAGCAGCAGCAGCAAGAAGAGCAGTTGGCGCAGGCCGTGGCGGCCCAAAAACAGGCAGAAAAAGCAAGGCAAAATAGTCTGCAGCAACTAGCCGAAACAGAAAAGGCCAAAACAGCCTGCGAGCAGCAATTGGCCCAAAGCGAAAAAGCCCTGCAAATGTTTCAGGCCCAATTGGGAAAAGAAGCTCAAAATAAAATAGAGTTTATTTTGGCTGAAGAGCTGATTCTGAATCAATTTAAGACCTATAAAGGCTTAGCATTTGAGCGAATTTCAGCTAGCCAAGCCCTTAAAATTGCTTGTCCCGACAGCCTACTTTTTAGAGGTAAAAATTCGGTACAAAGCTCTGCCCTTCCCTTTTTAGAGGATTTGGCTTCTCTTTTGAGCGAAAAAGAAGATTGGGAGATAGAGCTTCAAGCAGTTGCGGATAAAGAAACAAAAGTAAATGCTCGTTTGGCCCAGGCCAGCCGTCGGGCCAATTCGGTGGCTAGTACGTTGCGTATTTTAAAGTTACCATTGTCTAGACTCTATCTGAGCGCCTGGGCCAAAGGAGATGACAGGCCGCTCTATATTTATATTTACCCTAAGGGAAAACCTTAGGCGAAAGCGGGAGCGGCCAACTTTGGCCGAAGGCCAAAACGGCCTAGCGATGTGCAGCAGTGGCCCGAAGGGCCAGACCAAGGCAGCGAAGCTGCCGCAGGGCCGAGCGAATAGCGAGCTGCGAAACGTAGCGCCGCAAGGCAAAGCCGAAGCGGAGGCCCCAAAACAGGATTTACATCATTAAAAAATAAATAATTTATGTTGCGAAGAAACTACTTAGTTGCTGTTAGCCTACTCTTTTTGATGTTAGCTGGGCTTAGCTCTTGCGTGTCTAGCCGCCGCTATAAAGAGGAGGTAACGGCCAAAGAAGCGGCGGAGAAAAATGCCTCGGAAGCGGAGCGCAAGCGCCAAGAAATTCAGGAAGAATTGAGCGGTGTTCAGGGAGAGTTGAGTAAGCTTAAGAGCTCGCATAAGGAATTGACCTCTGATTATGAGCTTTTGCAAGAGCGCTACAACCAACAACAACGATTGAATAAAGACTTGCAGTCCTCTTATGATAAGTTGTTGGCTCTGAATGAGAAATTGAAGGAAGAAGCAGCCTCTAAGAAAAGAGAACTATCTGAAGAATTGAGTGTTAAGCGCCGAGAATTGGAGCGTCGAGAAAGAGAGCTAAAAGCAGAGCAAGAGCGCTTGGAGCAATTGCGCAAAGAGCTTCAAGGAAAAGATGCCAATATTACTGATTTGGAGAAATACAAAAAGGAATTGGAGGCTGATTTGGCTGCTCGCGAGCGCCGAGTAAAGGAGCTAGAGGCCGCTATTGCCGAAAGAGATGCCAAGGCTAATGCGTTGAGAGCTAAATTGCTAGAAGCCCTAAAAGGATTTAAGGATGCAGGTGATTTGGATGTGGAAATCCGAAATGGAAAAGTGTATGTGTCTTTGAGTCAAAAATTATTGTTTTCTTCTGGAAGTGCAAGAGTAGACCGCCGTGGTGTTTCGGCCCTAGAAACACTTTCTGGCGTACTCAACCGCAACAAAGATTTGTCTATTTTGATTGAGGGGCATACCGACTCTGATGGAGATGCCAAAATGAACTGGGACCTTTCTACTGATCGGGCTTTGGCCGTGAGCCAGGTTTTGATTAAAAACGAGGTAGATCCTGCAAGAGTTACGGCTGCTGGCCGTGGAGAACATGCGCCCAAGGTCTCTAATGATAGCCCTGAAGGGAAGGCCAAAAACCGCCGGACCGAAATTATTTTGGAGCCACAACTCAATGAAATTATGGGGATCCTATCACAGGACTAAGTCCGAGTCTAAATAAAGGCCAAAAATAAGCAAAGCCTAGTTTACCGAAGTAAGCTAGGCTTTTTTATGAAAGTACTGTATTTCTGCTTTAATGAAGCTCAGTCTCTAAATGAGAAAGACGACTATAGTCTAGGATGTTATCTAGGATATCCTGCTCGGGCTCCAACAAACAATCATCTAATTGCGATTGTCCTTTTTTGAGCTGCTCTAGTTCTTCTTGTAGAGAGATATTCGTTTTAAGGGCTTTTTGTAGGGCCATAGATTCCAAGCAATCGAGCTCATCATATAGGTAGAGTAGAAGGTCCTGAGTAGTAAATAATTGCTTCATGGTGGTTGGAATTAAGTATGTGGAGTATATTCAACTATTTTGAGCAAATAGAATTATATTCGGTGCATATAATAAAAACGATAGCCTGCTAACAAATGTTGCAGGCTATAGAATATTTTTTCAAAATTTTATTTTGTAAAAAAGTATTGAATTTACCCAACCCTTTTTTATTTACTTTCGTTTTTAATTACCAATATTAGTCTACGCGATGCCAAGTTTGTGTTCTGTAGAACATGCCCCACCAACCTCTTACTTTGAGGGTGTTGGCATTATCTAGCCAAATGGTGCAAGAATAGAGTTTTCCTTTTTTGGGATCAAGGATTTGCCCGCCAGCATAGCGTTTGCTTTCTTTCTTCATGCCATCAATAATGGTCATACCAACTACCTTCTTGTTTTTGCGGTTGCCCGGACAAACCTCGCAGATAGGGTCTTTGTCTTCATCTGCTGTGCGGTTGAGCAGTTTGGTGATTTTACCGTAGTATTTGCCATTCTCCTGATAGATTTTTACATAAGAACGAGCTTTGCCAGTTTCATCGTCAATGGTTTTCCAGGTGCCTAGGCAGGTTTTACCATCTACAGAAACTTGGGCCGATAGGGCCAGAGAAAAAACGAGAAAGAGGCTCATTAGGCCCCAACGAATGGATGCTGTCCAGTTCATAGTTGTTAACATTTAATAGTGATTATAAAGTAGAATTTATCTGTTTGCTATTTGGCTCAGTCTGACTAGCAAAATAAGAGCCGTATTTTAGCTGCCTTTCCTTAACTTACAATTGTTTGTCCTAAGTTAATGGATTATTTTAAATATTTGTTTACAACCTATTTCTTTCTAGGGCCATAACAAGCAAATTCAACTAGCTTTTTGTATATTACGCCCAAATTTTATCAAATTTTCATTACAGAAAAATATGCGTTTTACCCTATCCTCTGCAGAGCTCAAAGAGCAGCTCCAGCTCGTTAATGGAGCTTTAGGCTCTAACCCAGTGCTACCTATTCTGGAAGATTTTCTCTTCCAACTTGAAGATGGCCGCTTGCGGATTACCGCTACCGACCTAGAAACCTTCGTGCAGGCAGAACTCCAAGTTAATGCCGAAGAGGAAGGGGCCGTGGCCGTTCCTGCAAAAATTTTGCTCGATACACTCAAACAACTCCCTACTCAACCCATTAGCTTTCAAGTAGATCCCAATAATTTTGCCATAACAATTACTTCCGCTTTTGGCCAATACCAATTGGCCGGCGAAGATGGCGACGATTATCCCAAATTACCCCAAGCCGATAGCGCCGAGGAAATCGAAATGCCCTCCTTGCTTCTCCTAGAAGGTATCAATAAAACGCTTTTTGCCGCTAGCAACGACGAACTCCGCCCCGCTATGACTGGAGTGCTGATCGAAATTAACCCCCAAGGCGTTACTTTTGTCTCTACCGATGCCCATAAGTTGGTGAAGTATAGCTTTACAGAAGTTGAACCCACTACCGATACTACCCTGATCCTCCCCAAAAAGGCCCTGAACCTACTCAAAAATGGCCTTTCTGACCATAACGGCAATGTCCGTATCGCCTTTAGCCGTAGCAATGCCTTTTTCTATTATGCCAACCAGATTATTATCTGCCGCCTAATCGATGCCCGCTACCCCGATTATAATTCGGTGATTCCTAGTAATAATACAAAGATGATGCGAGTGGTGCGCCAAGATTTTCTCAATTCACTCAAACGAATCGCCAATTATGCCAATAAGGTGACCAACCAAGTGAAGCTGACCATCTCTGAAGAACATCTCAAAATTGAAGCAGAAGATATCGATTTCTCTAATAAGGCCTCCGAAAAAATGCCCTGCTACTATGAAGGCGAAACCCTAAGCATCGGCTTTAATGCCAAGTTTTTGGTCGAAATGCTCAATGTGATCGGCGGCGATAACGTTTTGCTGCATCTCGAGTCTCCTAACCGAGCCGGCATCCTCCGCCAAGAAGAAGAAAATCCCGGCGAAGATCTACTCATGCTCGTGATGCCCGTGATTTTGAATTACTAGGCCATAAATAGGCTAGAATATACAGCAGTAAGCTCCCCGAGTTTACTGCTTTTCTTTTTTTGGGGCTGCCCCGCCCTTCAGGCGGGTCGGGCTGTGCGGGGGCTCGCTGTTCGCTCGGCCCTTCGCTTTTTCGCTACGCTCAAAAGCTCGGTCTGGCCTAGGGCCACCCCCTACCATCCCTCAGCCAAGGCGCTGCGCGCCTTCTAGACCAAGACCCCTAGCGCTTTTCCAATATTTCCAAACGCTCTACCGCTAAGTTTTGCCCCCATTGCAAATGCAAACTGTAAACGCCCGCCGCTATTTCTGGCCCCAACTGAATCTTGGCGCCTTCTCCAGCCCCTACTTTCTGCCCCCGCAGGTTGTATAAGGTCCAGCTATCAATAGGCTGGGCAGCCCGCCAAACTCTAGGCCCTTCCTCAATCAAATCTATCTGGACCAATAAGGGCAGCTTGGCCGCAGGCCAAGCTGCCCGCTCCCTTTTGGCCAAACCCGCAGCTTCACCCGCCAAGCGCAATCCCTTGGGCTGTGGCAATATGCTCAATAAACGACCCTCCGCCCAAGGTAAAACCACTTGCTCGATTTGCTCGCCCTCATAATAGACCAAATAAGGCGAATAGGGCTTGCCCCGGGCCAAATAAGTACTGTCGGCCAGCTGTAGAGAGTCCTGAAAATACCCCCCCAGAAATAAACCTCTTTCTCCCCAATAAGCCGCTTGCACATAAATATTGCTTGGGCTGCTGCTCTGCCCCTTGGACCAAATTTGCCCAGCTGTATCCAGTTCAGCCCAAAAATAATCATAGTATTTATAGGCTGTCTTGAAGAGGGGAGGAGCCGATTTTGGCCCCAATAATCCCGTAAAATGACCCAAAACCATAAAGCGATCTGCTTTTTTGGAGTGGGCCAAGAGCAAAACTGGCCGATCAGAATAGACGCCCTGCCAAGGCCAAACCTTTTTTCTTTGGCCCAAACTATCCAACTGCAAAAGTAGAAAATCCGTATGCACAGGATTATTAAACAGCAGTTGCTGATCTATCATTAGGCTGTCCCTATATTCTATGGCCCAAATGAGCTGCTTGCCTAAGGGCAAAATAGAGCGGCCCCAGCTTTCTCGGCTTCTGGGACCAGCTCCCCAAGCCAAAAGTTTTCCCGTTTTTGTAGCAATTTTGGCCCAAAGGGCCTGACTAATCCCTGCCCCATACAGACTTTGGCCCTGCCAAAGCAAACTATCATTAAAACTACCCGATAAATAAAGATAGGGCCCCTTTTGGGCCAATTGATAAAGCTTGTTGCTGCCCTTGGGCAACCAACTACTGCCCCAAAGCCAATTTCCAGCAGCATCTAGGCCAAAAATAAGCAGGCTTTGCTTGGCCGATTGGGCCAGCAAACTATCTTTTATCCACAAACTATCCTGAAATTGCAAGGCCCCAAAAACTTGACCGGCTGGCCCAGCAACTAGTCCCCGCCAAGCCAAATTTTTGCCCTCAAAAGACCAGCTTTTGCCCCTAGAGGATTGCAGACTTAAGGAAACTTGGCCCGCCTTGGCTTGAGTTTGAGCTTGCCAAACTTGCTCCTTGCCCAAAACTTGAGCGTCTATTTGGCTCTTTTGGGCCAAAATCACCATAGGAAAGAGCAAAAAAACATAATTTAGATAAAGTCTAAATAACTTGAATGAAAGGAAGGAGATAAACGTCAAATAGCGCATAATGGTTAATATATTAAGGGCAAACAGCTCTATTTAGGGGTTTTGCTGTACTTAACAAGGATTTAAAGATGGGGCGATGAACTGGCCCAACGCCTAAAAAATTGTACTTTTGTGGGCCAATTTGGGCGGCGAAGCCGCCTGGGCCGAAGGCCCAACGGCTGAGGGATAGAAAGTGGTGCGGCGAAGCCGCAGACCGAGCGGGCGAAGCCCGCGAAGGGCCGAGCAGACCTGCGAGCCACGACATAGCCCGACCCGCCTGAAAGGCGGGACAGCCCCAAAACAAAATCATAGTAGAGATAAAAACGATAGGATATGAAAAAGATGCAAATTTTGGCTTTGATTGTCATTGCCGCCGCTATTGGAGTATTGATTACACAGGCTAGCGATTACCAAAGTTATGGTGATTTTTCGGTAGCTATGAAAGAAATAGACCGCAACCATCAGATTGTGGGGCAGTTGGTGGTAGATGATGCCCGCCCGATTGTGTATAATCCGGAAAAAGATGCCAATGCTTTTTCTTTTTATATGGAAGATGAGCAGGGGACGATCAAAAAGGTGGTGGCGCAGATGGCCAAGCCGCAAGATTTTGAGCGTTCGGAGCAGATTGTATTGACGGGCCGCATGCAGGGCAGTCAATTTATTGCGAATGATATGCAGCTAAAATGTCCGTCTAAGTATCAGGACCAGGCGCTGCAGAGCCAAAAAGCAAGGCAGGTAGTAAGTAAATAAGGAGGCTTGAGGAGCTTTCTATTTTAGTAAGTTGATTTAGGGAAGATGAATTACGAAGGAGAACATTTGTGGCCAGGAATAATTGGGCACAGCCTGATTGTTTTGGCATTTGTGAGTAGCCTTTTGGCCCTTTGGGCCTATGCTGGGGCCACTAATAGCCGAGCAGATTTGGCCAAAAGTAGAGATTGGAAACGGATTGGCCGCTGGGGCTTTGGCATTCATGGCCTGAGTGTTTTTGGCGTGATTGGGCTGTTGTTTTACATTATGATTGCTCGTTATTATGAGTATGAATACGTTTGGGGGCATACCTCCGACAGCCTGCCCTTTCAGTATATTTTTTCGGCCTTTTGGGAGGGCCAAGAGGGCAGCTTTTTGCTCTGGATGTTTTGGCATGTGGTTTTGGGCTTTGTTGTCATGAGCCGAAAAGACAAATGGGAGGCGCCCGTATTGGCCGTTTTTGGGCTGGTGCAGGCCTTTTTGACCTCCATGATTTTGGGCTTTTATTTTGGCGAGGGAGACGACCGCATCGGCTCGAACCCCTTTGTGCTGCTGCGTAATGTGCATGAGGCCCCCATTTTTAATATGCCCAATTATTTGCAGTCGATTGAGGGCAGTGGCCTGAATCCGCTTTTGCAAAATTACTGGATGACTATTCATCCGCCCACCCTCTTTTTGGGTTTTGCCTCGACTTTAGTGCCTTTTGCCTTTGCTATTGCGGGACTTTGGACCAGAGAGCATAAGGCTTGGATTAAGCCAGCCCTGACTTGGTCGCTTTTTTCTGGCGCTATCCTCGGTACGGGTATTCTGATGGGAGGCGCCTGGGCCTATGAGGCCTTGAGCTTTGGGGGCTATTGGGCCTGGGACCCCGTAGAAAATGCCTCTTTGGTCCCTTGGATTATTATGTTGGCGGGCACGCATACGGCCTTGGTGGCCCGCAATAGCCCGCATTCGATACGCTCGACTTATCTGTTTTTTATCCTGAGCTTTGTGCTGATTGTCTACTCGACTTTCTTGACGCGCTCGGGGGTTTTGGGCGAAACCTCGGTGCATGCCTTTACCGAAATGGGCCTAGAGTGGCAGTTGATTCTCTTTATGGGGGCCGTGAGTATTTGGCCTTTGGTCCTTTATGTTAAGGCCAAAAAGGAGATTCCCGCTGTAGCAAAGGAAGAGAGCAGCTACTCCAGAGAGTTTTGGATGTTTGTGGGGGCTTTGGTCCTGCTGTTTTCTTCGGTTTTGATTACGGCTACCACCTCTATTCCCGTTTGGAATAAATTGGCGGATGCCTTTTCTTCCCTTCTTGGCGGCGGCGATATTACCAATATTGCCCCCCCCGAAGATGAGGTGGCCCATCATAATCGCTACCAATTGTGGATTGGCGTATTGATTGGCTTTTTATCGGGTATTTCGGTGCTTTTGCGCTATCGTAGCCGAGAGATTTCGGCTTCTTTTGGCCGATTTTTGGGCATTCATTTGGGGGGAGTTTTTCTGCTTTCAGCCCTAATTACCGTTCCCCTGATGCTTTGGTCTTCTATTGTGGCTTGGCAATATTGGTTGCTGGTGGGCAGTGGAATTTTTACCGTGATTACGAATTTAGACTATATCGTTTCGGTTCTCCGAGGCAATATTAAGGTGGCGGGAGCGCCCGTGGCCCATATTGGTTTTGGTTTGTTGATGGTGGGCGTGGTCTTTTCTGGCGCCCTCAAACGGCCCATCTCAGAGGGATTTACCTCTATTGAGGTCAATGATATCAATCCGCAATCGAATAAGAATGTTTTGGTGGTCAAGGGGCAGCCGGTCCCTATTGCCGATGGTTATACGGTAGAATATAGCCGCGATTGGGCCGAGGGCAATCAGCAGTTTTTTGAGCTGAAGTTTACTAAAAAGGACCCTGCAGGCAATATCATAGAGGAGTTTAGCACCTCGCCCAATGTGATTCGGGATTCTTTGCCCAAGGGCAAGTTTAAGTTCCGTGCGGCCAACCCAAATACCCGGCATTATTTCGAGAAAGATATCTTTACCTTGGCCATTCCGCATTGGGCCTTTGAAGACCCCGAGGCCAGCAAAGAAGAGGAAGAAGCCGCCAAATGGGAGTCGCATATTATTGAGCAGGGCGATACCTTTTTTACGGCCAGTCATTATGTGGTTTTTGATAAAATTGGGACCGAATTACCCCAAAATGAAGCCTATCAGTTTCAGGAGGGCGATATTCCCATTACGGCCATTCTCAAGGTCTACGAACTCAATTCGGATAGCTTTTATTTGGCTAAACCCTTTTTGTATATCCGAGATAATCGGCCCCTCAATATTCCTTTTGAGCTAAAGGAACTGGGCCTCGATTTCCGTTTTGCTCAGGTACTGCCCGAAAGCAAAGATCGGATGAAAATGCAGTTTGATGTCCGTAGCCATAGTCCCGAAAAAGCCTATGTGGTGGTCCAAGCTTTGGTCTTTCCTGGCATCAATTGGGTCTGGATCGGCTCCATCATGATGATGATTGGCCTGCTGATGGGCATGTTTCAACGGATGGGGAAAATAAAATCTAAAAAGCTAGAGATCTAATCTTTAATTGATAGAGCAAAAGGAGTAGTAATTTTTTACTGCTCCTTTTTTTGTTTTGGGGCCTCCGCTGCGGCTTCGCCTTGCGGCGCTACGCTTTGGGGCTCGCAGGTCTGCTCGGCCCTGCGTCGCCTTCGGCTCCTGGGTCTGGCGCTACGCGCCACCCCTCCGCATCGCTAGGCCGTTTGGCCTTCGGCCATGCAGGCGGCTTTGCCGCCAGACCTAACTAGTTTAGCTCTAGACCTAACTAGTTTAGCGCCAGACCTAACTGGTTTAGCTCTGGACCTAACTAGTTTAGCCCTGGACCTAACTAGTTTACCTCCAGACCTAACTGGTTTACCTCTAGACCTAACTGGTTTACTTCTAGACCTAACTAGTTTAGCGCTGAACCTAACTGGTTTAGCGCTGGACCTAACTTTTGTCTTTTTTCATTTTGTTGCGTTTTTTCCATTTTTAACAAAATGCTAACAAATGGGCCTGAAAAAAGGCGCAAAACCTAAGTTTTGCGCCTTTTTCAGTGGCTAGGGCTAAATCTCTAGCTATTTGGGCAGTTGTTTTTGCCTGATGCAGGCGCAAAGCGCCGCAGGCCCAGCGCTGCGGAGGGGTGGCGCGCAGCGCCAGACCAAGGCGGCAAAGCCGCCGCAGGGCCGAACAGACCTGTGAGCCCCGTAGCATAGCGGCGGCCAACCTAGGCGAAGCCTAGCTGGCCGCGGGCCCCAAAAAAATAGCTTAGAGTAAATCCTCGCCCCATTGGTCTACGGCAGCTTGGCGAATCTCCTTGATATGTTGTTCTGCGGAGAGGGGGGCCAAGAGGAGCAATTGGGGTTCATCGACCACCAGCATATTGTCTAGATCGTAGAGAATGACGGGGCGGTTTTGGCTGCTATAGAGCAGGTTATTTTTGCTATTGCTGAGTTGGCATTGCTGTTTATCGAGGCCGAGGACCAGATTATTATCCTCATCTTTATTGGGGGCCACTTGTTGGAGGGCCTGCCAGGTGCCCACATCAGACCAGCCGATATCGGCGGGTAGGGTATAGATATTATCGGCTTTTTCGCTCACGGCATAATCAATAGAAATGCTTTCTATTTGCTCATAGATGGCTGCGCTACCTGTTGGAACGGCCAATTTATTTTGGAGTTGGCCCTCATAATTTTGGAAAGCCTGGTAGAGGCTGGGGCTATGTTTGGCCAAGGATTTTTGGATAGTTTGTACCGACCAGAGGTAGATCCCAGCATTCCAGAGATGTTCGCCGCCGGCCAAAAAGGCCTTGGCTTTTTCTAGCTGGGGTTTTTCGGTAAACTGCTTAACCTTAGAGATATTGCCTTGGGCTTGGGCATCAAAATGAATATAGCCGTAGCCCGTATTGGGGTAGTGGGGTTGGATACCGAGGGTGAGAAGCGCATCATTTTGGCCCACAAAATCGAGACCTTCCTGTAGTTTTTTAACAAATTCTGCCTCATTGAGAATCAGGTGATCGGAGGGCGCGAGAACCACCCGGGCTTGGGGGTTAATTTGTTCTAGGAAGCGCATGCCCATAGCGATACAGGGCGCTGTATTTTTGCGGGCGGGCTCCATAATGATATTCTGAGGGGCGAGGCCAGATTGATTTAGGGCCAGTTGGCCGTGTTCCTCAGAGGTAACGATAAAGATATTTTCCTTAGGGATAAAGGCTTCAAAGCGCTTAACGGTTAGTTGGAGGAGCGTTTGGCCCACGCCCAAAACATCTAGGAATTGTTTGGGTAAGCTATGGCGGCTAGCGGGCCAAAATCGAGTGCCGAGTCCCCCAGCCATAATAAAGACATAGTCGTTAGATAACTGCATATAAATAAGATCTGATTGTAGGGCCAGGGCCCAAATGACTAGTTTTGTACATCTTCCTCTTCCTCATCTTCAAAAAAGCCATAATCGGCTTCTAGGCGTTGGAGGCTATAAAGAAGGCTAGTCTTAAAGTAATTTTTGAGAAAGTAAGCTTGGTATCGTCCGAGGGGATCTTTGCTATTATGGGGGAGGTCGGCTTCTAGGCGCCAAGCGAGTTGGGTATAGTCGGGAATACTATTATCGAGGGCCATAATGCCTTGAATTTTGAGTGGGGAGCGGTCAATCTCCAGCTCAAAATTGATTTGTTGTTCATTGGCTTGGGTAATAATAAGTTTGGCGGAAATCTGTTTGCTTTTCCAGAACATCATAGCGCCGGGGCCTACTTCTGGGCCTTCAAAAGAGAAGGAGTAGCCTTGTTCTTTGGTCCAGGCGGACCAATCGGGCCAATTGGCTGGGGTTTGGAATAGGGCCAATAGTTCTTTGGGGCTAGCGGCGAGTTGGGCCACCTCTTCGATGCGCCAAGACTGGGGGAGCATAAAGGCAAAAACGGCAGCAACTAGGGCCAAGACGGCAATCAGTACAATGAAGGTAAATAGTATAGACATAGGGCAAAGGTGCATACATAAAAAAGGGCCGCAGTATTGCGGCCCCTAAAGTTACGTTATTTATGGCTTTGCGCCAATTCTTCTATAGGTGCAAAAGCTCGTTGAAGTATATCTTCTAGCTCTTGATTGTGTTGTTTTTTGTATCCCGTGGCTGGAGAAGCACTAGATTTTCGGGCAATGAGGCCCAAATCATAGTTGCGGTAGAAGGCCAAGAGATATTGCCAAGACCCCATATTTGAGGGTTCTTCTTGTACCCAGAAGAATTTGGCGTTGGCATATTTCTTAATCAATTCATTGACCTGTGCTTGCGGGAAGGGGTAGAGTTGTTCTAGGCGAACGATAGCGATATCGTCATGCCCTTCTTTCTCTTTCTTCTCTAATAGGTCGTAGTAAAGGCGGCCTGTACAGCAAAGTACTTTTTTGATTTTGCTGGCATCTTTTACACTAGCATCATCAAAGGTTTCTTGGAAACCACCAACGGTAAAGTCTTTAAAGTCAGAAATACAACTTGGGTGACGGAGCAAACTCTTAGGCGACATCACGATCAGTGGCTTGCGGAAGGGGCGGGCCAATTGTCTGCGGATGAGGTGGAAGAAGTTGGCGGGTGTAGTCACATTGGCTACAGTCATATTGTATTCTGCGCAGGCTTGCAAGAAGCGTTCTAGGCGAGCAGAAGAGTGCTCGGGGCCTTGGCCTTCATAGCCATGAGGGAGAAGCATGACCAAACCGCTCATGCGGGCCCATTTACTTTCAGAAGAAGTAATGAACTGGTCAATAATGGTTTGGGCACCATTGACAAAGTCGCCAAACTGTGCTTCCCAAACCACTAGGCTATCCGGAGAGGCCAAAGAATAGCCGTACTCAAAGCCCAAAACGGCAAACTCAGAAAGTAGAGAGTTAAAAATGCGGAATTCGGCTTGTTCATCTTCTTTTAGATGATTGAGGCGGTTATATTGCTCGTTGGTTTTTATATCATAGAGGACCGCATTGCGGTGCGAGAAGGTCCCACGCTTAACATCTTGTCCACTCATGCGTACAGGATGTCCCTCCAAAAGCAAAGAGCCATAAGCCAAATGCTCGGCCATAGACCAGTCGCATTGGCCTGCTTTGATATGGCCTTGGCTACGCTTAAGAATCCGCTTAAACTTAGAGAGCATATTAAAGTCCTTGGGAATCTCTTGTAGGTTATGGAGAATATAGGTCAATTGCTCTTCAGAAATAGCCGTATCGGGAGATTTTAGATAATCTTCCCAAGAGGTTTTCTTTTGCAATTGGCTCCAGGCTACTTCTGGGGCCTGAAGCGTATAGTCTACTTCTTTTTGTTCTACCCGATCAAAGCGCTCTTGCAAGAAGGTATTAAATTCTTTATCCATTTGCTCGGCCATTTCTTTTTCAATTGCCCCTTGTTCAATAAGGCGATCGAGGTAGATGGAGCGAGGGTCGCGATGATTTTTGATAAACTCATAGAGCTTGGGCTGTGTAAATTTGGGATCATCTCCCTCATTATGCCCATGTTTGCGGTAGCAAACCATATCAATAAAGACATCCGTATTAAATTTCTGGCGATATTCTGCAGCTAGGGTAGCGGCAAAAATAACGGCATCGGGATCATCTCCATTGACGTGGAAAACGGGGGCTTGCACCAAGGCGGCAGCTCCAGTACAATAGGTAGAAGAGCGAGCATCTTCAAAGTCGGTAGTAAATCCAACTTGGTTGTTAATGACAAAATGGATCGTTCCACCAGTATAATAACCTTCTAGTTGGCTCATTTGGACCACCTCATAGACCACTCCTTGTCCAGCAACGGCGGCATCTCCATGAATGAGAATAGGCAGAATCTTGTCAAAGTCAGAGGTATAAAGGACATCGGCCTGGGCGCGGGCATAACCTTGCACTACAGGACCTACAGCCTCTAGATGCGAGGGATTAGGCACCAATTTCATATGGACCTCTTTGCCAGAAGGGGTGGGATACTTAGAGGCATAACCTAGGTGATATTTCACATCGCCATCGCCAAAGGTTTCTTCGGGCATGACGTTTTGGAACTCACTAAAGATATGGTCATAGGTTTTGCCCATAATGTTTACCAAAACATTGAGGCGACCACGGTGGGCCATGCCAATAACCACTTCTTCTACGCCTTCTTCTGCGCCTTTACAGATGATGGCATCTAGAGCAGGAATTGTCGTTTCTCCACCCTCTAGACCAAAGCGTTTTTGGGCCACATATTTCTTGGCCAAAAAGTTTTCAAAGCCAATGGCCCCATTGAGCTTTTCCAAAATGCGGCGCTTTTGAGAAATGCTCAGGTCATAAGCCTTTTTAGGTTGGCTTTGCTCCATACGGTCGCGGAGCCACATACGTTTGTCACGGTGCTCAATATGGCTGTATTCTACGCCAATATTGCCACAATAAACTTCAATCAGTCGGTTGCGGATGTCCTTCAATTTGGCATTGGGCATTCCGATTTCGGCCCCAGCCATAAAACTTTGCTCCAAATCTTCCTCCTTGAGGTTGTAGTTGGCCAAGTCGACATTAGGGAAACGAAAACGTCTGGGCCGTACGGGGTTGGTTGTAGACAAGAGGTGCCCTCTCTGACGATAACCGTGAATCAGTCCCAATACAGCAAATTCTTTCTGAAGTTGGCTGGTAGACAGCCCGCCTTCAATGCTATCGGTAGGCCCTGCGGCCCCCTGCTCAATGGCAAAATCAAATCCTGCAAAAAATTGTTTCCAGCCCTCGGCCACCTCTTCAGGGTTCTCCTTATAGGTCTTGTACAAGTTGTCAATATAACCTGGATGGGCATTGGAAATAAAAGAGTAGCTCATTTTCAGCTGCTTTATGCGTTGTTGATAATCATTTAGGCCTTAAAACTAGGCCTAGTCAATATCTTGTAAATATAGAAAATCATTCTCCTATTAGTAAGGCCCTTTTTGCTTTTCTGTGCACAAAAACTATTCAGTTTCTAAGGGTTTAGCTAATAGCTAAATGAATATATAAAAATCTATTTATAGATGGAAGTCAGACAGGCTTTTATTTTGCTTCTTTTCTATATTATTTGTTTCTTTTTTTGGGGCTGTCCCGCCCTTTGGGCGGGTCGGGCTGTGTCGCAGCTCGCAGGTCTGCTCGGCCCTGCAGGCTTTTTCGCTTTGCTTCAAAAGCCTTTGGTCTGCCCCTTTGGGGCCCTGCTGTCCATCCCTCAGCCTGCGGGCGCTTTGCGCCCTGCTAAACGCAGAATTACTCCGTTACGGCTTGTTGGGCTTTGCTGCGCTCTTCGGCCAAAATGCGTTCTTCTCTAGGCGAGGGGCGGCCATCTAGACGGGCCCGAACGGCGGCTTGGCTATCATTCGGCTTGCGTTTGCCCAGCAGCAGCTGGTTGTTGCTTTTGGCGTTGCTTTGGCCCGAACGGCGGCTGAGGGCCTGATTGCTTTGTTGTAGTTGGCTAGAAGGCACTACCTTCAGCTGATCGCCTTCTTGTATGGGGGCGGTTTTATGTTGGGCAAAAATGGCCGAACTGCCCAAAAGGAAAAGGGCAATAAATAGGTATTTCATGATATTCTCGTTTTGGTCCAAAATAATAATAGCGGCGGGCAGGCGAGCGCAGCGAGCCGGCTGAGGGATAGAAAGTGGGGCGGCGCAGCCGCAGACCCAGCCAGCTTGCTGGCGCAGGGCCGAGCAGACCTGCGAGCCACGACATAGCCCGACCCAAGGCCGTCAGGCCGCAGGGGCAGCCCCAAAATACAAAAGAATTATTCTTTGGGCGTTGCCTGGTTTTTCAATTCGAGCAAAAGCAGCTCTTCTCGCTTAGAGGGGCGGCCATCCTCACTGCTGCGTTGCTCGACATCTTGCAGCTGCCGCAGAGGCGTCGGCGCCTTTATCGATTGATTAGTGCCCTGCTGATACATCTGCATGGTCGGGGCCGAACGCAAATTTTGTAGCTTGCTTTTGTCTAGCTGTACCGCCGAGCTCTTGATCTGCTGGCCTTTTTCAAAGGCTTCTTGCTTTTCAGACTTTTGGGCCCACAAACTCAGACTGAGCAACAAAAAAAATAGAGTAGATAGAATACGCATAAGACAAATTTTTAACTGATGAAGCCCGATTTTTGGCCCCTTTGGCCTATGAAAATTAGGCAGAATATAAAATTACAAAATTAAAGTTTAACATAGGCGCTAGGCCCTTTTTTTCTTTTTTGGCCCTCTTGCTGCAGCAAATATCCTCCCAATTTAGCCTTAAAATTAAGGCTTGTAAAGCCAATGTTAATTTGGTGGCTTGCTTAAAATGAAAGTGAAAATAAAATAATATTTTGTACTGATCAGGTAGGCTTCTTGTTTATATTTCTATTTGCTGCTTTTTGGCCTAAAATTTCTTGGCTCTTCTTTTTGGCCTAAGAATCTAAGGTCTATCTTTGGGCAAGCCATTGTAACTGCATGTTTTTTAGTGGGTTTTGGTCGGAAAAAGGGGGCTTGAGGTCGAGAGAACTTGCCTTAGCTTTGGGCTTGCCCTACCTTTGTGTTAGCAAAAGGGAAAAACAGCTCCCAAAAATAAACAGATACAAATATCTCCAACTCAAATTTTCACCCTTATGAATTTTCGTAATTTCTTTTTCGCTCTAGCTTTGTTTATCGGTTTTCAGTCCGTTTCTGCTCAGGCTAGTTGGGCGCTATACAGCAATGAGGATTTTGCTATTGAAGTGACTGCCATTGGGGAAGAGACGGCCAGTGGGGCCGAGGTAGTTTCTGCCTATCAAGAGGGCGTAGCTTTGACCAAATTATACAATAAATACGGCCTTGTCAATGCACAGGGCGTAGAAATTATTGCTCCTCGCTATGAGGAAATCCGCCCCTTTGAAAATGGCTATGCGGCTATTCGCAAGGGCAACAAATGGAGCTTTATCAATAAGCAGGGCCGTAAGATTAGCAGTTTCCGCTTTGATTGGGTGGGCCGTTTTGAGCAGGCTGCTGCTGCGGTTCAGATCAATGGAAAATGGGGCTTTATCAATGAGCAGGGCGCTTTGATTGTGCCTGCAGAGTTTGAGGCGGTCCGCAGTTTTGGCCAAAATGGCTTGGCTATGGTCAAAAAAGATGGCCAATGGTACAATTTGAACCAAAAAGGCGAATTGACGACTTTGCCCAGCAATTTGGAGCAGGGCCTACAAGCTAGCCGCTAAGTAAAGAACATAAGAACAAGCATAAGTATATTTAGGATTTGTAATGAAAAAGCCCGCAGCCAAAAGCTGCGGGCTTTCTATTTATACGCCATCGCCACGCAATTTCCTAAAGCGTTTTCGGGCTTCTACGGTGAAGTAGCTGCCCATATGCTCCATGAGGATTTGCTCGTAGAGGGGCATGGCTTTCTCTGGTTGATTAAGTCGCTCTTCATAAATTTGGGCCATTTGAAAGAGAGCGTTATCTACCAAAATGCCCTCGGGGTAGTTGGCCACAATTTGCTCTAGTTCTCTTAGGGCTTTGCTATAATCCAGTTTTTGCAAAAAGACCTTGGCCTTAGCAAAATGGATGTCGTCTTCTAGTCCGTGCCCTTTATAAAGCAATTTGATGCTATCCATCTGCGAAAAGGCTTCTTCAAAGCGATGCTGAAAGATTTTTAGCTCGGCTTGGGCAAAAAGACGCATGCTGTTGGCCGTTGTATCTAAATTGTAGTGCTCCATAATAAAGACCGAAACATCTATGGCATCGTTGGAGATGAGCTCAGAGCTGGCCCCTTTTAGGATTTCGAGCTGGTCTTGGGCCCACTCAAAGTCGCCTTTATAATAAGAGAGTTTTGCATTTTTATAACGGGCCATTTCGCCCAAGGGGCTATCTTTTTGGTCCTTATCTACTTGGCTATAAAGCAGGCTGGCCTCCCAAACTTCCTGGTTCATCAAGAAGTAATCGCCCAACTGGATTTTGGCCTCGGCCAAGCGCTGCCGGTCCAAGCGAGGCATTTCTACGGCAGCTTTCAAAATCTGAATGGCTTGCCCCAAATCATTGAGGTAGAGGGCCTCTAGTTCGGCTAGCTGTTTCATGATGCCATAGGTGCCCGCATTTTGCCCAAATTCCTTCAAAAAGGCTTTATACTCGCCCTCCAAAGTTCTTAGTTGCTCTTCGGTATAGGCAAAGCCCTTGCTGAGCTGCTTGCGCTTGGTATACAGAATTTGCTCTTTGGCATTGATGTAATAAATAGAGCTTTTGCCTTTTTCTTCCACAATGTAGGCAAAGGCATCTAAGGCGGCCTGATATTGCTCTTCATTTAGGGCCATTTGGGCTAGCTTATAGACTCTAGAACCATTTTCCTGCAAACGAAGGTCTAGCGCCCGAGCTTGTAGCAATGCACTCTCAAAGTCTTCTTCTTGCACATAAACCCAAACGAGCATTTCAGGATAAAGGCTGTTGTTTGCATCTTTTTGGCTTCTCCGAAAAAGCTCTGTTTTTAGTACCTCATAACTGCCAGTCATCTCGGGCAAATACCGCTGCAAAAAGGCCTGTATATTGGTCAAGCGACCCGGCACGGCCTCAATGGCATCCAAATAGGCCTTGACCATTTCCTCGGGATTGCCCGCCAAACGATGGGCATTTCCGCGCTGATAGGCAAAAACCCCTGGCTGCCCCAATAGCTTTTCTCCCTTTTCATAGGTCGCCACCATCTCGGCATGCCGGTCTTGCCGCTGAAAAGCATTGGCCAAACGCGTAATCTGAATTTGGTTGCCCGTTAGCTCCTTAATGGCCCGCTTGTACTCTTTTTCGGCTTTCTCCATTTCTTGCTGCCGAGCATAAAGCCGCCCATAATCTACCCGTCGTTCTAGTTTTTCTGGACTCGCCTTGATGGCCCGCCGAATTACTTTTTCTGCCGTTTTATAGTTTTCCAACTCAAATAAAGCACTCAAATAACGCTCATAGTAGTAGTCGTGGCTGCGGTCTTTGTTGTGCAGTTCCTCAAAGCAGGCAGCGGCTTTTTCAAATTCGCCATTGCGGTAATATTGTAGGCAAAGTCTGGCTTTTTGGGCATTGTTAAAGCTTTGCCCAAAAGTAGGAGAGATGGCCGAAATAAAAAGGGCCAAAAAGAGATACTTATACATAGTCGTTCAAGATTCATAATGAGTTGGGGCTGCCCCGCCCTTTGGGCGGGTCGGGCTGTGTCGCAGCTCGCTGTTCGCTCGGCCCTTCGGCGCTTTCAGCGCCTTGGTCTGCCGCCTTCGGCGGCCCTGCTTTCCATCCCTCAGCCAAGCGGCTGCGCCGCTTTCTGGACCCAGAATAGGCCCTTTGTCTAATGTAAGCCTTTTGCCGCAAAAATTGTTCTGAATGCTTCGCTTATAGCGGCCCTTTAGTTTTTTATTAAGGGCCGCGGCCCCCGCTTTTTACTAGAACTGCCAAAAAAGGCCTAGTTTCGTTCTATTCTTTCATGCTGAACAGGAGTTCATAAAACAAAAGAAATGACCTTAGAAGAACGTAAAGAACAATCGACCACCAGAATATTTAAGGCTATTTTTCCCAATACCACCAATCATTATAATACGCTTTTTGGTGGGGCGGCTTTACAACTGATGGATGAAGTGGCTTTTATCTGTGCTACTCGCTTTTGCCGCAAAAGAGTGGTGACCATCTGCTCGGATCGAGTCAATTTTAATCATCCTATTCCAGCGGGCACTTTAGCCGAGTTTGTGGCCAAGGTGAGCAAGGTGGGGCGTACCAGCCTAGATATTGACGTCCGGATTTACCTAGAAGAAATGTATGAAGACAACCGCGAGCTAGCCATTAACGGTTGCTTTAGTTTTGTGGCCATAGATGAGGACCGCAACCCTATACCCGTTTTAGATTAAGCGCTAGGAAGCAGTATTATTTTGCCTTAAGGCCAGGCCTCATTTTGGCCTAGCGATGCGGCGGGGTGGCCGCAGGCCAGACCCAGCAGGCGAAGCCTGCGCAGGGCCGAGCAGACCTGCGAGCCCCAAAGCGTAGCGCAGCAAGCGCAGCGCAGCTGAGGCCCCAAAAAACAAAACTTATGATTTCCCCTAAACTAATTATTGGTACTGTTTTATTTCTCTTGCCTCAATGGATTTGGGGGCAGGGATTGCTGCGGGTGTTTTTTCCGCAGGCCAGTTTTGAGACCTATATGCAAACGCCTTTTCGGGTCAAATTGACCAAGGCCAGCAATAACGGCATGCATAATCCCAACCCTAAAGACGGCAGTAACTGGACCAGCTGTCGGGCAGGGCAGGGGCAGTTGGTGGGCACATTTAGAGATATTAGCGCCTGTGCGGCTAGCTTGCATCTGGGCCGGCCCGTGAGCAAAGAAGAACTGGCTAATTTTAGTTATGGGCAGGCGGCTGATGTATTAGAAGAGCTTTGGGAAGCTATTTGGGCCCCAACTATTCCGCATCAGGCAACGGCCAACATTTGTATGCATGTGAAGGTGCATTACGGCAATATGCGGCCCATAGAGCGCGCTTTGAATAGCTTGGGGGCCAATTGTAAGGTAGATGGCGTTTGGCGAAAGTGGGAGCTGCGCTGGCTGCAACACCTGAGCTACGCCAATTCGGGGGCTACTTATATGGCCATTCGGGCCGAGCTTTCTAAGAGTAAGAATTTCAGACGGCATGTCCGCCGTTATTTTAAGCCCATAGAGGGCCCAAAAACAGAGGAGGAGCAGCTATTGGCCTGGGGGAAAAAATGTTTGTTCTTTTATATGGACCATTTTTGTCGGCCAGCAAGCAAGAAAAACCCGCCTCGGCCTTGGAGCAGCTACCCCTAAACAAAAAATGACCCCAGCCAACATAAAGCTGACTGAGGTCGGAAGCGTAGCCCATAGGGGAGTCGAACCCCTCTTTCCAGGATGAAAACCTGGCGTCCTAACCGATAGACGAATGGGCCATAATGGCGTTCAAAAAAGAACTAAAAAAGTAGCCCATAGGGGAGTCGAACCCCTCTTTCCAGGATGAAAACCTGGCGTCCTAACCGATAGACGAATGGGCCATAACTTTCGTTGTAGCGGATGCAAATATAACAAGCTATTTGAGAACTCACAACTTTTTCTAAATATTTTTCAAATATTCTTCTAAACGTTCTTGGCTGTGCAGTTGCATTTTTTGCCGAAGGCCGTATCTATTGCGCAGGGCTGACTCTGGAGAGATGTCTAGAATATCCATAATTTCTTTTTGGTCTAGGCCCATGTAAATCAGGGTACAATAGATCAATTCTTCTTTTGTAATGTTGGGGTGGGTACTTTCTAGTTTGTTGATAAACTCTTGATGCAGCAGTTGGATTCTGTTTTGGAGTTCGGTCCAATTGCCTTCTACTTTGAGTTTATGTTTAATTTTTTGTTGGAGTTGGAGCAGGGGCCCATGGCTTTCTAGTTGTTCTAGCTCATCTAAAATTTCTTTGAGCAATCGTTTTTGCTGGGCAATTTGGATCAGGCTAGCGGAGAGTTCTTGTAGCTTAAAGCGGGAGCGTTCTTCTTCGGCTTGTATAAGGGCCTTATAATATTGGTCTCGGCTGAGGATAGAGCGGCAGCGGGCGAGTAATTCTATGGGGTCTGCGGGTTTGCGCAGAAAGTCGGCGGCACCAGCATCTAGGGCCTCTCGCAAAGATTCGGGGCTAGTCATAATGCCGGTATACATAATAACGGGAATATTTTGCTGTTGGGGGTGGGCTTTGAGTTTTTGCAAAAAGCTAATGCCATTGGTGCCGGGCATTTCCCAATCGAGCAGGATGAGGTCAATGGCGTAGCGTTCTAGTAGTTTGTCGGCAATAGCTGCAGAAGGAGCGGCTAAAATCTTATAGGTTTCTTCTTGCTGCATGAGCTGTTCTACAGCAAGCAGACGATTTTGGGGGTTATCATCTACAATCAGAAGACTATATTGGTACTCAGAGGGCATAAAGAGGAGTAGTTAGTTGTTCATAAAGGGGCTGGTCGCTATTGTAAATAGCTTGTTGTAAGAGCTTGCACCACTGTTGTAGGGGCAAGTCATTTTTTGGGGTTTCTTGTAGCTGTTCTACTATTTTGCGCAAAGCGGAGGCCTCATAAACGCTCAGGCTATGGAGCTCGCTTAGGTAAGGCGCAAGGCAGTTTTTCAACTCAAGCAGATGCTCTTGCATAAAGCTTTGGGCATCTGTGGCCGGAGAGGGGGCAATGGCTGTTTGCTTATGGGGGTGCATGCTTTGGGGAACGGGCACCTGGGCTTGTTCGCCAACTGGCAGGCTAATGCGGAAAATACTGCCTTTTTGCTCTTGGCTCTCAATGCTAATTTGCCCTTGCATACATTCCGTAAACTGCTTGGCTAAGATGAGCCCCAAACCCGAAACGCTTTTGCTTTTGGTCTGTAGCTTTTGGGTCTGAAAGAGCTTATGAATGGCTTCTTTGCTCATGCCTTCGCCTTCATCTTCTACCTCAATATACAATAGATTTTCCTCCTCCCAACTACGAATATAGATATTTCCCCCTTCCGAGGAAAACTTAATGGCATTGGTTAGTAGGTTGCGCAAAACGGTGCGCAGCATGTAGGGGTCGGCTTTGGCATAGGCCGATACATAGTCCTGGTAAATGTTTAGGTTTTTAAGTAAACGCATGCTACTGAGCAAACGCAAGCTCTCTTCTACAATGGGCCGAATGTCAATGTCTTGGCTGTCGGCCTCTAGTTTGCCCGTTTGCCCTTGTATCCAACCCAATAGGTTTTCAAAAATCCAGTAGGCCTGCTGAGAAGATTCATCCAAAATCTGAAAAGAAGTTTTTAGCTCTTGCCAACGGTTGTTTTGTATGTAGGTTTGCATAAGCTTAGAAAAACCAGTCAAGCTATTAAATGGCCCCCGCAGATCATGGGCAATGACCGAAAACAAGAGGTCTTTGGTCTCGTTCAGCTCTCTTAGCTCTTCCGCATTTTCACTAATAATTTGTTGCTTGCGCGCAATGGTGCGGTTTTGCTCACTCAAGCTAATGTTTTTCTGACTCACTTCTCGGCTCTTCTTATTGAGCAAAACAACAAATACTGCCAACAGAACTAGCAAACAAGCAATAACCGATAAAATCCACCACTGTATGCGCTGCTCTTTTTGCTCCTGAGCCAAGGCCTGCTCTTGCTGGGCTAGCTTTTCTCGGCTGTTGTAGTTTCGCCACTCGGCATGAAAACGCAACATGCTCTCCGAGGCCCCCGGCGTCTGCCGCTTGACCAAATCATAGAGCTGTTCATAAGCCGCCGCCATGGCCGCATAGTTTTCTTCTTCTCGATATAAGGAGATTAAGGCTTTCCAAAGCAGCTCTTTTTCATCAAAAAAGGAAAGGGCTTGGCTTTTCTTTAAGGCGGCTTTCCAAAGTTTTTCAGCCTCTTTTTTATCGCCTTTTTCTCTAAAAAGTAGCCCTAGACTGTAATAGGATTTTAAGAAGTAGGGACTCAATTGAGGGTGGGGCTCTGCCAAGGCTATAGAACGTAAAAAATGATGCTCGGCACTGTCCATCTGCCGCTGCAAATGAAAGGCTTCTCCCAAAATGTAGTGCTGGGCAATGGGCAAAAATTCTAGGTCGTAACGCCCTGCCAACTGCCCGCCTGAACGATGCGCCATAGAGCTTTTTGCCAATCGCTCGGCTTGCTCCCCCTTTTTCTGAACCAAGGCCAAACGCCCCAAATAAAAATAAGAATGAGCCAGTAAAAAGGAGTCCTGAAATTGCTCTCTAGACCTCAATGCTTTCCGAAAATATTGCTCGGCTTCAGAATAACCCCCCTTCTGCTCAGCCAATAAAGCTAAGTTGTTATAAGCAGTTTCTAGCCCCCTTGCCCCCGCTTCCTCGCTAGGCTTAAAAATTTTAATGGCCCCCTCATAATAGGACCGGGCTTCTTCATATTTCTTTAGGTCGTAGTATAAATTACCTATGTCTATTAACGCAAAACCCGAAGACTGCTCCTCTCCCACATTTTTCATCAAAATGTAGCTGTTGGTAAATAGTTCTGCCGCCCGATAGGTATAGCCCCAATGCCGATAACTATGCCCCATGTTGTTGTAAATCCGCGCCAAAGCAAGACTGTCTTTCTGGCTTTTCGCCTTGCTCTCCGCAAACTTCAAAATATCCATGGCCTTCCGCCGGTCTTTCCGATATAAGGCCTCGGCCTGCCCCAAATAGAGCTCCAACTCTTGCTCCCAAACTAAACTGTCTTGCCCCAGCAAAACAGAAGCCCACAAACAACAGTACAAGATGTATCTTAACCTTCTCATGTTTTTTTATTTTTTGGGGCCTCCTGCCTGCGGCAGGCGCTACGCTTTAGGGCTCGCAGGTCTGCTCGGCCCTTCGCTTTTTTCGCTGCGCTCAAAAAACTTGGTCTGGCCTTCGGCCACCCTGTCGCATCGCTAGGCCAACTAAGGCCTAGCCGCTTTCTCTGCTCTTGAGCTCATTTTATAGCTAGCTAAAATACATTTTTCTATGCGATTATCTCTATTCTTGCTCTTTTTCCCACTCTTCCTTTTGGCCCAAAAAGGAGCTTACGCCCCCTACGGAGGCGTATTTACCCCCAAAGGCCAACTCAAAGCACTTTTGGTCCCCGTCTACTTTAATAACCAGCCCCAAACTAATCCCAATTTTAAAAATCAAGAGCATTATTTGGCCCAATGGGATAGCCAAAATCCCAATATGCTGCCCAATCCTATTAATCCAAAAACAGGCCGCTGCCCCAGCTTTATGGCCAATGATCGTAGCGATTTTTTGCCCGAAAATTTAAGCAAGATGGGCTTCAATGCCTCTTCTCTCTTTTTTCTCCAATCTCAAGGGCAGTTCCAATTTACAGTAGAGGTTTTTAAGGATAGTAGCGGCCAAGCCGCCGCAGTAGGCATCGACCCCAGCGGCGGCCGCAGCTGGTCCGATATGAACCGCAAAGCCCTTTTTGCCATGATGGCCGCCAACCCTCATTTGCCCCTTAGCCATTTGGACCAAAGAACAAATTACCCCAATTTCCAGTTCGATAACCAAAATACCCGCCCCGATAGCCTAGTCGATTATGTCATTTTTGTCTACCGCTATTCCCCAAATTGGAGCCAACAACCCGCCCCCGGCATGAACCGCTGGCTGGGTTCTGGCGGCGGTTTTGCCAGCCCCGGCAGCATTGGCCTCGAAAGCTACCAAGGCTATAGCATCCAACAAGGATTTACCATGATGTGGGGCTCCAATGTGTTTGTCCACGAATTGGCCCATAGCCTCTTTAATGCCCCCCACTTTTTTGGGGCCAACCAAACCGTAGGCGATTATTTTAGACGGCCCGCTATTGGCTGGGGCGCTACGAGTACGATCCCCATTTTTCAGCTTTTTAATGCCTGGGAAGCTTGGTATATGGGCTATTTGCCCAATTTGCGCAGCCTAGAGCTCACTTTTGGCCAAAAAGAGGTTTTGGCCCTAGACGATTTTTGTACCGAACAGGAGGCGCTCCGCATTCGGCTGCCGCAGGGCCAAGGCCAATGGCTCTGGCTAGAGCTGCACCAAAAACTACATCCCTTTGATGAACACGCTTGGGCCGGGCAGCAGCTGGGCCAATTGCAACTGAGCGGAACCCCCGCTGGACTCTACGCTTATGTAGATGATACGGGCATTGATAGCCTGCAACAAATTGTTCGGGCACTTTCGCCCGCCTGCAATGCGCTCTATCCCATTAACGCAGCTGGAAATTACGATTATACTTATATCCAAGAAGAACCTAAACGCAATGCTTGGGGAAATCCGCTTTACCGTTTTCAGCGCCTAAGGCCCAATGCAGTTAGTGGAACCAATCCCTTTTTCTTTTTTAGAGCAGATTTGAATCAAGATGGTCGAATTGCCTACAACCGAAATTATAATGGTGCCCGAAATGAGGGCATGCCCATTATTTATGAACAAAATGATACGGGCGGATATAGCGAACTCTACCAAAGTTTTGGCATGCAGGCGGTAGCCCCTCTGCCTCAAGGCTACCGAACTCAAGCCTTTGGTCCAGGTGATCAACTTTGGGCGGGGGGAAACCCCGCTTTGGTCCATTACCCAAAATATGATTTTAGAAAGGATCTTCAGGCGCCTTACCGCTTACAGGATCTACATATTAAGGTTGTGGCTACAGAAAATCAGCGCTACATTTTAGAAATTGAGCGCAAAGCCATTGAATTAAAAGAGGGCCAAGATTGGGCAGGAGAAATTATTTTGCCCAATTGCAGTGAAGATGAGCGAGTAGACCTCATTTTGGCCAAAAAACAAGTTTTGCAATTGCGACCTTCAGGCACCGCCAATCGGAGCCGACAACAAGTAAATGGCCGCTTTGTGGGGCCTACCATTTTGACCTTAGCGCAGGGAAGCAGCTGTTATTTGGCCAAAAAGTCTAGACTCTATATTGCTAAAGGTGGCCAACTGAAACTAGAAAAGGGCGCCAAAATTATTTTGGGCCCCAAAGCTAAAATTATTATCGAAAAAGGGGGAGAGCTAATCGCAGAAGAGGGACAAATAGAATTGGGCCGCAGGGCTAAAATTATCAAAAAGTAGAGCTGGCCCAAGCTTTTGCTGGCCAGAAGAAAGCGCCGCCTTAGGGTTGTATAGATAGATCATGGCGCAGCCAAACGGCCCTCTCGCTGGCTGAACAGCCAGCGAATCGGCTGAGGGGCTGTAGCAGGGCCGCCGCAGGCGGCAGACCCAGCGGGCGCAGCCCGCGCAGGGCCGAGCAGACCTGCGAGCTGCGCAATGGCCCGACCCGCCCGCAGGGCGGGGCAGCCCCAAAAAGAAATAGTAAAAGTGTTTTTAAATGCACTTATGTTTATTTTTCTGCTTGAAATGGTTAGGTTTTTGCTATTTAGTGTATTATAGTGCACAATTAAATGCGAGAAAATGGAGTGGATACATTTGGCCAAGCAGATTAAATCGAGGCGAAAGCAGCTTAAATTGACGCAGGAAGAGTTAGCGGAAATAGCTGGTGTAAGTTTAAGGGCTTTGAAGCAACTGGAATTGGGGAAGGCGAATCCAACGCTCAGGACCTTGTTTTTACTGGGGGATACAATGGGGTTGAGATTGAACTTTGAAATTAGAACAATAGATAGTGATGCGAAAAGCGACAGTTTTATTTAAGGGGGAAGAGGCGGCTGATATTTGGCAGGAAAAAGATGGCAGTTTTGGTTTTCGTTATCGGGATGCTTGGTTTGCGGATCCTTTGCGGCCCAGTATAATTTTTAGGATGCCGAAAAGTCAGCAGGAATATCGGTCAGAGCACCTTTTTGCTTATTTCTTTAGCATTTTGCCAGAGGGAGGCTTTCGAAAACGTCTTTGTCGGGATTTAAAAATTGATGAAGAAGATGATTTTGGGCTCTTATTGCGTTTGGCGGTAGAAGATGCTACTGGGGCGATTACTTTAAAAGATGTAGAGGATGTTTAGACGTTGTTTGTGTTGTTTAGGGCCTTTAAAAGCACGAGATGTAGATTATGATAAAAGGTGTTTAGATGTATTATTTGATGGACAACCTTTAGTTAATCGAATTAACTTAGCTAGGTCAGCGCCAAGTACAGCTAAACTTTTATCTATTTCTGGCGTACAGGAAAAAAAGGCTATCGTGTTGGATGGAGGGATTTTGCGTTTAGCACAAAAAGGAGAGCTTAGTCATTTTTTTGCTAAGCCTATAGGGCTTTCTGAGCATAAAAAAATGACTTTAATGCCAGCTAATGAGCATTTAAGTATGCAATTAGCTTGGCAAGTTTTTGGGATAGAAGTAGCTACTAATGCCTTAATAAGAGTAGGGGAGGGGGATTTTGCGTATTTATGTAAGCGCTATGACCTGATTGGGGAACAACGTCTCAAGCAGGAAGATTTTGCGGCTTTATTGGGCAAAACATCAGCTACAGATGGGACTTCTTACAAGTATAAAGGAAGTTATTTAGAGCTATTTGAAGTGCTAAGAGAAGTTCCTACCTATAAAATAGAGTCTAGGAAGTTATTTGAGCTTATCGTATTTAATTATTTGATTTCCAATGGAGATGCGCACTTGAAGAATTTTGCCCTACTAGAAAGACAAACAGGAGACTACGGATTGAGTCCTGCTTTTGATTTGTTAAATACGCGTCTACATATAGAAGATAAAACCTTTGCTTTAGATGGCTTATTACCTGCGGAATTAAGCAAAGGGAAAGTCAAGGCTCAATTTTACAAATTGGCAGATTTAGCTGCCCTTCCCATAAGTTGGGTCAATCGTTGTTTTAAAAGATTTTTATCGGAAGGGGTAAATCAAAGGGTAGAAGCGCTAGTAAATAGCTCTTTTTTAGATGAAAAGACTAAAAGGCAGTATATACAACTTTTCCAAAGCAGAAGAAATAAATTATTGCGTTAGCTTAGAAATACTATTCCCCCAAAGCCTGATAACAAAGCTCATGAATTCTAGTCCGAATATCTAAGCGGATAAGCTGCATATTTTCGCTATCGGGATAAGTTCTGTTGGATAAAAATATATAAATCAGCTCATTATCGGGGTCGGCCCAAGCGCCAATGCCCGTAAAGCCCAGATGCCCAAAAGTATTTGGCGATGCTTGTTTGGCTACATTAATAGAGGCCTTGGGATCGGTAATCTCTTTGCGATCAAAGCCCAAGCCTCGGCGAGAGCGAGCACTATATTGCTTAGTAAATAGGGCAATTGTGCTCTCTTTGAGGTATTGACGGCCCTTATAGCTGCCTCCATTGAGCCAAAGCTGATAAATGGCGGCCAGCTCTTGGCCCTGAGAAAATAGTCCCGCATGTCCAGAAACCCCAGCCAGCATAGCCGCACCCATATCGTGCACATCGCCCTGGACCTTTTGGTAGCGGTAGTATTTATCTTCTTCGCTGGGAATAATCTGGCTTTTACTAATTTTTCGATTTAAGGGATTAAAGCCCGTATATTCTAGGCCCATAGGCGCATAAAAATGCTCTTGAACATATTCATCTAGGCCCTGTCCACTGACTTCTTCTACCAAACGAGCAAATAAATAGAAGCCCAAATCGCTGTATTTATAGTTGGTCCGCCCCCGAAGGTTTTGCTCAATAATACGGTTCCACAAATAGGGCTTTACCTTATCTTTATGGAAATATAGCCCCTCGGCAATCCGAACTTGATAAGGACCTTGCGGCTTTTTGCGATAGAGGCTATCCATCGGGCGCTTATTCTCATCCAAGGTTTTAGCATAAAAGGGAATCCAAGGCTTGAGCCCCGCCTGATGCGCCAAAACGGCCCGAATTTTCAAATTGGCTTTGTTGCTGCCCTTGAGCTCTGGAATATACTGGCCCAATGGAGCATCCAAATCAATTAAGCCCCGCTCATAAAGGTGCATGAGGGTCATGGTGGTAGCCGCTACTTTGGTTACAGAGGCCAAGTCATAAACATCATCTAAGCGCTGTGGACGTCTTTTGGCGTAGGTATGATGACCGTAGGCTTTATGAAAAACAATTTTTCCCGATTTGGCCACCAAGATTTGGCAACCTGGAGTGGCCTTTTTGCGAATCGCTTCTGCGGCAATTTTATCAATCTGATTTAGAATATCGCTGCGCATGCCCATAGATTCAGGGCTCTCGGCATGGGGCATACGAAAAACCTGCGTTTTTACCCCTAAGCCTGCTCTTAAGTTTTTGCTGGCCGAAACGGGCAGTTGGCCCATAAAGGATTGTGCGCCAACCATAGCTCTTGCGGCCTGAATTTGAGCCGAACGATCGTTCACATAAGCACAAGAAAGGTAGGGAACTTCTTCAAAGTAACCCAAGCTATAAGGGCTGCCAAAGGCAATAAGGACTACCTTGGTCTTTTGACTTAGCTTTTTGACAAAGCGCTCAACAGAACTCGATACCCCAAAACGATCTTTTTGCTTCCGACGAAGACGATCAAGGGCTATAAATACGACCTCCTGCTGCCCCAATTGCTGCAATAAACGCCGCTCTTGAGCTACAGAAATGCTTGTGCCCGCATAAAAATGCTGCTGAATGCCATAGCGCTGCAGTTCTAACTGAAAGCTATTTTTACGGCCAGAACCAATACAAAGACTCGCTATTTTTCGACCCTTGATTTGACGAAGCGGGAGCAGACTGTCGGGATTGGCGACTAGGGTCAAACTCTGCCCCAAGATCTTTTTATATAAGTCTTGAGCCGCCTGATTATTGATGTTTTTAACCACATTTTTGGTCGATACGGGCTTGTAATTTGCCAGTCCCGCTCTATATTTGGCCCTTAAAATCTTGCGAATGCGCTGCTCTAAATCCTCCCAGCTCAAATCGCCTTTTTTCAAGGCGGCCAAAATCATTTTTTTAGATTGTGCCACTCTTTGAGACATTAATAGAATGTCGTTTCCCGCTTTTAGGGCTTCTACATCGGCTTGGCCAGGCCCATAATGCTTGGCCACTCCCTGCATATTCATGGCGTCGGTAATCACAAGGCCCTTAAAATTGAGCTCTTCTTTGAGCAGCTTTTGGATGGTGGCATAGGATAGGGTGGTGGGCCGCTTATCTCTAGGGTCTAGGGCCGGAATATTTAGGTGGGCCACCATAATAGAGCCCAAACCTTGGGGAATCAACTGCCGAAAAGGATAGAGCTCTAGGCTGTCTAACCGACTTCTAGGGTGTTTGATTTTCGGCAAATCGTAATGAGAATCAACATCTGTATCGCCATGTCCCGGAAAATGCTTGGCGCAGGCCATCAGCCCGTTGTCTTGCATGCCTCGCATATATTGGTAGGCTTTTTCGGTCACATTGCGTTTTTGCTCGCCAAAAGAGCGGTCGCCAATCACGGGATTTGCGGCATTGTTGTTAATATCAACCACTGGCGCAAAATTGATATGAATGCCAATATGCTGGGCTTGTCGGGCCACTTCTTTGCCAAAATCATAAATCAGGCGATTGTCGGGCAGGGCCCCAAAAAGTAATTGTCGGGGGTAATTAATGATCGAGTCGAGCCGCATAGCCAAGCCCCATTCGCCATCGATAGCGACCAAGAGCGGCACTTTAGGCGCCCAGGCTTGGTATTGATTACAAAGGCTAGCGGCTCGAGTGGGTGGGCCTTTAAAGAGCACAACTCCGCCCAAATGCTCCTTTTGGATGAGTCGTTTCATGCGGATTTCGTCATTTTTGCCCTGCAAAGGGTAGGCGGCCACCATAAAAAGTTGGCCAAGTCGCTCTTGGGGGCTCATGCTTTCCCACTTTTGGTTAATCCAAGTTTCTTCTTGGGCCAAAATGCGAGTTTCTAACGCTTGAAGTTGTTTTTGTTGGGGAAAAAGCTGGGGCCCAAGCTCTGGAGAATCGGGGGGCAGGCTCGATTGGCACATCAAAAAGCTAAAAAACAGGATGGGCATAAAGGCCAGATAGCCAAGACGAAAGCGCATAAGTTGGATGATTTAAGGCGATGAATATTTTTTGGGGCCTCCGCTGCGCTACGCTTGCTGCGCTACGTTTCGGGGCTCGCAGGTCTGCTCGGCCCTTCAGCGCTGCGCGCTTCGGTCTGGCCTTCGGCCACCCCTCCACATCGCTAGGCCGATAGCCGCTTGGCTTTGGCCGCAGTAGGGGAGGGGAGGATATTGCGTTTAGCGCAAAATAAGGCAGTGTAAGGAGTTTTGGAGAGCAGAGCAAAGAAAAACTTTGCTTTGGACGCAAAAAGGGCCAAAGAAGGGCCTTTAGAGCAAAAAAAAAGGAGGAGCGGCCTAGCTGCCCGCAAGGGGGGCCTTGGGCCAGACCCAAGCGGCGGCTTTGCCGCCGCTGCAGGGCCGAGCAGACCTGCGAGCCCTGAAGGGGAGCGGCGGGCGCAGCCCGCAGGCCCCTAAACCAACTGATAATCAGGGAGAAAGCTTTTTTTGAAAAAAGCCCCCTAAAAAGTTTAAAAAACTACATAAAAGTTTAGAAATCATTTTAATAAAACTAGAATTAGTGTTACCTTTGCAAACGCTTAGGCAAACCCTTAGTCCATCTAAGGGCAGTTATTTATTGTCTCTGTTTATCTGTAAAAATAATTATTAGATGCCAACTATTAATCAATTAGTACGCAACGGAAGGAAGCTTATCGTCAAGAAGAGCAAGGCCAGAGCGTTGGACGCATGTCCTCAGAAACGCGGTGTCTGTACTCGTGTATACACGACTACACCCAAGAAGCCTAACTCAGCTTTGCGTAAAGTAGCCAAGGTACGTTTGACCAATGGTATCGAGGTAATTGCTTACATTCCCGGTGAGGGTCACAACTTGCAGGAGCACTCAATCGTATTGGTACGTGGTGGTCGTGTGAAGGACCTTCCTGGTGTACGTTATACAATTGTACGTGGTGCTTTGGATACTGCGGGTGTAAACGATCGTAAGCAAGCTCGTTCACGTTATGGTACCAAGCGTCCTAAGGCTGCGAAGAAGAAATAATTCGCGCTTAGACGAAGATCCTTTTTGTTGAGGTAAACCCTAGAAAAGCTGGGGTTGAAGAGTGGACCGGCCCATAGGGGGCAGTTACTTTTCGAAGTTCACGCAACGACATTAAAATTTAAGACATGAGAAAACGTAAACCGAAGGTGCGGCAAATCGAGCCCGATCCGCGCTATGGAGACAACACGATCACAAGATTCGTGAATATGATGATGTTGGATGGCAAGAAGAGCACGGCATTCCGTGTATTCTATGATGCCATGGACATTGTAGGCGAGCGCTCTGAGGGTGAAGAAACTGCTCAGGAGGTATTTCATAAAGCGCTTAAGAATGTAATGCCTCAGGTAGAGGTGCGTTCTCGCCGTATTGGAGGGGCTACCTTCCAAATTCCCACAGAAATTCGTCCGGGTCGCCGGATGTCTATTGCCATGAAGTGGATGATCAAGTACGCCCGTGCGCGTTCTGGTAAAGGGATGGCAAACAAACTCTCTCAAGAAATTTTAGCTGCAGCTAAAGGTGAAGGCCAGGCTGTGAAGAAGAAAGAAGATACGCACCGCATGGCTGAATCTAACCGTGCATTTGCTCACTTCGCACGCTAATTCAACTCTATATATTTTATTTTAACCTTTTTCAAAAGCCACCAAAGTCATGGCAAAGAAAGACCTAGTATTCACTAGAAACATTGGTATTGCTGCACACATTGATGCCGGTAAGACCACTACCACTGAGCGGGTATTGTTCTACACTGGTTTGACTCACAAGATTGGTGAGGTTCACGATGGTGGAGCTACCATGGACTGGATGGAGCAAGAGCAGGAGCGTGGTATCACGATTACTTCTGCAGCGACGACCACCAGTTGGAATTGGAAAGACAAGTCTTACCACGTAAACATTATCGACACACCTGGTCACGTAGACTTTACGGTAGAGGTGTCTCGTTCTTTGCGTGTATTGGACGGGCTCGTGTTCCTTTTCTGTGCTTCTAGTGGGGTACAGCCTCAGTCTGAAACTAACTGGCGTCTAGCCGATGGTTTTAAAGTTCCTCGTATTGCATTTGTAAACAAAATGGACCGCACAGGTGCCGATTTCTTCGGTACTGTTCAACAGATGCGCGACATGTTGGGGGCCAATGCTGTTCCTCTTCAGGTGCCAATCGGTTCTGAAGATGATTTCAAAGGGGTAGTAGACCTAATTACTGGTCAAGCTATCGTTTGGAATGAGCACGATATGGGTATGACTTATGAGGTTGTAGATATGCCTACTGACTTGGAGGATACTGTAGCCGAGGCTCGTGAGCAATTGCTAGAAGCTGTTGCTGATTATGATGAGTCTTTGTTGGAGAAATTCTTTGAGGATCCTGAGTCTATCTCAGCTGAAGAAATCCGTTCAGCAATTCGCTCTGCTGTATGTGATATGAGCATTATTCCTGTAATGTGTGGTTCTGCCTTTAAGAACAAAGGGGTACAAGCGGTACTAGATGCAGTATGTGCATTTTTGCCTTCTCCTTTGGATGTAGAGGAAGTAAAAGGAACTAACCCTGATACAGAAGAAGAGGAGCCCCGCCCCGCTTCTTATGACGCTCCTTTTTCTGCTTTGGCCTTTAAGATTGCCACAGACCCTTATGTAGGTCGCTTGGCTTTCTTCCGCGCCTATTCTGGTGTACTCGAAGCAGGTTCTTACATTCTCAATACTCGTTCTGGCAAGAAGGAGCGTATCTCTCGCCTCTACCAAATGCACTCTAATCAACAGAATGCAATTCCTGAGGTAGGTGCTGGTGATATTGCTGCTGCTGTAGGATTTAAGGACATCAAAACTGGTGATACCCTTTGTTCTGTAGACAATCCGATCGTTTTGGAAAGTATGACTTTCCCCGAGCCCGTAATTGGCTTGGCAATCGAGCCTAAAACTCAGAAAGATGTAGAGAAGTTGGGTATGGCTTTGGCCAAACTCATGGAGGAAGATCCTACTTTCCGCGCTACATATAATGAGGAAACTGCTCAAACCGTAATTAGCGGTATGGGTGAGTTGCACTTGGAAATCATCGTGGACCGCCTCAAGCGCGAGTTCAAAGTAGAGGTGAACCAAGGTGCTCCTCAAGTAAACTATAAAGAGGCCCTAACTACTACTGTTTCTCACCGCGAACGCTTGAAAAAGCAGTCTGGTGGTTCTGGTCTATTTGCCGATATGGAGTTTGAACTCGGCCCCGCAGATGAGGAGTTCCTCGAAAGCGAAGAGTTCAAGTCTGGTAAGGCACGCTTGCAATTTAAGTGGGCTATCGTAGGGGGATCTATCGATAAGGCTTATGTCAACCCCATCACTAAAGGCTTTGAGTCTATGATGGATAATGGCGTATTGGCTGGATACGGTATGGACTCTATGAAGGTTCGCGTTTATGATGGATCTATGCACAACGTTGACTCTAAGCCTATCGCTTTTGAGCTTTGTGCTAAGGAGGGTTTTAGAGCAGCAGCTCGCAAAACTAAGCCTGTTATCATGGAGCCTATCATGAAATTGGAAGTAATTACTCCTGAAGAGTATACCGGTACCGTAATTGGTGACCTCAACCGTCGTCGTGGCCTCCTAAAAGGTCAGGAAGCTCGCGGTGCGGCCATCGTTGTAAAAGCCGATGTACCTCTATCAGAAATGTTTGGTTATATCACTGAACTACGTACCCTAACTTCTGGTCGTGCTTCTTCTACCATGGAGTTCTCTCACTATGCTCAGGCTCCTGAGGGAATCGCCAAGAAGGTAATCGAAGACGCCAAGGGTGTCGCTGGTTAGTCATAAATTATAAAAGCCGTCGCTTTCCATTTACTGGAAGGTGGCTGGCTTTTTTTTGTTTTTTTGGGGCCTCCGCTGCGGCTTCGCCTTGCGGCGCTACGTTTCGCAGCTCGCTGTTCGCTCGGCCCTCGCTATGCTCGGTCTGGCGCTTCGCGCCACTGCTGCACATCGCTAGGCCAAAACAGCTGGACCCAAATCAACAGCTATTAGAAATCTTATTTATCTATTTTTTTAAATCATGTAAGAGGCATGAATCAAAAAATCAGAATCAAGTTACGTTCCTACGATCACAATCTCGTGGACAAGTCTACTGCTAAGATTGTACAAACTGTTCGTAACACCGGCGCAGTTGTAACCGGTCCGATTCCGCTGCCCACCGAGAAGAAGGTATTCACTGTTTTGCGTTCACCGCATGTGAATAAAAAATCACGGGAGCAATTCCAACTGCGTACTCACAAACGCTTGATCGAAATCTATAGCTCTACTGCCAAAACAGTAAGCGCCCTAGAGAAGCTGGAGCTTCCTTCAGGGATAGATATCCAAGTGAAATTGATGTAAGCAGAATTTGTTAATCTATAATTCCAAAAAGTTAAAGAACCGTGGAAGGATTAATTGGAAAAAAAATTGGAATGACCAGTATCTACACTGAAGGCGGCGCAAACGTTGCTTGTACTGTAGTAGAGCTGGGGCCCTGCACCATTACTCAGGTGAAGACGCAGGAAACAGATGGTTACGATGCTCTGCAGCTAGGCTTCGGCGAGCGCAGATCAAAAAATGTTAGCCAACCTTTGAAAGGTCACTTTGAAAGCCAAAAAGCTCATAAAGAAGAGGGCGTTAAGGCGGCAAGTGCTGTAAAACAAAACAAGCGTGGACAAGAGGTAACAGTTTACCCTCGTCACTTGGTAGAATTTAGAGAATTTTACACAGAAAAAGCGCTTGGCGAAACCCTAACTGCCGAGGAGGTATTTGCTGAAGGCGATACAGTACAGGTGGTAGGTACTTCAAAAGGAAAAGGATTTCAGGGTGTTGTAAAACGCCACGGATTTGCTGGTGTGGGTATGCGTACGCACGGTCAGCATAACCGCGGACGTGCACCCGGAGCGATTGGAGCTTGTTCTTACCCTGCAAAGGTATTCAAAGGTATGCGTATGGCTGGCCGTATGGGTGGCAAGCGTGTAACTGTGAAGAAGCTCAGCGTAATGAAAATGTTTCCTGAGAAAAATATTTTGCTAATCAAAGGAGCTATTCCTGGTCACAAGGGCTCTATTGTAATCGTGAAGAAGTAAAATGAAACTAGAAGTATTAGATATCAACGGAAAAGGCTTGGGTAGAGAGGTAGAACTCTCTAGTGATGTCTTTGGTTTGGAGCTGAAAGAAAATCACGAGCACGTAGTTTACTTGGCTGTAAAGCAGTACCTTGCTCATCAGCGCCAGGGCACCCATAAGTCTAAAGAACGTGCAGAAATTGTAGGTTCTACGCGTAAGCTACACCGCCAGAAAGGCACGGGTGGAGCGCGTAAGGGTAGCATTAAGAACCCTTTGTTTAGAGGAGGAGGACGTGTATTTGGTCCCCGCCCTCGTAACTATGGCATTAAGCTAAACAAAAAAGTTGGCCGTTTGGCTCGTAAGGCTGCTTTGAGCAACAAGGCTCAAGATAACCGCATTGTGGTTGTTGAGGACTTGAAGTTTGATGCGGCTAAGACCAAGAACTACATCAAGTTTTTGGAGGCTTTGAATATTGCGAACAAGAAGAGTTTGTTGCTTGTAAATGCTCCTGTAGCACCTGCAGCACCTAAAGCTCCTCGTTTGCAGAAGGGCCGTGGACGTAAAGCGGCACAGCAGAAAGAGTTCAATCAGGCTTATGTAGCGGATTTGAAAGCTTATGAAGCAACTGTAGCGGAATATGAAAAAACGCTAGAGGAGCAGGATAAGGTTTATGATGAGGTATACACAAATGTGGCCTTATCTGCCCGCAACCTCTCTCAGGCTGATGTAATCAATGCTCGTGACTTGAATGTTTATGAGACAATGAATGCAGACTGCTTGGTAATTACGGAGAGTGCATTGGCTGCTATTACAGCTCTTTTGACTAAATAATATTATAAAGCTTGCTAAAAAACGGCTAAAATGGCAAAGAAAGCAATCATCATTAAGCCGCTTCTTTCTGAGAAGAGCACTGAGTTGGCTGACAACCCAATTTCTACGAAGTACACTTTTGTGGTGGCAATGGACGCCAACAAAATTGAGATCAAGAAAGCGGTTGAGGAGCAGTTTAGTGTAACTGTAGACGACGTAAACACTTCTATTCGCCCAGGTAAGCGTAAATCACGCGTAGTAAAAGGACGTATGGTAAGTGGACGTACTAGCCCTTATAAGAAGGCAGTAGTAACTGTTGCCGAGGGAGAGTTCATTGAAGGTTTCTACGGTATTGACACGGAAGAGGAGTTGGAAGAAGTAGATGGAAACGAAACTGAGGCTGCAGAAGCCTAGCGTTTAAGAGAAACAGATATTTTATTTTCTGCGTAAAGCAGGCGGCAAAGCCGCCGCAGGCCTAGTTGCCTGTAGCGGTGCCGGCTTTGCCGGCAGCCCGAAAGGGCCGAGCAGGCTTGCGAGCCGTGGAAGGGAACGGCCTGAGCGAAGCGAGGGCAGGCCCCAAAAAAGATAGAATAGTCTGTAAATTATATTATTCACCTATAGTTTGCGAAACTGATAAATTCGTAGTTTAACATGCCAGTTAAGAAGTATAATCCGATTACGCCTGGTACTAGAACTCGGCTTGGGAACACTTTTGCGGAAGTGACCACAGACAAGCCAGAGAAGAGCCTGATTCGTAAGAGCTCGAAGTCTGGGGGTAGAAATGGACAAGGGCGCATGACTGTTCGTCACCGAGGTGGTGGGCACAAGCGTCGTTATCGTGTAATTGACTTTAAGCGTAACAAGGATGGGATTCCTGCTACTGTAAAGAGCATTGAGTATGATCCCAACCGTACAGCTTTTATTGCTTTGTTGGTATACGCTGATGGAGAGAAGCGCTATATTTTGGCGCCTCACAAATTGAAGGTAGGAGATGTTCTTTTGTCGGGAGTAGAGATTGCTCCTAACTTGGGGAACAGTTTGCCTTTGAGCAAGATTCCTTTGGGAACAACTATTCATGCTATTGAGACTCGTCCTGGTAAGGGAGCCACTTTTGTAAGAAGTGCAGGTACTTCTGCTACTTTGGCTGGTCGTGATGGCAAGTATGCGATCATTAAGATGCCTTCTGGTGAGACGCGCTTGGTTTTGTCTGAGTGTAGAGCCACAGTGGGTACAGTTTCTAACCCTGACCATGGATTACAGGTATTGGGTAAGGCTGGTCGCAAGCGTTGGTTGGGTCGTCGTCCTCGGGTACGTGGTGTAGCCATGAACCCTGTAGATCACCCCATGGGTGGTGGTGAGGGCCGTGCTTCTGGGGGTCATCCTCGTTCTCGTGGCAACATTATGGCCAAGGGACAGAAGACGCGCAAGAGCAAGAAGTACTCAGATAAGTTTATCATCACGCGTAGAAAAACAGGTAAAAATAAGAAATAGATATGGCACGTTCACTGAAAAAAGGACCATACGTTTACCACAAGTTGATCAAAAAATTGATCAAGGCGAAGAGTTCAAAGAAGAAAGGGGTGATCAAGACATGGTCACGTTCTTCTATGATTATTCCTCAGATGGTAGGCGAGACTATCGCTGTGCATAATGGCCGTACATTTGTACCGGTTTATGTAACAGAGAACATGGTAGGTCATAAGTTGGGAGAGTTTGCTCCTACACGTACTTATCGCGGGCACTCTGGAAACAGAAAGAAATAGCCCAGGATCTAATTTTAATAAAATAAAAGCAGCATAAAGTCATGCAATATAATAATGAGACGGTACAGGCGACGGCGAAGTTGAAAGGCTGCCGGATGTCTGCGCGCAAGATGCGTTTGTCTGCGGATATTGTCCGTGGTCTACCTGTATCAAAGGCTTTGGGTATTGTAAAATTTACCCGTAAGGAAGGTGCTCGTCATTTGGAGAAGATGCTATTATCTGCAGTAGCGAACTGGTCTGTATTGACTGGTGAGGAGGCAGATGAGTATGGCTTGGTCGTGAAGGCTATTTGGGTAGACCAAGGGCCTCAGCTCAAGCGTTTTTTGCCTGCGCCACATGGTCGTGCGCACCGTATTCGTAAACATTCTTGTCACGTAAGTTTGGTGGTAGAGAATACCGTAGCTCTTCCTACTGATTTTGTAGTAGAGGAAGAAGTGGCAGAAGAAATTGAAGCATCAAACGATTAAAATCTTAAGTCAAAACTTATGGGACAGAAAACTAATCCAATAGGTAACCGTCTAGGGATTGTACGCGGCTGGGATTCTAACTGGTTTGGCGGCAAGGACTATGCGGAGAAAGTAGTAGAGGATGAGAAGATCCGTGCCTATCTACGTGTTCGCGTAGAGAAGGGTGGTATTGCACGTATTGTGATTGAGCGTACGCTCAAGCGCGTAACTGTAACTATTCATACATCACGCCCTGGTATTATTATCGGTAAGGGTGGTCAAGAGGTTGATCGCATTCGTGAGGAGTTGAAGAAGTTGACAGCCAAAGAAGTGCAGATCAACATTTTTGAAATTCGCAAGCCTGAGTTGAACGCACAGATTGTTGGCGAGACTATCGCTAAGCAGTTGGAAGCGCGTATCAATTACCGTAAGGCAACAAAAATGTCTATTCAATCAACTATGCGTGCAGGTGCCGAGGGCATCAAAGTGCGTTTGTCTGGTCGTTTGAATGGTTCAGATATGTCTCGTTCTGAGGAGTATAAAGAGGGGCGTTCTCCTTTGCATACTTTCCGTGCAGACATTGACTACGCTATTGTTGAGGCACAGACTGTATATGGTAAGATTGGGGTAAAAGTATGGATTTGTCGTGGAGAGATTTATGACAAAGTAGACTTGTTCCCTAGTCAGCAGAGCCGTAGCGGACGTGGCGGACGTGGTGGTCGTGGTGGACGCGACAACAACCGTCGTGGTGGTCGTGACAACAACCGTCGTGGTGGTCGTGATAACCGTCGTGGCAGAAAGTCTTAAAAAACCTCCTGTAAATAAGGAGTTTTGCAAGAAAAAACTTATTTTTGCAGCCACTTTTGGCCTTCCTTATGATTATAGGGGAGGCCAAATAGGGTTAATTTTATTTGAACGTAGCACAATACATTAATAATGTTACAACCGAGAAGAACCAAATACCGCAAGCAGCAGAAGGGCCGTATCAAAGGTATTGCCCATCGCGGTTCTAAAATTTCTTTCGGGACATTCGGCATTAAAACCTTGGAAGAGGGTTGGATTACCAACCGTCAGATTGAGGCGGCTCGTATTGCGATGACTCGCTATATGAAACGTGAAGGAAAGGTATGGATCCGAATTTTCCCCGATAAGCCTATCACTAAGAAGCCCAACGAAGTACGTATGGGTAAGGGAAAGGGAGCTTTGTCTCACTATGTTGCTGTAATTAAGCCAGGTCGTGTTCTATTTGAAATTGATGGAGTTAAGCGATCTATTGCTGAAGAGGCTTTGCGCCTAGCGGCTCAAAAGTTGCCCGTCAAGATGAAGTTTGTCGTGCGCAACGATTATGTAGAACAATAACAGATTTATAGGTAATGGACAAGATTAAGGCAACGTCTATGACAGACGAGCAGCTGAAAGAAACTCTTGAGCAAGCAGAGACTGCTTTGCATGAGATGGTTTATCAGCACAATGTTTCTGCTTTGGCCCGTCCTAGCGATCTTAAGCTGGCTCGTAAGAACATTGCGAGAATCAAGACGGAGCTTCGTGCTCGTGAATTGAAGCAGCTAGAAGAAGCTGGCGACCTCAAGCGAGATCGCATCCGGGCTCGTAGAAAGAAGAAATAGGAATAGAAAAATTTTAAATCTAATCTAATGGCAACAGAATCAACACGCAATCTGCGCAAGCAACGTGTAGGTATCGTGACCAGCAACAAGATGGATAAAACCATCACTGTTTCTGTTGAGCGCCGGGTGAAGCACCCCATCTATGGTAAGTTTGTAAAAACGACCAATAAGTTTAGCGCTCATGATGAGAAGAACGACTGCAATACAGGCGATGTCGTTCGCATTATGGAAACTCGACCCTTGAGCAAAAAGAAGCGCTGGAGACTAGTTGAGATTATTGAACGTGCGAAATAATTATATTTTATCATGATACAAGCAGAAAGTAGACTGCGAGTAGCTGATAACACGGGAGCCAAAGAAGTACTTTGTATTAAGGTACTTGGTGGCTCTAAACGTCGTTATGCCTCTATCGGTGACATCATTGTAGTTACGGTAAAGGATGCAGCTCCTGGCGGTCAGGTAAAAAAAGGCGTTGTTTCTAAGGCGGTAATCGTACGCACGAAAAAAGAAATTCGTCGCCAAGACGGTTCTTATATTCGCTTTGATGACAATGCAGTTGTTCTCCTCAATGCCTCGGAAGAGCCAAGAGGAACTCGTATTTTTGGCCCAGTAGCCCGTGAGTTGCGTGAGCGCGACTTTATGAAAATTGTTTCACTTGCTCCTGAAGTACTATAATCATGGCAAACAAAAAGCAAACTAAGGTGAAGCTACACGTTAAAGTGGGAGACACCGTAAAAGTGATCTCTGGAGACGAAAAAGGCAATACTGGTAAAGTAGTCAAAACCTTTCCTCTAGAGCAACGTGCAATTGTAGAAGGACTCAATAAGGTGAAAAAACATATCCGCGCTACTAATGAACGCGCAGGTGGTATCATCGAAAAAGAAGCCTCTCTTCACGTTTCTAACCTTATGCTCGTAGACGCTGAAGGCGTAGCTAGCAAGGTAAAAATGGAAATTCAAGACGGCAAAAAAGTCCGCATTTCTAAGAATACAAATCAAGTTATTTAATAATGAGCTATCAACCTAGATTAAAGCAGAAATACCAAGAAGAGGTGGTTGCTAAGCTGAAAGAAAAGTTTCAGTACAAAAGCATCATGCAAGTACCCCAGTTGGAAAAAATCTGCGTAAGCCAAGGTGTAGGAATGGCTACCTCTGACAAGAAGTTGGTTGATAATGCTGTCGGGGAGCTAACTCTTATCACTGGTCAGCGTGCCGTGAAAACTAGAGCGAAGAAGTCTATCTCAAACTTCAAACTCCGTGAAGGTATGCCTATCGGAGCTCGCGTAACTCTACGTGGCACCAATATGTATGAATTCCTCGATCGCCTAATCAATGTTGCTCTCCCTCGTGTACGTGACTTCCGCGGTATCAGCAACAAAAGCTTTGATGGTAGAGGTAATTACACCCTAGGTGTAACAGAACAAATTATCTTCCCTGAGATCAACTTGGATAAAATTCCTCGTATCACAGGTATGGATATCACTTTTGTCACTTCGGCTCCAACAGATGAGGAATCTCTAGAATTACTCACTCTTCTTGGACTACCCTTTAAAACTAAAAGCTAATTATGGCCCGTAAATCCGTAATCGCAAGAGAAAAGAAAAGACAGCGCCTAGTGCAAAAATATGCTGCTCGCCGCGAACAACTCAAAAAAGAAGGTCGTTGGGATGAACTAGATAAGTTGCCCAAAAACTCTTCTAAAGTCCGCCTGCACAACCGTTGCCAACTTACCGGACGCCCCAAAGGCTATATGCGCCAATTTGGCCTCTGCCGTGTGAAGTTCCGCGAAATGGCCCTAGCCGGCAAAATTCCTGGTATAACCAAGGCTAGCTGGTAACTTTTACTCTCTACGCTTTCGAACTAGAATTCAAAATTTATTCATCAGCTAAAAGATCTCTCTTCACTGAGATAATTTTAGCGATAACATTGCAATCATGGCAGTAACAGATCCTGTTGCGGACTACCTAACTCGAATCCGCAATGCCCAGATGGCTAAACATCGCATCGTCGAAATTCCAGCCTCTAATCTGAAAAAAAGAATTACCGAAATTCTTTATGATCAGGGCTATATCCTCCGTTACAAGTTTGAAGAAACTTCTAACAAACAAGGAGTTATCAAAATCGCTCTCAAATACGATGCTTCTTCTAAGCAACCCGTTATTCGTAAAATGAAACGCATTAGCCGCCCAGGCCTCCGTCACTATGTGAAGGCCGATGAGCTACCCCGCGTAATTAACGGCCTAGGCTTGGCAATCATCTCTACCTCTAAAGGGGTAATCACAGACAAAAAAGCTCGTGAAGAGAATGTAGGTGGTGAAGTACTCTTCTATATCCACTAAGCCCTTTTCTCAGATTTAATAAGATTTAAAAAATAATAGCATGTCTCGTATAGGAAAACTGCCTATTGAAATTCCAGCGGGCGTAGAAGTTAATATCAAAGGTAATCTCGTAGAGGTTAAAGGCGCTAAAGGCCAACTCTCTCAAGAAATTGCCTCTTCTGGTATCTCTGCCAAACTTGAAGATGGTAAGGTACTGGTATCTCGCGCTACTGAGCAAAAACGTCATAAAGCTATGCATGGCCTCTACCGCCAGCTGATCGCTAACATGATTGAAGGAGTTTCTAAAGGTTATAAAGTAGAACTAGAATTGCATGGTGTGGGTTACCGCGCTAGCAACAAAGGCCAACGCCTAGAATTGGCCCTAGGTTATTCTCACCCCGTTATGTTCTACATCCCAGAAGAAGTAAGCGTAACTACAGAAACCAAAAAAGGTACGCCCCCCTTGGTGACTCTAGAGTCTTTCGATAAACAACTTATCGGCCAAGTAGCTGCCAAAATCCGTAGCTTCCGCAAACCCGAACCCTATAAAGGTAAAGGTGTACGCTTCAAAGGAGAACAAATCCGTAGAAAAGCCGGTAAAACCGCTGCCAAATAATAGCAGCCTCCTTCATCTAATTTTTTCATTTTTTGCGAACAGTTTTATAGCTCTCTATTATGGCTTCAAAACAAATGACTCGTCGTCAGCGCATTCACAGAAGAATCCGCAAAAAGCTTAAAGGTACTGCCGAGCGCCCACGCATGACAGTATACCGAAGCAACTCTCATATATCTGTCCAGCTAATCAATGATATCGCTGGCACAACATTGGTCTCCGCTAGCTCTAAAGAAGACGGAATTGATGGCCAAAATGTCAATAAATCTGAAAAAGCTCGCCTAGTTGGTGGCCTGATTGCCAAAAAAGCAATCGAAAAAGGTATCAACACGGTTGTCTTCGATCGTGGTGGCTACCTCTACCATGGCCGCATCAAAGCCCTCGCAGAAGGCGCTCGCGGTGCCCAAAAAGAAGATGGCAGCAATGAGCTCCTTCAATTCTAAATCATCTAGCGAAAACCAATATTAACCATGGCAAAGAAATCTAATCGCGTAAAGCCAGTAGATACTGAATTCCAAGATAAATTGGTCTCCCTCAACCGTGTCTCTAAAGTGACCAAAGGAGGCCGTACCTTCAGCTTCGCCGCTATCGTTGTAGTTGGAGACGGAAAAGGACAAGTAGGCCACGGCCTCGGTAAAGCCCGCGAAGTCTCCGCAGCTATCACTAAAGCCGCAGATGAAGCTAAAAAGAATCTCGTTAAAGTGCCCGTACTAAACGGAACTATCCCGCACGAACAACACGGTAAGTTTGGCGCAGGTAAAGTACTTATTCTCCCCGCAGCCGACGGTACAGGGGTGATCGCTGGCGGTGCTATGCGCGCCGTACTAGAAGTAGCCGGCGTCCATAACGTACTCGCCAAGTCTCTCGGTTCTTCCAACCCGCATAACGTAATTAAAGCAACTATCGACGCTTTGCAAAAATTACGTACGCCAGTTCAGGTAGCTAGAACTAGAGGAGTCAAACTCGAAAAAGTTTTTAACGGATAGTCCTTAACCTCTCTGATATCATGAAAAAAGTACGTATCACGCAAATTAAAAGTGTTATCGATCGTCCAAAAGACCAAAAGGCAACTATGGTAGCCCTCGGTCTGCGCAAAATCAATCAGTCTGCTGAGCAAGTTGTTAGCCCTCAGGTAGCCGGAATGATCAATAAAGTTAAACACTTGCTAAAAGTAGAAGAGCTCTAACATTTAGCTCCTCCTTTTCTCATCAGTAAAACATTTCACATAATGAAACTGAGTAACCTCAAACCCGCTAACGGTGCCGTAAAGAATCGTAAACGCATCGGCCGCGGGACTAGCTCAGGCCGTGGTGGAACTTCTACTCGCGGTCATAAAGGTGCCAAATCTCGCTCTGGATTCAAAAGCAAAAGAGGCCATGAAGGTGGCCAAATGCCTATCCAAATGCGCCTGCCTAAACGCGGATTCAAAAATACTGCCCGCCGCTATCAATCTTACCAACCCGATAGCTTCACCGTAGTAAATTTGAACGACCTCCAAGATGCAGCCAACAAAATGAATACGACTACTGTCGATATCAATACTCTAGTCGCTGCCGGCCTCATCAAAAAGAATGAACAGTTTAAGGTCCTCGCTCAAGGCGAACTAACTGCCGCTCTTCAAGTTTCTGCCTTCCGCTTCTCTAAAGCTGCCAAAACAGCTATCGAAGAAAAAGGAGGAAGCTGCATGCTTATCGTTAAAGCTAACCAAATCCAAGGTGTCGTAGAAGCTGCTAAGCTCTCTGCCGTAGGCGCCAAAGAATTGGCCGAGCACTTTAAGCACCTTAATGAAGACGATAAGTTGCACGTTATCGCTGAAGGTAGCCTCAAAACTAAATTTGACCTCCAAGCTACTAAGGTAGACGATGAAGTCAAAACTCAAATCGAAGCCTTAGGCGCAGCAGTCTCTCTGCTCGGCTAAAATCGGTACAAGCCTAAAAGGAGAAATTCTACTTTCTCCTTCTTTTTTGTACCCCAAGTGTCTAATGCTTTAGCTCCCCTTTCTTAAGGTTTTTTGGGGCCTGCCGCTTTCAGCGGCCGCTCCCTTGCACAGCTCGCAAGCCTGCTCGGCCCTCAGCGCTTTCAGCGCCTCGGTCTGTGGCTCCGCCACACTGCTTCAGGCAGCTAGGCCAATGCATACCGCTCCGCAAAAACAAAAAACCCGAAAACTGGGAGAAATACTTACTAAAATAGCCGCATTAGCCCAAAGCTTTGCTGCCCAGGATAAAAACCCCAGCCTATTGCCTATAATAGGCTAGGGGTTACTAGGGCCTTTAATACCCCTTTTGTCCTTTTTCGCAGATATAAAGCCTCACTAAGCGCTATTTATTTCCTTCCCTAAAATAATTCTCTTAATTTAGGGGCCGCAAAAGTCAATCTAGACACCTCTTTTAGACTATAACAGAGCTGATCCATGAAATCCTTTATAGAAAAAATGAAAGAGATCTGGGCTATCCCAGAACTCAAGAACAGAATCTTGCTTACCCTAGGTTTGCTTGCAGTCTACCGCTTCGGTAGCTTCGTCATTCTTCCCGGTATCGATACCGCCGAAATTCAAAAACAACTCAGTAGCGGAGGAGATGATGCTCCCGGCCTGCTAGACCTACTCAACACCTTCTCAGGTGGGGCCTTCTTTAACGCTGCCGTTTTTGCTCTCGGTATTATGCCCTATATCTCGGCATCAATTATCGTCCAATTACTCGGATTCGCAATTCCTTACTTTCAGAAATTGCAAAAAGATGGAGAAGCCGGCCAACGCCGACTCAACCAAATTACTCGCTATATCACTATAGCAATTACCCTAGTGCAAGGCTCTGCCTACCTCAACTATATGCATGCCTCTTTCCCAGAAGCTATCTCTAGTGATGTAGGTCTCCCCATTTTCTGGTTCTCTAACATTATTATCCTGACCGCAGGTACCGTATTCTGTATGTGGCTAGGAGAACGCATTACCGATAAAGGTATCGGAAATGGTATCTCTCTACTCATTACCGCAGGTATTATCGCTACCCTCCCTCAGGCTTTTGTCGGAGAAATGAACCTCAAGTTTAGCGCAATGGCCGGCGGCCCGGTAATCTTTATCGTAGAACTCGCCCTCTTCGCTCTTGTCGTTCTAGCTTCAGTCGCTCTGGTTCAAGCTGTTCGTAAAATCCAAATTAAGTTTGCTAAACATATGGTGGGCCGTGCCGATGGCGCTAGCCGCGTCGCCGCTATGGGTGGCCAGTCTGGCCTCGACCATATTCCAATCAAACTTAATGCAGCAGGAGTAATGCCTATCATCTTTGCCCAAGCCCTCATGTTTGTTCCAACTGCCATCGCTGGCTTCCTCGGAGCTTCTACAGGCGCAGATACTATCTGGGGCCAATTGGCAGACTTTACCTCTGTTCCTTATAATGTACTCTTCTTCTTTTTGGTCGTTATCTTTACCTATGTCTACACCGCACTGATCGTTAACCCTCAGCAGCATGCAGACCAACTGAAACGCCAAAATGCTTTTATCCCCAACGTGAAGTCTGGGGCCGATACAGTAGAGCATATTGATAAGGTCGCCTCTCGTGTTACCCTTCCCGGATCTATCGCCCTCGGTGCTATCGCTATTTTACCCGGTATCGCAGCTGGCGTACTCCAAATTGACCTCGGATTCGCTATCTTCTTCGGAGGTACTTCACTACTCATTATGGTAGCCGTAGTCCTCGATACCCTACAGCAAATCGAAGGTCACCTAGCCATGAACTCTTATGGCGGATTTATCCAAGGCGGACGCCTCAGAGGCCGAAGAGAAAACACAGCCGTAGATGCTACATCTACTACTGAAAATCCTGCTGGTTAAAACAACAGCCTGAATAAACAGTCTAATTATTAGGTATTTACCAAGAATTTAAAGATATTTGCAGTCCGAAAAAACAGTCTAATGGGAAAAAAGAATCTTATTCGTCAAGACGGCGAAATTACTGAAGCGCTTTCTAATGCGATGTTCCGCGTAAAGCTAGAAAACGAACACGTAATTATTGCTACCATCTCAGGAAAGATGAGAATGAATTACATCCGAATCCTACCTGGCGATAAAGTAGCCGTCGAAATGTCTCCCTATGACCTTAGCCGCGGACGTATTATCTATCGCTACAAGTAGTAAAAGTAACCTTAATCATGAAAGTTAAGCCTTCTATCAAGAAAAGATCGGCCGACTGCAAAATCGTCCGCCGTAAAGGAAAAGTTTACATTATTAACAAAAAGAACCCTAAGTTCAAGCAACGTCAGGGATAATTTAAAACATATATTATGGCTCGTATAGCAGGTGTTGATCTACCCAAGAATAAAAGAGGTGTTATCGGCCTAACCTATATTTATGGTATCGGATCTACTCGCGCGAAGCATATCCTTGCTGAGGCGCAGATTGACGAAAGTACCAAAGTAAAGGATTGGTCAGACGATAATATTAAAGCAATCCGCAACATCCTTTCTGATGAGTTCCTAGTAGAAGGACAACTCCGCTCAGAAGTACAGATGAACATCAAACGCCTTATGGATATCGCTTGTGTTCGCGGACTCCGCCACCGTCGTGGTCTTCCCGTTCGTGGACAACGTACCCAGACTAACGCTCGTACTCGCAAAGGAAGACGTAAAACCGTTGCGAACAAGAAGAAAGTGGGTAAATAATTCTAATTTTTTGTCAAGCTTAATATCTCAAGGCAGTTATGGCTAAATCATCTAAGAAAGTCAAAAAGAAAAGTGTAAAAGTAGAAGCACAAGGCCGTGCTTATATCCAAGCTACTTTCAACAATATTATTATCAGTATTACCAATAAAGCAGGTCAAGTTATCTCTTGGTCTTCTGCTGGTAAGCAGGGTTTCCGCGGTTCTAAAAAGAATACGCCTTATGCAGCGCAGGTTTGTGCTTCAGAAGCAGCTCGCGAAGCTTATGACCTAGGTCTACGTAGCGTCACCGTTTACGTGAAAGGACCCGGCTCTGGCCGTGAAGCCGCTATTCGTGCCATCGATGGTGCAGGTGTTCGTGTAACTACTATCCAAGACACAACTCCTCTCCCCCATAATGGCTGTCGCCCACCCAAAAAGCGCCGCGTATAATGCCTCCTGGCATTGGCTTTTATTCAAAAAACAACCGTTAAATCTTAGGAAACAATGGCAAGATATAGAGGACCAAAAACAAAAAAGTCTAGAGCTTTTGGTGAATCTATCTACGGATATGATAAATATTTCGAGCGTAAGAAATACCCCCCCGGCCAACATGGCCTAGCTAAACGCCGTAAGCAAAAATCTGACTACGGTAAACAGCTTATGGAAAAACAAAAGGTCAAATATGCTTATGGTGTGCTCGAACGCCAGTTCCGCCGCATGTTTGAAGCCGCTAGCCGCAAATCTGGCGTTACCGGCGAAATCCTTCTCCAAATGCTAGAAGCCCGCCTCGATAATGTAGTCTACCGCCTAGGTATCGCTCCTACTCGTCGCGCCGCTCGCCAACTCGTTACTCACGGCCATATCGCCGTCAACGGTGTTGTTACTAACGTACCCTCTTACTCTGTTCGCCCAGGCGAAATCGTAGCCGTACGTGGTAAATCTCAAGGCCTAGTTACTATCCAAGAGTCTGTTGCTGCCAATAGCAAAGAAGCTCAAAAATATAGCTGGCTAGAATTTAACGCCGAGAAACTAGAAGGTTCTTTTGTCGCTTATCCCAACCGCGACGAAATCCCAGAGCCTATCAACGAACAACTTATCGTTGAACTCTACTCTAAATAATCTGTATCTTAAGCAGATCTCTAGCTTAGGACAACCCCCAAGGGTTCGTCCTAAGCTTTCTTTGTTGCCTTCCTACACTCTCATAAGGCTCCTAGTCTGATTATTTTATCTAATCGCCACATCTCTATTTTATTTATGAGCTTGCTGAACTTCCAAAAACCTGATAAAATTCTTCTCCAAAAGGCCGACGACTTCGAGGGCTCTTTCGAGTTTAAACCGCTAGAACCCGGCTTTGGCCAAACTATCGGTAACTCTCTACGCAGAATTTTACTCTCTTCTCTCGAAGGTTTTGCCGTTTCTGCCGTCAGAATTAAAGGGGCCGAACACGAATTCTCTACTATCGAAGGCGTGGTCGAAGATGTTGTCGATATCGTGCTCAATCTAAAACAACTTCGCCTGAAGTACCTTCTAGATGATCCCGATATTACCTCTGAGAAAATTTACCTCAGTGTGTCTGGAAAAAATCAACTTCTCGCCTCCGATATCAACGAACATACTAACGTCTTCCAAGTTACTAACCCCGATTTGGTGATCTGTAACCTCGATGACGAAATTACTTTCGAAATGGAACTTACCGTAACGAAGGGCCGTGGATATGTTCCCGCTGAGGAAAATATGCCCAAAGATGCCCCTATCGGTTATATTCCAATCGACGCAATTTATACACCGATCAAAAATGTTCATTACTCTGTATCCGCTAGCCGCGTAGGCCAGCATACCGATTATGAAAAACTGAACATCGATATCAAAACTGATGGCGCTATCCACCCAGAACAAGCCATCAAAGAAGCCGCAAAAATCCTTATCCAACACCTGATGCTCATCACCGATGAGAATATCAAGTTCCCCGATGAAACCGATAAGGAAGACAATATCGTCGATGAGCACATCTTGCATATGCGCAAGTTGCTCAAAACTTCTTTGGAAGACCTCGACCTCTCTGTCCGCGCCTATAACTGCCTCAAGGCCGCCAAAATTAATACTTTGGCCGACCTCGTGCAGTATGAAACTCACGAACTACTCAAGTTCCGCAACTTTGGTAAAAAATCTCTAGTCGAAATCGAAGAGCTGCTCCAAGACAAAAGCCTTACTTTTGGTATGGACCTCAGCAAATACAAACTCGACGAAGAGTAAATTATAATCTTTCACTTTTGTAGTAACCGAGCCCACTGCGCTTAGTGCTACGATGTTAAAATTACCATCATGAGACACGGTAAAAAGTTTAACCACCTTAGCCGCAAAGCCGGCCACCGTAAGGCCCTCTTCCGTAATATGGCTATCGCCCTTATTACACACAAACGCATCAAAACTACTTTGCCCAAGGCCAAAGCCCTTCGCAAGTTTATTGAGCCTATCCTTACTCGCGCCAAAGATAATACCACGCACTCTCGTCGGGTTATCTTTAGCTACCTCCAAAATAAAGATGCGGTTAATGAGCTCTTTAATGAAGTAGGCCCCAAAATCGCTGAGCGTCCCGGTGGATACGTACGTATCCTCAAAGTGGGTTTCCGCCCCAGCGATGCCGCCGATGTAGCTATCATTGAGCTAGTGGATTATAACGAAACCGCTGAAGCTACTCCAGAAGCTGACAAAAAACGTACTCGCCGTCGCCGCAAAAAGAAAAGCAGCGAAACTACCGAGGCCGTAGCTACTGAAGAAACTACAGAAGAAGCCACCGAAGAGGCGGCCGACAATGAAGAAGAAAAGACTGAAGAATAGGTCTAGCCCTTCTCATATCTCATACAAAACCCTTTTTCCTTTTGGAGAAAGGGTTTTATTTTTTTTGGGGCTGCCCCGCCCTGCGGGCGGGTCGGGCTGTGCGGGGGCTCGCTGCTCGCTCGGCCCATCGCGGGCTGCGCCCGCTCGGTCTGGCCTTCGGCCCCCCCCTTCCATCCCTCAGCCTGCGGCGGCTTTGCCGCCTGCTAGAGGCAGAACATCAAATGGCCGAAGCCATTGGCCAAAAGCTAGCCCCAAAAGAGGAGCGGCCTAGCGATGTGTAGGGGGGCGGCGAAGCCGCAGACCTAGCCAGCTTGCTGGCGCAGGGCCGAGCAGACCTGCGAGCCCCGAAACGTAGCGCCGCAAGCGTAGCGCAGCGGAGGCCCCAAATTACTCATCAACCTATAAATCTAAAAAAATGCGTTTAGTCATTCAACGAGTAAAAAATGCCGAAGTAAAGGTAGATGGCAAAACAGTAGGCCAAATTGAGCAGGGGCTTTTTGTGCTGCTCGGTATTCATCAAGAAGATAGTAGCAAAGATGTTGATTGGCTCATCCAAAAGCTAATTAAAATCCGTATATTCAATGACGAGCAAGGCAAAATGAATTATTCTGTTCGAGATGTTCAAGGGCAGCTCCTTGTTGTGAGTCAATTTACGCTTTATGCGGCCTGTAAAAAAGGCAATCGGCCCTCCTATACTCGAGCAGCTAGGCCAGAACAAGCCATTCCGCTCTATGAAGAATTTATAGCCAAAGCAGAGGCGGAATTGGGCCAAAAAGTAGCGACTGGGCAGTTTGGCGCCGACATGCAAATTGAACTAAACAATGATGGGCCTGTTACCATCATTTTGGATAGCATCACCCCCGAGATTTTTTAACCTCCCCTCCCAAAACTTAATTTTATGAGAAAATCTTTCCTTTTTTTCCTTTTTGGCCTAGGCCTACTTTATGCGGGCCTGCAAAGTAGTAGTGGCGGACGAGCCGCGGGCGGAAATGACAACAGTGGTTCGCCCTTATCTAGCTCCACTTGTTCGGCCTGTCATGGGGCGGCCTCCTCGAATACGGTCGTGAGCGTAAGCTTATTGGACCAGAGTGGCAATGTAGTGACCGAGTATATTCCGGGCGAGCATTACTCTATTTTTGTCAATGTGAATAACCCCAACTATAGCCAATATGGGGCGCAGGCTGTTATTTTAGATGGGGCCAACAATCAGGCGGGGACATTGGACAGTGTCATTACGTCAAATACACAGATTTCAACTGTTAATAACAGAAGTTATTGGGAGCATCAGGGGCGCTCGAGTACAGGCAACTTTACGGCTGCTTGGACTGCCCCCGCGGCAGGTACAGGAACGGTAACTGTCTATGCGATGGGCAATGCGGTAGATAGCAGCGGCAGTACATCTGGGGATGCGCCTTCTAGTCCGATTAGCATTAGTTTTACGGAAGTAGTGAGCAGTGGTTTAGTCAGTTTGCCTAGCGAAGGGCTAAGGGTTTGGCCAAATCCTAGTCCGAATGGGCAGTATTTTTTCCGTCAAACTACCGATGCGCCATTGCAGTCGCTACGGATATTCAACAGCCAAGGGCAGCTTATCCGAGAAGAGCAGCTTCAAGGTTTCGAGGGGCAGATTTCTTTAGAAAATGAGGCCAAAGGGCTTTATTATTTAGAACTGCAAACGGAGAAAGGGCGTTGGCAGAAAAAATTGGTCCGTTAAAAGAAGTCTAATTAACTAAAATGAAAGCAGTCCTCTAGTCTTTGAGCTAGGGGACTGCTTTTTTTGGGCCAAAAGAAGAACAAACAGCGCTTTGAAAACTGCCTAAAAATGTGTTTTTTAGGGGTCTTAAAGCAAAAAATATGATGCATCAGAGAATGCGAAACAATGCCAAAACGCTTAGCCGAGAGCTCAATTGGTTAAAGTCGGTATTGAAACTTCGCTATAAAATATCTATAGAAAGCCAGCGGCCCAACCAGGACATCTATGAAATCTTGCCGCCAGACATTAGCCAAGACAATTCGGTTTATGGGCAGTGCATACGGCATTTTGCCATGAGTTCTGATGAGCGTTTAGTCTTGATTTTAAGTCTTTGTCCGCATATTCGGCCCGAGATATTGGATCTCTTTTTTACTAAAAACAAGAGTTACGAGCGCATTTACACTCAATTTGGGGGCTTAGTGGGCAAGCGCCACAGCGGATTTCTTCCCACAGGAGAAACGGCGGCCTTTATCATTGCGGGAAACAATGTGGCCAAGCGCATAGAAGTGCTAGAGTTATTTCGGCCTGCCCACTATTTTTCTAAATTGGGTATTCTCAAGCTGGACCTACAAAAGGGCCAATACCGAGAGCCCGTATTGAGTAACCCTTTAGAGATTTCTGAGGAATACTTGATGCGGCTTACGAGTGGGCAGCCCTACAAACCTGATTTTAGTACAACTTTTCCGGCCAAATTGCTCAGCACTCGTTTAGATTGGGCCGATTTGGTCCTAGACCCCCATGTTTTGGCCGAAGTTTCTGAAATTACGGCTTGGCTAGAGCATGAAGATAAAATCATGAACGATTGGGGCCTTAAAAAGCTGCTCAAAAGAGGCTATCGCGCCCTTTTCTATGGCCCTCCAGGTACGGGTAAAACCCTAACTGCTTGCTTATTGGGCAAAAGTATGGGCCTAGATGTCTATAGAGTAGACCTCTCTCAGGTGGTCTCTAAGTACATTGGAGAAACCGAAAAAAACATGGCCAATATCTTTGATCAGGCCGAAAATAAAAACTGGATCCTCTTCTTTGATGAGGCCGATGCTTTATTTGGCAAACGGACCAATGCCTCTGATTCTAAAGATCGACATGCCAACCAAGAAGTGGCTTATCTGCTCCAAAGAGTAGAAGACTACTCTGGCGTGATTATATTGGCCACCAACCTCAAGGCCAATATGGATATTGCCTTTAGCCGCCGCTTTCAATCCATGATCTATTTCCCCACGCCCAACTACGAACAACGCCTCCGCCTTTGGCGCAATAGCTTTGAAGGCCTACAGCTAGAAGATGATGTAGACTTTCACCAATTGGCCAACGATCATAAAATTGCTGGGGGTAGCATCATTAACATCCTGCGCTATTGCTCGCTCTCGGCCCTAAGTAGAGGCCAAGATAAAATAGCCATGGAGGATATAGAAGAAGGCTTGCGCAAAGAACTACGCAAAGAAGGGAAAACACTCTAAATATTAAATTAAAAGCCTTGGAATACAAGCCTTATATAATAAATTACTAATTTTAAGTTCTGTGCTACACCTACCTAACACTATTGAACCAATCACACTGCTAAGCAAAAAAGAAACAGCCCTATGAGCAGTTCCTCAAAAGGATTACAGGAGTTCGCACGCTCTATTATCCGCACCAATCTATTTAATTTTAGCATTCTCGGAGCTATTGTCATCAATGGACTCCTCATTGGTATCCAAACCTATGAATGGGCTCCAGAATGGTTGCATTATGTGCAGCTCTTTATCCTCTTTGTCTTTTTTGGAGAAATCTGGCTGCGCTGGGTGGGCAGAACAAGCACAAAGCAGTTCCTCTCCGATGGCTGGAACTATTTCGATATTATCATCTTGGTCCTAGGCGTCGTCCCCGAAGTCGCCGATATTATTATGGCTAGCGAAAAAAGTGGCCAGAATAGTGTCTGGGCTACCCTGCGGGTGCTCCGAGTCGTGCAACTGACCCGCTCTATCCGAGCCGTAGAAGAAATGCAGGTGCTGGTGGCCGTTTTGGTCCGCTCCGTGCGCTCACTTTCCTATATCGCAGTCCTCTTTTTCTTGATTATGTATATCTACGCTATTATCGGCGTTTCGCTCTTCAAGAATCCAGATTATGCCGAATCAGACCATCTAGCGCTGACCATCAGCAACCCAGACCCCTACAAGGATATGGGAGAGGCCTTTTTTACACTGTTTAGAATCCTAACCGGAGAAGACTGGACCGACCTGCGCTACAATATGCTCGATAATGAGTATACTACAGCCAATGGCCGATCTGTGGTCGCCCCCGATGTGCCCAATTGGGTCAAAACACTCTATCATGTCTCCTGGATGATTATCGCCGCTTACCTCCTGATGAACTTGGTTGTCGGTGCTATCGTCAATAATTTCCAAATGGTCCTCGATGCCAAAAAAGAAAAAGAAGAGGGCGGAAATGGCGGAAATGGCGGAGACAAACCCAAACGAACCCGAATCAGTAAAAGACCCAAGGTCTAAATAAGGCCATCTTTTCAAAAAAATCTTATCTTTAAGATATACAAAAGCCCAGACGCTATAGGTGTTGGGCTTTTTTTTGGGGCCTCCCGCCTTCGGCGGGCGCTACGTTCCGCAGCTCGCAAGCCTGCTCGGCCCTGCGGCGGCTGCGCCGCCTAGGTCTGGCCCTTCGGGCCACTGCTGCACATCGCTAGGCCGTTTGGCCTTCGGCCATAGGGCCAAATACCACACTTTTGCCTAAATTACACTAGCCGCTAACTTTCTTTGAATACCCAATTTTATATGATGCTCATGAAAAGCTTTTATCGCCTTCTCCTGCTCTTTGCTTTCAGTTCTATGGCTCTCCAAATGACCCAAGCTCAAGGTAGCCTCATCCGAAAACTCCCCATCTACCTCAATACTGCCGCCGATACCATGGCCTTTTGGGAACACCGAAATTATGCCTACCAAGATGCTATTACTTATTATAGCATAGAAACCGCTATGGAGGTTAAGGACCGAGTGCACCGCCTAGATCTTAGCAATGACTCTTTGGTTAGCCTAGGCGATAGTATCCGAGAGTTTCGCCATCTCTTCTTTCTCAACCTAGAAAATAACTACCTCAAAGAATTACCCGATGGCCTCTTTGATTTACCCTACCTAGAAGAACTCCGCCTCTCTAATAATCAACTCCAATATCTGCCCGAAAAAATTAAGGGCCTGCGCAACCTGCGCCGCCTATATATAGATGGCAACGAACTCCGTATGCTACCCAATAACTTGGCAGAAATTAGAAAACTGGCCTTCATCGCCGCAGAAAATAATCAACTGCAGTCTATTCCAGAAACCCTAGGCAAACTCAAACGCCTGCGTAGCCTACTGCTAGATAAAAACCAATTGCAGTACCTGCCAGAAACCCTTAGCGGCGCCTCGGCCCTAGAGGTCCTTGCCGTAGATGATAACCGCCTCAAAAAATTACCCGAGGCCCTCGTCTATCTCAAAAAACTAACCTTCCTCTTTGCCGCTCATAACCAACTGCAAGAACTACCGCCCCAAATTGGTAGCAGCCGCAACCTCCTTAAACTCTGTGTAGAACATAATCAACTCCAAAGACTCCCCGAAAGTATCGGCCAACTCCAAAAGCTAGAGCTGCTCCGCCTAGAGCATAATCAGCTGAAACAATTGCCCAAAAATTTTGGCCAACTCAAAGCCCTGCGCAAACTCTACCTCGATTCTAATCAATTGACTGTTTTACCCATAAACTTTGGCGAGCTAACGGCCCTAGAAAATCTATACCTCAACGATAATCAATTAACTAGCCTGCCCTCAGGGATCGGAAACTGTAAAGAACTCCGAGAACTCTTCCTAAATAATAATGCAATGACTAGCCTGCCCGATAGTATGGGCAGCCTCTACCAACTGGAAGAACTCTATATGAATGATAACCAAATTGCTAATCTACCCAGCAGCTTTGGCGGCCTGAAAAATCTTAAACTCCTCTACCTAACCAATAATAAAATTAACCGCCTAAGCAAAGATTTAGATTGTAGCGGCTGGAAACGTCTCTCCGCTATCTATCTAGAAAATAATGCCTTCCAAAAATTACCCAAGGCCCTAGAAACCGCCCCCCAACTCCAAACACTCTACCTAGATGGCAACCTGATTAGTGAAGTCAATGACTCGACGATTATTAAAATGCCCAAAATTGAACATATTAGCCTAAATGATAACCAACTCTCCGAATTACCCGACAATATGGGCAGCTGGCCCATCCGACACCTGGCCCTAGAACGAAACGGCATCATGGACCTGCCTGAAAGTATTCGCTACTTTAAGAATTTAGAACTCTTGGACCTAGCAGGAAATAAAATTACCCAAAAACGCCTCAAGAAAATTCAAGAGAATATCGCCTCGGAGTTTGTTATGGCTAAACAACCTATCCTAACCGGCCTAAGAGAACAAATTAAACCCACTAAAGAAGAGGAAAAAGCACTCCGCCTCCGCAAAAAAGAAAAACGCCTAGAAGCTAAACGCAAAGCCAAAGAAGAAGAACGAAAACGAAAAGAAGCCCAAAGAGAATGGGAACGAAATAGAGGAAGACGCTAAATAAAAAAGAGGCCGCCAGTGATCTGGCGGCCTCTTGCTGTTTTAGACCCGAATAGGCTATTGTAAAGAATTGTTTATTCTTCTTCTGCCGCTTGTACCTCTAAAAGCAACTCCAAAATAGAAATGGCCGCCTGAGCAATCTGAGTGCCAGGGCCAAATACACCCACTACTCCAGCTTCATAGAGCGTCTCATAGTCTTGGGCCGGAATAACACCACCCGCAACAACCATAATATCCGGACGACCCAAAGCTGCTAAGGCCGCAATGCTTTCTGGCACCAAGGTTTTATGCCCACCAGCCAAAGAGGAAAGGCCCAAAATATGAACATCATTTTCCGCCGCCTGACGAGCAGCCTCTTCTGGAGTCTGAAATAATGGCCCCATATCCACATCAAAACCTAAATCAGCAAAACCAGTTGCAATGACTTTTGCCCCACGATCATGACCATCTTGGCCCAATTTGGCTATCATAATACGAGGACGGCGCCCCTCTACTTTGGCATATTGGTTGGCCAAGGCCTGCGCCCGCTCAAAATATTCATTTCCAGACGCTTCCTGTGCATAAACTCCCGAAATGGTGCGGTTGGTGGCCTGATATCGCCCAAAAATATTTTCCATAGCCGCCGAGATCTCCCCCAAACTAGCCCGCAAACGAGCCGCTTCTACCGCCAAGGCCAAAAGGTTGCCTTCTCCGCTTTCTGCCGCTGCCGTGATTTTAACCAAAGCCGCTTGTACCGCCGCCTCATCTCTACTGGCTTTCATGGCTTCCAAACGCTTGAGCTGTGCCTCTCTTACCGCCTTGTTGTCTACTTCCAAAATGTCTAAAGGGTCTTCTTTTTCCAAACGGAATAAGTTTACTCCCACCAATTGCTCACGCCCGCTATCAATTCTAGCTTGCTTGCGAGCCGCAGCTTCTTCAATGCGCATTTTGGGCAAACCCGTTTCTATGGCCTTGGCCATACCCCCCAATTCTCGCACTTCCTGAATGTGTGCCCAAGCTTTGTTGATCAATTCTTGAGTCAAATATTCTACATAATAAGAACCCGCCCAAGGATCTATGGCATCGGTTACTTTGGTCTCTTCCTGTATGTAAATCTGCGTCTCCCGAGCAATTTTTGCCGAGAAGTCCGTCGGCAAAGCAATGGCCTCATCAAAGGAGTTGCTGTGCAAAGATTGTGTGCCTCCCAAAACTGCTGCCATGGCCTCAATACAGGTCCGAGCCACATTGTTATAAGGGTCTTGCTCGGTCAAACTCCAACCCGAGGTCTGACAATGCGTTCTGAGCATCAGTGATTTAGGGTTCTTTGGCTCAAATTGCTTAACCAATTTGGCCCAAAGCATCCGACCCGCACGCATTTTCGCAATTTCCATAAAATGATTCATCCCAATGCCCCAAAAGAAGGACAAACGAGGCGCAAAATCATCTATTTTTAAACCCGCCTTAATCCCCGTCTCAATATATTCCAATCCATCAGCTAGGGTGTAGGCCAATTCCAAATCTGCCGGAGCGCCCGCCTCATGCATATGATAACCACTAATCGAAATAGAGTTGAATTTGGGCATTTTGCTAGAGGTGTAGGCAAAAATATCCGCAATGAGACGCATAGAAGCCGCCGGCGGATAAATATAGGTGTTGCGCACCATGAACTCTTTCAAAATATCATTCTGAATGGTCCCACTCAGTTTTTCCTGCGCCACGCCCTGCTCTTCTGCCGCCACAATGAAAAAGGCCATAATGGGAATCACCGCCCCATTCATGGTCATCGAAACCGACATCTGATCCAAGGGAATCTGATCAAATAGGATCTTCATATCTTCCACGCTATCAATGGCTACACCCGCCTTGCCCACATCGCCAGTTACTCTGGGGTGGTCCGAATCATAGCCGCGGTGGGTGGCCAAATCAAAGGCTACAGAAAGGCCCTTTTGCCCCGCCGCCAAGTTGCGGCGATAAAAAGCATTGGATTCCTCCGCTGTCGAAAATCCCGCATATTGCCGAATGGTCCAAGGCCGCAAAGGATACATGCCCGCATAAGGCCCTCCAATAAAAGGCGCCTTGCCCGCCCCAAATTTATGATGCTCGTTCTCCGCAATGTCTTCTTCCGAAAAACGAGTTTTTAAAGGGATTTGCTCGGCATTTTCCCAAGTCGATGAAGCCGCTTTTTCTTGCTTGTAGTAGGGCGTTTGCGCACAAATGTCTACGTCTAAATAGTTCATAGCTATTATTTTTTAAGGGCGGTAATCTGCTTAATTGTTTGTTGGCCTTTTTTTCTGCTGCTGTTTTGGGGCCTCCCGCCTTCGGCGGGCGCTACGTTTCGCAGCTCGCTATTCGCTCGGCCCTGCAGCGCTAAAGCGCTTTGGTCTGGCCCTTTGGGCCACTGCTGCACATCGCTAGGCCGTTTGGCCTTCGGCCATAGCTGCCAAAGGCAGCTGTTTTTTGGCTAGTTAGTCAGCAAATTAAGGATTTTAGGCCAAAAAATTAAGCTGGCCAAGCCTAAAGTGGCTAAGGCAAAAATCAATACCGCCGCCGCAGCCATATCTTTGGCTTTTTTGGCCAAAGGATGAAAATCTGGCTGAACCAGATCGACTACATATTCTAAAGCGGAGTTGAGGGCCTCTAGGGCCAATACGCCCCCAATGGCCAAAATAATAAGGCCCCATTCCCAAGGCGATAGCGCAAAGTAATAGGCGGCCAGCAAAACCGTAATGGCCGCAATAAGATGCAAAATAGCATGGGGGTGCCGGCCCGAAAAAAAATCAAAAAGGCCCGCAAAGGCATAGCCAAAGCTGGCCCAACGGGCTTTTATATAGTTTTTCATGCTTTTGGTCGCTAAGATAGGGGAGAACAGCTTTTTTTATGGACCAAAAAGAAACAAAAAGCTTTGTTTAGGGCTTAAACTGCTGGTCCAAAACCAAATATATAGGTCCTACAGGCCCGAAGGGCCGCATGGCTGAGGGATGGACAAGGGGGGCCGAAGGCCAGACCGAGCTTTTTGAGCAAAGCGAAAAAAGCGAAGGGCCGAGCAGACCTGCGAGCCCTGAAACAGCCCGACCCGCCCGCAGGGCGGGGCAGCCCCAAAAAATAGAAATCAATACATTAGAGCACCTTTGAAAATAAGTTATTAACTTGAAGGGTTCTATCAAAACAAACCACTATGCTAGCTCGAATTATAGGCTCTTCTATCTTTATTATGCTCTTTCTCTCTCTAGAGTTTTATGTTTTTTATGGCCTCAAGGGGCATTTTAAAGATCAGTTTAAGCTCTGGATGAAAATCAGTTATTGGCTTTCTGCTGCGGCGCCAGTGGCTTGGCTATTTTTTATGGGCCGTACGGCCTCCGCCCAACCCCTGAGCAGCTTGCAATTGGTCCACCACCTGATGATTGGAATTTGGGTGACCTTGCTGGTGACCAAGTTGGTCTATGCGGGCTTCCTGTTTATTGAGGATTTTTATCGCTTTACGCATTATGGGGGGCAAAAACTGGCCAAATTGAAGGATGCAGAACGAGAAGTGAACCTGCAAAGCCGCCGAACTTTTATGCGCCGTTTGGCCCTTTTTGCGGCGGCGGTTCCCTTTGCTTCTTTTCTCTATGGCATTAGCCGCGGAAAATATGCCTACACCGTGGACAAGGTGAAAATTAAGGACCCCGAACTGCCCGAGGCCTTCCATGGCCTGCGAATGGTCCAGATTTCTGATGTGCATGCAGGCAGTTTTGATAACCGAGAGGCCGTGGCCAAAGGCCTGCAAATGATACAGGACCTAGAAGCGGACCTGATCGTCTTTACGGGCGATTTGGTGAATAATCGCGCCCATGAAATTGTTCCTTATATCGACCTTTTTGCCAATTTGACGGCTCCCCTCGGTAAATTTTCTGTGCTGGGCAACCATGATTATGGCAGCTATGTCCGCTGGCCCTCTGATGCGGCCAAGGAACAAAATCTCGATAAACTCAAGCAATATCAAGCCGATATGGGCTTTAAAATGCTAAACAACAGCGCCCTAGTACTGGAAAAAGAGGGGCAGCAAATTTGTTTGGCTGGAGTAGAAAATTGGGGCCATGGTCCCTATCCCAAAGAAGGCGATTTGGCGGGCTGCTTTGGCGAAGAAAATAATGGATTGTTTACCATTTTGCTCTCTCATGACCCCACACATTGGCGGCATAAGGTGCTAGAACACCCCCAAAAAGTGCATTTGACCCTCAGCGGGCATACGCATGGCATGCAATTAGGCGTGAAAATTCCTGGCTTCCAATGGAGTCCCGCCAAATGGCGCTATAAAGAATGGGCCGGACTTTATGAAGAGTTGGGCCAACGCCTTTATGTAAATAGAGGGTTTGGCTTTTTGGGCTTCCCTGGTAGAGTGGGCATGCTACCCGAAATTACCCTTTTTGAACTCACTAAGGCATAGGAATTTGCTCGCTATAAAGCAAGATTTCTCCTCTACCATTAAAGCCAGGAAAATGAAAGATGCACTTCTTATTTTTAACGTCTAGCTCATAAGTAAACTTAATTTCTTTTTGCTTTTTCTTATCGTAGATAAGCAGATAATCCTCATGTCTTTCGATGATTTTAGCATCTATTGTCTCTTTAAGGGTGGTGAGGTAAACCATGCTGTCTTGCAAAAGAATACGCCCATTATTTAGATGCTGGATGATAGCCCGCTCCTGTATATGTATAGGGGTTTTATCTGAGGAAGGGTTCTGCAGTTTGCTTTCATAAATTGTCCAATGGCTGTCTTGAATAATGTTATTCTTTGCTAGCTTTTTACTGCTTTGACAAGCGAATAGAAGGCTGGCCAAGAGAAAGATACTTAGGATCTGTTTCATTTTGTTTTTATATAAAAACTGTAAGAGGGATACTCCCTCTTACAGTTGATTAAGATAATATCGGAGGCTAAGCAGTCTCTAAATTATTTAGTTTAGCTCTTTGTTGATAATATCTGTAACGATTTGATTGATTTGTGCTTGATCTAGTTCTCCATCATCTGTGTTGCCTGTGGGAGGGGCTTCAATACCCTCAAATTTAATATCGGGACACTTTCCATCTACACTTTCTAAGTTAATAGAATAGCCATCAACGCTTGGACCTGACCATCCAAAGGAAACATCAATATGACCAGTCACATGATAAGTACACCCATTAGTTGCAGTTATGATTATGTCAATTGGGATTGGTTTGTCATAGCTTTCAAGGGCAGAGGCAGAGAACGAAATGGAGAATAACAAGGTTAGGCTCAAAATTAACTGTTTCATTATTTTTTGTTTTAGTTAAAGTAATGGCCCAATATATATATATATATATTAACTTCTTTGTGTTTTGGGTGGATTGTTTTACATTTTATTTAAATGTTCTTTTATTAAGGCTTAATGTGACAGGGATTCTTGCATTGCTTTTAATTATTACTCTAAGTGAAAAAAATGTTCTCTATACAAATTTGAACTCACTAAGGCATAGGAATTTGCTCGCTATAAAGCAAAATTTCTCCTTGTCCATCAATACCAGGTAAATGAAAGACACACTTTTTGTTTTTAACGTCTAGCTCATAAGGAAACTTAATTTCTTTCTGTTGTTTGGGATCGTAAAGAAGAAGGTGATCCTCCTGTCTAGCGATGATTTTAGCATCTACTTTATCTTCAGGGGTGGTGAGGTAAAACATACTGTCTTGCAAAAGAATACGCCCATTGTTTATATATTGCTCCATAATATAATCTTGTACAGGTATAGGGATCCTCTCCGGAGGGTTCTGCAGTTTGCATTCATAAATTGTCCAATGGCTGTCCTGAATAATGTTATTCTTTGCTAGCTTTTTACTGCTCTGACAAGCGAATAGAAGGCTGGCCAAGAGCATAATGCTTAGGATCTGTTTCATAAGGTTACTTTTAGGTGCTATTTTATTCTTGAGCTAAGATAGTTTTTTTTTTGATTGGCAAAGGTTTTTAAAAAGTATAATATGAAAAACTATCTCTACGCCCTATGTTGCTTATTTTTTACTTTTTCTTTAGCCGCTCAAGAAAGTTGGATTATCCAATTAGCCTATGGCCAAGAGATAGAGGAACAGAAATGGCCCAGCCATTGGAACCTAAGAGTGCTTCGTCCTTTGGTCCCTGCACTCAATATTTGGGAGCTGCAACTAGGACCAACTGCCGCCCAAGAACTAGCTGATTGGCCTAGAGTAGTGGCCCTACAAAAAAATCATTCCTTGCGCCCTCGCCTGATTCCTAATGATCCCGATTTTAATCAACAATGGCATCTGGAAAATAATGGCAGTAATGGCGGCTTAGTCGATGCCGATATTGATGCCACTGCCGCTTGGGATTTGGCGCAGGGCGGCCAAACGGCCCTGGGCCAACAGCTCGTTTTGGCTGTTATCGACGATGGAATAGATACGACGCTAACAGAATTGCAAGGCCGCCTTTGGACCAATACCGCCGAAATTCCAAACAACGGCTTAGATGATGATGGAAATGGGTTTATTGATGACTTTAAAGGCTGGTCTAGCTTCAACCAAAATGATGAGATTTCAGGCGGAACCTTTGGCGCTAGCCATGGTAGTCCCGTCAGTAGCTTGATTGTAGGCCAAGCCAATAACAATAGCTTAGGCACGGGCATTGACTGGTACAGCCAACTGCTGACGGTGGTCGGTGGTGGCAGCAATGAGGCCGAAGCCATAGCCGCTTATGCCTACCCCCTGGCCCAAAGAAGAGCCTATAACCGCTCTGCCGGCCAAAAAGGAGCCCTAATTGTTGCTATAAATGCCTCTTGGGGCGTCGATGAGGTGCTGGCTACTGATTTTCCCGTCTTGAGCAATCTCTTTGACTCTTTGGGGCAAGCGGGTATTTTGGTCGTGGCCTCTACCTCTAATGCAAATAATAATGTGGACCTAGTGGGCGATTTGCCCACGCATAGCCCCAGCCCTTACCTGATTACAGTAACCAATAGTAACCGCAGCGATCAAAAGGTAACGGCCGCTGGTTTTGGTCGCCAAAGTATTGATTTAGCCGCCCCCGGCGATGGCCTATATACCCAAATGAAAGGGGGAAGCATGGGCAATTTTTCGGGTACTTCGGCAGCGGCGCCCTTAGTTACTGCAGCAATTGGCCTGATTTATAGCCTGCCTTGTCCCCGCCTGGCTTATTTGGCCCAATTGCAGCCCGCAGCCACCGCCCTTTATGTCAAAAATGCCATTTTAGCTGGAGTAGACAGCCTGCCCCAACTCGATACTTTTTGCCTCTCTGGCGGTCGCCTCAATTTAGCCCAAGCCCTAGCCGCTGCGGAATATAGCGATTGCCAATTGCCTGGCTGCACGGCCCCCTATAATCTATCTTTTTTGTCCAATCAGCCCGATAGCCTGCTGCTTTCTTGGAGCAGCCAAGCCGATAGCAGCTTTTTGCGCTACCGCCTTTTGGGCCAAAATAACTGGCAGTTGCTCAGCACTACAGATAGCTTTTTGCTTTTGGACCAACTACAGCCCTGCCAAACTTATGAGCTCGCCCTTTGGTCGAGCTGCAACGGCCAAGCGTCTACCGATACCAATTATGTTTTTTGGGAGAGCCAAGGCTGCTGCAATGCCCCGCAACTTTGGCAACTGGATAGCAGCGGCAGCGATTTCTTGGCCCTCTCCTTTACAGAGATTACCGCCGCCCAAAGCTATACCCTAACTTATGGCCCAATAGGGCAGGGGAGTAGCCAGACCCTCCAAAGTAGTCAAAACAACTTTATTTTAGCCAACCTAGATAGTTGCCAAGCCTATGAGATTCGCCTTTGGTCCAACTGCACTAGCCCTAGCTTAGATAGCCTAAATCTAGCATTGAGCACGGCGGGCTGTGGCAGTTGCCGCGACCTAAATTATTGCGCTCCTTTTGCCAATAACAACTTTGAATGGCTAACAGAGCTGCAATTAGGCGACAGCAGTTACGCCTCTTCTCCCGCCCAAAATGGCTATGCAGCCTACGATAGCAGCTTCTTTTTGCAAGCGGGCCAAACTTATCCCATGCACTGGAGCTGGGCCACGGGCAGCAGCCCTTTTCCCAATTGGCGCCTAGGCTTTTGGGTAGATCTGGACCGCAACGGGCAGTTCGATAGCCTCGAATTGGTCTGGAGCTCTCCCACAATTAGCCAGATGCAAACGACTTATGTAGACCAACTGACTATTCCCGCCCATTGGCTGGGCAATTACCGCAGCCGCTGGCAACTCAAATGGGGTACTGGCACCTTTAACAGCTGTGGAGATACGGGCTTTGGCGAGACCAAAGATTATTGCTTGCAGGTTGATCTGCCCGATGGCCTAAACCCCATTGCCCAAGCCCAAATGCAGCTTTATCCCCAACCCGCTCGGCAAGCTCTCTACCTAAAGTCGCCCCCCAATCTAGGCGAGCTCTGGATGATTTACGACCTACAAGGCCGCCAATTAGCCAGCGGACAGTGGTCGGGCCAAATCTCTTTGGACCAATGGCCGGCAGGGCTCTATATTTTGCATTGGCCCAATTTAGGCCTACAAAATCGCTTTCTAAAGGAGTAATTTTTTGGGGCCTCCCGCCTCCCTTTGGTCGTCGGCGGTTACTCCCTTTGGTCGTCGAACTGCGGCCTAAAGTCCTTGTTGTCGTTCCGCAGCTCGCTGCTGTTTTGGGGCCTCCGCCTCCCTTTGGTCGTCGGCGGTTACTCCCTTTGGTCGTCGAACTGCGGCCTAAAGTCCTTGTTGTCGTTCCGCAGCTCGCTGCTGTTTTGGGGCCTCCGCCTCCCTTTGGTCGTCGGCGCTACGTTTCGCAGCTCGCTGTTCGCTCGGCCCTGCGGCCTGACGGCCTTGGTCTGCGGTTTCGCCGCACTGCTGCACATCGCTAGGCCGCTCAACAGCCATGTTTTACTAGTACATTTGGCTTCGGCCCTTCTGGCTCTTCCAACGGCTGTCCCCAGCCTAAATCATTGATTTTTAATGATGAAGTGTTTTTATTCTGAACTTTTATTTGCATTATTTTATATAAATGAATAAATTTGCCTGAAACCATTGCAAAAAACCTGACTTCTTCATATAGCCAAATAAACACAATAATCATATTATGGCTGATCCAGGTGACTTCTTAG
>NZ_JH719942.1:2117441-2120059 GCF_000275825.1 Saprospira grandis DSM 2844
CACCCGAGTTTAATTTCGTTGTTTTCGTTAATAATGCCCCTCAATCCTAAAGGCTTAAAGATTAGAGTTGCGTATGATCCGTATATAAAGGCAATAGGCCCTTTTGGCAAGTAGGCCTTTTTTCTTTTTCTTTCTTAGTTGTTCATCTTAAAACTAGGCCAAGGTTAACAGCTCACTGGAAAATTATTCCAAAATCATTGCAGTACAAAGCTTCGTCTTGACAAAGTCATCATAGAAACGGAGGAGCAAAAGCAATTATTTTATTAAAAATTGCTTTTTTCCCAACTTTCTTTTAGAGGGCTTCGTTTCGCCCCCTTTTTACTCTATTTTTTGACAATTTGGGGCCGAGGACCCACAAAGATAAAAACTATCTGCATAGAATAAAAAAAGTAGCTCCTTTGTCCAGAGCTACTTTTGTTTTTTATTTCCTTCCCTTTCTCCTTATAAAAATCGGGGATTATAAATGACCTTAGCCGGTAATTCTCTACCGATAGGTTCTTGCAAATTATAATTTAACATAATTTCATGCGAGCCCCCATTGAAGTTGCGCAAGCCCGATACACTCAAATCATAGGCATAGGCCATTTTTAGCTGCTTGTTCAGGCGCCAGCCCATCACTAAAACAACGGCATCTAAGCTTTTGCTATCATAACCCCGCAAATTGACCCCTCCATAAAATTGGTCCTGATAATGCGCCAATACACCCAGTTCTGGCTGAAATTTGGTCAAATCGGTTTTCAATAATACGGTCGGCTGCAATTTCCAATCGCCCCGCCCATCCATATCAAAGGTATAAGAGCCCGATAAAAAATAATTTCGGCTGCGCAATTCATGGTCCACCGCCTGATCATTTAAGGCCAAAATAGGCTCGGTCAAATAATTAGAGGATAAGCCCAACTGCAAACGCTCATTTTTATAATATATCCCAAAATCTGCCGTGGCCGATTGCGCCTGACTTACACCCAAGGGAATTACCCCATCATTATGGTCAAAAATTCCACTATCTGTATTATAAGAACCATCTGGCGCCCGAAATGCCCCCCCATCTACCCGCTTTTGCAAGTAGCGAAAAGCCGCACCTATAGATAATTTCCCCTCGCCCAGGTCAATAAAGTAGTTATAAGAAAAACGAAAGTTGGTGTTGGTGTAGGCATTGCCATCCAAGCCCCGATAATCTTGCTCAACCATAAAGCCCAGGCCACTATTAATGTAATTAATGGGCAAATGCGCCGAAAAATTAAAGCTCAAGGGGCTGCCCGCAAAACCGGTCCACTGCTTCCGAAATTGGCCCGTCATGCTCAAGGATTCATCTAAACCCGCATAGGCTGTATTATAATAGTAGGGGTTCCAGGGCTGCAAACTATATTGCACGGCCTGCTGCCCATAGGCATTCCCCAAGAAAAAGAGGGCAAAAAGTAGGAGTAACTGTTTTTTCATGGCTTTTCTTTTTTTATTTGGGGCCTCCGCCTCCTTTTGGTCGTCGGCGGTTACTCCCTTCGGTCGTCGAACTGCGGCCTAAAGTCCTTGTTGTCGTTCCGCAGCTCGCTGCTGTTTTGGGGCCTCCGCCTCCCTTTGGTCGTCGGCGCTACGTTTCGCAGCTCGCTGTTCGCTCGGCCCTGCGGCCTGACGGCCTTGGTCTGCGGTTTCGCCGCACTGCTGCACATCGCTAGGCCGCTCAACAGCCATGTTTTACTAGTACATTTGGCTTCGGCCCTTCTGGCTCTTCCAACGGCTGTCCCCAGCCTAAATCATTGATTTTTAATGATGAAGTGTTTTTATTCTGAACTTTTATTTGCATTATTTTATATAAATGAATAAATTTGCCTGAAACCATTGCAAAAAACCTGACTTCTTCATATAGCCAAATAAACACAATAATCATATTATGGCTGATCCAGGTGACTTCTTAGACAAAAAGTCTGAGGCTAGTAAGAAAGCAGCTGATTTCTTATTGACAAATCGGCATTACAATAGTTCCGTTCATTGTTATTATTACTCTTGTTTTCAGAAAATAAAATCTAAGTTGTTGATTCTTTATAAAGAATCAGAACTAGAGCAAGACCAAAGAAGGCAGAAAGTACCGTCACATGTATTTTATTTAAATAAAATAGATAAGGAACTTGCTGATATTGGAGCTAATGAAAGGGATTTGTTTTTTTTTATAAAAGATCTTAACACCCTTAAACGCTTAAGAAATCAAGCAGATTATGATGATATAGAAGTTAAGGGCCTTGTTGCATAAATCATAATTTACTGACTATTAGTAACTTCTAGCTTGACAGCATTAAGCTCATTTAAAATTTGAATACGCATCAGGACTTCTTGTTTCTGCATTTTAAAGCTGATCGAAGAGAGCCGTTCAGAGAAAAAGTGCTTGAGCCGCATCATTGCAGTTTCGCTTAAATTTCGACGATGATAGCCTAAATCTTGTTTCCAAGCAGCCGCTCCTAACTCCCAGATATATAAAATATCATCATTGCGATAACTATCGACTAGCTCTCCTATTTTTTCCTTTTTTAGGCGAGCATTTTTACGTGGGGGAATCAATGGAACCGCCCCAACCGCACAAATTGCTTCTCGACATTTTGTTTGGTCATAGGCGCCATCTGCATAAACTT
>NZ_JH719942.1:2120159-2240211 GCF_000275825.1 Saprospira grandis DSM 2844
TCCCAGATATATAAAATATCATCATTGCGATAACTATCGACTAGCTCTCCATTTTTTCCTTTTTTTAGGCGAGCATTTTTACGTGGGGGAATCAATGGAACCGCCCCAGCCGCACAAATTGCTTCTCGACATTTTGTTTGGTCATAGGCGCCATCTGCATAAACTTGGTTAATATTAAATGGCTTCAATTTTTTCATCATTTTGAGGAGTTGAGAAGCATCGGTTTTTCGCTCTGTGGTAATCTCTACAACCAGGATTTCTCCTGTTTTGTCATTTACGGCTAAATGTACTTTAATCCAGCCAGAACGGTACTTTTTGATGTGTTTTATTCGCCGCCACTCTCCCTGTCCTTTTATTTTTAGTCCTGTACTATCTATTGCTATAGACAGCTCTTCATCCGTTTTTTTAGGCTTAATATTCAGCTTTAGTTTTTTGACTCTGCGGCATATTTGGCTGTAAGATATTGGATTGACATCCAAATTATATTCGGAAATAACGCATTTTAGAATGCCTTCTAACTGTCGATATCCAAAAGAAAAAAGCACTTTTAAACGGAATAAATAGCGAATAAATTCATCGGAAATGGTTTTAGGTCTGCCGCGTTTTGAGCGCTTAGCTATGAGATTTTTGCTTGCCAAAGGCGGGAACCAAACATTAAAAAGAAACTCTCCTTGGGCGGTATAAAATCTGTTGGTTAGTGCGTAATTCTGTAAGTTTTTTCTAAATTTGTCATGGGACAGCTCGATATTTTATTGTTCGTCGAAAAAACTTAAATCTACGAGTCTTGTCCCTTTTTTTATGCCTAATTCACAAGGTTTTTTTTAATTAGCTGGTTTTCAACTTGTTGGATTTATGCAACAAGGCCGAAGTTAAGCCAACTGAGGCAAATAGCGCTTCAGAATTGACTGAAAAAACATTAAAATATATTAAAGAGAAGCTTGGATAACATTAAATATATGAAGTACTCAAATATTGCAGAATTTATAGAGTTTGTGATTAACCAATTTGAAGGTGTTGAGTTTGTTCATGAATATAATGATAGCGATGAGATGCATCTTTTTAAACTGAAAGATCCTCAAATCTATAGATCAAAAGCATTTCAAAGAATAGAAATGGAAGCTGTTTTTTATTTTTTGAGAAAAAAAATGATAGCAGTGCTCTTTGTTGATCCTGAAGATGATCTAATTCAGTTCTCAAACTTTGAAATCTATAATCAACTAGAGGCAAATTCTAATCAAGATAAATCTCAACTCCTTGTTTTGCAGGGAGATAATTGTTTCTTGGAGGCAGTTGTAGACTGTAATAATGAATGTACCTCCGCCGCATAATACTAGCAACTTATGGCCGCATCTAATACTGAAATCCATCTTAAAGATATTTATTTATCTTCTTCTTCTTTTCAACGCCCCAAAAACTATTTGGGAGAAGGAGAGGACAAATTAAGTATAAGCATTAAAACGGCTAAAGACGATTTGCCCAATCGGCAGCTGATGACGACTTTGAGCGTGAAAGTAGCCTTAAATAAGGGCGAGATAAAAGAGGAGCTTGCCGCTATTGAAATGCAAGCGATTTTTGAGTATGGCGAACAGTTTGCTATTCCGCTAGAAAATTTTGCTCATGTTAATGCAGCAGCTATCATTTACCCTTTTATTCGAGAGCATCTAGCTAACTTAGCTATGAAGGCAAATATGAATCGCATCTTATTACCGCCCTTTAATTTTGTGGCCTTTCATAAAAGTAAAGAAGATAATGAACAGAATTTAGGCTAAATGAGAAAGGCCCAAAACCTTGGTTTTGGGCCTTTTTTCTGTCTAGAAATGGCCGAAGGCCAAACGGCTGAGGGATGGTAGCGGGTGGCGCGAAGCGCCAGACCAAGCTTTTGAGCGCAGCGAAAAAGCGCAGGGCCGAGCGAATAGCGAGCCCGCGCACAGCCCGACCCGAGCGATAATTCATGAGGGTTTCCACCCTCATTTTGTCTAGCTTCGCAAAGCGATACCGCTTTGCGCTGGGTTTTAACCTAGCGGGAGGGGCAGCCCCAAAACAAAAGTCGAACTATCTAGAAAAGCCTGCTTTTTATCGAAGTTGTTGCAGAACTCTCATCTTTAGTCTTAAATTGAAGCAAATAAAAGAATCCCTTATGCGTCAACTTTATGGAGTTTTAGTTTTGCTCATCTTGGGGGGCAGCCCTCTTTTTGGGCAAGATAGTCTTGATTTGGCTGCTTGTATTGATTATGCCTGGCAGCACAACCCCCAGATCAAGCAGGCAGGTATACAACAGCGGCAGGCCGAACTGAACCGCAAACAGGCGAGCTGGGCATTTTACCCTACCCTAAATGCCTCTTTTCGACATGGTTTGAACCTGGGCCGCTCAATTGATTTTACCTCTTATCAGTATGTCAATCAGAGCACGCAGTCTTCTCAGCTCTCACTCAATACCAATTTTCCAATTTATCAGGGTTTGCGTTTGCGCAATCAGCTCAAGCAAAGCCGTTTGGATGTTCAGGCTAGTGGGCAGGACTTGGAGCAGGCCAAGCAGACCAACGCCCTTTCGGTGGCCCAGGCCTATTTGCAGGTCTTGCTAGCCGAGGAAAATTTGCAGGTGTTGCAGGCCCAAAAAAACCTAACCGAAGAGCAATTGGCCCAAACCCTCAAGCAGATTAAGGCAGGCAATTTGCCCGATAACAGCCGTTTGGAGCTAGAAGCGCAGCAAGCCAGAGATGAACAGGCCATCGTTAATGCAGAAAATACCATTGAGCTGGCTTATGTCAATCTTAAGGTCCTAATTAATATGCCCGTAGATGAAAAAATCCGTCTGAAGGTTATTCAGCTGCAGCTGCCCGAGCCCCGAGCGCTAGAAACCCTAGATGAGCTTTATCTAGAGGCCGCAGCCAATATGCCCAATATGGCCGCCAATCGCCTGAGAGAAGAAAGTGCAGATTTGGCCATTAAGGTGGCAGAAGGAGCCCTAATGCCCTCCCTGAGCGGCTATGCTTCTCTAACGTCCAACTACTCTTCGGCAGCTAAGGACCGTACCACCGAGCAAACTACCCAAACCCTCTTTTTAGATGTCAATGGCACCCAAGTCCCCGTAGAATTTCCTACAGTGCGGACCATAGAAGGCGGAACCACTCCTTATTTTGAGCAAGTGGGCAATAACCTCTATACGAACGTAGGCATTAGCCTTTCGGTCCCTATCTTTAACGGTTTTCAGAGCCGAATTGCCATCGAACGGGCCAAACTCAACTTAGAATTGGCCAAACTGAATAGCAGCCAGGCCCAAAATCAACTCAAAGCCGATATCCAAAGAGCCTTAACCGATGTTAAAGCGGCCCGAAAAAGCCTAGAAGCCGCCCAAAAAAGCCTAGCCGCTACCTCGGCCTCTGCGGCCAATACCCGCAAACGCTTCGAACTGGGTATCGTCAATGGCTTTGAGCTGAGCTCTGTGCAAAATATGCTGACCTCCGCCGCCTCTTCGGTGCTGCAGGCCAAATATGATTTACTTTTCAAACTAAAGGTCCTTGATTTTTATAGAGGAATCGGACTGAATACTCCCCAAGAAAATTAAAATGCTATGGCAAAGAAGAAAAAGGGCATTAGCCCCATTGTCTGGATTGTTGGCCTGCTGCTCATTGCTACGGCCCTGATCGTGGTTTTCCGCAAAGATAATAAGGCCAAAGCCATCCGGGTGGTGCTAGAAGCTGCCCAAAAACGACAAATCGTGGAGTCGGTTTATGCTAGCGGCAAGCTGTTTCCCGCCACCGAGGTCGAAATTACCTCCAATGTATCGGGAACCATCGTCAAGCTTTTGGTAGAAGAAGGCGAAAATGTAAAAGAAGGGCAGCTATTGGCCAAAATTGACCCCGAAGCCCTAGCCTCGGTGGTGGAAAGAGCCTCGGCTAGCGCCAAATCCGCTAGAGCGCAGTGGGGTAATATTAAGGCCCAAAAAGATCAGCTTTTGGTGCAGTTGGCCCAGGCCAAAGCCAATTATGACCGCAATAAAACCCTTTTTGATGAGGGCGTGATTTCTAAGGCAGAACTAGAAACTATCGAGACGAATTTCCGCTCTACAGAGGCCAATATTGCGGCCCTAGACGAGAGCATCCGCTCGGCCAAATTTAATGTGGAAAGTGCCGAGGCTACAGTGCGAGAACAACAGAAAAACCTTTCGCAAACCTCTATCTATGCCCCCATGACCGGGGTGGTCTCTAAGCTCTACAAAAAACAAGGCGAGCAGGTGGTGGGAACCATCCAGATGGCAGGAACGCCCATCCTGAAAATTTCTAATCTCAGCTCTATTGAGGTTCGTGTAGATGTAAATGAACGCGATATTTTACAACTCAACCGAGGCGATTCTGCCGATATTGAGCTAGATGCTTACCCCAACCGCAAGTTTTTGGGCCTAGTGACGCATATTGCCAATACCGCCACAGGCCTGAGCACTATGGCCCTCACTTCGGACCAAGTAACCAACTTTGAGGTTCGTATCCTGATGTCGCAAGAAAGCTATAAGGACCTACAAATCGATCCCAATAAACCGCCTTTCAGAGCCGGACTTTCGGCCTCTGCCGAGATCCGAACCAATAGCATCTCTAATGCCTTGTCGCTCCCCATTGCCGCCGTAACTAGCCGAGAAGATGAAGAGGCCGAGGAACAACTCAAAAAAGGAGAAGAGATTGGCCTAAAAGAATACGTTTTTGTCCAAATGGCCGATTCGGTCCGCCTTCAAGAGGTGCAGACAGGCATCCAAGACGACCGCTATATCCAAATTACCAAGGGCCTAAAGGCAGGCGAACAGCTGGTGGTCGCTCCCTTTGATGCCATCTCGAAAAAATTGGAGCAGGGCAGCATCATTGAGGCTGTAGAAGAAAAAGAACTCTATAAAAAGACGAAAGAGAAGTAGGATGATTTGGGGCTGCCCCGCCCTTTGGGCGGGTCGGGCTGTGTCGCAGCTCGCAGGTCTGCTCGGCCCTGCGGGCTTTTTCGCTGCGCTTCAAAAGCCCTGGGTCTGGCCTTCGGCCACTGCTATCCATCCCTCAGCCAGTCGCTGCGCTCCTATGCGGCGGCTTCGCCGCCTGCTTGACCCAAAGAGAAAATCTTTGCGCATTCTCCCGCTTAAAGCTCAAAAAATGAAGGCTTAAGGGCTTTTTTGCAGATATAATTTGCTCGGCCCTTAAAAAAATGTTTATTTTTGCAAGCATTTTTAGGGGCCTTTTGGGCCAAATAGAGCAGGAAACCCCCAGAAAAAAGCGCCTTTTGAGAGAAAGGAAGAAAGAAAATTATTTACATAAAAATCTGTTCAACCAACGCTAAGTAGAACAAAGTTATGGCAGTATTAGGAAAGATTCGCAACCAGTTTGGTTGGGTGATGATGGGGCTAGTGATTCTCGGGATCGGTGGCTTCCTCTTTATGGATGTAAGCTCGATGGGCAACGGAATGGGCGCTCAGCAGCGAATTGTAGCAAAAATTAATGGAGAGGATGTCCTTCGCGACGACTTTGATGTCTACATTAAAAATTATGAAGGTGCCCAGGCTAGCCAGGAGCAAATCCGCGAACAAGCTTGGAAGGACCTCTTGAGCAATGTCATTTATAAGCAACAAGCCAAAAAGTTGGGTATTGTTGTTACAGATGAAGAATTGACTGACCTCTTTACAGGGCAAAATATTAGCCCTTTGGTGGCCCAGCAGTTTGCCCAAATGGGCGCTGGCGTAGACCGCAACATGATTGAACAGCAACGTAATGCTTATTTTCAAGCTAAGGAAAAAAGCCCTTCTGAACTAACCAACCAAGAAATTCAGTTCCTGAATGCTTGGGAGGCCCTAGAAAAATCAGTAGCCGATGAGCAGCTCTCTGCTAAGTATATCGCTATGCTCCAAAAAGGAGTTTATGCCCCCGCTTGGATGGTCAATGCAGAATATGCCCGCAAAAATAGAACTTATGACTTTAACTTCAGCCGGGTACTCTACGCTGATGTAGATAATGCAGAAGTAAGCATTTCTGATGCAGATCTTACCGCCTATATTCAGGCAAACCCCAAGGCTTATGAGCGCAAAGCCAATGTCTCTATCGAGTATGTTGTTTTTGATGTTCAGCCTTCTGCTGCAGATACGGCCAACTTCGAAAAAACTTATGCTTCTATGGTGGCCGACTTTGCCAAAACTTCTGGCCAAGGAGATACCACTTATGCACAAACTAACCGCATCCAGCTAGATCCTGTTTATTATACGCAGGAAAAATGGCAAGATGCAAGTAGTAAGGATACTCTCTTTAGTATGGATAAAGGTCAGGTTTATGGCCCTTACTACGATAATTTGGGCCAAATCAAAATGGTCAAGGTGATAGACCGTAAGGTGATGCCCGATTCTGTGGCCTGCCGCCATATCATGAAGCCCGTCAACCGCCGCGATATCAATACGATGCAGGCCGCTTATGTAGAGCTCGACTCTTTGCGCAAGTTGCTTGTTGCCGGCACAGCCAACTTTAATGACTTGGTAGCTGCACATAGCATGGATATGTCTACCAAAGACAAAGGAGGTGTAATGGGTTACCGTGGCCGTGGCGATAGCTATGGCGCTCCTTTTGAAAACTTCATCTTTGATGTAGGACAAAAAGATAGCTTTGATATCATTCAGACGCAAAATGCTATGCACTTGATCCAAATTACAGATTATAAATTTGGAGAAAATAAGGTAGGACTTCGTCTAGCTTATAAGAGTGAGCCTATTTTGCCTTCTGCCGAAACAGAAAGAACTGCAGAGGCCAAGGCCAATGAGTTTATGGCCAACAACCGTACACTAGAAGAGCTTAAAGCAGCCGCTAAGAAGAATCCGAATCTTCGTTTGAGTAATGCCGCTGGTCTAGAAATCAATGACTATGTATTGACTCAAGGTTTGCAAGGTGCCGAGGCTGCCGAAATCATCAAGTGGGCGCATCAAGAGGCCAAAGATGGAGAAGTAGCTGGACGCATTTATCCTTTTACCGACCCTAAGTACAATACCATTGCTGCAGTGGTGGTCCCTGCCTTGGCTAAAAAATCGCCTGAAGGTTTGGCTAGCATTGCAGACAATAGCGTTCGTGCAGAAGTAGAGCGCATTGTTCGTAATGAGAAGAAAGCGGAGATTATCCTCAAGAAACTAGAAGGGGTAACTTCTCTAGACGCTATGGCTGGCAAATATAGCAGCGCTAAGGTAGAAACCGCCAATGGCGTACGCTACGACGCTCCCTTTATCCGTGAAGTGGGTGGGGTAGAGCCCAAGCTTACTGCTGTTGCCGATGTACTGGAAACAGGAAAAGTATCTAAGCCTTTTGCTGGAGAGCAAGGTGTTTACATGATCCAATTGATCAATAAGCAGGAAGGTCCTTCTATGGAAAATATGCCGAATGCAGTACAACAAAAGCGTAACTTTGTAATGCGTGGCTTGTTGCCCGCAGCGGCTGCTAGTCCTGCTGGTTTCCGAGAAATGCTTTTGGGCGCTATCCAAGATGATATGAATATCAAAGATAATCGCGCAGATATGTACTAGGCCATTTTGAGCCAGTAATGACAAAGCAGCCAATTCTCTAGCTTAGAGGGTTGGCTGCTTTTTTGGTCCAGCAAGGCGGCAAAGCCGCCTTGGGCCCGAAGGGCCAACGGCCCAGCGCTGCGCAGCCGTGGCCGCAGGCCAGACCGAACAAAACGAGCCTTGGCGAAGTTTTGTGAAGGGCCGAGCAGTCTTGCGAGCGGCGAAGCCTAGCGGCGGCCGCCCCAAAATAAAGGGCGGCCGCGGGCCCCAAAAAAAGAAAAACTTTGTTCAGCTTTTGGCCCTAAAAAGCGGGGAATAACTCCACAAAAGGAGCTAAATATTAGTAAGATTGATAATTCTGGAGTATATTTGTAACAGCCAAGCTCAACCAAGCATTGGCTTTTTCTGTTAATAGACAGATCAGAGATTATTTTTTAGCGGCCTTTAGCCAATACACCCCTCAAAGCGTACATCATTTTGGCTACTTATTCGATTCGTGACCTTGAAAAACTGTCTGGCATCAAAGCCCATACGATTCGGATTTGGGAACAGCGATATAGTATAATTGAGCCCAAGCGTACGGCAACCAATATTCGGTATTATACGGATGAAGACTTGCAGTACTTGCTTAATATTGCCTTCCTGAACCGAAACGGTATGCGTATTTCTAAGATTGCCCGTTTGACGCAGAAAGAGGTTTTGGAGCGGGTAGAAAACATTGCGGAGGAGAGCGAGGAGCAGAGCAATTTATTGCAGCGGCTCACTATGGCGATGATGGAATTTAATGAGTTGGAGTTTGAGCGGATTTTGAACCAAGAGGCGGAAAAGTCGGGCTTTGAGTCCTTATTGACCGAGCTCTTATTGCCCTTTTTAGAAAAGCTCAGTTTGCTTTGGCTAACGGGGGCGGTGCGCATTGTGCATGAGCAATTTGTGCATCATTTGATTCGGCAGCGCTTGGCCCATCAGTTATATTTGTTGGGAAATGAGCCTGCAAAAGAAGATCGGCCCAGGGTACTATTGTTTGAGCCCTTGGGAGAGCAACAAGAGATTTTGTTGTTATTGTATCATTATTATTTGCGTTCTAGAGGTTGTGCGAGCTGTTATTTGGGCAGCCAAATTCCGCCCAAGGAGCTAGAAGTGGCTGTAGATCAATTTAAGCCAACTGGTATATTTACGACTAGCTCTAGCAATAATGGGCAGTTGTCTCCTCAGGAGTTTTTGGGGGAGCTCTGCCAAACTTATCCCGATATTCAGGTATTTTGTTCGGCCCAACCCATTATGCACCCTTTAGAGGCGGCCCCCAACCTCAGTTTGTTTGAGGATTTTAGTGAATTTATCGACTTTTTGTCAGAACTCTCCTAATTATGCAGCTAGCGGCTTTTCTGCAGTTTTTGCGCTACGAAAAGCGCTATTCGGAGCATAGCTGTCGGGCTTATGCTACAGATTTACGGCAGTTTAATGCCTTTTTGAAGGAAAGATATGAGCTAGAAGAGGCCAAAGCCGTCAATCTGGGCATTTTGCGCTCTTGGCTGGTAGAACTGATGCAGCAGGGCCGCGCCAGTAGCACCATTCACAGAAAGGCCAGTAGTTTGCAGCGCTATTTTAAGTTTTTGATGCAGGAGGGCCAATTGAAAGAAAACCCCATGCAAGCTTTGCAGCTGCCCAAAAAAAAGGCCGCCTTGCCTCACTTTTTGGCCGAACAGCAATTGGCTAAGCTCTTTAGTGGACCTTATTTTGAAGCCGATTTTCCAGGCCAAAGAGATCGCCTGATGTTGCAGCTTTTTTATCATACAGGCATGCGCCGAGCCGAATTGTTGGGCCTGCGCTGGACGGATTGGGACCAAGGACTCGAACAACTGAGAATTTTGGGGAAAGGCCAAAAAATGCGCATTATTCCCATTTTACCCCAACTCAATACCGCCTTGACCAATTTTAAAACCTTGGCCCAAGAAGAGCTTCCCAATTTTGACCCCAAAGGACTCATTATCCTCAATGACCAAGGCCAGGCGCCCTACCCCAAATGGGTCTATAATAAGGTGCGGCAGTATTTGGGCCTCGTCACTACCCAAGAAGAACGCAGCCCGCATAGCCTGCGCCATAGTTTTGCCACCCACCTGAGCAACCAAGGGGCCGACCTACAAGCCATTAAGCTGCTTTTGGGCCATAGTAGCTTGGCCGCTACACAGGTCTATACCCACAACTCTTTAGAACAACTCAAGAAAGTATATGCCCAAAGCCACCCTAAAGCCAAAAAAAAGAAATAATTTTGCCCGCTAAACTAGAGTATACTATGACGGATCTTGCAAAACAACAGTTTCAACTCAAACTCAAACTCGAACTCATCTTCTGGGCACTTACGCTACTGCTGGTGGGCCTGCTGACTTACCCGCTTTTTAGCATTATGCAGGACTGGAGCTTTGTCTATGCCAATGCCCTCTTTATTGTCATTTTTGTTACCTATACCCGCCACCTTTTTTTGCTCAAATATAGCTTTCTGGCCTATGCCCAATGGGCCAAGTTTGTACTCATTTTTGCCAGTATCCCCCTGATTTTTAAGCTAATCGAATATACCTTCAATTTCCAAGACTTTATGGAGTCTGAAGGCCTGCCGAGCTTTACGCCCTACTTTTATCCCGAGGTAGGCATCAAACAACAACAACAATTGCTCAGCTATATGAAAGGGGAATACCTCTTTTTTGGCGTGGCCAGCATTATCGCAACCGTTTTACTCCCTTTCCGCCTGCTCATTTCCTATTGGCGGGTCTATAATAAACAAGGAACGGTATAAAACTGCTGTTTTGGGGCCTCCGCCTCGCTTCGCTCGTCGGCGCTACGCTTTGGGGCTCGCTCTTCGCTCGGCCCTTCACTGGCTGCGCCAGCTCGGTCTGGCCTTCGGCCACCCCGCCGCATCGCTAGGCCAGTCGCTTCGCTCCTTTGCGGCGGCTTCGCCGCCTGCTTGCCGCAATAAATAAAGGAAAGTAGAGCAGCAGTTGGCCAACATATAGCTAAGTTTTCAGAAAAAGCTGTAACTTATTTTGCGTTTTAATCGTTTTGAGTCTGTAAGTACTAACCATTCTATGAAAAACAAATTTGTTGCGGCCATTTTGGCCTTCTTCCTCGGCTTTATCGGTATTCATAAGTTCTACCTGAATCGTCCAGTACAAGGGATTTTTTATCTGCTATTGTTTTGGACCGGGATTCCTGGCTTCATTGCCTTGGTGGAGACGATTATGCTATTGTTTATGTCTAAAGAGACCTTTGACCATAAGTATAACTACGATACTACTGCAGGAGTAGGCCGTATGTTGGTCCGAGAAAAACAAGCGCTTTACCGAGAAAAAATTCAACTAGAGCGCCTGCGCCTAAAAGAAGAGCGAGAAAAGACCCAAAACCGCCTGAACAATAAAAAAATTGCGGTCAAAAAAATTACGGGCGAGCAGGCCGATACCCTAGCCGCTTGGCAAGATTTACTTGATAAAGGCATCATTGACCAATACGAGTTTGAAGAAAAGAAAAGAGTCATTTTAGGCCGAGACGATTAAACCTGTTGGTCCTAAAACTTTCATAAATAGCCTAGTAGATATGCAGCCCACAGTAACTATGAGCTGTTAATATTTAATTAACTACTGTTTTAGTTTAATCTTTTTCAGTAGTTTTGGCTGCACTCTACTAAAAGTGTATCATTTTTGTACATACATTTTCATTACTTACTTAAATTTCACAGCATGAAACAGATCATGATGCTTTTCGCTATGCTAATGTTTGCAGGCATGGCCCACGCACAATGTCCTCACGCTGCTGCTAAAGCTGCTAAAGCTGAAGCTACAGCAACTACAAAAACCACTACTAAGTCTAAGAAAGCTTGTACCAACCAAGCTGCTTGCACCAAAGGCGACAAAAAAGGTTGCTGCAAGTCTAAGGCTTCAGCTACTGCTGCTGCCAACACAAAGTCTTGCTCTAAGGCTGCAGCTGGTAAATCTTGCTGCAAATCAAAAGCTGCTGCAACTGCCACAGCTGCTTCTAACAAGAAAGCTTGCACTAAATCTGCAGCTGCTTGTACCAAGGGCGACAAAAAGTCTTGCTGTAAGTCAAAGGCCAAAGCTACTGCTGCTGCCGCTGCTAACAAAAAGACCAAAGCCGCTCAAAAAGGCTAAGCTTTTGTGCTAAATAATGTTGAAGCCGGCTCCCTTTGGGAGCCGGCTTTTTTTTGGCCCAAAGGGCCTTTTGGCTGGCCCATTGGGCCAGGGCAGGCCTAGCGCTGCGGAGTGGGTGGCCGCAGGCCAGACCCAGCCGCCGAAGGCGGCGCAGGGCCGAGCAGACTTGCGAGCCCCGCAGCATAGCGCCGCAAGGCGAAGCCGCAGCGGAGGCCCCTAATCTAAAGGCTTAGTGAGCAGAAGAAAGAGCAGAAAGGGGGCGCCAAATAGCGAGCTAATGAGATTGATGGGCAGCAATTGCTCGAGGCCAGGGAGCTGGGCCAAAATTTGGCAGGCCAGCAGCAAAACTGCTCCCAAAAGGGCCGTAAAAGGCAGTAAAACTTGATGGCGCTGGCTGCCCAAAATCAATCGGGCCAAATGCGGTACGGCCATACCGACAAAGCCAATGGGGCCACAAAAAGCCGTGATGCCCCCAGCCAAAAGAGAAGAAATGAGAAGAATTTGCCAGCGCAGGCGGCTAGTATTTAGGCCCAAAGAGCGGGCTTCGGTAGGGCCAAGTAGCCAAATATTGAGTCCCTGAGCCAGTAAAAAGGCCAAAAAGAGGGCAAAAAAGACCAAAGGCGTGAGCAAGGCCAGCTCGCCCCAGCCCAGGCGGTTGAGGTCGCCCATGCTCCAAAAAATAAAAGATTGCAATTCTTCTTTGGGGCTAAAATATTGGAGAAAAAGGATGAACGCATTGGTAAAACTGCCTAGCATCAGGCCCATGAGGAGCAGATGGGCGGGCCGTTGGCCCAGGCGCCAAGCCAAAAGCAACAAAATAAGGAGGCAAAGGGCGGCTCCGCTGGCTGCAGCTGCTAAAAGGCCCCATCGGCTAGCGGCCCAAAAAGAGCTTAGGCCTAGTAAGCTGCCGCCCATAATCCAGAGCGCGGCTCCTAGTCCCGCTGCGCTACTAATGCCCAAAACAAAGGGGCCCGCAATGGGATTTCGGAAAAAAGTTTGCAGTAAAAGTCCACTCACCGACAAGCCCGCACCGGCCAAAATGGCGGCCAGACTTCGGGGGAGGCGTAGCTGCCAAATGATGCTCGCCAGCCCTTCGGTAGATTGAGGGCCAAGAGAAAGCCCTTGCCACAATTGGCTGATGGAAATAGGGCTAGAGCCCAGCGCCAAACTTAGGGCGAAGAGCAGAAGAAGGGTTAGAAAGAGCGAAAAAAATCGGTTAAAATGCAGCATCCGCCCAATCATAATAATAATGGAGATGCCAATTGGGCAAAAGCTCTGGCTGGAAAATATGGATCAGGTCGCCAAGCACTTCATCGGGATAAATAGTGCCTGATTCAAAGAAGCTGCGGCGACCGGTGCCACAGTAAACATTGCCATAATAATTATAGATCTTTTTTTGCTGAAAGGCCTGGAAAAGAGCATAGCGGGGATTGCTGGCGCTTAGCTCCTGATAGCTCCTGTAACTACCCACATTAAGCCAGTAATCGGCCTTTTGTCCTTTGGCCAAAACGGCCTCAAAATCTAGGGGGACCCCCTCTTTTCCGGGCAGGTCTTTCCAGAGATAATTGGCTTGTGCATCGGCTAGGTATTGGGCCATAAAGCTTTTTCCTCCAGCTAAATACCAGCCACCGCCAAACTGGCTACCCAACAAAACTGAAGGCCGTGTTTGGGCCTTTTGGGCTAGCTGTTTTAGTTCTTCATAGGCGGCAAAGCGCTCATCTACAAAATCTTTGGCCAGCTCATCTTTTTCGAAGAGCAGACCAAACAAGCGAATCCATTCCATTTGGGCGAGGGGAGAGGCTTCTGCATATTCTTTAAGGCGAAGCTCGGGAATATTTAGGTCGGCTAGTTTGGGGTCGGCTTTGGCCCCATAACCAACCACCAACTCCGGCGATAGCAAAAGCAAAGCCTCATAATTAAGCTGTTCTCGGCCCAATTTGGGGAGGCCCTTAGCATAATGGCTTCTAAAATCTCTTGCATCAGAAATGCCCACTACGCTTTTATGCTCATCGAGAAGTTCGATCATGGCCCAGGCTGGACTACTTTTGCAGACCACTCTTTTTAGGGGGTAGGGCAAATACTGGTAGTTTTCCAGCTTTTTGCTGATTTTCAACGTCCTAGGATAAAGGCAAAAGCGCTGCTCGTCAATTTCTACTAAATATTGTCCATTTTCTATAGCCTTGATATTAAACCCTTGGGCCTGCCGAAGCTCTATGGAAAAGGCAGTTTGCGGTTCTTTCTGGCTAGAAGTTGGTGCTTCTCCTTGGCAAGCAAAGAGCAAAAGCACTAAAAGAGGGAAAAGGTATCGCATAAAAGGCTTTTATGTAGAGAAATACTTAAAGCCCAAAGTTAGGGAAAAAGCGGACAGTCTAAAAAACTAAGCTTTTGTTAAACTGCTTTTGAAAGGGGGAAATGAGTCAGAAAAACAAACTAAATCCTTAGTCTTAAGTAAAGCAATTATTAACAGTTAGTTAGCCACTGGCCAATGAAAAGAGGGAAAATAAAAGACTTCAAAATATAATTGATCTTTGCTAAAGATAGGGACAAAATTAAGTCTAAGAGCCTGTTAAATGCCTAGCTATACTTAACAAAGGCTTAATAATGGACTTGTATTCTATAATAATTTGCCTATTTTTACAAAACTGAAGCTATTGTTCTAATTACACAATTTTAAATCTATTTTATGTTTAACCAAAAACTTACACAAGTACTGGTTGCACTTGTCTTCTTGTTTTCTGCAGGAAGCTTGTCTGCACAAACAGTTCTATGGGGTGCCGGTTCTTCCGATACTCAAATTGACTCTATTGGCCGTTTTGCTGCCGATACGATTACTGGCCTAGATGGTTTGGGCTGGACCGTAGATAGCGTTGCTGGTGAATGGGTCTACTCTGTAGACGGAATTTCTCAGGGTGGTTTCTCTTCTGGTACTCCCGGCCTAACTTCTCCTTCTGTTGGAGATGGTGTGGCTTTCTTTGATTCTGACTTCTGGTTTGCTGAAGGGATTGTTCCTCAAACAGGTACTATTATCTCTCCTGCTTTTGACTTGACTGGATACGAGGATTCTATCGTTGTTCTTGAGTTCTATGCTGGTCTTCGTGACTTTGCCTCTACAGCAAATAGCGCTGGCTTTTCTGTAGATGGTGGTACAACTTGGACAGACTTTGACGTGATCGCTGCTCTTGGTATTCCTAGTGGTGATGCTGGTGAAGGTATGGTGACCTTTAATGTATCTAGCGCTATCAATGCGGCTGCTAGCTTGACTAACTGCCACGTTCGCTTCTACTTTGAAGGCGATTCTTACTACTATGGCGTAGATGATGTTACTGTCCGCACTTCTGAGGTAACTTATGACATCGCTATTGATGAGGAGTACAATCCCCCCAAAGTGGTAGGTTCTAATCAGTTGCCCCTACGTATGGTGAATGCCGACGAAATGGGCTGGGGTGCCAATATCGTAAATAACGATATCGGAGATATCAACGCTGGTGAAGCTATGCTTTATGTGACTGTCTCTGAAACAGGTAGTGGTACTGTTGCTGTTATGGACTCTATGGCCGTTCCCGCTATCGCTCCCGGTACTGATACTGCACTTTATATGCCTGCATTTAGCAATGGTTGGATGCCCACTGCTGCTGGTCAATACCGCGTAGATTATTCTGTATCTTATAGCGCTAATGTGCAAACTGATACCACTAATGATGTTTATACGGACTTCTTTACGATCACTGCCGATGATTACCTTTCTAAGGTAGGCCGTGATCTAACCGGTTTCCCCACTGCCGATAACGCTACGCTTCCAGGGGTGCGTACTGCAGATGGTTTCCTTCCCGCAGAGCACGAATGGGGTTCTATGTACTACATTCCTAACTATACAGTCACTAATGGTGATTCTATCGTTGCAGATTCGTTCCTTTATACTGGAGCTACTGCCAATGCAGCTACTGGTGTAACTGAGGCTGTTGTTCAAGTTCGTCTCTATAAGTTTAATGATGATGATGGAAGCGGTTTCTGGACTGCTCAGCCTACTGGCCCCTCTGATCCCGAATTGCCTATCCAAGCTTTGGGTGTAGATACTTTCACTCTTGATGCCGCTGCTACTTTCCGCCAACGTGCCGTTGCGCTTAGCAACCTAAACGGGGGTAATGGCGCTGTTCTACAGCCCAACTCTTTCTATGTAGCTACTATTCTTTGCAGCGACCAAATTAACGGTCTACGTGATGCCAATGGTGATACTCGTCATATGTTTATTGGTAACTCTGAAGATAAGTATGACTTTACTATCGACTCTATGCCTAACTACTTTATTCCTGCTTCTATCGTTCGTTCTGCCTACATCGATCCTACCGGAACGGTAACTGGCCTACAGGACAACCAATGGTATGCTGGAGGTTATGAGTCTGGTATTGTGCCTTCTATTGGTCTTACTTTGACTGATGCAATCACAGTTAATGTAACGGCTAACGAAGCAGTAACTACGGAGTTCAATATCTTCCCCAACCCCGCTACTGAGCAGATTTCTGCCAAAGTAGAGTTGACGGAGATGAACAGCAATGTAGAGTACATCATCACTGATGCTACTGGACGTGTTGTGATCAAAGAACAAAAGGCTGATCTTCAGTCTGATGTAGTGACTTACGATGTAAGCAACCTACCTGCTGGCGTTTACTTCTTTACGGTTCGTACCGCTCAAGGTGCTAGCTCTCAGAAGTTTGTTAAGCAGTAAGCTTAGTTAAGCTATAATTTTTTGCAGCTCAGACAGTCTTTCTGTTTGGGCTGCTTTTTTTTGCCCTTTTTTCTTTTTTTTGGGGCTGCCCCGCCCTGCGGGCGGGTCGGGCTGTGTCAGGGCTCGCAAGTCTGCTCGGCCCTTCAGCCCTTTGGGCTTCGGTCTGGCCTTCGGCCCCCCTTATCCATCCCTCAGCCGCGTCGCTTCGCTCCTTTGCGGCGGCTGCGCCGCCTTTTCTTGGTCCAAAACCTTCTCCTTATGTCTATTGCTATAAATGCTCGTTTCTTATTGGCCAACAAATTAGAGGGCATTGGCTGGTATAGCTATGAAATTCTCAAACGCTGGGTAGAACAGCATCCTGAAGAAGAGTTTGTCTTTTTCTTTGATCGTCCCTATGCTCCTCAGTTTGTTTTTGGGCCCAATGTGCGGCCTGTGGTGCTTGGTCCCCCGGCCCGGCATCCCATTTTGTTTTATCTCTGGTTTGAGTGGAGCCTGCCCGCCGCCTTTAAAAAATATGGTTGCGATCGCTTTTTTTCTCCAGATGGCTTTTTGTCTTTGCGGGCCAAAATTCCCACCCTTTTAGTGATTCATGATATTGCCTGGAGGCATTTTCCAGATTTGGTCCCTTGGGCCCACCGCAAACACTACGAATACTTTATGCCCAAGTTTATTGCCGCCGCCCAAAAAATTGCCACGGTCTCTGATTACTCCAAACAGGATATTTTGGCCCAGTTTCCGGCTGCCCAAGGCAAAACCTTCTATAGCTATAATGGCTGCCACCAAAGCTATCAGCCTTTAGAGGATTTGGAGCAAAAGGCGGTTCGGCAGCAGTATGCGGATGGCCAAGATTACTTTTTGTACCTTGGTTCTATTCATCCGCGCAAAAATATGCTGCGGCTTTTGCAGGCTTTTGAGGACTTTAAAGCCAAAAGCAACTCGCCCATTTTGCTTTTGGTGGCGGGCCGTTTGGCTTGGCAAAACGATGAGCTCAAAAGCTATTTGGACCAAATGCAGTACCGCTCTTCGGTCCGTTTGCTGGGCTATTTGCCCCAAGAAGAGCTGCCCAAAGTATTGGGAGCGGCCTATGCGCTGCTCTACCTCTCTTTATTTGAGGGTTTTGGTTTACCTTTATTGGAGGCGGCAGCGGCGGGGGTGCCTAGCTTGGGGGCCAACAGCTCCTCTATGCCCGAGGTGGTTGGAGCTGCTGGACTGTTGGCCGATCCTTATTCTGTAGCCGATATCAGTGATCAAATGCAGCGCTTGGTCCAAGACAAAGCCCTTTATGACTCATTAAAAGCGGCCACGGCCCAGCAAGCTAGCCATTTTTCTTGGCAACAAGCTGCCGAAGAGCTCTGGACCGAACTAATGGCCCTGAAGGTTTAGGCGGCGAAGCCGCCCTTTGGGCGCCCCAAAGGGGCGCTTTTTACGGCCTAGCGATGCGGAGGGGTGGCCCAAAGGGCCAGACCAAACAGGCGAAGCCTGTGAAGGGCCGAGCAGACCTGCGAGCCCCAAAGCGTAGCGGCCGCCGAAGGCGGCAGGCCCCAAAAAAACATTAAAATGAGCATTCTAAAAAAAAGATGAATAGAGTTCTGTATTTTTGAGAAAAAGAGAAGATGAAATACCCATTATTCTTGGGCCTTTTGCTTTTATTTTGCGCCTGCGAAAACAGCATGCAAGACATAAAGCGCTTTGAGGGCATGGCCAATTCGAGCGTAGAAGAAGCCACCGAAGTAGAGATGTTGTATAGTGATTCGGCAGTGGTTCGGATGCGTCTGCAAGCGCCTTTGATGCAAGAAGACCGAGATGAAAAAGAGCCCAAACGCATCTTTCCGGAGGGGGTAGATGTAGAGTTTTATGGGCGTGACAAGCAGATTAGCAGCCACTTAACAGCTCTTTATGCAGAATACTCGGAGAAAAAGCGTTTTATTGTGCTACAGGATAGCGTAGTGATTCATAATAGCCAAGGCGAGCAACTAGAAACCGAGGAGCTTTTTTGGGATGAGCGCAAAAATGAGATCTATTCTGACAAATTTGTTAAAGTAACTACCCCTACCGAAGTCATGCAAGGCTATGGTTTTCGTTCAGATATTGAGTTTAAGAACTGGGAAATTGATTCGCTTAGCGGTATCTTTGAGAGCAGTAGTTTGTTAAAAAACCCCGAATTTTAGGCCTTGGCCAGATTATATATATTATGTATACACAGCTTTTAATCATCTTAGCCTTTCTTTTTGCTTCAGGCTTTTTCTCTGGAATTGAAATTGCTTATGTGTCGGCCAACCGTTTACGGATTGAGCTAGAAAAGAAAAAGGGCAGCCGCCGAGGAAAGATATTGGCCCAATTGATTGATGAGCCTTCCGAGTTTTTGGGCACCACCTTGGTAGGGAATAACATTGTGCTCATTGTCTTTTCTATTTTGGCCGAGGAGTTTATCTTGACAGAGGGCTATATGAATTTGGCCGCTAGTTTTCCGGATACCACGGCTCAGCTTCTTTTGGTCACCCTTTTGAGTACCCTAGTTGTTTTGGTATTTGGAGAGCTGATGCCCAAGGTTATTTTTCGGGCTACGGCTACGGCCAGCCTCTTCTTTTTTGCCCTGCCATTTTCTATGATTAAATGGGTGCTCACGCCTGTAGTTTGGGTGATGGTCCAAACTTCTTATGCGCTTTTGCGCATCTTTTTGGGCATTCAGCCAGAAGATGAAGAGCAGGTATTTACCAAGCTAGACCTAGAGCATTTTATGAAGAGCATCAAACCCTCTAATTTGGAAGGTATTGACCAGACGCTTTTCCAAAATGCGCTCTACATCAATAATGTAAAAGTGCGGGATTGTATGATTCCCCGTAATGAAATTCAAAGTATTGAAATCAATAGTTCTATAGAAGATTTGCGAGAGAAGTTTATTAGCTGCCGCAACTCTAGAATCATTGTCTATGAGGATAATATTGATGAAATCAAGGGCTATGTGCATCATCAAAAGTTATTAGAAAAACCGGATAGCATCCAAAATATGCTCTTTGATATTCCAATTGTGACCGAGTTTATGCCCGTTCGGGACCTGATGAACTCTCTGATCAAAAATAAGGTGAATATTGCTTGGGTGGTCGATGAGTTTGGCGGAACCTCGGGCATTGTGACCTTAGAAGATATACTGGAAGAAATCTTTGGTGACATCTCTGATGAGTATGACCCAGAACCCGAGCATCAGCAGGTTTCAGATTCGGAGTATTTGTTGGCGGGCCGATTAGATATTGACATGATCAATGAAGAGTATGAACTCAATCTGCCAGAAAGCGAGGACTACCATACTCTTTCGGGCTTTTTGGTCACGCAAATGGAGGCCATTCCCCAGCAGGGCGAAAGTTTTCACCTCCAAAATTATGAGTTCATCTTTGAGCAGGTAAGCGACACCCGCATAGAATTGGTCCGCCTGATTCGACTCTACGAACTGGAAAACGAGGATTAAGGTAAAGGGTATTCAAACCATTGCGGCGAATTAATAGTCTATAAAGTGGAAAATAACTCCCCCTTTATTTTAAAAAATAGGACTATGAAAATCAATTTGCTGAGCGCTGCACTGCTCGTTTTTGGCGCCTCTTTGCTCCTGAGCTCTTGTTTCAAAAGAGATAATGCCGACTGGACCTTTACGCAGGATAATGCCGTTTCTTCAGAGCTCTTTCAAGATGTTTACAAACAGGTAGATGAAACCGCCCAATCTGATGGCAACCTCAAGAGCTGCGCTAATGTAACGCTCTCCGATACCTTGGGCAACTTCCCCAATACCGTTACTATTGATTATGGTTCGGCTTGCTTGGGCAGCGATGGCCGCCTGCGTTCTGGAAGCATTCAGGCCGTATTTACTGGCCGCTGGAGAGATGCGGGAACTACCGTTACTATCGAGCTTCAGAATTATAGCGTAAATGATTACGCCATTGCCGCTAATGTAACGGTGACCAACAATGGCCGCAATACCGCAGGCAATATGTCTTATGCTGTAGAGGTGGATAATGGCCAAATTATTGACCCCGATGGCAATAGCATTTCTTGGGAAGGAACCACCAGCTACGAATGGACCGAAGGCGAAAACACTACCTTCTTTAGCGATGGCCTAGCCGGTATCCGCGATGATGCCTATAGCATTACAGGCAACTCTTCTGGCATAAACCGAAATGGCTCTGCTTATACCTCAGAAATTATCGAACCGCTAATCCGCCGCCTCAATTGTAAGTGGATTACCGCCGGAGAAATTGAATTGACGCCCAATAATGGCGACCCCAGAGTGATTAACTTTGGTAATGGCGATTGTGATGCCGCTGTTACGTTTAGCTTTAATGGCATTAGCTTTAATTTTCTTCTGCCGTAAAGACTTAACTTTTGATTGATGTTTTAAATGGCCTGTACCTTAGTTGGTATGGGCCATTTTTTTACTAATACGTCTATTGTGTAGGTTGTTCTATATATGTGTTAAAATAATATGAGTTTTGAATAGCTTTGTAAATATGCTGTTATAAATATTTACTTTTGGGGTAGAACAAAGTCAAAACACACCTTTTATGAAACAACTAATCCCTGTCTTTTTCCTCTTTCCTTTTTTTGCCTCAGCCCAGATTGTCTGGCAAGAGAACTTTGATGCCTATATCGATGGAACAACGGTGGGCGATAATGCCAATGTTAGCAATACGGCCTCGGATTGGCAGACAAGCTGCCCAACTTGCGCCAATGCCAGTGATTATTTGGCGGTCCAAAGTGGCCTGCTAGAATGCCGAGACCCCAACGGTCCCGCTACATGGACCTCCGAACTGATCGATCTCTCTAGCTATCCCGGCCCCTTTAGCTTTTCTATGGATTTTACAGAAACGGGCAGTTTGGAAGGCTGTGATCCCGGCTGTGGCGTGAGTTGCGTAGATTGGATCCGCCTAGAAGTAAGCCTCGATGGTGGCGCTTTTGTGAGCTTGACGAGCCCCAATGGCGGGACTTGCAATAATGTGGCCGCAGGCGGCGATTTCCTGCTGATCGGAGAGTTTGGCAGCTATAGCTATCAGGCGGCTTGCTTTACGGCTTCTTCCATTCAACTTAGAGTCAGTTTCCAAAATTGGGCTAGCAGCGAATATATGTCTATGGATAATGTGGTCATTGCCCAAGATACGGTCCTTTGTACGGCTCTAGATCTCAAAAGTCTGGCCTTTGAGGCTGATTATCAAGATCAAAATCATTTGCTGAGCTGGGATATCGAGATGGAAAATGAAGAACTAGAAAGCATCTGCCTAGAGCAATCTGTAGATGGAAGCACTTTTGTCCCTCTTCAATATTTTGACGGACAGCAACTCAAATATCAGTTTTTGCAGGATCAGCCGCTGCCCAGCTATACTTATTATCGCCTAAATTTGAAGCGAGAAAATGGCGGCAGCTATTACTCTAATATTAAGGCCCTAAATGGCCCAAATAAAAGCGCAGACTTTAGTTTAGGGCCCAATCCTTTAGCTGCCGGCCAAGAACTACAGCTGTTTAGCCAACTCCCCATCCAGGAGCTAAAGTTGTATAATTCTCTGGGCCAAATTCTGCTCATAGAAAAAGACAAGAAAAGCATCCAAATCCCAAAATCCTGCCCAGCAGGTAGTTATATTCTACAAATTAAGGCGGCTGGCCTGATGTATTACCGAAAAATAGAAGTCCTCTAACCCTATTTCTTAAGTCCCTCTGCTTGCAGTTTGGGATTTTTTTTTGGGGCTGCCCCTTCCGCTAGGTTGAAACCCAGCGCAAAGCGGTATCGCTTTGCGAAGCGATACAAAATGAGGGTTAAAACCCTCATGAATTATCGGCCGGGTCGGGCCATTGCGCAGCTCGCAGGTCTGCTCGGCCCTGCAGCGGCTGCGCCGCTTTGGTCTGCCGCCTTCGGCGGCCCTGCTACAGCCCCTCAGCCGCGGGCCTTCGGCCCTTTTAAAAAACGGTATTGCTTCGCAATCTTTTATTATTGGCCGAAGGCCAATCGGCCTAGGGGCCTGAAAGGGTGGCCGAAGGCCAGACCAAGGGCGAAATGAAATGAGCCCGCAGGGCCGAGCAGACCTGCGAGCCCTGCAAGGGCCCGGCCGCCATAGGCGGCAGGCCCCAAAAAAAATAAAGAGAGCTCCAGAAAAAGAAAAAAATCAACCTATTTTTGCCCCGCTTGTTAAAACCAAAAAGCAAGACGAAATATGGCATATAAAAGCATGAAACAGGCCCTCTTGGATTTAGAACAAACAGGGCAGTTGGTTCGGATAAAGCAGGAGGTAGACCCTTATTTGGAAATGGCAGAAATCCATTGGCGTGTATTTGATGCCCAAGGACCCGCTATCCTTTTTGAAAATGTGAAGGGCAGTAAATTTCCAGCAGTCTCTAATTTATACGGCACTATTGAGCGAACCCGTTTTTTGTTTCGCCATACTTTGGCCAAGGTGCAAAAGGTCATTGAGCTGAAAATTGACCCCATGCAGCTCATGAAAAAGCCTGGCCGTTATCTTGGTACGCCCTTTACCGCCCTGACGGGCCTGCCTCGAAAAGCTTGGAGCAAGCCCATAAAATATGGAGCGTGTAAAATCTCGGAGCTGCCACAAATTCAGGCTTGGCCCATGGATGGCGGGGCCTTTATTACCCTGCCTCAGGTGTTGAGTATGCCGCCCAAAGACCGCAATGTGATGCACTCTAATTTGGGGATGTACCGCATTCAGCTGTCGGGCAATGACTATAAAATGGATGAGGAAATTGGTCTGCACTACCAAATTCATCGGGGAATTGGGGTGCATCATAGCCAATACAACCAAACAGATGACCCTTTTAAGGTCAGTATTTTTGTGGGGGGACCGCCCTCTCATGCTTTTTCGGCCATTATGCCTTTGCCCGAGGGCTTGTCAGAAATGACCTTTGCGGGCCTGCTGAACGGTCGGGCCTTTCGCTACTTTTGGGAGGATGATTATTTGCTTTCTGCCGATGCTGATTTTTGCATTACGGGAGAGGTGGTCAAAGGCAAAAAGAAGCCCGAAGGGCCTTTTGGCGACCATCTGGGCTATTATAGTCTAAAACATGATTTTCCCTATATGAAGGTGGACAAGGTGTATCATCGGAAAGATGCCGTTTGGCATTTTACGGCAGTGGGTCGCCCACCAGCAGAGGATTCTAGTTTTGGTTATCTGATTCATGAGCTGGTCAAGGAGCTGACGCCCCAAGAGTTTCCGGGCCTCAAAGACATTCATGCCGTAGATGCGGCGGGTGTGCATCCGCTTTTGTTGGCGGTGGGCAGCGAGCGCTATATGCCCTTTAGAGAGCGGCAGCCAGAGGAAATCTTGACCATAGCGAACCGAATTTTGGGTAGTGGACAAACCTCCTTGGCCAAATTTCTCCTCATTGCCGCCGATGGCGATCGTCCACAGCCCTTAGATACCCACGATATGCCCGATTTTTTCCAGCACCTACTAGAACGAATCAATTGGGAGCGGGATCTGCATTTTCAGACCAAAACCACCATTGATACCCTAGATTATTCGGGTTCTGGCTGGAACCAAGGCTCAAAAGTCGTCATGGCTTGTTGTGGACCAAAATTGCGGGAGCTTGGGCGCGAATTACCTAGACATCTTCGTTTGCCGCAAAACTTTAAGTCGCCTCAGCTTGTTTTACCGGGCGTGCTGGCCATCCAAGCTGCCGCTTTTAAGGATCAAAAAAGCGCCAAAGCAGAGCTCGATCAATTGACGACAGAACTGTCGGGCCAAGATTTAGAGCAGTTTCCGCTAATCATTTTGGCCGATGATTCGGCCTTTATGGCCCAAACGCTCAATAACTTTTTGTGGGCGGCCTTTACTCGGACCAACCCCTCGCATGATATTTATGGGGTCAATAGTTTTGTGGAGTTTAAGCATTGGGGCTGTAAGGGACCTTTGATTTTGGATGCCCGCATCAAGCCGCATCATGCGCCAGTACTAGAAATGGATCCAGCCGTTAGTAAAAAGGTGGATCAATTATTTGCAAAAGGGGGCGTTCTCGCTCATATAAAATAAAAGCTATGGGATTTTTTGATCAGTTATTTGGAAAGCAGGAGGGGCAGAAGCAACAACTGGCCTTGCCTTGGCAGCCTTTGCGCAGCCTAAACGATTTGGAGGCCGCTTTGGCCCAATCGGAAAATGAAAAGATCGTTTTGTTTAAGCATAGTACCCGCTGTTCCATCAGCTCGATGGCCAAAAGACGCTTAGAGCGAAGCTGGGACTATGCAGAAGGGCAGGGGCCCAAGATGTACTTTTTGGACCTCATCGCCTACCGAGAAATCTCTAACGCCATTGCCGAAGAATTGGGCGTGATGCACCAATCTCCTCAATTGATTGTGGTCCAAAATGGGCAGGCCCTGATGGATTGCTCTCATTCTGATATTCACTGGGAGGAATTGCAGGCAGTACTTTAGGTTTTGGGGCTGCCCCGGCCTTTGGCCGGGTCGGGCTGTGCCGGGCTCGCTGCTCGCTCGGCCCTTCGCAAAAAATGCTGCGCATTTTTGCTCGGTCTGGCCCTGCGGGCCACCCTATCCATCCCTCAGCCGGGCGGGCTTCGCCCGCCTCTGGACCATAAAAAAGGCCAAACCCAGAAGGGTTTGGCCTTTTGCTTTAGTCGAGTGGACGGGGAGGAATGATTTTCCAGTCATAGTCATCTATTTCTGCATCATCTTGAATATCCTCCTCTTCATAGTAAATTTGTTGCTCTTGAATGAGCAGCCCCAATTTATTCAATTGCATAGCAATTAGGGCTTCTACTTTAGGCTCTAGCTCGGCTAACTGATAGCCTTTTAGGCTTTGCTCTTGCTCTAGAGCGGCTAAAGCTGCTTGCAGGCTAATGTTAGTCATGTTTATCTTGATTTAGTTTGTTACTTAAAAGCCAGCTTTAGCCGAAACCTCTAGCATACGATCGATACATTTTCTGCCTTCTACGATCTGTTTTTCTTGCAGATGGATTTCGGGTAGCTCGTGCTTCATGCAGAGATAAAGTTTCTCCATGGTATTGCGCTTCATATGGGGGCATTCGTTGCAGGCGCAAGTATTATTGGGCGGAGCGGGAATAAAGGTCTTTTCGGGATTGGCTTTTTCCATTTGGTGGATAATGCCCACTTCGGTAGCGACGATAAACTCCTTAGCTGTAGACTCGGCCGTAAAGCGGAGCAAAGAGCTGGTAGAGCCTACATGATCGGCCATATCGAGGAGGTGGGCCTCACATTCGGGATGGGCAATAAGTAGGGCATCGGGATGGCGTTCTTTGAGCTTAACGATCTTTTCTTGCGAGAAAATTTCATGGACCATGCAGGAGCCGTTCCAGAGAATCATATCGCGGCCCGTTACCTTATTGAGGTAAGCACCAAGATTTTTATCGGGAGCAAAGATGATGGGTTTATCTTCGGGAATGCTATCAATAATGGCTTTAGCATTGGTAGAAGTACAGCAAACATCGGTTAGGGTTTTGAGGTCTGCGGTACAGTTAATATAGCTCACGACCACATGATCGGGATGTTTTTCCTTAAACTTAGCAAAAATGGGAGCGGGGCAAGAATCGGCTAGAGAGCAACCTGCCTTGAGGTCGGGCAAAAGCACCTTCTTGCTAGGGTTGAGCATTTTGGCGGTTTCGGCCATAAAGTGGACCCCCGCAAAAACGATAATATCGGCATCGGTATTGGCGGCTTGTTGGGCCAGGCCGAGGCTATCGCCAATATAATCGGCAATATCTTGGATTTCGCTTTCTTGGTAATAGTGGGCCAAAATAATGGCGTTCTTCTCCTTTTTGAGTTTTTCGATTTCTTGGACGAGGTCCAAAGTGGGATCTACTTCTAGATCTAGAAAACCGTTAGCGTTGAGGTTTTCTTGGGCATTTTGCAAGAGTTGGCTCATAATCAGTGTCAATTATATTGAAAAGTGGAAGCCTGAATTCAGGACAAAAAAAAGGCGATCTACAGGGCCGAAGGCCCGCAGGCCTAGCGATGCGGAAGGGTGGCCCGCAGGGCCAGACCGAGCCGCTGAAAGCGGCGAAGGGCCGAGCGAATAGCGAGCCCTGTAGCGTAGCGCCGCAAGGCGAAGCCGCAGCGGAGGCCCCAAAGAGCAAACAAATATAAGCTTATTTTTAGAATTAAACTAAGCTTTGCTTTAGTTCTAAACTAAGTAAGGGCTAAGGGGGTTAAGAAAAGAGGAAAGAATTTAATAATTCTGAAAAAGTTGTATCTTGAAAATTGAAATGAGCGTCAATTTTACTGCAATTGGGTAAAGTGAAATTTTTAGAGTATGCAAGCAAAAACGAGGGCCGAACAATCGGCATTGACCGATGAGGAACTGGTACAGTTGATTGTGCAAGAGGGGCAGAGTGATTTATTTGGGGTTTTATATGACCGTTATGCGCCTTTGGTGTATCGCAAGGCGGTTTCTTTGGTCAAGCGAGAGGCTTTGGCGGAAGATTTGACGCATGATATTATGCTAAAGATTTTTACCAAATTGTCGCAATTTGAGGGGCGGGCCAATTTTTCTTTGTGGGTCAATACGATTTCCTACAACCATTGTATGCAGCATTTTCGGAAGAACAAGCGGAGGAAAGAAGAGGAGGTGCCTGAGGAATTTGATATAATGAGCGAGGATGATATTGAGGCCGAGCAGCAAGAATTATTGGAGGCCAATGTGAAAGAACTGCAGCGTTGTTTGGCCAATATCAAAAAGGATTATAGCGTAGTGTTGTCTATGCGATATTATGCAGAGATGAGCATTAAGCAGATGGCGGAGGCCCTAGAAATGGGCGAAAGTGCCATTAAGATGCGATTGAAAAGGGGCCGAGAGTGGTTGGCCTCCTGTATTTCTCCAGCCAAAAAATAGGGAAGATGAAAGATTTGTTTAAAAATATGCATTTGGATAAGCAGCCGCCAGAAAAGCTCAAAAAGGTAGTCATTTCGGAGCTCGAGACCCTAAAGTTGGTGGGGGAGTTTCTCGATTTATTTGGGCCAACTTTTTTCAAGGCCAATTTTCAGCTCTTGGGAGACTGCAGTGAAAAGCTAGAAAAAAAGAAAAAATAATGTGACCAAGGCCAGGCTTTGGCCTCTATTAGTAGGTTGGGCTACTGTTGAACAATAGCCTTAAATTTTTGTTAATCATGGGAGATATTAGTAAGTGGACCGAGTTGTTTTTTGCTTCATTACAAGCCACCACCTCGGCCATTATGTCGGCTTTGCCTGCTTTATTTGGGGCGCTATTTGTTTTTTTTGCGGGGCTCTTTATGGCCAAGTTGATCAATAAAGGGCTGAGTAAATTGCTCAAAAAGGCTCGTTTTGACCAATTGGCGGAGCGGATTCAGCTTTCGTCTTTTTTAGAGAAGGCCAATATTAAGAAAACGCCAAGCGAGCTGATGGGCAAAATGGCCTATTGGCTGGTCATGTTGTTGGTCATCACCACGGCCTCAGATATTTTGGGCTGGACCGTCATTTCCAAAGAAATTTCTAAGCTAATTAGCTATTTGCCCACCCTCTTTTCGGCCATTGTCCTCTTTGTGATTGGAGGCTTTGCGGCCGGCTTGGTTCGGGATATTATTAAGGGGGCTACGGCCTCTTTGGGCATTGGAGCGGGCAAGATCATTAGCCAGATCGTGTATTACATGATTTTTATCATTATTAGTCTGACGGCCCTCCAACAAGCCGGGATTGATACCTCTATCATCAGTTCTAATCTCTTTATCATTTTGGGTGCCATTATGGGTTCTGCGGCCATCGCCTACGGTTTTGCCTCCAGAGATATTTTGGCCAATATTTTGGCGGGCTTTTATGGCAAGCGGCTGTTTGAAGTAGGGCAGGAGGTTGAGATTAAAGGCATTCGCGGCCAAATTATCGACATTAGCAGCATTGCTATTACCCTACAAACCGAAAAGGAAAAAGTGGTGATCCCCAGCCAAAAATTTATTCAAGAAGAAGTAAAAATATATAAACAAGCTAGTAGCGACTAGCCCAAATAACGAAAACTATGAAGTACTTATACCCCCTCCTGTTCCTTTCTTTTTTTGCTGCAAACTCCCTTTTGGGGCAGCATAAAGCCGTTAGTTTTGACTATGAAAAGGCGGCCTTTAATAATAATCAACCGCTGCCCGCCGAAACCCATATTTTGCTACAGGGAAAGGCCCCGCAGGAGGTCAATTATGTAGAAATTGCCGTTTATAATGATAAGGGTAGCGAAAAACGCCTGCCGCTTTATGTGGCCGCCTGGAAACGCCCCTTTGATAAACTCACCACAGAGTTTAATCTCCCGATCAATTATAAGCTGCGGGGAAGTACCGAATACGATTTTAAAATTAGCTTTTTTCGGCCCATCACAGCCCAAGAACAAATGGCGCTGCAAAGCCAACTCTACCAACATCTAGATGCCTATTTGGAGCAAACTTTGGGCCTGAGCAAGAGCAGTATTCAGCTCAATAGAAGCAATCATCAGGTGATAACAGACCTGAATAAGATTGTCAAAACCGGCCTAAAACACTACCGCAGCGCTACCAATATTCAGTTTGATGGCTTTTCTGATATTATCAAACAAACGCTCCGCCGAATCGAAAAAGCCAAGCTGTCTAAGGGCAAGTTCCTCTTTTTGGGCAAAACTAAGGATGAGGCCCGCATCGAATACCGCAAAAAACTCATCGCCGATCTCAAAACTCTCATTCACGGCGAATTGGACCAAATTCTACAGACCAATTTGGCCAAATTGAGCGATAGTCGCTATATCAACGACTATGAAACAGAGAAAACCGACCGCCAGCTGTCTATCCAACTCGGCTATGGGGGCACTTATGTCGATGGCGATTTTTCTAATCTCTCCATCGGCAATGCAGCCTTTATTGGCCTGGCTTTTCCTCTGGGCAAGCGCGCTTTTGCCCCCCGAATTCTCAGCAATACGGCCATCACGGTGGGCGCCTATGTCAATAACTTTAAGGACCTAGGCCAAAATGGCAACGACCTCAGCGGCCCTATCTTCAAACGCCCAGTATATCTAGGCCTCAGCCACAAATTGTATCAGTTTATTTACCTCAATGCAGGCGCCACTTTCTTGGAGGAGGCCAATACGGCAGGCCAGATTTCGGGCCTAGGTAGCCGCGTGTATGTGCGTCCAAATTTTGGCATTAGTGTCCAAATTAACCTGACGGCAAAGTTAGAGCGTTAAGTATTTTTTTTGGGGCCTGCGGGCTGCGCCCGCCGCTCCCTTTCAGGGCTCGCAGGTCTGCTCGGCCCTGCGCCGCCTTCGGCGGCTGGGTCTGGCGCTTTGCGCCACCCCTACAGGCAGCTAGGCCTGCGGCGGCTCCGCCGCCTGCCCACCGCAAAACTTCTTCCCTCAATTAAACGCTTCTTCCTATGTCTAGATATTTCCCTTTGCTTACGGCTTTTTTATTCTCTTCGCTCTTTTTACAGGCCCAACAAACCGATTTTCACTGGAAAATTGGCGCCTCTACGGGCTTTAGCCAATATTATGGCGACCTCAACGAGCGCCTCTGGACCTCCCAATCCGCTTATGGCAATGCCGAGGAGATGGCCCGCTATTTAAGTTATCAAATTTCCCTAGAAAAACGACTGTCTGCCGCCTGGACCCTCCGCCTATCGGGCAGTAGCCACCTCATGAGGGCCAATGACCGCTACCAAAACCAAGCTGGCGAGCTGCAAAGCGATGACCCTTATTTTGACCGCGCCCTCAATGCCGAAATGCAGCTCTATAGCGGCCAAGCCGATTTTGTTTATTATACCGATAATGGCCGCATTTTTGGCCCTAATGCGTTTTGTACGCCCTTTTTCTCTTTGGGCCTAGGCTTTAGCCACTTTAGCAGCAAAGCCGATTTGTATCTGGCCAATGGACAGCGCTACCATTATTGGTCCGATGGCCAAATTTATAATTTAGCCGAAAATGACCCTAATGCTCATCTCGCCTTTGAAATGGAGCAGGATGGCATCTTTGAAACCGATCTGCAAGCACTAGAAACAGAGGGCCAAAATTATTCGCCCTGGACCTGGCAGGCCAGTTTGGGCCTTGGGCTCAAGTTTCGCCTGGCCCAACGCCTCAATCTACAACTACAAACGCAGTTATTCTATACCTTTAGCGATTATTTGGATGATGTCAGTGGCGATTATCCCGATAATTATAATAGTACAGCTCAAGCCTATGCCGCCAACCCCAATAACCAACAGGGCCAAAAAAGAGGAAGCGATAACCGTAATTTTGATGCCTTTAGCTACAACTCTTTGGGGCTCTATTACAGCTTTGGCTGGAGCAGCAGCGAATTTGATGCCCCCATCATTTTTACCAATGAACTGAGCTTGCTCCAAACTAGAGAAGCCGCCCAAGCCGCAGATAGTAGCCAAGCGAGCACCCAAAAAACGGAGATAGAAAAAGTAGGAGAAACACCGCAAGCAGAGAGCTATGCCGCTACTCTCGCAACTAATCATTTGGCCAATCGCTTGGCGCTTTTGGAGGCAGAACAACAGCAACAAGAACTTTTATTGGCCCAAGAACAAGCGACCCAAAATATAGAAAAGCTTAGAAATGAGCTGCTGCGAGAACAGGCCCTATTGCGAGAAAAGCTCGAGCATGAGCAGGCCCTAAATGAAATCCGTTGGACATGGTTGCGGCAGCAAAAAGGGGGGCAAAATATAGAAATTAGGACCATAGACAGTTTGCCTACACTCATCAAGCGAGATACCATCTATCAAGTAGATACCGTATACCAGGAGCAGCAATTGGTCCAAATAGATACTGTAGTAGAAGCGGGCCAAAGTCGAGTAGATACCGTTTATCAGCAAGAGCAGAAAGTAGAAGTGATTCGAGATACCTTGGTCCAAATAGACACTGTTTATTTGACCAAAACAGAGACCGAAATCATTGAGCGGGATTCTATTATTATCATAGAGCAGGAAGTGCCTCGTTTTGACAGTACGGCACAGGCCGAGCTTTTGGGGCTCAACAAGCAGTTGGAGCTCATAGATATGCAATTGCGGGACAGCAGTCAGCAGTTGTTGGACCTACAAGTGAGTTTGGCCAATTTGGGTTTGGCTATGAGGGCCATCAATGAGGGGGCCAATGACAGTCTTTTGGCCGCTGCCGAGGCCAACCGCTTGGCCTTAGAGCAAGAGCTACAGCGGGCCAGAGACCAGCGAGATACCAGCATCATTTATTATGACAACAAGCAAGAGCTGCAAGAAAAATTGGCCCAATTGCGCTTAGATTTGAAAAAAATGCGTCGAGATTCTGTGACCCAAGCCGAAGAACAGCGTCTAGTAGTTGTTGATACCGTTTACCGCCAATTAGCCGATTCTGCGGCCCTAATGGAACTTGCTTTGAAAACCAAGGAGTTAGCTGATTTAAAAGCGGCTTTGGAGCAAAAAGAAGCAGAATTGGCGGCTTTGCCTCAACAGCAAAATGAGGCAGAACTAGCGGCATTGCGGGCAGAAAATCGAAGATTGAAGCAAGAACTGCAAGACATCAAGCAATCTGTAGGTATGCTAGGCGAGCTCAATCGGCAGCTAAAAGAGCAGCCGAGGGCCAATGCGGGGCAATACAACAGCCGAGTTTACTTTGCCAATGCTTCTGCCGAGCTTAGTATTCAGGCGCAGCGGAGTTTGGACCTTATTGGCAGTATTATGCAGCAGCAGCCCAACTTAAAGTTGGACATTGCTGGTTATGCCAGTAAAACGGGCAACAGCCAAAAAAACGAGGCCTTATCTGGGGCTAGAGCCGAGGCGGTAAAGCGCTACTTATTGGAGCGGGCCCAGCTAGGGGCCGATCGGATAACGGTAGCGGCCTTTGGCGAGCGGAAATCGGAGGGGAATGCCTTGGAAGACCGCCGGGTAGAGCTACGGCTCTATTAGTGGTCCAGCTTTGGCGCCCGCAGGGCGCCCACTACCGGCCCTAGGGCCGGTTTTGGCCGGGCCGAAGGCCCGGCAGCCGGCTGAGCTGCCCGCCGCAGGGCCGCGCAGTGGCCGACCCAGGCAGCTTTGCTGCCGCAGGGCCGAGCAGACCTGCGAGCTGCAGAGGGGAGCGACCCGACCGAAGGGAGGGGCAGCCCCAAAAAAGAGAAAAAGAACTTAAAATCGACTTAATTTTAAAGGCTTAACTTAATTTAGACTTTTGTCCGGCCTTAAAATAAAAACTTATAAATCTGTTAAGGCTTAATTTTAACATAATTGAGTCTTTAGATATATAGAAATTTTATACATTTGCACAGCATTAAGTTAGTAGTTAAGCGCTTAACTTATAGTGAAAAATAACTTATTAACCATGAGATCCCTATACCTATTATTTATCTGTATGCTTTGGGCTGCGGCTACATTTGGGCAGTTAGAAGCAGAGATTGCGGAAGAATTTCGGACGCTTTCGGAGGGCAGTCAGTCTGCTTTTGTGATGAGTTTGCCGACGGGGGATAGCAAGTTGGTGAAAAAGGCTTGGGCCAAATACAGCAAGAAAAAGTTTAAGAAAAAGGCCAAATACGAGAAGGGCGAGGATCGGATGTTTACGGATGATGCTCGGATTAAGGACATGAGCACCAATACCGTTGATTTGTATGTTCGGACCGTGATCGTGGGGGAAGACAGTTTAGAATTTGTGCTTTGGTGCAATTTGGGGGCGGTATATTTATCGGGCAAGGAGTATCCGGATCGGGCCAATTTGGCTAGGGGGTACATGCAAGAATTTGCGAGCCTTATCTTTTTAGATATCTTGAAAGCGAGGGAAAAGGAAGAGAAAGCGGTTTTGAAGCTACAGGAAAAAGAGGCAAAAAAGCAGGAAAAGGCCATAGCTAAATTGGCCAAGAAGATTGAAAAATACCAAGAGGAGATAGCGAAAATAGAGGCAAAAATAGGAGAAGTAGAGGAAGAAAAGGGAAAAGAGGAGGAGGTTTTATTGGAGCAAAAGAGCAACATAGAGGGGCAAGAAGAGGAGATCAAGTTGTTGCAAAAAGCGATACAGCTACAAAAGAAAAAATAGCATATACCTTATAAAAAGCTCATTTGTTGAGTTTTAAAATATACTTGAAGAACGAGTATACTACTGAGCTGCTGAAATAATGCAGTAGGAAAGAACCGGCCCTCCCTAAGGCCTTGTACAAGGCTGTTTTCTGAAAGGTCCTCCCTAAAGGTCTAGAAAAGAGCTGGCGAATAATAGAAGAAACAAGTTCTTATAGTTGGTTTTTGAGTTTTGGAATTGGTTGATGGGAGTAGCTGTTGTGCTGCTCCCATCTTTTTTTTGTTAGACTAAGTTGTATCGTTTGGGGGCGATTAAACTGTGTGGGTCTAGGCTATTTTTAATTTCTTTGATGGTTTGCCAGAACGCGTCCTCTTCATTTTGGCAAAAAAGGGCCATTTGTTCAGTAGAGAGGCGATAGGGAAAAATGGCTAGTTTTTCGGCTGCTTCTTGGAGGACCCTTTGGCTCCATTTCTTTGCATTTTTGCTTGCTTCGGGGTCATTCCGGTCAAAATATACGCGGAAAAAGCCTTCGAAGGTAGTATCATCTAGGCTAGCAAGATTATAGAAAGGGCGGACTTTCATATCGAGGCTAATCTTATAAATAAGCTCCATAAGTTCTAGACAAGACGGGCCGTGAAAAGGAACTGCAAGAAGGGCTACGGCCATACCTGGAAAATTTTTATTAGTATCTACTTCATGAGCTGATTGCACAGAAGTTTGTTGGAGTTTGGCCATAGTTTGGATACTATAATCTGAAGGGCAGCCATTATAGAGGTCTCTTAGTACTTCTTGGTAGGGGTGGCTACAGCTTGTTGTGCTGCTGCTAGAAACAAACTCAATTTTTTGACAATATTGGGCGAGTTGTAGGGATAGCTCTGTTTGTAAAAACTGAAGCAGGCTAGTACTGCCCGAAAAAGACCCTATAAGGGTCCATTGTCCATTGTAGTCAAAGGGATTGCCTTCAGTGGTTCGAGGGTCATTTTTATTGGTGAGTAAAATTCCCTCATTGAGCATATTACCTTGTCGGAGTTTTCTGAGCTTTTGGATAATAGGAGTTAGCTGCTCCTCTTGGAAGTCGGCAAAAAAAAGAATTCCGCTGCTTTGCGGTTGTAATTGGATAATGGCTCTAGTTGTGATTCCTAGATTAGATTGCGTGAACAGTCCGTTGAGATCGGGGCCTAGGCCGGCAGAATAATAAATAGGTGGGGGAGAGCTAGATGTTTTGTGAAAATGCCAGAGGCCTGTCTGTAGCCATTTGCCTGAAGGGAGCAAGATTTCTAGGCCCAAAAGGCGTTGTCGTCTATGAAAAAAGGCAGAAGCGCCACGATCTAGAATATTGCCCAGAATACTTGTTGATTGAGAAGACCCAGTGAGTGGAAATTTTAGTGCAAGCTGGTGTCTTTCTAGGTAGTCATGTAGGTCTTTTTGAGTCACTCCAGCACCAATGATAGCATACTCTAGTTCCTCAGATACCTCTATAGACTTCCATTGATTAAGGTTGATCAAAACGGCGGGCCCCTCTACGGGGAGCTTTGACCCTAGCCCCCAGTTAAAGCCAGAGCTAATAGGGTATAGTTTAAGCCCTTCTTTCTTTGCTAAGGCTAAAATAGCCGCCAATTCTTCTTGGCTAGTTGGGCGTAGCTCGGCAAGAATATTTGGGGCCGGGTATTCGGTGAGGTTTTCTTTGGCTGCCTTAGGAGCCATAGATATAGCCATGGCTGGAAGAATACCTAAAAAGTATTCTTCTAGAGTAGAAATAGAGTACATGTTTAGTTGAAGTTAGTTGCAAGTAGCCGGACTGGCTTGAGCAAGTTGAAGAGATAAACCTAACTCCATTAAAGTAGACGTGTAGCGATCATCTGGATAACAATACTCGCTTCGGCCAAAGGCATTAGGGACAGGGCTAAAGCTATATTCTGTAAATATAGCCTTTGTATGCTCAGGAGGCATCGCTAGCAAATAGTCTAGCTGCATTTTTTTTCCCAGATCTATACAAAGACCAATCAAATGTTGTAATAGTCCACATTTTCTTGCCCTAGGAGCCACCCAAGCTCCACAGATTTCAGCAAGTTGGCCTTTATGACGACAAATTTTAGGAAGTAAGTCGGGGCTGTCTACACAAATAGCATGGCTGAGTGGCAACTCATAAGGTTGTTGCTCCAAACGCTCTAAACGAATTCCTGCGAGTATTTCATCAAATTCATCATAAACAGCAAAAACAGTGACAGCAGGCTGATTATACCAAGGGGATAAAGTAGAACCCAAGGGGCCAACACCAAAAGCCGCTAAGACCTCCAAATGCTTCTGATGGTAGTCTCTAGACAACTCAGGCTCTGCTATAGCATTAAATTGCTTAATGCGATAACTTAAGTAAGGGGGATGGAAAAACATAGTAAACCGTGGTTCTGAATTAGCTAAGATAGGTCGTAGTTAATGATTATGCCGTCGGTTTATGCTTATTTGCTGGCCAACTGCAAATATAGCAAAATATATAGTTGTGGAAAATAATCTAAAACTTTCCTCAAGTTTTGTTTGAAGTTATAGTTTTGCAAACTGACTACCTTAGCCGTTTCTCCTTACTTTTAGTCCAAAATAATCTTGAAGTAGCTGAAAACTCAGCGCTAAGAAAAAAAATAGAGAAGCCAAGACCGCAACTTTATAATTTAATCCGTAATTTAGCCCCCTAAAGGACAAATTTTGTCATTCAACACCTAACTATATAGGCTATGAATTTAGCTGACGCTATAGAACATACTTTTTTAAAAGCAAATGCTAGCTCTTCTGACATCGAACAACTTTGTCAAGAGGCTATCGATCATAAATTTGCAGGGGTTTGTATCCCGCCTTTTCACGTTAATACGGCCAAGTACTTTTTAGCCAATTTTGAGCAACGCCCCAAAATTGTTACCGTCATAGGCTTCCCTATGGGCTACTCAACCATTTCTGCAAAAGTAGAAGAGGCCAAAAGAGCTACCGCCGAAGGCGCCGATGAGGTCGATATGGTCGTTAATCTTGCCGCCGTTATGGATGGCGAGTGGAGCTATGTGCAAAATGATATCGACTCGGTTACCCGAGCGGTGCACCTACACGGAAGCACCCTCAAGGTTATCCTAGAAACTAGCCTGCTCGATAATATCCAAATGCAACGCCTCTGCGATATTTGTATGGAAATTGGCGTAGACTATGTCAAAACTTCTACCGGTTTTCAAGGCGGAGCTAGCCCTGAGGTGGTCCGCCAACTCAAAGGCTTTCTCAAAGGATCTGAAGTGAAAATTAAGGCCTCTGGCGGAATCAAAACCCCAGAACAAGCCCAACAACTTATTCAGGCCGGCGCTAGCCGATTGGGGACCTCTTCTGGCCTCGAATTAACTCAAGCCGCCAAAAAATAAGCTTATGCGTCCCTTTTTTTTGCTCTTTTTTAGCCTTTTTTTCCTAAATTCGCTCAGCGCTCAGCAAGCCATAGAAAAAAATGAGGAGCCCAATATCCGAAGATTACTCGACCTTAGAAAAGAACTCAACTTTGAAGAAAATCGAGAAATTAAGGCCTGGGGCATCCAACTTATGGTGAGCCGCGATAAATATAACCTGCTAGAAAAGCAAACGCGATTTAACCGAAAAGAAGAAAAAAAAGCCAACTGGACCTACAAACAACCTTATTACCGACTAAATTGGGGCGCCTACTACACTAAATTAGAGGCCTATATGCAGCTCCAAAAAGTTAAAGAAGATTTTCCAGGCGCTTTCGTCTATAAAAATAATCAGGCAAAGGCTAGCGAGTTCTAAACCCGCAAACCTAAAGCCTTCAGCCACTCTCCTCTGGACGAGTGGCCTTTTTTTTGTCTTTTTTTTAGCCAAAACTTGACAACACCCTTTTTTATGTTTATACTTGGTTTGTATCTGTGGCAACTAATTGTTTTATTTATCTAATCTGTACTATTTGTTACTGCTGTTATTTTGGGGCTGCCCCTCGCTTTGCTCGGGTCGGGCTGTGCCGCAGCTCGCAGGTCTGCTCGGCCCTGCGGCGGCTTCGCCGCCTGGGTCTGGCCTTCGGCCACTGCTATCCATCCCTCAGCCGAGGCGGCTTCGCCGCCTAACTAGCGCCAAGCATCAGCCTAGACAAGTTCAGTACAGCTGGCTGCATGGGTCAGAAAATTAGTCACCTACTCTAGTGTATACATTGAATGAATTAAAAAACAACGAAACATAGGCCTGTCGTTTAGGGCCTGTTGTTGGCCAATTCATTCTGCATTCATAAATCTATAAACATGAAAACGAATTCTTATTTCTTGGCCTTTGTATTCTTGCTCTTGGCCAGCTTACCCATCTTGGCCCAGGAAGATGGAGAGTACTACTCTTTAGAAGAAGCCCTAGCCGCTGACCCCAAAGAGGTCTATGGCCTCTACCTTTCACAAGAGAACTTTAGCAGCGGCCTTCCCAAAGGCCTAGAGGCCTTTACTAATCTCAAGGAATTGATGATAAACAATAGTAAACTGAGCAAGTTGAGCGATATCTGGGGCGCTTTTCCCAATTTGGAGTATTTGGACCTAAGCGATAATCGTATTGAAGAACTCCCCCCCAGCTTTAGCCAGTTGAGCAAACTGAAAACGCTTTCTTTGTCTCATAGCAGAATTGGTTCAGCTTCCCTCAAGCAAATTGCAGCCCTTAAGAACCTAGAAGAACTTAGCTTATCTAATGATACAACATTTCGTTCGGCCAATTGGGATGCCTTCGCTAGCCTGAAAAAACTCAAAAAATTAGAGCTGGACGGCTGCTGGCTTAAAGAATTTCCTAAAGTCTTTGCTCAACTGCCTGCCTTGACCTATCTAGACCTACACACGCATACTATTGAAGAAATTAGCGTCTCTTTTGGCCCAAACTTAGAATACTTAGACCTAAGTGAGAGTCGTTTAACATCTCTGGATATTGAGGCTAAAGGTTTAAAGAGTTTATTGATCGCATCTCCAATTCGCAGATTTCCTAAGCGATTGGATCAACTGACTTACCTCAACTTGCAGGGCTCTATACACTCCAATATACCTTCTGAAATTATGGCTTATAGCCAACTTAAAGAATTAGTTTTTCGTGGTACTACTATGCGTGAAGTATCTGCAAATTTAACTCAACTTAAGCATCTAGAAAAACTAGACCTAAGTCGTAATGAAATAGAAGAACTTCCTGCCTTTTTTTCCGAACTCCCTAACTTAAAAGAGTTGAATTTAGATAGTAATCTTTTGAGGGTTAATAGTTTAAAGGAGCCAATGAGAAAGCTGAAGGTACTTAGTATTAACCACAATATAGTGACAATGAAGGAAACTTTCTTTAAGGGGAAGTATATGCCAGCCTTAGAAGAGCTTTATATGAGTCGTGGTAGCTGTTATAATACGCCAGATTTTACTGGGGCAAATCAGTTGAAAATTATTTATATGGATGACCATAGTGTAAGTAATGTTCATCCTTCTTTGGCAGAGCTCCCATTACTAGAAGTATTGGATCTCTCTGGTAATGAGGAGTTAATTTTTCCAGCAGGGATGGAGAAGCTCCCCCTCACTAGCCTTAATATTTCTTCTTGTACAAATTATTTTGGGGACGATGGTAAGATCTACGATTTTCCGGCCTTTATCGCCAAATTACGGAATCTAGAATTCCTAGAAATAGCCAATGTTCCTTATGCTGAATTACCTGATAATTGGGCCTCTAAAGCGATCCTAGACTATTTGGATGTTTCTGGAACAAAGCTGCCTTATAAAGAGATCAAAGAGATTGGAGTTGATCTAGAGGAATGCACAATTGTTAGATAATAAACGCTAATTAGTTTAAAATAACAGCCCCAACTGCCTCGCTAGTTGGGGCTGTTATACTTTATTTAAGGCCCAAAAAAGAGGCGCTTTGCGCTAAAAGTATACTATTTTAACAACTTGGAAACAGTTGGCACAATTATCAGTAAATTAGCTCATTAGTAACATTTAAAATCTATAAACATGAAAACGAATTCCCTTTATTTACCCTTCTTGTTTTTGCTTTTGGCCAGTTTTCCCATCTTGGCCCAAGAAGATGGAGAGTACTACTCTTTAGAAGAAGCCCTAGCCGCTAATCCAAAAGAAGTCTATATCCTTGATCTTTCAGAAGAGAGCTTTAGCCGCCTTCCCGAAAGCCTAATGGCCTTTACTAACCTCAAGGAATTGAGCGTGAATGGGATTGAACTGAGCGAAATGGGCGACATTTGGGGGGCTTTCCCCAATTTGGAGTATTTGGACCTAGACGATAATGCCATACAGACGCTTCCTTCTAGTCTTAGCCAATTGAGTAGGCTGAAAACGCTTTATTTGGCCAGTAATGAACTTGGTCCAGAGGCCCTAAAGCAAATTGCCGCTATCCAAAGTCTAGAAGAACTCAATTTATCTAGAAATACAGCAATAACCGGCGCCGATTGGAGCGTCCTTGCTAGCCTGAAAAAACTCAAAACATTAGAGTTGCTTCGCCTTAATCTTAAGGAATGCCCCAAGGTTTTGGGCCAACTTCCTGCCTTAAATTATCTGGACCTAGGCGAAAATAAAATTGAAGAAATTAAGCTTTCTTTTGGGGCCAATTTGCAAAACCTAGATTTAAGCAAGAATCCCCTGCATACTCTAGATATTCAGGCCGAAGGTTTGAAGGATTTGTTTTTGGATCGCACAAAAATTCAAAATCTGCCCAATCAATTGGCCCAACTCAATTACCTGAGCTTGGATAACTGTGGCATGGAGGAGGTCCCCAGCCAAATTATTGCCTATAGCCAACTTAAAGAATTGAGCCTTATTGGAAATGAAATTGCCGAGCTGCCCGAAAGCTTAACGCAACTTCAACAATTAGAAGAGCTATTGCTGAGCAATAATACCTTGATGGAAATTCCTGCCTTTTTTGCCCAAATTCCCAACTTGACAGAACTACATATAGATAACAATCTGCTTGTTGATAATAATTTGGAGGCGCCCATGAAAAAGCTAAAGCTCCTTTACCTTAGTGAAAATCTTACTGGCCCCAGTTTCTTTAAGGGCCAATATATGCCTGCCCTAGAAGAGCTCTATATGAGTGATTGCTTACTTTTTGGTACGCCAGATTTTACAGGCGCCACAAAGTTGAAAAGCATTTACTTGGATGGAAATATGATTGATAAAATTCATCCTTCTTTGGTAACACTCCAAGAGCTAGAAGAATTGGACCTCTCTAATAATGAGAAGCTGATTTTTCCTAAAGGGATGGAAAAACTCCCCCTCATTAGCCTTAACATATCTTCTTGTATAGGTATGGATGACCTTTTGGATGATGATGTAGTCTATGAGTTTCCAGCCTTTATTGTGCAGCTTCCTAAGCTAGAATCGCTAGAAGTGGCCAATATGCCTTATGATAATCTGCCTAAGGTTTGGGCTTCTAAGGCCACCCTATTGTATTTAGATGTTTCTGGAACAAAGCTGTCTTATGAGCAAATCAAAGAAGTAGGGCTTCATCATGATAAATGTGATATTATTTGGGAATAACCGCCCATTGGCCTGAAAACAACAGCCCCAACTAGCAGGCTAGTTGGGGCTGTTGTGGTCCAGAAAGGCGGCGCAGCCGCCTTGGCTGAGGGATGGATAGGGGGGCGGCGCAGCCGCAGACCCAGCTTTTGAGCAAAGCGAAAAAGCGCAGGGCCGAGCAGACCTGCGAGCCCCGACACAGCCCGACCCGGCCAAAGGCCGGGGCAGCCCCCAAAAAAATTAAATCACTCTTTTGTAGAATCGAATAAACCAAATGCGGGCTACCTGTAGCTTTAGGCTCTTGATTTCGGGCTTGAGCAAATTGTTGCCGATCTTCATTTTAAAGCGATAATTGCCATTGCCCAAAGCCTTGCCCGGCTGGTCAAATAAAACGGTGCCCTTGATTTTATTATAGTCTTCTCCGGCTTTTGTCGACTTAAACTGAATGTCTTTGATCTTCTCGTTTTTCTTCCGCACCTTCGGAATATATTCTTTGAGAGCGGCCTTAACCACCCGCTGAACAATGGGATGGTCAACAGAAAACTTGATCTTTTGGGCCGAGGCCGAGCTGGAAAAAAGGAGCAGCAAGAGGCCCATGAACAAACTGATACGCATAAGATTTGTTTTTAAAATAAAAGATAGGATGAATATTGATTGCGCCTAAGGCAAAAGTCGTATTTTTGCCCCTCATTAATGCCCAAAGTTATGCAGTTTGAGATCCACGCTCCATTTTCGCCAGCTGGCGACCAACCCAAGGCTATTGCAGAATTGGTAGAAGCCGCCCTCAGAGGCGAGCGCTACCAGTGTTTGCTTGGGGTAACGGGTTCTGGAAAGACCTTTACTATGGCCAATATGATTCAGGAGTTGCAAAGGCCTACCCTGATCTTAACGCATAATAAGACCCTGACGGCCCAACTGTATGGCGAGTTTAAGCAGTTTTTTCCAAATAATGCGGTAGAGTACTTTGTTTCTTACTACGATTACTATCAGCCAGAGGCCTATGTGCCTTCTACCGACACCTATATTGAGAAAGATTTGGCCATTAATGATGAGGTGGACAAACTTCGCCTAAGAGCTACTTCCCAACTACTATCGGGCCGTAGAGATATTGTGGTGGTGGCCTCGGTTTCTTGTATTTATGGTATGGGAAATCCCGAAGACTATAAAAAAGGCGTGATGCGCCTAGAGGTTGGCCAAAATATTAGCCGAAATAGCCTGCTCTACCAACTGGTAGATAGCCTTTATGCTCGTAGTGAAAATAGCTTTGGGCGGGGAGAGTTTCGGGTGCGAGGCGATACCCTAGATATTAACCTCCCTTATACCGATTATGGCCTCCGTCTTAGCTTTTTTGGCGATGAAATCGATGAGATTGAACGCATAGATACCGAGACAGGCAAAAAATTGGAGGACCTTAGCGTGGTCGCTATCTTTCCCGCCAACCTTTATGTGGCTCCCAAAGATCGTATGCAGCAAATCATCCGACAAATTGAGGATGAACTCCGTGAACATTATGAATATATGGAGGATGAAGGCAAGCATATAGAGGCCAAACGCCTGCGGGAAAGAGTCAATATGGACCTAGAAATGATGCGCCAATTGGGCTATTGCTCTGGCGTAGAAAATTATTCCCGCTACTTTGATGGTCGCCAAGCTGGTGCCCGCCCTTTCTGCTTACTCGATTATTTTCCAGAGGATTTTCTCATGATTGTGGATGAGAGCCATGTGACGATGCCGCAATTTAGGGCCATGTATAGCGGCGATAGAGCCCGAAAAATGTCTCTGATCGAACACGGTTTCCGCCTGCCCTCGGCCCTAGATAACCGCCCACTCAACTTTATGGAGTTTGAAAGCCTGATGCGACAGGTGGTTTTTGTGAGCGCTACGCCTGCCGCTTACGAATTGGAAAAAACAGAGGGCGAAGTGGTGGAGCAAATCGTTCGCCCCACGGGCTTACTCGATCCGCCCATCGAGTTGCGGCCCAGCATCAACCAAGTGGATGACCTTATGGACGAAATCCGCAGCGCAACCCGCAAAGATCAACGGGTGTTGGTTACGACCATTACCAAACGGATGTCGGAAGAACTCGCAAAATACTTGACCAAATATAATATCCGCTGCCGCTATATTCACTCGGATGTAGATACTTTGGAAAGAGTGGAAATCTTGAGAGATCTCCGCTTAGGTGAGTTTGATGTCTTAATCGGTATTAACCTCTTGAGAGAAGGATTGGATTTGCCCGAGGTGGCCCTGGTCGCTATTCTCGATGCCGATAAAGAAGGCTTTTTACGCAACGAACGCTCGCTCACGCAGACCGCAGGACGGGCCGCCCGTAATGCCAATGGCCGCGTAATTTTTTATGCCGATAAGATGACGCCTTCTATGCAAAGAACGATAGATGAAACCAATCGCCGTCGCAGCATTCAGATGGCTTATAACGAAAAACACGGCATCACACCAACTACGGTCCTTAAATCTAAGGATGAAATTCGCCGCCAAAGCTCGGTCCTCGATGGCCGCCTGCAAGGCAAGGAATATGAGCAAAATGAGCAGCAAAACATGGTGGCTGAAGATCCGATCCTCAAAACGATGTCTAAGGAACAACTGGAAAGAGCGATCGAAGAGGCCCGCCGCAAAATGAAAGAGGCGGCCAAGGCCACCGACTTTTTGTCCGCCGCTCAATATCGCGACCAACTTTTTGAATTGCAAGCTTTATTGAAGGAACGCTTTGGCGCTTAATCCTCATCTAGGCCCAAAAAGGCAGCTAATTCCTCATTTTTGGGCCTAAATACCTTTTCTTCGGGCAGGAGCAATTCGCTGAGCTGCCCCGCATCAATTTTTGCTTTTTGGGCCAAAACAAAGGGCCGTAAATCCAGAATTTCTACAATCATTTCTTGATTGAATTGTTGCAATAGCTCGCCTTTAATCCCCAATTGAATGGCTCGCCGCTCTTCTTTTTTTCCATAAATATTATGGTCGGGATCCCATTGCAAACGAGCTTTTTTCTGCTCCAAATCTTTGCGCCAGCTTTCTCGATCGGCATAAATTTCGGCCTTAAAGGAGCTATAAGCCGATTGGGCTAAAATCTCTTCAAAAGCCAATTTTTTGATCCAAATGCCCAAAATATATTCTTGACCCGCTTTGCTGGCCCAACCGGCCCGAAACATCATCCACAAAAAGTTGGGCTTGATCCAAGTCATTCTCGAAAAGCTGTAATGCGCTCCCCCAAACTGCTGATGCGCCAAAGCATACTGGGCAATTTCTGGCCGAAATGCCTGATACACCAAAATTTCATCGCCTCTTTCTTGGGCCAAAATATGCTGCCCCTTTGGCGGAATCCCCGCCAGATAATCCTGATAATTTACTGTTTTCATTTTTTTCTTTGCTAAAGCTTGCTCGGCGGCCTATAGTTCCCATTGGGAAGTAGTTGTTTTTGGGGCCTCCGCAGCAGAGCTGCGGCGCTACGCTTTAGGGCTCGCAGGTCTGCTCGGCCCTTCGCCAGCTTTGCTGGCTCGGTCTGGCGCTTCGCGCCACCCTGTCGCATCGCTAGGCCAGGCGCTTCGCGCCTCTGCTGCACATCGGTTACTCCCTTTGGTCGTCGAACTGCGGCTTTCAGCCTTGTTGTGGCCAGGCGCTTCGCGCCTTCTAGATGCAGAAAGACCAATCTGGAAAGAAAAAAAATGAAAAAAGGCTCAACCTTTTTTTGGGAGCATAGTTTACTAATAGAACTTAAGCAACTTAGACAGCTCCTGATGGAGCGGTTAATTTAAGTCAGCTCATGCGCTTATGACGCATTTAAAGTTTATTCATGGGTTTTAGGGTTTAGTTTTCGACTTTGGTCCTCTTTAAGAGGGCCAAAGTTTTTTTTAGCGCATTTGGCCTAGCGCTGTGGAGGGGTGGCCCAAAGGGCCAGACCCAGGCAGCTTTGCTGCCGCAGGGCCGAGCGAGCAGCGAGCCCCGCAACATAGCGCCCGCCGCAGGCGGAGGCCCCAAAAACAAAAAAAATGAAAGATATCAAGGCCTATTTGGATGAAAAAGTGGCGCAATACAACCGACCAAATTTTATCAAAGATGATCCGATTAGTTTGCCGCATAGTTTGAGTAAGGCGGCTGATCGGGAGATCATTGGCTTTTGGGTGGCTGTTTTGGCTTGGGGGCGTAGGGCCAGCATCATTAAGAGTGGAAAGCGCTTGTTGGAGTTGATGGATTATGCGCCCCATGATTTTATTGTCAACCATGAGGAGGCGGACCGCAAGGCATTTTTGGACTTTAAGCATCGGACATTTCAGCCTACGGACGCCCTTTATTTTTTGCATTGGTTGCAGCAATATTACCAAAAAGAGGATAGTTTGGAGCAGGCATTTGCGCGGCATCTTGGGCCAGAAGATGAGCATGTTGGGCCGGCTTTGCTCGGCTTTGAGCAAGACTTTTTTGCCTTAGAAGAGGCCCCTCAGCGGACTCGGAAACACATTGCTACTCCTGCGCGGAAATCGGCTTGTAAGCGTTTAAATATGTTTTTGCGTTGGATGGTTCGTCGAGATGAGGCAGGGGTAGATTTTGGGCTTTGGCGGCAAATTTCGCCTGCGCAACTACTGCTTCCCTTAGATGTGCATGTCGGTCGGCAGGCCAGGGCCTTGGGGCTTTTGAAAAGAACAAAAGACGATTGGGCGGCTTGTTTGGAGTTGGGGCAAGCTGCTAGAACGCTTTGTGCCGAAGATCCCGCAAAGTATGATTTTGCTTTGTTTGGGATGGGGGTAGAGGGGGCGTTTAATCAAATCTAGGGAAAATGGGAGTTTGTATTTTTTCTGTTTTTGCCCAATATATCGGAAATGTGTTATTAGGAGGTCTTTGAAAAGAGTATAATGCTTCAGACTTTTTAAATCCCAAACTGTATCTATTTCGTGCTCTTCGCCTCATGCCAATTTTTTTTTCCATTTCTTGCATCATTGAAATTTTCCTTTGGAAGTCAGGATAGCTTGATGAAATTCCTTTACCACTAATGTGATTAGCATAAAGAGAAATGTTAATGGATTTTAGATTGTTAACAGCTTTCTGTTGAGCAGCCATTGTTAAAACTATTATATTTTCGGGCTTTAACCTGCCTGGGGTTAAATCTAAATCTAAGAACTGCTTGCAAATATCATGAGCTGTATCACCAGTTCCTGCAAAATCATCTATGAGAATTAAGAGGTCTATCTCCCAGTTAAAATTTTTGAAAATTTCAGATAAATCTTCTCCTAGAATAATTTTTTTATTTTTTCTAAATGCATGGACTTTGTCGCTACTAAGTAGAGAATACATACGTTCGCCACTTTTGGGTTTAGCGTCTATTTTTTTAATTTCCTTATTGCTTTTTTGCTCGAAAAACCTTGTTAATGGGTATATGAATATTTTTTCAGCACCATTGACTTTATGTTTGGGTATTTTATCGTAAGCGTTGTGTAGTTCTCTTATATGAGAGGAAATTCCTATTTCCTTGAATTTTTCTGTTAGAGATAACAGTAATTGTTTTTCATCATCATTTAGTAATGACAAACAATGCATGAAGCTTTCAAACCTAGAGCTCTCTAAAGACCAGTTTTTAGCCTTAAAAAGCTTCCTTGCTTCAAGAGTAGTTTTTATGTCTATCTGAGGCTTCGACATGATGATTTTAAATACTTTATAAAAAATCTATTACATTAGTTTCGGGTAAAAATATATCATTCTTGTCTAACTTTCGAATTTTGCTTTGATGTTCAGGCTCTATCAATTTTGTCAAATTAGACTTGCCACTATCCTTATTACTGCTAGTTATAAATTCTTCGCCCTTTTGTGTAACACTTAAAAGGCCTTCATTTTCTGCAACATATTTCTTTTCTAAAAAAGACTCTATTTCGGCTATTAGTTCTATATAGTCATAGCCTAAATCAATGAGAGGGGTTAAGTTACCATCAAAACGTATGATTTTTAATAAGTATGCTTTATGCGTGTTATTCATCGTTAAGCTTATTAGTAAACTAAATAGTATGTTGAATAATTTCGTGCATTACTTTCTTGTATTCAATAAATTCTTTGTCTTTAGGATTTAGTAACAAAGCAAAATTTATTTTACCCAATAGGCGTGCAGCATATTTCTTGTTATGGATATTTTTTTTGCTCATGTGGCTTGCCATGTTATATTTCTTTATGTAGTACAGCTCTTGTCTAATTTTTCGTCGGTCTTTACTAGGAAGCTGTAGCTTTTTATTAACAACAATACCTGTAATAATTTGCTGCTGGTGTTGTGTCATTAACTTAGTTTTAGAGGCGTTAATTTTTAACTCATAAGGCTCTAATATAGATTGAACTTTAGCTACTAGAACCTCTTTGTCTATAGTCTCACCACTAAATGCTAGGTCATCAGCATAACGAGTATAGTTAATTTCAGGACGAACTTCTTTGGCGATTAGTTCATCAATTTTACTAAAGAAAATATTAGATAAGGCAGGGCTAGTTGATGCACCTTGAGGTAGTCCTCCATTTAATGTGCATATCTTTGCAAGCATATTAGAAACTATTTGACTGTAACCAATTTCTTTGAAAATAGCTTCTATGTGATGCGTTCTAATGGAAGAGAAAAAGTCTTTTAAATCAATTGTTAATACAGTGTGATTGTTTACATGATATTTTGCATGCATTAAAATTGATCGACCTGGTACGTATGCCTTGCTATATCGACTGACTTTCTGCTTATAGAGAATTTTTGTTAGAATAAAGTTCTGAATTTCCTGTAGACTAGGAAGTGGTTCAGATATTTTTCTTTTACCGCCATTTTTTTTAGATATTTCATAGTGGCGATAAAAATAATCAGTATGCTTAATTGCTCTTTTAATGTATTTTACGGTGTATCCTACATGGCTAGAAAAATGAGCAATGTTATATATAACAGGAACCTTTTTTCTGATTAAGGGCTCTGCATAGCTTAAACATTTCGTAATTACTTCAGATGAGTAGTTTCTTTTTTTAGCAAGATCAGTAAATCGCTTTTCGTATGAAGAAAAAGTCATTTTTCTGAAGTATTAAATTAGTTTGAAAGCCTCTTATCTTAATAGGGAAGTTATATTGAATAATCTGTCCGCAATTTATAACTTCCCAATTAAGTAAAGTTCGTGTGAATGGCTGCAATAATCTTTGATTTTGCGGACATTCACACGAGATCAAGCTTGAAAGAGGGTTCTCTCAAGGATAGCGACTCGCTATCAATTGTGAATATATTGAGCTTGTTTAAATTTTTTAGTCAGCAGCTAGACTAAGGCAAAAAAAAATGCTGCAAAGCGCTTATTATTGTTGATTACGACAAAAACAAAAAAAGGCTTTGCAACATGGTTGTGAATTTATCAAAAGAATTTATTACGGAAAAAATATTAGCATTTTTTCCCGAAAAAAAATTGGCTCGAAAAACCAAAGCGCCTCTGTGGCAAATTGTTAAAGCGATAATTTATAGGCTTAAAACAGGTTGTCAGTGGAGAGAATTACCGATACAATCTTTTTTGACGAAGTTCTAATTTGCTGGCAAACAGTATATTACTACTTCAATAGCTGGTCCGAGTCTGGTATTTGGCAAAAAGTGTGGATCCAATTTCTAGCCCATGAAAAATCTTGTTTAGATTTATCTAGTATACAGCTTGACGGAAGTCATACCCCAGCGAAAAGAGGGGGCGAAGCTGTGGGTTATCAGGGCCGAAAAAAGTCCAAAACCACAAATGCTCTCTTTCTCACAGATAAAAATGGGCTGCCAATCGCTATGTCTCCGCCTTTTGCGGGAAACCATAATGATTTGTTTGAAATCGAGAGTCATTTCCAAAAAATGCTTGCCGATCTGCAGCTTTCAGACATCTCTCCTGATGGTTTATTTATGAATGCTGATGCAGGGTTTGATAGCAAAAAACTTAGAGAAAACTGCCAAAAAATGGGCATTATCCCTAATATTGACCACAACAAAAGAAATAGAAAAAAAGCTTATTATCAAGATATTATAGATGAGGAACTTTACAAAGAACGCTTTTCTGTTGAGCGAACTAACGCATGGATTGACGCATTCAAAATTTTACTCATTCGTTTTGAAAGAAAAGCCGACAACTGGGCGAGTCTACACTATTTAGCCTTTATACTTATTTTCCTAAAACGAAATTTTTAAACAAACTCATTTAATAAAAAAAATAAAACAAAGATTTTAGGCTGTTTATTTGAAAGGTTTTTCACAAAAGGCCTATATCTAGGCTCCAACAGAAATACAGAAAGAACCCCAGCAATTTGCCCCTTCCCCCTTCTCCTTCCCCCAAAAAGCTGTACTTTTGCAAAAACGAGCACTCAATGGGGTACATTTCAGAAAAGACGGTTCAAGAAATCTTCGATACCGTAAAGGTCGAAGATGTGGTAGGCGATTTTGTCCACCTCAAAAAAAGAGGGGCCAACCTGATCGGTCTCTGCCCCTTTCATGGCGAAAAAACGCCCTCTTTTACGGTCTCTCCAGCCAAAGGCATTTATAAATGCTTTGGTTGTGGCGCTGGCGGCAATGCCGTGAATTTTGTCATGGAACATGAAACGATCTCTTACCCCGAGGCCCTCCGCTTTTTGGCCCAACGCTATAATATCGAAATTGAAGAGGAGGAAAGCTCTGAGGAATATAAGGAACAACAACGCCAAGCCGATAGCCTCTATATTATCAACGACTTTGCACAAAAGCATTTTGCCGCCCAAATGCAAACGGATTATGGCCGCTCGGTTGGCCTTTCGTATTTTAAGGAAAGAGGCCTGCTGCAAAAAACAATTGACCGCTTTGGGCTGGGCTTTGCCAATGGCCGAAATAGCGACCTCCTGCAAACCGCAAAAGCTAAAGGCTACGATTTAGAACTACTCCAAAAAGCTGGACTCGCCACTCAATACGGCAATGATTTCTTCAGAACCCGCGTCATGTTCCCGGTCCATAATTTATCGGGAAAAGTCCTCGGCTTTGGGGGCCGAATGCTGGGCAACAATAAGAAACAACCCAAGTATCTCAATACGCCCGAATCCGATATTTACCAAAAGTCCAAAATCCTTTACGGAATTTATCAAGCCCGCCAAGCGATCGTCAAAGCTAAGGAGTGCTACATGGTGGAGGGCTATATGGATGTGCTGGCCCTCAGCCAAGCGGGGATCGAAAATGTGGTGGCCTCTTCAGGGACCTCACTCACCCCCGGCCAAATCCAATTGGTCAAACGCTATACGCCTAATCTGACCCTACTTTATGATGGCGATAAGGCCGGAATTAAGGCCGCTTTGCGTGGACTCGACCTGATTCTGGAGCAAGATATGAATGTTAAGGTGGTCCTGGTCCCCGAAGGCGAAGATCCCGATTCTTACCTGCAGAAGCTGGGCCTCAAGGCCTTTAGAGAGTACCTAGAACAACAGGCTACCGATTTTATCCTCTTTAAGATGAATCTTTTGCTAGAGGATAAGGCCGATGATCCCTTGGCCCGTGCCGAATTACTGCAAGATATTGTGGGCAGTATCGCCAGAATTCCCGATAGCCTCAAACGAGCCACTTATGTCCGTAGCTGCGCCCAAAGACTCGAAATTAGTGAGCAAATTCTTCATATTGAGGTCAATAAACGCATCGCTAAGGCGCAATCTGATGCCGAAAAAGATGCCCGCCGAGAGGAACGCCAACAGGCCCGCCGCCAACAAAGAAATCAACAAAAACAACAGTTGGCCCCCGGCGAATTGCCCCCGCCTATGGAGGAGGACCAGTTTGGTCCCCATGCAGAAGGGGAGTACGCTCCCGACAATATGGCCGGTCCCGCTACAGACCCACAAACTGGTCCCGCTGCCGTTTTGGGCCATTTTCAAGAAAAAGATATTTTGCGCCTGCTGATCAATTTTGGCGATAGAGCCTGGCCCGATGCCGAGGAAGCCGATACTTTGGCCGAGTTTATTTTACTCAATATGGGCGAGCTGTTAGCCGAGTTTGACCAACCCCTCTATGCCGAAATCATTGAGCTTTGCATTGATCGTTTGGAGGAGGGAGAGCCCATCAATTCCCAGTATTTTACCCAACATCCCAAGGCCGAACTGGCCCAATTGGCCATCAATTTATTGGCCGACCCCTATATTTATTCGCCCGGCTGGGAGCGCCTAAATGTCTACCTCAACTCCCAAGAAATGCCCGAGCAAAACCATGTAGCCGATGCCAAAAGCGGCATTTTGCGCTTCAAGCTCCATAAACAAGAGCGCCTTTTGGCCGAAAACCAACAACAGATTAAGCTGCTCCAAAGTCAGCCCGACAAAATGGAGGAGCTCATCCTGCACCTCAAAATTCACCAAAAGCTCAAGGCCCAACAAACCGAACTAGCTGCTCAGTTAAAGACGGTTATTTTGCGTTGATGATTATTTTTTTGGGGCCTGCCGCCTTCGGCGGCCGGGCCCTTGCAGGGCTCGCAGCTCTGCTCGGCCCTGCGGGCTCATTTCATTTCGCCCTAGGTCTGCCGCTGCGCGGCCCCCTTTCAGGCCCCTAGGCCTGCGGGCCTTCGGCCCTTTTTACTGTAGGTTGAAACCTACAGCAACAACGGTATTGCTTCGCAATGATTGATGAATGAGGGTTAAAACCCTCATGAAGTTAACTCCTCGCTAACAATTGGCCTGCAGCTTAAAAGCGGCAGGAGCTGAAAACTAAATATCTCCTTTCCATAAACAAAGCAGGGGCTTTTAAGCCGCTGCGGCAAGAAAGACCCAGGCCCAAGAAGAATGGCTGCGGCCTTTAGGCTGCAGACAAACGGCCTAGCGATGGTAGGCAGTGCGGCAAAGCCGCAGACCAAGCAAAAACTTGTTTTTTGCGCAGGGCCGAGCGAAGAGCGAGCTGCCGAACGTAGCGCCGCAAGGCGAAGCCGCAGCGGAGGCCCCTAATTATCCTCCCATAAATTGATATAGATATGCGTATGAATGAGGCCCCCGCTCAATTGACGCATATCAGCGCTCAGGGCATTGGTATAGCTACCTTTGAGCTCCCAGGCCCAATTTCTTCCATGATAAATTTCTAGGCCCAAAAAGGGACTTAGTTGAGGGGCCCAATCCACATCATTGCGGGCGAGCCCACCAAACTCTAGCCCAAAAAAGGGCAAGAAAAAGCGGCGGCGAAAGCCCTGCTCAAAAGAAAAGCGCGCCCCAAAACTAATGAGCAACATTTGGATGTCGGCTTGCTCTAGGCTTTGTAGCTGGCTAAACTGCGCAAAAAAGGCAAATTGAGCGGGAGAAAAATCGCCTTCCATGGTTTGGTTGTAGAGCTCAAAGCCAAAAGAAGGACCGTGAAAAGGCCCCGTTTGATCATACTGTATTGGGAAAAAAGTATTGTAGCCAAGGGCAGGGGCAAAAAGGCGGCCCGCCTCATCCAGATACTCTTTTTTAGGGCGTTTATTGATTTGCTCCTGGGCGCTGGCCCAATAGGGGAGGAGCAGCAAGAAGAGAAAAGAAAGCATTTTCATGAAAAGGGGATTTACCAAAAGTTAAATTGTATACTACTGCCTAGGGTCCAGCCACTTAGGGAGCTATTGTGCTCGCCCGTGGCAAAGGTATAGCGGCTGTTGATGCGCCAAGAAACGCGCTTATTGTGCAAAATATTAAGGCCTAGTACGGGGCTAAACTGAAAGCTACTGCCCAGATCAGAGCGGCCCATATTTCCTAAATCGGCTCCAAAATAAGGCACGAAAAAAGAGCGATATAAGCCTGTTTCAAAAGAAAACTCTGCACCAAGTCCCCATAAAAATTGCTGACTAATGCCTTTTTCTGTTTCATATAAACGCTGCAAACGAACATACAAATTGAGGTAGGCGGGCCCCCAGATTTCATCATCATAACTATATTGATAAAAGCTAAAGCGAAAACTTGGTCCATGATAAGCATTACCCAAACTATCATTGAGTGGGGTATAAAAATCATAGCCTATTTCAGGAACCGCATAAGCTTCCCAGGAATAATCTGGACGCAGTTTACAAATGGCTAAACTATCTTGTTTTTGAGCTTGTAAGGCCCAGCCGCTCCACAGAAAGAGCAGCAATAAATATAATCGCATAAAAAGGGGATTTTACCAAACGGCCACCGAAACGCCCGCCTGAAGTTGAAGACCACTGTACTGGTCAAATTCTTTGTTGTTTACATAAGGATATTGGGCCTGAATATGGACCAAAAACCGCTCGGCCTGATAAATATTACAACCCAAAATTGGACTAAACTGAAAGCCCTGCTCTGCCGAACTTCTCGATATGCCGCCTAGCTCCAAGCCATAATAAGGCACCATAAAATGCCGACGAATACCTCGCTCAAAAGAACCCAAAAACGAAAATCCCCAATAACTTAGGTTTTCGCCCCCCTTTTTGCTGCTGCCCAACTGGCTGTAGCGCCCTTCTATCCGAAGATAGCCCGGACTATACTTATCCGAACTCCCAATGCTAAAAATCACAATTTGGGCATTGATACCATGAAATAAGCCCAAACTATCTATATTCTGCTGAGGGATAAAACTGCTATAGCCCACTCCAGGCATAAAAAAACGTTCCCAATCTAAACTAGCATCGGGTTTTTTGTCTTGGCCCAAAACAAAGAGGGGAAGGGCCAAAAACAAGATCCATAGGAATTTTTGCATAATGTTCTGTTTTCCTCAATTTAATAAAAAAATAGGAGCTTGTCTCGCCCCGCAGGCCCATATTTAAAAGGCCCAAAATGGGAGAAATAAAAGCGCTTGCTTACCTTTGCCCAAACTTCAATCTACCAGCATGCTAAAAACAATGATTAAGGCCTCTCAAATGGCCAACCTGACAGACGCCCGCTATTTTGCCGCCTGGGGCGTAGAATATATGGGCTTTTGTATTGACCCCAATGCTGCCGAAGCCCTTTCTATTACAGAGTTTAAAGCCATGAAGGAATGGCTGGTGGGCCCCCAAATCGTTGGGGAGTTTATGGGCCTCAACCAAACCGAAGAACTCTTGCCCTGGATCGAAAAACTAGGCCTGCAAGCTATTCAACTTGGCCCCTTTTCTAGCCTGGCCGCCGCCAAAGAATTGGCCCAACATACCCAAATTATTAAGGAGGATGTGCTAGAATCCCTAGACGATCTCTCCAATCTTGCTAGCACTTATGCCGAATGGCAACCTTATACGGCTTTTTTTCTGCTCGATCTAGAGCGCAATAATATGCATTGGAAGGACCTCAACCCCCAGCAAAAAGCCCAATTGGCCGAGCTGGCCCAAACTTATCCGCTCTGCCTGAGCCTCCCCTTTGAGGCCTCAGAGCTAGACGATATTCTGGCCCTCGGCATTAAAGGCCTCTCCCTTAAAGGAGGCGAAGAGGAAAAAGTCGGCTACAAATCCTTTGATGAATTAGACGATATTTATGAGGTCTTGATGGAAGACTAAAGCAAAATGGGAGTATAGCTTGGCGCTATACTCCCATTTTTTGATTCTCGCTTTTTAGCGCCTATTTTTCAGGCTTTTCCCAGCCTTCAATGGGGTCTACAGCAATCATCTGTAGCTCCAAACGCTCTTTGCCCTTGGCATTGATGGCCTCAATCTGCTCGTACCAATCATAAGCCGATTGGTTGATGCGGCCCATAAATTTGCCCCAGAAAATAAAAAATACATAGTCGCTATCTTCGGCCATACTATAGCTCTTTTGGCTAAAAGCCTGCTGAAAAAAAGGGGCCCAATCAGACAATTGCAAACTGCTATCAATGTCTAGCTTATCCATTTGCTCCCACTGTTCCAAAAATAAGGTCAATCCCCCAGAACAATCTATGCTATCTGGCTTATAGCGCAAGCGATAGCCCTCCCGATTGAAGATGTACACCTCTGGCGCCTCTGGTCCAAATTCCGCATACTGCTGATAGCCAGTAAAATGCGCAATCTGCTGACTGTCGACCGCTATTTTTTTTCGCAAATAGTCGTATAAACTGCTGGCGGTCTCCTCTTTGGGCTGCTTCACCCCATAATAACGAAGCATAATTTTCTGACAAGAAGAAAGGGAAATAACTAAGAGCAGAAAGAAAAAGAGCTGTTTCATAAGTGGAGGCTAAGGTTTCGGTAAATAATAAAATAAGTCTACTCAAGATAGTTTTTTTACTCAAAATTAGTTTGCTGTTTTGGGGCCTCCGCTGCGGCTTCGCCTTGCGGCGCTACGTTCCGCAGCTCGCTATTCGCTCGGCCCTGCGCGGGCTTCGCCCGCTGGGTCTGGCCTGACGGCCACTGCTGCACATCGCTAGGCCGTTTGGCCTTCGGCCATAGGGCCACCCTTCCACATCGGTTACTCCCTTTGGTCGTCGAAGACGCCCTAAAGGGCTTGTTGTGGCCGTTTGGCCTTCGGCCATAGGGGCGTTTATCTATGCTATTGGGGCTGTGTAGAATAGCTGCTTTCATTCAAAATCTGTTATTCTGCATCTAGAGGCGGCGAAGCCGCCGGCTGAGGGGCTGTAGCAGGGCCGCCGAAGGCGGCAGACCAAGGCGGCGCAGCCGCCGCAGGGCCGAGCAGACCTGCGAGCTGCGCAATGGCCCGACCCGAGCGAAGCGAGTGGGCAGCCCCAAAATATCCGGAAATATAGCCCACTCATCTACTCCTTGGTAGGTATGGGCCAAAAAGTGGCCAAGATGAGCCGCTATTGCATTTTGTTTTGTACTTTGGCAACTTTGCCCCCCAACCCCAGTTATTTAGTCTTCACTAATTTGCCCAAATGGGCCTGAAAATGAAAGCATTTATAGCCGTTTTAGCCTATCTGAAACCCTACCGTTTCCTAGGCGTTCTCAATGTGATTTTTAATGCCCTAACCGCCTTTTTTAGCATCTTTTCGCTCATGCTTTTGGGGCCCTTTCTCGATATTCTGTTTAAGGAGGAAATGCCTAGCCTGCCCGCCCAAGATCCTACGGCAGGTTGGAGCGAACAGTGGGTAACTTTTTTCAATCGGGAATTGATTATGTATATGCAGGAGCATGGGCGACCCGCGGCCCTTTTTTGGGTTTGTGGGATCATGATTGGGGCTTTCTTTTTTAAGAATATATTCCGCTATTTGGCCCTTTTTGTCATGGCTCCCGTAAGAAATGGTATCGAAAGAGATTTGCGACAGGCCGTTTTTGGCCAATTGATGAGTTTGCCGCTTTCCTACTTCTCGCAAGAGCGCAAAGGGGACCTGATGTCGAGACTCAGCTCGGATGTCAAAGAGCTGCAATGGAGCGTACTGCGTTCGGTAGAAACTTTGGTCCGCTCGCCCCTCACCTTAATTGGTTCGGTAGGCGTGATGCTCTATATTAGCCCAGAACTAACGGGTTTTTCTTTTGGGCTTTTCCTTTTTGTGGGCCTCATTATTGGCCAGTTGGGTAAGGTTTTGCGGAAAAACTCGGCCAAGGCGCAGGCAAGTCTGGGCCGCATCCTCTCTCAAATAGAAGAGAGCATTGGGGGCTTAAGAGTGATCCAAGCCTTTGGGGCCGAGGGTTTTCAGCGAGAACGCTTTGCCGAAGAAAATAGCTATTACCTCAATGTGAGTAATCGGATTCAGTGGCGTAAGGACCTCTCTTCTCCGCTAACCGAATTTTTGGGCATCTGCGTCATTGCGGCCCTTCTGCTCTATGGTGGGCATTTGGTCTTTGATGGCGCTTTTGATGCCTCGACCTTTGTGATGTTCATCCTGATGTTTTACAATATTATTGATCCCGCTAAATCCTTTGCCACGGCCCTTTATGATGTGCAAAAGGGCCGAGCTGCAGCCGATCGCCTCAACCAAATCCTCAAAGCGCCCAGAGAAATTGATGAGCAGCCCAATGCCTTGCCCATTAGTGAGCTCAAAGAAGCCATAGAGGTAAAGAACATTCAGTTTGGCTATGAAAAGGACCAAAAAGTATTGGATGGAGTGAGCTTTCGCTTAGAAAAAGGGAAAACTATCGCCTTGGTGGGCGTATCGGGGTCTGGAAAATCAACCATTGCCGATTTACTTCCCCGTTTCTATGAGCCCCAAGCTGGCGAAATCCTTTTGGATGGCGAGCCGCTTTCGGCATATCGCCTACAAGATTTGAGGGCCTTATTTGGGATGGTTTCTCAGGATGCCATTCTCTTTAATGATACCATATATAACAACATCGTTTTTGGTTTGCCCGATGTAACAAAAGAGCAGGTAGAAGCGGCGGCCAAAATTGCCTTTGCCCACGACTTCATTATGGAGCAAGAAGAGGGCTATCAAACCAATATTGGCGACCGAGGCATGAAGCTCAGTGGGGGGCAGCGGCAACGGCTAACTATTGCTCGAGCGGTGCTGCGCAACCCTCAGGTTCTCATTTTGGATGAGGCCAGCTCGGCCCTAGATGCCGAATCGGAACAGGCCGTACAAAAAGCCCTAGATGAGCTCATGCAAGAGCGCACTGCCTTGCTGATTGCGCACCGCCTCTCTACGGTCCAAAAAGCCGATGAAATCTTAGTCATGCAAGAAGGCAAAATTGTAGAAAGAGGAAGCCCCGCCGCCTTAGTGGCCCAAAATGGGGTTTATGCAAAGTTGGTGGCCTTGCAGCGTTTATAGGCTAGTTATTTTGTTTTGCTTTCACTTCTGCAATAAATTCTCCTAGAGATAGAATCTGAGGTCTAAACTCTTTTGGGAAAGCTATTTTATATGCCTTAGGAACAACTAGCTGGACATTAGCTTTTTGCATTTCTATTAACTGATTTTTAGAAATTCCTTGTTGAAGCGTAAATAGATGTTTTTTAGGAATACGGTGGGCTTCATTAAGAATTTGCCTCCAACGGTCTTTGCAAGTTGTTTTAGCTGCTAATAGGGTAAGCTGTTTACTTTGAAAAAGCGGGTCTTGATAGGCTGTTTCATTAGGGAAGAGAAAATCTGGTTTTTTCTTCCCTTCAGTTTTTGCTTGAGTGGCAAATTCTAGTTTGTGAAGATAGAATACTTCCTCAAGATGATGTTCTAATGATTTGCCAGCACGACTTTTCCGTCGATTAAGCACTGTATTCGCGATAGCAACTAAATTATCTACAGAGCCTAAAGGATGTTTAATAAGCTCTTGATAGCGATTGTTTTCTAAGGCTCTAAATAACTCATATTCACTTTTAACCCAGTCTAAAAGAATAGCATCAGGATGCTTTAATACATCTGTGGGTTTAACTTGCTTGAATTGATTAAAACAGGTTCTTGCTTGTTTTGCAAGCGCTATAGTTTTGGGGAACTCAACGGTAAGTTGTTCAATATAACTCTGAAAACATTGGTCTATAGTTAAGGCAGATTTCTCAATAAGTTGGTTGCTATCTGTAGGTGATAGATTAAAGGCATTTAAGAAGTCCTCAATCTCTTCGTCTGTTTGTAGAACATAAGCTAGATATTCATCCTCTTCTGGTTGAGCAAGAATAAAGAGATCGCCAACATTACCCTCTTTAAGAAAGGGGAAACCTTTTCCAAATCGAGTTAAGCGATACTCATTTCTGCTCCCCTTACCATAGTAAATAAAACGGCTATCAGTAGTAAACTCATTTTGCCACTTTATTTGAATTAAACGATCCTTATTTGTGCCTTTAATGCCAGGCCCATCTTCAAACATTAAAGGAACTGTACTTTTGGGCATGTAGAAACCTGCTTGATGCCCCCCTGTTGTTCCAGCATCATTTGCAGATATAAATTTGAAGAAGGCGTAGCGACTATTGCTTACTGCGGTAATAGCTAGTTCTAGTGGGCTAGTCATACTGTAGTGTTTTTATCATTTCTTGACCAATAGCATGAATTAGGGGCATTACTACAGAGTTTCCAAATTGTCTATATGCTTGAGTATCAGATACTGGGATAATAAAGTTTTCGGGGAACCCTTGTAGGCGGGCACACTCTCTAGGAGTTAAACGTCTGGGGTTTGACTGTTCTTGAGGGATTAAGATTTCGGATCCGTCTTTATGATAACGTGCACTTAGTGTTCTTGTAATATTATCAGGTTGAGCTATCCCAAACCCAAAACCGTTGCCTTTTTCTTGGTGCTTTTTAGCATAAGCTTGAAGATATTCCCAAAGCTTATCACTTAAAGTATATTTTTGAGGTACATCAGATATTAAAATTTCTTCAACTACATGATTGGCTACAGGAAGGTCTGGAAACTGGAATTTCTCTTCCCGCTGAAAGTGAGTCTGGTCAAATCCGGCAATAAAAATACGCTCTCGATGTTGTGGCACAAAGTGCTTTCCATCTAGTACTCTAGTATGGATATTATAGCCTAAGCCCTCTAAAGTTTTTTTAATTACTTTGAAGGTATTTCCCTTATCGTGAGATACCAAATTTTTGACATTTTCGAGCAAAAAGGCTTTAGGACGTTTTGCTTCTAAAATCCGAACGATGTCAAAGAATAAAGTGCCTTGTGTTTCGTCTTTAAAGCCGTGTTTGCGCCCTAAACTATTTTTCTTACTTACTCCTGCAAGTGAAAAGGGCTGACAGGGAAAGCCACCTAAGAGTATATCGTGTTGAGGAATCTGTGACTCTTCAATTTTAGTAATATCGCCAAATGGAATTTCTCCAAAATTAGCTTCATAGGTTTTTTGAGAGAATCTATCCCATTCAGAAGTAAAAACGCATTTTCCTCCTAATTGCTGAAACGCTAAACGAAACCCCCCGATTCCAGCAAATAAATCAATGAATTTAAATTTGGCTGCTTCAGTAGGGGGGAAGGGAACATCATATTGGATTTCATTTTCAAGCTCAAAAAATGGGTGGGCTTCTAGTGCTCTTCCCGCTAAAAAGGTTTTAGCCGCTTCTGAAAAATATTTTTTAGCCCCATTTTCTTGATTTTGTAGATAATGAGTTAGAGCAGCTAAGCCATCATCAAATTTGGGAATTCGCTTTTCAATAGCCAATAATTCTCGAATGTCGGAATACTTGATACGTTCTTTATTCATAAAATAAGTCTATGTCGTAATTTTACACAAAGGTACAAGGAAAAAATTACGTTTGCCACAACTGTTTTGTTTTACTTCTTACAAACCTTCTTGGTTCCTACTACGGTAAGCCCCCATTTTTCATAGTTCTTAAATAAGTTCATTGAAAAATAGCCTCAAAAGTTGTAATATAGCAGCGTTCTTTGCGAAAAAGCTGAGCAACAGCTTCCTTTCCAACCTTATAATTACCATTTAAGCTATGCAAGAAGATATAGATTTAGCCCTAGAAGCTGCCGAAGAAGGCATGCAAAACAGTATTGTCCACTTTCAGCGCGAACTCATCAAGATTCGCTCTGGAAAAGCTAGCCCGCAAATGGTGGCGGACGTAAAAGTAGAGTATTACGGTATGCCTACACCACTCAACCAAGTGGCCGGCATCAAAACAACCGATGCTCGAACCCTCGTTATCCAACCCTTTGAAAAGAAAATGGTCCCTGTCGTAGAGCAAGCCCTCTATGGCGCTAATTTGGGAATTACCCCTCAAAGTGACGGAGAAGTGGTTCGTATGGTTGTGCCACCACTTACCGAAGAACGCCGTAAGCAATTGGTAAAGCAAGCTTCTGGCTTTGCAGAAGATGCCAAAGTGAGTATCCGCAACGCCCGCCGCGATGCCATCCAAGATGTAAAAGCTGCCGTTAAAGAAGGCTACCCCGAAGATGCCGGAAAACGCAGCGAGCAAACAGTACAAGAACTAACCGATAAGTATAGCAAGCAGGTGGATAGCATCTTTGCTAAAAAAGAAGAAGAACTCATGACGGTTTAATCTGCCTCAAGACAGACTTAACAAAAAAGAGCAACTGTTTTCAGTTGCTCTTTTTTTGTGACCAAAATCGCCATTTGAGGCTATAAGAGACAAAAAACTAAATCGCTTTTGTATCTTGATAGTCCATTTCAAAATTGTATAGTATGCCAAATACATTTACTTACTTGCTCAAGCGTCTCTGGGACGAAATTACCCGCCTGTTTAGCTTGCATCTAGATACCGATGAAGCCGGAACCACCGAGAACGTCAAAAAGAGCATCGAATTTAGAGGTGGCAACCTCTGGGCCCTCATTTTTGCCTGCCTGATCGCCTCTATCGGACTCAATACCAATTCTACCGCTGTGGTGATTGGGGCCATGCTTATCTCGCCCCTAATGGGACCGATCGTCGGGGTGGGCTTTTCCGTAGCCACCAATGATTTCGGTACGCTCAAATACTCTTTGCGCAATCTGGTCCTCATGATTGTCCTCAGCATCGGCGCCGCCGCTATTTACTTCTTAATGTCTCCCCTCAAAGAGCCTACCGCCGAGCTGATCGCCAGAACACAACCCTCGCTCTATGATGTACTCATTGCCGTTTTGGGTGGGGTGGTCGGTATTGTGGCCAGCTCTCGCCACGACCGAGGAAATGCTATTCCTGGGGTGGCCATCGCTACAGCCCTCATGCCCCCACTCTGTACGGCAGGCTACGGCTTGGCCACCCTGCAACTAGAGTTCTTTATGGGCGCCTTTTATCTCTTCTTTATCAACTCAATCTTTATTGCCCTGACCACCATGATCGTCGTGCGCTCTTTGCAATTTCCCCAAATTGAGTTCCTCGATAAGAAACGAGAAAAACAAATGAAATGGGCCATTTTATTCATCGTTGTAGTCACTGTGGTGCCCAGTATCTTTACAGCCATTCATGTGGTCAATGAGGCCATTTTTACCCGCCGCGCCAAAGATTTTGTTAGCGAAAACCTCATGATGATGGACAAAAGTGAGGTCCTGCAATATAAGGCCAAGTACGCTAGCGATTCCTCCGTCATTGAGGTCATTATGTTTGGTGAAGAACTTAGCGATGAACGCATTGCAGAGTTTAGCCGAAAACTGAAAAATTATGAGCTAGAACATACTTTTCTCGATATCCATCAGTCTACCGAAAAACGACCAATAGATCTCCCCCAACAAAATTTTGATGTGAGCAAATATGAGGAGATTTATCGCCGAAAAACCGAGGAGATCGAAAGCCGAGAAAGCCAAATCCGTGAACTAAGAGAGGAGATCGCCCGCATGAAGGAGGCCCAACATCCTATCCATAAAGCCAATCTGGACAAGATTTCTCGCAAAATTGCAGCCCTCTACCCCGATATTGAGGCTATCGGCCTGAGTGAGGTGGTCAAAAGTAGCCAGCTCCAAGATTCTGTCATTACAGATACCCTGCCCACAGCCCTCATCCACTGGAAAAATAACCGCCAAGCCGATAAATACACCCAAAACCTGAGTAGATATCTGCAACTAGAATTGGGCTTAGATACCGTAGAGGTGGTAAATTATTAGGTTTTGGGGCCTCCGCAGCAAAGCTGCGGCGCTACGTTTCGCAGCTCGCTATTCGCTCGGCCCTGCGCAAAAAAAAGTTTTTTGCTTGGTCTGGCCCTTCGGGCCACTGCTGCACATCGCTAGGCCGCTCAACGGTCTTTGGGCTTTTGGGCTTTCTTCTTCGGCGGTTAATTTAAGCTAGAAATATACATCCTACAGGCGGAGAAGCCGCCGCAGGCTGAGGGATGGTAGGGGGTGGCCGCAGGCCAGACCGAGCTTTTGAGCAAAGCGAAAAAGCGATGGGCCGAGCAGACCTGCGAGCCCCCACACAGCCCGACCCGCCCGCAGGGCGGGGCAGCCCCAAAACAACAGCAGACTCTAAAAACAAAGCATCTCCTAATGCCTGCAGCTAGGGAAATGTTTTCTATGCGCCGCTTTTTTCTTAATATTGAGCTCATCTATAGCAAAACTGGCTGTAGATGAGCTTTTTTATGATTTGATTGACTTGATGATATGGCAAAAAAGAAAAAACAACAACCGCCAAAAAAGGCGCCTAAGGTCCAGCAAGCCCCCAAAGCAAAAGCGCAAACTGCCGCCAAAGCTAGCTTTTGGCTAAAGACCAATTGGCAGCTCTACCTGCTATTTATTGTCTCTTTTCTGCTTTACGCCAATACCTTGGGCCACCAATATGCAGTAGATGATAGTATCGTGATTCAGAAAAATCAGTTTACTCGCCTTGGCCTGAAGGGCATGCCAGGCATTTGGGGGGAGGATACCTTTGTGGGCTTTTTTGGGAGCAAACGCAATTTGGTGGCTGGGGGCCGTTATCGGCCATTTACCCTAGCCACCTTTGCCCTAGAAATGCAGTTGTTTGGTACCCCCGCTAAGGATGCTCAGGGCAATCTGCTCAAAGACGAAAAAGACCGACAGCTCTATGATGGGAATCCCGAAATTAGCCATACTATCAATGCCATTTTATACGCTATCTTGGTGCTGGTCCTTTTTCTCTGGATTATGGCCCTTTTTGATCCTCAAATCAAGGACAAAAAGCTCTTGCACTTTTTGGCTTTTGCCACAGCCCTGCTCTTTGCCGCCCACCCCTTGCATACCGAGGCCGTGGCCAACATTAAGGGCCGAGATGAAATTATGGTGACCCTAGGCGCTATTTTGGCGGCCTATTGGAGTCTTAAAGCCGTGGACCAGCCCAAAAAACTCTTTCTCTATGCCGGCGGAGCAATTTTGGCCTTTTTTGTGGCCCTTTTTTCTAAGGAAAGCGCCATCCCCTTTATCGTTTTGATCCCGCTTTCGTTCTACTTTTTCCGTAAGCAATTGGGCATCGACAAACTATTGATTTGGACGGTTCCCTTTGTAGTAGCCGCTGCCGTATTTTGGTTTGCTATGCGCAATCCCGCTATTGGTTGGGATGGCAAAACAGAGCCCGCTGTAGAACTAATGAATGATCCCTACCTCAAGTTGGCCCCCGCCCCCGATGGCAAAACACAGGTATATGTTCCCTTTAGCGATTCAGAACGCTATGGAACGGTGCTCTATACCTGGGGCGAATATGTCCGCCTTTTGGTGCTTCCCCATCCATTAACCAATGACTATTATCCCAAGCATATCCGTGGGGCCAAAAATGAAATTCCAAGCCTAACCGATCCTTGGGTACTCTTGATCTTATTGTTCCATATTGCTCTGGCCGTTTGGGCCTTTATGGGCTTGCTCAAGCGGAAACCCTACGCCTTTGCGCTGATCTTCTATGCCGCTACTTTTTCAGTGGTCTCCAATTTATTCTTTCCCATTGGGACCAATATGGCCGAGCGCTTTATGTTTATGCCTTCTGTCGGCTTTAGTTTATTGTCCGCCTTGGGGCTGTTGGCCCTGCTGCGCCGTATGCCGGATAATAAAGAAGAGGTGAAAAACTATTCTATGGGACTTTGGAGCCTGCTCTTTGTTTCGGCCCTCTATGCCTATAAAACCATAGACCGAAATCCTGCCTGGTATGATGATTATACCCTCTTTACCACCGATGTGGAGGTTTCGCCCAATAGCGCCAAACTCAACAATGCAGTCTCTGGGGTGTTACAAGAACGCATTAAAGACCCCAAAATGCCAGCAGCCGAAAAAATGCGCCTCTTGCAAAAGGCCCAAGGCCATGCGGCCAAGGCCATCGAGCTGCACCCTAGCTATACCAATGCTTGGCTGTTGCAAGGCAATGCCTTTATTTATATGGGCGAACTGAAGGAGCAACAGAATGCGCCCCAAGAGGCCCTAAAACTATTTGATCAGGCCATTGCCTGCTTTAATCAGGTCAAGGTCTATCGCCCAGAGCACCCCGATGTAAATAACAATATGACCGTCGCGCATCGAGACAAGGCCAGAGTATTGGGCCAGCGACTCAATAAACTGCAAGAGGCCGTCAATGAACTACAAAAGGCCTATACTCTCAGCAATGGCCAAGATTTTGAAACCCTCCGCCTAATGGGTATTGCCTATGGCATTGGCGGAAATCCGCAGTTGGCCAGCCGCTATTTTGAGGAGGCCTTGGCCGTTATGCCCAACAATATTGCTATCCTCTACAACTTAGAAGCGGCCTATAAGCAATTGGCCGAAAATGGGGGAGGAGCCGCCGCCCAGCAAAAGGCCCAAGAATATGGCCGCCGCTGGAAAGCCATCAATCCCAATTACGATCCTAGAAAAGTACAGTAATGAAAAATATTTTGGCCCAAAGGCCTCCTATACATCAGATCCGCCAGCTGCCTTTGCCCGCTCCCGAGCGGCAAGAACTGGCCAATGGCCTCATTTTGCACGAGCTGCAAATGGGCAGCCAAGAGGTCCTCAAAATCGAATGGCTATTTCAGGCGGGCCGCTGGTTTGAAGAACATAAATTGCAGGCCCGAGCAACCGCCGCCCTGCTCAAGGCCGGAGCTGGCCAACGCACAGCCGATGAACTGGCCGATTTCTTTGATTTTTATGGGGCCAAGCTCAAGATTTCTGACGATTTTGATGGCTTGAGTATTCGCCTCTATTGTCTGTCTAAGCATTTGCCCAAATTGCTGCCAGCCATTATGGATCTACTCCTAGATCCTCAGTTTGAGCAAGAAGAGCTGGACCAATTTAAGCAGCTGAGCAAGCAAAGACTGCGCATTCAGCTCCAACGAAATGAGCTGCAAGCCTATCGCATCTTTACCGAAAAGCTCTTTGGTAGCACACACCCCTATGGCTATAATAGTGAGGCAGAAGACTACAATTTGCTTAATCGAGAGCTGCTCTTGGCCCATCATCAGCGCTGTTTTTTGGCCAATAATTGCCAAGTGATTATTAGCGGAAAAACCGATGCGGCAAGCATGGATTTACTCAAAACAGAGCTAAGCCGCCTGCCTCAAGGGCCAAGCCCAGAGGGCTCTGCCTTGCTTTTGCCCCCAGCCGAAATGGGCGCCTTCCACTATCCTGCCATCAAGGCCGAAAGCCAACAGGCCTCTATCCGCATTGGCCGCCGAGCACTCTCGCAAAAGTCGCCAGATTATGCGGCCTTCCATTTTAGCAATACGCTTTTGGGCGGCTATTATGGCGCCCGACTAATGCAAAACCTCCGAGAAGATAAGGGCTATACCTATAGCGTCTACTCGGCAGAGGAACTGATGCGGCATGCGGGCTATTTCTATATTTATACGGATGTGGCCAAGGAGGTGAAAACCGCCGCTTTGACCGAAATTTACAAGGAAATAGAGCGGCTGCAAGAGGAGCCCGTGCCCGAAGAAGAAATGCAAATGCTCAAAAATTACTCACTCGGTATGTTTCTTAGCGCTACAGACGGCGTTTTTAACCTATCCGAAGTCTGGAAGGAGCTGATTTTATCGGGCCTAGATGCCAGTTTCTATAACCAATTGGTAGAGGCTACTCTGGCTATGCCCGCCTCCGAGGTGATGCGCATTGCCCAAACTTATCTCCAAAAAGAACAGCTTACTGAGGTAGTTTTTGGCTAGTTTTTTTGGGGCGTTACTCCTTTTAGTCGTCGAACTGCGGTCTAAAGACCTTGTTGTCGCAGCTCGCTCTCTGCTCGGCCCTGCGCGGGCAAAGCCCGCTAGGTCTGGCCTGCGACCACTGCTGCACATCGCTAGGCCGAATGGAAGTCTTGGCGCTTCGGCCATTCTTTGATAAGAATTTCAGGCTAGTCAAGGCATTTTTTAAAGGCATAGCCTTAGCTATGGGGGAGAAAAATAACGCAGAATAGCAGGAAATTAAATCAAAGGATAGAAATGACAGGGCTTCTATTTGGCCTTTGCCTGCGGCGGCTTCGCCGCCCATCTGTCTTTTTCCTAGCTTAAGGTTCTTCTTCGGCGAGTCTGTTTAAAGTTTTGTAAGGGCTTTTATACTAGTAGTCGGGCTGAAGCTGATTATAGCCATGGGCTGAAGCCCATGGTTGCGGGTCTATGCAAACTAGCGGGCTAAAGCCCTTGTTTGCTGCTGGGGCTTGGGTTCATTTTCTTGTTTAGTGAATAGCCTTAGGAGTTGAAAAGCGAACAAGGACTTTAGTCCGTCCGTTCGCTCAGTCAATAACCCTGGGCTTCAGCCCAGGGCCCCAAATACCTTCTTGTTACTTAAGAACTTGTCCCTAGGCGCAGAAAAGGGCGCAAAATTTTAATTTTGCGCCCTTAGAGGGATAAAACTAAAGGCGGTTACTCCTCCTTCTGGTAGTGGTCATCCCAATTTTTAACCTCGGGTTCTTTGAGTTCGCCTAGGCTAGCGGCTACAGAGGTGGCCACCATGGCATCTCCGGTCACATTGGCTACTGTTCTACACATATCGAGGGGGCGGTCAATAGCGAAGATGAGGGCAATCCCTGCAGAGGGGACCCCAATAGACTCTAAGACCACCACCAGCATGAGCATACCGGCACCGGGTACAGCCGCAGAGCCAATAGAGGCTAGGGTTGCGGTCATCACAATGCTCAATTGGGCGCCCAAAGTGAGGTCATAGCCAAGTACCTGAGCAATAAATACGGCGGCAACGGCTTGGTACAAACTGGTTCCATCCATATTGATCGTTGCGCCAACGGGCAAGACAAAACTACTGACCTCCTTACTCACCCCAATATGCTCCTCTACTCGCTCCATCGTAACGGGTAGGGTGGCTGCGCTAGAGCTGGTAGAAAAAGCGAGTAATTGAGCGGGAAGAATATTTTTGGTGAAAAAGCTAGGCGACTTTTTGGCAAAGAGCATGACCAGTAAAATATCAATAATAATGAGGCTAGTTAGGCCAAGGACTACCGTTAGGGCGTACCAAATCAGGGCATAGAAAATCTCGGCATCGGGGGCTTCGGCTACCAGAGAGGCCATAAGGGCCAAAACGCCATAGGGAGCGCCCAACATAATGAGGTCAATTAGTTTGAGGACCACCTCATTGGCCCCATCAAAAAAGGCCTTGACGGGCTCGGCTTTTTTGGGATCAATGAGGATAATGCCGATGCCAAAGAAAATGACAAAGAAAATGGTTTGCAGCATCAGCCCATTATTAGAGAGGGCCACAAAAATATTGGAGGGGACCAGATCGATGAGGGCTTGGAGAGGGCCCTTGCCTTTTTCGGCGGCGGCGGCCATAATTTTGCTATCGGCATCGCCTTTAAACTGGGCCAAAAGGCCGTCGCGGGTGGCTTCAGAAACGCCGCCGCCGGGCTCAATGAGATTGACCATAATCAGGCCGATGCTCACGGCAATAATAGTGGTACAAACATAAAAGAGGATCGTGCGGCCGCCCATACGGGAGAGCTTAGAAATATCTTGGAGGTCGGCCACTCCTTTAATGAGAGAAGTGACAATAAGGGGGACCGCAATCATTTTGAGCAGGTTAATAAAAATGGTCCCAAAGGGTTTGATCCAATTTTGGATAAAGATGGCGGCGGTATTTTCTCCATTTTCGAGGGTGGTTCCAAATTGCAGGGCGATGACTGCTAGGACAATACCGGCTAACATGCCTAATAAAATTTGCCAGTGTAGGGCTAGTTTTTTCATGTAGATAATTTTTTTTGGGCAAAATTGCAGCTTGCAAACAAAAAGGCCTGAGCATCCTTGTATCTTTTGAGTAAATTTGTCTTAATAATAGTGGATAGACTTTGTTTTGGGCCGGGCGTTTATTGGCCTAGCGCTGTGGAGGGGTGGCCGTTAGGCCAGACCGAGCTTTTTTGAGCGAAGCGAAAAAAGCGAAGGGCCGAGCAGACTTGCGAGCCCTGCAACATAGCGCCGCAGCTTGCTGCGGAGGCCCCAAAAAATAAATAAAGTCTGTCGATAAATTAAATTCTTTTTTTCATGATGCGACTTTTGCTACTTTTTTCTGCTTTGAGTTGGGGGTTAAATGCCCAGCTGCAGCAAGATAAATTTGCTGGAGTTTATCCGGAACGGCCCTATTCGGTAGTGGCTTTGCGAGAGGCAGGCGGCTACAATGACCTATCTGTTTGGTTGGCTGTCAATGAGTTGGATAGTAGTTTGTCTTTGGGGGCTTTGGGGGCAGAAGTGCAGGCGGCCTATCAGTTGGAGCGGCACATTCTTCGGGATGGAAAGCCTCATAAAAGTACCTATTATTTGCCAACTGGAGATAAGGCCCGTCGTTTAGATTATTATTATCGGCAGGGGCAAATTTTGGCCATTGATGAATTTGAGTTTGACAGTTTGCAGGAGGAGCAATTGAAATATCTGCATAGTTATTTGTATAAAAAAGACTCGGTACCTTTTCAAAAGGTGACAGAATATAAGCAGGAGCGGCAGTTTCGGCAACTCTTTGTTTATGACTTTGATGAGCGGGGGCGTTTATTGCGGCAAAAAGTGGAGGATGTAGGACAAATGAGGGACCTCAATGCCATGCAGTCTATTTGGCCCAACAAAAGCTTACTTTTGTATAGTTATGAGCAAGAGGCGGAGCTAGCTCGTCTATATCATGACCAACATCGTTTAGTGTATAGAGAGCGGGCCCAGCTGAATGAAGAGGGCCAAGTATTGACAAAAACTAGGAAAGACCGAAGGAATCGACTAATTTGGGATGAAAATTACAAGTATAGTAGTCAGCGGCTTGCCAAAAAAGAGCGCCATCGTTTTAGTCCGGATGGCGATCGGAAATTGGAGGAGCGCATTTTCTATGAATACGAGGGGCCTGCGGGGCTATTATCTCGTAAAATTGTAGAAAAAGCAGGGCGACAATACGTCTATGATTTTCAATACTCTATTAGCGAATAGAACGCAGTCCGTTCACAGTAAGAAAGACAGATGAGTACATCTTCCAACCATATTCCAAAAACCCAAGAAGAACTAAAAGCCGAATGGGAGCTGATACAGCAGGCGCAGCAACAGCCCCGGGCTTTTGGCCCACTATATAGGCGCTACTACGAGCCCATTTTTCGCTTCATTTATAAGCGGACGGGGGATGAGAGCTTGAGTGCAGACCTTTGTTCTCAGGTATTTCTAAAAGCCATGCAAAATCTGGGCAGCTATGAGTTTAGAGGCTTAGCTTTTGGGGCTTGGCTGTACCGCTTGGCCAGCAATGAAATTGCCCAGTTTTTTAGAAAAAACCGCCGCCATCGAGTGGTGCACATTGAAGAACAACAACTGCAACTTTTGCAAGATGAAATGGAGATAGAGGATAAAATTGGTCTAGAGTTTCGCTACAAACAGATGCAAGAAATCATGGAGCAACTCAAGGCCGAGGAGGTCCAAATATTGGAGCTCCGCTTCTTCGAGTCGCGCCCCTTCAAGGAAGTAGGAGAGATCTTAGATATTACCGAAAACAATGCAAAAGTAAAGGTGTATCGCCTCTTACAGAAAATGAAGAAAATGCTCAAAAAGCTGGCATAGACCACTAACATAAACTAACTGTCATGAATAATAATTACAAAATTGAACGCGATTTACCTCCGCTGAGCAGTGATAAAATTGCGCAACACCAAGACTTTGAGGCCCTGATGGGGCAGTTTGAAGCACAAACTGGACAAGCTGAAAAGCAGCAGGCCATAGAAGAACCCAAGGCCAAAACGCCAGCCGCTATCCGTTATGGATTGGGGGCAGGCATGGCTATTCTTTTGGCCATTTTGACTTGGTGGATGCTGCCTAAAGAAAGCGCAAAAAATCAGGACGCACTCAATTTTTTAGCTGAATATGAGCAGTATGCAGCCCAAGCTGCCTCTCCACTCCAAGCAGCTCAGGGCGAGCTGCCCGCAGATTTGCTTTGCCGCTCTATCCAAACGCCTTTGGCTATGTACCAGGCGGGCTTGTTGCCTCTGGCCCAAACATCAGGCGAGTTCTTTTGGCAAAATGGGGTTTGGCAACTCCAAACGAAGACCGAGAATTTCCAAATGGATTGGCCACAAAAAGGGGAACAGCAGCTCTATCGATTTAATGCAGCAAACCAAAGTTGGCAGCCCGTTGCTAAAACCGAAGATCCAGCACTAAAGGCCCAAATCGAAGCAGAGTTCCCCTTGCCCAAAAAGCCTTTGGCCCCCGAAAAACTCAAGGAGAATATGCAGGTCTTTAATGTAGACCTAGATGCACGGGAGTTTCCAACTTTGGCCCAATATAAGGAGCTGCTTTGGGTGGCCCCTAAATCCAAAATTAAGAGCGACTGGTTTGAGGTGAACTGGACGGATATCAGTATCCAAAAACAGGACGAATTGCACTACCTATTACAACTTAAAAATAAGGACCAAAAGCTCTCTCTAGCCGTACAACCCCTTATTCCGTACACCCAAGCTAGCCAAGCTCGCTACCAAAAAGAACTGGCCCAATATGAAGAAAAATTGGCGGCTCAAAAAGAGCAAAGAACTCTCGCCTTGGCCAAAGCGCAGCAAGAGCTCATCCAAGAGCCAGGCAGTTGGGCCTATGGCCAAACTACCCTATGGCAAGAGGTGTTGGCAACAGATAAAACCCTTTCGCTAAAAAGCGAAACTGGCCAGCCATTAACCCTTCAAGAACTCATTATCGAGACCGAAGATGGACTGGCTTATCGTAGCAGCGCCCAACAACCACTACTCCCCAAAGCCAAGATTAAAAATATCTGGGGCCTAGATGCCCAAAACCAACTCTGGCAACAACAAGCCAATGGCCAATTTAAAGCCCTCGGCAAATTGAAATAAGCTAAAGCTAAGCCGCTCTACTTTTTGTAGGGGGGCTTTTTTTTGGGGCCCGCGGCCAGCTAGGCTTCGCCTAGGTTGGCCGCCGCTATGCTGCGGGGCTCGCAGGTCTGCTCGGCCCTGCGGGCTCCACTTCGTTCCGCCCTGGGTCTGGCCTTCGGCCACCCACTCCGCAGCGCTGGGCCAAGCCCAATTTTGGCCAAATCGCCCGCCGCCAAGCGCCAGCCCCAACCCCTAATCTTCTATTTGTAATTGAGGGAAAAAAAAATTACTTTTGTTGGGTATCCAAAAAGACGTTAATAAATGCCCTCGGGCAGTAATCATATGGGAAAAGTAATCGCCATCGCCAACCAAAAAGGAGGAGTGGGCAAAACCACTACAGCCATCAATCTGGCCGCTAGCCTTGCCATTCTAGAGCATAAGGTCCTCCTCATTGATGCAGACCCCCAAGCAAATGCCACCTCAGGAGTAGGCATTTCTCCAGATAGTATCGAACAGAGCTTATATGACTGTTTGGTCAATGAACTGGACCCCAAAACAATTATTCAATCTACCTCTACGCCAGACCTCGACCTACTGCCCGCCCATATCAACCTGGTCGGCGCCGAAATCGAACTGATCAACCGCTGGCAAAGAGAATATATCATGAAGGGCCTTATTGCCCCCCTCAAAGAAGAATACGACTTTATTATTATTGATTGCTTGCCCTCTTTGGGCCTAGTTACCGTAAACGCCCTGACCGCCTCAGATTCTGTGGTCATTCCCGTCCAATGCGAATACTTCGCCCTAGAAGGACTAGGCAAATTGATGAACACTATCCGCCTAGTCAAAAGCCAAATCAATAAACAACTCGATATTGAAGGGATCTTGCTCTCTATGTACGATGCCCGCCTCCGCCTCGCCAAAGAGGTGGTAGAAGAGGCCCGCAAGTACTTTGGCGAAAGAGTTTTTAAAACGGTCATCCACCGAAACTCTAGAATTGCCGAAGCCCCTGGCGAAGGTAAACCCGTGGCTATGTACGATGCTAGCTCTAAAGGAGCCATCAATTTCTTTAATCTGGCCCAAGAAATTCTGACTAAGAACGGACAAACAGGCCAAGAAAAAGAACTCAAAGCTCAGTTGCGCAAACAAGCCAATAAAGACTAAAGGCTTTGGGCCAACAGAAGCGGCTGCGCCCCAAGGGCGCAGCCGCTTTTTTGTCTAGCTCGTTTGGCCTAGCGATGTGAAAGGGTGGCCGTTCGGCCAGACCTAGGCGGCTTTGCCGCCGCAGGGCCGAGCGAGTAGCGAGCCCTGTAACGTAGCGCCGCAGCTTGCTGCGGAGGCCCCAAAACAAAACCCTCTGTGACAAAAATTACGACTAAATAGAAGAATAAACAGCTTCTTCTTTCATCAAAATAATGGAATGGGCCAAAGCGGCTAGGAAGTAAGCCGCCCAAATACAGCAGAATATATAGAAAAAACGACCGTCTATTGTAAGCGAAATTAGCTTTCAAGCGCAAGGACAGTTGTTTTTAAAGGAGTTCACTGAACTCCTTTGAGGATGACGTTCTTATAGCGCTTGAGTAATAATTTTAGGTTATTTTAGGCATTTTTTGACAGGATAGCAGGGCTATCGTGGAGAAAAATAACGAGGAAGGGCGTAAAATTAGCTTTCAAGCGCAAGGACAGTTGTTTTTAAAGGAGTTCACTGTATATTTGCCCAGATTTTTAAACCATAATTATCATTTCTAGGCTATGAATATTGCAATCGTAGGGACTGGCTATGTTGGGCTAGTAACAGGAACTTGTTTTGCCGAAACCGGCAATCACGTAATTTGTGTAGATATCAATGAAGAAAAAGTGCGGCAAATGCAGGCCGGACAGGTTCCCATTTATGAGCCCGAATTGGACCACCTTTTTGAGCGCAATGCTCAGGCTGGCCGCCTTAAGTTTACCACCAATCTGGCCGAGGCGATCAAAGATGCAGAAATTATCTTTTTAGCCCTACCCACCCCTCCAGGTGGCGATGGCGCCGCCGACCTCTCTTATGTGATGGGCGTAGCCGATGACCTTAGCAAAATAATCACTTCTTATAAGGTGATTGTCGATAAAAGTACCGTGCCCGTAGGCACTGCCGAAAAAGTACATGCCATCTTGGCCAAAAATCTAGACGAGTCTCTCTTCGATGTGGTCTCTAATCCAGAGTTTCTGCGCGAAGGCGTTGCCGTAGAAGATTTTATGAAGCCCGACCGAGTGGTGGTGGGTACAAACTCTGAGCGCGCCCGTGGACTGATGAAAAAACTCTATATGCCTTTCGTTCGCCAAGGTAATCCCATCTATTTTATGGATGAACGCTCTGCCGAAATGACCAAATATGCCGCTAACTCTTATCTGGCTACCCGCATTTCTTTTATGAACGAAATCGCCAACCTCTGCGAGCGTGTAGGCGCCAATGTAGATGCCGTCCGCAAAGGAATGGGCTCAGATAACCGCATCGGTAAGCGCTTCCTGTTTCCCGGTATCGGTTATGGCGGAAGCTGCTTCCCTAAAGATGTAAAGGCCTTGGCCAAAACTGCAGAAGAATATGATTTTGACTTTAAAATTCTAAAGTCGGTCATGCAAGTAAACCAAAGACAGAAAAACCGCCTAGTCGAAAAGCTAGAAAACTATTATGGCGACGAACTTAAGGGCAAAACTATCGCGCTTTGGGGCCTTTCTTTTAAACCCAATACCGATGATATCCGAGAAGCACCCGCCCTCTTGATTATTGAGCAACTACTAGAGCTAGGCGCAAAAGTACAGGCTTTTGATCCCGAAGCCATGAGCCATATTCAGCAAATCTTTGGCGATAAAATTACACTTTGCGAAAATAAATATGAGGCCCTAGAAGGCGCAGATGCTTTGGCTATCTTGACCGAATGGAACGAGTTCCGTACACCCGATTTTGAGAAAATCGCTACTGTACTCAATAGCAAAGTCATCTTTGATGGCCGCAATGTCTACTCGCTAGAACAAATGCGTGAGCAACCTTTTTATTACGAAAGTATTGGCCGTGCTACGGTTCACCCTAAAGCCTAATTAACTATGAAACGCGTATTGATTACTGGAGCCGCAGGTTTTCTAGGCTCTCACCTCTGCGATCGCTTTATTGCCGAAGGCATGCACGTAATAGGCATGGATAACCTCATTACTGGCGATATCAAAAATATTGAACACCTCTTCCCCCTAAAACAGTTCGAGTTTCATCATCATGATGTCTCTAAGTTTGTTCATGTGGCCGGAGAACTCGATTATATCCTGCATTTTGCCTCTCCCGCTAGCCCTATTGATTACCTCAAGATTCCTATCCAAACCCTCAAAGTAGGCTCTCTGGGTACGCATAATCTTTTGGGCTTGGCTAGAGCCAAAAATGCCCGCATTTTGGTCGCTTCTACCTCAGAGGTCTATGGCGACCCCCTTGTCCACCCCCAAACAGAAGATTATTGGGGCAATGTGAATCCCATCGGCCCCCGTGGAGTCTATGATGAAGCCAAACGCTTCCAAGAAGCCATTACTATGGCTTATCATACCTACCACAAATTAGAAACTCGCATCGTACGGATCTTTAATACTTATGGGCCCCGTATGCGCGTAGATGATGGCCGAGCTCTTCCCGCTTTCTTCTCTCAAGCTATGCTAGACCAAGAAATTACGGTCTTCGGCAAAGGACAACAAACCCGCTCTTTCTGCTATGTAGATGATCTAGTAGAAGGTATCTTCCGCCTGCTGATGAGTAACTACGCTATGCCCGTAAATATTGGTAATCCCGACGAAATCTCAATTCTCGATTTTGCCAAAGAAGTGGTCCAACTGGTCGGCAAAGGAAGTATCGGCTACCGCCCACTACCCAAAGATGACCCCCAACAACGCCAACCCAATATTAGCCTAGCTAAAGAAATTTTAGACTGGGAACCTAAGGTGAGCCGCGCCGAAGGGATGGCCAAAACTTATGAATACTTCAAAAAAGTACTCCTCTAATGAAGAATCAAAAAACTTTGCTCATTACTGGAGGCGCCGGTTTTATCGGCTGCCACCTAGTAGAGCTGCTCGTAAATAAATATCCCAATTACCAAATTGTCAATCTAGATGCCCTCACCTATGCCGGCAATCTAGAAAATCTCAAATCAATAGAGCAAGCCCCAAATTATACCTTTGTCAAAGGCAATATTTTGGACCAAAACCTGCTCGACCAACTTTTTGAGCAACACCAATTTGATGGCGTTATTCACCTGGCCGCAGAGTCTCATGTGGATCGCTCTATCGAGAATCCTCTCGCTTTTGTGGAAACTAATGTGATGGGCACCCTCCAACTCCTACAAGCCGCCCGTAAGGCTTGGGCCAATAATATGGAGAATAAGCTGTTTTATCATGTCTCTACCGATGAGGTCTATGGCACCCTAGGCGAAACGGGCCTCTTTACCGAGGAAACCGCCTACGATCCCCGCTCGCCTTATTCGGCCTCCAAAGCAAGCTCCGACCATTTTGTGCGCGCCTACCAACATACCTACGGCCTGCCTGTGGTCATCTCCAATTGCTCCAATAATTATGGCCCCAATCAGTTTCCCGAAAAACTGATCCCGCTCTGTATCAATAATATCAAAAAGCAGAAAACTCTACCCATTTATGGCGATGGCAAGTATACCCGCGACTGGCTTTGGGTGAAGGACCATGCCGCCGCTATTGATAAAATTTTCCATCAAGGAAAATTAGGCGAAACCTATAATATTGGTGGCCACAATGAATGGAAAAATATCGACCTAGTCCAGCTGCTCTGCAAAATTATGGACAAACAACTGGGCCGAGAAGCCGGCAGCGCAGAACAACTCATTACTTTCATTAAGGACCGACCCGGCCACGATCGCCGCTATGCCATCGACGCCAGTAAATTGCAAAATGAACTGGATTTTGGCCCCTCTCTCCAATTCGAAGAGGGCCTAGAAAAAACCGTCAAATGGTATCTCGATAATGAAGACTGGCTAGAGCATATTGTCTCTGGTAGCTACCGCGATTACTACGAAAAACAATATCAATAGATGATGTAAAGCCTCCTTTTTGGGGGCTTTCTGCTTTTTTAGGGGCCTCCGCTGCGGCTTCGCCTTGCGGCGCTACGTTACAGGGCTCGCTATTCGCTCGGCCCTTCAGCGCTTGCAGCGCTTCGGTCTGGCCTAACGGCCACCCTTTCACATCGCTAGGCCTGCGGGCCTTCGGCCCTGCAAAACCCAATTGGACCAATTATTTTCTCTCCCCACTAATCTTATTCAAATGCAACTTTATGGCTTATTGGGCAAATCCCTCCAACATAGCTTTTCCCCCAATTACTTTAATCAGAAATTTGCAAAAGCTGGCCTCCCCGCCAAATACAAGGCTTTTCCTCTAGACCAAATTGAGGCCCTGCCCAATCTCTTGGCCCAATACCCCAATTTGAAGGGACTCAATGTAACGATTCCCTATAAACAGGCTGTCGTTCCTTACCTTTCGGTTTTAGCGCCTACGGCGGTGGCCGTAGGGGCCGTCAATTGTATTCAGTTTTTGCCCAATGGCCAACTCATGGGCCATAATACCGATGTGATGGGCTTTCGCCTAGGCTTACAAGAGCTGCTAGGAGAGGGGCCCGCCCTACAAGCCCTAGTTTTGGGCCATGGCGGAGCCGCCAGAGCAGTGGCCCATGCCCTAGAACTAGAAGAGATTCCCTATAAGGTGGTGTCCAGAAGCCCCGAACGCTGGCAACTGAGCTACCAGGACCTCAGCCCCAAACTCCTAGCAGACTATCAATTGATTGTGAATGCAACCCCCCTAGGTATGTATCCCCAAATAGATCAGGCCCCGAACTTGCCCTATGAGGCCATTGGTCCAAATCATTATTTATACGACCTCGTTTATAATCCCGCCCAAACCCTATTTTTGCAAAAAGGGGCCAAACAAGGCGCCAAAACATTAAATGGCTTGCCTATGCTCATTGGACAAGCCGAAAAATCTTGGGAAATCTGGAATAGAGATGTGGTATCCTAAATATACGCCCCGCTTTTGGCAAGGCCTTTTTTCAACTATGCGCACGCATTATCCGCCTTCTTCTACTGGCCCTTGCCTCTACCTCACTTTTGATGATGGTCCCACGGCAGAACATAGCCGCTGGATTTTGGACCAACTCGCCAGCTATCAGGCCAAAGCTAGCTTTTTTTGCTTGGGCAAAAATGTAGCCGCCCTACCCGATTTGGCCCAAGCCACCCTAACCGAAGGGCATTGCTTGGCTATGCACGGCTATGCCCACCTCAATGGCTGGAAAAGCAATACCACCGACTATCTAGCCGATTTGGAAAAAGCCGAGCAGTTTATCCAATCTCGCTATTTTCGCCCAGCTTATGGCCGCATTCGACCCAAGCAAGCCAAGGCCATTCGGGCCAAAGGCTATGAAATCATTGCCTGGGAAATTATTCCCGGCGATTTTGATGCCCAAAGAAGCCCCCAACAATCTATGCAGCTGCTCAAAAAAAAGGCCCAAGATGGAAGCATTATCGTTTTGCATGATAGCCTGAAGGCAGGCACTCATCTTCGAGCTTTGTTGCCAGAACTCTTGGCTTATTTTAGCGCAAAAGGCTATTCTTTTAAGGCCCTGCCCTAAAAGAAAAAAGGAGCAAAACCCAAGTTTTGCTCCTTTTCTGCGTCTAGCAGGCGGCGAAGCCGCCGCAGGCAATAGCCAGATTTAAACGCACTCACTTTTATAGTTTGCAGCAATTTCCCGCTAGTCGGCCCTATTTTTCTCGGCCATAGCGAAGGCTATGCCCTTAAAAAATAGCTGGCCTAGCAGAAAATTCATAGCAAACTATGGTCAAAGCAGCGCGATTAAATCTGGCTGAGGGATGGACAGCAGTGGCGCGAAGCGCCAGACCAAGCCAGCTTGCTGGCGCAGGGCCGAGCGAGTAGCGAGCTGCGAAACAGCCCGACCCGCCCGCAGGGCGGGGCAGCCCCAAAAAAACTAAATTCCCTCGCCCAAAATGAAAGACGTCATATTGAGGCTACCGCCCAAAAGCTCATCATTGAACAGGCGGATTTGATCGTTTTTGTCGGCCAAGCCGATGCTGTAGATCATGGGGAAATAGTGGTCGGGAGTGGGCACGGCCAATTCAAAGGCTTTGCCCCCCTTTTTATAGTCGATGAGGGCCTGATAATTTTGGTCCCTGAGGTATTGGCCCGTTTTGGCGTGGACCTCCTTGGCCCAGTCGTAGCCATAACCAATGGTATTGATTTTAGAAAAATTGACTCGGCGGAGGTTATGAATAATATTACCGCTTCCTACGATCAAGACGCCCTTATGGCGGAGCTGTTGTAGCTTTTGGGCCAACTCAAAATGGTAGCTGGCAGGTTTATTATAATCAATGCTCATCTGGATAACAGGCACATCAGCCTTGGGATAGAGGTGTTTGATGACCGACCAAGAACCGTGATCGAGGCCCCAGCTGTGGTCCAAATCGCCACCGACCATATCGCGAACTTCCCGGGCCAGTTGTTGGTCGCCAGGAGCGGGATATTGCACATCAAAAAGGGCCTGAGGGAAGCCGCCAAAATCGTGAATTGTTTTGGGCGGATCAGAAGCCATGATTTTGGTCCCTTGGGTGAGCCAATGCGCCGAAACACAAAGAATCGCCTTAGGCTTGGGCAATTTTTTACCCAAATCTCTAAAGTTGCGCACAAATTGATTCTCTTCGATCGCATTCATAGGGCTACCGTGGCCCAAAAAGAGGACGGGCATTTTGGCACTATTGTCGAGCGAGTCGCTCCAATTGCCTAATTTAGATAGTGGTTGCATAGCAAATAAGAATGGGCTAAGGGCTAGCCATTTGACAAAATCTTTCCGTTTCATATTATAGATGTATGTACATTAAATGTATAGACTTTGTTTTGTTTTTCCAAGTTTCCCCTTTGATTTTAACGGATATTTTAGGGCCAAGGAAGAAAGCGCGGGGTAATCTTTAGGGGGCTTAAATCGTTAGTGCTGCTAGAGCTGGGCTTTTCGGCCTTTATTCCTTTTTGATTATCTTGTTGAACAAACTAGGCAGAATTTTATGCGCAATACCTATTTATATTTCTTTGGCCTCTTGCTTTTCCTTTGTCTTTTGCCCGAGCAGGGGAGGGGGCAGGCGGCTATTTTTGATCTTTGTGCTCGGCAATTGACGGGCAGCAGCAATGATTCTTTGAGTTGGTCTTCGGCCAATCTTTGTACGAATTTCACGGGCTATGTAGTTTTTTCTGGTCCAACGGCCAGCAACTTGCAGCCCATAGATACCATTACGGATCCGGCGCAGTTGGGGGAGTTGTATATCTATACGGCTTCGGCCAATCGGTTTTATCAAGTTGGGATGCTTTGCGGGGCGAGTATTTTGACTAGTTCTGCGGTCATTGACAATGCTCGGCCCATTACGCCCAATATTCAGTCGGTAGATTTGCAAACGGGTCTGCCTGTTTTGCGCTGGTCGGCTAGTCCGAGCCCGGGCATTATTGGGTATCAGATATACAAAGAGAATCCTTATGGATCGGGGAATTTCTTTCCTTATCCAGCCAACAACCAATTAGTAACAGGGACGCAGTTCACGGATCTCAATTCAGTGGATTTACTGGTGCGTTATGCTATAGTGGCCGTGAGCAATTGCAACAAAGGCCCATTGGGAGAGGGGACGGTTAATGATGGGACTACTGGACCACATAGCTCTATCTTTTTATCCTCTAACTTTGAGTCTTGTAGCCGCCGTTTAGATTTGAACTGGAACGCCTATGAAAACTGGGCGGATGGAGTAGCGGGTTATTTGGTTTGGATGGAAGAAGATGGAGGGAGTCCGCAGCTGGTCGATACCGTGCTGACGACTACTTATAGCTACCTAGGGGCCGAGGATGGGCAGCAGTTGCGTTTTTGGGTAGAAGCCATGGAGGAAAATGGCAGCTATCGAGCGAATAGCAATGTTTTAGATTTTAATATCTCGGCCAATCGGCCCATAGATTTTTTAGAATTGACCGAGCTAAGCTATGCCCCAGCCAATGCGGGCATAGAAGTGAGTTGGCGTTGGGATTTGGATAGTGATTTTGCCGAGGGGCGTTTGCAGCGTTCTACGGACGGGCAAAACTGGGAGGACCGATTAGTTTTGGCCAGTCAGTCGAGCCAACAAAATAGCTATTTGGATGCAAATATAGACAGTGCTGGGGGGCCTTATTATTATCGGATTATTGCAACAGACCTTTGCGGCCTAAGCTATTCGAGCAATCAGGCCCTAAGCTTAGAGTTGAGCGGAGAGGCCCTAGATAATTTTGAAAACCGCCTAGATTGGTCGCCTTTGCAGGGCGATAGCCTACAGGCCGAGTTTTATCAGCTCTATGCTTTGGAGCAGGGCCAATGGCAGCAAATTAGTTTTTTAGATAGCAGTCAGCAAACATTTTTAGATCCTATAGATTTAAGGGATGCAGAGCAGGCCAACCGCTGTTATTATCTGCAGGCCGAGGGCCGTCTAAAACTGGCCAATGGGCAGTACTTATTTTGGTCGAGCCGCTCCAATGAGTTTTGTTTGCAGCAAAAGCCCCTGCTTCATTTTCCCAATGCCTTGGCCCCCGATGGCCGAAACCCCATATTTAGGCCTCGGGCGGCCTTTGGCCAAAATATAGGCAATTACCACCTACAAATTTATGATCGTTATGGGGCCCTAATTTTTGAATCTGTCGATATTATGCAGGGCTGGGATGGCAGAATTAAGGGCCGCCCGGCTCCCCAAGGCGTATATATTTATTTGGCCCAATACCAACTGGAGGAAGGCAAAGACAAGCAGCAAAAGGGCTCGCTCTTTTTGTTGCGCTAAAGTAATTACAATATGAAAATTCGATTTTTAGGAACGGGGACCTCTCAGGGGGTGCCTGTTATTGGCTGCGATTGCGAGGTTTGTCAATCTAAGGACCCCCGAAATCAGCGCCTGCGGGTCTCTATTCTTGTAGAACATCAGGGCCAAAGGGTGGTCATTGATAGTGGCCCCGATTTTAGGGCCCAAATGCTGGCCGCCCAAGTCGATCGCCTAGATGCCTTGGTCATTACGCATGAACATCGAGATCATGTGGCGGGCCTAGATGATGTCCGCCCCTTTAATTTTCGGCAGCAAATGGATATGCCGCTCTATGCCACAAGCCGCGTCCAAAAGGCCCTCAAAGAGAGCTTTGCCTACATCTTTGCCGCCGATTATCCCGGGGTGCCTAGGGTTTTGCTGCAAAGGGTAGAAAAAAACCAGCCTTTTTCGCTCATCGGCCTAAACTGGATGCCTGTAGAATATAGCCATGGCCGCCTGCCCGTGATGGGCTATCGCATCGGCAATTTTGCTTACCTGACGGATTTTAAGGCCATGCCTGAGGACCAATACGCCTATCTGCAGGGGCTGGATACTTTGGTCATTAGCGCCTTGCACCATGAGGAGCATTATTCTCATATTACCCTAGCCCAAGCCCTAGAGGAGATCAAACGCATTGGCCCAAAACGAGCTTATATCACGCACATTAGCCACTATATGGGCCTGCATGAAGAACAAGAGGCCCAACTGCCCAAGCATATTCGCTTTGCCTATGATGGCCTAGAAATAGAAGTGGATTAGGGTTGTTTTTTCTTTTTGGGGCCTCCCGCCTGCGGCGGGCGCTACGCTTCAGGGCTCGCAGGTCTGCTCGGCCCTGCGGGCATCACTTCGTTCTGCCCTTGGTCTGCGGCTTCGCCGCCCCCTTTCACATCGCTAGGCCGCTCAACGGCTATGCTTTAGCCCGGCTTCCCGCTTCGGCCGCCTAAAAGGCGCAAAACCTAAGTTTTGCGCCTTTTTTATCCCCAATTGTTACTAATAAGTTAAAGTACTGACTTAGTGAACTTATCGCTAAGGTCCAATGAGCTAGCTTTTTGTTAGCTCCAGCTCTCCCTTTTTTAGGTCCATGGGGGGATTGTTCAGGATTTTCTGTATCCGAATAAAATTGAACCCACAACCTACAGGCCCATATAGCAGGCCCGAAGGGCCGCAGGCCACAACAAGGCCTTTAGGCCGCAGTTCGACGACCAAAGGGAGTAACCGATGCTGCGGGCTGGCCGTCAGGCCAGACCCAGGCGGCGCAGCCGCAGCGGAGGCCCCAAAACAACAGCAAGCTGCGACAACCAGCCTCGAAGAGGCGCCAGTTCGACGACTGAAAGGAGTAACGCCCCAAAAAAAGGCCTAGCCTTCTTTAGAGAAGAGCAGATGCTAATCGTTAAGCGTAAAAAAAATACTTCAAATGGCACATTGGGGGCTAATAGTCCTATATTGTAGGTTATTAGGCTATAGTTGCGTATAATTTTTACCTAAAGTATTTTATAAAGAGGGCTGCTATGTTAATTCGTTTTATAGTAAATAACCTGTACTCATTTGGTCAGGAGAAAGAGTTTAATATGTTGGCTGCACCCAAGTACAGCAAATTAAAGCATCATAAATATGAATTATCAAAGGGGGGGCGATTGCTTAAGTTGGCGGCTATTTATGGGGCGAATGGAGCGGGTAAATCTAATTTGGTAAAGGCCCTACATATTTTGGAGCGGATCATCAAGCAGCGGAAAATAGGGGTAGATATGCAGTGGGAGCGTTATAAGTATTCGGAAGCGGATGCGCCTATTTACTTGGGGATAGAATTGCATAGGAAGGGAAAAAACTACCTTTATTATATAGAGTTTTTGGGCCAAGAAATTATTCATGAAGAGCTGTATCAAACCTTTTTTGATAAGCAAGAGCCGAAATGTATTTTTGAGCGCAAAAAAGAGGAGAGTGGGCAGACGGTAATTTCTTTACCTGCTTTTTTTCAAAGCAGCAAAGAGGGGCAAATTTTGCAAACGATTATAGTCAATAACTTGCTGAAAAAGTCGGTTCCTTTATTAACTACCTTATCTGATTTGCGACATGAGGCCCTAGAGCAGGTAAGAGAAGTTGTGGATTGGTTTGAGGAGCAACTTGTTATTATTTATCCTAACTCGAAGCCAGTATCTTTTATTCATCGGATTGATAGTGACCCCAATTTTTTGAAATTTGCCAATGAGATGGTCAAGAGTTTTCATACGGGGATAAAGCAACTGTATGTAAGGAAGAGTTTGTTGCATGACTTTTTTGGGGAGGATAATCTACGTTTTGTTTATGAAAATCACCTCAGTAAATTAGAGGCTGGGCAAATAGTTGTGTTAGAAATCAATGAGAAGGAGCAGGTAGAAATAGTGATGGAGGAAGGGAAAGCTATTGTCAAGCAGCTATTATTTCAGCATTATGGTCCAGCAGGTAAAGAAGCGACTTTTTCTATGGGGGAAGAGTCTGATGGGACAATTCGTTTGATCGATTATATTTCTGCTTTTAGTGGAATGGTTAATGAGGCCCAAGTATATATTATAGATGAATTGGAGCGGAGTATACATCCTGTTATTATGAAGGCTTTGATTCGGAAGTTTGCAGAAGACAGTTCGACAAAGGGGCAGCTAATCTTTACTACACATGAATCTAACTTATTAGACCATACGATTTTCAGACGAGATGAAATTTGGTTTGCAGAGAAGGATAAGAAGGCTTGTACAGATCTTTATCCCTTGAGTGAATACAAAGAACATCATAGCAAAGATATTCAGAAAGGCTACCTACATGGCCGATATAGTGCTATTCCTTTTTTAACTAATCTCAAGGATTTAAACTGGCAGGCCTATGAAGCTGAAAAAACAAATAACCTATAGTAAAAAGGAAGCCTATAGAGATGCTACGCTTTTTATCATTATTTGTGAGGGCCAAAAAACGGAGCCAGCTTATTTTAGCTACTTTGATCGCCTAACCTCTAGGTTAAAGGTATTACCATTATTTAATGAGGAGGGAAAAAGTGCGCCCAAACATCTTGTCGGTTTAGCGACTACGGCTTATCAAAGGTATGCTAACACGGGGCCAATAAGTATTTGGATTGTTATTGATGTAGACCGTTGGAAGGCCCAAATTCCTAAGCTACAAAAAGATTGTAAAGAGAAAAACTGGAAGCTTTCAATTTCTAACCCCTGCTTTGAAGTCTGGCTCAATGCACATAGCGAAAAGCCAACTTTACCCAATAATATAGCGAATTGTAAAGATTGGAAGCCTCATGTAGCCAGGGCCTTTGCTGGGGAGGGTTTAATCCTCAAAAAGATCCCATATTTTTAGCTAGAGCGATTAGCAGTAGCCGAAAGGAGTATCAGGCTGACGGTTATTTACCTAAAGAAGGCTGTACACAGCTTTATGTATTAGGAGAGGAGCTCTACCAACATTGTAAGTCCTTTTTTGAAGAATAATTTTATTGTAGAGGCCCCCCAAAAAACGCCTAGTCTTCTTTAGAGAAGACTAGGCCTAGTCATTTATAGAAGGGCTATAGATTTAGCCGCGGTGATTAAAGCCAATAGAGCCGGGGCGTTGTTCGTCTTGTTCGATCAGGCGAAAATCCTGTAGATCGGTGGCCTTGATCGTTTTGACCATTTCGTGGCTGCGTTCGGCATGAGAGATGCTGGCCAAGCGGAGGTTTTGGCGGCGCACCACCTCATCTACCACCTTGCGGATGCTACGGGCATTGCCAAAATACTTATGCTTGTGGTCCAGCAGGTCTTGAATATAATTTTGGAGCAGCTTGCTGGCCTCCTCATCCAGATAAAGATCTTTTTGCTCGCACATATCCGAGGCAATTTGGAAGAGTTCTTCTGCGGTATAATCCTTAAACTTGAGGGTACGATCAAAGCGAGAGAGCAGGCCGGGGTTGCTTTCTAGAAACTGCCGCATTTCCTTGGGGTAACCGGCGACAATGACCATAAACTCCCCTCTTTTGTCCTCCATGCGTTTGAGCAAAGTATCTACGGCTTCCTTGCCAAAATCGCCTTGGCCGCCTTGGGTGAGCGCATAAGCCTCATCAATAAAGAGGCCGCCGCCCATAGCTTTCTCGATAGCTTCATCGGTTTTGATGGCCGTTTGGCCAGTATAGCCAGCCACCAAATCTTTGCGGTCGGTTTCTACCAAATGGCCACGTTCCAAAACGCCTAAGGCTTTATAGATTTTGACCAGAATGCGGGCCACAGTCGTTTTTCCTGTACCGGGGTTTCCGACAAAAACGGTATGTAGCGAAAAGGCCTTCTTCACATCGCGGCCAATTTCGGTATAGTAGCGGACCAATTTGGCCACTTCATCCACATCTCTTTTGACATCTTCTAGGCCAACCAGGCTATGCAGCTCATTGAGGGCCTCTTGCAAAAGGGGTTCATCAATGGGAATATGCACCTTGGCTTTATTGCTTAGGCCAAAGGCTTTTTCTACATCTTCTAGGATTACGGTAGAGAGTTGTTCGGCCTCCATTTTTTCCATTTCCTCAATGCCTAGGCGCATCAGGCGAAGGGCCATATTCTGCTTACATTCCTCAATCACGCCATTGATAAAGCGGGCATTGCCAAAATTATCATTGCGGCCACGATAAGCCTCGACCACCTTGCGATTAAGAAACTTGAGGGTTGCTTCATCTAGTTTGATATCGCGTTTTTCGGCGGCATAATCGGCAATTTGCATTAGCTCATCGGGCCGATAATCGGGGAAGTGAATTGTAGACTGAATCCGCGAGCTCATGCCTGGATTCTTATGGACAAAGAGGTTCATCTCTTTGGGGTAGCCGGCAAAGATGACCGCAATATCGCCAGCGCCATCAGACATCTCTTTAATAAGGACCTCAATAACTTCCTTACCAAAATCTTTTCCGTCATCGCCACGATCGGATAGGGCATAGGCTTCATCGACGAAGAGGATACCGCCACGGGCCTTATCAATAGCTTTTTTGACCTTGGGAGCGGTTTGGCCGATATATTCTCCAACCAAATCTACTCGGCCCACCTCATGCACTTGGCCTTTAGATAGGAGGCCGAGGCTGGCATAAATTTGCCCGAGCATTTTGGCCACGGTTGTTTTACCCGTGCCGGGGTTGCCCATAAAGACCGTATGCAAATTGATAGCGGCATTTTCCTTAAAGCCTTTTTCCTTACGGATTTGGATAAACTTGAGGTAAGTGGCCAGTTCATCAATCTGTTGTTTGACGGATTCTAGGCCAATCAGGGCATTGAGTTCGGCCACGGCCTCCTCATAGCTGAGTTTTTTCACTTCTTCCTCGCCTTCTTCGGTTTGTTGGCCCAAGGTTGTTGTTTTGCGGCCAGCAATTTGGAAAGGCATTTTACCTTGCAGGGCTTCTTCTTCTTGGCCCACTTCAAAGGGGACCACCCCTAGGAGTTGGTCCATGAAAATAATTTCTAGGGTATAGCGATCTTCAAACCAATAGCCGCCTTTATCGAGGCCATAGCCGGTATCGAAGCTTAGTTGCTGCCGTTTATCGGTAATTTCTGAGAAATACTCCATATAGGCCTTATGTTGGCCGGCATCATTATAGAAATTAAATTGAAACTCTAGGGGAAGCAGCTCCTCCTCTTTGAGGAGATCCACGGCCATTTCGATATTGATATAGCGAGTTTTGGCTTGAGAAAAGACCTGAAGATATTGGCGCTTTTCTAAATCAAGGCCTTCGCCATCGCTTTCGAAGAGGCGAACCTGTTTAATTTTGAGGTAGGGGTTTTCGGTGGGGGTCACTAGGCCGCCATCGGTAACATAAAAGTGGCTAGTGCCGATAAAATCGTCTCCGATATAGGCATCCCAGCGATACTTGCCTTTTTTCCACCAGCCGGGCTGCGGGGTTCCCCAGCCTTCACGCACATAAAAGACATTAGTATCCTTACTGACCTTAAAGTCTTTTTTGAGTTCGCAGAGTTGTTCTTCTGTGGCTTCGTTTGTACATATTAGGCGCAGGCTAATATTCCAATCTTTTTCATCGAACAATTTATTATAGAGGGCCATTTCTGCGTAGATATAACGAGCTTCTGACTCATCATATACCCGTCTATATTTCTTTACATTTTGGTAGAGGTTTTCTACCGAGCCAAACACCTTGAGGTGTTTGAATTTATAGTTTCCGCCTAGGGCACTCATATTCTTGGATTAAAAATTCGGTTAATTTTGGGGACTTTTGTGTCCTTAAAAATACAACTTTTTCAAACTTTTGCCTGCTATCTCTGCCAAAGAGTTTGTTTGGCTCTTTTTAGGGCTTAAATTTGGGCCAAATGGCGGGCTGCGGCAAGGCGGCAAAGCCGCCTTGGGCCCGAAGGGCCAATGGCCCAGCGCTGCGGAGGGGTGGCCGAAGGCCAGACCGAAGGCGAAACGAAGTGTAGCCTGAAGGGCCGAACAGCCCTGTGAGCCCCGCAGCATAGCGGCGGCCGCCCCAAATTGAAGGGCGGCCGCGGGCCCCAAGAAAAAATAAAAACTATGAACTATCCACTACAACTATCGGCGGCTTGGATTCTGCTTTTGCTTTTGGGCTATTTTATCTTTTTGAGTCTGCTCTCCTTTTGGCAGAGTCGGGGAAACAGCAGTAATGCGGCCTTTTATCGGGCGAATCGGGCGGCGCCCTGGCCTTTGGTGGCTTTTGGGATGATTGGGGCCTCTTTATCGGGCGTAACTTTTATTTCCATACCGGGCGTAGTGGGGGCTGGGGGGCTCAATCAGGGCTTTTCCTATATGCAGGTTGTTTTGGGTTATTTGGCGGGTTATCTGGTGATTGCAGAGGTTTTATTGCCCTTGTATTATCGCTTGCGTTTGACCTCCATTTATAGTTATTTGCAGGGGCGATTTGGGGATTGGACCTATAAAACGGGGGCTAGTTTATTCCTGTTATCGAGGACCCTAGGGGCGGCTTTTCGCTTATATCTGGTGGTTTTGGTTTTAGACAGCATTTTGCGCTTGGGCGGTTGGGAAATACCGCTTTGGGCGATCACTTCAGGCGCTGTACTTTTGATTTGGACCTACACCTTTCGCTCTGGATTACAGACGATTATCTGGACCGATAGCTTGCAAACGGGCATGATGTTACTGGCCTTGGGCTTTAGTTTGTACTACCTTTTATCGGGTATGGAGTTGGGGGCTGTTGAGAGTTTTTCGGCCCTAGATGCGGCCAATTTGGGACAATTTTTCTTTTGGGAAGATGGTTGGAGCAACCCCAATAACTTCTTCAAGCAGTTTTTGTCGGGCATGTTTATCACGATTGTCATGACGGGTTTGGACCAAGACATGATGCAAAAAAACTTGGCCTGCAAAGACCTTAAATCGGCCAAAAAGAATATGTATAGCTTTAGCGCTATCTTGTTGATTGTTAATTTTTTATTCCTTTGGATGGGGGGGCTTTTGTTCTTGTACATGCAGCAAAAAGGCCTAGATTTTCCGATGCGGGGCGATAAAATTGCCTATGATTTGATTTATCCGCAATTGGCCCTCACCCAGCTGCCGCTCTTCATGGGTATTTGTTTTTTGTTAGGTTTGGTGGCGGCGGCCTACTCTAGTGCGGATTCTGCTTTGACGGCCCTAACGACCTCCTTTAGCATAGATATTTTGGGGATGTCGGAAGAGGATGAGACAGCGGAATCTAAGCAAGTTCGGCAGCGGGTGCACCTCTTTTTTTCGGCCTTATTGGTGGGCGTTATTTTGTTGTTTGCCTACATCAATGAGCAGTCGGTGATCAATCAATTATTTAAGGCGGCGGGCTATACCTATGGGCCATTATTGGGCCTTTATAGCTTTGGGTTGTTTAGCAAAAGGCGGGTCAAAGACCAATATATTCCCTTTTTGGCGATTGGGGCGCCCTTGCTCAGTTTTGGCATCAATTACTATTCAGAAGAGTTATTCTGGGGCTACAAATTTGGCTTTGAAATCTTATTGTTGAATGGAGGATTGATGTTGTTGGGGCTGTTGCTTTTGTCGAGGCGGATGAAAGTTTAAAGCCATTTATTTGCTTTTATTTATGGTTTTTCTGCTGTATATTTACATGAAATAGTAGAAAACTTATGATTATAGAACTTACAGTAGAAAACTTTGGTCCTATCCAAGAAGCTCAGACCCTATCGTTTGAGGCGAATAAGGCGGAGCATTTAAGTGAATATTATATTCATCGGCCCAATAGTAAATTGAAGCTGCTTAAGTTGCTGTATATTTTTGGTCCCAATGCTTCAGGTAAAAGTAGTTGGTTGAAGGCCTTAAAACTTATGCGTGAGCTACAACTAGATGCGGCTAACGATAAAAGCGATAAAATTGACTATCAACCCTTTTTGTTTTGTGATAATCCACTAGAAAAGGATAGTGCGCTGAGTATTCGTTTTATTCATGAAGGGATTGAGTTTGACTACTATTTTCGCTTTAATCAAGAAGCAATTTTAGAGGAAAGTCTACATTATTATGAACCTCGTCGGGCGCTTGTTTATGAGCGAAAAACAGATTTAGCCAAGCAATTGAGTGAAATCAATTGGGGTTCTAAGATTAAACTCTCTGCAATAGAGCAGGAAAGTCTAAAGACTCATGTACTCTGGAACCGCACTGTTTTGGGGGCCTTTCATAAGGCCAATACAGATTGTCGAGAGTTAAGAATTGCGCTTTCTTGGTTTAAGGAGGTCTTGCATCCTATGATCTCTCCAGAAACAAAATTGACTAACTTCATATCTAGCAAATTAGATCAAGGAACTTTAGATAAGGAGCTCTTTTTGTCTTTTCTAAAAAAAGCAGACCTAAAGATAGAGAATGTGTTTTTTGAGGAACAAGAGGACTGGCCCGTGCGAATAAAAAAGGTCTTGAAACAAGATCCTGACTTAGCCAAGGCCTTGAAAGAGACTGGTATTAAACATAAAAGGGTCCGAATTGAACATTTGGTCAAAGGGGAGGAGGAAAGCAAGAGCTATCTATTAGATTTAAAACAAGAATCTCAAGGCACAAAACGCTATTTTGGTTTTAGTGGCTTGCTCGCTATTCTGGCCAGTCAAGCAGCTATTTTCTCTATTGATGAGGTAGGCAGCTCCTTGCATCCCGAACTATTAGAGCATTTTCTGCTTAGCTTTTTACTCAATAGTCAGCCCAATTCACAGCTTATTCTCAGCACCCACCAAAGAGAGCTTTTGCGCTCTAAGGATATTCTGCGGGCCGATGCCATTTGGTTTACAGAAAAACAAGCCAATGGGGCTTCAGCGCTTTTCTCTTTAGCTGATTTTGAGGCTAAAGATTTTCGCTCTTCAGAGGCTTACTATCATGCCTATGAAAAAGGAAGACTTGGTGCAATTCCCAATTTAGATGATCCCTATAATTCCTTAGCCAATGAGTAGAAGTATAAGGCGACAAAGATATTTGAAGTGAAAATGGGTTTATGAGATGAGTGAACTAAGATCAACAGAAGATGTCAAAAACTTTCTGGAGTATTCCTTTAATGCAGCTCTCGATAGTATTTAGAAGTTAACAGGGGTTCCTCGGCCAGGCCGGGGAGCCTTTTTCTATTATTTCCCTATCTTTGCCCAAAAGCCACAAAATTATGAGAGTTATTGGATATTTAGAAGAGGTCACCGACATGAAGGTCACCTTTTTCGAGCAGGGGTTACGCTACAGCATCAAGTTTGAAGATGGCCTCTATGAGCAAACCTACAAATTTAGACAAGGCGAGGGAATGAGCAACCTCAAAGAGCTCAAAGCCTTGGTCGATCAGCCTTTTTTGGAGGCCGTCCGGGCCCAATTTGAGCAAATGAGAGAGCAGATCAGCGGGCTGCTCAGCCGCCAATTTCCGGCCCAAGAAGAAACCGAATCCATCTTCATTATTTAAAAGAGAAAGCCTTTCTGAATCGCTCCTAATACACTGTTATTAGGGGCGATTTTTTTGGGGCTGCCCCTCCCTGCGGTCGGGTCGGGCTATGTCGCAGCTCGCTGTTCGCTCGGCCCTGCGGCGCTAAAGCGCCTGGGTCTGGCCCTTTGGGCCACTGCTTTCTATCCCTCAGCCTGCGGCCCTTCGGGCCTGTTCACCGCAAAAAAAGGCCCTTAGCCCGCTTATTTCTAATAAACTAGGGGGCTGCAATGGACAAGCCAAAGCCCAAAAACGTTTTTTAACTGCATCTGTAGGGATAAGAATCGAAAATTATTCTTTTCCAAAACTTAAATGCTATTTTTGTGAGGGTTTGGACCAGAAAATACAGATGCATTTGGGCCCCCTCGCAAAATGACTTTCCTCTTAATAACAATTGACCGATATGAGCGCGCGTATTTTATACACTTTTCTTTTTAGCTGTTTGCTGAGCCTAAGTATGCAGGCCCAGCAAGATCCTATGTTTACCAAATATATGTTCATGCCCATGGCCTATAACCCAGCTTATGCAGGAACAGCCAAGGTGTTGGATATGGGCGTTTTGCACCGCCAACAATGGTGGGGCATAGAAGGGGCACCCATGACGCAGGCCATCAACTTGCACTCTCCCATAGAAGGTAAAAACATTGGATTAGGGCTCAATATGTCTTTGGACCAAATTGCCAACTCTCGGCAGTTTAATGTCTATGGCTCTTTTGCCTATCATATCCCCATCAATAAATCGGTGAAATTGTCTATCGGTATGCAAGGTGGGGTCTCTAACTGGGCTGCCGATTGGACCGACCTAGAACTAGAGGACCTCAACGACCCCGCTTTTCAGAATTTGCAGCCCAACCTTTGGCTACCCAACTTTGGCGGGGGACTCTATCTCTTTTCTGAAAAATGGTTTGTGGGCCTTTCTGCTCCTATGCTGATCAATAATGCGCTGCGCCAAGAAACCAACAACCCCAATATTCCCCTGGCCCAACAATATCGCCACTATTATGTATCGGGTGGAGTGGCTATTCCTCTCAACTCTACTATGGTGTTTCGTCCCTCTTTGCTCGTGAAGCATGTGGGCCTCTTTGAAAAGAATGAACTGAACAATGTGGCGGCGCCTACAGAAATGGATGTAGATCTTTCGCTCTTGTTTAATAATCGCCTCTGGGTAGGGGCTTCTTTCCGTACCGCCCTACAAGTAATTGACCAAACAAGTACCTACGATTCTGTCGATTTCTGGATTTCTATGCGCTTTGAAAATGGCCTCCGTATTGGTGCCGCCTATGATTATACCCTAACCGAACTGCAAGGACCCGCCCAAGGATCTTATGAAATTATGCTGGGCTACGACTTGATGCGCTACAAAGGCAAAACCAAGCACGTCCGTTATTTCTAAAATTAGCTTGAACCCAAGCAAAGAGTAGCAAAAAAAAACGACTAAGTACAGGACCTTTTATGCTGCTCTTTCTGCGTTTGGCAGGCGGCAAAGCCGCCGCAGGCTGAGGGATGGATAAGGGTGGCCGAAGGCCAGACCAAGCAGGCAAAGCCTGCGAAGGGCCGAGCAGACCTGCGAGCCCTGACACAGCCCGACCCGAGCCAAAGGCGAGGGGCAGCCCCAAAATAAAAGCGTCTTGTGCTTAAATAAAACATATATGCGTTATAATAAATCCTTTCTTCTACTACTTTTATTTAGCCTTTTGGGCAGCGGCCTACTAATGGCCCAAAAAGGAAAGTTGCGTAAGGCAAAAGGCCTGATGGAGGACTATAATTATCAGGCCGCTATTGATGTCTATCTAAAGGTGTTGGAGAAGTATGATGAATCAGAGGCCAAACTCAATATTGCAGAATGTTACCGCATGCTCCGCAACTCTGATGAAATGGAGTATTGGTACGGACAAGTGTCGCTGATGCCGCAAGCCCCACCCATTACCCTACTTTATTATGCGCAGGCCCTACAAATGAATGGTAAATGCCAAAAGGCCACCAAATGGGTGAGAGAATACCTTAAACTTATGCCCGATGATACCCGCGCCCGCTTTTTAGAAAAAGGTTGCGAGGAATCTATGGTGGATAATCTTAGGGCCTCCGGAGACCTCTACGACCTAGAGGTACGGCCAGAATTGAGCAGTAATGCCGATGACTTTTCGCCCGTATTATATAAAGATGGCGAAAAAGAAAGAGTGATTATTAGCTCGACCAGAGACCGCGTTAAGTCTAAGTTCCCAGCCAAAATTGTAGAAGATAAATGGACCGAAGACGGCTTTGCCCAACTCTTTGACTTTGAACTCACCCTCAAAGATGAAAAGAAGTATATCTACGATTATGGCAAGCCCGAAAAATACGCCAAAAAGATCCGTAAAACACCCCGCCATATTGGCCCAATTACCTTTAATGCCGACCAAACCCAGGCTTATTTCTCAGCAACAGACCTAGACGGTAAGGCCGGAAATGAAGATGGCGTGCTCCGCCAAAAAATCTATCTGGTCAATAAAAAAGGCGATAAATGGGATAAACCCGAAGGGGTGGTCTTCAATGATGAAGGCTATAATGTGATGCACCCCTCTTTGTCTAAGGATGGAACAATGCTCTTTTTTGCCTCCGATATGCCCGGGGGATTTGGTGGACTAGATCTCTATGCCTCTTATATGGAGGGTGGCCGCTGGTCGGTGCCCGTCAATTTAGGCCCCACCGTAAACACAGAAGGCGATGAGGCTTTCCCCTTTGCCCATGGCGAAGGCGTCGATATGACCCTCTATTTTGCCTCTAATGGCCTAATTGGCCTTGGTGGACTAGACATTTATAAGGTGACCGAAAGCTATGGCGCCTGGCTAGATCCCGTCAACCTCGGCTACCCGATCAATAGTAATAAGGACGATTTCTCGATTACGATGAATGAAACCAAAACTTACGGACTGATCGCTTCTAATCGCGATAATGGCGAGGGCCAAGGCGATGAGGGCGTAGGCGACCAAATTTATAGCTTCACGAAGCTGTCTATCTCTGTAGAAGTTATCGTTTTTGATAAAACAACCGAAATGCCCATTGAAGGCGCTACGGTCTATACCGCCTGTAGCTCCGTAGATAGCTATACCACCAACCGAGATGGTAAGGCCTTCTTGGAAGTAGGGCTCGATAATCCCTGCGATTTTGCCGCAGAAATGCTCAACTATCGCCCCAATAATGTTCGTACAAAGGCCGCAGATATCAAACCCGGCCAAACAGTCGTTATCCAAATTCCCCTAGACCTCGAAAGAGTGTTTGATGTAGGAGGTACCGTAATCGATGGCTATTCCGAACAGCCCCTAGGCAATGCCTTGGTCCGCCTAAAATCAGATTGTGAAGGAACACTCAATGAACTCTCTACCCTAACCGATGAAACTGGCTATTACGAATTCCTCGAAATCAATGAGGATTGCGATTACCAACTGATCGTTTCTAAAGATGGCTATACCAAGTCTTCTTCTACCTTTACCACCAGAAATATCGGCAAAGGAGATGAAGCGATCGAGGTGGATTTGGCCATCAACTGCCTACCCGGCACCGCCGATTGCCCCGACCAAAAGAAGTTTCCCGAAGATTGCCTCCCCACAGGCAAACAAGATGAAAATGGCTATGATGAATGTGAGGACCAAAAAGGCAATAAGAATTATATCGATGTCAATGGCAATACCATCTATATGGTCACGCCAGAAGGCGATACCATCTGGTTCCAACGACCAGAAGGCGTACCCGAAATTGTACACATTTTCTACGATTTTAATAGAGCCAATATCCGCCCCGATGCCCGACCCGGCCTAGATTCTTTGGTGGCCTTCCTCCAAATGTTCCCCCAAGCTTCTGTACGCTTTACTTCTCATACCGATGCCCGCGGAAAAAGACGCAGTAATCAACGCCTCTCTAACCGCCGCGCCGAATCGGTGGTCCGATACCTCATGAGAAAAGGAATTCCAAAAAAACGCCTGAAAGCTAACGGTATGGGCGAAAAAGTAATGCTCAACGATTGCTATGATGGCATCCCCTGTACCGAAGAGGAACATCAGGAAAATCGCCGTACAGAGTTTACTATTATCGACTGGAAAGAGGACGGTACCGAACTCAAATCACTCAAACGTATGGAGGGCATTAACGTAGACCCCTGCCAAGATTGCCCTTCTGCCCCCGAAGTAGAAGAAGAAAATGCTAGAAACGAATCTACTTCTAGCACTAACTAAAAGCAGCTGCATAAGCACATAAAAAAAGACCACTTTCTCTAAAGAAAGTGGTCTTTTCTATTCCCCAAAACCTATTCCCGATTCCAGTTCTCTAAGGCCTCTGGCTCCAACAATAATTCAATTTTATTGCGACCCAAACGAAGCAGCTCCTTGCGCTCCAATTTCTTGAGCAAACGAGAAACCGCCTCCCTAGAAGCATTCAGCTCCCGAGCAATTTCCTGATGCGTGGTGTTGAGCATCTTCTGACCCAAAGAACGCGACTTGCTAGCCAAATAACGCAGCAAACGCTCGTCCATCTTCAAAAAGGCAATGTTGTCTAAAGCACTAAATAATTCCTCAAAACGATTGTTGTAAGAGGTCATCACAAACTCCCGCCAACTCCGATATTGCCCCATCCAATCTTCCATCTTTTGCAAAGGAATAAAAATAACCTGACTGGGCTCCTCCGTAATAGTCCGAATCTCACTCTTCCGACGCATCATGCAACAGGTAAAAGCCATCGCACAGGTGTCACCCCCATTGAGGTAGTACAAAAATAATTCATTGCCGTCATCAGACTGACGCAAAACTTTTATACTCCCCTCTATCATCAAGGGCACATAACGAATGTAATCGCCATAGTCCATTAAGGTCTCATTGGCATCAAATGCTCGCAAAGTCGAACATTCTACAATTTCATTTTGCAATTCTAGTTCCGTGAGTAAGGGAAAAGATTTGCGGATAAGGTGTGTCGTTAATTCCATCTTTAGTAGGACTTGTTTTTTTATTAGCTGATTATTTTTAGGGGCCTCCCCAGCGGCCCGTTGGGCCTCGGGGCGGGCTGTGCAGCAGCTCGCTGTTCGCTCGGCCCTGCGCCGCCTGCGGCGGCTGGGTCTGGCCCTTTGGGCCACTGCCTTCCATCCCTAGGCCGCACAACAGTTTTCTAGCTATTAAGCTGCCGCCCCTGGCCCGCTGTCACTTAAAAGCGATTTAGGTAGCCAAAATGAATTTTTGCATTGCGAAACAAAATAGCATTTTCCCAATAGTTTCCCAAAGCATAACTTATTGCAAATACCCCCACCGGGGTCTCTAATGCCAATCCGGCCCCAAAAGCATAAGTTTTACGTTGATTATTAGACTGCTCAAACTGAGCCAACTCCCCAAATAGGTAGCTGTAGCTGTTCTGTCCCAAAATATAACGAACTTCTAAACTGACCAAATGATAATATTCAGAGAGGATGCTTTGTTCATCAAATGCCCTTAAAAGTTGCTGCCCCCCCAAACGAAATAATTCATTGTCATACTTTTCTGCCGAACCAAGTAGGTAGCCCATCCGATGACGACCCATAATACTGAGCTGCCTCAATAGGGGCTGGTAATATTGTAAGTCGGTCTCTAACTGGTATTGAGCCACCGCACTGACACTATCGTAAAGCTGCCCAAAATCAAAGTCCAAATCAGCCGGGTCCCTTAAGTTCAATATAGCCGAATTGGACCTTACACTTTTCTGCCCCAAACTCCCCTTTACCCCCAATATAACCCCCCGCCTAGGGTTCCAACGATAATCTACCCGCCTCAACTGATAGGCCAAACCCAACATGTTCTGCCGACTATCCACCAAGCTGGGCAGTTTCCGACTCCGCAAAACCGCTAAGGTGTCCATCTGCTGAACACTCGTACTACTGTTTTTCCAAAAAGCAGTCAATTCCTGGTTCCCGTCAAAAAGATAAGTAATCCCCAACTCCCCAATGATGTCAATATAAGTGCTGTCTCTCCGGTAAATAGAAAAGTCCGCCGCCAAACCCAATGGCGTCCTAAAGATATAAGGGGCCGAATAGGCCAAGTTCAATTCCGAACGACCCGTCTCAAATTGTTGCCAGTTGCCCAATATCCGCTGCCCCCGCCCAAAAGGATTTAAGAGCTCTATGTCTACCTGCCCCGTAAATTTGAACTTTGGAGCTGGAGAAACCGCATTGTCATTGGGCAATATCCCAAAGATGATATCAAAGCGACTGGCGTTTTTCTTCTGCACAAATAAAATAGGCCGAGCCAAATTCCCCTCAAATAGAATGTAGGGATCAGCCGTTAGGGCCAAAAAAGGAAGCTCGGCTATCCGCTTGCGAATAGCCTGTATTTTCCGCTCATCATAGAGCTGGCCCTGCTTTAGCCCCAAATAACGAGACAAAAATCCCTTGCGAATAGGAGAAGGACCTTTCTTTTTCCCCTTCCTCCGAATATCCAAACTATCTAAGCGAATCAATGGCCCTTGCTCCAATAAGAGCTGGGCCGAAATATCCCGCCCCGCTATTTGGTTCAGCTGCCAATGGGTCTGCGCAAAAGGATAACCATGGCGCTCGGCATATTCCAATAAGGCCAATTCTAGCTCATCAATTTGGACCATAGAAAAAACCCGGCCCTCCAAATCCCAATACTTTGGCCCCAAGGCCGCCAACTGATAAGGCGAAATGCTATCTAAAGCCAAAGCATCTAGCCGATAGACGGGCCCCAAAATAACCGGCAAGACATAAGTCTGACTATCCAATTGCCTCGGCACACCCAATTGGGCCTCCAAATAACCCAACTGATGTAGCCTAGCCAATTGTTTGGGCCAGTATTGCTGCAAGGCCACAGCCGTTAAACCCTCAGGCACTGCCTCCTTCTTGAGCCAGCGCTTGGGCAAACTGTCTAAAGGAAAGGCTAAGGAAAATTGCTGCCCATAAACAACAATAGTAGAAAATAAACAAAGCAAAAATATAAGCAAAGAAGGCATAGACTAAGCTGTTTTGAAGAGAGGGGACCATAAGGTTGTTTGCATAAGGGCTTTAGCCCGCCCTTATGGCTGAGGGATGGTAGGGGGGGGCCGTAGGCCAGACCAAGCTTTTGAGCAAAGCGAAAAAGCGCAGGGCCGAGCAGACCTGCGAGCCCCCGAACAGCCCGACCCGAAGGCCCATAGGGCCGTAGGGGCAGCCCCAAATAAATAATAACAAAACTTTTAAGGGATTTGAAGTAGAGGACTTAGGCGAATTGAATAAAGATTGTAATTTCGTCTGTACAGAAAACAACAACTATGCAAGAGGATTCATTAAGCGTTTTTGATATGTTTAAGGTGGGCGTTGGCCCCTCGAGCTCACATACGCTGGGCCCCTGGAATGCCATGCTGCACTTTATTCACAAACGACTTGGGGCCGAGAATTGGCCAAAGGTAAAACAAATTCGGCTAGAGCTTTATGGCTCTTTGGCCAAAACTGGCATTGGCCACGGAACCGATATTGCGGTGCTGATGGGCCTGCTCAATGAGGACCCCAAAACAACAGATACCGACCTGATCGGGGCCCGTATTCAAGATATTAAGGCCAGTAAACGCATTTTGCTGGCCGGCCAAATAAAGGTCCCTTTTTGCTATGAACAAGACCTGCAGTTTTGGCCCGAAAACCTGCCGTATCACCCCAATGGCCTAAAGGTGAAGGCCTTTTTAACCAATAAAACCCTAGAGGAAACCTATTATTCAATAGGCGGCGGCTTTATTGAATGGGCCTCGGCCCTAGATCATGGCCCCATCCAAAAAGAAGAAGATTTTCCAGAACTGGTCACCAGCTATTCGGTCCGAAAAGCCAAGGATATTCTCAATTATTGCCAAGCTATGAATGGCGCCTCAATTAGCCAGTTTGTTTTGGAACGAGAGAAACAATGGCGGCCCGCAGAAAATAGCCTGCTACAGGCCTGGGATATCTGGGAGGTCATGAAGGCCTGTGTCTATAAGGGTTGCCACCAAACGGGAATCTTGCCCGGTGGCTTGCAGGTGCACCGCCGGGCTAACCGCATGATGAAACGCCTGTTGGGCGAACAAGTTAGCTATAGCAATGCCCAAGAATGGATCGGCCTGATCCGAGGCAAACAACATGCTCATCAAGATATTTTTAAGTGGGTCAGCTGCTTTGCGCTCTCCGCCAATGAGGAAAATGCCGCCTTTGGCCGAGTGGTTACGGCCCCTACCAATGGGGCTTCTGGCGTGATTCCCGCCGTGCTGATGTACTATATTTGCTTTGCCGATAACTTTAAGAAGGAGAATATCGCTCGTTTCCTCCTAACGGCTGGACAGGTGGGGGTTTTGTTCAAAATCAATGCAACCATCTCCGCAGCTATGGGCGGCTGCCAGGCCGAGATTGGGGTGTCTTCGGCCATGGCCGCCGCTGCCCTGACCGAATGCCTGGGCGGTAGCTACGAGCAGGCTTTAATCGCTGCCGAAATTGCCATGGAACACCATCTGGGCCTTACCTGCGACCCTATTGGGGGACTGGTCCAAATCCCCTGTATTGAGCGAAATAGCATGGGGGCCATTAAGGCCATCAATGCCGCCTACCTGGCCCTAGAAACCGACCCCAAGCAAGCTAGAGTCGCCCTAGATGAGGTTATTCTGGCCATGTGGGAAACCGCCCAAGATATGAACTTTAAGTATAAGGAAACCGCAGAGGGAGGGCTGGCTGTGCAGGTGCCTATTGGCCTTTCTGAATGTTAGGAGGAGGATTTGGGGCTGCCCCTACGGCCCTTTGGGCCTTCGGGTCGGGCTGTGTCGGGGCTCGCAGCTCTGCTCGGCCCTGCGCTTTTTCGCTGCGCTCAAAAGCTGGGTCTGCGGCTTCGCCGCCCCCCTATCCATCCCTCAGCCGATGCGCTGGCCAAAGGCCAGCGCAGGCCCTTAGCCCTAGGCTATAGGGTAGCATTGAAGCCAAGCAGCCCTATCTGTTTTTGCTGTGTTCTAGAGGACTAAATAGGAGCTAAGGCCTAGGGGCTTTGGCTCCTTTTTTCTGCGATTTGAGTGTGTTTAAAACTTTGTGTTTCTCCTTTGTCCCTAAGCGACTATTGGCCAAATCCTAAAAAGTTAAAGCCCCAAATTTTATTCGGACACACAAAATCCTGAACAGTCCTGAACAGTCCCTCTCGATGGGTATGGGTACCCCTCTTGATGGGTATGGGTACCCCTCTCGATGGGTATAGGTACCCCTCTTGACGGGTATGGGTACCCCTCTCGATGGGTATGGGTGCCCCTCTCGATGGGTATGGGTACCCCTCTCGATGGGTATGGGTACCCCTCTTGACGGGTATAGGTATCCCTCTTGACGGGTATAGGTACCCCTCTTGACGGGTATAGGTACCCCTCTTGACGGGTATAGGTACCCCTCTTGACGGGTATAGGTACCCCTCGCTGAGACCGCAAAGAGGAGCAACTACCATAGTAGTTGCTCCTCTTTGTTATTTGGCCAAATGGCCGTTTTAATTAAAGCAAAAGCCCTTATAGACGGCCTTTTGTTGCATCAGTAATAGGCCCAACTGCTTGACTTCATAGTGGAGTAGGGCTTTGCGGGCCTTGCTATTGGGAGGCAATTGCAGATAGTGTAGTTTGGCCTTATCTTGAATGGGGAGTTGGCTGAGCAGGTCAAACTCGCCCATATCATTTTGTAGGGATAGCGGAAGTGCTATGGGGTGTTGGGCTTTGAGCAGGCGAAGCTGTTGCATTAGCCAGTGGTCCTGAATGCGGGTATTTTGGGCATTGAGGACTTGAACTTGGCCGCCGGGATAGGGGTTGTCTAGCCATTTTGGGCTATAGTTATCCAATTGGATGAGGTCAATGACTTCGAGGTAGATATCGGCACGGCCATCTGGATGGGTCTTAATAATAGACTTTAGGCGGGCTAGGCAGCCTAATTGACCAGCTTGGGCGGGTTCCTCTATAGTGCAGGGAATACCGACAAGTGGCTGCTCTCCGGTTTTGAGGTCCTCTAGTAATTTGCGGTAGCGGGGCTCAAAAATATGGAGTTCGAGTAGTTCGCCGGGCATTTTGATTAGGGGGAGGGGGAAGAGTGGCAGCGTTTGAAGCATAGGCGGTTTTATTTATAGTAACATCATAAAGGTAAAAACAGTTGAGCAGTATGTTTGTGAGCCGAGTAGGCTAGGGGTAAAAAAGGGGACAAAACCAAAGTTTTGTCCCCTTTAGGGCCGGAGCAGATTGCTTGGCATGAAAAAGAGAGATGAGCGGCCTAGCGATGTGGAGGGGTGGCCGCAGGCCAGACCGAGCAAAAACTTGTTTTTTGCGAAGGGCCGAGCGAAGAGCGAGCCCCGCAACGTAGCGCCCTGAGGCCCTTTGGGCCGCAGGGGAGGCCCCAAAAAAGGACCTTATTTAAAAGCGTTCCCAGCTTTGTCTGTTGCCATTGCCGTTGCCAGCGACCTTAATATTGAGGTAAAGATAATCTGTAGGGCCACTTTTATCGAGCGTCATGGTTGCATCATAAAACTCATTATTGCTGCCTTTATCTTGGTAGTTAAAATTGGGGCCATCGGAGGGGCGGATACGGCGCCATTTTCGTTGGCCGAGTAAAAAATAGGAAGTATTGCCATTGGTGGCCCGGATAAAAGCGTTGCTGCTATCCACCTCTACCTCCATAGCATCTAGGCTTGGTTTATTGCTATCGATTCGGCGCCAATTTCCGGCCAAGTCTTCGAGGCTATAGAGTGGGTCTGTGCTAGAAGACTGGCAGGCGGCAAGGCTGAGGAGCAATAGGCTGAGGAGGAGTAATTTACTGATAAAGTTTTTCGATAGCATCTTCATAATTGGCTAAAATGACTCTTCTTTTGAGTTTCATGGTGGGGGTGAGTTCTCCTGTTTCTACGCCCCATGCTGTAGGGACCAGATGAAACTTTTTGATTTGTTCGACCTTAGAGAAGCGGGGGTTATAGCGGTTGATTACGGCTTGGAAGTAAGCGAGGACCTTAGGGTTAGTGATCACCTCTTCGGGCTTGCTCCAGGCAATATTTTTGTCTTGGCACCAATTCTTGAGGCTTTCAAAATTGGGTTGAATAAGGGCTGAGACAAACTTGCGTTTTTCGCCAACCACCATCACCTGCTCTACCAAAAGATCTTCTTTGAGCGTGCTTTCGATAGGGGTGGGGGCGACATATTTTCCGCCAGAAGTTTTGAGTAGTTCTTTTTTGCGGTCGGTAATTTTGAGGAATTTGATGCCTTTTTTGTTTTCTACAATTTTGCCGATATCGCCAGTGAGGAACCAGCCTTCATCATTAAAGACCTCGGCGGTTTTATCTTCTTTGCGGTAGTAGCCCATCATGACGGAATTTCCTTTGACTAGGACCTCGCCTTCGTTGGGGCCATAGCTATCGTCTTGGTCAATTTTGACCTGCACACTAGGGAGAATAGGGCCAACGCTACCGATCATGGCTTGGTAGGGTTCAAAAATATTGATAGAAATAGCGGGTGAGGTTTCGGTCAGGCCATAGCCTTCACGGATAGGGACGCCCACAGCGGAGAAGAGTTGTGTCATGCGAGGGGGGCAGGCGGCGGCGCCTGTTACAATTCCTTTCAAGCGGCCACCGAGGCGTTCTCTAACCTTAGAAAAGACTAGTTTATCGGCAATCTTCCATTTGATGGCTTCTAGGCCGGCGGCCTGCCAATCGAAGTCATATTTTTCGGTTAGTCCGAGGGCCCAATTAAATATTTTTTCTTTGAGGCCGCCTTCGGCTTGGACCTTCAGCATCATTTTCTCATAGACCTTTTCGAGTAGTCGGGGGACGGTAGTAAAGAAATGGGGGCGGATATCCTGTAGGGTTTCCGAGAGTGTATCGAGGTCTTTAGCATAGAAAACCTGGGCTCCTTTGGCCATATAGCTATAGGTAACGGTTCGTTCAAAGACATGGCAGATTGGCAGGAAGCTCAGGGCGATATCTTGGGGTTGTAGGGGGATAAAGGGGAGTACATCACGGACATTGGTGGCAATGTTATTATGGCTGAGCATTACGCCCTTGGGTTTGCCTGTGGTTCCGGAGGTATAAATAATTGTTGCTAGATCTTCGGCTTTAATTTTATCTTTATGGGCTTGGATAATGTCCATATTGGGATGTTCGCCCCAGATATGCTCCCAGAAACTAACCTCTTGGCCATTGGCGTCTACTTGTCCTTGGGCATCGGCCTCATCAAAGGTAAAGATGGCTTGAAGAGAGGGGATATCACTTTGGGCGGTACGGACCTTATCGAGGAGGTCGCCATGGCCAACAAAGGCATACTTAATGGTAGCGTCATTAAAGATATAGACATAATCATCGGGGCTAATGGTAGGGTAGACGGGAACGTTAATCACGCCAATTTGCTGCATACCAAGATCCATGATATTCCACTCTGGGCGGTTATTATAAGAAATCAGGGCAATTTTATCGCCGGGTTTCATGCCCATTTGCAAGAGTCCCCAGCTCACTTTATTGATGAGCTCTAGCACTTTTTCTGTGCTATAGTAGTACTTTTTGCCACTAATATGTTGTCCTCCTATTGCTTTGGGGAGGGGATAATGGGCAGCTTGATAATAAGGGATATCAAAAAGACGACGAATTTCCATAAGGTTGATTATTTTTGGCCTAGAGCGATAAAACGCATACTAAATCATGGCTTGAATGTAACAATTTGGGCCTTTTGGCTTTCTTGTTTGGAGCGGGTAGCTTTAAGGCTGCTGTTCTAAATTTAGAAAATATCTTAGATATAAATATCCTTGCTTGCAAAATTATCTTAAAAATATATTATATCTAAGCTACTATATGAAAATATAATTTGGTCCACTAGCATCTTATTCTTATGCCTATTTTAGTACTTCTGCTGATTCCCTCAGGTATTGGCACCTTAATTTTTGCCTATCTACTGCTCAATGACTTAATTGTTGATGAGTGGAAATGGCTGGGGGCGATTCCCTTAGGAATTTTTGTTGGCACCTACTTGATTCGTAGAGGAATTTACGAATGGTGGGCGGTAAAGCACCCTCCTGGCTTGGCCAAGGTAGAGCAAGATATTCTGGGGCAATTCTTTCCTTATTACCGAAATTTGGGGGCAGAGCACAAGCGTTTTTTTGAGCAGCGCTTGAGCATTTTTAGAATGCAAAAGCAGTTTCAGATGAGGGGCGCAGATAAGCTCCCTGGTGATATACAGTTATTGGTTTCTGCTCGGGCCATTCAGATGACAATGGGCAAGACTTTCAAGAAGGAGTTCTTTCCTAAATTGGGGATGATTGTTCTTTTCCCCAGAACCTTCATTACGCCTAAAATTAATGAGAAGATCCATGCGGTAGAATTTGAGGAGGAAGAGCCATTTAGCAGCTTGTTCATTTCTGTCAATATGTTTATCCGAGGACTAAAAGCGCCGCATCAGTATTATGATGTTTGTTTGTATGGCTTTGCCAAAGCCTTTAAGGCCGAGCATCATATTCATGATGAAGATTTACCGATAGGGGACCGTATGGACTTTTTGGCTCGGCTGCATGTTTTGCGTCAGTTTAAGGTGGGCTATAGCCTAGAGTATACAGCTTTGCCAGACTTTGAGCTCTTTGAGTTGGCTTCTGAGCACTTTTTTACTTACCCTGAGGCCTTTAAGGGAGAGTTTCCGGAGGTCTATGAGTTTTTGGTAAAAACCTATGGACAGGATCCCCTCAGTTTTAGTGCACCAGCTTTACAAGATGGGGCGGGCAACTCTGCCCTAGCCGAAGAGGAAGATGACGATCTAAATTAAACGATAGAGAAAATGATTTCGCTAAGCCTTTCTGATATCCAGCTGATTCAAAAAATTGCCGAAGAGGCAGGGCAAGCTATTGTGCAAGTCTATGAGCAGCCAACAGCCAATTGGCAGCTAGAACAAAAAGCAGATGATAGCCCTTTGACCTTGGCGGATCAGCGCTCGAATGCCATTATTTGCCAGGCCTTGGCTTGCCATTGGCCCGAGATTCCAATCATCTCGGAAGAAGAGCAGATAGCGCCCTATGAGGAGCGCAAAAATTACCGCTATTGTTGGCTGATCGATCCTTTGGATGGCACTCGAGAGTTTGTTAACCGAAATGGAGAGTTTGCCATCAATATCGCTTTGGTTAAAGGGGGAGAGGTCGTTTTTGGCTTGCTCTATGCCCCCCTAACTCAGTCTTTATATTGGGCGCAAAAAGGAGCAGGGGCTTTTGTGGTAGAAGAAGGCAAGAATAAACGGATTTGGGCCAGCAGTTTCTCTTTTGAACAGAAGGGCTTGCGGGTTTTGGGCTCTCGCTCACATCTTCGACCCGCCACAACGGCCTATATTCAGTCTCTAAATCAGCCGCAATTTATGGCCAAAGGCAGCGCTCTGAAGTTTATGGCCCTGGCCCAAGGCCAAGCCGATATTTACCCCCGCTTAGGCCCCACTATGGAGTGGGATACTGCCGCCCCTCAAATTATTCTAGAAGAAGCTGGGGGCCAAATTCTCGATTGGGAGAGCCAAAACCCTCTGCGCTACAATAAGGCCGATTTGCATAATCCGCATTTTATGGCCCAAGGAAAAGAAGAGCAATAAGCAGCACAAAAAAAAGCCCTAGTTCGCTAAAGAACTAGGGCTAAAATTTAGCGTCTATATAATAACTTACTCAATCTCAATGATCTCGTCACCAATTTTGATATCTCCAGTTTTGAGCTCAATCTGAGCATCAGACTTAAGTGTTGTTTTTAGAACAGGCTTGATTACGATGACAGTCTCAATGTTGCGCTTCATGTTACCACGAGCAGCTAGACCCGCATCAGGCATGAGACGGTTTTCGCTAAGTACATAGTAACCAGGTGTTTTTACATTGAAGTTGATCACTTCTTCCAACAACTTGCCACGAACAGTAACCTGCTTTTCCATTTTAGGCGCATTCACATAGAAAACACCATCTTCTGTGCGACCTTCGAGCTCATAACGGCCCGCTTTTACCAATTGCTCCAATACAGAAACAGGCATATTAGAAATAACTTCAATTTCTACACGCATTCCTTTCTGATCCCAAGGTTCCGAGCCAATGCTGGCATTTTTGGTTTCAAAAACTACTTCCGAGCTTTCTTCAGGCATTAGAGTTTTTACTAAAGTTTTTTCGCTATTGTCTTGGGCCTGAACCAAAAAAGCAAAAGACATAAATAGAGCAATAAAGGCAGAGATTCTCATGATTGTGTGTTTTGTAATCAAAATAAAAATAAGGCGAGAGAAAATGGCTATCTGTAGTCGAGTTCGTCTTCTACCAAAATCCAAATTCCTCCATATTGACTTTTAAATTCTTCAGCAGTCATGTTAGGCTGCATCGTCCCACGACGGCTAGCCCCAACAGGCTCCTCCTCAGATAGACCATGCACGCGGCTTTTGGTCTTTTCATTCTTCTTCTTGAAGCGCTCTTTCATATTGGCTTTGGCGGATGATTGCTCATTCACGCCAGTCCAAACAAATTCTACTTCCACTTTGTCCTCAATGTCTTCCTTAATCTGACGCATCTTTTTCAAGGCGGCCTGATTCCCTCTGGCATTAACCACCAAAGCCGGATCTAGCTTTTTCTTAATGGTTTTTCCTTCTTTCTGAAAGTAGCCGGGCGTTTGTACCGATACAAAAATTTGCTCCTCCAATAACAAGTTACCAACCGTAATCATCTTATCCAAATTTGGCATCGTGATATAGTAGGTGTCCCCATCCAATAAACCTTGCATTTCATAACGACCCGCCTTGAGCAACTCTTTCATGATTGATTCTGGATAATTAGAGTGAACCAAAAGACGAATACGCAAGCTGCCCTGCTCCCAAGGCTCTAGGTCTAACTCTTCAAAGTTAAACTTAAAGCTGATGTTTTCAGCACCCTCTGGGTCCAAAGTCTTAATCAGGTTTTTTTCCGTTGCCTGAGTTTTCTGCGCTTGTACTGCACTAAAACCAAAACTTAGGAAAAGAAATAGAAATGCTAATTTTTGCATGTATATAAAGATAAAAGTTGGTGATGAATAAATGAAGGGCTTGTCTTGTATTGGTTTTTTTTATTGGGCAAACTACTTGCCAAGCTGCCTTTTATCCCTCCGCTTTTTATTCTTTTACGCAATTCTTCTCCAAAAGATTGTTTTTCTACAAAAATATTTCTGTCAAGGAGATATTTTTTTGCCGCTCTTCTCCCGCTTCCCAAAGGTCTACAATGGCTTTTTTAGGCCCCTCTGTTACCTTGATGTTTTTGCCAGTCCCCAATTTGCGAACTAAGATTGCATTCATTTTGGGCAAGACAATATCCCACTTAATAAAGGGCCGCAGAAGGGACGGAATCTTCCTGAGCTGCTGCTGTATGGCCTCGTCTTGCAGCAGCTGCTGAGCGGTCATCCGCACCAAGTTTTCTCCCGCCAAATTACGCAGACAAACAAAGGGCAGGCCCTGCTCTACCTCCACCCACATATATAGGTCGGGGTCCCCAAATTGCTTTTTCCGATAAATTAAAGCCTCATTCAATTCCTCTTGGGCCTTCCCAAAGACCATGTCCAAAACTTTGGGGTTCTTCAAAGGGTTGCTAAATAGTCCCATCTGTTTTTGTTTTATGTTGTTTTTTTTGGGGCCTGCCGCCTTCGGCGGCCGGGCCCTTGCATGGCTCGCAGGTCTGCTCGGCCCTGCGCGGGCTGCGCCCGCTGGGTCTGCGGCTGCGCCGCACCATTTCAGGCCCCTAGGCCTGCGGGCGCTCCGCGCCCTGTCCACCGCAAAATTATTGAACCACTACCCATTTGGCCAAGGCCTGGGCCACTTTCTGCCCATCCATAGCCGCCGAAATGATGCCGCCCGCATAACCCGCTCCCTCTCCACAGGGAAATAGGGCCGCTAGTTCCGGATGCATGCAGCTATCTGGCGCTCTCGGTATCCGAATAGGAGAGCTGGTCCGACTCTCTACCCCTATCAATTGGGCCTCCTCGGTATAATAACCCCGCATTTTTTTGCCCATCTGTTGCAAACCGCGCTGCAACCGTCGGCTAATCCCCGCCGGAAGCAATTGGTCCAATCGAGCCGAGTAAATTCCAGGGATATAAGAGGTTTTGGCTAAACTATTAGAGGTTTTCCCCTTGACAAAGTCGGTTAGGCGCTGAGCTGGCGCCGCCTGGCTGCCATCTCCCGCCCGAAATAGGGCTTGTTCTACCTCTTGCTGGAAGCTCATGGCCGCAAATGGCCCCAAATGCGCATACTCTTTCAAGTCTTCCATATCTACAGCGACCACCATGCCCGAATTGGCAAAAGGAGAGTCTCGTCTAGACATCGACATCCCATTGACGACTAGTTCGCCTGGGGCCGTAGAAGCGGGCACAATCAATCCGCCCGGACACATACAAAAGGAGAATACGCCTCGGTTTTCTACCTGGCAAACTAGGCTGTAGCTAGAGGCAGGCAGTTCTTTGGGCCGCTCTTTTATGCCATACTGCAATTCATCAATTAGGGCCTGAGGGTGCTCTATCCGCACGCCAAGGGCAAAGGGCTTGGCCTCTATGGCCACCTTTTTTTGGTCCAATAAACGGAAGATATCTCTGGCCGAATGGCCCGTAGCTAAAATAACGCCTTGGCCCCACCACTCTTTTCCATCAGCCGTGCGCAAGCCTTTTAGGCTTCTTTGGCCCTGCTTCTCTTCAATGAGGAAGTCGGTGACCCAAGCCTCAAAATGGATTTCTCCGCCCTTGCTTTCTATGGTCTCTCGCATGGCGGCCACTACCTTGGGCAGTTTATTGGAGCCAATATGCGGATGGGCATCAATGAGAATATCGCTAGGGGCGCCATGCTCAACAAACAAGCGCAAGGATTTTTCTATGCTGCCTCTTTTCTTGGAGCGGGTATAGAGTTTTCCGTCAGAATAAGTACCGGCTCCACCTTCGCCAAAGCAATAATTAGAATGTGGGTTTACCTCGCCAAACTGCTGAATGGCCCGAAGGTCTCGGCGGCGGGCCTGCACATCTTTTCCTCTTTCGAGGATAATGGGTTTTAGGCCAAGTTCAATAAGTTCTAGGGCGGCAAAATAGCCTGCGGGCCCCGCCCCAACAATTAAGACTTCTGGGCGATTTTGGACCTGCGGCAGGGCCGCAATAATAGAAGGTGTTTTGGGAACAAGCTCTCCCGTTTTATAGGCCACAATACGGAGGCGGAAAAGTGGCTGCCGTCCTCTGGCGTCTAGGCTTCTTCTGCGGATATGCCAATGGGCCAATACTTGTTCTTTGGGCCAGCGCAACTTTTTGCGCAATTTTTTTTCGATCAGGGCTTCTTGCTCCAGTTCTTGGGGCAAAATGCTAATTTCTACTTCTTGAGGCATGACTACGATTTAGGTAGTAAATGATAAAATAGGGGCAGGGGAGGGGGCCAGACTTGGGCCTCGGCCTAGCGATGTGGAGGGGTGGCCCGAAGGGCCAGACCCAGCCGCCAAAGGCGGCGCAGGGCCGAGCAGACTTGCGAGCCCCGCAACGTAGCGCCTGCCGTAGGCAGGAGGCCCCAAAACAGCAGCGAGCTGCGACAACAAGGACTTCAGTCCGTCTTCGATGACCAACGGGAGTAAACGTAGCGCCTGCCGAAGGCAGACAACAAGGCTGCAAGCCGCAGTTCGACGACTGAAAGGAGTAACGCCCCAAAACAACTTACTAATAAGCGGTCATATTGGGATCAATCTCCTTGGCGTAGGCGATAATGCCACCATCTAGGCTATAGAGATTATCGAAACCGTGTTGTTGTTGTAGAAAGAGGGCGGCCATATAGGAGCGGCGGCCTGTTTTGCAGTGCAAAACCACGGGTTTATCGCGGGCAATTTCTTGGGCGCGGACATCAATTTCTCCTAGGGGAATATGCGTCCCATTGATATGGCAAATCTCGAGTTCATCGGCCTCTCGAAGGTCGATGAGTTGGAAATCGAATTGATCGTCTTGCATCCGTTTGAGTTCTTGCACATTAACGGCTTTTACCTGCTCCATAGTGGTTTGTTTTGCTGTTTAGATAATGACATTTTTATAGTCGGGCATTTCGCCTAAGGCATCTTTGAAGAGCTTCCAGATTTGCTCATTGGGGATAGGGGCCCAAATATCGATAGCTTCTTTTTTGACGGGGTGAATAAACGAAAGGCTGGCGGCATGAAGGTGAATGCGGCCATCTTTGTTTTTATTTTTTGCGCCATACTTAACATCTCCACGGATAGGGCAGCCCATGCGGGCGAGTTGTGCACGGATTTGGTGGGGGCGGCCCGTGTGTGGAATCACCTCTAGCAAATGGTGCTCACCGATGCCGCCAAGCAGGCGATAGTCGAGTTTAGCGAACTTATAATGTTTATTTCGGGCGGTATTGGAGACCGAAACGATATTGCGTTCTTTATCTTTGGAAATAAAGTGCATGAGGGTGCCTGATAGCTCCTCGGGGCGTTTTTCTACGATAGCGAGGTAGCGTTTTTGGACCTCTCTTTCCTTAAAGAGCTTATTCATTCTTTCGAGGCCCTTAGAGGTGCGGGCAAAGAGGACGGTACCGCTAACGGGGCGGTCGATACGGTGAATGACCCCTAGGAAAACGGCGCCGGGTTTTTGGTATCGAAACTTGATATAGTCTTTGGCAAATTCGGAGAGGGGGCGGTCGCCAGTTTGGTCGCCTTGGACCAACCAGCCCGCGGGTTTATTTAGGGCAATCAGGTGGTTATCTTCATGGATAACGGTATAGTTTTCTTCTCGCATGATATTATTTTAGGGCACAAAGATAATCAAGTTGTTGAAGAACTCATATTCAATTGGCTGCAAAGCAAGGAAAGAGGGGGGGAGTTGGGGGCTTATTTTATTAGGAAAAGATTAAAGAGGGGGCGGCGGCTAGTCCTGTAATTTTTCAGGACCTTTGGGCTAACAAAACAGAAAAAATTGAGAAACAAATCTGCTATTCGATTATTATTAGGGGCCAATTTTATTTCGGGGGTGGCCCAGGGCATTAGTATGATAGCGGTACCGCTTTACTTTGCCGAAAGTGGGCAGTCGGCTTGGTTTGGCTTGGCCTATACCCTAATTACTTTGGTGACCTTATTTTGGGCACCTTATGCGGGCAGTTTGGTAGATAAGCACGACCGTAAAAAGCTATTTTTGGTATTGATGGCCTTTATGGCCTTGGCCTTGGCGGCTTTATCGGCTTTAGGGTTTAGCCAAGGGCTGAACAACTATATTGCGGTGGGGGCCTTTGCCCTGACCTTTTGGAATTACAGTCTGCATTATCTCTGTTTTTATGCCTTTATGCAGGAGATAACGGAGCGGGAGCATTATGGCAAAATTGCCTCTTTGTTAGAGGTCCAGGGGCAGTTGGCCTCGGCTTTGGCTGGGGGGGCGGCTGTTGTGTTGTTGGACCCCCAAATGGCGGCTTATTGGGGCTTTGAGGCCTGGGAACTTCCTCAAATATTTGCCTTAGATGCGAGTACTTATGTCTTGGGCTTGCTGATTATCTTTTTCATGAAATTTGAGTCCTTAACCAAGCGTGAAGCAGAGCAGGGCAGTTTGTGGAAGCGGTTAAAAATTGGTTGGGACTACCTTAAGGGCGAGCCTTATGTCTTTTTGTTTGGGGTCTTGACCCATGCCGTATTTATTACGGTTCTTTTGCATGTTTTTGAGCTTTCGCCCACTTATGTCAAGCAGTGTTTGGCTGGAGAGGGCGATAGTACGGCTAGTATTTTTGCCATTTCGGAGGTGCTCTATTCTGTAGGGGCGGTTTTGGCGGGTTTGGCCATACAGCGCATCTTCAAGGGATTTAGCTTTTTATCGGCGATTATTCTGCTCACGCTCATCACGCTTTTAGAGTATGGGGCGATGTTTTTGTTTTATTCGGTGGGGGTATTTTGGGCCGTGAGTTTGCTCTTGGGGCTAAGCAATGCGGGGGTACGTGTGATTCGGGTTTCTTATTTGTTTGAGGTGGTGCCCAATCAGGTGATTGGGCGGGCCAATAGCATTTTTGGCATTAGCAATACGCTTTTTCGGCTGGGCTTTTTGGCCTTATTTAGCCTACCTTTTTTTCATGAAAAGGGCCAAGTGGTCTTTAGCTTCCTTATTTTTATGGGCTTTTTGGGCTTGTCGGCGGGCATTTTGGGGGCTTATTATGGCCCAATTGTGGGCAAAAGAGAAGCTGCCGAAGAAGAGGAGTAGTTGTTTTTTTCTTTTGGGGCCTCCTGCCTGCGGCAGGCGCTACGCTTTGGGGCTCGCAGGTCTGCTCGGCCCTTCGCTTTTTCGCTTTGCTCAAAAAGCTCGGTCTGGCCTTCGGCCACCCCTCCGCATCGCTAGGCCAAAGGCAGTATGGCTGCGCTAAAACTCCTGTTCATTGCCACGGACTTGTTGCAGGGCGCTATTAAAAACCTGGACCAGATATTCGCTTTCTTCTTGAGAAATGGAGAGTAGGCTAGCATCAAATAGTTGTTGGCGTTCTCCGTTTCGGAGTTGGACCGAAATGGGGTAGATATAGCTTATAGAGGTTCCATTCTTTGTGTTGTTAACTACTTTTTCCTCTACAAAGTCCCAGTATTCAATATCTTGGATAGGGATATGAATTTTTCTGCCTGCTCGGAGAGGGCGGTGTCTGAGGCTAAAGAAATCGGTATTTAGCTGAAATTGGCTACTATTGACTAGGTTGATTAGGGCTCTGCGGAGGAGCCAGAGGCCAATGCCGACAAAGATCATCAGAAAAGCTATGGCGAAGAGTGTAATGCTATGGGGTTGTTCTAGATAAATTTGGAAGAGGAAAAAGCTGAAACTTCCCGTGATGCTGGTCCAGATCAAGCCAAAGGCTAGGAGTAAATAGCCGATAGGGCTATACCAGCTTTTGACCAAAAAGAGGCCATCTTGATTAAAGTCGGTGAGGATGCTATTGGGGCGAGCTTTTAGTAATTTCTGGAGGTCAGAGAAGCTTTGAGGGCTGTTTTCTCTTTGCGTTTCTGCTTCTTCTAGGAAGTTGGGAAGCTCTTTTCTTGTGCTGTATTTGGGTAGTTCATCTTTAATGGGAGCATCTTGGATGCCCCAAAAATCTTCGATGAGCTCTTCTAGGGTTCGGGCTTCTTCGAGCGTTAAGAAGCAGGGGTTGGGCAGACTAAAAGTTTGGCCAAAAAGGTATTGGCGTTGGCCATCTTGGTTGAGATAGGCGGGCAGTACTCCCTTGCTATTTTGCTTAGCGGAGTCGATGATAAAAATCTGCTGGACCTGATTTTTCCAGATTCGTTTTTTATTAAAGAAGGGAATAGGGCCGTTAGAGATAAGGAGTTCATCCTCGGAGAGGAGTAGTTTTGTTTTGTTCAGGATATTGCCGAGGGCTGTATAAAGCAGGCCAATACCAATGAGGATAAAAAAGCCAGGCACAATAATAAAGAGGAGATCTAGGGGCGAAAAATTACCTTTAAGTTGGCTATTGGTCATATAGAGGAAAAAGCTGCTGAAGCTGGTCCAAATAAGGCCAAAAATGAGTAGGCCAATGCCTGAAAAGCGGCTCCAAGGGTTGCTAATGAGGTAGCCTTCATTTGTTTTTTGAATATTCATGGGGATAGGTTTAGAGTTCAATTAGGGCCTGTTGTAGCAATTGGGCTAAAAACTGGCTTTCTTCTTTGCTGATGGTTAGGGCCAAGGGGGCGTGGATTTCCTGATATTCTTGATTTTTAAGCAGAAGGCTAAGGAAATACTCTTCATGGTTGACTTTGCTGCTTTTTCCTTGACTTTCGTGAATAAAATAGCCTGCGCGTTGGTCGGTAAATATAGCTTGAATTTGCGTTTTGGGGATAGATAGCTCTTGCTTTCTTTTTTGTCCGTTGTATCGAACCTTCAGCTGATCTTGCTTAAGGTGAATTTGGAGGCTGATCTGTTTATCCTGTCTGTTTTTTCGGATTAGGGCTAGGGCTATAGCAATAAAGCAGAGGGGTAAAATTAGGCTAAAGAAAGGGAGTGGGTCTGTAGGGGGGAATTTGAGCAAGAAGCCAAGGATAATTAGAAGAGAAAGCAGCCCAATAAGGCCAAAGGCCCAGCCAAAAAGGGCGAAAATGGGCGGTTGGTCTTTGGGGCTTGTTTTGAGGATAAAGAGTTCATTTTCATGGAGGTCAATAGTGATGGGGTAGTTGTGTTCATGGATTAGCTCGCTTAGAGAAGCCTGTAGAGTAGATTCTGTAGTGGCAGACTCTAGTTTGCTATGGTTTTTTTGTTGGTTTTGGAGTTCTTCTTCAAGGGGGGCATCTTCAATCTCCCAAAATTCTTCTATGAGTTGTTCTAGCTGTTGGGCTTCTCTCAGGCTGAGTTGAAAGTAATTGTGGGCTTGCCCTAGAAAGTCGCCCAGCAGAAAGCGGTGCCAGTCATCGGTTGTTTGGTAGGCAAGGATAAAGTGGCCGCTTTCTATTTGGCCTTTAGGGAGGATATAGATTTGTTGAATATTTTTGCGGGAAAGAAGCTGTTTAGGGCTTAGGGGGAGTGGGCTGCTCCAGCTAGAGAGCTGTTCTTTTTCTACTAGGATAAAGCTATGATTAAGGGATTGGGCTAGTCCTAGATAGAAGCAAAGGCAGCCAATAGCGATAAAAATAGCGATAAAGAAATAGCTAAGGGCTAGGTCGTTTTCAGCAAAGGGCAGATAGAGAAGGAGGAGGGGGCCGCTAGAGAAAAGGAAGCCGAATAAAAACAGTTTAGGTTGTGCGGCCCATTTCTTTTTGATCAGTAGGCTTTGGGTTTGTTTTTGGACTGTAATATTCATGCTATTGAGGATATTGGTAGAGCGGGAAAAACAGAAAAAGGATTGTTGACTAATTTAGTCAACAATCCTTTGATATAGTAAGTCTTGAGTAGAAAAACTTCTTATTTGTTTCCGAAGGTCCAGCTATACTTACGACCTTTATCTTCAGCGGTTTGGCGCTTAACAAACGTTTTCTCTTTCACGCGGCCAGCTTTTCCGATAGCATTGCGAAGGTAGTAAAGGCGAGCGCGACGAACGCGGCCTTTTTGGTGGTTCACGATGCTCACCAAAGTGGGGCAGTTCAAAGGGAAGATACGCTCGATGCCTACACCGTGCGAGATTTTGCGAATAGTGAAAGTTTTAGTTACACCAGTTCCTTTAACTTGGATAATGGTGCCACGGAAAGTTTGTTCCCGTTCTTTTTGACCTTCAATAATTTTATAAGTGACAGACACAGTATCACCAGCCTTGAAATAATCGAACTGGCCCGTCTCTCTGGCTGTCTGCTCTTCTACGTACTGAATCAAGTTTTTCATCTCAAAAATATAATTGATAGCGTTTTTTATCTATAAAGCGAGGCAAAGATAATAAAATATCTAACTCCCAATAAGAAGGGAGCCTTTTTTATTGCAAAATTGTGCTAGATGAGGGCCAGTTGCTGCCTGCTTTCAGATTTTTAATATCTTTGGTTGGCCCACTAAAAGAATGGAGGGCAAAAATAGCTAATTTTTATGGAATATCTAATCTTTTTTGCTCCGGGATTGATTTTGGGCTTTATTTTAGGTCATTTATGGGGGAAAAGGGGGCAAAAGCCGACTAATCAGCCAGATAGTGGGGGGCAGTTGTTGCCTTTACTACAAGAAAAGGAGGTGGAGTTGAGGGGGAAGAATGAGGAGTTATTAGAATTGCATAAGGCCTTATCGGCCCAAGAGCCATTGATAGACCAGTTGCGGGAGCAGAGTCAGGCTCAGGAGTCGGAGTTGCAGCGGTTGCAGGAGGAGATGTATTTGCGTTTTGAGCAGATGGCCAATCAGTTATTGCAGGAGCGGGGGCAGCGTTTGAACCAGCAGAACCAGGAGCAGTTGCAGCAGTTGTTGCAGCCTTTGGGGCAGCAGTTGCGGCGTTTTGAGCAAGACTTGGTACAGATGCATCAGCAGAGTCAGAGCAAGCAGGCGCAACTAGATGAGCAGCTTCGGCAATTATTTAGTTTGAATCAGACGATAGGGCAGGAGGCCAAGGAGCTTTCTCAGGCTTTGAAGGGGAACCTCAAGTTGCAGGGCAATTGGGGCGAGCAGATTTTGGAGCGTTTGTTTGAGGCTTCGGGTTTGAGCAAGCGGTATATGATTCGGACGCAGGCCCATTTTGTAACGCCCGATGGGCGGCGGCGGCAGCCTGATTTTATTGTGCAGTTGCCGCAAAATCGGCAGTTAATTGTGGACTCTAAGGTGAGTTTGCGGGCCTATTTGCGCTATATGCAGGCCGAAGAGGGCTCTGCGGCGGCGGCCAAGGCGAAAAAAGAGCATCTTCAGGCGATAAAGCAGCATATTAAGGGCTTGAGTGAGAAGAAGTATGAGTTATTGCCGCAGCTCAATAGTTTGGATTATGTGCTTTTGTTTATTCCGATAGAGCCTGCTTTTTTGCTGGCATTAGAAGAGGAGGAAGAGTTGTTTTTTGATGCTTTGCAGCAAAATATTGTCTTGGTGAGTCCGAGTAGTTTATTAGTGAGTTTGCGGACCATTGCGCAGCTTTGGCGGCAAGAGCAGCAAAATGAAAATGCGCAGCAGATTGCTCGGCAGGGGGGGCGTTTGTATGATCGTTTTGTGCTTTGGGTAGAAAAGATAGAGAGTTTGGGGAAGCAAATTAAGACGGTGCAGAACAACTACGATAAAATTCTGTATGATTTGCGGGATCAAAGAAATAGCCTAATTAACGAAAGTGAGAAGTTGAGGAGTTTGGGGAGTCAAAATAGTCGACAATTGCCCGACAGCATGCAAACTAAGGAGGAAGAGTTGTAGGGGAGGAGCGAAGCAGGTCCAAATTGGCCTAGCGATGTGGAGGGGTGGCCGTCAGGCCAGACCGAGCAAAATGAGCGTAGCGAAATTTTGCGAAGGGCCGAGCAGACCTGCGAGCCCTGCAACGTAGCGCCGACGACCGAAGGGAGGCGGAGGCCCCAAAAAAAATAAGGTATTGCCACTTTTTAGTGTTATTTTTCGTTTTAAAGAAAACAAAATCAATACCCTATGAAAACTATTTTACCCTTTTGGGGACTCTTTTTTTTGAGTCTGTCGCTTTGGGCCCAGCCCTCTACGGGCTATCATGCCAGTAATTATGCGGGTATACAGTCTATTTCTGTAAATCCGGCCAATATTGTAAACAGTCGGTTTCGGCAAGACATCAATCTATTTAGTTTTGATTTGAATATTAGCAACAACTATTTGGGCTTGAACAGCAGTATGTTTAACCTGAGTAAGTTGAAAAATCCGTTATTTGATAGTACCTATAGTGGGAACTTTCAGTTGTTTCGGGATCAGCAGTTGCGGGAGAAGTCGAAAGATGAGGCGAGGATGTATCAGGAGGGCTACACTTTGGGGCCTTCTATAGGTTTTGAGATTGGGCGACATTCTTTTGCGGTGACGACGGCCCTGCGGCAGTATTTTCATATTGATAATTTGGATCAGGATATGGCGCAGATGATTTTATCGGAGTTAGAGAATCCGAGTTTGCAAAATATCAATATCAATAATGGCAAGTTTCAGGCTTTGGCGGGTTTTTGGACCGAAATCGGTTTGGCTTATGGGCAAGAGGTTTGGAAGAAGGGGGAGCACCGCTTGAAGGTAGCGGCCCACTTGAAGTTGCCTATTGGGGGATTTAGCTCTTATTTTTATGCCGATACCTTGGTGGTTAATTTCCCTAATGAGGATACCTTAAATGTATTGGCCTCTAATGTGCGTTTTGGCTATAGCAATAACTGGCAAGATTTCACGACCGTTCAAGGAAATGATACCGTTCGCCAATCTGCTTTTGATGGAGCTGCAGCTTTGCTCAATCAGGTAGGCTTTAATGCGGATCTTGGGGTAATTTATGAGTGGCATCCAAAGGAGAAGTCACCTATTCCTGGAGTTCGAGAGGATCAGCAGTATAAATTAAAGGTGGGCTTGTCTATTTTGGATTTAGGGGTGGTTAATTTTAAGCGAGGAAGTTATGGCGCCAATTTTAGCGATGTGGCCGTAAATTGGCCTATTGACTCCATGAATTTTGATGGAGTGCCTGATTTTGGTCGCATTATGCGGGATTCTTTTAACATGGAAGAAACTAATGATGCTTATCAGCTGCGTTTGCCTACTTCTATGAATATTCAGGTCGATTATCATGTCTTTTCTCGCTTGTTTGTCAATATGTCGGGACATTTTGCTTTCGCTTCTGGAGGCGCCCCGCTCAAGTTGCATGATTTGAGCCAATGGTCAGTAAGTACTCGCTGGGAGCATAAGTGGTATGAGTTAGCTTTGCCTTTTGCAATAGATGGCTACAATAATTTTAATGCGGGTTTTGCTTTTCGGGCTGGACCGCTTTACTTGGGCTCTTCTAATGTCTGGAATTTTCTATTGGGTAATTATGTACATGGCTTAAATGTATATGGTGGCTTACGCATTCCGCTGTTTAAGAAGCCTTCTTCAGAACCCGCTACGGTAAGTCAGTTGGGCTGGAAGGAAAGAGCGCCTTCTTTATTGGCGAAGCAAGTAGATTAGTACTATATATAGTATGGAATTGTTTAGGGGCGTTACTCCCTTTGGTCGTCGAACTGCGGCTTGCAGCCTTGTTGTCCGCCTTTGGCGGGCGCTACGTTTACTCCCTTTGGTCGTCGAACGGGCGCCCCTTTGGGGCTGGTTGTCGCAGCTCGCTGACTTTTAGGGGCGTTACTCCTTTTAGTCGTCGAACTGCGGCTTGCAGCCTTGTTGTCCGCCTTTGGCGGGCGCTACGTTTCGCAGCTCGCTGTTCGCTCGGCCCTTCGTCGCTTTGCTCCTCGGTCTGGCCTTCGGCCACTGCTGCACATCGGTTACTCCCTTCGGTCGTCGAACTGCGCCCTAAAGGACTTGTTGTGGCCAACGCTCAGCTAGAAGCCGCTCTGCGGCTACAAGCTTCGCTAAGCGCTGCGGCTTGGGGCCGCAGCTTATTGACCCGGCCGGCGGTAGGCGGCAGCCACAGCCATTGCTACTATATATAGTATAGCCCCTCAAAATATTTCATTTCAGTTTTGGTCCTCCCCTTCGCCGCCTCCGCCTGGGGGCTGTGCTCCTTTGGCCTTGGAGGCCAAAGCGCCCAGCAAAGCGTTCGTCGCTCTGCTCCTCACCTATATATATAATAGGCGGCGAGCGGCCATAACTAAGCGTACAAATCTAGTCTTCAAAAAAGATTTGGACCTTAACTCCATCAAATCAGCTCCTTAGCGCCCAACCCACAAAAAAGTTCCCTAAATTCTGTAAAAACATTTGGTCAAGCCACAATCTTGTTCTACCTTTGTAGCACAGCGCTACAGAAAGTGTGGCGAACATTGAGTTTTCGAGCTACTGGGGTTTATAAAAATCCTAGTAATTTTTTTCTCTCAAAATTTGGTTGTAAAAATATTCTTTGTATCTTTGCAACCGCTTCAACAGAGAAGCTCAGAAATTGACATCGCAAGGGTTTTGGGTAGAAAAAACTTTTTTAATTTTTTTCGCTCAAAATTTTGGAACTTTTAAAAACTTCCTTACCTTTGCAACCGCTTCGACAGAGAGCTGTCGCAAACAAAAGAGACCGAAAAATAGTTTAAATAAATATTGAAAAATATTTTGGAACTAGAAGAAAGTTTCCTACCTTTGCAACCGCTCCTCGGAGCAACGGTCATCAAAAGTGATGGCCAACAAACAAGACAGCAGACAATTACTTAGCAATAAGTAATTTAGCTATAAAGAAAAAGTTATTTGAAACTGCAACAGCAATAGCAATATAGCAAACAGGTAAGAGGAGAGAGAGTAGAGGTTAAATGAAACCAAGTCAAACCTTTGATCAGGATTATAAGCTTCATTATGGAGAGTTTGATCCTGGCTCAGGATGAACGCTAGCGGCAGGCTTAATACATGCAAGTCGAACGGTAACAGGTCCTTCGGGACGCTGACGAGTGGCGCACGGGTGAGTAACGCGTACACAATCTGCCTTCATCAGGGGGAAAGTCACTGGAAACGGTGAATAATCCCGCATACAACTCTTAGATGGCATCATCATAGAGTAAAAGCTCCGGCGGATGAAGATGAGTGTGCGTCTGATTAGCTAGATGGTGAGGTAACGGCTCACCATGGCAACGATCAGTAGGGGGCGTGAGAGCGTGATCCCCCACACGGGTACTGAGACACGGACCCGACTCCTACGGGAGGCAGCAGTAAGGAATATTGGGCAATGGACGAAAGTCTGACCCAGCCATGCCGCGTGCGGGAAGAAG